>CAXXUH010000004.1:0-1325769 GCA_963665405.2 Dehalococcoidia bacterium | reverse complement strand
CCTCTGGCTGGTCGACGGCCCGCGCCAGGGCAAACGGCCGCAGCTCGAACGAGTGGACCCGCAGGCCGGCGGTCCCGGCCATCGTCGAGATCGAGGCCACCGAGCGCCTGGATGCCGAGAGAACAAGCCAGTTGGTGACGCCGATGCCGTCCACCAGGCGATGCCAGACCAGGTGGGACCTTTCGGCCGAGACTCCCATCCTTCTGCGGGCCTCTCGCGGAATGACGACGCTGGGGTCCATCCCACGAGCTCGGGGTAGGCTGAGGCTCTGGAGGCTGGACTGGTAGCCGGGGACAGCCCCCACCACCGGTCCTTCTTCCGTGGTCAGCTCGGCCAGAGCCCTTCGAAGCACGTTGGCCATGCGCCTCGGCTCGCTCACCAGACCCTCCTTGAAGAACTTGGGGTTGGCGACGACGACCCGGTACTCCAGGACTTCGAGGCCCCTCGACACGACGAGCTTGACGAGCCCGTGCTCGATAGTTAACGAGATTACAGCTTTGGGGCCGTCGAGTCCCAGGTATTTCAGGCCCTTTTTTCCGAGTCGCGAGAGCAGCCCGACGGCCTGCCGCCGGGCTTCCTCGAACCAGGCGCCGCGCGCTCGGCCCCGTGACATACGCGGGTCTGGGCCGGTCGACCAGCGGGCAGTCCGCAATTGTGAACGCCGGGCGTCGTCCGGGGTCGCGAACCGCAGCCTCTCTCCAGGCTCACCAACGGCCTCTGCGATCGCGCCGCTATCGTCTGGCTGGTGGATCGTCATCGGCGTATCAGCCCTCTCCAAACACAACTACCAGATCAAGGCTCATCACCCACCAGTCCGAGAGATTCGGGTCTCTCTCGAACTCCAGGTTTCGGACGAAGGCCGTCGGCATCTCCTGGACGATCTCCAGTACTCCCAACAGGCCGGGCGCGACGCCCGTGGCGGAGATCGCGAAGCCGATCGCCGGGTACCGGGAGCCGGCAAGATCGGCGAACTCCCGGCCGGTGGAGTAGGTGCCGACCTGGAGTCCCGCTTCGGTGAAGTACGCCGTGAGCCGGGAGCTCAGATCGAGGGCTTCGCCGGCGGACGGAAGCGGGAGTGGCTCAGAGTCGAGCGCCGCGCGCACCACGCGGGAGTCTATTTTCGCCCCCTCTTCCTGCAGAGCGGCGATCATGGCTCGGGTGGCCGCGACCTGTCCGTTTATGTCCTCCGCCTCGGTCAGGGCGTCCGCCCGCTCCTGGAACAGGTATGCCCCGGCAGCCAGCAAGGCGAGTGCCAGCACCGCTGCCACCGCCTCAGGGTGAAGAATGTTCTTGGCCGTCAATCGCAGCATGTCTCTAGCGCGCCCTCAGCAGCGCGGTGAAGCTGAGAGACGACCCGTCCTCCTCCCAGGCCAGACTCTGTAGCTCGAGGACGGCAGACACGGCTCGAACCCTCTCCTGAAAGTCGCCCATGGCAGCGACGCTCGAGGCCATGCCCTGGACCTCCATCACACCATCCGGATTCGTCACCACCGACGCGAGTCTTACCTTTTGTCCACCGGTACCGAAAAGAGCGGCGAGAGGACCGCTCCAGTCGATCCGCCCTGCGATCGTCTTCTGGTCCATTGGTCCGGCATCATCAGGGGCGGCCAGCTGCTCGTAGAGCGAGGCGAGCCAGGTGTCCTCGTAGGCCAGCTGTCCGTCGAGAGCCTCGAGCGCCCGGGTGGCCTCCTCGACATCGGACCGGGCGGAAGACGTCCCACGGAAGAGGGACACCACGACCAGCGATTCGACCAGTAGGGCTATCACCAAACCCATCAGCAGGACGCTGCGGAGCCGCCAGCCCGTCCCGGTGCCGAGGATGTCGATTCTGGGGACCGCCCTCCAGTCCTCGCGCCCGTTTCCACGCGAACGATGTCCAAAGAACCGTGGTCCGGCCCGAAGCGGCCCGGTCAATTGATCGCACCGATGGTCGAATATATGCCCGTCACGACTGCGACCGCGACGAATCCGACCAGACCCGCGACCAGCAGGATGATGGCCGGCTGGATCAGCTCGGTGGCCCCGCTAAGCGCCCGGTCGGTCCGGTCGCGGTAGTACTCCGCGATTCCGGCGAGGGTGTCAGACAGGTTGCCGCGCATCTCACCGGTGGAGATGGCCTGCGAGATGATCGGCGGAAAGGCCGGCTGCCTGGCAAACGCCTCCGCCAAACGGACCCCCTCTGAGGCGTCCCTCGTCACCGCGGCCAGGCTCTCCCTGAGGACGGCGTTGCTCATCCCCTCCTGAGCGAGTCGAAGAGACTCGATCGGCGATACCCCGGCCCTGAGCAAGGTGACCAGCGTGGTCGCAAGGAAGAACATGTTGCCGCCCACCGCTATGCTGCCGGCCACCGGAATTCTGAGCAGAATCCGGTCCCACTGTCTCGATCCCCACGGCGTCCGCATCAAGACGATACCCAGCAGGAACGTCCCGACCACAGGTAAGGCGACCGCAGCCATGTTGGCCTGGAGAAAATCGGAGACGGCTATGAGCGCTCTGGTCGTATACGGCAGGACCCCGTTCGAGTCCTTGAGAAGCCTGGTCAGAGATGGCAGGGAGAAGGTGACGAGCACGATGGCGGCCGCGATAGCGACGACGAGCGTTATAACGGGATAGACAAGCGCCTTCTTGATCCTGTCTATGACGGCCTTTCGTCGCAGCAGGTCGTCGGCCAGCTGCTGCAGAGTGGGGGCGATCCCTCCCGTGGCTTCGCCGACGCGCATGAGGCTGACGTAGAAGTTGGGGAAGACCGTTGGGTGCCGAGCGATGGCGTCCGAGAACCGTCCTCCCGCCTCGATGTCCACCAGGATGGCGCGGAGCGTCTCCCTGAGGCCCGCGCTACGGGCGTCGTCCCGTTGAACCGTCAGCACGCGGCGGAGCGAGATTCCGGATTTCAGGAGTGCCGCGGTCTGTCGCGTGAAGTCGATGACGTCCGTAGCGCGGGGGCGGAACAGCGAGGGAGCGAGCTGTACGAGCGATCGGCGGGTAACAGTCCGCTCGAGGGTGTACGGCAGCAGGTCGTCCTGCTCAAGCAGATACGACGCACGCTCCTCGGAGTCTGTGTCGAGGACGCCCTTGATCTTCTTCCCGAACCGGGTGTAGGCCTGGTACTTGATTGCCATGGAGGATCTGTTGGTGCTCTAAAACGGCGACTGAGGAGGGGATCTCAACCATCTGACGCTAGCTGATGAAGAAGACGTTCCTCAGCACCTCCTCCACGGTCGTGATGCCCTGCTGCGCCAGAAGCATTCCGGCGCGCCGGAGGGGGATCATGCCATCGATCAGGGCCTGGGCTCGAAGCTCTTGCCCGCTGGCTCCCGCGGCAATGAGTTTTCGCTGCTCGGCGGTGGCGGTCAGCACCTCGAAAACGCCGACGCGGCCGGAATAGCCGGTCCCGCCACAGAAGTTGCACCCCTGGCCGGTCCAGAAGGGGCCGGAGATGTCTTCCATCTCGGACTCGTACGCCATGGACTCCGCCGCCCCGAGCTCGGTCTCGACCTTGCAGTGGGGGCAGATCTTCCGAACGAGCCTTTGGGCCAGCGCACCGGCTACCGCCGTACCGGCCAGGTAGGGCTCGATGCCGAGGTCCAGCAGGCGCACCAGCGAAGCGGAGGCATCGTTGCTGTGGATCGAAGCGAGTACCAGGTGGCCGGTGAGCGCGGCGTCGACGGCGGTCTTTGCCGTTTCCGCGTCCCTGATCTCGCCGACCAGGATGACATCGGGGTCGAGGCGCATGATAGCCCTGAGCCCAGAGACGAAGTCGACGCCCGCGGCTCGGTTCACCTCGATCTGGTTCATGTCGGGCATCCGGTACTCGACCGGGTCCTCGACGGTCATGATGTTGCCCCGATCGGTCGCAAGGTTGGTCACCGAAGCGTAGAGGGTGGTGGTCTTGCCCGACCCGGTCGGTCCGGAGACCAGCAGCATGCCAAATGGGAGGCCGAGAAGCTGCCTCCAAACGTGCAGAGAGGTGGACTCCAGACCCACATCCTCCAGGGTCAGAACGCTTCCGGAGCGGTCGAGGACGCGGATTACCACCATCTCTCCCCAGGTCGTGCCGATGCTGGACACCCGGAAGTCGACCTTCTTTTCGCCGAACTGGAGGCTGAAACCTCCGTCCTGGGGGCGGCGTGACTCCGATATGTGCATGTCGGCCAGGACCTTGATCCTGGATACCATGGTTTCGTGGAGCGTAAGGGGGAAGACGACCATTTTCTGGAGGGAGCCGTCGATCCGGAACAGCACGTTGCTGGAGTCGGACGTCGGCATGAGGTGGATGTCAGACGCGCTCCGCTTCACGGCCTGAAGCGTGACCATCTCGACCGCCTGAGTCGCCGGCAGGCGGCTGATGTCCTGTCCCAGGAGGCCGGTTCCGGAGCTGGATTCGGGTGAGGCGGACCCGATGACGAGCGACGCACCGCCGCCCGATTTCTCAGCTGTTGGCGCCGGTGAAGCGTCAGGAGCTGTCGCTGGAGCTAGAGAGATCGACGCGTATGTGCGATCGATCAGCTCGTCCAGTCCGCCGCTAAGCGCGAGCGCGAACTTTGTCTGGCGCCCGGTAATGGAGGTGAGCTGGTTGGAGAGCTGGAAGTCGTTGGGGGCTATGGTGGCGACCCGGAGCGATCCGTCGGAGTCGAAGCCGTAGGGAAGAATCCTGTGCTGCCGGGCGAGGTCCTCGGGAACGAGCTTGACCGCCTCCGGGTCCACTCCGACGTGCTTGAGGTCGGCGACCGGGATACGTAGCTGAAAACTGAGGACGGTCATCAGCGTCTCGCGGGCTACGAAGCCCATCGAGACCAGGTTGTCCAGCAGGCTCTCTCCGTTCTCCCGAGTGGCCTCCTGGGTCTGTTCCAGCTGCTCGTTGGTTATGAACTCGGCGTCCAGGAGAACCTGGCCGACCCTATCTTCGAAGGAGGTGCCTGTCTTAGTGACCACGAAAACCCTCTACGACACCACGCACGAACCCCTGGTTGAGGCCGCCTCGCCGTCCCTACCCTGCACATCTGGCCCCGGGGGATCAAGCCGAAGGCCCTGCTCGCTAGCAGGACCTCCCGCCCGTGGTCGCCATAGTAGAGCTGAGTCGCCGCTCGTCTACGTGTGTTTTCTAGACTTCTCTCTGCCAAATATTAGATTGGTACAAAGTATAGTTTACCACACGGGTCCTCGAAACAGGGTGGTGGGTCAGCTTTCTCGGAGTTTTCGCTCGTCCCGTGTCGCGGACGCTTCCCTCCCTGTGATGCTCTCCTTCCCGTCCAACCGCCCGGAAGTGGGGTGCTGCCCACGGGCGCGGAAGTCATACCGTGACACCGGTGGCACCACCCAGGCAGGGCCCCTTCGGTTGTTGGGGTCCGCGGCGTACTGGTATAATGAGACTCGCCGACAGCCGTCTCCACGGCACGTCGCGCGGAGGCACCATGCCATCCCAACGGAGCCGTCTGGCTTCCCCTGCTGAGCCCACCACCTCTCCGACATCGCCGAGGTACGCCCGCATCGTGGTGAAGGCCGGGACCGCGCTACTGACCGGCGGTGACGACCAGCTCGATCGCAAGATGATGCTGGCCCTCGTCGAGCAGGTGGCTCGGCTGCATGCCGGTGGCGCCGAGGTGATCCTGGTGTCCTCCGGGGCGGTGGCGGCTGGCCGGCACGAGCTGGGGATACCGCGTGGGAACCGGGACGTACCGTTTCGGCAGGTGCTGGCGGCCGTCGGGCAAGGTCACCTGATGCACACGTACGAGGAGCTCTTTGCCTCGAAGGGGGTAACCGTCGCACAGGCTTTGCTGTCTCGCCGCGACATCTCCGACCGGCTCGGCTACCTGAACATCCGCAACACGCTTCTGGCCCTGTTGGAGCTGAAGGTCGTGCCGATCGTCAACGAGAACGACGTCGTCGCCGTCGAGGAGCTTGCGGGAGAGCACTTCGAGGACAACGATATGCTCTCGGCGATGGTCGCGAATCTCGTCGACGCCGACCTCCTGATGCTGCTGGGGCAGGTCAGGGGGCTGTATACGGCGGACCCGCACCTGGACTCCACGGCGAGGCTGATCGAGACGGCGGACCCCCTCGATCCCGGTATCGCGCAGATGGCCAGCGGCCCGTCCGACGGGAAGGGCAAGGGAGGGATGGCGACGAAGCTGCAGGCCGCAGCCCTGGCGGCGGCCTCGGGTGCGGACGTGGCCATCGCGAGTGGTCGCGAAGAGGACATAGTAGCCCGTCTGGCGGCCGGCGAGCGCGTGGGCACGCGGTGCCCGGCGACGAGCAGCAAGATGGAGAGCCGCAAGCGATGGATGATGAGCGGCCTCTCCAACAAGGGCGAGATTCGGGTGGACGCGGGTGCGGTCGACGCCGTGGTCGACGCGAACCGGAGTCTGCTCCCGGCAGGGGTCACCGACGTTCGTGGCTCGTTCGAGCGCGGAGACATCGTCTCCGTCGTGGGTCCGGACCTCGATAAGATAGCGGCCGGGATAGTGAACTACTGCTCCGAAGACGTGGCCAGGATCAAGGGAAGCAAGTCCGGCCTCATCGAGGCTATTGTGGGTCACCAGTACGGCGCCGAGGTGGTCCACCGCAACAACATGGTTGTCCTGTGACCCTCTTGTCTGCGAGGATGGCGAGATGAAGACCGGAACCGACAACGGGTCTGGCGAGCTCGAGCAGAAGGGACGAGCCGCGCGGCTCGCATCGCGCGCGCTGGCCAAACTGTCCAGCGCTGTGAAGGATCGAGCCCTTCTCGGCGTCGCCGACGGTCTGAAGGCGCGCGAGGAGCAGCTTCTGGCCGCGAACGAGCGGGACTGCACCGCGGGGCGTGCCGCCGACCTTCCCGAGTCGATCGTGGACCGTCTTTACTTGAACCCACACCGTCTCCGGGCGCTGGCGGACGACGTACGCGTAGTGGCGTCGCTGCCCGACCCGGTGGGCGAGACGTTCGACGCGCGCACGCTGGCCAACGGTCTTCAGATAGGCCGGCGGAGGGTGCCTCTCGGCGTGATCGGTGCGATCTACGAGAGCCGCCCGGGCGTCACTGTGGACATCTCGATGCTGTGCCTGAAGTCCGGCAACGCCGTGATTCTGCGCGGCGGCCGCGAATCCATCAACACCAATACGGCTCTCGTCGCGCTCATCAGGGACTCGATCGAGAAGGTGGGGATTCCTCCGGACGCCGTGCAGTTCATAGAATCGACCGATCGCGCGCTTGTCGGCCGGATGCTGGCCATGAAGGATACCATCGACCTGGTGATCCCGCGCGGCGGAGCGGAGCTGATCCGGCGTGTCGCGTCGGAGGCGTCTATGCCCGCCATCACGGGCGGGATCGGGGTCTGCCACGTCTACGTGGACAGGTTGGCCGACGTGGAAAAGGCCGTGGGGATCGTGTACAATTCCAAGGTCCAGCGACCCTCCGTCTGCAATGCGATGGACACGCTTATCGTGCACTCCGCGGTTGCGCCCAGCTTCCTTCCCAGCGTCGCCAGCAGATGGAGTTCCGACGGGGTGGAGATGCGCTGCGACCGGCGGGCGTTGAGCATTCTCGGGCCCGCCAACGGGGCACGGACCACACCAGCCGAAGAAGAGGACTGGGGCACTGAGTTCCTTTCGCTGAGGGCCGCCGTGAAGGTCGTGGACTCGCTCGACCAGGCCCTCGAGCACATCGAGCGCCACGGCTCAGGGCACTCGGACGCCATCGTGACCGAGGACTACGGGGCAGCCATGCGGTTCCTCGACGAGGTCGACTCCAGTGTCGTCCTGGTGAACGCCAGCACCCGCTTCAACGACGGGAGCCAGCTCGGCCTTGGCGCCGAGGTGGCGATCAGCACCAACAAGCTCCACGCCCGAGGACCCATGGGCCTTCGAGAGCTCACGTCTTACAAGTGGACGGTAATGGGGACGGGGCAGATCCGGGACTAGTCTCGAGGCGGCGGGCCGCCTGGATAGGTGAATGGTCTATGGCGAACTTCTACTTCGAGAGGGAGTGCCGGACTCCGTACTCCGAGTGCTATACGGTGATCGAGGGCGAGTCAACAGTCGGACGGGTCGACCTGCACTTCACGAACACCGTCGTTCACGCCACACTCAGCGTGTCCGAAAGTCTGACCTCGGAGCAAATCCAGGAGCTCATAGACACGGTAGACGAGCGGCTGGTGGACTCGATTGGCATCGCCCGCCAGGACGTGATCGTCCACGTCCATCAGGGACGCGAGGTCTACACCCCTCCCTTCGAGGGCAACGGAAGCGGGCAAGGGATGGCGTGAGCGAGACGGGCGGCGGTTAGAATCCGGTCAGAGAACGGGGAGAGCCCCGTAATGGTGCGGGGTCGCTGTCTCTCTAGAGAGGTGGTCCAGGGGTCTAAAGGGAAGGCAAGGCGGACTTCGAGCGGCCTCCGGCGACCTCCATCTGGGCAGTCCAGGACTGGGCGTAGAGGCCGCCGTTCGCGAGCAAGTCCTTGTGAGAGCCCGACTCGACGACGTGGCCGTCACTCATTACGCAGATCAGGTCCGCCCGCATCGCCGTCGTGAAGCGATGAGTGATGATGATCGCCGTGCGGCCTTCAGCGAGTGCGCGGAACCGCTCCAGCCACTCGATCTCCGACCATGAGTCCATGAAGCTGGTGGGCTCGTCCAGGATCATGATCGGGGCCTGTCTCACGAAGGCTCTCGCCAGGGCGATCCGCTGCCACTCCCCTCCGCTGAGCTCTACGCCGTCTGCGAACCACTTGCCGAGCAGCGTATCGTAGCCGTGCGGAAGGCGGGTGAGGACCTCGTGGATGCCGGCGGCCCTTGCGGCGGATTCGATGTCTGCCGAGCCCGGCTCCGAGACTGAGTCGCCCAGGGCGATGTTCTGCGCGGCCGTCGCGTGATACTGCACTGGAAACTGGAAGAGCACTGTGACCATGCGCCGGAGCTCCTCGGTAGAGATCCCCCGGATGTCGATCCCGTCCAATTCGATTCCGCCGTCGGCAGGATCGTAGAGACGGCATAACAGCTTGCCCAGGGTGGACTTGCCGGCCCCGTTGGGTCCGACGATCGCGGTCGTCCGGCCAGCGGGTATCGTCAGGTCGAAGTCCTTCAGCACAGGATTGTCGCTCCCGGGATAGCTGAAGGCGACGCCCCGGAACGCGATGCCGCTCACCAGTCGAGACGGCGCGGATACGGGTCGATCCGGCTCGCTTATCTTCGGCCGCAGGCCCAGGAACTCGAACAAGTCCCCGACGAACACGCTGTTGGAGTACATCTGTCCCAGGTTGCCGAGCAGAGAGCGCATCAGGCCCTGGCCCCGCTGAAACGCCTGGTAGAACAGCACGAGATCGCCGAGGGTCACCAGGCCCTGAAGAGCGCGCCAGACCATCCAGGCCATCGCGGCGCCCGATACGAGCAGCGACAGGACGCCGGCCAGCAGCCCGGCCAGACTCTGGCGCCTGATGAGCGACAGCCGCTCACCCCGCAGCCGGCGTCTGATCAGGTTAAACCCTAGCTGGAAGGGCGGTCCGAGGCTCAGGAGCCTCACCTCAGGGGCGGCGGCGCTGTGGGTCAGCATGGTGTCGTAGTATTTCGTCCGGCGTCTGTCGGCGGTCGTCTCCCGCCACCAGTGGTGGAGTCGCCGGTTGAAACGGACCACCACGTACAGGGCCGGAAGCGTGCTGGCGAGCAGCACCGGAGGCAGCCAGGCCCCGTAGGGTATCAGCAAGGCAGCCATCGCAACGAGCGTTATGCCGTTTTGCAGGAGGCTCCCCGCTCCCTCAATCAGGGCGAGTGAGCGGTCGTTGGCGTCACTGCGGGCCCGGTCGAGGCGATCGTGGAATTCGGCCGACTCGTAGTATTCGAGATCAAGAGCCACCGATTTCTCGTGGACCAGTCCGCTTATGTGGTCCTGGACCAGTTCCGCTTGAGCGGTCCGGAGCCACTCGAGGGCGGCTCTCAGAAGCTCTGTCAGGAGCAGCGTGCCGGCCATCAGCCCGGCAAGGAGGAGAACGGGGCTCGCGGTCTCCCAGGAGGCCCCGGCCCTGATCGCGTCTACGAGCTCGTCCACAAGGAAGCGCGACAGATAGACGGTGGCCGCGGGAAGGAGTCCCTGGATCGCGAGAAGAACGACCCAGGCAACGGTGTAGCCCCTGCCGGCCTCCCAGACCAGGCGAACGATCCGGAGGAGCGACGACAGTTGAGGTGACGGGCTGTTCGATCTGGGGTTCACCATACTACGACCTGTAGGCGCCTGGCTCCGGAACCATGCGCCTGCGCCCGGGATCTACCGAACGCGAACGGTCCTCACACCGCCGCCCGGCGCTGTCCGCGGCCGTCAAACCGCCCCTCTATCAGCCTCGCGGTCACCGCCAGCAGTGGGTGGGAGCGCGGGCGGACCAGGCGATATACGGGTACTTGACGAGCGATGTCGGCGCACTGGAGGAAGTGGGATTCCTGACAGTCGCGAAACATGCCTTCGCCGAAGCGGGCGAGGAGCGAGTGCCTGATCAGCTCGATCATCCCGGCCTGCGAGGTGAGAGGGACGATCCTTGGGGAGGGCCCACTGCCGAGGACACAGATCGCCGTCAGCGGCACGGTATCCAGCGGGAACCCGGACGGGGTTCTGCGGTAGCTCTTGCCGACCAACGAGGACAGCCCGGGCGACGGATCCGTGTCTTCGCCGAGCCTGGCTGCCGCCTCGGGCGACAGCTTGAGGCTCGGAAAGGCGGGCAGCACCATGGGTCCTCGGCTACCGCCGAGGTCGAGGGCCACCACGTCATCCGCCAGGGATGCGTGCCCCATCGAGTAGAGCGTCGCCGCGATGGTCGACTTGCCCATGCCCTTGGCGCCCACGAAGGCGACCGCGCCGCCGTTCACGGCAACGGCGCTGGCGTGCAGCACCGCCAGACCACGCTGCTGGAGCAGGGCGCCCATCACGGTCCCGAGAAGCGGGAGGCGCAAGAGGGCGGGATCCACCCCTGTGGCGGGGTCGACGGTGATCTCGCGGCCGTTCTCGACGAGGAACGCGCCGACCTTCTCCCAAGAGAAGTAGGCGCAGGCCGGGACCACGCGACTGTACGACCCCTCGATGGCGTGGCCCGCACCCGGCATGCTGAGCTTCCCGACCCGGATCAAGACGTCGTCGTCCGTCTCCGTAGTGTCGAGCAGCTCCGGCAATACGAGGGCAGACCTCACCCTGAGTCCGTACGCTAGATACGTATGCAACTTCGTTGTTCGTCTAGGTTCGCTGACCGGCGACTATGAGAAGGTAAGTTCGCTGATCGGCGTCCTGGCCGGGAAGGCCGCATCCGTGTAGAGTCCGGAGCCGCTCCCCTTTGTGACCGTCTCGATGTCTCCATGGACGATTAGCTTCGGAGCCGTGTATACCTTCTTGTCCTCTTTGTGCTTCATGATCTTCTCCCTTCCTTTCCTTTCCTTTTCGTCTTCCTATCCGAGAAACACTCTCAATTCTTCCCGCAAAACAGTCTTCAGGCCGTCGCCATCTCCTTCCTGGAGGCCGTCGAGCCCTGATAGTCGTGCTGGAGCCATAGAGCCAGGTCCAGCGCCCTCCAGACCGCAAAGGCGTTGTCCGGGGCATCTTGTGAGCCAAGAGATACCGAGCGTTGGAACGCCTTACGGAACGCACCGATATCGACATAGTCCTTGAAGCCAGGAGAGCCATCGACGATATCGTCCAGACGCCTCCCCCGGAACTGCTTCAGTCCGCGGGCGAAGCTCGGGAAGAAGTTCGACTTGGTGCGGCGCCATTGGACCTCGGAGGGCAGAATACCGGCCATGGCCCTGCGCATCACCATTCTGCTCCACCCCTTGTGAAGCTTCTGCTGGGGTGGCAGCGCGAGGCAGAACTCGATGAGCCGCTTGTCCCAGAACGGGTAGCGCACCTCAATGGAGAACGCCGCCGCGGCCCTGTCGAGAACCTCGAGAGCGAACGGTTGGAAGCCGTGCGAGACGTTCCTGCCGTGCTGCTCCCTTTCGCTCCGGCCGAGCCGGCGCTCCGCCCGCCGCCCGGCGCGATGCCGTTCGGCCAAGGTGGTACGGTTGACGAACTCGGGGTTGAGAAGGTCCATCGGCCCGCCCCGCCGAGCAGCGCCCTGGGAACCTCGACTCAGGTGTCGGAGGACCGCCCTCCCGACCCGCCTGCCGGTCTTGAACCCGACGGACCTGGTCAGAGCGCGGCCGACTCCGTAGTCCTGTCCGTAGCTCCAGATGGTCGCCCACGGCGAGACGTCAAACGTCTTGGCAAGACCTCTGGCCTCCTCGGCGAGGCGAAGCCAGTGTCCCGACCGGGCCAGTTCGTCGAGATAGCCGAAGCCGTGGGACAGGGCCGTGTCGCCGTCGAAGCCATCCAGGACAGTACGGACGCCCCGGCGGGCGACGGCATCGAGCACGCCCCAATGCGCGAAGAGGTTGGGAGCGTAGAAGGGCTCGTCCTGATGCGACACGACGCGTTCGAGATCTGTCAGAGGGCCCAGGTCGTCGCCGATCACAAAGTGCGGCTCGACGTTGTTCTGAGCCAGAACCGAATCGATATAGGTCCGCTCGTCGCACTGGGGCAGGTCGGGGTAGACGGCCGAGAAGGTCTCAAGACTTCCACCGCCGGTCGAGAGTATATCCCGGGCCACCCAGGTGACGGACGACGAGTCCAGCCCACCGCTCAAGAAGGAGCCCACCGGATCGGCGCTCCGGAGCCGGCAACGGACCGCCTCGGTAAAGATCTCCCGGAGCTCCTCGGCGTACTCATCGTCCGAGGCGGCAGGCAGCTCGTGCGAAATATCGGGAGCCCAATAGGATCGCAAGTTGGCCCCGTCGGTCCCTACGGTCATGCTATGAGCCTGGATTACCCAGATGGACTGAAGCCAAGATTGGTAATCATGTGATTGCTGTGAATATTCTGCCGATGTTGCGGCTATCATAGGCGTTAAAGGATTATAATACACCCATATATTTAGCTTCATCTTCTGATTACGTAAGCGAGTTGGAGGCACCTTATGGGTGACGGCGAAAAGACCCCTCTCAAGCTCAACTTCGACTCCAAAGTTCGCCTGGAGTTTCGGGGTGTTACTCTCACCTCAGACGCTGGATTACTTGCATGCAGAGAACTCGATGATGCCCTGGGACTAACCGACTCATCCGCTGAATACCTCAAGGAAGGCCGAACCGGTAAAAACATTCTCCATAAGTTAATCCCTCTGTTGAGACAATCAATCTACAGCCGCCTCGCAGGATACGACGACACCAATGATGCCGATCGACTTTCCCAAGACCCAGCCATGAGAGTAGTCGTTGGCTGGAAAGGCCCTGACAGGAAGGCGGCCAGCACCAGCGACATGAGTAGGTTCGAGACCGAGTTGCTTACTCAGAAGGATAACCGCAAGGGCCTTGAGCAGCTGAATGTAGAATGGGTAAAACGTGGCGTAGCCAAGACAGTCCACCGGCGTATTATCTTGGACATCGACAGTTCAGAGAGTCCGGTACATGGTCAGCAGGAGGGTGCAGCCTACAATGGACACTTCGAGTGCATGTGCTATCATCCGCTGTTCTGCTTCAACCAGTTCGGAGACTGTGAAGGTGCAGTGCTCAGGCCAGGCAACGTACATAGCGCCGATGGGTGGGAGGGATTCATCGAGCCTATCGTGGAGCGCTACCTGAAGCTGGCGGTGAGGCTTCTGTTTAGAGCCGACGCCGCCTTTGCCAAGCCTGAGCTTTACGAGTACATGGAGGCAAGACGCATCGGTTATGCCATAAGGCTTCCAGCGAATGACGTTCTTCAGCGGGAAATAGCGCACCTGTTGGTACGGCCTACCGAGTGCCCTTCCCGAAAGCCCATCGTCTCCTATCATGACTTCGCCTACCAAGCTCAGAGTTGGGATGTTCCTCGGAGGGTGATAGCCAAGGTAGAGTAGCACCAGGGAGAACTGTTCCCCAGAGTAGGATTCATAGTCACCAACCTGAGTTATCCGACGAAGGGCATAGTCAGCTTCTATAATGGCCGCGGCACAGCAGAGCAGTGGGTAAAAGAAGGCAAATACGCACTGAACTGGACGAGGCTGTCGTGTCATAAGTTCGTGGCTAATCAGGTGAGACTCTCGCTATTCATCCTGGCTTATAATCTGGGTAACTTCTTGAGGAGGCTCGCATTGCCTGAGTCCATCAAGCGCTGGTCTTTGACAAGCGTTCAGACGAGACTCATCAAGACAGGCGGGCGTTTGGTGCGTCATGCCAGGAGGCTCGTGTTCCAGCTTGCCGAGGTGATGGTGAGTAGGGATATGTTCGGTGAAATGCTGGAAAAGATCGGCAGGCTTCGTTTCAATCCTGGATAGCAAGACGCGTAGGCAAAAGGAATCGTCATCAGACTCAGGTCGCTCAAGGCAAGGTACGCGACTTGTAGGATGAGTTTGGCCTGAAAGAGCCGTCTAGCGCCGTTGTGGGTGGTTCGAAGTGGCTAAATGGCACTATGAGGCTAAATGGAGCATTTCAGATGGCAATTGACAACATCAGGGAGTGGTCGTATAGTCTCCGCTATCCCAGCATGGTGCGTTTATGAAAGCACTGGATTCCATCTGGGAAATATCGGCTGAAGAGGCTCTATAGTGAACTGGCAGACTTTACACGGGTTTCGTCGATGGCAGAGCCCTCACAATGCGTCCCTTCCTGCGGTAGCTGCGGTACCGGAGCCACAGGCCCCGGGCGCGAACCACCTTGAGCACGGCGGCGAACTCCGGGTTGCCGGTGGGGACTGTCACGAGCATCCCGAGCCACATTGGCATCCAGCTTTCGGTCCGGGCCTGGCCGATGCCGGGTACTGGAGTGAGGCCAACATCAGGGCTTGCTCCCGGCCAGAGATGCCTGAGCTTCTTATTGCCACCACCAAGGATTGGAAACAGCGGAAGATGCTACGGGAGAAGGGGTGTCCCCGAGGACGTATACCAAAAGGACTGAGCCCGTGGGACAGGATGGAGCGCAAGCTGCTGACAAAGCGAGGCCGAGCTCTGTACAAGAAGCGGGGTGTACTGGTGGAGCCGGTGTTCGGACAGGTCAAGGAAGGTCAGGGGTTCCGACGGTTTATGAGACGGGGGTTGGGCGCTGCACAGAGTGAGTGGTCGCTGGCAGGGATGACCCATAACTTGCTCAAGCTATGGCGCAGTGGCCAAGCCCCTTGGGGCTGGGCCTTGGCCCCATGGAACTAAGAGAGGCAGCCGACCTTTCTGGGGGCCGACAAGCGGCCGGTGGAACTGGACGGGCCGACCTCTCTTGAGGCCCATCGCTCCCACACCGGTGTTAGTCAGCTCGCCCACCGGTCTATGAGACAAACTCAATCCCCAATTTAAAGGCCCGGGTGACCGGGCGCTGTTGGTTGACGAGATGGTGAGCTTTTCATAGAATTACGGGCGTCAAACCATCGAATCCGATCTGATGGAATGGTAGATGCGGCGAACTCACCGTCCGTTGCCCACGCCTGTGTGGACAGCGACGCCCCTCCATCGCCAGCTTACGAACGTATTGGGAGTCCCGTCTTTGTCCCGACCCTTACCCCTAACTATCCGCAGGCCGCGTCTCATTGCACGGGTCGCGGGATAGGAGATAGAATTCATGGATATTGAAGCCATCTTCCCTAACGGGTTAGATATTGATGACGCCCTTACATTGCTGTGGCCTGCAGCGTTCTATATCCTCGGCATGGCTGCATATGGCTTCTTTGTTTTCAAGTTCTACCGATTCATTGCCTCCCGGGACATGTTTGAGTTGGACCTGTCCAAGAATGAAGAGTCGCGCTATCCGTGGGTGCGAGACTTCTTCCACCTCGTCTTATACGGCGCGAAGTACATTATCTTGTTTCCGGTGTTCGCCTACTTCTGGTTCGCAGCCCTCACGCTAATCCTGACCCTCCTTTCGAAAGACAGGTCGTTTTCGGACATTTTGCTGATAGCCTTTGCCACCGTCAGCGCCATCCGCTTGGCCGCATACTACAACGAAGAACTGTCCCGGGACATGGCCAAGATACTACCCTTCGCGGTTCTGGCGATCTTCCTAATTGATGCGTCTTTCTTTAAGATTGCCGAGTCCCTGGAGGCGCTGAAGGAGGCCAATGACCACCGAGAGAGCATCTTCTACTACCTGCTGTTTCTCATAGCGGTAGAGTTTGCGTTGCGACTCATCCTGGCGGTCGTTGCGTTCCTCGTGTCGGTGAGAAAGCGCATATCGCAGGAGCCTTTAGCCGACGACAGCGATGGCGCGCCTATGCCTCCGCCAGGAGAAGAGCCATCGCAAGAAGATGGAGATGTGGGCGCTGACGTAGGCAGCGCTGGAGCCCCACCGACCACCCAGAGTCCATAGTGCGAGCATCCACTGGAACTTACCCCGAATCCACCGAAGGACACGGATGGACGGCGTGAGGACAGCGGAAGGGGGTGGGTGAGGGAGCTACAGGGGAGATGGCCTGGGCTCTTGGGGTAGATGGGAGGCCGGCTGACGGTCTTCAGGCGCCGCACAGGGCCCGTAAGGCCCTATGCGGGAGTTGCGATGCGCGGGATGGCGAGAGGATACGCAGCAGGGGACTCTCGCGACCGGGGTGGCGCGAGTTTGCGGGGACGTTGGGTCAGTTGCAGGCTGGCCGTCAGGCCGGGAATGGAATGGCTTGCAGCCGGGCCAAGGCGCGACTGAACTGGGTTTCCCAAGGCCAGCGCCGGGGGAGATGCAAAGTGAGGCGGCGCGCCGAGCGGGTGATCCGTCCCACCAGAGCGAAGACCCGCCGCCTGAGGGTCTTGGTGATCACGGTCCGCTCGCCCAGACCAATCCGCGCCGTTGGCGGCGAAGCGCGCCGACGGCATGTGGTTCAGCCCGACGCCGTACTTGAGGTCGCGTATGGCGTTCTCGACCTCGGCGTGGCGGCGATGATCGGCCTCCAGTTCCAGCGTCTCCCCATCGCGGTCGGTGATGAAGGCGTGATAGCTGTATCTGGCGAAGAGGGCGAGCTGGGAACCGGGCGTCGGCTTCACCCGCCGGACAATGAGCCGCACCGGCCGGGCGTCCGGCTTGGTCTGGAACGGGGTGTAAGTCGTCTCGGCGACATCGGCGGCGCCGTCCATCCAGTAGGGAATGGGAGGCTAAACCCGAATCCACCGAAGGTATGACGTTGCAGCAGCAGAATGGGTGATGAGGGGCAAAGGGAGGCGATGGTCCGGGCACGATTCGGGTAAATGGGGCCGGTGTCTGTCTTCAGCCGCCGCGGGGAGACCTTGTGACCGTCTGGGGACGTTGGGTAGGGCGAGATGGCGGGGAGAGGACGCGGCGAGAGGTGCTCGCGGACCGGACTGGCGCGAGTTTGCGGGGACGTTCGGTTGGGCGGATGGCGGGTCAGTTGCGGACGGGCGCCGTCAGGCTGGGAGTGGAATCGCTCGCAGCCGTGCCAGGGCGCGACTGAACTGGGTTTCCCAAGGCCAGCGCTGTGGCAGATGCAGGGTGAGGCGGCGCGCCGAGCGGGTGAACCGTCCGGCCAGGGAGAAGAACCGTCGCCGAAGGGTCTTGGTGGTCGCGATCTGCTCGCCCAGACCGATCCGCGCCGTCCAGCGGGCCAGGTTGTGGGCCATCACCTGTACCGCCAGCCAAGCGCCGTTGGCGGCGAAGCGGCCGGACGGCATGTGGTTCAGACCGACGCCGTACTTGAGGTCTCGAATGGCGTTCTCGATCTCGGCGTGGCGGCGGTGGTCGGCCTCCAGTTCCAGGGTCTCTCCGTCCCGGTCGGTGATGAAGCCGTGATAGCTGTAGGTGGCGAAGAGGGCCAGTTGGGAACCGGGCGTGGGCTTCACCCGCCGGACGATGAGCCGCACCGGTGCGGCGCCGGGCTCAGTCCGGAAGGGGGTGTAGGTGGTCTGCGCCACATCGGCGGCGCCGTCCATCCAGTAGGGGACCGGCGTCCAGTCTGCATCGGGAATCGCCTCGATCAGGTTCCGCAGGCTTTTGTGCTGGCGGATGGTGATGGAGAAGCGGACATCCATCTCACGACAGGCGGCGACGAGAGCGTGGGCGTAGAAGCCGCTGTCGGCCCGCGCCGTAAGTTGCCCGCTGGCCCCGGCACGGCGAACCCGGCTCACCGTTTCACGCAGGAAGTGGGCGGCGCCCCGAGCGGTGTTGGCGCGGCCCTCGCGCAGCCGGGACATCAGCACGTCGCCGGTGCCGGCGGCGACGGCCAACAGGGGGTGATAGCCCCGCTTGCCGGTATAGCCGTGGTGGCGCGCTCCCTCCTTGGCCAGTCCATAGGTCTCGCAGATGGTCGAGTCCAGGTCGATGGTCAGGGGCGAGTCGCCGGGTCCGGCCCCAGCGGCCCAGGCCCGGGCCAACAACTGGCGGCTCACGCGGTCGAGTTGACGGACATGCCCCCACCGGAAGCTGCGCAGGAACGTCCCCAGGGTGGATGGCGCCTTGACCACGCAGCCTAGAACACCGACCGTCCCACCAGCGCGCAGCGCATCGGCGTCGTCGATGCAGTCGCCGCCAGCCAGCGCGGAAGCGACCAGCGTCAGCATCTTGTCCCCCGTGTTCGCCCGTCCCGGCGCGCCGCCGAGGTCAAGGTGATGGTCGACGAGTTCTCGCAGGCCCAGGTGCCGGGCGAGGGTGGCCGGCACGAGCAGGCCGGCATTGGCCACCAGGCGATGGTCGTCAAAGAGGATGCGGATACGGTCGGGTTTGTTCTGTGGCAGCATCTATTGGGTGCTCCTTGTTTCCGCGCGGGTTTCTGTTCCAAAACCATTATCCCAGATTCAGAGGAGCACCCTCTAGCTTCTTCATGGGCTGTCCCCAAGGCCGTCATTCGGTGGATTCGGGCTTAGTCCCATCCTTAACGAGATCAAACCACCAATGTCCCGCGTTGGTGGCCAGCGGTGCCAACGTCCCAATTAACACCAACTTCAACCGGCTCCCTACTTTACCCTGAGCAGTAAAAAGAGAGTCACTGAGCATCCGGCCATTTAACAGGTCGAGCGCCCCAGGTTCGTCTATCACGACTAGAGGCACGTTGACCAAACCGAATGAAGTCTTGGCGTTGCTCGATATGGCCCTGAGCTTGGTATTGCTGGCCTTGTGCGTTGCCCCGAGGCGCGTTGTTGAGTCAATCCAGCGGTACTCACCCGTAGGCTCCAACACTCCCCTGATGAATGAGTAGGTCAACCGCGCTTGTTCCAACGACGCCGCCCCTAGAATGTATTCCTTCCCTGGCTGATTGAGAGAATCCCCAGGAGTGAGACACCGCGTGAGAACCTGGGCCGCGATGAACGTCTTACCCAATGTTCTAGGCCCACTGATAGCCACGGTGTCGTACTTCGGATTCTCGACCGCCTTGAGAAAATCCCTCTGGAATGGCAGCAACTTGGTCATCAAAAAACACCTCTTACACGGAACAGACGAGGAATGGTGCCCGGCGCTGGCGACCAGAACGCGGCAGGGTCCCACGACCCTCCTAACCCTCAGCGAACTCCGCCAGCCGTTCCCGCACGTCGTTGCGCTCGGCAGCTTCCACTTCTCTTAGCAGCATCATCTGGCGTTGGTCGACCATTGGCTCGAAGGCGCCGGCAACGATCTCCCGTAGCATCGCCGGTGGCATGGCCTCAGCCTCAACAGTTTGGTCAATGTCATACCGCTTCCGAGACTGTGTGGCCTTGACCGGCTTGGTAGGCAACCCGTGGTCCTCTATCTGTTCTTCGGTGATAGCCACACGCTCGAATGTGAGGGTGGGTGCTCCCGCGTTGTAATACTCTGCCGCATAGCCCAGGTGCTCGATTAGCTTGGTCTCAACCGCAATGCTCCGGTTGGTCACCACGCCGAAGACCTTGTACCAGCCTCTGTTGGACAGCTCCATCGCGGGGAATGGAAGCTCCATCTGCCCCTCCATTCCCGGCAGAGGCTGTTCGATCAACCGCTCCCTGGTAGCTATGAACCGATACTCAGGGCTGTTCTTGGAGTACCCTATCCAGTTGGGCATGAAGTTCACATCAGCCCACTGCTGACCCGTGTCCACACGATGCTCCCCAACCTTGCGGTACAGCGTCTGCCAGTCTTGCTCGGCGACCTCGGACACCGCACGGCGGAACTCCGTCGTCACGTCGACCCCAACCGCAAACTCGATCACCCCGAACCGCTCGTCTCCACCCTCCGCGCAGTACCGCAGCAACTCCCGCTGGTACCCCGCCGTATCCGACCTCAGCATCACCTTCTCCACCCCCGCAGGCAGACGGCCCAGCGCTTCAATCAACACTCGCAACTGCTGATGGCCCGCAGGTACGTTGCCGTCCCGAAACTCCGAATGCACGATCAACTCGGCCTCTGACCAGTAGGTGATCAGCGGCTGGTACGCCCTGTACTTCTTGTAGCTGGGGAGCGCCTCCTGCTTGCGCGTCTCCACCAGTGTGGCATCCATGTCCAGAGTGGCCTCGGTCTGAGGCGAACGGCTCTGCGCGAAGCCCACCAGGTCGGCGTTCACCTTGCGCAGACCCTTCATAGCTCCATTGGGAGCAGGTATGAATGCTCTGTGAGCTTCCCGCATCGACTCCTCGCCCGCGTCATGGAACCTCTCCAGATACCGGAACACCGCAGACTCCGACGGCACGCTCCGACGACGCTCGACTCGCCATCTCTTCTCCAACGCCCTGCGCTCGCTGAGACGCATACCACAGGTCTCGAACTCTCGAAACATCCTGCACAGCCCTCTGTCCTTCTCAAGGAGATCAAGGTCGGACACCGACTCGCCGCCTGCCAAGTTCAGCAGCATCAGCGAGATGATCATCTGGCTGTCCGTCCAGCCCTGACCTCTCTCCCGCAGTCTCACGTGGCGCTCTACCGATGACCTCAAACCCGCTGCTTGCATCAACTCCAGGTACGTCATCAGGCCGGACAGCCCCGTCATACCCGTCGAGCCCTTCTCCTGCTCGTACTGGAATGCCAGTAAACCTTGCTTCATAATAGCTGCACCTCGTTGGTGATCGTTTCTCTTGGTCAAGAAACATCTTAGCCCGCTTCGTGGCGGGCGCCAACGAGGTCTTTCTCTTATCTAGGTGGGGAATCTGGGGGTCCCGCAGTACTTGTTCCGGTGAGCAGGCTCAGTCTATAATATCTTCGGCTTCAGACTGACAGGAGGTCCGTTACAAACGTGCCGACACTTGAGGTTGTTTCACTTCGTGACGCACAGCGTGAGCTATCCCTTACTGGAAAGCGCGGCGTGATAATGCGTCAATACATGGAATACATCGACCAACTCAAGACTGGGCAAGCCGGCAAGCTTGTCCCGGACGAGGGCGAAACGACGGCCGCCATTCGTCGCCGCCTCGGTGCGGCGGCGCAGCTGTTGGGCAAGAGCCTCGTCGTGAACCGCCAAGACGAAGTCGTCTACTTCTGGGAAGAGAGCAGCGGCTCCGCTCCACGTCGGAGAGGTCGGCGCAGGAAGCCCAGCACGGAAACCGATTAGTACCGGGCCACGCCCTAGCGCACCACGCCGAAGCTGCGGCCGTCGTGGAGGGTGATGGTGGCGTCAAACCTCCCCTGCGGTGGGACTCCATGTGCGACCGGAGACCGTCGATGCTTCGGGAGCGCGATGCGGGAAGGCGGTAGACAGCGGCAACCGCGTCCATCCCGTCGGATGAACAGCGCCAGCCACTCCCTGAACGCAGGGTAGGCGCCCGCGAAGTCCGAGGGCACCTTGAAGTCGAGAACCACGGCCGCCTCGACGATTACGTTGGCCGTCAGGTGGGACTCGGACGTTGGTCAGGATGTCCGCGGTGGCGAAGTCCTCGGCCAGGCGCAGCCGGGTGCCACATGGGCAGAATGTGGAAGGCGGCTGCCGAACCTGAACCTGCTAATGTGCTGGGCAAGCCACAGGCGCTGTCACTCCTACCTGCCAAACCATCTCATGCATTCCTGCCAAACCATCTCATGCATTATCGAACACTGAGAAGTATAAGGACTGCCAGGATAACCAGTCCCGCTAGGCTTAACAGCCCCAGGGATCCAATCCACTTGAATACTCTGACATCTTTCGCGTGGCGTTCCGCCTGTCGGGCCTCCTGCTCCGTCATTTGCTGCCGGGTAGTTTCTTGGCTCGTGTTTATCGATTGCTCGATAGTCTCAGCCCGCTGGGACACTGACTCGGTGAGTTTGGTTGAGCTATCTTCGATCGCGGCCTTGATCGACGTGTCTGCTTCCTGAATGGCAGACGTGATGACCGCGGGTTCCAGGCGCATCATGACGTCGGTAGCTCGCTCCAACGCTTTCACCGTCAGGCCGAGTGACTCTTGCGCCGCCCGGGCCGATGCCGTCAACTCCGACACGCGGGAGCTAGTTTGGGAAAGTTGACCATTTGCAGAGGTAAAGTGGACCACGTGGGCGTCTCGACTGCCTGAATTGTGGCGGTGGAAAATCGTACCGTCCTCTGCCTTTCGTAAGGCTGATTATCAGTCTATGGAAGGTGTTATGGATGTATCACGTGGAGATTTACGTACGAGTTCGCCGGGCCTGCATGGTAGAAGGGATGAGCGTTCGGGAAGCCTCCCGGGTGTTTGGCCTGCACCGGGACACGGTGCGCAAGATGCTGGCCTACTCGGCGCCCCCAGGATACCGACGCCAGGACCCACCCCGCCGGCCCAGGCTTGAGCCCTTCACCGGGGTGATTGACGCCATCCTGGAAGCTGACCGCCAGGTTCCCAGGAAGCAGCGCCACACGGCCAAGCGGATCTTTGAGCGGCTGCGTGACGAGCACGGGTTCGACGGTCAGTACACCATAGTCAAGGACTATGTGAGGGAGCGCCGGCGGCGGACCCAGGAGATGTTCGTCCCCTTGTCCCACGCGCCAGGCCACGCCCAGTGCGACTTTGGCGAAGCCCGGGTGATCATCGGCGGGGTGGAGCGGAAGGCGCACTACTTGGTGCTGGACCTGCCCCACAGCGATGGCTGCTTCGTGAAGGCCTATCCGGCAGAGACCACCGAGGCGTTCCTGGACGGCCACGTCTCGGCTTTCGCCTCTCTGGGCGGCGTGCCCCAGAGCATTCTGTACGACAACACGAAGCTGGCGGTGGCCCGGATACTGGGCGACGGCAGGCGCCAGCGGACCCGAGCCTTCACCGAGTTACAGTCCCACTACCTGTTCGAGGATCGGTTCGGCCGTCCTGGCAAGGGCAATGACAAGGGGAAGGTGGAAGGGATGGTGGGCTACGTGCGCCGCAACTTCCTGGTACCCGTGCCGTCCTTCCAGAGCTTTGACGCCCTGAATGCCCACCTGGAGGAGCGCTGCCTGGCACGGATGGACTCCGTGCTGCGAGGACACGATGAGACCATCGGCCAGCGCATGGAGCGGGACCTGGAAGCCCTGCTGCCCCTGCCCGCCGTGCCCTATGATGCCTGCAATAAGCAGGCCAGCCGGGTGAGCTCCCTGTCCCTGGTCCGGTACAAGACCAATGACTACTCGGCGCCGGTGGCCTTTGGACACCGGGACGTGCTGGTAAAAGGCTACGTGGCTGAGGTGGTGATCAGCTGCGGCGCTGAGGTCATTGCCAGACATCCCCGCTCCTACGAAAGGGACGACTTCGTCTTCGATCCCATCCACTACCTGCCCCTGTTGGAGCAGAAGACGGCGGCCCTGGACCAGGCCGCTCCGTTGCAAGGATGGCAACTCCCCGAAGAGTTCGCTACGCTGCGCCGTCTGCTGGAGTCCAGGATGGGACGGAGGGGCAAGCGGGAATTCGTGCAGGTGCTGCGACTTCTGGAAAATTTCTCCCACCAGGAAGTCCACCACGCCGTGCAGGACGCCCTCCGGCTGGGCGCCATCAGTTTTGATGCCGTGAAGCACCTGCTGCTGTGTCACCTGGAAGGACGACCCCCCAGGCTTGACCTGGACCTCTATCCCTACCTGCCCCGGGTCAGCGTGAAGACCACCAGCGCCACGGACTACCTGGCCCTCCTGCCGGGGAGGGCGGCATGAGCAACCGGTCCACGCTGCTCCTGGAACACCACCTGAAGGAACTACGGCTTCCCACCTTCCTCAGGGAGTACCGCAAGCTGGCCGCCCAGTGCGCCGCCGAGAATGTGGACCACCCTGACTACCTGCTGCGTCTCTCCGAACTGGAACTCATTGACCGACACCAGCGCATGGTGCAGCGCCGGATCCGGGCCGCCCGTTTCCCTGCCGTCAAAAGCCTGGACACCTTCGACTTCCTGGCCATACCCTCGGTGAACAAACAACTGGTCATGGAACTGGCCCGGTGTGAATACATCGAGCATAGGGAGAATGTCATCACCGTCGGCAACAGTGGCACCGGCAAGACCCACGTGGCCCTGGGTCTGGGCCTGGCCGCCTGCCAAAAGGGAATGTCCGTAGGCTTCACCACCGCCGCGGCCCTGGTCCACGAGCTCATGGAGGCCAGAGACGATCGCCGGCTGCTCAACCTGCAGCGGCAACTGGCCCGCCTCAGGCTTCTCATCATCGACGAGTTGGGCTTCGTCCCCCTCTCCACCACCGGTGCGGAACTCCTCTTCGAGGTCTTCAGCCAGCGCTACGAACGGGGCTCCGTCCTGGTCACCACCAACCTGCCCTTCGACGAGTGGACCGACGTGTTCGGCTCCGAGAGGCTCACCGGCGCTCTGCTTGACCGGCTCACCCACCACGTTCACATCCTGGAGATGAACGGCGACAGCTACCGTCTCAAGCACAGCCGGCAGAGCGCCGCCTCCCAGGTATCGGATGATCCGGTCGACTCCTGACTCACTCCGGAACTGCGGACCCCTGCTCCTGACCTGATCCCACCCGGCTCCCAATTCAGTCCTTTCTCATCGTGCCGGTGGTACACGATTCCTCCGCCGCAGTGGTACACCTTCTCAGATCGCGCTCCGAAGTGTCTCCATTTGCTCTTGTGTCCGGCGTTGCTTTCGCATAGTTTCAAATGCCCTTCTGAGAGGCCCGTACAGCGACGTTTCCGCCCCTTCGGGTATCCCAGGCCAGATTGACCGCGTTCTGAGTCTCTAGCAGCGACACCGCCTCACGGTATGCGCGGTAGTGCTTGCAGCTCCGCCGGTACCAGAAGCCAGGGCAGCTACAGGCCCGGGCGTCGGTCCGGTACTTCGGCGCTATCACTCGTCCTCGTCTTCGTCTACCTCGTCTGCCATCTCCGCCAGGACATCGATTGCTTCTTGCGCTTGCCGTAGCAGGTCGACCACCTTGGCCCCTTGGATGATGATGTCAAAGTCTCGTTCCTGTGCCTCAGATTGGACGTCGGGATATTCTTTTCCACCTGCTTCGAAGCCGTGGGTATACTCTTTCATCCACTCGGCCACATTCATGATTACGTCGCGAATTGGGTCGGCTAGATAGTCCCCAAGGGTGACTGGCTCCCACTTTCCGATTGCCATTAGTCGCTCTCCTTATATGCTGAATCCATATCGTGGCTACTCATCCCGTCCCTCCCTTGCCAGCGCCCGCAGCGCCCGATGACGCCGGTTGAGCGCGTCGTATCAAGGTGGGCGGCTGGCATTGCATGCCGGGAGCCCCCCCCCCGGGAGGGAGCCCCCCCCCCCCCCGGGGGGAGACGCCCCCCTGATAGGTTCGTGTCAGTTGATACGCTTCGTATCAAGGTGGGCTGCTGGGATTGCATGGCTCGATACACTGTCCTCTGGTGAATGCCTATGATTGCGGCAATGTCCTCAACGGTCCAACCATCATCCTTCAGGTCACGGATGGTCGAGTTGCGCCCCGCTTTGGCATCGCGCCTTGACTGCCCCGACCTTCGGCCCCTCGCCGCCTGGACTTCCGGGGCATGGTTCAGGGCTGGCCTCGCCCACACAAACGATGCCACGCTGTAGGCGACGCCCCGGACTTCCTGTGTCTCCAGGGACACAGAGAAGAACCGATTAAGGTAGTTCGCATGGTATTCGACCCGCTTATGCCATTCGTCCAGATCCCGCCCCAACGATGCCTTGTAGGCCCAAAACCTTACGTGGTCGAACAGGGCAAGGTTCCGTTGACCCGGCATGATGACCCGTAGGTCTGGTAGACCAGCCGCCGTCCGCTCCCAGGGTATGGAAGCCGGCGCCGGAACCCCTTGCGTTTGCTCCAGGATCGACGTAGACGCGGTTCCCAGGGCGTCGGCGGGAAAGAGTACACCCCGTTCGTGAATCACCCCGTCTAAAAGTGCTTCCCAGCCCGCTTCACCCGCCCAATTTATGAGATACCCGGTCCTTGACCGCAGATCCCCGCTCCAGCCCGGAACGGCGAGTTGCTGGAGATTCCGGCGCGGCTGGGTATCCCTGTACCAGAGATGTTGGCCGCCAGGGCGTCGGCTGGGTAGGCGGGCCATCGGCGGGTAAGCGGTTGCGAAGTCGGAAGGGTTGCCCCGGTCAACGTCTAGGCCGCTGGCCCTCAGTGACCACGGAATGACTCCCATGGGCAACCCTTGAATTTGGTGGTGCTCTATTTCGTCTAAGGGAGCCCGATGATGCTGCCAGCCGCGCCAGAACGGACTCTTATCGGCCCGGCATAGCACCGCATGTAGTCCTCGGTCGTAGAGTCGGGAAAGTGGGGCGCGTTTTCTGGTAACATCCTTACGCAAGGTTCACCCCTTGTGCTAACCGGCCCGAGACTTTGAGAGGTGGAAGGGCCGGTTAGCTTTTTGTCCTAAGTTGCCTTATCGCTGCTCAAGCCATGCCTCCACGTCTGTCATCTTCCATCCGACGGCCCGCGTTGATGGCCCGCCCAACCGAATGGCCGGCGGGAACTCACCGGCCCGCATCCGGCGCCAGATTGTCGTTTTGCTCAGGCCGACGAGCTCGACAACGTCCTTTAAGCGGAGAATCTGCCTCTGCACGATCGCCCTCCTAATTAAGCTGCACTCGCGTCTGCTCGGCGGCTTATTGACTGCCGCTATTATATCACAACACCACAGCATGTAGCAAAAACCCTAGAACATACACGATATGCAGTGGCTTGTCAAGTACCGACGCCATTCCTGGACTTCCGGTTGAATTGTGAGGAGTCAGGTCAAATCAGCCTTCTAAATAAGAAGGGTACAGCAGTGGATCGGTGCTGTTGCGGTTAGCTGGCCAGGTAGTCGGCCCAGGCTTGCATCAATTCCCTACGGCGTTCAAAGTAATCTGTTCGCCGGTAGGCCAGTTCCGCAGCCGAACCTTCGACGTGGCCCAAGGCAAACTCGGCTATCTCTCTTGGCGCATCCGAACATTCAGCCCCCCAATCTCGGAAGCTGGAGCGCATACCGTGGGGTACACAACCGATGCCATTTTCCCGCACGAGCTTGCTAATGGTGCTATCCGTCAACGGTTTTCCACGCTGCGCCGGGAACACCAAGCCCTCGCCGCCGGTCGATTCCCGCGCTTGCTCTAGCAGGTCCATCGCCTGATTAGACAAAGGGACACGATGCACCTTGCCGGTTTTCGTTCTCGCCGCTGGAATCTCCCATACCCGTTTCCCATGGTCTATCTCAGACCAGGTTGCGTGACGGACCTCACCAGACCGGGTTGCTGTGAGTGTCAAAAACTCAAAGGCAAGTTTCGTTGCTGGCCAAGCGCCGGTCTCTCGGATGGCAGCCAAGGCCGCGCCCACTTCCGCGAATGGCAACGCCTTTTGGTGGACCACTTGTTGGGTTGGCTTGGGTAGGGCCGCGCCGATTGCATCACCAGCCGGGTTATCATCCCGATAGCCTTCTGCAACCGCCCACTTCATTACCATCCCCAACCGCTGGCGTAGCTTCCGGGACGTCTCCCGTTTCTCCAACCATATCGGAGACAGCACGGCCATAATGTCCGACGTGGTGATAGCGGCAACGGTCTTGCGCCCCAGCTTCGGCAAGGCGTACTCTTTCATGCTGGCCCGCCACTGACTGGCAACGCGCGGATTCTTCCAATTGGCTTGATGGAGGTCTATCACTGTCTCAACAGCTTGAGAGAACGTCGGGACTGTGCGAGCCTTCGTGCGCGGGTCCTCCTGGCCGTGTTCGATGGATCGGCGGTTGGCCAACGCCTTTGCCCGTGCTTCGGCTAACGTCGTCACCGGGAACGAACCTAGCCCCAGGTCAACCGCCTTGCCGTCGATCCGTAGCCTCTGGCACCAGATACGCCGGACCCGTCCAGTTGACGAAGGTTTCACCAGCAATGACAGGCCATGCCCGCCGCGCCCGTCTCCATAGCGCCCTGGGGCAGAGATCGTCTTGACAAAGGTTGCTGATAGCTTCTTAGGGCGTTCCATATTCCCCTCTCTGTTACCACTTTTGGAGAGATGTTACATGGAGCGCCTTGAAACGTCAAGGGCCAAGAATCGGGGTAATTCGTAGCTAAATCAGGCCAATGTTGCCACTTTATGGGGAGTTACGGGCAGATATGAAACCCTACGACTGTACCCGGATGGGGTACCAGGATGCAGGCCCGTGTACCGTTGAGGAATGGCGATGTCAAATAGCGATCCGCGTGCCACCCAGATACGGGTCCTCATTGTGGACGATCAGCAGATGTTCCGAGAGGGGATCCGGCATCGCCTGTCCCAGGAGCCGGACATGAAGGTCGTGGGCGAGGCGGCCTCCGCCGAAGAGGCCCTGGCCATGGTGCCCGAGACCGAGCCGGACATCGTGGTACTCGACATACGGCTGCCAGCGAAGTCAGGGATCGAGGCGGCGAAGGTCGTTCGTCGAGAGTGGCCGTCGATCAAGATCCTCATGCTGAGCGGGTACGATTTCGACCAGTACGTGCGCGCCGCGGCCCGAGCCGGCATGGAAGGCTATCTGCTCAAGGACGCTCCCCAGGAGACCCTGGTGGACGCGCTGCGAGAGATAGCCGGGGGCGGGGTCGTCCTGCCGCCCGCGATCGCGTCCAAGGTCATGCGGACGTACAACGGCCCGGGGGCGGGAACCGCCCGGCACATGGAGGATCTGACCGGCAGGGAGGTCGAGGTCCTCGAGCTGATCTCCCAGGGGCTGCGCAACACCGAAGTGGCCCAGGACCTGTCGATCTCCGTGCGCACGGTCGAGGCACACGCCAGCAGCATCATGTCCAAGCTGGGAGCCCAGAGCCGGACGGAGGCCGTCCGGATAGGGTTCGAGAAGAAGATTCTTCAGTAGCCGCCTTCGGCCCAGGCTCCGCTCTCCCGGATGCCCGCCTGCGTCTGCCTGACGAAGTGTGCGTTCTCCCACATCTGGCGCATGTCGGCAGCGTCGCAGTAGCTCATCCCGGAGCGCAGGCCGGCGACGATCTCGCTCAGCACGTCCTGGACCCCTCCCCTGTATCGAACGAGCGTTTGGACACCCTCAGCTGCTGTATGCGAGTCCCCGGTCTCCCCGTTCGAGACCGGCCCGCCCGCAGCGCCGTCTCGTCTCGACCGCTCCACCGTCGCCTCTGTCGAGGCCATGCCGCGTACGACCTTCATCTTCGAGCCGTCGCGCATGATGATGAATCCGGGGCTCTGGTCGGTCCCTGCCAGCAGCCTTCCAAGCATCACCGTCGATGCGCCCGCACCCATGGCCTTGGCCACATCTCCCGGCCGCCGGATGCCGCCGTCCGCGATCACCGGCACCCCGTGGCCGTGGGCGACCTCGGCAGACTGCATCACCGCAGTGAGCTGTGGCATTCCGACCCCCGCGACCTCACGAGTGATGCACACCGATCCGGGTCCAACGCCCACCTTTACCGCGTCGGCGCCCACGTCGATGAGGCGCTCCGTGCCTTCCGCCGTCGCAACGTTTCCAGCCACCAGAGACACGGCGCCGACGACCTCGCGCAGTCGCCGGACGGCCTCCAGCATCGGAGCGGAGTCGCCGTGGGCGATGTCTATGACGAGAGCATCAGCTCCGACGCCCACCAGTGTCTGGGCCCGCTCGAGGAAATCGCCCACGACCCCGACTGCCGCCGCGACCCTCAGCCTCCCTTTGGAGTCCCGGGTCGCTTCGCTGAGGGCAGGGTCCCGGGCCAGGTCTCGGGCGGTCATCAGTCCGACGAGGCGGCCCTGACCGTCCACCAGGGGCAGCTTCTCCACTCGCCGGCGCGTCATGGCCTCCCGCGCTTCGTCGAGGGTCACGTCGGGGGCGGCCACCACCAGGCGGTCCGCAGGCGTCATGTGGTCCGAGACGAGGCTGTGACCGTCGCCGAACTGGACGTCGCGCCGTGTCACGATACCCAGCAGCCTGTTGTCGCCGCTCACGACGGGTAGGCCGCCGACGTCCCGGTCACTCATCATCAGCCGGGCGTCCTGGACCGTGGAGCCTGGAGCCACCGTGTACGGGTCCTCGATGATCTCGTTTTGGTGCCGCTTGACCCTGGATACCGCCGCCGCCTGGTCCTCGATCGGCAGGAATCGGTGGATCACTCCCAGACCTCCGAACTCAGCCAGCGCTATCGCCATCGGAGCCTCTGTCACGGTGTCCATGTTGGCGCTGACCAGTGGCACCTTGAGAGCGATGTCCCTGGTGAATCGGGTCGAGACGTCCACGTCCCTCCGGCTCCGAATCGACGAGAAACGCGGGACCAGCAAGACATCGTCGTAGGTCAATCCCAAGGGAATAGAGTCCAAGCCTTCACCTCGCCGTCCGTTGGCCCTGATACATTAATCGTAGCATAGCCGGTTTCGATGAGCCCCCGAGGGACAGGGTCGGCGGGGCGAAGCTCAGATATCGTCGACCGGCCGGGTTGGCGACTGTCGGGGATGGGGCTACAATGCGAACGTGGAAACCTCCCGCGTCTGCAGTCATCCGAGAGCGGCCAGATGAGCTTGCTGGCGGAAAGGCTCGGAAGCGGAAGGCTCGTGGTGACGTGCGAGCTGGCCCCGCCGAAGGGCATCGAGCTGTCCGACCTGACGCAGAAGGCTGAGCAGCTCCGCGACGTGGTCGACGCCTTCAACCTGACCGACTCGGCCAGCTCGATCATGACGATGTCGCCGCTGGCCGTTGCCCATGTCCTCGCCGACAAGGGGATCGAGACGATCCTGCAGATCACGGGCCGCGACCGGAACAGGATCGCGGTACAGTCCGACCTGCTGGCCGCTCACGTCCTGGGTGTCACCAACCTGGTGTGCATGACCGGCGACCCCCCAAGCGCGGGGGACAACCCGGAGGCGAAGCCAGTGTTCGACCTCGACGCCGCGGCCCTGCTGCGCACAGCCTGCGCCCTCGCCTCCGGCGAGGACCTCGCGGGGAACTCGCTGAGCGGCGGGAGTCCAGACTTCTTCGCCGGCGCCGTCGTCAACCCAGGCGCCGCGGACCCCGACAAGGAGCTGCGCCGGATGGGCGAGAAGGTCGAAGCGGGCGCCCGCTTCTTCCAGACCCAGGCAGTGTACGACCCCGCCGGGTTCGAGCGCTTCATGGACAAGGTCAGGCCGCTCGGAGTTCCGATACTGGCGGGCTTCATCGTGGTCAAGTCGGCCGGAATGGCAAGGCGCCTCAACGAGAGACTACCCGGCGTGTCGATTCCGGACCCGATAATCGCGGAGCTGGATCGGGCCGAAGACAGGAGACAGGCGAGCGTCGAGATCGCCGGACGGGTACTGTCCGAGATCAAGGAGATGTGCGCCGGGGTCCACATCATGGCGATAGGCTGGGAGTCGCTTGTGCCCGAGATTCTGAGCCGGGCGGGCATTTCGGGAGACTCCGGAGTCCAGGATCGCCAACGGCCGTCCATGACGTTCTGAGTCCGTCTAAGGCGGACCTCTCAGGACACGACCGGGCCCTAGTCCTCGGTTCTCCAGACCTGCCCGAACAGGCGCATCCAGTTCCCACCCAGCAGCTTCGACACGTCTTCGGCCGTATATCCGCGCTTCGACAGCTCCGACCCGAGGTTGGGCATCTTGTCCGGCGTCTCGAAGTCTCTCGGGTGGTGGTGGGGGTCGGGGACGGGGGTCGGCTGAGGCTTGGTACCCTGCTGGGCGAACAGGTACTCGAAGAAGGAGTGTGGCTGGTCCTGGCAGAAGTCGGTGCCGATTCCGACGTGGTCCACGCCCACCCGCTCGACCAGGTCGTCCATTGCGTCGACGTAGTCGCTGACGGTCGACCGGTACCCCTCTCTCAGAAAGATCGGGAATGCGTTGGCGCCGATCACCCCGCCTCGCTCCGCCATTAGCTTGAGCGCGTCGTCTGTCTTATTACGCACATGGTCTACGAACGAGCGCGCGTTGGAGTGGGTGGCCGCCACCGGGACGGAGGACGTCTCGATCGTCTCGATGGTCGTCCGGTCACCGACGTGGGACAGGTCGATCAGTATGCCCAGACGGTTCATCTCCTTGACCGCATCGACGCCGAATCTGCTCAGACCTTCGTCGGTACGCTCGTAGCATCCGTTGCCAAGGAGGTTGCGCTCGTTGTAGGTGACCTGGACGATCCGGACGCCCAGCGAGTGGAATAGCTCGAGACGGTCCAACTCGTTCTCAATGGGAGTAGCGTTCTGCCACCCGAGGATCACGCCCGTCTTGCCGGTCCGCTTAGCCTTCTCGATGTCCGCGGTAGTGGTAGCCTTGAATATCAGGTCCGAGTGCTCGCGGAACCGCCTCTGCCATCCCTGGATCCTATCCAGCGTGGGCGTAAACCCCTCCCAGATGGCGATGGTGGCGTTGATTGCTGTCACCCCGCCAGCGTTCAGGCTTCGGTAGACGGCCGGACTCTCCCAGAGGCTAACGTTGAGTCCGTCGATCACGATTGAGCTGTCGTAGACGTCTGTGGTAGCGGAATCTCGTGTAGTCAAGTCTGGTTCTCCCGGATTGAATAGGAACCGTGCGAGCACAGCGACGGCCTGGCGGCCGGGGTGCTCCACAAAAGGCGGCCGGAGTATAACACACGTGGGTGTGACGGCCCTTGAAGTCTTCGAGGCGGCCCGGCTATGATACCGTGCGCCGGGAGCACCTTGGCCCCTGAAGCCGGTCGCCCCGCCGATGGGAGGCCCTCTCGGGACAGGTCTGGAAAGGCCGGTCCGGACGGATCGAATCCGAACCCTATTGGAGAGCAACCTCGTGTACGAACCCTGGATTTACGTGATCTGGACCCTTGGCGCCTATCTTGTCGGCTCCATATCGACGGGCGACATAGTCACCCGAGCGATGGGCGTCAACATCCGCGAGCTTGGCACGGGGAACCCCGGCACGGCCAATATCGCGAGGGAGGTGGGACGGCGCGCCGGATACTCGGTGTTCGTTCTCGACGTTGCCAAGGGGACGGCCGTCACGCTGCCGCTGTTCTTTCTAGGTCAGCCCACCTGGGCGGCCTTACCCCTGGTTGCGGCCATGCTATTGGGCCAGTTCTTTCCGCTGTTCTTCCGCTTCCGAGGCGGGACGGGCATGGCGGCGGCGATGGGATCGACCGCGGGCATTCTGCCGTACGGAGCCATGATAGGCCTGGTTGCGGGCCTCTCGTTCCTCCGGTCCACCAAGAACGTCGGGTGGACCGGGCTCGTGTTCTTCGCCGTCACGGTCCTGGCCGGAGGGCTTCTCCACTGGAACTGGGTCGGTGTGGTCGTGGTGTTCATCGGCGCCGCCGCAGTCTTCATCAGAGCCAAGATCCAGTACGGCGACTAGATCTTCGGCGTGGCTCTGAGACTGGTGCCTCAGGCTCAGGCTGGCTCCGGCCATTGACTCAACTCGCAGGCTCCGCCGATAATACTCTCTGCTGATAGGACCGCGTGCGCCGCGGTGCGCTTCGGCGAAAGGGGGTTGCCCTTACGCACCCCCGTATTTCGTCACGCCAGATCGAGTCGGTGAGCTCGAAGGAGCACACAAGTGGCAGCCAATGGCGGCGGCGACCCGATAATCGTAGGTGAAAAGGTCGACAAGACCTACGACAGCGGCAGGGTAAGGGTTCATGCCCTCAAGGGTATCGACCTGACCGTCCAGAGGGGCGAGATGGTCGCCATCATGGGCGCCAGCGGCTCCGGCAAGACGACGCTGCTCAACTGCTTCTCCGGGCTCGACGACATCGACTCGGGGACAGTGACGATCGCCGGCCATGACCTGGCGAAGATGTCGGACAACAAGAAGACCCGCTACCGGGCAACGCAGATGGGGTACGTCTTCCAGTCTTACAACCTGCTGCCGGTACTGACGGCGGGCGAGAACGTCGAGCTGCCGCTGCTGGTGTCGGGGACCGGGGCGCGTGATGCGAGAGAACGGGGTATCGAGGCGCTCTCTCTGGTCGGCCTGACCGACTGGGCGAGCCACTATCCCGCCGAGCTGTCGGGTGGGCAGCAGCAGCGCGTGACCATCGCCAGGGCGCTGGTGAACAGCCCCGAGATCGTGTGGGCCGACGAGCCAACCGGGAACCTCGACAGCGGTAATTCAGGGGAGATAATGGACCTCCTCTGCGATCTCAACACCAGAAACGGGCAGACGTTCGTCCTGGTGACCCACTCGGATGCGGTCGCCGGCCGAGCAAACCGGATCATCACCATGCACGACGGCGAGATCACTCACGAAGGCCGGCTCGGCGACGGGGCGGCGAAGGCCGGATAGCGTGGACGAGTTCTTCGGCCTACCGATCATCTACATCCTCGCGGTGCTTGCGATAGCGTTCGCCTTCATCGCGGCGTTCCTCGTGTTCATCGCCCTCCGAGACCCGATCCTGGTACGGATGGCCCTCCGAAACGTCACCAGGCGTCCAGCCCGGACGGCCCTGATCGTGGTGGGACTTATGCTGGCCACCGCCATCATCTCGATCGCTTTCACAACGGGCGACTCGGTCACGTTCAGCATCAAGCGCGTCGCCACGGATTCCCTTCGATCTCTGGACGAGACGATCCGGATCGACACCGACTCCCCAGTCTGGGAGGGGGTCGCCGTCCCCGACGAGTTCCCCGAGACGATCTTCGACGAGGTCGAACCGCTGCTCGAGGCCGACCCGAACATCGATGGGTTCACACCCGCCCTCATCGAGCGGGTCGCGGTGATCGACACCCGGAGCCGTCAGTTTGAGGTGAACGCCCTGCTGACAGGGCTGGACCCGACCCGTGCCCGGCGCTTCGAGGCCCTGCTGGACAGCGAGGGCGTCCCCGTCGACCTCGCGTCTCTGGGACCGGGAGAGGTCTACATCGACAGCGACGGGGCCGAGGAGATGGGAGCGCAGATCGGCGACACCCTTCAGGTCGCGGTGGGACCCGGCGATCTCAGACCCATGGTCGTCAAGGGCATCGCCGACGGATGGTACTTCAAGCGCCAGGGCACAAGCCTCGTCCTGATGCTGCCGCTGGCGGACGCTCAGGCGCTGTTGGGTCGAGAGGGGCAGCTCTCCCGGATTCTCATCTCGAACAGGGGAGACACGTTCGGAGGCGAGGCTCTCACCCAGGACGTCGTCGACGTCTACGGAGAGCTTCCCGTACTGAGGGACGCGGGTCTGGAGGTCTTCGACCTGAAGCGGACCGTGGTCGAGGAGGCGAACCAGTTCGGCAGCCAGTTCGTCGCCTTCTTCACGACGTTCGGCCTGTTCTCCATCGGCGTGGGAGTGCTGCTGATATTCCTGATCTTCTCGATGCTGGCGGCCGAGCGGAAGGGTGAGATGGGCGTGTCCCGAGCCGTGGGCATGCAGCGCCATCACCTGGTCCGCATGTTCACGGCCGAGGGCGCTATCTACGGCATCGGGTCGGCGATAGTCGGCGTGGCAATCGGCATCGGGCTCGGATTCATCCTGGTGATCCTGGCAGCCGGCATCTTTGCCTCCGTGCCGGGGGAAGACGATTTCACCCTGTCACCTCACGTGGAGGCCACGAGCGTTGTCGTGTCGTTCCTGTTGGGCAGCGTCATTACCCTGGTGACGGTCCTGTTCGCGTCCCGACGGACGAGCCGGCTCAACATCGTCCGGGCGATCCGTGACATCCCAGAGCCTCAGCTGGCCCGGACCGGGGGGACCGTCCGGGGCGGAATCGTCGCAATGCCTTTCAGTGTACTCATCGTCGGGATATCGGTCCTGCTTTTCGTGCTCCGGTTCATAGAATGGTTACTCCGTTCATTCCTGGGAATCTTGATCTTGGCCCCGAGATTCTTGATCGAGCGCTCGTTCCGGAGGCGGGTCAGGGGGAAGTCCAGACCGATCTGGTCAGCCGATGGGTTCTTAACCGGACGCTCGTTGTCGAGGCGGTTATGGGAGCCTCTTAGGCCGATCTGGTCGACCTACGGCTCGTCGATCTGGGGGACGTCGATCACATACCTGGGAGTCTTCGTTCTTTTCGTCGGATTCCAGTCGGCGCAATACACCCTCTTTGGGTTGGGCGTCTCCATGATCGCGCTCGGCGGTGCAATGAACCTGCGGTGGTGGGGCGCGTCGCAGCGACTGGTGCTGACCATCGCGGGGATGATCCTGCTCGTCTTTTGGCTTCTGCCACCAGGTGTCTTCGACAGCATCAGGGACGACTGGAACAGAGACATAACGGGGTTCTTCGCGGCCGGAGTGTTTCTGGTCACCGGAGCCGTCCTCGTCATCGTCAACAACTCCAGGATCATCCTGGGGCTTATGGTGGCGACGATCGGACGCTTCCGCCGCTTGACCCCGGTCGTCAAGTCGGCCGTGGCCTACCCCCTGAGGTTCGGGTTCAGGACCGGGCTGTCGCTAGCCATGTTCGCTGTGGTCATATTCTCGGTGGTCGTGATAGCCACCCTGATCGGGAGCTTCAACCGGCTGTTCGACGATCAGCAGAGACTCGCGGGCGGCTACGAGGTGATCGCCTTCGCGCAGAGCGACCTGAACCCTGTCCCGGACCTCGGAGACGCGGTCGAAGGGGACCCGGACCTGAGCTTCGTCACGAGGGTCGCCGGCAGGCCCTCGGTCGGAACCCTCAGAGCGATCTTCCAAAGCGAGGGCAAGCTCGTGTCGGCGGACGACGAATTCGCCCACACGTCCGTCACCGGTATCGACGAAGACTTCATCGACTCGACCGAGTACCAGATCCAGATCGCCACTCCGGAGTACACCAGCGGCGGGGAGGTGGACGCCGCCCGTATTTGGCGCGACCTGCGCGATAAGCCCGGGCTGGCTGTGGTGAACGCCGCGCTGGTCCCAAGCCGAAACGGCTTCGGCGGAAACCAGATCGGAGATGACCTGCGACTGGACGTCGAGGGGCTCTTCCTGGAGAACGACACGATGGAACCGGTCGAGGTCACCGTGCGCGACCTGAAGAGTGGCGCCGTCTTCGACCTGACGGTCATCGCGGCCATAGACGGCATGGCGTCCGGCGGACCGATTCCCGTAGGGCTCTACACGTCGACCGGAAACCTGATCGCCCAGGTGAACCGCGACGTGGCCGCGACTCACTTCTTCTTCAACGTCGAGCCGGGCTCGGTGGACCCCGCACCCCGGATCGAGGCCGCGTTCTTCCAGCACGGGCTGGAGACCCTCGACGTCGCCGAGACGATCGAAGCCTTCCAAGCAGCGCAGCGCGCCTTCTTCGATCTCCTGATAGGGTTCATGACCCTCGGGCTCGTGGTAGGAGTAGCGGCGCTTGGCGTCATCAGCGCCCGCGCCGTCGTAGAGCGCCGGCACGAGATCGGCGTAATGCGAGCCATAGGGTTCTCGCGGCGGATGGTCCAGGCGAGCTTCCTCGCCGAGTCGTCCTTCATCAGTATCCTCGGCATAGGGCTCGGGCTGGCACTGGGGATAGGTACTTCGATCAACTTTATAGCCAACGTCCGGACCGACGAGCCCGCCATCCAGCTTGTCATTCCGTGGACCAAGATCGTACTGATCGCCATCGGCGGCTACCTCCTGGCACTCCTCACGACGTATCTGCCCTCCAGACAGGCCGCCGGAATCCCGCCTGCGGACGCCCTCCGCTACGAGTAACGCGGGTTGGGGTATGAGAAGTCTGAAGGGGCGCACGGCTGTGCGTACAACACCATTGCGGAGGAGCGTGGTCTCCGATCGAGGAGACGACGTGAGGCCGACTCATAGCGCGAGGTGACGATGACCGACTCGAAACAAGCCGGCAAGGTCCAGACCGTTCTCGGCCCGATCGATCCCAACGACCTCGGGATCACCCTTACGCACGAACATCTGGTGCTCGACCTCACCTGCTACTTCGAGCCTCCCGAGGCGGCGAACGACAGGGCCTGGATAGACGCGCCGCTCACTATGGACCGCCTGGGTGGCATCGGCCTGCGGTGGTCGTATAACCTGGACACCATGAGACTGCTCGACGAGGCCGAGGTCACCGAGCAGGTCTTCAGATACAGGCACGCCGGCGGCCACTCTCTGGTCGACACGACCAGCATCGGTATTGGACGGGATCCCCTCTCGCTGGCCCGCATGTCCCGGGCCACCGGGCTCAACATCATCATGGGCGCCAGCCACTACGTGCCGCGGTCTCACATCCTGCGGACATGGATCGCCGCACCGAGGAGGCGATCGCCGATGAGATAATTCGGGACGTCACGGTAGGCGTCGGCGATACGGGGATACGGTCGGGGATCATCGGAGAGGTCGGCAATATGTGGCCGACGAGCGAGAACGAGCGCAAGGTCCTCCGGGCCTCTGTCCACGCTCAGAAAGAGATCGGCGCGCCGATCCTCATCCACCCGGGGTTCCACCCCGACTCACCGCCGAACATCATGGAGACTCTCGTCAAGGCCGGGGCCGATCCCCAGCGCGTCGTCATGGGCCACCTCGACAGCTTCAAGGACCGGGGATGGCTCAAGAGCCTTGCCGAGACCGGCTGCTTCATGGAGTGGGACACCTTCGGCATGGAGGACACCTCTCTCGGGGCGGTGGTCGACCAGAACGTGGACATGCCCAGCGACGTCCAGCGGATGGAGAGCATGGAGTACCTGGTCGGGGAGGGGTACGGCAACAAGCTCGTAATGGCCCACGACGTCTGCTTCAGGTTCCGCTACTCCGCCTACGGAGGCAAGACTTACGACCACATACTGGACAACATCGTGCCGCGGATGCGGACCCGTGGGGTGTCCGAAGATCAGATAAACAAGATCCTGGTGGAGAATCCCAGGACGATCCTGACGTTCGTGTAGGGGCGCCGGCCGTTCTGGGCTGGACTTCCCTCCGCACCCGCCGACCGCTATAATGCGTTTGATCGGACGGATAGGCCTCGGACCAGGCCGTTCCCGAATCAGAAAGAGAGGACCAGATGGTTACTGTCTCCGAGGGTGAGGCCATTCGGCAAAGCTCGCTTCGCCACCAGTGGATGCACAGCCGCGACTGGACCAAGATGGCCGAGGAGGACGACCCGCTGGTAATGGTGGAAGGGAAAGGGGTCCGCGTCACCGACTCCTCCGGCAAGTCCTGGATCGACGTCAACGGCGGCTACGTCTCCGTGAACGTCGGGTACGGGCGCCAGGAGATCGTCGACGCGGCCTACGAGCAGATGACCAAGGTCAACTACTTCCCCATGGGGACGACGACGGTGCCGGTCATCCAGCTCGCCGAGAAGCTGGCTCAGCTAACTCCAGGCAGCCTCTCCAGGGTGTTCCAGGTCAGCGGAGGCTCCGAGGCCAACGAATCTGCGCTCAAGATCACGCGGGCATACTACCGCCGCGTCGGGGAGCCGGACCGATTCAAGATCGTCAGCCGCAAGGCCTCGTACCACGGGACGACGGGCGGGGTCCTATGGCTGGGCGACTCTGACGGAGTCAGAGGCCGGACCGACTTCGAGCCGGCGATCCCGGGCATGCTCTACGCGCCGCAGCCCAACCCGTATCACTGCGAGTTCGGCGGCCGGACCCCCTCCGAGTGCGCCGTGCTGTGCGCCGAGGCCACCGAGAAATTGATCCAGTTCCACGATCCACGCAACGTGGCCGCGATCATCGGGGAGCCGGTGGCCAGCCCACGAGCGGTGTCGGTGCCTGGCGACGAGTACTGGCCCATGATCCGCGAGATATGCGACAAGTACGGCATCCTGCTGATCGCCGACGAGGTCGTCACCGGCTTCGGGCGCACCGGCAAGATGTTCGCCATCGACCACTGGGGGGTCGTCCCCGACATCATGTCGGTGGCCAAGGGCATCGTCAGCAGCTACCTTCCGGTCGCCGCAACGATAGTAAAGAAGGAGGTCGCCGACTACTTCGGAGGGCCCGGCAACCAGATGTTCCACGCCCTGACCTACGGCGGTCATCCGGTCGCGGCCGCAGCGGCCCTGAAGAATATCGAGATCATCGAGAACGAGGGCCTGGTCAAGAACTCGGCCGAGGTCGGGGCCTACTTCAAGGGATCGCTCGAAGAGCTGATGGAGAAGCATCCGATTATCGGCGATGTCCGGGGTCTGGGACTTCTCATCGGGGTAGAGCTGGTGAGCAACAGGGCAACGAGGGCGGCGTTCTCCACGGACGAGCGCATAGCAGAGCGCCTCTCCAAGAAGTTCAGGAACCGCGGTCTGATCCTGTTCGCCGGGGATCACGGCCTCACGCTCGGGCCGCCACTGTGCATCACGAGGAGCGAGATCGACGAGATCGTCACCGCCCTCGACGAGTCGATAGGCGAGCTCGAGGGCGAGCTCGACATGAAGAGGTAGCCCGGCACAACCCGAGACACGAACGGTCGTCAGCAGACAAAGAAGGAGACCTGAATGGTAGACGTGCAGACGAGAGAAACCCTGGACACCGAGGCGCTGCGTCGATCCTCGCTCGAGCACCAGTGGATGCACTTCCGTGACTGGCTGAGGATGGCGGAGGAGGGCGATCCCACGATCATAGTGAGCGGCAAGGGGCTGGAGGTCGTCGACTCGAACGGCGACACCTGGATGGACGTGAACGGCGGCTATCTGTGCGTGAACGTCGGCTACGGCCGGACCGACATCGCGGACGCGGCCATGGAGCAGATGCGGAAGCTGGCCTACTTCCCCCAGGCCACGACGACAGAGGTCACCGCCCGCTTCTGCCAGAAGCTGGCTGAGATAACCCCAGGTGACCTGGACCGCGTCTGGCCGGTCACCGGCGGGTCGGAGGCCAACGAGACGGCCGTGAAGATCGCCAAGGCCTACCACCATCGGCGGGGGGACGGCGGCCGGTACAAGATCATCTCTAGGAAGGGCTCGTACCACGGGGGGCTGGGCCTGACCATGTGGCTCGGCGGCCATGGCGGTCGGCACGACTTCGAGCCGGCCTATCCCGGCATGATCTATGCGCCCCAGGCGAACGCCTACAGGCCCGAGATGGGCGGGACCACGATCGACGAGATCGCAGAGAACGCCGTCAAGGCGGTCGAGGACCTGATCATCCTGCACGGACCGGAGACGATCGCGGCCTTCATCGGCGAGCCGATCGTCGGCGACACCGCTTCAGACGCGGTCACCGTGCCCGGGCCTACTTACTGGCCGAGGATGCGGGAGGTCTGCGACAAGTACGGGATCGTACTCATCATCGACGAGGTCATCAACGGGTTCGGGCGCACCGGCAAGATGTTCGCCTCCGAGCACTGGGACTTCGTGCCGGACATCATGACCATGGGCAAGGGCCTGATCAGCAGCTACCTGCCCCTGGCGGCGACGATCGTCAGCACGCGCATCGCGGACGCGTTCGCGGGAGAGAAGAACGTCTTCCCACAGGCGCTGACCTACGGCGGACACCCGGTCGCGGCCGCCGCGGCGCTCAAGAACATCGCGATCATCGAGGACGAGGGTCTGGTTGAGAACTCTCGCAAGACAGGCGCCTACATGAAGGAGCAGCTCGAAGGCGTCAAAGCCGACCATCCAATCGTCGGCGACGTCCGGGGCATCGGCCTGCTCCTCGCCATCGAGCTGGTCAAGAATCGGGAGACCAAGGAGCTGTACCCCGATGAGATGAAGCTCGAGGAGAGCCTGGCCGAGAAGTTCCACGAACAGCATTTAATCATCCGCCCGCGTGGACACGGCCTCATCTCCCTGTCTCCGCCGCTGTGCGTAACGAGGGAAGAGGTAGACCGGATCGTAGCTGGAATCGACATCGTACTGGGTCAGACGGAGAAGGAGCTGGGCGTTACCGGATAGCCGCGATGGCCGGCTACACAACCTGGGCTCGGATGTCGGGGCGAGGGGGTCACCCTTCGCCCCGGCCCGTCGTGAGGCCTGCGCCGGATGAACATTACAGGCGGGTTCCCCACCGCCACGGGCGCTCTTAGCGCCGGACCGATCCGGCGCGTGAGGCGGCCGCTGTCGCTGGTCCTCTTCTTCCTGGGGGCGTTCGGACTCGTCCTGGCTCACGGCACTCCCTACGCCACGGCCCAGGACGCCCACGGCGCCGTCCTCTCCATCGACGGACCTATCGACCCGATCTCCGCCCGCTTTCTGGGCAGGGGCATCGACAAGGCGGTGGACGACGGCGCGAGCTTGGTCATCGTCGTACTCGACACCCCGGGTGGCCGGCTGGACTCCACCAGGGACATGGTCGCGGACATCCTGCTGGCGGAGATCCCGGTGGTGGTCTACGTCTCACCGGCGGGAGCTCAGGCCGCGTCGGCGGGTACCTTCATAGCGGCCGCCGCCCACGTCGCCGCGATGGCCCCCACGACCAACATCGGCGCGGCCTCTCCGGTAGGACCCTCAGGCGAGGACCTGCCGGACACACTCGCATCGAAGGCGACCCAGGACGCCGCGGCGTTCATTAGGAGCATCGCCGACGAGCGCGGCAGGAACGCCGACGCCCTGGAGCAGACCGTCCTGGAGGCGGTCTCCTACTCGGCATCCGAGGCGCTGGAGATCGACATCATCGACCTGATCGCCAGGGACCTCGGGAACCTGCTGGACCAGATCGACGGTTTGACCGTCCTGGTCCGCGACCAGGCGGTCGTCCTCGACACATCGGGGCTGTCGCTGCACGTGGTCGAGAGAACCCTGGTCGAGCGATTCCTGGGGTTCCTCGCCGATCCCAACATCGCCTTCCTGCTGCTCAGTATCGGCGGGCTGGGCATCCTCCTGGAGCTGTTGAGTCCCGGGATTATCGTCCCCGGCGTCATCGGTGCAATCGCCCTTGCTCTGTCGTTCGTCGCGGCCGGAAGCTTGCCGGTGAACTGGGCCGGCGTCGGACTGCTCCTGTTCGGGCTTCTCCTCTTTTTCTTCGAGATGCAGGCGCCGGGCATAGGGATATTCGGGGTCGGTGGGGCGGTCAGCTTCGTCCTAGGCGCGTTCCTGCTCTTCGGCGGGTTCACGCCTGAGCCCATCTCAGGCCCCAGTTTTCGCGTTAATGTTTGGTTGATCGTGGGCGTCTCCGCCTCGCTGTTCGGTACCCTCGTCCTCTTCGTCAGGCTGGTCCTGTTCACCAAGGTGCCACCCATACCTACGACCCTGGAGAAGCTGCTTGGAGTGATCGGCGTCGTCCATTCCGACCTCGATCCGAAGGGCATGGTGCGAGTGGAGAGCGAGTTGTGGACGGCCGAGAGCGATGATGGTAAGGTGATCAGCGCTGGCGAGAAGGTGATCGTATCCGATCTGGAAGGCCTGACTCTCAAGGTAATGAGGACGGACGAGTAGAGGAGGGATTCTGTATGTTCTGGAGAATAGTGAAAACGTACGAGAAGATGGTGATCCTGAGATTCGGCAAGTTCCTGGGTGTGAGGGGGCCGGGCATCAGGGTGGTCATCCCGTTCATTGACCAACCGCTCAAGGTGGACCTCCGGGAGCAGGTGGACCAGGTGCCGACGCAGAAGTACATCACCGCCGACAACGTGGTGGTGGACATGGACTACGTGATCTACTACAAGGTCCTGTCCGACGACGAAGCGGTGAGGAAGGCGCTCCTCGACATCGAAAGCTTCAGGATTGCCACAATACAGCTGTCATTCGCCACCCTCAGGGCAGTCATCGGCGCCACGACCCTGGCCGCGGCCCTGTCGGAGCGGGAGAAGATTCGGGACCTGCTTCAGGTCCGGCTGGACGAGGTCACGGGACGCTGGGGCATCAAGGTGAACCAGGTGGAGATCAACGAGATCGACCCGCCGACCGGCGTCAAGGCCGCGATGGAGCGGGAGAAGTCGGCCGCGGCGATCAAGACCGCCGAGATCACGGAGTCCGAGGGATCGCGGCAGGCCGAGATCAACCGTGCCGAGGGCGAGAAGCAGGCAGCCATCCTGAAGGCGGAGGGCCAGCGCCAGGGCGAGATCCTGGAGGCCGAGGGCGATCAGCAGGCGGCGATCCTGCGCGCCGACGGCTTCAGCAACGCGTTGGACAAGATCTACTCGGTCGCTCAGAACGTCGACTCGAACACTCTGAGCCTCCAGTACTTCGAGACGCTGAAGGAGCTGGGGTCGTCCCCGGCGACCAAGTTCATCTTCCCGATGGAGTTCACGAGCCTGCTCGGATCGTTCATGCGTGGCGGCAGCCGCGGCGACGGCGACGGCAAGGGCAAGGGATAGCGCGGTATGGACTACGGATTCGACGTCCCGGTTCAGGGCCCCCTGGCGTCGCCCAAGTCGATCGAGGCCATGGCGCGGCGCGGCGAAGAGCTGGGGTTCGCCTACGTCTACGTCAGCGACCACCTGGTCTTCCCGAAGGGGATCGAGTCGCGGTACCCGTACTCCCAGGGCGGCGACTTCCCCGGCACGGCCGACTACCTGGAGCAGCTGACGATGCTGGCCTTTCTGGCGGGCCAGACGTCGACGATCAGGCTGATGACCTCGGTCATGGTGGTGCCGTACCGGGCGGCGGTGCACACGGCCAAGATACTCTCCACGATCGACGTCCTTTCCAGGGGCCGGCTGGTGGTGGGATGCGGGGTGGGGTGGATGCGGGAGGAGTTCGAGGCCCTGGCAGCTCCCCCGTACGGCGAGCGGGGCGCTGTCACAGACGAGTACATCCGCGCTTTCAAGGAGCTGTGGACGTCTGACGACCCGTCCGTCGACGGCAAGTACGTCCGCTTCTCGAACATCGCTTTCGAGCCGAAGCCGGTGCAGAAGCCTCATCCGCCGATCTGGATCGGCGGGGAGAGCCCTCGGGCGCTTCGGCGGACAGCCGAGCTGGGCGACTGCTGGTACCCGATCGGGATCAACCCGACGTACCCGGTGAGAACCGCCGATCAGCTAAGGGAGTATCTGGGAAGGCTCGACGGCTACGCCCGCGAGATCGGACGGGACCCGTCGACGATCGACGTCGCCTACCACACCGGAGCGTGGGGTCACCGTGCGACCCAGCCGGCCGCCGGCGAAGATCGCCGTCCCTTCACGGGAACGTCCGCCGAGATAGCCGGGGACATCCGCGCCTTCGGAGACGCCGGGGTGAAGCACCTCTTCTTCGGCTTCCAGGGCAGCAGCCTCCAGGAGACCCTCGACAACCTGGAGCGCTTCACGAACGAGGTCCGGCCGCTGGCGCAGGGGTCAGGGTAGGGGACGGCCCTCTCCAGCGGGGTGCTAGGAAACGTTTCCGGCCGTCCCACACGTCCCCTGTTTCGTAAGAAGAGGGGGATATTCTGTATCTGAGGGATACCCTCAGACTCCCAGGAAAGGGGCTTCGCCCCTCTGCGCGCCCGATTCTTCATCAGTCGGCTACAGGTACTCCTTGATACGGCGGGCGAGGCTCAGCGTCATGCCGGGCACCGACGCGAGCGTGTCCAGCTCGGCCTCCCGGATGCCCTTGACCGACCCGAACCGCCTGAGCAGCATCTTTCGGCGCTTGGGACCGACTCCCTGGATGTCGTCGAGGACCGACGAAACGCTCTTCTTGGACCGCCGCTCCCGGTGGAAGGTGATGGCGAACCTGTGGGCCTCGTCCCGGCAGCGCTGGAGCAGGAAGAGCCCCTGCGAGGACCGGGGCAGTATGATCGGCTCAGGGGTCTGAGGGACAAATATCTCTTCGTTCTCCTTGGCGATCGCGGCCAGAGGAACGAAGTCGATGCCCAGCTCAAGGAACACCTGGAGGGCGGCGCCCAGGTGCCCTTTTCCCCCATCTATCAGCACCATGTCGGGGATGATGCCCCAGGAGCTTCCGTTTGCCGAGCCCGTCGGCGGGCTGGAGCCCGCGCCGCCGGAGGAGCCGTTCTCGGCGGTCCTCCCCAGGCGGCGAAAACGCCGGGTCAGCATCTCGCGCATCATGGCGTAGTCGTCGATCCCGTCCACCGATTTGATCTTGAACCGCCGGTAGTGGGACGACTTGGACTTGGCATCCTCGAAGACGACCATGCTCCCGACGGCATTGGTCCCCTGGATGTTGGAGATGTCGTAGCACTCGATCCGGCTGGGCAGCCGCGGCAGGTTCAGAGCTTCCTGCACCTCGGCCATGGCGATGTCCAGGTTGCTCTCCTCGCTCTGGCGTGCCTTTAGCTGCTCGACGCCCTGAGCGGCGTTCTCGGCCACCATCTGCACGAGTCTGCGCTTCTCGCCGCGCTGCGGAACGTGTATCTGGACAGGCCCATCCCGCTTACCACGCAGCCACTCGTGGATCGCCGGTGCATCGTCCAGCGGGTGCTGGACCAGGATGCGGGGCGGCACGTAGGGGTTGGCGCCGTAGAACTGTTTCACGAAGGCGGTGACGATCCGCGCCGGCTCCTCGTCCTGTGTGCCAGCCATGACGAAGTGGTCGCGGCCTATCAGCTTGCCCTGGCGTATGAAGAAGACCTCGACCCAGGCCTCGCGGGGGCCGGCCGCCACCGCGATGACGTCCATGTTCTCGGACGTCAGGTGCAGCACCTTCTGGCCCTCGTGGACGCTCTCGATGGCCCTGAGCTGGTCCCGGAGGATCGCCGCCCGCTCGAACTCGAGGGTCTCAGCGGCCTCGTCCATTCGCCCGGCGATGGAGCTGACGACCCGGTCGGTCTTACCCTCTAGGAAGAGGATCACCTGGTCGATGATCTCGTGGTACCGGGCCCTGTCGACGGCACCGATGCATGGACCCGCGCAGCGGTGTATGTAGTAGTCGAGGCAGGGGCGGGGATCGGTGCCGGTGATCGTCTTGGTGCACGACCGGTATGGGAACAGCTTTTTCAGCAGCGCGAGGGTGCGGCGGACGCTCCCGGCGCTGGCGAATGGCCCGAAGTAGCGCGACCCGTCCTTGGCCACCTTGCGAGTGATGTAGACCTGGGGGAAATCCTCGGAGATGTCGATCTTGATGAACGGATAGCTCTTGTCGTCCTTCAGGCGCGCGTTGTACTGGGGCCGGTGGCGCTTGATGAGGTTACTCTCGAGGATCAGCGCTTCTTGCTCCGACTCGGTGACGATGAAGTCGAAGTCGGCGACCCTGTTTACAAGGGCCCGTATCTTGGGGGCAAGAGAGCGGGGACTCGCGAAGTAGGAGCGTACCCGGTTTCGGAGGCTTGCGGCCTTGCCGACGTAGAGCACCTCGCCGGCGGCGCCCCGCATGAGGTAGACGCCGGGCCTGGTCGGCGTGGCCCTCAGGCGCTCGGTGAAGTCGGGCTTCTTCTGCTTCCGGTGGGGCGCCGGAGGGCCGGTCGCGACGGCCTGCGAACGTCCTGGTTCCATGGGGTTTTCTAGCGGAGGACGAAGGTGAGCGCTACGAGGATGACGACCACCAGAGACGCGATCACCCCGATCCGCTTGAGCTCGGTCCCTAGGTGCCCGTACGCCGCCGCAGGCTCCGTCGCCCGGCCCCGGCGTTTGCTGACGGATGGCCTGGCCTGGGCGACCGCCGTCGTCGGCTGCGTGGGTGCGGCCTCTTCTTCGGCATCATCGACTGGAATTGCGGACCGCACCGGACCGGCCTCGAAGACCTGTGGCGCGGCCTTGCCCCGCTTCTTCTTGTCCCGGACCTGGGCCTGCCTCGACGCTGCCTTGCGGCCCTTGCTGGGCATTGCGGTCCCTCCTGATCCTCTCCTGACGTCCCGGGTCCGGCGGTCGAGTCACCGTCGACCGTCTAGCTCGCCCTGGGATGAGCCTTGTCGTACTCCTCCCGGAGATGCTCCCGCGTCAGGTGCGTATATATCTGCGTGGTTGTGACGCTGGCGTGACCCAGCAGCTCCTGCACGTGCCTCAGGGACGCTCCGCCTCTCAGCAAATGAGTGGCGAAGCTATGTCGGATCGTGTGAGGCGTGATCCTCGACTCGATCCCAGCCTGTCCCGCGTACTTACGAAGTATAAGCCAGAAGCCCTGGCGCGTCATCCTCTTCCCGCGGCGGTTGAGGAAGACCGCCGGTCCCAGCCTGCGAGCAGCCAGCTTCGGCCGAGCCTCTTCCAGATAGCGCTTCATCACGCCGACGGCCTGCGGATGAATCGGGATGAGGCGCTCTTTTGAGCCCTTGCCGAAGCACCTCACGAACCCCTGGCTCAGCTCGACGTGGTCCATGTCCAGGCCGACCAGCTCGCTGACTCGCATCCCGGTCGCATAGATCAGCTCCAGCATCGCCCGGTCCCGGACGGGCTCCGGTGCGCTGCCGCCGGTGGCGGCGAGAAGCCTGTCGATCTCCTCGACGGTCAGAGGCTCAGGCAGCGAGCGCCCCGCCGACGGGGATCTGAGGTTCTCGGCCGGGTTCCGCGGGATCAGCCCCTCCTCTTGAAGGAAGCCGAAGAACGACCGGGTCGCGGCCACCTTCCGTGCCCGCGTCGCGCCAGCATAGCCCTGGCGGTGAAGGTAGACGACGTACGCTGTGATGGCATGCTCGTCCACCGCCCGCCATCCGTCCCGGGGTCCGGCACGTCCCTCACCGGCACCAAGGTGGTCCGCCAGCTGAGTCAGATCGTTTCTGTATGCGGCGACCGTGTTGGAGGACAGCCCTCGCTCGACCGCGATGTAGTTCAGAAAGGTCTCGATGCTCTGCTTCATCGACAGGGCTCTGCACCCCTGTACCTCCGTGTCCGAGAGCGTATCGACGGTGATTCTATTTTAGCATACGGTCTGGCGCTTCCAGCATTCTGTCCCGGCGAAGCCACCGTGTTCGCAGGGCACACGGCTGTGCGCCCCTACACCTTGCCCTGGTCCGGTCCGCGCGAGTGCTCTACACTCTTATACGGCTGATAGTCCGCGCGGTTATAGGCATCGGCTCGCCCGGTCCGCCTGGACACCGGTGGCGAGGCGCCCAAGTTGGAGCTGCTTGATAGACTGTGGACCTCGCCTGCGGTTGATTGGGCTTTCGATCGTAGCCCGGCATGAGATCGCCGCGTAGGGTAGGCTTGTAAGCGGCGGTCATGGGGTTCCTCTACTCGGTGGTGATGTCGTTCAGCGCGAATGATACCATTCCTGTGTGTGCGTGCTGTAGGAGTTAGCAGTGAAAGCAACGCGGCAATTTCGTCCGATAAGGCGGGTCGGGTTCCTGGTTACGGCTGCTATGTCGTCCTTGGCCGTTGTCGCCTGTGCAAGTGGGCAGCCGACGCGGACCCCAGACATCGAGGCCACCATCGCCGCCGCCGTTGAGGCGACCGTCGCCGCCCGATTTCGGATCACCTTCACACCGGAACCTGGGGGGTTCTGGAGGCCGATTCTCGACCCGCCGCCGGGTCCTGACGGGAAATACCCCGCTGGCACTGAAGTAAAGATTCGAGCTTTCCTGCAGCTTTCCCATTCCAGATTCGTCCGTTGGGAGGGAGACGCGTCGGGTACAACAGTAGAGACTTCTGTAATCGTAGACCGCGACCTGCGCATTCACGCCGTGCTCTTGCACATAGGTACAGCCACAGCCGTACCACCCGCGCGGGCTGAGTGAATCAGCAAACGGCGCCGAACACTCGCGTATTCCCAAACTGCGCTGCCTTTTTCGTCGTGGGGGCGGGCACGCCCCGAACTCCCAGTCCACGCCTTCTACACTGGACGAAGCGCGTGCCACTGCGACGGAGATGGCTATCTGACACCTCCCAGAAGACCCGCGTGCCTCTCGGTGTCGATCTGACCTCCCCGATCAACATCTTTCCGCTCTCGGGGGTCGATGATCCTCACTGAGACCGCGCGCGGAGAGCGGGGCCCGGCGCTGACGGTCTTCCTTGACACTGAGATTCCTCCGCCTTAACCTGTTCCCGATGGAAACGTCCTCGGAGGGCCGGAATGATTGAGATCGGGGCAGGCCCTAACCTGATCTCGGCCGGCTCCTTCGTTCTGAGCTGGCACGGCCTGTTCAGCTTTCTGGCGGTGGCCACCGCCGTCTTCCTCGTTGGCCGATGGGGCCCACTTCGAGGCATCCTTCCCGACACGATCTACTCGATCGCTCTGTGGGCGATAGTGGGCGGCTTCATAGGCGCCCGAGCCGTCCATGTGATCGACAACTGGTCCGTCTACGGCGGCGACCCCGGCCGGATCCTCGCCATCTGGAACGGTGGCGTCGGCGTCTGGGGCGGCATCCTCGGCGGGTTCATCGGCGGGACGCTTTACGCGCTCTGGAGGGGCCACCCGGTTGGCATCATCGCCGACCTGACGGCTCCGGCGATGCTGATCGGCCAGACTATCGGACGGGTAGGGGACATCGTCAACGGGGAGCACTGCGCCAAGACCGCCGACTTCTTCCTCAGCTTCGTCTGGACTCATCCCGAGACGGCCGCCAGAAGCTGCAACAACGGGGCCGGTACGTCGGTGCAGCCGGTCATCGCCTACGAGATGATCTGGAACATGATCGCCCTGGGGATCATATGGAGGCTGCGGGGCCGCATCAAACCGGACGGGATGCTCTTCGCCCTGTACCTGGCGCTCTACTCCGTCGGGCGGTTCGCCATAACCTTCGCCAGACAGGACAGGATCTGGGCGCTGGGGATGCAGGAGGCGCAGTACATCGCCCTGCTGGTCCTGGCGATAACCGTTCCCCTGCTCATCGTCAAGGCGAGGCCCACGGGTTCGGTCGGGGAAGACGAGGAGCCGCCACCTGTGGTGGAGCGCGGGAGCCGCGCCGAGCGGCGCCGGCGTGGCCGCCAGCGGGCCAGGTAGCGGTCGCCGGCTACGTCTTCCGGAAGTCCGCTACCGTCAGCTCCGGCAGGGCAGCGCCACCCCAGCGGTCGACGCCCACCGAGTACACCAGGTCGATCGCGTCCCCCGGCGCGAGCGGCTTATCGCCCTGGCCGAAGGCGATGGCGTCCCGCACCACCCGGTCCTGACTGACCCGCATCTTCAGATGCCGGCCCGCCTTCCCCACCTGGCGGGCCTCAACGACCCGGGCGTTCGACGTGAGGAACGCCGGCGTCTGGTTGCTCTGCCCGAAGGGCGACAGGCGCTGTACGAAGCTTAACGTCTCCTCGTTGACGAGGCTCAGGGATATGTCGCAGTCGATGTCGATCGCCGGCGCGAGGTCCACGCCTTCGAGCCGCTCGCCGGCCACGGCGTCCATCTCACGGCGCAGCTTCGGAAGGAACTCGGCCGGCACGGTGAAGCCCGCCGCCTGGGCGTGACCGCCCATCCTGATGAACGGTACGGTCGCGCTTCGCAGTGCGCCGGTCATGTCGAACTCCGGGATGCTCCGAGCACTGGCCCTGGATACCCCGGAGCTCGTCGTCACCGCAATCGCCGGGCGATAGTATCTCTCCGCGAGCCTCCCGGCGATGAGTCCCAGGATGCCCGGGGACCATCCCGGGTGCTCCACCACGATCACATTCGGGACGCCGTTGGGGCTGAGCTCCATCTGGTCGACGGCCTCGTCGATCCCCTCGCGGGTCAGGCGCTGGCGCTCCCGGTTCTTCTCGTCCAGGTCCCGAGCGATCGGCTCGGCCGTCTCGCGGTCCGTCGCCATCAGGAGGTCCAGGCTCAGCGACGCGTCGCCCAGCCGTCCCGCGGCGTTGATCCTCGGAATAAGGCCGAACGACAGAGAGCGGGTGTCGAGCTCGTGGAGCTTCTCCCCCGCGACATCGGCGAGCGCCCGCAGGCCAGGGTTCCGGGTCCGAGCGAGCTCCGCCATCCCCTGCTTGACGATGAACCTGTTCTCGCCGGTCAGGGGTCCTGAGTCGCCGACGGTGCCGAGCGCGGCAAGCCCGAGGAGGTGCTCGGGCCAGGGACGTCCGAGGGCGACGTGGAGCGCCTCGATCAGCTTGAACGCCAGACCCGCACCGGTCAAGCCCTCGTAGGGATACGCCGATCCGGGAAGCCCGGAGTGGACCACGGCCCGCGCGTCGGGCAGCCTGTCGGGCAGGGTGTGATGATCCGTGATTATGGTGTCTATCCCCAGCGACGAGGCCGTCTCCACCTCGTGGTGGGCGCTGAGGCCACAGTCCACGGTCACCAGGAGCGACGCCCCCTGGTCCGCAAGCCGGCGGACGGCCGCATCGTTGAGCCCGTGGCCCTCGGCCAGCCTGTTCGGGAGGTACGTGATGGCGCGCGCTCCCAGCTCGCGTAGGCCCAGGGCGACAATCGCGGTGGCCGTGATACCGTCGGCGTCGAAGTCGCCGAAGATGGCGACGGTCCGTCCTTCGGAGATCGCCTCCTCCAGGGCGGCAACGCCCCTCTCGATGTTGGGAAGGAGCCAGGGATCGTTGAGCAGCCGGGAGTCGGCGGCCAAGTAGGTCTCGATCTCTTCGGGGTGCCGGACCCCACGGTTGAAGAGCAACGTGGCTTCAAGAGGGGATACCCCCATGTACGATGCGAAGCCGACAGGAGGTTGAGGCCGGGTGCGCCACACCTTTTCAGTCATGCGGGGCCTGTTCCCTCAGGTGATGTGAGGATGCCGCAGCCTGTGGCACAGGCCACGCGACCGGGTGTCAACGAGACTACAGAGGGTTCCCTACAGGGTGCTGAAAGACCCTGTCGACCATCCCCCTGGCCCCCTTCCTGGCCAGGAAGGGGGGAGAAATCATATCTGAGGGAAACCCTCAGACTCCTTGCAAAGGGGCTCCGCCCCTCTGGACACCCCGTATGTCGCCATCGTGCCAGGCTTCCCTGTGACGCCTCTCCTGGCCCGGAAGGTGGTCAGAAATATCTAAGGGGAACCCCCAGCCTCCCGGCAATCCCGACTTGTCGGGATCCGCACATCCCATGTTCCGTCGTTGGGCTAGGCTTCGTAGGCCTGGAAGACCAGGGAGGCGTTGTGACCACCGAAACCGAACGAGTTGCTCATCGCCGTCTTGATCTGGCCTCGACGAGGAACGTGGGGAGTGTAGTCCAGGTCGCAATCCGGGTCGGGAACCTCCAGGTTGATTGTGGGCGGCGCCGCCCAGTTGGCGATGGCCATGACACAGATCGCAGCCTCCAGGGCACCGCCGGCCCCAAGCAGGTGGCCCGTCATCGACTTGGTCGAGCTGATCGGGATCTTGTAAGCATCCTCGCCGAAGACGGCCTTGGTCGCCATCGTCTCATACTTGTCGTTGATCGGGGTCGAGGTGCCGTGAGCGTTTATGTAGTCGATCTCGTGGGGTTTCAGAGCCGCCTGCTCCAGGGCCAGTCTCATCGCCCTGGCCGACCCCTCACAATCGGGGGCCGGATGGGTCACGTGGTAGGCGTCGGCGGTGGCAGCATATCCGACGATCTCGCCGATAGGCTCCACGCCGCGATTCGTCGCGCTGTCGATGCTCTCCATGACCATGACGGCGGCTCCCTCGCCAAGGACGAAGCCGTCGCGCTCGGCATCGAACGGCCGAGAGGCTTTCTGCGGCTCGTCGTTGCGCTTTGACAGTGCCTGAGCCGAGTTGAACCCGGCGATCCCGATGCGACAGATCGCAGCCTCGGTCCCTCCGGCCAGCACCTGATCGGCGTCTCCCCTCCGGATCAGCTCGAACGCCTGGCCCACGGAGTCTGCGCCGCTCGAGCAGGCCGACAGCGTCGAGAAGTTCGGCCCCTTCGCCCCGAGGCTCATGGAAACCTGCGCCGAAGCCATGTCGGGTAGCATCATCGGGACCAAGAACGGGCTGACCCTGGAAGGGCCTCTGCTGAGCATCACCTCGATCTGGTTGGACAGCGTGATGATGCCTCCGATCCCGCTGGCTATCAGCACCGCCACGCGGTCGGCATTGCTGTCGTCGATCTTGAGCTCGGCCTGCTCGACCGCCTCCATCGCGGCGGCAACGGCGAGCTGGGTGAAACGGTCCACCCGCCGCGCCCCTTTCAGCCCCATATAGTTGACAGGATCGAAGCCGTCTACCTCGGCGGCGATCGTCGTCGCCAGCCCATCGGTGTCGAACGACTTGATGTGGTCGATTCCCGACTTGCCGCTGATCAGGTTATCCCAGGTGGTCTTCGCGTTAAGGCCAACCGGGCTGACCAGCCCGATACCGGTTATCACCACTCGATTGTTCGTCACTTGGTCCACTCCACTGGCTTTGCCGAAGTCCTGGCCCGTCAGACGGGAGGGCGATAAGGAATCCGAGGGTCACACCGATCCACTCGCGAAAAAGGGGGCGGGGCGCCGCTGTTCTCTCCACAGGTTGACGGGTTGCGTCCCACCGCAAGACCTCGGAAGGCGGTCGTTCCGAGGCGCCGTCCGCGTTGACGGGGTTCCGAAGCCGTCCCTATAATACCATGTCGGGCACCCTCCCGAGCAGCAGAGAAAGGGCCACCATGCCGGCTCACTCAAACCTCACTCGGACCCAAACTGTCGCCGTGGAGACTCACGGCTGCAAGCTGAACCAGGCCGACTCGAGCGTCGTCGCCTCCGAGTTCGCGCGGGCCGGGTTCCGGCTCGTCTCCACGCTGGAGCCGGCGGACATCTACGTGGTGAACTCCTGTACGGTCACCCACGTCGCCGACAGGAAGGCACGGCGCGCCATCCGCGCGGCTCGGAGGCGAAACCCCGGGGCCACCATCGTGGCCACCGGGTGCTTCGCCCAGAGGGCGCCTGCCGAGCTCGAAAAGCTGCCCGAGGTCGACCTGGTCATCGGCAACACGGACAAGCCGACGCTGGTGCGCCGGGTCAGCGAGTGGCGGGGCGGTCCGCCCGTACCCTGCGCCGTCGGAGACGACGTGCAGCCGCTCGCGCCTCGGATCGCTCGAACCCGTGCGGCGGTCAAGATACAGGAGGGCTGCGACCAGGTCTGCGCATACTGCATCGTCCCCAGGGTCCGGGGGCGGGAACGGAGCATCCCGCCAGAAGAGATATTGGCGCGGATCGACGATCACGTCGCCAGCGGGTACAGAGAGGTCGTGCTCACCGGCACTCAGCTCGGGACCTACGGCTTCGATCTGGACGGGATCACGCTCGAGGGTCTGGTGCGGTTAGTTCTGGAGCGAACCGGCATCGAGCGCCTCAGGGTATCGTCGCTTCAGCCCCAGGAGATCACCCCCGGGCTGATACGGCTCTGGTCGGACGGCAGGCTCTGTCCGCACTTCCACCTCCCGCTACAGAGCGGGAGCGACGGCGTGCTCCAACGGATGCGCCGTCGCTACACAAGAGGGCTTTTCGGAGAGGTCGTCGACATGATCCGGGACAGCGTCCCCGGCGTCGCGATCACGACCGACGTGATCGCCGGATTCCCCGGAGAGTCCGAGCGAGATTTCGAGGATACGTCCGAGCTCTGCGAGCGGGTAGGGTTCGCGGCAATGCACGTCTTCCCATACTCGTCGCGGCCGGGCACCAGCGCCGCGCACTTCGGAGGGACCGTAAGCGGCAAGACCAAGAGTGAGCGCATGGAGAGGCTGCTGGATCTGTCGCGGTCCGGCGCCGCCGATTTCAGGGGCGGATTCAAGGGAGAGGTCAGGCCGGTGCTATGGGAAGAGGCGGTAAAAGGGGAGGGCGGAGCGCTCTGGTCGGGCCTTACCGACAACTACATCCGGGTCAGGGCTCGCAGCCGGCTTGCCTTAAGCAACACGATCACCCGGGCCCGCCTTGGGGATTTCGAGAAGAACGTGGTCTCGGCCGAGGTCCTGGGCCCCCCATCCTAACCTTCCCCCATGGGTGGAAGGGATTTCGTGCGGCGGAACCGCTCCTCCATGGACGCCCAGCCGTCTGTCCCAGTCGGGGAGAGTTGGAAAGGGATTTCGTGTTATGAGGTCTTACATCTCCACGGGACGTAGCGTTGCCCTGCCGTTCCGCTGCTCCATGTAGCCCGCGCGATGCTGTATTCCGTGCCCGAAGACGAGGAGCCAGCCCCCGTCGGCCGCCATTTTCAGTAGCTGACGCTTCTGCTCCAGGGTATCGTTGGGCACCTGGTCGAAGGCGGCGATTCGGGTGAGCGGCAGGTGATAGGCCGTGGGGATCAGGTCCCCGAGGAAGGCTATCCGCTCGCTCCCACACTCCACGAGCACTATCTGGTGGCCGGCCGAATGGCCGCTGGTTACCTTGGCCACGACTCCGGGCGCGATCTCCGTGTCTCCGTCGAGGAGTGTGAGCAGGCCCTTCTTCTCAAGCGGCATGAAGTCTTCAGGATAGAGTGACCCGTTCTGCCGCTCGTTGGGGTTTATTGCCTCTTCCCAACACGCCCTCTGCACCATGTACGTCGCCTTGAGGAAGGTCGGAACGGCGTTACCGGCGCTGTCCAGCTTCGTGCACCCGCCGCTGTGATCGAAGTGCAGGTGGGTCAGCAGGACGACGTCGATGTCTCCACCGGTGACTCCGACGGCCTTGAGTCCCTTGACCAGCTTGTTGCCATTGAGGCCGTAGTCGTCCTTCAGCTTCTCGGTCCGCTTCAGGCCCGCTCCCGTGTCGACCAGGATGTTCATCTTGTCGGTCTGAACGAGCAGGCAGTTCAGGCCCAGCCTGACGCGGTTCTGCCGGTCCGGCTTCGCCTGGAGCGACCAGTCCGTCTTCGGTGCCTGGCCAAATACGGCCCCGCCGTCCATCAGGAAAGTGCCATCAGTGACGACGTCTATTGAAGTGGATCCGATCTTCAAGTGGAGACTCCTCTCTGGCTAGTTCGCCGCTCCCAGTCCAACGAGAGCTACCTTGGCTCGGGCCACCGTATCGGACGGGAGGGTGTCGAGTAGTCGCATAGCAGGCCCCAAGCGCGCAAGAGGGGACTGTAGATGAGGTCCAAACTCCTGCAGTAGACCGATCTGGGCGTAAACCCGGGGGAGAGCCTAATCCAGCGACCGGATGGCACCGGTCTAGTGCTCCCGAGCGAGAGGGGGATCGTTAGCGCTCTGAAAGGAGGTCTCGCCGGTCGCCCGTACCACCCAGGGGCCCGTAACTCTGGCCACTTGCCTTTAGAGCCCCAGGATCAACCTTATGAGCAACCCCTAAACATGTCAAGGTGTTTTGAGCCCTTCTTTTCGTTTCTCCGAGGACGTTGCAGGCTCCGCTTCACAACGCTAACCAGGGCGCAGCATTGCGTCGTCTCAGCCGCCAAACTGAACGGTATTCGGCAATACGAATGAGGCCATTGAGCGAATCGCCACGCGGAGTCCGGTTTCCGGCACGCGGAGCGCCGACGTCCGAACGAGCCTCCTCCCGATCGGGGATCAGCCCCTCAGCTCGTCGATCGCGAGGGCGAAGGCCTCCAGGGTCTTGGCGACGTCCGCCGCGTCGTGTGCGGTCGACAGGTAATACTTCGACTCCCCTTTGAAAATGCCGTTCCGGAGCAGGAGCTCGTTGAACCGGCCGAGCATATCTGTGTCCGCCTTCAGCGTCGAACGGTAGTCGACGATCTCGACATCCCCGAAGTAGACATCGAAGAGGGCCGGCTCTCCCACGACGCTGGCGGGAATCTCCGCCTCGCTCAGCAGACGGCGCAGGCCATCCATGAGCTGGCGTCCGGTCGAGGCGAGGCCCTCGTAAGCTCCGTCCCGACGGAGAATCTCCAGGGTCTTCAGTCCGGCCACGGCGGCAAGCGGGTTGCCACTCAGGGTTCCGACCTGGGGCACGAAATCTTCCTTGACCGGGGTGGCGGGGTCGAAATTGGCCATGATCTCCTCACGGCCCGTGACCGCCGTCAGCGGGAAACCACCCGCCACGGCCTTGCCCAGGGTGCACAGGTCCGGGGTCACGCCGTAGAGCTCCTGGGCTCCTCCGTAGCCGAACCTGAACCCGGTCACGATCTCGTCGAAGATGAGGGGGATCCCGTAGGTGGCGGTCACATCCCGGAGCCCTTCCAGGAACCCGGACTTCGGCGGAATGACGCGCTGGAACGGCTCGACGATCACGCCCGCCAGCTCGTCGTGGTACCGCTCGATGATCGCCGAGGTGGTCTCGATGTCGTTGAACGGCGCGATGAGCACCTCGCCCTGGACCGAGGCAGGGATCCCCGCCGAGTCGGGAACCGGGGAGGGGAACTCGGCGGGCTCGCGCGGGCCCATACTCATGAGGGCGTAGTCGTTCATCCCATGAAACCCGCCCTCGAACTTCAGGATCTTATCGCGCCTGCGGAACGCCCGCGCGATCCGCATCGCGTAGAGGGTAGCCTCCGATCCGCTGCTGCTGAAACGCAGCTGCTCCGCACACGGCACCGCCTTCACGATCTCCTCGGCAAGACGGATCGCGTGCTCGTTGGAGGCAAAGAACGTGGTGCCCCTGTCGAGCTGGTCCCTTACAGCGGCAACGACCTCTGGGTGGCTGTGGCCGACGATCATAGGGCCGGAGCCGAGCATGTAGTCGACGTACTCGTTGCCGCTCATGTCCCACACCCTGGCGCCATGACCCTCGTGGATGACCACGTCGGTCGTCAGGTTGCCCAGGGTGCCTCCGGGGAAGAGCTTGTGGGCCCGGTCGATGAGCTCTCGCTCCGAATCGCTCGTCATCCTCTCGGTCACAGGACTCCTCCTTGCCGGGCGGCGGGCCCTATCTTCGGCGCGTCGTCGCCGACCCGCAGCCTGCCGCGGATTATAGCAGAGGCCCGTGTCATAGCGAACCCCGGTCTCCTCCCGTATAATGAGCGCACCCCGAAACAAGCCTTTGCACATGGAGGGCGGATGGAGATCAGAGTCGAGTCCGGCGACATAACGCAGCAGCCGGCCGGAGCCATCATCGTGAATCTGTTCGAGGGCGTCACCTCGCCGGGCGGCGCTACGGGAGCCGTGGATCGTGCCCTGGACGGTGCGATCTCGACACTGATCGGCGAGGGGGAGATCAAGGGTAAGAAGGGGGAGATGACCCTGATCCACACCCTTGGGAAGATGGTGCCCCGGCGGGTGATCGTCGCCGGCCTGGGCAAGTCTGAAGACTTCGGAGCGGACGTGATCCGCCACGTCATGGGGACCGCGGGACGCTTCGTCCGGAGGCTCGGGGTCGACTCCGCCGCGACGATCGCACATGGCGCGGGAATAGGCCGTGTCGACTCCGAGGTCTCCGGCAGAGCCATCGCCGAGGGCGCGCTCCTCGGCCTGTACCGTTTCAGGAGATACAAGGCAAACGACAGCGACGGGCGGGAGCTGGAGAGCCTGACGGTGGTCGAGTCGGATTCCAATAAGGTCTCGGCGCTGGAGCGTGGGGTGGCAGAAGGGACTCTGCTGGCGGCGGCGACCAACCGATGCCGCGACATGGTCAACGAGCCCGCCAACCAGCTGACCCCGACTCAGATCGCCGAGGTGGCGCTCGAGGTCGCGCGGGAAAGCGACCTGCGGCTGGAGGTGCTCGACCGTCAGCGGATGGTCGATCTGGGGATGGGGGCGCTGCTTGGGGTCGCCCAGGGGAGCGACCAGCCGCCCAAGCTCATCGTACTCCGCTACGATGGCGACCCCGACAACGCGGAGAACAACCTGGCTCTGGTCGGGAAGGGGATCACGTTCGACAGCGGCGGCATCTCGATCAAGCCGGCTGCCAACATGGGTACCATGAAGGGCGACATGGCGGGGGGTGCCGCGGTGATTTGTGCGATGGGGGTCATCGGTCAGCTGAAGCCCAAGCTCAACGTGGCCGGGATCGTGCCCGCCACCGAGAACATGCCGGGCGGCAAGGCGCAGCGGCCGGGAGACATCGTCAAGACGATGAGCGGCAAGACGATCGAGATCGACAACACCGACGCGGAGGGACGACTTGTCCTGGCCGACGGGCTCGCGTACGCCCGTTCGCTGGGGCTGACCAGGATCGTCGACGTGGCCACCCTGACAGGTGCCGTGGTAGTCGCCCTCGGGAAGAGCTACACGGGGGCCTTCGGGAACGACCAGCACTTGATCGATCGGACGATCCAGGCGGGCAAAGAGGCGGGAGAGAACATCTGGCCGATGCCGACACCCGCCGAATACAAGGACCAATACAAGAGCGCTGTCGCCGACATGAAGAACGTCGGCGGACGCAACGCCGGCTCGATAACGGGCGCGATGATCATCGGTGAGTTCGCCGACGGCGCCGCGTGGGTGCACCTGGACATCGCGGGAACGTCCACTACGGACAGCGTCAAGGGCGCCAACACGAAGGGCGGGACCGGCGTCATGGTGAGGACCCTGGTCCGGCTGGCCAGGTCGCTCGCAGAGGGTTAGAGGCCGGTGACACACGTCTGGAGACGGGCCGGCGCGCGCCCTGTGGTCCGTTGACCAGCCCCTAGCCCGGTGCTAGAATTTCCGTGCATCGCGGTGAGCGTGGCCAAGTTGGTTAAGGCGCCAGGTTGTGGCCCTGGAGATCGAGGGTTCAAATCCCTCCGCTCACCCCAAGTCCTCCCATTCGGCTGAAGCCACGGCCGACTCTCGACCAAAGCCCGGCCTGCGACTCCATCCATCACCAAAGTGCGCCCCCGCACGCGGTGGAGGGGATCGGGGTTCGGGTGCCGTCGTCGGGCTTTGGAGCTTGCACCCGGCCGGTGACGAATGTAAGCTACTTCCCGCGATTCGAAGAGGATATGCTCGGGCGAGCACGCCTTGTATCTCAAGCGCCGGTGCGCCAGCCCGGCGCGAAGTCACGGATGACTCTCGACCCGTGACGGAGGCCCGTAAGATGAGCTGCCAGACCTCTCACCGACCATGCTGCTAGGCGACTTCACGATGCCGCTGCACCCACCGGGGGCGGCGAGCTGGACCGACACCCTCGACATGGACATCGAGCGGCTTGCCACTCTCGACGAGCTTGGCTACCACGAGACCTGGCTGGGCGAGCACTACACCTCTAGGTGGGAGAACATCCCAGCCCCGGACCTGATCATGGCCCGTCTCATCCCCGAGACCCGTACCATGAAGCTGTGCACGGGCGTCACATGCATGCCGAGCCACAACCCGTTTCATCTCGCTCATCGCATCGCCCAATTGGACCAAATGCTCAAGGGCCGGTTCATGTGGGGAGTGGGCCCTGGGGGGTTCCCAGGGGACATATTGGCGGCCGGCTTCGACCTCCAGTCGGGGCGCCACAGGGAGATGGCGCGACAGGCCATCGACATGGTGCTGAAGCTCTGGGAGGACCCCACCCCCGGCCGCTATAAGAATGAGTTCTGGGATTTCACGATCACCGAGGCGATGGACGACGTCGGCATGGCGTTCCATGTGAAGCCTTACCAGCTCCCCCATCCCCCCATAGCCGTGGCGGGCTCCCGGCCCGAGTCGAAAACCCTGGAGATCGCCGGGGCGCGGGGCTGGATCCCCATGTCCATCAACTTCCTTCCAACGCACGGCGTCAAGGGACAGTGGGAGTCTGTCGAACGGGGCGCCCGCGAGGCGGGCACGGAGCCTCCGGACCGAGCGAGCTGGCGTATCGCCCGCGACGTTTTCGTGGCCGACACGACGAAAGAGGCCAGGAGGCTCGCGTTGGAGGGGTCGATCGGCCAGGCGTTCGAGGGGTACTTCCTTCGCATCCTCTCGAAGGTGCCGGGCCGCATCCGGCAGCTTAGCCCGAATCCACCGAAGGACGGCCTTGGGGACAGCCCATGAAGAAGCTGAGGGTGCTCCTCTGAATCTGGGATAATGATTTGGAACAGAAACCCGCCGGAAACAAGGAGACCCAATAGATGCTGCCACAGAACAAACCCGACCGTATCCGCGCCTCTTTGACGAGTCGCCTGGTGGCCAATGCCGGCCTGCTCGTGCCGGCCACCCTCGCCCGGCACCTGGGCCTGCGAGAACTCGTCGACCATCACCTTGACCTCGGCGGCGCGCCGGGACGGGCGAACCCGGGGGACAAGATGCTGACGCTGGTCGCTTCCGCGCTGGCTGGCGGCGACTGCATCGACGACGCCGATGCGCTGCGCGCTGGTGGGACGATCGGTGTTCTAGGCTGCGTGGTCCGCCATCCACCCTGGGGACCTTCCTGCGCAGCTTCCGGTGGGGGCATGTCCGTCAACTCGACCGCGTGAGCCGCCAGTTGTTGGCCCGGGCCTGGGCCGCTGGGGCCGGACCCGGCGACTCGCCCCTGACCATCGACCTGGACTCGACCATCTGCGAGACCTATGGACGGCCAAGGAGGGAGCGCGCCACCACGGCTATCCCGGCAAGCGGGGCTATCACCCCCTGTTGGCCGTCGCCGCCGGTCCGGCGACGTGCTGATGTCCCGGCTGCGCGAGGGCCGCGCCAACACCGCTCGGGGCGCCGCCCACTTCCTGCGTGAAACGGTGAGCCGGGTTCGCCGTGCCGGGGCCAGCGGGCAACTTACGGCGCGGGCCGACAGCGGCTTCTACGCCCACGCTCTCGTCGCCGCCAAGTCGTGAGATGGATGTCCGCTTCTCCATCACCATCCGCCAGCACAAAAGCCTGCGGAACCTGATCGAGGCGATCCCGATGCAGACTGGACGCCGCTCCCCTACTGGGACGGCGCCGCCGATGTGGCGCTGTCCACCTACACCCCCTTCCGGACTGAGCCCGGCGCCGCACCGGTGCGGCTCATCGTCCGGCGGGTGAAGCCCACGCCCGGTTCCCAACTGGCCCTCTTCGCCACCTACAGATCGCGGCTTCATCACCGACCGGGACGGAGGACCCTGGAACTGGAGGCCGACCACCGCCGCCACGCCGAGATCGAGAACGATTCGAGACCTCAAGTACGGCGTCGGTCTGAACCACATGCCGTCCGGCCGCTTCGCCGCCAACGGCGCTTGGCTGGCGGTACAGGTGATGGCCCACAACCTGGCCCGCTGGACGGCGCGGAGTCCCGACCACCAAGACCCTTCGGCGACGGTTCTTCTCCCTGGCCGGACGGCTCACCCGCTCGGCACGCCGCCTCACCCTGCATCTGCCACAGCGCTGGCCTTGGGAGTTCAGTCGCGCCCTGGCACGGCTGCGAGCGATTCCACTCCCAGCCTGACGGCGCCCGTCCGCAACTGACCCGCCATCCGCCCAACCGAACGTCCCCGCAAACTCGCGCCAGTCCGGTCCGCGAGCATCTCGCCGCGTCCTCTCCCCGCCATCTCGCCCTACCCAACGTCCCCAGCGGTCACAAGGTCTCCCCGCCGGCTGAAGACAGACACCGGCCCCATTTACCCGAATCGTGCCCGGACCATCGCCTCCCTTTGCCCCTCATCACCCATTCTGCTGCTGCAACGTCATACCTTCGGTGGATTCGGGCTTAGGGAGCCGCGTCCCAGCCGGGCCCCAGCCGCCAGAAGAGGGGTCGAGGCGTGAGGGTAGGGGAGTCGGTCTGCTATAATGCCATCTGACGAGTTAGACGCACGCAAGCGGCCGCCGGCATCGGCGGCGGGCCGTTCGCCAGTCTACACTCGCGCTCGCGCCCGTAGCTCAGCGGACAGAGCATCGGTCTTCGGAACCGAGGGTCGGGGGTTCGAATCCCTTCGGGCGCGCCATCCCCATCACAGATCGGGCCTTCGCCAAATTGGTGGAGGCCTCGTCGCGCCAGCATGAACATCGGGAATCGTCAGTGTCGGCTGCCGAGCAGGTCCTAGCCGAGGTCAACGCCGGCGTCTCGGTGCGACTGGCCGCCCGAAGCAAGAAACAGATCGACCGATAGCGAGGTCGTTTTTCTTTTTGTTTGAGTTTATCGGTTTGTCAATGTGTCCCAGCTAAACAACAAACAAACCTGCCGCAAGAATTGCATATACACCAAGACCAGCTGGAAAAAGGACTTCAGCGAATACCCGAATATTGTCTATTCGATGTGAAGTAATGAGTGTTTCAGCAATGAAGGTTGCCTTCTTCGACAGACCCTCGTCAAATGCCGTCTTCAGAGCTTCATCTTGAATCTTGTCTAGACCATCGGTTTCGCAGTATTCGAGAAATCGATTCATCCGGTCCATGAAGCTTTCATCGAGCTCCTCGATACTATCTAGTTTGTATTCATTCCACTTTTCACGCCGTGCGTCGAGTAACTCGCTTGTTGCTGCAGATCGACTTTCCTGCCGTTTAAATCTATTTACCATTTCCTCTTGCACTAAATTCCGAAGAGTATGTATTTCTGCGTGCAACGGAAGTCGAATATATCTGGTGAGCTTCCAATCCCGATAAAGATAGAATGAATACATTACAAAGAGATAACAACAAACAAGACCGGAGATAAGAACAAGATCGTTTGATTTCTGTGTTGAAAAGTTTAAGCCTGCCAGAGAACCTTCTTCAAAGATCAATATACCGTTCGATAACAGAATAGTGATTACAGAACTGATCAATAGATGAACTTGCCGCCGTTTTGTAACTTCACTAATCGGATCAGCTAACAAACCTTTGCCAGGCTCAGAAATGCGTGTCATGAACTCACTAGAGTTGATTTCAGCCATAGTTCTTACGTCTCCTTTCGGAGTGCTAGCAGGGAAGTCGGTCCCACTTTCGGGGCGAAGCCCGAAGGAACCAACGCTCCTGTAGCCGACGGTAGCGCCTGGCTGTGGGAACGTCAAGGGTGATTCCTCGTAGAGCGCGGAAGGGGCGAGACGGGGTCGTCGAGCACCTGGCAAGCCTCTGCCGCCGCCCGGCGAGACCGCGTACGGGGCCTAGCTCGCCTCGACCGCGGGAAGTGTGTGCCAGAGCGACCACTGCTCGGGGTACTCGCGGATGTAGCGTTCCAGGACCCGTACATACTGTGAGATAGCGTCGACCATGACCGCGTCTCTCGCCGAGCCATTCCCTATCTCTATCGGACGCTCCAGCACGAGTCGCTCCGTGCCGTCCTCGCGGGTCACGCAGAAGATCGGGATGATCGTCGCGCCGGTCGCCTTTGCGAGGCTGACCGCGCCGGTGGCGAAGTAGTTCCTGACGCCAGGGAGGAATCGGCCGATCTGGCTCCCCCGGGCGAACCGGATGTAGGAACGCCGCCCGTAAAACCGTCAGGTTGGCGGTGCCCTTGAACATGACGAGACGATGCTATAAGATTCGATCTACCTGGCAGAACTTCGTGTCGGCAGCCAGCGCCAATATCCTCTGCCGCGCCCTGAGCAGCAACTCGTATGAGGGATGGCCCCGAGGGCAGCAGATGGCAGAGTACATTGCGTATTTCAATGGTCAGTGGGTTCCCAGCGACGAGCTCAAGATCGACCGGGCGGACCGCGGCTTCCGCACCGGAGACGTGGTCTTCGACTCGCCCCGGACGTACGGAGGGGTGGTCTTCCAGAAGGAGCGCCACGTAGACCGGTTCCTGCGGTCCCTCAAGTACGCCCGCATCGACCCCGGCCTCTCCAGGGAGGAGATCTCCGACATCCTCGATGAGGTGGTAGACCGCAATAAGCACCATCTCGGCGAGGCCGGCGACTTCGCCGTCTACGTCTTCGCCACGCGCGGACCCGGCCGCTGGGCCGCAGAGGCCGGGCCACCCACAGTCGGCGCCGAGGCGTATCCCATTGACTTCTATCGATTCGGCCGGTTCTTCGACAGCGGAGCCCACGGAGTGATAGCCAAGACCCGGAGCTACTCCCACCAGTCGGTCGACCCCAAGATCAAGCACCAGAGCCGCATGAACTTCAACCTGGCGGAGCTGGATGCCGCGGACATCGACCCTGAGGCGTACCCGATCCTGACCGACATGGACGGCGATCTCACGGAGGGGACGATAAACAGCGTCTTCCTGGTCACCAACGGAGCGATACGCACCCCAAGCGACGAGAACATCCTCCAGAGCGTGTCCAGGAGCACCGTCTTCGATCTGGCCGAGCAGCTAGGCATCCCGGTCAGCGAGGAACACCTCCAGCCCTACGACCTGTACACCGCCGACGAGGCGTTCCTGGCCTTCACCGGACCCGGCGTCCTACCCATGACCCGGGTCGACCGGCGGGACATCGCGGACGGCAAGCCGGGGCCCATCACCAGGCAGCTCCTGGCCGCCTGGAGCGAGAAGGTGGGCATCGACATCGTCGGCCAGGCGCAGCGCTTCTCTTGACGCCCCGCGAGACCGCGGACGGAGTCTAGCTCGCCTCGACCGCGGGAAGTGTGTGCCAGAGCGACCACTGCTCGGGGTACTCCCGGATGTAGCGCTCCAGGAGGCGTACATACTGTGAGATCGCGTCGATCATGACCGCGTCTCTCGCCATACCATTCCCGATCTCTATCGGAGGCTCGAGCGCGAGCTGGTCCGTGCCGTCCTCGCGGGTCACGCAGAAGATCGGGATGATTGCCGCGCCGGTCGCCTTAGCGAGGCTGATCGCGCCGGTGGCGAAGTAGCTCGTAACGCCGAAGAACTCGACGGGCACGAATTTGCGGCCGCCTCCACCGGCACCGGACAGGCAGACGATGCGGTTCTGCCTCAGCCGGTCGAGCAGCCGCCGGATAGGGGAGAGGTTGTCCCCGTCGAGATCGATGAGCTCAGAGAACAGCCTGGACTCGACTGACCGGGTCATCCGGCGGACGATGGTCTGTCCCAGCCAGGTCGGTGAGCTCCAATGGTCCGGGCCGTGGACCTGGCAGATGTCGAAGCCCCTTGCGACCAGCGCGACCTTGGCCAGCAGCCTCCGGCCGATGGGGCTCTCCCACAGGATCACCCCTTTGCCACGGTCGAGCGCGTCTTGCAGATGTCGAAGGCCCTCTGTCTCGACGCCCAGGCCCGCCGCCGCGTCCGCGACGACCCATGCGGAGATGTCCTCCCCGGTCTCATGGCGCATGGCGAGGCGGGCAACGTTCTGGATGCGGTGCTTCGGCAGGTCGCCGCGGAAGGTCGCGCCCAGCCGGCGCACGATCCGCCTGCGTCTGTTCGGCCTTACACGGGTCTCGACGGCTGCCGCGAGGTCCACGAGGGCTCCTCGGGCGCGCTGCGGGAGGAACGGGTAGGGGTATCTTCCGGCCGCGAGCAGGGCGAGCGAGCGAAAATCTCTGAAGCAGGCGACCTTCACTTCAGCTCGCTTCTCAGACTCTTGCCGGTGGGCGTCTTCGGCAGGCTCTCGCGAAACTCGATCACGCTCGGAACCTTGAAGTCGGCGATCTGACCCCGGCAGTACTCTACGATCTCCAGCTCCGAGCACGGCCGAGATGGGACGACGATGGCCTTCACCCTCTCATCGCCATAGGGCGACGGGATTCCTACTACGATGGCCTCCTCCACCCCGGGATGAGTCTCGATCAGCCTCTCGACCTCCCAGGGGTTGACCTTGTTCCCGCCCTTGTTGATGAAGAAGCTCTTCCTGCCCTTCAGATAGAGGTTACCGCTCGGGTCGACGGTCCCGATGTCGCCGGTGAAGAAGTACCCGTCCCGGAACGCGTCGTCGCGGCCGGAGCCGTTTTGGTATTCGGTGATGGCCGCCGGACTCTTGATCGCGACCTCTCCGATCTCGCCCGCGTCGACGGGGGCCCCGTCGTCGGAGAACACACCGAGCTCTACTCCGTCGATCGGTACTCCGACCGAATCGAGGATGTCCCGGTCCGCCTCTCCTCTGCTGACGGAGATCGTCCCGGTCTCCGTGGACCCGTAAAGCTGGAGGACGTACCTTCCGAACCTCTCGTGGAACCTCTCGTTGGCGGCGACGGGCATAGGCGCACTTGCCGACACGCAAAGCCTGAGCGACGAGAGGTCCGTGCCGTTTCGGAGCCTTGTCTCGGACAGGACGCTGAACATGAACGGGACGCCTATGAACACGGTTACGTGCTCTCGCGAGATGGCTTCGGCGACGCGCCGGCGGCTGAACTCGCTCAGGGTAACCAGCGTGCCGCCCACGCTCATGGATGCGAGCATGCTGCGAACGAGTCCGTTGACGTGTGAGAACGGCGCCACGCCGAGAAATCGGTCCGAGGCGCTCAGGTTCAGCGCTGCCGCCAGACGGTCGAGCTCGAAGGTCAGGTTAGCATGCGTCCGAACGATCCGCTTCGGGGCTCCGGTCGATCCCGAGGAGTACTGGCAGATCAGCGCGGAGGCGGGGACCGAGTGGGTCGGAGCGTCGAGACCTTCTCGACTGACGACGCCCGCGTTCCGGGCGCCGTCAACGAGGACCAGCCTGCATTGCCCGGCCTGGACGACGTCGACCGACCGGCACAGCCCCTCGAGCTCCGTGGACGTGATGAGGACCGACGCGCCCGAGTCTCGGATGAAGTGGTCCAGCTCCTTCTGCCGGTACTGGACGTTGAGCGGTACGACCACGGCCCCGAGGTCGGCGACGGCAAAGAAGCCGGCCACGAAGTCGGCGCCGTTCGGGAGCATGACGGCGATCGAGTCTCCCGGCCGGACCCCGAGAGCGTGAAGGCGGCCGGCGAGGGTTCTAATTGTTCTTTGCAGCTCCAGATAGGTGGGCCGTCGATCGCCGTCGACGATGGCGGTCTTGCCGGGATGGCGGGCTACGACGGCGTCGAGAATCTCGGGCAGCGTCTTCATGTGGCTCAGGCCTTCGGCGCGTCCACGGAGAGCTTGGCCCGAACGTGCTCGGCCAGCGTGGCGATGCTCTCGAACAGGCTTGCGTCCAGCTCGTCGTCGTCGATCTCGATGTCGAACTCCCGCTCGATGGCGACGGCCAGCGAGATCGCGTCCAGCGAGTCGAGCCCTACTCCGCGACCGAGCAGGGGAACGTCAAGCGGGATGTCCTTTGGGGCCACCGATGCGTCCCCTTCCAGCTGTCTGAGAAGGATGGCCTGGATCAGGATCTCGACGTCGACAAGGGGGTGGGTGCTCATTCGATCGTTCGTCCTTCCGGGGACAACCCGGAGATCAGTAGTGGGCCAGGCTCCCATCCATCTTGGAGCGGCGGGCCGCGTAGTGGAAGGCGGCCAGCGACAGGGGCAGCAGGATGATGACGAACACCAGGAGGCTCACGAGACTCGACGCAAGGTCCGGTATTGAATGCCCCTGTAGGACCGCCAGGCGCATCGCCTCGATGGCGTGGGTCTGGGGGAGCGCCCTGGCGACGATCTGCAGCGACTCCGGAAGCACGTCCACCGGGTATATCGCGCCGCTCAGCAGCGCGGAGGCCACCACGATCAGCCTGGTGAGCGCGCGCCCCTGCTTGAATACGAGCGTGAAGCTTGCCGTCAGGATGCCTAGGCCGGCCATGGAGGCTACGGTAAGGGCCAGGATCGGCACCACCGCCGCGAAGTTGGCGTTCTCCAGCCGCAGGTCGAGGATCAGGAAGCCCGCCGCCAGGTACAGCAGCAGATTGACCGTCGCCTCGAGCATCGGATACAGCGACCACCCGAACAGGATGGTGGTCAGGTTAGCCCGCGTCAGAAACAGCGCCTCCAGCGTCCCGGACTGCTGCGCTCGCTTGAGGGTCGCGGCGAACGCGCTGAGGGCCCTCCCCGAGTAGGTGGTGATCACGATTCCCACCAGCGCAAAGGCGGCGTAGTCTCCCCCGTAGCGGTCGATGGCGGGGACGTTCAGCCCTCCAAACAGACGGTCGACGAATATGAGCATGGCCAGTGGCATTAGCACACCAAAGTACCGGAGAACGAATGAAATCCGGTAGCTTCTGGCCTCTATCCAGTCCTTCCACAGAAAGGCGATCAGCTTGCGGATCATGGCCCCACCGAGCTGGCAAGCGTTGCAACCATGTCGCCCAGCGACTTCCGCACTCGGCTGACCTCGACGACCCTGGCCCTGGCCTTTGACAGGTGGTCGACCACGAGGGGTATCTGCACATCGGGCTCGCTTACGGCGATCTCCAGCGTAAAGTGCCGATGGCCGTTGGGATGGTCCATGATCACCCGGTCCACCCAGGGGAGGTCGCGAAGCTCCTCGACACCCCTTCTGGAGGACTCAGTCATGTCCGTCAGCGTGATGACGTATCGATCCATGCCGCCCATCCTGCCGACGAGGCCGGCCACGGTATCACAGGCCTGGATTCTACCGTTGCAGAGGATCGCGACGCGGCTGCACAGGTAAGTGGCCTCCTCCATATCGTGCGTGGCGAGCACGACGGTCTTGCCCAGGGCGCCGACCAGCTCGTCCCGTATCAGATCCCACAGGTTCCTGGAGCTGACAGGGTCCAGGCTCCGGGTGGGCTCGTCTAGGAGGATCACGTCCGAATCGGCGAGTAGTCCGCGGGCCAGGCAGAGCCTCTGCCTCATCCCGGACGAGTAGTTCGATACCCTCTCATCCGCGGCGTCGTCCAGGCTCACGGTCGAGAGAACGCGGCTGACGGACTGCTCGACCTGCCCGGCCGGGACCTCGCTGAGCACAGCGAAGAACTTGAGGTTCTGCCTGCCGGTGAGCCGCCAATACAGGCTCCTCTCTTCCCCCGATATGTAAGTCACACGACCGCCGGCCGCGTTCACGGTCACGCTCCCCTGGTCGGGGAGCACCAGTCCGGACAGAATCTTGAGAATCGTGCTCTTCCCGGAGCCGTTCGGGCCGACCAGCCCGAATACCTCGCCCTTCGGGACCGCGAGATCGACTCCGTGCAGAGCTGTAATATGGCGTCTACGCCAAAACGTCAGGGCGTCCTTGTACCCGCTGGTCCCGGGAAACCGCTTCGTGAGTCCGGATATCTCGATCGCGTAGCTCATGGGCTTCAGACCTTAAGCCGTCGCCGGAAGCCGGAGGTCGACGTGGATACCCTGATCCGAGAGCAGCGCTTCACACAGGCCGGGGAGCGCGTCGAAGCGCGATGGATACACCATGCGCCTGACCGGCACGCGGCGGACGAGCCGGCTTAGAATGCCGAACTGCTCCACAAGCTGCGGGTTCTCCAGGAGTGAGGCGTTCGTCGTGTTCCCCAGCAGGAGCGGCAGCGCATCGCGAAGCTCCATCGACGAGATCTCCGGACAGCCGTCGGTCTCCGCGGTTCGCTTGAGAAAATATATTGCCAGAAGTGGGGTAGGCACGGCGTCTGCCGGGGTTCGCCCTTCCGCCAGGTAGACCCTCGATTTGTCGAAATCGGGCTCGGGCTCCCGCGAGGTCGGGAGCCGTGGCCCAAGGAACTCCAACGACTCTCGTCTCAGTCTGACGTATGACGACCCGGGGGATACGCAGACTCCGTCGCCGTCTTCTCGGATGGCCAGCACGTCGTCTGAGACGAGCGGGAATCCGAGCGAGGCAAAGGTCGCTATGAGGGTGGACTTGCCGGTACCCGATCCGGCGACTAGTCCAATTGCGCCACCCGGCACGAGGACTCCGCCGGCGTGCAGGGTGACGACCTGTCGGAGGTTGAGGGCAAGCGGCAGGACCCTCCCCAGCAGGAACTGTCTGATGTCGTGCCACGGGACGCCGCTCCAGGGGTGACAGCTTATGCGCGAGCCGTCGCGAGCCACGACGAAATCGCACAGGAGATCCCACTTGAGAAGGTATTCCGAAGGGAGCCCGTACATAGCGAAACGCTCCAGCTTCCCGTCGATGCGGTTGTAGTACCCGTCCATCACGGGGACCGCCTCGGGCGGTACCGCCGTACCGGACTCGGCCGCTGGCATCACGGACAGCTCGATCTCCGGCTGCCCGGAAGGATACGGGATGAACTCTGGAAAGCTGGCGTCGCTCTCGAGACACACCCCGTGCGCGAAGTACCTGTGTCTTGCCACGTCGATCTCAACCTCACTAGGAGCCGGTCGGGGGCAGGCGGGGACGGGAGTACCGGAAGCGCGATGGGTCTCCCCCTCCCGGCTTCATCTCAGGAGTTGCTTGCCGTGCCTCTCGGCGACGCGCCTATGCCGCTTTGCGTCACCTCTTCGACTCGTCCTGACTTGACGAGCTTCGGCGCGGTGTAGGTCCTTCGCATGGCTCCCACGTCCTATCCCTGTTCCTGGAATCTTCCATTGGGTGGCGTGAAAGACGATTTCCGCCGTTCCTCGCCCTCATCGCTCTCGACTTGTATCGGGCCCTGCGGCGGGCCGTCTGTCGTTTGCCTATTCCCTTCCCGAGCGGTCAACGCTGGAGAAATGCCGGGCCAGCCACTCCTCGGTGCGCATCTCACCTCTGAGGTCGGCCCAGTGCAGAGTGAGCTGCCCGACCGCGGCCAGCACCCTCCAGGCCGAGACGAAGGGTTCCAAAACAAATCTTCCGAGGCCCGGTCGCCGACGCTCGCTGACGCCGCCGAATGCCGGAGGCGTGGCCCGCAAGGCCCGGGTCAGCCGCCGCACCTTGCCTGGCAGCCCCGCCACGGCGAGGCTCTCCACAAAACGGTACGGGACTCTACGATCGGTCCCGAAGACGCGATGCATGATAAACAGCCCGGCCGCCTCGTCGTCGAACCCGTCCGGCCGGAGCCTCGCGTAGACCTCCTCGGGGCAGGGGGCGCCTGCAACGGTGGCCGCCGCCAGGAGGGCCATGTAGACTGGATCGCCGACCGACTGCCGGACGCACCGCTCGACGACGGTGTCCCACCTTAGCGGAGTGGCGCTCCGGCTCATCAGCAGGGAGATGTCGCATAGCTGGAGAAGGGCGCCCGGGCGTGCGCCGACCCGATCCCCCATGAAGTGAAGGCTCAGGTGGATCAGCTGGTCCTCCGGGTCCAGCATGAGGAAGGGAATCCCCTGAAAGGACGCCTCTCGGGCGTTCGCCCACAGCTCTTGAACGTCAAGCTGGTGGGGCCGATCCGGCCGCACGACCTGCCAGTGCAGCTCGACCATGGTCCGGGTGCGACGGTGGAGGTATGGAGCCAGGTGGTGGTGACTCGACTTGAACATATCACGCACGCCCTGGTCGGACGTGGCCGCGAAATCCAGAGACTCCAGTGTCCTCTCGGCTCCGGGGATGTCCGTGGTCCGCACAAGCAGATCGATGTCGGCTGTCGGCCGCAGCCCTACCTGAGGGTAGAGGCTCTGCGTCAGGGGCATCCCTTTGAGAACGATCACCGGCATGTCGTTCCCTCTGAGGGCGTCGAGGATCTGCCGGAGATGGCCTGTCAGAAGAAGCTGCTGGGCAACGGCCGAACGGCTCGTCTTTTCCAGCGGCTCGACGACGGACCGAGGGAGCTCGGACAGGGAGCCATCCTGTTTGAGCACGTATAGAAGCACCGGCTCAAGGCGGTGCCACTGGGCCAGCCGCGCCAGCCTTCTCCATCCGGCGGCGTTGAGCGACGTCGGGTGGCCTGGGGCCGGCTCGCCGGTCCCGGACAGCCTTCGGATGCACCAGGCGAGCAGCATATCTTCAGGAGGAATGGCCCTTCCGTGCAGGCCCCGACTCCCCCGCAAAGCGCGGAACGACGCCGTTGCGGCCAGGCTCATCGACTATGCGGATCCGTTGCTCACCTCGACCAGACCGTTCGAGGCCAGCTGATCCATGAAGATGCTCAGGTCGGCACGAAGGCGCTCACTTTCGACGTCGAACTCCGCTAGTAGGGCGCCGAGCACCACGTCCAGGTCGCTGTGCTCCTGGGCGAGCGCGAGCATCCTGGATGCCACCTCGTTGAGCGTGAAGTACTCCCCCTTGTCCAGGTTGAGCAAGACCGTCTCTTGAGGGAGCTCCCCGACCGCGACATGGTCCGGAACCCTGGCCACGCCTTGCCCGGTCGGCGGTACTGACCTGCTGCTCATCGCGCGAATCTCCTAGCTTTTGGTGTCCATCCTCGTCGACCATCTCCCGATCCTGCTTTTCGGCGAAACCGACACAGGAGCTGGCGTCAGGGAATCGTGGTAAAACTCTAACCTTCCAACGATAGGCCCAGGTGAACTGGCGGTTAGTGTTCGGTTTGAAGCCGACTGCCCGATGCCATCCTGGGGAGGCCCCGGACGGCGGAGGCTCACGGGCCGCGGAGACCTGACGGGGAACGACATCGGAGAACCTGCGGACGACGTCGCCGTGGCCCGGACCCCGGCCGATTTGTCTAACCAAACAGTGCAGATGCACCATTGAGACCGGGGCGACGCGGCACTAAGCTACGAGTTCTGTGCTCCGCCGATGCCGGAATCCGGCCTCTCCAACCCCCGCAGCGATCTGTAATGAAATCGTCAGATTCGCAATGGATTGGTAATAATCGGCCAATACGCTCACCCTCTGTCGCGTGGCCCGGAGAAGGGGGTGATACATCACCGGTGCCGACGACCCGCCATTCGTGGTAAGTCTCGAATCCAAGAAAGTAGAGGATCTGGTAGTTATGAAGAAAATTCGTCTGCTGGCAGCCTTCGCCCTGGTCGTAGCCGGGCTGATCACAGCCGGGCTCGCCACTACCACCGAAGTCGCTTCGGCTGCGGAACCGTTCCTGTGCCCGGTGGTCGGAGATGGTGTCGCCACCTCGGACGATAACAACGGCGACGACGGCGTTTCATCGTTCCAGATAGCGTCGGGGACGTCGTTCCTGCCCGGGCAGAACCAGGCCGGGGCTAATGCGGACTCTAACGCGCTCAATCCCCTTGGTCCGGGCGCGTCGCCGGGGCCAGGCGACCCCGACTACACGCCGATCTGGCCTGGCTAACCCTCGCCCGGCGCAGCAAGGTTCGGACGCCCTACGAGGGGCGCCTCGGTTACGAGGCGCCCCTCCGCATCCGCCTTCATCGCGGTCCTAGCGGGTCGAGTAGCCGACCCCGGTATCCGAGTCCCGCTCGGGCCAGCCCCCGGCCTCGACGGCCTCGAGGAAGTCCAGCACCACTCGGTTGAAAAGCTCCGGCTCCTCCAGGTTGATCGCGTGACCCGTCTGAGGGAAGACGACGAGTCCCGATCTGGGTATGCGGCGCTTCATGAGGAGCGAGGGCTCCAGGCTGAGATCGTCCTCGTCTCCGACCATTAAGAGGGTGGGCACCGCCATAACGGACATCTGTGGAGCAAGATCGTCCATCGTCGGGCGTCTCGCCTGGACGCCCCTGAACGTGAGGGTCGCTCCCCGAGCCGAGTGAGCCGCGAACGCCTTCGCGAAGCGGTCCCACGCCTCGGGGTTCTTTCGTAGGAGCTGAGTACGGCCCGGTCCGCGGGCGTAGTCGGCGAAGCCCTCCATACCCTGGGCCTCGATCTTCTTCGCGAACTCCACGGCCTGGCGGCGGAAGGACTCCTTGTTCGTGGTCCCGTAGCCGGCGCCGGCCACCACGAGCGACCGCGCGCTTTCAGGGTGAAGGATTCCGAAGTGCAACGCGGTGTTGCCGCCCATGGAGAGGCCGCAGATGTGGGCCTGCTCGATGCCCAGGTGGTCGAGGAGCCCATACAGGTCCTCGACGTGCTGCTCCTGTGAGTACGCTTCGAGATCACCGGGGACGTCCGAGGGCGGATAGCCCCGCGCGTTGTAGGTGATGACTCTGTATCGCTGGGAGAAGGCCAGCACCTGCAGGGCCCAGCTCTCGAAGCTCCCGGCGAACTCGTGGCACATCGCCAGCGGAAACCCCTGGCCGGTCTCCTCGAAGTAGATCTCGACTCCGTCGATCGGTGCTTTGGGCAACGCGCTGAACCTCCCGTCCTGATACCCGATTATACGGTGGACCATGCCCCGTCGCCACACGGCGCGGGCTTGCCGGTGGGGCCGATGACGTCTCAGGGGGCTAGAGCCTTTCGAGGAGCTTTCGCTTCTGGGTCTCGAACTCCTCGTCCGTGATGACTCCGCTCTCTTTCAGACGACCCAGCTTCTCCAGCTCTTCGTAGGGGTCTCGGGCCTCGGCGTCGTGTCCCTTCAGATCCGAGGCGACGCGCTTCCCGTGCTCGATGGCCTCCTCGTAGGCCTGTTTCGCCCACTCCATGTCGATCCCGCAGAGCCCGGTTTTTGAGCCGAAGTGGTTGATCGCCACCTGGCCGATGGCATATGTGGAGGCCCCCGAGAGCACGGACATCGACAGCCCGCCGACGACGGTCCCGACCCCCGGCACCAGCTTGATCGCGGAGGCGCCGAGTCTGGCGAACGTGCTGCCGGTCAGCGCCGACACGAACGCCTTTCCGTTCGACTTGGAGTAGTCTACCTCGAACAGATCGGATAGCTGCTTCAGCATGTCCATCTGAACGGCGGTCACGGCGGCTATGTCGAACAGTGGGATCGGCATCAGCCCCGCTCCGAGCGACCAAACCACGTGATCGTTTACGATCTTATTGGCTTGCACCTGTTTGTCCATCGTCGCACCTCCTGGTCATCGCGGTCACAATCCTGGTCAGCGTCTCGGCATAGGGGCGGCAAGCCCCGATCCCTCCGCGGAAGGATGGCGAAGGGACTTCCCCCTTTTCGCGCCATCCTCGTCGCGGCTCTGCCCCGATCGTATCGAGCAGCGTGTCCGGCTGGGAGGTGCATCCGACCCATGTTCCCCTGGTACACGTACTATGCAGGCGACAGACCCGATATCCGTTGGCCGTAGTGCTACAATCAGCCCTGCTCCGAGCTTCACGCGCTAGATCCCCGGTGGGCAAGGGGAGGGGAACAGGTATGGCCGCCGACGTCCTGCGGATCGGACTTATCGGGTGCGGATCGCACGGCCGCGACATCCTGTGCCCTGCGCTCGCAACGGTGCCCGAGGCGAAGCTGGTGGCGTGCTGCGACGTGATCGAGGCTGCCGCGAGGGAGACCGCCGAGGAGTTCGGGGCCCAGCGGACGTACTCGGACTACGGCGAGATGCTGGCCCGCGAGGAGATGGACGCCGTCATCGTCTCGCTGCCGCACCACCTGCTAAAGGACGCGGCCGTGGCAGCCGCCGCGAGCGGCCGTCACGTGTTCGTGGAGAAGCCGGTGGCGTCGAACCGAGCGGAGGCGACGGAGATCCGCGAGGCCGCCATGCACTCGGGCGTCACCGTGATGCCTGGCTACTGCCAGCGGTACGCCGAGGGCCGGCGAATGACGAAGGAGCTGATCGACAAAGGCGCGGTCGGCGGGATTGTCGCCGTCAGCGCCGGCAAAGGATCGAACCCGCTGGGCTCGTGGATGGCGGACCCAAAGAGGGGAGGGGGGCCGCTGAGATGGGTCGGAGTCCACATCACAGACCAGATCCTCTGGATGGTAGGCTCGGAGCCGGTGCGGGTCTCCGCTGAGATCATCTGGGACTCCGGCACGGGGGTGGAGAGGGATTCGACGTACACGATCCGCTTCGAGAGCGGTGTCCTGGCAAGCGTCGTTTGCTCACAGCGGATCGGAGCGGTCGACTTCATCGAGGTCTTTGGCAACGACGGACGTGTGAGGGCGGAGTGGCCGGCCGAGTACGCGGGCCTCCCTCTGGACACGGTCAGCGTCCACAGCAGGACGCTGCCCGAGTTCGCTCACCCCACCATCATAAGACCGGCGCGGCCACCGGGCTCGGACATGTACGCGAAGGAGATGCGCGCCTGGGTAAGGTCGGTGATTGTGGGGGACCGCCCGCCGATCGGGATCGGCGACGGCATCAGAGTTCTCGCCGTCATCGACGCCGTGTTCGAGTCGGCCAGGAACGGGCGGGCGGTGGATCTTACGGGGTATGGGGTGCAGGGTACGGGGCATAGGGTGCGGGTCGCGATCGCGGGCGCGGATCTGCCTACGGAGCGACTGACCTCATGATGGTGTTGACCGACAGGTTCCGAGTGGTGCCGGCACCCGAGTTGACCTTTACCTTGACGACGATGCTTCTGTCGTTGAGGGAGAACTCCGCGGACACGACATCGCGAGCCACGGCGTGACTGTCGGAGTCGTATGTCCGAATCAGCTCATCGCCCACGACGGCGTACGTGCTCGTGTGAGGGACCGACGCGTCCTGGAACTGGTCTGTCCAGGTAAACGTCACCGAGGCGACCGCAGGGTCCAGGTCTACGAGGGTCGACGTCTGCGCCATCTTGACGTCGCTGGCGAACCAACTCAGGCCCTTCCGCAGCTCGTTGATGGCGGTGCCGTCGTCAACAACGCCGTTCTGAGTCTTCAGGCTCTGGAAGAGAGCGGTCCCGACGGTAGCCATGACGATACTCAGGATCCCGATGCTCACCAGCATCTCGACGAGGGTGAAGCCGCCGCAGTCCCGGAAGATCCTGCTCATCGGTCGGTCCGCAGGGTTTCGAACGCCTTGACCAGCTCGCCTTCGTGGTACACGCTCACCCGCACCGTCTCGATGCCGGTGCTGGTGGCATCGTATAGCAGGGCGTCCGCCGTGACGGTGAACCCGCTGGGCGGTGTGACGGTGAGGTAGACGTCCACCGGCGGGATATAGTCCTGCTCGAAAACATACTCCGTCTGATTCCGTATCAGGTTCTCGGACTCCGACTGGACATCGAAGTGGCGCTTCGAGGTGAAGCTGGTCTGGACGGAGCCGAGAACGGTGGTTCCCAGGACGCCGAAGATGACCAGCGCTACGACGGTCTCGACCAGAAGGCCGCCCCGCTCCTGCACGCAGAGCGCGCGGGCCTTCGGGGCCAGCATACGGACCGCGCCTATCCGTTTAATAACGGCTCTCATTCCGATGTTTGTCACCCGTCCCATCCGACTGCTCCGACCGCATTGGGGCAGCCACGCATATCTCATCGGCGGCCGCACCCATTCGGAGTCGCTGTCCGATCTTATCGCGGCTCTCTGTGTGCCAAAGTTGAGACGGTTAAGAACCGGTAAAGAACCGGCAAAGAACCTGTAAACACGTGACTAAAGTACCAGGCCAACCGTGTGGATCCAGAAAGGGCGTCCAGCCGGGGCGAGGCTCCTCCGACGTGGTGCGGCGGCGAGCCCGGAACTTGTCCTGGCAGGGTCCTGTCTCGGGCGTCCATCCGGCGCATTCTCTTTCCCGATCAGACGCTAGAGTGGAGCGGGCACGATCGTCGATCCTCGGCGGAACTGCTATCCTATTCTCGTCGGCGTCTGTTATATCGGTGTGAGTCGTTCGGCGGCTCCCGGGGAAGAAGTAGTCTAGGATTGCAATCCGAGGTTGGTGAAGAACAGCTGATACTCGCGGCCCGGCGCGGGGACCGTGATGCGTTCGCCGCGTTGTACAAGGCTAACGTGGACCGCGTCTACTACTATCTGTTGCGCCGCGTGAGCCAGCCGGCCGATGCCGAGGACGTTGCTGCGGAGGTTTTCATACGGGCCATGCAGGCTCTGCCTTCATACAAACCGCAAGGAGTGCCCTTCATCGCGTGGCTTCTCCGAATCGCGCACAACTCCGCGGTCAACTACGTGAGAAAGCAGGCTCGCCGTCAGGAGGTGGTCCTCCAAGAGGCGGTCGACGCGCCGCACGACACCGCCGACATGGCGATGGCCAAGGTGGCGGCGGAGGAAGTCTCTCAGGCGATGGGCGGCCTGACACAGCTTCAAAGGCAGGTCCTCGGGCTGAGGTTCAGAATGCAGCTATCGATCGCGGAGACGGCAGAGAAGATGAAACGCTCCGAGTCCGCAGTGAAGTTCTTGCAGCATAGCGCGATTCGCGCGCTGAGACGTGTCATGAGTCCCCCCGAGGAGGCCGATAAGCGTGGCAGATAGCCTCTACAAGGCGTTCGATCGCTGCGTGGAGCTCGTCCGTCAGGGCGTGCCGCCGGAGGAGTGCCTCGCCCGGTACCCCGAGCATGGCGCCGAGCTGGGGCCACTTCTCATGGCGGCTACGAGCGACGCGAGCGAGCTGGGCCAGGGGATGGGACCCGCAGCCGGCGCGAGGGTTCGGAGCCGGGTGATGGCGTCGTGGGATCTACTTCATTCTCGACAGGCGCGGCGCTGGACCCTCCCGCTGTTTGCGCCCCGATGGGCGGTCGCTGGTGCCCTCTTGGCACTCGTCGTGGTGCTGGGCGGGACGGGGACCACGCTGGCGGCTCGCGGCGCGGTGCCCGGGGGCGCCCTCTATCCAGTGAAGCAGCTTCAGGAGGAGACGCGAGTCTGGCTCGCCCGATCTCCGGAAGCCAAGACGGCGGCGTACACCGGCATGGTCAGAGAGCGGGCCGCGGAGATCAGAAAGCTGGCGGGAACGGACCAGGCGGGGCCCACGTCGATCGCCCTGGACCGGCTGGAGCAGCACATCCGCGACGTCAGTCGGATCGCGAGCCGGGCCCTAGAGCAAGGTGAGCCAAGCGTGGACGCCCGCGCCCCTGCTCTGGTAGGAACGCTGCAAGAGGTTGTGATCGAACAGGCAGAGGTAGCCGAGCTGGTCCGGGAGACCATCGGCGAGGCCCCGGCGAACGCGTACCCTTGCCTCGTGCACAGCCTCGAGACCATCCAGGAGGCCCGGGACAAGGTCCGGGCCGCTGTCGAGGGCATCGGAGGAGATCTGCCCGATTCGCGCTCGGCACGGGGCACCTCTAACGCTGGTCTCTGCCCCGGCTAGGATCCCAAGTATCTCGACGGCGCCCCGAAGCGCGCAGAGTCTTCAGCGCTCTTCGGGTCCGGGCTATCTGCCAGCCAGGCGCGTGAAGCGCCCAACAACGACAACCGACCGGCCGTCTTCTTTCCCACCTCCCGCGTGGCTCCGGAGGCACCTTCCCGCACGAGGGTACGTCCGGAGCCACGTTTGTATTTATCTCGGTGAGAAACTGCGGCGCCCACGGGAACATTTGGACCCTCTATGACGTTAGAATCTAGGGATAGGGTGTGGCGGGCGATGCAGGGCAGTCGAGTCAGGTCTCTCACTACCTGGAGTCAGGTCTATGGTGCTGAACCTATTACTCAGGTGCGCCCGTGCGTGGCTCGGCCGCGTGTTGCTGCCCGGCGCGGTGGTGTTGGCGGTCGCGTGTGGCTCAGGCGACGCGGCCCCCCCCCGCCGACGGCCACGACGGGTCCGAGCGAGACTGAGACCCCGGCAGCCTCGTCCTTCAGCCCAACCGCAGTCCCCGAGACTCCGACATCGACCCCAACCGCTCTGGGGAACGCCCCGGCCGACTCGCCCACGCCGACCGCCACGGAGGCCGGGACATCGACGCCGGTTCGCCAGTCGACGCCCAGTCCGACCTCTACGGTGCGACCCAGCCCCACTCGGGAGCCCACGTCGACCCCGACCCCACCCAAGCCGATATCACTACGCGTTCTCGCTCCCCTCGACGGTGCCGGGCTGGAAGTCGCGTCGGTCCGCGTCATCGGCAGTACGTCGGCCCCGACGGTGGCCATCAACGGCCTGCCCATCGACGTCAACGAGGACGGGAGCTTCCTGCGTGACCTTCCTCTCCGAGACGGCGTCAACCTGATCGAAGTCGTGGCGTCCGATACGGCAGGGCAGGCCGTGTCTCAGCAGCTCGTCGTCTTCGTCGTCACGCCGGCGGCGGGGCTGCCGCTCACCCTCCTGTATCCGTTCGACGGGGTCGAGGTGTCCGAGCCCTTCATCTCCGTAATGGGCATCACCAGGCCCGATGCCGTCGTGGGCGTAAACGAGATTCCGGCGGAGATCAACCCGCTGGGGATATTCTCAATCACGATACCGCTCGAAATAGGGTCGAATCTGATCGAGGTGGTCGCCGTGGACATCCACGACAACGTACGGTTCCAGACCGTCGTCGTTTTTTACGCACCATGAGCGGCCGTGGGGATGCTAACTTTCGGATTCCGGGGCTTGTTTCCTATATGCGATGAAGCTGATCCGAGCGACAATCCTTCTCCCATTGCTGGCACTCCTGGTGTGGGGAGTCTCCACGGCCTCCGCCGAGGGAGACGACGATCCGCCGGTGATTTCCAGCGTCATCGTGTTCAACGTCACCGCCGACTCCGCCACCATCGTATGGGTCACCGACGAGCCCGGCACCTCCGTCGTAAGCTACGGGACAGACTCGTCTCTGGGCATCACGACGACCAGCCCCGTCCTGGTGCAGGTCCATCCGGTGGTCCTCGGGGGGCTGTCGGCCGACACCGAGTACCTGTTCCAGGTGGGGTCCGTCGACGATAGCGGCAACTCCGCCACCGACGACAAGGGCGGCACGTTCTACTCGTTCCACACGGCTCCGGACGTGGAGGCGCCCCTCATCATGGATGTGGCGGTGACGACGACCACGACGTACGCGGCGACGATAGGCTGGACGACCGACGAGGACAGCGACTCCGTCGTCCGCTACGGCACGAGCGCATCGCTGGGTGTCACGACGACCGACCCGACCCCAGTTCAGGGCCACTCGGTGACGCTCACGGGCCTGTCTCCAGACACACTGTATCTGTTCCAGGTGGAGTCGACCGACGCCAGCGGCAACTCGACGATCGACGATAACGACGGCGCCTTCTACGCCTTCGACACGTCGAACGACGTGACAGCGCCCACGATCTCGAACGTTCAGGTGACCGGCGTAACCGAGACATCCGCCACTATCTCGTGGACCACGGACGAGGACGCCGACACGATCGTCCGTTACGGCCTGGGCGCGGGTTTCGGCTATAGCTCGTCCGCTTCGACGCTTACCAAGGTTCACTTCGCGACTGCCACCGGCCTCGTGCCTGGCACGCGGTACGTCTTCGAGGTTCAGTCCTCCGACGTCAACGGCAACGCGGCCACTGACGACGACGGCGGGTCCCTGTACTCCTTCACGACCCTGGAGGCGACCGGGAAGACGCACAGATCGTTTGTGGGCGTAGTCGTCGGCGAGACGGACGCCGGGTCGGCCTCGTTCACTATCATCCTGCAGAACACGGGTGAACAGGTGACCGTTCGGCTGCCCGACCCCGCGGACGACGAGGACTTCGAGCTGAAGACGCCCGGTGGAGCGCGGGCCGGCACGTTCGAGGCCGGCGCCAGGGTGGTCGTCCGGGCGATTCGGGCGGACGGTGTGTGGGTCGCTCGAGAGATAATCGTCAAGCCCGTCAAGCACAGCGTGCCTATCAGGGGCGTCGTGATCGACGTGACCGACGGCACCGCCAGGGTGATAACTCCGCAAGGTACCATCCTGGTCTTTCAGCTGGACGAGGGTGTCGAAGCGCCCCTGGAGGGCGACCTGATCACGGCGTTTGTGGATGAGTCGTCGAAGGCGAAGGGTCTGGTCAGGGCCGACACGGTGCTCAAGCGCCTACAAAGGTTCCTCGAGGCTATTGCCAACGACGAGAGCGACCTTGAGAACGACACGATATCGGATCTGGTCGATTCTCTGGTCGAGGCACTGGAGAGTCATGGCGCCGGATACTCGGCGGTAATCGAATCGGTGCTCAGGCTAGCGCCCCGCAACGCGAGCCTGGCGCTTGTCGCTGCTGAGGCCGGCGCCAGGGCCGAAGCCGGAAAGAAAGATGCCGGCAAGGCCGCCAAACGCGCCAGAGAAAGGGTTGCGCGGGGTCACGCCCTGGGGTTCGGACCCTGACCCTACACCGGCCTCTTTAGACGATCGCCGTCTCGGCGACCTCCTCTAGCTCTGCCAGCGCATCCGCCTCCGGACATGTCGCGACCTGGACGATGAGCCTGTCGGCGCCCGCGTCCTCGAACCGGCGGATCATGTCCCGGTCCGGACGATCCCAGACCGCCGAGACGCTTATCGAGGCCGGGTCTCTGCCAGCCGACTCGGCAAGCCGAGCCAGCTCCGCCCGCCCCGCGCTGATCTTGTCGGGCTCGAGGGCGGCCGGTATCCACCCGTCCCCCCAGGCGACGACCCTCCGAAAGACGTTGGCGGCCCTCCCGCCCAGCAGGACCGGCGGGTGCGGACGCTGGACCGGGCGGGGGAACGAGTATACGGGCGGGAAGTCGTAGTGCTCGCCGTGGAACTCGCTCTCCACCTTGGTCCAGAGCTCCTTCATGGCCATAACCGACTCGCGGGTCTGCGTCCACCGGTGGTCGAAGTCCCCTCCCATGATCTCGATCTCGGATCGATGCCAGCCAGCGCCGATCCCGAACAAGAACCTGCCCTGCGAGTAGAGGTCAAGGGTGGCTACCTCCTTGGCCAGAAGGAGCGGGTTGCGCTCCGGCACCAGGCAGATCCCGGTGCCCAGCTTCAGTGTCGAGGTAACCGCCGACGCGCGCGCCAGCGCGACGAACGGGTCGACGATGTCGGAGTATACCTTCGGCATGGCCCCGTCGTCGGAGTATGGGAAGACGGTCCTATCGGCCGGCAGCACCGGGTGCTCCGGCACCCAGAGCGATTCGAACCCCATCTCCTCCATACCCCTCGCGTAGGCGGCGACGTCGACCGAATAGTCGGTCAGAAACACGAGGATTCCGATCTTCATTCCGACGACTCCTCGCCCTAACGGGCTGGCACCGGCGCCGAGACCTGGCGCGCGCTATCTCGTCTCGGCCGGCGGCCCGTAGGTTAACCGCCATGAAACAGGCTGTCAAACGCGGTCCGCCGCCGAAGGGGCTCGCCTGAGTCTCTCGATGAGCTCACCCCCAAAGTACCGGGCTCTGGTGGTTGGTGTACCACTCGGTTTGGGTCCGTCTGCAACTCCAAAGCTTCAATGCGGGAACGTTATCTTGCCTCAGGGTTGGCACAAATCGTCACATCTTCTTTATCGTGACTCAACTGGATGTGAACGATCCTTAACCGGCCCGCCCTGCGATCGAGGTGTAGCCTCTCACCAGGACGCGTCGACGCCGAGCGTCACTGCCTACGATGTCAGCAACAGGGGGTTAGCATGGACCGGATCTCTTTCAAGACCTGCAAGCGGTGCTCCGGGGACCAGTCGTTCGAGCGCGATGTCTACGGATCGTACCTGACCTGTTTGAGCTGCGGATTCGTCTCCTACCCGGACGCCGGGCTGGAGCCGGCGGCCGAGCGCCAGGACGAGCGGACGGCCGTCAACCTGGGCTGAACGGCCCGTCGATCCCCTGGCCGGCCGAACCGAGACCGGGCCTTATATCGGGTTCCGAGCTTCCCCGCCTCTAGGTAGATGCGGGGAAGTTTCTGTTTGCGGGCGGCGGCGACGGCGCCACTCTTGGTCAGGCCGGGGGGTCTAGGGGTCGCGGACCGGCTCTTCGGAGGGAACGACGGCTCTGTCGCTGACGCCTCGAATGAGCAGCAGCGCGATCACGCCGCATCCCAACAGGCTCAACATGGCGGCGGGCTGTCCGAGGCCCAGGGTGACAGATAGATAACCCCATGTGAACGGCCCTACGATCGCCCCGAGCCTGCTGGCCATGCTGTGGAGTCCGAAGAACTCACCCAGATACTCCCGCGAAGTGAGCCGGAGGAGGAACGGCCGGTCGGCCGCCCATAGCCCCGCAACAAGAAGCCCGCCCAGGGCCGCGATCCCGAACCAGGACTGGTTCGAGATGTCGAGCAGCGGGATCGCGACCGCCAGAGCCGCGAAAACCAGCCATCCCGAAAGGACCGCGATCATCGTGATCCTGGGCCCGATCCGGTCGACGATCATCCCCCACGCGAGCCCGCTCGGTACCGCCACGAGAATTCCGACCAGCAGGACTATCTGAGCCTGACCTACGTCGAACTCGACCGTCTCAATGGCGTAGAGGACCGCGAAAGTAGAGGCCGTGTACAGCACCCAGCTGTACCAGAACCGGGCAAAGAGAAACCGCCCCAGACCCGGAAAATCCCGAACTATGCTGAGCGTGGAGCTCAGCTGATCGACGGTCCCTCTGGCTATCTCGGACGGGGTCAGAGACTTCGCCGGCGACGTCTGCTCCCTGGCGAGGACCAGCAGGGGCAGGGAGGCCAGCAGGACGAGAACGCCGATGGCCCGGAATCCGAACTCGTAGCCCCGTGTGTCGACGAAGACCAGGCCTATCGCTACCGCCAAGATCGCCCCCAGGTAGCCGATACCGACGCCGAGTCCTCCTATCTTGCCCCGGTTCTCCTCGGTGCTGACCTGGGTAAGCATGGCGTTGTAGAAGATGTCGGCGGTGCTCAGGGAGATGACGGCGACCGCGAACAGAGCGAGCGACAGGTTGAGGTTGTCGCCTCCGAGCACGAGGGTAGCTCCAACGCACAGGAGCGTGAAGATCGCCAGGAAGGGAATGCGCCGGCGAGACTGGTCGGAGTAGGCGCCGACGATCGGCGCGGCAATGAGATTGATCGCCATGGCGGCCGCGAGGGTGTACCCCACCGTCGCATCGTCCCCGCCCATCTCCCCGGTGACCCAAAGCGGGAAGAAGAGGCCGACTATCCCCGTGAAGAACAGGGCGTTTCCGACGTCGTAGGTCACCCAGGCAGCTACCGTCGCAGGCCCGGCTTGCTCTCCTCTGGCCACGTCTTCGCCCATCGGCTTCGCTTCAGGGCCTTATGAAGACCTTCAGCTCGGTGGTCGGCTTGACCAGGGCGTCGAACGCCGCCTGTATCCCGTCCAGGGGTATGAAGCTCGAGCCCGGCAGGAGGGACTCGAGGTCGATCTTCTCGGACCTCATCAGGGAGAGCGCGATGCGCCAGTCCTCGGGGGTGTGGCCGAAGGTGGTGGTCAGGTCGATGTACCTGGCGATCCAATCGACGGAGACGACGGGCGTGGGGTCCCAGGCCAGCGCCACGAGGACGACCTGGCCGTGCGGCCGCACCATGTCCAGCGCCTGTTGCAGGGTGGGACGCCCACCGGCGCACTCGAACACGACGTCCGGACCCAGCCCCGAGGTCAGGGACACCATCCGGTCGACCGCGTCCTCGGCCAGCGGGTCGATGACCGCGTCGGCTCCCAGCTTCAGCGCGGCCTCCCTGCGGGCCTCGGCCGGCTCGGAGACGACGATGTTGTCGGCGCCGCCAGCCCTGGCGATCTGCATGACGAAGAGCCCCAGCGGCCCGGCTCCGATCACGCCTACGGAGTTCCCGATCTTCAGCCGCGACCGTCTGACGGCGTGGACGGCAGCCGCGCACGGCTCACCCATCGCGGCCGACACATCGCTCAGGCCGTCCGGAATCGGGACCGGCTGCCAAGCCTCCATCTGGACGTACTCGGCATACGCCCGGGCCCACGCCGGCTGGCTCTGCCAGCCATGGGTTCGGAAGTTGAGTCGTGGGTCCGAGAAGAACTCGCCGGAGACACCCGGCGGCGGACTGCCGCCCCCACCGGTCAGCCGATCCCCCACGGTCCAACCGGTGACACCCTCTCCGAGCTGAGCGACGGTGCCGCTGAACTCGTGGCCCATGATGGACCCGGGCGGGACGACGTCGGCCTGGAACCCATGGACGTCTGTACCGCAGATCGCACTGTTGCCGACCCGGACGAGGATCTGACCCGGCCCGACGTCCGGGGTCGGTACCTCCCGGACATCGAATCGTTGCTTGCCCTCGTAGACCGCTGCTTTCATATGAAGCCTCCTACCGCAGCGCTCCGCAGCGCTGAGCGCGCTGGAACGGCTCGCTCGATTCTACCAGACCGTCCGCCGTAGTCGGCGGGTTTCCCTTCTGGGCACCCTTCGGGGTTGGGACCGGCTCTCGCACTCGCGGCGGCTGCGCCACGCTCCACACCCTTCGTGAAATTATTCGGGCTTGAGGGCGACGACGATCATGCGGCGGGTGAGCACAGAGTAGGTCTCGTCGTCGTACCCGCCGAAGGCCCGGACGAAATCCAGGCCGGCGCGCCGGAGCATCGCGATCATCTCCGTGAGGGTATACAGCCGGACGTTGATGCCGTCGGAGCCACGGCGCGCGCCGTCCGGCGACACGATGGTGAACGAGACCCGGTTGCGGCTCGTGACCAGGTCGAGCTCCCGGCGCTCGACGTAGAGCGTCCCGTCCTCGCCGGAATGCCACTCGTTCTGGATGTAGTTGGAGACGACCCACTCCCGGTTGACCATGTCGATGAGCAGGCGCCCGCCCGGCTTCAGCGCCCTCGACGCCTGGCCCAGAACCTTCATGTCCTGCTCCTCCGATTCCAGATAGCCAAAGGCGGTGAACATGTTGACGATGCCGTCGAACGTGTCCTCGAACGGGATGTCGCGCATGTCGCGCCTGACCAGCTCGAGGCTCACACCCGCCGCCGCCGCGCCGCGCCGGGCCGTCTCCAGGTAGTCGGCGTTGAGGTCCTGACCGAAGACCCGCATCCCGCGCTTTGCGAACAGCAGGGCGTGCCTGCCCGGTCCGCAGCACAGGTCCAGGACCGTGTCTCCCGGCGACAGCTCCAGGGCGCGCTCCGCGAAGGCGGCCTCCGATTCCGCGGACCGCGACGCCAGGACGTCCCCGTAGACGTTCAGGTAGTCGTCGGCGAAGAAGGTCTCGTACCAGGGCGATGTCGGGCTGGCCATCGTCGTCTCGCGGGTCGGAGGTTGGCGGAATAGTAGCAAATCGAGTTGGGCCGCGCCAGTGTCCGACCCGGATTGCGCCGCTCGACATCCTACCTTCTGGGGGCAACGCTGCCGTGATAAGATTGGGCCGTTCCGCTTGCGAGGCGGTAGCCGTCGCCTGGAGGACCTTATGCTGACCCTGGCCGGAAGGGGAGCCCTTCTGCTGGGAACCAAACGGGTGGGGGAGAGGGTGGCACGAAGGCTCGCCGAGGAGCGGGTCCACCTGGCTATCGCTTACCGCTCTTCCCGGGATGAAGCCGAGCGGCTGTACCAGGCGGTGTCTCCGATGGTCGACCGGGCTTGCCTCGTCCAGGGCGATGTGAGAGTCGACGAGGATGTGCAGCGGATGGTGGCCACGGCGGCCGGCCAGCTTGGCGAGCTGTCGTTCGTCGTGAACCTGGCCTCGGGCTTCCCCCGGAACCCGCTCGCGTCAATGGACGGCAAGGCCTGGGACGCGTCAATGACCACGGCCAAGGGGAGCTACCTGGTGGCCCTCCATGCGGCCCGGCACATGATGAGCAACCCCGGCCCGACCCGAGGACACGTCGTGCTGTTCACCGACTGGGCAGCGAAGGAGACCCCGTACAGAGATTACCTGCCGTACCTGACCGCCAAGGCGTCCATCGATTTCATGACGCGGGCTTTCGCGATGGAGCTGGCGCCCAGCGGCATCCTGGTGAACGCGATAGCTCCCGGCCCGACCGCGCGCCCACCCGAGATCTCGGAGGAGGACTGGCAAACCGGAGTGCTGGACCTCGCACCGCTCCGCCGGGAGTCGTCTGCCGACGAGATCGCCGAGATGATCGTCGCGCTGCTGAAGAGCGAGACGATCACGGGCGAGACAATCCGGATCGACTCCGGGAGACACCTCGCCGGACCCGGAAACGCCTGATCGAGGGAGACCCTTGCCGCTCCACAGGATCACCAAGGCCATCGACTTCTGCTACGGGCACCGGCTGCTCAACCACCGCGGGAAATGCCGTTACCTGCACGGGCACAACGGGCTCCTCGAGGTGGACGTCGAGTCCGGCACTCTCGACGACATGGGAATGGTCGTGGACTTCAGCCGCGTGCGGGACGTGGTGAAGGGGTGGGTCGATGCCAACCTCGACCACCGGATGGTGCTGTGCCGGGACGATCCCGTCGTGCCGGTGCTCATAGAGATGGAAGAGCCCGTGTACCTGATGGACGACAATCCGACAGCGGAGAACATCTCCAGGCACATCTACGAGCAATCCCGTGCGCAGGGCCTCAAGGTGTCCGAGGTGCGGCTCTGGGAGACCCCGTCGAGCTACACCACATACAGAGAGGCATAACCTTGGAGAGGGTCGCGGTGCTCGCCAGCGGCGGTCTCGACAGCTCGGTTCTCCTGGCTGACATGGCGTCGCGGGCTGACGTCCACCCGCTCTACGTTCGCTCCGGGCTCGCCTGGGAGGATGAGGAGTTTTCGGCGCTGACCGCGTTCGTGGCGGCGCTCGATTCTCCGAGCGTCCGGCCGGTGACCGTCCTCGAACTCCCGATGGGGCCGGTGTATGGAGATCACTGGAGCGTCACGAGCGTGGGACGCCCTACTCTGTTGGATCCGGACGAAACCGTGTACCTCCCGGGACGCAATATCCTTCTGACCGCGCTCGCGGGAACGTGGTGCAGCGTGAACTCCGTTTCCACGATCGCGATAGCGACGCTGGACGCAAATCCTTTCCCCGACGGCACGCCGGAGTTCTTCGAGGAGATGTCGGATTTGCTGACTCGGGGGCTGGCGCGTCCGATCGCGGTTGTAGCTCCCTACCGCGGCCTGAGTAAGGGGGAGCTAGTGCGAAAGAATACCCATCTGCCGTTGCACCTCACTCTGACATGCTTGGCCCCCGCCGGAGGTCACTGCGGCGACTGCAACAAGTGCTACGAGAGGCAACAGGCCTTCGCGTCCGCGGGCGTCACGGACCAGGCACGGTACGCCATCCCGGCACGTCGAGGATAGGTTGAACAGCGAACACAGGGAACAGAGGAAAGAGCAGCTGAAGCCACTTCTGCGGGAGGTATTGGCGCTCCTCGGCGAAGACCCGGGGAGAGAGGGCCTTGGCCGGACGCCGGAGCGCTGGGCGGACGCCCTGCTGACCTATACCGAGGGAACCGACGGCGACCCGGAGCAGCACCTGAAGGTGATCTTCCAGCTAGACGAGGACGACTATCCCGCCGGCTCGGACGACATGATCATTGTGGAGAACATCGAGTTTACGTCGACGTGCGAGCACCACATGGCGCCGTTCAGAGGCGTGGTTCACGTCGCATACATCCCCAACCCGGAGAGCCGGGTCATAACGGGCCTGTCGAAGCTCTCCCGAGTGGTGGAGCTGTTCTCCAGGCGGCTCCAGATCCAGGAGCGGATGACCCAGCAGATATCGCGGGCCATCGACGAGCACCTCCATCCGCTGGGCGTCATCACAGTCGTCCAGGCTCTCCACTACTGCATGGTGCAGCGCGGGGTGGAGCAGCGTTCGAGCACCAGCCTGACGACGGCCCGGCGCGGATACTTTCTCGAGAAGCCCGAGCTGGAGGCCAAGTTCCAGGACTACCTCCGCATGCGGATCGACGGCAAGCCGCTGTAGGCGCGGCGCACCCCACCCGGCGCGATTTGGCTCAACCGCCCATTGCGGGGGCATCCTCCCCCTTGGGGTGCGCTCGTTCCCGTCCGCCCCCTTTGAAGCCTCTGCCGCTCACCCACCAGACCCGGTAGCGAACACGTCCTTCATCACCCCGATGAACCGCATGGCCGGGGTCGAGATGATCTTGCCGCGGAGGGTGACGACTCCCGCCTGCTCGGTCGGCAGAAGGTGGGAGAGACTGAGGATGCCCAGCTCGCGCTCGTCCTCGGGCTCAATGGCCAGGCGCGGTCCAACGGAGATGCCCATCCCCAGCGCGACGTAGCGCTTGATCATGTCCATGTTGTCCAGCTCGACGATGATGTCGTAGGACACCCCCCGGCGCTCCAGCTCGGACTCCAACAGGAACCTCGTGTGCGTACCGCGCCTCATCATGATGAGGGGCCACTCCGCGATCTGGTCCAGCGACGTGAGAGGCGCGGCGAGCAGGGGGTGACCCAGGGGCGCGAGCACGACGCGCTCGTATCCGAACAGGCCCTCGAAGTCGAACTCGGCGCTCCTCTCGGGCCTCGATACTATGCCCAGGTCGACCTCGCCCTCGGCAACCATCCGGATCACGTCGCCCGTGTCCGCGGACCTGATGCGGAGATGGGCGTGCGGATGCCTCTGGCGGAACTCCCGGACGACGCTGATCAGGGCGTGAGGAATGATGTCCGATACCGCCCCGACTGATACGGGACCGTCCTCCTCCATTTGCGTGGTCCTGGCCCTCAGCGTCTCGATACCTTCGACCAACGGTACGGCCATCTCCGCGAGGGTGGACCCGGCGAGAGTGAGCTGAATCGGCCGGGTCACGCGATCGAACAGGACCATCCCGAGCTCGGCCTCCAGCTTCTTGATGTGCATCGACACCGTTGGCTGCACGAGCCCCAGCTCGTCTGCGGCCTTGGAGATGCTGCGCAGCCTGGCGGCAACGGTAAAGCTCTTGAGCTCTCTCAGTTCCACGTGGAAGCCTCCTGAAGATATATCATCTCAGACAATACTATCTATCATGGACTACGTCTAGACATGATATACGGCCTGGCAGATAATTGGGTTGCGAGACAAACCAAGTAGCCTGCCGGGAAGCAGGCGAGTAATCCCAGGAGGGGACAATGGTTCATAGGCTCATCGACCGGATATTCAGCGCTGTAGGCGACAGCGGGATGGAGAGGTACTACAGCTCCGTCTACGCCAGGCGCGGCTTCGCCTCGGGCGGGCCGACCATCGACGAGGCCAGGAGGGACTACCGGGCAGTCGTCAGACACGACCGCCAGGTGATGCTCTAAGAGCGAACCCTCAGGCGACAGTGCCGAAATGGTAGGGGGCGGTCCGGATAGCCGGACCGCCCCCTCTTCTTGTGGTGCCCGTGGATGGGTCTGCGGCCAGGCTAGACAGCCCCGGCAGCGGCGGCCGCGACAGGCGAAACGCGCGACACGAACCCCTCCACAACGTGGATCGGAACCGCCAAGCCGACGCTCGGACCCGTGATCATCGTGTTGATGCCGACGAGCCGCCCCTCTGCGTCGATCAGCGGTCCGCCGGAGTGGCCGGGCCTGAGCTTGAGGCTGGCAGCGATCCACTCCCGGTCGGACTCAGGAGTGTCTGGGAGCCCGGCTCCCGTGGCAATCATCACGCCCGCAGTGGCCGCGCCGTTCACACCCCACGGATGACCGACGGCGATGACCAGCTCCCCCGGAAGGAGGTCCCTGGAGCTGCCGCGAGTGAGGCTTTCCAGGCCGCCGGCATCGACGGAGAGGGCCGCCAGGTCAAGACCGGGGTCGCTCCCCACGATCCTAGCGGGCACCGTCGTACCGTCTGGTAACGTCACCTCTGGAGCCGAGCGCCCAGAGACGACGTGCGCGTTTGTGATTATCAGCCCGTCTGGGCTCCAGATCAGCCCCGACCCGGCTCCGCGCCGGCCGTCGTGAACCTGGACCAGGCTTCGTTGCGCGGCCTCAATGACAGAAGCCAGGTCTCCGTTGAGGCTCTGAACAAACGACGACATTGCTACCTCCTAATGGACGCCGCGGTGTCTGTTCGGCGTCTGTCCCTCCCCCCGGATGGGGGGAGGAGTTATCTGAGGGACACCCTCAGACTCCCGGCAATCCCGACTTGTCGGGATCTGCACAGTCCTTCTTTTCCCCCGCTCCCATTCAGGGACTAGGACGTCCGCTCGCCGATCTTGACGCCGATCGTGTGTTGCTTGCCGGCGCGGACCAGGTTCGTGGGCACGTCCTTGCCGATGAGGTCCTCACTCAGGAGGGCTACGAGATCGTCGAGATGACGAACCGGCCGATCCTCGATAGAGACCAGGGTGTCACCGAGCATCAGCCCGGCGCGCTCCGCGGGGCTGTCAGGCTCGACGGCGACGAGCAGGAGGCCGGTCTCCTGGCCCAGGCCCTCCGCCAGTCCCGAGGGCAGTCGAGCGATCTGAGCGCTCACGCCGATGTACCCACGCTTGATACGACCGTGGGACAGCAGAGCCTCGACGACCCTTCGCACAGTGGGCCCCGGTATCGTCAGCGAGATCCCACGAAGAATGCCCGTGGTGTTGATTCCGACTGCTCGACCTGAGGCATCGACCAGCGGTCCTCCGGAGAAGCCGGGATACATGGCTACGTCGGTCTGCAGGTACGTGTCCACGCGGCCGCCGAGGGGCGTACGCCAGCTCTTGCCGACGGCGCTGGCTATTCCGAGCGTCGCCTGTACTGTGCGGCCGGGCCGTCCGAGCGCCAGCACCAGGTGCCCCACGCTCAAAGCATCAGCCGGGGCCCAGTCTACAGGACTCAGTCCGCTGGCCTCGGCCTTCAGGACCGCCAGATCGGTGGTCGGGTCGCGTCCTACGAGCGCGGCCGGCACGGCGTCTCCGTCCGGGACGCCGACCTGAATGTTCTCGTCCCGCTCCACCACGTGGTGCGACGTGACGATAACGCCGTCAGCGGACCATACGGCGCCGCTGGCCGGCATCCGCTGCCTCGCATCGACCCTGGCAACTCCGGCCCCTGCCGCCGTGACAGCAGACGCGAGCGAGCTCGAAAGATCCGATAGTGTATCCGCCATTTTCCATCCTCCTGCGATGATTGATTGGCTTCTTGGCGCCGCCCCTGGGGGCGATCCGGTGAGACCAGCATACTCAGGTCCAAGGCAGCACGAATCGGCCGTCCGGTTAGGTGGTGTCCTGGAAGAATGGCTAGGAGTGGTTAGGAGTGGCGCGATTGGCCACCTCAAAGGTGATCTGTCCCACCAGCCCGCCCGTAAGGTGGGGGACACGCCCAACCCCGCAAGGGGGCCGAGCCCCCTTGAACCCCCTCGGGCTGGAACCTCCGTCGCCGCTGCAACCGTCAGAGGCGGATGAGGCCCATGCGGGTCGCCTGGATCACAGCCTCGGTCCGGCTCTGGACGCCGAGTTTCGCCATCAGGGCGTTGAGGTGGAATTTTACGGTGTGCTCGCTGATCCCCAGCCTCTGAGCGATAGACTTGTTGGGGAGTCCCTCGGCCACCTGGCGCAGCACGTCGAGCTCTCGCGGGGTCAGGACGCCTGTGGACGCCGTTGGGCCACTGTCCTGCCGTGCGAGCATGAGCGCGGCCAGCTCGGGGTCGATCGTGACGACGCCGCGGGCGACGGCCATCAGCGCTCCCGCCAGCATCCCCATTTCGACCGTCCTCGGAAAGATTCCGATGGCGCCCGCGACCCACGCCCGGCTCACGTGGCTGCCGTCAGAAACCAGGGCGACGACCGGAGGCGAGCCGTCCGGCAGGTCGACCAGGCGATCCAGGGCAGGTCCGGGGTCGGGGCCCAGGTCCCAGACGATCACGTCGGGTCTGTAGACATCTAGCTCGGCCGAGATGTCCGGCACCCCGTCGAGCTGACCCACGACGCTGCAACCGGGCTGATCCGACAGAAGCGTGGCGAGCCCGGTCCGCGTCAGCGGATCGCCGGCGATGACAAGTACCCGAAGTTGGTCTGGTGCTGTGCTCACGCGATCCGCCGCAGAAGATAAGTACCCCTGTCGTGAGTATACTTGAATCGATTTCAGTAGTTTTCGGGCGGCGGCGCAGGACGTTTCTTACCGATCAGCGACGAGGATTTAGGAAATGCCGATCCAGAGCAGACGGGTGCCGGTCGGCTCCCGCGCGCCGGCGCTGACACTCCCCGCCGCCGGCGGTGACTGCGTCTCGCTGGAGGACTACGCAGGCCGCCGCGCCGTGGTGCTGGTGTTCCTCCGCGGGTTTGGCTGACCATTCTGCCGAAGGCACCTCCGTCAGTTGACGGAGCGGTACGACGATCTGGTCGACACCGGCGCGGAGGTGCTGGCGATCGCCCCGGCAGGACTTGAGAAAACGGCGAGCTTTGCCCGGTCCCATGGGGTGCCGTTCCCGTGTCTGGCGGACCCTGACCACCAGGCATACGCCAGCTACGACGTCGAGAGCACGGTCGCGTCCCTGGGCCAGCGGCCCGCGCTGTTCGTCGTCGACAGGGACGGACTAGTCCGTTACGCCCACATCGGCTGGCAGCAGTGGGAGATCCCCAGCATCGACGAGGTCGTGGCACTCTGCCAGGAGTTAGGTGCCTGACCGTATCGAATCGTTTCGGACATTCAGTGGAGTCGTCCGCACCGTATCGCTCTCTCCCTCCGTCCCCCCTAAACCCCACGTTCTCCTCGGGGCCTGTACCTCGGCTCCTCATCGGGTCCGTATCGCGACTAAGGTCCGGGTTCCAGCTTTGACCGCCTCGTACCACTCATTCTCCCGGAGCGGCGAAGCGTCAATAAACGCTCGGATACTTGCTGAGTACGTCCAGGCAAGCCGGTCTCTAGAGAAGGGGTTCGGCTGGCTGCGACACAAAATTGCTGGACCCGTTGGTCTTGTTACGGTATACTAACGTTTGGAGGCGCTTAGATTCATGACCGACCCTTTGAACAGGATCCTTGTTAGCGGCGAAGAACTTGATAGAGCTATGTTGGCAACCGTCCTCGTCGGCCTCGTGCAGATAGATAAGGTGTCGGGCGATGTACGCTTCAGTGCGAGGTCAGCCAAGCTAACCAAGAAGATGCAGATTCTCCTCCTCCTTCTGGGCCGAAAAGCGGCCAAGGCAATGGGGCTCATCGACACGGAGGCCACGGGGCCCAAAGAGATGGAACCGGTGCTGGGTTTGAAGGGGGGGCCACTAAGAGGACAGCTCTTCCAGCTCAAGAAGGAGCGGCTGGTCCAGGCGGTGAAAGGTAAGTACTTGATCCCGAACTACGCTATAGAGGCCGTGAAGGAACTTCTCCCTGGGAGCGACTAATGGACGACGTGAAGATCGCACACGATCTAACACAGGAGATCGATCGTGTACCTGAGCCATACCGCATGGAGGCCTTCAAGATTCTATTGAGGGCCCGACTGGGGCCGTCACCTGGATTGCGCCGGGATGTCAAAGATCCCAGCGCGACCACTAATTTCCGGTCCCCAGGCATCACTTTCAGCGAGTTCTACGGCTCCCTAAAGCCCGAGCCACGCGGAAACCCGCAGCGGTTCGCAGCAGTGGCCTACTTCCATCGTGAGCATCGCGGTGAGCCGTTAGTAACCCAGTCGGACATACGTGACAGCTTCGGTCAGGCGGGGTTGTCTCGACCTCAGAACTTCCCCCGGGACGTGGCAATGGCCACCGGTCGTAAGCTCGGCCTATTGATGGCGGCCGAAAATCGGAAGGATGGTCAGCGGGCATGGGCGCTCACGAGAACCGGCGCCTCATGGATCGTAAGCGTCCTTCAAAACGACAAGGCAAGGGACTCATGAGCCGGAGCGCTTCGACCGCAGATGACGTGCTCCACGGGCTAAGGCTGGCCTTACCAGAAACGCTTGCCCAGGATCTATTGGACGACTTCCTGACTCTCAAGACCGATGTCGTAACAGAGACCCTGGGCAGAGCTTCGCCGGGGAAATTCGTCGAGACGCTGGTTCAGGTCCTGCAATGGCTGGACGTAGGCAAGTGGGATGCCGCCCCAAAGGTCGACAACTACCTCAAGCAGCTCGAATCGCGACCCACTAGGCTAGCAGCTGACCTTAAGCTCGGGGTCGCTCGCATCGCACGAGGGATGTACACCTTGAGGAACAAGCGGAACATCGCCCACAAGGGAGACGTGGACCCCAACGTTGGTGACCTCCGATACTTGTATGCCGCCACTCAATGGATCCTGACTGAGATTTTCAGGCACGCCCTTCAGAGCGACGTCGCCACTGCAGATTACCTGATCCGGTTCATCCAGCTGCCCGTGGACCCTCTAGTCGAGGACTTTGGGCACAGGAGGCTCGTCCTTGCGGCCGAAACCGCGAACGAAGAGATTCTACTCCTCCTTGCGCACTACTACCCAGAGAGAGCTTCCAGCTCGCAGCTGCGCAAGGACATGGATCGATACAAGGCCCCCACGGTGTCGAACGCCATTCGGCGCGTCCATCAACTCCGGTTGGTCGACGGAGATAGGTCTGCCGGCTTCAAGCTTACCGCTCTTGGGTACAGACAAGCGACCGAACTTGCCAGAAAGCGGTCGGCTCTCGCGACGGTGTCCTAACCCTCGTTCCCAGCGCACCACGGCCTCCGCTCCCTTCGCGGTGTCCAGGTCCCGGTCGACCCTATGCTATGATGCCCGGATCGGCGGCGTAGCGCTGCGCCGCGCCTGTCCAGGGATTACGGCCACACCAAGATGGTCCATCTTCAAAACGCCTCGGGGCCCGGCAGATCACGGAAGTTTCAGGAAACCTCTCGGACGGATCGTGAGTTCCTGCTCACGACCGTTCTGCGGGGTGTATCCCGGGCGTTCTACCTTACGCTTCGGGTCCTGCCCGCGTCGCTGCGCGAGCCGGTCGGGCTCGCCTACCTGCTGGCGCGCACCGCGGATACCGTTGCCGACGCCAGGTCATGCGCACCGGCCGATCGCCTGGAGCTGCTGCTGCGGCTCAGGGAACAGATAGAGGGTCCCGCGGCGGCCGACGCGATCGAGAGCGTCGGGCGGTCGATGTCCGGCCTCAAATGCTCGCCCCTGGAGCGCCAGCTACTGGATCGCTTTCCGACCACCCTGGCGGTCCTGGAACGCCTGGCGGAGTCCGACCGCAGCCGGGTGCGCTCGGTCGTCCGCACCCTGACCAGCGGGATGGAGATCGACCTGAGGACGTTTCCAGCAGAGGAGTCCGGCGATGTGGTCGCTCTGAAGAGCTCGGACGAGCTGGACCGGTACACCTACCTCGTGGCGGGATGCGTCGGCGAGTTCTGGACCGGCATCACGGTGGCCCACATCCCCGCCCTCGGGAGGTGGAACCTCGATCACATGTCGGAGCTGGGCGTCAGGTTCGGCAAGGCGTTGCAGATGACCAACGTCCTGCGAGACGTGCCGCGGGACCTGCGGCTAGGGCGCTGCTATCTGCCGGCGGATCATCTCGCGCGTCACGGCGTCGACCCGCACGAGCTTCTCGACCCCCTGGCCGCGCACAGAGCTCGCCCCGTCCTGGTCGAGGGCATAGCGACGGCGCTCGACCACTTCCAGGCAGCCGAGAGCTATCTCCTCGCGATCCCGCGGCGCTGCCGCCGTCTTCGGCTCGCGGCCCTGTGGCCGATACTGATCGGACTGGCAACTCTGGAACGGCTGGCGCGAAACGACGAGTGGCTCGACCCGTCCCAGACGGCCAGGGTGAGCCGCGGGTGGGTCTATCGGATGATGTCGGCATCGGTGCCGGTCGCCGGATCGAACGGGATGCTCCGCGGGTGGGTCCGCCGGCTACGCTCGCGGGTGCAGAGGGCGGTCTAACGGCCCATACCCTTGGAAGAAACGCAGGAGGTGCATGATGATCGGCGTTCTCACCCACCACTGGGCCAAGGAGATGAAGGTCGAGGAGGCGCGGAGGCTCCTGGACGGCAACGGGCTGGCGCAGAGCAGGGCGCCCGGCTTCGTCAGCCGCCAGACGCTGATCTCGCTCGGCGACCCCGCCAAGATCACGACACTCGTCGTCTGGGACAGCAACGAGATCTACGATGTATGGCGTGCGAGCCCGGAGCGGACCGCGGCGATGGCAGGAGCGGGCGAGCTATGGTTCAGGCCGCCGGAGTCCGAGCGTTTCGAGGTCGTTTCCTGAAGTCGAGCCCCGGGCCTCGCCTTTGTGTTAGGATGGCCCGATCTCTGTAAGCTGGAGGTTTCAGAAATGTCGTTCGTCCATCGCCGGGTTTTCTACGCCAAGATCGGGAAGGCGGATTCCCTCGTCGAGCACCTCAAGGAAGGCGAAAGCCTGATGGGATCGGGCAAGATCAAGACCCGGCTCCTCACGGATTTTCAGAGCGGCCGGTCCGACCGGGTCGTGATGGAGTGGGAGGTCGAGAGCTTCGGAGACATCGACGCCGAGATGAGCAAGCTGGGTGAGGACGCCGCAATCCGGGCCAAGTTCGAGGTTTGGGAGCCCAGGCTGAACGAGCTCATCCACTACTCGGAGGTCGACAACCTCATGATCCGCTAGCCGCCGATCGAACCGATCCGCGGAGGATCGCATCTCGTATATAGCGTAGGACGCGGCTTGCCCGTACCCAGCCGCGCAGTGTATGCGGAGGCGATGGGGTTTGGGGCTGTCGGGGCGAGCAGGATTCGGATCGGTCTTGGCCGTCCTCGCGGTCGCCACGGTCGCGTGCGCTTCCGAGGTCGTGCCGACGGCCACGCCCCCGCCGGATCTGCCGTCAGAGGTGTCGGTCGGCTCTCCGACCCCGGAGAATCTAGACGTGCGCGATGAGCCGGCCAGTCCCACCCAGGCTCCGACAACGCCCGTGCCCGCTTCTCCCACGGCGACGACCGCCGCCTCCGAGGCCACGGCGGCACCCGACCCGACGGCACTCCCGACCTCATTCCCGACTCCGTTCCCCACGGTGAATCCCACCGCCACCCCGACGCCTGAGCCTGCGACGCCACCAGACCCGCGAGCCATCAGCGACTCGGAGCTATCCGAGATTCTGGCGAGAGTCCGGTTTCCCATCAGCGGCTGGCCGAACACCGATTTCCATATCCACAACATAGACCTGACCAGGGTCCTGGGCGGAGGTCCGATCAGAGACGGGATTCCGCCGATCGACGACCCGAAGTTCGTGTCGGTGGAGGAGGCCGACGAGTGGATCCGTGACAACGAGCCGGTCCAAGTGGTCTCTATTGACGGCGATGTCCGTGCTTACCCGCTCCAGATTTTGGTCTGGCACGAGATCGTCAACGACGTGGTGGGAGGCGAGCCGGTCACGATAACGTTTTGACCGCTGTGCAACACCGCCTTCGTGTTTAGGCGGACGGTGAACGGGGAGGTCCTCGACTTCGGTACGACCGGTTTCCTGCATTTCAGCAACCTGGTGATGTACGACCGGCAGACCGAGTCCTGGTGGCAGGAGTTCTCCGGAGAGGCGATCGTCGGAGAGATGACCGGGCAGCGACTGGAGATACTGCCCAATGCCATCGTCTCCTGGCTGGACTTCAAGGATGCTCATCCAGATGGTCTGGTCCTCAGCAGGGATACCGGCGCCCAGCGGCTCTACGGCCTGTCGCCCTACGCCGGCTACGAGGCCGGGGGCCGGCCGGTCATGTACCAGGGTCCGCCGTACTTCGGGCTGCCCGCCATGGAGCGCGTCGCGGCGATCGAGCTGGGCGACGAGGCACTCGCCGTCCCGTTCTCAGTCCTGGTGGTCGAGCCGGTCGTCCATTTCACGCTGTCCGGGCAGGACCTCGTCGTCTTCCTCAAGAAGGGGACCGCGTCGATGTTCAGCACGCCCGACATCTGGACCGGCAGGGACGTCGGTTCGATCGGCGTCTTCGACCCCAACGTCGACGGGAAGAGGCTGAGCTTCTTCGCCCGGGAGGACGGGGAGATCGCCGACCGGGAGACCGGGAGCACTTGGAGTCTGCTGGGTCGGGCCACGTCCGGCCCGCTGGAGGGATCGGTCCTGACGCCGATCGTCCATCGGGCCCAGTTCTGGTTCTCGTGGCAGATCTACCGTCCGGACACGCTGGTCTACGAGGGGGACGGGGTGGCGAACCCGGTAGAGCGGTAGCGCGGCGGACGCGCCCAGCCTCAGGCGCTCGCGGGCTCCGCGAAGGTCAGCGCCGACGCCGGGTTCTTCTTGAAGAGATTCTCGATCAGCTCGTCGGAGAACCCTTTCTGGCGCATGCGCGGCACGATGTGGGCCAGAAGGTAGAAGTAGCCGTGGCCCCCGTACTTGACGAGCCGGTGCTTGCTGCAGATGTCGTGGGCGACAACGATCTTCTCGCCGTATCCCTGGGACGCGATCCAGGCGATGTCGTCCATCCGCTTGACGTCGCCGGGCATGGCGATCTTGTCCGGCGCCGGGTAGTAGAAGGACTGCTCCCATCCGAACAGGTCCCACTCCAGGTAGCAGCCGGTCTCCGCCAGCTTCTTCAGGGTACCCCGCCGGAAGACGGTCCGGTCCAGGTGTCCGATTATCGTGTGACCGATGTCAGCACCGACCTCCGTGAGCACCTCGACGATCTCGAGCGGGGCGTTCTCGTCTCTTCCGGGGTGAATGAGCAGCGGGGCTCCGGTCAGTCGCTGGGCCCGCCCCGAGGCTCGGAGGACCTTTCGTTCGTTGTCGTCGAGGGGCCATGAGCACCCAACCTCGCCGATGATTCCCGACCGGATCCTAGTCCTGTCGACGCCCTCGGTCACGTCTCGGACGATCCTGTCCATGATCTCGTCTTCGCTGCGGCTGTCCATGTCCGGCGGATGGGCCGGGGCGACGTAGTGCGACGCCCCCATGACCACCTTCACCCCAGTCGCTCGGGAGATCCGCACCAGCCCCACCGGGTCCCTGGCGATCCCTATGCTGGTGGCATCCACCAGCGTGTCGCCTCCGAACTGCTTGTATAGCATCGCCTCTTCGATCGCGGTGTCGACGCTGGTCAGCCTGGCGTTGTCGGCGTTGAACAGGCCCTGACTCCGGACGAACGCCAGGGTCTGGCCTTCGAGCGGGCTGTGGTACAGCTCCCACGCAGTGGCCTCTTCCGGCTCCTCCTTGAGGGCGCCCAGGTTGATGAGCAGGTGTTCGTGCGTAAGCGTGACCCCAAGCTCGGAGGGGTCTACCGGGCCGAGAACGGTCTGCACCTTTCCTACGGGAAGCTCGTCTGCCATCTCTCGAAACTCTCCTTCGGTGGGGTTCCAGGCCGGGTTGTACATCATTTGCGGCGGCCGGTCAAGGATGACGCGGCCGGCTTCTCCTGTCCATTGCTTGCAGGCTTCTGCGTATAATGGTCCTCCGGACACTTCAGCACCGGAGGTCAGGGCCATGAAACTCGACAGGAACCGCGAGCTCTACGAGAGGGCCAAGAGGGTCCTTGCCGGCGGGGTCTCAAGCCAGGTCAGGATCAGCGAGCAGCCACTCCCGCTGTTCTTCGAGCGCGGGGAGGGGTCGCGGCTGTACGACGTCGACGGCAACGAGTACATCGACTACGTGATCGGGCAGGGACCCGCGATCTTCGGCCACTCGCCCCGGTTCCTGCTCGACGCGGTAGCCGACGCGACCCGGCAGGGCCAAACTTTCGGCGGCCAGCACGAACTGGAGGTCCGGGTCGCCGAGACGGTCCAGGAGATGGTGGCGAGCGCCGAGCTGATCCGCTTCGGCAGCTCCGGGTCCGAGGTTGTGCACGCCGCCCTTCGCCTCGCGCGGGCGTACACCGGCCGCGGCAAGTTCATCAAGTTCGAGGGCCACTACCACGGCTGGCTCGACAGCGTGCTATACAGCACGGCTCCGTCGATGGAGGCAGCCGGAGCGTACGACGCACCCGAGGCCGTTCCGGGCTCTGCCGGCCAGTCCCCGGGGAGCGCCGGCGAGGTCGTCGTGCTGCCATGGAACGACATCGACGTCCTGCGCGCGACGCTGGATGGCCAGGGCAAGGAGGTCGCGGCGATCATCACCGAGCCCATCATGTGCAACTCCAACTGCATCGCACCGAGGACGGGTTACTTGGAGGAGATGCGGAAGCTGTGCGATCAGTGGGGGATCGTGCTGATCTTCGACGAGGTGATCACCGGCTTTCGCCTGGCGCCGGGCGGCGCCCAGGGGCTTCTCGGCGTCACCCCGGATCTCTCCACCTTCGCCAAGGCAATGGCCGGCGGCTTCCCGATCTCGATGCTGGCCGGCAAGCGCGAGGTAATGGGGCAGCTCGAGGAGGGGACGGCGATGCACGCCGGGACCTACAACAGCAACGTGATGGTGATGGCCGCCGCGGAGGCCTCGCTGCGCCGGCTGACCGAGGACGGCGGAGCGGTCTACCGCCATCTCTATGCCACCGGACAGACCCTGATGGACGGGCTGCGCGAGACCGCGCGAAAGCACGAGCTCAACGCCCTGGTGCAGGGGTATGGTCCGGTCTTCTGCATGGCCTTCTCGGACGCGTCAGAGATCACAGACTACAGGTCGCACGTCGAGAGCACCGACCGCGAGACGTACGCCCGGTTTCGGCAGGGGATGCTCGAGCGCGGCGTCAGGGTCACCGACAGGGGCACGTGGTTCGTGTCGGCCGTCCACACCGAGGCAGACGTCGAGCAGACGTTGGTGGCCGCCGACGAGGCGATGGAGGGTCTCTAGGACACGGACTATGGGCTCTTGCAGGCTGATGAAGAGTGAGGAGTGCAGAGGGGCGAAGCCCCTTTGTTGGGAGTCTGAGGGTGTCCCTCAGATGCCAAATCTTCCCCCTCTTGTTACCAAAAGGGGGGCGTGGAAACGGTTGAAACGTTTTTCAGCACCCTGTTAGGCCCAGAAGGCGACTCCGAGGAGTCCGGGTCCGGTGTGGGTGCCCATCACGGGCGAGAACTCGCTTACGAAGAGATCGTCGCAGGTGAACTCCGACGCGACCCGGTCCCGTAGACGCTCCGCTGCCTCGGCCGAGTCGGCGTGGATGACTGTAGCGTGCACCCTGGCCTCGCCCACCTCCCGGCGCATCAGCGTCAGCAGCCGTTCTTCAGCCCTTGAGGCCGTTCTGGGCCTGCCGACGCCTCGGACCTGCCCCCGGGTCATCTCGAGCAGGGGCTTGATCTTGAGGAGCGACGAGCCGGCGTATGCCAGCCTGTGCACTCGCCCCCCCCTCCACAGGAAGAACAGGGTGTCCAGGAACGCGAACAGCTTGACCCTGGGGATCACGGATCGGGCCGCGCCGACGACCTCGTCCAGCCCCAGTCCTCGATTTGCGGCCCTCCAGGCCTCCACGACGACCAGGCCCTCGCCTCCTGCCGCGCTCTCGGTGTCCAGGACGACGATCGGCGTGGCGCCGGGCAACCCCTCCGCCTCTCGGGCCGCTGCCATGGCCGAGTCGTGGGACGAGCTGAACTGGGAGGCAACGGTCAGGCAGACCACGGATCGGCCGCGGCTCGCCGCCCTCTGGAAGGCTTCGAGGTAGCTCGCCGGCGACGGAGCCGACGTGGTCGGCAGGACGGGCGCCTCCTTCAGCATACGGTAGAAGCTGGTGGGGTCGAGGTCCCGGCCGTCCAGGTAGGTCTCGTCGCCGAACGTGTACTGCATGGGGACGATGTCGATCCTGGAGTCGCCGGTAAGCTCCGGGGGCAAGGCGGCCGCGCTGTCCGCTACGATCGCTACGGAGGGGCCGGTCGGCAAGTCGGCCGACTCAGGTTCGGGCGTTCTTGAGCTGGCGGAGGGACACGGCGCGCTGGATCAACCCGTATTGCTGGAGGGTGCCGACATCTCCTCGCCCCTACGGGGCTTGTGGAGAAACGCCGGCATCAGCAGCACGATCAGCGCCAGAACGGAGAAGGCGAACGCCGCGATGAATCCGGGCCCGCCCTGGAAGCTGAGCCACGCCAGCACCACCACCGACGGTGCGGTGATCACCAGAAGCGCCGCTCTGAGCACGCGCCGCCCGACCCGGAAGAAGATCGCCGTCGCTATGGCGAGCACCAGGAAAACGACCGCGCCGCTGCTTCCAAACTCCTGAGCGGCCTGTCCACCACCAGGGAGGACGTCCGGCCGGTCGTAGAAGAAGAAGAACCAATACGCGAGGAAGGGTACCGGAAGGAGTGTCAGAGAGGCCATCACCCAGTCTCGCCGGGCCACCTTGGAGACGACCCTGACGACGATCCAGAGCGACAGAGCGAAGTAGACGAACGAAGCGATATAGATGGGCAGGCCAAGAGGCAGCGCGCCCTGTGTCACCACCCCCCACGCGCCGTATCCCACGGCGCTCATCGCCAGCCCCCAGGACATGATCGGGGCGACGAGCCAGTATCCCAGCCAGGGGTATGTCCAGTTGGGCCGGCCCCGCTTCCAGCCGAAGAAGCTGACACCGAGCGCCAGCAGCAGGAGGGCGATCACCCAACCGGGGCTTGCCCACAAAGAGAGGGCGAATACGCCTGAAAGTAGCAGGTGAGGGAGGGCGGCGAGAGCGGTGTGGTACCAGGTGCCCCGGCTATGAACCTCGTAGAGCTGCCGGGCGATGCTGCGCGACGCGCCCAGCTCTCGGAGCGTCCTGGAAAGCGCATCGGCGGGCGCGACGCCCTTCGCCTCGAGCTCGTGGACGCGGTCCTCGATGTGCCCTTCCAGCTCGGAAAGAATCTCGGCCGACTGGGGAGCCGCCAGGTGCAGCTCCCGGCCGAGATTAGAGAGATACCCGTTACTCGGAGACGCCATGTCCAGCCGGACCTCAAACGTCTATTAGGGCCTCAAAGGAACCCTTTCGACCATCCCCCTCGCTCCCTTCCTCGCCCGGAAGGGGGGAGATCATGATTCTGCTAGGTGGTTCTGCTCTGGGCGACCAGGTTGACGGCGTTGGTGAACAGCTGCCACTCCTCCAGCATCGATTCCAGCCGGTGGTGGCCTTTGGGGGTCACGCGGTAGTAGCGCCTGCTCTGCCCGTTCGGGGATTCGCCCCACTCCCCTTGAACGAGACCCTCGCGCTCCAGGCGATGAAGGGCGGGGTAGAGCGTGCCTTCCTTGAAGCGGAAGTAGCCACTGCTCCGTTTGTCCATCTCTCTCACCAGCTGGTAGCCATACATCGACTCGGTCGCAAGAAGCGAGAGAAGGAGCGTCTCAGTGCTGCCTTTGAGGAGCTCTCGGCGATACAACTCTAGGGGAGCCTCCCTGGTAGCCACAAATCCCTCCAAAGTATGTATTATCGACAATACGGCGTCAAGTACTTGTACGGATTTCGGACCTCCCGTCAGCACCCATCTTTTTGAGCGTCCCGCGGTGGACGGCACCCATAGGATCGCTGCCGGCGACGCTTCGCATTGACACCGCGAGCGGCGGTTGCAAGTGCCCCACCCTGGGTGCCATCTCTTTCCCGCCCACCCACCCTGAAGTTTGGGGGCACCCCAACCCCGCAAAGGGGGCATAGCCCCCTTTGGAACCCCCTGCTGCCTCGCTTGGCGTGGGATGGGAAGGGGCCACGCGCCGGCAACTGCGTTCGCGCGCGTCCCCCTCTGAGGTTCGAACCCGACCCCACTCCCACGGAAAGGTAGGCGAGGCGCTTCGCTCTTCTGCACACCCCTCGGGCCCAGAGCCCGTCTACCATGGCCTGAATCCGCGTTGTGGGCGTGGGGCCCGCTATTGTAGAATGGCCCCATGATGTCGGACGCACCGCGAATTCAGCGGCTCCCCGGAGTGCGCGACGTAGATGAGCGCACTCACGAACGCCTGAAGGAAACAGCTGAGCGGCTCACCGCCCTGTTCATCGAGCACGGGTTCGGCTCGATCGACACGCCGGTGATCGAGGAGACGGAGCTGTTCGTCCGGAAGTCCGGCGGAGAGCTTGCCGGCCGCCTCTACACGTTCACCGACCCCGGGGGCCACAGAGTCAGCCTCCGCCCCGAGTTCACCTCGTCCGTTATCCGGTACTTCGCCGAGCGGCGGAAGAGCCTGACCCTGCCCGTGCGATGGCAGTACAGCGGGCCCGTCTTCCGCTACGAGCCCGCCTCCACCGGCGGCTATCGGCAGTTCACCCAGGTCGGCGCCGAGGTAATCGGCGCGGCGGGAGCAGAGGCCGACGCGGAGCTCGTTCACCTTGCCTGGGCCGGGCTCAAGGAGGTGGGGGTCGCCGGCCTCCAGCTGCGCCTGGGCCACCTGGGCGTCCTCAACCGCCTGGTCGAAGCCTCCGGACTGTCGGACCGGGCACGACGATTCGTGATCGGAAACGTCAGCGCGATAAAGGGCGGCCAAACGAATAACCGGTCGCTGATCGAGCAGGCCGAGGCGGTGGGGCTGCTGCGGAAGTCCGGCGACAACGGGCTCGAACCGGCCTCGGAGGAATCGTCGCCCGCGGCGATCCGGGAGATTCTCCAGGGAGCCCTGGGCGAAGCGGCGACGGGCTCCACCGGTAGGCGCACCCCGGACCAGATCGTTGCCCGTCTCGTCCGCAAGGCCGAGTCGTCCGACGAGCGGGCGAGGCTGGCCGACGCCCTCGCCGTCGTCGAGAGGCTGGCCCCGATCGAGGGTCATCCGGCCGACACCCTCGCTCAGGCCAGGAGCATCGCGTCTGACCTCTACCTCCAGGAGGAGTCGTTCGACGAGATGGAGCGCCTTGCGTCCGCTCTGTCCGAACGTGGGGTACCCGACGACGACCTTGTCGTCGACTTTGGCCTGGCGCGTGGGATCGCCTACTACTCCGGCGTGACGTTCGAGATCGTAGCCCGCTCCTCTTCCGGGACGACGGTCCTGGGCGGAGGAGGCAGATACGACGGCCTAGTGAAAGCCCTCGGCGGCGGCGATGTCCCGGCCCTGGGCTTCGCCTACGGACTCGACCAGGTGGTGGAGGCGGCCACGTGAAGGGACTACAGTGCTCCGTCTAGCGATTCCCAGCGACGGCGCGCTCTATGAGTCGACGCTGCTGTTCCTGCGCGCGTGCGGGATCGGCGTCCTCAGACCGAACCTGCGGCGGTACACCGCCGAGATGCCGGCCCTCCGAGACACGACGGTGCTGTTCCAGCGAGCCAGCGACATCCCCCGCAAGGTCGAGGAGGGGAGCGCGGACGTTGGGATCGTCGGGCTGGATCGCTTCCTCGAGATGCAGCGAGACGCCGGCGACTCCGGAGTCGTGATCGATAAGCTCGGATTCGGCCACTGCGAGCTGGTGCTCGGGGTCCCCGACTCCTGGGTCGACGTCACCTCACTCGCCGACGTCACGGACCTGTCCGTCGAGTTCCGGGACGAGGGCAGGGACCTGCGGATCGCTACCAAGTCGCCCAGGCTGGTGGAGCGATTCCTCCTCCGGGGCGGGGTCAGCTACTTCTCCCTGGTAGAGTCCAGCGGCTCTCTCGAGGCTGCGCCCGCGATGGGCTTCGCCGACGTTATCGCCGACATATCCTCGACCGGCACGACGCTCAGGGAGAACCGTCTCAAGACGATCCAGGGTGGCTCGATCCTGACGTCCGAGGCGTGTCTAATCGCCAATCGAGCCATTCTCACCTCGGACCCGTCCAAGCTCGACGTCGCCCGGTCCCTGGTCGATCTGATAGAGGCGCACATGGGGTCCCTGGAGGTCTACAGCGTAACCGCCAACATGAAGGGCGAGGATGCCGAAGAGGTGGCGGGCTACGTGCTGGACCACGAGGAGACCTCCGGACTGCGCGGTCCGACGATGTCCAAGGTCTACACGCGGGACGGAACAGGATGGTACGCTGTGACCATCGTGGTCGAGAAAGGCAAGCTGCTCGGGGTCGTCGATCGGCTGCGCAAGATCGGTGGCAGCAGCATCACCGTCTCGCAGCCTAACTACGTGTTTCACTCGAGCTGCGACGCACACTCCAGGCTGACCGGAACCAGCTGAGGCGGGTCCATGCCGAACCTCCCCACGCACATAGACCTGGCCTATCGCGCCGCTCAACGCCTGGGCATACGGGCCCTGGACGACAACCTGGGCTACTACGTTCTCGGATCTACGTCTCCTGACATCAGGGCCATGACCCATCGGAGCCGGGAAGAGTACCACTTCGCCCCGCTGAGCTTCGACATCGTCGGGGACGGGGTGAGGGGCCTGTTCGATGCCAATCCTCACCTGCTGCCGGGTGCGGGGCTCGACGGGCCGACGAGGGCGTTCATGGCCGGGTACGTGACGCACATCGTCGCGGACGAGCTCTGGATCACCAAGATGTACCGCCCCTATTTCGGAAACTCCAAGGTGTTCGAGGATGAGGTCTACGGCAAGGTGATGGACCGGGCCGCACAGATGGAGATCGACCGGCAGTCCCGCAGCGTAGTGGACACGACCCTGCCGCTGCTGGCGCAGGCGACGGGCGAGCTCGAGATCGGGTTCATCCCGCCCGACACGCTCGCGGCCTGGCAGCAGTGGGTAGCCGGGTTCGTGGCGCGCGACTTCAACTGGGAGCGCCTGCGTTTCATGGCCGGACGAGTCGCGAACGGGGACGACCAACACCCCGCCCATCAGGTGGCCGACGAGTTTCTGAGAGCGATGCCGGAAAGCCTCAATAGACTCTTCGAGCAGATACCCGATGGGTGCGTCGACGACTACAGAGAGCAGGCGACGGAGAGGCTGGTCCAGGCCGTCGGAGACTATCTCAAATGAGGATAGTTCGCGGGACGGCGGAGGCCAGGGAGTCCCTGTGCAACGGCAGGGGCCTGGACCTGAACAGCGTACCCCCCAGCGTCGATCGGCGGACCGAGGAGGTCTTCGGCAGGCGCATGACCCCGTCCGAGGTTGTAGCGCTGATCGTCGAAGATGTGCGCGAGCGCGGGGACGAGGCGTTGAGGGACCTGGCTCGCCGGCTGGACGGCTCGGCCCTCGATCGGATCGAGGTTTCTCGAGACGACGTCGAAGCCGCCGCTCACGCGGTTCGGGCCGATTTGCTCGAGGCGCTGGAGACCGCAGGGGAGCGTATCCGCGCCTTCCATGAGGCCTCGCTATCCCGGGGGTGGATCGACTTCGCCCGGGGCTACGGTCAGCTCGTCAATCCGGTGGACCGCGTGGGGATCTACGTCCCGGGCGGAACGGCCGTCTACCCGTCGACGGCCCTGATGACCGCCATTCCGGCCCGAGTGGCCGGGGTTGGCGAGATCGTCATGTGCACGCCGGGCAAGGACGGCGGCAGGCCGCATCCGGCGGTCCTCGCCGCGGCGTCCATAGCAGGCGTGGACCGCGTCTTCGCGGTCGGGGGGGCGCAGGCGATCGCGGCCATGGCCTACGGTACCGAAACGGTACCGAGGGTCGACATGATCTGCGGTCCGGGAAACGTCTTCGTCACCCTGGCGAAAAAGCACGTGTACGGCGACGTGGGTATCGACGGCCTGTACGGACCGACCGAGACACTGGTGATCGCCGACGACTCCGCCAACCCGACGCTGTGCGCCGCGGACCTCCTGGCGCAGGCGGAGCACGACCCGCTCGCAACCCCGGTTCTCCTCACGACCTCGGACCACCTCGCCCGGGCCGTCGACAAGGAGGTGGGTGTCAGGCTCGAGCGAATGGACCGGCAGGAGATAGCGCGGACCTCGATCGAGGAGCGCGGCCGCATAGTCGTCGTGGACACCCTGGACGAGGCGATGGATCTGGCAAACGAGTTTGCGCCGGAGCACCTGTCGCTGATGGTGGCCGACCCGTGGTCCAGGATCGGCGCCGTTAGGAACGCAGGGGCCGTCTTCGTCGGCGAGTTCTCCCACGAGGTTCTGGGTGACTATGTCGCGGGTCCTAGCCACGTGATGCCGACCGGCGGAACCGCCCGGTTCGGCTCCGGATTGGGCACGCACTCGTTCGTCAAGGTAAGCCCCATCGTCGCGCTGGACGACTCGACCTCCGCTTCGCTGTCAGGCGCGGCGTCTTCTATCGCGAAGGCGGAGGGTCTGACGGGTCACGCCGAGGCTGCGGAGGTTCGTATCGAGCTACTCAAGAGTCAGGAAGATGGAGGATAGAGCCGTGAGCGCCAACGGGATCGACAAGCTGATACGGCCACATCTCACCAACATCAGGACCTACGACCCAGTCGATCCGCCCGAGCTGCTTGCCGAGCGGGCGGGCATCCCGGCGGACCGCGTCATCAAGCTCAACGGGAACGAGAATCCGCACGGGGGCTCGCCGAAGGTCGCCGAGGCGGTGGCCAGGACGGCGTTCCACATCTACCCCGATCCGCTGCAGCGCGGCATGAGGAGCGCCCTCGCCAGGTACACCGGACTGGAGCCTGAGAGCCTTATCGTCGGAGCAGGCAGCGACGAGCTGATCGACCTGCTGTTCAGACTCTTCATCTCGCCTGGGGACGTGATTCTCGACTTCGATCCGACGTTCGCGATGTACGGCTTCTGCGCCCGCGTCGCCGACGCCGAGGTTCGCCTGGTCCCCAGGGACGAGCTGTTCGAGATCGACATCGACGCCGTCAGGGAGGCCATCGACTCGAAGACCAAGATCATCTTCATCAGCTCCCCCAACAACCCTACCGGGAACCTGGCCTCCGAGGCCCAGGTGAGGTCGCTGCTGGAGACAGGGCTCGTGGTGGTGGTCGACGAGGCCTACTACGAGTTCTGCGGCCAGACGGCGGCCGGCATGGTTCCTGAGCACGAGAACCTGGTGGTGCTGCGGTCCATGAGCAAGTGGGCCGGACTTGCCGGACTCCGGGTCGGATACGGGATCATGAGTCCGAGCGTGGTGAAGCACATCGTCGACGTGAAGTCGCCCTACAACGTGAGCGTCGCTTCCGAGGCCGCTCTGATCGCGTCCCTGGAGGACGCCGACACCCTGCTGAAGACCGTCAAAAAGATCGTCGCCGAGCGTGACCGGATGTTCGAGCTACTCCAGGCCATACCCGGCCTCACGCCATGGCCGTCGAGCGGGAACTTCGTGTTGTGTCAGCTCGCGCCCGGCCGGGCGCAGGAGGTGTACGACGGCCTCGCCGCCCGCGGCATCTTCGTCCGCAACTTCCCGTCCGAGCGCCTGCGGGACTGCTTCAGGATAAGCGTCGGGACGTCAGACCACACCGATGTCCTTGTCGCTGCGCTGAGAGAGCTGGTCTAGGAGTGGTGGTAGGGCCTGCGTCCTGGCTGCGTCCTCGCAGGGGGAGATTCAGAGGGGGTAGGTTTCTCGGCTTATGCTCCCGATCTGGTGTTAGACTATGCTGAAAGAGTTGGGAGACGACGAAGAGCTTGACGCAGCGAACCGCGAAGCTGACACGCAGCACTGCGGAGACGGAGATCTCCGTCGAGCTGAACCTCGACGGGCGGGGACAGTATGAGGTCGACACCGGGAACGGAATGTTCGACCACCTGCTGGCTCAGCTCTCCCGCCATGGCCTGATCGACTTGAAGATCTCCGCGAGGGGAGACGTCGAGGTCGGCTGGCACCACCTGGTAGAGGATGTCGGCATCGTGCTGGGGCGTGCCCTGAAAGAGGCGGTCGGCGACGCGCGAGGGATCGTGCGGACCGGCCACTCGTACGTCCCGTTGGACGAGGCTCTGGCCCGGACGGTCGTCGACTTCGGTGGAAGGGGCTACGCGGTCGTCGATACCAGGCTGACGGACAGCGACATGGGCGGGCTGCCCGCGGACCTGGTGCGCCACTTCCTGGAGTCGCTGGCCCGCGAGGGCGCGTTCAACCTGAACGTATCGGTTCTGGCCGGGTCGAACAACCACCACAAGGCCGAGGCCGTCTTCAAGAGCCTCGCCCGTGGACTGAGAGCGGCCGTCGCGATCGACGAGCGGCGCTCCGGTGAGGTCCCGTCGACCAAGGGGTCCATAGGGTAGGGCGACCACGCCCCCCCTATGGACTCAGTCGCGGGTTCAACGCCTCAGGGGTGCTACCAGGGTGTTGAAAGACCGTCTCGACCATCCCCCTGGCCCCCTTCCTGGCCAGGAAGGGGGAAAGAAATCATATCTGAGGGACACCCTCAAACTCCCGGCATAGGGCTGCGCCCCTCTCCACACCCCGTACTTCATCATCCTGCTATGCAAGCCTGGCCGTGAGCTCTAGCGAGAGCGCCAGACTCTTCATCGCCGTTGCGGCCTGGGCCGGGTTGTCCACGTACTTCACATAGCCGCACTGGACGCACTTGACTGAGCACTCCTCGCGACCGTCTTCGAGGATAAGGTCTCCTGCGCTGCACCTGGGGCACGATTTCAACCATACCATCTTGTGTGTTCCTCCTGCTCGATTTGTTTTCCCTAGAACAGCTTGATGGTACCTTCGGGCAGGGGCGGCGTTCCTATAGACTCGTACTTTGGGGCAAAGTTCTGGTGAAGCTCCGGTAAAGCTCTCTAGGACATTTGGCATGGGAATCGGCGCCGAGACTAGGGGGTCGTGGGTGTGTCCAGGAAGGGATACAAAGGGAGGTCAGCGCCGTCGGACAGAGGATCAGGGGCAGCTTGGCGGGAAACCGACGGGTCAGGGCTCGGACACCCGCTCGAGGTCGTAGTGGTACTCCTCGATGACCGGGTTGGCGAGGAGCTTCGCGCACATAGCGTCGACCGTCCGGCCGGCCTCCTCCTCGCTCGCCCCGTCCAGGCGGATCTCCATGTACTTGCCCGCTCGAACGCTTCGCACCGAGGCGAAGTCCATCTGCCGCAGGCCGGCGGCGATGGTCTTTCCCTGCGGGTCGCTCACCGTAGGCTTGAGGACGACGTACACCCTGGCCAGGAACAGCGGCACTACTGTGCGAACGCCTCGGGAGCGTTGGGCGAGCTCATGTGGGCATCCACGAATGCGAGGATCCGCTCCTCGTCGAACTCGTCGAACTTGTCAAGGAAGGTCCATGCCCTGAGGGCGATCGTGGCGTCCATGCCCGGGTAGGGGCTCAGGACGTACTTGCCGTAAGGTGAAAGAAGCTCGGAGAGCTGCGAGACGAGCACCGGGCACCCGTCGGGGCAGTTGTAGTTCACGACCACCCCGCCGTGCTCCAGGTTGTGCACCAGCACCTCGTCTTCCAAGGACTGGGTGAACACTCCCCAGGGCGAGGGTGCGAATGGCTGGTCGTAGTGCCATCCGGAGGTGGCCGGAACCGAGCTGTACGCCGGGTGATCGTCACCAGGGTTGATATGGGTCTGGCCCTCGTCGGCGAACCTCTCGCCGGGCCCATCGGGACCGCCCCCGCCTCCGATGGATATGGGCAGTCCCGGAGCGAACAGCGCGACGATAAACAGGAGGGCGAAGATCCCGACAACGCCGAACGCGGCAGTGCGCAGGATCCGCTTTCGTTTGTGCCGGCGAGCGCGCCGCGCAGCCCTCGACTGCGTCGGGGTCAGCTTCGCCGAGGCCCGACGATCCTTTGAAGTCATCCGCCCTCCAGTCCTCGTGCTTCAGTCAATTGTGCTAGGCCAGGGCTCTCCCCGTCAACATCTCATAGGCGTCGATATAGCGCTGTCGGGTCTTGTCGACGACGTCCGGGGGAAGCGCCGGCGCCGGCGGCTCGTGGTCCCATCCCTGATCGTTCAGCCAATCCCTCACGAACTGCTTGTCGAAGTTCGGGAGAGACTTGCCCGGAGCGTATCCCGACGCGTCCCAGAACCTGCTTGAGTCGGGGGTCAGCAGCTCGTCGATCAGGTTGAGCTCGCCGTCGATGAAGCCGAACTCCATCTTAGTGTCCGCTATGATAATTCCCTTCTCGAGGGCGAGGTCTCGTGCAAGTGAGTACACCTCGATCGAGATGTCGGCGAGGCGAGCTGTCAGATCCTTGCCCAGCATGTCGATCATCTCGTCGATGGTCATGCTCTCGTCGTGGCCCGTCTCGGCCTTGGTGGTGGGTGTGAAGAGCGGCTCGGGGAATCTGTCGCCCTCGACGAGCCCGGCCTTCACCGGCAGTTCCGACACCGTGCCGTGTTTTCTGTACTCGGCCCAGGCCGAGCCGGTGATATATCCCCGAACGATGCACTCGACGTCGATCCTCTCAGCCCTACGTACGACCATAGCCCTCCGCCCGATCTCAGGGGTAATCCCCAGGTCCGGCCGTCCAGACGCGAGAGAGACCAGGTGGTTCGGTACGATACCGCCGGTGCGCTCGAACCAGAAGGCGGAGATCTGGCAGAGCACCGCGCCCTTCTCGGGTATTCCCGTCGGCAGCACGACGTCGAAGGCGGAGATGCGGTCCGTGGCCACCATCAGCAGGTGGCCGTCTTCCATGCCGTAGGTGTCCCGAACCTTCCCCCTGTAGATAAGGTTTGGGAGGTCCGTCTCTCGCACTGTCGTCACTTCTTCGACTCCTTCAACCGGCGTTGTACATGTTGTAGGTCGGCCTCACCACAGACAAGTAGCCATCCTGGTCAGGAGCGGGGCAGAACAGACATCTGAGGGACACCCTCAGACTCCCGGCAATCCCGACTTGTCGGGACCTGCACACTCCATATTCAACACTACGCCAGCCCGACGCGCCGGTAGACGTGGTCGACGTACCGGACGAAGTAGGCGTAGTCGAACAGCTCATCGAGTTCGGCCGCCGAGAGCCGATCGGCGGCTTCGGGCTCGCCCCTGATCAGATCGCGGAAGTCTTCGCACTCGTCCCAGCTCCTCATCGCGTTTCGCTGGACCACGTCGTAGGCGGCCTCCCGGCTCATACCGCGCTCGATCAGCGCCAGCAGGACGCGCTGTGAGAAGACCAGTCCTCGGCTGGACTCCAGGTTCTCCACCATCCGCTTCGGGTAGATTCTGAGCCCGCCGATCACCCCTGTGAGCAGGTCCAGGCTGTAGTCCAGGGCCAGGCAGGAGTCGGGCAGGATGACCCTCTCGGCGGACGAGTGGCTGATGTCTCTCTCGCCCCACAGTGCGACGTTCTCCAGCGCCGTCACCGCGTGGCCCCTGATGAGCCGAGCGAGGCCGCAGACGCGCTCGGTCAGCTCCGGATTCCGCTTGTGCGGCATCGAGGACGATCCCTTCTGGCCCGCGGCGAAGGGTTCTTCCACCTCGCGGATCTCGGTCCGCTGCAGCCCGCGGATCTCCGTGGCGAACTTTTCCAGAGACGCCGCGATGAGGGCCAGCGTGGAGACGAACTGCGCGTGGCGGTCCCTCTGGACGATCTGGTTCGAGACCGGGGCAGGGCAGAGGCCCAGGCGGCTGCACACCCTCTCTTCGATGGACGGCGGTACCGAGGCGTGAGTACCGACCGGGCCGGAGATCTTGCCGACGGAGATGGCCGACCGAGCCTCGGCGAGTCGATGGGCGTTGCGCCGCATCTCGTCCCACCAGAGGGCGAATTTCAGTCCCAGGGTGATCGGCTCGGCGTGGACCCCGTGGGTCCGCCCCATCATGAGCGTGTCCTTGTGCTCGACCGCCTTCGCCTTGAGGGCCCCGGTCAGCCTCGCGACCTCTTCGGCAAGGAGGTCCGCGGCCTCGACGAGCTGGAGACACGTTGCGGTGTCCCAAACGTCGTGGCTGGTCAGGCCCAGATGGAGCCACCTCCCCTCGGGCCCCAACCCCGCGGTGACCGACTCCATGAAAGCAGTCATGTCGTGTCGGGTGCGCTCGTAGATGGACTGGCGGAGTTCTGAGTCGGACGTGGCCCCGCGGAGCTTGGCCATGTCCTCCGCGGGGATGACGCCCTCCTCGGTCCAAGCCTCGGCCACGGCGAGCTCGACCTGGAGCCACCTGTCGTACTTGTTCGCATCAGACCAGACCCGTTTCATCCGGGGTCTGGAGTAGCGGTCTATCATGGATCTATCTCAAAGTGTCCCGTGCGCAGTCCTTTGTCATTCTGATGGCGGACCCCTCCCTCCGGGGGGAAAGGAGAAGGAAATTGTTTTTGAGGGACACCCTCAAACTCCCGGCATTGGGGCTACGCCCCTCTGCGCTCCCTTTGTCGATCGAACGGACCTGTTTCTGAGGACACCCCTCACCGGCTCAAGAAACTCCCGGCATTGGGGCTACGCCCCTCTGCGCTCCCTTTGTCGATCGAACGGGCCTGTTTCTGAGGGACACCCCTCACCGCCTCAAGAAACTCCCGGCATTGGGGCTACGCCCCTCTGCGCTCCCTTTGTCGATCGAACGGGCCTGTTTCTGAGGACACCCCTCACCGCCTCAAGAAACTCCCGGCATTGGGGCTACGCCCCTCTGCACTCCCTTCGTGGATCGAGGGGGTTGGTTCTGAGGGACACCCTCAGACTCCCGGGTTAGGGGCTACGCCTCTCTGCGCTCCCTTTTTTGATCGTTGGGCTAGCTTCTCAGCCGGCCTCGATAGGCTTCGTAGGCCTGCCGGATCTCGTCGTGCTTGAGACCGAGGATCTCCGCGGCGAGGAAGGCGGCGTTGCGCGCTCCCCACGCGCCGACGGCAACGCATGCCACGGGGATTCCGGGAGGCATCTGGACGATGGCGTGGAGCGCGTCGACGCCCTTGAGCTCGCTCGTCGCCAGCGGAACGCCGATGACCGGCAGCGTGGTCCAGGATGCTACGACGCCAGGCAGGGCCGCCGACCCGCCCGCGCCGGCAATGATGACCTCTATCCCTCGGCTTCGGGCGCTCTGAGCGTAGTCCATCACCCTTTCGGGAGTCCTGTGAGCCGACATGACCACGGTCTCGTGGGCGACGTCGAGCTGCTCCAGGACGTCCGCCGTCTCCTGCATCGCAGGCTGATCGGACTTGCTGCCCATCATTATCGCGACAAGCGGCATTAGCCCCTCTCGGCTGGTGGATTGCGCTACGGTCATTCCGGTGCTCCGATGTCGCTGCGGTAGAAAGAGTCCTTCAGACGGATGCGGCCGACGTTCTCGTACGCCTTCGCTCTGGCGGCGGCGAGCGCCGCATCCTTTGCGACCACGGTGAGGACCCGGCCACCGTCGGAGATGGTCTCACCCGTGCCGGCGCCCTCTCTGGTGCCGGCGTGAAACGCGATCGTGTCACCGTCGAGGGAGTCCAGGCCGCCGATAGGATACCCCGTGGCGTACTTGTCCGGATAGCCTCCGGAGGCGACCACGACTCCGACGCACGAGCCCGGGTCCCACTCGACAGGCAGCCCCGAAAGGCCGCCCTCGGCGGCCCTAATCATAACTTCTAGCAGTTCTGTCTTCAATCTGGGGAGGATCACCTGAGCCTCGGGGTCCCCAAGCCTGCAGTTGAACTCGAGAACCCTGGGGCCTTCGGCCGTGACCATCAGTCCCGCATAGAGGACGCCCCGGTAAGGGGATCCCTGTGAGGCGAGCGCCTCGACCACAGGCTCCATGATCTCGATCCGAACCCGGTCCTCCATCTCGTCGTTCCACAGCGCACGCGCAGGGGGGCTGTAGCTGCCCATCCCCCCTGTGTTGGGTCCACGGCCGCCGTCCCAGGCGCGCTTGTAGTCGCAGGCGGCGGTGAGGGAAGACAGTGACGTTCCGTCGGAGAAGCCGAAGACGCTGATCTCGGGCCCCTCCAGGCACTCCTCGATCAGGACACGGTCGCCCGCCTCGCCGAACCGGCGCTCCTCCATCTGCGCGCGCAGCGCGTCGACGGCCTCGTCTCTCGTCTGGGCGACGACGACACCCTTCCCGGCGGCCAGTCCGTCGGCCTTCACGACCATCGGCACGGGAGCGGTCGAGACGTGCTCCAGCGCCTCGGCGAGGGAGGTGAACGTCGTGGCAGCGGCCGTCGGGACACCCGCGCCGCGCATCAGGTCCTTGGCAAAGCTCTTGGAGGTCTCGACCCGTGCGGCGGCCCTGGTCGGTCCGAATACGCGCAGACCGGCCTCCTCGAAGAGGTCGGCGATCCCGGCCTCCAGCGGCACCTCCGGTCCGACCACGGTGAGGTCGACGCCGTTCTTCCGGGCGAAAAGGAGCAGGTCGTCGATGTCCGAAGCGCCGACGGACAGGTTGGTGGCGATGCGGGCGGTCCCGGCGTTACCGGGCGCCACAAAGAGGTCGCTGACCCTCGGGCTCTGGCGGAGCTTCCAGGCTAAAGCATGCTCGCGGGCGCCGCCGCCGACTACCAGTACTTTCACGAGACCTTCAGTAACCCTCGGGCCCAGGAACCGGGCTGGCTACTCCCATTCGATCGTGCCCGGTGGCTTGCTGGTGACGTCGTAGACCACCCGGTTCACGCCGGGCACCTCGTTGGCGATGCGGTTGGATATCCTGGCCAGGACATCGTAGGGGAGGCGAGCCCAGTCCGCCGTCATCGCGTCGTCGCTGGTCACCGCTCGAACCGCGATCACGTGGCCGTACGTACGGTAGTCTCCGGTCACGCCCACGGTCTGGGTGTTGGTGAGCACCGCGAAGCTCTGCCACAGCTCGCGATACAGGTCGTTGCGCTTGATCTCGTCCATGACAACCCAGTCGGCGTTTCGCAGGATCTCGAGCTTCTCCGGCGTTACCTCGCCGACGATCCGGATGGCCAGACCGGGACCCGGGAAGGGCTGCCGGTAGACCATTTCCTCGGGGAGGCCGATCTCGATCCCGACATCCCGAACCTCGTCCTTGAACAGGTATCTGAGCGGCTCGACCAGCTGCAGCCGCATGTGCTCGGGAAGACCGCCGACGTTGTGGTGCGTCTTGATCTTGGCGGAGACCCTGCTCTCCGCCGTCTTGCTCTCGATCACGTCCGGGTAGAGCGTCCCCTGAGTCAGGAAGTCTACCTCGCCCAGGCGTGTGGCCTCCCGATCGAAGACCCTGATGAACTCCTCGCCGATGACCCGCCGCTTCTGCTCCGGGTCCACGACGCCTTGCAACGCGCCCAGAAAGTCGTCCACGGCGTCGTTGTAGACCAGGTTGAGCTTCAGGTACTTCTCGAAGGTGTTGCGAACCCGCTCGGGCTCCTCCCGGCGCATCAGGCCGTTGTTCACGAAGATGCAGGTGAGCTGGTCTCCGACCGCCTGATGGACGAGCATCGCCGCAACCGCGGAGTCCACGCCCCCCGAGAGAGCGCAGATCACCTTGCCCGTGCCGACCTGGTCCCTGATGCCCTTGACGGCATCGGCCGCGAAGTTCCCCGGCGTCCAGTCCTGTCCGCACCCGCAAACGTTGTACAGGAAGTTCTCGATCAGGGCCTTCCCGTTGGGGGTGTGGACCACCTCGGGATGGAACTGGATGCCCAGCAGGTTCTCGCCGTTGCCCATAGCCGCTATGGGCGAGTTGTCCGTGTATGCGAGGGGGGAGAAACCGGGCGGCGGCTCCAAAATCCTGTCGCCGTGGCTCATCCATACGGGCATGGAGGCGGGGAGGCCTCGAAACAGCCGGTCGTCGGGCGCGTTCTGATGGAGCACGGCGTGGCCGTATTCGCGGATGGCGGAGGAGGCGACCTTGCCTCCGAGCTGATGCGCCATCGCCTGCATCCCGTAGCATATCCCGAGGACGGGCAGCCGGCGGTCGAACACCCAGGACGGCGCCATGGGAGCATCCGCGTCGTAGATGCTGGCGGGTCCTCCGGACAGGATGACGCCTCTGGGCTCCAGGTGGGATACGGCCTCCCACTCGGTGTCGTGCGGGACGATCTCGCAGTAGACCTTGCTCTCCCTGACCCGGCGAGCTATCAGCCGGCTGTACTGCGACCCAAAGTCGACGACGACGACGGCCTCCCGTTGGACCCTGGAGGTGGTATCCTCCTGGCCGGTCCTCTCGCTGGCGATCTCGAGATATGCGGAGACCTCGAGGTCGTCGCTGGTGGCGACCCGGCGGCTGGTGGAGGAGCCGGCTCCCGCCGGCGTTTCGGGACTTGCGCTCATGTCGATTGGCCTGCCTGCGGGCGATGAAAGGATACGGCGACGGGCCTGTCGAGAACCGGCACCGGCTGAGCGGACCGCGGTCCTTCTCAGGGCCCTCAACGTAGCACCTATGCTATACTGTGGTCAACCTTCAATGGAACCGCCCGTGCCCACCGTACCGCCGTACAGCGACCAGCGGCAGCAGGTCGGGATGGCCGTCAAAGCCCTCGCCTCGGGCGGGGTTATCGCCGTCCCCACCGACACCCTCTTTGCCCTGGCGGCGAACGCCATGGACGAAGCGGCCGTCGAGCGGGTTTTCCGTATCAAGGGGAGGGACGAGCGCGCCGCGCTCCCGCTCCTGATCGCCGACCCTTCGGATCTCTCGAGGTTCGCCATCGACGTGCCTCCGGTCGCATACACGCTGGTCGATCGTTTCATGCCGGGCCCGCTGACGATCGTGCTGCGAAAGGCCACCGTCGTGCCCGGCGCCGTCTCTGGAGGAGCTTTCACCGTGGCCCTTCGAATACCCGACCACGCGGTCCCACGCGCCATCGTGCGCGAGCTCGGAGCCCCGATAACGGGAACGAGCGCCAACCGCTCCGGCCGAGCCTCCCTGGCAACCGCCGCCGAGGTCCGGGAAGAGCTCGGGGAGGACGTCGATCTGGTACTGGACGGCGCGTCAGGCGCCCTCGGAGCGCCGTCCACGATTGTCGACCTGACCGTGAGTCCACCCCGTATCCTGCGCGAGGGCGCGGTACGCCGCTCAGACGTCGAGGCGGCCCTGGGTACTGCAGTAGAGCCGTCCGGCCGCAGGCCGCCACGATGACGCTTCCCCCGACACTGGACGAGCTGAGCGCGAAGGTTGAAGCCGAGCTGACCGACTTCATGGCCGGCCGCGAGATGCCTCTCTACAGGATGATGGCCTATCACCTGGGCTGGGAGGATCAGACCGGAGGCCGTCTGGCGCCGGTCGCCCGGATGAGGGCGTACGGGGTAGCGTGTCTGCTTGCCTCTGCGGCCGCCGGAGGGGATTCCGAAACGGCCCTTCCGGCCGCGGCCGCGGTGGAGCTGGCGCACAGCTTCACCCAGATCCACGACGACGTCCAGAGCGCCAACACGAAGCGCGACGACCGGGACTCGGTCTGGTGGGTCTGGGGTCCTGCCCAGGCCATCAACGCCGGCGACGGAATGCACGCGATGGCACGGCTTGCGCTGTTTCGCCTGCTCGACAGGGGCGTCTCTCAATCCGTCACGTTCAGGGCGGTCCAGCTACTCGATGAGGCGAGCCTGAAGCTCTGCGAAGGGCGGTTCCAGGACCTGGAGGCGCAGGAGCGCATCGACCTGTCCGTGGACGCCTACCTCGACATGGCCGGCAAGAAGAGCGGGGCACTGCTGGGCGGTGCCATGAGGCTCGGGGCAGTCGTGTCGGGCGCCACCGAGCCTGTCGTGGATGGCCTTGGCCGGTGTGGCTCCCGGCTGGGCGTGGCCGCTCAGGTGCGGAACGACGTTCGACAGCTGTGGCCCGCCGATCCCAGCGGCGACACGCCCCCGAGCTCGAACATTCTGGACAAGAAGAAGCTCTTGCCGGTCGTCTACGCGTTCGAGAAGGCGCCGATCTCGGAGAAGCGCAAGCTGGGTGATATCTACTTCAAGCGGGTCCTCGAACCCGGTGACGTCGGGGAGATCCGTCGCGTGGTCGAGGGTCTGGGCGCGAGGGAGTACTGCGACGAGCTGGTCGAGACGAACCGAGCCGAGGCGCTGCAGGCTGCGCGGGCGTCTGATGTCTCCGAGTCGGGCCTCGAGATAGTCTCCAGATTCGCGGACACGCTACTTGCCTAGCGCCGCGACCATTTCCAAGAAGACCGTTGAGGATGTCGACCTCGCCGGCAAGACCGTGCTCGTGCGCGTCGACTACAACGTCCCCTTTAGGCCGGGCACGGTCGAGATCGCCGACGACAGCCGCATCGTGGCGTCGTGTGACACGCTGAAGTATCTTGCCAGCAAGCGGTGCAAGATCGTGCTGGCGTCGCACCTCGGACGCCCCGGGGGCAGGGTGGTGGAGGAGCTGCGCCTGAAGCCGGTGGCGGTGCGGTTGTCACAGTTGACCGACTACGCCGTCGAGACGTCGCTGGAGTGCACGGGCGACCGCGTCCGAGAGATGGCGCGGTCGCTCCCGTGCGGCGGCATGCTCATGCTCGAGAATCTCCGGTTCGATCCGGGCGAGGAGAGCAACGATCCGGATTTTGCGTCCGCGCTGGCGTCGCTGGCGGAGGTGTTCGTGAACGACGCGTTCGGCGCGGCCCATCGGGCGCACGCCTCTACCGAAGGCGTCGCCCACCTGCTGCCGTCGGCGGCCGGCCTGCTCATGGCCAGGGAGCTGGATATGCTCGGCGGCGCGCTTCGGTCGCCGGTGCGACCATTCGTCGCCGTCCTGGGCGGCGCCAAGGTCTCGGACAAGCTCGGGGTGCTGAGCCACCTGGCCGGCAAGGTGGACATACTGCTCGTCGGCGGCGGCATGGCGGCGACATTCTTCAAGGCCGCCGGGAAGTCCGTGGGCGACTCGCTGGTCGAAGATTCCAAGATCGACGAGGTGTCCGAGTTCATGCGGGACGCCGCCGACAAGGGGGTGGACGTCCGCCTCCCGGGCGACGTCGTCGTGGCCGACGGCTTCTCGGCGACAGCGAGTCATCGGGTGGTCGCCTCCGACGGCGTCCCAGACGGGTGGCGCATAATGGACATCGGGCCCGAGGCGGCCGGGAGCTTCGAGTCGGCGCTTCGACCCGCCAGGACCGTGATCTGGAACGGTCCCATGGGCGTGTTCGAGTGGGAACCATTCGCCGGTGGCACCGAACGGATCGCGAAGGCGCTGGCGGGGCTTTCGGAGGCGACTACCGTCGTCGGCGGAGGATCAACCGCCGAGGCGGTGGCAACGCTCAACCTGGATGGCGAGATGACCCACGTATCCACCGGCGGCGGAGCGTCGCTGGAGTTCATGGAGGGCAAGATCCTCCCCGGCGTGGCCGCGCTGCCCGACAGGGACTGACGAGCAGGGACGTGATCGATTTCCCCTATATGAAGGAGCTCAGCCGACCCACGGCGTCCAAGATCGTGATGCTGGTCGTGGACGGACTCGGCGGCGCACCGGACGCGGAGAGCGGCAGGTCGGAGCTGGAGCAGGCGTCTCTCCCTAATCTGGACGCGCTGGCAAACAGAAGCGCGGCCGGACTGACGACCCCCGTCCTTCCCGGCGTCACGCCCGGCAGCGGGCCGGGACACATGGCCCTCTTCGGCTACGACCCGGTCAAGTATCTGATGGGCCGTGGAGTCCTCGAAGCTATCGGCATAGGTGCGCCACTGTCGGACGGCGACGTTGCGGCCAGAGGGAATCTTTGCACGGTCGATTCCGATGGCCGACTGCTAGACCGCCGGGCAGGGCGCATCCCGACCGAGGAGGCCGCTCCGGTGGTCGACCTGCTCGACAGGGTCGAGGTCGAGGGCTTGGAGGTCTCGGTCTACCCGGCCAAGGACCACCGCTTCGTCCTCGTTCTGCGGGGCGCCGGCCTGGACGACGACCTATCGGAGACGGACCCGCAGCTCGAGGGCGTCCCGGCCTTGCAGGCGGTGGCGCTGACCGAAGGGTCGAAGCGCACGGCGGAGGCGGTCAATCGCTTCGTCAGCGACGCTCGGAAGGCTCTCAGCGGCCGTGATACGGCCAACATGGTCCTCCTGCGCGGGTTCTCGAAGATCCCTGCCCTGCCGCAAATGGGCGACTACTACGCTCTCAACCCGGCCGCTATCGCCGCGTATCCGATGTACCGCGGCCTGGCCAGCCTGGTCGGGATGAAGGTTCTGGCCACCGGGGGCACGTTCGACGACGAGCTGGACACTCTCGAAGAGAGCTTCGACCGCCACGACTACTTCTTCGTCCACTACAAGCCCGCCGATGCGGCCGGAGAGGATGCTAACTTAAACGCAAAGCTTGCCGCCCTCGAAGAGCTAGACGCGCGTATCCCGCGGCTTCTCGCGCTGGAGCCGGACGTGCTGGTTGTCGCCGGAGACCATGCCACTCCAGCCTCGATCGGCGGTCATAGCTGGCACCCGGTCCCCCTGCTGATACTCTCCCGGCTGACCGAGGGCGACGGAGTGCCCGCACTGTCCGAGCGGGCCTGTGCCGGTGGCTCAATCGGCCGCGTCCCGGCGACGAGCGTGATGATGCTGGCGATGGCCCACGCCGGAAAGCTGAGCAAGTTCGGTCCGTAGGGCCCTGGACGCCAAGCGCCGGGCGTGCGGAGGAGCAGAGCCCTTTCGCCGGGAGTGTCAGAGCCTGTCGTGAGCCTCATGGCCCGCCTCCCCCACAGCCTGGGGGGGCACGTAGTCGGAAAAGAGGGGATTGCAGAGGGGTGAAGCCCCTTTGCCGGGAGTCTGAGGGTGTCCCTCAGATTCCCTATTTCTCCCCCTCCGTGGAGGGGGCAACCGATCCGGTCAGGAGAACCTTTGCATGCCTGAAACACTGATAGCCGCCAACTGGAAGATGAACACGACCCTGGAAGAGGCCACCGAGCTTGTATCGCAGATGAAGGCGGGGCTCCAGGCGGTCGGGGGAGTGCGGACTGTGCTCTGTCCGCCCTTTGTCTCCCTGGCTGCGGTCGGCTCGGCGGTGGACGGCACCCGAATCGCCCTGGGCGCCCAGAACATGCACCCGGAGGCGGGCGGGGCCTTCACGGGCGAGGTCTCCGCCGCCATGCTGGCCGGCCTGTGCGAGTTCGTGATCCTGGGCCACTCGGATCGTCGCAACCTGCTGGGCGAGGACGACGCATTCATCAACCGGAAGGTCGTAGCGGCCCTCGGTGCCGGCCTCAGACCGATCCTGTGCGTGGGCGAGCGTCTCGACGTCCGCGAGGCGGGCAGGGCGGACGCCTTCGTAGAAGGGCAGGTCCGAGCCGCATTGGACGGAGTCGCGGACCTCGATTCTCTGGCCATCGCGTACGAGCCGATCTGGGCTATCGGCACCGGAAAGGCCGCCTCGCCGCAGGACGCCCAGGACGTCATGGCCCACATCCGCCAGACCGTCTCGTCGCTTTACGGCGCCGGCGAGGCCGCGGGCGTCCCCATTCTCTACGGCGGGAGCGTGACGGCCGACAACGTCGCCGATTTCATCCGGCGGGAAGACGTCAACGGCGCGCTGGTCGGGGGCGCCAGCCTCAAGGCCGGCGGATTCGTGGACCTGGTACGAAACGCCGCCGGAGCGGTCTCCGGATAGTTTCGAGAAGCGGCCGTGGATAGTCCGCTGCTGGCCATCGTCGGCCCTACCGCCACCGGCAAGAGCGCCCTGGCGCTCAGGCTTGCCCTGGAGCTGGACGGCGAGATCGTCAGCGCCGACAGCCGGCAGGCCTACCGGTTCATGGACATCGGTACTGCCAAGCCCACGCCGGAGGACCGGTCCCGGGTGCCGCACCATCTCGTGGACGTTGTCGATCCCGACGGCGAGTACAGCCTCGCGATCTTCCTCAGCCAGGCCAGGGAGGCGCTCCGACAGATCCGCGATAGGGGACGGCGGCCGATCCTGGCCGGAGGAACCGGGCAGTATGTGTGGGCTCTACTCGAAGACTGGCGGCTTCCCGAGGTGCCGCCCGACGCGGTGCACCGGCGGGCCACGGCCCAGAAGGTCAGCGAAGAGGGTGGCGCGGCTCTCTACGAGGAGCTGACGGCCCTCGATCCCCAGGCGGCCGGCCGCATCGACCCACGAAACGTCCGGCGAGTGATCAGAGCCCTGGAGGTCCGGCGGCTCGCCGCTCCTGGGCCGATAGGCGCACCAGAGAAGAGTCCTGTACCCGAGGGAACGTCCATAATCGGGCTCACCCTGGAGCGGACAGCCCTCTACGAGCGCGTCGACGCCCGCGTCGACTGGATGCTCGAAGCGGGGTGGGGCCAGGAGGTCCAAGCGCTTCTGGACCGGGGCTTCTCGCCCGACCTCCCGTCGATGTCCAGCCTGGGCTACCGGGAAATCGTCCGGCATCTGGCCGGCGACATGTCCATTGACGAGGCTGCGGCGAGGATCAAGCGCAGGACACATCGCTTCGTCCGCCAGCAGTACAACTGGTTCCGGCCGAGCGACCGCCGCATCATGTGGTTCGAGGCGACGCCGTCCGGGCTCGACGCGGCCTTTGCAGAGGGACGCCGAGCGTTCCCCCGGCCGTGACCGTGTCCAGCCCGCATGCTAAAATGGCGACCGTATGGGCTTCCTGAAATTCAGTAAGATGCACGGGGCGGGCAACGACTACGTCTTCATCGACGGGTCCGGCCAGTCGCGCGACTGGCCTGCGCTGGCCGTCGCCATGAGCGACCGCCACAGAGGGGTAGGGGGGGACGGAATCATCCTGGCGCTGCCATCGGACCATGCCGACCTGCGGATGACCATGTTCAACGCCGACGGGTCGGAGGGGGAGATGTGCGGCAATGGGATCCGCTGCCTCGTGGGATTCGCCTTCGAGAACGGAATCGTCCCGGAGCGCACCTCGCCCGTTATGGTGGAGACGCTGGCCGGCGTCAAGGCCGTCACACCGATCTGGGAAGGCGGCCGCATGACCGGAGCCACGGTGTCGATGGGCGAGCCCAGCTTCGCGGCGGCCGAGATACCGGTCGCCGTGCCCGGGCACGAGGTGGTCAGGGACTATCCACTCGCGGTCGACGGCCACTCGTTCGAGATAAGCTGCGTCTCGATGGGCAACCCGCACGCCGTCGCTTTCTTCGACGCGCCGGTGGACGGGATGCCCCTGCACGAGGTCGGTCCGCTCGTCGAGCACCATCCGATGTTTCCGCGCCGGACCAACTTCGAGATTGTCAACGTCGTAGATTCTGGAGCCCTCCGGGTCCGGGCCTGGGAGCGGGGATCGGGCCTCACGATGGCGTGCGGCTCGGGGGCCGCCGCGGCGGCCGTCATCGCCAGGATACACGGCTTCACGGGCGACGAGGTCGCGATCGCGATGCCCGGTGGAGACCTCAAGGTCCGGTGGCCCGGGGACGGCGACGTCGTCCTGGAGGGGCCCATCGAGAAGGTCTTCGCCGGCGAGTGGCGACGGTAGCGTGCCCACTGGGATCGGCTCACGGACGGGGGCTGAATGAAGCCCGCGCGTAGGATCGACAGGGTCCCGCCGTACCTGTTCGTGGAGATAAGCCGCAAGATAGCCGAGAAGCGCTCGCAGGGCGCCGACGTGATCAGCTTCGGCATAGGCGACCCCGATCTGCCCACCCCCGATCCCGTCATCTCAAGGCTCCGCGAGACGTCGCTGGACACCCCCAACCACTGCTACCCGGAGACCGACGGCCTGCCAGAGCTCCGTCGAGCGTTCGCCGACTGGTATGGGCGGCGATTCGACGTCTCCCTCGACCCTGACCGGGAGGTCCTGCCCCTGATCGGAGCCAAGGAGGGGATAGGGCACGCCGCGCTCTGCTTCATCGACCCAGGCGACCTCGCGCTCGTGCCCGACCCAGGTTACCCCGTGTACTCGGTAGGGACCTGGTTCGCCGGCGGCGAGTGCCACTGGCTGCCTCTGCGCGAGGAGAACGGCTGGCTGCCCGACTTGGACGCCGTACCCGGCGACGTCGCTGCTGGGGCCAAGATGCTGTGGCTCAACTACCCCAACAACCCGACCGGCGCCGTAGCAGATCCGGGGTGCTTCGAGAAGGCCGTCGACTTCGCCCGGCGGAACGACGTTGCGGTCATGCACGACGCCTGCTACACGGAGGTCGCCTACGACGGGTACCGTCCGCCCAGCTTCCTACAGACGGACGGGGCGATCGACGTGGGACTGGAGTTCCATTCGCTGTCGAAGAGCTACAACATGACGGGATGGCGTATCGGAATGGCGGCCGGCAACGCCGATATGATCCGGAGCCTGATGGTGGTGAAGTCTAACCTCGACTCCGGGGTACCGCAGGCGATCCAGCACATGGGCATCGAGGCTCTCGGGACGCCGCAGAAGTGGATAGACGAGCGCAACTCGATCTACCAGCGGCGGCGCGACAGAGTGGTCGACACCCTGAAACGCATCGGGCTTCCGGCCGAGCCTCCCAGAGCGAGCCTGTACGTGTGGACGAGGGTCCCGGACGGATACACCTCCGCCACCTTCACTGCGCGCCTCCTGGACGATCGCGACATCGTGGTCACGCCCGGCACAGGCTATGGCCGGTACGGGGAGGGCTACGTGAGGTTCTCGCTGACCATCTCCGACGAAGACATCGAAAGAGGTCTCGGACGGCTCGACTCCTGGAAGATCCCCGCTCCGGACGGCTCGTAGCATTCCCAGGCGCACTATTTCGACCAGACCCCAGGCAGAGCGTGCCTACCTCGTGTCAATCGACGTGAGAGGCCGCTCGGGGCACTGGACGCCCGAGGAGTCGCTCGGTGAGCTGGAAGAGCTGGCCCGGAGCGCCGGCGCCGACGTGGTGGGCGCCACAAGTCAGCGGCTCAAGTCGCCGACCGGCTCGTACATCGGCAAGGGCAAGCTGGACGAGCTCAAGCAACTCCAGGCCGAGGACGCCTTCGACACGGTGATCTGCGACGACGAGCTGACCCCCACCCAGCAGAAAAACCTCGAGAATGCCCTGGGCGGGGCCAAGGTGATCGACCGCACCGCCCTCATCCTGGACGTGTTCGGCAGGCGCGCCCTGACCAAGGAGGGCCGCCTCCAGGTAGAGCTGGCCCAGCACGAGTACCTCCTCCCCAGGCTGGCGGGCCAGTGGTCGCACCTGGAGCGCCTTGGAGGCGGCATAGGGACGAGGGGTCCGGGCGAAACCCAGATCGAGACGGACCGGCGCCTGGTTCGGGGAAGGATTCAGCGGCTGAAGCGGGCTCTCGAGGACGTCCGGCGGCACAGGAGCCTGTACAGGGCGCGCCGCAAGGAAAAGGGTCTGCGGATCGCAAGCCTCGTCGGCTACACGAACGCGGGAAAGAGCACGCTCCTGAACGCCCTGACCGGTGCGGGCGTGGCCGCCGAGGACAGGCTGTTCTCGACCCTCGACCCGATCACGCGCAGGGTCGTGCTTCCGTCCGGTATGCCGCTGCTGCTGACCGACACCGTCGGTTTCATCCAGAAGCTGCCTCCGAAGCTGGTTGCGGCCTTCTCAGCGACGCTGGAGGAGACGCAGGACTCCGCTCTCATCCTCCACGTGGTCGACATCTCACACCCAAAGGCGGCCGAGCAGGTCGATGTGGTCGACAGGATACTCGACGGGCTGGGTCTGGGTGACAAGCCGCGCCTGCTCGTGCTTAACAAGATCGATCAGTTCGATCGATCGGAGCCCCTCAGCGAGCCCCGAATGCCCGGGGATGGCTCAGAACCGGTCCATCCAGCGGTGCTGACCTCTGCGGTCTCTCGGGCCGGCCTCGACCGGCTCCTGCTCGAGATCGACCACATCCTGTCCTTCGTGGACCCCGCTCCGGCGTCCGCGGCGCCCCTGACCCCTCGCAACTAACGACCGAAGCCGGACGGCCCTCTTTGGGGCAGGGGTGGCCATTTCGTTTTCCCTCCCCAGACTCCGCGTTCTTGTCTCTTGATAGCCCTCCACCCCTCCCTGAAATCATACTGTCGGATAGTTCGCACTATACACGTTATGTCAAATACGCCATGCGGGTTTTTCATGTTGGCATAACGGCCCGTGGTCAGCCTTCAATCGCATCCAGGTTCTTCCGGTTGGCATGACGTGCCGGTGGTCAGCCTTCATGTGTCAACTTGAACCTTGAACATAGCGCGGTCGAATTGTCATGCTGAGAAGTCCTCCGGCAGGAAGGACGACGAAGTATCTGGGGCTGGGCTGGTAGCACACGGCTATCGCTCGCCCCCTTTGCCTCCCCAGATTCTTCACTCCGTTCAGAATGACAGCCACCAAGATTTCAGGCTGACAAGACGTACCGATGCCCGGGTTCGGGCCAGAAGCGTATGGGCGTAAGTCTTCCGGGGGTCAAGGGCTCGCGGTCACCTGGATAGCGCCGGCCCTCTGCAGCTCGCCCAGCACAGGCAGTGCGAGCGCCTCAAGCCGGTCCGGGTCGAACTCGACCGCGCGCAGACCGGAAAACTCCGCGGGAAGATCCAACCTTCGCTCCCGGACTATCACGATCCTTTCGCCGTAGAGGATGTATGCGGCGCCGAGCTGGCACAGCATCTGCTCCAGCGCCATTCGCGAACGATCGCCGGCGGATTCCTGCTCCAAGGCGTTGACGACCAGGACCGCCGACGCGCTCTCGCGCATGGCGGCAGCTGTCTGGGCTGTGAGCGGTCCGGAGTCATCGCCGTTAGATCGGACTTGTTCGTATGGTATCCCGAGCTCGTCGAACGCCGCCGCGATCGTTCTCACGACCTCGTCGGGTCCGCAGTGGCCTATGAAAACACTTGCGGGTAGCCTGGGACGCTCGGTCCGCTCCGCCTCCGCGGCCGTCTCCGAATAGCCCTCCTCGGCGCGGGAGGCCGGCAGAGCCTCGGTCTGGCCGCCGTTGAGGTCCGTGGGGGCCGCTCCCGGCGGATAAGCGCCGTTGATACTCACGTGCAGCGACCCGGCGATCTCGCGCAGGACGCCGGCGTGCAGCCCGTTTGCCGTGACGATCTTCAGGCACTCCGCCGACAGCTCGCGCTGGATCCCCAGCTCGCGCTGGATGATGTTGAGGGCGTACGACTCCTCCGGCAGCCGCCTTCCGTCCAAAAGCTCGTAGAACTTCCGGAAGAGCTCGGGATGGAGAGCAGCTTCGACCGTCGCCATGAGGCGCTCGCCGCCGTCCCTGGGAGCGACAACGGCCTCTCCGAGCGGAGTCAGCGCGATCAGCTCGTCGCTGTATCCTCCAAGGGTAAGTCCGTACTTGGCCGACGAGTTGAGCTTCATCGTGAAGCCACTGCTGGCCTTGGTCGTGCCGAGCGCCTCGGCCAGGAGGATCCGGTCGAACGGCAGCCCGGCGTTATCCGACTGGATGGCGCTGGGGATCGGCAGGGCTTCCTTTAGAGTATGCACCGGATACGGCCGTGGCAGCCTGGTGCGCCTCTTGCCCGTGGGGCTTTCATGGTTCCCGGACTCGGCGGTCAACCGCATTCTCCGGAGTTGGCTGGTCTGGGGGTGTCTCCATCGTCCGCCCGGCCTGACGGCACGTTCGGGATCAATCGCGATTATACTCTGCAAGCCGACGGCGTCAAGGAAGTACCTGAGGGCTCGGCGGCCCACGCCGGCAGAAACCGATGCCCGGACCAGCACGTAGTCCGTGTATCGGAGCCGAATCCGGGCCGGCCGTAACGGCGGCGAGCCCGCCCGTCGCGCCATACCGCGCGGTTAGACCCGTCGTTGACGCTCTAAGGTAGAATACATAGAACCCCATTTCACAGGTGAAACATTTGCCGAATCGAAACCCTCCCCTCTTCATTCTTGCGCTGATCATCGCAGGCGTGCTGGCGCTCTCGGCATGCGGCAACGGCGATGAGGAGCCCGCCGCGACCCCGATGTCGCAGGGCGACGCAGGAGATTCGAGGAGCGTCCTGTCTGCGGACGGCTCCTCTTTGACCGAGGTCATCCCGGCCGAGAAGGCCCTCGAAATACCGGACGAGGTTCCGGAGGAGCTGGCAGTGATCTGGGAGGCCTGGACCCTGCTGACCAAACACCACGTCGACAAGGGGAACCTCGACCCGGCAGCGCTCTCCGAGGCGGCCGTCAAGGGGATGCTCGCGGCGGTGGAGGATCCCCACACCTATTACGTCTCGCCGGAGGCGTTCGCGATAGACACGCAGGACATCCTTCTCGGCCGATTCGAAGGGATCGGGGCCCACGTCCAGATGAACCGGGCCGGAAAGCTGATCATATCCAGCCCGATCCCCGGAGGTCCAGCTGAGGGTGCCGGCCTGCGGCCGGGCGACATAGTGGTGACCGTCAACGGCGAGAGCATCGAAGGCCTCTCCCTGCCCGAGGCCGTTGCCTTGATACGAGGTCCTGAAGGCACGGTCGTCACCCTTGGCATCCTCCACATCGGAGCGATCGATCCGGTGGCCATCGAGGTCCGCCGGCGCAAGATCCCTCTGGAAAGCGTCCTGCTCAGGAGCGAGCCGGGGGCCAGGTTCGTCCACATCCGCCTGACCAACTTCTTCCCGCAGACGGCGGAGGAGCTGGGGAAGATGATCGAGAACGCGGTGGATGACGGAGCCGACGGCCTGATACTCGACGTCCGCGGCAACCTGGGGGGACTCCTGACGTCCGTGGTCGACGTCGCCAGCCAGTTCCTCTCGGACGGGCTGGTCCTCTATGAGATCGACGGGGACGGCAATCGGAAGAACTGGAAGGTCCGAGGGGGTGGCGCCGCAGCGGAGATACCGATGGTGCTGCTTGTGAACCAGTTCAGCGCCAGCGCCAGCGAGGTCCTGGCGGGAGCCCTTCAGGATCACGAGCGCGCCACTATCGTCGGCGCGACCACCTTCGGTAAGGGCGTCGCGGGAATCTTCAAGTCCCTCACCAACGGCGGTGGGGTCGCGATCACCACATCTCGCTGGTTCACGCCACAGGACCGGGCGATACAGGGTGTGGGCGTCGAGCCCGATGTCGAGGTGGTCGCCCGCGACCCGAGAGACGCCGACGTAATGCAGCTCGAGAAGGCCATTCAGGTGCTCGAATCGGAGGTGACCAGAACCGCGGGTGGATCCCCCGGGTCATGACCGCAGGCAAGACGCTGGCCGTCAACCGGAAGGCCCGCTTCGAGTATGAGGTACTGGAGACCGTGGAAGCGGGCCTGGTCCTCCTGGGCACCGAGATCAAGGCCATGCGGGAGGGCCGGGCCAGCATCGCCGACGCGTACGTCCGGCCGGAGGGCGGCGAGCTGTGGCTCATGAACGCCCACATAGGCCAGTACTCGGCCGGCAACGTGAGCAACCACGACCCAACCAGACCCAGGAAGGTCCTCCTTCACAAGTCGCAGATGGCCCGTCTGTCAAAGCAGGTGGCCGAGAGGGGCCTCACCCTGGTCCCCCTCCGGCTGTACGTCAAGCGGCACATGGCGAAGATCGAGGTGGCCCTCGTCAGAGGTCGTCGTCAGTACGACAAGCGCCAGGTCATGATCGAGCGGGACCGCAGGCGCGAGGCCGAGGAAGCGGTCAAGCGCGCCCGATAGAACCCAGCTCCTTCCCCTACCCGCTCCAGTCGCAAAAAGAAATCTCCCCGCGACTCTGCAGGTGCGCCGGATCGGATCCGGTACGCCCGCACAATCCCGGGGAGATGCTCTTCAGCTTCGGTTTGGCGCCGGGGCTTAGCTCGCCCTCTTGATCTCTATAGACTCGCCTGGAGCCAGGGCTATCCTCTGGACGTTGATTCCCAACTTCAGAAGCCAGTAGCCCAGTGTGGCCTTGCTGACCCCCAGCTCCTCCGCCGTTGCCGACAGACCCCTCTCTGTCACCAGGGTGGGAAGCATCTTCTCAAGCGGCTGATTGAACCGCTCTTCTACCGCCGCCATCTTCTTCGTCTTCCTATGCATAAGACTCCTCCTCAATTCGTCTCAGCAGCCTAACCGTACGGCTATCCTAGCGTCCATCATATTCCGTGTCAATTGTTTTTCAAACCCTTTTCTAGTATCATTCTGGCGATTTCTCTGCATTTCTACTATCACGCCGGCCAGTCGTCTACCCCATATGAGTCTTATACAATGGACGGGGCTTGCTAGACTGTAGAAGCCGGTGCACAGGGGCCGAGGGCATTTCGTGTACCGGCATCCGAAGAGTCGGTTCCCTTCCTGGAGCCCACGGCTTCCGGGCGGAGACCCGGATGGCGCCTGCGATTCGTCGCTCCTCCTGGGCCTGTGTGGTTTGACGGCTCCGGAGACGCAGCCCGGGTCTGTATCGCCGCGAGGTCAACATTTATCGCCACGCAACTTTAGCGTTGTAATATAGGTCGATAGCTACGGCTTCGTTGACCTCCGGGCGCTCGGGCTGGTACACTCGGCTCTGACACGGGGTGAGGAGTCGAGCAGTCTCCCACCCTATCGGAGGCGAGGCGCACGGTGAAACCGCCGCTGATCAGACGGATCCGAGATAACCACGGAGTGGAGCACGCCACGATCGCGGTCCTGCTGGAGCAGGGTGCGAGGCCCCCTTTGGGCGGGAACGCCCTCAGCGGAGGATTCCTGGTACTTGGCAAGGTGTCGACCGGAAACGTGGCTGCGGCGGCCGTAGAGGCCGTACGGAGATTGCAGGCCGGTCAGCGCGAGCTCGCGGTGTCACCCTACTGCGGAACCAATATCGCGGTTGGCGCCATCGTGGGTGGATTCGCGTCGGGCCTACTGACGAGCAGACGGCGGCGGCGGTCACCGGGCCTGCAGGCGATCATCGGCGCCGCTCTGATCGCGGCACTGATCGGCAGGCCGCTCGGCAGCGTGGTTCAGCGGCATGTGACCACAAGTGGCGATATCGGAGACCTGCGGGTCACAGACGTGCGACGCCTCATCGGCGGACCGCTCCCAATCCACCTGGTGACGACCGGCTACACAGACCGTCAGGATTCTTGACCCGCTCTCCACGCCTTGCTAAACTGAGAAACGGCCCTCCCCGTCCCTGTAGCTCAGTGGATAGAGCGGCTGCCTTCTAAGCAGCGGGTCGCAGGTTCGAATCCTGTCAGGGACGCCAAGCCGCTCCGAAGACACGTGAACGCCCCATCGCCATGATGGGGCGTTTCCATTCTCCGCTTCTGGCAAGTGCCGTCCCAGACCCAGGCGGCCCCTACCCTCACCGATCTCGCCGAATCCTTCAGACGTACCCTCCTGGCCGAGAACAAGAGCCCCATGACCGTCAAGGCGTATATGGAAGCCCTGCGCCTTTTGGACCACTTCCTCGCAGCTCAGGGGATGCCACGACAGGCTTCGAGCATCACCAGGGAGCACATAGAAGCTTACATTCTCCAGACACTCGATAACTGGAAGCCAGCCACCGCTAACAACCGACATCGCAGCCTACAGGCGTTCTGGAAGTGGTGCGTCGCCGAGGGTGAGGTCAAGTCAAGCCCGATGGCCAACATGAGGCCGCCAAAGGTTCCTGAAGATTCGCCCGCCGTGCTATCTGAGGACCATCTCCGGCGGCTTAACCGTGCCTGTGAGGGCACCGAATTCGAGGATCGCCGTGACATGGCTATAGTCCGCCTCTTTCTGGACGCCGGAGTTCGCCGGAGCGAGCTTGCAAGTCTACGGGTCGACGACATTGACTGGACCCTTAACGTGGTTCGTGTCGTCGGAAAAGGCGGGCGCGTCCGAGCTTGCGCGTTCGGTCGAAAGACATCTCAGGCTCTCGATCGATACGTCCGTGCACGAGCTCGTTACCCGGCCGCTGACAGCCCGGCTCTGTGGCTGGGGCACGCCGGGCCGATGGCGAAGGACGGGAGCGGGATCGCGCAAGCGGTGGAGCGGAGAGCCGCCAAGGCGGGGTTGGAAGGCGTGAACGTCCACCGGTTCAGACACTCCTTCGCACACCAGTGGTTGAGCTCCGGTGGTAATGAGGGCGACTTAATGATCCTGGCGGGGTGGCGAAGCCGCACGATGTTGTCGAGGTACGCGGCGAGCGCCGCGAGCGAGCGCGCCCGCGAGGCACATCGGCGTCTGAGTCCGGGGGATCGGTTGTAGAGGCTGGCCATGTCAGATCAGGCGAAGGTATTCGAGGGCTTCAAAGGCTTGGGAGAGAGTGTATTTGGACGCCGTCGGTTCCAAAGGCTTTGGCCATGGCAATACCGGGCCGACGCTCGCATCGCCATCGCTCAGGAGTACATGTACCGTGTTGTCGGCAATCTGCCCGTTGGTCGCGACCTGTCCCCACAGGCCCGGAGAGAAGCCCTGGCATTGTATCAAGACGTTGAAAACGCGGGCACGGGGGAGTTGATCTATTGCGGTTCCTACGAGGCAATCTGCGAGTACCACGAGGGTCTGGAGGCGCGGGCTCGCTCCCACGCGCCCAAGCTGATAGCGGAGCTTGAACCGACCGTCAGGGCCAACGCGCTCCAGTGGTTCCCCTGGGGTTGGGGGTACGCCTGTGAAATCGTCAGCTTCAATGCTTGGACTACCCGCGACAGGGAGGACGAGAGGCCGCGTGGTCTGGACCCGAGAGAGCGCCCGGATCAGGATGCCCAGCTTCTGTACCTGTACCTCACTGGGCAGTGGGCTGACTACAACGTCAGGCGACGGGTTGCCCGCGAATGGGGGCTGCTAACGGGCGACGAGAGCCCTGCGGACGAGTACGACGTACTTTACCACTTCCACAGGAGCAGCCTAGCTCGCGTAGGCAAGGCGAAGCGACGCAGGGGTGTGAAGCGTCCGCCAGGCCGTCCTCGACAAGATCACATCCCGGATGTGAAGCGTCCCCCGGGCCGTCCTCGGCGAAGTGATGCTGTAGGTTTCTCGTAGTTTTCTACCTGCGAACCCGCCCGCTATCTGGGAGTTTCCTGGCGGGCAACTTCTGAGACCATTGGGGATGCAAGATGAGCATCCCTACTTTCTTCGTGGCTTCCGGTCTCTCCCCCGGCTTGTGCGCCCGACTGGCGCGAGTCGCCAAGCGTCTCCGTCAGTATGAAGTCGCTCAGCTAGCGGGCGTCCCCCCCTCGGCGGTGTCCTCCCTGGAGAACGATCGCTACCTCCCCCCAGCGTGGCGGCGACGGATAGGTCAGATTCTTGACCTGGACGACTCCGAGCGATGAATGACGACCCTGGCTTCCGCTCGCTTCGGGGGCGGCTGGGTGCCTTCGTGCTCCACTCCACCCACGACAGCCGTGAGTTGACCGCGAACGGGCGGAAGGCGTTTCTCGACCGGTTCGAGACCCAAGTCGATCCCGACGGAGTCCTACCCGTCGAGGAGCGGCGGCGTCGAGCCGACGCCGCCCTGAGGGCGCACATGACTAGGCTTGCGATGAAAAGAAGGAAGGGCAGGAAGGAGAGATAAGGCCCGCCGGGCCGCCGGCGGGCCTTATCGTCGGTCAGTCTTGAAAGAGACGCCTGACCAATGACCCATTCTAGCATTATTCGAGCCCATGTAGCGGCTCTCCATCACCTTGGCCTCCGTGTTTTCCCGGGCTGGGGAGGAGGGCGCTACCTGCCCGGCACGAAACTCCGCGAGCTAGCTGATCATCCACCGGACTTCGAAGCGGTGATCAACGCCGACTACTCCGGTGGTCTCATGGTCCTCTGTGGCACGCTGCATCCCGCGGGCGGAGCCAACGTCGGCCTCGACATCGACCGCGGCCCCGAGCAATTGATGCCCCTTCCGTACGGGTCTCTGTACCGCGAGCTGGGAACGGCTCCTGGCAAGCTCCACGAATTCGTCCGCACGACGGATCGCCTGGACGGCCAGATCATCGTCCGGGGCTCGCAAGGCGGCATCGTTGCCGAGGTCAAGGGCCGCGGCTACGCCCTACGGAGCTGGCCGACTCTACCACCTTGCAAACCGCGGGGGTACACACCCGTCGTCATGGCCAGAGACCCTTCAAGCGATCCTCCGAGGCTGGGAGCGCCCACAGGTGCTGCTCACCGGCATGCGCTTGCGAGAAATCGTAGATCGAGCTTGGGGGCTCCTCAGTGAGCGTAATGATCAACGCGAGAATCCGCGTTTCTACAAGTTGGGGGACGCCCTCGTCGAACTTGAACCCGGGCCTGCGGTTCCCCGAACCTTCAACATAGGCGGACTGCGCCTGACCCTGGACCGACTCGCCGACTGGACCAGGGTGACAGCGAAGGGCGAGGAGAGGGTGGCTGTCCCACCCAAAGACGCTTTGGACGGGATGTTGGCGACCCCACCGGCGTCGTCGTTGCCGATCCTGGAGGGGGTCGTTTCAGCGCCGTATCTCGCCCCCTGCGGGCGAGTGGTAACAGCGGAGGGCTACGACCCCACGACGGGCCTCCACCTCGCCCTGCGGGGCCTCCGGGTGCCGCCGGTCCCTGATCGTCCAACAGGCGCTGAACTAGACGAGGCACGCCGACTGCTGCTGGATGATCTTCTGAGCGACTTCCGGTTTGCCACCGACGCCGACGCGGCCAACGCCGTCGCCGGACTGCTCCTGCCCGTGGTGCGGCCTTCCATCGGGGGGCCCACGCCCCTACACATGATCGAGGCACCGATCGAAGGGAGTGGCAAGGGGCTGTTGGCGGCCGTCATCGGGCAGATCGCGGTCGGCGGCCCGCCCGCGATCATGACCGAGGGCCGCGATGAAGATGAATGGCGCAAGAGGGTGACCGCGGCGCTTATCAGGACACCGCCCATCGTGCTCCTGGACAACGTCAAGGGACGGCTTGATAGCGCCGCGTTGTCGGCGGCGCTGACCGCCGAAAACGGCTGGACAGACCGCCTGCTCGGGGCCACGCGTATGGTCACTCTACCGATCAACTGCATCTGGCTTGCGACCGCCAACAATCCGGCCTACAGCGGGGAGATGGCGCGGAGGGTGGTCCGTATTCGCATCGACGCGGGCGTCGAGAAGCCCTGGGAGCGCACTGACTGGAAGCATCCGAAGTTGTTGGCCTGGGCGGGTGAGAACCGAGGCCGCCTGCTTTGGGCTCTCCTCGTATTCGCTCGCCATTGGGTATCGGCCGGACGGCCTGCGGGCCGCGAGGTCATGGGGAGCTTCGACGGCTGGGTGCAGGTAGTCGGGGGCATCCTGGCGGAGGCGGGCATCGACGGCCTACTGGGGAACCGCGAAGAGGTTTACCAACAGGCTGCGTCCGAGAGTGAGGCGTGGCGGGCGCTGATTGACCTGTGGTGGGCCGCGTACGGGGCCCAGCGAGTCGGTGTCGAACACCTCCACGACTTGGCGGTCAAGCACAAGTTGCTGACCGACCTTCGGGCCGGGCGGACAGACCGCGGGGCCCGGACGGCGCTGGGCATCGAACTCGCCCGTCTTCGCGATCGTGTGGTAGGGCCGTACCGGGTACGGGCTGCCGGGGATTCTGGGGCGAGCGGAGCGGCCCTGTATCGTCTCGAACGGACTGACACTCAAAGTACTCCAGAGCGGAAGTCGACCCCGGAGAAGGTTACTGAGGTTACGGAGGTTACGGACGAAGCCAAACCTGCGATCTCGGAACCTAAGGAACCTTCAGAACCTTTTCCCGACCTCCGAGCGCCAGAAACATCACTGCAAGAGTGCCGTGAGTGCGGTGCTGGCATTCACTACTACAGCATCAACGGAGCCCCGTGGTGCGAACGGCACGGACCGGGGTCGGGATCGGGGTGGGGAACAGTGGATGAGGACGAGCAGACGTCGAATCAGTAACTCGCAGGGCGTGCGACCGGGGAAAGGCCGATGCTACCGCCTGGAGCAGGTCCTGGGACTCAACAGCTGACTAGGGACACGAGGGAAGCCTTCATTCTTATACCTGAGTAATGAGAGCGATGAAGAAGAGGTTCCGGCGAGGACAGTACGACTACCGCCCCGACGAGGTGCTACGACCTGTCGCACAGCACGTGATCTTCAGGTCGATGATCTACCTGGGCGTCCGCCTCGGCGAACCGAGAACGCTGCTAGAGGTAGCGAGTCACCAGCACATTCAGAAATGGCGACAGGGTCAGGCTGTCCCGTGCAGTAAGTACCTCTTGAAACTGATCGGCCACATCATCGACGAGGGACGCCGCCGAGAGCGTGCGGCGGCCGCCCGCCTAAAAGCCCTCAAGGAGCTTACGTGCCGGGACTGCCGACGGAAGCACCGGGCGTGGGAATACGAGCAGCTGGCCCTAGAGGCGCAGGCTATCGAGGACAAGCAGGACGAAATGCTAGAGGCGGTGCAGCGGTTGACGTGATCTGGGGCTTGCCCCATCGGAGGGTGCTACGCCCTTCTGGACAGGCTCGGGGAGCGAGGCGCGATCTCCGAAACGGCCAAGGAATTCGGGATCAGCCGAGCCTGGATATACAAGCACGTCGTCCCAGCCCTCGACGCAGAAGGAGACGTCAACCGTGGAGAATGAGACCCACCTGGCAAAGGTGCCGCCCGAGACGAAGGCGCTCGCGACGAGGCCACCGATCGTGGTCGCACGCTCGCACGCCTTAAAGCACATCAGCAGGAAGCTTCCCTACTACCTCACCCAGGACGAGGCCCGCCTCATGGTCGACTCGACGGTGATCGATCGAGACAGGATTCTGCTGGATCTGCTGCGGCAGACCGGATCGCGAGTAAGCGAGGCGATCCGTCTGAAGCTTGGGGATGTCGGCCGGGACGGCATACGACTCCTCGGCAAAGGCCGGGTCGAGCGGGTGGTCTTCGTTCAGGACGGCCTCGTGGCCGCGATCCTCCTGTACGCCCAGGAGCATGGGCTGGGGCGGGACGAGTACCTGTTCCCTTCCCGTCGGGGTGGACACATCACGAAGCAGCGCGCGGACCAGATCATCAAGGAGGCCGGGCGGAGGGCCGGTCTCGATCGCAACGTCCACGCCCACCTGTTCAGACACGGCTACGCGATCAACTTCTTGAACTGCGGCGGCCGTCTCGACGCCCTCCAGGAGCAGCTAGGCCACCGGGACATCAACACGACCCGCATCTACCTGAGGCTCACGAGCGAGGACGTCAAACGCGAGGTGGCGAAGATACAGTTCTAGTTGCTAATCCTGGCCTTCGGGCAGGCTACGACGAAGCCGTTACGGTCGACCAAGCTAGTACCGTCGACGAGCCCTTGAACGACAGAGTCCTGCGACTCCTACGACGCCTCGATCCCGGCGATCACGGTGATGAACACGACGAAGCAATCGGCGGACACCAGGGCCGCTTTCCACTCCTGGCCATCGGGCAAGTCGCCAGTCCTCAATCAGCGACGAACCCTCGATCCGCCTCCACGTTCTGAAGCGTCTATTCTCCAGCCGCTGCCGAGGCCTCCACTCTGCTTCTCTGGTGGCGTGGGTAGAGCAACCCCGAGACGACGCCCACCCCTGTCATCAGCGCCAGGACGACCAGCCCCGTCTGAAGTGAGCCGGTGAGCTGGGCCACCAGGCCGGTCACCACGGGCCCGGCGGCGAAGCCGAGCCCCATCAGGGTCATCACCAGCGACGCAATGACCGCCACCTCTCGCGGTCGTATCCCCGGAAACTCGAACGGGAGCACCTGCAAAGCCGGTGAGACCATCCACACCATCCCAATGCCGGTGAGGAACGCCATGATCGCCAGAGGACTGGGCGTAAGCGCCAGACCGACGCCGAACAGCATGTTGAGCAGTGCGGGAACCCATAGGAGCAGCTTGCGATTGGTCACCTTCCTGGCGAAGTAGCCGCCCACCAGCGCGCCAGGTATCAGTGCGTAGTACAGGAAGCCCAGGACGGTGCCGCCCATTGCTAGTGAGACCCCTCGATCCTCCAGCATGAAGGTGGGCAGAAAAGTGACCACGCTGGTCCAGGTCGCTCCCAGGGCGAACATGGTGATCCCGAGAAGCCAGACCTGCGGATATGCTCGGATAGCTCTGAGCGGTGTCCCTCTTTGTTCCTCCAGCGCCGCCTGTAGATCCTTGACCGGCGCGTGTCTCTCCCGTGCCACCAAGAGCCACAGGACCGTCTGCACCACCATGAATCCGCCCAGAACGAAGTACCCTAATCGCCAGCTTCCCAACGCTGTGATGATCAACGCGCTGGTGCTTACCGCGGTCGCAAGCAAGACGCTGTGCTGAAACAGGCCCCAGCCGTTGGCCAGGGCGTAGTGACGAGGCGCCGCCCATTGCTGGAGGAGCATAGGCTGCGCCGGCGCGTTGATGACAGTGAACATCACCAGGAAGAACCGCACGAAGAACAGCATCAGGAAGCTCACCGCCGCACCCTGAAGGAACACGAACGGCAACCCCAGCAGCAGCGACGCCAGCACCAGCGGTACCGGCCGGAATCGTGAGAACCACGCCCCAAAGGGCAGCGTCAGCAGCGCCGATGTTCCCCACCATACGCCCTGGAGTGCCCCGGCCTCCAACAGTGACAAGTCAAGGTCCTCGGTGATGAAGGGAAGAAAGAGGCCGAAGGTGAAGGAGTTGAGGATGACGCTGCTCTGCTGCAGCCAGAACAGCAGAATTACCGCCCACCCGCGTACCGGCGTCCGCTGAACCTGTGCTGAAAGCGAGGCCGAGGTGGCCATTCCAGACCCCGTAATGTCACCCCATCAACGGAGCTAAGGCGGAGGCCTCTTCTCCTCGCGCAGATGGAGGGGAAATCATAGCTGAGGGTTTCCCTTCTAGGCTCCCGGCAATCCCGACGTGTCGGGATCTGCACACCCCTAGAATGTCGCTATTCTACGCGTATGAGCCCGCGAACGCTCCACCGTCCACTGGAAGCGCGACCCCCGTGATGAAGGAGGACGCGTCCGAGCACAGCCAGACCACCGCGACGACTCCCGATATCAGTACGGAGACATAGGCCGCCAAATGTGCCCCGAGCTTTGCATCCTGACTCGCCCAGCCAGCCGCATCGCCCAGTACGGAGTCTATCTCGGCGCACCGCTGAGTGACGTAGGGGTCGGTGGGATTCACCCCGCTAATACCTCGCCGGCCAAACGTATTCGCCTCTTCACGACGTCTATATCAGTGGTGGCTGAGCTCGTAGCCTCAAAGAAACTCGGGTTCTCCAACAGCTTTCGGAGTCTAGCGTCGATATCGCCCGGGACCCCCGGAGACCTAGCGAACGCCACCATCACAGAGTCGAAAACGGCCGCATTGATTCCGCGTCTAACATGAAATGGCCTGGCGCCCAGGGAGCCGTGCACTCGATCCACGGTGTCGGTGAACCTGTCCTTGAGAGCCGACACGTCCCGGTCCCGCTGGTGGCGTGCCATGAACGAGTTCAGGAACTGTTTCATCGGCTTCGTGTACTCCTCTGCGCGTTCATAGAGGGCTAGAAACCGTGCGATGAGTTCAATGTCTCGCATACGAGGGTCCGGCGCCGGTCTGCCGAAGATCTCCCGCCACTTCTCGTAGCGGTTCACGTCGACAAGCATGTCGTTAAGCCCGAATCCACCGAAGGTATGACGTTGCAGCAGCAGAATGGGTGATGAGGGGCAAAGGGAGGCGATGGTCCGGGCACGATTCGGGTAAATGGGGCCGGTGTCTGTCTTCAGCCGCCGCGGGGAGACCTTGTGACCGTCTGGGGACGTTGGGTAGGGCGAGATGGCGGGGAGAGGACGCGGCGAGAGGTGCTCGCGGACCGGACTGGCGCGAGTTTGCGGGGACGTTCGGTTGGGCGGATGGCGGGTCAGTTGCGGACGGGCGCCGTCAGGCTGGGAGTGGAATCGCTCGCAGCCGTGCCAGGGCGCGACTGAACTGGGTTTCCCAAGGCCAGCGCTGTGGCAGATGCAGGGTGAGGCGGCGTGCCGAGCGGGTGAGCCGTCCGGCCAGGGAGAAGAACCGTCGCCGAAGGGTCTTGGTGGTCGCGATCTGCTCGCCCAGACCGATCCGCGCCGTCCAGCGGGCCAGGTTGTGGGCCATCACCTGTACCGCCAGCCAAGCGCCGTTGGCGGCGAAGCGGCCGGACGGCATGTGGTTCAGACCGACGCCGTACTTGAGGTCTCGAATGGCGTTCTCGATCTCGGCGTGGCGGCGGTGGTCGGCCTCCAGTTCCAGGGTCTCTCCGTCCCGGTCGGTGATGAAGCCGTGATAGCTGTAGGTGGCGAAGAGGGCCAGTTGGGAACCGGGCCTGGGCTTCACCCGCCGGACGATGAGCCGCACCGGTGCGGCGCCGGGCTCAGTCCGGAAGGGGGTGTAGGTGGTCTGCGCCACATCGGCGGCGCCGTCCATCCAGTAGGGGACCGGCGTCCAGTCTGCATCGGGAATCGCCTCGATCAGGTTCCGCAGGCTTTTGTGCTGGCGGATGGTGATGGAGAAGCGGACATCCATCTCACGACAGGCGGCGACGAGAGCGTGGGCGTAGAAGCCGCTGTCGGCCCGCGCCGTAAGTTGCCCGCTGGCCCCGGCACGGCGAACCCGGCTCACCGTTTCACGCAGGAAGTGGGCGGCGCCCCGAGCGGTGTTGGCGCGGCCCTCGCGCAGCCGGGACATCAGCACGTCGCCGGTGCCGGCGGCGACGGCCAACAGGGGGTGATAGCCCCGCTTGCCGGGATAGCCGTGGTGGCGCGCTCCCTCCTTGGCCGGTCCATAGGTCTCGCAGATGGTCGAGCCCAGGTCGATGGTCAGGGGCGAGTCGCCGGGTCCGGCCCCAGCGGCCCAGGCCCGGGCCAACAACTGGCGGCTCACGCGGTCGAGTTGACGGACATGCCCCCACCGGAAGCTGCGCAGGAAGGTCCCCAGGGTGGATGGCGCCTTGACCACGCAGCCTAGAACACCGACCGTCCCACCAGCGCGCAGCGCATCGGCGTCGTCGATGCAGTCGCCGCCAGCCAGCGCGGAAGCGACCAGCGTCAGCATCTTGTCCCCCGTGTTCGCCCGTCCCGGCGCGCCGCCGAGGTCAAGGTGATGGTCGACGAGTTCTCGCAGGCCCAGGTGCCGGGCGAGGGTGGCCGGCACGAGCAGGCCGGCATTGGCCACCAGGCGATGGTCGTCAAAGAGGATGCGGATACGGTCGGGTTTGTTCTGTGGCAGCATCTATTGGGTGCTCCTTGTTTCCGCGCGGGTTTCTGTTCCAAACCCATTATCCCAGATTCAGAGGAGCACCCTCTAGCTTCTTCATGGGCTGTCCCCAAGGCCGTCCTTCGGTGGATTCGGGTTTAGCGGGCCGTGATACGTGCTGTTTCGGACCTCCTGAGGGCTAAGTCCTGTGCCACCAGTGTTCAGCCGCTCGAAGATGTGGTAGACGCTGGTGTCGTCAGCCGGGTCGAGCTGCTCAACGACCACCGCCCTAAGAACCGAATCTCGAAGGCGTATGCGATCGTGCTCCTCGAGAGCCCTGTAGTCCTTCCCCTCCCACTGTGGGTGTACTCCTCTGAGATAGAAGCTCCCATTGTCAGGCAGCTCCCCGTCGAAGAACCCCCAGATCGTGCGAAGCCGTTGCTGACCGTCGATTACCAACTGCTTTTGCGTAGAGGGCTCCTTGTACATGAAAATGCCCGGCACGGGCAAACCGAGCAAGAAAGACTCTATCAACCGGCTTGCCTGCGTATGGCTCCAGACCCAACCTCTTTGAAACGGGGGGATAATGATCTCCTCCCTTTGCCACCTCTGATGAAGACCCTCTAGCGTAAGGTCGGCTGGATACGAAACGATCTTGTAGAGGGGGACTCCGGTGTCCTGATCCTCGAGCTCAGACCCGATCTCCTCAACAACCACATCGCCTTGGTTATCATTCATTGATGCTCTCCAGTGGTGACTCCAACGGATCGGTCCACGAACATGATCGACACGCCCGCCTCAGTTATCGAGACCAGCCTACCGGGAACCCTGCTGAACCATTCTAGCCAATGTGAGGCCCCGGTGCATGGTCGAACGACCATTGAACTCCATCCGTGGGCCGGTGCCCCGCAACCAAACCCGGCAATCCGGACTGGTTCAGTGCGCACGCGGGCGCCAAGTATAGCGTTTACGACCCAATCAGGGAGGGCAACCCACACTCGCTCTGGAAGGCATGCTTCTCATCGAGCTTCGGGGACCGGGAGGATGAAGATCACGGAACCGTCGCGGCCGCGAGTGAGCAGGAGGCGATAGGCGTTGAGCCGCACTTGGAACACGTCACTAAGGACCCCGCCACTAGAGAGGGCTTACGGTCGATGTCATCTGTGAGGCTGATTGGAAGGGCCTCATGGAAGCGGGACTGGAGAGTGCTGCTCGCGGCCCCTGCCTAGCTACTGCGGAAACACGACCGACATAAGGGCCGTGAGTATGCCGCCTTGGTGGCGCGACCGCAGGAATGGCAATAGTTTTCGAGGTAAGCGGCGTCGCCCCACTGGGCCCACACCTCGTAGCATTTCCAACACAGCGGTCGAGTTGGGTCCAGGGCGGTATCGTCTTTGCAGCGTATGCACACGCCCCTGCGGGCCCCCTGCGAACTGGCAGAGTCCCCTTCAGACCGACGCGCGCGGCTAGCTTTCGTCGCCTGACTTCCGAATGTTTTTGCGAGCGGAATCAGCCTGTTGAAAACGTACTTACGGATCTCGTCAGCGGGCGTAGTGGCGTTCACGACCATGGCGAGCTCGAGCGAGTTCTTGGTCGAGAACTCTGTCAGGTTCATCAAACTTACTACGACCGTACTTTCGTTGAAGTAGATCTTGGCGTGCAAGCGGTCGGCAGCAAGCACCTTCACTCCGGCTTCGGTAAGCCACGGAAGGTCTTTGCTATCCAACACCTGAGGCTCGTGCCGTACGACCACGGTCATCCTGACTCCTCGCTTTTTTGCCAGGTTGATGGCGTCTTTGGCATGCCCCCAGAGGTCGATGTACGGGGTGACTACGACGGCGTACTCCTTGGCATCGCGGATAACGTTGAGGACCAAGGCCGGCACTGCCTCGTCGACGAAAACTGCATCCCCTGCTAACTGGTCAAATCCTCTGCCGATGCCCCTTCTGACGGCTCCGAAAGCCGACCGCATACGACGCGCGGCCTCCTCTGAACCTGGCCTCTGTCCAGAGGGATCGGGTGATTCGTTTTGGCCGGGAGGCACGCGCATAAGACGCCTTCGCAGAGGCGAGACGGGCGAGAGCCGCCCTCTGGAGCGCCCGAATCTATTGTGGTCTGACGTTGCGACGCCGGGGCACCACTGCCATAGCGTCGGCGTCGACCAGGCTCGAGGATACTATACTCTATCCATGGTTATCGGCTGATAATCTCGAGGGCCGTGAGTCGGGAGTTCGATGCTCGTCCTAGTACGATCACGCCCCGTACGATCACGCCCCGGGATGCTTCTTCGAGACTCCTGGTTTCCCTGGAAACCAACCCCACTCCCCGCCTGCTCTCTCCCACTCAGGAAATGCCTGATGGATCCGCCTGGATGAGGGCACGCCGGGGTTTCTCTCGCCGTGGGACCATCTCTTGAGGGCTGGGGCAGGGCAAAAAGAAAGCCCGGTCGGGGGCCACGTTCCGACCGGGCGTGTTGTCCTTGGCCTACTTGTCTGGATTGGCGCCCTTGGGGACTTCCTGCTCCGCGCTCGCCTCCTCCCTCACCCTCTCTTCCCAGTCGTCGGGGCGTTCCTCCAGACTTCTGGATTGCCAGTAGGCATCGTTGTTGGGGTTGAGCTGATTGGCGTGGTTTCCTCGATCCGAACGGTTCATCCTGACCTCCTCGTGTTTCCCACTAACCACGGCTATGCGTCGGTGGCCCTGGCAGTAGGGCTGGGACGGTCATATGGCCGCACAAATCAGTCTGACTGATAGGCGCCGAAAATGAACCGGCAACGCCCATTTGCGTACGATGGATGGTACCAGTCACAAGAGCGGACCGCAATGGGGGTCTACTAGCGCGCGCGGGGGCCTCTCTGGGTCATTTGACGCCATGGAGTCTGTGAGAAGCTAATGTCGACACGTCGAGTGATTACGAGTTTCAAAGGTGTGCCTAATTTATCTACTTCGCAAGCGTGAAGTACCTGCTCCCATAAGGAAAGCGGCACGCAACTAGCTCGCATTAACGATTATACCTTCTAAGCAGCGGGTCGCAGGTTCGAATCCTGTCAGGGACGCCAAGCCGCTCTGGGAACGCGTGAACGCCCCGTCGCCATGATGGGGCGTTTCCATTCTCCAGTCTTGGCCATTCGGACTTCCACCGGCTCCGAGCGATGAAGAATCGTCCAGCTTCTCTATCTGACTCTCGGAGATGTGTCCGGTTTCTCGCACCTGAAGCATTATAGTCATTGATGGGGAGCATGAACGGAGGCGCGAGTTTGGATGACGCGCTGGTCATAGACCAGGTACGTGCAGGCAGGACGGAAGAGTTCAGCCACATCGTGGAGCACTCTGAGGCGCCCATCAAGAGGTACCTTTTGAGGATTACCGGCGACTTCGACGTAGCCCAGGATCTGGCTCAAGACACGTTCTTTCAGGCGTATCGTGGAATCCTGAAGACCAGGTCCGACCTCAGCCTCAAGTCATGGCTATACAAGATCGCCACCAACAACGCACGGCAGTACCACCGAAGGCGACGAATCCTCTCGTTTCTCCCACTCTCGGGGTGGGAGAGTGCGGAAGAACCCAGCGGTGGCACACTGTCCGACTCTGTAGACGAGCGATTGACCGTACAGCAGGCGATGGTGAAGGTCCCTCACGACAGGCGCGTACACATGGTCCTCTATTTCGTGGAGGGCCTCAAGTACAGGGAGATCGCGGCGATCTTCGGCACCACTGAGGAGGCGGTGCGGAAGCAGGTATCGAGAGGAAGCAAGGACTTTCGCGAGGCCTACAGGTTTCTGTCGGAAGGAAACGAAAAGTGAGACACACTGAGTTCGAGGAGCTTTTGTCGGCCTACGCCAACAGTGAGCTGCCGCGCACGCAGCGAGAGTTTGTCGAGGAGCACCTGAGCGGCTGTGCCGACTGCCGAGCATCCCTGGCGGACCATGTCTGGGTGCGATCCAGGCTCACTTCCCTGCAATCGGTGCCGACAGGAGCTGACATTACGGAGGCTACGATGTCCCGAATCCGCGAGGCCGATACCAGGAGATGGTTCGCCAATCGGCTGGTGCGGCCCGCTCTGATCGCCGCGGCCCTGGTTGTTGCAATTGTGGTCCCGGTCGTATTGCAGCTATCCGGTGGTGGCGTGCCGACGGCCAGGGCCTACTCTGTGTTTGCCGGGCTCCAATCCTATCGCATGGCCGGGTCAACGATCGCCACTGCGGATCGGACCACTTCGCAAATCTTCTTTGAGTGGGCGTTTGTGGCCCCCGATCGCTACCAGGGAACGATGACGGTGGACGGAGAGGTCCAGGAGTTCATTATCGTCGGCGAAGAGCAGTACGCCCGAGCTTCCGAACTTGGCCAGTCCGGCGGCACCGTCGTTGTCATTGCCTCCAGCGGGTTTAGCATATTCAACCCCGTACCAGGCAGAGAGGGCACGTTGCAGATACTCGATTCCCTCGTCGACCTGGAGGAATTGCCCGGCGAGCAGATCGATCGGGTGGACAGTCTGCATTATCGGGGCAGGGTCGACATCGACCGGATAATCGGCGAGCAGGTGTCCGGCCTTGACCCCGAGTCACCGGTGTACCAGGGAACGCTGGACTTCTTAGAGGTTCACCGCCGCGCAAGGATCGACGTGGATATCTGGATCGGCGAAGAGGACTTCTCGATTCGACAGATGAAACTGGACGTCGAAGCACCGACCACGGTGAGCGATGAGCTAGGCACTCGTGTGGAAGGGTCAGCCGGCTACACGACGACCGTTCGTTTCTTCGATCTGAACGCATCTATTCGAATAGAGAGACCTGTGACGGCATCGGGCGTTCTCGAGGCCGGCTGGACGAGGAGCAGGAGAGGAAAGCTCGAACGGCATACGACACAGACGAGAAAGGAGAGGAAGAATGGATTGGGGATGGATCATCATATTGGGCTTGGCTACAGTAGGCGCGGCGCTGATAGCAGGTGGCGTAGTCGCCTATCGTGGCACGACGGGGAGCGCATCGAAGGTTCTGGGGGCGATGGGAGTTGCTGCGGGGGTGGTCATGTGGGCCATAGTCGCGATGGTAGTACCCGTATCGACCACGTCGGCCGCCCCACCCACACCGTGAACTGAATCCGAGGCGGCGACGCCGTGAGATCCGGCATTCCTGGACGTCCGCTCGGACTCCGGCCATCGCCGTGCTGATCCTGGGAGGCTACTTGTTGGCCCGCCGTCGGAGCGCTCGCTAACTCGATCGGGACGAATCCGCGCCGGGCCAGGGACGTCAGTCCGGGGGATGGCGCCCGGGTAGCAAGAGGCGGCGGCAGCGAGCGGGTCCTACCCTACCGGTCGAGCAGGGCTTAGGATACTCTTCTTGAGCCCCCATGTTACGAGCAACACAGGCAGGAACCCCTCAGCCCCCGGTCCGCCGGACCTTCCGGGCCTTCGACAATCCCTGCTTCAGGTTTCTCTGGCCCTCGAACTTCCTCGTGTACCTCTCCCGCTGGATGCAGATGACGCTCCTGGCCTGGTTTGTGCTGGAGCTCACCGGCTCTCCATGGTTCGTGGCGCTCACCGGATTCTTCGCCTTCGCTCCGATGCTCGCGATCGGCCTGTTGGGCGGTCTGCTGGCCGACTCGGTAAACCGGCGCCGGCTCCTCGTCACGACTCAGACGACGTCGCTGCTCTCAACCGTGGCGCTCACCGCTCTCCTTCACACCGGGATCGTAGAGTTCTGGTATGCGTACGTCGCACTCGCGGTCCTGGGCACCGCCTGGGCGCTAGAAATGCCCTCGACCCGGTCCGTCATCCACGACCTCGTTGGGTCGGAAGGGGTGACCAACGCGCTGGCGCTGGACTCGCTGGCGATGAACGGCAGCAGGATGGCCGGCCCGGCACTGGCAGGTCTTCTGATTGCGCTCACAGAGGTAAATGGGGGCTACATCGCGGTGGGGTCGTTCCAGGCGATAGCTCTCGGGCTGCTGCTGATGGCGAGGGTGCCGTCGGAAAGCCGGGGTGAGCTCAGGCCGAGACAGATGGTGCAGAGGCTCAGGGAAGGCATCGCCTACGTACGCGGCAGCCGCATCATCCTGGCTGCAGTGACGGTCACGTTCCTGGCGAACCTGTTCCTCTTCCCGTTCATCCAGCTGGTGCCCGTCGTGGCGAGGGATGTTCTGGGGGTTGGGCCCGCCCTCATGGGGCTCCTCCAGTCGGCGGACGGTCTTGGGGCGGTCTTCGGATCGGTGCTCATCGCATCCGCCTCTGGTCTGAGGTACCACGGACGTATCTATCTCGCGGGCACCGGCCTGGCCATGCTCGCTCTGCTACTCTTCTCTTTCTCCCGTTGGTATGGGGTCTCCGTTCTCATGCTCATGATCCTGGGTCTGGGAACGGCCGCGTTCGGCACCATGCAGGCCGCGATCGTGATGTTGGCAGCTAGGGAGGAGATGCGAGGCCGGGCTCTTGGAGTAATCAGTCTGGCCATTGGAGCGATCCCATTGGGGTCTCTGATGATCGGCGCTATCGCCGACGCGCTGGGACCGGCAATGGCGATTCGTATTCTTGCGGGCGCGGGTCTGGTTTCGATGGTGCTGGTCGCCCTAGTGATGAACGAGCTTTGGCACCGTCCCACGTCCGAGCTGGTCGACCGCGACGCAAGACCGGCGCCTTGATCAGGACTCTCGCCCGCCGCAATTGAGCCTACAGGATTGCGAGATATGGGGTGCGCGGATCCCGAAAAGTCGGGATTGACGGGAGTCTGAGGGTGTCCCTCAGATGTCAGCCCCTGATGCCCCGATGAGTCGGGGCGTATCGGTGGGGATGGTCGACAGGGTCGTCGCCTTGGGCTAGTAGGACCTCCGCCGTCTGTAGATGATCAGAGCCCCGACAGGGACCAGCAGCGAGAGGAGGCTGGGGAAGCCTGCGGTAAGGGGAGCGCCGGGCCCAGCCGAGTTGCAGCCGCCACCGTCGGGCGCATCCGCCTCGGTGGAGGTGTCGCCCTCGGAGATCGAGCCCTCCAGGCTGGGCTCGTCCTCCTCTTCGACCGTCGCAGTCGCTTCCGTAGTCACAACGGCGTCCGGGGACGGAGTATTGCTGGGCGTCTCGATGTCCGCCGCCACCGTCGCCGTGGCCGTAGGTGGAACCCGAGTCGCGGTGGCGGTTTCCGTTGCCGCGGCCGCGGCCGTCGCGGTTGCGGTCGGCGTGGGTGACGCGGTCGGCGTATTGGTCGCCGTCGGCGTGGCCGTGGGTGGAACCGGCGTTGACGTCGCTGTCGCCGGGACAGGGGTGGCGGTCGGCGTCGGGGTCGGTGTGGGCGTCGCCGTGGGTGGAACCGGGGTCGCCGTGGGAGTCGGCGTGGGCAGGCCCAAGAACACCAAGTCGAAATCCCGGTTGGATCCCGCGCCCTCGTAGATCGCGGTCGTCCTCGACTTCACGTCGTTGAGGAAGAACTCGATCGTCTCTCCCAATAGTGCGGGGTCATCTGGGTCGAGCAACGCGACGTACTCGTCTCCGTCGATGAAGGCCGGCAACGACTCGTACGACCCCAACCGGGCGACCAGCCGCGCGTTGTCTGGGACCCTCCCGCCGGCGACGACGATGAAGCCCGAGAACACGGCCGGTCCAAGCGTGGGGGCCACCGGGGTCGGGGTCGTGGGCATCGACGTCGGAGTCGGGGAAACGTCCAGATCCGGGGTCGGCGTGGGGGTGGGGGTCGGGTCAGCAAGGAACGGGAAGGTCAGGTCGAAGCCCGGGAAGAAGCTCAAGCCGATATAGGTAGCGCCTTCATCGGCGGTCGCGGGGCCGAGATGGAACGTGATCGGCCGGTTGAGATAGCTGCTGGTCGGGGGCACCACGGACAGGTTGCTGTATCGTCCGTCGACGATGTATGCCGGGTCCGATTCGTAGTCGCCCACTTTAGCGGTGATGAAGAAGTTGTCGGGGACGGGGCTGCCGCTGGCAGTGATGGAGCCCGAGAAGACGGCGGGCATCGGGGGAAGCGCCTGGGCCTCTGCCCTGGGCACCAGGGATAGAGCGGACCCGGCCACTATGGCCAGCACGACGAAGAGAAGGCCTGACAGTGCCCACTTTTTCGAGATCATCTTGAACCTCGGGCCGCTGTTCGTGATGTGGCCAAATCTAAGACTCCGATCCTGGCTGCCGCTTCAGCGACGTGGAGCGCCGCGCTCTACCCAATGTTATCGGGCCGGACAGCGCGCAACATGGGCTGTTCGTAACATACAGCGTAGGTAAAATGGCACCCGGAGTATAGGACCCTGCGGTGCTTGTGATGAGAGATAGGACGCTGGTTCCGACCCGGACCCTCGTCCCCGCGATTGCCCTGCGGGAGTCCCCCGGCCGGTCCCATACGCTGTAGCCGGTGTGTTACACTGCACCTAGATGCTCAAGAACATATTGACGAAGTTCCGGTCTCGTCCAGAACCACAACCTGCTTCAGGGTCCCAGCCCTCTCCTCCATCCTCTCCGGCCTCTCCGGCGCCAGCGGCTGCATCGGCACCTCCCAAGACCGAGCCCGCCGCCCGCAATAACGGCGGGCAAGACTCCCAACGCGGTCCCCGCCGAAGACGGCGCCGCCCCCCGGCCAGCAACGGCGCACGGCCCGCGACCCGCGCTCCCGAACCCAGGCTCGACGCGGCGGTCGGGCCACAGCCCCGCGACCGCCGCTTTGGCGATGTCCCCGTGTCAGAACCCCTGATCCGTGCCCTGACCGAGATGGGCTACGAGGCTCCGACGCCGATCCAGCGGCAGATCATCCAGCCGATGCTGAACGGCGGCGACGTGGTGGCCCAGGCGCAGACGGGCACCGGGAAGACCGCAGGCTTCAGTATCCCGCTGGCCGAGCTGGTCGACGGGGGCGAGGGGCACGTCCAGGCGGTCGTGCTGGTGCCGACTCGGGAGCTGGCGGTGCAGGTAGCCGACGAGCTCCGACGGATCTCGAAGTATCGAGGCATCAAGGTGGTCACGATCTATGGTGGCCAGCCGATCAAGCGCCAGCTCGACCAGTTGGCGGGCGCCGTGCACGTGGTGGTCGGTACGCCAGGACGCATCATCGACCATCTGCAACGACGCACGCTGAAGCTGGACCGCGTCCGCGTCGCGGTGCTGGACGAGGCCGACCAGATGCTGGACATCGGCTTCTTCCCGGACATCCGCAGAATCCTTCGCATGACCCCCAAGAAACGCCAGACAGCCCTTTTTTGCGCGACTGCGCCCGCAGCCATCCAGGGGCTGATCAACTCGTATCTCCGCCGACCGCTCTGGGTGCGCGTCGGAGAGGACGCGGCGCCCGTCGACAGCGTTCGCCAGACGTACTGCCAGGTGGCGCAGCGCGACAAGGCCGACGCGTTCGCGGAGCTGATGGATAGAGGGGGATCGGGACAGACTCTGGTCTTCCGCCGCACCCAGATCGGCATCGACAGGTTGGTCCCGGTGCTGAACCGCCTGGGCTACTCGGCGCGCGGCATCCACGGAGGCATGAGGCAGTCGGAGCGGGACGCCGTCATGCGGCAGTTCCGCAGCGGCGACGTGCGGGTGCTCATAGCCACGAACCTCGCCTCCCGGGGCCTGGATATTCCGGCCGTCGATCACGTGGTCAACTTCGACATCCCCGAGACCGTCGAGGAGTATGTTCATCGAATCGGCCGCACCGCCCGCATGGGACGCGAGGGAACTGCGCTGACCTTCGTGGCCGAGTGGGACCTGGAGGCGTTCGACGCGATCGTCGCGCACGTCGGCTCCGAAAACCTGGAGCGGGTCCGGCTCTCCATGTACAAGCGGGACCCCTCGTAACGGCGCCGGGGGCGTCTAGCCTCTGACCGCCCCGGCCGTCCTGGCCACCGCACCCTCCGGCCGGCGATCGACCGATACCACACCGTCCTTCATCACGAGTCTGACCGCCCTACCCCACTCCAGGATGCTCACGTCCTTCAGCGGGTCTCCGTCCACCAGTATCAGGTCCGCACTCTTCCCCGGCGCGATGGTGCCGAGGTCGCGGTCCAGCTCCAGGCATTCGGCCGCGGTGCCGGTCGCCGCCACTATCGCTTGCATCGGAGTCATGCCGGCCTCGACCAGGCACGTGATCTCGTGCGCGTTGTTGCCATGCTCCCAGCCTCCCTCGTCGCTGCCGGCGGCGACCTTGACTCCGGCCTCGAGGGCCATCTGAAGGCTTCGCCGCTGATGATCGCGGAAGGCCAGCGCGATGGCCTTGCCGTGCGGATGTCCCCTCTCGGCGTGATGGACGAACACGCTGAACGTGGGTGTGAAGAAGATTCCCTTGTCCGCCATCATCTTGAGGAGGTCGGGGTCCTCGTCGAGGTACGCCCCGTGCTCGATCGAGTTCACGCCGGTCTCAACCGCCGCCCTCAGACCCGGACCTCCGAGGGCGTGGCACATGACCCGCCGGTTCAGAGTGTGGGCCTCGCTGACGAGCGCCGCAAGCTCCTCCCCGCCCATGAGCTGAGTCTTGGGCCCCAGGCGCCCCTTGGGGCTGGACCAGCCCTCGTTGGTCGTGGCCGCCTTGATTACGTCGGCGCCCTCCCTCACCATCTCCCGGACCCTGACGCGCATCTCCCCGGGTCCATCCGCCACGCCCCTGGGCATGCTGGCCTGCGTCTTCATCGTCGGATGCCCCGAAGGGCTGGTGCGGTCCGCCATGCCGGCCGTCGGGGTGATGAAGTCAAGGGCGACCAGAAGCCGTGGCCCGGGAATTACACCCTCCTCGACCGCCATCTTGAATCCGGCGTCGAGGCCGCTGGCGTCCTGGACGACGGTGTACCCCGTTTCGAGAGTCTGCTTCAGCACGGCCGCCGTGCGCAGATGCCACAGGCTGTGAGGCTCGTCCAGCCGCCAGCGGCTCACCATCTGGTAGTTGAAGTTGGCCAGATGGTCGTGGCAGTCGATGAGGCCGGGCAGGAGGTGCATTCCCGAGGCGTCCACGACCTCGGCACCCGGAGGCACCTGGACGGAGCCCTCGGGCCCCGCCGCGGTTATTCGGTCTCCGTCGACTACAACCGTCGCCCGAGGAACCGGGGCGGCGCCCGTGCCGTCTATCAGGGTTGCTCCGGTGAACGCTTTCATGCTGGGACCTCCTGTGGATGGGAACCGAGGGACGCAATCCGCAGGTGAACTATACATCGCGGAGAGGGACGCTTCAAACCGGCCGCCTTGCGCCAAACTGCATGCGCGTCCGGATTACGATGAGCTCCTGCGGCTCGGGAAGTCTCTGGGAGGAACGCCGATGTCGTAGACCTGGATGCCAAGCGGCTTCACGAAACCGTCGGAGGGAACGGCCCAGTTTCTGGTGCCGTCCCCGCTGGGGCAAACGGACACCGCCACTAGCAGGTCCATCTCGGCGTAGAACTCCACAAAGTCTCCTGGACTGCCGTCGTTCGGTGCGACAAAGAACTGCCCCGTCACCGGATCGAGCCTGTTCTTCCAGAAGACGTCGATGTTGTCGCGGAGATCTGCTTCCGACAGGCCGAACGGCTCTACCGCTTGCAGGAGATTCAGCCGGCATGCGTTCGTGCCGGGCGGTCCGCCCAAGAGCTCGGTGACCTCGGGGCTACAGTGAGTAGCCACGCAGTGGTAATGGTAGTCGCCGGACCCAGAAGCAAGACTGTCGTCGATACAGGTGGCCATCGGGCGGAGCGATGGGAGCTGAGACCACAGTCGTGTATGGCGCGTGATGAACCAGCCCTCCATCGCCCACGTCCGGGGGGAGCTGAAAGCCTCTCCGAGGTCGTCCGCGTTCCAGAGCGCGACGTCTCCGCACTGAGGTCCCTCTTCCTGGATGACGCGAAAGGACTGTCCCCTGCTCACCTTGAAGGCCTGCCCGTTGAAGGGCGGGATGCTGAACTCCTCGACCAGACTACGCCCCGACCGCTCGGCCCGAACACGATCGTAGAAATCCGGGTCGAGCCGGTAAGGGGGCCGGAGACCCGGACTTCCCGATGCTGCTACCATCTTCGCGCTCCTCGGCCCGCGTTCCCGTGCTCGCCCTTTGGCGTGCTCTCTTTCCCGCCCACCCGCCCTGAAGTTTGGGTTGATGAATTGAGCAGCCTTGCTCTGTCAAGCCGGTCTTGGCCGCCCCACCCGCCTCGCAAGGCCGGGGTCCTGGTCAAGGAGACGGAGGCTCCCATCTCCCCTGCCACGTCGACCGCCAGTCGTCCCATGCGGGGAACTCGTTTGGCTGAATGCCGGTGTCGTACATCTCTATCCGCAGGGCACGACCCGGGTCATCCTCCGGACGGCTCCGGGGCCTGGACCCATCTCCATCGGGGCATGCGGACACTGCCACCGTCAGGTCTATCTCGGCGTAGAAGTCAATAAGGTCCCCCGGCTTCACGTCGCTGGGCGCGCCGTGCAGACGGCCGTCCCCGGGGTCCACCCGTACCTTTCGATGGAGGCTGATGCTGTCCCGCAGGTGCCCCTCTTCCAGACCGAGCGGCTCGATCGCCCGCAGGAGGCCGGAGTGGCACGAGCTGAGCCCGGCGTGTCCGGAGTGCATCTCCAGCTCCTCCGCGCTGCAGTGGGGTCCGATGAGGCAGTGGTGGTGAAAGCCGATCTCGGGCGACCCGGTGACCACCGTGTCTTCGACGCAGGTCATCATGGGTCTGAGGGAGGGCAGGTCCGACCAGAGCCGGGTGTGGACGCCGATGAAGAGCCCTTCGTTGTACCGGTTCCGCATCGGAGCATAGCGCTCGCCTGGATCGTTCGCGTTCCAGAACGCGACGTCGGCGGCTTGGGGTCCGAACTCCTGGATCACCCGGAACGTCTGGCCCCTCCTGACGACGAAGGCGTGCGCGTCTCCGGGGCCGACGACGAAGCTCTGCGCCGGAGGCTTCCGGCTCGTCGCGAGCCGGACCGCGTCATAGAAGCGGGCGTCGAGAGCTCGGTTGCCACCCTTGGCTTTGAGCCGCCGCGCCGAGTCATGCTGTGCCAGTTCAGACCTCCGGTCGCCGGGAAGTCGGACGGCTGCATCATGGCACGTTTCCGCCAGGTGTCAACAGCGCGCCGGGCCGGTCGACGGCCGGGTCGGCGCCGTGGTACGATCCCGGCCGGATCGCGCCGCGGCTATCATCGATTGGAGGACCTCGTATGAGTGCAACAGCCCTGGATCAGGCGAAAAAGGATGAGTTCGGGGCGCTGGCCGCCCGCATCCTGAACGACGCCGCGGTCGCGATCATGATGAGCGTAGGCCACCGCACCGGCCTGTTCGAGGCTATGGCGAAGCTGCCGCCGTCCACGAGCCAGCAGATCGCCACCGCCGCCGGCCTGAACGAGCGGTACGTCAGGGAGTGGCTGGCGGCGGTGGTTACCGGACGGATCGTCGAGTTCGAATCGGATGACCAGACCTACATCCTGCCGCCCGAGCATGCCCAGTATCTGACAAACGAGGTCCCGACAAGCAACGTTGCCAGCGCCGCCCAGACCATCTCCGTCATGTGCTCCGTCGAAGACGAGATCGTCGAGTGTTTCCGAAGCGGTGGCGGAGTTCCCTACTCCTCGTACAACCGGTTCCCCGAGGTAATGCGCGAGCTCAGCGCTCCGACGTTCGACAATCTGCTCGTCGACAAGCTCCTGCCGCTGGCCCCGGGACTGGTCGACTCGTTCGGGCGGGGCATCGACGTGCTCGAAGTGGGGTGCGGTAGTGGGAGAGCCCTCAACGTAATGGCAAAGGCGTTCCCGAACAGCCGGTTCGTAGGCTACGACTTCATACAAGGGCAGGTCGACGCGGCTCGGTCCGAGGCCGAGACGGCGGGGCTATCCAACGTCAGGTTCGCCGCCCAGGACGTGGCTGCGATGACCGAGGCGAGCGCCTACGACCTCGTCGTAGCGTTCGACACCGTTCACGATCAAGCCAGGCCTTCGATACTCCTCGAACGCGTCGCAGCGGCGCTTCGGCCGGGCGGCACGTTCCTGATGTGGGATGTGGCCGCCTCGAGCCACCTCGGGAACAACCTGGATCACCCGATGGGCCCGTTCCTCTATGGCATCTCGTGCATGCACTGCATGTCGGTGTCGCTGGCCCAGGGTGGCGACGGCCTGGGCGCGGTGTGGGGCGAGGAGAAGGCCACCGCGATGCTCGAGGCCGCCGGCCTCACGCTGCAGGGGGTGCACCGGTTGCCCGAGGACCCCGCGAACGGCTGCTACATCTCGACCAGACAGAGGGCGGAGACTGGACGGTCGCCCGGCTAGTCGGACGGGACGGGGTCGATGACGGGCGCAGACCGCGCCTCGGGAGGCAGCGACTCCTCCCAATCAGGGATCAGCAGCCGATGCGACGGATCGAGGGTCAGTATGACCAGGGCTCCGACAAGGCTGAACACCATCGACAGGACGAGGATAGGTCCGAACGACTGGGTCACGTAGATGACGAGCCCGCCCAATCCGGTTGCCACCGCGTGCCCAACCAGCGCCCCGCTTATCTGGAAGCCGTAGGTTACGGCTATAGGGCCGGATCCGAAGTACTGCCGGTTCACGACCATGTAGGCGGACATCTCCCCTCCGAACCCGATGCCGAAGAGGACGCCGAACAGGTAGAACATCCACGGCTCGCTGGCCCAGAACAGGGACAGGACCGTCACGCCCTGGATGAACAGGGCCACGATCATGACCGGCTTCCCGCCGAAACGCTCGGCAAGAATAGGGGTTATAAACCTGCTCCCGACGCTGAAGATGGATATGAGGCTGAGTATCACGGTGGCCGCGACCAGGCTCAGACCCTGCTCGACCGCCATGGTTACCGAGTAGATGAGTATGATCCCGTGCCCGGCGCATCCGAGACCGTGGATCAGGGGAAGGTTCCAGAAGGCTTTGGTGCGCCGGATGTGCTGGTTGTACACCGTGGCCCGAAGCCGCTCGATGACCTTTGGTCTTCTCACTTCGGAGGCGTCCCTTTCGGTGGCGCCGTAGGGTTTGAGACCGAGGTCGGCGGGGCGGTTACGGAAGAGCGTCGTGAGGAGCATCAGGATGCTTCCGCCCGCAATTCCGATGATCCAGAAAGTGCCCTGCCAGCCCACGGCGCCGATGAGATAGCCGATCAGCGGGGCCATGATCGCGGTGCCCACCGCCCCCGCGCCCCAGAGCAGACCGACCCCGAGTCCCAGGCGGCGGCGGAACCAGAGGCTGACCGCCGCCATCAGCGGGACCATCGAGATGGACTGGGTGATCGACATCATGACGCCGAAGGTGATGAAGAAATGCCACGGTTGGCTGATGATCCCCAACAGCAGCATGCTGACGAGGTACAGGGCCCCGCCGCCCATCATCATCCTGCGGGCTCCGTACCGATCTCCCAGCCAGCCGCTAACCGGGGCGCACAGCGCCGCAACCAGGTAGTAGACCATCAGAGCGCTGCCGACCATCCCGATGCTCCAGCCGAACCCGCCGTCGGGATCGCTCAGAGGGGCGATGACCACACCGGCGGCCATGCCGATGGAGGCGCCGAGAACCTGGACGATCGCCAGGACCGCAACGATCACCCAGCCATAGTGCAGCCTGCCCGGTAGTCTTCCGGCGATGGTTGAGAGACGAGGGGTTGGAGCGAGGGCCAGGGGTCACTTCCTCGAAAAGGATCGTTGTAGACGCCGCCTGTCAGTGCAGGGGGCAAGCCACCAGGAGCGTGCGGCCCCACCAGGAATCGGCGGAGCTTTCGGCGTCCAGGGCATCGCCGGGCGCGGCCACGGCGCTCGACTCGGACGGCACGGGGTTCACGCCGAAGCCGGAGCCCGCGTTGCCGACCGCGAACGAGAGCCCCACTTCGTGGTTGGCCGCGTCCACCGACACAGCCCACGCCCCAAAGAAGATGAAAAGCGCGATGAGTCCGGCGACGACGATCGCGAACGAGACCGGCACCGGCAGCCTTGTCGTTCTTCTCTCCGCATTTGCAATCGCCATCGCGCAAGTTACCTGACTCGGATTCTACCATCCCAGGTCTTCCCCATGTTTGTCGCGACCTTGCCTGAAGCCGTCGAGGCAAGCGTAAGCTCTTTCTAACGGAATTGACGGCCCGTCCAGTTCTGCCGTATCATAGGCGCGGACGGCATCACAGCGACAGAATCTTTGAGGAGAGCTAGGTGGCAGGAACATCTTTTACCGAGAATCTTTCGCGCTCGAGCGCCACACGCCCCTGGCTGGTGATAGCGGCCTGGGTGGTGACTCTGGTGATCGCGATCGTCTTGATAGCATCGCTCCTGGGAGGCGCACTGACGACCCAGTTCATCTTCACAAACACACCGGAGTCCCAGCGCGGTCTGGACCTGATCGAGGACCTGCGAGGGTTTCCGAACAGCACGAACGAGGTCGTGATCGTCCGCTCGGACAGTCTCACTGTCGACGATCCTGCCTTCCAAAGCGCCGTGGAGAGCGTCACAGCTGGCCTGAGGGAACTGGGGTCCGATGTTATCAGAGACGGGACGCTACTGAGCTTCTACGAGATCGGCGCGCCCTTCCTGGTCTCCGAGGATCGAAGGACGACGATACTCCCCTTCGCGATGGCTGGGGACTTTGACGACGCGACCGACAATATCAAGAAGGTCATCGAGGTGGTCGACGAGACCGAGGTCGGCGCCGACCTCGACATTCTGATCACAGGCCAGGCGACGGTCGGCAAGGACTTCGAGAAGGCGAGTCAGGACGGCCTCCTCACCGGAGAGATATTCGGCGGTCCGATCGCGCTCGTCATCCTGGTGCTGGTCTTCGGTGCGATAGTGGTGGCGCTGGTGCCATTAGTGCTGGCTCTCGCATCCATCTTCGTCGCTCTGGGGGTTGCTGCGCTGGTCGGACAGGCCTTCGCCCTGTCGTTCTTCGTTCCCAACATCATCTTCATGATCGGCCTCGCCGTCGGCATCGACTACTCTCTGTTCATCGTTTCGCGCTACCGAGAAGAGCGCTCGCGCGGCCAGCAGAAACTCGACGCGATCGCTCGGACCGGTGGGACGGCAAGCCGGGCCGTCCTATTCAGCGGGATCGCCGTCGTCATCGGCCTCATAGGCATGCTGATAGTGCCGTTCAACGTTTTCATCGGCCTGGGGATCGGCGCCATCCTCGTAGTCATCGCATCGGTAGCCAGCTCGATGACCCTTCTGCCGGCTATCCTCAGCATCATGGGGAACAAGATCGACCTGTTCACTATTCCGCTCGTCGGGGGTACGGCCGACGGCGACAGGTCCGGTGGCTTCTGGGACTGGATTTCCCATAAGGTGATGCGGTACCCCCTGATCAGCCTGCTGCTCGCCGGAGGGTTCCTCATCGCCGCAGCGGTCCCCGCCCTCGACCTCGCCACCGGGTTTGCCGGTGTCAGCACCATGCCCGACGATATCCGGTCGAAGCGGGGATTCGACGTTCTCGATAAGCAGTTCCCGGTCAGTTTCACGCCGGCTCAGATAGTTATCGAGGGGGACATCCGGTCGGAGCCTGTCCAGAGCGCGATCGAGGCCCTGAAGGTCTTCATGGCAGGGGACTCCTTTCAGGCCTTCGGTATCCCGGAGCCGCTCGAGGTCAACGAAAAAGGAACCGTTGGACTGCTGACCGTATCGGTCGCCGGGGACTCTGCCGAGCCCCCGGCCGAAGAAGCAGTTAAGAGACTGCGCGAGAAGTACGTCCCTCTGGCCTTCGGCGATCCTCCGTTGGCCGAAGTGGCCGTAACCGGGGAAACGGCCTACAACATCGACTTCTTCGACACCGCCAATGGCGCGGTGGCGTACGTGTTCCCGTTCGTTCTCGGGGTAAGCTTCCTCTTGCTGATGGTCGTGTTCCGTTCAATCGTCGTGCCCCTGAAAGCGATCCTTTTGAATCTGCTGTCGGTCGGCGCGACCTATGGGATCCTGGTCCTGACCTTCCAGAAGGGGTGGGGCGAGTCGCTCGGCCTCTTCACGCAGTATCCCATCATAGAGGCGTGGATCCCGCTGTTCCTGTTCTCGGTGCTGTTCGGGCTTTCGATGGACTATCACGTCTTCCTTCTCAGCCGAATCCGCGAGCGCTTCGACAAGACGGGGGATAACACCGAGTCCGTCGCGTTCGGGATCCGCACCACGGGCCGGCTCATCACGGGCGCCGCGCTGATCATGGTGGCGGTCTTCTGGGCCTTCTCCGCCGGAGACGTAGTCGGCCTGCAACAGATGGGGTTTGGCCTCGGGGTGGCGATCCTGCTCGACGCCACCATCGTCAGGATGGTGCTGGTCCCGGCAAGCATGAAGCTTCTCGGCGGCGTGAACTGGTACCTGCCGCCGCTGCTGGGCTGGCTGCCTGACTTGCGCGTCGAGCCGGAGATGGAGCCCCAGCAGCCCGCGGAAGCCGCGGCGACCGCCGACTAGCTCCGAGAGGCGCAGCACCAAAGCCAGGGTCGGAGTGCGAGCCGTGGTTGCTCGATCGCGTCGATGAGTCCGCTCTCCGGGCGAGGACTGAAGGCATTGGCGCTCTGTGCCGTGACCTCGGCCGGCCTGATCGCCGCCGCGTGCACCGAGCCCGCCCCGGCCGTCGAGGTCCCGACCTCCTCGCCAACTGCGGCGGCTACCTCGACATCCACCCCCGAGCCGGTCGCCAGGGCAGACGCGGCGGCGGCTTCGACCGCCACTCCGTCCCCCACGCCTTCGCCAACGCCGACGGACACCCCAACAGTAACGCCAACCCGGTCACCCGTACCGACTGAGACGCCGATCCCGACACCGACGTCCCCCGCGACCGCCTCCCCGGAGCCCACTCCGACTCCGACGCCGACCCCAAGTCCGACACCGACTCGTACGCCTAGCGCGACCGCGACTCCGACCCCAAGTGCGACGCCGACTCCAAGCCCCTCGCCCACGCCCTTCCCCTCCCCGACCCCGACGTCATCGCCGACGCCGACACCGCCGCCTGCCGCCGGCGAGCTCCGATGGAGGTTCCAGACTCAAAGCTGGGTGGACTCCTCGGTGGCGGTGGCGGACGGAGTGATCTACGTCGGCGCGCAGGATGCCCATGTTTACGCCGTGGACGCGGATACCGGTGCCGAGGTTTGGAGATACCGGACGGACAGCAACGTGGTCACCACACCCGCGATACTTGACGACCTGGTCTACGTGGCCTCGTTCGACAACAACGTCTACGCGCTGGACATCGACACCGGCGTCCTGCGCTGGAAGTACGAGACGGGGGACAGCGTTTGGTCGTCGCCTGCGGTCGCCGACGGAACTGTTTTCGTGGGCTCCAACGACGACCACCTGTACGCCCTCGACGCACTAACCGGAGAGCTACGCTGGAAGTACGAGACGGGAGAGAGCATCCCGGGGTCGCCGACCGTCGTGGACGGCAAGGTCTACTTCAACTCCTACGATGACCACGTGTACGCACTGGACGCGGCAAGCGGAGAGCTGCATTGGAGGTTCGAAATCGGCCAAGGCGCGCTGTCCAAGCCCTTGGTGGCTGAGGGCCTTGTGTTCATAGGCTCGTGGGATGAGCGCCTATACGCCCTGGACCAGGAGACCGGCGCTCTCCGATGGAACTACTGGACCGGCGACTCGGTGCTGTCGTCGCCGGCGGTGCAAGACGGGCTCGTCTTCTTCGGGTCGGACGATGGACTCGTCTACGCTCTCGAGTCTCAGACAGGGGACCTGCGCTGGTCGCATCAGACCGGAGACCAGGTCCGCTCGTCCCCGACGGTCGCGGGGGGAATCGTGTACGTAGGGTCGTTCGACGACCACGTCTACGCCCTCGACGCCTCGACCGGAACACTCCTGTGGAGGTACGAGACCGACGGTGACCTGAGGGCCTCCCCGCTGTCGGTGGACGGCGTCCTATATATCGGGTCTCGCGACGGCTACGTCTACGCCCTGAGCGCGGGAGCCGGGGAGCGGTCCGTGGTCGTTCCCGAGGCGACGCCGACTCCCGATCCGGCCTCCGCCTTCGTCCCTCTGACTGAGGCGGAGATTAAACCCCTGCTGGACTTCGCCCTCTCTACCGACGAGATCACCATCACCGAAATCACCGACCACACCCAATTGGTGCTGGACATATTCAGGACCGGGTACTACCTGTTGGTTGGACGGACTCCAGAGGAGGATGGGTGGGTGCCGCGAATCATGACGGGCGACGCGTACCTTCAGTTCATCGACGACAATCACCGTGGAGACCCGGTCCTGAAGCGCGCCGTGGCGTTTTGTTGCGACCGAACCTCCGATGGCCTTGACCTGATAATCAACGGATCCTGGCCGGTGGCGACGGTGCTGGCCAGCCTGCCCCACGAGGTCGGTCACGCCAGGCAGAAGTTCATGAACCCGGTCCAGAGCGGCGACCCACGGGATAGTGACGTTGGCGCGATAAGGGAGGGCGAGGCCTACGCTTTCGAGGCGGCGCTTCTACGCAAGCTCGGGGAGTACGCTAGGGTGAACGCGACACAGGTGCCCGTCGACTCGACGGCCAGCCGCTTCTTCGACTCGTGGAGGGTGCTCTGGCTCGAACAGTTCGACGATCTTACGCTGGAGCACGAGCGGGGTGCCCTCCTGCTATGGCTCGCCGCGCTGAATGACTCCCGGCTGGAAGGGCTTCGCGACGAGTTGCTAAGCGAGTACATCCTCTCGCCGGCCTCCTTGCTCGCGATCCACAACTTATTCGTAGAGCTGGCGCCCGGCGAGATCGGCGACTACGTCGCAGAGCTGAGGTCGCACTACAGGGACGACTTCAACGTCATCGGCGGAACCCTCGAACGGCGGAAGGGCAACGTCCCTCTGGAGGGGTTCGTCGAGCACGCGCCGCTGATCTTCGTGATCCCGTAGCGGCCGTCCTCCGCATTGCCCCGCGAAGGACACGGCATCGGGCCCTTGCGTCTGGAGCTGCGTTCGCAGGCATCCCCCCGTTTGGGGTACTCTCTTTCCCGCCCACCCGCCCTAAGATATTGGGGGCACCCCAAACCCCGCAAAGGGGGCTCCGCCCCCTTTTGAACCCCAGAGTACGCTGATGAAGAATGGGGTGTGCAGATCCCGACAAGTCGGGATCGCCGGGAGTCTGAGGGTGTCCCTCAGATACAGCTCTTCTCCCCTTTTTACCAAAACAGGGGGCGCGGTGGTCCGCAGAATCGTTTTCAACACCCTCGTAGGCCCTGCTCGCCGAGGGATCACGGATTGCTTCTGCGGCTGGTTCACTGGCCTCGGGTCCCGTGAGCGTGGCAGTGACGTGGGGCGCCTCGACCCCCGTACACATCGAGGGCATCAAACTTCCCAACCGGGCTTCCAACCGGTAGAGTAGGGACAGGCGTCCGACACGTGCCGGACCCCTGCCCTGCCCAGAACAAGCTGTGGAGGCGCTCCGTATGACGACACAATCCTACAAGGGAACGACGGCGGCTCCGGAGTTTCCGGACGACCTGGAGTGGCTGAACACCGGCTCCCCGCTGACGATGAAGGACCTGCGGGGCAAGCTGGTGATCCTGGACTTCTGGACCTACTGTTGAATCAACTGCATGCACGTATTTCCGCAGTTGCGGAAACTGGAGCACAGGTACCCCGGCGAGCTGGCCGTGGTCGGAGTCCACTCCGCCAAGTTCGAGGCTGAACGGGCGACCGAGAACATCCGCGACGCGGTCATGCGGTACGAGGTCGAGCACCCGGTGATCAATGACAAGGACTTCCGCGTCTGGCAGCAGTACTCCGTCCGGGCCTGGCCGACCCTCTATTTCATCGACCCCGAGGGGAAGGTCATCGGCAAGCACGAGGGCGAGATCCCGGTCGAGGAGCTGGACAGGCTGATCGCCGACATGATCCGCCAGTTCGACGAGCGTGGCCTGGTGGACCGGACGCCGGCGGATGGCAGGCTCGAACGCGACGGCATGCCGGACCGCCCGCTCATGTTCCCGGGCAAGGTCTTGGCGGACGCGGCCTCGGGCCGGCTGTTCGTCGCCGACTCCAACCATCACCGGATCGTGGTCAGCTCGCTCGGCGGCGAGGTCGTCCAGACCATAGGATCGGGCGAGGCCCGCCTGGCCGACGGTCCGTCGGCTGAGGCCGCGTTCAACGATCCCCAGGGGATGGTGCTGGACGGCGATACCCTGTACGTCGCCGACACCAAGAACCACGCGATCCGGGCGATCGACCTGGAGGCCCAGACGGTTGCCACTCTCGCCGGCACGGGCGAGCAGTCGAGAGGATTTCATCGTGGAGGCCCGGGCCCGGCTACGGCCCTGAACTCGCCATGGGACCTGACTCTCCACAACGGCACCCTGTTCATCGCAATGGCCGGATTCCACCAGCTGTGGAGAATGGACCTGGCGACGCACGAGGTGCGGCCGCACGCGGGGAGCGGCCGGGAGAGCATCGTCGACGGGCCGATGCAGTCGGCCCAGCTCGCTCAGCCGAGCGGGATAGCGACAGACGGCCGCAAGCTCTACTTCGCCGACAGCGAGACCAGCTCCATCCGCACCGCCGATCTGTCCGACGACGGCCACGTGACCACTATCGTGGGTCTGGACCTGTTCACGTTCGGTGACGTCGACGGCACCGGCGACAGCGTCCGGCTTCAGCACCCGATCGGCCTGGACTTGCACGACGAAACCCTCTACGTCGCCGATACGTACAACAACAAGATAAAGACGATCCGGCCCGAATCCCGGACGGCCGAGACCCTGGCGGGAAGCGGCAGTCCGGGCTGCGCCGACGGTCCGGCAGGCGAGGCCGAGTTCCGGGAGCCCGCGGGCCTCAGCGTGGCGGGGGGCAGGCTATACGTCTCCGACACCAACAACCACGCCATCAGGGTGGTCGACCTCGCTACGAAAGAGGTCACCACGCTGTCTCTGGAAGGGATCTGATGCCGAGTGGACCTCCGGTCCCAGGCCAGGACTTGAAATGCCGAACCGCCTGATCAACGAGACAAGCCCCTATCTGCTTCAGCACGCCCACAACCCCGTGGACTGGTATCCGTGGGGGCCCGAGGCGCTCGAGCGGGCTAGGGCGGAGGACAGGCCCATCCTGCTGAGCGTCGGCTACTCCGCTTGCCACTGGTGCCACGTGATGGAGAGGGAGTCCTTCGAGAACGAGGAGACGGCCGCCCTGATGAACGAGAGCTTCGTGTGCATCAAGGTGGACAGGGAGGAGCGTCCGGACATCGACTCGATCTACATGACGGCGGTGCAGGCCCTCTCGGGGCAGGGCGGATGGCCCATGACCGTGTTCCTGACGCCGGACGGCAAGCCGTTCTACGGAGGAACCTACTATCCGCCCGAGGACCGCCACGGGATGCCCGGGTTTCCCAGGGTGCTCCAGTCCATCGCCCGCACGTTCAAGGAGAGCCGGGGCGAGGTGACGCTGGCCACCGGCAGGTTGCTCAACCAGATGCAGCAGCTAACCGCCACGCCCCCGAGCGTCGACCCGCTGACAGTCGACGTGCTCCACCAGGCATACAGAGGTATCGCGTCCCAGTTCGACGGCAAATACGGCGGTGTGGGCTCCCAGCCCAAGTTCCCCCAGCCCATGACGTACGAGTTCCTGCTCCGGTACCACCTCCGGACCGGAGACCCGCAGGCCCTGAGCATGGTCCGGCTTACCCTCGACCGCATGGCGGAGGGCGGGATCTACGATCAGATCGGCGGCGGCTTTCACAGATACTCCACCGACGCCTTCTGGCTGGTGCCCCACTTCGAGAAGATGCTCTACGACAACGCACTGCTGGTACGCCTGTATCTTCACGCGTACCAGATTACCGGCACGCCACTCTATAAGCGGATCGCCGAGGAGACCCTCGACTACGTCACGAGAGAGATGACCGGTCCGCTCGGCGGCTTCTACTCCGCACAGGACGCAGACAGCGAGGGCGTAGAGGGGATGTTCTTCGTGTGGACTCCCCAGGAGTTGGCCGCCGTTCTGGAGGGCGCGGACTGCGATCTGCTGAGCCGTTACTACGGCGTCACCGGCGAGGGGAACTTCGAGGGGAAGACGATCCTCAGCGTCGAGACGGACGAGGCCAGCCTCGCGGCAGAAGCCGGGATGTCGGAGGAGAAGCTTCGTGAAGCGCTGAAACGGTCCAGGACCAGGCTGTTCGACGAGCGCGAGCGGCGGGTCCATCCGGGCCGCGACGACAAGATCATCACCTCCTGGAACGGCCTGATGCTGGCCGCCTTCGCCGAGGCCGGGGCCGTGCTCGGCCGCACCGACTTCCTCGACGCGGCACGAAAAAACGCCGGGTTCGTCCTCGACCGGATGCGCTTGGACGGTCGTCTGCTCCGGTCGTTCAAGGACGGCCAGGCGAAGCTCAACGGCTATCTCGAAGACTATGCTTTCCTTGCCGACGCTCTCCTGGTCCTCCACGAGGCTACCCTGGAGGCCCGTTGGCTGAAGGAGGCAATCGACCTGGCGGATGGCATGGTCGACCTGTTTTGGGACGAGGTGGCCGGCCAGCTCTACGATACGGGCCGCGACCACGAGGAGCTGGTGATCCGCCCCAGAGACATCTCGGACAACGCCATCCCGTCCGGCAGCTCGATGGCGGCGAGCGTGCTCCTGCGTCTGGCCGTGATCACCGGCAGCTCCGATCACGCACGCCGGGCGACCGCCAGTCTGCGCTCGATGCGCGAGTTCATGGGCCGAGCGCCGATGGGCTCCGGCCACTGGCTCGGCGCTCTCGACTTCTACCTGTCGACCCCAAAGGAGATCGCCATTGTCGGGGGCGTGGGCGAGGCCGACACGTCCGCTTTGCTCTCGGAGGTCCACCGGCGCTTCCTTCCCAACAGCGTCGTCGTCGGCAGCGCCGGGGACGACGGCCTCCCGAACGGGCTTCCCCTGCTCGAGGGCCGTGACAGACTGAACGGCGCGGCCACCGCGTACGTCTGCGAAAACTACGCATGCCAGCTTCCGACCGGCGATCCGGGGATCCTGGCCGAGCAGCTGGCCTGAAACGGCGGCTCTGCCCCTCTAGAGCCCCGTTTCGCGGCCATCGGGGACGTCCTCAGAGGGCCGACGCCCGACCCCTTTGAAGAGGTGGGGAAAGGGTTTCTTAGGGGACACCCCTAGGACCCTGCCAAAGGGCTTCGCCCCTCTGGACTCCCCGGTTCGGTGTTTGTCTTCTCAACCCTCTGGGGAAAAGAAAAGGGGCGGCTCGGTTGAGCCGCCCCTCTCGATCTCTGAAAGCTGCGCCGGCGCCGTTCACACGCGGTACATCGCGCCCCCCACTACCCTGGCCGGTCCGCCGCTGATGCCCACCGGCGCACCGTCGGCCCGCCAGCAGGCCGCTCCGCGAATCACCCTTGCCTCTCTATCGAACATCACCCCGTTCATCCCGCCGCCGACCCTTGGGACGATCTCGATCGTGTGCCCCATCCCCGTCAGCTCGTCGCGCACCGCCCGCGGGATACCCTCCTCGACCTCGAGGCTCTGACCCTGAGTCCACATCCGCGGCGCCTCGACCGCCTCCTGGAGAGTCATGCCGTGGTCGATCACGTTGACTACGGCCTGCAAGACCGAGGCGAAGATCCTGGTGCCGCCGGGGGTGCCCAGCGCAATGAACGGTCTGCCGTCCTTGAGGACGATCGTCGGAGACATGCTGCTGTTCATCCGCTTCCCGGGGGCGATCGAGTTGGGATGGCCGGGATGCGGGTCGAAGACATACATGTTGTTGTTGAGCAACACTCCCGTGCCCGGAACGGTCACCTTCGACCCGAACGCCTCGTGAATCGTCTGGGTGACGGCCACCACGTTCCCATCCCTGTCTGCGGTCGTCACGTGGGTCGTGTGGTCCGACTCCCCTACCCTGCGCCCAGCCTGGTACTCTTTGGCCCGTTCAAGGTCGATTTCGGCTCGCCGCTGCTCGGCGTAGTCCCTGGACGTCAGCCGGGCGGTCGGTACCTCGACGAAGTCGGGATCGCCCACGTACTCGAACCGGTCCGCGAAGGCGATCTTCAGCACCTCGGCCAGGAGGTGTACGGAGGCGGCGGTGCCGAAGCCCATCGAGGCGACCTCGTAGCGCTCCAGCAGGTTGAGGGCCTCCACTATCGCGATGCCTCCGGCGCTCGGCGGTCCGACGGACACCACATCGTACCCGCGGTACGTCCCATGGACCGGCTCCCTTTCCAGGACCGTGTAGCCTCGCAGGTCTTTGATGGAGATTATCCCGCCCCTGGCCTCTATGTCCTTGACGATCAGCTCGCCCAGCTCACCGCCGTAGAGCGCGTCCGGACCCTCGCGGGCTATCGTTTCGAGGGTCTGCGCGTAATCGGTCATCTGGATTGGCTGACCCGGATCGGGCCTGCGTCCGCCGGGCAGAAACACGTCGCGACTGGCCGGGAACCACGAGAGTGGCTCCTCGTTGTCGGCGATGAAGTCGATCATGTACGGACTGGCCGGAAAGCCGACGGACGCGTATCTGATCGCCGGCTGGATGACGGTCCCCAGATCGAGTTTCCCGTACGTCTCCTCGACGTGGCTCCACCCCTTCAAAGATCCGGGAACCCCGGCCGCCAGGTACCCCACCTTGTTCTTCTGGCCCACCGTCTCCAGGTAGCGTGGCCAGGTGTCCGATACCGACTCGTACATGTCGGGCGCGGCGGCGGACGGCGCGGCGGCGTAGCAGTCGATGGTCGTTATCGCTCTGGTCTCCGCGTCATATAGGTTGATGAAACCGGCGCCGAATATTCCGACCATCATCGGTTCGACGACCGACAGCGCGAAGAGCGTGGCGATGGCGGCGTCGACCGCGTTGCCTCCCCGCCCCAGCATCTCGATGCCTGCGGCCGACGCCATGGGATGGTTGGAGGCCACCATGCCTCTGGCGCCTACGGCTTCCTTCTTGTAGGGCGTGAACGGACTGGCGGTCCTGTCACGCCACGAAGCGACGGTCATATCGGCTCTCCATAAGCTAACTTAAACGTAAACTTCCGCTTTCTCGTAGCCGGTGCTGCGGTGTGCCTCCCCCCCGCCGGCGGATAGCGACGTGTTTCGTCCCGCGCACCCACCCGAAGGGGTATTACCGAGGGACACCCCCGGACCCCCGGCCGGGAAGCTCGGGGTCCCGGCACTGGGCCTGCCGCCATCTTCTCGGGATTTCGGGCGCATGGACACTACCGTCGGGCAGGTCCGCTTGAGGCGGACGCCCGTGCACGTTTCGATCCAGGAGTGGGCCCGCCCCAGCTACCCCGAACGCCTGAGACGTGGATGTGGCCAGCTATTCGGGAACGGTGTTGCCGGCCGCGTCGCACCTGACACGATCGAGGTCGAGCGCGTGGGCCCGATACACGTCTCCGAGGCAGTTGCGAGAGGTGACACCGGTCACCGGCCCCACAGTTGCGGTGTTGGGTCCAAACAGGATGATGCCGGCGTAGCCGTCCACCGCGGGCGCGGCAATGTTCTTCCAGCTCGTGAACAGGAACCACTTCTCGATCTTGTATGTCGCGGCGTTGGCTTCGAGCCAGTCCAGAAGACCGTTCAGAAATGCCGACAGATCGTCCCATCGGTAGCTCCCGGCGGGCTCGGGCGGCGACACGGAGACGATGTCGTCGTATCCCCAGTGTACCGCCATCTCGGTGATCCAGATTGGGACATCGGAATATCCCTGGCCGTCCAGGTAGTCCCGCATACCCTGATACGTGGTGGACGGCCCGGCCCAGAACGTTCCCCCGATCTGGACGAGATCCCAGGTTCCCCCGACGATCTGGTCTCGCATAAGCTGCCAATTGTCGTTGGGCAGGTAGACGGACGGATCGCTGGCGCCGAACCCCCGCCAATCGATGGGGTACAGGTCGACAATCCACACGTCGACCGGGGGCTTCACCCCGTAAGAGGTCTGATAGGCGGAGATGAAGTCGGCGGTCCACTGGCGGCCGCTGACGTATCCTCCGCAACTGTAGCAGGTGAACCACCAGTTGAGCAGGCTCGGGCTCATGACCTTCGCGGTTGGATCGCTGGCCTTGATCTCATTGTTGTAGTAGTAGAAGGCGGCGGCGAAGTCGGACCCCGACACGAACTTGACCGGGTCGTTCGGCTCACCACCGACGTACCAGTGCGAGCCCGTGGGAACGGCGTCTACGAGATCGGCGACCTGCGCCGGCGACAGGAGCTGGCCAGGCCTCACCTCGCTGATGTGCGGCACAAAATTCTTACCGGGTGGCACCTGGTCTCCGTCGGCCTTCAGGTTCAGGTACCAGTCGAGTCCCAGCTCGCCAACGAAGTATTGAATCCCCGCCTGGTCCTCCGAATGGACGACGACCCCGAACCGCGGGTCCGGCGTGGGGGTCGGAGCCGGGGTATGTGTCGGCGTTGGCGAAGGCGGTGGAGGTGGGGGAGGTGGCTGGGACGTGGGCGTCGGAGTAGGTGTATGTGTCGGCGTCGGCGTCGGGGTCACCGGCGTGGAGGTCAGCGTCGGGGTCGGGGTCGGTGTGGGCATGGGCGTAGAGGTTCCCGGAAGAGGCGTGGGAGTAGACGTAGACGAAGACCCAGGCGTCGGCTCGGCCGTCGGAACCGCTGTGGGGGTCGGTGTTGACGTCGGCACGACGGCAGTCGGACTGGGGCTTGGGGAAGGGTCCGAAGCGGGCCGCCGTGACGGCGTCGACTTCGGGGAGGGTGGAGCGGCAGTCGCCGTGGGAGTCGGTGTCGGGCTCGGAGTCGGGACCTCAGCCGTCTTCTGGCCGCCGGCAGCCGTCGACGCAGGCGTGACGGTCTCGGAGGGTCCAGTCGCGGAGACTGTAGACGGCTCAGGGGACGGAGTCGAGCCAGACGAGGCGGTGGAGGTCGGGGTTGACGCCGGAGCGGGCGACGGCGACGGCGATGCTGTGTGCTCCGGCGTCGGCGAGGCCGGGTCGCCCCCCGAGGACAGGCGCGCCGCGGACGGCTCTTCCGCCGAGCCGTTCACTCCGTTAGGGTAATCGGCTACCAGGGTCTGTTCGGCGGTGTCGGTGCAGGCGGCCGCCACTAAAGCGATGGCGGCCGCCACAGCCAGCAATGTTCGGATTTTCCTGATCGACGTGACCAGAACCGGTCTCTCCGACGCGTCGCCGCCCACGCGGACGGGCTACGAGCGGCCTCGGTCGGACCAGGAGAACCCGATCTCGATTCAGCCGGTCAAGACGGTGAAAACCCGGCTAGTCTGACGACGTCCCCGAAGGGGTCTGGGCCGTGGCGCTCTTTTCGCGTCCGTTCCCTACCGGGAGAATCTTCCGCAGACGGGCCAGCTTGCCTTGTGAGCCGTTGCCAGTGCCGTTGGATGACGTGCGTCGTGAGGAACTCCTACGGCGCGCGCGTCCCCCGGGAAGAATCTTCTTCAGCCGGCCAAGCCGTCCTTTCGAGCCGTTCTCCGTCCCGTTATCTGAGGCATAGTAGTAGTAATAGTAGTCGTAGCCCGACCGCCCGGTGGGCCGGACCTTGTTCAGCACAGTGGCAAGTAGCGGCGGCGAGGCCTGCTTGATCGTTTCGGCCGCCCTCTTCACCGCCTGGCGACCGGTGTGCTGAGCGTCGACCACGAGAATGACACCGTCCACCAGTGGGCTCAGGAGCATCGGGTCCGTGACCGCCAGCACCGGCGGGCTGTCCAGTATGATCAGGTCTGCCATCGTGCACAGTCGCTCGATCAGCCCCCGCATCTTGGGAGACCTAAGGACGGGCGTAGGGTCCGGCGGTCGAGGCCCCGTCGTAATCACGTGGAGCCCCCTGATGACGGTGGTTGCCAGCCCATCCTCTAGTTCCGCCTCGCCGAGAAGGATGTTGGTCAGCCCTGTATGCGACTCCAGCCCGAACACGTGGTGAAGGGCCGGCTTCCTCAGATCGCAATCCAGCAGGAAGACTGTCTTGCCCTCTCGGGCGACGGAGATCGCCAGATTGGCCGCGGTCGTCGTCTTCCCCTCGGACGGGCTCGAACTGGTCACGAGGATCGACCTCATGTCCGGGATTTCGAGGGCGGCAAACTCCAGATTCGTCCTGAGGAACTTGTACGACTCCGCGAGTGCCGTGCGCTGATGCGGGTCGTCGATCGTTATCGGGCCGCTACCGTTTCGCCCCTTCTGGTGAGGAAGCGAGCCGAGCGGAGTCAGCCCCGTCAGCCTCTTCAGCTCGTCCGGCGACCTGACCCGGTCGTCCACGAACTCCAGCGCGAACACCGCGATCCCCGCGACGAACAGTCCCATCAGCGCCCCGAGGATCATGTTGCGCCACTGACGCGGCGGATTGGACGGGGACCGCGGGGGAGTCGCCGTCTCTAGAATGGAGAGCGTTCTCATCGTCGCGACCTGCGCCGCGATGATGCTCGGGTCCTGACCGATGCCGTACTGGCTCAGCGACGCCTGGAACTGGGCTATCTGAGCGAACTGCCGGTCCTGAAGGTCCTCGATGAACGTCTCGGCGCTGACGTTGGCGATGGCGGCGGCAAGGACTGGATCGGGGTCCCTGGCCCGGATCTCGATGAAGGTGCCTGGACTGACCACGTCGATCTTGCTCGATAGCGCCGCGACGCTATACGGGTACGGCAGCCTCTCGGAGACCTTTTCCAGAATGGGCCGGGTCTTGATGAGCGAGCCGTAGTAGCCCGCCAGCTGTCGGCTCGTCTGGATGTCGCTGGCGGAGGGGGTACCGGGCGTCTGCCGGCCCTCCACCAACACCTTAGTGCTGGCCTCGTAGATCGGAACGGGGTTCCTGTTCAAGAGAAACGCGGCCAGAGCCGCGCCTATCATTCCGAGGGCGAACACCCACCACCACTTCTGCACCACCCGCCCGTACGCCCTGAAATCGAGTCCTTCTTCCTCCATCTACCCTTCCGTTCCCCAAACTCCTATGCAGGGATGTCTTTCAATCCCTGTAAAACTATCTTCGGCAACTATGGCGCCCTTCAAACGTCGTTCCACTTTACCGGGCCCGCTAGGCCGCCGTCTTGCCTGTTCTGGTGTCCCATTTGCCCATCATGGTGTTTCGGACCGACAGGACCACGAGCTTGACATCGAGTGCCAGGCTCATCCGATCGATGTATTCGAGGTCGTACCGGAGCTTGGTGCGGGCATCGTCGACCTGATCGTAGACCTGGGCGAGCCCGGTGAGTCCAGGCCGAATCCGCAGCCTTCGGCTGAACCCCTCGATCTCCCGCTCGAACATCTCCTGTTCCTTTTTCGGGAGGGCACGGGGGCCGACGAAGCTCATCGAGCCCTTCCAGATGCTGAGCACGCCGGGCAGCTCGTCTAGGGCCGTCTTCCGCAGTATCCGGCCTATCCGCGTAATCCGTGGGTCCTTGTCCGTCGTCCAGGCCGGCCCGACAGAGTCGGCGTTGACGACCATCGTCCGGAACTTGAGGAGTGCAAACGGCTTGCCCCCCCTGCCCGGCCGCTCCTGACGATAGAAGACTGGGCCCCGGTCTTCCAGCCAGATGAGCAGCGGGATCACTGTCCACAGGGCGATGAAGACCGGCGCCAGGACCAGGTGCGCGACGGTCAGAATCGCCAGGTCGAAGACTCGTTTGGAGGCCTCTCTCAGAGCGAGGGACCGGCCACCCGCTTCCAGGTTGGATCTCCCGGCCCGGTTCCGTGCTTCATCCATCGGCGCTCCTCCGCTGTCTCCAGGCGTGTCAGACACTGGATATCGGCACCGGGGCCTGAATCCTGCCGGTCCGGACCAGCTCCCCCTCTATCCATCGATAGGTCGTTCCCATCCCCTTGTCCAGGGGAATCGACGGCTGCCATCCCAGCACCTCGCTCAGACGGGTGTTGTCGCTGTTCCGCCCTCGGACCCCCTGAGGCTGGGACGTGTCGTGGCGTTTTTCGAGCTTCTTTCCGGCGGCTCGACAGATAATGTCGACCAGCTCGTCGACGGTCACCATGACGTCCGTCCCCAGGTTCAGCGGGTCCGAGACATCGGACCGCATGATCCGATGGATTCCCTCGACGCAGTCGTCCACGTACATGAAGGACCGGGTCTGCAGCCCGTCCCCCCAGATCTCGATCTGACCGCCGTCCTGCGCCAGGGCGACCTTCCGGCAGATGGCCGCCGGAGCCTTCTCGCGTCCACCCTCGTAGGTCCCGAGCGGACCGTAGACGTTGTGAAAGCGCGCCACCCTCGTCTCCATACCGTAGTCCTGCAGGTAGTAGCGGCACAGATTCTCGGTGAACAGCTTCTCCCAGCCGTAGCCCTCCTCGGGCTGGGCGGGATAGGCATCGTCCTCCTTGAGCGGGGTAACGTCGGCCATCTCCTGCTTGTACTCCGGATAGATGCAAGCCGAGCTGGAGTAGAACAGCCGGGACACGCCGTTGACCCGGCTGGCCTCGAGCATGTGGGCGTTGATCAGAACGTTGTTGCGGGCGACCTCGGCGTGGTACGCCGTGATATACCCGATGCCTCCCATGTCCGCGGCCAACAGGTACACCTCGTCGATCCCCCTGGTCGCGAGCAGGCAGTTGTCCCAGCGGCGGAGGTCCAGCAGTTCGAACTCATCGGCTTCGGTGGGCTCGTACTCGGGCTCCTTGACGTCTACCCCCCGGACCCGGACTCCCTGAGCCGTCAGATACTTGACCATGTGATGGCCGATGAACCCCCCCGCTCCCGTTACCAGAACGCTCGACTTCACTAGCTACCTCCTGACGGGCTCGACACGGTCGAGGCGGCGCCGGCCACAGCTTCGACCAGTCCGACGAATCGCTTCAGCTCATGCTCCCGATCGAACAGACGCGAGGCCTGCCTCGCCTTCTGGGCCATGGTCTCCAGGACCTCCGGCCGCTGCCGGACGCTCCGGACCGTTTCGGCGACGGCGTCCGGGTCGTCCGGGTCGACGACGAAGCCACACCCATGCTCGTTGACTATCCGTGCCACGTCCGCTTCGGCGGCGCTCAGCGCGAGCACTGGCCGGCCTGCCATCAGGATCGGATACAGCTTGCTGGGGACGACCAGGCCCTCCAGCCCCTTGCGGACCGTCACGACGTGGAGGTCGGCCGAGGCCAGAACCTGCGGAAGCTGCTCGCCCGGATAGAAGGGTAGAAACCGGACGTTGCCGATCCCGGCGGCGCGCTCCTCCAGCGACGCTCGTAGCGCTCCGTCCCCGACAAAGACGAAGCCAATCCCGTTCCCTTCGACCCGGCGCGCCGCCTCCAGCAGGGTGTCCCAGACGCCGGCGAACCCCAGGTTGCCGGCGTGCAGAACGACGAACTCGAAGCCGTCCCTGATTTCGGCCAGCGCCGAGGGCCCGTTCCCATTTGCACCGGGGTCCGGGGCCCGCGCGCCGTCACGTACCACCTGCACCCTCCCCGGGTCGATTCCCTTGGCAAGAATCCGGGCCCTCATATCGTCTCCCAGCACGATGACCAGATCCGCCCGCCTCAGGCTCCAGCGGTGGAGCCGCTCCCAGACCGGAGCGATCGGCGCGGGGCCGATCGCTCCGGAGGCCACGGCCATGTCCGGATGGAGGTCACGGATGTTATACACGAGTGGACAGCCGCGCAGCTTCGCCACGACCGCACCCACTAGGCTTACGAGCGGAGGGTCCGTCATCACGATCACGGCGTCGGGCCTGGGCCTGGCCAGGAGCGCGGCGATGAATGTGAGCAGCAGATACGACACGTAGTTGGAGACCCGGCCGAGCTTGTTCCCCCGCCCAAAGGCCGTCGAGCCGACACGGTCGACCGTCACGTGGCCGTCGCGCTCCCGGCGCCTCAGGTAGTACGGATGCCGCTCCAGCGGCGCGTACGACGGCCGCCCCGCGACGACCGTCACCTGGTGTCCGACGGCCAGAGCCGAGACGACGTCTTCGACAACACCGGCAGTCGCGCTGGTGTCGGGCGGATAGTACAGATTCAGAAGAAGGACCTTCACGGCGTCAGCGTCTCGGGCGATTCAACCACTACGTGGACCTCATCTGGCTTTCTTTCTTCTGAGTGGTGCGCTCGCCGTTGCGCTCGACCAGATACGGCCCGATCGCCAGCACGTCCATCTTCGTCCTGAGAAAGACCTCGATTGCCTCCTCGGGCGTGTTGACGATGGGCTCGTTCTCGTTGAGGGAGGTGTTCAGGAGGATCGGAACGCCGGTCGCCTTCCCGAACGCGTTTATCAGCTCCCAGTAGTCGGGGCTGTGGTCGCGATTCACCGTCTGAAGCCGTGCGGTGCCGTCCACGTGCGTGGTGGCCGGTATCAGGCGGCGCTTCTCGGGGATGACCGGGTAGGCCATCAGCATGAACGGAGAGGGGTAGTCCCTCTCGAACCAATCTCCGGTGGCCTCCTCCAATACCGATGGAGCGAAAGGACGGAAGGGCTCCCGATGCTTGATGCGGCCGTTGAGAATATCCTTCATGTCTGGACTCCGAGGGTCGGCCACTATGCTGCGGTTGCCGAGCGCTCGCGGGCCCCACTCGCAACGACCCTGGTACCAGCCGACGACCATCCCATCCGCGATCCGGGAGGCGGTCTCCTCGGCCAGCCGGGCGCCACCGAGGTCTCTGGCGGACAGGCCGGCCCGGTCCAGGGCATCGCGAATCCGGTCGGCCGGGTACTCCGGACCCCACGAGGCATGGCTCATGGTGAAGCTCCGGGGGTTCCCGAGGACCTGGTGATAGACGTAGAGCGAGGCGCCGACGGCGAGGCCCGAGTCGCCGGCCGCAGAATGGACGTACACCTCTTTGAAGGGCGTCCGGTCGAACAGTTTGCCGTTGGCGACGCAGTTGAACGCGACGCCTCCCGCGTAGCACAGGTTGGCCGCTCTCGTCCGGTCGTAGAGACGATTGGCTAGATCGAAGACCGCCTCTTCCAGCCGCCACTGGAGGGTAGCCGCCACGTCTTCGTGGTGCTTTTCGACGGGGCTGCCCGGCTCCCGAGCCGGACCGAGCTCCCGTTCGAGCCTCTCCGAGAAGAGCCTACCCTGCTTCGGCTCCCCCTCGCCCCACGACATTTCGGGACCACGCTTGTGGTGGACGAAATAGCCGAGGTCGAGGCTGAAGCTGACTCCGCGACCCGGGCGGACGATCCGGTCGAACACCTCTTTGTAGTTGGGCTCCCCGTACGACGCCAGCCCCATGACCTTGTACTCGTCGCCGTACTTCCAGAACCCGAGGTACTGGGTGATCGCCGTGTAGTAGAGGCCCAGGGAGTGCGGGAACAGGACCGACCCTTCGACGTTCATATCCCGGCCCTTCGCCGTCCCCCACAGCATGCTGGCGAAGTCGCCGAGCCCATCCAGCGACAGGATGGCGGCGTCCTCGAAAGGCGACGAGTAGAACGAGCTGGCGGCATGGGCCACGTGGTGCTCGACAAAGTGGAGTTCTGCCCGGAGACGGTCCGGGCTCGTCCCCAGACAGTCCGCCAGGGTCTCTCTGATGTCCCCGAAGCGGCGCCAGACCTTTGTCCGGCCCAGCGCCATGTGCGGCAGCCGTATCGCCCAGAGAGCCTTGTTCAGCATATGGGCGGACCGCTTCCGAGGGATCGCCACGTGGTCCAGGTCCTCCGGCCTGATGCCGGCCGCATCGAGGCAGTACCGGATCGCGTGGCGGGGAAAGCCGGCCGAGTGCTTGACCCGGGTGAACCGCTCCTCCTCCACGGCGGTCACAAGCTCTCCGTCCCGAAAGATCGCCGCCGCGGCGTCTCCATGATAGGCGTTGATCCCCAGGATGATCATCCCTGCCTTGCTCCGTTCTCGACGCGGCCGTCGACACTCGGAAGCCGGCCGAGCTGATCCACGATCAGGCCCATGACCCTGACAGCCTCGCGCCCCTCCTCGGCAGACACCGGAGGCGGCGTGTCGAGCAGAATGCTGTCGACGAATCGCTCTATGAGGATGTCGTGGGTCTTCTTGAAGCGCCGCAGGAGCACCTGTGTGCCCGCCTTGAGGGTGCCCACCGCAAGCTGGACGGACTCGCTGAGTCCGGACGACGCGACGTGCAGCGGACTCAGGCTGGGCCTCCTGTGCCTCACCAGGGACATGACCTCGAGGTCGAGCTTCAGCTCTCCCCGGGTCCCCCAGATGTCCACCTGCGCCGCCCACTGGTCGGTGGTGTAGATCGAGGTCACGGTGCTGGCAGCGCGCTCACCTATTAGGTCCAGCCGGTAGTCTTCAAACTTCGACCACGGGTACGACAGGCACTTGAGCGCGTGGACCTTCACCTCCTTGACCGGATTGATGAACGCCAGGGTCATGTAGACGACGTGCGGTCCGCTCTCGCCGATCACCCCGCCGGGCAGGCGGTGCGCCCAGTGGTCCTCGCGAGAGGTCATATAGCTGGTCGGGGTGGAGAGGAATATGCGCATGCCCATGAAGTCGCCTATCTCTCCGCGCGCGACCAGCTCCCGGGCCTTCATGAACGGCGGATAGAACAGGTCGCTGTGGACGACCGAGACCTTGACGCCTCGTTCGTTGGAGGCCTCTATTATCCTGTCGCACTCGGCGACGTCGACGGCCATCGGCTTCTCGATCAGGACGTGGCAGCCGCTCTCGATCGCCAGCAGCGCCACCTCCTCGTGAGTTCGCGGAGGGGTGCAGACGTCGACGAGCCCCAGCTCCTCGTTCGCCAGCATCTCGGCCACGCTGGCGTAGACCGCCGGGATGCCGAACTCCCGCGCGGCCTCCTGCGCGGCTTCGAGATTCGGATCGCAGATGGCCGCCAGGCGGACCCGGCCCCGCTGCGCCTTGAACGCGGGCAGATGCTTCTTGAGGGCGATGAATCCCGCCCCGACTACGGCAGCGTTCAGCTCAGCCATGCGGCGAATTCATCCGTATGGGCGAGTTCATCGAGTCACACTCTCCCCGCAACGCTTGCCGGCTTCCAGCGGCGGATCGGCTCTGTCCCAAGGATGTACTTGCGGTACCACAGGTCGAACATCACGATAGAGAACAGCTCGTGCGAGTTGTCCCGCCTCCCCCCGGCGTGCTGCTGACGAAGAAGCTGGATGTACTCCCAGTCGAAGATGCCCTGGCGCTCGGTCTCTTCCCGGCTCATGTTTGAGTCGAGGTATCCGCCGAGGTGCGTTTGTGTCCAGCGCGCTATCGGGAGATTGAAGCCCTTCTTCGGAGCCTCGGCGTGGCCCTCCGGAAGGAGGTCGGCGAAGGCCTCCTTCAGCACGACTTTCGTCCGGCCCCCGCGGAGCTTCCGGCCGAACGGGATTCCGAGGCTGTGCTCGACGACCCGGTGATCGAGAAACGGGACGCGGACCTCGAGTCCCACGGCCATGCTCATCTTGTCTGTGTACTCCAGGATGTTGTCGACCAGGAAGGTTTCGATATCGAGATGCAGCACACGGTTCCCCGGATCGCTCAGCGGGCTGTCCTCCAGGCGCCGCCGGAGCAGACGGTCTGGGTGCAGGAAGCCGCTCGCGCCGGCCATCTCGGATCGGGCCAGGGGGCCCAGCAGCGCCGCCTTCTCCGTCTCGCCCAGGAAGTAGGTCCATCTCAGGAGCTGCCTTGCGAGGTCCGGGTCCAGGCCGTCGAAGAACTGCCTCGCTCGACGGAGCCCCATGCCCCGGTGGTCGTCTCTGGGGAGGCTGAGCAGCCAGCGGACTCCGTTGAGGAAGGGCCGGGGCAGCCACCGGGCCCAGCGGGCCAGGGCCAGCGCCCGGTACCGCGGATAGCCCGCGAAGAGCTCGTCGCCTCCCGCTCCGCTCAGCGCGACGGTCGTTTCCGAGCGGGTGCTTTTCGAGATCAGGTGCGTCAGGTAGAAGGTGGGATTCCCGAAGGGCTGGTCGAAGAATTCCACCAGGTCGAACATCTCGCCGGGGTCCGCAACGTCCACCTCGATCTCATGGTGATCGGTACCGAACCTGTCGGCGACCCGCCGGGCCGCATCCCGCTCGTCATAGAGCTCAAGCTCATCGCCCCGAAACACCACTGTGTAGCTCTTCACCGGTCCGGAGGACGCCTCCGCCATCAGTCCCGTCAAGATGGCAGAGTCGATCCCGCCGCTGAGGAACACGCCCAGTGGCACGTCGCTGACGAGCCTCAGACGAACACTGTCCGCCAGGAGGTCCCGCAGCTTCTGCGAAACGTCCCCATCCGTCGAGTGGTCCGCATCGCCCTCCACCTGCCAGTAGCGCTTGAGAGTCACCTCGACAGAGCCAAGGTTGACCTCCAGCAGGTGGCCGGGGGGCAGCTGCCGAATCCCCTCGAAGGCCGTATCCGGGCTCGGCACATAAAGGTAGGTGAAATAGTCGGAAACCGCCTGCCAGTTGACGTCCGGCAAGTACAGGCCGGAGGCGAGTATCGCCTTGATCTCGGAGCCGAACAGGAAACGGCGCCCCCGAGCATGATAGTAGAGGGGCTTTATCCCGAGCCGGTCGCGGGCAAGCAGGAGATTCGGCGACCGGGGGTGCCCCGGACCGGGTGGCCTCCCATCGTAGATCGCGATGGCGAACATCCCGTTCAAGCGCCGGACGAAATCGGCTCCCTCCGCCTCGTACAGGCGCAGCACCACCTCGGTGTCGGTACTGGACCTGAAGCGAACCGCCCCTCAAGCTCCCGGCGCAGCTCGCGGAAGTTGTAGATCTCGCCGTTCAGGACGATCCAGACCGACCCGTCGTCGTTCGACATCGGCTGATGGCCGGCGCTGGAGAGGTCGATGATGCTGAGCCGGCGGTGCCCGAGCGCCAGCCGCGACTCCGGGATGAAATGCATGCCGGAGTCGTCGGGGCCCCTGTGCGCCTGGACCGCCGTCATCGCCTCGACCGGACGCGGGTCATCGATGCCGGCCGCCCCGCAGATTCCGCACATCTACGAGCGGTCCGCGGCCGCGGACCGCTCGGCGAGCAGCTCCGAGTAGAGCGCCTCCATCTGGGAGACCGGTCCATCCCAGGACAGCGACTCGGCCGCCGCAGGGCCGCGGGCTCCCAGACGCTCGGCGAGACTCCGGTCGCTCAGAAGGGATTCGATAGCGTCGCTCAGGAAACTGCCTCCGCGTTGTACGACCAGTCCTGCCCTGTCCTGAACCAGCGGCGCCAATCCGCACCGGTCGGTGACTATCACCGGCGTGCCGCACGCCATCGCCTCCACGGCCGCGATCCCGAAGTTCTCCTTCACCGACGGCAGCACGAATACGTCGGCCGCCCGGAGAGCGGCTGCCTTGTCCTCGCCGTAAAGGGGTCCGACGAACCGGACGCGGTCCGAGACGCCAAGCTGCTTGGCCCGCTCCTCGAGAAGCCTTCGATACGAGGCCTCCTCCTCAGGGCCCGCGAGCACCAGCCGGGCCGAGCCGGAGCCGGCCGCGGCGAACGCCGAGATCAGGTCCTCTATCCCCTTCACCGGAGCGAGACGCCCAAGGAACAGGACCACCGGAGCATCGCCGTCCAGGCCCCATCGCATCCGAACGCCATCGCGTCCGTTCGCCGGCGACAGCGACTCGATGTCTACCCCGTTGCGACGAACGATCACCCGGTCCGGGTCCAGACCGACTCCAAGGAGGTCCGACCTCTCCTGCTCCGAGACTGCGATGAGCCGGGCCGCTCCGCGGATTACCCGTCGGCCCAGGATCGCGTGGTACAGGCGTTTCCCAACGACTCCGCTGACGATCGGAGGATACATGCCCATCGGCTCGAGGATGTAAGGGACGCCGCGGCGGCGGCAAACATAGGCCGTGACCGGTCCGAGCAGGTCGTACACTCCGTAGATATGAACCAGATCGAACTCGCCCACACGCCGAAGAGCAAGCGGGAGAATGCCGGGGTCGACGCTCAGCGTGCGAAACATGGCCAGCGGACGGAGGTATATCACCTCGACACCGTCGATGTCCCGCGACGCGACGCTCCGCAGCGGCGAGTAGCTGGACGTGACCACCGTCACCCGGTGGCCGCGCTGGACGAGACTCCGGCCCAGCTCCCGAACGTGGACCGTGCGCCCCTCCCTGTCGAAGTAGGCGAACGTCTGGCTGATCTTCAGGATACGAAGGGCTTTCGACCCCGGATCACGATCGACTCCCCCGGCCGCCGTGGTCTCCGACGGGCTCACGCGAGCCATCACGTATCGGCCCACAGGCGCTCGACCGGCTGAGGTACACCCTCGCGGATCGACGCCTCGACCGCGACCGCACAGGCCGTCGCTCGGACCCCATCTCGGACCGTCACCGCCAGAGGGGCGCCTCCGCCCAGCGTCTCGGCAAACGAGGCGAGCTGCTCGGCGTGTCCCTTGCCTTTCGTCTTTCTCCGCCTGGGGCGGCTGCCGTCGCGAACGAGTTCGACGGCCTCGAAGTTGTCGATACTGGCGGTGCGGCCGCCACCTAGGACCTCGATACGCTCCTTGGCCGTCGACGCGGCGCCCAGCGTCGTGTAGACGAGGGTCCCGGTCGAGCCGCCACTGAAACGGAGCACTATGGTGACATCCTCGTCGGCGCCCGGTTGGCGGACCGCCCAGACCTGAGCTGGCTCCTCGTCGAGGAGCCAGGCCATCCAGTCGAAGAAGTGAACACACTCGCCAAGAACCCGGCCGCCTCCGCGTGCCGGATCCCGGACCCAGTGGTCCCTCGACACTGCCTCCGCGCGCACCCGGTACACGATCTCCTTCGGACCCGAGACGCCCTCGAAGTGGGCCCGCACGATCGTCGAAGCCGGCGCGAACCGGCGGTTGAACCCCACAGAGAGCAGCTTCCCAGAGCGGTCCACGGCGTCCATGACGCGCCGGCAATCTTCGAGGCCGAGGGCCAGGGGCTTCTCGACGAAGACGTGCTTGCCGGCGTCCAGCGCCCGAACCGAAATATCGGCGTGACTGTCATGCGGCGTCGCGACCCACACCGCCCCGATGTCGTTGTCGTCGAGCAGCTCCGCCACGTCGGTCGTGACGTAGGACGCGCCGAAACGACTCGCCGCATGGTGGGCATCGGGCCCGCGGCGCCCCACGATGGCGCGCAGCGACAGCTGCGGGCTTCGGCGGATAAGGGGCAGATGAACCGCCCTGGCAAAATTCCCTGCGCCGACGAGGCCCACCTCGATCCGGCCGGACGGCGGGCTCGCGGGCCTGATCGCGACTCTCCGGCTCACCGGCGCCGCCAGGACGTCAGACCCTTCGGCACCGTCGTAGCAAAGGACGGCTGCGACCGATTCGCCTCCCTGAGAGAGGTGCGAATAGGCCGCGGCGGCCTCGTCGATCGCGAACGAGCCGGACGTTAAGGGGGTGGGGTCCATCCGGCCGCCGGCCATCAGGCCGAGAACCGCCTCCACGTTTCGCGACTCGGTCCAGCGGACGAAGGCGGGCGGGTAGTCCTGGCCCTCGATCTCGTACCGGGGATCGTAGCGCCCAGGACCGAGGGAGCGGGACATCACGAGGTCAAGCTCCTTGCGATAGAACTCGTCGCGGGAGAGGTTCATCGACACGTCGCCGACGATCACCACCCTACCCCGCTCCCTCGCGATCGAGAAAGCATCGTTGACCGGCGAGTCGCTGGACGAGGAGGCGCACACGATAACGGCGTCGGCTCCGAGACCGCCCGTGAGGGTCGAGCAGTGGACGGCCAGTGAGGCCATGTCAGTGGACGTCTCCTCGCAACCGGTCTCCTTTGCCAGCCGGCAGCGGGCGGAGTCCGGGTCCGTCCCCAGAACGCGGCAGCCGGTGGCCTTCAGGAGCTGGCAAGCGAGCAGACCCACCAGGCCCAGCCCGACGACGACCACGGTTTCACCCAGGGCAGCGCCACTTCTGCGAACCCCTTGCAACGCGATGGCGCCCACCGGCGCAAAGGCTGCGGACTTCAGGTCCACGGCCTCCGGCACCCTGACGGTCAGCCGCATCGGGACCGCAACGACCTCGGCATGGTGGGCGTGCTCGGCCCCGCTGCACGCGACACGGTCGCCCGCCAGTATCTCCTGGACCTCCGGGGCTACCTCCAACACGGTGCCGGACAGGCTGTAGCCGATAGGATTCCAGCGGGACAGACTGTCCTCTATACGGTCTTTTACAGATATGGGTCCGTCTTTGAGGGTCTGGCGGGCAAGATTGGCAACCAGTCCTGGCCGGCTCAGAGCCCGCCCTACCACTCCTGACGACTGATGCTCGATCGAGGCCAGCTCGGTTCCGGAGCTGATCAGGGAGTACGCGGTCCGCACGAGGATGTATCCGGGTTCGAGCGGTGGCGCGGGAACCTCGATCACCTGCACCTGCCCCCGGCCATTCAAAAGCACCTGCTTCATGTCGGGCCGGCCTCGGCGGACGGGCTCCCTACCGGCTCACCAACCGTCTCCAACCGCTTTCGCTCGACCGCATCGTCGATGATGCGATCGACTTCGGCGAATCGGGCCTCCCAGGAGTGGTTCAGCGACTCGGCTATGCGTTCCTCCCGCTTCGCCGACGTGTCCCCGCCGATGACGGCCTCGAGCGAGGCTGAGAACTCCTCCGGGGAGGAGACCAGCCGCGCCATGTGGCGGAAGGGCTCGAAGTCCGGCAACATCGTAGCGACAATCGGCACGCCGGACGCCAGATACTCGTAGAACTTGACAGGGCTGGCCCGCATCGTCACGTCATGAAAGACGAACGGCACCGTGGCGGCGTCGAAGCCCTTGAGATAGGACGGCAGATCGGCGTAGTCCCGCGGTCCCAGCAGGTGGATGTTCGAGAGCGAACGCAGCTGCCCGACGTCGGTCGTGACCGGCCCGACCAGTACAAAGCTCCAGGACGGGTGCTCCCGAGCGGCGTAGACCAGCATCCTCTGGTCGACCCACTCGAAGACGCTCCCGATATACCCGACGATCGGCCGCGGCAGCTCGTCGAGGTCAGGGGCAACGATCGTGCCGGCCTCCTGAGCCCGGGCGAAATGCCGTACCTGGGCTCCGTTGGCCACGGCGTATGTCCGGTCGTGGAGAGGCGCCTTCGCGCGGCGAAGCTCCTCAGACGTGCAGATGACCACGTCCGACCGCTCGACGAGCTCGCGTTCGAGGGCCTCGAACGAGGCCGGGAAAGTCGGCTGACGGGTATAGTCGTCGCTGCAGTGGTACAGGATGAGCGACGGATGCAGGTCGTCCAGGAGGAAGAGGGAGAAGGCGGTGCCCACCACCGCCACTGGATCGCGAAATCCCAGCCGGCTTGAGAGGCCTCTCAGCTGCCGGCCGACCAGCATCTGGTTGAGTCGCAGCATCCAGCGGCTGTCCGCCAGGGGCCATCCGGCCCTGTACGGGTAGAGAACCGGATATGCCTGAATCCAGAGGTTCGGCTCCACCTCCTGGGGTCCACCGGCGTACCGGCGCCATAACCTGAGAACCTCGCGCGGCCTAGTCAACAGAGAGAAGACGTGGAACGGCGCCTCGACGTACAGCACCCGATGACCCTTAGACGCCCAGTGGCGAGCGAGATGGTGCTTGCTGACCTGCGATGGAGCGTCCCAGGTCGGACCGTACAGCATGACGATCTCCTGCCGATCTTTCATCTGGCGGGTCTCGCTCTTGGGAATCCTGCCCGGCGAAGCCTCGGTGGCTCGAGGCGGCGTCCGGGTATGCGGGGCGACGGGGCGCGGGCAATGGCTCGCCGGCCGCTGCGGACATCCAGGTAGATGGCCTCCTGCACACCGATGAGGAGCCAGAACAGGAACGCGTCCACGGCTGGCCGAAAGAACACACCCACGAAGGCAAACATCGTCGCGACCAGGAGTCCCGCCTGAACCCCGGTGACAAACGCCCGGCTGATGTCGTCGAGCTCCTGACGCCTCAGCCACGCGCCATGTCTCCAGGCGAGCCACAGTGCCGCCAGGAACGGAATGACGAAGACGATCCCCATAGTCCTTGCCGTCCCAAGTATGAAGCTATGGCTTGGACCCAGTCCCGATCCCCACCAGGGATTCTCAACGAATCCGCCAAAGGCATCACTCCAGAGGGCGAGCCTGCCCCCCGCCCAACCCACATCGATGTCTTCCACCGTGCTCCGCACCACCAGGCTCCAGCTGTCGGAGTAGAACCCGGCGAAGAATACGGCGACCACGGCCCCAATCCCGGCAACGGCCAGGAGAGAACCGCGCTTCGAGCCTGGAAGCACAAGCAAGAGGAAGAGAGGGGCGGCGGCGAGCCCGATCACCCCGGTCCGCGTTACCGCCAGAGCGAGCCACATCACGTTGGTTACCAGGGCCACCCCGAGCGCCAGCCTCAGGCCTGGATTTCTGACCATCAACGTTCCGGCCAGCAGCAGTGGGAGGAGCAGGCTACGCCACTCGGACTCCGTCGTCGAGGCCGTGGCCTGTATCAGCTGATCTGCGCGGATCGCGCCCAGTGTGCTGCCCTGATTGAGCGAGACGATGGTCAGGCCCAGGTCTATGGAGTTGCGGACGGCCAGCGCCATCGCCAGCACCACAAGAAGCTGAACCAGGTGCGCTCGGTCCCGAAAGAGATGGAAGCCGAGGACGAACAGAAGCGCTGACTCGGCCAGAGTGTACGGCGTGTTGAAGAAGGGCGCCCCGTACCGCACGAGGTTGAGGAATGCGACAACCACCGCGATTCCGAAGGGGACGTACAGGGACGACACTCTCACGCGCTGGGACCTCATGATGAGCGAGAGCGCCCAGGACACGACCGCGGCTCCTACCAGGATCGCGTTCGGCGAAGTGACCTTCAGGCCTTCGATCCGCCAGTCGAACGGCACCAGGATCAGCGTGAACAGGAAGGCGTACACGCCCAGTCTCGGGTTCAGAAGAACCAGCACGCAGAGGGCCAGCACCCCCAGCAAGAACGCGTTGAAGTCCTGCCCGTCGGCGATCTCCCTACCGCCGATGTAGGCGACTAGGACGACCGCGGCGGCCACCAGGATCGGCCGCACACCGGAGCTCGAGTACGACGACGGCATTCTCATCTCTGCTTGGTAACCGTCACCGGGTAGACTACCTCCAGCACCTCAACTGGCACGAGGCGTGATACTTCGAGGGTTCTGCTCTCGACTGAGATCCCCTCTGGATTGAAGTAAACCGATACCAGGTTGCCTGTCTCCTTCAGCTCCCCGAGGACCCGTTCCGTGGGGAGGAGCTCCGTCCCCTCAAGAGCGTTGCCGGGAACGAAGATGTGAGTGATCTCGCGCCGCTCGAGCAGACCCAGGTAGTCGTCTGCGGTAGTGCTGTCGTCGATCGGCCACAGGTTCCGGTCCCCCCGCACGAAGTCTCGATCCAGATAGTACGTCTTGATGTGGTAGAAGAGGAGTCGCGCGTCCTCCGGCAGCTCACGGTTCACCCATTGGATGTCGTCGTAGAAGCCGACCTTGCTCGCCAGGAACTCGTCCCGCGACTCCGCACCGAATACGACCGGCACGAACTGGGCGTTGAATATGACGTTGTAGCCAAGGAACATCGCCAGTGACAGAGCGAGAAGCCCTCCGGCGGCCAGCCGCGACGCACGGAACGTGGTCAGCTCCCAAAAGCAGTACGCGGCCGGGATCGTCAGGAGCGCAAGCGCGGGCAGTAGATAGCGCGTCTGCTGGTATGTGTAGAACCAGATGGTGTAGTAGATCAACACGCCCAGGAGTGTGAACGCGAAAAACTTCCGGGTGGCCACAGGAGTCCTCGGCCAGACAAGCAGCAGCGCCGGAACGAACGCCAGCAGCAGTGGCGAGATCGGGAACTTGAGCCCGAACAGCCACTCGGACTGGTTGACGGTCAGGTTCCACGGCCCAGCCAAGAAATACCATATGGAGTCCCCCGGACCCTGCGTCCACGCCGTGTACTTGTCGTGCAGTTCCTGGCTCCAGTCGCTCGAGCCGAGGAGCGGATAGCCGTATGGCCATATCGGGTCTCCGCCTGCGATCCAGTTCCGTATCCACCACGGAGAGCCGACCAAAAGAGCCACCAAGCCGAAAGATAGCGAGCGGCCGGCGGCCGTCCAGGGCGCCCTGCGCCAGTCCGGCCACTGTAACGCTACCAGGACCAGGCCGATCGCCGGTAGCCAAAACAGGCCCTGATACTTGGTGCTAAGCGCCAGACCGGTCGCGACGGCCGCCAGCAGCAGCCACCCGAGAGACCGCCTCTCCCTCCATGCCAGCAGGCAGTGCAACGACAAGAAGACGAACGTCAACCACGCCAGATCGCTCTTCGCCGAGACGGACAGGCTGAGAACGTGCGGAGCCGTGTAATAGATCGTGGCCGCCAGCAGTCCCGCTCTCGGCGAGGTCCGCGCCGACGCGAGCATATAGAGGGCCGCCGCGCTCGCGAGGCCCATGCTCCACTGGAACACCAGCGCAAGCCTCTCGTGTCCCAGCAGGAGGCTGAGCACGTTCCACATCTCCGCGGTCGACGGGTTCGGCCAGTCCCGATAGGGAACAAAGGTGATCTCCCCCTGCCGCACGAAGTAGGCAGGCGCCGAGAGGTGCTGATTGAGGCTGTCCGCATCTGTGGGCGGGGCGAGCGAGCCTATCAGGTTGAGAGAGGCGGCGACCACCAGAACCACGAGTAGAGCCAGGACGGCCCAGTTGCGGAGACTTACTCCAGGGACCGCGTCCCACTGCCTCGCCAGCCACCCGCGCGCAGCTCCGGGACGAATCCTGCTCCAGGTCGGAAGTCCGACCAGTACGAGGATCCCGAACACGACCCACGCCGTTGCGGTCGTCAGCCAACCGGCGGCACCGAAGGCGAACGTTGCGTAGCTGGCCAGAGGGAATCCCAACATGAGCGAGAGGAGCCCCACCTCCAGCGATCCGCGGAACTCGACGCGGAAGGGCCTCAGGAGGGTCGCACCGGCGACCGAAGCGGCCAGCAGCCACAGAGGGGCCAGGGCCAGAACCGCGAGATACGTCATCGGATAGAGAGCAGTTTGAGCACCAGATCGACGCCCTTATCGAACCGATCGCTGAACTGGGCCATGAAAAACGCGGCCACGAGAACGATCCAGGCCGCCAGCACTAGGTCCAGCAGTCTCTTGGACGATCCTGCCCTCGGTCCGGCCACCAGAGTTCGCAAGAATGCGGCCGCCTTGGAGGCACCGCTCGCCCGGGCGGCTGCGTTGACGATTCCCGCGATCCGTCCCCTCTCATTCATGGGAGCCGGTCCGCCAACGTCCGCTGCGTGCCGGAGGGTCTCGGCCTCGCGGCTCGCCGGGGTCGGTGACGAGTCCAGGTCAGACGACGACACGCCGTTCCGTCCCTCGTCGTAGACTTCTCGCACCGGGGGCTTCTCGGCCTCGGACTCCCGCACTCGCCTCGATCTATTCAACGAGGCTCTCAGTACAGATACGGGTCCCGTCAGTCATGCGTTGGGCCGGCCGCCCTCCCCAACCGGGCGGGCTGCGTCCGGCGGAGGCCCGTAAGAGCTCGGCGCCTCTTCGGTCGCCGGTGCGGCGGCGTGCGCAGAGACCATCCACGCGATGAATCCGATCGCCGCGTTGCTCAGGTGCAGCAGCAGGATTAGGGCAGAGAACACGACCGCCGGCTCTCTGGCAAGTCCGATCCGGTCGAACAGGACGATCATGGCGACGTCGCGCGTGCCTATCCCCGCAATGCTGATCGGCATGGCGGCAATCAGCGAAACGCCGGCGAGTCCGGTTATGAAGGCGTGTACCGACATCTCGACGTGGATCGCCTCGAGGGCAAGAGCGAGCCTGCCGTACAGGATCGTCTGGGAGACGACGGCGAAAACCACGACGAGGATCACTGCCCTTCGTGATGGCGCCGCCGACGGCCCCGTCGACCGGAGCCTCGCCAGGAGCACCCCGAGCGCCCGTCCCGTGGATCCTGTCCCGATGCGGGCAAGGACACGCCCCCGGGCAATGAGGACGAGACTCAGCCCTCCTACGACGAACAGGGCGACGGACAGTGCGCCGCCGATCAGGTTGGAGAAACCGGGAACGAAGAGCCCCAACCCCGGCAGCGCCAGCAGAGCCAGGAAAACGACGTCGATCAGCCTGTCGCCGACGATGCTCAGCAGCCCCACCCGCACTGGGCATCCATACCTCTCAAGGTAGGCGACCTTGGCCACCTCGCCCACCTGTCCGGGCGTCGCGTAGCCCGCGAACAGCCCGGCGGCGTACAGCCTGACCGTGACGGTCCACGGCAGCCTGTGCCCCAGCAGCTCGAGCAGGCGCCCCCAGCGAAGCCCCTTCATCGATATGAAGGGAACGCCGATCGCCAGTGCGCCGGCCAGCAGCCAGACGTTCGCTCCCCTCAAGGTGTCCTTGAGGGCGCCGAAGTCCAGGGTCGAGATGATGAAGGCGAGCGCGCCGACCCCTGCCAGACTCAGCGCCCAGCGCAGAGGACGGCGCCACCGCGTGGCGGGCCGCCATCCGGAGGCCACGATCACTGGTCCTTCGACCGTATCGACATCCGCAGCTCGGCGATCTGCTCCGCCACCAGGCCGATCAGGAATACGAGCAAGGCCGATACGGAGAGAAATACCGCCGAGTTGGGAATGTGCAGGCGGCGCTCATCGAAGACCGTGAACGCGAAGGATGCGAGACCCAGCAGAATGAGAACCCCGGCAGCCGGTAGGAAAACCCTGAAGGGCTCGAAGAGCACTATCATCTTGAGGATTATGAACAGGAACCTCACGCCGTCGTGGATGGGGCGAAGCTTGCTGCGTCCGGATCTGCGAGCCGTTACGATCGGGACGAACGTCACGCTGTAGCCCGCCTTGATGAAGGCCATTGTGCTCGTGGCGGGGTAGGAGAACCCGTTGGGCAGAAGGTGGGCGAAGCTTCTGATCATCGGTGTCTTGAAGGCTCGGAAGCCCGACGTAAGGTCGAGAATCTTTACCTGCGTCAGGTACGAAACGAGCCTCTTGAAGAAGAAATTCCCCAGGTTGCGGTGCCAATCTCCTACCGATTGGGCCGTCCGGGCCCCGACCGCCATGTCGTGCTCGGCGAGCTCTGCCAGCAGCCGAGGAATGTCGTCCGGGTTGTGCTGACCGTCGGCATCCATGATGACGAGCCGCTCGCCACGCGCCTCCCGAACGGCCGTCTTGACCGACCCACCGTTCCCCTTGTTGTACGGATGGCGAATCACCCGGATGAGGCCGGGAGACCGGGTCGACAGGTCGGACAATATCTCAGATGTGCCGTCGGTGGAGGCATCGTCGACCACCAGGATCTCGACCGGACCGTCGAGGCCGGCGGCGACATCCAGGACCCGGCTGACAACACTAGCGATCGCCTCGGCCTCGTTGTACGCCGGCATCCCGATCGTGATCTTCGGGACGGCGTGCTGCTCGACGGTCTGAGCGTCCTCGATGCGGGTAGCGACTGATTGGCTAGTCTGCTCCATCTATCCATCCTGACTTCCGGGGGGATCGTAGCCAGGTGCCGCGATCCTACCCCGGCCTATCTTCCACGGGTTCGCCGACCTTTCGCGCGACCAGGAGCTGGTTCCCGCCCAGGAGAAAGCGATAGCGCGTCTCAGGTCTGAGGCCTGCGTTCCGGCAGAGCCTCTCCAGCTCGGCCGAGCTAAGCAGACCCTCGTGATCTTCGTCGGCATGACGATCCAGTATCCCGACCCCGCTGGCGACGTGAAGCAGGCGGTCGAATGACGGGTGGGGCGTCGTGACCACGAGCACGCCGCCGGGACGCAGGAGGGAAGCGGCCCGATCTACCACCTGCTGAGGAGACGCGAGGTGCTCCATCACGGCGAGCATACTCACAGAATCAAACGTGTCACCGTTGAAGGCTCCGGGGTCTTCCAGGTTGGCGCAAAGGAACTTGGCCCTCGGGAACCGCTTGCTGAGGTAGCTGACCAGCGTGGGATCGTGATCTACGCCGGTATAGAGGACGTTGTCCCCCAGCTTTCTCAGCAAACGGGCCCTCCCGCAGCCGTAGTCCAGCACTCTTTCTCCCTCGATCCACCTGGCGGCGTGGCCGGCCCGAATCGTCTCGAGCAGCGGGGAAAGAGCGCCGCCGCTCTGGCCCGATGGAACGTCTCCCCTCTTCCGGAGATGTCTTGCAACGTCCCCCACCCCTTCAACCCAGAGCCCCAGCGTCGACCGAGTCGTTTCCATTCAGCGCCTCCCGGCGGGCACTGCCCCTTCTTTCTCGGTCAGCGACTCGCTGTGGAGGGCCTCCCGTTTCAGGTGATAGAGAGTCTCCTCTTGAAGGCGCCGGTTCGTGGCGAGCAGCTCCCCCACCATTCCCAGACTCCACAGAAGAACAGCCATCAGGATGGCCACCGCCCCCACCACCACCGATTGAATGTGACCGCCCGCGCCTCCACCGATCAGCAGCACGAGGTACCGAAGCCAGAGTCCGATGCCGAAGAGGAAGAACGGCAGACCGAGATATACGAATGTCCGAAGCGGCTCGTAGAGAATGAAGAGCCGAAGGATGGACATCGCCTGTCGCCGGGCGTAGGACCAGCTACCCCGTACCAGCCGCGAGTCCCGGGTCTTGGCGTTGGTCTCGATCGGGACGTTCGCGATGGTCAGGTTCTTCTTACCCGCCTGGATGATGGTCTCGAGCGTGTATGTGTAGCCAGTGAGGACGTTCATTCGCAGAGCGGCCTCCCTGCTCAGTGCCCGGAACCCGCTGGGGGCGTCCGGGACGCCGGTGCCCGACACCGCCCGCACGACGGCGCTGCCAACGCGCTGAAGAAGCTTCTTGACGAACGAGAACTCCTGGATACGGTCTGTCTGCCGGTTGCCGATGACCATGTCTGCGTCCTCTCGGAGGATCGGCCTCACTAGGTCGGAGACGTAGCGGCCGGGGTACTGGTTGTCGGCATCGGTGTTGACGATAATATCCGCTCCCAGGCGGAGGGCGGCGTCGAGTCCCGTCTGAAAAGCCGCCGCGAGCCCTTTGTTGCTGCTGTGTCTGACTATATGCTCCACGCCGAACTCTCGTGCCGTCTGGCTGGTCCGATCGGTGCTGCCGTCATCGATCACGAGCCGCTCGATGGTGTCGACGCCGTCGACGTGCGTGGGGAGGTCGGCAAGCGTCTGCGGCAGGACTTGCTCTTCGTTATGGCAGGGGATCTGTATGATCAGTTTCACGGCGGTCAACATCCCATCGCGAGATTTGGCGATCCGGCGCCACGGATTCCGGGCTCAGGCGAAACGGTCACGGGGTCAGCGACTTGGCCTCGACTGAGAGGCCTCCCTCGCGACGAGACCGCCGGGACAGCGTCACGGCGGCGGTCGATATCACGAGCAGCCCGACCTCGCCGGCCATCCACCACAGCCGGCCCAGAGCCGTCAGAACGACGGCGGGGCCGACAGGCATGACCTGCTCGAGGAGCAGGACGAGAACGCTCTCCCGAACTCCGAGTCCTCCAGGCGCGAACACGGCGAGGAATCCTACGATCCACGCCAGGACCAGGGCGCTTGCCACGAACGGCATTTGTGAGAACCCCAGCGGGTATACGGCCTTCGCCAGAAAGAAGAAGCCGACGCCGACGGCGATCCATCGCACCAGGTATACGGCGAGAAGCTCCAGAGAGTCTCGATACGTTATCGCGACGGGCTCCTGGAGCCGGCCCAGACGCGCAAGGCCCTTGCTCAGCACGACAGGATGAACAAGGACGGCCCCGACTCCCACCGCCGGGACCAGCAGCGCAAGATACCAGACCCGGTCGATGATCCAGCCGGCGTCCGGCGAGAAGAGTGCGATCGACAACGCCACCAGACCACCGGTAAGCACCATCAGCACCACCTCTATGGCTGAACTGGTCACCGTGAGCCGCTTGGAGATGCCCTCCCGCTCGCCCCAGTGTATCCGGGCCAGGACGTACCATCCGAGGCCGGGCAGGTACTTGCCGAACTGGGCCTTCGCCCAAATGTTCAGCCCTGACAGGTAGATGCCGCTGTGACCGAGCTTGCCGAGGATTCGGACCCACCCCAGACCGAACCAAACGAAGGAGGCGAAGAGGATCGGTAGCGATACGGCCACCCATCCCACGTCTATCCGAGAGGCGTTCTCCGAGACCTGATCCCAGCTGTCCGCGGCCCGATTCCCGAGAAACCATCCGGTCAAGCCGAGAACCGCCAGGGCCGCTATGGCCCGTATGGCCGGAGTGGTCCGGACTATGTGAATCAGCCTCAGGGCGCGGATTCGGCTAGAAATTGGGATTCTCCATACCTCTGAAAAGCAGCGACAGACCGACCTGGCGTCTGAGGTGGCTTACCAGGTAGCCGGGACGGTACATCAGATAGTGCGCCGCCTGTCTCAGCAGCCCGACGGCCCGCTCCAATCTCAGATACCAAAGGTACGGGCGGTCGACGCCGGGCCTGTCCGACTCGGGCGCGTAACCCAGCGTGCGCATCATGTCGCCGCATATCTGCTCTATGACCGAAACGTGTCTGGCAGAAAGATGGCTGCGCCAGAGTGCGATAGGACCGGGATCGGGAGCCCGCCCAACATCGGAGTGGACCTGTGCGTAGTACCTTCCGTACTCGGCCGGCGTCGTTCGGGTGGACTCGAGCATCTTCGGCTCGAACCCTATCCCAAGGAACCCGCATACTGCTTCCAGGGTCTCTTGAGGATTCGACACCAGCTCCTCGAACCGGATCTCAAGCGTGTCGTCTGGGTAGGCCCTCTTCAACTCCAATCCGCTGCCAACGTCGGCCAGCCATCTGTGCGATCCGAAATACGGATTCGATCTGTGGACGTTAGACCGCATCAGGGAGCTGACGACCGACCGCGGGTCGCGGATCAGGTGGATGAACCTGGCCTCCGGATAGGCGTGCTTCAGTAGACTTCCGTATCGGACGAACCGTGGTGTCTTCTGTCCCCAAATGGACTTCCCGTGGAGTGCCGCGTAGATCGCGTGGACCGTATCGATCATGTCTCTTGCGGTAGCAGCCCCGGCGAGGTCCTCCTCCGTGATCTTCAGTCCCCACTCGGCGATCTCCTTTTCTTTGGTCAACAGCCACCTGAGTCTCGCGGCCGAGATCGTGGGCTCGGCCCGAAGATAGTCCACGATGAAGAGGGACTCGGTAGGGATCGCCAGCAACGGGTGCCTGTTCAGCATCACTCGGAGGAGCGTCGTGCCCGACCGGCCGCATCCCACGATGAAGAACGGCGGCGTACTCCGCACGGCGCGCGGCGTCCCGATGCGACCGGCGGCCGGTTGGAGATCGGTGGGATCAGCGCCGGAGCCAGCCGTCAGGGTGCGTCACCTCCATTCCCTGGCTCCACCTCGCAGACTATCATCGTCTCGCTCTCATAGACGATCGGCCAGCTCGGGCCGCACAGCTCGTGCAACGTGTCCACGAGAACGTTGCTTGGCTCGAACCCGCTCAGGTACCGTGGTCCGGGCCACAGGAGGACGTAGTCGGCGTCGAGCTTCCGGACCTGCTGGGCAACGTATTGCGAGTCCTGGAGACGCTCTGTCCGCGCTTCCCGCTTCGACAACAGATCGTACAGGACGTAGTCGAAGTCCAGGTAGTAGCCCCGCGACTCCTGTATCAACAACCGGCTCCCCAAGGGCAGGGACCCGTTCAGGGCGGCGTAGTCGTCGTACCACTCGAAGCTCATGTCAGGCTCCGCCAAGCGCGCCGACAAATAGGCCTGCTCGTCCTTGACCCCCAAAGTCACCAGCGCGGCTCGAAGATGCGTGCGAGCCACAGTCCCGAGTCCCACGACCAGCCAGAGAGCCGCCAGTACGACCAGTCCGGCACGCGCCCAGCGGGGGATCGTTTCAGATTGCCATACCTGCCACAGCAGGTAGCCGACCGCGATCGACAGGAGCCCGATCCCCGGTATGAACCCGCGCATCCTCGGAAAGCCGACATACCAGAGCGCCCCCAGCACCACGGCACTCAGGAGAAGCCACCGCATGCTCGTCGAAAGCCGCGTGAACACGGCGAGAGGCGCGCTCGCCAGCGCGAGGGGCCCGATCACCCCACTGCGGAACGTCTCCGGGTTCATCGTCAGCGCCCATGGCGCGGCGGCTATCCTTTCGGGAGAGTACCAGCGCCCTATCTTGTTCTCCGGGATGCCCCTCAGGTAGTCGACGGCGGGACGGGTCCAGTCCTGGGCATCGAAGAAGGGTATGACGAACGGCCACGTCGGGCTACCAGCCTGCATGAGGCTCTTGACGTACCACGGAAGGACGACGACGAGCGCGATCAGACCGACCGCCAGTCCGCCGCCAACGGCGGCGACCGGTCTCCAGCTGAACTGGCGCCATCCGTAGTAGGCGACCAGAAGCGCCAGCCCCACAGCGCCGTAAGCGCCCGGCAAGCGTGCTCCCGCCGCGAAGAGGCCGGCGAGGACCCCGGCTACCCCCAGCCACCGGCCGGCACCCGTTTCCAACCATCGGACCATCGCCAGGACGGAAAGAACCATGAAGAGCCCGTTGGCGAGGTCTGGAGCGGCGCGACCGGAGAGCACGACGACGTCGCTGAACGAATAGAAGATTCCCGCACCGAGGAGCGCCCATGCCAGCGGCATCTCGCGCCGTCCGAAGTCGACCAGGGCGGCAACCAGCAGTAGCCCCATTCCCCACTGGACCACCTGGGCCGTCGAGTCCGTGCCAAGACTCATGCCCCATATCTGAATCATCTGGATCTGATGGGGCTGCTGGTGGGCCCATATCGACGGGAGATACAGCAGGCGTTCGTGGCGAAGGTAGAGGTCCGCGGCCGCCACGCGGTAGATGAGCTCGTCGACCCCGATTACAGGGGCCAAGGCCGCAAGCAGATTTACACCCGCCGCCACGACGAAGAAGGCCAGGACGAGCCTGGCCGGCCAGGTGGTGCTCCGCAGGCTTCCCGAGAGCTCCCCGAGGGTCACCCGCTGAAGCCTCCAGAAACGCCACCAGCCCCACAGGCCGAGCGCCAGGGCGGCAAGGTATGCCGCGGCGATCGCCGACTGGCGCAGGACTCCGGCCAGGCCGAGTGCGAACGGTACGTACCCCAGCAGACCGAGCCCCAGGCCGCCGGCGAACAGGACGCGCTGCACCCTCCCCGACGTATCGAGACCCAGCCGCTCCAGCACGAGCAGGCCGCAGCCGGAGGCGGCCGCGAACAGCCCCAGGACGATGACGAGATCGTACAGGCGATCCATTATCGGAACAAATCCAGCAGCCGGTCCCAGGCCTCAGGCACCTGACCGGCACGCTCCCTGAACAGATCCCAATAGAAGTAGACATTTACGAAGGCGAACCAGGCGAGGGCCAAGAGGAACCCAAGCCGATGGAGACGACGGCGAGGGCCGCGCTCATCTGAGGACATACAGGCATTGGCCGCCGCTGCAGGCGATCTCGCTGAGGTACGCGGCCTGGAAGGATGGCTGGGCCAGCCAGGCGTCGTTGAGGTCGCGCGCATCCATCACGAACCGGCTGGTCAGCACGTGCGTGATCCCCGCAGAGCGTAGCTGTTCGGCGAACTCCTGGGGGTCCTCCACATCTTCCGGTGTATGGATCCAGCCGGTGTAGATCGGGCGCTCCAGGTAGAAACTGTTGCTGGTGGAAAGGCCGGCGATCCGAGCCTCGCCCGGCAGCTCGTCCCGGCTGAGAGCTACGACCGAGCCGTTGGGGTACCACTCCAGCTTCGGAAGGTTCCGGGCGAGGTAGCCGTCCAGGTCGTAGCGTCCGACGACGTAGTCGACCCGCCTGATCGAGACGAAGTTGATATAGCTCCACGCAGCGAAGTTGGCCCCCAGCGCCACGACGATCATGGCAGCCAGGAGCGCACCGGCGGGAGGTCGAAGGGCGATGACTCGCGCGACCACGTACGCCGCCACGACCGAGAGCAGGCCCAGGACGGGAAGGAGGTGACGAGCCCTCTGGACCCCCATGAACCACATCACCAGAACGAGCACACAGAACCCGAGGACGTGCCAGACGCGCCTATCGACGTTTCGGAGGATCAGCACCAGCGGGACGATCGCCAGCATCGCCGGCCCGATCGACTTTCCCAGCGCACCCTCGGTCCCGGGCGCGTTTCCAAGCATCGACATGTTCCACAGCGTGCGAAAGAAACCGACGAAGCCGCTGTCGTTCACGAACCCCTCGGTGGATATGGCCGGAGTGCCCGCCAAGCCGTAGCTGCGAGCCACCCAAATGACCGCGATGGCGGCGGGTAATCCGATGGCGGCATACGAACGGACCAGGTCCTGCGGCCTTCTCCCGCCGTCCAGCCACACGCGGACGGCTATGGCCAGTGCGAAAGCGACCGAGGTGAACACGCTGGCGTGCTTCGTGCCCAGCGCCACCCCGAGGAAGATGCCCGACAGAACCAGCCACCCCAGCCGGCGCTCTTGCGGCTCCTGAAAATACCAGCGGCTGAATGCCAGAATTGCCAGCAGGTCGAAGGCGGCCCACGCCAGGTCGATCTTCCCCGACGCCGCTAGGTACCCGACCGAGTACATCCCGTACCATACCGCGATCCCGACCAGCGCGGTGCCTCTGGAGAGCCACGTCCTGCCGAGCGCGTAGATCGCCGCCAGGGCGAGCAGTCCCATCAGCCAGATGACCAGGAGCTGAGCGAGTACCTGCCCGCGCAGCAGGAATCCGAAGGTCGAGAGCATCTGCCCGTTGGCGGGGAGCGAGTTGGTGTACGCGTAGTCGACCGACACGATCCCGCCATTGCGGGCATACTCCCTGGCGGTCAGCAGGTAGCCAGCGATAGAGTCGCCCTCGAGGGTCGGAGCCAGCGCCACGACCAGATACGCCAGTCCGTAGACGGCCAGGACAGATGCCATCGCCACCGCGATCCACTCCCGTTTTCTGAGCCGGGAGGACAGCGCCGCGAGGTCGGTCGGCAGCGGCCAGCGCCACAGACCGAGCAGTGCCACGATTCCCAGAGCCGCCAGCAGCCCCCACGCCGTTGCGGACTGGTACAGCCCGGCGAATCCGAGTGCGACCATCGCGTATATCAGGCCGCCGAACCCCAGGCCTGCCGATAGCGCTACCTCCGCGGAAGCCGAGCCGAATCGCACTCCGACGCCCAGCAGAGCGGTGCGCCCCGCTCCATAGCAGGCGGCGGCGACGAGCACCGCGACGATCACGTTCAGTATAGAATCCAGCATCAGCCGCCCAGGAGGCTCACAAGCTTGGGCCACGCCTCCTTCGCTCTCAGCGCCACGAAGGTGATGAACACCAGCGCCAGCCACGCAATCGCGATCGCCAGCGCCAGCCGCCCGCCGCGCAAGATTCCTAGCTCCCTGAGGTGGCCGATCTCGCCGCCATCCCGGGCCGGGCCAGGGGTACCGGCTTCAGCCACCATGCGAAAACACCTATCAATCCTCCGCCCACGTAGAACGTTGCGAAAACCAGAAGCGAGAAGGCCAGCGCAGACTCGGCCTGCACCCCATGGACCCCGAGATACCCCACGATGACCGCCTCTCTCGTTCCCAGACCCGAGATCGAGATCGGCAGGAGACTCGCCAGGCTGCTGAGTGCGAGCACGAGGACCAGCTGGAAGTATGAGATCTCCAGACCGACCGCGACCGCCAGCATGTAGGCCTGGCCGAAGAAGAGGGCGTACGCCGCCAGGGTCAGGACGACCGCGGCGGCGATCACGGCGAGGTTCAGGGCTCGGATCCCGGATCTGACGTCCTCAAGCCAGCCGGCGACTGGGGCCAGCCGGCGCAGGCGGCCGGCCGTGGCCCTTTCGAGAGCGCCTCGAATGCACTTGAAGCTCGACCCGTTGAGCAGCAGCACCAGGGGCACGACGGCCAGCACGGCCAGTCCCGCCAACGACAGGGCCTCTCCCCGGTTGGCCGCCAGTCCGATCAGGGCGGCTCCCGCTATCGGCAGCAGCAGGTAGAGGTCGAACAGCCGGTCCGTTAGCACGGTCGAGAAGGCCCGTGGATGGCTCAAGCCGCAGTCCCGGTTCACGTGGATCGCCCTGACGAACTCGCCCAGGCGTCCAGGAGTGATGAATCCGACGAAGAGGCTGCCGAAGTAGGCCAGCAGCGCCGGCCACGTCCCGAAGTCGACGGACTGCGTCTTGAGAATCCTCTGCCATCGGACTGTCTTGATGTAGATCAGCGGCACGATGAGCGCCACCGCTATCGCGACCAGGAGGGGGTCGGCGCCCAGCAACGCTTCTGAGACCTGTCCCAGATCGAGCCTGACCATCAAGACAGCCAAGACGACGATCCCTGCCATCCGGATCGCCCAGGTTGCCGGCCGCCTTGTGAGCCAGCTCATCGAGGAGGGTGTCAGCTCGCCTTCTTGCAGATAAGCATCCGTCTGAGGCCCAGCCAGGGCATCAAGGTGCTCCTGGTCATCCTCTCTATCCGGTCACCGAGCTTGACCAGCGGCGCGGGACCCCCCGGAACGAGGACCGCGGTCTCCGACCGCTCCACCGTGAACCCGGCGTCTCGGACCATGCGCTTTAGCCGGCCGAACCGGATGAAGCGATGGGGCCCTTCGGAATGGTGCATTCCGGTGATCGCCGCGACGGCGTGGACGGGCTCCCAGAGCACGTTCGGCGTCGTTAGAATCATGGTGCCGCCGGGCCTGGTCACCCTCCACAGCTCCGCCACAAGCTTCTCGGGCTCCGAGAAGTGCTCGACCGTCTCGAAGCACAGGACTGCGTCGAACTCCTCGTCGTCGTACGGCACGGAGTAGTCGAGCATCTTGATCCACTTGAAGTTGTCGAACCCGGACTCGGTCAGCCTCTTCCGGCCGACCTCCCCCATCCGGTCCGACACCTCCATACACACGGCCGAGGCGACCTTCCCGTTTTGGTGAAAGTAGAGGGTGCCGTTCGCCGTCCGGGCGCAGATGTCCAGGACGCGGCTCCCCTCCGGAATGTCGCTCAGCCTGAGGCCGTCCACGAAGCGCCGGAAGTACGAGACGGTCTTCGCGTTCAGCTCGTCGTAGTCCTCTGTCGCGTCCCAATGGGCTGCCACGTCGGCGACGGTCCATTTGGGTCTGAGCCAGTGTCCGATCTCCTCGGCGGTCCTTGTCAGCACGTTTCCCGACATCTACGCATCCTCTGGGAGGCTACCCGGCCTCCAGGTCTCGACCTCATAGTCCCGCAGTCCGGACCGCTTCGCCGGCTTCGAGAGCCTCTTCCACCACTTCCGCAGGCGGCTGAAGACGGGACCGACTACCCCGATCGGCACGACCTCGACGAGCCGCCGTGACACCCTGGTCCCGCATATCGCGAAGATCCCCACGATCACAGCCTCTACCAGCTTCCGCGTGAGCGGGATCCGCGTCGGACGGTACCCATAGTCGGGCACCCGTCTGCCTACGGCCCTTCGCCAGCCCATCCGGATGAACGCGCCGCGCTTCTTGAAGTCGATCATGTGGCCGTGCATCGTCAGTGCCTCGCCGACGGAGATCTCCTCGAGGCTCAGCAGGCCCAGTTCGACCATGGATGCCAGTATCTCCTCGCCACGCTCGGAGCGCGCCACGACGACAGAGAACCCGCCCCTCTCGCTCTCGTAGCGAGGGTGCCAGGCGTCGCCGACGGACACGTCGGTCAGCTCGTTGGTGAAATCCACGGACATCAGCGTGCCTGGTGTCGCATAGAACGGCAGCAGGTAGTTGTAGTAGAACTTCTCGGCCCTCAGAACCCTGCCCGACCGCGTCTTGACCTGGAGATACCCGGGCCATTCGCCCTCCCGGTACCTCAGCTCCTCGACCTCGTCCAGGCTGCCTACCCCGTTGGAGCGGAGGTAGCTGGCGATCGCCCCGAACTGGAGTCCGATGCCGACATACGGTCCGAGCACATAGTCGACCTTGACGGCCCCCGGATGCCCGATCTGCTGGAGCCGGCGAAGCGCCGCGACCTGGTCCGGCAGCCCGACGTAGGCGAGGCGTCCCGGGAACCGCTCCATCTCCGGCAGGATGGCGTTGACTGCCACCGGCAGATACACGCTCTGGCTGGACTCGACCAGCTCCTGGGCCGACGTGGCGATTATGGGCTCGGCCCTCCACGGCTTTGGGCTTCCCTGGCGGACCACCACCGCGCCGTCGATCAGTCCGTTCTCCAGCAGGTGCAGCAGTGTCTGGGTGATCACGCCGCCGGACGCGCCGCCCCTCCGCACGCTCGGCGCGAGGGAGTACCCGACGTAGACCCTCCGACAGCAGCCGATCAGCCAGCTCCCGGGCTGTCTGCCGAGGGCCGAGCCGCAAAGGTCCGGGTAGTTCAGGCCCTTACCGGGGCACGCGTCGAACACCTCCGCCGGGACGTCCCGATCCCACGCCGGATCGAGGACGGGGGTCAGCCCGGACGGCGTCTCGGCCATCTCTATTGCCCCGCCGGAGAGGCCCGCACACGTCCCGCACTGGGTACACAGCCCGGCCCGGATGACCTCGGCGTCCAGCCGCTCGAATACCCCCGAGCCTCGTGCGGTCGGCGTCGTCAGCACCGGCCGTCCATCCGCGGGCATCCGGCCGGGTCCGAAGTCATTCGACGTCGCGGAAGTAGTTCGGCAGGCGGCGGTTGACCAGCTCGGCAATCAGGCCGAGGACCGCGATCTGAATCGCCGCCATCACGATCACGACCGTGCTCACGTCGGCCAGGGTACCGAGGAGCACCTTCGAAAGCACTCCCCAGACCGCCGCCGCGACCAGCATCAGCCCGCTCAAGGGCAGGAAGACCTTCAGGGGTGCGAAGTACAGCGCGATCCGCATCACCAGGCCGACGAAGTTGAGGGTGTCGCGCACCGGCCGGATCTTGGACCGCCCGATCCTAGCCCGATAGTCGATCGGAACGAAATCGACGACATAGCCGCTGGCGAGCATCCCGAGCGTTATCGTCGTCGTGAACGAGAAGCCGTCCGGCAAGATGCTGAAGAACCGCAGGGCGTCTTTTCGTCGAAACAGGCGCAGTCCGGAGTTCAGGTCGGGAACGTCCCGGCCGGCCACGAGATTCGCCAGCCGGGAGAGGACCCACTTCGCGGGTCTCCTGACGAGCGGGATGGCGACGTTGTCCCCTACCCGTGCGCCGACCACCATGTCGGCCTTGTGCTCTTCCAGACGAGCGACCAGATCGGGAATGCGCTCGTTCGGATACGTGCCGTCGGCGTCCGTGATGCAGATCACGTCGTAGCGGGCCCGGCGTATCCCCGTCTTCAGGGCGGCACCGTATCCGCGATTGCTCTCGTGCCGGACGACCCTGACGCTGGCCTTCTCGGCCTGCTCGGCGGTTGCGTCCGACGAGCCGTCGTCGACGACGATCACCTCGAACGGCCAGGCGCCGGACGCAAGCTCTATCGACAGGGCCGCGGCGACGCTGCCCACGCCAGCCTCCTCGTTGAAGGCCGGAATGACGACGGTCAGTCCGTGCCCTCCGGCCTTGACGTCTTCCTTCGCTTCGGCGCGCGATATGTCAGTCTGCATCGTCTCTCATAGCCTCGACTCAGCTTCGCGGTCCGCCGGGCATGCCGGGACCTATGGCCCGCCCGTACCCTTGAGGAGCGCCGGGCTCCGGTCCGAGGGTTCCGGCTCCGGAGCCAGCGAGTCGTAGACGTCCTCGACTCGCCTGACCGCCGGGCCTATCTCGAAGTGCTCGAGAAAGCGGCGTCGGCCCGCCTCGCCCATCTCGCGCCGCCGCCGCTCGTCTTTCAGGAGAGCGATCAGGGCCTCTCCCAGGTGAGCCGGACCTCCCGGCGGTACCAGCACGGCGGAGTCCGGACCGGTGATCTCTCGGGTTGGGCCGACGTCGGTCGCCACGACCGGGAGCGCCATCGCCATCGCCTCGATCAACGGGCGCCCGAACCCCTCCGGCGCCAGCGAGGGGAAGGCCAGCACATCCATCGCGGACACGACCGCCGGTATATCCGTCCGGAACCCCGAGAAGACGAATCGCGACTCCAGCCCGCTTCGTCTGATCGTCCTCCGCAGACGCTCCAGGTTGTCTCGCGGCTGGCCCAGCATCCCCCTGGCCCTGGCGGCCGCGGTGGCGCGATGCGATCCGCCGCCAACGATCAGAAAGCGGACGTCCGGAACCTCCCGAGCGACCCGGACGGCTGCCTCCGCCAGGACGAAGTGGCCCTTGACCTTCTGGACGGAGCCGATCATCCCGACGACCTGTGCGTCCTGGGGAAGCCCAAGCTCGTCCCGCACGGCCCGCCGCTCCGTCTCGGGCCGGGGACTGAACCTTTGTGTGTCCAGAGTGTTATGGATCACGGTGACCGGGGTGCCGCCGCCGTAGTATCGGCCGGCGAACTCCGAGGTCGCTACTATGTGATCGGCCAGCGACTGGATTCGTAAGATCATCCGGCGCCGGAGCCAGCCAGTCGGGCCCGGAGCCTCCCGCACGTGCCATACGACGGGGACGTCCTCGCTCTTCACGCCCACGGCCGTGGGGATCAGGACGCTGGTGTTCAGGTGCACCAGGTCCGGCTCCTCCTCGCGCACGAGCGCGCGAGCCGCTTTCACCGTGGCAGCGTAGCCCGCCACAAAACGAAGCAGCATACGCGGACGAACCGGCACATGGGCTCCGTAGAAGAAGGCGCTCCGCATCGGGACCACCCTGGCGGGGACCCCGAGCTCTTCGGCGAAATCGAGGATCGGTCCGGACTCCGTGAAGACCGCCAGCGGCTCGAAGCGGGTGCGATCGAGCGCCGCGGCCATCTGGAGCATGCTGACCGGCGCGCCCCCGATCCCGCCGCCGTGATGAATTAGCAGTATCTTGCGGGTCATCTTCACGGTTGCCATCGAGGACGGAGAAGTATGAATCTGATCGACACCCATTCGACAGGCTCAGGGCAGGCCGTCATCCTTCCACGGAAGGACGGCAAAGGAGCTTCGCCTCTCCGCACACTCCCTTCTTCAGCACCCTGCTATACTGCGGCGAGTCCACCATCGCGGTCACGCGAGAGGCGCCCAGCAATGTCCACCCCACGACTCCGCCACATCCTCATGGTGACCGAGGACTTTCCGCCCCTGCCGGGCGGCGTGGCCAAGTTCCTGTTCCATATCGCGTCGCACGCGTGCGCCCGTGTCACCGTCCTCGCTCCACAGGTGCTGGGATGGGAGGAGGCGGACGAGGGCCGTCCCTTCACGATACGTCGCATCCGGATGCGACGCCGTTTCGCCCTTCTCAAGTTCCTCAAAGAGATTTGGCGCATGAGAGGCCGGCAGGGGGAGGTGGCCCTGTTCTTCGGCCACGTTTCGGCGATCTTCATAGCCGCGGCTATTCTGCTGCGGAGGCGTCCGATGGTCGTCCTGATCCACGGCAACGACCTGTACACCTTTCTCCTGCGCGGACGCGTCTGGCGGTGGGCGGTCCGAGCCGCGCTCAGGCGGTGCGACCTAGTGATGGGCAACAGCGCCTTCAACCGTGACCGCCTGCCGGAGCTGGGGGTGCCCGCCGCCAAGGCCGCGATCCTGAACCCCGGAGTCGACCTCGACCTCTTCGCACCGGGCGACCGGGCCGCCACTCTTGTCGCCGATCACGGTCTGGCAGGCCGCCGGATTCTCCTGACCGTGGGGAGGCTCGTGCGACGCAAGAATCATCGCGCAGTCCTGGAGGCGTTGGCCGTCCTCAAAAAGGACTTCCCCGAGCTGGCCTACGTGATCGTCGGCGAGGGCCCGGAGCGAGGCCGTATCGAGGCCCACGCTGCGCACCTGGAAATCGGCGAGTCCGTCCTCTTTCGCGGGACGGTGCCCGACCAAGAGCTCGCGGGCTGGTACAACGCCTGCGACATCTTCGTCCTCCCATCTCTGTGGATACCCGAGAAGGGCGACGTCGAGGGCTTTGGGATGGTGTTCGCCGAGGCCGGCGCGTGCGCCAAACCGGTCATCGCTGCCAACACCGGAGGAATCCCGGACGCCGTACAGGACGGTGTGACGGGTCTGCTCATTCGGCCCGGCGACCCGGGCGCGCTGTCGGGAGCGATTCGCCGTCTGTTGGTCGATCCCAACGAAGCTCGGCGCATGGGGGAAGCGGGACGCGCCTACGTCGAGCGGGAGCTGACCTGGCAGCAAGTCGCCCAGCGTTTCGACTCGCTTGTCGAGAATCTTTTCGGCTGACATCGGCCCGCCGCCGCTATCCGTTGCCCTGAAAGCCGACCCCTCGCCTTAGCACCAAATCTTTGGTTTCCTTCAGGCGTCCCACCAGGCTCCCGGCCCTTCTCGGACCCGCGACCATCGCCAGAGCCATGTACGCCGCCTTGTAGACCGGATCCCTTCGATCTGCCGCGAGTCCGCGGGCCATCTGCCACACTCCCTGCCTCAGCCGGCCATCCTCGGCCAACGCCCGCCCGTAGACGAAGCGGGCACCCCCCTCGACGCGACCCAGCCGCAGCCGGTGCTGCTCGGCCGGATCGGCCACGTACCCTCGGACCTTCTGGATCACTCGGAGTATCTCGGATCCGTGCTCGGCGTGCCGCTGAGACACGCTGTCAGAGCGGACGCGGTACAGCACCAAGGGCTCGCCGTCCAGGAACTGAAAGTTCGCCCCGGCCCACGCCAGCCGCAGCCAGAAATCGAAGTCCTCGGCGTCGGTGAGTTCCTCGTCGAAGAGGTCGACCCTTTCCAGCCAGCTTCGCGCCAGGAGGGGCATGTGAATCAGTAGATACGCGTTGGCGAGCATCGTCTCGAAGACCTGTCCGCTGCTGAAGAGGTGTCTGCGACCCAATTCATAGGTCTCGCTGACCTGGTCGTCCCGAAACCGCAGGCAGTCGGAATAGACTACTCCCACGTCCGGGTGGCTTTCCAGATACTCCGCATGGGTGGCTACCTTGCGAGGCAGAAGGAGGTCGTCGGCGTCCAGAAACTGGATGTACTTGCCGCGCGCATGCCTCAACCCGAAGTTACGTCCGCTGGCGACCAACCCGTGCTCTTTCAAGAGATAGCGAATGCGGGACCCGTACTGGGCGGCGAGCCACTCGCCTGTTCCGTCGGTGGAACCATAGTCGACGACGATGACCTCACAACGCGCGTGGCTCTGGGCGAGCGCGCTGTCCACTGCTTCTCCGACCCAGCGCCTCATGTTGAACGTCGGGATGATTATGGACACCAGGGGAGTAGAGCTACTCATGACCGCGCGGACGGGATGAAGGCGAGTCTCGCAAGTGGAAACGTCATAGGCTCGAGAAGGGGTTTGAGCGTGTATGAGCCTTTTCCTCAACAATAGTACCTACGTCCCCATCGTCTTTGTCAGATGCATCCAAGAAAACAGTTGCGAGATTAGCCAACTTGTTTCTATCCGCGCATTCGATCAGCGAACGGCTCAAACCACCGGTGCCTTTGGCGTCCGGTGCATTTATTCGTTAGGCTTTCTCATAGATATAGAAATCAGCGAATGAACCAGTCTTAGTGTCACCAGTGAACGGATACTTGTTGGGTATATGGTCACGCAGTTTCCATTCGGGTTCCAGTTTCTCAACCCATTCGGAGAACCTCCACGGATCCCGCGGCTGATGGTGTTGGGCTGTGCCTTTGCCTGGCGGGCGAGAGGCAGCTTGTGATCGCGGTCGATCATCGCCTTGCGCCCGGCAATCCCGCCTTCGTGAGCGCGGCCTCTAAAAAATCGTTCTCCATGTTTGACGTGAGCAGCTTGGCCCTTTTCATTTTCACTAGTTTCAGAAGAGTAAATTACCACAAATTCTTCAGCGGACTCGAACAACCTATGCATATATTCACAAAACACCTTATCTTCAACAAGATGATAAATGACGTCCAGTGAAAGCGTTAACTGAGCCTTTTTCCCTATATATTCATTCATCAGCTTGAACGTTTTTGTAGTGTCACTAGAAAATCTCTCTCTGCATAGAGATATTGCTTTGGGGCTGACGTCAAAGCCAGTATATGATGGATACTCGCCTAACTTAAGCTGATTGCCGTCTCCACATCCGTATTCGATTATTGTTTTGACGTCATCTTCCTGAATGAGTTTCCTCAAAACTTCTGCCTTGAATTCAGCAAGCTTTCCGTATGACCCATCTCCAGAGTTTCCTCCGGAATCATATCTCTTTATCCAGTAGTTGTCAGAGCCGGTGAACGGCCTCGGACGACTTATCCACTTTCGATAAACGCTTTGAGTGATGGGTCCAACAATCGGAATCTTCTTTATGAGCTCTTTCATGCCATATCTTCCTTAGGGGAATAGAGCTACTCATGTGACCGCGCGGACGGGATGAAGGCGAGCGTCGCAAGTGGAAAGGCCATAGGCTCGGGAAGGGGTTTGAGCTTCCCCCCTGGAGCGCATCGGAAACGCTCGTAGCCGAACCGAGAGAGCATGGTGGAGACCTCTGGAAGGGTTCGGGAGGTGACCTCGCACAGCAAGATCGGGCGGACCCCCGCCTCGAACAGGCCGGTCATCCCCTCCAACACGGAAAGCTCGGCCCCTTCTACATCGATCTTCACCATGTCGGCCGGGCGCATCTCCTGCCCGGCGAAATAATCGTCCATGCGCACGCACTGAACGGTAACGGTTTCTCGGACCTCGGCGGCATCCATCAGGCCCGGCACGATCGTCGACCAGCCGATGTTGCCTCCGTTCGACGTCCAGAGAGTTTTCTGAGACTCTTCGTCGCCCAGGGCCTGTCGATTGGCACAAACATGGAAGCCCGCACTGTTGGCCCGCTGCTCGAAGCCGCGCAGCCGGTCATGCAGCCAAGGCACCGGCTCGAAAGCATGCACCTCTCCGGTCGCGCCGACCGCGGCCGCGGCGACAGCCGTGTAGTAGCCGATGTTCGCTCCGGCGTCGATGAAGACCTGCCCGGACCGGAGCGTCCTCCGCACGAAGGCAACCTCGTTCGGCTCGTAGAAACCATAGAACATGCGGGTTTGCATACGCTCGCCAAGGTCCAGCTGGAACGGAAGACCTCCGATGTCGATGGTCACTTCGAACGGCGACCCCGACGGACAGAGCCGAGGATGCAGAAAGTCCGTCACCCGGGTACGCCCGCGCAGAGGGGTGTGCGTATATCCTCGCAGCGCCCAGAGCAGCGGTGTTCTAAGGCTCGGCGTTCTGCTCGTCATCGATCGACAGCCGCGTTGGGGACGGCGTCCAGGTGGGCCCTCTTCCTGCGTATCGGTGCCATCGCCAGGCTGCCGAGGGTCAGCCAGAACCGCGGATGGCCGACCAGAGCCGGCCGCAGAGCAACGGCCAATCCTATCCAGGCGGCAGCCCTCCGCTGCCGGTGAAGGCTGCCTAGCCGCGCCATCTGGAGCCATCGGAGAGCATAGTCCCTCAGGGCCGCTGTCGACGCCCTCCCACCGCTGGCCTCTTCGAACCGAGACGGCAGGGTCTGGAGTCGATGGATCACGTCTCCCGTGGGCGGCGTCGAGGGATCGTAGCGCAGAGCCCCGCCGACATCCTCGAGCGTCTCCGGCCGGTCACTCGGAAACAGCCCCACCAGCTGCTTTTGCAGGACCTTGCGAACCTCCTGCTCCGCACGGACGGGGTCCGTCACGTTGGAGCCGTGCTCTCGCACGAAGACGAGCCGATCGGGGATGTTCGCGATTCGCCCTGAACGGGCCATGCAGCACCAGAGACCATAGTCCTGGGCGTGCCGCAGCTCCTCCGCGTACCCACCCGCCTTTCTGGCTGCGCCGGCATGGAAGACCACCGCGGAGTGCGCGAAGCCGGTGGAGTGCACCAGTAGCCGCCAGCGCAGCTCGACGTCGTCGACGGCGACCTCGACCTCACGCAGCGTCCGGCCGCTGCCGTCGATCTTTCGGACACCGGCTCCCAGCAGCACGACTCCGGGGTTCTCCCGGAGATAAGACATCTGCATCTCCAGCCGCCCTGGCAGCGAGACGTCGTCGGCGTCAATCCGCGCTACCCAGGGCGTCTCGATCATCTGGAGGCCGCGATTGAGGGCGGCGGTCTGTCCGACGTCCTCCGGCAGCTCGACCAGCTCGATCCGCCCATCGTCGAAACCCCGGATGACCTCACGGCTGCTGTCGGTGGAGGCGTTGTCCAGCACCAGAAAGTGGAAGTCCTGAAAGGTCTGCTTCAGTATGCTCTCCACCGCCTCGCGCAGGTAGGGCTCCCCGTCCCGAACCGTCATGAGCACGGTCAGCGCCGGTTTGGACGCGCTCAAATCTGGGGAACCTCGTCGCGGATCGACCGTATGTAGCGGTCGAGCGCCTCCCGCCATTGCGGCAGCTCGGGAAGCCCGGCAAAGGGAAGGTTCATGCTCGTCAACATCTCGCTATCGGGGACCTGCGCCTTTCTTGGGAAGTGGCTCGAATCCACGTCTTCGACCGGCGTGTCCAGCCCGAAACCTCTGAATATCTCCCGCACATACTCAGCGCGTGTCCCCCCTCCCCCGTTCGCCACGTGGTAGAGACCGAACTGGCCGCTGTCGACGAGGGGCGCGATGAGGCTCGCCACGTCGCCGGCGAACGTGGGAGAGCCGTGCTTGTCGCCGGCGCTCTGCACCGACGTCTTCTCCCGACCCTCCCGCATCCTGGCGACGACGAAGTTCTTACGATGCCCGACCCCTCCGCCGTATAGCCAGCCCAGACGGAGGATGAAATGGCGCTCGCAAGAGCTGCGGACGTACTCCTCTCCCGCGTGCTTGGACCTGGCATACACCGTCTTGAGAGCAACAGGGTCGTACTCGTGGTAGGCCCTGATCTCGTCCCCGAACAGCCCGCAAGTGCTGACGTGGACGAAGGCTGCGTCGTGCTCCTGGCACGCCCGCGCCAGGCCGCGGACCGCCCAGGCGTTGATCCGAAACGCCGTCTCAGGGTCCGACTCGCTGTCGTCGACGTGGACGGCCGCCGTGTTCACGACCACGTCCGGCCGGTGAGCGGTCATCGCCGATCGAACGTCTCTATCGCTCGCAACTTCGAAGTCTCCGTGGGCCAGGCTGACCACGCGATAGTCTTTCCCGCGTGCAAAATACCGGGAGATCTCCGTGGCGAGCATCCCGGCGCCTCCGGTGATCAGCAACGTACGCTGGCCCATCCCCACGCCTACCGGTGCACCAGCTCCCAGTCGTATGGGATGCTCGGATCGAACGGGTCCAGCCGCTTCATCTCCGACGGATCGTGGGGCTCCGTGGCGCAGTTGGCGATAATGGCGGGCCTCACCCCATAGGTCTTGTATCCGTTGTAGACGCCCGGCGGAATCCGGACCAGAGAGTAGTTGTCCTCGCCCACGAAATGCTCGCTGAGCGTCCCCCTGGTCGGGGAGTCCTCCCTGGCGTCGTACAGCACCAGCTTGATCATGCCCGAGATGACCGCGTAGTTCTGGGTCTGCCTCATATGCAGGTGCCAGCCTTTGATCACCCCGGGGAGGGCCACCGAGAAGTAGATCTCGCCAAACCTCTCGAAGTGAGGATCATCGACCCTCAGCATATGCATGATCTTTCCCCGTTCGTCGGGGATCTGGCGCAGTGGAACGACCAGCACGTCCTGAATCATCTCTGTGGCACCCCCGCGGTCCAGTACAGCTCGGAGTCGACCTGTGACGTGTCGATCAGATGGCGAAGCTGAGCCAGCCTGACGTACGGGCGGCCCCGAAACTCCTCGTCGGTCAGGCCGCGTCTCCGGAAGTAGTCGACCATCTGCTCCACCCCACGCTCCAGTGTCCACGAGGGCTGAAATCCCGGCAGGACACGAGCCGCCTTGTCGAAGCTGACGCGGTAGCTGCGAGTATCGGGACCGGCACTCGGGGCTACCTGCACGGCGCACCCTGGGACGGCCCTCCCGACGACCTCGGCTATCTGCCGGACCTGGAAGTTCTGGTCGCTCCTGCCGATGTTGATCGCCTGGTTGTGTATCGCCTCTTGCGGCGCCTCCAGCGCGGCCGCGCATGCGCGCGCGATGTCCTCGACGTGCACGAGAGGCCGCCACGGAGTGCCGTCGCTCTCGAGCCGGATGCTCCCCGTGGTCAGCGCCCAGCCCACCAGGTTGTTGACCACGAGGTCGAAGCGCATCGCGGGCGACAGGCCGTACGCGGTGGCGTTCCGAAGGAATACCGGCGAAAAACCGTCGGTCGCGAGAGTCGACAGCGTCTTCTCGCTGTCGACCTTGGATCGCGCGTACGCGGTGACCGGGTTCATCGGAGCCGATTCGTCCAGCGGCGCGCTGGTGTTCGCGGCACCGTAGAGGCTGCACGATGACGAGAAGACGAACCTGCCAGCCCCGCTGTCGCGAGCCATCTCCGCCAGGCGTCTCGTGGCTCGGTGGTTGATCCGGTCGGTCAGCTCCGGCCGCAGCTGCCCCATCGGGTCGTTCGACAGCGCGGCCAGATGGACGACGGCGTCGATGCCCCGGAACACGTCCGGACCGGCGCGGCGAACGTCGATCATGGACGTCTCCGTTCGCTCGTGCCCTTCAGGATCGCCACCGTCCTCCCGGAAGTAGCCGGCGTCGATGCCGGCCACCTCGTGGCCTCGATCGACCAGCATTGGGACCAGCGCCGACCCGATATATCCGAGACTGCCTGTTACAAGAATCTTCACGATCTCATTCCGTATCCGAGCACCGTACGTCAGCCGGCCTCAGCGTCGTCAGCCTGTCACTCCGTAGACGTCGATGGCGTATCGAAAGCTGCCTCCTCTACGGTAGGAGCCGCCCTCGATCGTCGAGATGCGTTCGATGCAGCCCTCCGCGAGGAGATAGTCTATCTGCGGCTCCGACCTGCCGAGCGAGCCCTTCACCAGAACCAGGAACGTGTCTCCGCCGCCGGACGAGGCCGTCTCGCCGCCGCTCGATCTCTCGGCGCACGAGCGGGCCATCAGATCGACCTCTTGCCGGTAGTCCTCGGCGCTCAGGTGCACTACCCCGTCGGTCCCTGAGTGGACTGGGATCTCGCGCTCCCGGATGAGGACCGTCGGAGCCTCGCCCGGCCGGCCGCTCTCCCGGAGCGATCTCTCCAGATCTTCGTTGATCGTTTCGATGGCCTGGATGGCACTCCGATAGCCGCTGTAGACCTCGGAGGTCCGCCACGACTGCCATCCGATCTGGCTCAGCGCCAGAGCGGCCACGACGGCAAGTGCCAGGTGCCGACTCCGTGGGGTCAGCCCCATAGCCCAGGCCGTCACCGGAGCCAGGGCCAGCACCACGACGATCGGGAGGATCATCGCTTGTGTCGCCCCGTTCTTCTTGGTCACAAGCACGAAAAGAAACGCGACGAGAGCGAGCAGGAAAAGCGCCAGGGCTCGGGACCCTCTCAAGTGTCGATCCGAGACCTGAGCTCTGACCATGACAAAGGCCGATACGGCGAGCAGTGGAAGCAGTAGCGGAGGCAGCGCGCCGAACCGATACGTTGAGGACGCCCACCCCGCCACGTTCGAGCCGGCTCCTCCGATGGCTGACCACAGCCCTGCGCCACCCGATGCCTGGTCGTACTTCGAGAAGTAGGTGATCGATGGCTGCAGCTGGTCGCTCAGCAGGAAGACGCCGACCAGAGCGAGGTAAACCACCGTGAACAGGCCGCCGATCGACAGGACACGATACGCCAGGCGTGACGCCCTGGCCGCCACCGGCAGATCCCCTGCGCGATCGGGGTCGGCGCGCCGCAGCAGCATCCAACCGGCACCGGCCGACACGACGAAGCCGACTATCAGTAACGCAACTACCACGATCGCCAGTATGGTCCCCTTGGTCGCGGTGTGAGGATAGGCGTCCACCGTGATTCTCGCCTGCGAGATGGCGACCGCCGCCAGGATTCCGAACGCGGCGGCTCCGGCGAGGGTCAGGTCTCGCCATCCGATGTGAGGCCGGAAGGTCCCCAGGAGCCTCCCGCCTGAGGAGGCCAGGTAAACCTGGGGTATCACCATGAAGACACCCCACCACTTGACGGCGGCGGCGAGCGCCGCCAGTGCGATCGAGGCTCCCAGCCAACCCCGCTCCTCCGTCGAGTCGAACTTCAGGAGGGTCCAGAAGCTCGCGGCCAGCAGGAAGAGGACGATGTTGGCGTCGGGCTTCAGGTGCATGGCATAGGTGAAGAATCCGGCGGAGCTGATCACGAGGCCAATCGCCAGCGGGGGCACAAACCAGGGCGCCCCGAGGCGTCTGACGATGGCTCGCAGCAGCAGGAGAGCCGCCCCTGCCGCAAAGATATGGAACACCTTTAGAAGCCGGTAGGCGATCAGGGCGTCGTCCCCGGCCACCTCGACAATACGCTGTACTGGAGCCAGCAGGAAGAGCTCGCTGCCGTAGGCCGCCTTCCTTCCGAACGAGTCCTGCCCCGAGTTGAGCAACAGCTGCTCCGCCTGGTACGAGTCGTCGTGATCCAGGAAGTAGACCCAGTTGAAGTCCGAGACGCCTGACACACCGGCCGAGAAGAGCAGAGACACGAAGAGGACGACGAGGCCATAGGACACCAGGGGCTCCACGAGATGGGCGACCCCCATGCCGCCGAGCGGTCTGTCTGACGACGCCTCCGCGGCCGCCTTCGCGCCAAGCGCCGGGCTCACCCCCAGCGCGGTGAACCGGAGCCTCAGCATAGCTCACGACACCCCGCCGCCCGCCGCTCACTCATCGGCGGCCCCGGACATCGAACGCCTCCCCGAGATCAGCACGTGCGGATGCGGATACCCCTTGTGCATGGGACGCACGGCGACGTCGACCAGACCCTCGGAGCGCAGGAGCTCTGCATATCCGCTGGCCGGCCAGAAGTGCAGCCGGTCGCCTCTGGTCAAGTTCACGATCCTCACCGCCACCGTCTCCTCCAGCACGGTCAGCCGGAACTTCCACCGGGGCCTGACGTCCACGTCCTTGAGAAGCAAGAGCCCACCGGGGCTGAGGGCGTCGATGCAGCTCCTCAGGAATCGGCGTTTCCCGTCCGGGTCGATCAGATACAGCACGTCGACGACGGTTACCACGTCGTACTGCCGGTCTGGAAAGCCATCGGCCTCTTGCAGATGAACCTCTGCCGAGCCGCCTCCGGCGGCTGCCGCCACAGACACCTTTCGCGGGTCCGGATCGATCCCTTCCAGACGAAGGCCGGGACTCCGGAGCGCCAGGTAGTTAAGCCACAGCCCGAAGCCGCATCCCACGTCGAGCAGACGGCCGGTCCGGGGAACCAAACGGGCCAGCGCCTCATATGGACTCGCGGCCATCCGGACCAGCGCATAGACCGTGAACGGGAGGCTGCGCCTCGGGTATCTGGCCAACACCTCTCGGAAAGACGGCGAGCGCTCCATCCCAGCCGAAGTGAGTCCCTCCAGGGAGGTTTCGCTCATTGGCTCCTGGAGACCGCGAAGGCGCCGCCCACGATCAGGGCGACTCCAGCCACGCGCAACGGCGTCACCGTCTCCTTGAGAAAGAAGGCGCCGAGTCCGAGTGAGATCACGAAGCCGAGGCTCACCAACGGGTACGCGACGCTCAGCGGCAGGCGAGACAGCACCTCCAGCCAGATCGGCACCGCGACGACGATCAGCGCCAGACCGCCCAGGATGAATGGGTCGGTCAGGACCTTCTGGATCGACTGAAAGAACTGGACTCCCGGGAAGGAGATACCCCCCACCCGGTCCATTCCGTGCTTGAGCATCGCCTGAGCGACCGTCGATGCGACGATCGCCGCGAGGGCCAGGCCCGTGGTCAACGTCCACTCTCGACGCGATCGTTCCGGCCTGCCCGCGCGGGGCGGGCGACGATGACCCCGGCCGATGTCATCAGACCGTGGCGCCGGCCAGGCGGCGGTAGGACGTTATCTGCCATCCCCCCTCCTCGATAAACCGGCGCACCGCCCGATCTTGCAGCGCCTCAAGCTCGGCTACGCGCTCCTTGCTGCGGGTATATCCGCCGAGATAGGGGGCGATATACGCCTCCTGGGAGGTCGAATCTGCGAGACATGGATGCAGCAGAACCTCGACCGTGCCAGATCCCAGCGGCGAGAGCCGGGCAAGACCGCGGGTGAGTCGCGCGGTGCTCATGTGACCGGTGTACGCGAGCCCGACGAAGTAGTGGTTCGTCCTGACGCCCAGGCTCTCGGCGGTCTGACGGTTCTCGGCCGCGAACCGATTGAGCAGCACGTGTTTCAGCAGGTTGACCGGATACCAGATGCCCAGGTGGGACCGCACCGACCCGGCCCAGTAGAACGCCTCCCGGACAAGACGGACGAACGGGATTCCGTACTCCCTGGCCAGCTCGCACACGATGCGAAAAACCGATGGAACCGCGTGGGAGTGCTGGTGCGAGCTCAGATGGTCTGGAGCGATCCCACGGGCCAGGACGGCCTCGATCTGCGTGCGAAAGTCGTCCTGGATCTCGGCGAACGTCGTATCGTCCCGATTCCGGTGGGCCCAGAGAAGGCCGCCGAAGGAGACCTTGTAGTACCCCTGGGAATCGCATATCCGGCTGGATCGCCCCAGGCTCGACCGCTGGGTTCGACCCTCGACGACGTTCAGGTGTATCCCGACTCCGAGGTCGGGACACGCCGGGATCACCTGATCGACGGCCTCCTCGAACGCCGCCCCGTTGCTCCGCACGCTCGTGCTGCTCAACAAGCCACCTGCGCAGGCTTCCCTGATCCCGGCGTTGAACGAGTGGGTCAGTCCCAGGTCGTCGCCGTGGATGACGAGGAATCGGCTATCCGCCACGGGAACCCGCCGGTCTCTCCGAGGTCTTCCTGGCTATTACACACATGATATCGAAGGTGTTCATGTAGATTCCCAGATCGGCCGGCATGAGCCGGGAAGCGATCCGGTGGACTGTCGACGACCTCCCGTTCCTGCCGAACACGAAGAGGCCGTGAAGAATCTGCCTGACCGTCCTCCAGTTCCCCGGATAGAGCACGCGAACGACCTCGAACCCCCTGGTCTCCAGGAGCCGGCGAATGGTAGCCGCCGAGAAGTACTGGAGGTGAGTCGGCGGATGGATCAGTCTCCAGCGCCGCCCCTGCCGGCGAGCCAGCCACGAGTCGATGTCGCCGGTCGTCAAGAAGAGGTGACCCCCGTCTCGTAGGACCTCCCACGAGCGATCGACGAACCGGCCGGGCTCTGCCAGATGCTCGATGACGTCCCACATCGTGACCACGTCCATCGAGCTCGCCTTGAGCGACTCGTCCGAGAGGAAGTCCGCGCAGACGGCCGGCACTCCGAGCACACCGGATGCGTACTCCACGGCCTGCTCGGAGACGTCGTATCCCAGGACGGTGAAGTGCTCCTGCGCCAGCTCGAGGAAGAATCCGTACGCGCATCCGACATCCACGAGCCGCCCGCCTTCGACGTGGCGGCGTACGGTGGCCAGCCGCTTCCGAAAGCTCTTCTGTATTACCCTCTTGTCGGCGAGGTAGTCCGCATACTCGTCGCCGCAGAAGTACCCCGAGCCGTACAGAGCCTGAAGCTCTTCCTCGCCAGCGTCGACCTTAGCCGTCACCATGGCGCAGGCGCCGCAGCGGACGAGTGCGGGGAGGTGCGGACGGAAGTCACTGCCGCCGCACACGGGGCATCGCGTCATAGAGGCCTGGAGTACCTCGGTCATCCTCTACAGGCGCTTCGCCGCCCCTGAGGGGCCCGAGAGAGCCGGTTCGGCCTCGATCGACGTCTTCATAGCCGCCAACCCCGCTTCGAGATCGTGCCCTGGCGTCCACCCCAGCTCTTGCCTTGCCAGGCTCACATCCGCGACAGCCGCCGCTGCCTCGCCGGAGTGCGGCTCCGCCGTGTCGATGCCCGCGGCCCGACCGAACACATTCTCCGCCGCGCCTACCAGATCGGTGACCGTCACGCCCTGTCCGCTCCCGACGTTGAAAACACGGAAGAGCTCGCTTCGCGGCCGGGATGCCGCGAGCAGGGCGTCTACAGCGTCGTCGACGTACAGGAAGTCTCGTACCGCCCGCGGCATCCTCAGGGTGACCCTGGCGCCCCGCGTGAGGCTGTCCACGACGTAGGACACCAGGAACGATGGATGCTGACCCGCCCCATACACGTTGAAGAACCTGAGCACCGTCGCCTGGACTCCGTCGTCCGACGCGTACCGGTGGCACGCGCGCTCCGCCAGCCATTTGCTGATCCCGTATGGGGACCTCGGCTCGACCGGCGCGCTCTCGCCGATGGGCTGAGGCCCGTCGGACGGTCCATACACCGCGCTTGTGGACGCGAGAACGCATCGGGCGCCGACCCGGCGACAGTAGCTCAGCACCGCCTGAGTCCCGGTCACGTTGACGTCGTACGCTTCGTGGACGGTGGCGCTGAAGCCGTCGTGGCGGGTCACGGCCGCCAGATGGAAGACCACCTCGGCACCCTCAGCGCAGCCACCGATCTCTCGAACGTCCTGACGCCACTCCCGGACCGTCCAGCCCTCGCCGCACAGGCGCGCAGCAAGGTACCGGCCGATGAATCCGGAGGCCCCCGACACGATCGCGGAGGTCACAAACTCTAGGCCCCCAGCCGCGCGAGTCCCGACTCTGAGCCGGCGTACTCGTCGACGAATCGTCGGTACCACTCGATGGTCCGGGCAAGCCCCTCCTCGAGGCCGACCCTGGGGAACCAATCCAGCAATCGACCGGCCTTGCGGGCGTCGGCGAACATCCGGCGAATCTCGCCCGGACGGTCGGCAAGCGCCCCGATGCGCAGCTTCGACCTGGACCCCGTCAGCTTGTGGATCCGCTCGACGAGGTCCCGGATGCTCACCTCCTGGCCGCAGCCCAGATTGATCACCTCGCCAACCACGCCGGGACGTATGCCCGCCGCGATGAAGCCGTCGACCAGGTTCTCTACGAAGTTGAACTCGCGCGTCTGCAGGCCCTCGGTTGTGAGAATCTCTTCGCCTCTGAGACACTTGATGGTGATCTCGGCGATGATCGCCCTGGGACTCTGGTAGGGTCCGAACGCGTTGAAGGGTCGCAGTACCACGACGGGCCTGTCGGCCGACCGCCACTTCATGCGGGCGTATATCTCTCCCGAATACTTGCCGACGGCATAGGGGGAGAGCGGCTGCGGCTGAGCTGTCTCCTCGAAGGGCACCCACTCCTGATGGCCGTACACCTCCGACGAGGATATGTAGACGAACCGCTCGTAGCCGCCCAGCGCCTCCATCAGGTTGACAGTGCCGGTCCCGTTGGACGTCACCGACTCGGACACCTGGGTGAAGCTGTCCCCGACATGGTTGTACGCCGCCAGATGGTAGACGACCTGCGGCTCGATCTCCGCCAGCATCGCGGCCGAGTCCGGATTGCGCAGGTCGGCCTCGACGGGCGTAATCCGGTCCCACAGCCTGACCAGTCTGACGTTGTCGATCACAGAGTTGTACTTGACCGAGACGAAGACCTCAGCCCCTTCGTCCACCAGTCTGCGGCACAGATGCGACCCGATGAAGCCGCTGCCACCGGTGACCAGTACCCTCTTCCCCGCCAACGTCATCGCGAGTTATCCGCTCCCACCGACATCGCCTCAAGCTCCTCCACATGGGTGTAGAAGCGGACGATGTCGCGTTGGGCCTGGTCAAGCTCCTGGTGGGTGTTGAAGGTGATCTGCGGGCCGGAGTAGTGGTGGGAGTGCAACTCTTTACGGCTCAGGAGCCGGTCGAACAGCTGTATGAGCCCCTCCCCGTCCGGCAGGTCCGACAGGCCGGGGGGCAGATCGTCCACCACGCGGGACTCCATGATCATGTGGCCGACGTAGAAGCGCTGCAGCGGCTTCTCCTCATAAGAGCTGACCCTCCCATGGCCGTCGACCGCGACGAGTCCGAACGGACTCCTGATCTCGGCCGTGGTAATCGTCACACTTGCTCCGCTGGAGATGTGCTCGGCGAGCATAGCCTTCAGATCCACGTCTATGAGCGTGTCCCCATAGGCCACGAAGAACCGATCGCCCAGCAAAGGTCTCGCCCGGCGCAGTCTCTCCAGGATGCTGGCGTCCTCCCCAGCGTCGGAGAACTGCAGGTCGGCAGCTACCGTTACGGTGTCGAAAAACCGCCTAATCAAGCCGCCCCGGTAGCCCAGGCAAAGGACGAAAGCTGAGAAGCCTCTCGAGCTATGGGTCTCTACCAGGTGCTGAAGCACGGGCTTGCCGTTCAGTTTCACCAACGGCTTGGGCACCGTATCGGTCAGCGGCCTCAATCGAGACCCCCGACCACCGCAGAGGACTGCGGTCTTCATCAGCCGCTGGCCTTTTGCGGACGATGCCGTCGGAGGACTCTCTCACTATGTAGACCGGCCGGCCCTTGCTCTGTTCGTAGGTCCTCGCGATGTACTCCCCGACCGCGCCAATTGCAATGAGCTGCGCCCCTCCAAAGAAGGTGATCGTCGCCGCCAGCGTGGCCCAGCCCGGAGGAAGCTCGAACATCGGATTGAAGAGGCTCAGCAGCCCCATGATGATCGCCGCCAGCGCGTAGGTGAGCGCTCCCAACGCCGCTACCACTCCGGCGGCCAGGATCAACCGCAGCGGAAGTGCCGAGAATGCAAGTATCCCGTCGATCGCAAAGGAGAACAGCGACACGAACGAGAACTTGGACTCTCCGCTGTGGCGGTCCTGGACGTCGTAGTCCAGGCCGACCTGCTTGAAGCCCACCCACTCGACCATACCCCTGAGGAACTTCCTGTACTCGGGGATTTCGAGCAGAGCACTTATTACTGAGCGGTCGGCTAGACGGAAGTCCGACTGCCCGTACGAGAGGCGCAGGCCCGACAGCCTGGAGATCAGCCAGTAGAAGGCCTTCACCTGCTGGCGCTTCAGCCATGGGAGCTTGTGGTTCCGCTTGGTCGTGTAAACGACGTCGTAGCCGTCCTGCCACAGGCTCACCATAGTGGGGATCAATGACGGCGGATGCTGCAGGTCCGCGTCCATCGTAATGACGGCGTCGCCGGTCGCGTGACCCATGCCGGCGAACAGGGCGGCTTGGTGACCGAAGTTCCGTGCCAGAGAGATATACCTGACCCGCGAGTCCCTCCTCGACAGTCCCTTGATGATCTCCAGCGAGGAGTCGGTGCTGCCGTTGTCCACGAAGACCATGTCGTACTCGGCGTCGACCCGCGACAGGGCCTCCCGTACACACCGGTACAGGGGCTCCAGGTTGCTCTCCTCGCTGTAGACAGGGAAGACGATGGAAACTACGGGCAACGCTTTCTCCAGCCCCGAACTCGCTCCAGTCTAGGGACCCTGGCACCGATGTGACATCGGTCATTGGTCCCAAGGGGAGTGGGAAAAAAGTCACATGGCGTCTGCCCCAATGGTCACCCATATGTCTGCTTTTCAAACCTTAGAGCCTCCGAGTCGATGCGGTCTCCCTAACCCAGGGCGCCTGTCCGGCGGCCCATATCTCGTTCAGGTGGAGGTAGTCCCGGTAGGTGTCCATGCAGTGCCAGTAGCCGTCGTGCGGATACATCGATAGCTGCCCCTCGGCGGCCAGACGCTCCAGCGGCTCCTTCTCCAGCTCGCACGCCTCGTCGTCGGATAGGTAGTCGAGAAACCTGCGCTCGAAGACGAAGAAGCCGCCGTTTATATAGCTGTCGAGAAGAGGCTTCTCGTGCCAGGACTGGATGCGGCCGCCCGAGTCGGCCTGAATCGTGCCGAACCGGGAGGGCATTCGAACGCCGGTGAACGTGCCGATGGTCCCCGCCTCGCGGTGGAAGGCCAGCAGGCGGGAGATGTCCACGTCGGACACTCCGTCGCCGTAGGTGACCATGAAGCGCTCGCCGTCCAGATGCCGGGCGGCCCTGGCGATACGGGCGCCCTTGAGGCTCTTCTCACCCGTGTCCGCCATCGTCACGGTCCAGTCGAGCTGGTCCTGGTTGGGGTGGATGGTCACGGACCCATCGGCGAGCTGAACCGTGACGTCGTTGTGCATGTACCGGTGGTTGAGGAAGTACTCCTTGATGACGTACCCCTTGAAGCCGAGGGCGAGGACGAACCGGTTGAAGCCGTGGTGAGCGTACGTCTGCATGATGTGCCAGACTATCGGCCTGCCGCCGACCTCGACCATTGGCTTGGGCTTGTACTCGGTCTCCTCGCGCAGGCGGGTGCCCTGCCCGCCGCACAGAATGACAACCTTCAATTGCTTCCTCTGCTTCCTCCGCGTTGGTCGTTCGGCTGTTTGGTCAAGAAACAGCCCCTTTCCCCCAAGAAGGAGGGCTGAAATGTTCTGAGGGACACCCCGGCGGCGGCCGGACGGCTAAGCGATGAACGCGTCCAGACATTCCGGCGTGACCGGCTCCATCGCGGCAGCCAGAGCCGACGCTGCGACTGACTGCCATTCGCGGATCTGATCGGGCGTCATGCTCCTGATCTCTGAGACCGCGCGCCGCAGGTCCTCCGGGGTCGTTGCCGTCCATCGCGCGTCGGGAGCCGCTTCGAGCTTGTCCAGATTGAGGGCGTTCTCCGCCCGGACGAAGACAGGAGGGACTCCCCGCCACAACGCCTCGTAGCAGACGTTGGTATAGGTGTACAGGGCCACATGCACCGACGCCAGGAGCTGGTCGATGGGCTCGTCGACGAATCGGACGTTGTCGTGCGCGGCGGAGTCGCCGAGCAAACGCTTCAGCTCGGCGGAGTCGACCATCGGATGCGGCTTGACCAGAAGCTCGACGCCCGGATCGCCGCCGAACGCCTCCACTGCCTTGGCCGCCAGATGAACGGAGTCCCCCAGGGTGATCGACGTGGCAGCCAGGACCCGCATCGGCACTCCCCGGTCTTCCGGCGCCGGCCGATCCGGGCCCACCGAGTGCGGCGCGGCGGTCGACATCTCCCGGAACCGCATCGCGCAGCCGGCCTTGACGATATCGGGCGGCAGCCCGCCGGCCGCCAGGGTATCTCTTGCCGAACCGCTGTTTGTAACCACCCTGTCCGGCAGGGGCCTAAGCCGGTGCTCGCCGGCTGCGTGATACAGAGACAGCTGCATCCTCGAGTAGGTTCCCGCCTCGTAGGCTACGACCTTGGTGCCCGGCATGTGCCGCCTGGCCGCATACGCCACGACGTACTCCCAGCGATGTCCTTCGGTCGTATGCATGATCTGTCGGGGCCGGACCCCCGCGCGCGCCAGGTTGGCGATGAGCGGCTCGTATGCCAGAGCCTCCGCCAGCGCGTGTTCGTCGCCGTCCATCTCTTCTTTGGCGAGATCGGCGACCATTACCCTCCCTACTCTGCTGTCGGATGGGATCACCGGCCGGTATCGCTCCGCGCGACTCCCGCAGGCCTCGATTTCCTCCAGACTGGTGAACAGCTCGGGGAAGAACAAGAGCTCCCCGGTGCGGGTCAGGCGCTCTACCGCCTCCTCGAACGGAATCGTCGGCAGCACCCGAGGGACGTACGCGATTCGGAAGCCGCGCTCCTTAAGCATCTCGGGCAGGCACCCCAGATGGGGGTCGACGTAACTCCCGTCTGGAGCGAAGTTCCGCCGGTCGACCCAAGTGAAGACGAGGATCGAATCGGTGCCGGAAAAATCTCCAGAGGGCCCACCTCTATTGTGGGCCAAGATGTCCCGCCGGTATGCCGGGTCGGCATCGACCGGCGCGGGGGACCTGCCCATGGCTCGCCGGGCCAGACGATACGGTCCACGGGCAAGCCTCCGGGCCTGGGTCGACAGCCTATCGATCGTCGGGGCTCCGCCGGCGTCGCTCACCGGCTCGACCGCGATCCCGGCCACACCTGCCAGGCGGCCCAGCTCCTCCATCAGTGCGTCGCTGGAGCAAACGACCAGTGTGGGGCCGTCCAGGCCCGCATCGATCAGTTTCTTGGCGGAGGCCAGCAAACAGATTCGCACGAACAGCTTGCCGTACGGGTTCTTCTCGGCGAGGCCGGACGCCCACCATTCAACGGACGCGTTTGCTCCGGACAGCTCCCCTATCCAGTCTATGTACGGCTGCCGGAGCTCCCAGGAGGTCTCGTCCATCAGGCCCGCGAGGGAAACCCTCGAGGCCCGTCCGCCGATTGCTCGGCCCGTGTGGATTCGTCCGACGTCGTCGTCCCCGAGATAGATCCACTGGCGGATCCCGAGCCGCTCGAGCAGCCCTATCTGATTCGTGAGCCAGTCTTCGCCGCCAACAACCGCGTACAGCGTCGTGCCCCTCTCGGGCGACGGACTGAGAGCGAGGGACGGGCTGGGCCTATTCACCACCGGACACCGTCAAGATGCTCCCGGATATGAAGGAGCTCGCACTGGAGGCCAGAAACAGTGCTGAGTCGGCAATCTCAGACGGTCGCGCGGGCCGACCCAGTGGGATCAGCTTCGCCCGCTCTAATAGGCCGTCTCGGCCCAGGCCCTCATGTAGCGGCGTGTCGGTCACGCCTACTCGGATGGCGTTGACCAGCACGTTCTCTCTCGCGCCCACCCTGGCCAGCGAAAGAGTGAGGGCCTCCAGCGCGGCCTTGGACGCACTGTAGTGTATGGTGGTCGACCCACCGCCGAACTTCACTCCGATGCTGCAGATGTTGATGATCCTGCCGAACGACTTCCGCCTCATGATGGGCATCGCGGCCCGGCTGAGCAGGAACGGAGCCTTGAGGTTGACCTGGAAAGCTCCATCCCAGGCTTCCTCGCTGAGCTCATCGAACGACGCCGGCTGTGTTACCTCGGCCGCGTTGTTGACCAGGACGTCGATCGTGCCGCGCCAGGCCACGAAGCTCTCCCACAGAGAGCTGACCTGCCCGGAGTCGGAGAAATCGGCCTGGAATGGCTTGCAGCGCTCGCTGCCGCCCAGAGCGACGAGCTCGTCTATCGCCGAGCGCTTGTGCCGATAGTGCGCGCCAACGATGGATCCAGCCTCCAGGAACTTCCTGGCTATCTCGAAACCGATTCCACCGCTCGAACCCGTAACGAGCACCGTCTTGTCCTCGAGCCCGCTAGGCTCGGGCTGCCGTCTCACGCTCGTAGAACTCGTTCCACTTCTCGAAGTGAGGGCGGCCGATGAGGGTGCCGTCGACGTCGCAGCCGTCGCACGGCGCGAAGTTGCGATCGGACCTTGCCAGGTTCGTCCGCACCCGCTTCATGATGCGGCTGCGCCACAGCTCGTGAATCGACCGATCCCTCAGGTTGCCGACGACGAGCTTCTTACCCCAGTCGTGGGGGCACAGCAGCAACGATCCGTCGTAGTCGACCATCACCTGATAGAACGGGTAGTAGCAGGTACGCCGCATCGGCTCGGCCAGCCGGCCCACTCCCGTCCCTTCGATCTCGACCATGCCGGACCGGTTGTTCAGAGTGATGCCGAAGTGCTCCTCCGGCGGCAGCCACCGCTTCCTCAGAACGACCCTCCCCTCGTCGAGACCGACCTCGTCGATCATCGCCTGGAAGTGCTCCTCCTGATGCGGACCGTCGTACATGCTGATCAGGAGGGTGTCCAGCCCGGCGTCGAACAGCGATCGAATCTTCTTCGGGGTCACGAAGTCGCCGTCGGTGACCGACTCGATCCGAGCCAGGGGACAGTACCGCTTGGACATCTGCAGCAGTACCTCGATCTTCTTGTAGAGAAGGGGCTCGCCGAAACCGGAGTACATGATGATGCCGTCGTAGTGCACCTCGGCGAGCTCGCCCATGATCTTCTCGTAGAGCTCGACCGGGATGTGCTCGTTGATGTTGGGGAAGACCTGGGGGTCGACTCTCGGACAGAAGACGCACGTGCGGTTGCAGAGCCCGGACAGGTTGAACTCGATCAGCGAGATGAAGGGGGGCTCGCTGTCCGTCTTCCGGCTCGACTCCAGGTTGCTCGCGACCAGGCCGCTCTTCCGGGGAAGGTTCGGATCCAGGAACTTGTGTTTTATCTCCGTCTCCACCATCTCTCTCCCGTTGCCAACAGAGTGTGGACCCTCGTTCATGGGTCCCACCCCTCCTCGAAGGAGCCTCTGTTCGAATTCTCCATCAGTCTGCTAGCCGGCGACCTCGAGTAGTGTCTTAAGAGACTCGCGCTTCCGCACGCCGTCCCAGGCCTGCTCGAACCGATCCAGCGGAAGAACATGACCGGTGAGCGCATCCAGCTCCAGCCGGGGAAGCATCTCGATCGCCTCCGCCATGTCGCTCGGACCGCTCCCCACGGAGCCTATGACCGTCTTGTCGTACGCCACGACGTCCTGAAACACGAACTGCTGGTGGGCCTGAGGAAGGCCCAACAGGAGGATAAGCGCCCCCGGCGGGCTGTGCGCCATCATCTTCTGAAGGGCTTCGGGGTCCCCGGTCGTCTCGACCAGCACCTCAAACTCCCTAAGCTCGTCCAGGTTCTGACCCTTCGAGATGCCGCTGCCATCGAAATAGGCCAGCCGGACGGGGTCGCGATCGAAGACCGTGACCAGGTGACCCCGGTGCGCCAAGACGCGTGCGCAGAGGTGGCCCATCGGGCCGACGCCGACCACCGCACATATCTTGTTGTCCGGCGACGCGGGCCACGCTCGGGTGAGCCTGCCGAGTCCCTTCATGACGACCGCCAGCGGCCGAGCGAGTGCCGCCTTCTTCGGGTCGAGGTCCTCCGGTACCCTATGGACCTGCCGTCCCGCGACCGCGATGTACTGGGCGTACGCGCCGGTCCATCCGGCCTCTGCTCGCTTCGTGCACCTCGCGGGACGGCCGCCCTCGCACTCCGGACATTCTCCGCAGCCCCGAGCAGGCCCCACGACGACCGGGTCGCCCTCCGAAAGTCCGGAGACCTTCGTGCCCGCGGACACGACCCAACCGCTGACCTCGTCACCGGGAACCAGCGGGTAGGCCGCCGCCCCGTCTCGAAGAGACCCGTGGACCCCTTCGAAGAGCTCCACGTCTGCCATCGACACGCCGGCGTACGCGACCCTTACGAGCACCTCGCCCGGCTTGAGTCGCGGGGCCTCGGTCTCCTCGAGCGCCGCCCGTCCCCGCCCGCTGATCACGACCGACCGGAATCCCCTGTCGAAGAACATCGCCCGCCGCTGGTCCGGGCTGGCCATGACCTTCCCATCCAACAGCCCTCGGGCGGTGCCGATCGCCTTGTTCGCCCGGAACAGGACGATCTCGGGGAGCCTCTTGAACAGATCATCCTCTCTGACGACCCGGTACAGGTCCGCGACGAACCGGCCGCCCTCCCGAATCACCTCGGCCGGAACGTTCGACGGGCCGCTCATCCCTATGGATTTGGCGGCCACCGCCTCGCGATAGTAGCGCCTGCGGACCTGGGGCCAGGTCTCCTCGTGGATGTGGTAGATCCCCGCCGACGGCTCGTAGACGACCTGATAGCCCCGTTCCATCCAGTATTTGGCCCATTCGACGTCCTCGAGGCCCGGCAGCGTTTCGTCGAAGGGATGGCTCTCCCACAGCTCTCGACGAACGGCGGAGTTCGCGTTGTTGGCGAAGAAGTTCGGCGGATGGAGCGTCCGCGCCTCCGGCCCGAAAACGCGCCTCAGATCCTGGATGTCGCCGAACTTCGAGGTCTCCCACCCGACCTGCCTGCCGTAGGTCATCGCCGTGCGGTCGCCGCCGAGCGGCGCTACCAGGCTCCCCAGCCACGAGGAGTCCAGCGGCTTGGTGTGGGCAGACACCATGGCGACGAACCTTCCCTCCGAGGCGCCGACCCCGACGTTCAGCGAGTACCCGAACGTGAAATCCTCGCTCGATATCCGAAGCAGCTTGTCGCAGTGCTCGCCGGCGATCTCCCTGGTCCGGTCGAAGGACCCGGAGTCGACCACCACGATCTCGAAGTCGCGATACTCCTGGCCCTCAACTGCTTCGAGAAGGCCGGGGAGATACTTCTCCTCGTTGAAGGTGCGGATCACGATCGAGGTTTCAGGCATTGTGTCCGGACGCTGGTGGCCTTAAAGGGTGTCGGAGAACCCTTTCGACCATCCCTCTGGCCCCTTCCTGGCTCAGCAGTCGGCGCAGGCTAGGAAGGGGCATCATATCCGAGGGAGACCCTCAGGCTCCTGGCAAAGGGGCTTCGCCCCTCTGCACACCCCATATTTCACCATCCTGCTAGATGACAGCCATGTACTGACTCAGCACCGGGTCGTCCCTCATCTGGGACTCGACCAGCGCCAGGTCTGCCGGGGTGTCGACGGCGTGGCTGTCGAGCTCGGTCTCGACCATCCGGACCTTGAAGCCGTGCTCGAGGAAGCGGAGCATGTCGATCGATTCGGCCCGCTCCAGCGGCGTCATCTCCAGCCTGGCGTAGTCGAGCAGAGTCTGCCGCCGGAACGGGATGACGCACACCTGCTTCAGTGCGACAAGGTCCTCGAAGGCGGCCATCCGGCGTGTCGGGATGGGCTCGCGCGAGAAGTAGAGCGCATCACCGTTGCCGTCGACGACCACCTTTATGGTGTTCGGGTCGGCGAACTCGTCGACCGACCGGATGCGCTTGGCCAGGTTCGTGCACCGGATCGCCGGATCGCGCAGCATCGGGGCGATGGCCAGGTCGACCATCCCGGGCGTGGTCATCGGCTCGTCTCCCTGCACCATGACTACGATGTCCGCGTCCAGTCCCTCCGCCGCCTCGGCGACCCTGTCGCTGGCCCTCTCGTGCTGCATGGAGGTCATGATCGCCTTGCCGCCGAAAAGCTCGGTCGCCTCCACGATCTCCCGATCGCACGTCGCCACGTACACGGCGTCGATGCTCGCGCACAGGGAGACGCGGAGGTAGACATGCTCGATCATGGGCCTCCCCAGGAGCCTGGCCAGCGGTTTTCCGGGAAACCGCGACGAGCCCATGCGGGCGGGAATTACCGCTACGGCCTTCATGGTCGTATCACCTCTCTCTGGCTCGGCTCGCCGCTCATGTGAGCGGTCGACGGCTGCTCGTGTTGGCTGGAGCTCTCCGCGCCGACCCTCTCGAAGATGTAGTTGTAGGTCCGTGAGTACGGTCCGGTCTCGCCGCCGAACACGTACTTGTGCTTGGACTGAACTCCGAAGCCGAGGTCCTTCAGCAGGCTCTGGATCTCCGCCGACACCTGCGATCCCTCGTCAATCTCGAGGATCAGCGATCTGACCGATGGATTCGACAGCGTCCTCTTCGCCCCCTTCAAGATGTCCAGCTCGATGCTGTCGACGTCGAGCTTGATGCGGTTCGGTGCCGGCAGGGAGAACTGTTCCACCAGGTCGTCGAGCCGGTATGCCATCAGCGCCTGAACGAAGACGGGCAGGAACGAGTCGCCCTTGTAGTCGATCGGGTCCCCGAGCGCGTGAAGGGCGCCGCCAGGCTCCAGCGTCGTGTAGTTGAAGCTGCCCAGCTCGGTACGGTTCGCCAGCGCCACTGGGAGCGCGACGACCCTGTCTCCGCAGCCGTTCAGCGCGATGTTCTTGCACAGCCGGGAGTAGTTGACCGCCGCCGGCTCGAAGGCGTACACCCTGACGTCACCGGCACCGGCCTTGGCGGCCAGCAGCGAGTAGGCTCCAACGTTGGCACCGATATCGTAGAAGACGTCGCCCGCCTGGAAGCCCTCGATCCAGGCCACGGTCTCCGGCTCCTTCTCGCAAGAGCGCAGCCTCGTCTCGTGCTCTATCAGCGACTCGATATTCAGGAGGATGTCGGCTTTCTCGTAGTCCATGCGCCTGACCATCGCGGTCCGGTCGCGGATCTCGAGCGCCGCACGATCGGGCAGACGCCGGACAATCTTCGTGATCACGGGCGGCAAGACTCGCGCCAGCCTCCGATTGACCCAGTGTATCTTCATGCGGACGACCCGGACGAGCTGGCTACCAGGAGGTTCGCCCCCCGTCCACGACGAGGTTGGCCCCGGTCATGTAGGACGACGCGTCCGAGACCAAAAACACGATCGCGGCCTTGTACTCATCCTGCTGAGCCATTCGTCCCATCGGTATGAGGTTGGAGAGCCGCTCGACGAACTCAGGGTCCTGCTCCGCGTACACGCCGCCCGGTGAGATCGCGTTGACCCGGACTCCACTCTTCGCCCAGTAGCCGGCGAGGTAACGTGTGAGTCCGAGAAGCCCCGACTTGACCACCGAGTAGCTCACCGGCTTGACCGGCTGCTCGTCGTCCGAGACGCCATCCGCTCGGTAGATCCTCTGGTCGGGGGCGATCAGCGCAAGGTCCGACGCGATGTTCACCACAACACCCCTGCCCTGCCTTGCCATCTCGCTCCCTATGATCCGGCTGCACAGAAACGCGCCGGTCAGACCCACCGCGATCTCTCGCTCCCAGACGTCCAGAGGAAAGCTCTCCAGGCGCGACGAACCCAGTCCGTCCTCGACCTTCGGGTTGCAGGCCGCGTTGTTGATCAGAATGTCCACGCGTCCGTAACGCTGCAAAACGTCGGCCAGGGCCTGACTGACCGACTCTGCGCGAGTGATGTCACCGGTGAGTCCCGCCGTCTTGACTCCGAACGCCGAGCCGATCTCCTCGGCGGCATGCCTGGCCTTCTCTCCGTCGAGGTCCAGCAAGACCGGACACCCACCCATCTCCGCGATGGCCTCGGCGTGCTGTGCTCCAAGCAGGCCCGCCCCACCGGTGATGACGGCTACTCTTCCGGTCAGGTCGAAGCCGTCCCTGACCGATCTCCCCTGGGACCTTCGAGTCGTTCGTGTCACCGGGCTTCGGCTCTAGTTTTGAGGTATCCGGCTTCCAGCAGGAGGTCCTCGACCAGCTCCATCAGCGCGTGGCCGATCGCGATATGCGCCTCCTGCACCCGGCCGGTGATCGCCGAAGGGACGACCAGGGCAATATCGCAGTGCTCGACCGCGCCCCCTCCGTCGCCACCGAGAAGACCCATAGAGACCATCCGTTTACGTCGCGCCGCGCTCAGCGCCCTCACGATGTTCTCGGACCGGCCCGAGGTACTGATGCCGATCAGCACGTCGCCGGGCCGTCCGAGGGCGCAGGTCATGCGTTCGTAGTAGTGCTCGAAGCTGTAGTCGTTCGCGCAGGCGGTCATGGAAGACGTGTCCGTGGCCAGCGCCAGCGCCGGCAGGCCGTCCCTGTCGACCCCGGACCTGAGCCGGATCAACAGCTCCGTCGCCAGATGCTGGGCATCGGCGGCCGAGCCTCCGTTTCCGCACAGCAGCACCTTCCCGCCGTTTTGCAGCGACGAAGAGACCTTCTCCGCCATCCGGACGATTACCTCCGAATGCTGATCCATGACCTCCTTCTTCAGGTCGATGGAGGCCTGGAGCAACGCCCGCACACGCGAAGCAAGCTCGGTGGAGGCCAAAGCCTCAGACCGCGAATCGAGTCTGTCCACCGTCTACCACCAGGCAGGCGCCCGTGATGAAGCTCGCCCTGTCGGAGGCGAGGAACACCACCGCGTCGGCGATCTCGTCCGGCCGGCCGAAGCGCCCCAGGGGTACCTCGGAGTGGACGTAATCTTCGAAGAACTCCCTCCTCTCGGCCAGCTTCTTCTCCCAGGAGCCGCCCGGGAACAGCACATTGCCCGGCGCGACGACGTTGACCCGCACTCCATCCTTGCCGATGAGGCGGGACAAGCTCTTCGCCGCACTCTGGAGCGCCGCTTTGGCCGCACCGTAAGGGACCGGGGCGTTGATCGACTCATGAGCCGCGATCGAACTGACGAACGTGATGCTGCCAGAGCGCCCGGCCAGCAGATGAGGCAGGGCGACCCGGCTGACAGCCATGCTGCCCGTGAAGTTCATATCAAGGGCGGAGTTCCACTCATCCAGGCCCAGGTCCCATCCACCCTTACCGGCGCCGCTGCCGACGTTCGCCACCAGCGCGTCGATGCCTCCGAACTTGTCGACCGCCTGGTCCACGGCTGACGCGATGGCCTTCGGCTCGGTCATGTCACCGCTCACAGGCAGCACGCGGCGGGGGTCCGCCTCTTCCACCAGCAGGCTTGTCGCCTCGTCGAGCGACTTCATGGAGCGGCCCGTGACAACCACCCGCGCGCCCTCCTTCAGGAACGCTCGCGCGATGGCCAGCCCGATGCCGCGGCTGGAACCGGCGATGAACGCAACCTTCTCAGCCAGGTTGAGGTCCATCAGGCGTCCGAGACGGCTACCCGCCCCTCCCGGTGCTCCAACGCGGCGCTCCACCGGCGCAAGACGAACTCTCGGTCTGCCCTCGCCGTTTCGACCTCGTCGCATGCTTGCCGGCGCGCCGCCTGCAGAATGAACCGTCCTGAGTAGCCCGCCCCAGCCAGCATCCGAAAGCATGTGTCGAAGTCGGCCGCCCCGGTCCCGAGAGGGACAGTTCCGCCACCCAGAGGGCGGTCCTTCACGTGCACGCTGCCCACCCGCGGACCCAGGATCGACAGGGCTTCCTCCGGTTCGTAGCCCAGCGAGGCCTCGTTGCCGATGTCGTATGTCACCCGCACCCGCACCCCGCCGTCGGATCGATCGACCAGCGAGGCCAGCTGGTCCGCCCCCAGGTCGGTTTCCAGGTGCAGCTCGACGCCGGCGCGTTCCGCCGCCGGCAGCACCGATCTCAGGATTTCCACGACGCCATCGACCTCTCCTGCTGACCGCATCGACGACTCATCCACGAAGGGGAGGACGATGTGGCGCACCCCGATTGCAGCAGCTCGCCCCATGAGCGACACCAGGTGCTCTGCGGACGCGTCCCGGGCCGTGCCATCGGGGGCGACCAGGAGCTCCTTCATGAAATAGTCGGCGCACACAGACCGAACGGAGACACCGCTGTCGTCCACCAGGCGGTTGATCTCCTCCACTCCTTCATCGCTGGCCAGCGGGTTCGCCGCCGCCGCGTTGGCCTCGTAGACCCACTCGATGCAGCACAATCCTGCGTCCGCGGCAAGCGCGAACTCCTGCCGCCAGCCGTCGACCGGAAACGCCTGGATCTTGCCCCCGACCGGAGGCAAGAGGCGGCCCTGCATGATGCCGATGGGATTCAAGCGCGCCTCTTGAAGGCGTACGGGGTCGGGCCGCCGGACGCAGGCGCCTGACGCGTTCGATCCCACGCCCTGATCTGCTCGGCGATGTCGAGGCCGACGTTGTCGCTCCACGCGCTCAGCAGCGACGTCGTGATCGGTCCGACGTCGCCGCTCCCGATCAGTTCACCGTTCAGCGAGGTGACCGGGAGAATGCAGAACGGCGTGCCGGTCATGAACGCCTCATCGGCGACGAGGACGTCATAGGGCTCGATGTTCTTCTCGACGCACTTCAGGCCGATCTGAGGCGCGAGCTCGGAAATCACGTAGGCGCGACTGATCCCTCTGAGGATGTTGCGGCCCTCGGGGGTAACGATCGCGCCGTCCTTTACGATGAAGAAGTTGTCGCCGGTCCCCTCGGCCACGAACCCGTCCGGGTCGGTGAGCAGGGCCCAGTTTCGGTCGCCCTCGTATCCTCCGACCTCGATGTTGGCCATCATGTAGTGCATGCGGCTCCGGTTCTTCACCTTTGGGTCCAGCAGGTGTGCCGGTATCGCCCTCTGAGCGGGAATGACCGCGTTTATCCCACGATCGAAGAGAGCCCCCATCCCACTCACCGTCCACTTCAACGGGAAGTCGGCGATGATTATGCTGGGGCCCTTACGAAGGCCGACCACGTCCTCGTAGATCGACAGCAGCCCACGAGAAACGTCGATCAGCAATCGGTGCTCGTCGTCGTCCGCGAACGCCGGTTCATTGGCGTCTATCGTCTCGTATATAGCGGCCTCCATCTCGTCGACGGTCATCGTTCGGGGTATCCGAACCGCCTTCATCGACGCGTACAGCCGGTCGAGATGCTCCCGGAGCTTGAACTGCTTCTTGTTGAACGACCGAGTCATCTCGAAGACCATGTCCCCGAACATTAGGGAGGAGTCGTAGATCGATATCCGCGCCTCCGACTCGGGGACGAGGTCTCCGTTGACCCAGACGAGCCGCTGCGGGCTACCCACCGGGGTCCGTCCCTGTCAGAACCCCCGAGCGACGCAGCGCGTCCAGGCCATTTTGAGTCCAGTCCTCGAGATTCAGGCCCTTGTCGTCGATGTAGACGTCCGCGGTCGGCTTCCCCATGAAAAGCTCGTGATGCCGGACCCCCCAGTCCGCCATTTGACGCTCGGTCAGCTCCCGCCAGTCGATCCCCGTGGTGGAGCCTCGGGCGGTGTTGAGAAGAATCCGGTGTCCCTCGTCATACAGGCGATTGACCCGGGCGATCACCTCATCGAAAGGCCGAGCGTCCCGGTAGTCTCCATCCGTGTTCGTGCAGAGCGTGCCGTCGATGTCGAAGCAGTAGATCACGCGGTCACCGCGGGGTCCTTCGAGACCCGGTAGACACCGTCGTACCACCGGATCACGTCGGTGATGTGGAACTCCGGGTTCCTTGGGTACAGATAGGCGTACAGCTCCGCCATGAACCGGTACTGCTCGAGCGTGTTCACATCGAGCACCAGGTCGGGCCGGCGGAACTCCTCCGGACACTCTATCGTGCCGATCTTGAAGACCTCGGGATGCTCGTAGAAGGTGGTGTGCGGATGCTCGCGGTTGCGAGCGTCGGTTGCCATCTGCCGAACCCGCCCCAGCGCCCGGAGGGTGAAGGCCTCCGCCCCGATCCCATCGGGGTAGCCGTTTTCGAAGAAATCCGGATAGCTGGACGAGAAGTCGTTCCCCGACTCGACGTGGTAAGAGACCAGCCTGTCTATCTCACCCGGCTCCGGGACGGGGTTATCCCCTGGAACCCGAACGATCACGTCGGCCTCGTGGGCCACCGCGGCCTCATGGTAACGGTCGACCAGATCGTCCTCCGAACCGCGAAAGACGTGGACCCCACAGTCGCCGGCGACCCGTTCGAAGAGGTCATCTTCCGCCTTCTCAGTCGTGGCCAGCACGATCGAGTCGGCGCCCGAACACCTCTTGGCCCGCTCGATCAGACGAGCGATCAGCGGTGCGCCGGCAAGATCCATCATCGACTTGCCCGGCAGCCGGGTCGAGCCCATCCGCGCCTGGATTATCATGACGACCCGCAGGCCGGTGCGTGGACCGGTCAAGTCTTGCCCCAGTAGCGTAGCTTCCGGGCGTTGGCCATCTCTCCGTCGGTGACGCGCTTGACCCCATCGCCCATGACCAGGGGGATCGACCTGATGTAGCTTACCATCAGCTCCAGGCCTCGCTTCTCGAGCGACGCGGCCTGGTCGCTCCCGTACATCGCCCGGTCCAGTGTGATGTGGCGCTCGACCACGACGGCCCCCATCATGGCGGCCAGCACGCCGGGAATCATCGTCACCTCGTGACCGCTGTAGCCGACCGGGCTGTCGTAGCGGCGCCGCAGCTCGTTGATCGCCATCAGGTTGAGGCTCGTCTCGGGTACGGGGTACTCTGAAATGCAGTGCATCAGCACGAACGGACAGCCGTGGCGTGCGAACGTCTCTACGGCGACGTCGATGTCCTCGTAGGTGCTCATGCCGGTCGATATGAAGGTCGGCTTGCTCTCCTCGGCGACGGCGTTCAGCAGATCACGATGGGTTATCATCGGCGAGGCGATCTTGTTGTACTTCGTGGGATACCTCTTAAGGAACTCCTGGCTGGGCAGGTCCCACGCGGAGGCGAACCAGTCGATCCCGACACTTCGGCAGTAGGCGTCTATCCGGTCATACTCCCCTTCCCCAAACTCCAGGCCCTCTTTCTGCTCCCGCTGCGTGGTCCCCCACGCGCTTTCGCGCGGAGAGTCCAGGAACTCGGCAGAGTAGACGACGTCGATCGTCCGCTTCTGGAACTTGACCGCGTCGCACCCGGCGCCCTTGGCCATGTCGATCAGCTCCTCGGCGATGCCGACCTCCCCGTTGTGGTTGATGCCGATCTCCGCCACGACGAGCGTGTGCCGGCCTATTGGCCAGGGCTCCCTCTGAATGAGATCTGTGAGCTCGAACTTGCCGTTCGTCTTCATTGCATCACCACGCCTCTAAGATGACGATTCTAGGGCCTTGAGCTGAACAGCACCGGTTGCCGTACCGCAGGCGTGACACCTTGTCGTCGCATCGATACCAGAACGGGGCCAGGAACTGCCGACGGTTGCCTTCTTAAATTCTTCCCAGCGGGCTGATTCCTAGACTTTCCTGACTTCGAAGTCGCCGATGAACAGGCGGTCGATTTCGGTACTCATGAAACATTGAATGGCGTCCTCGGGACTGCAAACTATAGGCTGCCCCTGCACGTTGAACGAGGTATTAAGCACGATCGGTACGCCCGTGATCTTATGAAACTCCTGGATCAATCTGTAGAAGCCGGCAGACAGCTCCTTCCGGACAGATTGAAGCCTTCCGGTCCCGTCGCAGTGCACCACGGAAGGGATTTCGCCTCTCTTCTCATGACGAATTCCGTATACAAACAGCATGAAGTCGGAAGGGTAGTCGCATTCGAACCAGTCCCCTTGGTGCTCGGCCAGCACGCTGGGCGCAAACGGACGAAACGACTCGCGGTGCTTCACCCGTTGATTGAGGACATCCTTCATCTCGGGCCTTCGAGGGTCGGCCAGAATGCTGCGATGTCCCAGGGCTCTGGGACCGATCTCCATCCTGTCCTGGAACCACCCGACTATCTCGCCATCGGCGATCGCGTGAGCGGCCCGCTGGAACACGTCGTCGCGGCGCTCGTAGGAAATCGCCTGGTCATTGGCCTGGATTACATTCACGATATCCGTCGGACTGTACTCGGGGCCCAGGTACGGACCGGGAAACTGACGACGTTGCTTCCGCTCCATGAGCTGATGATAGACGTACAGAGCCGCGCCAATCGACGTGCCGTCGTCCCCGCAGGTCGGTATCATGAAAATCTCGTCGAACAGGCCGCTCTGGATAAGTTTTCCGTTGGCCACGCTGTTTAGCGCAACACCTCCGGCCAGGCACAGCCGGTCGTACCCCGTCTTCTCGCGCGCGTAACTCGCAAGACCGAGCATGACCTCCTCCGTTCGGCGTTGGAGGCCGGCCGCGACATCCATATGCTGTTGTGTCGGCTCCTCGTCGGCTTCCCTACGCGGTCCAAAGGTCTCGATGAACTTGTCAGAGACCCACTTGTCACGCACGAAAGGGAATGCAAAGTAATCGAGGTCCAGCTCGAACTCTCCGTTGCCGTTGACGTTGATCAGCTTCCTGAATTCCGAGATATACCTGTCCGGGTCGCCGAAGCTAGCAAGGGCCATGGCCTTGCCCTCGTGTCCCAACCATGAAAAGCCCAGATAATAGGTGATCCCCGCATATGCCAGACCCAGGGAATGGGGATAGTTCACCTCCTTGATTCGGAACAATCGGTTCCCTTTGCCGTAGCCGACAACTGCCGTATTGATCTCTCCTATCCCATCGACGGACAGGATGGCAGCCTCCTCGAACGGCGACGTGTAGAAGCAGCTTGCGAAGTGAGCATCGTGGTGGCGGACATGATAGAAGGGTCCGTCAAAGCTTAGAAGCTCCCGAACCTCCTGCTCCACCTTTCTTTCCGCCAGAGCGGCGTCAAGAGTAGGTTCGAAAATCGGAACGGTCTTCGGGTAGTAACGTCCGAAGTGATGGATGACACGCTCCCGGAACATCTCCTCCGGGTCCATGTAGTAGGCGATCCCGTCAAGCCGCTCCACGGATAGCCCGGCGTAAGACAAGCACGCGTCTATGCTGCCTCGGGGGAACGCCCGGGACTTCTTTTCCCTGTCGAACCGCTCTTCAGGGGCCGAGAAGACCACCTCTCCATCCACGACCAGGCTGGCGCTGGCATCGTGCCCTATGTAGTTCAGGCCGAGAAGACAGATGGAGCTCTCGCCAATGCGGTACTTCGAGCCTTGCTGCAACACTCACACTCCTGATCCCCGGGATGGACTCTCTGATAGGGTGCTGAAAAACCCTTTCGACCATCCCCCTGGCCCTCTTCCTGGCCAGGAAGAGGGAGAAATCACATCTGAGGGAGGCCCTCAGACTCCCGGCAATCCCGAGTCGTTGGGACTGCACACCCCATTTTTCATCATCCTGATAGACCCGTCGTATTGACTTCCGAGACAGTTCCGTTCGACCAAGAGAACGTTCAGCAGGTACTGGAAGAGGGCGTTTTCCGACGTCACCCGGACGTGGTGCTGGTCTGTCTTGATCTCGTCTGAAGCGCGGGCGTCCTCGCCTCGATGGCGATCTCGCGGATCGAGCGCGCCGCTCGGCGTGCCGCGCCGCCACGATCGACCTGCCGAGACAGCGCTCCTCCCGTCGCTCCCCCGGATCGCATCGGAGGCGCGGAAAACCCGCCCGCGGCGATGTCGGCGCGAATGCTGCCGCCGACGCCACCGGCCCCACACAGAGTGACCTCCAGGGCTTCAAGCTCTTCAGCGACGCCGGGCTCCCAGCGGAACAGGTCGTTGTCTACCAGGTAGATTCGAGCGCTCCCGGCCATGGCCTGGATAAGAGTCGTCGAGGGGAAGTCGATGACGATCGCGTCGGCAAGATGGACGAGCTCGCGATAGGGCGGCTCCCCGAACACGGACACACGCTCTGCCAGGTCCGCGCCGCGGAGCCAAACGTCGAACGGCAAGCTCGGGTCGACCGGGTGCACCTTGATCGCGACCTTCCAGCCTTCGAGGTCCAGCATGGACTGAACGATCTGGAGCCCCTGCCGAAAGTAGACGTTGTCCGGCGGCGTCCGGTAGCTGGCGTACCAGTGGTTCCCGCTCAGGCTGGTCGGGACGTACAGAACGATCCTGTCATCGGGGTCGTACCCAAGCCGGCGGCGGACCTGGTCACGTGCCGGGGCGGCCTCGATGCCCGCCTCGATCATCGGCGACCCCACCACCGCGGTTCGGATCCCCACCCGGCCGTATTTCGCGGTCCACGCGGCCTCCCACTCGCCCCAGGCTAGGCACCAGTCGACCGCGTCGACGTCCTGGTAGACCGCTATGGGAAACTCCCGATTCCCAAGCTCCCCATGTCGCGACACGACCGATGGGATTCCACGGAGCCGGGCCGCGTGGCAAATGGTCTTCTCCCGGGCCTCCGAGGCCATGGACATCAGGACCGCGTCCGGCTCGATCGGATCGATCGCCTTCTGTGCGCTCCGAAAGACGGACAGCACGTCCGAGGTTCCGCGCTCGACGAAGGCCCGGAGCCGAGGAGCCATCGCGTCCCAACCGTCTACGCCGTCTCTGACGAACAGCTCTCTGATCTGCCGGCTCTCCTCGATGGCGCGCCACGCTTCGCCGGCGTCCGCGCCATCGGCCGCAGCGTCCGAGACGTCGAAGGACTCGCCGGGCGATCCGAGCCGGTGGACGGGCTGCCTCTCCGCCCAGACCCAGACATCGTAGCCCGCGAGCCGGAGCTCCTCGGCGATGATCGGGACGCTGTAATCGTAATCAAGGCATAGAACTCGTCGACCGTTTGGTCGAGCGCGCACACGTGACACGGCCTCCAGGGCCCTGCGCGCTCGGCGCACGGCACCGCGCCGCAGCCTGCCCAGCTCGAACCGGCCGTTCGAGTGAGCTGGCCCGATCCGGACACCGCGACTCTCCCTGACCGGTTCGAGTCTCCGTCCCGTGACCCCCCGTGCAGGCAGGAACACGTCCAGCAGCTGACAGTAGATCGATTCGCTCTGGCTGATCCATTCCCGAGCCGGATCGGGCTCCACGCGCTTGAAATAGAGGACCTCCGCCGGGCGCTCCGCATCCAGCAGGCTCCGTATCTGGCGCTCCCTGATCAAGAAGGCGTCGTACGCGATCTTGAGCCAGAAGTAGTGCCATCGGAGAGGCTGAAGGCTCGACACGGAGACCTCATCGACGGTCCTAGCGAGGATGCCGTCGATCTCTGCACACAGCTCCTCCACTCTCTTGTAATTCTCGATACCCTCCCGCTCAACCTCAACCTGATCCACGTAGTCTTCCGGAAATAAGGGACGGCAGGCGGATCCCTTCAGAGCGGCCTCGACGGCCGGGGCGAGTGAGAATATGCGATAACCGTTCGGCACTTCAGTCAGCTGCTCCGGCACCTCGACAAAGGCGATCTTGCTCTCCATCAGCGCTGAACCGCCAGCTCCGACGCTTCGCTGGGCTCGGTGGCAGGCCGGGAGAGCGTCTCCGGTCCATGCCCCTCGCGGTAGCGCCGGCTGGCCTCCCGCAGGACGTCCGCCGGCTCCTGACCCTTTCGGAAACCCTCCAGGAGCCACCCCATGTACTTGCCGACCCGCTCGGCGGCTCCCCCGTCTCGGAACGGGTCTATCTCGTCCAGTACGCGAGAGTGGTCCCCGAGGGCCCGTTCCGACCCGGCGTTACGCCGGTACCGTTCGATGGCGCCCACGGCACGTCCGAGGTCGTCGAACACGATGCTCTCGTACCCGGCCCCGTAGAATCTGTGCCGGTCCTGCCGGGCCAGATCCACGTGGACAGCCCGGACCCCGGCCAGCGCCGCTTCGATCACCGCCGAGTTGATTCCCAGTCCGACGGCGATGTCGGAGGCCATGGCGGCCTCGCAGGGCATCGCGCTCTCGAGCACCACACACCGGCCGGTCTCCTGGGCCTTCGACAGAAGGGTATCCAGTCCGGTGCCCGCGGGTATCTCGCCCTTCGGCTTGATCACGACCCCGAGGGTCCCGTCGTCCAGGACGGCCTGGAGGAAGGTTTCATAAAAGCTGAGCCAGCTGCTTTCTGTGTTGGGGGCGTCCGGAGACAACGCCTCGTCGAACAGGCAGATGACGAACTCCGCCCCTGCATCGCGCAGGCTCGTCCGAACCTCGCCGGCCCTGGACCGCGCACCTTCGAACATGTTGTCGAATATGTACCCGCAGTGCACCGTCGCCGAGCCGGCGCCAGGACCGATCGCCTTCAGGTACTCGTCTATGTAAGGGCCCCACGAGAAGAACACCTGCGTGCTCACCGCATGGCCCGGGTGGTCGTGGAAGAGGTGCGAATAGATCGACCGGGTGTTGAGTCCACCCGTAGAGTCGAGGGCGATCGACTGGAAGAAGTGGGATTCGTTGGCCTGTCCCGAGTAGCTGCTGTTGAGCTTGACGTTGAACTCCTCAAAGAAGGTCCTCCACCTGTCGATCGCCGGGACGGCCCGCCTCAGGATGTTCCACTGCCATCGTGCCCCCGGATGGGAGTTTCTCAAGGCCATCGGCAGAAGCCGACCAAGCAGCCCGAGAGACCGGATCTTGAAGAGCGCGAGCCTGATTCCGGGCTGCCAGACTGGAGCCTGCCCCTGCCCTGCCTCGGCGGTGAGTGCGATGCTCCCGGCCCCCATGCCGTCCAGCCGACGGGTCACCTCGGGGGTTGCAGGGCGGTCGGTCCGATCGAAGTAGACGAGCAGATCGCTCCACTCGGCCCCAGAGTACGGATACCAGAAAAAGTCACATCGACGGCTCACGTCGGCGCCCCACACGTGCTCCGTGGCTACCCTCACGCGATCTCGCTCGGGACGCGCGCTCCGGCCGCGGCCCAGCGGTCCCAGTGACCTCAACTCTCGGAGCAGCCGTCCGGGGACGGACCTCAGCGTGGCGGCTTCCTCCGCGGCAAAGGGGCCAAGGACCGGCATCCGCTCTTCATAGAAGAGTATCGCGGCCCCAGGGTTGATCTGCCGAAGGTCCGACTCCACCCCGGTGCCGAGATCGTGTTGCGGAAGCAGAACGACGTCCGGGTCTTGGCCGGCCGGCCCCGAGCGACCCGGTACGTGGCTGAAGACAAGGAGCTTGACCCAGTCGAGCAGTAGATACCCGAATCGGTGCCTGAAATACGCCTCCATCATCCCGGTCCGGTAGGCCTGCCCCGCAAGGCGAACGACCGGAGAGTTTCCAAAGACGGCGTCGTAGTGCTTGCTCGCCAGCCTCACAGCGGTCTCGGCGATACTGAATACGGCTGACCGCCCGTCCTCGCCCTTGATCTCGTTAGTGGCGGTCGTTATGGGCTCCAGACCGACAGGCACACCTGTGCGATCGTTCAGACGGCGAAACGCGCGGATTCCTTCTGGAGTCGTCTCGAAGCACCGGACGACTGACACCGGCTCGGCGCACTGGAAGACGGCGCGAGCCGCCCAGGCATCGAGCGTGACACACCACGCTGTCCGGCCGGGTGCAAGGGTCGAGGTCTCCGAGCTGACCTGGGCCGTCACCCTCTGGCCGCCGCCGGTCGGAGAGCGGCCTCCGTCACGCCCTGTATGACGAGGCTCTGGCCCGATGGGCTGAGACCAACGGAGCTGGGCAGACTGAGGGCCTCGCCTTGAATCCGAGTCGAGATCGAGCACTCGTGGGCGTATGCACCTCGGTGAGCCTCGGAGAGGTGGAGCGGCTGCCACAGCGGCCGCGCCTGGATCCCCTTCCGTCCCAACCACTCCAGGAGTCCCCTGCTGCTCAGGCCGTAGTCTCGCTCGTTCACGAGAATCGTGTACATCCAGCGGGCGGAGGAGGCCCAGGCCGCCTCGGACATGACCGTGATGCCGTCGATGGCTGAGAAGGCATCTCGGTAGACGTCGGCGATGCGACGTTTGGCGGCCACACGCTCGTCTACGTCCTCGAGCTGGGCGCAACCCACAGCGGCCTGAACGTTGCTCAGGCGATAGTTGTAGCCGATCTCGGAGTGCGTGTACTCCACGGGGTCGTCCTTGGCCTGGGTCGTCAGGTGCCTCGCCCTCTGGGCCAGGCGCTCAGAGCCGGTGACTATCATGCCGCCCGCTCCGCAGGTAACGAGCTTGTTCCCGTTGAAGCTGAAGCACACCACGTCGCCCTGGCTGCCGACCTTGCGTCCCCGGTACTCGGCCCCGAGGCTCTCGCTTGCATCCTCGACGACCATCAGCCCGTGCCTCCTGGCGATATCGAGGATAGGGTCCATGTCACACGGGTGTCCGAGGATGTGGACCGGCAGGATGGCGGTGACCCGGCGGCCCGTCGCCTTGTTGACGAGCCGGCCGTTCTCGGAGCGACATCCATTCGCGATGAAGCCGGCAAGCTTGTCGACGTCCAACTGCCAGTAGTCGGGTTCGGCGTCGATGAACACCGGCCACGCTCCCACGTAGCGGATGGCGTTGGCGGGTGCGATGAAGGTGAGATCCGAGACCAGGACCTCGTCGTCCGGCTCCACTCCGGCGACCAGCAGGGCGATGTGCAGCGCGGCGGTGCCGTTGACCGTTGCCACGGCGTGTTCTGCCCCCACATAGCCGGCCAGCATCCGCTCGAAGCGGTCGACGAACGAGCCCACCGACGACACCGAGTTGGTGTCGAGGCACTCCTTGAGGTACTCCCACTCCTTGCCGCGGATCTCCGGGACACACAGCGGCACCTCGGGCTCCTTACCCGGCGCGGCGCGTTCAGACGACATAGACGCCCGTCCGGTACCGCTCCAGGTTCTGCTCCAGCCATCGGATGGTTGCGGACAGCCCCTCTTCCAGGCTGTGCTCGGGGTGCCACCCGAGCTGGTCGACCGCCTTGCGGTTGTCGGCGCACAGCCGCTCGACCTCGCTCCCTTCGGGCCGGAGCCGCTTGTCGTCCTGGACAATCGGGACGCTCTTGCCGGTGAGTCTCAGTATGGTCTGTGCGAGATCGTTGATCGAGATCTCGGTCCCCGAGCCGATGTTGAACACCTGCCCCTTTGCGCCGGTGTACTGTGCCGCTCGGACGAACCCGTCGACCGTGTCTGCCACATAGGTCAAGTCCCTGGTCGGCTCCAGATCACCGAGCCGTACGACCGGCTCCATCAGCGCCTGCGTGACTATCGTTGGGACGATCGCGCGAGCGGACTGGCGGGGCCCGAACGTATTGAAGGGCCGCACGGTCGTCACGGGCAGGTCGAAGGAGAGGTGGAACGCCTCCGCCAGCTTGTCGGCGCCGATCTTGGTCGCCGAGTAGGGCGACTGCCCCTGCAGAGGGTGATCCTCATCTATGGGGACGTAACGCGCGGTCCCGTAGACCTCGCTGGTCGACGTGTGGACGAACAGGCCGGCGCCGGCGGCGGCCGCCGCCTGGAGCACGTTCAGCGTGCCCTCCACGTTGGTCCGCACGTACGAGGACGGCGCTCGGTACGAGTACGGGATCGCGATCAGCGCGGCCAGGTGAAATACAGTGTCGATCCCCTTCAGCGCCTCGCCGATGCTGCCCTGATCGCGGATATCGCCCGACACCACCTCGATGTCGTCCTTCACGGCAGACCCGTCGAGCCACCCCCAAGATCCGGCGGAGTTGTAGTGCACCAGCGCTCGGGTCCGGGCCCCCAGGGCGGCCAGACGCTCCGTCAGATGGCTGCCGATGAAGCCTCCCGCGCCGGTGACCAGCACGGACCGGCGGCTCCAGTCCAGCGCTACCACGCCGTCCATCCCCCGTCCACGACGAGATTGTGCCCCGTAACGTACGACGACAGATCGCTGGCGAGGTATGCGACCGCACCCTTGAGGTCCTCCTCCGTCGCCATTCGGCCGAGCGGCGTGTTGGACGCGTAGCGCTGCTGGAACACCTCGGGCTGGTCACGCCATACCCCTCCCGGCGAGATCGCGTTGACGCGCACATCCGGCGCCAGCTCGATCGCGAGGTACCTGGTCATCTGGAGGACCCCTCCCTTGGACACACCGTAGGCTACGGGATTGGCCATGTGTGTCCCCTTGTACAGACTGGGCATCGGGCCGACCACCCCGTATATCGAGCCTAACAGGATCACCGAGCCGTGCCCCGACGCCGCCAGAGCCTTCCTGGCCTCCTGAGCGATCACGAAGATGGACGTCAGCTCGAGCCGCATGGCCCCCTCGAACGCCTCCGCGGTCTGACCCTCGAACCCGAGGTTCCATCCCGGAAGCTCCGCGTCGCCGACGTGCGCGGCACAGTGGACCAGGATGTCCAGCCCACCCATCTCCCGTGTCGCCCGGTGAACCAGCTCGTGTGACGCATCGAGATCTCGGAGGTCACAAGCCAGGGCGACCGCCGCGCCGCGGTCCTGACCGCGCGACAGGGTCGCGGCGCGCTCCTGGCACGCCGCCTCGTCCAGGTCCACGACGGCAACCGCGGCCCCCATCTCCACGAGCGCCTCGCCGACGGCCAGACCAATGTGTCCGGCGCCCCCGGTCACGAGTGCGTGTCGCCCGGATAGGTCCATGGACTGGCTCAGGGTCCGCATTTTCAGGCTTCGACCTCGCTCAGCCACGGGAGTGAAAAGAAGCCGTTCCTGGCCAGCAGCTGAGCCCGCTCGAACTCCTCAAGAGTGTCGAGCGACATCGCCCGGCTCTCGGGAATCTCATACATCAGGTTCCTGCCCCTGGCGCGCCACGAGAGCTCGTGCTTCCTGGCAAAGTCCGTTCGCCAGATGTAGAGCGCGCCGTTGATCCGATAGGTCGGCGCCACCTGCTGCCGATTCTCGTTCCCGCTCGCTCCCTCGACCAGGTCGGCCATCCAGCCGCGGCGCTCGACGACGCAGACCCAGCGCGGATTGAAGTCGGGTTTCGACACGCTCCATACGCCATCGGCGTCCGGGTGCTCGCGAAGGAGGTTCAGTGCGCCCGTCATGTCCGACGGGTGTCTACCCGGCGACGTCGGATCGAGCAGCACCAGCATGTCGTAGCGGACGCCGTCCTCGTGCTCGACCTCTTCCAACGCGTGCCGCAGTACGGGCCAGATGGGTGTGTCGTCCCGCGCGAGCTCGGTCGGCCTCATGAACGGGACGTCGGCGTCGAACTCTCTGGCGAGGCCGGCGATCTCCGTCGAGTCGGTGGACACGACGCACCGGTCGATCTCGGGGCACATCCTGGCAAACAGAATCGTGTGTGCGATCAGCGGTATCCCGAGGAACGAGCGGACGTTCTTGCCCTCCAGGCCCCTGGATCCACCGCGGGCGGGGATGACCGCGAGCACCTTCGAATCGGCGCTCACAGGTATCTCACCTCCGCTTCGCCTCCGCTCTCCGAGGAACGCCGCGCGGCGTCACACGCGGCCAGCGCCTTGATGCCGTCATCGCCGGTCGAGAGGCGGGTGTCGACCGTCCCGGCGCCGGCGTTGACGAAGGCTCGCGCCTGCGCCAGGAACATCTCGTCGATGGTCTCCGAAGCTCTCAGAGTCTCGCCCGGCTCTCCGGCGACCGACAGGCCGACCGTCCCGGCGATCCCGTCCCACTCGATCGTTCCGCGTTCGCCGCGCGCCCTCATTCGCCTGGTGGCGGGTCTGGTGAGATAGTCCAGGCTGATCGAGACCAGGTATCCGGTGGCCGTGATCCAGGAGAGCTCGGCGACCTCTTCGGCCTCGATGCCGAGGCGGCCCAGGTTCCTCAGCGTCGCCCTCATCGCGACCGGCCACCCGTACAGCCGTCCGGCGGTGTCGACCTCGTGGATCTGGTCCAGGAGGACTCCGCCCTCCCGCGGCCGAGCGGAGTACGAGTCGCGGTACGGGCGGTCCGGCCGCCAGTCCGGCAAGTACGAGTGACTCTCGAGGTGTACCGAGTGGACCCGTCCGACCCTTGGCAGCAGATCGCGAAAGGCGTTCAACGATTCGGAGAAGCGCAGCACGTTCGCGACGAAGACCTTGCGCCCCGTCGTCCTGGCTCGCTCGATCATGGGGGCTGCCTCGGCCGCGCTCACCGCCAGCGGCTTCTCCACCAGCACGTCGAGGCCGCGCTCGATCGCCGCGAGGCCGTCCTCAGCGTGCATGCCCGTCCCGGTGGCGATGACGCACATCGTGGCCCCCTGCCCGACCGCGTCGTCCAGGTCGGTGGCGGTCGAGTGGCCCGCGTCCCGCAGCCGGCCGATCCGCTCGGGGTGTCTCGGGATGGCGACAGGCTTTGCCGCCTCCGTCCCGCCAAGCGCCGCCAGGTGCCTCATCCCGGCGCTGCCTGTCCCGACGACCGCCACATGAACGGGCTTCGACCGCGCCTCCGGCATCGCGCTGGCGCCGGCGCTGCGTCTCACAGGCCGCCGTCTCCGTTGGCGTCCGCCTGGGCGCGGCTGTAGTCCTCGGGACGCCCTATGTCCATCCAGTACTCGTGGACCGGGAAGCTCACGACCGGCTGGCCGGCCCCAAGCAGCAACTCGATCAGGTCCGACATGTCGCATGGCTCGCCCGCGGGAATGTAGCCGCGGACCTCCGGTCCCAGAAGATAGATCCCGGCGATTATGAAGGACCGCAGAACGGGCTTCTCGGAGACGGCCGTGATCTCGACTCCGCGCGTCTCGACCAGCCCGTACGGGACGCGGAACTCGTGCGACCTGACCGCGACGGTCATCGCGGCCCGGTTCTCACGGTGGAAGTCCACCATGGCCTGAAGATCCACCTTCGTAACGATATCTCCGTTGATGACCAGCACCGGCTCGTCTGACCTCTCCATCAGGCCGATAGCCCCCGCCGTTCCCAGCGGCCGCTCCTCGTCCACGTACTGGATCGAAACCCCGAACTCGCTCCCGTCGCCGAAATGCTCCTCGATAACGTTCCCCTTGTAGTGGGTCGTAATGTTAAGCCTTCGGATTCCAGCGCCATGCAGCTGTCCGATGGTGTGCTCCAGGAGCGGCTTGTCACCGACCGGGAGCATCGGCTTGGGAACGTTCTCCGTCAGAGGACGCAGCCGCGTGCCATAGCCACCGGCCATGATGACCGCGGTGATGGGTGATTCGTAGTCTCGGAGCAGGTCCCCCAGGACCGCGATGTCCTCCACCTGTCCCGTCTCATTGACGAGCGGGATGTGGCGCAGGCCGCTGTCGGCCATCAGCTGGAGCAGTCGGGCGTCGGGGGTGCCGACGCCGGCGGTGAGCGGCTCGGTGTAGCCCGGCGGCCTTCCTTCGAGCAGCATCTCGACCGGTCTGTCCAGGTCGGCTCCCGCCAGGATGGCCCTGCGGATGTCGCCGTCGGTCACGGTGCCCAGGAGCCGACGATCTTCGTCGACGACGAGCGCGATGCCCTGAGCGCCGCCGATCCTGACCATCACCTCGCGGATGCTCGTGCCGCGCGGAGCCAGAAAACGTCCCAGCTCAGCCATCGGGTGTTGCCACCTTCAAAGGCCGGGCCGGCACACCGGCGACGACCGCGAAGTCGGGCACGTCGCTCACGACGGCGGCACCCGCCCCTACGACGGCGCCCCGGCCGACGCTGACCTCCTGACGGACGGAGGCGCCTATCCCGATGTGGGACCCGCTCCCGACCCGGACGTCGCCACCAAGATGCGCGCCGGTCGCGATGTGCGCGTGGTCCTCGATGATGCACCCGTGCTCGACGATAGCACTCGTGTTGACGACGACGTTGTCCCCCAGACGGGCCTCGGGGTTGATCACGGCGTTGGCCATCACGGTCGGTCCACTGCCCAGGACGGCCGAGGCCGCGACAGTCGCCCTGGGGTGAATTGCGCAGACCATCTCGAAGCCGTGCTCGCTCGCCATCTCATATAGCCTGCGCCGGGGTTCTGTGTCGCCGACTCCTCCCACTCCGATGAAGGCGTGGGTCACGGCCTCACCGCGCAGTTTCGGCAGCAGATCGTCATCCCCAAGCACGGGGACATCCAACACGTACGACCCCCAGAGGCCGGACTCGCGGTCCAGCAGCCCTACCACTTCGTACCCTCCGTTCAGCCGCAGGATGTCGATCACGACCCTGGAGTGTCCCCCGGCTCCGATGCCCACGACTCGCTTCACGGCAGGCTGGCCGCCGGTATCCTCTCAAGATCGTGGAAGCGCTTCACCAGCAGGCGGTCGTCGAAGCTCTCCGACCTGAGCCGGTCCACGATCCGCTCGGCGGCGCCACCGTCTCCGTAGAGATTGACCGTATCCGCCAGGGATTCCTTGAACTCCGGGGAGGTCGCGCGCCTCACCCCGTCCAGAATGGCTCCCCGCTCGCACCCAACGTCTATGACGTTCGCTCCCCGAAGTCTTCCGGCCTGCCGGCTGCCCACGTTGACCACCGGAAGCCTGAAGGAAGCGGCCTCGATGATGCCGCTCGAGGAGTTGCCGACCATCGCCAGCGCGTGGGACATCAGAGAGAAGTAGCCACGGGTTCCCAGGCTCACGACGAGTGAGGCTGTGGGAGATCGGGCGACGAAGGCTTCGATCATTCCGGCTATCACCGAGTTGCCGGTGTCGGCGTTGGGATACGTGAACACGATCGGCAGCCCGGTGTCGTCCAGGGCCGACAGTAGCTCGGCCATCTGGTCGTCGGTCCGCTCGTACTCCAGCGTCACCGGATGATAGGTCACCAGCAACGGAGGCGATTCGATTCTGATGGAGTACTCCTCCTCGATCTCCTCCAGTGTCATGAGCTGCAGCTCGTAGAGATTGTCGAGACCGGGCGCTCCGCTGGTCGTCACGCGCCACGGCTCCTCGCCCATCTGCACGATGCGGCGGGCATACTCGTCGGTCGACGCGAAATGGAGGTGGGCCATCTTGGTGATGCTGTGTCGGATGGCCTCGTCTATCGCCCCTTCGGTCGACTCGCCGCCGTGCACGTGGGCGACGGGGATCTTGAACGGCAGGCTCGCCACCACCGCGGCAAGCATCTCGTACCGGTCCCCGACTATCAGAAGAATATCCGGCCTGCTCCTCCCATAGACCTCGGCGAACCCGATCACCCCCCGGCCGATGGACCGCGAGATGCCGTCGGGAGCGTCGGAGGGTTCCAGAATGTCCACGCGCTCGTGGACGAAGAACCCTTCTTCTTCGATCGCCTGGACCGTCATCCCGAACCGGGCCGACAGGTGCGTCCCGGTGACGATCAGAGATAGGTCCAGATCGGGGTCGCTCTGGATGCGCCGGAGTATGGGCCGGTAGATTCCGAAGTCGGACCGCGCGGCCGTGACCGCGCCAACGGTTCTCATTCGATGTCGTTCCACGCCACCGGGGCACCGGCAGGAAGCGCCCGCTTCGCCCGCCGTCCCACGACCATGTCCCACTGGTCGACGGGTATGCCGCCCTCGGGACGCAGGTTGATGAGCTGGTCCGCCTCCAATACGGCTCCGGCCTCGACGGCACGGCGCATGTGGATGCTCTTTCGTACCAGGGTGCGGGTGGTCAGCTCCGACTCCATCGGCCGTTTCACACCGTCACCAAACGCCTGCTCGACGATACGTATCCCTTTGACCAGAGCCTCCAGCTCGCCCGGCTCCATGGACGCTCTATGATCGGGACCAGCCAGCTCGTGATCGAGCGTGAAGTGCTTCTCTATCACGGCCGCCCCAAGCGCGACCGCCGCAAGGGAGACCTCGAAGCCCTGCGTGTGGTCGGAGAACCCCACGGGCAGATTGAAGGCCCTGGCCATCGTCTCCATAGCCCGGAGGTTGACTTCGGCAGGCGAGGCCGGGTAGTCGGTCAGGCAGTGAAGCAGGGCCAGCTGTCGATTCCCGGTCTCCTGAATGGCTCGAACGGAGCTCTCGACGTCACTGAGGTAGCACATGCCCGTCGAGAGGATGATCGGCCTGCCCTTCTCCGCGATGTGACGCACCAGTGCCAGGTTCGTCGCCTCCCCTGACGCGATCTTGAAGGCTGGAACGTTCTGCCGGTCGAGGACCTCGACGCTCTCGTGGTCGAAGACGGACGAGATGAAGATGATGCCACGGTCCGCGCACCGGCTCTGAAGGTCTTTGAAGGCTTCGGGGGGTAGCTCCAGCTTGCGCAGCATCTCCACCTGGGACTCCGCGGCGCCGGTAGCGTTGGCCTGGTACTCGGCCTTGCCGGCCTGCGGGGCCGCCAGCAGGTCCGCCTTGAACATCTGGAACTTGACGGCGTCGGCTCCGGCCTCTGCCGCCACGTCCACCAGGCGCTCGGCGGCCTTCACATCGCCGTTGTGGTTGACGCCGGCCTCGGCGATTATGAAGCAGGGGGCGCCGTTGCCTATCGTCTTGTCTTTGATCTGCATCGCTTGTTGTCTGCGGCGCGCGCATCGGCCCTAACGGGCCATGCTCTCCAGTGCCTTGACGGAGTCATCAAGAAACTGGGCGACGGTCTCCTTGGTTCGCCGACGGGCCATGCTCTCCAGTGCCTTGACGGAGTCATCAAGAAACTGGGCGACGGTCTCCTTGGGGCGTTTACGAGAATCTTCGACAGAACGGCCGGCGTGACCGTCAGGATGTGCGCTCCGGCGTCGGCCCAGTCCGCGATGTTCTTAGTGGTGCGGGAGGAGCCGACGAGGATCTCGGCATGACCGGGACACGCGTCCGGCCAACGGTCCAGCCAATTCCGGACCTGCCGGACGACCGTCGTCGCATCCCCGCCTTCGTCGTCGATCCGCCCTCCGAACAGGCTGACGTAAGTGGCACCGGCCTTGGCCGCCAGGATCGCCTGGTTGGCGGTCATCATGGCCGTCACGTTGACGTCGATCCCGTCGCGGTAGAGCCGGTGGATTATCGGCAGGCACGATTCGCCGTCCCGGGTCGTGATGGTGATCTTGACGTTGATGTTGTCGGCCCAGGAGGAGTACTCGTGCGCCTCCTTGACCATGTCCTCCGCCCAGTCGGTACTGACCTCGACGCTCAGGGGGCGCGGCGCTATCAGACGGGCGATCTCTATCGAGCGCCGCCGCATGTCGTCGAAGCTGCGCACGCGGTTCTGCGCGTTTACCGTGGGGTTGGTGGTTACCCCGTCACAGATGCCCCAGTCGAGGTACTTCTCGATCTCCTGGACATCAGCCGTGTCGATGAACACCTTCACTGTGTCACCTCTTTCTCTAGGGCCGTCGCGAGTAGATGCCAGACCAGCGCCTGGAACGATTCAGCCAGCGGAGTGACGGTATCGGCCGACTGGGGAGGAATCAGGAGGCAGGAATCCGCCACCCGAGACGTATGACCGCCGTCTCGGCTCACGATGCCCAGGACCTGGGCTCCCTCGGCCTTGGCGAAGTCCACCGCGCGAACGATGTTCGCCGACGTTGCCTCTGAGCCGCCGCCCACGGACAGTACCATCACCATGTCTCTACTGCTCAGCCGCGATCCGCGCAGCCACTCGGCGAAGCTGGTATCCCAACCGTCGTCGTTGATTCGGGCGGTCAGCTCGCTCACATTATCGGTGGGAGCGTACGCTTCGATCCCGGCGATCTTCCGGAAGTCGTTCACGGCGTGAGAGGCGTTCGCCGCGCTCCCGCCCACTCCAAGCAGGAACAGCCGCCCGCCCAGGGCCCGCAGCGCGCTCAGACGACCGATCATGTCGCCCAGCGTCCGCCGGTCGAGCGAGGCCAGAACGGCCTCGGTCTCATGCAGGAAGCGATCGACGTAGGTGCTGACGGCCAGCCCGGTCACTTCGGAGCCGTCTCCAGGTCGGCGCGCAGCGGGTCCTGTGGCAGGTGCACCAGGTTGATCCTCTGCATCGTGTAGAGATCGGAGTCGTTGATACGGGGGATCGACGCCGCGAGCTCGGCCGTGCGCCATGGGTCGAAGCTAGCGCTGATTGTCTTGCCGCTCAGACCCTTCGCCTCTTCCGACATAAGAAATCGCACACAGTCGACCACGAGATCGATGGGGACGCCCGACCCGTCGGTTAGCTTACGCTGCGTCTCCTGGTACGCCCGGTCGGCCACCTTCTCGGGACCTGCCGCCAACGTCTGAAGGTGGATTTCTGTGTCCACGAAGCCCGGTGCCACCGCGTTCACGCGAATCCCCATCGGTGCCAGCTCGACCGCCAGCGTCTCGGTGAGACGAACTACGGCCGATTTGGATACGGCGTAGGCGCTGTAGTGAGGCAGCGGATTGAAGGCGCCGCCCCCGGAGAAGTTGACGATGCTGGGGCTTCGCTCGCTTCTCATCAGTGGGACGAGGTGCTTGACCATCAGGTAGGTGCCATACAGGTTCACCTCGAGCGTGTGCAGCCATTGGCGGCTGTCCGTCTGCATCACCGAGCCGATGGCCCCGAAGCCTCCGGCGCAGTTGATCAGCACGTCGACGGTTGAAGTCCTCTCCGCAACCCGGGCCACGAACTCCTCCACCTGTTCCTCGTCCGAAACGTCGCACCGGTAGCCGAAGGCCACGGAGTTGTTCTCCGTCACCTCGTTCAACCGTTCGGCACGGCGAGCGCACGCGTAGACGTCCAGCCCCTCCTGGGCCAGAGCCCTGGTGAGAGCGGCGCCTATCCCGGAGCTCGCTCCGGTTATCACGACCTGGCGGTGGTCACTCAAGTGGCTCACCGATAGAGACGTAGCGAAAGCCGTTCTCAGACGCCGCGGCACGATCCATCACGCCAACGCAGTCGATGATCACGCGCCCCGGCATTCTCTGTGCGATGACGGAGTAGTCGGTGTCGGCGAACTCCTCCCAGTCGGTGAGCACGAGCAGGCAGTCGGCCCCGTCGACGGCTTCGAGACGGTCGCACTGGGTCACGCCGTTACGTGAACTCTCTGGGAGCCGCGCGACCGGGTCGTACGCCCGCAGGTCCGCCCGGTGCGCCAGATCGCCGAGCACGCGCGTGGCGAACGAGTTCTTCGTGGACTGGGTGTCCTTCTTGTACGCGAGACCCCATACAGAGATCGTGGGCCGATCCACCCGCTTGAAGACGTGCCTGTCTAGCTGCCTGTGCACCCAGTAGTACCGGTTCGCGTTGTAGTCCAGAGCGAGGCCGATGAGCCTGGTGTCCGCGCGGGCCTCGTCACCGAGGCTCCGCAGATGCACCAGGTCTCGTTCCAGGTTCCCGCCGGCGATCCCCAGGCTGGGCCGGATATATGCGTACTGGCCTATCCGGCGATCCATCCTCAGCGCCGGGACGATCTCGCCCATGCTGGCGCCCCTCGCCTCGCACAGGTCCGCCAGTACGTTCGCGTACGTCACGGAGACCGCCAGATACAGATTGATCGCACTCTTCGTCAGCTCCGCGCTCTCGTAGGAGAGCTTGAGGACAGGACACCCGAAGGCCGAGAGCAGCGCCTCGAAACGCACATCTATGCCTTCCGGCTCGCCGTCCCGGCCCAGGATAATGCGTTGCGGCCGCAGGCAGCGCTCGACCGCGTCCCCGATCACCAGCGTCTCGACCCAGTAGTAGAGCCTGACCCCGACCTCTGGCTGTCTTGAGCGTATCGACTTGAGCAGGCGTCGCGTGAAGCCCACCGGAACCTGGCTCATCAGGACGACCAGGGCGCCGGGGGCGAGCCAGGGAATCACGCTCTCGACCAGCAGTTCCAGCCCGCTCAGGTCGCTCCGGTTACTCTCGTCCGTGTCGGTGTCGAGTGAGATACAGACGACGTCGCATTCCGCCAGGCGGGAGAAATCCGAGGCGAACTCCAGCCTCGACCGGTTCTCGGCGAGCAGCTCGGGCAGTCGTGGCTCGTGGATCGGAAGGCGTCCCTTCTCCAGCAGCGACACCTTGTCGGCGTCGCCGTCGACGACGACCACGCTCCACCCCATCGACGCCCAGCAGATGCTCGACACGATGCCCAGATGAGAGAGCCCGGCGAAGCCGATCTTCTGCTTGTCCGATCCAGCCTGGCTCACCCGACCAGCTCCCGTTTGGACACGGGCTCGACCCCCTGAGCCAGGGCGTGAAGAGACTTGGAGATGCGCAGATCGCTCTCGAAGGACGATCGCCCTTCTCGGACGCGCTCCTCGAACTCGACCAGGTCCTGTTCCCAGGTAGCGTCTGGAGAGTCGAGCACCTCTCGAGTCTCCTCCGGGACACCGCTCGGCAGGACCCGCTTCCTGGTGATCAGCTCGGTCGGGCCCCACTTGCTGAGTCCGCTCATGTGGATCGAGCCGCGGCTGCCGTGCACGTCGATGCTGAAGGTGTTCTTCCAGGTGGTCCAGCTGCACTCGATCCAGACCTCGCCGCCCGGCGTCGAAAAGACGCAATGGTCGAAGCACTCCGCCTCGAAGCTCCGCAACTCACGGGCCGTGAAATCGCGGCGTTCGCTTCCCAGCAAGAGCTCGGCCAGGTCGATGAGGTGGCAGCCGAGGTCCTCGAGCACGCCAAAGCCGCTCTCTCTCCACGATCCCAGGATGTTCCGCACGGTCCCGTTGCCGTAGACGAGCCTGGCCCAGTAGACCGAACCGACGAAACCGCCGTCCAGCAGCTCTTTCATCGCGACGATGTGGGGCTCGAACCGGTGGTTGTACGAGGTGTACCAGATCGCCCCCGATCGGCGCGCCAGATCGCGGAGGTCCGCGGCGGCCCGCTCATCGGGGAAGAGTAGCGGCTTTTCCACCAATACGTGCTTTCCCGCGTCCAGGAAGTAGGAAACGTAGTCCAGCTTGACGTCGCCGGGCGTAGCAAGCACCGCGGCGTCGTAGCTGCCAGACGGGACGTCGAGGTGACTCGACCAGTCGGCGTCCGCCCGATAGGGATCCACGGTGGCGACACACCGGTCCGCCAGTACCCGACGCCTCTTCTCACCGATGTTCCCGAGGCCGACGACGAGGTATCTCACGACAGGCGCGCCGCCTTTTCGATCTTGTCGATCTTCTTCTCGACCTCGTCTCTTCCCACTGGGACGTTCCCCTCGCTCTCGCATGCCACCGAAGCAGCCAGATTGCCGAGAATGGCGGCGATGACGAAGTTCCCTGACTGGGCGAGAGCCAGCGACCCGAGAGCCAGCAGGGAGTCCCCTGCCCCGACTGGGTCGGCCAGCTGCTCCACGAAGCTGTCCAGATTGAAGAACTCGCGCAACAGCCCTTTGGGGCCGCGATGGCAGAGCAGACCGCGCTCTCCCAGCTTGACGATCAGCCACTTGCACCGGGCGTCGTTGTAGAGGGCGGTCGCCAGCGGGCGGATTACCGAGTCCTGGTCACCGAGCGCGAACCGGGCCTCGCGCTCGTTTGGCGTGACGAGATCGAAGTCCTTGAAGTCGAGGATGTTGCCCCAGCGGCTGCTCACCTGACTGTCGGCGGCCATGAATGCCCCCGGCCTTATCGCCGCCCTCAGCGGGTCGATCGTCGTCGGATGGAATATCCCGTGCCTGAAGTCGCTGAAGATGTACACATCCGCCCGGGTGCCGTCGATCTCGGCGCGCAGATTCTCTACCGAAGCGGCCGAGACAATCCGGTTGTCCAGCTTGTCGACCTGCAGCATCTTGTGGCTGTCGACGACGAACCGCTCCTTCACCGTCGTGGGGCGGCTCTCGTCCACGTGAGCCAGAATCTCGATGCCGGCGGCGCGCATGCCATCCAGGACGAACTCCTTGGCGTCGTCATCTCCGAGGATGGTCGAGAGGGTGACCGTTGCGCCGAAGGCTCGGGCATGCTTGGCCACGATCGCGGCGCCACCGATGAAGGTCTCGGACTGCTCCTGCTTGACGCTGATCGTCGGTGACTTGGGCGCCGCCCCCAGCAGGGAGCAGTAGGTATACCTGTCGACGATCGTGTCCCCAACGATGTGGACCTTGAGGCCGGACAGGGAGCGAAGCGAGCCTCTCAGGTCGTCGAACGACACCCCCTCGGACTCCATCAGAACCAGCAGCTTCTCGACGGCCAGGTCCGGAGACTGGAGCGTCAGCAGAGCCGAAGAGGAGTAGACGATATCCCCCGGCGTGAAGATGATCTCGCCGCCGTAGCTCTCCAGGGCCTCGGACTCCTCCCGCGTCTTCGGGTGGAGGCCGTTGGTGACGTACTCGAAGCCCTTCGCGAAGAGGTCGGGCTGGATGGTCTGGATGTTCTCGATCGGCGTCGGATGCCGGTCTATTACCACGTGGCTGACCATCTCCAGGGCGGCCAGGTTGATCGCCCTGAGCTCCTCCGGAACAAACGGCCGGCGGGGTCCCTTGGTGATGAACTCGTCGCTCGTGAGAGAGGCGATGAGGATGTCGGCCCTCTCTTTGGCGTACATCAGATGCCTGAGATGCCCCGGGTGTATGACGTCGAAGGCGCCGTGGCACATGATCACCTGTCCACCGCGTGGGCGTGGACCGATGATGTCCCGGATCTCTTCGGGCGTCTTGATCTTATGGCTGTAGGGGGTTTGTGGCATGTCAGTACCTGCGTTAGAGCGGCTCACCGCCGGCCGGTCACTTCAGGGCGGCGAACCACTGTGCTGTCGCCCGCTCGATCCCGGAGACGTCCCACACGGGCGCCTCCGCCCAGAGGGAGATGTTTCGGAGCATGATGTCGACGCCGTCCTCGAAGGGCACCGCGGGCTGCCACCCGAGCACGCGCTCGATCTTCGAGACATCCGCATGAGTGCAGTCCGGCTCCCCCGGACGCTTCGGCACGCGGACCGTGTCTCCTCCGAGGAGCTCGACGAGCCTGCTGACGCTCACGGGGCTCCCCGCACCGACGTTCAGTACCTCGCCCGACAGCTTCGATTCCGCGGCCAGCAGGCAGGCCCGCGCCACGTCGGTCACAAACACGAAGTCGCGCGTTTGGGTACCATCTCCCACCACCGTAAAAGGCTTCCCGTGCAGCTTCTGGGCGAGAAAGATACCGAAGACCGCTCCGTACGTGCCGGACGTCCGCGAGCGGGGGCCGTAGACGTTAAAGAAGCGCAGGGAGACGACGGGCAGATCGTAGACCCTGTTCCAGTGGAGGACGACCTGCTCTCCAAGGTACTTACTCAGTGCGTAGGGGTACTCGCACCGGATGGGAGACGCCTCGGGCGTCGGGTAGACGTCCGGAATCCCGTAGCAGGAGGACGAGGCGGCATAGACGAGCCGCTGGACCCCACTCTGCCTCGACGCCTCGACGACGGAGACGGTCCCGGCGACGTTGCGGTCCATGTACTCCATAGGCCGCTCGATCGACGGCACGATGTCGGCGAGTGCAGCGAAGTGGAACACCCAGTCCACGCCGTCGAACAATGGCCGAATCCCTTCGTAGTCGCACACGTCGACCTGATGGACGCTCAAGTCCGGCTTGTCTCGATGGTGGGAGAGATTCTCCAGATGCCCGGTCGAGACGTTGTCCAGGGCGGCGACGGAGTGTCCCTCTGCCAGCAGCAGGTCCACCACGTGGCTCCCGATGAATCCCGCACCCCCGGTGACGACGCACCTCATCTCTCGATCACGACCCGTAGGACGGATCTCGCGTAGCACGCGCCTGACCCACCCGGCTACGACGCGACAGGATAGCCATGCTCCCTCAGATCGAGCCCGGTCTCTTCCATCAGACTTCGATTATCCTCCGCGTAAAGGTCTGTTATCTTCTCTTTCCAGAACTCAGAATAGGCGGGTTTGGCCGGCTTGAACCCAAATCTCGCGTCCAATCTCTGGGTCTTGACGATGAGGTACCTTCGCCATCGGTCGTGTCTCCTGAGCCGCTTCGGAACGAACCCGATTTCCTTATCCCAGTTCGTGGCGAGTGAGTTTGGGGTGAGGGGCATGTAGTAGGATCTGCCAAGATTGTACTTGTGAAGGCGGTTGATGAGCCGCAGTGCCGCCATCGAAACGCGGCTCGGCGACTGATTAAGGTGGGGCAGGGTAAGCTCGATCGGAGATATTTCGAGAAACCGGCACATAGCGTCGACGGCCCCCTGCGGGTCGCCTATTAGATTCTCAAAGAGAGTCACCTTGACTCGCCCGACACCGAACAGGTTCTCATAGCGCTTGAAGGTCTTGTAGAACAAGATCTGGGGGAACAGGTAGGAGTAGAATCCCCAGTAGTTGGCTTCCAGATACTGGTCGAAGGATAGGTAGCCTCCGCTCCTGACGAATTGAGCGTACAGCGAACGAATCAGGCCAAACTGGTTCCTTACCGTGATCATTATCTTGGCGTCGCCGAACGCTTCCCGTAGCCGCTCCGCGACAAGTCTCGGGTCAGCGTGCCCGCCGTCGTACCACAAGGATAGGTTCTCCGTGGCAACGCCCACGGCCCGGTACTGCGAGTTCGCGTCCGCCATGTCCAGATGGCGCTTGACCACGTCATTGACCTTCGAGGACTCGTACGTGATGCTGTCCTTCAGGACCACGTCTATCCCGATCGCGTCCCCAACCTCGGGATACTCCAGATTCAGACAAGCCAGCTGTGGGTGTGCCTCGAAAAACCCAGTCTGCAACGTTGACGAGCCCGTCTTTGGATAGCCAATGTAGATATATCGTGTCTTCAAGAAAAGCCTTGTCCAGGCATTAGCATCGCGTCCATATCAGCCGAGCAGTTCCCGGTTATCACGCAGGAATTGCGCGCCCATCCGCGACACGATCGGGCCGTAGTCGTTGCGCGGCCTGAACAACTCCCAGAAGCGGGCTTGCAGCTCCTCGTCCTCTTCGTCACCCTGCCAGGATCCCTCAAGGCGAGCGTCCATCTCCAGAGCCACGGCGGTGATCTCCTCGGCCGTGTTCTCGACGGGGTCGACCCCAAGCCGCTCGTACTGGTCGCCGAAGTCGAAACCGGCCGCCCCGGAGTCGAACATCTCTCGCACGGTCATGAAGCGCTGATCGCGTCGATTCCACAGCTTCTTGGGTATGAACAGATCTTGCTGGCCCCAGGTGGTCATCATGTCGATCGGGATGACGTTGACGAGGGCCATCGGACGCCGAAACACCACGGCAGCGCCGAAGGCTCCGCTGTGAGCACCCAGAAAGAAGCGGCAACGGGCGCCCAGGTACACGTCGAGAAACTCTGTTCTATGGTTGACCGCGTAATCGATCACCTTCGGCCCTGCCGAGCCCAGGGGCTGATCGACGACCGCTCCCATCCGGATACCGTAGCCGCCCCGCCGGCCCAGCTCCTCGACGGCAGGCACGTAGTTGTGGATGTTCGAATCGCGATAGTCGTGATAGGCCCACTTTTCCCGGGTCCGATATCCGTGCACCGCATCCAGATATGCAGAGTCTCGCGCATGAAAGCAGACGAAGGGCGCGCCGTCCGGAACGCCCATCTCGACAAGAGCCCTGCGCCCTAGCTCCTCCTCCTCTTGAGTAAAGGCGAGGTGCGGACGAGTCCCGCCGATGCGGGCGGACATGTCATGGGGGTGCGATGACCAGTTCGGTATCGAGATTACGTGGTCGTCGCCCCCCGGGAGATGGCGATTCACCTTCGCCACGCGACCGGCGCCCTGCCAGGTTCGTAGTGTCCGCCCCCACATCTTCTCGAGCTGGTGGTTGGATATGTCAGACTCGAAGTAGTAGATATCGAAGGTCCGCCCTGAGCGACTGCCTGCATCCAGCTCCTGCAGGTACAGCTCGGTGTCGAAGGCGAAGGGCCCGTACCTGGAGCTGTTGATCTGTACGAAGCGGATCAGTACCAGCCACCGAAGCGCCCTTATCATCAGGACCAGCGCGATCGTCGGCCCGTGTTTGGCGAACCACCCTGCTATGACGGGCAGAGCGCGAATCTTGCGCCTGACGGCATCCGTCCCGCCGGTGCGCATCTCCCGAACCTGCCTGCGCAGGAACGGGATCGCAGTTTCCTTCTGCGCGGCTGCCACTCTACCGCTCGGTATTGCCCGTTCCCGCACCCACGGTCTGAGTGGGCGCCACGTGCAGAGTGTACTTGTCGCCGGACTTGGGACGCGCCTTGTGTACGAAGTCAGGGAGGACGGGCTCGCCGTTTCTGGCCCTCCACACTCTCTCGTACTCGTCGATTCGCTTCAGGTCTCGATTCAGCATCAGCTCCCGCAACCCGAGCAGCTCCACGGCGTTGAAGTTCTCGCTGATGACCGCCGTGATCCTGGTGGCGTCCCCGAGGTCTCTCAGGAAGGCGTCCAGATCGCCATCGTACTGCTCCATGATGCGAGCCTTGTAGGTGTAGTACCACTCGGACCCGGGATACGGCGTGGCAAAGAAGGGCACGCACCGAATCCCCATCCGCTCCCACGCGTTGATGCTGTCCCTGATGCTGTCGAAGAACTCGTCCGGAAATCCGACCATCTGGTTCGGAATCGGCCTGATGCCGGCCTCCATCGTCCATCGCAGGGACTGCTCGTTTGTCGCGGCGGTCGTCCCCTTGCCCAGGTTCTTCAGGATCCGGTCCGAGAACGACTCGTACCCGTATAGAAGCTGGCTGCATCCCGATTCGTGCATCAGCTTCAGAAGCTCGGGCTTGACCAGCGTCGCGTGACTTGTACCGCCCCAGTGCACGCCCCCTTTGCAGGTGTCGGGATGGTGGGGCACCCCCTCTCGCCGGCAGGCCGGCTGAAGCCCCTCCTTGATCCATAGCTCCGCTATCTCGGGGAGCCATTTCCACCGGCTGTACGCGTTCATCGTCATCAGGTTCTCGTCCAGGAAGAGGACGAAGTCGACTCCCAGCCGGTCCCGGGCGTGCTTCACGAGGTCGACGACGTATCTGGCGCTATGCCACCTGATGTTCCGGTCGTACGTGAAGGCGACGTCCGGACCCTCCGGACCGTCCTCGTACCTCATGTCGCCCGCGATCCCCAGGTGGAAGCAGAAGCGGCAGATCAGCGAGCAGCCGTAGCTGGCGTTGATGTCCAGCCGGCGCTCCGCCGTGAACGCCTCCTCGCTGTACAGGAGTTTGCTGTTCTTCCAGTAGATATCCAGCGGGAACATCTCCCAGGCCGGGTACGGAAGCGTGTCGATGTCCTCGACCAGCGGGCGAGGGGGCGTCAGACGCACCCGGCCGCCGTCGTCGCGCCAGGTGATCCCCTTGATCTCCGACCAGCCGGTACTGCCCCGATCCACCTCTTGCAGCAGCTCCGGGAATGTGACGAAAGCCTCGCCGATGATGCCGATGTCTATCTGCGGCATCAGTCGCATGATGTCGCGCGGCATGCTGGTGAGGAACCCACCGCCGGCGACCAGGAGAGCGTTCGGCGCGAACCGACGGGCATGCTCGAACGTGTTCTTGATGTGGCCGTACGCGGTCGTGATGCTGCCGACCGCCACCACGTCCCACTCGTCTGCCTCGAGCGCCTGCCGAAGCTCCCGGTCTGTAAGCCTCCAGGCGTTGGCGTCGTAGACCTGTACCTGGTGGCCCTGCCCGTCGGCAATCGCCGCCAGGAGCGCCATCCCATAGGGAACGTGCTTCGGCTCGTCCTCCTCCCTGACGACGGGGTTGATGAAAAGTACCTTAGCCACTGACGGGTGCTCCCTTCTCTCGGGCGTGCTCTCTCAGGAACCGGCTCAGCGGGGTGAACTCGACCCCCTCCCCGAAGACTATTCCGCCCTCGCTGCAGTTGTAGGTCACGCAGTCGGAGTCCCGAGCCATCTCCAGAAAAGACTCCCGATACCAGTAGTAGGTGGGGTCCGCGAACCAGGTCTGGTCGATGTGAGGGTTGTACACCTCGACGAACGCATCGGCCGCCTTCTCGCCGAACAGCTCCTCGAGCTCCTCGAAGTACTGCGTGTTCCTCAAGAGCGTGCCCGGAGCGTAGCTCAGGTCCATCCCGACCAGCGCGACCTCGCGCTTTCCAAGGACCATGTTGGCGAAGACCCAGGCGGCGCTCCCACAGTTTCCGCCGGTCGCCATGCAGGGCGCCCCGTTCAGCTCGTACGCGGTCCTGGACACGCTCAAGGGCGACTTGAAGTCGTCATATAGTGGATTCCACCAGTACAGCTCCATGCCCGCGTCGAGACACCGCTGGGTGACCCTCGGAGCGACGCAGGTGGCGATCACGGCCTTGATCCGTGGCCCGTGCTCGTTCACCAGATCGATGAGCTCCCGGTTGTGCTCCAGTTCGCGGACTCCCAGATGAGGGTCCAGGTCCTGCCGCGTGAAATAGTCGTCTGCTGCGGCGCTGGCCTGGTCCAGGTCCGAGTCGCCGAACCAGCGCACGATCCGCGTCGGATGGGGATCGAGGGTCACCATGTAGTCGGGAACCAGGCCGTTCCGCAGGCAGTAGCCCAGCGACCCGTCGACGGCGACGATGGGCCCGTCGTACTCCGAGCTCAGTATCTCCTCGACGGGGTTGGCACGATGAAGACTGGGTCCCGCCGCGATGACGATCGCCGAGCCGCTTCGTCCGCCGGCCGAGGGATCGACCAGATCGGCTATCGTCCGGCCGAGATCGTCGCCGTTTAGCCGGGTGTTCGCCATCGCGAGGTCCACCGACTTCACCGCGGTGAGCTCCGACATGCGGGAGATCAGATCGCTAGCCAGTCTCTTCACTCGAATCCCCCATCCAGAGCAAGGTCTTGTCCTTCACGACGAAGCAGATGCTGCCGCCGAGTTTCGCCAGCGCCGCCTCTTCCATCTGCACGGTCAGGCTCTCCTCATCTCCCTCGTCCTCGTCCGAACCGCGCTTGGATCCCTCCGCCGATCCGGGAAGCGAATAGTTGCCCTTCAAGAAGTCAGTCATCGACCTGTTACCCCTCCTCCCGTTACCGCAAACAGCGGCCGAATCACTCGCCGGGCTCGGCCCCGCGTTCCGAATCTCCCGTCGCGGTCTGGATACGCCAGAGCTGGGTGTACCGGCCTTCGAGAGCAAGCAGCTCGTCGTGCGTCCCGCGCTCGACGATCCGGCCCTCCGCCAGAACCAGTATCTGATCCGCCATCGCGACGGTCGACAGCCGGTGTGCGATCGCGACGACCGTTCGGTCTGACCGCAGCTTGTCTATGGCCTCCTGGATCAGGCGCTCCGAGTGGCTGTCCAGGTCGCTGGTGGCCTCGTCCAGGACAAGGATGTCGGGATCGCGCAGAATCGCCCTGGCGATCGCGATCCGCTGTCGCTGGCCGCCCGAGAGACGATGACCCCGGTCGCCCACGATCGTGTCGTACCCGTCGGCCAGCTGAGAGATGAACTCGTGGGCATGGGCGCTGCGGGCCGCTGCTACGATATCTTCTTTTGTCGCATCGAGGCGGCCGAAGGCGATATTTTCGTGAATAGAAGCATTGAATAGATGGGTCCCCTGGTTCACCACACCGATATGATCGCGCCATTGGGTCAGGTCGAGCTGTTTGAGGTCCTGTCCGTCCACGAGGACCTGGCCCGTACTCGGGTCGTAGAGCCTCAGCAGCAGGGACGCGACAGTGCTCTTGCCTGCCCCCGACTCGCCTACCAGGGCGATCATCTGGCCGCTGCGTACCTCGAAGCTGAAGTCGCGCACGGCCGCCTTCTCATTCTCCACGTAGCGCAGGGAGACTCCCCGGAACTCGACCGTGCTGTACAGCCCTGTGAAAGGGCGCTCACCGTCGACGATGTACTCCTTGTCATCCGTACGCAGCATGTTCGACACGCGCCGGAGCAGCGGAACTAGGCCGGAGAGCTGGACGCGCTCGTCGTTGATGTTCCCGAATAGCGGCAAGAGCCGGTAGAGGATGAAGATGAAGGTCAGCAGCCTTGGTAGAACGGTCTCGCCCGAGTCGCGAAGGAGGAGATACCCGACCACCAGGAAGGCCGCGACGCCCAACACCGTGGCCACCTGGGTCACCGGCAAAGTCAAGGCGGCCCAGACGTTGCGGCGCCGCTCTTCGATCATCGCCTTATCCACCGACGCCTTCAACCTGTCCTTCGCGTACTTCTGGCGGGCGAAGATATGCAGCAGCGTCAGCCCCATGAGGAACTCCGCGGTCCGACTCCACATCTCCACGCGTGCGGGGAGATAGGCTTCGGCGCTGGCCCGAACCCTCCTTACTACCACGCCCAACGTGCGGGAGAGGAGTATCAGAGCTCCGATCGCGGCCAACGTCATCGGCCACGAAAGCCAGAACATCAGCGCGACGTACACCGCGAGAACCAACAGGTTGCCGACGAGCAGGTTCATCTGGTGGTACGTCGCATGCACTACCGTGGCATCTCCGGCGTGCTGGTTGAGATCGCCGATCTTATAGCGGCTTATCCGAGCCATGCTCAGGGCCAGAATCTGGTTGAATATCTTGCTGTGGACGTCCTTGAAGACGGATGCTTGAAGAAATGCCGCGGCCGACCGGGAGCCGAACTGGAACGCGCTGCGCAGCACGACGGTACCGACGGCCAGGAGGACCAGGACGAGGAACATGGTCTCCCGTCCGAGACCGCCGACGACCAGATCGGCCAGCGACCCCACCGGCCCGAGAGCCTCGCCGAAGCTGGCCTGCGCCTCGCCGAAGAGGCCCTGAAGGGCCAGGGCGAAGATCGCCATCGTGCTGCCCTCGAAGGCCGCCGCCCCGAGGTTGCCGACAAAGGCCAGCGCGGCCAGACGCCAGTGGACCCGGAGCGGGCCCAACACCATGCTGACGATCCGGCGCTCGTCCTCCCCCAGCCTGGCGGCGACCAGGCGCACGGGCCAGCGAACGCCGGTCTGCAGCCGGCTAGCTATCGCCACCAACTTCAGCCCTCTCCTCGACCGCGGTTGGAACCGGCACCCCCGCATCGACCCTGAAGCGGACGCTCAGCCTGTCTTCCCAGACGGCGGAGCCGACGAGCACGGCGGCATCCTCCGCTCTTCCGTAGCTCGGGCTGAACCGGCCCGGCTCGACCTTTACATCCAGCGAGCCGTCGCTCCACCAGCCTATTCGCACTGGGCCAAGCTGAACCTGGTCCGCACTCGGCTCGGGCAGCGGTCCCGGGGCCAGATGCCAGAACCAGGTCGCCTGGTGTCGTCCGCGACCTTCCAGGGCGTCTTCGATCTCCCAGGCGCGCTCGCGGGTGTGGTACACCACCTTCCTAGTAAGGCGGACGGGAGACGAAAGGCCCGCAAAGGCATCGTGCTCGGCCACGAACGAGCTCCGCTCCGTGTTGACGTCCCAGTAGACGATGCTGACGTTCGGGCCCTTGCCCATGCGAAAGAGCGAGTCGCCCGACATGGCGGTGATGTCCTTGCCGTCCACCTTGACGGTGTTGTGAGACGCGGTCGAGCGGAACGCGTTCCGCTCGCTCGGGCTGGAGGTGTACACGTAGGTCCCAGGATCTACGATCACGGGCCTGCCGCCCGACCAGAGCTCCAGGGAGAACAGATCGCTGTGGGAATGCCCCGTGGGCGAGTGGGCGGACGGTCCGCCGCCTCGGATGAGGACGAAGTCCTGCGAGTCTTCGCTCCTCATCGTGTAGAGACCGGCCTCCTCGAACCTGTGTCCCTGCAACGGGGTTGGGTCCGGCTCCAGGGCGTCGAACGCCTCGACGCCCTCCCGTCCGAGGAGCCAGTAGAGCTCTTCCGCACGACCTCCCGCGGCCGCCTTGAAGTCCCCGCGCTTGAAAAGCACTGCTCCCAGCGCGAGAAGATATCTGTAGTCGTGGCGGGGCCAGTCGGGATACCCGGCTAGAATCAACAGGCGGCCGTCGTCGCCGTCGCCGATCTGGGGAACCTGTCCGTCCGGGCCCGTGACGTGCAGCACGACCTCGCACATCTGCTCCAGCTGCTTCCAGTAGGTGGGTGACATATGGTTCCCGGTGCGCCGTGCCAGCAGAGCCGGGACCAAGAACAGCTCCAGCGCCAGCCGATGGTAGCCCGTGGACGACTCGAAGAAGAAGCCTTCCTTCGGCAGCACCTGACACCTGATCTCCCGTTCGAGGCCGTTCAGGCCGATGGCGGTCCATCTGGCGGCCTGGGGCAGGTCCGGTCGCACCATTCCAAGACAGGCGAGACCGGTCAGGTTGGCCAGATAGTGGTTCGCCGCCTGAAGCCGGCCTCCGCGGCTGCTGACCTCCAGGTTGTGCTCGATGTAGGTGCCGTGCTGATGGAGGCTGCGGGACAGGGCGGTCTCCCTGTCACCGTTCCAACCGGGAGCGTCGGAGAGGATAGAGGTCGCCCAAAGAAGGTTCACGGCCCGAATTCCGGCCTCCATGGCGACGGTCCAGTTGACGCCGTGGGACCAGCGGTTGGATGCCAGCCAGGACTCCCACTGGTCGAAGAGCTCGTCCATGTGGACGCGGTCCTGCGTCAGCCACCACGCCTGAGCCAGAGAGACCAGATGATGGAGACGGCTCAGCTCCCACGGGACCTTCACATCGGCCCCGCCGCCGGGTGTGAGCGTGCCGCCATAGCCCGGGAAGAACCTGACCGGCCACGTGTGTCCGCTCCTAACGTCCCGGTGCCAGTCGATGGGGTCGCCCCAGTGGCTGAGTCCGGTCCCGAGGAGCTCGAACTCGTGCCGCCGGCTCATCTCCGCCGACGCGACCTTTCGCTGGATCGATCCCGGGAACATCTCGTCGAACCAGTCCCGGTCCCTGGAGCTGAACAGCGACGTAATGGCTCTGGATTCGGTCAGGCTGCCCGGCGACGTCTTTGGACCGCGCAGCCCCCAGCCGAGCCATTGAACAGGCCGGTAAAGGAGCGCCGGCAGAATCCGCCGGGCGGCCCGGTCGGCCAGGAGGACCAACCCTCGGGCGCCGCACAGCCGCAGGTAGTGCCTGACCAGGACGACCAGATCGTAGGGCATACTCAACTGGCGACGACCCTCCCCTCGATCCACTGGCGGTGCCACAGAGCCAGATTGAGCAGGCTCCAGATCGCTGCGCTGTTGTCGGCCCGGCCGGCGCGATGCTCGGCCACTATCCTATTAACCACATTGGGGTTCAACACGGCTCTGACGCCCTCGCTCTCGGACATGACCTGTTCCGCGTAGTCGACTACGGCGCCACTCACCATGTTGCCGGCGCCTCCGCAGAAGCCGACCTTTGGCCTGTCGATGACGTCGTCCGGCAGTATCCCGCGGGCCGCCTCCTTGAGTATGTACTTCGTCCGGCCCCCCCTGTACTTGAGAGCCGGCGGAATCGAGAGGGCGAACTCGACAAGCTCATGATCCAGGAACGGCACCCGCGCCTCGACCGACGCCGCCATGGACATCTTGTCTACCCGCATCAGCAGCAGCTCGGGCAGCCTGTGCTCGAGCTCGAGATAGATCATGCGATCCAGAAACGGGCTGCCTGGACGGCGGCCATCGAGCCGCGAGTAGATCGGTCCGACCACATCGGCATGGGAGTCGTAGGACGACTCGCTGAACCCGTTCCTCAGCAGCCGGCGCTTGGCCGGCTCGGTGAACACCGTGGCGCCCCCCCAGAACAGCTCCTCCCCCGAGGCCGCGCGCCGGACATACTCGGCTCTGTGGGCCGGCAGCAGGTGGGGCGCCAGAGCTGCCACCGGGCGCTTGATCCACGAGGGCATCGCCGCGAACGGCGCGTACAGGCGGCGGTGAAGGTCCGCCATCACGCTGTAGCCTACGTAGCCGGCGAAAAGCTCGTCGGCCCCCTCCCCCACCTGGACGACGATCGTCCCGTTCTCCCGCGCCAGCTTGCTGACGTGATAGAGCGGCACGCACACCGGGTCGGCCAGAGGCTCGTCCTGGTGATGGACCATCTCGGGAAGCGTTTCGATGAACTGACGCTCTGACACCACGACCTCGTGGTGATTCGTGCCGTAATGGCGCGCGACCCGCCGAGCCTGTGAAAGCTCGTCGGACGCCGGATCGTCCTCGATCGCTATCGAGAACGTGTCGACCGGCCGGTCCATCAGCTCGCTCATCAGAGCGACGTTCAGGCTTGAATCGACGCCGCCGCTGAGGAACACCCCAAAGGGCACGTCGCTCATCATGCGCAGGCGGATCGACTCGCGAAGCCTCTCCCTGAGCTCGTCGACCAGGTCGGCGACTGCCCGGGAATCGGACTCGCCGTCGTTGGGCATCGGCTCCCAGTAGCGCCGCGTCGCGGTGCTCCCGTCGCGCCCGACCGACAGCGTCGTGCCAGGCGGCAGCTTCCGGATGTCTCGGAACATCGTCAGGGGCGCGGGCGCCACTGACAGCGTCAGGTAGTGATACAGAGCCTCGCCGCACACCTCCCTCCCCACGCCGGGCCATTCCAGGATCGCCTTGATCTCCGACGCGAAGATGAGGCGGCCTCCCTGATGCGTGTAGTAGAGGGGTTTGATCCCGAGCCGGTCCCGAGCGAGGAACAGTCCGGGCTCGCCGCCGAGGACGGCGAAGGCGAACATGCCTCTGAGCCGCTCGACGACGCCGTCGCCCCACTCCTCGTACCCGTGGACGATGGCCTCGGTGTCGCACTGGGTCCGATAGACGTGCCCTCGTGCCTCCAGCTCCCGCCGAATGTCACGGTGGTTGTAGATCTCGCCGTTGAACACGACTCTTATCTCGCCGGTGGCCTCGGACCTCGGACAGCCGTCGTTGCCCATGGGCTGATGGCCGCCCGCCAGGTCGACGATGCTGAGACGCCGGAACCCGAGCCCTCCGCGCCCGTCCGGGCTGACGTAGGTGCCGGCGTCGTCCGGGCCGCGATGCGTCATCGTGTCGGCCATCGCCCGAAGCCGATCATGAGTGATCTCGGAGTGACCGTTGAAGTCGACGATCCCGCTGATTCCGCACATATCGTTCCTAGGTCGCCATCTGCGCGGCGAGCCCGGCTTCGACCCCCAGGAGCGCGTCCACGATCCTGCCGGCCGCCCGGCCGTCCCACAGCTCCGGCGGGCCCGCCGGACGCCGGTCTCGACCCAGCGCGTCGTCGACCCCGGCCACGATCGCCTGCGGGTCGGCGGCCACCAGTCGGTTCGTGCCATGGGTGACCGTCATCGGCCTCTCCGTGTTCGGCCGCACCGTCACACAGGGCACCCCAAGATAGGTCGTCTCCTCCTGTATTCCCCCCGAGTCGGTGATCACCACCGCCGCATGCCGCTCCATCGCCAGGAACTCCAGGTAGCCCTGGGGCTGCATCAGCCGCAGCCCGCTGGGCAGTTTCACGCGGCCGTCGGTCTCGAGCGTGCGGACAGACTGACGCGTACGCGGGTGCACGGGAAAGATGACCGGCATTCGTCGAGAAATCTCAATCAGCGCGTCCAGGATGCCGCTCAGAGTATCGGGGCCGTCCACGTTGGCCGGCCTGTGGAGTGTCACCAGTGCGTAGGGCTGTCCGTCGGAGAGGTTCAGCTCGGCCCGAAGCCTCGGCCACGACTCGACCGCCTGAGGCAGCAGGCGCACGAGGCTGTCGATCATGACGTTGCCGACGAACCGGACCCTCTCCTCCGGGATGCCCTCGTTCCGCAGGTTCGCCCCGGCGTCCCGCGACGGTGTGAGCAGGAGGTCCGCTACGTGATCCGTCAGGACGCGATTGTGCTCTTCGGGCATCGTCCTGTCGAAGGATCGGAGCCCCGCCTCGACGTGAGCCACCCTCATCCCGAGCTTCGCCGCGGTGAGGGCGGACGCCAGGGTCGAGTTCACGTCGCCCACGACGACGACCCAGTCGGGCTCGTGCTCGATCAGAACCGGCTCGATGGCCATCATCACACGGGCCGCCTGCTCGGCGTGGCTCCCCGAGCCGACCCCCAGGTCGACGTCCGGCGCCCGCAGTCCGAGGGACCGGAAGAAGATGTCTGACATGTTGTCGTCGTAGTGCTGGCCGGTGTGGATCAGCACTTGCCGCAGCGCTCCCCCACGAGCGTTCATTTCGTGGACCAGGGGCGCGGTCTTCATGAAGTTGGGCCGGGCCCCGACGACGTGTACGATCTTCTGCGAGGCGGGTGAGACTGACGTCAACGCCGGCATATCATCCACTCGATCGAGGGCTGGCCGAGAGGCTCCCTGATAGAGTCTCGACGACCCTCGCCAGAGTCTGCTCCAGAGTGATGACGGGCCCCCACCCGATGGCCGCGTCTATCTTGCTGATATCCGGGACGCGCCGGCGCATATCCTCGAACCCGACCTGATAGGCTTGCTCGTAAGGAACGAAGACCAGCCGGTCGCCGTCCGCCGCCGACCCATCCGACGTGCCGCGGGTCCGGCCGGCTGCCCGATCCACGGTCTCAAGCACCTTCCGGGCCAGCTCGACGACGGTCACCTCTCGGGTCGAGCCGACGTTGAAGACCTCTCCGACCGCCTCGGGACACTCGGCCAGGCCGGCGAACGCCCTGACCGCGTCTTCGACGTCGCAGAAGCACCGGCTCTGCCTCCCGTCCCCGTGGACCGTCAAGGGCTCGCCGTCCAGAGCCTGCTGGACGAACCGGGGAACGACCATCCCGTACCGTCCGGTCTGCCTCGGTCCTATCGTGTTGAACAGCCGGACGATCACCGTCGGCAGACCCGTCTGCCGGTGGTACGCCAGCGCCAGAAACTCGTCCACGGCCTTGGACGTCGAGTAGCTCCACCGGGCCTTGGTGGTCGGCCCCAGCAGCCTGTCGTCGTCCTCGGCGAAGGGGACGCGGTCGCTCTTGCCATAGATCTCCGAGGTAGACGCGAGGATCACTTTCTTGCCGTATCGGTTGGCCTGCTTCAGGACCTCGCGGGTTCCGAGAATGTTCGTCTCGATGGCGCCGACGGGGTCTCGCACGACCAGCTCGACGCCGACGGCGGCGGCCAGATGGAAGACGACGTCGCAATCGTCGACCAGCGGACCTATCACCGACTCGTTGGTCACCGAGTCGACGACGACCTCGACGTCCGGATTCCCGTCCAGGTGAGAGATGTTGCCTTCGCTGCCGGTCGACAGATCGTCCACGACGGTGACCCGGTAGCCGGAGGCCAGAAGGTGCTCGACCAGGTGCGAGCCGACGAACCCGGCTCCACCGGTGACCAGGGCTCGTTGCCTGTGGCTCGGGTCCCGGCCGCGCGCGCCGTTCGAGGGGTCAGCGTGTTTCAATTGTGCTCGCCCAGCCGTGGTTCTCTCGATACCACTCCACCATTCTCTCGATTCCCGTCTCCAGGGTGGTCTCCGGCCGCCATCCAAGCAGTCGCTCCGCCTTCTTTATGTCTGCCCACGTCGAGCGGACGTCGGCCGAGTGCCACGGACCGTACTCGATCGCAGCCTTCTTGCCCGTAGCATTCTCGATTACCCGGATGGCGTCGGAGAGCGCTATGGGCTTGTCCGACCCCAGATTGACAACCTCGTACCCGAGGGGCTTCAGGGCCAGAACGGTCCCACGGGCGATGTCGTCGACATATGTGAAGTCGCGCCGCTGGGTGCCGTCGCCGTAGACCGTCACCGTCTGCCCGTCGCTGATCCACTTGACGAACCGGAACGGGCTCATGTCGGGCCGGCCCGCCGGGCCGTAGACCGTGAAGTACCTGAGCACCGTCACGTCTATGTCGTGCAGCCGATGGTAGGCATAGCAGATATCCTCGGCCGCCGTCTTGGAGGCCGCATATGGAGACACCGGCTCCGTGCTCTGATCCTCCTGGAAGGGCTGCGGATTCCGGTCGCCGTATACGCTCGACGAGGAGGCCTGAACGAATTTCTTGATCCCGTGCCGGCGGCAAAGCTCCAGCATATTTAGGGCACCGGTGACGTTCGTGTCGACGTAAATCCATGGATCCTCGACGGACGGCCTCACCCCAGCCCTTGCCGCGATGTTGATGACCCCATCGATGCCTGAGGCGTCGACACCGTCGAGGACCTTCCGGTCGGAGATGTCCGTCTCGGAGAAGGTGAAGCCGTCGACTCCCATCAGCCGGTCGAGGCGCCACCGCTTGAGTCGAACGTCGTAGGCGTCGGTCAGGTTGTCCATTCCCACGACCCGGCTGCCTTCCGAGAGGAGTAGCTCGGTGACACGAGCACCGATGAATCCGGCGCATCCGGTCACCACGTAGGCGCCGCTCAAAGCTTGACCACGTTGCTCCGAGGCGGCGTTACCCCACTCGTGGCGTTCCGTGTGTCGACGATCAGCTTGCTGTTGTCGGTCACCCACTGCCAGTCGTAGCCGGAGTGGGCCGCGGCGATCACGACGCAGTCGGCATCGCCGAGAGTATGGGCATCGAGCGTGACGCTGGACAGTGCCCACCCGTTGACCTCTACGTTCGGGACGTATGGGTCGTGGTAGGACACGTCGGAGCCCTTCTCCAACAAGAGCCGCGCGATGTCGAGCGCCGGGGATTCTCGGACGTCGCCGACGTCGGCCTTGTACGAGACTCCCAGGATCAGCACCTTCGAGCCCTTGAGGGGTTTGCGCTCCTCATTGAGCGCGTTCGCGATCTTGTCGACCACATATCCCGGCATCCCGAAGTTGATCTCGGCCGCCAGGCCGATGAAGCGTGCGCGATAGTTAAGCGACTCCAGCTTCCACGCCAGATACTGCGGATCGATCGGGATGCAGTGTCCGCCGAGGCCCGGACCCGGGTAGAACGGCATGAAGCCGAACGGCTTGCTCTTGGCGGCCTCGATGACCTCCCATACGTCCAGCCCCAACCTGTCGCACATGATGGCCACCTCGTTGACCAGCGCGATGTTGACGGCTCGGAAGGTGTTCTCCAGCAGCTTCACCATCTCGGCAACCCCGGGCGACGAGACTGGTACCACCGTCTGTATCGCCGACCCGTACAGGGCCGACGCCGCGCTCGCACACTGCGGTGTGACTCCGCCGATCACCTTGGGGGTGTTGTCGACGGTCCAGTCGGAGCGGCCGGGATCGATCCGCTCCGGAGAGAATGCCAGGAAGAAGTCCTTGCCGACCTCGAAGCTCTGCCCGTCTCCGCCGCGGTTCTCGAACCGAGGGAGCAGGACCTCCTCGGTCGTCCCAGGGTAGGTCGTGCTCTCCAGGACGACCAGCATCCCGGGGCGGAGCCTGGCGGCAACCTCGTCGGTGGCGCCGACGACATTGGACAGGTCGGGCTGCTTGGTCTTGCTCAGGGGCGTCGGGACGCTGATGATGATCGCGTCCGCTTCCGATAGGCACCCGAAGTCGGTGCTCGCCTGCAGGCGACCCCCCGATCGCTTCAAGCCTCCGCCGTCCACTCCGGCTGACCCGGAAGGCCGGTCTTGGCCCGCGGCGCCGTTCAGGAAAGGGGTCAGTCGATGCGAGGGAACGTCCGATACATAGCTGACCCCCGAGTTCAAGCTCGCGACCCTCGATGCGTTCGTGTCGACGCCCACCACCCTGAAGCCGGCTTCGGCGAAGGTCAGAGCGAGGGGCAACCCGACGTAGCCCAACCCTACCAGGGCGACGACCGCGTCCCGGCTCTTCACCCTCTCTACGAGGGTCTCGTAGTGATCGCTCATCCTAATTTGTGTGGCTCGCACCGTTCTCGGTCTCCACAGTCTGAAGCTCGCGGTCCGCGCCCGGCGCCTCGACTGGATTCGGACCCTTTCTCCCGACGCCCGAGTACTCGAAGCCAATCTCCCGCATTCGCACCGGGTCCAGAACGTTGCGGCCGTCGAAGAGGAAACGCGGCGGAGCGGCAAGCCTGGCGACCTCGGCCCAGTCTGCCTCGACTATCTCCGGCCACTCGGTCATAAGCACAAGCGCCTGGACCCCGTCGACGCACATCGAAAGGTCGCCGAAGAGAGAGACCTGCTCCGGCATCTCTTTAGCGGCGGCCGCCGCCGCGGACGGGTCGTACGCGGAGACCTGAGCACCGTGCTCCGTCAGAACCCGGATCAGGTCCACGGCCGGAGCCTCCCGAACGTCGTCGGTATGCGGCTTGAATGCCAGCCCTAGCACCCCGACCTTGAGGCCGGACACCTCGCCGAACCGGTCTCGGAGCGCATAGAAGGGAAGGAGCCTCTGCCGGCTGTTCACCGTGATGACGGACCTCAGCAGCTCGAAGTTGTGGCCGCTGGTCAGCGCCATGTTGTCCAGAGCCCGCACGTCCTTTGGGAAGCAGGAGCCTCCGTAGCCGACGCCGGCCCGGAGAAATCCGGCCCCGATGCGTGGGTCGAGCGAGATGCCCTTGGTTATGTCGTCGATCGTGGCCCCGACTCGATCGCAAAGGGCGGCGATCTCGTTGATGAACGATATCTTCGTCGCAAGGAAGGCGTTGGCCGCGTACTTGATCAGCTCGGCGCTCGTGATGTCGGTGACAACCACGGGCGCGTCGATCTTGGTGTAGACGGCCTTGGTGACCTCGATCGACCGGTCCGTCCTGCCGCCGATCACGATCCTGTCCGGCTTGCGCCAGTCCGAGACGGCCTGCCCCTCCCGGAGGAACTCGGGATTCGACACGTAGTCGAGCGGAGTATCTCTCAGGATGGACTCCCAGAGCCGGACGCCGGTCCCGGGCGGTATCGTGCTCTTCATGACTACCACGGCCGGGTCCGTCTGCACGCCGGCGACCCACTTGAGCGCGGCGCGAACCTGGCTCAGGTCGGCGGCGCCCGTCTCCCCCATTGGGGTCCCCGTCGCGATGACGATAACGTCGCCGAGAGACTCGGAAACCTGGTCCGTGTGGAGCATGCGAAGTCTGCCGCTGTGAAGGCCCTCTCGCACGAGCTCGAACAAACCCGGCTCGTAGATAGGAAGCGGGCCCTTCAAGTAGGCGTCCAGCTTGGCGTGATCCACGTCGACGCCGAGCACGTCGTGGCCGTCCGCGGCCAGAGAGGCGGCGGCAACCGAGCCGACGTACCCAAGTCCTATGACACTAATCTTCAATGGTCGCTTTACCGGTCCTTTCGTCGATGATGAGGGCGGCTGTCTCTCGGCCGCCCGGTGTGCCCCACCCCTTCGGGGTTGGGGGGGAGATCGATTTTCTGATGGACGCCCTCAGACTCCAGGCAATCCCGACTTGTCGGGATCTGCACTTCCCATCCCATCTCTGCGTTCAGGGAGAGAACTCGGGCTGTGACCCTGGTGAGGCCCTCGCTCTGAAGACCCACGGGAAAGCTCCGCCACCCCGGCCCGCGCCGGGTATTCTTCCCCTCGTGAAGCACGCCCTCGGAGCTGAAGCTTCGACGAGGGGTGTTTGTTTTACGGGGCCCGTTACGCGCTGTCGGTCGTCGGTGCAGCGCGGGGGCCGAACCCCCGAATCCACCTGCCCCGTCCCCGGGTCCGACGGGCGCCCGAAGACTGGCGGGCCGTTCGCGGCTCACCGGGAACTCCGTGCACGCTTCCCCATGGGACCCGGACCGCGACCTGGCGCCCCAGGAACCCCATCAGAACCTTCACTCGATCCGTGGGCGACGAGGCGCCCTCGACGACGCGGGCGAGGCAGTCGACCTCACCGTCCACCACACGAACTCTCTCGCCGGGCCGGAAGCGATTCCACAGACCCCCGGACCCGTCGATCGATGCCACCCGCATGGCGAGGTCGTCGATGATCTCGTCGGACAGGGACGGGATCGTGCCGTCGAACCTTACCCAGCCCAGGATCCCGGCGAGCTGGTGTACGCTTGGCCAGCCGCGCTCGTCCTCGGGGCAACGAAGGAACAGATAGCCGGGGAAGAGTGGAACGTCCGCATGACCCGGACGTGGCTTCGGACTCTTGACTCTCGGGAAGAACATCTCGAAGCCTTCTTCCTCGAGAGCGGACGCCGCGACGTACTCCGACTGAGGCTTCGTTCGGATGACGTACCAACGGAACATTGGGGCGGCGAAGCCACCGGTCACCACAGCGTCTTCTCCTCTTTGACCGCGTCGCCTACGCGGATCGACCCGGGCGCCAACGTGACTATCTTGGAGGCGGGAACGCCCGCCTCGACCAGCTCGGCACACCTGGCGTCGGACTCCGCCGGCAGGGCCACGATCACCTGGGAGTAGTGGGCGCCGACGATGGACTCCAGGTTTCGCACCGGCATCCCGAGGAAGCGTGGCCGCGCGCCGTTCCGATCGAAGACCTCTATCTCGGTGACACCCAAGTCCCTCAGTGCCAGATACACCAGCTCCGCAAGCTCCGACGAGCCGTAGATCGCGACGCGCGACTCGATGTTCAGGGTCTCCGAGGCCAGGCCCTCCCTGAGAGAGCTGCGAACCCGCTGGTAGTGGTCCAGGACCCGATCGACGTAAGCGAGCGTCAATTGGACCTTGCGCGCTACCCCCGCTGGTGTGAGTACATAGACCCACCTCTTCCAGCCGACTTGGGTGACTCTGATGTAGCCTTTCGTCGCCAGTCTTCGAATCAGGAGGTTGGCGACCCCCAAGGCGACGCCGAGTTGGTGGGCGAGGTGCCGCTGGCTCACCTCGGCGCGAGTGTCGACCTCTTCGAGAAGCCTGAGTTCGCGGAAGCTGTTGTCGTTGGCGGGACGACCGTGTTCATTTACAGAACGCATACGCTTGACTATAGTTTTTCCCCAAACGCGCTGTCAAGTACCTGTGGCCACATATACCGCGTGGTTAACGGCCGCGCGACCCTCCGAGGGTGCTCCTTCTCGGGGCGCGGCCGAGGCGCGAGCGCTACCCACCAGCCGATGTTTCGGGTCGGCTCGCATGGCCCAACTCATATAGTAACCAGATATGACTTCCGCAAACCCTGGAAAACCGTCCGGACTTTTCGTCAGGGCGGGCGTTCTTCTGCCACAGGTCGTCTCTCATCCGGTACCGGCGGCCCGGGGTTCGATAGGTGCCCTCACCCAACGTTCGGCTCGTTGGCGATTAGTTAAACCACCCTGAGTTCTACGAGGACGATGAGAAGGTTCCAGCTCGGGCCGCCCCGCATCACGCGGCGCTCGCTTATCTGGCTGATCCCGGCCGGCACGGCACTCGCCGCGATAGCGTTCGGAGGATGGGTTGTTGTCGCCCGGGCGATGCCCGCGGCAAGGTCTGTCGAGCCCGCCCTCTCTGAGCTCAGGGGAGCCGCGATCGCCCCGCTGGGTGTCGACGGCGCAGGCGCTCTGGACGACATTCGCGTGCGGCTGGTCGAGGTCAGGGGCGATCTCAGGCCCACCGCCCGCCTGGTCCGTCTTGTGGGCCGGTTCTCCGCGGCGCTCTCGTGGCTGCCGCTGGTCGATCACGAGGCGTCCGTGTGGACCGCGCAGACCGACAGAGCGCTCGGCGACGTCGAGACCGCGCTGTCGCTTGTCGACGCCTCGTCGCTCCTGATAGAGATCTATGACGGCGCCCAGGACGTCCTGTCTCCTTCCATGCCGGTGGCTCACCTCGATGGGCTGAAAGCGGACATCGCCGCAGTCCGGGCTGCCTACGGGAACGCCGGGGAGGCCCTGGCCCGCCGCAGGGCCCTGGACGGTCCGGCCGCGCTGGGGCTCCGCGTACCTGGGGTCAGGACCACGCTCGATCTCGTCGGGGATGCCGAAGCGGACATGGCGCTCGCCGCGGACCTGGGCTACCGGGTGACGGATCTGTTGGGCGACGTCGTCGAGATCGGAAGGCAGGTCCGTCCTCTCGTCGACAGCTTCGTCGTGAACGGACACGCACCTGAGCCGATAGACCCTGACGTGCTCAGGGCCTCGCTCGACGAGACGGGGAGGTATGCGAGCCTCGCCGGCGTAAAGGCCGACGGCATCGCCGAGCTCGTCTCCACGGCCAGGGCAGGCGACGCGCTGACCCTGGAGGTCGAGCGGCTGGTCGAGCTCGTCGGGGTCCTGGGCCGGCTGCATCGGGCGGCATCGCTCGGGATACAAGCGCTCGATCCGCTTCTAGAGGCCGCTCGGGCGTCCGAAGACGGTCTGCTCGGCGGCGGGCCGGCGCTCGGTGAGGCGTTCGACAGCTACGCCGGCCAGCGAAAGAGCGTGGACGAGGCGATCTCTCTGCTTGCCGGCGCGCAGGCTACCCTCGCCCGCCTGACAGCCGGGTCGAATGGGCGGCTGCCGGCTCGGGGGCTCTCCGAGCTGATGACCTTCTCTCTGAACCTCGAGACCGGCCTGCGGCTCCTGAATCGGCTGGCGCCGATCGGACGCGAGCTGTTCGCCACAGACTCCGCTCGAGACTACCTCGTGCTGGGCCACTCGGCCGACGAGATCAGAGGGACTGGCGGCTTCGTCTCCTCTGTATGGCTCGTCAGGTTCGAGAACGGTAAGCTCACGAAAGTCGACTATTTCGACAGCGCGCGGGTGGACGACTGGGAGCGTCTTCTGCTCTATCCAAAGGCTCCGGGCGGGCTCGAAGAGCACATGAACGCCTGGGTATGGCTGATGAGAGACGTGTCGTGGGATCCCGATTTCCCGACGACGGCGCTGGCCGCCCAGGACATGTTCCGGCTCGGCCAGAGGCGGGAGGTCGACGGCGTCATCGCCATAAACCAGTGGACCCTTCTGAAGCTGGTCGAATCGCTCGGGAGCATCCCCGATCCGGGGGGTGGGGACCCAATCACGTCTCGGAACCTCCTCTCAGTCCTGGAGGATGGCACGGACACCCACGGCAGGGCCTATATGGACCTCACGCTTCAGGGCGTGCTCGACTCGCTGACGCGCCCCCTCTCTCTGGGTGTGCTCACCCGGCTGGCGTCGGCGATCTACGGCTCTCTGAATGAGAAAGAGATGATGATCTACCTCAACGACCCGGAGTCCCAGTCGGCGATCAGCCTCAACGGCTGGGATGGAAGGGTCGTGTATCCGGAGGCCGACTACCTGTACGTCGTCGACTCCAACGTGGGTTGGAACAAGGTCGACCGGAACGTCGAGCGGAACACGCATTACAGGATCGACCTACGCCGTCTGGACAGGCCGCGGGCAGCCCTCACGCTGGAGTACAAGAACCACAGCGGACCCGGTGCCACCGGCTGTTTGCCCCAGTGGCTGAGCAGGGACACGAGCTACGGCAACCTCAAGAACGCATGCTACTGGAACTTCATCAGGGTCTACCTTCCGGAGGAGGCGCGGCTGCTGACCACCACGAGCCTGCCCCTGCCCGAGCACAGCGTGTCGGTCGAGATCGGGCTCGGTGTGCCGGGCGAGGAGACCGGGGGCGTCTCGTCCAGCCACGGCAAGACCGTCTACTCCGGCATCATGTCGATCAGCCCCGGCGACCGGTCGGAGGTCACACTCGTCTACGATCTGCCCACCGGCGTCATATCGGCGGATGGAGAGAGCCTGACGTACCGCCTGCTCTTGCAGAAGCAGCCCGGCCTACGCGAGAGGGACGTTTCGATTCGACTCATTTTGCCGGAAGGATACCGGGTGGCATCAAGCTCGCACCCACTTCTGGGCACCGATGGGCCCGAGGTTACCCTGTCTCTTCGCCTGACCCGGGATACGCTTTTTGAAGTTGCGCTCGTTCAGGGAACGCATGACGCCCGCTGATCCGACCGACATGGTGCCCGCCTTCAGGACTCCGTTGAGTATGGTTCGGGGAGGCTGCGGGCTGGCCGCTCTTTTGCTGTTGGCGCTCTCGATCGTCGGCGGCTGCGGCACGGACACGGCCGCCCCGGCGGCCCGGGGGCTGCCTCCCGCCGAGGAGCCATCGACGCGAACGGTGACTCGCTTCGCCACGGCCTCGGTCCTGATCGTCGGCGACTCGAATGCAGCGGCCGCGGCCCTCGATAGGATCGTGTTCTCGCCAGACCCGCTGGTGCTGGACGTTGGAGAGTCGGTACAGCTTTCGGCAACCGCCATCGACGCGGCCGGACGCAGCCTGGACCACGTAGACTTCGTCTGGGCGACCGGAGACCCGCGAGCCGGCTTCGTCGACAGCGACGGATGGTTCGTCGCCGGCTCCTCTCCCGGCACCTTTGAGTCCACGATATCCGTCACGGTCGTCCTGAAGGAGTTCGAGGCCACCGCGTACCAGAATCGCCTCGTGCCCGCCATCGTGGTGGGTGAGCGGCAGACGGCCCGTCTCGCGAAGGTCACCATCTTCCCGGAGAGTCCGACAGTGCTCGACCAGCAGATCTACCGGCTCCGCGCTACGGCATTCGACCCGAACGGCCTGCTGATACCCGGCGTCAGCCTCCAGTGGAAGCTCAATGATCCCTCGCTCGGAAGGCTCAGCCCCACCGGTTTCCTGACGGTCTCCGGCGGAGAGGGGCTATACTACGACGCGGTCACGGTGAGTGCCACCCTGGGTGGGCGAACCGTCTCCGCGACCACGAACGTCGACGTCGTCCGCACGCCACGGACCGATGAGTTCATGACCGTCGAGGCCCTCCCTCAGAGGTTCTCTCTCGATCCGGGGGAGCGGATGCAGCTCCGGGCCGTCGCGCTGAACGGGCTTGGCGAGCTTATCAGCGGCACCGTGTTGCGCTGGAGCGTCAGCGATCCCGCGGCCGGTACGATAGACGGTCAGGGCGTGTTCCTGGCCGGCCAGACCCCCGGAATATACACGGAGGCTGTGCTGGTCGAAGCCATCGTGCCCGGCGAGCGCGGCTTCGTTCGCGCGGTCGACTTCGCCTCGGTCGTCATCCGCGAAGAGCGTGGCTCGCGTTACATGGCAGCCCTCGCCATAATTCCGGAGTCGGTCTCGCTCGAGTGGCGGATGCTGGACCCGCGAGCCGGCAAGGTCGATGTCAACGGGGGCTTTCAGGCCTCGGACGATCCGGGTATCTATCCCGAGTCCGTGCAGGTCGTCATCACACAGGAGATCGACGGCATCGCCACCACGATGGCGGAGACCGTCGGCGTCACCATAGCGGGAAGCATGGCCCGGGCGGAGGTCCAGCCTGAGCTGGTCACGCTCGCGCCGGGGCAGAGCGTAAGACTCCTGGTGATCGCCGTCGATGAGAACGGGGCGCGGCTCCCCGGCCTGTCGGTCGAGTGGGCCGTCTCCGACGAGTCGATCGTGCCGATCGACTCGTTCGGTAACTTCACCGCCGGAGACGTTACCGGTATGTTCGCGGACGCAATCACGGTCAGGCTCGTTCAGACCCTCCCGAACGGATCCTAGCCTTTCGGTATGACTTCGAGCTCCACCCCTCACCGCAAACGGCGTTCAACCGGCTGTGGACATCCGTTCCCGCCGGCATCGGCGGCGTTGGGCCTGGCCTGCCTGCTGATCGGCCTGGCCCTCGCCTGCTCTCCCGCCGACACGGTCCGGGAATCGACGCCCGACCCCGCCGCGCCTCGTACGGACCGTGCCGTGTCGACGGCCGGGCGCGTTGTCGGAGTCGTCGACGCCGTGACCATCGACGTCGAGCTGGATGGCCGTGTCGAGAGGGTTCGCTACCTGGGGATCGAGGTCCCGCAGGGTGAGCTTCCCGGCAGGCCGGGCCGGCCGGTCAGCCAGGAGGCACTGGAGTTCAACCGCTTTCTCGTCGACGGCCGCACCGTCGAGCTGGAGCGCGACGGCCTCGATGCCGACGGCGCGGGCCGCCTGCTGAGGTACGTGTACGTCAACGGCGAAATGGTGAACGAGGCGCTGCTCTCCAATGGCTACGCCGTCGTGTCAGGCGCAGCCCCCGCGTTCCGAAGGCGCGATGGATTCCTCGCCACCGAAGATTTCGCGCGGCAAGGGCTGCGGGGTGTCTGGGAGCCCGCACAGTCGGTCAAGGCCGCCGAAGACGAACCCCAGGCTCGGCCTGTGGTCCAGGAGTTCTCGGGCGGAACGCTGCCCAGCGTCCCCGGATCAGGCGGCCGCGTCACCTGCGACTTCTCGGGTACGGACGAGCAGCTCATCAAGGGCAACTACGACTCACAGACCGGGGAGCGAACCTATCACGTCCCCGGTGGCTTCTTCTACGCCACCACGGTCGTGACCGAGAACGACGGGGACCGGTGGTTCTGCACCGAGGAGGAGGCTACGACTCACAGACCGGGGAGCGAACCTATCACGGGTGGCTTCTTCTACGCCACCACGGTCGTGACCGAGAACGACGGGGACCGGTGGTTCTGCACCGAGGAGGAGGCCCTGCTGGCGGGATGGAAGCGATGGAAGCACTAGCGGGCCTGATGCCATTCCGAGAGCTTGTGCCACCTGGGAGGGGCGGCGTGTAGGGGCGTACGGCTGTACGCCCTGCCGCTGCTCACTCGGGCTGGGCTGCGGCGTCCTCATCAGGCACCTCCGGCTGTTCCGCCCCCTCCGAAGCCTCGGCCGCGTCTATCTGGGTCAGAAACCCATCGAAGCGGAAGGCTGCCCGCGGGTTCAACAGCAGATACCCATCGATCGCGTCCCGCGCCGCCTTGTAGTCCCGCTCCCCGATGAGCTGGCGGGCCCACGCCTCGTACACCTCGGGCCGCTCCGGCGCCAAACCCTGAGCAGTCTCGATGTACCCCCTTGAAACCTCGAGAAGGGTCTGGTCATCGGGCGCCGCACTCTGGTACAGGCCTGCCAGCGCGAGATAAATCCTCCACTCCTCGGGCTCCGCCGCCAGGGCATCCTCCGCCACGACCTTCACGAAAGAGTCGTCACCCTTCAGATCCTTCACGACTGACTCGTCCGGGATGTTCTCCCAGTTGCTCGCCAGCAGGTTGAACATGATTATCCGGGGATAGTTGGCCAGGGGAGGAAAACCTTCGATCGACCGCTCGAACAGGACCATCCGTTGGTTCCACGAGATTCCCGAACGGAGCGTTTGCAAGACGGTCTGGGTGGCCCGGTACGGCTGCCAAGCTATGGTGAATATCCCGAAGCCGACCAGGACGAGAGCCATCAGCGACGTAAGCCACATCACTCCCTGCCCCGCCGGCTCCATCTCCTTGAGGCGATCCCGCGTGGGTCCCTCGTCCATCACGCTTACCGATCCCGGCTGAGTCGTCTCCAGGTGCGCGGCGAACCCCAGCAGCAGCACGAACTGCACGATAGTCCCGGGTGTGTCGAACAGGAACAGGTTCTGGACGAAGTAGCCCAGCAGCGCGGCGCCGATGAAGAGCAGGAAGGCCTGCTCGCGGTCCGGCTCGCTCCGCGCTCGCCGGATGATGACACGCATCATGACCAGCCATAGGGCCAGATAGGCCAGTAGCCCCAGGATTCCCTTGGTCGTCAGCTCCTCGAGCAGCTTGTTATGGGCCTGGTCATAGGAGTCCGCCACGCCGATGAAGCTCTCGGCGCCCACGTGGCGGTCGTAGGCGATGCTGTAGTTCTCCGGACCCCAGCCGAGGATCGGCCGGTCGGCGAAGCCCCGGAGTCCAGCCTTGAGGGATGCGAGGCGGCTCCGGGGGCTGTTGTCGTCCGCGGCGCCGGTGTTCACGATCTGTCCGATCAGCGGATTGACGTCCCCGAGGTTTTGGATAAAAGACGTGTTCCTGGCGACGCCGACCAACAAAGCGAGCACCGCCAGCACACCCAGCAGGCTCACCGCCGCCACCCTGATCCAGCGTATGCGGCCGATGAACAGATAGACGATCGCGAAGCCCACGACCGCGGCCACAAGCCCGATGAAGGCGCCGCGGGTGCCGCTCCAGATGAGCATCCAGAAGCTGAGGGCGATCGCCAGCATCCAGAACCAGCGCCACCAGAACAGCGGTGGCCCGAGGGCGTACATTCGTGGACGGTCGGGCTCCTCGATCTTCCAAAGGGAGTAGGCCACCGTTCCGGCGGCAGCGGCCACGATCAGCAGGACAACGGCGGCCCCTCCGCCGCCCCAGCGCGTCGGGGGGGTCCAGATGGCCAGCGCCGCCACGCCGATCCAGAAGGCGCCGAAGAGTATCCACGTCGGCAGCGAGGAGCCTCGGAGGCGGCGGGGCTGGGAGCGCCGACGCCTCCGCCGACGCTCTTTGGGCCCCGCCCTGGTGTCCGACGGGTCCTCATCCTGGGCCTCCGCCGTCCCCGCCCTGAACGAGGAGACCAGAAAGCCCAGACCGATAATGAAGCTGACCAGCATGTACGCCCCGACGTAGGTCGGGTTGCCGAGCGTGATGTCGATGCGGTCTCTCGCCAGGAGAAACGGGAAGATCCACCTTGCCGCGTCGAAGTTCTGGAACACCCCGAGGACGGCCACTACCAGGCCTACGCCAAGGTTGACGTTCAGCAGGGCCCGCCAGTCCACATTCGACCTGAACACCGATACCAGCACGACCGTGAGGGCGAACCAGTGGGCCAGGTCGACCATCCCCTGCATCCTCTCGTAGGTAGACCAGAGGCTGCGTATCGGACTGACCCCGAGCACGGAGGCCAGGATCCCCACGACCAGGTAGACGCCGAAGATAATGAGCAGCCAGGACCTGGGGGGACGGTAGGCGGGGAAACGTAGTGCCAGGACAACCCAGAGCCCGGTCAGGGCCTCGATAAGTGCGCGCCCGTACAGCGCCTTGCCCACGATGAAGGGGAAGAAGGTGTTGGGCAGCGGGTCCGCATTGACGATCAGGGGGATTACGAGAACGAGGAACGCTCCCGCCCGGATGGTCAGAAGCAGCGCGGTTTCCATACGCCCCATTCTATACCACGATATCGTCCCGCTGAGAGAGGGCGGGACCGCCCGTTGGCGCGTGGGCGTGTCACTACAGGGGTCGCCGGGTTGCGCCTGTGGGGAGCATTTACTATCATTACCACGGAGACGGAGGCACCGAGTGAACGGCTACTCCCGGATTGTCAGTGAGCTCAAGAGCATCGTCGGCGACGACTACGTCGTCGACCTGCCCGAGGACCTGATCGTCTTCGAATACGACGGGTCGGTCGACAAGGCTCTTCCATCCGCCGTGGTCCTCCCCGCGACGACCGGCGAGGTCTCGGCGGTCGTCCGGGCGGCGCATCGGAGCGGGGTGCCCATCGTCGCCAGGGGTGCCGGTACCGGCCTGAGCGGGGGCGCAGTCGCCGACGCTGGAGTCGTCCTGGCCCTCACCCGGATGACGAAGATCCTCGAGGTCGACCCGGGGAACAGGATCGCCGTCGCCGAAGCTGGGGTAGTCAACATCGACCTGACGCTGGAGGCGTCGAAGCACGGGCTCTACTACGCACCGGACCCCTCCAGCCAGAAGGCTTGCACGATCGGCGGCAACGTCGCCGAGAACTCGGGCGGCCCTCACTGCCTGGCCTACGGCGTGACAACCAACCATGTCCTCGCGATGGAGGTCGTGCTCGCCGACGGCACCGTCGTGTGGGTCGGCGGCCGGACCCGCGAGGTCCCAGGCTACGACCTGCGGGGCATCCTGATCGGGTCCGAGGGCACCCTCGCCATCGTCACGAAGGTCGTCGTGCGGCTGCTGAGGATACCGGAGGCGGTCAAGACGATGCTTGCCGTTTACAAGTCGATGGACCAGGCGAGCGAGGCCGTTTCCGACGTCATCGCCGCCGGCATCGTGCCCGCCGCGATCGAGATGATGGACGGTCTGGCCATCGAGGCCGCCGACGCCTCGGTCCATGCGGGCTATCCGAAGGAGGCCGGCGCGGTCCTTCTCGTCGAGGTGGATGGCCTCACGGAGGCGGTCGAAGAAGAGGCCGCCGAGGTCCAGCAGGTCTGCGAGCGCCACCAGCCTATCGAGATCCGCACGGCCACCGATCCGGCCGAGCGCGAGAAGCTCTGGGCGGCCCGCAAGGGAGTTCTGGGCGCACTGGGGCACCTGGCTCCGAACTACTACATGGGCGACGGAACGGTCCCCAGAACCAGGCTGCCCGAGGTGATGACCAGGGTCGGCGAGATCTCGAAGGAGTTCGGTCTGCCGATCGCCAACGTCCTCCATGCTGGGGACGGTAACCTCCACCCGGCCGTCCTCTTCGACGAGCGCAATCCGGACGAGACCCGGCGCGCGTATGAGGCTGGAGGCGAGATCTTGAAGCTGTGCGTAGAGGTCGGCGGGGCTCTCACCGGCGAGCACGGGATCGGCCTGGAGAAGCAGGAATACATGCCGCTCATGTTCTCTGCCGACGACCTGGACGCGATGGCCGGACTGAAGGCCGCCTTCGGCACCGGCGACATGCTAAACCCCGGCAAGATCTTCCCGACCGGGAAATCGCTGCCAGGCGCCTCCCAGTCGGGCGCGGTCGGCAGGGCCGGCGCCGGTGCGTACATCTGAGGGCGCCCGCTGAGCAGCCCATGACCGTCACCGACGTGAAGGCCCTCGGCGAGGCCCTGACGAACTCCGTGGGTCAGGGAAACGTCCTGCGCGAGACCGCGGGCTACTCCATCGATGGCGCCGTCCCATCCTTCGTCGTCCTCCCGAAGTCGATCGAGTCTCTAAGCTCCGCCATGGCAGTTGCATCCGAGCTCGGCGCCGCGACCGCGCCGTGGGGCGGCGGAACGCGAATGGCGCTCGGCAACACCATCCGGCGGCTCGACCTGGTGACGGATCTGTCCGGGCTCGACCGGGTCGTCCAACACACTCCCGGCGACCTCACGGTCACGGTCGAGGCCGGAGTCACGCTCGCCCGTCTGCAGGCGACGCTCCGGGAGCATTCCCAATTCTTGAGCCTGGACCCTCCGCTGCCCCAGCGAGCCACGGTGGGCGGGACTCTGGCGACCGCAGTCAGCGGTCCGGCTAAATGGCAGTACATGAGCCCGAGGGACGCCGTCATCGGGATGAAGGTCGTGAACGCCGACGGCACCGTGACGAAGAGCGGCGGTCAGGTGGTCAAGAACGTCAGCGGCTACGACATGTCGCGCCTCCACGTCGGCGGACTGGGCACGCTCGGAATAATCGCAGAGGCATCCTTCAAGCTGACGCCGACTCCCAAGCAAGAGGCCACCCTGCTGGCCTCTTACCCGTCGACCTCCGACTGCCTGAAAGCGTCTCTTGAGATTTTCGGGAGCCACATTGTGCCGCTCGGGCTGGCGACACTCGACTCCGCGGTCAACGAGCGCGCCGGGGCGGCCTCTGTCGACGGCGCACGGCTCCTGGCGGTCAGGCTGGCGGGCCGTCCGATGACTCTGGACAGGCAGCTACGAGACAGCACCGCCATCTGCCGGGACGCGGGCGCGGCGGCCGTCGAACGGTTGGACGACGATGCGGCGGCCTCCCTGTGGCGCCGCGTCTCCGACTTCGGCTGGGACGAGCGGACGGCCCCGACGATCGGCTGCCGTGCGTCGCTCGTGCCCTCGGCGTTGCCGGAGGTCGTTGCGGACCTGGAGCAGATCGGCACCTCGCTCGGCCTCACCCCGGCAATCGTATGTCATCCGGCCCACGGAACGGTGCTCGCTCACTGGTTTGCTCAAGACAACGGCGTCGGGACCGGGGGGCTCGCGGCGATGCTGTCGGCCGTGGGCGACACCGTCCGCGCCGCCGCCGGGCACATGGTAATCGAGAGGTGCCCGGCGGAGGTGAAGGCCGGCCTCGACGTGTTCGGAGACATCGGAGACTCACTCCCGATCATGAAGAACCTCAAAGAGCAGTACGACCATGGGAACATCCTCAACCCCGGGCGCTACGCCGGGCGGATTTGATGACGTCTGCCGCGCAGCAAGAGCCATTCCGCCTGTTCGAGGGGCCGGACGCACCCACCGAGGACGATCTCTACAAGTGCGTCCACTGCGGCTTCTGCCTCCAGGCGTGTCCCACGTACGTCGAGACCGGTCTGGAAACGGAATCTCCCCGCGGGCGGATAGCTCTCATGAAGGCGGTCCACGAGAAGCGGATCGACATCTCGCCCGCCGTGGTGAGCCATTGGGACCTGTGTATCCAGTGCCGGGCCTGTGAGCCGGTCTGCCCGTCCGGGGTCCCCTACGGCCGGCTCATCGAGGCGACGATGGTGCAGGTGGCGGGTCATAGGAAGCTCGGCCGGATAGCTTCCCGAGCGTCCGACCTGCTCCTCAAGCGGATACTGCCGAATCAGGGCAGGCTCTCCTTCCTGGTGGGCATGCTGCGACTCTATCAGCGGTCCGGATTGCGGGCCATGGCAAGGAAGCTCGGCCTGATCCGAATGGTGTCGGCGAAGCTCGCGGAGCTGGAAAGCTCCCTGCCGACCCTGCCCCCAGCGTACTTCGAGGCGACCGGTCAGGTCGTCCGCCCCTTCGGCGAGAGGACGACCAGGGTGGCCCTCCTCTCCGGGTGCGTGATGCCTCTGATCCACGGCCCCCAGATGAGGTCGGTCGTACACGTCCTCACCCGCAACGGCTGCGAGGTCGTGGTTCCGAAGGACCAGGTCTGCTGCGGCGCAATCAACACTCACGTCGGCGACCTGGAGACGGCCCGCGACCTGGCGAGGAAGAACATCGACGCGTTCTTGGAGAGCGGCGTCGACGCCGTGATCGTGGCGTCGGCGGGCTGCGGGTCCCGGATGAAGGAGTACCACGACCTGCTCAAGGACGACCCGGCGTACGCGGAGAAGGCCGATCAGCTGAGCCGGCTGACCAGGGACATTCACGAGTTCCTCGTCGAGCTGCCCTTCGTCCCGCCGGAGGGCCGTCTGGACTACCGGGTCACCTACCAGGACTCGTGTCACCTGGCTCACGCCCAGGGCATCACGGACGCTCCAAGAGTCCTGCTCAGGTCGATACCGGGGCTGGAGCTGGTCGAGATGGCGAACCCGTCCCGCTGCTGCGGAGCCGGTGGGACCTACAGCATCACGCAGCGGGAGTTCTCACTGAGGCTGCTCGACTCAAAGATGCAGAGCATCCTGGCCACCGAGCCCGACGTGGTCGCCACCGCGAACCCCGGATGCGTCATGCAGCTCCAGTACGGCGCGGTCCGCACGGAATCCGGGCTGGGCGTCCGGTACGTGACCGAGCTGCTGGACGAGGCGTACCGGGCCGAGCCCAAACGGGGCTCCACGAAATCGGAATCATTCGACCCCACCGCGTGGGAGGAGGAGCGCCATGAACTTAGGTCTAGATGGAAAGGTCGCCCTGGTGACAGGAGGCAGCGAAGGGATCGGTAAGGCCACGGCGGCTCGCCTGGCGGCGGAGGGTGCGAGGGTCGCCATCTGCGCCCGGCGAAAGGACGTGCTGGGGTCCGCAGCCGAAGAGATCCGCGCCGCGGGCGGCGGCCGGGACGTCCTGGCGGTCCCCTGCGACGTAACGCAGGACGCTCACATCAGGGCGCTCTTCGACCGGATCGGCGACACCTACGGGCGGCTCGACATTCTCGTGAACAACGCCGGAACCTCGGCCGCCGGCCCGTTCGAGGATGTCTCCGACGAGGCCTGGAAGGTCGACCTCGACCTCAAGCTGTTCGGCACCATCCGCTGCTCCCGGCTGGCGATACCCCTGATGAAGGCCCAGGGCGGCGGCAGGATCATCAACGTGACCGCGGTGGCGGGCAAGGCCCCCGGGGCCGGCACCGCGCCGACCTCCATCAGCCGCGCCGCCGGCATCGCTCTCACCAAGGCCCTCTCCAAGGACCACGCCAGGGACAACATCCTGGTCAACACCGTCTGCATCGGCCTCATCAAGAGTGCCCAGATCGAGCGTGCCTGGCAGCGGGAGGCGGAGGGCAACCCAGCCCTGACCCTGGACCGCTGGTACGAGCAGCGCGGTAGCGCGATCCCCATCGGCAGGGTCGGAGAGACTGTGGAGGCGGCGAACGTCATCGTCTTCCTGGCCTCGGAGGCCGCGAGCTACGTCACCGGCGTGGCCATCAACATCGACGGCGGCACGTCGGCGGTCGTCTGAGCGCCGTCCGGGTTCGTGCCATCGAACCCGTTCCAAGGTTCTTCACTTCGATCAGAATGACAACAGCATGGCGTGTGCAGAGGGGCTTGGCCGCTCTGCCGGGAGTCTGAGGGTGCCCCCAAATCTCAAGGTGGGCGGCTGGGAAGAGAGAGCGCCCCAAAGGGGGGGCGAGGAGCGCGCGAACGCGGGTCTGCGGGGGGAATGACATTGGGCAAGGATGTCATATAATGTGCCCCTGACGGCTCTCGACGATCGAGGGCTCGGGAGGCACACACGTGGCCGCAGATTCAGGTAAGGTCGTCTCCGGACTCGACGGGGTCCTGGCCTTCGAGTCCACCATCGCCTACATAGATGGCCACAAGCCGGAGTTCTCGGTACGTGGGTACGACATCGGCGAGCTGGCCCACGGTCTCGGCTACGAGCAGATGGCCCACCTGTTGTGGACCGGGCGCGTCCCGACTGGCCGTGAGCTGACCGACGTGAAGTCCGAGCTGGCCGGCCTCCGTCAGGTTCCCGCTTCGGTCGTCAACATCCTCCGCGACACTTCGGCGACAGCCCACCCCATGGCCGCCCTCCGAACCGCGGTATCGCTGCTCGGCTCCCTCGACAAGGACGCCGACGACATCAGCCCGGACGGGATCGTCCGGAAGGCGAAGAGCCTGACAGCGAAGATAGCCACGATCGTCGCCGCGCAGGTCCGGCTCCAGGAGGGGCTGGACCCCGTAGAGCCCAACCCGGAGCTCGGCCATACGGACAACTACTACTACATGCTCAAGGGGACACCCCCCGAGGAGATAATCAGGAAGACGTTCGACACGGCGCTCGTGCTGTACGCCGAGCACGAGACGAACGCCTCCACCTTCGCCTGCCGCGTGGTGGTGGGGACCGAGTCGGACTTCTACTCCGCCGTAGTCGCCGGCATCGGAGCGGTCAAGGGACCGCTCCACGGCGGCGCCATCGACGAAGCGATGCGCATGTTCATGGAGATCGGCTCGGCCGATCGCGCCGCGTCCTACGTCGACGAAGCCCTGGCGGCACGGCGCAAGCTTCCGGGATTCGGCCACCGGGTCTACCGCGCGGGCGACCCGAGGGCCGGCGAGCTGAGGGGGATGGCTCGGGAGATGGCCGCCGCGATGGGAGACAACCGGTGGTTCGACATCGCCGAGGCGGCCGAGAAGCGGATGTCGGAGACCAAGGGGATCATCCCGAACGTCGACTACTTCGCCGCGATCGTCCTCTACCAGGTCGGCTTCCCACTGAACATGATGACCAACGTGGTGGCCAGCTCTCGGATCGCGGGATGGTCCGCCCACATCATGGAGCAGTACGCCAACAACCGCCTGATCCGCCCGAGGGCGCTGTACACCGGCGACCACGGCCGGAAGCTCGACGGCTGAGCGCGGCGAGGCTACAACCCCCGATTGTGTACGGGCGTACGGCCGTGGCCCTGCTCCGCACCCTGTAGCACGCAAGGAGGCTCACGCCATAGAAACGCGAGTCCCAGCCGTTTTCATGAGGGGCGGCACGAGCCGCGCGGTAGTGTTTCGCCGTGATGCCCTGGCCGGGTACGACGACGGGACCCGCGACCGGATCATCCTGGCCGCGCTGGGCAGCCCCGACCCCCACGGCCGTCAGATAGACGGACTGGGCGGCGGTATCTCGTCCCTCAGCAAGGTTGCGATCATTGGACCCAGCGATGACTCTAACTTAGACGTTAATTTCACCTTCGGCCAGGTGGACGTGCGCCGCCCGGTGATAGACTGGAGCGGCACATGCGGCAATATATCCGCGGCAGTCGGTCCGTTCGCCATCGCCGAAGGACTGGTCAAGGCGGAGGAGCCGGTGACCGTGGTCCGGGTCCTGGCGACCAATATCGGCCGGCTGTTCGTCGCCCATGTACCGGTGAAAGCGGGGGCCGTCCAATCGGAGGGCGGCTACGTGATAGACGGAGTACCCGCCCCCGGCGCCAGGATCACGCTGGAGTTCGTCGAGCCCGGTGGGTCGCTGGGGCGGGGGGTTCTGCCGACCGGGTCGGCCCGGCAGGAGATCACGATCGGCGGAGGCAGGCATGTTGCCGCGTCGATAGTCGACGTGGCCATCCCGATGGTCTACGTGAGAGCCGAAGACGTCGGGGCGGACCCGACCTCCTCGGCGGCCGAGCTGGACGAGGACACGGCGCTCCAGGAGGTCCTGGAACAGATACGGTCCGAGGCCGCCGTCGTCCTGGGACTGGCGTCGAGGGCCGCCGAAGCGCACGTCATGTCGCAGGCGATTCCCAAGATAGCCGTGATCGCGCCGCCGGCGCCATACGAAACGAGCGATGGCCGACGTGTCTCGGAACGGGACGTAGACCTGCTGGCCCGGGCGATCTCGATGGGCAGGGCCCATCGGACCTTTCCCGGCTCGTCGTCGATGGCCACGGCCGTGGCGGCGGTCATCGACGGCACACTGGTCAATGAGGCCGCGAGGCCGCAGGATTCGGAGCGTCTACGGATCGGCCATCCAGCGGGCGTAATGGAGGTTGGGGCGGCGGTCGAGCGTGACGGCGGCGGCTGGCATGTCCCGAGCGTCACCACCTATCGCACGGCCCGGCGCATCATGGACGGATGGGTCAGCGTGCCCGAACGGTATATGAACGGCACACCCTGGTTCGAGGAGTCGTCATGAACCTCGCGCAGAAGCTCATAAAGGATCACCTGGTCAGCGGCGATATGACACCGGGGGAGGAGATCGCCATCCGCGTCGACCAGACCCTCACCCAAGATGCGACCGGGACGCTGTCGTGCCTCCAGCTCGAGGCCACCGGCATCGACCGGGTCAGGACGCAGCTCGCCGTCAGCTACGTCGACCACAACATGCTACAGGCGGACTCGCGGAACGCCGACGATCATGCCTATCTGCAGGACGTGGCGGCGAAGTACGGCATCTACTTCTCCCGCCCCGGCAACGGCATATGCCACCAGGTTCACCTGGAGCGGTTCGCCGTCCCCGGCACCAGCCTGGTGGGGACAGACAGCCACACGCCCACCTGCGGCGGCATGGGGGCGCTGGCGATCGGCTCCGGCGGGCTCGACGTCGCCGTAGCGATGGCCGGCGGTCCTTACTACATGCGGATGCCCAGAGTTATGGGCGTCGAGCTGACCGGCTCGCTCCAGCCGGGCGTCTCGGCCAAGGACGTCATTCTGGAGGTTCTCAGGCGCCTCTCCGTGAGGGGTGGAGTCGGCTACGTCATGGAGTACTATGGCCCCGGCATCGCGAGCCTGGACGTTCCCGCCCGGGCCACGATCACGAACATGGGCGCGGAGCTGGGGGCCACGACCTCTGTCTTCCCCAGCGACGCCACGACACTGGATTATCTGAAGAGGCAGGGCCGCGAGCAGGCCTTCCGCGAGCTAGGGCCCGATCCGGAGGCCGAGTACGACGAGCGCGTCACGATAGACCTCGACTCTCTCGAGCCACTGGTGGCCCGTCCCGACAGCCCCGACAGCGTGGTGCCGGTGAGCGAGGTGGCCGGCACGCCGGTCGATCAGGTGGCGATCGGAAGCTGCACGAATTCGTCTTACACCGACCTGATGGAGGTGGCGGCGATCCTCAAGGGGTCCACCGTGCACCCGAGGGTCAACATGGTGATGAGTCCGGGATCGAGCCAGGTCCTCCAGATGATCGCCCAGAGCGGCGCCCTGGCGGACCTGGTCGCGTCGGGAGTACGTATGTTGGAGTCGGCCTGCGGCCCATGCGCCGGTATCGGCCAGGTCCCGGCCCACGGCGCGGTCTCGCTGCGCTCCTTCAACCGCAACTTCCCCGGACGCTCCGGCGGACTGAACAACCATGTCTATCTGACGAGCCCGGCAGTATGCGCGGCGTCTGCCATCGCCGGCGAGATCGCCGACCCCCGCGATCTGGCCTCCGCCACGAGCTTCCAGATCCCAGCCACCTACCTGGTCGACGACAGGGGTATCATCCCGCCGTCCGACGATCCCGATTCCGTCGAGATCCGCCGAGGACCCAACATCAAGCCCATCCCGACCCGGCGGCCGCTCGCTGGGCGGTTGGAGGGCGAGGTGCTGATCAAGCTCGGCGACAACATCTCCACCGACCATATCCTTCCGACCGGCGCGCACACGCTGCCGCTGCGGTCCAACGTGCCCGCCATATCGGAGTTCGTGTTCGGCTACCTGGATAAGGAGTTCGTACGGCGCGCCAAGGACAAGGGGGGCGGGATCATCGTTGCGGCGGCCAACTACGGTCAGGGAAGCTCGCGGGAGCACGCCGCGATCTGTCCGATGTACCTGGGCGTTACCGCGGTCCTGGCCAGGTCGTTTGCCAGAATCCATCGCGACAACCTGGTCAACTACGGTATACTTCCGCTGGCCTTCGTCGACGAGGGCGACTACGACCGTCTGGAGATGGGGCACTCTTTGCGGATCGACGACCCGGTCGGGGCTCTCAGAGCCGGGGACCGAGTCTTGACGGTGGAGAATCTGACCGTGGACGAGACGATCGAGGTGGCCCTGGAGCTGACCGACAGGCAGCGGGAGATCATTCTGGAGGGAGGCCTGCTGCCGTACGTAGCGCAGGGGGCGGGACGATGACCGAGCTGCCGATAATACCGACCACGGTCGTCGGCTCCCACGCCAAGCCGGGCTGGTGGCACCAGTGCAAGGACCTGCTGGAGAGCGGTCAGTGGGGCCGGTCCGACCTGGAGGAGCTGCTCACCGACGCGGTCGACGTCGCCATCCTGGACCAGGAGAGGGCTGGGGTCGACATCATCACCGACGGCGAATCGCGCAGGCTCGACGGGTACGTCGACGGATACTACGCCATCATCAAGGGCATCTCCGCGTTGCCGCCCCAGCGCAAGGCCGGTCCGTGGGGATACGACCAGCAAACCCGATACGAGGCGGTCGGCAGCATCGAGGCCCCCGCAGGCCTGGGAATAGTCGCCGAGTTCGAATACCTGAAGGCTCACACGGCCAGGGCGACGAAGGCCACCTGCGCGGGTCCCCTGACTTTCGGGTCCCGCATCAGGCCGAACGACGTGTACGAGAGCCCGGTGCAGGTCGCCGAGCAGTTTGCCCAGGTCATCAACGCCGAGCTGAAGGGGCTGGTGGCCGCCGGGGCCGACTTCATCCAGATCGACGAGCCCGCCCGCGGCAACGTCACCGGACAGGAGATGGCCAGGCTCTTCAACATAGCCACGGAGGGCGTCGACGCCAAGCTCGCCTACCACATCTGCTTCGGGAACCGGTACGGACGAGCCCGGTTCAAACGCGACTACGCGGACTTCTTCCCCGGCGCGATGGACGCCAACGCCCACCAGTTCGTTCTGGAGTTCGCCAGCCGCGAGCTGAACGAATTGGAGATGTGGCCCAAATGGAACGACGGCCGCGAGCTGGGTGCCGGGCTGGTCGACGTCAAGTCCTTCTACCCGGAGACGCCGGACGACGTCGCCGGCCGCATCCGGAAGGTCCTGGCGCACGTCCCCGCGGACAAGCTCTACGTCAGCCCCGACTGCGGGTTCGGCTGGTCGCCCCGCTACATGGCCGTGGCAAAGCTCGACGCCATGGTTCAGGGAGCCCGCATCGTCAGAGACGAGCTGACGAAGGGTTAGACCCCTTCCTGACCTTCCCCTGCCCGCCCTGTTGTCATTCTAAGCCGCGGCGAAGAATCTGGGGAGGCGGCGGGCCTCCCCTGCCCTCATCCGATCGAGCCGCGCCCCACAACAAGAATAAAGAGGTGTGTGATTTCTGAGGGACGCCCTCAGACGCCCGGCAGAGGGGCTGCGCCCCTCTGCACACCCCTGGCCTCAAAACACTCACAGACTCTGAGAACGCCCGACGTGTCGGCCGCCTAGGCATCCGGCCGGGATTCGGCTTTCGCGTCGATCTCCGCAGCCGCTTGGCGGTCGACCCTACACCGGGGTTTCAAAGGGGGCTTGGCCCCCTTTGCCGGGTTTGGGGTGCCTCCAATTCTCAGGGCGGGTGGGCGGGAAAGAGAAGCACCCCAGAGGGGTGGGGCGTGCCCGTCTCCTCTCAACCGATAGTCGTGCTTCGCGGACCGGGAGCATCCTCCGACGGTCCATTCGTACCACTCCTTCTTGGTGCTGTCTCCGCCAGACGATAGGTTGGTCTCCTCTGTAGCTCAGGACCGCAGTGCCCCACAATCCGTCCGGGGCCCCGAGCGAATCCAAACTTCAGCAGAGAGGACGAGCCATGAAACGCAAGATTCTTGGAGCAATGTTGGCGGTCGCGCTGGTGGTCGGCGTGACCATTCCGGGGGACACGGCCTTCGCCGCAAGGCCTGTCATGACCCACTACGTGGCGACAGGGGACTCGGTCGCCGCCGGTCAGGGGGCGGTGAGCGATACGTTCGGGTACGCTGCTGTGTTCGGCCGGTTCTACCGGCGCGCGAACCCTGGAGCTCAGCGGGTTACCAACGTGGCGGTACGCGGCGAGACCAGTGCGAGCTTCCTCGAGGGCCAGCTCGCCGAAGCGGTCGAGGTGATCGGCCTCGATCGGACCGACGTGGAGGTCGTAACCCTGACCATCGGCGCGAACGACCTGCTGCCCCTGATCGGCTCCGAGCCGTGCGCGTCGGACCCGGCGGGTGCGGCCTGCCAGCAGGTGGTGGGCCAGGCGCTCGCTGCCTTCCAGGGCAACTACCAGGCGATCCTGACGGGACTGGTCACGGCACTGGCGGCCGACCCTGGAGACGAGCAGCTGCTGGTCACGACGTACTACAACCCTTTCAGTGGGACGGGGAGCCAGTTCGAGCCCGTGGTAGACGCGGCTCTTCTCGGCGCGGATGGGACCGTCGATTGCGCGGCAACCGCCGTCGATCCCCGGAACGCCGGGCTGAACGACCTGATCGTCTGCGTCGGCGAGCAGTTCGGAGCGACTACGGTGGATATCCAGCCGATCTTCGATGGCAGGGGGTCCCTTCTGACCCACATCGATGAGGGTGACACTCACCCGAACACGCTGGGTCACCGGGTGATCGCCTACCTCGTGGCGATCGCGTACGTTACCGGGCGGTAGACCGCCGATCCTTCGCCCGACCCTGCGGGCGGTGGGGGGTCGGTGACCCCCACCGCCCGTGTTTCTTGATCGCCTGCCTCCGGCGCCCCTATACTGGCCTCGGTCCGAGTCTCGAATTCCGAGAAGGAGTCGGCTTGTACGACGTGATCGTGATCGGGGCCCGATGCGCCGGATCGCCGACAGCGATGCTACTGGCCCGGAAGGGACACCGCGTGCTGCTGCTGGACCGGGCGAGGTTCCCCAGCGACACCATCTCCACGCTCATCATCTGGCAGACCGGGACCTCGAGGCTGAAACGCTGGGGCCTCCTGGACCCGGTGGCAGACTCTGGATGTCCGGCGGTTTCGAGATTCTCGATGGACCTGGGCGACTTCCCCCTGTCGGGCTGGGGACCCGGAGTCGACGGGGTCGATGTGTCCTACAGCCCCCGGCGCACCGTCCTCGACAACATCCTCGTGGACGCCGCCGTCCAGGCGGGTGCCGAGCTTCGGGAGGGCTTCTCGGTCCAGGAGATCCTGACCGACGGCGACCGCGTCGCGGGCGTCCGGGGCAGGACGGGGCGCGGCTCACCCGTCACCGAGCAGGCGAAGATCGTCGTCGGCGCAGACGGCAGGCACTCGATGCTGGCGCGGGCCGTAGATGCCCCGGCCTACGAGGAGCATCCACCCAGGTCCTGCTTCTACTACACCTACTGGAGCGGCATCCCCACGGATGGCTACGAGGTCCACTGGCCAAGGGGGGACCGGTACATACTGTCCGTTCCCACCAACGACGGGGTGGTGCTCCTGGTGGTCGTATGGCCGATCGCAGAGTTCCACTCGTTCCGGCACGACATCGAGGCCAGCTACATGGGAACGGTCGACCTGGCTCCGGGACTCGCCGACCGGGTTCGGGCGGGGGCTCGGGAGGACCGTATCGTCGGCACCGCGGACGTGCCCAACTTCCTCCGGAGGCCGTACGGCCCGGGCTGGGCCCTCGTCGGCGATGCCGGTTACAACAGGGACCCCATCACGGCGTTCGGCATCAGCGACGCATTCCGCGACGCCGAGCTTCTTGCCGAAGCGATCGACGCCGGCCTGTCCGGATGTCAGCCGCTCGACGAGGCGCTGGCCGTCTACGAGCAGCGGCGGAACGAGGTCGCGATGCCGTTGTACAAACACACCCTGAGCGTCTCCGACTATGGGCCTCACACCGAAAACGCGTTCAAGCTGCGCGCCGCGCTGCGGGGTAATCAAGCCGATACGGACCGCTTCTTCGGCGTGCTGAACGGCACGGTGCCCAGGGCCGAGTTCTTCAACAGAGGGAACATCGGGCGCATCCTGAGCGAGGCGGAGGCGACGGGCGTCTAGAGGGGTCGGGCCCCCATGCCGGTCCTTCGGCGGAAGGACGAGGGAGTATCCCTCAGGATTGTATAATGTCCGAATGATCCACGTCGGGACATCGGGCTACAGCTATGCCGAGTGGAAGGGCAGCTTCTACCCTGAAGACCTCGCCGCCTCCGGGATGCTGGAGTACTACTCCGCCCGGCTCTCGACCGTCGAGATCAACAACACCTTCTACCGGCTGCCGAGCGAGAAGGTCCTGAAGGACTGGGCGGGCAAGACGCCCGACGCCTTCACCCTCACGCTGAAGGCCCCGAGGCGGATGACCCACCAGGCGCGGCTCCGCGATTGCGAGGACCTGCTGGAGGTCTTCTGCGAGAGGGCTCGGACTCTGGGGCTGAAGCTCGGCGTCCTGTTGTTCCAGCTTCCGCCATACTTCAGGAAAAACCTGGACGTCCTGGACGCCTTTGTGCGGCTGCTGCCGTCGGACCTGAGGGTTGCCTTCGAGTTCCGGCACGACTCCTGGCACTCGGACGACGTGCTCGACCTCTTCAGGGACCGAAACATCGCCCTGTGCGTCACCGACGGCGAGAAGTCGAAGCCCCCAGCCGTCGCGACCGCCGGCCACGCCTACTTCCGCCTGCGAGACGAGGGGTATCAGGAGACAGACATCGAGCGGTGGGCCGGCACGATAGCCGAGATCGCCGCCACGGTCACGGACGTGTTCGTCTACTTCAAGCACGAGGAGGCAGGCAAGGGGCCGGAGTTCGCCCGCTTGCTGATGGATAGACTTGAGCGCGGATGAGACGCTAGAGAGCTACAAGCAAAAACGGGATTTCGCCGGGACGCGGGAGCCGGCGCCGGCGCCTGAAGCGTCTCGATGGGGTGCTCTCACTTTCGTTGTCCAAAAGCACGCCGCCCGCCGCCTCCACTACGACGTCCGGCTAGAGATCGACGGCGTCCTCAAGTCGTGGCCCGTCCCCAAGGGCCCGTCCCTGGACCCCCACGATAAGCGGTTGGCCGTGATGGTCGAGGACCACCCTCTCGACTACGCCGGCTTCGAGGGCGTCATCGGCCACGGCAACTACGGCGCCGGACAGGTGATCGTCTGGGACGCGGGAGTCTACTCCCCCGACGAGGGTGGCCGCCTCTCTTTCAACAATCGCGAGGAGGCCGAGGAGCGGATGCTCCAGGGGCTGGAGGACGGCAAGCTGTCGTTCGCGCTCCGGGGCCGGAAGATGCGAGGCTCCTGGACCCTGGTCAAGACCGCTCGCGGTCCCAGGGACTGGCTGCTAATCAAGCACCGAGACGGGTACGCCGATCCCGACCGCGACATCCTCGAAGACGACCGGTCGGTGGTGTCGGGGCTGACGATAGCAGAGCTCAAGGCGGGCCGGCTCCCCGACCTCTCCCGCGCGGCGAGGTCGGACATGGGACGGCCCGGCTCGTTCCCTTCCAAACTGAAGCCTGCGCTTGCCCGCATCGGACGCCAGCCCTTCTCTCACCCCGACTGGCTCTTCGAGCCCAAGCTCGACGGGTTTCGGGTCCTCGCGTTCGTCCAGAGGGGCCGGGTCACGCTGCGCAGCCGGAATGCGATCGACCTGACGGAGCACTTCCCAGGCGTCGTCGAGGAGCTGCAGTCCCAGCCGGAGGAGGAGCTCGTGCTGGACGGGGAGGTCGTCGCCCTCGACGAGCGCGGACTGCCGAGCTTCGGCCTTCTGCAGCAGAGCAGCGGCATCGACGAGAAGGGCCGGAGGCGCCGGTCGGACGGCTCGGCACCGATCGTCTACTACCCGTTCGATCTGCTTCACCTGAACGGCAGGAACATCCAGAAGCTCCCGCTGTCCCAGCGCAAGGCTCTGCTGTCGAGTGTTTTGATCCCAGGCGACGCGGTTCAACTAGTAGAGCATGTTGAAGCCGACGGAGAGCGCTTCTTTGACGCCGCGGTGGAGCTGGGCCTGGAGGGGATGGTAGCCAAGCGGAAGGACGGCCGATACGAGCCTGGGGTCAGGGCCCGCTCGTGGCTCAAGGTGAAGGCGGAACAGTCCCAGGAGCTCGTCGTCGGGGGGTACACGGCAGGCTCGGGGGCTCGCGAATCGACGTTCGGTGCGCTCCTGGTCGGGTACTACGAGGACGGTAAGCTACGCTACGCCGGAAGGGTCGGCAGCGGCTTCGACGGCTCCACGCTTGAAGACCTCTCGGACCGCCTGCGCGGCCTCAAGGCGAGGCGGCCGCCGTTCCTTCCCGACGCGGAGCTGGACAAGCTCGACGCACAGTGGGTGCGTCCGAAGCTCGTGGCCCAGGTGAAATTCGCACAGTGGACCGGTGAGGACCGCCTGAGGGCGCCAGTGTTCCTCGGCCTGCGCTCCGACATCGACCCACGCTCGGTGCGCAGGGAGTCCGAAGAGGCCGCCATCTCCGTGGAATCTCCGGCTTCGGAGCCGGAGCCCGACGATCTTCTGCGGAAGGTCACAGACACGCTGAGCCAGCTATCGAGCAAACAAGAAGACCTGACGCTGGAGATAGCCGGCCACCGTCTGAAAGTCACCAATCTTGGGAAGGAGCTCTGGCCCGCGACAGACAGCCGGCCGGCGGTCACCAAGAGGGACATGATCCGCTTCTACGCGCGAATGGGGCCCGTCGTGCTGCCCCACCTGAGGGGCCGGCCGATCACGCTGACCCGCTACCCCGACGGGATACACGGCGAGAGTTTCTACCAGAAGCACTGGGGCCACAAGCTACCCGAGTTTGTCGAAACCGTTCGCCTCTTTTCGTCGCATAACGAGGGCGACGTAGAGTACATCATGGCCAACAACCTCCCAACGCTCATCTGGCTGGCCCAGATCGCGGACATCGAGCTCCATCCCTGGCTGTCCCGCACCGTGCGCGAGTCTGAGGCGGGCCACCTCGGCACGACGTTCACCGGCTCAGGGGAGGAGCTTGAGGCAAGCGTGCTGAACTATCCCGACTTCATCGCGTTCGACCTGGATCCCTACATCTACTCCGGGAGCGAGAAGCCGGGCGGCGAGCCGGAGCTCAACCGCCGGGCGTTCGCCAAGGTGGTGGAGGTGGCGTACGCCCTCAAGGACATCCTGGACCAGCTCTCCCTGTCGTCGTTCCTGAAGACGTCGGGGAAGACCGGGCTCCACATCTACGTCCCGATCGTCCGCCGGTACGACTACTCCGTCGCCCGCAAGACCTGCGAGCTGGTCGGACGCTTCCTCATGCAGCACCGGCCCCAGGACGTCACCATGGAGTGGACGGTGAGCAAGCGTGGGGAGAGAATCTTCCTGGACCACAACCAGAACGTCCGGGGCAAGAACACGGCATCGATCTACTCGCTCCGGCCTCTGCCGGGCGCGCCGGTCTCGACGCCCCTGCGTTGGGACGAGCTGGACAAGATATACCCAACAGACTTCACGATCGATACCGTCCCCGACAGGGTAGCCGAGCTGGGAGACCTGTGGGCCGGGATCCTCGAGTCCAAGCACGACCTGAGCCGCCTGCTGGAGTCGGCTGAATGACGCCTGCGTGAACGGAGAACAACGGGGGTGCAGATCCCGACAAGTCGGGATCGCCGGTCCTTCGGCGGAAGGATGAGGGTGTCCCTCAGATCCTCAGATCCTACTCCCCCTCCCCTCCCAGGAGGTGGGGCACGGTAATCGCGGGTGTCCTCCTCGTCGTCTGGCCTAACCGGGAGCTCGGTCGTCCAAAGTGGCTGGACGGAACCAGAAACGACCTTTAAGCAACCCGGCGTTCCTTGAAGTGACGAGGCGGGTGGCCTAGTATACACCCTTCGCGGCTACACTCGACCAACATTGAGGAGAGCTGGCCCCCCGAGCCGGCACGCGCAGACCGAGGAGGAGGTGAACCGTGGCACCCAGAGCGATCTGGAAGGGCGCCATAAGCTTCGGTATGGTCGTCATACCGATCAGGCTCTACCCTGCCACCCAGAGCAAAGACATCTCGTTCGTGCAGCTCCACAGCACCTGCCACAACCGCATCCGGCAGAAGAAGCACTGCCCGTTCCACGAGACGATCGTCGATCAGGACGAGATCGTGAGGGGCTACGAGTACACGAAGGACCAGTACGTCGTCATGGAGCCGTCGGACTTCGAGGACCTGCCGGTGCCGTCGATCCATACGATCGAGATTGCGCGCTTCATTCAGCTCTCGGACATCGACCCGGTCTTCTTCGAGAAGGCGTACGTGCTGGAGCCGGAGCCCGTGGGCCAGAAGCCGTTCTATCTGCTCAAGCGGGCGTTGGAGAGCACAAGCCGGGTCGCCATCGCGAAAGTCTCTATCCGGCAGAAGGAGCATCTGTGCTGCCTCAGGCCGTACGAGGGCGCTCTGGCGATGGCGACCATGTTCTACTCCGATGAGATCAGGTCGATGGCCGAGCTCGACCTCCCCGACGAGGAGGCGGCCGTTAGCGATCAGGAGATGGCAATGGCCACCACCCTGATCGATCAGCTCACGGGCCCGTTCGAGCCCGAGCAGTACAGCGACGAGTACCGGTCGACCCTGGAGCGGACGATCGAGGCAAAGCTCGGGGCGGCCGAGCCGCTGATCGCGGCTCCGTCTCCCACCGGCGGCAAGATAATCGACCTGATGGACGCCCTGAAGGCCAGCGTCAAGGCGACGAAGCGGGCCTCCAGCGCCGATGGCCGCGAGGCCGGCGCCGGAGATGCCTCCAAGTCGCGTGGGAGGAAGAAGCCCGCCGCCCGCAAGGCCGGTTAGCCTGGGCCGCCACTAGCCCCGTGTGTAGACCACCACCTGCCAGAGCAAGGTACTGCGGCGGAGGCTTTGCCGAAGTCCGTTCGCCTGGAGCAGCGCGTCCACGACCGCGTCGGCGTGCACGTACACTCGAAACGGGCTCCGCTGTAGCCAAAAGGCGAGGTTCATGAAGCGGAAGGCGACCCTGAAGATCCAGTTGTCATGAGGGTATACCAGGCCGTACAGGCGCTTCGCCCTGGATGCTGAGAGCCCCACCAGCCTTTCGACATCATGATAGCAGCAGATGACCCGGTCGAGCGTGACGATGTCGGCGGGCTCGATATCGGGCGCGATGTCGACGAAGTCGCCGAGCCGGTAGTCCACTCGATCCACGGTGCCCTGCCTCTGCGCCTCATCCTTGGCTGCTTTCGCGTAGGCAGTTGCAGCTTCCGCACTGACCACGCTCTTTACGCCGGCCTTTAGAAGCTCATGCTGAACGACGCCGACCCCACCGCCGACGTCGATCAGCGTCTTCCCCTCGACACCTTCCGCGCTTATGGCATCGACGAGCATCTGCGTCGTCTTTGGCGGTCCCTTCTTCCGGTAGCTGGTGAGCTTCCTCCGGGCCTCCCGCTCGTCGAAGAAGCTCTCGATACCTCGGCACTGACTGCAGGCCATGCTCGCTCCTATTGGGGTGCTGAAACACGTTTTCAGCCATCCCGACGCCACGTCCTTGGCAAAAAAAGGGGGAAAGCTCTTATCTGAGGGAGACCCTCATCCTTCCGCGGAAGGACCAGCAATCCCGACTTGTCGGGATCTGGCCTCCCCATTCTTCGTCAGCCGGCTATTGGCTTCGGGTTCTCTGCGGGTCGGCCCGCCGCTACAGCCCCAGTGCGCCGAAGCAGGCCGCGACGACGCTGGAGGCGTCTATCTCGTACTCTCTGTATAGCTCGGACGGGCTGCCCGACTGGCCGAAGCCCGAGACGCCGAGCGGGAAGACACTCGTGCCCAGCGCCCCACCCAGCCAGGCCAGAGAGTGCGGGTGAGCGTCGGCGAGCGTCACCAGCGGGGCCGCACGCTCGGCGGCCGGGATGACGTCCTCGAAGAAGCCGCCGGAAGAGCCCTCACCCTTCATCGTGGCACGAACCGTCCCCTGGAAGTGCCTGTACAGCGGTCCCGGTCCGGTGACGTTGACCACGTTAGCCAGGATCCCCTCTTCCTCCAGCCGGTCTCCCGCCTCGACGGCTTCCGGAACCATCGCCCCGCATGCGATTACATGGACGACGTTCGATCCCGGCTCGTAGTCGGGATGGGCGCTGCGGTCAACCAGCCTGTAGGCCCCATACAGCACCTGCTTGCGGAGCCGCTCCCCGCCGGCAGGATCGTCGGGTAGACGGAACAGGCCCTGGTCGACTCGCTTGGTCGTGAGGCGGACGTAGGTTGACCTCTCCCGCCGCCGGACCCTGTCGAGCGCCGCCAGCATGATCCACTCGACCTCCTGCCCGAAGCAAGGCTCGTAGAAGGCAACGTCGGGGAGCTCCGTACCGATCGACGGCGTGATCAGCGACTGATGGGCTCCGCCCTCCGGCCCCAGGCTGATGCCCGACGGCGTGCCGGCGAAGATGAACCTGGCGCCCGAGTACACGCCATAGAAGAGGGCGTCCAGGCCGCGCCGCACGAACGGGTCGTAAAGCGTCCCGATGGGGAACAGCATCTCGCCCTGCGACTCGTAAGAGAGCCCGAGCTGACCCAGCAGCATGAACAGATTGTTCTCGGAGATGCCCAGCTCCAGATGCTGCCCCTGGGGCGACTCCTGCCAGTTCAGCGCCCTGACGGTGTCCTCCTCCGGCATCGGGTCGATGTCGGCTCGTGCCCAGACTCCGACCTTGTTGATCCATCCGCCCAGGTTGGTGGAGCTGGCGACGTCCGGGCTTACGGTCACCACCCGCTGGGCGACGTCCGGAATGTTGCGGCCGATCTCGGTCAGGAAGAGGCCGAACGTCTGCTGAGTGGACGTCTTGCCCCGGTAGTCCCTGCCGAACCCGGTGGGTATCGGGAAGTCAGCCGGAGCCGCATCCTGCGGCGAGGAGCCCGGGTACAATCGTGATCGGACCTCGTCCCGCAGCTTGCTCTCACGGCTATCCGGATCGAGGTCCGGCCAGGGCTCCTCATCCGATATGCCGAGCCTGGTCCTGAGCTCCTCCATCTGCACGCCGGTGAGGAGTACCGAGTGGTTCTGGGGATCTCCGATCGAGGGAAGCCTCCAGCCCTTGTGGGTGTATCCGAAGACCACGCTCGGCCCGTCGTGTTCATCGGCCTCCGCAAGTGCCTCGCGAAGCGTCGGGAAGTCATGGCCTCCCAGATTGCCGATCAGGTCCTGCAGCTCCCGGTCGTCCCACCGGCCGACGAGCCTAGCGAGATCGTCGGGGTGCGGACTGGTGCGGGGCAGCCACTCGCGAAGGGCCTCCGGGGAGATGCGGAGCAGCCTCTGGTAGACGTGGTAGGGCATGTCGTCGATCGCCTGGCGCAGCAGCTCCCCGTTGGGCTCGGCGTAGGCGGCGTGAAGCCGCTTTCCGTACTTGGCGTCGATTACCTTCCACCCGTTCGCCCCGAACATCTCGCGCCACACCTGGACCCTGATGCCGGGGATGACTCGATCGAGACTCTGCCGGTTCAGGTCGACCATCCAGATGATGTTGCTCAGTCCGGCGAAGGCGGGCTCGGCGATCGCCTCCCATATCGAGCCCTCGTCCAGCTCGGCGTCTCCGACCAGGCTGACGTACCTGTGCCCGCCGCTGTTGCGGGAGGACAGGTGGGTCCGCGTGTACTCCTCGACGAGGGCGGCGAAGTTGGGTGCGACGGCTCCGAGACCGACAGACCCCGTCGAGAAGTCCACCGGGTCCGGGTCCTTGGTGCTGCTGGGATAGGCCTGGAGCCCGTGCAGCGCACGCAGGGTCTCCAGGTACTTGACATCCAGATTGCCCAACAGGTACTGGATCGCATGGAAGACCGGGGAGGCGTGGGGCTTGATCGAGACCCTGTCCCCTGCCCTCATGAAGTCGAAGTACAGAGAGGTCAGCAGCGTGACGACGGAGGAGCTGGAAGCCTGGTGCCCGCCCACCTTGAACCCGTCCGGGTCCGGGCGGATCTGGTTCGCGTGATGGATCATGTTGATCGACAGCCAGAGCACGCGGTCCTGGATCGCCAGCAGCGCCCGGTCCCGTTCGCTGATTGACTCTTTCTTAGCTTTGATGTCGGTGGCCATGTCTGTCTCGCAGCGCCCGAATTGGCGGCGGCGTCTCAGCCCCCAAGTATAGCATCGAGGCTCCGCTCGATGGGTGGATGTCGTCTCCTCAATCTCCCTCCCCCGCGCGGGTGAGGAGGCGAGCAAGGGGACTTCACTTCGCCCGCAGCGTGATCACCTTCGACTAGACGTACAACCCCAGCCGCACTCCCCCGATCACGTGGACGTGTCCGTGCATGACCGTCTGAAGCCCGTCGTCGCCGAAGTTAGAGAGGACGCGAAAGCCGTCGGGTGAGTACTGCCGGCCCAGCCTGACCGCCAGCGGGCCGATCCGGGAGAGAAGCGGACTGTCGCTCCATAGCTCCGATTGCGTCAGATGCCGCTTGGGGACGACCAGGAGCATCACTGGCACGACGGTGAGCCGGTTGTCGAACACGATCAGCTCATCGTCCTCGTAGCGGATGTGCGCGGGTAGCTGCCGTGCGACTATCCCGCAGAAGACGCAGTCCGCAAGGTCCATTCCTCTAGCGTTGGGCGCCGCGTCGGCGCTCCGGCGCTCTTCGGGTCGACCCTCGACGGCTGCTCTCCTTGCTGCGGTAGTCTGGGGCGTCGATCACGAGCAGCTCGCCGATGCTGGTGTCCCGGACCCGGGAGCTGATCGGGCCGGAGTGCTCGTGCCGGTCGGCGAAGTCGATCGTGCTGGTTATCACCGTCGGCAGCCCGGCATTGTGCCGGTAGACGACGATCTGGTAGAGCTTCTCGAAGGCCCAGACGGTCGGGTCCAGCTCCCTCAGGTCGTCCAGGATCAGGAGCGGCGCGTTCTTGATCTCGTCGAAGGCGGCATCGTACGTGACCCGGCTGTCCCGGCTGTACGTCTGCCGGAGATGGTCCAGCAGGTCGGGGACGAACGCAAACATGACCGGATGGCCCTGTTTCATCTGCTCGACCGCGATGGCGACGGCCAGGTGGGTCTTGCCGACCCCCGTCTCGCCCGACAGAGTGACCCAGCCGTGGGGATCGGCCGCGTAGTTCTTGGCAAACCGGAGGGCACCCTCGAGGCTGCTGCGCTGTTTGCTCGTCGGGCTGTTGCCCCTCACGTCGAAGGCATCAAAGGTCATCCTCCGGAGCAGCTCGTCGGGGATTCGGCCGATGCGGCTCGCCCGCCCGGCGTCTCGGCTCTGAACCGGAAACACCCGGCTCAGCCCCTCCGTCTGCAGCCGGCTGCGCAGGTAGGGGTCCAGCTCGTCGAGCTCACACGCGGTCGTGACGACCGTCGGGAGGTCGCCCCCGTACCGGTGGTTGAAGATCTGCTGGAGCTTCTCGAGCGCCCACGGCGTCGAGGCGTGACTGCCTAGGCCGTCGAGTACAAGCAGAGGAGTATTCCGCACCTGGTCGAAGAGATCGCTGTACGAGATTTCGCTGCTCGGCGCGAAGCTGGCGCGCAGGTGGTCCAGCAGGTCCGGAACATGGACGAAGAAGGCGACGTGCCCCCTCTCGATGCACCTGTTGGCGATGGCCGCCGCGAGGTGTGTCTTGCCGGAGCCGTGAGGCCCGGTGAACGCCAGCCACCCGGCCGGATTATCGCTGAAGGCGGTCGCGGCCTCGTAAGCCAGGCCGAACAGCCGGTGATCCTCCGGATTCGCGCCCCGTCCCTCCGGACGCAGCGAGTCGAAGGTGAAGCGCGTGAGGTGTCCCAGGTTGCTGTATCTCAGCAGCCTCCTGGACCGCTCCTCCTCGACGTTTTCTCGCTGGCAGTCGCACGGGGCTACCGCGCCGAACTCCGGATGCCCGACCGGGACGTCGCGCGTGAACCATCCCCGTCCGCCGCAGGTGTCGCAGGCGGGTGCGGTCTCGGCCTCCGGATACCGGCCGGCCATCTCGCCGTTCGTCTCGGGCCTAGAAGCGGCCAGCCTTTTTAGTATGTCCCCTAGCTCTTCCATTGCTCCTGCCCTCCCGGTCCCAGCGTTCGAGGATCCGGGCGATGTACCGCCAGCTTCGCTTGTTCTGGCCGACGGCCTCTCTGAAAGCGTCCTCCAGCCAGCTTGCCGGGTAGAGCTGCTCGGCCTCCTTCAGCTCCTCGGCGATCATCGGACTGAGGCTGCCGATGTTGTCCTCGTAAAGCGCGAAGATGTTCGGGCGGTCGGCGACCGGCTCCGGCGTCTCCGGGATCGATGCCGACTGTGCGGGGAAGTCACCCTCGGCGACCTTGGCCAGCGCCCTCCGATCGGCCTCCGTGTTGAGGGCGTACCTACGCTCCTCCACGCCGTCGCGCCTGAGGGTCCCGCTCACCAGGGTGCCTCGTCGGACCGCGCTGTCGAGGGCGGCCTCGATTTCCGAGCGCCCGCCCCCAGGACCCATGCCATTCAGCAGTGTCCGGTCGGCCAACACGTCTCCAAGGCTGACGAACCTGGGAAACCCCCGTTTCTGGTGAAGCAGCCAGATCACCCGCAACGTGCACTTCAGCTCGGCCAGACCGTCGATCTGCTCGAGAATCGGTCCGAACAGGGGGTTGGGGACCGGCGTATATCGGACCCTGGAAGGGAAGCCGGGATAGCTCATGGACTAAGCGAACTCTCTTGTCCGGGCCGGCTGCTCCGGACTCTCGAACCTGGCTACCTCGCTGCGGAAGTAGAGGGATATCGTGTCCACCGGACCGTTCCTGTGCTTCGCGATGATGATCTCGGCAACGTTCTGCGGATAGGCCGCACTGGGGTTTCGCCGCTCCCACTCCTCGCGGGTGGTGTACACGTCATCGCGGTATATGAACGCCACCACGTCGGCGTCCTGCTCGATGCTGCCGCTCTCCCGAAGGTCGGACAGCATCGGCCGGTGGGATGGTCTCTGCTCGACCGCCCGGCTCAGCTGGGAGCACGCGAGCACCGGGATGTCGAGGTCGCGGGCCAGCCCCTTGAGCGAGCGCGATATCTCTCCCATCTCCTGCACCCTGTTGTCGGGTCTGCCGCTCACGCCCCCGATGAGCTGGAGGTAGTCGACGACGATGAAGTCGAGCCCGCGCTCGGCCTGGAGCCTGCGGGCCTTCCCACGCATCTCCACGATCCCCTGGATCGGAGTGTCGTCGATGTAGATCGGGAGCTCCGAGAGGGTGCCGATGGCGTCGAGCTCGCGCCTGTGCTCGGCCTCGTTGACCATGCCCATGCGCAGATGGTAGCTGTTGACGTTGGCCTCGCTGGACAGAAGCCGCAGCGCGATCTGCTCGCGGCTCATCTCCAGGCTGAACATCCCGACGACAGCCCCCTGCCCGGCGGCGTGCCTCGCTATGTTGATGGCCAGGGTGCTCTTGCCCAGGCTTGGACGCGCGGCCAGCACGATCATGTCCGACCGCTGAAGCCCGTTGCCCAGCAGACGATCCAGATCGGCGAATCCGGTGGGCACCGGCGCGAGAAACCGGTCCCGATTCGCGTCCATGGTGGGAGTCTCCTCCATGTACGCGTCCAGGACCTGCCTCAGGTGGACGAAGTCGCGTGTCCCCCGGCCGCTCCGAATGCGGAAGAGCAGCTCCTCCGCCCGGTCCAACGACACCTCGACGTCGTTGGTGCCTTCGTACCCGAGCGTGGCGATGTCCCCGGCGGCGCCGATTAGCTGGCGCATCACCGACGTCCTTTGGACGATCAGCCCGTAGTGTTCGATATGTACCGAGGTGGGCACCGAGCGGACCAGGTGGGAGAGGTACGCGGTGCCACCGATCTCCTCGAGCTGCTCTCTCAGAGAAAGCTCGTGAGCGACGGTGACCTGGTTGATCGCCTCGCCGCGTTCGAAGAGGGACAGGCAGGCCTCGAAAGACCAGCGGTTCTTGGCCAGGTAGAAGTCGGCAGCCTTCAAAAAGGAGCTGACCCTGACGATCGACTGGCCGTCGATGAGGATGGAGCCGACGACCGACTCCTCGGCGTCTACGTCGTGCGGGAGCAGTCGTTCAGCGTACAAGTGAAGGGTCCTTCCATAGCGTGCCGTACCAGGAACACCTGACGAGAGGCTGGGCCTTCGACAAGCTCAGGCTGAACGGGACGATACCGATTTGCCGTTCGTGGTGAGCCTACCGAACCACGGCGGGCATCCTCGCCCGCTCAGCGGCAGGTAGCCCGTGAGTGTGAGCCGAAGAGTGGTCTACTCGCCCTCTTTGGGCTCCTCCGCCGATTCCTCCGACGGGTCGGCCTCGTCCCCGTCGGTATCCGAAGGCTCGTCTTCGGTCGCGTCCTCTTCTGACGACTCGTCCTCGGCCGCCTTGTCGTCTGACGGGTCGTCCTCGGCCACCGCGGTCTCTGCCGCGGCCTCCGTCTGGACAGGCTCCTCGTCCGCGCCCTCATCGGAATCCGGCTTGGCCTCTGCCTCGGCCGCCTCGGCCTCGGCGGCGTCGCGGGCCTCGATGACCGCCATCGGGTCGGTGCCCTCGGGGTAAACGATCAGGCTTATCTTGGCGTCGACCTCTGAGTGCAGCCTGACGTCGACCTCGAAGACACCGACCTGGCGTATCGGCTCGTCGATGACGACAGTCCGCCGGTCGATCTCTCGGTCGGTCAGCTTGGAAAGCTCCTCGGCGACGGCCGCGTTGGTCACTGAGCCGTAGAGACGGCCGCTGGCCCCGGCCCTCATGGCTACCGTGACCTGCTTCCCGGCGATCAGGCCGGCAAGCTCCCTCATGTCGGTCAGGGTCTTCAGCCTCTCCCCTTCGGCCCGGACCTTCAGCCGGTCGATCCGCTGGAGCGCGTCCGGGGTGGCCAGAACGGCCAACTGTTTCGGGAGGAGATAGTTTCGGGCGAATCCGTTCTTGACGTTCTTGACGTCGCCGCCCAGTGCCACCCCCTCCACGTCTTCAAGGAACACCACTTTCATTACGCAAATACCTCGGGGGATCGTGTCACTTACGGCCTCCCGGCAGACTCGGCGAGCCACCGGATGACCGGACTGGAAAATTAGAACGCTAGTACGACAACGGGATTATATCACAGGGCACCCTTGGCCCGTAAAGGTGGCGTCCCAGGAATTTCGAGACGCCGGCTCGGGGTCCGATCCTGCCAGGGCGCCGGCCCCGAATCGACCGTGATTTCCGGCGCCGCGGTCGCTCCGGTCCCGTTGACAACGGTCCTGTACGCGAGCTAAGATTTGGCAGTTGACTAGTAGAATATATACCGAAACTGGTGAGACGTGCTGAAGATCCGACTCAAACGTGTGGGCGCGAAGAAACAGCCCAGCTATCGTATCATCGTGACCGAGGCCCGCTCCAAGCGTGACGGTGCGTTCGTCGACCACCTCGGTCACTACAACCCGCGGACCGACCCGCCGACCGTCGTACTGGACGAAGACAAGGCGCTGAAGTGGCTGCGGCACGGCGCTCAGCCGTCCGAGGCGGTCGAGCACATGCTCAAGAAGCTTGGAACTCTCGAAAGAGTCAAGGAAGCATGAAAGAGCTGGTCGAGTACATCGCCAGGTCGATCGTCACACAGCCCGACGACGTGGTGGTCACAGAGGAGCACGAGGACGGGCGGATCGTCTTCAAGGTCGAGGTGGCCCCAGAGGACAAGGGCAAGATAATCGGACGGCGAGGGCGGGTCGCCCAGTCGATCAGAGTCCTCCTCAGGGTCGCCGCGGTCAAGCAAGGCACACGGGTGCTGCTGGACATCGTCTAGAACCTTCGGGGCCAGACTTCCCGCCCCCACTTCACCCCAGATTTGAGCGACCAGACTACCGGCCACAGCCAGGACACTCCCCCGGACTCGGACGAGATCGCCGTCGGCAGGATCAAAGGCTCGTGGGGCCTCCGCGGGGACCTCGTCATCGAGTCGCTGACCGACTTCCCCGACAGGTTCTCCCCCGGAAGCACTCTCAATCTCGACGGGCGCCCGGCCCGCGTCGAAAGCTCTCGGGCCAGCAGACGAGGATTCATCATCAAGCTCGACCTCGTAAGCGACCGGACCGAGGCCGACTCTCACCTGGGCAAGCTCGTTACAGTTCCCGGCGACGATGTCCGCCCCCTACCCGACGGCTCCTACTACCAGTACCAGATCGTCGGGCTCGGCGTTTGGACCGTCGACGGCGAGTCTCTGGGTCAGGTGAAGGAGGTTCTGGCCACCGGCAGCAACGACGTCTACGTCGTGGCCAGGACAGGTGGCGGTGAGGTGCTCATACCCGCCCTGGAGAGCGTGGTGGTAGAGGTGGACGTCGACGGTGGCAAGATGGTCGTCGATCTGCCGGACGGGCTTCTCTAGCGCCGGGAGCGCGGGCAGCAGCCGGTTTCAGTTCCCTCGGAGAGCCTCTTCCCGGAAGTCGATCGCTGTGGCGACCTGCCGGCGCAGCTTGGGCTCGGCGGCATCGCCGAACCGCTCCAGAACCTGGTCGAAGACCGCGACCGCCTCGTCGTATCGGCCGAGGCGGCCGAGCTCCACGCCCTTGTAGACCAGGGCCATGGCCACCTGCTCCCTGAGGACGGGACTGACCGCCTCTTCGAAGCGCTCGACGACCCGGTCATACGCAACGACCGCGTCCGGCGCCCGCTCGAGCCGCCCGAGCGCCAGCCCCTGGTAATTCAGGGCCCTGGCGATCTGCTCCCGGAGGACCGGCTCGGCTTCGCCGTCGAAGCGAGCGACCAGGTCTTCGTAGGCCGCCACGGCCTCCTCGTTCCGCCCCAGACGCTCCAATGTGAGGCCCTTGTAGATCAGGGCGGCGGCGACCTGTTCCTTTAGGTTGCGAGCTCCGGAGAACCGTTCCACCGCCTCGTCGTAGACCGCCACCGCCTCCTCCTCTTGCAGCTGATTGCCCAGCCTCAGGCCGTCGTTGACAAGATCCCAGGCGACCCGGTCGTTGAGTGGCGGCTCGGACAGCAGGTTCGTCAGCGTGGCGACCAGCAGCGTCAGCGCGATGATGAGCCACAAGCCGGTGGTGACCCAGCCCAGTGCGCCGTTCCGTTTGACGCCGAGATACGTATCCCGCCGCCATCCCCTCAGCGTCTCTCTGACTCCTCTTCGGAGCGCCATCTACATTTCCCCAGCTTGCAGTCCGATTCCCCGCCGTCGGGTGTAGGGATCGATAATCGCAGGCTGGCGGTTGGTGGTCAAGGCCCGGTAACGCGGAAGTCATTCCATTTGAGTTTGAAGAAGGCCAGGAAGGGGGGAAAGATCATATCTGAGGGAAACCCTCAGACTCCCGGCAATCCCGACTCGTCGGGATCTGCACACCCCACAGTAAACCACCATTCGCGAATCTCCTCCCTCACGATCTCCCTCACTCTCTCCTCAGTTGGGCCTTGAACTTCGTTTAGCTTTTCGGTCAAAGCCACCTCCTTGAGTTTTGAATAAGGCTCCTTTGACCCTCCATTGACCTCATGCTAAAATTGTGCCGAACACCCGGTCTATCGGATAGGAGTGCCTGTGTCCGGCCACTCGAAATGGTCGACGATCAAGAGGGCCAAGGGCGCGACTGACGCCAAGCGCGGGCAGCTATTCACGAAGCTTGCGAAGGAGATCGTCGTCGCCGTTCGGCAGGGCGGGGCGGACCGCAACGGTAACATCCGCCTGCGGCTGGCCATCCAGAAGGCCCGGGACAACAACATGCCGGCCGACAACGTCGACCGCGCCATCAAGAAGGCCAGCGGCGAGGGGGCGGACGGCGACCAGATGGCCGAGGTCATCTACGAGGGCTATGCTCCCGGCGGCGCCGCCATCCTGTGCGAGGCCCTAACCGACAACCGCAACCGGACCGCCTCGGACGTGCGAGCGACCTTCTCCAAGGCGGGCGGGAACCTGGCCGAGGCCGGCGCCGTCATCTGGCAGTTCGAGTCGCGCGGGGTCGTCGTCGTAGATGCCCCGCCCGAGACCGCCGAGGAGCTGGCGATGGCCGCCATCGACGCCGGAGCCGAGGACTTCGAGACCTTCGACTCCGTTCTGCAGGTATATTCGGCGCCCGGGGAGATGGAGGAGGTGCGGCGCACCCTCTCCAAGCGGGACGCGTCGATCACCTCGTCCGAGGTCGCCATGATGCCCAAGAACACCATAGAGCTGGACGAGTCCACCGCCCTGCGCACGCTCCGCCTGCTGGACCAGCTCGAGGAGCTCGACGATGTCCAGCGGGTCTTCTCCAACGCCGATTTTCCCGACTCGGCGCTCGAGAGGTACGGCGCGGAGTCCTGACAGAATCTCGTCCACGGCCCTCTCCCTAGCAGAGCCCCGCATCCGATTGACGACCGTGACACCCTGGAGGTCGCAGTGCGCGTTATTGGGATAGACCCGGGAACCTACAACATGGGCGTCGGCGTCGTCGACTGGCGGGACGATGCTCTGAGCCTGGCGCATTTCGAGGTGGTCAGCCCTCCCAAAACGGCGCCGGTGCCCCAGCGGCTACACGACATCTACGTGCGGCTGGTCGACGTCGTCGAGAAATGGCGCCCCGAGGCGATGGCGATCGAGCAGCCCTTCGCGGGCCGTAACATCCGGTCGGCAATGGCCATCGGTCATGCCCAGGCGGCGGCGATGATGGTCGGCGCGAGGTTCGGACTCCAGATCGCGACCTACGCCCCGAGCCAGATCAAGCAGGCCGTCACCGATTACGGCGCAAGCTCGAAGGACCAGGTTCAGGCGATGGTCGCGGTGCTGCTTGGAATGGGGTCGGAGAACATCCCGCCGGACGCCGCCGATGCCCTAGCGGCGGCCATCTGCCACCTCGGCGCCGAGCGTGCCTCGACGCTGACGGTTCTTTGAGGTTCGTATGATCACGTCAGTTGCTGGCACCGTCGAATCCGTGGGACCGGACTGGGTCAACGTCTCGATCGGCGGTATCACCGTCAGGGTGAGCATCCCGTCCTCCGCCGTGGAGCGCGCGGGACGGCCGGGCGACTCCATCCGCCTGTACACTACCCTGATCGTGAGAGACGACGGCATCTCGCTCTACGGCTTCCTCACCAACGAGGACAGGCAGTCGTTCGACGCGTTGATTGGCGTGAACGGAGTCGGACCGAGAGTCGCCCTCAGCGTCCTGTCGGGTCTGAACGCAGACACACTGTCCCGCGCGGTGGCCGTCGGCGACGCCGGCCCCTTCGAAGGCATCCCAGGGGTGGGCAAGAAGACCGCCGCCCGCATCCTCATCGATCTGAAGGACAAGCTCGGGTGGGAGATCGCGGTCTCCGCGGGAGACGGCGCAGCCTCGGACGTCGTGGCCGCGCTGGTCGCCCTGGGATACTCGACGTCGGAGGCGAGAGAGGCCGTGGCGTCCGTCGGTCCGGGGGACGGCGTGTCGCTCGAGGAGAGCGTGCGGCTGGCGCTCGAGCACCTGGCGGGCGGATAACGCTATCCTGGCCAAGAAGGCGTGTGCAGGGGGGCGAAGCCCCCTTGCCGGGTGTCTGAGGGTGCCCCTCAGACACCCTCCTCTTTTTTGAAGGGGAGGGGAGGCCGACACTGATCCCATTTGGCAGTTCCTGCTAGAATTAACGTGTAGAGGCGCCCGCTACAGCAGAGGGCGCAGTGAGAAACAGGATGCCCGACTTCAAGATAGTGGCCGACTTCAAGCCGACGGGCGACCAGCCCCAGGCCATCGACGCCCTGGTCAAGGGGCTGGACGACGGCCTGCGCCACCAGACCCTGATGGGGGTCACCGGCAGCGGCAAGACCTTCAACATGGCCTGCGTGGTCGAGAGGGTGCAGCGCCCGGCCATCGTCATCGCGCATAACAAGACGCTGGCCGCCCAGCTCGCCACCGAGTTCAAGGAGTTCTTCCCCGAGAACGCCGTCGAGTACTTCGTCAGCTACTACGACTACTACCAGCCCGAGGCCTACGTCCCCAGAACCGATACCTATATCGAGAAGGACGCGGACGTCAACGAGGAGCTGGACAAGCTCCGGCACGCCGCCACTCGCGCACTGCTGACCCGGCGGGACGTCCTTATCGTCGCCTCCGTCTCGTGCATCTTCGGACTCGGCTCGCCGGAGGAGTACCAGGCCTTCGTTGCTCACGTTACGGTTGGCGAGAAGCGTGGTCGCAACCGGCTGGTGCGCCAGCTCGTGGACATGCAGTACGAGCGGAACGACATGGACCTGGCGCGGGGCCGTTTCAGGATCCGCGGCGACACCCTGGAGATTCTGCCGGCCTACGAGGAGGTCGGGGCTCGTATCGAGTTCTGGGGCGACGAGGTCGAGCGGATCGTGCTCGTAGACCCGGTCACCGGGGAGCTTCTGGGCGAGCGGCAGGAGCTCGAGATATACCCGGCCAAGCACTTCGTTACCTCCGCGGAGAAGATGCGGATCGGGATCGAGGACATCGAGATCGAGCTTCAGGAGGAGCTCCTCAAGCTGAACGAGCGGGGCAAGCTCCTGGAGGCCCAGCGGCTGGAGTCGCGAACACGCTACGACATAGAGATGATGCGAGAGGCCGGATACTGCGGGGGCATCGAGAACTACTCGCGCCACCTGGGGCGCCGCGCCCCGGGCAGCACTCCCTACACCCTGATGCACTACCTTCCGGAGGACTACATCCTCTTCATCGACGAGTCGCACATGAGCATCCCCCAGATCAGGGGTATGCACGGCGGCGACCGGTCGCGGAAGGAGACGCTGGTAGAGTTCGGCTTCAGGCTCCCCTCGGCCCTGGACAACCGGCCGCTGAACTTCGGCGAGTTCGAAGAGCGCGTCAACCAGGCGATCTACGTCTCGGCGACACCCGGGCCGTACGAGTACGAGCACAGCCAGCAGATGATCGAGCAGGTGATCCGCCCCACCGGCCTGACCGACCCGATCATCGAGGTCAAGCCGACGACAGGGCAGATCGACGATCTCCTCCACCAGGTCAGAACGAGGGTCGACCGCGGCGAGAGAGTGCTGATCACTACCCTGACCAAGCGGATGGCGGAGGAGCTGTCGGACTATCTGAGGGAGGTGGGGATCAAGACGCACCACCTCCACTCCGAGGTCAACACCCTGGAGCGCAGCGAGATCCTTCGGGACCTCCGGCTCGGCGTCTACGACGTCATCGTGGGCATCAACCTGCTGCGCGAGGGGCTGGACCTCCCCGAGGTGAGCCTGGTCGCGATCCTGGATGCCGACAAAGAGGGCTACCTGCGGTCGGCGACCGCGCTGATCCAGACCATCGGACGGGCCGCCAGACACGTCGACGGCAGCGTGATCATGTACGCCGACGTGGTCACCAAGTCGATGAAGCAGGCGATCGACGAGACCGAGCGCCGCCGGGAGATCCAGGCCGCGTACAACCGGGAGCACGGCATCACTCCGCAGGGCATCCGCAAGACCGTCCACGACATCACCGAGCGGGTCAGGGCCGTCGCGGAGACCAGGGCGCCCTACGTCACCAACGGAGAAATCCCCAAGGACGATCTGCTGCGGCTCATCAAAGACCTGGAGTCGCAGATGAAGTCCGCCGCCCGTGCCCTGGAGTTCGAAAAGGCCGCGCTGCTAAGGGATCAGGTAACCGACCTTCGTAAGGTACTCGCCGACTAGAGGTCGCCTTCGTGCGCGTCGGCCCCCTTCACCGAGCTGAAGCTAGGCTCAGGAGCAGGAGCGCCTCGGACGATCGCCACCCGCCACACGACGAGCGCATGAGTCAGTAGCGCCAGTAGCGCCAGAGTGGCAAATGCCTGTCCGGCTACGGCTCCGATCATGACGGCCAGCAGCCGCGCATCTCTCGTGGCCAGGGCTCCGGCGAGTCCGGGGAATGAGATCCCCGATGAGATCCCCATCGAGGCCTCGACGCGGGCCCGAGTGTAGCTCACGAGAAGGGCGCCCACGATCGCGAGCAGACCGACTGCCACGACGAGCGTCGGAGAGACCCACTCCTCGGATTCGATGGACCAGTAGGCCAGACCCGCCAGGATCGCGACGTCGGCATAGCGGTCCAGTACGGCGTCGAAGAAGCCGCCGAAGGGTGTGGACATGTTCTTAAGCCGCGCCAGATCGCCGTCGGCCCCGTCAACGATGGACGATGCCTGCGCCGCGACCCCGGCCCATATATTGTGGCCGCTCAGGAAGAGACCGAGGGAGCCCAGGGCAATCGCGAAGCTCACCAGGGAAACCTGATTGGGAGTCGCCGGCGTCTTCGCCAGCAACCTCGACATTGGCCGGGATAGCCGCCTGTTAAGATGCCGTGAGACGAGGCCTTCCTGCGGCAGGCCCTCTATGCCGATTCCGTCAGAACCCTTCGTGCGATATTCAGGTCTTCCAACGTATCGATGTCCTGCCAGTAGCACTCCGACACGTCACGAGCCTCAAGCGGATTCCCGAGATCGATCATCTGCCTTACGGCCTGGCTAAGCTGGTATTCGGTCTCCGTGGTGTGCATGACGTCGATCGCCTCGAAGATCGCCGGAGTCAGCCGAAATACGCCGGCGTCGATGCCGTCCCAGGGTGTCAGGCCCTTGCCGATGTGGCTGACCATGCCGTCCTCGCCGACCAGAACTCTGGTGCCCTCGTCCACGTCGCGAGGTGAGGGGGCAAAGTCGACGGCCAGGATGTTGGTGGACAAGCGGTCCTCCAACATGGACTCCAGGAGGTCGGTCGAGACCATGTGATCGGCCATCGAGAGGATAAACGGCTCGTTACCGGTGAAGAACCTGGCGGCGTAGACTGAGAGCGCGTTTCCCATCCGGTAATCGGGATTGAAGACGTACTGAATCCGCATCCCATGCCGGGAACCGTCTCCGACCCACTCCTTCAGAGTGTGTGCCTCATGGCCGACGACGATGGCCACCTCCGTTACACCCACCCGGCTGAACGCCTCCAAGGTATGGTCGATTATTGCTTGCCCCGCGACGGGCAGCAGCAGTTTGGGAACCTGTCCATTGTGGCTGGAGAGACGCGAACCGCATCCAGCCGCTAGTATCACACTCAGCATTGCTCCTCCTCATTTATGACCGGCGGGTCGGGCGAAAACGCCCGTGGCCCCGCTCGATTCTAACCACAGAACGGCCTATGTCAAGTTTGCCCGGGTTTTCAGCCCGCATCGAGACGGATGTTCGCCGCTCGCCGACACGGGCAAAAACGCAATGTTTGCAACTAAACTTCTAAATTGACACCCTCGGCACCCGCCGCTAGAATGGAAGTGCATCTGAAGCCGTCCGGAATCGAGAACAGGAGCGCTAGATGGCCGAAACCGCGACAATCACCAAAGAGGAAGTCCTGGAAGCCCTCAAAGAGGTCTACGACCCGGAGATACCGGTAAACGTGGTGGACTTGGGCCTCGTCTACGGCGTCGAGGTCGACGAGGGAGACGTCTCCGTGAGGATGACGCTCACCTTCGCGGGGTGCGGCATGGGACCCTACATTGCCCAGCAGGCCGAGTGGCGCCTCGCCGAGATCGAGAACGTCGAGGACGTCAACGTCGAGATGGTGTACGATCCTCCCTGGACGCCCGACATGATCACCGAGGACGGCAAGAAGCTTCTTGGCCTCGACTAATCCCTCTCCGCCGGCCGGCGAGACCTTGCGATGCCCCCGCCGGCACTGAGCCCGCCGAATGACTCAACCACAGGTTAATCCCCAACAGGCCGCCCAGGGGCGCGCCAAGATCGAGGCGATGAAGCGCAGCTTCGAGCAGAAGCGCGCGCTCGCAGAGTCGCTGTCGAAGATCAAGTACAAGGTAGGCGTCTACAGCGGCAAGGGCGGCGTCGGCAAGACCACGGTTGCAGTGAACCTCGCGGCCACGTTCGCTCAGGACGGGACCCGGGTCGGCCTCCTCGACGTGGACATCGACTGTCCGAACGTCGTGCGGGCGATGAAGATCGCCGAGGCGCCGCTGGCCAGCGAGGAGAAGAAGATGCTCCCGCCGGAGCGGTTCGGCGTAAAGGTCATGTCGATGGGCTTCTTCCAGAAGAAAGAGGAAGAGGCCATCATCTGGCGAGGTCCGATGGTCCACAACGCCATCAATCAGCTCCTCCAGGCGACCGACTGGGGCGAGCTGGAGTACCTGTTCCTCGATCTTCCCCCGGGAACCTCCGACGCCCCCCTGACCGTGATGCAGTCGCTGGACCTGGACGGCTTCGTTGTGGTCACCACTCCGCAGGAGCTCGCCAAGATCGACGCGATGCGTTCCATCAACATGATGCGCACCCTCCACGTCGACGTTCTGGGGATAGTCGAGAACTTCTCCGGCGACGTCTTCGGCTCCGGAGCCGGCGAGGAGCTGGCCCGCGAGATGGATCTGCCGTTCCTGGGACGCCTCGCACTCAGGACCGACTACCGCGACACGTCGAAGCCCACCATCCTCCTCAGCAAGAAGGTACTCAAGGAGTACACCCACGTCGCCGATGGCGTGAAGGCGGCCCTGGAACGAGCTGTCGGCGACCCCGCCTGAGCTCCTGAACCCGCCAACGGGGGGTCGAAGGATTTGGGCCGGCCGCTTCTCCGATCGTTAGGGAAACTCCGGCCCCACCTCCCCAGATTGTTCGCTTCGCCCAGAATGACACTGGCAACCCGATCTTTCCAAGCAGTCCTGACTTCCGATTCAAGCCACGGGGGTTTCGAAGGGGGCTGAGCCCCCTTCGCGGGGCTTTGGGGGTGTCCCTCAACACCCCTCGGGCGGGCGGGTGGGACGAGGCCCGGACGAATTCGAGAGATTCGGGGCAAAATCCTTGACAACCCGATCTCAAAGTGATATGGTTTAAGGTACCCCAAGGGGCCGAGTCGCACGCTCTAGGCGACAGGGAAGAGGCCGGTTCGCCGGCGGGAGCCCGGGAGCGGAGAGCGGATAGGCAGAGTTCCTTGGGGTGTTTCTTTGCCCCGTTACTTGGGTGGCTCGGGCTTCAGCACCCCGATGAACGGCAGGTTCCGGTACCTCTCCAGGTAGTCGAGCCCATACCCCACCAGGAACTCGTCGGGAACCTCGAACCCGACGTAGCGCATCGGCACCTCGGCCAGCCTCCGCGCCCTCTTGTCCAGCAGAGTGCAGACCTCCACCGTGGCAGGCTCCTTGGACCACAGGTGCCGCATCAGGTAGTTCAGCGTCATCCCGGTGTCGACGATGTCCTCGACCAGAATGACGTCCTGCCCGGCAAGGTCCATGTCCACGTCCCTTGTGATCCTGACCCCAGAGCCGTTCTCGCCGGCGTAGTGGGAGACGGTCATGAACTCCATCCCGATGGGAAGGGAGACCTCTCGCATCAGGTCGGCCATGAAGCAGATCATTCCACGCTGAACGCCGAGGAGTATCGGCTGGCTGCCTTTGTAGTCTTTGGAGATCTGTCGACCGAGCTGCTTCACCCTCTGCCTTATCTGCTGCGTCGTCAGCAGAACCCTGTCGATCCCGCGGACCTCAGCCTGCGCCAGAGGCCCGAACCCGTACTTGGCCAGCAGGCGATGGTAGTCCCGGCGATACAGGAGCTTGATGTTGACCTCGGGATGGACCTCCCGCATATGCCGTATCTTGCGGTTCTTCGCGGTGACCAGGCTCTGCTTCATCGTGGTCAGCTCGACGTACAGGTCCAGGTCGGGCAGGAAGAAGTCGGGAGTGAGCATCTCGACGACCTTGTCGCCATCCCAGATCAGAGGGAAGGAGCGCGGTTCGTACTCCCAGCGGAGTCCGTAGAAGTCGAGGATCTGAGCAAACTCCTGCTCGCTGGGGTGGGCGAACGCGGGCGATGGCAGGGGACGCTCCTGGACCCCTTCAGTCGCCGCTGACTCGACGGGTTTGCTCATGGACTCTCGCGTAGAGGAGTCGACCTTCGGCTATGGGCGATGGACTATCCGATCGCACATAGAATATCACCGGCGGCTCGGGCCGCTCCAGGCGAGTTCCGGCGAGGTTTCCGCGGGATGGCCGGTGGATGGACACGGCGTCACGCCGTCCGGGTCCCGGCCGCCTGCTCCAGGTGGAGCTCGGCGATGGACACCTCCCGCATCTTGAACTTCTGCACCTTTCCGGTCACCGTCATCGGGAAGTCGTTCGTGATCTTCACATATTGCGGAATCTTGAATGTCGCGATCTTCCCCCGGCAGTACTCCCGGATCTCATCTTCGGTCGAATCGGACCCATCCTTGAGCTGAACCCACGCGCACACGGCCTCGCCGTACTTGACGTCGGGGACGCCGACGACCTGGACCTCCGTGATGCCGGGATGTGTATACAGGAACTCCTCGATCTCCCGCGGATAGACGTTCTCTCCGCCCCGGATGATCATGTCCTTGATCCGGCCGACGATATTGACGTAGCCGTCGTCCCGCATCGCCGCGAGGTCGCCGGTGTGCATCCACCCTGCGTCGTCGACCGCTTCCCTGGTCGCCTCTTCGTTGTTCCAGTAACCGAGCATCACCAGGTATCCTCTGGTGCACAGCTCGCCGGCGGTGCCCCTGCGGACCACCCGGCGTGTTTCCGGGTCGATGATCTTGGCCTCGACGTGGGGATGTACCGACCCGACCGTCGAGACCCTGACGTCGATGTCGTCGTCGACCTCGCTCTGGAAGGAGACCGGCGACGTCTCGGTCATGCCGTAGGCGATCGTGACCTCGGGCATGTGCATCCGGTCGATGACCCTGCGCATCACCTCGACGGGACAGGGCGCCCCCGCCATGATGCCCGTTCTCAGGCTGTCGAGCCGGTAAGCATCGAACTCAGGATGGTCCAGCATCGCGATGAACATGGTCGGCACGCCGTACAGCGTGGTGCAAGCCTCTTCCTGGACGGTCCGGAGGCACGTCTCCGCATCGAACGCCTCCCCGGGGATGACGACCGTCGCCCCGTGGGTCATGAACGCCAGGCTGCCCCCCACCATGCCGAAGCAGTGGTAAAAAGGGACCGGGAGGCAGACGCGGTCCTCGGAGGTCAGCCGCATCCGTTCGCCGATGTAATAGCCGTTGTTGAGGATGTTGTGGTGCGAGAGGGTGGCCCCCTTCGGGAACCCCGTCGTGCCGGAGGTGTACTGGACGTTGATCGGGTCGTCGAACTCGAGGGTCGACTCCCGCTTTCTGAGTTCGTCGACGCCGCCCTCCGCACCGTCGAGGAGCCGGCTCCAGGGGACCATCCCGGCGGGCGCGTCCGGGCCGAGGATCACGACCTCTCCCAGCTCCGGGAGCTCGGGCCGGACCTCCTCGATCATCGCCGTGTAGTCGGTCTTCCTGAAGCCCGGTGCGGCGATGAGCAGCGACACGCCGGACTGGTCCAGGACGTACTTCAGCTCGTGTGTCCGGTAGGCTGGGTTGATGTTGACCAGGATCGCGCCGATCTTCACGGTGGCGTACTGGACCAGCACCCACTCGACGTTGTTCGAGCTCCAGATGCCGACCCTGTCGCCCTTCTCAACTCCATGAGCGAGGAGCGCGCGGGCCACCCGCTCCACCTCCTCATGAAGCTCCGTGTAGGTGTAGCGGACCCCCTGCTTGAGCGAGACCACCGCCTCCGCGGACCCATGTTCTGCGGTGACCCGGTCGAGGTACGCCCCGATGGTGCTTCCTATCAGGGGGGAGCTGGAAGGACCGTGAGTATAAGAAATGTCGCTCATGCGTCCCCTCGGTGCTTCAAAATGGGACTGGCGGGTTTTGCAACCCACCCTTTCGACCATCCCCCTGGCCCCCTTCCTGGCCAGGAAGGGGGTCGGGCAATTGATATCTGAGGGAAACCCTCAGACTCCCGGCAAAGGGGGCTTCGCCCCTCTGCACACCCCATACTTCATCGCCCCGCTAGACGAGACTTACCCGCATCGCGATGCCGCCCCCGCCACCGTGGCAGAGGGCCGCCACGCCGGTCCCCAGTCCACGCTGCTTCATCGCATGGATCAGGGTTACCAGGATGCGCGCGCCGCTGGCGCCTATGGGATGGCCTAGAGCGACGCCGCCTCCGTTGACGTTGATCTTGTCGGGGTCCCAGTCCAACGCCCTGCCGTTCGCCAGCACCTGGGCGGCGAAGGCCTCGTTCACCTCCAGGATGTCGATGTCCGCGAGTGTCAGCCCGCCCTTCTTGAGGAGCCGGTCGACGGCCATCGCCGGCGTCTCGAAGAGACGGGCGGGGTCGTCGGCGACGAACACGTAGTCGTCGATCATGGCGATCGGCTCCAGGCCAAGCTCGGCGGCTCTTTCCGGGCTGCTGACGACCACGGCCGCGGCGCCGTCGGAGATCTGGGACGAGTTGCCCGGCGTGACCGAGTTCGCCGGAGAGAACGCCGGTCTCAGCTTCGACAGCGACTCCAAAGACGCGTCGGATCGAGGCCCCTCGTCGACGTCGACCGTCGTCGGCCCCTTGCGCCCGTTCACCGTCACCGGGACGATCTCGCTGCTGAAGGCCCCAGTCTCAGCGGCCAGGATCGCCTTGTGATGGCTCGCAACGGCGAACCGGTCCTGCTCCTCCCTGTTGACCTCGAAGGCAGTGGCGGTCCCCTCGGCCAGGTCGCCCATCGGACGGTCGTTGAAGCAGCACCACAGCCCATCGTCGATCATAGTGTCGGTCAGCTCGAGATTGCCGAGCTTCTTCGGAGAGCGGCCCCCCTTGAGGATATGCGGGGCTCGGCTCATGCTCTCCATACCGCCTGCGACCGCGACGCTGGCATCACCGGTCTGGATCATCTGGGCCGCCAGGACCGTCGCCATCAGGCCCGACGCACACACCTTGTTGACCGTCAGCGCCGGACACGTGTAGGGGAGTCCTCCCCCCACAGCGGCCTGGCGCGCGGGCGCCTGTCCCAGACCCGCGCCGAGTACGTTGCCCATGATGGCGTAGTCGACGTCGGCGGGGTCAGCTCCCGACCGTTCAAGGGCTCCGCCGATGGCGGTGGCGCCGAGAGCGGTAGCCTCGACTCCTGACAGCGAGCCTACGAGCCTGCCGATAGGAGTTCTGGCCGCGCCGAGAATGGCTACCGTTCTAGAGTTTTCCACAATGCCCTCCACCTCGTTGTACATGCGCCGGGGTCTCATCGCTCCCCGCCCCTCCCTCAAAGGGGAAAAGCTTTCTGAGGGACACCCTCAGACTCCCGGCAATCCCGACTTGTCGGGATCTGCACTCCCCTATTAGCACCCAAGCTCGCGGGCGATGACCAGGCGCTGGACCTCAGAGGTCCCTTCACCGATGGTCAGTATACGCGCGTCCCGGTAGAGCCGGGCTATCGGTCCGTCCTCCATGAAGCCTGCGCCTCCATGTATCTGAAGGGCCTCGTCCACGACCCTCACCGCGGCCTCGGAGGCGTACAGCTTTGCGACCGCCGCCTCCTTCTTGAACGGCTTTCCCTCGTCCATCAGTGCGGCCGCCCGGTACGTGGCGAGGCGGGCCAGGTCCACCGACACCGCCATGTCGGCCAGCTTGAACTGGATCGCCTGGAGCTTCGAGATAGGCTTCCCGAATGCCCGGCGCTCTCTAGCATGGGACATCGCCAGCTGCATGGCCGCCTCGGCCAATCCAACCGACATGGCTGCGAGGCCGACGCGGGCACCGTCGAGCGTCTCCAGGAGCTGCGCGAGACCCTGACCCCGGACCCCGAGCAGGTTTTCCTCGGGGACGCGGCAGTCCTCGAAGTAAAGGGGTCTGGTGTCGGAGGCCCTCCATCCGAGCTTTCGATAAGGCGGGCCTGCGGAGAAGCCGGGGGCATCGCTCGGCACGATGATCGTGCTCAGCCGTCCATCCTCCCGGCCCTCGCCGGTCACCGCCGCGACGATGACAAACGCGGTCATCGGCGTGCCGGCGTTGGTGATGAACGACTTGCTGCCGTTGACCATCCAGTGCCCGTTGACCTGCTCGGCCTTGGTTGCTATGGACGCGGCGTCGGAGCCGGCCTCCGGCTCCGTCAGCCCGAACGCCGCGATCGTCTCGCCCTTCAGGAGGGGAACCAGCCATCGGCGCTTCTGCTCCTCGGTACCGAACCGGAGCAGGAGCTGGCCGCACAGGGATGCGACGACGCCCACGGTGACCGCGACGGCCGAGTCTGCCCTTGCCAGCTCCTCCAGCGCCACCATGAAGGACAAGGCATCCCCACCGCCGCCGCCATACTCCTCCGAAAACGCCGTCCCCGTGATACCCAGCTCGCCGAGCTTCCGAACGACGGCCGCCGGGAACTCCTCGCGCTCGTCCCACCCGGCCGTGTGCGGGGCGATCTCCTTGTCGGCGAACTCCCGAACCAGGTCGCGGATCATCAGCTGGTTTTCGTTGAGGTTGAAGTTCATCCTTCACCCTGAGGGCGCTCTGAGCGCCGCCCCGGCTCATCGGTTCCGACCCCACCCCCAAAAGGGAGGAAAGAGTTTCTGAGGGACACCCTCAGACTCCCGGCAATCCCGACTTGTCGGGATCTGCACATCCCGCTCCACCCTGAGGCTGCTCTGAGCCGCAGCCCCGGCTCACCGGTCCTGACTCCACCCTCCAACAGGGGGTGCTTCCCTCCCCTCGCACGCTAGTCGGACGGCACGAAGTACACGTCAGTCACCCTGAACTTGGAGTTCCTGACGAACCTCGCTTGAGCGCCCATGCCGATCCTCAGCTCTGACGGGTCGGCGCCGATAAGCCGGGACATGAACAGTGTATCGACCCCCGGGAACTCCATCAGGACGAGCGTATACGGCGTCTCCCCCTGGAAGATCTGGCTGGTGTAGTAGCACGTCGTGAACGTATGCACCGTCCCCGACGTCGGCAGCGTGACCCACTCGGTGGCGCCGCCGCACCCCATGCAGTGGCCGCGGGGCGTCGCATAAGTGTAGCTGCATGAGCCGCACCGGCTGCCTCTCAGCTCGCCCTTGCTGAGTCCGACGAAGAATGGCGAGTCCTGGGCGTAGCTGTGGATGTAGTCGACCTCATAGTGGTCCTTCAGGATGATGGGGTCGACGTTGAACAGGACGGAGCCGACCTCGGTCTCGGGGACCCTGACCCTCTTGCCCTTGCTCATCGTGGCCGCCTAGAACGTGCGGGACTCCGAACATCATTCTGAGTCCTCCTGCGGAATAGTCCCCCAGGACGACAAGATTGGCTGTTTCGACCTACCACGCTCGCCTCACGCCCTTTCGAGGATGCTCACCGTGATGTACGTCCCGGTACCGGCGTGGCTGTGGATGGCTCCCCTCCGGGCGTCCGGGACCTGAAGCTGCGGGCTTCCCAGCTTCTCTTCTATCGCTCCCTGCAGCTGCCAGAGGGCGAAGACCGCCTGCATGAGGCCGGTGGCTCCGACGGGATGTCCGCATGCGAGGAGCCCGCCGGACGGATTCACCGGCAGCGCGCCGCCCATCTCGGGGGCGCCGGAGTCGATGAAGCTGCCGCCCTCGCCATACTTGCACAGGCCCAGGTCCTCGTAGGTCTGAAGCTCCGACGACGTGTAGGCGTCATGAAGCTCCACGAAGTCGAGGTCTTCGAGCGGCTGCTCGATCCCGGCCATCTCGTATGCCAGCTTCGCGGCCGTGCGTCCGGCCCGGAACGAGTGGACGCCCGGGTACCGCAGATCCCTGTAGTCCGATTCGGACTCGTGCTGCAACAGCGGAACCGGTCCCTTGGGACGGTCGGCCATTCGCATCGTGTCGGTCCCGGACCCGACGCCGGTAATTTGGACCGGCCGATCTGTGAGACGCTCCGCTGCCTGCTCCGAGGCGAGGATGCAGACGGCAGCACCGTCGGACATCGTGGTGATGTCGAGCATGGTGAGCGGCGTCGCCACCATGTCCGACGCACGGACATCCTCGACGGTCAGCTCCATCGGGCTCTGGGCATAGGAATTGTGCATGGCGTTGCGATGGTTCTTGACCGAGATCCTGGCGAGCTGCTCGACCGTCGTGCCGAACTCGTGCATGTGCCGTTGGACCATCATGGCGTAGTAGCCCGTGTAGAAGCCGCCCAGCGGAAAGTCGAAGTTCACGTCCGAGGCGAGCGCGATGAACTCGTTACCCTTCCAGGTGTTGACGCGCGACATCGTCTCCCAGCCGAAGGCGACACAGACGTCCATGCGCCCGGAGGCCACCGACTCCCACGCGCTCTGGAAGCACAACCCGCCGGTCGCCCCTCCCCCCTCCACGCGCCTACTCGGCTTGGGGCACAGGCCCAGGTAGTCCTGGACCATGGCACCGGCCTTCAGCTGCCGGTTGAAATGGTCGGAGAAGTAGGAGGCGACCGAGCCGTCGATCTGGTCCCTGGTCAGGGCGGGGACGTCGGCCATCGCCGCGTCGAACGCCTCCTTGACCAAGAGGCGGAAGTCCTTGTCCGGGTGGGCCTTCTTGAAGTTGGTGATGCCCCCGGACACCACGTAGACCGGCCTCATCGGCCCTCCTGGATAGGGGCGAATGGGGCTCAGGTCAGGTCGGCCCCGTACGACCCATCATACACTCAGACACGCACCGGCGGTAAGTTTATGACTCCAGCCGAGGGTAGAAAGACCCGCCCTTGTCGGCCAGGCCGACGACCCAGCCGGGGACGTCCAGGCCGTCCGCCTGCATCCGGGCCACGGTCTCGGGAAGACCCAGCCCCTCCCAGGTTTCGAACGGACCCAGGTCCCAGCCCCAGCCCCAGCGCATGGCCTTGTCGATGCTCGCGACGTCGTCGGCGACCTCGCCCACCATTCGAGCCGCGTAGACGAGTGTCTGGGAGAGCACCCGCCAGGCGAAACGGCCGGCCCGGTCGTCGGAGCCCACAAGCATGCGCAGCCGCTTCTCAACCTGCCCTACGTCCTCGATCGCGGCAAGCGACGGAGCGTCGAACAAGCGTCTCGGACGGTACTCGAACGTGTCGGGCTCCAGGACCAGGATCCGAGTCTCGCCCGCCTCCTTGACGCGCTTGAAGGCTCCCTGTCCGCCCTTCTCGCCGATCCATCCCCTCTTCACCAGCTCACGAAGGTATGGGGGCGTCTCAAAGGCCTCTCTCTCCCAGGACTCCCTTGCGTAGCCCCGCATGTTGTCGGAGACGTTGACGAACACGTCGATGCCCACGAGGTCCATCGTCCGGAAGGTGGCACTCTTCGGGCGTCCCATCGCCGGACCCGTGATCGCGTCGACTTCGTCCAGCCCGAGGCCGAACTCCTCCGCCGCCCGGAGGGTCACCATGATCCCGTAGCAGCCGACGCGGTTGGCGATGAAGTTCGGGACGTCGTGGGCCACGACCACCCCCTTGCCCAGAACCTCCTCGCAGAACCGGCTGATTGCATCGACGACCTCGGGCTCGGTATCGGCGGTGGGGATCACCTCGACCAGTTTCAGATAGCGGGGAGGATTGAAGAAGTGCGTGCCGAGGAACCGTTCCCGGAGCCCCCTTGGGAGCGCCTCGGCTATCGAGGCGATGGGGATGCCCGAGGTGTTGCTGCTCGCTATCGCGCCTGCCGGGAGATAAGGGGCCGCCCGGGCCCAGAGCTCCCGCTTGATCTCGAGATTCTCCGCGACCGCCTCGATCACCCAGTCAGCTCGCTCCAGGCGGTCCAGGTCGTCGGAGAAGTTTCCGGGTCTGATAAGGTCGAGGGCGTCCGGCGTATCCAGTGGTGGAGGCCTCAGCTCCAGGAGGCGTCTTCTGGCCTCCTCCGCAAGACGGCTGCGCGTTCCCTCGCCACCCTCCGACGCCAGATCGAGGAGGTCGCAGCGGACCCCCTCGCTTGCGAGCAGCGCGGCGATCTGAGAACCCATCGTGCCCGCGCCGAGCACGACCGCCCGCCGAACGATGTCCCGCGCGCCGGCCACGGCTACGACCGCTCCCCGTAGATAATCGCCATGCCCAGCCGCTTCCAGACGCAGTCGACGTTGGCGAAGCCCGCCTTCTGCATCCACTGGATGTACTTGGGATACCCGGACATTGAGGCGCCCACGTGCTCGTGGTTGGCCATCCGTTCGTCATACTCCTTCATGTCCAGCCCCTGAGCCTCGATGTCCCGCCTTCGCAGCCTTTCGTACATCTCCGACAGGGCCCCGGTATCCGGATCGACCCTGTCGCCGATCACGATGCGACCCCCGGGGTTCAGCAGCGCGTAGAGCCTCTGGAACAGCCTGGGCTGCTCCTTATGCGGAAGGTGATGGACCGTGTTGGACGACACGATCATCTCGTACTGGCCCGCCGGAAGCTCGGTGGCGAGGTCCTGCCGGAGCAGCTCCGCGCGGCTCCCGTACGGCCGCAGCTTCTCGCGGGCCTGGTCTAGCATCCCCTCCGAGAGGTCCCACCCGACCAGGGTTGCAGACGGGAACATCTCGAGGATTCGGGCCGCGAGACTGCCGGTGCCGACCCCCAGCTCCAGGACCCTGCCCGCCGGCGGACCGCTCACCGCCATCAGCGACAATATGTCCTCGACCTGCTGCCGGTTATTCCGCCACCTGACGAAGATCGACTCGTCGTACTCGTTCGACCGCTCGTCGAAGTGGGCTCGGTTGAGTTGGATCAGATCGTCGTTCTTCGCCAATCGTCTAGCCTCCCAGTTGAAAGCCGAGGTTTGCGTCTCTCGACTCGTCCAAAGTATCGACCGCGCTGCGCCGTGTCAATTCGGGGTTGTCGACGTCGTCACCCTGAGGAGCCCGTGACCAAGGATCTGGGGCAGAGGCGTCTCCCAGGTCTGGTGTGACCCAACCCCAGATTCTGAGCCGTAGCGAAGAGTGGCATCGAGGAAACTACGCTTCCCTCCGGGTTGACCCACCGCCCCATCCCGACTAAACTCGCCCGTGCTACAACGGAGGAGGCAAGGCAAGATGGAATACGTACGCATGGGGCGGACGGGACTTCAGGTGTCGCCGCTCTGTCTTGGGACCGTCCTCTACGACTCGGTGGTCGACGAGCGGGAGTCCGTCGAGATCCTTACGAAGGCGATGGATGCCGGCATCAACTTCTTCGATACCGCAAACTGGTATAACGAGGGGCGTTCCGAGGAGGTCCTCGCCAAGGCCCTGAAGGGCAGGAGGTACGACGCGGTCGTCGCTACCAAGGTCGGGCTCGGACGAACGGGGCCGAACCTCTCCCGGCTCAGCCGCAAGCACATCATGGACGAGATAGACGGGAGTCTCAGGCGGCTCGGCACCGACTACGTCGACATCTACTACACCCACATCTTCGATGCGGTCACCCCGCTCGAAGAGACGATGGAGGCTCTCAACGAGCTAGTCCGGCAGGGGAAGGTCAGATACCTGGGCTGCTCCAATTACGCCGGCTGGCAGCTATGCAAGGCCCTCTGGATCAGCGACGTCAGGGGCCTCGCCCGATTCGACTGCGTCCAGCCCCTGTACAACCTGCTGGACCGGGCCATCGAGAGCGAGCTGTTGCCCCTGTGCGTCGAGGAGGAGGTCAGCGTCTACCCGTTCGGACCGCTTGCCGGCGGACTCCTGGCGGGCCGCTACTTCAACGTCTCCGACAGGATCGAGAAGGGCTCCCGGATCGACACCAGCCCCAACTACCGCCGCCTGTACTGGAACGAGGACAGCTTCCGGTACGTGGAGGCGCTGCACCGCGCGGCCAAGTCGGCCGGCCACACCATGCTCCAGATGACCATCGCCTGGACACTGAGGCAGCCCCGCGTCGAGTCCGCGATCGTAAGCGCCCGCACCTGGGAGCAGCTCGAGGAGTGCATACTCGCACTGGACGTCGAGCTCACCGAGGAAGAGGAGAAGGTCGCCGCGCAAGGGCTGTAGACGCGCCGGCGCGAAGACGAGCTAGCGGCGACCGCGGGCCGATGAAGCCGGGGCCAAGAGGCGTACGGTTACCTTATGCCGGTATCGAGGTCGATGTCCAGCCTGGTGACCTGGTCCGGCTCGATGGTCACGGTCTGGGGGAACGCCCGGGCGCACCCCAGGAACTCGCAGTCGCTGAGGTCGAGGGTAAAGACGCCGACGCCGATGCTTGCTTCAAAGTTGCCGTCGGCGTCGAGCGGTACATGAATCGGATCGCCGGACTTCGGCCGCAGGATGAGACTCCTCGACGAGTACACGTCCGTCACCGGGCCGGTGCAAGGCTCGACCGGGCACAGCGGTCCGATGGAGATGTTGCCGGTCAGAGTGCCTTGCCGCTCGGCCACCCCGTCGTCGGCGCGCTGGCAGGCGGACATCACGACCAGGAAGATCGCCGTCCAGGCTATCGGTGCCGAAGCGACCCGCTTGTCCATCAGCAGCCTCTCCCATTGCCCTCGCCGTGCCTACGCCTGCACCGGCGACTACATGGCCGAGGAGCCGGCGTGCGCATACGACCCGGCCACGGCGCAAGCGGGATAGCACTTCGACACCACAAGGCGCCCGACGGACATCTGCCGCGAGCGCCTCAGCAGGGTACGATTCAGTCGTGGCGGGAGCGCGAGGGGGTCGAACCCACCGCCCCGACCGCAGGGCCGGGGCCAACGGATTTGAAGTCCGCGAAGCCCACCGGGGCCCATCCACTCCCTCGAAGTACCCGAAGGGAAGCTCCGGCGGCACGCCGAGCCCCGGAGTTTCACACTTACTATTTATTCGAGGCGTCGCCCGATCACTCGGGACGAGACCTCGGAAGATCGCCGTCTAGGCGATCGCCTTGTCGAGAACCTCTTTGAGCTTGGCCTTCGGCTGCGCCCCGACGATCTGGTCGACCGCCTCTCCGCCGCTGAAGACCAGCAGCGTCGGGATCCCTCGGACCCGGTAGTGCTGCGCCATGTGCGGGTTGTCGTCCACATTCACCTTGGTGAACTTGACCTTCCCGTCGTATTCGCCGGACAGCTCGTCCAGGACCGGCGCGATCATCTTGCACGGGGCGCACCACTCCGCCCAGAAGTCCACCAGGACCGGAGTGTCCGCCTCCAGCACCTCTGTCTGGAAGGTCTCGTCGCTTATCTCAACCGGATGTGCCATCTATTCCTCCAAGCTATTATCGGGGAAGCCAGTATTGGGTTTGTACCCCTCATACATTTGATGCTCCGGGCCCGTTTTGGATTCACAAAGCGGGCTCAGAGACGCACTATGATGTCGTCGGCCTCGTTCCACCACAGAGTGTCCACCTCGAGCCCAGCGGGGATCTCGAAGACCATCCAGCCCGAGGCCTGGTACCCCTTGATCAGCTCGACCTCGCCCCAGAAGAACGGCGTGAACTTGTCCTCGTCTGGGGCGGCGACGTCGACCCTGGTCATCGCGTCGTTGGGGTTCAGCGCGAAGATCCGCTCGCCTCGCGAGCTCCCGAGCTGAGCCGCGCCCGTGTCGATGAGCAATGGCGCGACCGTGATGTCCTTGTTTATCAGGGTGATCTTGACCAGCGCCAGCCGCTTGGATGGATGCGAAGGGCGTATCACGAAGTGGCCGGCCGCCAGCTGGACGCCTATGCGGTCGGTGAACTCCGGAGGCGAAACGACGATGTCCAGCGTCCGCCCGAACGAGTGGAACCTGGGTTTCTCGGGGCGCGATTCCCCGCACGCGGCGAGAACGAACACCGCCAGCGCCACCACGGCCGCTGCCAGGATCAGCCTGCTCGGCCTGACACGAATGATGCTCATGAGATCGACTTCACCTGTTTCCTCCCCGCAGCGAGGCTATCTTACAGCCGAGAGCGACGGCATCGCCCTGAGCTTGCTGACCAGACCCGGCAGAACAGACAGCAGGTAGTCCACGTCTTCCTCGGTGTTATCACGCCCGAGTGTGATACGAAGGCTTCCCTGGGCAAGGTCCGCCGGCCGCCCGATGGCGAGGAGGACGTGCGACGGTTCCAATGAGGCCGACGAGCAGGCGCTGCCGCTCGAGGCCGATATTCCCGCGAAGTCCAGACCCAGCAGGATTGGCTCCCCCTCCACCGACTCGAAAGAGATGTTCACGTTGTTGGCCAGCCTCAGCGTCGGGTGCCCGTTGAGGTGCGCCCCCTCGATCGTCTCGAAGATTCCGGACATGACCCTGTCCCGCAGACGCTCGCAGTGGATGCCGGTCGACTCTCGCTCGTCCGAGGCCAGCCTGAGCGCCTCGGCCATCCCGACAATGCCGGGGATGTTCTCCGTACCCGACCGCCGCTGCCGCTCCTGTCCCCCACCCATCTGCTGCGACTCTAGAGGGGTCCCCCTCTTCACGAACAGGGCCCCGACTCCCTTCGGGCCGTGGAACTTGTGGGCCGACAGGCTGAGCATGTCGACCCCGAGCGTCGCGGTGTCCAGATCGAGGAATCCCGCAGCCTGGACCGCGTCGGTATGCATGACGATCGACTGTCCGCGGCGCCGTCCCTCCTCCTTGACGATCCGGGCGATGTCCGCCATCGGCTCGATCGTCCCGATCTCGTTGTTGGCGTACATCACGCTCACCAGTATGGTCCGGTCGGTGATCGCCCGCCCTACGCCGTCGGGATCGACCAGGCCGTACTGGTCGACCGGCAGATAGGTCACGTCGAAGCCGAACTGCTCCAGCTGGTGGCATGTATGTAATACCGCATGATGCTCGATAGCGGATGTAATCACGTGGTTGCCGACGTTCTTCAGGGCGAAGGCGGCACCCTTGAGGGCCATGTTGTCCGACTCGGTGCCGCCGCTGGTGAATACGATCTCGCTTCGCCTCGCGCCCAGGACGCGGGCGACCTTCTGGCGCGACTCGTCCAGGGCCTTCAGGGCCTCCTGCGCAAGCGTGTAGATGCTGGACGGGTTGCCATAGCTGCCGGAGAAGTGCGGCAGCATCGCATCGAGAACCTCCGGCCGCACCGGCGTGGTCGCGGCATGGTCCATGTATACGAGTTTCCCGGATGTCGACACTATCTATTCCCTGTGGCCGTGGGTGTCACCGCCTCGCCTCCCCGACCGCCGTGGCCATTCTACCACGGGCGAGTCTTGGGGAGAAAGAAAGAAGTCACGGGGATGTGGCGTATCCTATCAGCTTGTAGGTGAGCTTTGCCGCGGTGTACGCGCACGACTCAGGCCCCTCGGCCGGACTCAGCTCGGTTACGTCGAATCCTACGATCTCCCTGTGGCCCGCCACCGCCCTCAACAGGCCCGTGACGTCCTCCCACCTCATTCCGCCCGGCTCCGGCGTCCCGACCGCCGCCATCTCCGACGGGTCGAACACGTCCAGGTCGATGCTCACGTAGACGTGCCGGCTGAGGGGCTCGAACACCCTCGAAGCCAGATCGGCCCCAGCCGACATTCCGTGCCTCCAGAACACGACCGGAACCTCTTGTTCCCTGATGAACTCCGCCTCCGGGGCGCTGAGGCAGCGTACGCCGACCTGAACCAGCTGGCAGATGTCGCGGATGCGTCTGGCCACCGAGGCATGGCCCCACCGGGTTCCCATGTACTCATCCCGAAGGTCGGCATGGGCATCCAGGAAGAGGACCGAGAGGTCCGGATAGATCTCCGCGAGGGCCTGGACCGCGCCGACGGCTATCGTGTGCTCGCCGCCGAGCAGGCCGACGAGCCTCCTCTCCAGCGTATCGCCCGCGGAAGAGGCATAGGACGAGACCGCGCGGCGTACCCTCTCGATCATTCGCTCGGGGCCGCTAACGTCTGGCACGACCTCCGGAGCCGTGTGTATCCCGACACACGAGATGTCGCGGTCCAGCTCCAGGTCGTAGTCTTCGAGGTGCCGTGAGGCGGAGATTATCGCCCTCGGGCCGTGGCGGGCGCCGGACCTGTAGGACGTGGTGGCGTCGTATGGGACGGGGACGAGCACGACCCGGGCGGTCAAGAGATCGGCCTCGTCGTCGGGGGTGTCGAGGAACGTCTCCCAGTGACGTGGAACGGTGCCGCCCGTCGTCGGGTTTTCGGGGTCAGCCATCCGCCGGAGTGCGAGCCGGGATCAGGTTGACCCTCTCCCGCACCATTCCACTGTACATCTCTCTGGGCTCGGTGAACTCCAGGCCGCGCTCGAGCGTCCAGACCCTCACCTCGGCGATCGAGAAGAGCTCCTTCACCCGGTCGAGGGACGAGGACGGGTCGAAGTCTCTGCACGAGAACACGTCTATGTTGACGTACCGGCGCTCGGGGAAGGTATGGACGCTGATGTGGCTCTCGGCGATCAGGACGAAGCCAGAGACCCCCCAGTCCTCGGCCTTCCGGCCGTGGTACGTGTAAACCTGCGGCTCCATGATCTTGGTCATGCCGATGGCAGACGGGTACTCGTCCAGGAAACGAGAGACCAGCTCGACATCCGTCAGCTTCTCAGGATCGGCCTGATACCCGTCTATTGCCAGATGCACCTGGGCAGCCTCCGCGGGCCTAAACTCTCGTTGAGCGCGGTCGAATCTCAGCCTAGCACCCACACACGATTCGCACAACGGCTTGATGGGAAAGGCGCCATAATGTAGAATACGGCGGTTTTCGTCCTCCAGCGGACGCGGAAAACCTTTCGTCCGGTCCGGTCGTAGTAATGTGAAGCCGGACCGATCGTAGCAGCCGACGGGCGGGGTGAAGGGGCCGCAGCGCTAAGAATGATAGAGCTGGATTCGGTTTCAAAGAACTTCGGGAGTTTCCCGGCGATCGCCGATATCTCCTTCCGGGTGGAAAAGGGGGAGATCCTCGGATTCCTGGGCCCGAACGGGGCTGGCAAGACCACGACGATGAAGATCATCACCGGCTACATGCCGCCGTCCAGCGGGAGGGCGGAGGTCGCCGGTTACGATGTCGTTACCCAGTCCATTGACGCCCGAAAGCAGATCGGCTACATGCCGGAGACCGTGCCCCTGTACACCGACCTCTCGGTGACCGAGTACCTCTCGTTCATGGGCCAGATCCGAGGGATGTCGCGGGACTACATCCGCCGGCGGACCGCCGACGTCATCGACATCTGCCGCCTCGGCGACTACCGCGGCTCCTACATCAGCAAGCTGTCGAAGGGGTTCCGGCAGCGGGTCGGCGTCGCGCAGTCCATCCTCCATGAGCCCGCGGTGCTGGTTCTGGACGAGCCCACCATCGGGATCGACCCGATTCAGGTGGTGGAGACCAGAGAGCTCATCCGGAGCCTGGGGGGCGAGCACACCGTCATCGTCAGCACCCACATCCTCCCGGAAGTCAGCATGATCTGCGAGCGGGTCGTCATCATCCACGAGGGGCAGATCGTGGCCGTGGACAGGCCGGAGAACCTCGCGGCCAGGCTCCGCGCCGTCGAGCGGATCGAGGTCGACGTCCAGGGCCCCACCAAGCAGATAGTCAGCGCCCTCGAACGCGTCGAGGGCGTCCAGTCCGTCGATCGGGCATCCGCCCCGGACGACGCCGGCTACTCGACCTTCCACGTGGAGGCGGACCCTGACGCCTCCGACGTCAGGCCCAGGCTGGCGGCGAAGGTGGTCGACGGAGGCTGGAACCTCCTGAGGCTCGAGTCGATGGGCATGTCGCTGGAGGAGATCTTCCTGCGCCTGACGACGACCGAGGAGCTCGAGGTTTGAACAACACCCTCGCCATCGCCATGAAGGAGACGAAATCGTACTTCGCCACGCCGACCGCGTACGTCGTCGGCGCGATGTTCCTGATATACACCGGCATCGTGTTCGTGCTGGGCGTCACCGGCCAGAGCCCGGAGGCCACCGTCCGGACCTACATAACCCCCGCCAGCTTCTTCTTCATCTTCCTGTCCCCTCTCCTGACGATGAGGCTGCTCGCCGAGGAGCAGAAGCTCGGCACCCTCGAGCTCCTGCTGACGGCGCCGGTGCGGGACTGGGAGGTCGTCGTCGGCAAGTACATCGCCGCCTTCATCATGCTGACGGTGACCATCGCCCTGAGTCTCTACTATGTCATCCTGCTCTACTGGTTCGGCGATCCGGATACAGGTCCGCTCCTCAGCTCCTACCTGGGACTGTTCCTGCACGGCGCCGCGGCTCTGGCGATCGGGCTGATGGCCTCGTCGCTGTCCGGAAACCAGATCGTGGCGGGTGTGGTGGGGATAGGCACCCTGCTCATCCTCTCGTTCATCGACGCGGTCGCCGACAGGTTCAGCGGAATCGCCGAGGACGTCCTCGCCAATATCTCGATGGGAGCCCATTTCGAGGACTTCACCAGGGGGGTCGTGGACACGAGCAACATCGTCTACTACATCAGCCTTACCGCGGTTTTCCTCTTCGTCACCATCAGAGTCCTCGAGGCTCGAAGGTGGCGCTAAGTTGAGAGAGCCTAGAAGCGTAATAGACAACCTCTCCGAGGCGATGCCGGAGGCCTTCAGGTCCACCTCGTTCTGGAGCCTCTCGGCGGCGGTGTCGGGGGTAGTGGCTCTCATCATCGGGGGGATCGTCTCCCTCATCTCGAGCGAGTTAGACAACTTCGCCCTCGGCATCGTCATAATCGGGGCGGTGCTGCTCGCGCTGGCCCTGGTCCTGTCGCCGCGGTCGGTGGCAAGGTTCCTGGTTGGCCGGCAGGGCCGAGTCGGGACGAACGTCATAATAATGACCGTCGCCTTCTTCGGGATCGCGGTCCTGGTCAACTTCCTGATGTTCAGAAACCCGACGCGATTCGACGTGACCGCCACCCGGGTGTTCAGCCTCTCCCCCCAGACCGTACAGATACTGCAAGGACTCGAATCGGACATACGGGCGAACGCCTTCTTCACCGATCTCAACGGCGTGAGAGCGCAAGCGGCCGGAGACATACTCAACGAGTTCTCCAGGCAGACCAACAGGTTCGAATTCCGGTTCATCGACCCCGAGCTGGAGCGGTCCGTCGCCATCAAGTACAACGTCACCGACTACCCCGCCATCGTGATCGAGAACGTCGACGCTCAGGTCCTCCAGTCGGTGGCGTCGCCGAGTGAGCAGCAGATCCTGACGGGCGTGCTGGTGGTCACGGGCGTGGAGCGGAAGACCATCTACAACCTCACCGGCCACGAGGAGCTCTCCCTGACCCGCGACCTCTCCACCCAGGACCTCAGCATCGAGGGGTTCGACCTGGCCCTCGAAGGGCTGCTTCGCGACAACTACGCCGTCAAGGCCCTGAACCTGATTCAGACGCCGGAGGTTCCCGCCGATGCGGCCGTCCTCATCATCGCCGGACCCACGAGGAATCTGAGCCAGCCCGAGCGGGAGGCGCTGGACCGTTACCTGGAGGGAGGGGGCAAGCTGATCGCACTCTTCGACCCCGGAACGCCGGCCTCCTTCGTCGAGCTCATATCCCGGTGGGGAATCACCATGGGCGGCCTCAGCATCGCCGACGCCGCAAGCTCGGTGGCGGGCCAGGTGCTCACGCCGCTGGTCCAGCGTGCCAACGGAGGCTTCACCCCGTTCAGCCTGACGGGCATCGGCATCACGAACCAGATCGACGTCGTCTTCTTCCCGGGGGTCACGTCAATCGAGCCGGTCATCGCAATGGAGGACATGCCACCCCAGGTGAGGCTTGCCCCGCTGGCGGAGACGACGCTAGCCAGCTGGCTCGAGACCGACGTGGAGAACCCCAGGCCCGACCCTGGACTGGACAGCCCAGGTCCGTTCGCCGTCGGCCTGGTGGTCGAGGCCTGCGCTCCGATCGACGCCGCCCCGAGGTCCTGCGCCGGGGCCGGCGACATCACCAAGATAGTCGTCTTCGGCGACTCGGACTTCGCCAAGAACCAGTACTACTCCAGCAGCGAGAACTCGGACCTCTTCCTCAACTCCGTCAACTGGCTGGCGGAGGACTTCGATCTCATCTCGATCCGGCCCAAGTTCTTCCCGTTCCGAGAGCTCGTCGTGACCACTCGGGAGATCAACTTCATCAAGTGGTCGAGCTGGCTGCTTCCGCCGGGCCTGATGCTGATCCTAGGATCCGTGATCTGGTGGAGGCGGCGCTAGTAGATGACGAAAAGGGGTGTGCAGATCCCGACGAGTCGGGAACGCCGGAGTCTGGGGGGAAAACCTCAGATATGATTCCCCCCTTTCTCAACAGGGCTTGAGGAACGAAAAGGGGTGTGCAGATCCCGACAAGTCGGGATTGCCGGGAGTCTGAGGGTGTCCCTCAGATCTGATTCCCCTCTTTTCCAACGGGGTTGCGGTATGGTATGAGGCTATTGCCATACCGCTAGGGGAGAGCCGAAATGAGTCTGCGGACCACACTCCTGCTGATTGTCGCCGCCGTCGCCGTGGGCGTGGTGGCCTACATCAACCCCTTCAGCTCGACCGAGGAGGAGGCTCCCGACCCTCCCTGGTTCTATCAGGTGTCCGAGGACGACATCATGGTCATCGACGTCCAGCACCTGGGCGACGGCGTCCGGTTCATCCGCAACGACGAGGGCAAGTGGGAGTTCGAGGACCTCCCGGGGGTCGCGCCGTCCCACGTGAGGTGGGGCGGGATGGTGCTCATGCTGACGGGGCCGAAGACGCGCAGGCTTCTTCAAGAGGAGACACCAGGGGAGCTGTCGGAGTACGGCCTCGATCCCCCGGCCAGCGTCGTCGACGTGACCCTGACGGGCGGCAGGCGCATAAAGGTGTCACTCGGCGACAGGACCACCGACGGCAAGTTCCACTACGGCCAGATAGAAGGATTCGACCAGCTGTTTCTGATCGCAGCGGGCTGGGGCGAGCAGCTCACCAAGCTGGCGATCGAGCGGCCGCTCCCCAAGTGGTTCGTCAAGCGCCCGGCCGACGAGATCATCGAGATAAGCATGATAAGGGGGGAGAATCACGGCGGGAACAACTCGTGGCTCCAGATCAAGCGCAGAGACGACCTGAGCTGGTCCGTCCAGCGCCACGGCCTCGACCTCTATCCCGTGCCGATCGACCTGGAACTCTTCGACGAGATCCGGGCCCTCATGGCCGGACCCCAGTTCGAAGTACTGGACTCAAACGTCGCGGACTTCACCCAGTTCGGAATCCTCGAAGATAAGTCCACGGCGATAACCCTGCGCTTCGAGGCCGAATCCCAGCAGGGCACCGACTTCGACGACGGCGTCATCTTCAGGATTGGCGACCAGGCCCCCGATGGCACGGGCTACTACGCCCGCTCCGAGGAGGGGGAGTTCAGCCAGCCGCTACTGCTGCTGGACAACGAGTGGACCGAGGCAATGCTCGCGCTCGACAACGAGCCTCCCTACGGCGACGACCCCGAAGAGTACCGCAAGTCCAGGAAGAAGACCGCGACCACCGACGGCTAGACGCTGAAACTTGGGGTGCGGAGATCCCGACTTGTCGGGATTGCCGGGAGTCTGAGAGCCTGCCCTGAGCCCAGTCGAGGGGGCGTCCCCAGACATCCGCTCCCCCTTTCCCACGGAGAGGGTCACTGGAGCGCCCATCAGCAGGGTGCTGAAACATGTGGGGTGTGCGAGGGGCGAAGCCCCTTTGCCGGGAGTCTGAGGGTGTCCCTCAGGTATGATTTCTCCCCCTTCCTGGCCAGGAAGGGGGCCAGGGGGATGGTCGAAACGGTTTCTCAACACCCTGTTGGGGGCCCTCTCTCTTTCTTCAGAGGCGCGGATCCCCTACATCGTCAGGCGCTTGTACAGGAACAGCAGCCGCTGGGGTAGCGAGTAGACGTCGTCCAGGACCTCGTAGCCTATGTCCTGACACATCGTCTTCAGGTAGTCGTGACCATTCTTGTCCACCGTGAGGCAGAAGGCCGTGACGTCCTTACGCTTGGCCTCATCTAGCGCCATCTTCGTGTCGTGGACCGCGTACTCCTTCTCCACGCCCTCGCGGCTGTATCCCCGGTCCTGCGGGCGCCCGTCGCTGATCAGGAAGAGGAGTTTGGTACGCGCGTCCTGCTTCTCCAGCTTCGCCGTCGCGTGGCGGATGGCGGGCCCCATCCGAGTCGCGTGGAGGGGCGCGATCCGGTCGATGCGCTGCTTGACGCTCTCGGAGAACCTCTCCTCAATATCCTTGACGGTATAGAACTCGACGTTGTCACGGCCGTAGCCTGAGAAGCCGTAGATGCCATAGACGTCGCCGATCGCCTCCAGGGCGTTGACCAGCAGGACCACGGCCTCCTTCTCCACGTCTATTATCCGCTTGTAGGGGCGCCGGGCACCCTCTCCGCGCCGCGATCTGAGCCAGGCCATATACTCGACCGGGTCGTCGGGTGCGTCTGCGTCGTCCGTCGCGCGCTTCGAATCGTCTATCGCCTCCGCGGTCGAGGCACTGGTGTCCAGGAGGAAGACGACCGCCACGTCGCGCTGGACCTTGTTCCGCCGCCAGTAGAACTTCTCGCTCGGCCCCGCGCCCGTATGCTTGTCCACGATGGCCTCTATGACGTCGTCGATGTCGATGTCCTCGCCGTCAGGAAGCCTCCGGACCTTGCGGAAGGTCTCGGGGACCATCATCTCGAACTGCCGCCGGATCTGGAGCACCAGGGGTCCGTAGTTGTGGAGCGTGTTGCCGAAGAAACCGGAGTCCCCCTCGGCCATCTGTTTCTGGCGGACGATGCACCAGCGTGGCTTGTAGTCCTCCGCCCTGAAGTCCCACTCGTCGTAGACGAAGGTCTGGGGCTCGGTCGCATCGAGAGACCCGCCGTCCTCGTCCACGTGGACGAACGGACCCTGCCCCTGCTGTGATGTCTGGGGTAGGTTCATCCCCACCTCTTTGAGCACGTTCTTGGCGAAGGCGCCGGTCGTCTCCTCGGCCTCACCCACCTCGCCGGCCCCCATCTCCAGCTCGGCGCTGTTCCTCAGCATCTCTTCGAGCATCTCCTGAGTGATGGGGTCCCCTTCCGAGTCGGCGGCCTGGTCCTGCTGCTGCATCCGGAGCATGTTGAGCAGCTGGACCAGCTCGGGCTTGAAATCGCCTCGGAAGTCGACCTCCTGGGTCGAATCGTACTCCTGCTCGTCGTCGGGCCTGGCATCGAGCTCGGAGCCGGAGGCCATCATCTCGATAAGGTCTTCGATGTCGTCCGGCGGCCCGGACTCCTGCCCCTGCTCCTCCACGTCGACGTCGGTCCACTGCTCGGGCGGAACCTCCTCATTCTCCACGCCGGCTATGATCGCGTAGATGCGGAGGCTCGCCTCCGCCACGTCCTCGACCGTCGCCTCGGGCACGAAGACCCGCCTGGCGATCCGAGCTACCCTGCGGGCGTCGTCCGCGTATTGTTCGGGGACCGGGAGGGTCCGCACATTCGCCAGGCTGAGCCGCACGAGGAACTCGACCATGGCCTCCCGCGCGGGCAGGTCCTTGATCTCCGCTCTGCCGGCCAGCGAGTCTCCCTGAACCCTGCCATACGCGCCCTTGATGCCCGGATACTCGGCCTTCACCCGGGCGTCGAGCCGGCCGTCCTCGACGACCGTGTAGATGTCCAGGGCCAGCTTCCGATCCTGGAAAAGATTGAAGTATCGCTGCATGTCGGTGACCCAGACATCCGACGCCCCGTTGGACTCGACGCCCTGGGCCCCATCGGTCTGTCCGGTTCTGGCGGCCTCCAGCTCGCTCCGCAGGTTCTTGAAGAGGAGCGACGCCCGGTCGAAGCGGAACTCGAAGCTGCCGAACTCAATGTGGGCGACCTGGTGGGTCGAGACGACCTTGAACCAGGCGAAGTTCTCGTCCTTGGTCGGGTGCCGGTCCACCATCGCGGGAACGAAGACCGTGGAACCCTCCGTGGAGGGCTTCTCGCTGGATACCCAGCCGATGTTCTTCCCGACCAGCTCGTCGGTGGCCGCAACCTTAATATCGGCACCGGCCAGGGCGCAGCAGTACATGCCGATGACGTCCTTGACGCGATCGAAATCGACCGCCGACGAGACGGCCTCGAGCACCGCCTCCGAGAACGCGGATTCGATCTTGAAAAACGCCAGCCCCCCGTCGTTGTTCTGTTTGAGAATCCGGACGCCCTCGTCGAACCACGTCTCCAGGCGGTCCATCGTGACCCGCTCAACGACAGCCGGCGCGCTCTTGATGAACTCAGGCATCGCCAGAGGAGCTATGTCGAGCAGCGACTCCGACATCTCCAGAATCCGGCCGTGAGACTCGGCCTCCAGCTCGGCCAGGGACTCGGATATCTCCAACATCGTCACGGGGACGTTGACCCCGCCGGACTTGGCCAGCCGCTCGGTTATCTCCAGGAACCGCAGGCGTTGCCCCGCCTCGATCCGGGGAAGCGCCCTGGTCCCGGCCTCGAAGAAGCCCTTCACCTGCCGCCAGCTCGTGTCACCCAGCGTCGACGCGAGTGAGATCACGGCCCCCTTGTCATCCCCAATCAGAGGGAAGAGCTTCTGACCCAGGGCCAGGCACTCCGAGGCGAGGTCGTAGGACCGATGAGACAGGGAGTCGAGAAGGGCGACGAACTTCTCCAGCTCGTGAAAGGCGAGGCTATCCAGCAGCGCTGGAGTCGTCTGGAAGAACTTCGCCGCCAGGGTGCTCGACTTCCAAGTCCCCTTGTAGAGAGTCCCGCCCAGGCTCGCCCAGGTCTCGATCTGCCGGGCCCGCAGCTTCTTCACCGTGGCTGGGCTCATTTCGAAGTACGCCATCGCCAGGGGCGGCGACTGCCGGCACAGGGAAACCCCACACTGGACCCACTTGACGAAGTAGCTGTGCGGGATGCTTCCCACGACGTCGGGGCTCACCTTGAAGTACGCCGACGCGGCCTCCCAGGATCGAGCGTCCTGCTGGGCCATCTCGACCCCCGCACGAGCCCACCGGCTCGTCTCCGCATTGCCCAGGACCCTGGACATCGCCTTGATGGCGCCGGCGTAGTCCTCCACGAGCCCCCCTGGGAGCCCTTCCAGGTCCGCGCGTAGCTGCTGGTCGCCGATGTCCGGGCCGTCGGTCATGAACTCCTCTCGGGCGCCCCTATCGTTTCCATGAAGCGCGTCAGAATCCGGGCGGTCGCGCCGAAAATAAGGTTGCCGCCGTACACATAGGACGGTGAGTTGACGAGCTTTCCGTCGACGACCCGTACCTCGTCGCGCACGTGGTCGCCCGACAGCAGCGCCTGGATCGGGACCTCCAGCACGGCTGCGACCTCCGCCTCGCATGGGTTGAACTCATACGGATACGGGATCGTCCCGACATACGTGCTCAGCAGGAACCGGGTGCTGGTCGGCATCTCGCCCAGCGCGCCGAGGAGCGTCACGTCGTCTGGCCGCACGCCCAGCTCCTCGAATGTCTCGCGGAGCGCGGTCTCCTGGAGGTCCCTGTCGCTGTCCTCGGCCACGCCACCCGGGAAAGAGACCTCGCCCTTGTGACGGTCCACCAGTTGGCTGCGCTTCGTCAGGATGATGCTCGGGTCCTCGTCGTTCGGGTAGAGCAGCAGCATGGCGCCCGCGGGGGCAAGGGAGGGGTCGTCGACGGTCGTGGTGGGGCGTTCCGCCAGCAGGCGGCGAATCGTTTCGGCTGTAGGCACGGGCATATAGGCGAGAGCACCTTCGGAAGGGGCCGAATAGTAAGGACGGCTCCAGCAGATCTTTCTACTCGAAGATCGAGGTGATAACCTCCTCGATGCTTCGCTGAATCGAGGGGTCGTCCGTGACGGCCCAGTTGACGGCCACCTGGCACGCTCTTCTCGGCGCGATCCCCTGGGCGATCAGCTTCCCGGCATAGATGAGCAGCCTCGTGCTGGCTCCCTCTCCGAGTCCGTGCTCTCTCAGGTTCCGCACCTTCTCGCCGAGCTTGGCGAGCTGGCCCGCCATTGCCGCGTCGATCCCGGCCTCGTGGGCAACGATCTCCGCCTCGATATCCCGGGGAGCGGGGTTGAACTCGACCGCGACGAACCTCTGACGGGTGCTGTGCTTGAGGTCCTTGAGGGCGCTCTGGTACCCAGGGTTGAACGACAGGACCAGGAGGAAGCCGTCGGCCGCCTCCAGCAGCTCGCCGCGCTTCTCCACGGGCAGGATGCGCCGGTGGTCGGTCAGTGGATGGATCAGGACGGTGGTGTCCTTCCGGGCCTCGACGATCTCGTCGAGATAGCAGATTCCACCGACCTTGACCGCGCGAGTCAGCGGTCCGTCGATCCAGACGGTGCTGTCACCCTCGAGCAGATACCGGCCCACCAGGTCGCTGGCGGTCAGGTCCTCATGACACGCGATGGTGACCAGCGGCAGGCCGACGCCGTTGGACGCCGAACTCGTGTTCTTCTTCACCTTCGTCAGCGGCTGCCCGAGCCTCCACGCCATGTATTCGATGAACCGGGTCTTGCCGCAGCCTGTCGGTCCCTTGAAGAGGACGGGAATCTTCTGCTGGTACGCCGCCTCGAATATCTCTATCTCGTCGCCGACCGGAACATAGAACGGCTCCTCGGTCGCACGGTACTCCTCGATGATGTAGCTGCGGAACAGGGTTCTGGTGGGGGTAGTCATGCGTGGTGGCTGCTCTCCTTACGGTCGAGCACTCGGCTCTTCCACAGGGCCAGTACGTGCCCTCTAAGGTCTTCCAGGGTGGACCCATTGTCGATCACCGCGTCGGCCTGGGCCGCCAGCCTGTCCGAAGGCATCTGCGACCGCATACGTGCCCGAACCGCCTCCGGACTCAGGTCGCTCCTGGCCTGAACGCGCTCGATTATCCTGTCCTCGGGAGCGGCGGTCACCCAAACCTCGTCTACCAACGACCGCCAGCCGGCCTCGATAAGGATGGCGGCCTCTACCACTACGACTTTCGCCCCCTGCTCCTCCGACAGCCGGATACGCTCTTTCAGCAGGCTCCGAATAAGGGGATGGACGATGCGGTTCAGCCGCTCCCGTGCCGATTCGTCCGCGAACACAAGAGTCGCGAGCTTTCGCCTGTCGATCTCCCCGGACGGCGCGACGATCCCGTGCCCGAAGGCCTCGACCACCTCTCGCCAGCCGTCCGTTCCCGGCTCGTAGGTCTCGTGGCCGAGCAGGTCGGCGTCGATTACATCCGCGCCCAGCTCAGCCAGGACCGCCGAAACCTCGCCCTTACCTGTGCCTATGCCCCCGGTGAGGCCCACTACAAACATAATTCCCTCGTCCGGGAAGCCTTGCCATTCTAGCAGTAGCAATAGGGAGGGTCAACTGGAGAGCGGCGCCATAAAGGCGCTGTGACGCCCCTTCCGAGCCGGTCGCCGACGGATAATGGCGAAAACGGCCGACACCGAGGGCACAGCCCTCCGTCCGAGGCCTCCTGGGATATAATGGTCCGCGTATGGCAAGAGACGACGTGGCGTCACGGTTTCGCTCCATCCCGAGCGTCGACAAAGTTCTGGCGGACGACAGAGTCGGCAGGCTGATCGACGCCTACTCGAGAGCCTCGGTCCTCGACATCGTCAGGGCCGAGCTGGAAGCGGTCCGGAGCCAGGCGGCGAACGGCTCGGAGGCGCCGCCGATGGATCAGCTCGTCCGATCCATCGAGGAGCGCGCGGCGTCCGAGTGGCGCCCGTGGCCGGTAGGCGTCATCAACGCGACCGGTGTGATCCTCCATACCAACCTCGGGCGCGCCCCACTCAGCCGGGCGTCCCTCGAGGCCGCCCAGAGCGCTGCCCAGGGTTACAGCGACCTGGAGATCGACCTGGAGACGGGAAGGAGGGGATCGCGGCAGGCTCACGTGTCCCGGCTGGTCTGCCAGGTGACCGGAGCGGAGGCGGCCCTCGTCGTCAACAACAACGCCTCTGCCGTCATGCTCGGTCTGGCGGCCCTGGCCGCGGGCAGAGAGGTGATAGTCTCCCGCGGAGAGTCGATCGAGATCGGCGGGGGATTCCGGATTCCCGACGTTCTGCGGCAGAGCGGGGCGATCCTGGTGGAGGTCGGTACCACCAACCGGACCTATCCACGCGACTACGAGGCCGCCATCTCCGAGAAGACCGCAGCCATCCTGTCGGTCCACTCCAGTAACTTCACGATCTCCGGATTCACCCACGCGCCCGATTTGGCCGAGCTGGTAAGCCTCGGGGCTCGACACGGCATTCCGGTGCTGCACGACCTGGGCAGCGGCTGCCTGCTGGACACGGCCGAGTTCGGCCTCGCTCAAGAGCCGATGCCTCAGCAGAGCCTGCGGCTCGGCGCTGGGCTGGCGTTCTTCTCGGGCGACAAGCTGCTGGGAGGACCGCAGGCCGGCATCATCGCCGGCACCGCCGGCCTGATCGCCACGGTGTCCCGTCACCCCCTGGCCAGGGCGGTCCGTATCGACAAGATGAGCATGGCCGCGCTGGCGGCCACCCTGCTGCACTACATCCGCGACGAGGTGGTCGAAGAGGTGCCGATCTGGCGGATGGTGGCGACCCCGACCGGCGAGCTGAGGTCGAGAGCCGAGCGCTGGCGCGAGGTCCTCGGAGACGCGGCGTCCGTCGTCGAGGGCGGCTCCACGCTCGGAGGAGGCAGCCTGCCGGGCGAGATCCTGGAAACGTGGCTGGTCTCCATCGACGCGGCCCGGTTCGACGGCGGAGCAGCCCGGCTCGTCGGGTCCCTCCGACGGGGCGATCCGCCGGTGATCGGCCGCATCGAGGAGGAGCGGGTGCTCCTGGACCCCCGGACCGTCCTGCCCGACGAGGACGAGCCGCTGCTGAGCGTCGTGCGGAGAGCGCTGCCCGGACAAGGGACGAACCCCCCTTCCCCCCAGAGGGAGAGCTAGGGAAGGGGCCTCACCGCCGGGCGTTCCCCATCGCCCCGAAGGTGGCCACGAGGAACGGAGTCAGGTAGGTAAGTGGGATCTTCCAGGCGAGAGGGGCCGCCCACCCGCCTACAAAAAGGACATCTCCGTGGTTCAGCGCCATCAGCCAGGAGCCGATGATCGCAGCGACTATGAGGGACCGCCTGAGCATGGGCCAGTGCGTCATGGCATGGAGGAAGCACTTGAGCGTGCCTCCGGACGGGCTCCTCTGGACGAACCCGCCGCCGGGGCGAATCGTCCTGCCGCAGACGTCGCAGGCGGCGGCTACCTCGGCCTTCGATGCCATGCCCAACTCTCCTCCGTTCAGCGCACTATGCCGAAGGTGAGATCGTCGTGACTCTGTTCGAGCACCAGAGCAAGATTCGCCTGGCGCGAGACGCCCCGCTGGCGGCCAGAATGCGCCCGCATGTCTTCGACGACTTCGTCGGTCAGGAGCACCTGGTGGGGCCGGACCGCGTGCTGCGCAAGAGCATCGAGTCCGACCGGCTCCCCTCGATGATCCTGTGGGGACCCCCCGGGTCGGGCAAGACGACCCTGGCCAATCTCATCGCGGGGGTCACCAGCAGCCACTTCAGTCCCATCAGCGCCGTCGCCTCCGGGGTGGCCGACCTGCGGAAGGTGGCGTCGGAGGCCGGGGAGCGGCTGTCGATGCACGGCCAGCGCACGATACTCTTCGTAGACGAGATCCACCGGTTCAACAAGGCCCAGCAGGACGTGATTTTACCATACGTCGAGAACGGGACGGTCGTGCTGATCGGCGCGACGACCGAGAACCCGTCGTTCGAGGTCATCTCGCCGCTGCTGTCTCGCAGCCGCGTCTTCACGCTGAATCCGCTGACCGAGGAGCAGGTCGAGGAGATCGTCCGCCGGGCGATGAGTGACGAGGAGCGCGGCCTGGGGTCGCTCAAGCCGGACCTCGATCCGGAGGCGATGCAGGTGCTGATCGGGCTGTCCAATCAGGACGCCCGGACTGCGCTGAACGCGCTGGAGCTGGCGGTCTCGGCCGCGTCACCCGACGACCGGGGCGTGCGCCACGTCTCGACAGAGACGATCGAGGACGCGATGCAGCAGCGCGCTCTCGTGTACGACAAGGCGGGTGACCAGCACTACGACACGATCTCGGCCTTCATCAAGTCGGTCCGGGGCGGCGACCCGGACGCCGCCGTCTACTGGCTGGCGCGGATGATCGAGAGCGGCGAGGACCCGATGTTCATCGCACGCCGGCTCGTCATCCTGGCGGCGGAGGACATCGGCATGGCCGAGCCGCAGGCCCTGAGCGTCGCGGTCGCCGCACAGCAGGCCGTCCACTTCGTCGGCATGCCCGAGGGCCGCATCCCCCTCGCCGAGGCGACCGTCTATCTGGCTACCGCCCCCAAGAGCAACAGCGCCTATATGGCCATCAACAGCGCCCTGGACGACGTGCGCAAGACCAAGAACGAGCCGGTGCCCCTCCACCTTCGCAACCCGGTGACCGGCCTGATGAAGGGCATGGGCTACGGCAAGGGCTACAAGTACTCGCACGAATACGAGGGCCACTTCGCCCCGATGGACAACCTGCCCCCCAGCCTGAAAGGACGCCGCTACTACACCCCCGGCGACCAGGGCCACGAGGCCGAGATCGCGGACAGACTCAGGAAGTGGTGGGGAGACCGGGGGGACCCCGCCGGAGACCCGTAGGCCCGGCAACCCTTCGACGCCCCCGACTCGTAGGGGCGCACAGCTTGCGCCCTGCTCGTTGTCACCCAGAGCTTGTGAGTGAATCCCTGCCCTGTTGTCATTCTGAGCTGCCGCGAAGAATCTGGGGAGGGGTCCTACTCAGGTTCTCTTCTCAAGGCCCAGACGCAGGCCCCCACGGCTCGCCCCGGTCACTTCAGAATATTCAGATACGCCTCCTCGACCGAGGAGTCTCCCCTCTGCAAACCCATCTCTCATGATCTTGCTACGCCCCTTGGAACCATCGGCCAAAAAGTTCGGCCAGGCCGTCGCTCCCTTCGATTCGCAGATCTTCGCGGGCCTTCGCCGATGCAACCGAAGTCCGGCCGCACATAAGGAATATGAAGACTTCTGCGTCGCAGCGGAAGGTCACGTCAGGCGTCCGATCACTAAGCGTCTCCGCCCTGCACGTGTTGCCCGTTACGATAATGTCGGTCGGGGGTACGTCGACTCCGCCCATGCCAAACCTGTAACGCACCGGGCCATATGCCTCGGTGCCAGGGTTGAAGAACCATTCGAGGTACTCCGAGACGAACTCCACCAGCGCTGGTAGGACGTCTGTCGACAGATGCGCCGAAGGCTCCAGTCTGGAGCGTATGTCCCAGCCGTGAACAGCCAGCTCTAGCAGTCGAAACCCTACTATCGTGCGTACCGGCACGACGCCGCCCGGGTGGTAGCATGACTTGTTCCAGTCCTCCGGTCTCAAGTCCGCTACAACTCGCTGAAAGCGATCGCACGACGCCCCGAAGTTGGCGAGAACCCGGTCACCCATTCTCTCTCGGACGCCGATCCACCTTCGGGCATTGGTCTCGGACCAGGATGTCGCGTTGACCTCACCGGGAGCCGGTAGCCCTTCAGGTGCCGACACGTCATCGACCAGTGCTCTTCCGATACGATCGGCGAACGCGTCGGCAGCGCCGGCGAGGTGCGCGACGACATCGCGCACCTGCCACCGGTCACATGCGGTTGCGCTGGTCCAGGCGTCCGCAGGCGACGTTACGAGGTATTCTCGAAGTCGGCTGGACTCTGATCTGAGGAGCCTGAGGTACGTCGGCGGGGACAGCATTATGTCACCCACCCCCCGGGTCCGCCGGCTCCACCCGCAGGCGCAGCAGCTTTCGCGACGCCAGCAACGCGACCACAATGAGGACCCCTCCTCCGAGGGCGATCGACACCTGAGCGCTCGTCGCCGCGGCGATGGCCCCGGTGTAAAACCCGGCTATGCCAGTCAACCCCCACGCCACCGTCTGGAAGCTCAGGACCCGTCCTCTCATCTCGTTCGGGACGACCGTCTGGAGCAGTGTGCTCAAGGTCGACTCGAACAACATCACGGCCGCGTAGCCTGCGGCGAGCAGCAGCATCGACAGCGGAAACCAGGGCGAGATGGCGAACAGAACCAGGAAGCTCCCGAACCCTACCAGGGCGATGACCATGAGACGACCCTTACGCCGGGCCTCCGGCGATGCGGAGATGACCAGCGTCGAGACCATCGCTCCGGCGCTCCCGACCGCGATCAGATAGCCGAGGCCCGATACGCCGACGTTCAGGTCCCTCGCGATAACCGGGAGCATCGCCTCGTGTGACCACCCGAAGATCTCCGTTACCAGGGCTATCCCGATGAGCAGACGCACGGCGGGGGCGGTCGTCACGTACCGGACCCCAGCCTTGAGATCGCTCCAGGGTGAGGAGGGTTCGGCCCGCGGGGGTCTCGCCGCCCTGAGGAGGGCTATCACGACCAGCGCCACGACGTAGGCGGCCGCAATCGCTATGTAGGCCCACTCGATGTCGAGGCGGCGGACCACGATTCCCGCGATGATCGGCCCGACGATGCCCGTGGAGGTCATCGACGTGAAGTTGACCGCCGTGGCCTTGAGCAGCATGGGTCGCCCGACGACGTCGAGCGTCAGGGCCATTCGAGACGGCTGCTTGATAGACATCAGGGCCCCGTCCAGGACGGCGAACGCCAGGATGTGCGAGATCTCGATCGTGTCGGTGACCACGAGGAACGATAGCCCCAGTGCCATCCCCACCTGGATCGCGTTGGTGGCGAGGAGGATGTTCCGTCTGGGAACCCGGTCGACCAGGACGCCTCCGAAAACGCCGACTATGGCCAGGCCGACGCCCTCGGCGCCTGCGGTGGCACCCACCCAGAAAGGCGAGCCGGTGACCTCCAGCGCCAGCCAGCCATGGACCATCACCCACATGACCATGGAAAGGTCGGCGAAGAAGCTGCTCGTCCAGAGCAGTCTGAAGCGTCGGTTGCGTAGGAGCTCTAGCATCGAAGGTAGCCGTTCGGATGGGGGGCCGCCACGGCCACGGGGCACGCGGGCGTGGCTGGACCTGGCGGACAAAGGCCGGAGGCAGGCGGTCCATGCCGCGCTGCCTCCGAGGGCCGGCTCATCGGCCGCGGCAGCGCGACGGGGGTTCCTTACGCTCTCGGCAGAGCCGGAACGATCAGTTGCTGTTAGCGCGCTCCCGGAACGTGGAGTCCATGACGTCCAGGGTATGGTCGATGTCGCCGGAGGTTATCCCATAGTGGGTTGTGAACCGCCATCTCCTGCCGGGAGCATAGCCCTTGACGCCACGCTTCTCGACGGCTTGGGCCAGCTCGGCGGGCCGGTCCCCCGTCACCTCGAAGAACACTAGGTTGGTCTCGATCTCTTCCGAATCGATCGAGATCCCTGGAATGCCCTCGAGTCCCTTGGCCAGCTTCTTGGCGTTGGCGTGATCCTCGGCCAGGCGCTCGACCATCGTCTCGAAGGCGACGATTCCGGCGGCCGCCAGCACGCCGAGCTGTCTCATCCCGCCTCCCAGGATCTTACGCCACCGTCTGGCCCCCTCGATGGTCTCCCGGCTGCCGCACACAACCGATCCCACGGGACAGCTGAGGCCCTTGGACAGGCACACGCTCACCGTGTCCACGTTCTTGACCAGCTCCGCCACCGGCGTCTCGAGGTAGACGGCCGCGTTGAATATGCGGGCGCCGTCCACGTGCAAAGGTATCTCGTGCCTCATCGCGACCTCCGCGATAGCGGCCGTGTCCTCCGGAGTCAGGACCTTCCCGCCACAGAGGTTCTGTGTGTTCTCCAGCCCGATCATCCGGGTCGGCGGGTAGTGGATGTTGTCGGGTCTGATCGCCGCTTCGACATCGTCCGGGTCGATCATGCCCCGGCTGTCGTTGGGCACCGTCCGGATCGACACGCCCCCGAGCACAGAGGCACCGGCGGCCTCCGCCTGGAATATGTGGCCCATGTCGCCGACGATCAGCTCGTCGCCCCTCTGGCAGTGCGTCAGGACCGACACCAGGTTGCCCATCGTGCCGCTCGCCACGAACACCGCGTCCTCCATCCCGAACGTCTTGGCCGCGAGCGCCTCGAACCGGTTGACGGTCGGGTCGTCGCCGTACACGTCGTCGCCAAGCTCAGCGGTCGCCATCGCCTCGCGCATCTCCGGCGTGGGGTGTGTCACGGTGTCACTGCGCAGATCTACGATGCGCATTCAGTATCCTCCTTAGCGCCTGTACGGCGTGCCAAATTCCGGTCCCAATTCTAGCAGCAGTTCTTGTCAAACGCCATAGCGTCGCCTAACATGGGAGGCCCGGCGTCACCCACGATTCGAGCGGCTGCCGGGCTCCGAAGCGCCATGCGCAGGACAGCCATCGGATTCACCAGTCAGGGCCTCAAGCTGGAGGGCGTGCTGAGCGTGCCCGAGGATCTCTCAGCGCGGGCTCCGGGCGCTCCGGGCGTTTCCGAGACTTCAGGAAACCTTCCGGCGATCCTGATGTGCCATCCTCACCCCAAGCTCGGCGGAGACATGGAGAGCCCGGTCGTCCTTGCGGTCTGCGGCGCGGCCGCACGGGAGGGCATCGCCTCCATGCGATTCAACTTCCGGGGCGTCGGCGACAGCGAGGGCGCCTTCTCCGACGGCGAGGGAGAGCAGAAGGACATGGAGGCCGCCCTGAGCGTGCTCAGACGATGGCCGGGCATCGACGGGAAGCGGCTGGCCGTCGCCGGGTATTCGTTCGGCGCGGCCGTGATCCTCGACGGACTCAAGCTCTGCAAACCGGCTCGAAGCTTCGCTCTGATAGCGCCGCCCGTGTCGTCCGTGCGGAGATCGCGGATTGGGCGAGACCGCCGTCCGAGGCTATTCGTCGTGGGCAGCCGGGACGGGATATCGTCGTCCGTCGACCTGCAGCGCGCACTCGACGACACCGTCCCGGACGCGCGGTTCGTGGAGATCCCGGGCGCCGACCACGGCCTGGGGTCACACGAGGAGACGGTCGCCGAGCACGTGGCCGCCTTCGTCAAGGAGGCGACCTCGTGATGGGGTACAGGGCATAGCAGGATGATGAAATATGGGGAGTGCAGAGGGGCGAAGCCCCTTTGCTGGGAGTCTGAGGGCATCCCTCAGATACAACTCTTCCTTCTCTTTCTTGCCTAGCAAGTGGCGTTGCCCAGAATCGTTTTTCAACACCCCGACGGGGCACCTGGGAGTTAAAGAGTGAGCGAACGAATCGAAAGAGACTCCATGGGCGAGCTGCCCGTACCGGCCGGCGCCTACTACGGCGCGCAGACCATGAGGGCGGTCCTTAACTTCCCCATCAGCGATCTCAGGCTGCCCAGAGCCTTCATCCAGGCGATGGGCCGGATCAAGATGGCGGCGGCCCAGGTCAACGTGGAGCTTGGCCTCCTGGATGGCGCGCTGTCGGAGCCCATACAGCAGGCCGCCCAGGAGGTCGCGGACGGCAAGCTCGACGACCAGTTCGTACTGGACGTCTTCCAGACGGGGTCGGGGACCTCGACGAACATGAACGCCAACGAGGTCATCGCCAACCGCGCCATCGAGATCCTGGGTGGGGTCTTGGGGTCGCGCAGCCCCGTGCACCCGAACGACCACGTCAACCTCGGCCAGTCGTCCAACGACGTAATCCCCACCGCGACGAACGTCGCGGCGCTCAGACTAATCTACGATGAGCTCGTCCCGGCGCTCCAGCGATTGCAGGGCGACCTGCAGCGTAAGGCCGAGGAGTTCATGCCGATCGTCAAGACGGGCCGGACTCATCTCCAGGACGCCACGCCCGTCAGGCTGGGACAGGAGTTCGAGGGATACGCGGGTCAGGTCGAGAGGAGCATCGGCCGGGTCCGCCGGGCCGCGGACGCCCTCTCGGAGGTGGCGCTCGGGGGAACCGCCGTCGGGACCGGCGTCAACACCCATCCCGAGTTCGCCGGGCGGGTCTGCTCGAAGCTAACCGAGTGGCTCGGCGTCCCGGTCACGGAGACCCGGCACCACTTCCAGGCCCAGAGCACCCTCGACGCCGTCGTGGAGGCCAGCGGAGCCCTGAAGACGGTGGCCGTGAGCCTGATGAAGATCGCCAACGACGTCCGGTGGCTTGGGTCGGGACCGCGGGCGGGTCTCGGCGAGATCGAGCTTCCGGAGGTGCAGCCGGGCAGCTCCATCATGCCTGGGAAGATCAACCCGGTGATCCCTGAGTCGGTGTGCCAGGTGGCGGCCCAGGTCATCGGAAACGACGCGACGATCGTAATCGGCGGCCAGTCGGGCAACTTCGAGATCAACGTGATGATGCCGGTCGCGGCGTACAACCTGCTGCAGTCTGTCAGCATCCTGGCATCCGTCTCCGACAATTTCGCGAGGCAGTGTGTCAGCGGGCTGAAGGCGACCCGGCGAGGCCCGGAGATGGTGGAGAAGGGCCTCGCCATCGTGACGACGCTGGTGCCGCACATCGGCTACGACGCGGCGGCGTCCATCGCCAAGGAGGCACAGGCCACCGGCAAGACGATACGTGAGGTCGCCTCGACTGAGACCAGCCTCTCGGCAGATGAGCTGGACCGGATCCTGGACCCGTCTTCGATGACCGAGCCGGGGCTGTCGCCGTCGTCATCCTGAGATCTTCGGAGAAACATCACCGCTCCGTTGTCATTCTGAGCGAAGTGAAGAATCTGGGGCGGCGGGGACAATTCGGCGGGCGGGGCCGCGGCGCCGGGCGTACAGCCGTGCGCCCCTACGTCAGCTCTGGAGCCTCCGCGCGACGAAGGTCTGCTCCTCTTCCCGAGTCTCCACCAGGCCGTCCAGGCGGGCGGCCAGAAGGTCCTTTAGAAGCCTCCCGACCGTCGGGCCCTCGGGTACGCCGATGGCGATCAGGTCGCCGCCGCGCAGGATGGTCTTTTCGTGAAGGCCCTTCCGAAGGTAGCTGTCCAGATTCCGCTCGATCCCCGGATCGCCTGACGACAGTGCGACGGCCCTGATGGCGGCTGGCGCGCGGCCGTCGAGCAGCGAGTGCATCTGACTCGGCCGCAGCAAAGGGTTTCCCAACGCCTCTAGCCTTTCCGCTACGACGCCGGTGTCCTCCACCAGCGTACGCCACCGAGCGTCCATGTTCAGCCGGGTGACGAGCTCGGAGCGCTCCTCCGCGGTTGCGCGGAGGGTGAGCAACGACAGCAGCACCGCGGGAAGGTCTTCTTCGACGTCCGGGACCTCCTTGAGGCTGTCCAGCATGGACTCGTCGAGACGTAGCGCCGGATGGACTGCTGCCAGGATCTTCAGCCTCTGCGCGCTGACGAGGATCGCCGGTGCCTTTTCCTCCTCGAGCACCCTGTCCAGCTCGTGTCTTACCCGGTCGCCGCTGATGGAATCCACGCAGCCGATGTCGCGCCTCAGCAGCGCTTCGGTCTCCTCCTCGATCCGGAACCCAAGCCTCGCCGCGTACCGTATGGCCCTGAGGATACGCGTGGCGTCGTCCTGGAAGCTCCGTGGATGAAGGACCCTGATCAGCCGCCGTTCGAGGTCACGCCCACCTCCGAACGGGTCCAGGCACTCTCCCCAGCCGTCCTGGCCCAGGGATATCGCCATCGCGTTGATCGAGAAATCCCGCCGGGCGAGGTCGTCGTCGATCGACCCGGGCTGGACGGCAGGCAAGGCTCCGGGGCGGGCGTAGGACTCGCGGCGGGCCATGGCAAGGTCCAAGCGAATCTCTCCCGCCGAGAGCTTGAACGTGTTGAACTGGGAGCGCGCCACGATCTCCCCTTCGAGCGCGGCCGCCAGCGACCCGACGATAGCCTCGGTGTCGCCGACCACGGAGAGGTCGAGGTCGGTGGACGCATAGCCCAGGAGAAGATCGCGAACCGTGCCACCGACGAGGTAGAGCCCGGCGTTCTGACGCGCTGCTACCTCGGACGCCGTTTGGAGGGGCGCCAGGTGCTCCGGAGAGAGCCGGGTCCGAAGGGTTTCAGCCAGGTTCGACACGATGCAATCCGGCGCGGGGCTGCCCGGAGGGGAAAGCTCCGGCTATCGAGAAGCCCCGGCTTTGGACACCTTGTCCACATAGCTTCGAGCGCCGGACAGGAGCCAGGGGGTCCAGCCCACCGAGAAGAAGCGCACGCCGCGCCTGATGAAATCCTCGACGGTGGATTCGTCTGCCAGTGTCCCGGCAACCCTTCCGGCGGCGGTGATCTGGTCGACAGCCTTGTGGAGGGTGGCGGTCACGTCGGGGTGGCGGTACGATCCGGCGTGTCCCATACTCTGGCCGAGATCTCCGGGCGCGACGTAGAACACGTCGATATGGTCCACCTTCAGGATCTCGTCGAGATTACGCACGGCGACGATGTCCTCGATCAGGATGATGACGATCGTCTCGTCGTTCGCCTTCTCGAAGAAGTTCTCGACGCCCAGGCCCTGCCGGCTCGTGGCGCTTCCTCTGGCTCCGACCGGAGCGAACTTCGACGCGTCCACGACGGCCTGTGCCTCTTCCGCGGTGTTCACGTGAGGAACGGCGATGCCCTGCGCTCCGTTGTCGAGGGTCCTGTAGATCACGCCCGGAAGGTTCAGGGCGACCCGCACGATCGAGGTCTTGTCCCAGAGGTCGCACGCCCTGGAGAGATCGCCGATGTCAGCGTAGTCGACGGGGCCGTGCTCGGCCTCGAGCCAGATCGCGTCGATACCGGTCAGCCCGAACAGCTCGATGGTGTCGCCGGTCATCGACGGACCGAGGACCGAAGTGACGATCCCGCCCTCGGCAAGCTTGTGCTTTGCCCTGTTCTTTCGAAGCTCTACCAACGCTCGTCTCCTGAACCGATCGTGCTCCTCCGCTCGAGGCGCACAAGGTCAGGACGGGCGTCGCGGTCCTGGTCTCGACGTGTCGGGCTTCGGGGCCAGCGCCATTATAGGACCGGCCGGCCCGACCGTCAATTTGGCCGTCCCTTCGACGAGAGCCCTACTCGGCGGTCGTGGGCGAGTCGTCTGCCGAGCCGGCGCCCGGCAGGATTTCGTCGAGGCTCGAGACGCCGGACTGCAGCTCGCCGGTGATGCGCTCCGCCAGTCCCCGGATCTTCGTCGCCGCATCGGACTCTTGAGACGCGGCCTTTTCCGTGGCCTCCCGAATCATCGTCTCAGCCTCCGCGGACGCCCTTTCCACAATGCCCTTGGCCAGCTGTTCGGCGTCGGCCACTATGGCCTTCGCCCTCGCGGCGGCGTGCGCCTGCGCCGGCTTCAGGATCTGATCCCGAGCGCGCTCCGCGTCCGCCCGAATCGCAGAGGCGTGCGCTTCGGCCTCTCGCGAAGCCTCGTCTTTCACCCGGTCAGCGAGACTGTAAGCCTCGACGATGAGCTGCTCTACGATCGCGTGGATCGGAGACTCGACCGCGGCCATCGCGCCGCTTGCCCTGGGCGCCGGTGCGGAGACAGGCTCGGCCGGGGCGGCCTCGTCGGCCCTCTGCTCGTCTTTGACCGTGGCTGCCGGCTCGACGACGTCTGTCGCCATGCTGTCAGGCTCGGTCTCGCCGTCCTGGGCCGTCGACGACTCTGCGATGGCGTCCTTTGGAGCCTCGAACTGTTGATGCGGGCAGGCCTCCGTCGGTGACGCCTCCGGCTCCACCATCGCCTCGAACCGGCGGGACCTGGGGAACGGAACCGGCACGTATGCGACCGCCGAAAGATCGTCGGCCGGGCGATTCTTGAGGAACCTCAAAGTGGCCTCCGCGCCATCGTCGAGCGCCTCCGAGAAGGCTGTGAGCTCCTCTGGCTTGGTGGTCCAGCGCGGGATAGATGGAGAGCTCTCCCCGGCACCGTTCGACCCGGAGAGCTCCACCGATCGTAGGTCGAACTCGACGGTCGCTCCGCAGGCCCACAGGGCTCTCAGGCCCAGGACGTTCTCCTCTTCGGAGGTTGGGTCTGCCTGCGCGTCCGATCGGTCCTGGTCAACCTCGAGGTTGTGCTGGGCGTCCAGCTTGATCAGATCGGCGACTGCTTGTTCGATCGACTCGTCCGAGTACTCATCGAAGATCTGCAGCACATTCGCGGCGGCGATCCGGCGGGCGAGCCGCCGCTCAGTCTCCGGCTGATCCAGCTTACGGTCCAGGAAGCGGTACCACCGGGAGATCATCGCGAGGGTGAAAATCTCGATGAGGGCCGTCGCCTTCCGGTTGTCGCCACCCTTCCAGAGAGATCGGATCTCTTCGCTGGAGGCGAGCATCCGTCCTGCGACCATGCTCCCCCCTTTCATCCACGAGATGTAAAGCGGGAGATCGTCGCGATCGGTGACGAGCTTGCGCGTTCTCGTCAGGAGAGCCGCCTGCGCCTTCGCCAGCCGTTTAGTATCCTTCAAGTTATCGCCCTTCGGTGGCGTGGGGACCGGTTCCGGAGCCCGGCCCCGCCGAGAGCCCACCAGACCGCGGGCGCCCCTCAGCAGACCACCGCCGCCTGCCTGCCGCTCGAAGTCGCCACCCGGCTTGCCCTTCGAGCCGTTCCCGCCATTCGCGTTGTTTACCAAGTATTCCGTCGTAGATGACATCGTTGACCTCGGAGCTCGATCACAGGCGGTTCGTCGGTCCGCTCTCCCCCGGTCGGCCGCCTGCCGTCCGATGGGGAACAAGAGCGTCTGCCGCCGGCGGCCGGGCCGGCAGAAGGAACAGCCATACTCGGAGTCGATACCTTGAGTCCAAGGATAGTACGGCAAGGGGCGTCCCACATCGGTCAAAAGTACCAGCGAGACGTGCCCGTCAGTCTCTGGACAGGCGCTCAGCCGCAGGCTTACCGGCGCCGGCCGTGGACAGGTGGGACTTATGCGCGGTAGCATGAGGCATGCCCGATGGTAACGACGGCAGGGGCGATGCTACCGGCGGCAAGATCTTCTGCGAGCGGTGCGGCGAGAGGCTGGCCGCCAAGCAGATCGAGCACCGGCTGCTGCCATGCTGCCCCCGCTGCGGTCACGTGGCGTTCCTGGACCCCAAGGTCGCCGCGGTCATGCTTGCCACGCTGGACGGGAAGTTGCTGCTCGTCCGTCGCGCTATTGAGCCGGCCCTGGGCCGCTGGAGCTTCCCGGCGGGATACGTGGACCGCGGCGAGGTCCTGCAGGACGCGGCCGCCCGCGAGGTAAGAGAGGAGACAGGGCTCGAGGTCAGGGTCGGCGTCCTGGTGGGCGCGTACTCCATGCAGGGCAGCCCGGTCATACTGGCGGTGTACTCGGGCGAGGTCACCGGCGGAACGATGGAGGCGGGCCCGGAGGTCCACGAGGTGGCCCTCTTCCCTCCGGAACGACTGCCTCCCCTACCCTTCCCCCACGATGAGGAGATCATGAGCGACTGGCGGAGTCTCGGCCTGGCTGGATAGAGAAAATCCGAGGGAGGGTAGAGGTGAGAGCTCCTGAGGTAGAGTTACCTCAGGAAACGAGCAGGCGTGTCCCATTCGTCAGCTCGGCCGCCGTGCGGTGTCCGGCCTCAGGGCCGGCCATGGGCCACGCGGGAAACTTCTCAGCCCGACGCTCCTAAGGGCCCGCGACCAGATTGCGCCACCCGACTGTCAGGACTTGTTTGGAGGGGGCGGAAGTATCTTGCGTGCCTGGCGCAGTACCGCTACCAGAAGGACCGCCACAACCACCGCGACTACAGCCACGACGGAGGGGAAGAGCCATGGGAGGCGCTCGCTGACGGGCTCCGGAGGCGGCAGCTCCTCGACAAACTGGGGGTTATTCGTCTGAGGGCCAAGCCGGGCCTCCGGCAGCCCTTCTGTTGCCAGATAGGGAAGGATCCGCTCGATGTCGTACGAAGGCCTTCGCGCCTCTGCGTTCCCATAGTAAAGGCTGTAGGACCGGCGCGGATCCGCCGAGAAAACCAGGGTGCGCCGGATGCCGTACACTTCGACCCTCTCGACATCGAGGGGAGGGTTGTCTTCGTTGAAGATGATGATGCGAATGAAGCGAGAGGTGCTCTCGGGGTGAGTAACAACGAGGTCGCTCCCGACGAATTTTGGCGTGTCGTAAGCGAAGCGGAGCCCGATGGGCGCCACTGCACGCCGTCGGCGCTGGTCTGCAGGTCAACCTCTCTGTAGAAGTTCACCTCCGACGCTTCTATGACCAGGCGGTGGCTCGGAAGGCCCCGTGTGCCCAGATCGACGTCTACCAGGGTCGTACGTCTATCGGTGTCCTGGCTGATGCTCGAGATCGACGCGGGCCAGCTCACCTCACGGGCCGGGGTCTCCTTTACGAAGAAGACGCTGGCCCCCGACACCTCGACAGGCCCTTCAGCATCGTCGGCTATCCGTAGCCGAAGGTAACGTGCCGTACTCTCCGGATACTTGACTCTGGTGTCCCGAGTAGTGAATCCCGGCTCCCTGACTGTAAGGTCGTAGATCTCTTGCTCGGCGATGGTAGCCCACGTCACCCCGTCGTCGCTTGCCTCGACTGTGACATTGCGGAGGAAGTTCGCGGCAGGGGTGAGGATCTCGATCTCGTTGTGCAGCGCGCCTTCCTGGGTTAGCTCACCGGTCGCCGTGGTGTACTGGCCACGCACGTAGCCCTTGTCTCGGATCGCAACCGGAATCGAGACCCGCTGGCGTTCACCCCTACTCACCTCCAGCTTGTAGGGGGCCTCGGTTCCATCGTCCGCGATGATGCGAAGGTCAACCAGCCCACTGGCCGCTCCGGCGAACACCTCGCGGTCGGGCGCCACCTCCACCAAGCCTTCGCGCCGAAGCTCCGCGGGTAGGCTGACGGGCTTGACGTAGCGCCAGTCGGTCAGCGAAAAGTCTGCAAAGGCCTGTGGGGCCGCGACAATCAAGGCGGCTAGGCCGGCGGCGACCAACACAAGCTTAGGACTGAGGCGAAGTCTGCTGCTCCTCAAAGAGGAACCCCCTTATGGCCGTTGTGTACCGCTGATAGAGAAATCCGCCGACGAGGAGGATGCCCCCAAGCCCCATAAAGGCGGCGACCCGGAACCCCCGCTCAAGGGCAAAGGAGTCGAAGAGGAAGAGCTTAAGGATCGGGACGACCAGGACGACCAGGAGGCCGAGACCTGCCAGCCGTACCACCCGCCACCTCTTGACGATCCCCAGCACGAGCGCGAGGCTCGCATAGACCGCCCACAGCAAGCTCAGGCTCAGGCTCTTTACGTGGTCTGCCGTCCGGCCGGTGACGTTCACAACGCCGCTGTCCACCGCGGCGATCACCTCGGCACTCAAAACCCAAAGGGAGAGGAAGCTGGCGCCCACTAGGAGAGCGGGTAACACGGTACCCTTCTCCCACTCCTGGGTAGCATCGCGCTCTCTTCTCATCAGGTAGGCAGCCAGGTAAAGGGAGACGACGCCAGAGGCGAAGGCAAGCATGCGATAGTTGAGGATGAGGCGGAAGTCCCTCAGGTTCACCGAAGTATCGAAGGCCAGCAAGTGCACCGCCAGCGTGACGAAGACGCCTAGACTGAACAACCTGAGCTCGTGTAGGCCCAGCCTGAAGGAGAGCCACATGAGCACCGCACCCTCGGCCGCCCAGGCCACGCTGACCCAGGGTCCGCCGAGCTGGACAGGGACAGCGACTGTGAGGAGCACAAGGGCTATGCCCAGAGCCATGAGGCTCAGATAGACGTGCTCCTTGCTCCTTACGAGGACCGCGTACGCGAGGCCGCCGTAGAATAGGGAGAGGAGCAGCGTGAAGCCACCCATCCACGGCCGGAAGTCGTCCCAGAGGAGTCCATAGCTTATGCCGAAGTAGGCGGCAACGTTGATGACCATGAGAGAGAGATCGAACGCTTCGGGGACGCGTCGCCAGACGATGTGAAAGAGGGTGGTGGCCCCTACGAAGAGCAGGAAGATGATGGTCAGGCTTCCCTGCGCGGTCAACAGGCTGACCTCGTCGCCATATCCGCCGTACCACGACCCAAAGGAGATGAGAGATCCCAAAAGTCCCAGAAGAGTGAACCAGCGCCAGCTGCGGAAGGTGGACAACACCAGAACCCCGACGTCAACCACCATGACGTACACCATCAGTTGGATGCTTGAGCCCGAATTGGCAACGGCGACCTCGTCACTCCCCTGTGCGAACCCGCCCATGGCAAACGGCGCGACGAAGGCTCCAAAGATACCGATGATGGCCAGGGCCATCGACTCATACCGGAGGGCCAGCGCAGCCGAGGCGACGCTGATCAGGAAGAGCAAGCCAATTCCCGGATACAGGTCGATCAGCTCAAAGATGGCAAAGGCAGCGAAAATGGTCAGGTACAGTAGGGCGACCGCACCTCCGACGAGGGCCTGCGCATAGGCGGGGTACCGTCTCTTCCAGTACTCGCCGCCCCCTAGCATGGCCAGGCCCGCCACAACGCCAAGCACCACCCGGCCCGTTTCGCCAATCCAGTCGTTGTCGAAGGCCAGCTTCAGGAAGAACCCCATGCCGATCACGACGGCCAGCACACCGATTCGGGCCATCCAGTTGCCCCCCAGGACGAGCTCCCAGTTCACCTGGACGCGATCCCAGGGCATGGGGGCCCGCTCTCCGTAGGCAATATCCTGAAGAGGCCGCCCGGGTGGAGCGCCTGCCGAAGTAGTGATCGGCGCACGCTCGACGCCAGCGGAGGGCGCCACTGGCTCACGGGGTCTGGAGGGCTGTGCCTCCGGGGGGACCTCCCCTAGTCCCGGTGGCGAGAGGCGCATGCCATAGCGGGCCAGTGTGGCGCGGATTTCCTCGACCGCTTGTTGCAGACCGCGCACCTGTCTCTGAAGCTCAGGTAGCGACACCTCGGCTCTGAGGTCCTCTCCGCAGAATATGCAGAAGGCGTTGGATTCGGCATTCTCTTGCTGACAGCTGGGGCAGCGCATCTCTCTCTCCTGCTCTAAAGCTTGTGTGAAGTGCAGGGGTAGTCGGCTTGCCTCCACAGAAGGCGTACAAGCTTGATAGCCCCTACGACGAGGAGAATCGCCATGGCTTCTATCACCGCCGCTCCGACAAATACGACTATCCCAATGCCAATTCCGGCCGCCAGGCCGAGGCCGCCACAAATATAGTCGCAACTACCGCCAGCGACATATCCCGCCATAACGGCGACAGCGGCGTTCGCAACGATGACGATCGCGCCGAGCACCACTCGCACCACAGGGGTCGCTCTCCTCCGCGTGCTGGGCCAACTCCCTGTCGCTCCTACCCAAAGACAGGCCCCAAGTGCGGCGAGGATAAGTCCGACAGGGAAGGACCCAGCCAGAACCAGAACGGTCAGCAGGCCGATTGCAATAGCTAGCCCCTTGCGAGCCCAAAAATCAAAGGGCTTCGGTCGCGTATCGGTGGCTTGTGCTGTGACGGCAGTGGCCGTGGGAGCTCCGGATGGAGACGACGACATTGCCTCGGCTGCGAAGGCCAAAGCCGTGCCGAAGCCTCTACAGAAGCGCGCATCGTCAAGGTTCTCGTCGCCACAATGGGGACAGAACACGGCTCCCCCTTCAACCTAGTTCATCCGTTGAGGGCTGTCTGGCCTGGCTTCCCACTCACGGTGGCAGGAGGGTACCACAGCTGTAAGTCCGATACTGGTTACAAATGTACTAAGAATTAGTAGTATTCGCCGGACCGCAGATCGGTTTAGGTTGCTCCCGTCGTGGCATGCCAGAGCCTTCTTGGAGAAGCGACGTCGCCCATGGAGTCCGAAGATGCCCGCGATCGGATGTGGCAAGCACTGATCACTCGGGTCCGTCGGCAGAGAAGGTCCTGGGGACGGCGAGTGGTTGGAGCGGTTTAAGGGCCTTGCCCTGCTGAATAGTCCGCCGCGAAGAGCTGCGCTACCTCTTCGCTCTGGAAAAAGAAAGGGATGGGCATCTGAGGGCCGTCCTCAGACGCCTGGCGAAGGGGCTTCGCTCCTCTGGCCACCCCCTTCTGGAGAGTACGACCGCTGGGTCAGCCCGGCGAGCTCGTTTCAGGGAACGCCCGCAGCCGTACCATCGACGCTATGGCGATGACCGACAGGAGGCCGACCGCGGAGAATCCCACGCCCCAGCGGATCGACTCGGGAGCCAGGTCGAGAACCCCTCCGAAGACGATGGGCGCCAGGACCCCGCCCATGAAGCCTATGAAGGCCTGAAGCGCCATGGCCGAGCCGAGGCTCGATGGGCCCACGGCCTCCGTTATCGCGGTCGTGTAGATCGCCGAGTCGGCCGACGTCGCCCAGCCGTACACGACGACCAGAGCGACTATCAGGGCCCACGGCCAACCCCCGGTCCATCCGATGATCCACGAGCAGAGCCCGCTCAGCGCGAAGATCGCCGAGGCGGTCGCGATGCGGCCCCGGCGATCCGACATTATGCCGCCCATCACAGGTCCGACCGAGCTGGAGGCCAGTGCCAGCCCCCCGACCGTGGCCCCCGTCACCACCGCCCGCGCGGTATCCATACCGTCGGCGACAAGCACCGCGACGAGGAACAGCGGGAGCCAGGCGTGAACGACGAACAGCTCGGCCGAGTGGAGAGAGTATCCGAAGATCAGATATCGGACGCGCCGATTTCTCAGGACTCCCAGGTCGAGACGGCCGGACGGGACCTCCGGACGCGTATGGCGATAGCCCCGCACCAGGAGATACGACAGCGGGATGCCTACAAGCGCTATCAGGGCGAGCACGAGGTACGCCTCGCGCCACTCCAGCACCGCGAGCAGCCGTCCCGTCGCGACGAGGGACACACTGTTGCCGGCGTAAAAGGCGGTGACCATCAATCCGATGGCCGCGCCGCGACCCACCTTACCGAAACGCTCGGCGACGACCCGGACGGCGGGCATGTAGACGCCGACCAAGCCCACGCCGGCCACCGCCCTCAGCGCGACGCCGGTGCCGATGTCGTCGGCAACCAAGGGAAACAGCATCTGCGCGGTCCCCGAGAGCACGGCCGACCCGATCAGTATCGGCTTCGGGCCGAACCGGTCCGTCAGCGGGATCACGACGAGCGCGGAGACCGCGTAGCCGGCCAGATAGGCCGAGAATATGACGCCGGCCTGGGTGTTGTTGAGGCTCCACTCCTCGCGAATCGGGGAGAGCGCGGCGACGTAGCTGGCCACGGGGAGCATCAGCGTGAAGAGGGCGGCGGCCATGCCCAGGAGCCACAGGGCGTCCCTCCGGTCGACGCCGGCCAGCGGAGTCGAGAGGGCGCGGCCGCCTACGCCCGGCCCCAGGACACGACGCTCGAGGGTGTGATCGCCAGTACGGTGCAGCCGTGTTCCAGTAGCTCGGCGTACTGCTCGTACTTGTCCCGCAGCAGCGACTCCGCCGTCCGCCGCTCCTCGCCGTCTTCAAGCAACTCGGCGGTGCCGCGGACCAGCACGTACGCCAGCTCGGACCAGTCCTCAGAGTAGTCGTCGATGACCAGAGCCACGCGGGGGTTGGCGAGGATGTTCCGGACCCGCCTGAGCCCGCGGGCCTCGACCGTCTTTGGCTTCAGGTCGATCGCCGAGTAGATTCGGTGGCCGTCGAACGCGTAGCAGATGGGCACCACGTGCGGCGCGCCCTGTTCATCGGCGGTGGCGAGCCTCCCGACGCGGTGCCCGGCGATGAATCTTCGGGCTCTGTCATCGAGGCCGCTCGTCATTCAGGACGCCGGTGCAGAGGAGGTAGCGGAATCCCTGTCATACCCCCTGCCAGACCCGGCGTCCCTCTCGGCGAACGAACCGTCCGAAACCCGGGTCCGGGAAGTGACCCGACGCGACCAGAGAGCCGTCGGCCTCGACCCGGTCGAGGATCTTGTGGCGGGTCCGTCTCGCCCCGCCCCTGTCGACGTCGAACGCGGGACTCCAGTCCGTGTGGTGAGCCTGGGCGGGGCTATGGGCGACATCCCCCAGGATCAGCCCCCGGTGGCCGCCGGAAACGATGACTATCGACGAGTGGCCCGGGGTGTGCCCAGGCGTGGGGAGGGTCGTCAGCTCGTCGGTGATGCGATACTCCCCTTCGATCAGGTCCATGATCCTCATCTCGTCCAGCGGCATCACCTGATCCCGGACGTGCTGGGCTTCGGCGAGCACGTCCGGACGGGTCCAGTAGTCCCAGTCCGTCCTGGGCACCAGGTAGCGCGCATTCGGAAACGTGGGGCTGCCGTCCGTCAGGTTCCACCCCACGTGGTCGGGGTGCAGATGGGTCAGCATCACCAGGTCGACCTCTCCCCTGTCCACGCCCTTCCTGCGCATGTCGTCCAGCAGGGTGCCGTCGTCGGCCTGCATGCCTGTGTCGATGATGATCAGCTTTCCGCTGGATCGGATGGCTACCGAGCCGTACCGTGGGTGGATGTGGTCGTCGGCGTCCAGAAGCTCGGGATACCCGTCCTTCCACTGCTGAAGGGTGCTGTCGGGGAAGCACTCGACTGCGGCGATGTCGCCCTGCCCGTCGGTCAGCGTGACCATCTCGACGTTCCCCACCGTCACACGATCCATTGTCTGCCTCCGCTCAATCTGGCTTACTTGAGAGCGGACCCATTCTAACGCCGGCCTCGTGCCAGTTCAATTCGTATCCCCTTTTGGGTGTTCTCTTTTCCCGCCCACCCGCCCGGAGGATTGTGGGCGCCCCAAACCCCGCGAAGGGGGCTGTGCCCCCTTTGGAACCCCCAGCGATGGGATTGGAGCGAGGTGATCAAATTGCATCCGGACCGGCGGTGGTATACTGGCCGACATCGCCGGGAGGACCCAATGGAGAACCTGAGCGAGGAGATCCGGCTGACCAGCCTGGCTAGCTGCGCCGGTTGAGCCTCTAAGTTTAGTCCAGACGACCTGGCGCAGGTGCTGCGCCAGCTGCCGGAGACCACGCACCCGGACCTCCTTGTGGGGGTCGGGACGCGAGACGACGCCGCTGTCTACCGGCTGAGCGACGATCTGGCGCTGATCCAGACCGTCGACTTCTTCCCGCCTATCGTCGACGACCCCTTCTCCTTCGGCGAGATCGCCGTCGCGAACGCCGTCAGCGATATCTACGCGATGGGCGGCCGTCCTCTGCTGGGGCTGAACATCGTGGCGTTCCCCGCCAACCTCCCCAAACAGACCCTGGTCGAGATTCTGAAGGGTGGGGCGTCGAAGGCGCGGGAGGCCGGGCTGCTCATCGTCGGCGGCCACACGGTCGACGACAAGGAGCCGAAGTACGGTTTGGCGGTGACCGGCCTCGTCCGGCCGGGGTCCCAGATAACCAACTCGGGCGCGAAAGCCGGCGACGTGCTGGTCCTGACCAAGCCCATCGGCACCGGCATCATCACCACCGCCGGCAAGAACCAGGACGTAGACGAGAGGGTCCTCGCCGGAGCGGTGGAGGAGATGAAGACCCTCAACCACGCAGCCTGCGACGCCATGGTCAAGGTCGGAGTGAACGCCTGCACCGACGTCACCGGCTACGGCCTGCTCGGGCACCTCCGAGGGATGGTCGATGCAAGTGGCGTCGGCGCAAGGATTCGCGCGGCGTCGGTGCCCCTCCTGGACGGAGTTCGGAAGCTCGTGGCCAGCGGGACCGCGCCGGGGGGCACTATTCGTAACCTCGCGTCGGTCACTCCGGCGGTTCGATGGGACGCCTCACTGGACCGGGACGCGAAGCTGCTGCTGAGCGACGCCCAGACGTCGGGAGGCCTGCTGATCTCGGTGGACGCCGTCAGGCGGGAGGGTCTGGTGCGCGAGCTTGAGAGGGCCGGCGTCGGCACCCGGGCGATCGTCGGAGAGATCGTCGACCGGGACTCGCTGGGGGGCGCGCTGATAGACGTCCTGGCCTGACGCCGGCATCCCCTGACATACTGCCCGAAGCGGCCACAAAGGTGACGCGCGTGGCGATTCCAGTACCGCTTGTGGCCGTCGCGCTGACCACCGCGATTCTTCTCGGCGGATGCAGCGGGGCCGGCGCCGAAGGATCGGCCACTCCAGAGCCCACGGTGCGGATCATAGAGGCGACCTCCGGGCCCTCGGCCACCTCTACCCCGTCCCCAACGCCCACGGCAATGCCGGCGCCCGTCGAAAACGCGGTCCCGAGCACACCGACGGCGACCGAGGGGCGCCGGGCCCCTCCAACGGTCATCGCGACACCGGAGCCCGCGATCGCCAGTGTCGCCTCGGCGTCGAGTCCATCGCCGACGCCGCAGCCCGGTCCATCGCCCGCCCCTGTGTCAGAGCTCGACGCCGAATCGAGCCCGGCCCCGTCCGTCACCGCAACCCCATCGTCGATGCCGGAGCCATCCCCGAGCCCTGTCCCGTCCGCATCCCCATCGCCCACCTCATCGTCCTCGTCCACGCCCACGTCCACGTCCACGTTCCACACCCACACCCAACACCGGAGCCGTTCCGACTCCGACGCCGTCGCCGACCGCGACCGCAACACCGGAGCCGACACCCAGCCCTACCCCAACGGTGGTCCCGGTGGTCTGCGAGTTCTCCGGCACCGACACGCCGGTGATCAAGGGAAATATCAGCAGCGGCGACGAGATGATCTACCACACGCCCGAGAGCCCCTATTACGACAGGACGAGGATCGACGAGGCCGGCGGGGAGCGCTGGTTCTGCACGGCGGGCGAGGCCGAACTCGCCGGCTGGCGACCGCCCAACGTGACGGTCGCGGCCGACACGCCGACGCCCGCGCCCACCGCGACCCAGACGGCGCCCACCGCCACCGCCACCGCCGAGCCGGCCGGGCCCGACGGTATACCGGACGTCCGCATCACGTTCATCTTCTTCGACGGGCTGACGCCGACGACGGAGCGGGACGAGTACGTCGAGATCACCAACCTCGGCACGGCGACCCAGGATCTCGACGGGTGGCGTCTAGTGGACTTCTCGGACGGGACCCCTGTCCTCTACTTCCCGCCGTGGCAGCTCAGCCCGGGCGCGTCGGTCCGCGTGTACACGAACGAGGTCCATCCCGAGTCGGGAGGGTTCAGCTTCGGCCGGGGCACGGCCGTATGGAGCAACTGCGATCCCGACACCGCGGGCCTCTTCGACGCCGGGGGGCAGCTCGTGTCGACGATGAGCTACTCGCCGGGTGAAGATTGCTGACGTCCAGCGAATCCACCCGCCTGGCAGCGGTCCGGTTCCTTCTGGTATGTTGGTCGAGCAGACTCAGCCTCCGCTGACCGCCGCACCCTATGACTACCAAGAGCCAGATCGAAAAGCTGATCAGAGGCGCGGCCCAGGACGCTCTCCGGGAGGGCCTGGACCCGAGCGCCCTCGACGATCTCGCGGTCTCTCGGCCGCAGGACCCGGCCAACGGCGACTACGCCTCGAGTCTGGCGCTGAAGCTGGCCCGCCCTCTGAAGTCCAGCCCAATGGCGATCGCGCAAAAGGTCGTGGACGCGATGCCGCCGCAGCCCTTCCTCTCGCGGGTGTGGGCCGCCCCCCCGGGCTTCATCAACCTCTCTCTGAGCGACTCGTGGCTGACCGAGCAGGTCGACGCGATCCGGGCCACGGGCGGCGACTTCGGGAACGCCGAGGCGGCAAGTGGACAGCGTATCCAGGTCGAGTTCGTCAGCGGCAACCCGACCGGCCCGCTTCACGTGGGCCACGCCAGGGGCGCGGTCATCGGGAGCGCCCTGGCCGCCATCCTGCGGGCCGCGGGCCACGACGTCGAGACCGAGTACTATCTGAACGACGCCGGCACGCAGGTCCAGAAGTTCGGGGAGAGCCTCTATGCGCGCTACGGGGAGCTGCTCGGCAGGGACCTCGAGCTACCCGAGGGCGGCTATCACGGCGACTACGTGACCGCCCTTGCTCGGGAGATCCTGGACCAGGAGGGCGACAGGTTCCTCGAGATGCCGGAGGCCGACGCGGCTCGGGAGCTGGGCGAGATCGCCATCGCCAGGGTGATCGAGGGCCTCAAGGCGGACCTGGCGTCGCTCAGGGTCCAGATGGACGTCTGGTTCAGCGAGCGCACCCTCTTCGACGACGGCCAGTACGACCGGTCGATGAAGCTGCTCAGTGACGGCGGCTATCTGGGGAAATGGGAGGGCGCGACCTGGTTCACTTCGACCGCGCTGGGGGACGACAAGGACAACGTCCTGGTGCGCAGCACCGGAGCGCCGACCTACTTGGCGTCTGACGTGGCGTATCACTACAACAAGTTCCTGGAGCGTCGGTTCGACCGCGTAGTCAACATTTGGGGCGCCGACCACCAGGGACACGTCTCGCGAATGAAGGCCCTGGTGTCCGCGCTCGGAGTCGACCCGAAGCGCCTGACCCTGATGATCTCCCAGATGGTGGCCCTCAAGCGCGGCGGCGAGGTGGTGAGGCTCTCCAAGCGGTCCGGCGAGCTGATCACCCTTCGAGAGCTGGTCGACGAGGTGGGCCCCGACGCCTGCCGGTACGTCTTCCTCTCGCGCTCCCCGCAGAGCCAGATGGAGTTCGACATGGAGCTGGCGAAGAAGGAGTCGGACGAAAACCCGGTCTACTACGTCCAATATGCCCACGCCCGGATCGCCGGTATCCTGAGGCTGGCGGACGAGAGGAGCATCTCGTATTCGGACGGTGACACCGCCCTGCTCACCGACCCCTCGGAGCTGGCGCTCATCCGGAAGATGCTGGTGCTGCCGGAGCTGATCGAGATGATGGCCGAGAAGCTGGAGCCGCACCACCTGCCGCACTACGCGACCGAGTTGGCCACCGCCTTTCACTGGTTCTACCAGCAGTGCCGGGTCGTCTCGAGCGACCCGGAGGACCTCCCCGTCACCAGGGCCCGGCTCAAGCTGGTCGACGCGGCCAGAGCCGCCCTGGCCCGCTGCCTCCGGCTGATGCTGATGGAAGCGCCGGAGCGGATGCAAGGCTCGCTGGGGTTCCATGAGGGCGCACTCAGCGGTACCCCGCCTGGGGGTGTCAGGATGAGGACGCCAGGCACCTGGGAGAGCTAAGGCTGGAGGCTAGTTGTACTCCTGCCACGACAGGATATCGACCGTCCCGGCGCCTGCGTTGAAAAGGACTCGAGATAGAACCGAGCCGTCCGCGGCGACGGCAGATAAATCGTACAGGCCCTTCGTTGTGACGGTACTGTTGGGGTCCGTGCCGCCTTTCGCCTTCCCCCCGCCGTCTTCGGCGCAGCTATTTACGTAGCTATACCTGACTTCCTTTACTTCGTTGGCGTAGATCATCCCCTGCTCCACCGTCCCCAGTGCCTTGAAAGCGAAGCTCTTGGTCTGAGCGGCGTCGATGGGGAACATGTACCCGTCGTCTTCGTCATACACCCACTTCAGCTCGTACCTCTCCTCATCAGCCTTCCAATTGACGTTGTCCGGGTCCCTGGCAATAGCCCCGGTTGGAGAGCCGTAGACGTAGGTGAAGGTAGCCGGCAGCCAGTCCCTCACCTCGCAAATCCAAAGGGTCTGCGGGGAGATGTTCTCTATGTTGACGGTGTAGGTAAACTCGGTCTGAACGCCGGCTTCCACCTCTTGAGGTGCCACCGACTGGGTTATTCTGAGCCCTGCGCCATGTAGGCAGCTTGGTGTACCAGTCCCCACGGCGATCGGTGCGGTCTGAGGCGAGCCTGTCTTGACATCGATGCCCGGCGACGTCCACCACGGATCGTACTTCACTTCTACCTGGTTGTAGTAAGTCCCGTCAGGAACGGTCGATGTGACCTGGAACGTGAGGGTCAACTCCTCCTGGGGCTGTATCTGCACGTTCGGGGAGAGGATCCACTGGAGCTCGTATTGGGGCCCGACGTTGCAGTACTCGATCTGAGGAATCTTCGTCCGCGAATCGTAGTCGGGGCCGGAGACCTCGTCGCCGCCCCAGCGGTATTCCACTAGCCGCTCGGAAGCGATGGAGCTGGGAGCAAACACCTCGATGTGTAGCCGCAGCTTGTCACCAGACAGGATGGAGATGTCCCCGGGGCTATGGTCGATCTGCTTCTCGACCCAGGAGGTGGACACGAAGCCGTCGATCGAGGTGAAGAGAGCGGTAGGGACCCCTCCCCGGACAAGCTCGACCTTCCACCTCCACTTGTTGGCAGAGTTGGCCCCCTTTATCCATTGTTTCTGTGTCCACTGTGTAGCCCGAAGGACTCCATCGTTGCTGTACACCGCGGTCTCCCAGTACTCGGGAATCTCCTCCCAAACGCTCTGGGCCGGTGTATGGCTGCCCGTCACCGCACCCGTGCCCCGATCGATGTCCCACGGATATGGCGCCGAGCTAGTGTCATTGAGGTAATGGTCGGCTGCGCCAGCACCTCCTGGGTTTTCAAGGGGGTCTGCGGAGGTGATATCTCCGCCCGTAGATCCGGACAGATACTCAAATCCGGGCGGCGCGAAGTCCTTGATCTCCATTATCTCCTGGGCGCCGGTGCCCTCGTTCTTGATGGTGATGGTATAGGTGTAGGTAGTCAGAGTGTCCGCGGCCGTCGTCGTGGGCGTAACCGTCTTGCTGACGACCAGTCCCTGCCCCGCCACGCTGGCGCTGGTGAAGATCTTGGTGACCGTAACGGTCACGGTCTCGTCGCCTACGGGAACCAATATGACCTTCGACGGGTTGCTGGGGGTAAGCCCAACGTCGAAGTTGGGATCGGTGAGGATCTTATGCAGGGCGGCCTCTGCCCCGGCGCCCGAGTTGTACTGGGCCTCCAACCGTTTATCGTAGACTCGGGAGGCTATGGACAGTGTCTGGTTTATCTTCAACGCCGCTGTGGTCAGGGGCACGGCCATGACCATGAAAACAACGACCATCACGAGGGCCACTCCGCCTCGCTCGCCCAGGCGACATCGCAGCATACCCCGTATCAGACCTGTCATACCAATTCTGACCTCATAGCGATATTGGAGGGGGACCCAGAAAGCGCTCTGTCCGAATGACCACCGTTCCCCGGTAGCTGCCCCTGTCAGTTCTTTCGTTCAAGAAGTCAGTGTTCTCCAGACGTTGACGAGCGCACACCAACTATCGCAGCAGCAGTATTAATAGAAGATTACTTGCGATGGTCCTTTGGGCCAGGACAAGTGGTACTTTTGGGCAAATCGGGGGTGTTCGACAAAGAAGTGCCCTGGCTGTTGCGTTTGGCGAGCCGGGAACACGAGGGATGGCCCTGGAGCGCCAGTGCTGAGGGAAGCGCCAGCATATGTGCCAAAGTCCCAGGGTGACCGCCGCTCCATGGGCCAAAATTTCGTCATCCGGCCCGCTCATCGAAGCACCGCGCCGTCTCTTGCGGCTGCCCAGTCGGTGTCGTCTCTGAGCTCCCACCGGTTCGGGCAGGCTTGTATCTCTGACTGTACTTTTGGAGGGGATCGAACGTGACCTATTTCCCATGTGCCCCGAAAACTCGCCGTGATACGTTGGCGAGGAGTTGGATGATTGGATAGGTTTGGTACGGTTGAGGGAGAAGTATCGCTCGGATGGATCCTATAGGCACGCGTAGCGACCCTCCGCCAGAGCTTCTGACCGTGAGCCAGGTGGCCTCCCGCCTCAACGTGCACCCCAACACGATCCGCCGGTGGGTCCGACAGGGCCTGCTGAAGGCGCATCGCATCGGGCCCAGGCGCGATCGGCGGATTCATCGCGCCGAGGTCGAACAGTTCCTGGGGGGTGCGTCAGCGTGACACAGGCTTCACGCCGGGCTCGTCGACCCTCCACGCATACCTCTCTTTTCTTTGCCGGCGGTGGCATCGCGGTGCCTGATGCTTGACGGGAAGGACCGGCGGAAGGTGCTGGTTGTTGATGACGAGTGGAACTCCGCGATCGTCAGGACGGTCAGGCGAAGGCTGGAAGACGAAGGATGGAGCACCCACGTGGTCGCTCCGGAATCCGGCCGCCTGACCGCGGACGAGTTTGAAGCGGAAGCGCTCTACGCGGTCGAAGTCGAGCGGCCGGACGGCGTACTGCTTGACGTACGGTTCGGCGAGTACGGGGAAGAGCGGTTTAAGGGATTGGACATCCTTCGAAAGATCGTTGAGCGGTATCCGAAGCTCCCTGTCTTGATGTTCACGCAATACGCCCAGGGGCCAGACCGTGAGACTGCTATCCGTGGGACTCTGAAGTGGGATGCCCCGGTCGACTTCATAGACAAGCTCGCCGACACCGAAGAGGTCGTACTCCGACTACGGCACCTCTTCGGCACGACTCCTGAGATCATCGAAATAAGCGGACGGATCTCGCTCGATACCCGGGCAAGGGTCGTCAACGTCATCGACGGAGATGTATCCAGGCACGTGCGGGAGATCAGCGGCATGAAGTTCGAGGTCCTCAGAGAGCTGGCGACTACGTGGTACCGAAGCCCAGGAGAGTTGGTCCCGTTCTTCAAACTCGAACACTCGTCAGAGGATGCAGACGCAAGGCCAATCTTGAGAGTGCGGATCAGGGAGATCAAGGACACCATCGGTGGCGCCCTGGGCGTCCGATTCGGGGCCGGTGATTTCATCATCAGCGTCCGAAACCAGGGGTATCGCCTGATTCCGCCCAGGGTCTGAGCTCATGCCAATCCTGTCACAACGGGTCGTGGTTTTTCGGTTCGCCGGCGGCCTGGCTATCCTTGCGGGCGTGGCGGCTCTCGCGCTGTCGCCCCTCGTGGGACAGAAGGTCTTCGACTATCTCTGGGGAGTGGAACCGCTCGCTCTCATCGGAGCGGTCATCGTATCCGTCGGGCTGAGTGCCGTGACCGTCTCGTATCTCCTGGCCGACCTCATGAGAAAGAAAGGGCTCCAAGCTGATGGAGAACACGAGGCTGGCCGGGGATGGGCCGAGATCACCAAGCAGTACTTTGAGCTGTTCCACCACGACCTGGGAAGGCCTCTTGCCAGAATATTCGCTAATGGACGCGAGCTCCGTGCCTCCCTGGCTGCCTCACGCCAGCCGATCGAAAATGGGTTCGCCACACTTCTGGACGAGATCGACAGGCAGACCCCGAGCTTCAGGTTGATGCTGTCGAACATTCAGGTGCTAGTACAGCTGGCAGGACCCCGTCAGCCAGCCTCCCTTGACCCCGTGGAGCCATCCGAGGTTGTGCGAAGGATAGTGGGGCGATACGCGCGCGTGGCGGACCAAGTGGACAAGGAGGTCACGTGGTGGGCGGAGCCGACCGAATTCGGCATCATTGCGTCGGATAGCGCCGTCATCGAACACATCGTAACGAACACAACGCCGTACGCTTCGCGACTGAGCACGTCGAGGTCAGATTGTCGAGGAATGCAAGCCACTTTTTCATTCGAGTGTGGGACGACGGTCCCGGTATGGCCTCTCAATACCTACCCCACATCTTCGACCGAGGGTGGACCCCGGAGCTCGCAAAAGGGGAAGAGAAGGTCAGCTCAGGTCTGGGACTGTTCATTGCTCGGACTCTCGCCGACCGCCTTAGCGGCGACCTGATCGTGGAGAGCACGGCCTCCCCGGATTCAGACCACCATTGCTCGTTCCTATTGAGCCTCCCTCTACGTGAGCCCGAGTAACACAACTGTAATGACTCGGGATCTATGATGCCACGGGCTTTGCGAATTCTGACCAGGAGTGGACGATGAGTAGGATGTCTGTAGTTGTCGGGTTGCTGTGGATCTGCATACTCTTGGCGTTGGTCGCCTGCGCAAAGGTGGAGAGGCCCACCGCGCTGACGCCGGGTCCCGACGAATTGCCGACTCCAACCCCAGCTTCAACCGTTATCCAGGGAACTCCCGGGCCCTCGGGCAGATCGACCCTAGTCCCAACAGTGGGCACGCAGGCCACGGCCACCGCGATAGCAAATTCAGTCCCACTCTCAGCAGACGACTCGGAGCGCCTGTTTTTCGCGGGACAAGACCACTTCGCCCAAGAGCGTTGGGAGAAGGCGGTCACGAAGTTCACTGAGGTCCTCTCCGTTGATCCCCAAAACACTTTGGCTTTCTATTACCGTGGACGGGCCCATCGCAGCCTGGAGCGTCACTCCTTGGCGGTTGCTGACTTTGGCGACGCTCTACGTCTCGATCCTCAGCTGAGCCAGGCCTACTATTACCGTGCGCGGTCTCATCTCAGCAACGAGCGACAGAGCGAGGCGATAGCCGACTTCGGCAGGGCTCTAGAGATCGATCCTCAGCTCAGCCAGGCCTACTACTACCGCGGAAGGGCCTATCGCGATTTAGAAAGGCACATCGAGGCGGTCGCCGACTTCAGCATCGCTCTGAAGTTGGACGCCAAGCTTAGCCAGGCCTATTACTTCCGAGGTCGTTCCCACCACAGCCTGCAGCAGCACCAGGAGGCGATCGAGGACTTTACGCAGGCCGTCGCGGTCGACCCTCAGCTGACGCAGGGCTACTACTATCGTGGACGGTCCTACCTTAGTCTGGGGCGCGATGATGAAGCCATAGCGGACCTGACCCGCGCGCTGGAATTTGACCCTGAGCTGAGCCAGGCCTACTACTACCGCGGACGCTCCTACCTGGCTACGGACCAATTCGCCAATGCCCTCACCGACCTGACCAAGGCCCTGGAGTCAAGCGCTGGACTCGACGCCACTTACTACTACCTGGGGCGCGCCCACCTGGGGCTGGGACAATTCGATGAGGCGGTCGCCGAGTTGACCAGAGCCCTTGAGCTCAATCCGAAGCAGGGGTCCGCACTGTACTATCGGGGTCGAGCTCACGTTCGCCTTGATCGGCATTCTGAGGCAATCGCTGACTTTACCACGGCTCTGGAGCTCGACCCCGAGCTGGGAGCCGCCTATTACTACCGGGGTCGCGCCTATCACGATCTGGATCGGTATGCGGAGGCCATCAGTGATCTGACCAAGGCCCTGGAGTCAGACCCCCAGAACGGTGCAGCGTATTACTACCGGGGTCGCGCCTACCTTGCGATGGACCAGTTCGCCCTAGCTACCGCCGACCTGAGCAACGCCCTGGAGTCAGACGCACAGAACACCGCAGCGTATTACTATCGGGGTCGTGCCCACCTCGGCTCGGACCAGTTCAACCAGGCCATCGCCGACCTTGGCAAGGCCCTACAGTCCGACCCCAAGAACGGTGCAGCGTATTACTACCGGGGTCGCGCTCACCTCGAGCTAGACCAGTTTAGTCAGGCCCTGGCCGACCTGACCGATGCCGTTGAGTGGGACTCTCAGCTAACCGCCGCCCACTACTACCGAGGTCGTGCTTATCGCAAGCTCGAGCAGTTCTCTGAGGCGATAGCCGACTTCACCGTAGCCATAGAGTCAGACTCTCAGAACAGCGCGGCCCACTACTACCGGGGTCGAGCCTATCGGAGCCTGGAGCGGTTCTCTGAAGCCAGCGCCGACTTCACCCGCGCATTGGAGCTGGACCCCGAGTTCAAGCTGGCCTTCTACTACCGAGGACGCGTCCATCGTAGTCTGGATCGGTTCCCCGAGGCGGTCGCTGACTTCACCCGGACCGTGGAGTTGGACTCCCAGTTCGCCCTGGCCTACTACTATCGCGGAGCGTCATATTCGAGCCAGGGCCGGAACGCTAGTGCGATCGCCGACTTCAAGAAGGTCATGGAGGTCTCGACTGACGACACGGTGCTCGAGCTGGCCGACAGGCAGCTCCAATCCCTTGGGTAGGAGAACGCCGCCCACACGCACCGGCGCCTGAGCTTCGACGTCTCTAACCTTTTGTAACACAACTGTAATGTCGCCACTGGGATACTAGGGGCACAGGACCTTATCTGAAAAGGAGGAAACGAGATGAACTGGTTTGCAAGACTGTCCTGCAGTTCTATTGTGCCCCGGGTCGCTGGCTTGACGGTGGTGGTGCTCATGCTCGCGGTTAGCACAACTGCTGCCCGGGTCTATGATCTGGACTTCCCGGGAAGCGATCTCCTGGCGCCGGCGATTGCCAGAGCCGATAACGGAGACGGTGACCCCGACGATGGGGAAGGGGATCCCGACGCCGATAGCGGCTCGGACGGGGACCCAGATGGCGACGGCAACTCCGACGGGGACACCGATGGCGCCAACGACGCGGATGGCGATGGCGACAACGACGGGGACACCGATGGCGCCAACCACGCGGATGGCGATGGCGACAACGACGGGGACACCGATGGCGCCAACCACGCGGATGGCGATGGCGACAACGACGGCGATGGGGAGGTCTCACCTGACAGCCCGGACTCTCCCGACAGCCCGGACTCTCCCGAGGAGTCGGATGAGGCCTAAACCACTCCTTCGACGCCCCAGGTTAGGCTAGTTGACGCTCGCTCAGGGAAGCCCAGGATGCCCGATCTTTTCCGCAGCCGGTGGGTCTGGGAGGCATTCCGCAGAGAGTTCGGCGAGCCGGAAGAAGCGCCCCAGCGCGTCCGGGCTCTTCACCTCAGTTATCGGCCCGGCGCCCGGGCCCTCGTCAGCTATGCGGCGGAATGGCAGCAGGGGCAGTGGGTCGTTGAGGACCAATTCTCCGCCGAAATCGTTGCCGGGAAGTCGATGCGGTTGTTTCGGTACCCGGAGGACCCCTACCTGCCTGGACTCCCCCTGGCAGCTTCGCCCGTGGACGCTCACCAGCTGCTGACCAAACACGTTCCAGTCTCTCCCCGCCAGCTGCGGGTGGAGGTCATGCGTTATCGACCTGCCACCCGCGCGGTGCTGCGCTACGAGGCTACCTGGCGGCAGGCGCGCACCGGCAAAGTGATTCTCTTCGTCCGTGTGATGCCGGCAAAAAGGGTGGATCGGTTGCTGAACGCCGCAGAGCTGGCAGGACACACCGGTTTCAGCATGCCCCGAATAGTCGGCTGCTGGGCCGACGGCGGGGTCGTCTGGATGACCCGGGTCCCAGGCGAAACTGTCCGGACCGCGATAAGAGAGGGAACGCCGCCGGCCCCCGATCAGATCCTGGACGGTCTGGCTAAGCTCTGGTCTGCGCCGGTCAGGCCGGATCAAGGGCGCCCCCTGAACCTTTCAGGGGGTTTTCAGATGACCGAGCGCCTCTTGTCGCACCTGTTGCACGGTGAGCGAGCGTCGCAGCTGCTACGACAGGTGACAGATGTTCTGGGACCGTTCGCGGAGGCCTGGCGGCCTTCCGCCCTGGCCCACAACGACTTCTACGACGATCAGGTGCTCCTCACGCCCGAGGGCCACCTCGCCCTCGTCGATTTCGAAGAGACCGGCCCGGGAGACCCTCTGTTCGACGTCGGTAACATGCTGGCCCACCTTCGCTGGATGGCGCAGTTTGGGAACGCACCGGAGGCATGCGACGCCTATCGGCAGCGCTTCCGGTCCGCCGCTCTCGCGCGCTTCGGCTGGGAGCCGCACGCCCTGGATCTGCGAGAGGCCTTTGCAGTCTTTCGCCTGTCCTCCGGCCCTATCCGGCAGCTACGGCGAAATTGGGCCGAGAGGGTCGAGACCGGCCTGGCGCTCGCCGTCAAGGTTCTGGAAGGAGCTCCCTGATCGGTCCCTGGTCCGATGGAACCGTCTGGTATCCATCCTGCGAGCTGGCATACTCTCCACACCGGTGACCCGGCCGCAGACCGCTTTCCTGAAGGACCCGGCTGCCGTGCTTGCTCTTTCCGCGTTCAGGCTCCCTGATCGACCCCCTTTGTAACACATCTGTAATGCGCGCTATGGCACTCTGGACACGCACTCGACGAGTCATCGGAGGACCAAAGCAAATGGCCAGCGTAACTTCGGCGGCGGTTCAAAGGGCGTCCGGTCCCAACGGCGCCGCAGAGGGCCCGACCCTCGGCTCAGCTCCGGACACGATGATGCTTACTGTAGAAGTCAGAGCGCCCGTTCATTTGATGCGGTTCTTGGCTGAGCTACGTCGAGAGGCTCACCTCAGCCTCCTGCGCGTGGAGTGCGACCGCAAGGAGCTCGTCCAGATTCGGCTGAGGGTGTCCGAGCCGTTAGGCCTTCGCGACTCTCTCTTCGAGGTCGAGGGGACACGCATAGTAGACTTTTGCACGCTGGCCCCACTCGGCGGTGGCGCCGAAGACGGCCGCCCCACTGCCGAGGCTCCTGCATCTACTCAGCTTTGAGCCGACTGTTGCCGTTGTCAGTGACCTTCAGGCTTTGTGGAGTCTCCTTCCCGTTCCAGCTGTCTCCGTCCCCCACGCTGCAGTCATCCTGAGAGCGTGTGAGCAGGTTCCTGCCCTATCGTCGTTCTGAGTCACGCCGATGGATCTGGGGAGGGGGCAAGATCCCTTCCCCTCGCACGGAACCGTTAGGAAAGGCCCCCCACCCCACCCGTTCCAGTCGCCCGGACATGCGGGTACTATGTACCGGATGGGAAGATTCGGCGCGGCGATCAGGTCGAGCACGGTCCTGGTGGGCGCGGCCCTGGTGGCCGGGTCGCTGGCTCTCTACCTGTCGACCCTCGCGCCTACCCTCACCTGGGGATGGGATGGCCTCGGCGTAGACGGGGGCGAGTTCCTAGCCGCCGCCCGGACCTGGGGCATCCCGCACCCACCGGGTTACCCCACGTACACCCTGCTGCTGGGCTCGTTTGCGTCCATCGTCCGCATCGGCGACTTCGCCTTTCGAGGGAACCTCCTGTCCTCCGTGCTGGCCTCGACGTCGGTGGGTCTTCTCTACGGCGTGAACCTCCGCTGCTGCCGTTTCCTCAGACCGGCAGCCCCACCCCTGCTGGCGGCCGGCGCGTCGGCCCTGGGGGCCGCCGTTCTGGCCACGTCGCCTCTGTTCTGGTCGCAGGCCACCATCACCGAGGTCTACGCGCTGAACCTTGCCTTCTCCGCGGGGCTGCTTCTGCTGGCCGCTCAGATCGCGCTCCGCCGGACCGCCGAGCCGCCGCCGCACGTCGGCCGGAGGATGGCCCTGTTCGGGCTGCTGCTGGGACTCGGACTCGGGAACCACCTCACTCTGCTGGCGGTGGCCCTGCCCGCCCTGGTCTGGATCGGATCGGCGATCGGCTGGCGGAGGGTCGTCTCGCCGTGGGCCGCGGCCGGACTGATACTGGGCCTCGCCGTCTACGTCTACCTGCCCATCCGCGCCTCGCAGACCCCACCGATCAACTGGGGCGACCCGGACTCCCTGTCCGGCTTCGGATGGATGCTGAGCGGACGAGCATACCAGGGGTACCTGTTCGGCGTGCCGCCTGAGGCGATCCTCAAGAGTGCGTCCTCGTGGCTCACGATCCTCTTCAGCCAGTTCAACCCTCTTGGGCTATTCTTCGGGCTGATGGCGGTCGGACCCCTCCGCTCCCACGCACCGTGGCTCCTCGGGACGGGACTGTTGTCGATCGTCGCGATCATCGCCTACGCGGTGACCTTCAACAGCGTAGATTCTCAGGTCCTGCTGATACCGGCGTTCCTGGTGTTCTCGACCTGGGTGGCGGCCGGCTTCTTCATGTTCCTGACGGTCTGGCTCCCCCGGGGTCTCGACAGCCTGAGCATCTCGCGACCGGTTCGAGAGCGGATAGCTGCCCTGCACCCTGCCTTGATTCTCAGCGTCGCCGCGTTCGCGCTGCTACCGGGGATCGGGGTCGCCCTGAACTACGGCTCGCAGAACCTGCGGGACGATCACAGAGCCGTCGACCGGGCGGCCGGCATCCTCGATACGGCACCCGACGGATCGGTCGTCCTGGGCCACTCCGAGACCGACATCTTCGGCCTCTGGTACATAAGCTACGTGGAGAGCCGCGAGCGGGACGTGGCCATCGTGGCCGTGCCCCTCCTCCAGTTCGACTGGTACGGCCGCGACCTCCACAGAAGGTTTCCGGAGCGGATGCCTGCGGACCTCCCGGCCGACATCGACGACGCGCTTCGCGCCATTGTCCGCCACAACGACGGCCGGTCCCCGACCTTCTTCACCTTCCAGCACCCCCTACTCCTTACCGAGTTCGGATTCCGCCGAGCCGGGAACATCTACGAGGCGCTGTACGACCCCGATCCGTAACGACTGTCATTCCGAGAGCTTGTGAGTAAGTCCTCGCCCCGTTGTCATTCTGACCCGCGGGGAAGAATCTGGGGAGGCGGAGCGCCTCCCTCGCCAACACTCGATCGAGCCCCACCCCCGAATAGAGAGATGGGTGATTTCTGAGGGACACCCTCAGACTCCCGACAGAGAGGCCCAGCCCTCTGCACACCAAGAATCTGGGGAGGCGGAGGTCCTCCGGCGCCTGCACCCGAATCGAGCCCCGCCCCAAGTCAAGAGGTGGGTGATTTCTGAGGGACACCCTCAGACTCCCGGCAGAGAGGCCGAGCCCCTCTGCACTCTCCTTGCTGTTGGCATTCTGAGTGAGACGAAGAATATGCAGAGGAGGCGCGTCTCTCCATGCGCACGGAGGAGCGTCAGGAAGGCGGACCCCACGCCGGAGACTACGTCCGGTAGGCGTACCCGCCGTCCATCGCGTCCCGGTTCAGCCTGCGATTCAGGTGCAGCCCCTCGAGGGCGAACTCGACCGCGGACGCCACCGCCGCCGGCTCCTTGGTGGGCTCGACGCGATGGATCAGCCCGTCCAGGTCGGCGACCTGGGGCAGCAGCTTGACGTACTCCTGGGACGGGGTGCTGGAGCCGGTCTCAACCACGAGCCCCTCGTCGAAGCACTCGACCACCCGGTCGAACTCGGCGGCGTCGAAGTAGCGGCAGAACACGTTCAGGACGGCCTTCTTGATAAGACCGCCGACCACCTTGGCCTCTCGGCCCTCCTCTACCCCTTCCATCTCCACCTTGCCGACGGTGGAGGCCAGGACGCTCGGCAGGTCGCTGATTCTCGGCGAGGCCTGCTCCCTGAGCCGGATACCCCGCTTGAAGGCGCTGCCCTGTAAGGTCTCGTAGTTGGAGATCGACACCCGCAGGCTGACGCCCGACCTCTGGCTGATGTCGGGACTCCTGCGAGCCAGCCAGGTGATCTCGGCCACCACCTCCTTCATGTACTGAGGAAACGTGACCCTCTTCGACGTGTCGGGGAAGCTCGTGCTCTCCTGCTCGAAGATCTCGATCTCATGCTCTCTGGTCGTCGGATAGTGAGTGCGAATCTGCGCGCCGTAGCGATCCTTGAGGGGGGTAATGATACGGCCCCGGTTGGTGTAGTCCTCCGGGTTCGCGGTGGCCACGACGAACACGTCCACCGGCAGCATTATGCGATAGCCCCGTATCTGGACGTCGCGCTCCTCCATCAGATTCAGCATGGCGACCTGGATGCGCTCCGACAGGTCCGGCAGCTCGTTGATGGAGAAGATGCCCCGGTTCGCCCGCGGGATGAGACCGTAGTGGATGGTCAGCTCGTCCGACAGGTATCGCCCCTCCGCCACCTTCACCGGGTCGACCTCTCCGATCAGATCGGCTACCGATATGTCGGGTGTGGCGAGCTTCTCGCTATACCGGCGCTCCCTGGAAAGCCAGTCGACCGGGACGTCGTCGCCAAGCTCGGCGACCAGGTCCTTGCACCTCCTGCAGATTGGATCGTACGGATCGTCGTTCAGGTCGCAGCCGGCGACTGCGGGAATCGACTCGTCCAGCAGGCCGACGAGCTGGCGGATCAGGCGGCTCTTGGCCTGCCCTCTCTCCCCGAGCAGGATGATCGCCTGGCCGGCAAGTATCGCGTTCTCGAGCTGCGGTACGACCGTCTTGTCGAAGCCGATGATCCCCGGAAAAAGCTCCTCATCCGCCTCGATCTTGCGGATCAGGTTCTTTCTCATCTCAGCCCGAACGCTTACCGGCCGGTACCGGCTTTTTCGCAGCTCCCCGACGGTTCTGGGTGAGGCCTTGGGCGACATGATCCTCCCTCTCCTCTGCACGGTCAGAGCCCCGAATTTCAGTCTGACACAGCGTCTACCGGGATGCAACGCGGCCCGCGGAGACGCTGGGTCCTTTCACAGTCCGATACTGGGCCGTCCAGCATGACTTTCCTGAGCGTAGGGGCGCACAGTGCGTTCGACAGGCCCCGGCCGGGGGTTCCGAAGGGGGCCGAGCCCCTTCGCGGTCCGCCTAAGACGGAGGGGTGCCCCTGAATCTCTGGCCGCGCGGCCCTCTGCAAGTCGCCCATCCTGGTCTTCATAGCTGCCGGTCTTACCGGCCGGTTGACACGCTCTGCGGCCGCCGATAGCCTTGGGCCGCGATGGAGAACTACATCTGCAAGACCTGCGGCGTCGAGTTCGCAGAGAGCGACGGCCCGCCCGAGCGGTGCATCATCTGCGAAGACGAGCGCCAGTACGTGGGCTGGGGCGGGCAGCAGTGGACCACCATGGCCAAGCTGGCAGCCCTTGGCCACAGGAACGAGGTTCGTCAAGAGGAGCCCGGCGTCACCGGGATCGGCATCACCCCGCCTTTCTCCATAGGACAGCGCGCCCTACTGGTCCAGACCGGCGGTGGCAACGTTCTCTACGACTGTGTCAGCCTTGTGGATGACGAGGCGGTCGAGGCGATCAACGCCCTGGGCGGCATCGACGCTATCTGTCTGTCCCACCCGCACTTCTACGACAGCATGGTGAGCTGGAGCCACGCGCTCGGCAACGCACCCGTCTACATCCCCGAGGTCGATCGGGAGTTCGTCGCGAGGCCCGATCCGGTCATCCGGTATTGGGACGGAAGACCGCTGGAGCTGGCGCCGGGCGCGACACTCATCCAGTGCGGGGGCCACTTCCCCGGCAGCACGGTGCTCCACTGGGCGGGGGCCGCCGGGGGAAAGGGCGCGCTCATGGTCGGCGACTCGATCTCAGTGGTCCTCGACCGGCGCTACGTAAGCTTCATGACCAGCTACCCGAACCTGATCCCACTGTCGGCCGCCGCGGTCCGAGGGATCGTCGACGCCGTCGAGCCGTACGCCTTCGACCGGATCTACGGGGGATGGTGGGACCGCAACATCCTGACCGGCGCCAGGAAGGCCGTGATGCTGTCGGCGGAGCGGTACATCCGGCGCATCCAGCCTGGATAACCCGCGATGACAGCCATCCGCCTGGAGAAGCCAGAGGATTTGGATGCGATACGCAGCGTCCTCGAGAACGCCTTCGGCCGGCCGGAAGAAGCCGACCTGGTCGACGCGCTACGCCGCCGGAGCGCGGTCACGCTGTCACTGGTCGCGGAGCAGGACGGCGAGGTCGTGGGGCACATCATGTTCTCTCCGGTAACGATCGGCTCGGACCCTTCGACTTTCCAGGCCCTCGGCCTGGGTCCCCTGGCCGTGTCGCCATCACACCAGAACAGGGGGATCGGGTCGCGGCTGGTACGCGACGGCATCGAGAGATGCCGGGAGGCGGGGTACGGGATCGTCGTCGTCCTGGGACACCCGAGCTACTACCCGAGGTTCGGGTTCGCACCGGCCATGGCCCACGGCATTGCCTGGGAGCTCGACGCCCCGGACGACGCCTTCATGGTCATGGAGCTTCGCAAGGGCGCCCTGGCCGGGCGGAGCGGCGTCGTCAGGTACCAGCCCGAGTTCACAGGGGTCTAGTCTCCCGTCCCAGAAGATCGCTGCAAGAGTCGGTTGGCTTGGAGGCAAACGGTGGTGGGGCGCTTGCGAACGCAGTTCGGGGTGGGTGGGTGGGCAAAACACCCTTACATTATGGACGCGATATACCCATCTCCCGGCAGCGGCCTGGGTGAACACGGTCCGTCCAGGTAGTCATGCCGATGTTTGTTCAAGTATTCGAGGCCCGCGAGCGCGACACAAGGCACCGGGCGCTTCCTTGGCGGGGGTCTCCATCCGTTGCTCTTCGCCGACGGCTAGCTATAATCACTGTGGCGCACTTCGATCCAGACTAGGAGCACATACGCAGGAGGAACTGATGAGACTGTACCTGAGTGTCACCGTGTTAGTGGCTGGCATTGCGTTGGCGGCGGCGTGTGGAGGGTCAGGTTCCGATAGGCTTGCAGAGGGACAAGGTCTCGTTACCTCGCAGGAAAACGGGTCAACAGTCTCATTGCAGAAGGTAAACGGGGCCCCCCAGCCCACACTCCCATCGGCCGCTGCTGGGCTAAGCGCCGGTTTTCTGACGGTCGGCGAGGCATACCGGTTTGATCCTATTGCGGGCAACCGCTCTACATTAGAGGTCCTGGAAATCGACAACAGCGGGTGGATCCGCGTCCGGGCGCCCAGCGATCGAACCACGAGGATCAGCCCGCTATTGAACAATGGCCGCGAGGGCTGGTTGAACCTCGGTAATGTGCTCATTATCGTCGGGCCACTGGAGTAACGATGCCCAGTTTGACCAATTTGTAGCCAAACACTGCAGAAATCACCCCAGCGGTGATGGTGCGGTTAGGAAGCCGATCTACCGCTCTGGTTCTCGAAAGATCTCGACGGCGGCGTGGTCCAGCACGACGCCCCTCATCGGTACGTGCGGCTTTTTGACCCTCACCCTCACCGAGTCGACGTTGAACTCGTTCAGGATTCGCCGGGCCACCTCCTCCGCCACTCCTTCGAGAAGCTTCCTCCCGGGCCCCTCCACCACCTCTCGCACCGTCTCGTACATGCGCGAATAGTCGGCGGTGTCCTTGGGATCGTCCGAGGCGGCCGCGGCGCTCAGGTCGCGTTCGACCTCCAGGTCCACCACGAACCGCTGTCCCAGCTCCCGCTCGGCCGGGCTGACGCCGTGGTAGCCGTAGAAGACCATCCCGTCGAGCCGGATCTTATCGCCGCTCAACATCCACTCCCGCTGAGCCTCGGCGAGAGATCGCACTCGCCAGGTCGATCAGCTTCCGGGCCCGCTCTACCACCGGCACGTCGATGACCATGCCGTCCAGCGAGGTCGATCCACGCCCACCCCGGGCCGCCTCCTCGAACGCCTCGACTACTCTGCGAGCCTGCTCCACGTCCGCAACCGACGGCGAGAACGCCTCGTTGATTATCTCGATCTGCGACGGGTGGATGGCGAATTTACCTTTGAAGCCGTAGCCCCTCGCCCTTTGCGACTCGCGCCTCAAACCGTCCGCGTCGCGAAAGGCGAAGTAAGGGGTATCGAGTGCCAGCACCCCAGCGGCCCTGGCCGCGACCGACACGACGCTCCGCGGGTAGGCCGACTCCAGGTCCTCGCCGGTCCGCTGTATCTCCATGTCGTTCGTGAAATCCTCGGCGCCGAAGGCCACGCCCGCGATCCGCGGGGACGACCGGCAGATCTCATAGGCGTTCACCATCCCCATCGCCGTCTCGATCCAGGGGATCACCCTTACGCTACCCGGCTCCAGCCCGGCCTTCTTCTCGACGGACTCGATGGCGTCCGATATCCGCCGGATGTCTTCTCCCGAACCGACCTTCCCCACCGAGACCCCGAAGATGTGCGGACCGACGACCGCTGAGAGGTCGTCCTCCATTAACCCACTGTCCACCGCGTTCACCCGGACCACCACGCTGGGGCCCGCCTGGGACAGCCGTGGGAGAAACGACGCGGCGACCCGGCGGGCATCCGCCTTTTCGCTGGACGGCACCGAGTCCTCCAGGTCGGCGACGTACGCGTCCGGGGCCAACCCGACGGCCTTCTCAAGCATCTTCGGCTGGTTGCCGGGGACGAAAAGCAGGCTTCTAAGTAGAGCCAAACCGGCCTCACCGGGGATGTGTTGGGATCGCCGGAGAGTATATCACGACCGCCTCCGGCCCCCCGAACCGCGTTGACACCCGGAAACCGCCGTGCTATAACCCCTGGGTCGCCGGACTGGCGCCGGCCCCTTCACGTGGAGATGCTCGTGATTCCCCGAGTCCAGATCATCGGTGTTACCGGCATCCCCGAGGTCCACCCGGGGGACTCCCTCGGCGACCTGATAGTCGAGGCGTCCACGGCCCAGGGAACCACCCTGGAGTCCGGGGACATCGTCGTCGTCACCCAGAAGATCGTCTCCAAGGCGGAGGGCAGGCTCGTCGATCTTCGGGACATCGAGCCCTCGGCGTTCGCACGACAGTTCGCCGCCCGCTCCGATCACGACCCGCGGATGGTAGAGCTCGTCCTGCGGGAGAGCCGGGAGATCGTCAGGATGGACGCCGAACGGGGCATCCTGATAACCGAGACGCCGTCCGGCTTCATCTGTGCCAACTCCGGGGTTGACGCCTCAAACCTGGTCGGCGACGGGGTAGCGTCCCTGCTTCCGGAGGACCCGGACGCCTCGGCCGCCCGTGTTCGCGACGAAATCCGTAGGATCGAGCCGGGCGCGGAGGTGGCGGTGATCGTGTCGGACACCTTCGGCAGAGCCTGGCGCGAAGGCCACGTCAACTTCGCGATCGGCGTCGCCGGGATGTCCCCGATCAAGGACTACGCCGGCACCCACGACACGCAAGGCAGGATCCTGACGGTCACCAGAATGGCGATCACAGACGAGATAGCCGCCGCCGCGGAGCTCGTGATGGGCAAGGCGACGAACGTGCCCGTAGCCGTCGTCAGGGGGTACGAGTACGATAGCTCGCCGGACGGGGTGGCGAGCCTGATCCGGGACCGGTCTACCGATCTGTTTCGCTAGACCCGACCCGAGCGGAAAGAGGGACTCCTACTCGTCGTCGGGCGAGCTAGCCGCCGTCACCGCGGACCGAGTGCTGACCGCCCCCCCGAAGCGCGAGGCGCCCGAGAGCTGCTCGAGCGATACGTCCGAGCCCCAGTACGAGCCCTTGACGTAGTTGTGGAACTCCCGCTTCTCGCCGCACGTCCGGCACGCGCCCTTGCTCACCGGCCCTGCGGGAGCGTCTATCACCCAAACATGCACGCACGCTGGGCCCGGCGAGCTGTCCTGCTCGAGCATGGTCTCTTTTGTTGGCTGGTTCCCCTTCACCGTCGTCACCACCTCCGACAAGCTGCCATTAGAACGCTTGTATTGACTTGGATGCAAAACTTTACCAAATGGGTTCGGGACCCGTCAAGGAGTTTACATGCTTCCTTTCACGGAAAGTCGGACAACCCGTGCGCCTAGTCTCGCCGGGGCGAGGGCTCCACGCCGTCGACCCGGCTAGACTTTTCTGCAAATTTAGCATAAGAACCCTTATAAGGTCACTATGATTGACAAAGTAGTCCGGACCGGCCTACACTGGGCGACTGGAGGCGGCATGGGCAACCCAAAAAGGGTGATGGAGGGCACAAGGCTACGGATTCTGCAACTGCTGCAGAAGAATAGCAGCAATACCGTAGACGGGCTGGCCGGCGCGATGGAGCTGGCCCCAGCAACGATACGCCGCCACCTCGACATCCTCCGGCGCGACCGGCTCGTCTCCTTCAGGGAGGTCCGCAAGAAGACGGGTCGACCCGAATATTCGTTCTTTCTCACCGAGGACGGCCAGGAGTCCCTACCTAAGGGACTACGATCAGCTCCTCGGCATGATGGTCCAGGAGCTCGCGGTCATGGAGTCCAACGACCTGGTCGGCCAGTCGGGCGAGGAGGTCCTGCACCTCGTCCTGCGGCGGGTTTCAGAGCGCGTGGCCGGCGAGTACCAGAACCGGGTAGACGGAGAGCCGTTCGAGACCCGTCTGGTGACCCTGCTGTCCCACCTGCGACAGGAGGACTTCTCCCCCGAGACGGACGTCGTCGATGGCAGGCTAAAGATCAAGCTCCTCAACTGCCCCTTCCGATCCGTCGCCCTACAGAACAAGTCCATCTGCGAGTTCGACGGGAACCTGATCTCGTTGCTGCTGAACGTAGACGTCGAGCGAGAAGACTGCATCCACGATGGGGCCGGCTCGTGCACCTACTCGGCCGCCCTCGCTCCCCAGGATTTGGAGCGCGTCGCCGGCTAGGCCATCCCATCGCCTCGCAGGGGAAGGTTAGGAAGGGGTCGTCCCGCTACCTCCTCCCTCCGCTCCGTCGGCGAACCAGCGATCCGCCCTTCCTCCGCAACTTAAGCCGTCCCTCCCGTCCAGTCGCACGGGATGCGTCGAAGCGATCGCGCCACACGATCGAGCACACCCTCGGGTGGCACCCGCGGCAACGACCAGCCCCGCGATGCCACTGACCACAGGTCGAGCTGCCCGGCCGGATTGCCCGGCCAGGCCGTTAGCAGGGGTTCCAAAGGGGGCGACGCCCCCTTCGCGGAATCTTGGGGTGCCTCATACCTTGGAAGGGTGATGAAATATGGGGTGTGCAGATCCCGACAAGTCGGGATTGCCGGGAGTCTGAAGAGAGGGAAATCCTCAGATATCATCTCTCCCCTTCCTGGTCAGGAAGGGAGCCAGGGGGATGGTCGAAAGGGTTCTTCAACACCTGTTAGGACGGAGGCATCCGAAGAGGGAGAAGGGAGGGAACGCGGCCAGGGGAGGGCCAGGAAGGGATCAGGCCGGCCACTCCTCCATCCTGTAGGCGGCGTCCCAGAACATCCACTCGTAGCGGCTGCTGTACTTGAAGCTCGTCTCCATGCGCTGGACCACCTGACGGCCTTCCTCGGCAGACCGGTCGACGAACGCCTTCAGCCACTCCGCCAGCTCGGCGAACTCGGGCGAGGCGTACATCTCGATCCATCTCGCGTACAGGGGCTGGTCCGCCGGCGTACCCCGATCCAGGAGCATCCGGCCTATCTCCGAGTAGCCCCAGGAGCACGGGAGTATCGCCGCCGCTATCTCTCCCGCCCCGCCCACGAAGGCGGAGTGAATCAGGTGCCGGGTATACGCCAGCGTCGTCGGCGACGGCTCGGTGCTCCTCAGCTCCTTTTCGGTGATTCCGAAGTCCTCGCAGAAGCTCACGTGCAGCGCCATCTCGGTGTTCAGCGTCTCATCCAGTAGCCGAGCGAACCACGCCATGTCCTCCAAATCGTCCGCTTTGGCTGCGGCCAGCCCGATCACCCGGCAGAACTCGATCAGAAAGACGTAGTCCTGCTGCATGTAGTACCGAAACCGCTCCAGCGGCAGCGTACCGTCGCCCAGGCCGACGATGAACGGATGCTGCCTCTCCCGCTCGAACACGTCGGCGTCACCGGCGATGAGTTTCTCTGAGAATTTCATGCCCGCACTCGCAAAATCGCCCTGGGTCGATTGGACCTGTAAGCGAAAACCCCTAACTCGGAGGCACCCTCAAGAAAAGGGAATTATATACTTAGCTGCGCAAAGGAACGATGATGAAAGATCACCAGGGACGATCATCGGCTTTGGATTCCATTCTATCTGGAACGTCTGGGATGTTGTCTACTGCCTGTGGTTCCTCCGTCAACGTCCACATTCCCCTACCACAATTCTTGAAACGTTGGTCAGTGCTGAGATAAGAGCCTATCGAATTGACCGGCTTACTTCCGCCAACATGAACTCCACGTTCATCAACTTTTCCCAATATGGCCATGCGATGCAATGGGCGTTCTGACAATAGGGCATCGTAGATAGCATCCGTCAGTTCTTGAGCATATGTGCTGGCACGTCGATCACCAGCATCAATCCCACTTGAACGCTCTTGGTCGAGACGGATTACTGTATGAAGTGCTTCAAATTCCTTGTCGATTTTCTGTTTCTTGGCTTCCAGTTCTTTGAGCAAGGCTCGTAGGTCCACGGCTGTAGACTGCTGACCCATGGCGTTCCTCCTGTAGTGTTATAGCCAATCTCCCTTAAAATTCTGAATGTTATAGCTATTGACATACTATCCCAGCGTTTAAGATTAGTAATGGTGGAGGGAGAGGGATTCGAACCCTCGGCACCTGGTACCAGCAGGTGCGCCCGATTTTAAGTCGGGAGCTTTAAGCCTCTCAGCCATCCCTCCACAGGAATGTCCCCTAGGTAGGGGCAAGCAAGGACGGGCAGCGTCGCAATCGACCCACTAAGGTGCGCTAACACCTTTTGGATGAAGTCGGTCTCCCCGCAAGGAGCGTTGCCCGCCACCTTGCATTGTACAGCCCGAGTCAAGGATGGACAAGGTGAAGATTTCGGACAACAAAGAGGCGGTCCCGCAGGGACCGCCCAAAATAGACATGAAGACACTGGATGTCGTGGTTAAGAAGGTTTTGAACTACGGTCCCACCAAGGCTAGTCGGCAATCAAAGCCTGAGAAGAAGGCAGTTGGTCCGCCAAAGGAAGGCAAGTAGACGGGGCAGTCGCACGCGAAATAGCATCGCGCTTTTATAGCGACTGCCCCGTCGTTACATTACAGGACTAATATTGATCGCTTTTAGCGTATCGTCGACCTGTTTCATGGTGGCACCTCCCTTTTGCGGGACGCAGAAACCCCCGCCAGAAAGTTCCGACGGGGCCTTGGCCAAAGGCTATCAACTAGAATGAACCTACCGACGTCCTACCCTGGGACACCCCAGTGTTTCCTGGGGATTCGCTTATTCTAGTATACCATCATCCGGTGTCCGCGTAGGGGAAGGTCAACCGCTTCGCGCCCTTCCAAGCTGCCGCTTCACCGGTGGCCGGGAGTGCTCGTTTAGCCTAAACCCGAATCCACCGAATGACGGCCTTGGGGACGCTGGGGAATCTGGGATAATGGTTTTGGACAGAAACCCGCGCGGAAACAAGGAGCACCCAATAGATGCTGCCACAGAACAAACCCGACCGTATCCGCATCCTCTTTGACGACCATCGCCTGGTGGCCAATGCCGGCCTGCTCGTGCCGGCCACCCTTCGCACCTGGGCCTGCGAGAACTCGTCGGACCATCACCTTGACCTCGGCGGCGCGCCGGGACGGGCGAACACGGGGGAAAGATGCTGACGCTGGTCGCCACCCGCGCTGGCTACTGCAAGACGGGGCTACCACCGCGCTGCTGGGACCGGTGTTCTAGGCGCGTGGTCAAGCGCCATCCACCGGAGACGTTCCTGCGCAGCTGGTGTCCCGTCTCGACCGCGTGCGCGAGGGCCTGGGCCGCTGGGGCCGGACCGCGGCGCTCGCCCCTTCGACCTGGACTCGACCTGCGGCGAGACCTATGGTGGCCAAGGACGGAGCGCGCCACCACGGCTATACCGGCAAGCGGGGCTATCTACGGCGACGTGCTGATGTCCCGGCTGCGCCCGCGCCAACGGACCGACTTCCGCTGAAACGGTGAGCCGGGTTCGCCGTGCCGGGGCCAGCGGGCAACTTACGACAGCGGGTTCTACACTCATGGCGTGGTATCCGTCTGCCGCAAGATGGATGTCCGCTTCTCCATCACCATCCGCCAGCACAAGAGCCTGCGCAATCTCATCGAGGCGATACCCGAGGATGACTGGACTCCGGTTCCCTACTGGATGGACGGCGCCGCCGATGTGGCCGAGACCACCTGCACTCCCTTCCAGAGTGAACCTGACGCCGCACCGGTGCGGCTCATCGTCCGGCGTGTGAAGCCCACGCCCGGTTCCCAGCTGGCCCTCTTCGCCACCTACAGCTATCACGGCTTCATCACCGACCGGGACGGGGAGATGCTCGAACTGGAGGCCGACCATCGCCGCCACGCCGAGATCGAGAATGCCATCCGAGACCTCAAGCACGGTGTCGGGTTGAACCATCTCCCGTCTCGGGCCGCTTCGCCGCCAACGCCGCCTGGCTGGCGGTACAGGTGATGGCCCACAACATCGCCCGCTGGACAGCGCGCATCGGTCTGGGCGAGCAGGTGGTGACCACCAAGACCCTCCGGCGACGGTTCTTCTCCCTGGCCGGACGGATCACCCGCTCGGCGCGCCGCCTCACACTGCATCTGCCACAGCGCTGGCCTTGGGAAACCCAGTTCAGTCGCGCCCTGAAGCCGGTTCGATCGTTCCCCTGGCCCGATTGAACGTCGCGCCCTCCGGTCCGCGAGCCACTCCTCTGCCTGACGGTCTCCCCGGCGGCGTGCAACCGGCCGCCATCCGGCCAACCGAACGTCATACCCGCGAACTCGCGGAGACATGGTGATAGGTCTGCGAGTGCCTCTTGCTGCGTCCTCGTCTGTAAACCCGCTATCTCGCCTCTGCACCAACATTCGCAGACGCCCGTCACAAAGTGCTCTTCTTGCTGGCGTGCTTGTTGCGTTCCTTGCCTCCGATGTAGGTCTCGAACCTCTGCCACACCTTCTATCGGTACGACCTCCATGGCCGCAGGCTTCCTGAAGCATAACCAGGTGGCCATGCCTAGCTCCTTGGATAGCTGTGCTGACGCCTTTCCGGGCAGTCTCAGGATGTACATGGCCAGCCATTTATCTAGGGGAATGTGGGATCGCTCAAAGATCGCCCAGTCCTATCTTTTTGCGGCAGTCCTTACACTGTTATTGGGAGTCCTTCATGCGTGGTACTGGCTATCACAATCAGATCATTCCGTCGGCCCAGCGGAGACCTTCAATGTACTCGATGGAGGCTTCGTTAGGGAATCTCTTGAAAAACTAAGCGAAAACCCCTAACTCGGAGGCACCCTCAAGAAAACCCGTCGCCTCCCAGGGAAAGCTTAGGAAGGGGTGGTCCCAAGGCTCGACGCCCGCTACTCCGCCTCGACCACGATCCGCGCACCCGACGGAACGGCCTTCAGCACCGCCGGATCGCCGTCGATCTTCCCAATGACGTTCACCGCGCTGGCCGCCCTGATCTCGCCGCCGCGGCTCGCGGGCGTCGGACCGAAGAACAGGCACAGCGCCTGCCCCGGGGGCCAGAACGCGACAGCTCCGAGCTCGACCATGTCGCTGGCACCCGGCTCCTCAGACGCCTCGATCGACGTTCGGAAGTAAATCTCGTCTCCCCAGGTGCTGGCGGACGCCTCGATCGGCAGCGCCTCCCAGACCAGGTCCGCCGTCGCGCCCGGGCCGAGCACCGCGGCGACCTGCACGTCGCCGGCCGTTATCTTGATACGTCGCTGCGAGCCCATCCCTAGCCTCCCGTGTCGACGGAGTCGGAGGCCGTACACTCTCCGCCCTCGACCGCCAGGACGCTCCGCACCTCGATCACTCCTATTGGAGGTATAGGGAACGAGAAGCCTATGGTGATCGGCGGGAGAGTCGGAAGATCGATCGACCACAGCGGGATGTCGTTGCCGAGGAGGATGACCGACGTGGACCACGTGGATGGCACCTCCGCTCCGACCAGGAACGTCCACGTAATAACGCCATCGGCGAAGCCGAGGTTCACGTCCAGGGTGCATGGGAGGACCTGGGTCACGATAGTCGCCGGGAATGAGAACTCCGAGGTGTTGCCGTCGGCATCGGTGGCTGTGGCAACGATGTTGTCGCCCCCTGCTACACCCAGAGCGGTGGCGCCGCCCAGGTTGGCCACCGTGGACGTCTGAGCCGTGCTCGTCACATACACATGGCTTGCGATAAACGTCTGCCCCTCCTCGCCGTCCGCATCGGCGACGAAGAACTCGACCAGCAGCGGGTAGGTAGAGGTGACGATCGCGGAATCGACGAGATACTCGATCACCAGGTCTCCGGTGGCGCCGATCTCCGCCGAGGCGATCTCCGGGAAGTTCTGCAGGTTGTTGGGTCCGATGTCCGCGTCGTCCGCCTCGTTGGCCGTCGGGCCGTCGTTGCCCAGGTCGATCCCGAGCCCAACGTTCGAGAAGATAGCGTTGCTCAGAATCGCGTTGCCTGTCCCGGATTCGACCCACACACCATCGCCTCCGCTGAACGCGATGGTGTTGGCTGCGCCTAGGTCAGTACCGCCGACGGTGTTGCTAGACGCACTGATCGCCACTCCCCTGAGGCCATTGCCTAGAGCGCCTATCCCCGTGGCGTCAACGCCGATGAGGTTTCCTTCAACCGAGTTGCCGAAAGCATCGACGGTGATAGCGACGCCGTTGGTGCCATTGCTGGAGATGAGGTTGCCCGATCCGGCCGTGGTTCCGCCTATGCTTGTGTTAGAGGCGCCGCCCGTGACCACCACGCCGACGCGGGTATTGCCGAGGCTAATCATGCCGGTAACGTCGGTGCCGATGAAGTTACCCTGGACGAGATTACCGGTCGCTCCGTTGCCGTCGATACGCACACCGCTTTGGTTATTGCCAGAGATGACGTTGCGGGCCCCCGCAGTTGTTCCCCCGATTGTGTTGCCACGTGCGCTCGCGATTCTCACGCCATTGACGGAGTTACCTCGATTAAGACTACCGGTCACATCGGTACCGATGAAGTTACCTTGTACGAAGTTTCCAGTGGAAGGGCCCCCGATTACCACACCGTCACCACCGTTCGCCGAAATAACGTTGCGTGTTCCAGATGTGGTCCCCCCGATGGCGTTGTTTGACGCCCCGTCGATAAGCACGCCACTCCCTGAGTTGCCCAGATCAACGGTACCCGTCACGTCCGTGCCGATGAAGTTGCCCTGCACCAGGCTTCTTGTCGCGCCGCCGTCCAGCAGAAGTCCGGCCCCGGTATTTCCCGATATGACGTTGCCTGCGCCGGCCACCACACCACCGATGATGTTGTCGGGCGCCTGCGACACGCGCACGCCCGCGCCGGAGTTAGCGAGGGCAACGGCGCCGGTGACGTCCGTGCCGATGAGGTTGCCCTGAACTGAGTTCCCAACGGCCGAGGAGGCCAGGATAATCACACCCTCCCTGTTCCCCGAGATCAGGTTGCGTGCGCCGGCTGTGGAGCCACCGATAAGGTTATTGCCGGTTGTCATGCCCACGCCGGCTCCGCCGTTTGCCGCCGCGTTCATACCGGTCACATCTGTGCCGATGAAGTTGCCCTCCATGACGTTGCCGCCGTCGACGTCTATGAGAATGCCACCGTTATCGAAGTGATTGATGATGAGACCCCGAATGGTGCTGTCCCCCGCGAGGAGTATCATGCCCGACCCAGTTGACCCGAGGTTGCTGCCGTCCAGCTCGATCTTGAGCACGGCGTTCAGCCCCTGACCGGTGGGATTGGTATTGGGGCTGGCGCCAGGCTGCGTATAACCGTCAATAATGACTGGGTCCGTGATTTTGCGCAGATTGGACCCCGGCTGAATACGGAACGAGTCCGTGCTGGTCATGTAGCCCGGGTCGGTAGTAGTGATGTTGAAGGCGATAGTGTCCAGGCCAATAAGCGCGTTGGCCTCTTCGATCGCCGCCCGGAGGGTGCAGAAGCCGGTGCCGTCGCTACAAAAGCCGTCGCCGGAACTGGAGTCGCCCCCGTCGCCAGTGGAGTCGACCACGAAGGCTCCTCTCTTGACCTCCACTGCCGGGAATGAGAACTCTGAGGTATTGCCGCCGGCATCGGTGGCCGTGCCCACGATGAAGTCACCCTCTGCTACACCCAGGGCCGCGGCGCCGCCCAGGTTGGCCACCGTGGACGTCTGAGCCGTGCTCGTCACATACATATGGCTTGCGATGAACGTCTGTCCCTCCTCGCCGTCCGCATCGGCGATGAAGAACTCGACCCGTAGCGGGTAGGTAGACGTGATGATCGCAGAATCGACCAGGTACTCGATTACCAGGTCTCCGCTGGCGTCGATCTCCGCCGAGGCGACGTCCGCGAAGTTTTGTAGGTTATTGGGTCCAGTGTCGCCGTCGCCTGCGTCGTTCGGCGTGGGGCCATCGCCGGGCCAGCCGAGGGTCAAGTCGATGGCCAGGCCGCCGTTGGAGAACGTCGAGTTGGAGAGGATAGCGTTATCCGTGCTCAACTGCACAGAAACACCTGCGGTGCCGTTGAACGCGATTGTGTTGCCCGCGCCAGGATCCGTACCACCGACGGCGTTATTGGAGGCATCTAGATGTATTCGCACCCCGTCGAACGCATTACCCAAGGCCAGGGTGCCACTCACGTCAGTGCCGATGAAGTTGCCCAGGATGAGATTGCCTGTTGTCCCGCTACCTGCAATAAGCACCCCGGTGACATTACCTGAGATTACGTTGCGTGCGCCAGGCACGGTGCCGCCGATGGTGTTGTTGGACGCGTTGTCGATCTCCACACCAATGCTGCCGTTACCCAGAGCCGTGGTGCCGGTGACATCGGTGCCAATGAAGTTGCCCTGCACCACGTTGCCCGTCGCGCTGAAACTCACACCAGTGATGACAACGCCGTCATAGTTGTTGCCCGAGATGACGTTGCGCGCCCCCGGCGTTGTCCCCCCAATAGTGTTGTTGGAACCGTGGATGATCACGCCATTTTGGGTGTTTCCCAGGTCCAGGGTGCCGGTGATGTCGGTCCCAATGAAGTTGCCCTCGATCACGTTGTCGCCGTTGGTCTCCACACTGGCTCCAGCTTCAGTGAAACGATTGATCACCAGGCCACGCACTGTACTGCCGCCGCCGGTGATTCTGAGTCCGTTGGCATTGGCGCCTGCATTGCTCCCGTCCAGCTCGATCTTGAGGACGGTATTCAGACCCAGCCCCGGACCGTTCGTGTTGGGACTGGCGCCCGGCTGCGTGTACCCGTCGATGACTACGGGCTCGGTGATGGTCGGCAGCGCAGACCCCGGCTGGATTCGGAACGAGTCCGTGCTAGTCACGTAGCCCGGGTCGGTAGTGGTGATGTTGAAGTTAATGTTGTCGGTCACAGGGCTTGCGTTGGCGGCGTCGATCGCCTCCCGCAGGGTGCACTCGGCGAGGTCGCAGACCCCGTCGCCGGGGTCCGCCGTCGAGTTGACGGTGACAACGGAGCTCGTCGGCAATCGCAGCCTTCCCCACCCATAGGAGCTGTCCAGGCCAGGACTTCCCAGGTCCAGGGATTCGGATTCGAGGAAGGCCTGTATCTGGCCGGGTGTAAACGATGGATTCGCCTGCTTCACCAGCGCCGCCGCCCCGGAGACGTGAGGTGCGGACGCGGACGTGCCGCAGAACTGACCGAGTGAGCCGGTCGTGCAGGTAGGTGCGGATATGTCGGGCTTGATCCGCCCATCGGTGGTCGGACCCAGAGAGCTGTACGGCTCCACAAGATCGTTTGTCCAGTGCGTTGCCCCGACCGCGACAGCATCGGGCGAGTCCGCCGGGATCGTCAGGCTGCCGGAAGGCACCACGTACTGAAGCCCATCGAAGTTGACAAACAGCTCCAGGTTCACGTCTTGCGTGGCGTTGAATCTGAGAATGGCAATGTAGTAGAAGTCGTCGGCCGGGAGCGCCACGACGATTCGCTCGACCGGCGGCTGGGTACCCGTCTGGAAGTTTTCGCTGCGGCGAATCAAGGTTCCGTCGCTGCTCCTGGCGAGGTACAGATCGTAATCCTGGTTAGAGGCTGGCCAGTCATTCCAGCTGAGCCATATACGCACCACCTGACCCGCGCCCCCGAAGAAGGTGTTGCCAAGGTCATTGGCAGCGTAGTTGTGCCAGCCATCACCGTCCGTGTCGCTGAAGGGCGCCTCCCAGTGTGTCTGCGCTCTGTTGCCGGCCGAGTTCACCCAGAGGATACCGTTGCTCCGCGCCCTCTCGACGATTTCATTGATGAAGCCGCTCCCGTCGCCCGGCCCCACGTTGAACCAGCTGATGGAGTGATTGACAATGTCAACACCCTCGGCGATAAGCCAGTCTACGGCCGCGCTCAGGTCCAGCTCGTCATCGAAGTTGACAAGATAAAGCGAGGCATTCGGGGCCATGTCGTGCACGACCTCCGCCACCCTGACTCCGTGGGTGTTTCCCACCTCTATATCGCCGTCGATCCTGAAACTCCTGGTAACCACGCTGCCCGGAAGCTCCGTGCCGAGCAGGGAGGCGTACCCCTCGAAACCGAGGTCAACTATCGCGACCTTCACTCCGTCGCCCAGAAACCCACCCAGTTGCCATGAGTCACCCTGGTCACGAGGTTGGCCTCCGCGGCGATCGGCCCGGACGAACTCCCTGGTCCACGCCTTCACTCACGACCTCCGCGGCGATGCCCGTATAGGGTCTGCGGACGAACTCCACGTCGGCCAGGCGCGCAAGACTCTCCAACGTATCGATAGGGATGGTTGGGAGCAGCTTGGTGTGCTTTCAGGGAGACTTTAGCAAGTTCGCCTTGAGAGCGCAGGACCCGGCCGCCCAGCAGAGATACCTGGTCCACCACATATGGCAACCTGTTGGGCGACGCCTGCACCACCACGACGACTTCTCCATTCCCCCGACGGCAGCCGGCCCCGGCCAAGTCACTCTTCAGAACGCTGTGGACTCCTCGGACCCTTGCCGCACCTCTGTCTCGAGGTCGCTGTATCCGTAATGCTCCGGTTGGTCACCACGCCGAAGACCTTGTACCAGCCTTCAGCGAACTGGGGCACGAGCTGGGCTGTTGGTCCTGCCGGTTCAGGCCGGATGCTCCAACCTTGCGGTACAGCGTCTGCCAGTCTTGCTCGGCGACCTCGGACACCGCGGACTCCGTACGCTTGGGGACATCCGCTGGACGAAGCTCCGCAGCAACTACAGGCGTACCCCGCGCATCACCTTCACCTGTTCGGCCCAGCGCTAATCAACACTCGCAACTGCTGATGGCCCGCAGGTACGTTGCCGTCCCGAAACTCCGAATGCTCGATCAACTCGGCTCGACGCAGTAGGTGATCAGCGGCTGGTACGGGCACCGAGCTCCGACCAGTGTCATCCATGTCCAAGTGGCCTCGGTCTGAGGCGAACGGCCCAGGAAGCCCACCAGGTCGGCGTTCACCTTGCGCAGACCCTTCATAGCTCCATTGGGAGCAGGTATGAATGCTCTGTGAGACATCGACTCCTCGCCCGCGATTGGAACGATACCGGAACACCGCAGACTCCGACGGCACGCTCCCGACGCTCGACTCGCCATCTCTTCTCCAACGCCAGCGCTCGCTCATACCACAGGCGGCGAAACATCCTGACGGCCCTCTGTCCTTCTCAAGGAGATCAAGGTCGGACACCGACTCGCCGCCTGCTTCAGCAGCATCAGCGAGATGATCCTGGCTGTCCGTCCACCCTGACCTCTCTCCCGCCCACGGGCTCCTGACGGCTCATCAACTCCAGGTACGTCATCAGGGGCACCCCGATACCCGCCCTTCTCCTGCTCGTACTGGACCAGCGTCAGACCTCGTTGGTGAGGACGGCAACGAGGTCCCAGCGGTACCGTCCACCGCGCGACAGACCGGATTCGAAATCGCATCTCAGGTGATCTCGGACCGACGGTATTGGCCATTCGACGGCTCCATCGGACCCAGCTATGCCGGACCCGGCTGCGATATTCATCGGATTGAGAAAGTCGCCACTATACCACAGGGACGGGGGGCCCGGGTTTGACCTGGGTTAGATAACCGTCGGCCTCGTCCACCCGCCGCCCGCACGACACGGTCCTTTCAAAGTCCGATTGTCGGCCATCCAACGGTCGTTCCAACACCTCCGACTTCCCCGAGCGTGGGGGCGGATCGGGCGTACGCGGGCCCCGGGCGGGGGTTCCGAAGGGGGCAGAGCCCCCCTTTGCGGGGTTTGACCCAGATTCCCCACCTAGATAAGAGAAAGACCTCGTTGGCGCCCGCCACGAAGCGGGCTAAGATGTTTCTTGACCAAGAGAAACGATCACCAACGAGGTGCAGCTATTATGAAGCAAGGCTTACTGGCATTCCAGTACGAGCAGGAGAAGGGCTCGACGGGTATGACGGGGCTGTCCGGCCTGATGACGTACCTGGAGTTGATGCAAGCAGCGGGTTTGAGGTCATCGGTAGAGCGCCACGTGAGACTGCGGGAGAGAGGTCAGGGCTGGACGGACAGCCAGATGATCATCTCGCTGATGCTGCTGAACTTGGCAGGCGGCGAGTCGGTGTCCGACCTTGATCTCCTTGAGAAGGACAGAGGGCTGTGCAGGATGTTTCGAGAGTTCGAGACCTGTGGTATGCGTCTCAGCGAGCGCAGGGCGTTGGAGAAGAGATGGCGAGTCGAGCGTCGTCGGAGCGTGCCGTCGGAGTCTGCGGTGTTCCGGTATCTGGAGAGGTTCCATGACGCGGGCGAGGAGTCGATGCGGGAAGCTCACAGAGCATTCATACCTGCTCCCAATGGAGCTATGAAGGGTCTGCGCAAGGTGAACGCCGACCTGGTGGGCTTCGCGCAGAGCCGTTCGCCTCAGACCGAGGCCACTCTGGACATGGATGCCACACTGGTGGAGACGCGCAAGCAGGAGGCGCTCCCCAGCTACAAGAAGTACAGGGCGTACCAGCCGCTGATCACCTACTGGTCAGAGGCCGAGTTGATCGTGCATTCGGAGTTTCGGGACGGCAACGTACCTGCGGGCCATCAGCAGTTGCGAGTGTTGATTGAAGCGCTGGGCCGTCTGCCTGCGGGGGTGGAGAAGGTGATGCTGAGGTCGGATACGGCGGGGTACCAGCGGGAGTTGCTGCGGTACTGCGCGGAGGGTGGAGACGAGCGGTTCGGGGTGATCGAGTTTGCGGTTGGGGTCGACGTGACGACGGAGTTCCGCCGTGCGGTGTCCGAGGTCGCCGAGCAAGACTGGCAGACGCTGTACCGCAAGGTTGGGGAGCATCGTGTGGACACGGGTCAGCAGTGGGCTGATGTGAACTTCGTGCCTAACTGGATAGGGCACTCCAAGAACAGCCCTGAGTATCGGTTCATAGCTACCAGGGAGCGGTTGATCGAACAGCCTCTGCCGGGAATGGAGGGGCAGATGGAGCTTCCATTCCCCGCGATGGAGCTGTCCAACAGAGGCTGGTACAAGGTCTTCGGCGTGGTGACCAACCGGAGCATTGCGGCAGATGAGTTGATCTGGTGGTCGAGACAGAGGTGCGGCAAGGGCGAGGAGGTCCACAGCGTTCTGAAGAGTGACTTGGCTGGGGGCCGGCTGCCGTCGGGGCTGTTCGGGGCCAACGCCGCATGGTGGGCCATATCGGTGCTGGCCTTCAACCTGAACTCTGCCATGAAGCGGCTGGTGTTGGGCAAACAGTGGGTGGGCAAGCGTCTGAAGGCGGTGCGCTTCGCCCTGATCGCCCTACCGGGCCGTGTGATGCGTCACGCCAGGAGGTTGATCATCCGTCTGGCCCGGGGCCATCCCTCATACGAGTTGCTGCTCAGGGCGCGGCAGAGGATATTGGCGCTGGCTGCCGAGCCGCATCGAGCATAGGCGACCCTGCCTGGAGCATCGGTTTGTAGGCGACTCTGCCGAGTTGCCAGGCTCGGCCATGCCTTCTTTGGCCTGAGAACAGCCATAATTGGCAGCGAACCGCTGCCGATACCCTCAAAGACGGCACCCGAGACCCTGTCCGATGCCCGATCATGTCATGCGTCACCCCTGGTCGACATCCGGACACCCCCTGAAAGCACACCAAGCAGCTCCCAACCATGTCAGGTGGGGAATCTGAGTTGACCCCGCCCCTTGACACCGGCACCCTCTTCATGTCTAAGTACGCGACGGACCACACTTCAGGAGGACCAGATGCCAAACGTACCACCGGACCGACTCAGAGAGATCGCCTCGGCGCTCCTCCACGCCGCCGGCGCGGCCAGCGACGAGGCCGCTGTGGTGGCCAAGCACACCATCGGGGCCAACCTGGCGGGGCACGACTCCCACGGCATCATCCAGATTCCCACGTACATCGACCGGATGAAGCGCGGGCACATCGTCGCCGGTGCCCCATTCGAGGTCGTCCAGGAGACGGCAACCACCACGGTCGTCGACGGCCACTGGGGCTTCGGATACACCGTCTCCGAGCGCGCCATGGAGATGACGATAGAGAAGGCGAGGCTGGGCGGCGTCGCGGCCACCACCGTTTTCCGCCAGGGGCATGTAGGCCGGGTCGCAGACTACCCGATCATGGCCGCGGGTGCGGGAATGATCGGCCTGATGACCGCCGACTCCGGGCGCGCTGCCAAGTCGGTGGTGCCGTTCGGAGGAAGGGAGGCGCGCCTGGGGACGAACCCGATCTGCATCGCGATGCCCAGCGACCTGGAGGGCCCGATGTTCATCGACATGGCCACCTGTGCGGTCGCCGCGGGCAAGATCAATCTCGCTCTGGCCAGGGGCGAGTCGATCCCCGAGGGATGGATCGTCGACGCCGACGGCAATCCGGCGACCGACCCGGCCATCCTCGCGAACGGCGGAGCCGGCCTTCCGCTGGGCGGCTCAGAGGGCCACAAGGGCTACGGACTGTCGGTGATGGTCGAGATACTCTCGGGCCTCCTCACCGGCCTCGGATTCGGCCACGACCCGTCAGGACGGCACAACGACGGCTGCTTCATGGCCGTCTTCAACGTCGAGTCGTTCCGGCCGCTGGGCCAGTTCAAGAAGGAAGTCTCAGAGCTCGCCCAATACCTCAAGGACACCCCTCCCGCTCCCGGCTTCACCGAGGTCTACTACCCCGGCGAGCTGGAGCACCTCCGCACACTGCAGAGGACCAGGGACGGGATCTTCGTGGAGGACGCAACCTGGGAGAAGCTCGGCGTTCTGGCGGACGGGTACGGCCTGAAGGACCGTCTCGGCTTCGACGGATAGTGCACTCGCAGTGGAGGCGAGCCGGGGAGCCCGTACACCGTGTAGGCGCGCGCGGCCGTGCGCCCGGCGAAAGATCTGGGGCGGGGCACGATCGGGCGTTGGCGCGGGAGGCCCTCCCCCTCCCCAGATTCTTCGCTTCGCTCAGAATCACAACAGGGCGGGGACTCGTCCCCAAGGCGTCAGGACGACAGGCCGCTCTGTCCCCTATACCGCTGGGCCTGCTTCACGTAGATGTCGCGCAGCCAGCCGATCATCTCCTTGTGACGCTTCGAGGTCCTCCCCAGTACCTTCGCCGGGACTCCCGCGACGACCGACCCGGCGGGGACGACGGTCTTGTCCAGGACCACGGCCCCGGCGGCGACGAGGCTGTCCTCCCCAATCTCCACCCCGTCGTTGACGGTGGCACCGTTTCCGACGAGCACCCGGTCGCCGACCTTCCTGGCGTGGCACACGGCTCCGTGGCCCACGACGACATTGTCGCCGATGACGACGTCGGCGTCACCGTGGACGACGGAGTTGTCCTGGATGCAGGTCCACTTGCCGATCGTGATCTTACCCATGTCCGCCCGCACGACGGCTCCGGGCCAGATGGAGGAGCCCTCTCCGATGTCGACGTCGCCGACCACGTAGGCCGCCTCGCTCACGAAGGCACCGTCGTGTATTCGCGGAGACACGCCGTCGAGACCCCGGATCAAGAGCGGCCGCCCTGCGCGAGGAGCTCCTGGACCAGCCTCAGGACCTCGTCCACCTCGAACGGCTTCATCAGCACCCGATCCACCTGGTGCTCACGCATCTGGCTCTCATCGATCGACGTGGCCCAGCCCGTCACCATGATGCCAGGTACCTTGCTCCCCGAGCTCCGAATATCCTTGACGACGTCCCATCCGGTCAGACCGGGCATCCCGAGATCCGTCATCACCAGGTCGTACGACCTCGAGTGGAACATCGACAGCCCTTCCTCACCATCGATCGCGGTGGAGACTCGATGGCCGACGAACGAGAGAACGTCCGCCAGCGTACTGCCGATGACGGCCTCGTCGTCGATGACCAGAACGTCGGACTCGGCGACGACCGGCATCGGGTCCGGCACCGGCTCAGAGGACGCGGGCCGGGCCGGGGGATCGGCCTTCGGCAGGGTGAGCACGACGGTGGAGCCCTTTCCTTCCTCGCTCTCGATCTCCACGGCGCCGCCGTGCCGGGATGCGATCTCCCTGGCGATGCTCAGACCCAGGCCCGTGCCGCTGAGCTTCGTGCTGAAGAAAGGCTCGAAGATCCGCTCGATCATCTCGCTGGGAATGCCCGGACCGGTATCCGACACGGAGACGAACGCCTTGCCGTCCCCGTCGCCGACGGCGATCTCGATGGCTCCGTCACCCTCGATGGCCTCGCACGCGTTAATGACCATGTTGGCGAGAACCTCTTTGACCTCGGAGTAGCTGCCGAGGGCGTGGGCCGGGTCGACGACGGTCACGCTGACGGTTATCCGCCGCCCGTCCCTCTGGGCTTCGTCGGACCATTTGTGCCTGGTCAGCGCCACTACCTCCTCGGCAAGCCGCGACAGGTCGACCGCGATCGGCTCGCTGACCGGTGTACGGCGCCCGAACTCCAGGATTCGCCGGACGACATCCGCCGCGTCGTGGGTCGCCTGCTCGATCGCTCGCAGGGAGCTGAGCTGGTCCTCCGAGTTCGGGACGCTCATGAGGATCTGCGTTCTGGCGAGCGCAGCGGCCAGGAAGTTGTTAAGGTCGTGGGCGACACCGCTGGCCAGCTCTCCGAGCGACCGGAGCCTGTCGGACTCCACCAGGCGCTCCTGCGTCGACACCGCCTCCTCCGAGAGCCGGTGCATCTCGGCTTCGAGACCGGCGAACTCCAGCCTCGGAGCGACCATTGAAGCCAGGCGCTGGAGCACGCGCTGCTCCCGGATCCCGAACGGCCTCGACGCCGATCTCCAGAGCTCCAGCACCCCGACCACCGCGTCCCTTCCGACAACAGGAGTACATATCCACGACCCCGTTTCGCCCTCGCCGCCCGGTCCGGGAGCCCAGGGCGACGGGCCGAGCCCCGGGACCGTGGTCTGGGTCCTGACCACTGCCCCCATCTCGGTGCCCTCGAGCCACGCCCTGACCTCGGAGGGCGAGGCATCCTCCTGCGGAGGCGCGCTGAACACGAGCGCGGCAACCGTCTGGTCCCGGTCGACACTCCAGGCGGTGGCCCGGTCGAACTGGATCAGCCGCCCCAGCGCCAGAACGGCTTGCTCGAAGATGTCGGTTGCGTTCAGTGCCGAGGTGGCCAGATCGGCGATCGCGTGCGTGATGGTCAGATCGTCCTGCGGTGAGTCTTCCTCCTCGGCGTCATCCGAGGAGTCGGGCCACTTGTCGATGGTCGCGACGACCCATCCAGCGGCTCCCTGCCCGTCCAGCACCGGAACGAACCTTGCCCCGACCCACTTGGACCGGCCCTCGGCTGCCAACAGGGCCAGGAACGGGCACGGCTTCCGGGACTCTGTCACGCGGCGCCAGGCGTCGGTGTGATGGCGGAACCGCTCGGGCCGGAGATCGAGAACGCGGCTACCGACCACCTCGGGGAGATCCAGTCCGAGGAGCGCAGCGCCGGCATCGCTGGCCCAGCGGCAGATGCCTTCGGCGTCGTAGACGAGAATGCACTCGCCCTGGCCCAGCATTGGTCCGTCGGGGAGAACCGCGTCCTCCTGCGAGGAGATGTCCCAGGAGCGAAGTTCGGAATCAGCCTCAAGCATGGACGAACCCTTGAGATGGCGGTTGGCCGACACCCGTGGGAAGCGGGCACGGTCCGAAACGGCTCCGAGGCCGGCTGTTCCCCGCGAATCCGGTGCATTGGCAGCCTGGGTCCAGTCTAGCACAGCGCCCGGCGTAGGGCTCGCGTGCGGTACTCACGAGCCTGCCATCACTGGTTATTAACCAACGCCGTAATGCCCGAAACAGTGCGGACGAGCTGGGAGCAGGTGCACCCGCTCCCAGGGCCTCTTCAAAATCCGATCGTTGGACATCCAGCGTGTGGTTCCACACATCCGAATTTCCTGAGCGTGGGGACACATAGGGCATGCACCAGGCCTCGGCCGGGGGTTCCGAAAGGGGCAGAGCCCCCTTTACGGGGTTTGGGGTGCCCCAATCCATTGGGCGGGTGGGTGGGAATAAGAGAGCACCCCAAACGGGGGAGTCGAGGGAGAACGAAAAGGCCCTGACCGGCTCCCCGAAACCGGGCGGTCTCCCGACCCGTATGCTATTCTGTGACCATGGCTGACATCCCGAGGCTTGGCAGGACCTGCGTCCTTCCCCTCATCGCGGCATCGGCCCTGATGGTCCTGGTCTCCTGCACCACGGCGGAGCCGACACCGACACCCAGCCCGACCCCCACCTCCTCCCCCACCCCTACCGCGACTCCGCCCCCAACGCCTGCGCCGACGCCGGCTCCCACTGCCACCTCGACTCCCGTGCCCACGCCGACCCAGACCCCGGAGCCTCCGGACGTCCTGTTCGACTACACCCGGGCGGTCGCGCTGCTGCAGGCCGGGATGTACGACGATGCCATCGCAAGATTCGGCATCGTGCTTCGGGTTCTACCGGACTTCGCCCTCGCGTACCATGGCCGGGGCCTCTCCCACTATCATGAAGAGCGGATCGAGCTTGCCCTCAAGGACTTCGACAAGGCCATCGAGCTCAAGCCCGGCTTTGCCGCCGCCTACAGAAACCGCGGGGTCCTATATCTGAACTCCGGCGAGCTCGACAAGGCCGCCGCCGACCTGGAGACCGCCGTGGCGCTCTTCGAGGAGATCAACGACTTCCTTTCGGCCTCCGAGTCGCGCGCGCTGCTGAGGCAGGCCAGGCCCTAGGAGCGCTTCGTGGCTCCTGCTTCCCTCCCGCGGCCGGGGGCTCGGCAGACCCCCTGTAGTGCCGCCCCCTCTGTCCGACCCAATCGCGGTAGAGCTTCATCAGGCCCTGATGCCTGCGCGCCGACCTTATCTCGATGCCGGCCGAGGCGGCACCCAGCAGGCGTTTCATCTCCCGCGTCACCTCGTTGTCCGCCAGCCGCGGAAATCTTCGGAAGAGCTCCAGGCTGAGCGTCCGCAGGGGCCCGTCCCCGGCGAGCTCGGCCCAGGCGTGCGTGAAGGGCAGGACCACGCTGACGGCCATCTCCCGGGCTCGCTCCGCTCCGACGAAGGGCGGGAATGCGAGCCGCCTCGCGAGGAGAGCCGGCTCGGCCCCGCGGACGTCGTTCTCCAATCCGCGGGCCATCCCCGGCGCCAGGTATCTGTCGATCAGGTGGGCGGCCCCCAGGATGCGCCTGACCGGATGATTGGCCGGCCTGAGGCGGAAGAGGTGCCATCGGCCGCGGGGCATGACCTCGCCGCCGGGAAGCACGCCGGCGAGCCGCCTGAGCTGTGTGGCCTCTTCGAGCAGAACCGGCTCGTCCAGGAGCCCGGCCGCCGAGAGGAGCATGGCTTTGATCGCCATGAGCCTGGTCGCCGGAGGCTCGAACCTCAGCGGCACCAGTGTGGCCAGGGGCACCCTCCGGGCAAGATCTCTGAACGGCCGGCGATTCGAGGCGTACCCGAGCGCCTCCATCAGCGCGCCGTAGACCACCTGGTCCGGGCCCGACTTCTCCATCTCCAGGACGAAGCCGCTGCTGCGGGCGAAGAACCGATCGTCGCCCGCTCCATCCAACAAGCTCCCGAGGGCGGCCGGGTCGAGGGCTGGAACCGGACCCGCGACGGCCGCCGGGCCAGATCGGTCCGCGTCCAGCCCGGGCGCCTGTTTCTCCAGAGACGCGACCGGCACGCTCACCCCGGCTTGCGTGACGGTTCGTCCGGCCTTTGGTCGAAGGACCACGTGCAGGACGACCCCATTGTAGCGCCGGTCGGAATCGTGACCGTGGTGGCGCCAGCCAGAGCTGTCCAGATGGAGCTCGACGTCTCCGACTATCTGCTCGCCGCTCTCGGTGACGATAATGCTGTCGCGGAAGTCCGGTCCGGCCCGGGAGCTTCGCCTCCCCGGGTAGCAGACCCTGAAGCGCTGTCCGTCCTCGGTGACCAGCCCCTCCGACAGGGTGTGGGCGCGCTCCCACAGTAAGGCAAGGGCCTTCTCACCGGAGGCCTTCGGTTTAGCCTCCGGCTTCAGCCCGGTCGCAGCGGCCATCGTCACCCCCAGCTCCAGCCCCTTCGTCGCCCGGCTGAGGCTCGCTCCTCACGAGGACACCTGCCACCTGCCACACCCTTCATGGATGCGGCATAGCCGAGAGGCTGGTGCGCCGGATATCATCACCCGTGAAACTTGACGGCCTGGTCGACGACGTCCACCCCGACCCGCTCGCTCCACGCCGCAAGAAGCTGCCGGGCTATCGGGCCGGGCTTGCCGTCACCTATCTGCCGGTTGTCCACCTTGGTGACGGGGAGGACGCAGAACAGGGTGTTGGCGAAGAAGGCCTCGTCGGCGTTGTAGAGGTCGTAGGGCTGCAGCGGCTCCTCGACGACCGGGATATCGAGCTCCCCTGCGAAGTCGAACACCGCCCCTCGTGTCACACCCTGGAGGATGACGTCGTCGCCGGGAGAGTAGATGGTGCCGTCCTTGACCAGGAAGACATTGTATCCGGTGCCCTCGGTGAGGTTCCCCTGCCTGTCGGTCAGGATCGGCCACGCCTCGGGATCGACATCCGCTGCCTCCAGCTCCGCCATGTGGAAGTTCATGCGGCTGAAGTGCTTGATCTTCGGGTCCAGCGACTCGGCTGAGTAGCTGCGAGTGCGCGCGATTACCCCATGGGTTCCGGTCTCGAAGAGGGGCGCGTACTCCCACCAGCAGGGCAGGACTTCGACGATCACGGTCGCAGGACCGGTAGAGTGCGCCCACCGCCCGAACCCCCGAGTGATCAGCTGTGTGATGAGTAGATCGCCCGCCTCCGCAAGCAGATGCTCATTGCGCCGGATGGCCTCTTCGCTGATCTCGAACATCTCCTCCGAAGGCATGCCCGGGTCGATGCGGGCGTACTTCAAGGACCGGTAGAGCCGGTCGACGTGCTGCTTCATCCGGAAGCTCTTCCCGTCGAAGGTGCGGGCGACGTCGAACACGGTGTCGCCACCCTTTACTCCCCGGTCACCGATGTGGATCTTGAGCTCGGTCCCGGGTACCCACTTGCCGTTCATGTACCCCGTGTACTTGCCCAGGTCTGTCGAAACCATGCTGCCCTCCTCGCTGCGATTGGCTTCAAAGTGCTTCCGAACGGTTGCGAACATCATGACACGGCCGGGGGCGGTGTCAAGTGTCGCTTGAGCAGACGGCGCGCCGCCAAAGTTGGACGTTGCCGGCTAGGACATCCGAGGTGTCACGAGCGCACTTGTGGAGGCAGCTCAGTCGGCCGGAGCCGGCTCCGCGGCCACCTGAGAGGAGACCAGCCTCGCGACTCCGGCGGTGGCGGTCAGCAGACCGAGTTCGGCACCCTCTACCTACGCCTCGTACCCTGAACCCCATACCCTACCGCCGCTAGCGGCCGGCAAGCTCGCGGACCCTGTCGTAGTCGCGGACCGCGCCCTCGCGGTCTCCCAGAGTCCACAGGGCGAGTCCCCGATGGTTGTACGCGTACCAGAAGGTGGGGTCCAGGTCGATCGCCTTCGAGTAGTCCTCGACCGCGGCCTCGTACTCGCGCCTGTCGGACCGGGCCATCCCGCGGTTGTTGTAGGCGTCCCTGTAGCCGGGGGCGAGCTCGATCGCCTTCGTGAAATCGGCGATCGCGGCGTCGGCTTCCGACCTCCGCCTGTAGGACACCCCGCGGTTGTTGTAGGCGACGCTGTCGGCCGGGTCGAGCTCGATGGTCCTGGTGTAGTCGACGATGGCCCGGTCCATGTCGCCGAGATCGAGGTAGGCGTTGCCCCTGTTGAAGTAGGCGCGCCCGTCCTCCGGGTTCGCGTGGATCACCGAGGTCAAGTCCAGGACGACCTGGGAGTAGTAGTCCTGATCGCTGATCCTGCCGATGCTCGCATCGTCCACCAATCCGATACCTCCGGGCCGCGGGCACCATTCTAGACGGGCACCCTCCGTCCGTCCAATCGTGGGGTAGCCCGCCGCACCCCGCGGTGCTAACATTGGGGCCAAAATCGGCATGGGGAGGTCAGACATGGTAAGCCCGATCGATCCAAACGAGGTCCGTCTCACCGGCGAGAACTCGTTCATACGGCTCGCGGCCATGGAGGGTGGAACGGAGACGACCCGCGCGAGCCACTGGCGCATCCTGCGGTCGCCGGGAGGTCCGGGCCATGTCCTCTACCTGACCAGTGAGCTCACCAACGACGAGGTCCGGATCTTCTCGGACAACCCCGACATGGCGCGCTGGCTCCAGGAGGAGATCGAGAGCGTGCTCCATCCTCCGTTCGGGGACCAGAAGGTGCCCATCGTGGACGCCGAGTTCTACCGGTCCGGCAACGGGATCACCTTCTCGACCGAGACCGTCGAGACTCAGAGCGAGTCGATCTCGCTGACGTGGTACAAGCTCGGCGAGCCGTTCATCATCAGGTTCGAGCCCGGCGCTATGGGTCCTCACGGGGTGTATAGCTGTCTCATTCCGGCGTCGGCCGCACAGCTCACCGTCAACGGCGCCACCGCTGAGGGAACGCCGCAGCCGGACGCGATCGGCGAGCAGATGAGCAGCACCGCCTGCCTCGCCTGGTCGGAGACCTGGGTCCGCCCGCGCTAGGGTACGTAGGGGAGCCTGGCCCGTCTCAGGGGTGCAAAGAACTGGGACGGGGAGACTACGCCGCTCGCGAGAAGCGCTGGCGGCATACCGCCCACCTGTCATCCTGAGTCCGCTTGCGGCGGGCGAAGGATTTGGGGTGGGGTCTGACCAGATGCAACGGACGGAGCCTCACCACCTCCAGATTCTTCTCTTCGCTCGGAGCCTTTGAGTGTTTCAAGGCTTTGTTGTTGGTGGCGCAGAATGACAACGGCAGGGGGTGTGCACAGGGGCTCGACCCCTCTGCTGGGAGTCTGAGGGTGTCCCTCAGAAATCATATACCTCTCTATTTTGGGGTGGGGCCTAATCGGCGTACGCATGGGGGGGCCTTCCGCCTCCCCAGATTCTTCGCTGCAGCTCAGAATGACAACGGGGACAGGGATTTACTCACAGGCTCTCAGAATGACGGTCGGCGAGTCGCCCGCCAGTCCTGACCCTAAGTAGGGTGCTGAAATATGGAGAGTGCAGAGGGACGGAGCCCCCCTGCCGGGAGGACGGGGGCGTTCCCCAGGAACTACCTTCCGCCCCGGGCCGGGACCGAGGATAACCCCGCCTCAGGCGAACCAGTGAGAGTGCAGATCCCGACAAGTCGGGATTACCGGGAGCCTGAGGGTGTTCCCCGGGAACTACCTTCCGCCCCGGCCGGGACCGAGGATACCCCTGCCTCAAGGCAAACATGGAGAGTGCCGAGGTGCGGAGCCCCCCTGCCGGGAATCTGAGGGTGTCCCTCAGGAACTACCTCCCGCCCTGGGTGGGAGACTGAGGATAACCCTGCCTCAGGCGAACCAGTGAGAGTGCAGACGGGCGAAGCCCCTCTGCCGCGAGTCTGAGGGTGTCCCTCAGACTCGCATCCCCCCCTCTTCAGGGGGCGGGGAGCCGCCAGCCTAGCAAGAACCTATTCCGAAGGAGCAACGATATGGCCCGAACGACGGACGCGAACGAGGTAAGACTGACCGGAGAGAACTCATTCATCCGCCTGTTCGACCGCGAGGGCGGGACGGAGACCACGCGCGCCAGCCACTGGCGCATCCTGCTGTCTCCGGGAGGCCGGGGCCACGCGCTGTTCATACAGAGCGACGCCACGGACGGAAAGCCACGCGTCTACTCGGACAACATCGCCGTCGCGCGCTACCTTCAGGAGGAGCTCGAGAGTATGCTCTTCCCGCCCTTCGCCGATCCGAGTCTGCCGGTGATCAAGGCCCGGTTCAGAAGATCCGGCGATATCGCGTCCCAGTGGACGGAGTCCGTGAGGGCCGCCGACGAGTCCGTCGTTCTGAACTGGTACGACTTCTGCGAGCCCTTCGTCATCAACGTCCCACCGGGGGCCCGCCCCCTCGGGGTGATCAGCACCTTCGTCCCGGCCAGGAGGGCGCAGGTCGCGGTTGGAGGCAGGGTGGCGTCGGGAGCGCCGTCCCCGGACAGGCGTGACGACTACGAAAGCAGCACCGCCTGCCTCGCCTGGTCGGAAACCTGGCTTCGTCCGCGCTAGCGAGGTCGTTGTCATCCTGATGAGCCCCGCGACGTCTCGGGAGGACGAAGGATCTGGGGATGGGCATCGGTCGCGCCTTCAGCAGGCCCCGCCCCAGTTGCTTCGCTGCGCCCAGAGCCTGTTAGTGTTTCAAGGCTTTGTTGTTGGTGGCGCAGAATGACACCGGCAGGGGGTGTGCGGAGGGGCTCGACCCCTCTGCTGGGAGTCTGAGGGTGTCCCTCAGAAATCATATACCTCTCTATTTTGGGGTGGGGCCTAATCGGCGTACGCATGGGGGCCTTCCGCCTCCCCAGATTCTTCGCTGCAGCTCAGAATGACAACGGGGACAGGGATTTACTCACAGGCTCTCAGAATGACAATGGGCAGGTCGCAGCCAATTCTGACCCGACGCAGGGGCGCCCGCCTCTAAGATAGAGCCGCCACAGCCTTGATCTCGACCAGGAACTCCTCTTTGGCCAGCCCGCCGACCACGAGTAGGGTGTTAGGGGGGTAGCCGCCCTCGGGAAACAACCTCTGGAAGAGGGCCGTCCTCGCCTCGATGAACGGGGCTATCGACTCCCTCCCGACGACGTAGGTCGTGAACTCCACGACGTTCGAGAACGAGGCGCCGGCCGCCGCCAGGACCGCTCCGATATTCTCCAGCACCTGCCTCGTCTGGGCGCCGACGTCTCCCTCACCGACCACGGCCCCGTCCAGGTCGACGGCCAGCTGGCCCGCCAGGTAGATCAGTTGGCCGGGCCGGGTCCGGATGGCCTGGGAGTAGAGACCCATCGGCGGGGGCGCGTCTTTGGTGCTGATTATTTCTCGCAATTTGCTCATCGTGAACTCCTCTCTCCTCAGGCCGTCGCCGCGCCCACGATGTTTGGGAGCGCCAGCGGAGTTCCATCGAACAGGTAGAAGTCGGTGACCTCCACGTGCTGGAAGCCGGCCGACCTGATGGCGCCGGCGATGTCCCGGTTCAGGTTGCACCCGGTGGTGGCGACCCTCCAGAAGGGGTTCAGCACAGAGTGGAACAGGCTCATCCACGGGGTTCGGGCGGCGACGTGCTCGTAGAAGTAGAAGACTCCACCGGGGCGTGGCCCCGGGCCAGGACCCTCCTCGCCTCCCGAACTACCTGATCGAGGTCCCTCACCGTGCAGAGTACGAGGGTCGTGACGACGGTGTCGAACGAGGCGTCGGGAAATGGGAGCCGCTCGCCGCTGGACGGGACGACCTCCACCTGGCGGCCGAGCCTGGCCGCCCGGCGGACGAACCTCTTGGCCATGTGCGGATTGGGCTCGACGGCCGTGATCCTCACATCGGAAGGGTAGAAGTCGAGGTTGGCGCCGGTCCCCGCGCCCACCTCCAGAACGTCGCCCTTCGCGCGCCCGGCTGTCTCTCGGCGATACGGGGCGACACGACGCTCCGTCACTCCGTTGACTATCTCGTAGGCCGCGGCGAACAGCCGCTGCGAGAGGCTCATCGGTCCTCATTGCAGCAAGAAGCGCCCCCGTTGTCAACCCTGCGGGAGACTCAGGTGAAGGGGCTCAGCGCGGATTGCGTCACCTCGAAGGGTCCCGCGCCGTCTAGCCTCGGCATCCGAGAGGTGCGACAATAGATTTTCACGCGGCACAGAAACCGCGAGCGCCGCAGCCGGCATCGAATCAGGTGACAGACGCTACTCCATCGGCCATCGTGCGTCGAGCAAGACCAAGGAGCACTCAGAATGGCAAAAGAGCCAGCCGTACATGACGTCCTGATCGCCGGCCAGGGGGCGGCGGGATTTGCGGCGGCGCTGTACGCCGCGCGATACCAGATCAGGCCGGTCGTGATCGGTCCGATGTTCGGGGGCGAGACGGCGACCGGCGGCCTCATCGAGAACTATCCCGGATACCCCGAGATCGACGGGTTCGACCTGATGATGAAGTTCCGGGAGCAGGCCGACAAGTACGAGGTGCCGGTGATCGACGACTCCGTCGAGTCGACAAGGAAGGTCGGGGACCATTTCGAGTCCACCACAGGCTCCGGGGACACGTTCCACACCACGGCCGTCGTCCTCGCGGTCGGTCGGCAACGGCGCACCCTGGGACTCCCGCACGAGGAAGAGTGGACCGGGATGGGTGTCTCTTACTGCTCGACGTGCGACGCGCCCCTGCACCGCGGCAACGTCGTCGCCGTCGTGGGCGGAGGCGACTCGGCAGTCAAGGGCGCCGTGCTGCTGAGCAAGTACGCCCGGCAGGTCTACCTGATCTACCGGGGTGAGAAGTTTACCCGGCCCGACGGGGCCAACCTTCGCCACCTGGAGCCCTGCCCCAACGTGGAGACCCTGTTCAGCACCAGGGTCGTCGGCCTGGGCGGTGACGACTCCGGGCTGACGAGCATCGAGCTGGACCGGCCGCTGAACGGCTCGAACGGCCTGGACGTGAACGGCCTGTTCATCGAGATCGGGGCCGACCCGCGCATCGAGCTGGCCACTCAGCTCGGCCTCGAGCTGAACGAAGCCAACGAGATAGTGGTGGACAAGTTCATGAAGACGAGCGTCCCGGGCGTGGTGGCGGCCGGCGACGTCACCAATGGCTCGGGCGACCTGAAGCAGACGATCACGGCGGCGTCTCAGGGAGCCGTTGCGGCCACGTCGGCATACGAATACGTCTCGGCCCACGGAAGCGCCTGCGACTCGCACGCCAGAGGGTACTCTCTACCAGAGGGTACTCCCTAGAGGAGTAGGCTCCCGCTTACTAACCCTCCGTTGCGGGGGAGACTCTCTCGGAGCGAGCGCGGCATCGCAAGCCCGAGTTGAGGGCAGGCCCTACCGTCCCCCGGGGTGCTCCGTCTTACCACCCGCCCGCCCTAGGTTGGGGCGCCCCAGGCCCCGCAAAGGGGGCTGGGCCCTCTTTGAAACCGCAGTGGTGGCGCCTGCGACTCGCACGCCAGGGGGTTCTCCCTAGAGGAGTAGGGGCGCACGGCCGGGCGCCCGACCGGGTCTGGCTGGCATCGATAGGGCCGGCGGCGTCAGTGGTGGCAGCCCCTGGCCGGGATGTCCCACACTGCCTCGACGACGTCGTTGCGAACCGCGACGTACTGGTCCCAGCGGTTCACCGTCATGTCTTGCTGGCCGCTCCGCAGCAAGAACTGATCTCCAACCCTCAAGGGCATGATCCCCTCCGACCGGAAGACGACGTGCTCGTCGTGCATCGTGTCGACGGCGACGCCCGGGACTCCCTCCAGCTCGGGTAGAATTCCCCAGAACAGGCCAACAGCACGTGTACCGACGTCGCCGACGGCGACTCCCGGGCGCGGCGCGCTGATGACGGTGCCGAGTATCTTCGCCGCGTACCGGAACTCGGTCATATAGTCGTACATGGTGGCCATGAGCGCGTACGAACCGCCCTCGACCTCGGTCACGCCGGGGATCTCAGCCGACACGTCGTAGGTCCAGGTCTCGCCCGTAGACACGATCTCCACCGGGATGCCGGCGGCCTCGATGGCGTCCTTGACGTCCAAACACATCTGGATATACCTGCGACCCTCGATGTAGCGGGTCTCCTTGTCGGGGGTGCCACGGAGCGACTGGTGGCTCATCACACCCTTGAACGCGACCCCGGGGAGGTCACGCGCCAGCTTTGCCAGCTCGACGCCCTGGTCGGCGTGCCGGATGCCCGCCCGGTGCATAGACGTGTCCACCTCGATCAGAATCCCGATGGTCACCCCCTGGGCGTTCGCGATCTCGGAGATGTCCCGCAGATTGCGGGGATCGTCGACAACGACCTTCATGTCGGCCGTTCTCGCGAGCGAGCACAGGCGCGTGATCTTGTCCCTTGAGACGACCTGGTTGGGGATCAGGACATCGTGGATACCGCCCTCGACCATCACCTCGGCCTCGGCCAGCTTCGCGCTACATACGCCGCCCACCGTCCCTCCCGCCTTCATTTGCCTCAGCGCGAGAAGGGGGCTCTTGATGTTCTTGGTGTGCTCCCTCATCTTGCACTCGGAGTCCCGATAGGTCTCGGCGGTGACGGCGAAGTTGTGGTCGAGCGCGTCCAGCTCGATCAGGAGACAAGGGGTGTCCAGGTCCTTCACCGGCGTTCCGGGCAGGGGTCGATAGCTGTCCATGGGCGATCTCCTGTGTGTTATCCAGCGATAATACGCAGCGGGTGAAGCCTGAGGGCGCCGATCAGCGGTACTGACCGCGGGCAGCCACCTCCCACACCGCCTCGAGCCGGCCGTTCCTTACGGCGTGGATGTAGTCGTAGAGGTTCGCGCACGTGCCGATTTCCGATGGGGTCATCCACACCTTGTCCCCCAGGTCGGGCTGGCTCCCGGCGCCCTCCTCGATGGTGATGTTGCCGTGCTCGGCGCTCAGCCCTTTTAAGCTGAGCCCCGAACCGCCGTCGAAGGTGGGGTCCACGGGGTACGGTCCGATCGCCTTCTGCCCCATGTCTGTGATGATCGTCCCCGGCTCGGGCGTACTGGTCACGGTTGCCATCACCCGTGCGGCCGGCCTGAACTCCGGATGGGCGTCCTTGTACCTGCCGTCGGACAGGACGTACGACCCCGCGGGAACCTCGGTCACCCCGTCGAGAGCCCCGGCGACGTGGTAGTTGTAGGTGCCCCCGACGCTGACGACGCCGACCTCGAGTCCCGCCTTCTCAGCCAGCTCCCTCGTGTCGAGGACCATCTGTATCCACTTGCACGACTCGGCCAGCAGTTCCTCCGCGTCGTCGATGAACATGGGGCCCTCGTACGTCATCAGACCCGCAAATCGCAGGCCGGGGGCCTTGTTCACCTCGGTGGCCAGGTCGACGGCGGGACGGCCGGGCTCGACACCGCACCGGTTCAGACGAGTGTTGATGTCGACCACCAGGTCCAGGCTCACCCCGTGAGCCACGGCCGCTTGAGAGAACCTCTGCACCATGTCGCCGCTGTCCACCGCGGTCATGATGCGGGACGCGTGTGCCAGGGCGCAGAGGCGCTCGATCTTCTGGTCCGTCACCACCTCGTTCGCCACGAAGATGTCGTCGAAGCCGCTCTGTGCGAATACCTCCGCCTGACCGACGGTGCCGACGCAAATGCCGCCCACCGTACCCTCCGCCTTCATCTGCTTGTGGGCGATCGCCGGGCACCGGTGCGCCTCCATATGGGGCCGGAGCTTGGCCTCCCTCTTTCTGAAGAAGGACTCCATCGCTTGGATGTTCTTGTCGAGCATATCCAGGTCGACGACGAGCACGGGCGTGTCGAGTTCTTCGACGGGGGTGCCAACCGGCTTGAAGATCGGGCGTTCCATGGGCCAGCCTCGCGAGTGGAAGTCTTCCGTTTCGGGTGCGCCGAGCCGGGGACCGCACCGGGGAAGGTGGTGGGCCGCGGCTCACAGAGGATAGCACACGCTCGGCGGTCCGTCTAACGAGGGGTCCCCAGTCTAAAAACGACCGACGATCCCCGCCGCCTGAGCTTGGAGAGATGCACCCGTCGTAGTAACATCAGTAGTAGTAGGATGAAAAGCAGGGCCAGGCGTTTGGGGGCTCGTCTCCTGCCAGCCCTGGGAATGTCCGCAACCCGGCCAGGGGGTGATTTGGGATCGGATAGCATGGAAATGGAAGAGGATTTCTCTCTGCTCGATGGCGAGAGCCTGGATTCGGCGCTGGATCTGAAGGAGGGGCTGCGCGAGTCCTCGGGTGGCCGCCCGGACGTCGTTCTCCTAACGGATAGGCGGGTGATCCACGTCTTCGCCGACGGCCGCCGGCAGGGGTTCACTTTCGCGTCGCTGGGAGAGGTCGAATCGGCGGAGATCTCATCGGAGAGGGTTGGAAAGACCGCCTACATTTGGGCCGCGCTCGCCTTCTTCGCAGCTTTCATGCTGACCCAGGTGATCGACAACGCTGTTGGCGCTGTTGCGGCGGCCACTGCGGTCGGGCTCATGGGAGTCTATCTGCTCTTCGACAAGCTCAAGGGGCCGGGCAGTTCGGTCGTCGTCTTCAGGGGCGGGTCGTCCCAGTTCCAGGTCTCGCTCAAGACCAAGAAGGCAGCGGCGGACGCCCCGGCGTTCCTGAACCGGCTCTACGCGCTGAAGGAGGCCCGCAAGGCGCCGACCGAGCCCGAATGGGACTCGACGGACGAGATCTTCCCGGCCTGCTGACGGCACGGTTGCCCCTCGCCGTTATCCTGAAGAGTCCTTCTGGGGAAGGACGACGAACGATCTGGGGTGGGGCGTCCGGCTACTGATTCGGGGTGTGCAGAGGGGCGAAGCCCCGTTGCCGGCAGTCTGAGATGGATGGGGATTTCCCTCAGAAATCATACACCTCTCTTTTTGGGTGTGGGGCCTGATCGGCGTACGCGTGGGAGGCCCTCCCCCTCCCCAGATTCCTCGCTGCGGCTCGGAATGACGGAAGGGCGGGGTTTACCCGAGCTCTCAGGGCGACAGGGGCGGCCCCCCTAGCCCACACTGAGGTTCGGCACAACGTCCAGGTCCCACCTGTACTGGGGCCCCTCCGTCGAGCGGAAGTAGGCCGCCGCGCCGATCATGGCCCCGTTGTCGGTGCAGAGCGACGGCCTGGGCACGACGACCTCGACCGGCGACCGGGCCGCCAGTACCTCCCTGAGTCGCGTGTTCGCGGCCACGCCTCCCCCCAGCAGCACACCCCTGACCGCGTGGCGGTCGATCGCCTTGATGACGATCTTGACCATCGAGTCGACGATCGCCTCCTGGAACGCGTCGGCGATGCTGGCCACCAGCTTTGGGTCAGGCTCGCCGCCCACGGGAGGCGGGTAGAGCCCCTCCTCCTCGGCCCGCCGCACCAGCGAGGTCTTGAGACCGCTGAAGCTGAAGTCCAGCGAGCCCTTGACCTGGGGACGCGGGAACCGTCGCGCGGGACCGTCGCTGACTTCCGCCATCGCCTGGATCTCCGGCCCTCCGGGAAAGCCCAGCCCGAGCACCCGAGCCGCCTTGTCGAACGCCTCGCCGGCGGCATCGTCCCGCGTCCTCCCGATCAGGGTGAATCTGCCGTGCCCCTCCATCAAGATCAGGTCGGTATGGCCCCCCGACGCGATGAGGCACATGAGCGGGAACCCAGGGCTCTGCTCGGGGTCGCGCCCGTCGAGCCATGCCGCATAGACGTGCCCCTCCAGGTGGTTCACGCCCGTGAAGGGGAGCTCATCGGCCATCGCCAGCCCCTTCGCGGCATTGACCCCGACCAGGAGGCATCCGGCCAGTCCGGGACCGTTGGTGACGGCGATCGCGTCCAGCTCGTGCAGCTCGGTGCCGGCCTGCTCAAGCGCCCTGTTGACCACGGGAATGATCGTCAGGAGGTGCTGCCGCGAGGCGACCTCGGGGACGATGCCGCCGTAGATCGCGTGGATCTCTGCCTGCGTCGCTATGACGTTGGAGAGGATGACGCGGCCGTCCTCGATGACGGCGGCCCCCGTCTCGTCGCAGCTTGTCTCGATCCCGAGTATCTTCACAATGCCATACTATCACCGGCACCCGAATCAGGTTTGAACGCCGCACCACCGGCATGTATACTTTCGTGCGGCGTGAGGGTGGGAGACTAACCGCGGGCGCGCCGGACACCACCCCGAAAGGAGACCCCGATGCACATCGGTCCGTTCATAGGCTCCGGGAGCATCATTCGCGACCTGGACGGGTACGTCGGATACGCGGCCCAGGCCGAGAGGGACGGCTTCGACAGTATCTGGTATGCCCAGCTCATGGGAGCCGACGTCCTCACCGTCATCGCCCTGGCAGGTCAGAAGACGAGCCGCATCGAGATGGGAACCGCCGTGGTGCCGAGCTTCCCGCGCCACCCGTTGGTGATGGCGCAGCAGGCGATGACCGCCCAGGCCGCCACCGACGGAAGGCTGGCCCTTGGCATCGGACTCTCGCACAAGGTGACGATCGAAAAAATGCTCGGGCTCTCGTTCGACAGGCCGGCACGGCACATGCGCGAGTACCTCTCCGTACTTCGGGCGCTGACCCACGAGGGCGGTGCCAGCTTCGAGGGCCAGACGTTCCGGGTCAACGCCAGCATTGCGGTCGCGGGTGCGACGCCGCCGCCGATCCTGGTGGCGGCCCTGGGGCCGAGGATGCTTCAAATCGCCGGCGAGCTGGCCGACGGCACGATCACATGGATGGTCGGCGTCAGGACGTTGGAGACCCACATCGTGCCGGGGATAGCGGAGTCGGCCAGGGCTGCGGGCAGGCCGGAGCCACGTATCTGCGTGGGCGTGCCGGTGGCCGTGACCGATGATCGAGACGCGGCGATGCAGGCCGCCGCTCGGAGCTTCCAGGGCTTCGACCGTCTGCCGAGCTACCGCAGCATGCTCGACATCGAGGGAGCGGCCGGGCCCGCGGACGTGGCCGTCGTCGGCGACGAATCCCGGGTGGAGCAGGAGCTGAGACGGTACGCTGACGCCGGTGCCACCGACCTCCTGGCAACGATCTTCCCGGTGGATGCCGACCCCGAGAAGTCGATCGCCCGCACCTGGTCGCTCCTGAGAGGACTGGTCGGGAAAATCTAGACTGTCCCGGGCCAAGCGCCTCATACATAGGGAGGGGTTGCATGCTTTCTACGGGGTCCATAGCTCGCGTATGCGCCCGAAGACCCCCGAAGACCGTGGACAACGGTCGCAGCCTGGATTGTCACAGTCATCGTTGCGATGGGGCTTATCTTTACGATGCTCGGCGACGCTCTGACCACCGATGCCGGGTTGACCTCGGAGCCCGAATCACGTGAGGCACAGAGACTGATTCGGGAACGGTTTGCCAGCACCGGGCCCAGCTTCGCCACGGAAGCCGTGTTCATAACGTCTGAATCCCTGACGGTTGACGACCCGGCGTTCGAGGCGTTCGCGAATTCGCTGGCTGCCGCCCTGACGGAGGGAATCGGCGACGGACCGGAGTCCACGACCGTCGCTCCTGATGGATCTCTGACGGTCGTCAACGTTCCCATCTCCGGAGGCGATTTTCCGAGCGACACCGCCATCGGCGCCGTCGAGCGTCTTCGCAACGACGTCATCCCCGCCGCCTTCACCGGCGTACCCGCTCGCGCGCTGGTAGGGGGGGGACACCGCGCTCACGAAGGATGAGAACGATATGGGGTTCGGACTCGCGGTGGCCATTCTGATCGACGCAACGCTCGTTCGCTCGGTTCAGGTACCTCCCGAGCTGGCCGAGCTGGCTACCTGACCTCAGCGAGACCGAGCCGTTGCAGCCGCCGGGCGAGACCTCGCAGGCGTGAGCAGACGCGTGCCGGCGCAGCGCGAGATCGGCGGCGGACGTGGGTTTGCGACGTTGTGCCCGATGTGCCGTCAGTGGTGATAAACTCACCGTCTATAGACTTAGTGTTGGTTGAAGGAGGACAGCAAGATGCCTAAGTATCTGTTCCAGGGTTCATACACGGCCGAAGGCACCAGGGGGCTCCTCAAAGAGGGAGGGACGTCGCGGCGGGACACGATAGAGCGCTGATGAAGGGTATGGGCGGCACGCTGGAGTCGTTGTACTACGCGTTCGGCCCTGACGACGTCGTCAGCATCGTCGATCTTCCCGACTCGGTCACCGGAACCGCAGTCTCCCTGGCTGTAAACGCTGCCGGAGCGGTCCGGCTCAGGATTACTCCCCTCATTACCCCCGAAGAGGTTGACCAGGCCGCGAAAATGAGTATCGGCTACCGCCCGCCCGGCCAGTAGCCCACCGGTGCCCTGACCGGACGCAGAGCCACATGGCCCTAGCTCCCCTGTGCGGCCCTTCAGTAGACGGGCCATTCAGGGGAGTCGGCCCGTCCACGTGCTATTCTCACCGCGCAGACGATGAGGTGAAAGCTTGCCCCACGAGAGATCGGCGGACCTGTTCGCAAGGTCTAAGAAACACATCCCCGGCGGCGTGAACAGCCCCGCTCGCGCGTGGGGCGCGGTCGGCGGCGACCCGATCTTCATCTCACGGGGCGCTGGGTCGCGGGTCTGGGACGCCGACGGCAACGAGTATGTCGACTACGTCTGTTCGTGGGGACCGCTGATCCTGGGCCATGCCCACCCGGACGTCGTGGCTGCGATCGTCGAGGCCGCGGGGCGAGGCAGCAGCTTCGGCGCGCCCACGGAGGGTGAGGCCGAGCTTGCCCGGATGGTGGCGGAGGCGTACCCATCCATCGACATGGTCCGGCTAGTCAGCTCGGGTACCGAGGCCACGATGAGCGCGCTGAGACTCGCGAGGGCCTACACCGGACGCGACAAGATCGTCAAGTTCGACGGCGGCTACCACGGCCACGCGGACTCGCTCCTGGTAGCCGCCGGCTCCGGAGCCGCCGCGCATGGGGTTCCCAACAGCGCCGGCGTCACCGCCGCCTCGGCGCGGGACACGCTGGTGGCCGGCTACAACGACCTGGACGCCGTGGAGACGCTCTTCCGGGACAATCCGGGCGACATCGCGTGCGTGATCGTCGAGCCCATCGCCGGCAACATGGGGGTGGTCCCTCCCCAGCCCGGCTTCTTGACGGGTCTCAGGGAGCTGACCGAACGGCACGGCTCTCTGCTGGTGTTCGACGAGGTGATCTCCGGGTTCCGGGTCGCCTACGGTGGCGCTCAGGAGCTATATGGGGTGACCCCGGACGTGACCTGCCTCGGCAAGATCATCGGCGGAGGGTTGCCCGTCGGCGCATACGGAGGCCGGCGCGAGATCATGGAGAGCGTATCGCCCCTTGGGCCCATGTACCAGGCCGGGACCCTGTCGGGCAACCCGCTCGCCGTCGCCGCGGGGATCAGGACGCTCGAGATCCTGAGGACACCGGGCACCTACGACGAGCTCGATTCCAAGGGCGAGCGGTTGGACCGAGGGCTGCGCGAGGTGTTCGCCCGGGCCGAGGTGCCGCTCCGTGCCAACCGGGTCGGCTCGATGATGACCCTGTTCTTCAGCCGCAAGGAGATTCGCGACACGACCTCGGTCTTCGCATCCGACAAGGACGGGTTCGCGCGCTTCTTCCATCGGATGCTCGAGCAGGGGATCTATCTGCCGCCGTCGCCCTTCGAGTCGATGTTCGTGTCTACCGCCCACGGCGACGGCGACATCAAGTCGACCATCGAGGCAGCCGAGGGGGCGTTAGAGGTCTAGCAGGGTGCTGGAAAACCCTTTCGACCATCCCCCTGGCCCCCTTCCTGGCCAGGAAGGGGGGAGAAATCATATCTGAGGGGAACCCTCAGACTCCCGGCAAAGGGGCTCCGCCCCTCTGCACACCCCATATTTCATGGGTTATTCGCCAATGCACATTCGAAGGCCGTACGGTCAAAGTAGTGGGAAAAGAAGGACGATAGGCGATCCCGCTCCACCATCTCCCTCAATCGTGCGGTACGCAGGGTTGTCGGAACGTCGCGATACACATTGGCCGAGATTAGCCATGATCACCTCAGCGTTACAACGTTTTGCACCAAGAACGTATCATACCCGAGCCGGGGAATGAACACTGGTCCACGGGTTCAACACGTGGAGGGCCGCGCGACAGGGCGCCGGTGTCGTGGGCTAATTGAAATGGAAATTTCCAGCTGATACGCTTAGGTTGGCGTTCCTAAGGGAGGGGCCTCGCGGCGCCGCAAGGTTGAAAGGGCGAGGTCATCGAAGCGCATACTCCTGGACCAATGAAAGTGAGACGGGCAGCCCACCCATTCCCGGCAGCTTTGTCGCGCCTATTAGAACCTTGATTTGGCCGGGATCACGGACACCAGCTACCACGATGAGGAGACGATCATCGCCGAGAAGGTCAATACCCAGCACTACGAAACCTGAGGCTTTTACTCGCCCGACGATCGAACGTATCAACGATTCCATCTGGTCTCGCTCGGGTACGACGATCTCGCCAGCGTTGGTAGAAACTTGGGCCTGGTAGATCAGTTGTATGTCGCCTGGTGCGGATGTAGCACCTGCAGGTAACGGTGCTACATCACGCTCCTGGATGAGGGTTATCGGAATTGGGAGTCGACCCGATTCCAGAAGGAGTGCAATATCTCTCGCTCTGTCGATAGTGAAGTCGCCTTGGATGATAGCGGTGCCCATTTTGATGGGCGCGGTCACTACCGGGGCGACGATCTCTTCACCATCGAGAAATATGGCGATGGCGTCCGTATCGACGAGACCGGCGATCTCCTCGGTCTTGTCGCCAAAAATTCGCGTTCCTCGATCGCCGAACACAAGGTTTACCATAGGAACGCCGGAGGCGGCGTGCTGGCTTGGATATGCTCTGGAGAGGTCATCGCCTGTGAGTCCAAAGTCCTCGTCAACGGTGCCTATCTCGGTGAAGGAAATCGTGGCGCCATCGCCGACAATACTCCGGGCGGTCTCCTCGTCTTCAATCACCCCAGCGTGAGTGCCGGTGGGGAACGGGAAGGCGTAGCGATTGCTGTCGCCAAGGCGCAGCAGCGAGTTGCCGAGAAGCTCGAACCGCAGCAGCTGCACGCCCTCTACGGAGACCTCAAGACGGTTGGGTTGGGTTGGCCTAGCGCCACTTTGCGTTGCTATAGCCGCGGTAATCAGCGATTGTACTATTCGGTCCGCCACCTCCGCGAACTTAACGATCCCTTCCTCAGTAAACTCAACAACGATTACCGGCATTGCGTTAACTTCGTCAACCACCAGGATGCCGTCCGGCCTGATCATCCCAACGGTCACGCTCACGACGTCATCGTTGGTGATTTCGGTCAACGGATTACTGGTGTTAAATCTGCGGTGCTTGAACTCCACCTGGCCCGTCTCGCCTATCGCCCTCTTAGCTCGCTCGAGATCACGTACACCGAATAGCTGGATGACGAGGCGATCGTCGCCGAGAATTTGAACAGTTATCGCCTTGCCGAATCCGAAGGCGTTCGCCCTCCTCTCCACCGAACGCTTCAACGATTCCATCTGGTCTCTCTCGGGTACGACGCTCTCGCCAGCGTTGGTAGAAACTTGGGCCTGGTAGATCAGTTGTGTACCTTCTACTGGCGGTGCTACCGAGGAGCGGGGGGCTGTCTCGCGTGTAGGTAGAGGCAACTCCCTTGGTGTCTGTGTGGGAATAGGTGGCAGTGTTGAAACAGGCGTAGGCGTCGATATCGCCGTGGGAGCTGGCGCTAGCGGCGCGGGTGTTGGAACAGGTTCTTCGCCGCATCTTCGCCGCATGCAACTAGGGCCAGCATGACCACTGCGGCCCCGGCGAATAACACCGTGACGAAACCCGAAATGGTACCTATACGATCAATCACCATTTTCACCTAAGTGATAGGCGCCTCCCCGTCGTCACGCTGCCCGTCGCGAGAGTCGAGCGAGGCCACGATAGAACCTCTTCAAATCATTATCCGGAATTCCCCATATCAAGCTGCCTGGATCCAGACAACGCACCATACTCGACGAGAGCCATGGTAGTATCACTCACGAACACCGTAAACAACCAATCAAGCTCACAAAACCATCTGACCGCGTCGTGAACTGGCGTTCAGTGGGCAGTGGAGGTGACTTTCACTACGTTTGCACTTCCTTCGAGCTCCTCCAACCACGCACCTCTCCGTAGGTTACCTCTCTTCACCTCTGATGACCTCAAGGATATCGCTACCCCGGTGCTGGATGGAGCCCACCGATACGCTCCAACACTTGCCGGAATACCTCCTTAGGTACGGCGACCTCCGCCAGTTGAAACACCAACCTCATTGACTCTGTCATCGAAAGAGCCCAGCCGTACAGGAAGGACCTTGAACTGACCAGGGGATCCATAGCGAAGAGCGCTATACAGTGCGTATTGGAAGCCCTGCCTTTGTATCTCCGTCATACGGGCATCCGCATCAGCTTCTACTTCAGTCCAGATATTTTGTATGCCTCCAGGCTTTGCTGGTAGCGGGACAGCCCAGGCTCTTGTGCCAAGGCCTCGATAAAGACGTCTGTGGCCGCTGCCCAGCCTTCAGATCTGATCATGCTGGCGTCCCTCTCCGCCTCCGCCAAAATTATGGCTACTTGCCTATCCGCCTCAGAACGGATCTCTGCGTCCAGTTGGGCTCCTTCAGCGCGTTCCCGATCGGCGACATGCCTTCGCTCGGCGCGCATCCGGGCAAATATGGACTGGGTGATCTCCGGAGGGAAGTCTACCCGCTTGAGGCGCACATCAGCGATCTCAAGGCCTAAGTCTAGAGCTCGCTTAGGGGGGGAACCCAAGGGGGCATTGCTAGCTTCCTTCACCCTGAGAAGTGGCTCCGGAAATCTGAACAGGGGGATAAGTGGAATCGCTGCCTGATTGAGGGCATGATAGTGCTCTCGGAGACAGGAGCGAGAGATGAGCAGACGACCCCGCCGTAACCACTCGGCAGAGTTCAAGGCGAAGGTGGCTCTTGCCGCAGTGCGCGGCGACCGGACACTTTCGGAGCTGGCAAGCCAGTTCGATGTGCACCCGAACCAGATCACGCAGTGGAAGACCCAGTTGCTGGATCGGGCGGCGCAGTTATTTGGCGCCGGGACAGGGCAGGCTGAAAAGCCGGTAGATATGAAGGTCCTTCACGCCAAGATCGGTGAGCTTGCGTTGGAGAACGATCCGCGCTCCGAAGGCGGGATTGCCGGGCGCAAGGCGATCGACCGCGATCACAAGCTGCCTCTCGCCCGCCAGGCAAAGGCAGTGGGCATCAGCCGCGGGAGCATCTACTACCGGCCACGGCCGGTGGGCGAAGCCGGTCTCGGACTGATGCGCCGCATCGATGAGCTGCACCTTGAGTATCCGTTTGCAGGCAGTAGGATGATGCGAGGCCTGCTCCGCCAGGAGGGACTCTCCTCCGGGCGTAGACACATCGCCACACTGATGCGGCGGATGGGCATCGAGGCGCTGTACCGCAAGCCCAACACCAGCCGGCGACGGCCCGACCATACGGTGTATCCGTACCTGCTGCGCGGGCTTGAGGTGAGCAGGCCCAACCAGGTGTGGGCAATGGATATCACGTACATTCCGATGGCCAGGGGGTTCGTGTACCTAGCCGCAGTGATGGACTGGCATAGCCGCAAGGTGCTGGCCTGGCGGGTATCGGTCACAATGGACACAGACTTCTGCGTAGAGGCGCTCGAAGAATCCCTGGGACGCCACGGCGCGCCGGAGATATTCAACACAGATCAGGGAAGCCAGTTCACAAGTGACGCCTTCACCGGCCTGCTGAAAGCCAATGGGATCCAGATCAGCATGGACGGGAAGGGAAGCTGGAAGGATAACGTGTTCGTCGAACGGCTGTGGAAGGCCTAAGTCTAGAGCTCGCTTAGGGGGGGAACCCAAGGGGGCATTGCTAGCTTCCTTCACCCTGGTCACAATGGCTTGTCGGTTTAAGGAGATGATTTCGCTCTGGTCGTTCCGGGCGATCTCCCCCTGAAGCGCAGAGACCACAATGAACTCGATCAGGGTGTTGGCTTGCCCCACGTCCCGCACCATCTTGGAGAACTTGACGGGGTCCACCACCCGGTATAAAGCGTAGGCGCCGATGATGAGGCGCTTCTTGTCCTTTGTCAGCATGGCATGCGGCGGCAAGTCGACGTAGAAGAGCCGATTATCGAAGGGCGTGCCGGACTCGACTGACGGGAGCCCAGCGGTATCCCAAGGACCGGGAATAACCCTTACACCCGGACTGTATAACCCTTACACCCGGACTGTACCGGACGAGGATCGCTTGCTCGGTTGGACTTATTACAAAGTGATGGCTCAACAGAATGTGACCGTCATGACTCATGATTTGCGAGCTACTCGCAGGGGATTCGACAGCTACTATGAGTTGCGGACTCAGTGATGCCGGGAAGAATACCTTCCAGCGCCTCCAAATGAAGCCTCCTCAGAGCTTGATTCTCCTCGCGGTCGTATGCACGTAGACTTGACATGAAACGGTCCACATCCGCCTCGGCCTGGATGATGCGCACAGCTTTCGAAGATTCAGCCTCGTGTATGATCCGGGCTGCATCACCCCTAGCTCTTGGCAGGGCATCTGCCTCATACCCCTTGGCGAGGTTGACGGCCGCGTCCTTGTCCTCGAAGGCACGAATAACGTCGTCGAAGGCATCCCGAACTTCCTTTGGCGGGAACACGTCCAGCAACCTGACGCTAACGATGTCTATGCCGGTGTCGTAGCTGTCCAGTGTATCTTGGAGCAATCGCTGAATGTCGGCCTTTATGTGCTCCCTCTCGGAAGTTAGAACGTCATCAATAGGGTACTGCCCCACCACCTGGCTCAGGGCCGCCTCAGCCGCGCCTTTCAAAGTGCGTCCACTAGGACATCCTTCTGGATCGGCCACATTGGATACGAAGGCATCCAAGTCTCGTATGCGGTACTGCACCCGCAAAGGGACGTCGACGATGTTCTCATCGCGAGTGATTCTCAGGGACTCCGCAAGGACAGGCGTGGTGCCGCGGAAGCCAATCTCCAGCCGCCGCACTTCTTCCATAAACGATCCTACGTCCTCGCCGACTTCGGGCTCACACAATGGGAATGCCGCTGCTGAAGCTGATGTCTGAGCAGTGGGGGAAGGTGTTGGAATGGCAGTTTTTTCACCGCCGTCGCCGCAACTCGTGGCGAGCAGCAGACCCACCATCAATATCGAGAGCCAAGAAAGGCGCCTTCGCATGGCGAGCATTATGCTGAGTTCATCATCCTGCTAGTTAGGGAGGCCCGTCCCGCGTCCCGCTCAGCGAAGGCTGTCCCGGATGGACGCGATGCCCTCGGCCACGCTAATGGTGTCGTTGTAGACCGCCGAGCCCGCGACCAGGACCCGTGCTCCGGCCTGGACCACCGCACCCGCCGTCCCGGCGTTGATCCCGCCGTCGACCTCTAGCTCCGCGCTCGATCCACTCCGGTCGAGCACGGCCCTCATGCGGCCGACCTTGTCGACCATGCCCTTGATGAAGGCCTGACTGCCGAAGCCTGGTTTCACCGTCATGATGAGCACCAGGTCCAGGTCTGGCAGCACCTCCTCGACTGCCGAGATGGGGGTGGCCGGATTCAGGGAGACTCCGGCCCGTTTTCCCGCGTCCCTGATCTGGTGGACGACGCGGTGGAGGTGCGTGGGCGCCTCGGCGTGGACCGTGATGATGTCCGCTCCGGCCGCGACCAGCTCGTCGATGAAGCTCTGAGGCCGCTCCACCATCATGTGGACGTCGAGCGGTATGTCGGTCCACCGGCGAATCGCACGGACGACCAGGGGTCCGATGGTCAGGGTGGGGACGAAGTGACCGTCCATGACGTCGACGTGGATGTAGTCGGCGCCGGCCCTGGCCGCCTCGGCAACCTGCTCCCCGATCCGGCCGAAGTCGGCCGACAGGATCGACGGGGCGATCTTGATCGGACTAGTCGCCGGCATGCTCGGCCTCCAGGACGTCCTTCGCGTCAGCGATCGCCTGGAGCACTCTCGGCGTCGCCGTGCCGCCGATGCCCTCCCGCGCCTCGACCGAGGACCGAACGCCTATCCGGAGGACATCGTCGTCGAACAGGGGCGAGAAGCCTCGATACTCGTCGAGGGTCAGCTCGTCGAAGCGGCGGCCGGAGTCGGCAGCATGGGACGACAGCCGGGCGACGACGCCGTGCGCCTCTCTGAAGGGCATGCCCTTGCCAGCCAGGTAGTCGGCGATGTCGGTTGCCAGGGCGTAGCCGCTCCGCGCCGCTTCCGTCATCCGATCGCCGCAGACCTGCATCGTCGAGATCATGGCGGTGAAGGCGGCCAGGGTGGGGAGGAGCGTGTCGACTGTGTCGAAGAGACCCTCCTTGTCCTCCTGGAGGTCGCGGTTGTAGGTCAGAGGCAGGCCCTTCAGCAGAGTCAGCAGACCGAATAGATGGCCGTAGACGCGCCCGGTCTTCCCTCTGGCGATCTCGGCGTAGTCCGGGTTGCGCTTCTGGGGCATCATGCTGCTGCCGGTGGTCAGCTCGTCGCTCAGGCGTACGAAGCCGAACTCCTCCGTGGACCAGATGACAAGCTCCTCGGCGAGGCGCGAGAGGTGCATCATGCACGTGGCGGCGGCGGCGTGGAAATCGAGAAGAAAGTCACGGTCTGAAACCGCGTCCATGCTGTTCGCCGAGATTTTTCCAAACCCTAGTTCCCGAGCGACGAACTCCCGGTCCACCGGGTACGGAATTCCGGCCAGCGAGCCGCTTCCCAACGGCATGACGTCGGCCCTTCCCCGCGCCTGACGGAACCGCTCGGCATCCCTGCTCAGCATCTCGAAGTAGGCCATCATGTGGTGGCCGAACAGGACCGGCTGGGCCCGCTGGAGGTGTGTGTAGCCGGGCATGATCGTATCGGCGTTGGCCTCGGCGGCCCCGACAAGCGCCGCCCGGAGACCCCGGACCGCTTCGAGGACCTCGCCGATGACCTCCTTGACGTACAGGCGCACGTCCAGCGCAACCTGGTCGTTGCGCGACCGCCCCGTGTGGAGCTTGCCCGCGACCTCGCCGATCTTCTCGAACAGACGGCTCTCAACGTTCATGTGGATGTCTTCGAGCTCCGCCTTCCAAGGGAAGCTTTCGCCCTCGATCTCGTCGCGGATCTGCTCGAGACCGTCGACGATCCGGTCCGCCTCCGGTTGGGCGATGATGCCTTGCCGGGCGAGCATCCGGGCGTGAACGATCGATCCGGCGACGTCGTGCCTGTATAGCCGCCGGTCGTAGTGGATCGATACGGTGTAGCCCTCGAGTGTACCGCCGGCGCCCGAGCCCCCTGCCAAATCGCTCATCGGCGGTTACACCTTGCGCTTCTGCACGAGGAAGCGGCGGCGCAGCGTCAGCACCCGCTCCTTGCGCTGGTTGAAACCGCGGCTCTCCAGATACACGATACCCCTGTCGGGACGGCTCTTCGACTCGCGGACCTCCAGGATCTCGCTCTCTGCGTAGATCGTGTCCCCCTGAAAGACGGGGCCTTCGTGGGTCACACGCTCGTACTCCAGGTTCGCGACCGCCTTGCCCGACGTGTCCCCGACGCTCATGCCCACGACCAGCGCCATGACCAGCACGCCGTTCACCAGGATCTGTCCATGCTGGTGCTCGGCCATGTAGGCCGCGTCGATGTGAAGCGGGTTCGTATTCATCGTTATCAGTGAGAAGATATGGTTGTCGGCCTCGGTGATCGTCTTACCGGGCCAGTGTCGGAACACGTCACCGGGCTTGAAGTCCTCGAGGTACCCTCCGAACGTGTCTCGTCTGTCGTGGATCATCGCTCCCTGCTCATGCCCCTCCCCACTGGAGGAGGGGTTAGTAACTGAGGCACACCCTCAGACTCCTCGCAATCCCGACTTGTCGGGATCTGCACACCCCATTTTCATCATCCTGCCCGAGACGGGAGATCGGTGTTCTTAAGGACACCTTCAGACTCCTCGCAATCCCGACTCGTCGGGACCTGTCCACCCCGTACTTCACCATCCTGCCAGGGCCCACAGCCGTGCGCCCCTACACGCGCCGCAGCTCCGTCCCCGTCAGCAGATCATACCTGAAACTGCTCCAGCAGGCGGCGGGCGATGACCAGACGCAGGATCTCGTTCGTCCCCTCTCCTATCATCATCAGAGGTGCGTCGCGGTAGTAGCGCTCGACGGGGTAGTCCTTGACGTAGCCGTAGCCCCCGTGGATGCGCATAGCCTCCATCGTCACTTCGGCGCAGACCTCGCTGGCGAACAGCTTGGCCATACCTGCCTCCAGATCCGCGCGCCGGCCGGCGTCGGCGGCCTCGGCGGCGTCATACGTCAGCAGGCGCGCCGCACGAATCTTGGTCGCCATATCGGCGAGCTTGATCTGGATGGTCTGGTGCTTTGCGATAGGGACCCCGAAGGTGTGACGCTGTTGAGCATACCGGATCGCGGCCTCGAAGGCCGCGGTGGCGACGCCCACTGCCCTGGCGGCCACGTTGATGCGGCCCCTCTCCAGCCCGCTCATCACCTGCGCGAATCCCTTGCCCTCCTCGCCGCCGACCAGGCTGCCAAGTGGGACCCGGCAGTCCTGGAACACCAGCTCGCCCGTGTCGATACCTCTGTAGCCGAGCTTGTCCAGTTTCCGGCCGACCGTCAGGCCGCCCGCCGGCTTCTCGACGATAAAACAGCTGATCCCGCGGTGGCGAGGCTGAGCCTCGGTGTCGGTCTTCGCAAGCACGGCGAAGGTGTTGCCGTGGACGGCGTTCGTTATGAACAGCTTGCTGCCGTTGATGACATAGTCGTCGCCGTCCCTCTCGGCCGTGGTCTCGATGGCCTGGACGTCGCTCCCCGCGTCGGGCTCGGTCAGCGCAAGCCCTCCCCTGGCCTCGCCCGCCGCCATCCTCGGAAGGAGACGGCGCCTCTGCTCCTCGGTGCCGAACCTGTTGACGATCGAAGCCGCAACGTGGTGGGTCCCGATGACGCCGGTAAGGCTCATCCAGCCCTTGCTCAGCTCCTCGAAAATCATCGCGAAGGAGGTGTGGTCGAGGCCGAGGCCGCCGTACTCCTGGGGAATGGTGATCCCGAAGAGGCCGAGGCTCTTCATGCTCTCGACTAGTTCGGCGGGGTAGGTGTCGTCGCGGTCGTACTCGGCCGCCACTGGCTCGACCTCGCGCTTGACGAAGTCGCGGACCAGGCGCACGATCTGGTTTCGGGTCTCGGTTGTCGTGGTGGATGTCATCACGGCGGTCGTCCCAGCTGGAACGCCCTTCTCCCTCTGGCGCTCGGCCCCACCCCTCCAGGGAGGGGAAATCAGTTTTCCGAGGGGCACCCTCAGACTCCCGGCAGAGGGGCATCGCCCATCTGCACACCCCGCATTTCATCATCCCTGCTGGGAGGGGAGATCAGTTTTCTGAGGGACACGCTCATCCTTCCGCGGAAGGACCGGCATAGGGGCTTCGCCCTCTGCACTTCCCATGTTCGTCGAGGGCTGGGACGCTAGTCTTGTTTCAGCTTCGGCAGCTGCCTGGTGCCGAAGTTCTTGGCAGACACGCCCAGAACCTTCATGAACCCCTCCGCGTCGGCGTGGTCGTAGGACCCACCGGCCTCCATCGAGGAGTCGTCCGTGTACAGCGACGCCGGCATCGCCTCGGGGGTGTCCTCCGCCGACTCGAAGTAGACTCCGCCCTTGTAGAGCCGGACCCTGATCGTTCCGGTCGCCAGGCGGCTCATGGGTGCGATGGCCGCCTCGGCGGCGGACGTTGCCAGGTCCATCGAGTACCCCTGATAGATCTGGAGGCTGATCACCGACGACAGAACCTCGAACAGCTCCCGCGCCCTCCGGTCGAGTATGAACTGGAGCAGATACTCGTACGACCGGCCCAGCAGCTCCATGCCGGGCGCCTCGTATATCCCCCTGGACTTGACCCCCACGAAGCGATTCTCGACCACGTGGGTCCCGATGCCGGCCCCGTGCCTGCCTCCCAGCGCGTTCGCCTCCGTGAACATCTCGGCGATCTCCAGACTCAGCCCGTTCAGAGCCGTGGGGAGGCCCGCCTCCCAGCGGATCGTCACCGACTCGGGCTCGTCGGGAGCATGCCACGGCCAGACCCCCATCCCCGGCTCAACGAAGTCTGGAGGGATCGCCACGTCCTCCAGGTCTCCGGCCTCGTGGGTCAGGCCCAGGAGGTTCGCGTCGGTCGAGTAGCGGGCCTCTCCCCGGGGCTTTATCGGCAGGCCGTTCGCCTGGCAGTAGTCGATCATCTGCTGCCGGCCGGGGAACTCCGACACGAACTCCGGATCCCTCCACGGGGCATAGATCTCGAGGCTCGGGTCCAGCATGTTGGACGCGAGCTGGAACCTGACCTGGTCGTTTCCGCGCCCCGTGGCGCCGTGGAACAGGACCCCGAGGCCGCGCTTCTGGAGTTCAGGCATTATCGATTCGACGATGATGGGGCGGGCGATCGCGGTCGTGTTCCAGTATCCGCCCTCGTACCGCGCCTGTGCCTGGATCGTCTTGAGGCCGGCCTCGGCCAGCGCATCCCGCCCCGGGACGACGTCGGCCGCCAGAGCGCCACAACCGAGCATCCGGTCCCGGACGCCGTCCAGGCTCTCCTCGTCGGGCTGGCCCAGGTCCACCACGTAGGCGTGGACCGTGAACCCCTTGCTGCTCAGCCAGTGGACGACCGTGCAGCTATCGAGCCCGCCGGACACCGCTCCCGCGACGGCGGTCACGTTCTTTTCTTTGAGCTCAGTCCACCGCAAGCTTCTAGCTCCCTAGCACGGTCCTCAGATTCCCGGCAATCCCGACTTGTCGGGGTCTGCACTCCCCGTGTTTGATGATCCCGCCAGGTGGGGCGGCAACCTGCCGATTGTCATTCTGAGCCGCAGCGAAGAGTCTGGGGAGGCAGAGGGCCTCCCGTGCCTACGCCGGATCGAGCCCCACCCCATCATAGAGAGGTGTATGATTTCTGAGGGACACCCTCAGACTCCCAGCAAAGGGGCTTCGCCCCTCTGCACTCCCTGTACCCCGAACCCTGTACCCCACACCCCACCCCCTCACCCCTTCACGGCCCGGATCAGTCCCTCTTCCAGAATCTCCAGGGCACGATCTATCTCGTCCTCGGTGACGGTAAGGGGCGGCATCAGCCGGATCGCGATGGGACGCAGCGGGTTGAGCAGCAGGCCGAGGTCGTTGCACGCAGCGACGACGGCGGGCGACATCTCCGAGTTGAACTCCAGGGCCTGGAGCAGGCCCATTCCTCTGACGTCTGATATGAACTCGTGGTTCTTCCGCAGCGATTCGAGCCCGTCCCTGAGGCGCTGACCCATGTTCCGGGCCTGGCTCGGCAGGTCGTTGTCGAGGATGTACCTGGTCGACGCGTGGGCGGCGGCGCACGTCAGGACGTTGCCGCCGAACGTCGAGCCGTGATCGCCGGGCACGAAGACCGCGGCGTGCTCCTTGGCGAGAAAGGCGCCGATCGGCACCCCACCCCCCAGTCCCTTGGCCAGCGTCATGATGTCGGGCTCCACGTCGAAGCTCTGGTAGCCGAACAGCGTGCCGAGCCGGCCCAGACCGGTCTGGACCTCGTCGAGGATCAGCAGCAGCCCCCTCTCGTCACACCACTGCCGGACCGCCTTGAAATAGCCCGGAGACGGGATATTCACGCCGCCCTCCCCCTGGACCGGCTCCACCATCACCGCCACGGTCTTGTCGGTCGTGGCCGATTTGACGGCGTCGACGTCGTCGTACTCGACGTAGCTGAAGCCTGGGAGTATCGGCTGGTAGGTCTCCTGGTATTTGGGCTGACCGGTCGCCGACAGCATCCCCATCGTTCTGCCGTGGAACGAGCCGAACGCCGTGATGATCTCGTAGGCGCCGTCGCGCTTCGTCTTGCCATACTTGCGAGCGAGCTTGACCGCCCCCTCGTTCGCCTCCGCGCCGCTGTTGCAGATGAAGATCTTGTCCAGGCAGCTGTTCTCGACCAGTATCTCCGCCAGCTGGAGCTGAGGGATCGTGTAGAACTGGTTGGAGGTCTGAACCAGTGTGCGGGCCTGCTCGGCGATGGCCTCGGCCATGACGGGGTTCGCGTGACCGACGTTGTTGACCGCCCAGCCGGACGTGAAGTCCAGGTACTCCTTGCCGTTGTCGTCCCAGACCTTCGTACCCTGTCCTCGGACGATGACGACCGGCTGCCTCCGGGCGCAGTACATGTAGTATTTGCTCTCGATCGCCTTCCAGTCCGTCGCCATCGTCCTACTCTCCTGTCGAACTCTGCCCCAGCAGCTCTGTCAGGCGCTCCAGCGCCTCCTCGATCTCCGTAATGTTCCCCTTCAGGCCGCCCAGCGCCTCGCTCAGCCTGTCGACCTCGGCGGCTATGCCGATGCCCGGCGGAGCTTGCTCGCCGGGTTCCACCTCCTCCCGATCGACAGGCACCGCGACTCGTGACCCGGTGTCTCCGACCAGCAGCGTCAGCGCCTCCGACAAGGAGCCTGCCATTACCACTCTCTCCCCGGTGGCCAATATTACCCGCTTCAGCTCGGGGAATTCCACCCCCTCGGCCTGAATGTAGACGGGCTCGACGAACAGCAGGCTCTCGCCGACCGGGATTACGAGCAGATTCCCTCGGATGCAGAACGACCCCTCCTGGCAGCGGAGCGTGAACCAGGCCGATATCTCGGGGTCGTTGTCGATCCTGGCCTCGATCTGCTCCGGACCGTCGACCTGCCGGTCCTTGGGGAAGCTGAAGGCGACCAGTTTGCCATAGTTCTCCCCGTCGCTGCGGGCGGCAAGCCATCCGACGATGTTCTTCCGCTGGTTGGGTGTGTACGGAAGAAGAAGGACGAACTCCTCGCGCTCTTCGCCCGGCAGCCTCATGATAACGTAGTACGGCTCGATTGGCTGTAGAACGTCCGACTGACCAAACTTCTCGTTGGGGATCTCCCACAGGTCTTCGTTGTTGTAGAGGTTCTGAGGGTCCCGCATGTGGTACTTGGCGTACTTCTCCACCTGGAGGCTGAAGAGGTCCAGCGGATACCGGATGTGCGCCAGAAGGGTCGCGGGCATCTCCTCGAGCGGGAGGAACAGGCCGGGGAAGATCTTCTCGTACGTCCTGACCATCGGGTCCGTGGGGTCCGCGATGTACAGCTTCACCGTCCCGTCGAACGCGTCGATCGTGACCTTCACGCTGTTGCGCACGTAGTTAATGTCGCCGTCGGAGGGGTCGGAGTACGGGTAGCTGTCGGTGTACGTATACGCATCCTGCATCCAGACGAGCCGGCCATCCGCCGCCACCATGTAGGGGTCCTCGTCCAGGAGCAGGAACGGAGCGACGCTCCTGACGCGCTCCTGTATCTCTCTCCGGTACTGGATCCTGCTCTCGCCGGTGATCTCGCCGCTGATCAGCACGTTCAGGTCGGTGAGCTGCCAGGCGAACGCGATCCGCCTGAGCAGCGAGCTGAGCTGGACCCCTCCGACGCCCGTGTACTTCGTGCGGAAGAGCTCGCCTTCGGCCGTCTGGTAGTCCAGCTCGTCGGTGTTGGTATTGACGATGGTGTGCTGGACGGTGTTCTCGCCGTAGTAGATCCTCGGGTTCGTGATCACCGTCTCCGGCTCCCGGCCCGGCTCCGACGATTGGATGGGGATGATGCCCCCGGCGGGGATGCCCCGGGCGAAAAACTCGGGCCGCCCCTCGGGGGTGAACTCCGTGACGGGGCTCATGGCGAGCCCGAGGTCTGCGACTCCGGCTCCAGCTTCTCCGGGGCCACCTCGCGGGCCGCCAGCAGGACTTGGCGGTACTCCCCGTCCACGATGTACCGGTCCACGTCGGCGTCCATGAAGTCGTAGTAGGTCCGGATGAGCTGGATCTGCCGGTAGACGCTCGACAGGGGACCGTGATCCCAGAGCCTTATGTTGTTGATGGTCTGGGCATTGGCCACCACCACGTCGGCGGTGAGTGTCGCCTCGACGGGAAAGAAGACCTCCTCAACGCGGTCGTCTCCCAGAGCGAACCCGCGACGGGTGAACTCCATGTTCCGCTCGATGTAAGGCGCCTCCTTGACGAACTCGTTGGGAGTGACGCTGAACCGCTGCATCAGTCCCGGCCAGGCAGCACCGAGGATGACCGCCATGACGATCCACAGTACCCCGGCCCCGACCAGCAGCCTGATCTGCCCGAGATAGGCGTTCACGAGCATCAGCACGCCGCTTCCACCGGCGATGATGGTCAGCACCATGAGAGCCGGCTTCCGCGCGTGGATATCCGTGTACGCCGCCCCGAATACCGCTCCCTGCCCGGACAGCAGTAGCTCCCACCGGTCCAACCAGTGTCCGAAGCCGATGATGAACATCAGGACGGCGGCGATGACGGAGACGTGGATGCTCAGCCCGGGGGTGAGGGCGAACCGCTGACCTCGAAGACTGAGGTTCATGAAGTGCCGTCCCAGCGTCGCCAGCAGGATCACGATGGCCGCGCCGAGCAGCCAACCCTGTATGAAGCTCCACAGCGGCAGCGTGAACACGTAGAAGGAGAGGTCTTTGTCGTAGACCGGGTCGGTGATGCCGAACGGCACCGAGTTCAGGATCTTGAGGAACAGCTCCCACTTCCCGGCGGCCACCGCCCCGAAGATGGCGCTCACGAGCACGATGACGGCGATCGTGCCCCAGAAGACGAGCCGCCTCAGCAACTCCAGGGCGTCCTGGGGAAGTGCCACGGTCTCCGGTCCTCGGGAGACCCGGTCCGCAACGTAGACGCTCGCGGAGAGGAGCGCACCGAAGATGGCGGCCGCGGAGAAGAAGAGCACCACCCGCGTGGTCAGGATTTTTGCGAAGACGCCCCTGTATCCGAGGTTGCCGAACCAGAGCCAGTCCGTGTAGACGGACCGGAGAAACGACAGGAAGACGAACAGGAGGATCAGGCCGAGGACCGCCAGGCCCCACTTGACGATCCCGCCAAGCTGGGGCGGCACCCGAACGTCGAGCTCTGGGGAGGTGTCCGGATCGAAGTCGGTGGCCATCGGCCTCGGCTACCCTACACGAGTGCCTGCGGTGCCACCCGCGAGGTTGGCAAGCAGGGAGCCCGGCTTGCGCCCGTCCAGGATGTGGGCCGACTCCACCTTACCCAGGGCCGTCAGGCAGGCCTCGAGCTTGGGGACCATCCCCCCGCCAACGATGTTGGACCGCACCATCCCTCTGGCCTGTCGGCCCGTGAGCCTGGGGATGAGCCGGTGCGAGGTGTCGAGAACTCCCTCGACGTCGGTCAGGAAGACCAGCCTCTCCGCTCTGAGCGCGGCGGCGATGGCCCCGGCGGCCGTGTCGGCATTCACGTTGAGCATGGACCCGAAGTCGTCCGAGCCGTCGGCGACGTGGACCGCGACCGGTGCGATGACGGGAATGCACCCGGCGTCCAGGACGGCCTGGACCGGCTCCAGGTTGACCTCTACGACCGCGCCGACACGCCCGAGCTCCGGGTCGACGACCCTCGCCACAAGCAGTCCTCCGTCTACGCCGGATATGCCCATAGCACGCCCGCCGAGGGTCAGGATCGACGCGACCAGCGACTTGTTGACCAGCCCGGTCAGGACTCCCACGACTATCTCGAGGCTCCTCGGGTCGGTCACTCGCAGCCCCCGGACGAAGCGGGGACGCACCCCCTGCCTCTCCATCCACTCGGAGATCAGCTTGCCTCCGCCGTGGACGACCACGGGCCGCAAGCCCTGCTCGTGAAGTGTCACTACGTCTTGCAGGGAGCTGTCCGTGGAGCCCAGGGTGCTCCCTCCGATTTTGACGACTATCGTCCCGCGGCCATGGGGCTCTCCCTTGGGCTCTCGCCGGGCTCGCTGGCTGTGCTGGGGGGCGGCCGGGTCTGACCAGTCGCCGGGTTCGTCGGGGTGCTTGTCGGCGGAGCGTCCTGCTGATGCCATCTAGTGGGGTCTGGCTCGGTCAGGTGCTGTATGCGGAGTTCAGAATGACGTACTCTTCCGTAAGGTCGGACCCCAGGGCCGTGGCCGTGCCGCCACCGCTGTTGAGGCTCACCCTGAATCGGACCTCCGGGACGCTCATCGCACTCACAACCGCGTCCTTGAGATACGAGATGGCCATTCCCTCGTGCACGACGTGGATGTCGTTGATGAAGACGTCGACGGCGGACTCCTCCAACTCGGCGCCGCTCTTGCCCAGGGCCATCATTATTCGCCCCCAGTTGGGATCGCGGCCGTGTACCATGGCCTTGACCAGGAGCGAGCTGGCGATCTCCCGCGCGGCGGTGCGTGCATCGTCCGTGCTTCTCGCGCCCTCGACGGTCACCTCGATGACGCGCTGGGCGCCCTCCGCGTCCCTCACCAGCTCCTTGGCGAGGGCGGAGCACACGTAGTCCAGAACCTCCTGGAAGGCGATCGCGGCCGGTGAGCCGGCGCCGATGGAGTCTCCGCCCGCAGCGCCGTTGGCGAGGACGAGCACCGTGTCGTTCGTGCTCTGGTCGCCGTCCACGTCTATCAGGTTGAACGAGCTGTCCACCGCCTGACTCAGGGCCGCCTGGAGAAAGGCCGGGTCGACCGCCGCATCGGTGGTGATGAAGCAGAGCATCGTCGCCATGTTCGGGTGTATCATCCCCGCACCCTTCGCAGCCCCTCCCAGGACGATCTTCCGGCCGCCGACCTCCGCCGACACCGCCATCTCCTTCGGACGGGTATCCGTGGTCATGATGGCTCGGGCGAAATCGTGGCCGCCGTCCGCAGAAAGCTTGATGTTGCTGACGTTCTGCCTGATGAGCGCCATAGGCAGCTCGACCCCGATGACGCCGGTGCTGCAGACCAGGGTCTCCTCGGCCGCGACTCCCGCCTGGTTGGCCGCGAGGGAGGCCAGCTCCTCGGCGTCCTTCAGGCCCTGGGCGCCTACGCAGCAGTTGGCACAGCCGCTGTTCGCAACGACGGCCCGCACCATCCCTTTGCCGACGCGACCCCGGGTCAGCACCACCGAAGGGGAGAGTATCTTGTTCGTGCTGAACGCCCCTGCCACGCCGACCGGCGCCTCGGAGACCAGGATCCCGAGGTCGAGCGCGGAGTCTTCCTGGGTCTTGAGCCCGGCGAAGGTCGCCCCTGCCAGGAATCCCTTGGCTGAGGTGACCCCACCGCCTTGGATGAGCTCGATCATCGCGGGCACTTGCTTCTCTCTGGGCCCTCGACTGCGCCGACCGCAGGCAGCGCGGCGGACGGGGCCGCTTGGACAGACGGCAGTATACCATACGCCCATGGCGCGGAGAGGGGTCCGCCGGTCCGATGGGTCCGGGCTCCAGCCGAGCCGGGTATGGTAGAATCCGGCCGAATCCTCGCCCACGTCGGCGATCGCCAGAAACCCCATCGGCTCAGGATACGGGGGTATGGGGTACGGCGAGTGTAGGGGCGCACGGCTGCGGGCCTGGCGGGATGACGAGAACGGGGGCTTTCCCCCTTTGCCGAGAGTCTGAGCTGGATGGGGATATCCCTCAGATTCAATTTCCACCCCTTTCTACAAAGGGTGGGGCGTCACGCGACGAGGCTAAGGTGTGGCGCCGGGGAAACGAGGAGTGCAGAGGGGCAGAGCCCTTTTGCCGGGAGTCTGGGGCTATCCCCCGGATTCAATTACCCCCTATCCGAACAAGGGTGAGGTGCGGGAGAAACGAGGAGCGCAGAGGGGCAGAGCCCCTTTGCCGGGAGTCTGAGGGTGGCCCTCAGACTCAACCCCCACCCCCTTTTTGAAGGGTGAGGCACGGTGTGACGGCGCTGTTGAGCCGCCGACGGCCAGAGGGAGAGAAGGAGAAGAAATGGCAAACGTAACCCTGAAAGAGGCGGTCACGGTCTGCGAGGCCGCGATCGCACGGGCCAAGGAGCTTGGGATCACGATCGCCGTGTCGGTCGTCGACTCGGGCACGAACCTGGTGACGATGCAGAAGATGGAGAATGCCCTGCTCCTCGGCATCGAGGGCAGCAAGGGCAAGGCGGTCGCGTCCGTACTCTTCGGCGAGTCCAGCGGCGACCTGATACCGAGGAACGACAGTCCGGTTATGCGAGCGCTACAGATCCAGATGGGCGGGAGGTTCATCCTGGGCCGCGGCGCGGTCCCGATCTCCCGCGACAGCGAGCTGATAGGCGCCTGCGGGGCCGGCGGGGGAACCGGGGAGGAGGACGAGGACTGCTCTCGGGCCGGGGCGGCGGCTATAGGCTAGGAGCCGGCCGCTAGGCGTTCCGACTCCCCCTCAAGAAAGGTTGAGGTGACGCTTTAGCGCTTCCCCGACCTCGTACATGTACGGTCCCTCGAGGCTGCCGATGAACCCGGACAGCCGTCTCTTGTCAACCGTACGAATCTGGTCGCACTTAACTCGGGAATCTTTGGAGAGCCCCCCCACGCCTTGGGGGACCCGAACCTCGAACGGGTACACCCTCCTGCCCGACTGGCTGGTGAGAGGAACTACTGTCACTGTCTGAGCCAGCTCATTGTTTTCGTCGTTGGAGACCACCAGCGTCGGCCTTCGCTTGGCGATCTCGGACCCTACGACCGGGTTCAGATTGGCGTAGTGGATGTCGCCCCTACGGAGCTCCTTTCCTCCCGCCCCGTCTGGGTTTGTCCTTCTCAAGACCTGCCCTCCTTAGTCTTAACCTTGTCTCACTCCCACCCCTCCAGCGTGGCCGCTTCCCACTCGGCATTGATCGCGGCGCCTTCCGCACTCCTGGCCGCGTAACCTTCTCGAAGATCTTGTTTCAGCCGCTCCTCCTCCAGTTGCTTCAACTTGTCCTCGATCGCTTCGGCAACAAATGCGCTTCGCTTTCGATCGGCGATGAGGGCTTTCAACCTCCGTCCGGTTTCTTCGGGGATGGTAAAATTCTGTCTTACGTTCGTCATCTCACATAACACTCTCAATCATCAAAATCTCAGCGACATCGACCAAACTCTGCCATTTGCTATCAGAGATGGGTCTGGAGATATGACGTCGGTTCGGCGACCTCTAGCACCGAATCGGAAAATGTGCGCAACAATAGGTACTTAACAGCAGTATAACGAATGCCCTGTCCATGAGCAACTCCGTACACGCTTCGTGAGGCAATGGCCGGATTCGAGATCGAGGAGCACACGGCCGACGTCGCGGTCGTAGCCACCGGCGCCGACCTGGGCGGGGCCCTGGCCTGGCTGGCCAAGGGTATGTTCAGCATCATCGCCGAGCTCGAGCACGTACGGCCTCGGGAGACCCTCGAGTTCTCGGTCTCCGCCCGTGACCCGGAGTCGCTGGCGGTGGACTGGCTCAACGAGGTCCTCAACAGGGGCGCCTCCTGGGCCGTGGACCGCGGCCTCGGCGACCCGGACGACATCGAGGTGACCGAGGAATCGGGCTGCATGCAAGACACCGGCGCCGATGCTGTCGGAGAGCGTCCGAAGACACGGGGTGGGCCTCAGCTGGGTACCCTCGGCTCGGGCAACCACTTCCTCGAGGTCCAGGTGGTCGACGAGCTTCTGGACGACGTAGCCGCGAGCGCGATGGGACTCCGGGAGGTCGGCCAGGTCACCGTGATGATCCACTGTGGCTCCCGGGGCCTGGGACACCAGGTGTGCACCGACTCGCTGCGTGAGCTCGAAGGTGCCGGGGCACGGTACGGGATCGAGCTGCCGGACCGCCAGCTGGCCTCCGTGCCCATCTCGACTCCGGAGGGCGAGCGCTATCTCAGGGCGATGCGGGCCGCCGCCAACTTCGCGTGGGCCAATCGCCAGTGCATCGCCCACTGGACGAGACTCTCTTTTCAGGAGGTCTTCGGCCGCTCGTGGACGGACATGGGCATCTGGCAGGTCTACGACCTGTCTCACAACATGGCCAAGATCGAGGATCACACGGTCGACGGCAAGCGCAAGCGCCTGTGCGTCCACCGGAAGGGTGCCACCCGGAGCTTCCCGCCCGGGCACCCGGACATCCCCGGCCGATACCGCGAGATCGGCCAGCCGGTACTGATTCCCGGGGACATGGGGCGCTACTCGTATGTCGCGGTCGGCGACCCGGCGGCTATGGAGTCGTCGTTCGGATCCGCGGCCCACGGCGCCGGACGGCTGCACAGTCGAACGAGAGCGAAGAAGCTCCTCAAGGGCCGGGACATTCAGGGCGAGCTGGCCGAGCGGGGCATCGTCGCCCTGGGCCGCGGCTGGGCGTCGCTGGCCGAAGAGGCGTCCGAGGCATACAAGGACGTGTCCGACGTCGTCCGCGTGTCGCAGGCCGCGGGACTCTGCCGGGCCGTGGCCAGGCTCCGGCCTCTCGGTGTCATCAAAGGCTGACCCGGGGACGGGAGGTCCCGCGTCCGGATACCCGCTCTACCGCCCCTGAGGACTCCGAGCGATGTCCAGGAACGTCAGGACCGCCTCGACCCGCCGGTCGTGGGCCGACGACTCGGGCACACTCAACTTGTCGTAGATCCCGCTCACCTGGTCGTCGACGCTGCTCGCATCCCCTCCAAGCGCCGTAGAGATCGACGTGGACGTGTGTCCCTGAACGAGCATTGAAAGGACCGACCTCTCCTGGTCCGAGAGCGGAGCCAGGGAGGACTTGGGCTTCACGGCCTGCGAGGAGATCAGCTTCTCGACCACCACTGGGTCCAGGACCGTCCAGCCGGCCGCCACAGCCTCGACAGTCCGGATCAGCTCCTGGACGTCGTCCAGCGACGCCTTTAGCAGATAGGCCTTGCCGGCCGGGCGGGTCTTGAGCAGCTCGTTGATGTACGACGTGTCGTCGTAGCTCGATATGATGACTATTCCCGTGTTCGGGTGGTTCGCGACGATCTGGTGAGCGGCGGTGATGCCGTCCATCTTGGGCATCCTGATGTCGAGGATGGCCACCTGCGGTTTCAGGATGTCGGTGAGGAACACCGCCTCCTGCCCATCGGCCGCCATGCCCAGGACTTCGAGACGTTCCGCCGTCTCCAGGATCGCCTGGTACGACTCGCGCATGAACTCGGAGTCGTCCGCCACTATCACGCTTATCGTTTTCATCACAGACCTGCCCCAGTCAAGGAACTCGACCCGTTGGTCCTCATCTATTAGGTTAGTGCCGATCCCGCGCTTCCGCAAGAGTGGTACCCGGCAAAAAGGCATGGGTGCCGGTCCTCGCAGTAATATGGCCGCTCTGTACAAGGGCCCGACGACCTGGTCCGGCCACCATTCTCTCGGCGAGGTGTTCCTCGACACCCATCCGAAGCTGCTGGATAGCCTTCAACGGGCTCTCAGCGAAGGGAGAGGCGGCGACGTCGGTCGACACGCCCATACTCTCAAAGGGGCGGTAAGCCACTTCCGGGCCGACTCCGCGACGGAAGCGGCGTCGAGGCTGGAGATACTGGGGCGCGAAGGAGATTTGGACCAGGCGGCGGAGGTGCACGGTGTGCTCCGGGTCGAGGTCGAGCGTCTGGGGGCCGCCCTTACAACGTTCCTGGCGAGGCCGCGCAACAGGGGCTCGGGCCGTCTGGAGCTAGTTCCCAGTCAGCCGGCCGTTCTCGGGAGCGACGATCGGCGCAATCAGCCAGTCCTCGTCCCACCTCTCGAGGACGTTCCCGACAATAGCGCGGTCCCACCCGTCGTCCAAATTTCCCAGCTACGACGCCGTCCCGGCACAGCCCTCCTGGGATCTTGCGTTTCGTGGTTACCCTTCTCCGCTGTCGTTGATCTTTCTGCTCACCGTAGACAATTGTGAAGGGCGGGAGGGTAGAGCAACCGAGCAGAGCGGCCTAAAAGCTGGCGGAGCCCACACCAAAGAAGAGTGGTGCGAATGAACTATCCGAAGCCGCTGCTTGAGGCCGAGGGAGGCCCGCCGAAACCGACCCGGCCATCCGCGGCCCAAGCCGATGCTACGGCCGCCGAGAGGGGCCTATGGGGTCAGCGTGTCGGCGAAGAGGGGCTCGGCGGCGTTCCTGGCGGCCGTGAATCGGCGCTGGTAGCTCCGAATCGAGAGCAGGACAACGGGGTCACCCTTGGCCGCCCGCCGGTAAGACCTTGCGGTCCTGCAGCGCGACCTTGATGTCGTTTTTGCCGGACGTGAAATCCATCAGCGCGTCTCTGAGGACTACGCTGGCTTCCTGGTGCGCCACTCCCACCCTCCTCGGTCAAATGCGGCTGTGCGAGCGTTCACAGGACAAGGGTAGACCTAGCCTCCATCTAGTACAATACCACCCAACGAGCGATCGGTCGGGCGGGGGGCGGTCTATGACAACGCAGATGGGGTTCGCCGAGCTTCTCGATCTCTTCACGTCCGAGGACCTAGAGCACGCCCTTCGCGACTTAGGAGACCCGGTATCTGGCGGCAAAGCTGAACGGATAGAGCGGCTGGTTCAACTGGGAAACACGCGGGAACCCGAGGATGTGCTTGAGTCCTTCGACGAGTCAGCCCTAGGTCGGGCATGTCTTCGCTTAGGGGTGTCCCCGGGTGATTTCTTTGAAATGACCGATCGGCTCGCGGACCTAGTGAGGGATGACAAAGGCAAAGGTGTCGGCGCGGTCGTCGTCGCCATCGTCGGCGCCGTCGTCGGCGCCATCATCGGCACCTTCGTTAGCCTCATAGTCGGCACCTGGGTCTTCTACGGCGACCCAATCCCCAACATCGTCCTCATCGTCAGCAGCATCGGCGGCGCCATCATCGGCGCCATCGGCGGCCTCATCACCCGAGATTGAAAAATGGGCTGCCAGGAGATGCCCGTCGACGCCCGGGACCTGAGTGACGGGGCGCTCTGGGCCGCCCCCCGCTGACACGGGACATCTACAGCCACGTTCTGCCAGGGCTTCAAGAAGAGGCAGCCAAGGCCCTCGATGACCAGCTGGTAGAAGGCCTCTGAGGCCCCCGATTTTCGCGATAGGGGCCAATAAGGGCCCGATCCGGTGTTCCGGAGCAAAACTAAGACCCACGACCATTAGCCGTGGGCCTCTCTATTGCGGGGTAGGTTGCTGGAGGCGACGGGCGGATTCGAACCGCCGAATAGGGGTTTTGCAGACCCCCGCCTTAGTCCACTTGGCTACGTCGCCCCATTGCCGGGCGCAGGACCGTCCGGGCCTGTGTTAGCCGGTGCCCGGCCTGCCTGCCTCTCTCCGTAACTGTATCCGCGCCAGCCTCCACTATACCAAAACGTTCGGCCTCGTGTCACTCCGCTTCGGCAGGTCCGCAAGAGCCGCCGGACGTCGGCGAGAGAAATCCACGGGCAAACGCGCGCGATCCGACCGGTGGGACCCCGCGGGATGACGAACCAACGGGCTGTGCAGGGGGGTGAAGCTCTTTGCCGGTCCTTCCCCGGAAGGATGAGGGTTTCCCTCAGACTCGATTCCTTTACCGGACCGCCCCCCTTCTTAACCGGTTTCTATACCAGCCGGTTATAGAGTGGACCCAGTGGGATCCCCTCCATCTCGCAGAACTCGGATCCTCGGTAGAACGAGACCGCCGGCAATCAACGGCCGGGGGTCTTTTCTTATGCAGTCCGGAGAGACGGTGGGTCGTTGAAGAAGATTGCCTGGGCCGTTGCGGGCGCAGCCGTAGGCGGCGCGCTCGGATGGATGGCCCTACGTGGTGCGATGCCTGCCGATGTCATGAAGGCAGTGACCTCGTTCGATTGGCGAATCCTCGTGCTGGCCGTTTACGCCATGCTCTTTGCGAGCTTCCTGGACGCGGTCAGGTGGAAGCTTCTCCTCGCGGAACAGCCAGTGTCCACCGCGAGGCTGTTCTTCGTGAGGAACGCGGGGATCGGCCTCAACAACGTCAGCCCCGTCAGGATAGTCGCCGAGCCGGCCCAGGCGGCTCTTCTCCGGTTCGGGAACGGGATCGGGACCCATAGAGTGGTCGCCAGCCTCGCGATATGCAGGCTTTTCGATCTGCTGATCACCGTGAATCTCGTTGGCCTGGGTCTGATCGTCCTACCCCAGCTGGCCGGACTCAGGCCGGTGGTGCTGCCCGTGTGGGGCGTAACGTCCGCGGCGATACTGGTTCTGTTCGTCCTGGCGAGGCGTCTGTCCTGGCTGCCGTCAGGCGGCCGATTCAGCATCATCTTCTCGCTGCTGCGCTTGATCAGCGGGATCATCCTCAAGGGCAAAGTGATGCTCGCGTGCCTCGTCCTGTCTGGAGTCTCATGGATGCTGGTCGGAGTGGCCGCCTGGCTCGTAGGCGGCGCCGCCGGTATCGATCTCCCCTTCTGGACGATGGGCGTCGTCATCGTCGCGGTGACTCTCTTTTCGGGTATCGTGCCGTCTCCGCCGGGAGCCGTCGGCGTCTACGAGTTTGGGGTCGTATCCACGCTCGGCCTCTTCTCGGTCGATCCGGCCGTCGCCGTGAGCTTCGGTGTCGTCATCCACGCGATACTATTCGCACCCCCGACGATCATCGGCGCCCTGGTCCTGGCCAGAGAGCGGCGGACCATCGGCAACGTATTCCAAGCCACCAGGGGGGCCATCCGGGGACGGACTCGCGCCGCAGTGGCCGGCACCTAGCCTCCGGTTCCGCGAAGCGGCCGAGCGTCGTAATCGAGTCGTGGGCGGGCGAGGGGTTTCGGAACGGAGAAAAGACCCAGAGGTCTTAGACTTCTGGTGCCGAGGGCGAGACTCGTGGAGCCCTGTATCATGCGGTATCGGGCCATCCTGTCTCTTCCCGTTTCGTATCTGACACCGACCCCCACCATACCGAAACATGTGGTCTGGTGTTACGCCGTGTCGGCGATTTGGTCTTCGGCAGATCGGACGCCTTTGCCGAGGGCGAGATGGCGGGGAGAGGACGCGGCGAGAGGTGCTCGCGGACCGGACTGGCGCGAGTTTGCGGGGACGTTCGGTTGGGCGGATGGCGGGTCAGTTGCGGACGGGCGCCGTGTAAAAGGCGGAGGTAAAGTGGACCACGTGGGCGTCTCGACTGCCTGAATTGTGGCGGTGGAAAATCGTACCGTCCTCTGCCTTTCGTAAGGCTGATTATCAGTCTATGGAAGGTGTTATGGATGTATCACGTGGAGATTTACGTACGAGTTCGCCGGGCCTGCATGGTAGAAGGGATGAGCGTTCGGGAAGCCTCCCGGGTGTTTGGCCTGCACCGGGACACGGTGCGCAAGATGCTGGCCTACTCGGCGCCCCCAGGATACCGACGCCAGGACCCACCCCGCCGGCCCAGGCTTGAGCCCTTCACCGGGGTGATTGACGCCATCCTGGAAGCTGACCGCCAGGTTCCCAGGAAGCAGCGCCACACGGCCAAGCGGATCTTTGAGCGGCTGCGTGACGAGCACGGGTTCGACGGTCAGTACACCATAGTCAAGGACTATGTGAGGGAGCGCCGGCGGCGGACCCAGGAGATGTTCGTCCCCTTGTCCCACGCGCCAGGCCACGCCCAGTGCGACTTTGGCGAAGCCCGGGTGATCATCGGCGGGGTGGAGCGGAAGGCGCACTACTTGGTGCTGGACCTGCCCCACAGCGATGGCTGCTTCGTGAAGGCCTATCCGGCAGAGACCACCGAGGCGTTCCTGGACGGCCACGTCTCGGCTTTCGCCTCTCTGGGCGGCGTGCCCCAGAGCATTCTGTACGACAACACGAAGCTGGCGGTGGCCCGGATACTGGGCGACGGCAGGCGCCAGCGGACCCGAGCCTTCACCGAGTTACAGTCCCACTACCTGTTCGAGGATCGGTTCGGCCGTCCTGGCAAGGGCAATGACAAGGGGAAGGTGGAAGGGATGGTGGGCTACGTGCGCCGCAACTTCCTGGTACCCGTGCCGTCCTTCCAGAGCTTTGACGCCCTGAATGCCCACCTGGAGGAGCGCTGCCTGGCACGGATGGACTCCGTGCTGCGAGGACACGATGAGACCATCGGCCAGCGCATGGAGCGGGACCTGGAAGCCCTGCTGCCCCTGCCCGCCGTGCCCTATGATGCCTGCAATAAGCAGGCCAGCCGGGTGAGCTCCCTGTCCCTGGTCCGGTACAAGACCAATGACTACTCGGCGCCGGTGGCCTTTGGACACCGGGACGTGCTGGTAAAAGGCTACGTGGCTGAGGTGGTGATCAGCTGCGGCGCTGAGGTCATTGCCAGACATCCCCGCTCCTACGAAAGGGACGACTTCGTCTTCGATCCCATCCACTACCTGCCCCTGTTGGAGCAGAAGACGGCGGCCCTGGACCAGGCCGCTCCGTTGCAAGGATGGCAACTCCCCGAAGAGTTCGCTACGCTGCGCCGTCTGCTGGAGTCCAGGATGGGACGGAGGGGCAAGCGGGAATTCGTGCAGGTGCTGCGACTTCTGGAAAATTTCTCCCACCAGGAAGTCCACCACGCCATGCAGGACGCCCTCCGGCTGGGCGCCATCAGTTTTGATGCCGTGAAGCACCTGCTGCTGTGTCACCTGGAAGGACGACCCCCCAGGCTTGACCTGGACCTCTATCCCTACCTGCCCCGGGTCAGCGTGAAGACCACCAGCGCCACGGACTACCTGGCCCTCCTGCCGGGGAGGGCGGCATGAGCAACCGGTCCACGCTGCTCCTGGAACACCACCTGAAGGAACTACGGCTTCCCACCTTCCTCAGGGAGTACCGCAAGCTGGCCGCCCAGTGCGCCGCCGAGAATGTGGACCACCCTGACTACCTGCTGCGTCTCTCCGAACTGGAACTCATTGACCGACACCAGCGCATGGTGCAGCGCCGGATCCGGGCCGCCCGTTTCCCTGCCGTCAAAAGCCTGGACACCTTCGACTTCCTGGCCATACCCTCGGTGAACAAACAACTGGTCATGGAACTGGCCCGGTGTGAATACATCGAGCATAGGGAGAATGTCATCACCGTCGGCAACAGTGGCACCGGCAAGACCCACGTGGCCCTGGGTCTGGGCCTGGCCGCCTGCCAAAAGGGAATGTCCGTAGGCTTCACCACCGCCGCGGCCCTGGTCCACGAGCTCATGGAGGCCAGAGACGATCGCCGGCTGCTCAACCTGCAGCGGCAACTGGCCCGCCTCAGGCTTCTCATCATCGACGAGTTGGGCTTCGTCCCCCTCTCCACCACCGGTGCGGAACTCCTCTTCGAGGTCTTCAGCCAGCGCTACGAACGGGGCTCCGTCCTGGTCACCACCAACCTGCCCTTCGACGAGTGGACCGACGTGTTCGGCTCCGAGAGGCTCACCGGCGCTCTGCTTGACCGGCTCACCCACCACGTTCACATCCTGGAGATGAACGGCGACAGCTACCGTCTCAAGCACAGCCGGCAGAGCGCCGCCTCCCAGGTATCGGATGATCCGGTCGACTCCTGACTCACTCCGGAACTGCGGACCCCTGCTCCTGACCTGATCCCACCCGGCTCCCAATTCAGTCCTTTCTCATCGTGCCGGTGGTACACGATTCCTCCGCCGCAGTGGTACACCTTCTCGCCGCCCTTGACAATAGCTTTCTGTGTAGCCAGAATTACCCCACTGGGCCCACACCTCGTAGCATTTCCAACTCAGCGGTCGAGAGTTGGGTCCAGGTCCGTATCTTCTTTACAGCGTGTGCAGACGCCCCTGCGAGCTCTTTGCGAACGGGCAGAGGCCCCTCCAGACCGTCGCCTGTTCGCTTTCCTGGCCTGACGCGGGACGGGTTCGCGAGCCGAATCAGTGTGTTGGAGACATACTCGCGGATCTCGTGCGCAGCCTTGGTGCCGTTCACCACAAGGGCGAGCTCTAGCGAGTTTTTGGTCGAGAACTCCGTCAGGTTCATCAAGCTGACCACCAGCTTACCTTCGTTAAAGTAGATCTTGGCATGCAAGCGGTCAGTGGCGAGCACCCTCACACCGGCTTCAGTAAGCCATGGCAGGTCTTCGCTTTTCAGCACCTGAGGCTCGGCTCGTACGACCACAGTGATCCTGACTCCTCACTTTGTGGCCAGGAGGATGGCGTCTCTGGTATGACCCCAGAGGTTGATGTACGGAGTGACGACGACGGCGTGCTTGGTGGCGTCCCTTTGCTGACATGGGTGCAAATGGCTGGGACCATCCCTGCTACTATCCAGCTTCGATCTTCCCGTACGGACGTTTCTCGACCTACGGATGTTCGAGCTGGCCTTACATGGCTGAGACATCCGGTCGAGCCTGGACATTCAGCCAAGCCTGTCGTATGAGAGCATACCCGTCCTGATGGAGTTCGCTTCGTTGAACCGGGCCGGGCTCATTCAGCCGACCTCGCCCCTCCCCACCTTGGCGCGCTACCGGCTCCACTTGACCGGGGTGGCAACGGGCGACCATGACATCGTGATCGAGCACGGCGAGGCGCACGCAGAGCCGGCGGCAACGACTGCGCCCGACGCCGGTATCGAGACCGATACTGAGACCTTCGTGCTCCTGACTACGGGCCGCATCGGATTCGAGGCTGCCAGGGATGACGGGCGTCTGGTCGTGGTCGACGGGAGCCAGCTGCCGCCGCACGTCGGCCGTTGGTTCAAGGGGGTCTGGCCGCCGTCCCTCAAGTAAAGATATGGGACTCCGCTACTGTCCTTCGTACAGGAGCTGGCCGTCGACGTAGGTTCGTTGGACCGATATCTCGCGGATATTGTCGGCCGCGACCGTCGTTGGGTCGTGGCTCAGGACCACCATGTCGGCCCGCTTCCCCTGCTCGAGGGAGCCGACCTCGGCTTCGCGGAATATCGCTCGCGCGGCGGTCGCCGTATACATCTTGAACGCCTCCGTCGGGGTGATCGCTTCTTCGGGCGCGATCTTCCGGCCGTCTACTCGGGCGGTCCGGCTGACCATTGAGTAGATCCCAGTCAGCGGAGCGAGGGGGGCGCATGGGAAGTCGGACCCCGCGACCGTCTCTACTCCCGAGTCCAGCATGGTTCTGAGAGGGGCGTACGGCGTACCCAGGTCCATGACGTCGACCACGGCGTCCCCGTGCTCGCCGAGGGTGTACAGGAACGCCGGTTGCTGAGAGACGATGACCCCGAGCGAGGCGGCCCGCTCGATCTGGTCGTACGTCGGAAACGAGAAGTGCTCGATGCGGGGACGCAGGTCCGCCGAGCCGTCGGCCTTTCGCATGGCGCTCTCGAACGCGTTCAGCCCCTGCTCGATCGCCCAGTTGCCTATGCAGTGAATGGCTACCTGGAGGCCTCGCTGCGTCGCATCCATGACGAGCGCATCCACCTCGTCCTGGGTGTAGTAGATCTGACCCAGGCGGACGCACTCCCCGTGGGCGTACTGTCTCAGCATCGCGGGACCCGGGTAGACTGGGTCCATGAACACCTTCATGGTGCCGCCGCGCAGTCTGTCCGACACGTCGTCTTCCAAGTACTGTCCCTTTGAGGCCAGCTCGGGGACGGCGAAGAATCGTTCGCCGCCGCGCATCTGGTGTACGACGATGGGCAGTTTGCCGAGCCGGTCTGCCACCCGGTACAGCTCCGCGCTCTCCGGCATCACCTGGGCGTCTCCCAGGCTGGTGATGCCCGCGGCCAGGTGTCTACGGGCGTTTCGATGAACAAGCTCGGCGAGAACATCCTCCTCGTAGTGGTCGACGTGGGCTCGAAGCGTGACCTTGTGCACCGGGTCCATCGCCCGCTCCCAAAGCGTCCCGTCTGGCTCGCCGCGGTCGTCCTTCAAGATCCAGCCCTTGTGGGGGTCGGGCGTGTTTCGGTCGATGCCGGCCAGCCTCAGCGCGATCGAGTTGGCGTAGCAGGCGTGATAGGACCAGTCCATGATGCAGACCGGGTTGTCGGCAGCCGCCTCGTCGAGCTCCCCGCGGGTCAGCCTGGTGACGTCCGGGTTGTTCGAAGCGTCGAATCCGACGCCCCAGATCCACTGACCTCGTGAGGTGCCCCTGGCCGTCGACGCGATGGCGTCGAGCACGTCCTGCTTGCCGTCCAGCGGCGGCATTCGGCAATCCACGGACACCGGCTCGAACGTCGTCATACTGAAGTGATTGTGCGGGTCGATGAATCCAGGGACAACCGTCCGTCCCGCGAGATGGACCACTTGGGTATCCTGACCGACGAGCTTCGATATCTCCTCGGTGGCTCCGACTGCCGCGATCTTGCAGTTCCTCACCGCCAGGGCCTCGTGGCGGCGGTTCATGCCGTCCATCGTGAGGATCGTGCCGCCGAGCATCACCAGGTCCATGGGGTTGACTCCTTCGGGGGGTACCTTCCGCTCGTGGTGAGCCGGTCGACCACAACCGTGTCTCTGATTGGATGTACAGCCCTACCCGTCGACAAGCTCACGCCGCACGGGACTAATCTGTTCCCCAACAAAGAATGCCCCATGAACCGATCGGTTCATGGGGCATTCGCGTCGGCTGTCTCAGGGCCGCCGGCTTTAGTCTAGCGCTCCAGCCAGGCGTTCGTGTACCAGGGAATAGGCTTGACACCGAAGTTCTTCAGCGCCGCCGTGGCCGGCGTGATCGGGAAGAACTGGCCGAGCATCACGTTCGGTACCTTCTCAAGCCTCTGCCGGTTGAGCATCCGAACGATCTCCATCCTACGGTTGGCGTCCGGAGACGTCGCGAACTCCTGGACCAGGTTGATCATCTCCTCATCCCTGATGAGCCAGTCGACCGTGCCCGAGATCAGGTGGTCCTCGACCGGGCCCGGACCCTCGAAGTGGGAGTACCAGGCCGAAACCGCGCCGAAGCTCTCGGGGCTGCCGAACTTGCTGACGACCGTTGACCAGTCGAACGCGGGCATATCGACGTTGAACCCGATCTCCTCGAGAACCGGCTTGGCCACGAGACCGAGAGGCGTGATAGTCGCATAGTCTGTCGGGTTCAGCAGCACCCATGACCGGCCGTCGTAGGTCGAATCCACCAGAAGCTGCCTGGCACGCTCGACGTTGGCCTCGTCGTAGAACTCCTCGCCATCGTGGACCTCGAGCGGGGTGCCGCACCAGTACATGGCCGAGCACGAGATCCACAGGGCCTGAGGCCCCAGCGCGAACATGAAGCTCTCGACGTCGACAACAGCGGCAAAGGCCTGCCGGACCATCACATCGTCGAACGGCGGTATGGTGACGTTCAGGTAGAAGTGGGACCGGTTGCCGGGCTTGTAGAGCCCGATCACGTAGTTCGGGTCCTCGTTTAGCTGGTCGTAGAAGTCGAAGCTCGCTCCGTCAACGACGTCCCACTCGCCCGTCAGCAGGCCCGAGATCTTGGTCTGCTCGTCGGGGATCTCCAGGAACTCAATCCTGTCGATGTAGGCGATGCTGCCTCCGACGTAGTTGTCGCCGGGCTCGGCGCGCCGGTTGTACTCCTCGAAGCGTTCGATGACGACTTTGTTGCCGACCTCCCAGCGCCCGAACTTGTACGCGCCCGTCCCGACGAGTTCTTCAACGGCCTCGGTGCTCGGCGTAACCGCGAACTCCTCGGGCATGACGAACTGGGTGCAGTACGGAGCCCCCAGCATGGTGACCAGGGCCCCTACCGGCTCGTTCAGCTGCCACTGCAAAGTCCGGGCGTCCACCACCCTCAGCCCACCCTCCGCCTCGAACCGGCGCACTATTGCGCCTGAAGGACAGCCCGTTTCCAGCCACCTGTTGATGGAGGGCACGACGTCGGCGGCGGTGACGGCGTCGCCGTTGTGGAACGTCAACCCGTCTCTGAGCGTGAAGGTGTAGAGCAGGTTGTCGCCGCTAAGGTTCCAGCTCTTGACGAGCCGGGGCTGGACCTGGAAGTCGCCGTCCCAGCCGAAAAGGGTCTCGAACAGATGCTGGGAGACCGCGTGCGTCACGTAAAAGACGGTAAACAGCGGGTCCAGGGAGCTTATGCTGCCCTGCGAAACCACCCGTAGCGTCCCACCGAATGTCGGCGTGCCGGCCGGCGGCGGCGTGGGGGTCGCTTCGAGAACGGTGACGACCTCCACCTCCCTCTCCACCTCGACCGTCACCACCTTCTCCGCGACCACCTCCACCTCTTTCACCACCTCGACGGTCACCACCCTCTCCACCTCGACGACCCTCTCGACCTCCACCACCCGCACGACCTCTTTCTCGACCGGGACCTCCCGGATGACCTCCCGCTCGACCAGGACCTCCACGGTAACGACCTTCTCAACCTCGACGATGATCGGCTCCGGGACCACCGTCTCGCTGGAGCCGCACGCTGCCAGCAAGAGGGCCACGGCCACGCCCGCCACTAAGCCCAAGACGGTCTTTCTCATTGCGCCCTCCGTCGCCTGTCACGAGGTCCTCGCGGGATTTGGCGTACCCGCGATCCGGAGTCCTTCCAAGGCCGTTCCTGGCCAGGAAGCCAGATGGCTGGCACGGTACCACACGACCGTCGGCCCGTCAATAGACTGTCGTAGATGCGTTCTCCGTCGCCTCTGTGGGTTTTGACATCACAAAGCCAGAGCCGACGTTGACGGAGGGGGGAGGCCCCAATACAATCGCCTCGATCCGGAAAGAGGGCGTAAGAAGGCTGTTCGAGGAGGATGGACATGGCGACTACGCGTACCGGAGCCGTACTGGGCGTCGGAGCGTTTACCTACGATGTGTCCGGCGACGACTGGGGCACGCTGCCCGACGGGTGGAGCTATAAGGAGGCCACCGCGGTCGCAGTCGACTCCAAGGACAACGCCTACGTCTTCAACCGCGGCGAGCATCCGATGATCGTCCTGGACCGGGACGGCAACCTGGTCCGGGAGTGGGGTCACGGCGTGTTCGGCAACCCCCACGGCGTCTCGGTCGGCCCGGACGACTCGATCTACTGCGCCGACAGCTGGGACCACACCATTCGCAAGTTCACTCCCGAGGGGAAGCTGCTGATGACCCTGGGCACCAAGGACCGGCCCGCTCCTGTCATGAGCGGCGAGCCGTTCAACGCGCCGACCCACCTCGCGGTGGACCCGCGGAACGGCGACATGTACGTGGCCGACGGGTACGGGACAAGTACGACCGACCCGGGCGAGTTCAGCATCGTTCACAACATCGCGGTGGACACGCGCGCGTGCACAAGTACGACCCCGACGGCCGGCTGCTGCTCTCGTGGGGCGAGTCCGGTACCGACCCGGGCGAGTTCAGCATCGTTCACAACATCGCGGTGGACAGGGACGGCTGGGTCTACGTGGCGGACCGCGAGAACCGAAGGGTCCAGGTGTTCGACTCGAACGGCAAGTTCGAGACCCGGTGGGGAAACCTGTCCAGGGCAGCGGCGATCTGCGTCGATCGGAGCGACGACCAGCTGGTCTACGTCGGCGAGTACTACGCCGGGATCTCCTCGAACGAGACCGGCCTGCGGCTGGGTCCCAGGGTGACGGTCTTCGACCGAGGCGGCACCGTGCTGGCTAGGCTGGGCGACGAGCCGATGGGCCCTGAGTCGGGAAGGTTCTACTTCCCGCACGGGATCGCGATCGATTCGCACGGGGACATCTACGTGGCCGAGGTGCCGTGGATCGAGATCGGGCGCCACATGGACCCCCCTCGCGAGCTCCGCTCCCTCCAGAAGCTGGTCAAGAAGAGTAGCTGAACGCCGTCCAGGAATACGGGATGCGGCCGGATGGAGAAGCGGGTGTGCATAGGGGCACAGCCCCTATGCCGGGAGTCGCAGGGTGTCCCTCAGTACCTCTTTCCCTTTTTTGAAAGGGGGGTGGGGTGCGCCACTCGGTGGCGGTGCGAGCCCCTCTAGAAGTTGTCGCCGTTCCAGGGTTGAACATCGGCTATGAACATCGAGTCTACCGTGGCAAGCGCGGATGGGTCGCGCACCGCGACCCGCCCGGCCTGGCTCAGGGTCGTGGAACGGACGGCACCAAAGTAGAGAGCCCCGAGGTCTGCCGCAGATAGAACGAGGTCCGGCTCATCGCGCGTTGGCCTACACTCCGAGCCCCCCGGACCGCCTTCCAGCCGGTACCGGCCCTGGTTCCACGACAGGAACGGATCGCTCACCTCGATGACCACCCGCCCGTCCCGGGCGTAGCGCCTGGCGGACAGGGCCGCGGGCACGTCTATCAGCCGGAGCCACAAGCCGTCCCTGGGACGCCGTCGCAGCCGCCGAGGATCAGCCAGCATCCAGAGGAGAGGATCGTCCACCGGCTGGTTGATCGCCTCGATCGTAGCGATCAGGTCGGCGTCCAGGCAGAAGCGCCAAAGGGCGGCGTGGGCCTCGTCGGTCGCGGACACGAGCTCGTGGACGACGAGCGTGTCGCCCTGGACGCGGTATAGAACGTAGCCTTCCGCTTCCGGGCCCCCGTACACGACGTGAAAGTAGGGTGACCCTCCCCGGCGCTCGACTTCGATGTCGCGGAGCCTGAGGTCCCACAGGCCGGTGTTGCGCCTGGCCATCCCGGCCCTGACCCGGCCGACGCGCGAGTAGACCCAGGGAAACAGCTCGGCGGCCCGGTCCGGATCGACCAAGCGGCAGGCGCCCCGAATGCAGGGAGATCGGGCGAAGGCCGCGTGGCGCCTGTCGATGGCCCAGTCCTCCTGAAAAGAGGCGATGCCGAACTCGAACCGTCCATAGATGCCGCTCTCGGTCGTCCTCAGCGCGGCAAGGGGCTCACCCCGCTCATGGATGTCCCGTAGCTGGCGCTCCATCGTCAGACGGAGCAGCCCTCGCCTTCGGTGGGTCGGCTGGACCGAGACGTTCGCGATCCCGGCGGTGGGTAGCCAGCCACCCGGCACCGCCATCTCCATGGCCTGCGACGAGCTCGTGGCGACCAGGTTGCCGCCCTCGAAGACGGCGAGAGTCCGGTCTAGGTCTGTGATCCGCTCCTCGGCGCAGATGTACTCCTCTCCGGCGACGATCCCATTGGCTAGACGCTCGGCAGCCGAGAAGGTCCTGAACTCCCCTGGCTCGACGGGCCTGACCTCATACTCCAACGACTCGCTCTCCGTTGACCTTTCGCGGTCCTCTTGGTAAGTCATCCGATCTCGCGGGCCCGACGCGCCGCACTGTCCCCAGCGATCCTCCCGAACACGGTGCCGGCTATCAAGCCGGAGCCGCCCGGATAGTTGCCGTAGAAGAGCTTGGAATCGACTAGGCACGTGCGAGCACGACGACGACCCTGACGACGACCCTGACGACGACCCTGACGACGACCCTGACGACGACCCTGACGACGACCCTAAAAATAGTCTCTGCTCCACGGTGTGTCAATCTTCTTATCCAGTTAGGAGTGACGAGCTCTTAAGTCCGATGGCGGTTGTTGTAACGTGTTGAATCAACTCCAACGGCTTCTGCAGATGCCAACCAATCGACCGAAGGCTCGGAGAGACCGGTGCATAGGCACGTGCGAGCACCGCTATCCGCGGTTTCGATCCCCGAAAGGGGGCCAGGCTCAGCTACAGCACCGGGGCCAACTTTGGGGTGTTCCTAACAGAAGACATCCGACTGTAGGTGACGGGACGAACGGCGGCCCCCGGACCACGCCAGTAGATGTGACAGGGCTCACCAGCAAGGTGGCTGCCCTCCCTGTGGGGTGGAATCACACCTGCGTCCTGATGGCGGCGGGCTGCGTTAGCCTCACCGCCACAGGTGACCTGAGCAACGTTGACTCCCTCCTGGGCCCTCTGGCTGACAACGGCGGCCCCACCTTCACCCATGCCCTCCTGCCCGGCAGCCCAGCACCCTTCGGACCCACCGAGGTCATCCAAAGCAAAATCTGACACTTTGACGCCTCAGCAGACGGAACGGTCGTCTATGCAGCTGTTACAGATTCTTATCATCACTGGATATCGACAGATGGCGGAGCCACTTGGGCTAGAAGTTCTCTGAACCAGCGAAGCGGTCCTGTTGCCGTGTCTCCAGCCGATCCCAATATCGTCATATTTCGAGATAGCGCGCAGACCTCACTCTACAGGTCTACAGACGGTTTACTAACCTACAGCAAAGTCGTAACTTCAGAAGGACTCTCAAACGATCCCGAAGTTCGATTCGCCTTTGAAGACATCGTTTTCGCGCCGTCGGACCCGAACATCGTATATGCTGCAACCACTGGACTGCTGGTCTATAGGAGCGTGGATGCCGGGGTTTCCTTTACATTTACATTGATGAAGAACATCCGCTCAGAAGTATTGCGTGTTGCACCATGAGCTGTCGCCCGGGTGCTTAACCTGTTAAGTGGCCCAAGGTGCCCTTTCGGAAAGTAGACGGCCCTCCGCGTGGGCTCCGAGTGTTGGCAGCAGCTTCGCCCTTCTAGCAGGCTGCGGAAAAACCCGGTGTGGGCCGACAGTGGAGAGAGAACGGGCTAAAATAGGACAACGCTTGGGCGGAGCCGGAGCGTTCTTCGTTAGCCGATGGTGCGCAGTGAACGGGCGGGAGACAAGATCCACAACCGGCATGACTCTGCTGGCCTTCATTGACCTGGAAACGCGAGTGCCATCAGAAACCCGCGCGGAAACAAGGAGCACCCAATAGATGCTGCCACAGAACAAACCCGACCGTATCCGCATCCTCTTTGACGACCATGGACCGGATGTACGCTAACGTGCCGGCCGGCTCGTGCGATCCTCGCCCGGAGCTGGCTGCGAGAAGTCTTCGTTACCAACCTTGCCCTGTATTCGGTGCGCAGTGAACGGGCATTCTGCGAGCAATTGGACTACAACGCTCCTCGCTTCCGCGCTGGTTTCTGGGGACTGAACCTGCGCATTGAGCGCCAGCTTCGGTCGGTGTTCTAGGCTGCCAAGGCCCATCCACCCTGGGGACCTCCTGCGCAGCTTCCGGTGGGGGCATGTCCGTCAACTCGACCGCGTGAGCCGCCAGTTGTTGGCCCGGGCCTGGGCCGCTGGGGCCGGACCCGGCGACTCGCCCCTGACCATCGACCTGGACTCGACCATCTGCGAGACCTATGGACTGGCCAAGGAGGGAGCGCGCCACCACGGCTATACCGGCAAGCGGGGCTATCACCCCCTGTTGGCCGTCGCCGCCGGCACCGGCGACGTGCTGATGTCCCGGCTGCGCGAGGGCCGCGCCAACACCGCTCGGGGCGCCGCCCACTTCCTGCGTGAAACGCGGAGCCGGCAGGGCCTGCCGTCGCCGACGAGCACTTCAGGCGGTGGACAACTGATTGAGGCGGCAGCGGCTCAGCCTGAAGCCCACGACCCTCTTCGCCACCTACAGCTATCACGGCTTCATCACCGGGGACGGAGAGACCCTGGACTGGAGGCCGCCCCGCCGCCACGCCGAGATCGAGAACGCCATTCGAGACTCAAGTACGGCGTCGGTCTGAACCACATGCCGTCCGGCCGCTTCGCCGCCAACGGCGCCTGGCGGTCGGTGATGGCCCACAACCTGGCCCGCTGGACGGCGCGGATCGGTCTGGGCGAGCAGATGGACCACCAAGACCCTTCGGCGACGGTTCTTCTCCCTGGCCGGACGGCTCACCCGCTCGGCACGCCGCCTCACCCTGCATCTGCCACAGCGCTGGCCTTGGGAAACCCAGTTCAGTCGCGCCCTGGCACGGCAGCGATTCCACTCCCAGCCTGACCGCCCGTCCGCAGACCCGCCATCGCCCAACCGAACGTCCCCGCAAACTCGCGCCAGTCCGCCGCAGCACCTCTCGCCGGTCCTCTCCCCGCCATCTCGCCCTACCCAACGTCCCCAGCAAAGGTCTCCCCGCGGCGGCTGAAGCCACCGGCCCCATTTACCCGGTGCCCGGACCATCGCCTCCCTTTGCCCCTCATCACCCATTCTGCTGCTGCCGTCACCTTCGGTGGATTCCTAAAGAGCTGATGGACCCCGGCAACCCCTCGGTCGACTTTCGGCGGCGTAGCAATGCCACCCATCAGAGCACTACGGACCCGGAGGCCCGGTTGCTGCGCAAGGGTGGCAAGGAAGCTGGTCTTCATGACCATGGAAAACCGGCATGAGCGACGGGTACGGCGGAGCGGGATATTGTGCCGGGACTGTTGGACCAAGCCCGGGAGCGAGGCTTTCATCCCCGAACGCTGGGCGGAGACAAAGGCTACGACACTCGGGACTGCGTAGCAGACCTGCGCCGGCGCGGGGTGACGCCTCACGTCGCGCAGAACACCAGGGGGCGGTCTAGCGCCATTGACGGCCGGACCACCCGGCATCCGGGGTACGCGGTCAGTCAGCGGATTCGGAAACGGGTTGAGGAGGTCTTTGGGTGGATGAAGACGGTGGGCGGGTTCCGGCGGACCCGGTATCGGGGGTTGGACCGGACTGGTCTGGTGGGGCACTTGGTGGCCACGGCCTACAACCTGGTTCGGATGGCCAAGCTGCTGGGGCAGGCGGCGGCAACTCCGGTAGCCCGGATGGCATGACCTGACACTGGGCTACCTATGCCCCGTGCCCCAAGAGGGACGGTCCGCGAAGCCAAATGGGCTAAAAGTCCCGTGTGAACGGCACGATTTCCTCCAATAGAACCACGGCTTCAACGACCTGGACCGTCGATTTCCGACCTGGACCCCTTTCTTCAGCAGCCTGCTAGACGATCCTAGCGGAACCGTCTGTTGGACTTGACCTTTCCCTGTTCTGATGGCAAATAGAGACGCTTGGCTAAGGTCTACTCCGGAGTAACCACTATCCACGCCTAAGAGGACGCGAAAGCCTCGTCAGCAAGAACACCTATGCCCGTCAACTACCCCGTGTTGTTCTGGACTGAAGTGCTCAGCCACGTTCGCGAAGCCGGGATGTCCCCAGTGGAAGTAGAAGGTCGCCTCTCGCATCCAATCACCTAAGGTGGGTCGATAATTAGGATCGCGCCGTTGCCCTGCGGCCACCACCAGGTGGTACAGCCGTAGAGTCGGAGCGTCAACCTCGATGGTCAGTAGCCCGTGGTGAGTCTGGTGACTGGATGACTTCGTATCCGCGAGCTGCTTTTCGAGCCTCGCGACGGTCAACTCCTTCCTCAGCTCCTTGACGTCCGGATCCGCATCAACCTGCTGAGGCCCCTCAGTGTTCTCTTCGCCGTGCCGACCGTCTCGGCGCGCGCTCGGGCCGTTCCCGTTCTGCCGGCCCGTCTTGGTGCGGCCTGCCCTCTCGCCAGATTGCTTCCGGAGCTGAGCCTGACCTTTGTAGACCGAGCTAGCGGGATAGCCGTCGTCGATCAGTTCACGGGCAGTCCGGCCCTGCCCTAGCAGCTCGCGAATCTCCTGCATCTTCCCCATGGAACTTTCCTCCCCACGTCTCGTGTAGTCTACCTCCAGTCCATTGTGGAACATACGTGCCAGGAGAGTAAAGCCACCTGGCGCCTCGATCACTCCCTCCTCCGCGGGCAGGGACCACTTGTCCGAAGAGCCGACCCCCGTCCACGTGCTAGTTTCCATGGTGAAACTCACGCTCACCACCTGTGCGGCCGGAAATGCGCTGAGGAGCCCGTGGGGTATCCAAACAATCGAGGTGGAAATCGAGGCCCCCGTGACGATACGGCGCGCCGGTCTTGTGTCCCTACAAACAAAGGGACCTTTCTCGGGTCATCTCAACTGACGCGGCCACTGGGGGCGCGGTTTTGGAGCGTAATGGCCGCCGACTAAGCCTGGCAGGAACGCTTTTTATCGGGGCGGGACACGTACGTCACGGAGTTGATGCTGATCTGTTGGAGCCCGGTGCAGGGGTATCAGTGAGTCTGGCAGGTCGAGCTCTCCGCGGTGAGAACCGTGCTGAGCCGTTCCGGACTCCGTGAGCGAGCTTGAACGCCCTGTAGCCCGTGACCACTCTTGCATGGGGACCGCGTTCCGGCATAAGTTTTGGTGAGACCGAATGCGAGTCTAACGCCCTCAGTTCCACGTGTCCTACACTCGCAACTCGCAGTCCCACTCTCTCGATCGCCTCTGTTTGCCGCTCCTCAGGAAGGATAGCCGAAGGCACGAGAACACTGGTCTTGTTCATGATCTCAAACTCAGCTGTCACGATTGCCTCCGGGCTCCTCTCCCTGAAACTTACGGCCCATTCAAAAGAAGGCGTCGTGAATAGTACGACACCGCCGGGCTGCAAGACGCGACTTACTTCGCTCCAGAACTGTGGATCATTGTAGGCATCCCCAAGCGACGCAACCACCAATCCGAAGCAAGCTGATCGAATCGGTAGTCGGAGGGCGTCCGCGATTACCGGCCGAGCGCCACGGCGAAACCAGGCCGCGGAGTAGGCAAGCATTCTTGGTGACCGATCCAACAACACTAGCTTATTGAGATCGAGGTCGTCGCGGGCCATTGTCCGGATCAGAGCGGATCTGCCTGGACCGACCTCACAAGTCCAGCCTCTCGGCCTAGGCAGCCCCCTGATCCATTCACGGAGAAGAAGCTCGCTCGCGTACCCAAAGTTGGCAGAGGTAGGATGTCGAGCAGAGTCGTAATACTCGGGCGCCACCGACTCGTAACCGGTCAGGTTCCTCTTATTCATGCAGCTGTATGAAAGGGGACCGCCTCAGCAGGCTAGACCTGGTCGCCGACAAGGCTGAAGTCAAGCCGTATTCCCGACTCGCCTCTCTGACGGCGGTTTCGAGGCGTGCCCTGCGCGGTCGAGTACTGCCGAAGACCATTTCGTCTTTCGCGTCCATATAGAACAGGCCAACAGAGTTTCGTTCTTCATCCTTGAGGACGATAGCCGCGAATGACTGCCGGCCCTGGCCGGCAGCAGCGGCTTCCTCTCGTGTCATGCCCCATCTCTCGATGAGTTGCAGCTCCTCAGAAGGTACCGAGGCTTCGATCTGCGTTTCGTCGAGACGCCACGCTCGTCCCATGATGCCGTACCGTATGGACCACACTCTTCCCGCACCACCGCCGCGAGGATAATAGTCGATCAGTTGGTACAAAGTATCTGCAAATACGGCGTCTGGTACGTGAACAGAAGTGGCTCCGGAAATCTGAACAGGGGGATAAGTGGAATCGCTGCCTGATTGAGGGCATGATAGTGCTCTCGGAGACAGGAGCGAGAGATGAGCAGACGACCCCGCCGTAACCACTCGGCAGAGTTCAAGGCGAAGGTGGCTCTTGCCGCAGTGCGCGGCGACCGGACACTTTCGGAGCTGGCAAGCCAGTTCGATGTGCACCCGAACCAGATCACGCAGTGGAAGACCCAGTTGCTGGATCGGGCGGCGCAGTTATTTGGCGCCGGGACAGGGCAGGCTGAAAAGCCGGTAGATATGAAGGTCCTTCACGCCAAGATCGGTGAGCTTGCGTTGGAGAACGATTTTTTAGAGGCCGCGCTCACGAAGGCGGGATTGCCGGGCGCAAGGCGATGATCGACCGCGATCACAAGCTGCCTCTCGCCCGCCAGGCAAAGGCAGTGGGCATCAGCCGCGGGAGCATCTACTACCGGCCACGGCCGGTGGGCGAAGCCGGTCTCGGACTGATGCGCCGCATCGATGAGCTGCACCTTGAGTATCCGTTTGCAGGCAGTAGGATGATGCGAGGCCTGCTCCGCCAGGAGGGACTCTCCTCCGGGCGTAGACACATCGCCACACTGATGCGGCGGATGGGCATCGAGGCGCTGTACCGCAAGCCCAACACCAGCCGGCGACGGCCCGACCATACGGTGTATCCGTACCTGCTGCGCGGGCTTGAGGTGAGCAGGCCCAACCAGGTGTGGGCAATGGATATCACGTACATTCCGATGGCCAGGGGGTTCGTGTACCTAGCCGCAGTGATGGACTGGCATAGCCGCAAGGTGCTGGCCTGGCGGGTATCGGTCACAATGGACACAGACTTCTGCGTGGAGGCGCTCGAAGAATCCCTGGGACGCCACGGCGCGCCGGAGATATTCAACACAGATCAGGGAAGCCAGTTCACAAGTGACGCCTTCACCGGCCTGCTGAAAGCCAATGGGATCCAGATCAGCATGGACGGGAAGGGAAGCTGGAAGGATAACGTGTTCGTCGAACGGCTGTGGAAGAGCGTCAAGTACGAGGAGGTGTACCTGAGAGCCTACGAATCGGTCCCGGAAGCCAGAACTGGACTCGGGCGGTACTTCGAGTTTTACAATGCCGGACGGCCCCATTCGAGCCTTGGGGGAATGACGCCGGACCAGTTCTTTGACAGAGCGCCTGCCGAGTCCGCGGCGGCCTAACGCACGGCAGCGCGATTCCACTTATCAAACCGGGCAGCGCTGTTCAGACAAACGAGACCACCTCTGGCATTGTTCCGACTTCCCTCGCCATGCCCACGTCCCCAAGCAACCGTCCAACGAAGGTGGTCGTCCTTGGGACTGTAGAATCCAACCCTACGTCCGGCACAGTAGCACAGTCCAGGAGTGAATGATGGCGATCAACCGGTGGTGGGACGCTGATGCTTTCGAAATCTATTGGCTCGAGACGACTGAGCGTGATGACATCGGGGTAGATCTTCACGCACCGCAACTAAACGACCAAGGCGCAGAACACCACGGATACTCCCAGATCAACGAGATCCGCCCCGGCGACGTGGTTCTGCACTATCACAAAGGGTCCTCGGCCATCATTGGCTGGTCGAGAGTTAGGGGAGAGGACAGTCCTCTCCCCTAACTCTGGAGGCGATCAGAAGTCGGCAGGAGTCGATAAGGGAAGCGAGAGCAGAGATCGAGTCCAGAGTTCAGCGGCAACGTCTACTTTCCAGTCGAGTTGTCGAACACTCGACCCATACGCCCCACGCTATTCTACCTAACCAAATTCCCTGCGGCACTCGTGAGTTTGTTTGCCGAACTTTCGGAAGTCACGTCTTCAGTGTCGCCAGTCGGCGATATAGGCGCCAATCCGTCTCGGCGCGGCCGAGGGGGCGGCCGCCAGCCCGACTTGGAGCTTAGACAGAAGGTCGAGCGAGAGGCGCAACGCGCCGTTGAGGAGTGGTACAGGGGTCGTGGATACGCAGTGCAATACTTGGCTCATCTGAACTTGGGTTGGGATGTCCACGCGCATCTGGCTGATGTCGAACTTAGGATCGAGGTTGAGGGCAGATCGGGACCGATAATCTCGGCGGAGCTCACCCCAAACGAGTACCGGCGAGTTCGGGAGCAGGATCTGACATACCGGATCTGCATCGTGACCGACGCGCTAGACCCTGGGGAACGGAAGATCCACCATTTCCAACTTGCACCCGATGACGAGGTCATCGAAGGCGCACGCGTATACGTTTAGGGAGTTACGTCGCGTGCTAAAGGAGGAGCTACGGTGGGTGATATCGTCGACGATTCGCAGGGCCTTGCCCGCCCCCAAGGCAGCGTCCGTCCTGCGGCGTGGCGAACACTCAAACTATGTTGAGGTCCAGAGGAACGTTCAGCTTAATCCGTACCTGGTAAGGGTAGCATCGATCGCTTGGCCCCGAGGGGCGAACTCTGGCTCGGGTGGGCTGTCGGTGAGGGCTTGATTGCTCGGGAGCACGTGTCCGAGGAGCTACTGAACGGGGTCACGCCTCGGCGCGGGTTCTCCCGTAGCAGTCTTCGACCTTCATGCTCTGATCCAGTGCCCCAGAACGTTTCCCTTTACCGCGACTATGGCCGAATGTAGTTGCCTACAGGCTGGCACGCAGAAAGTCGATCGGCGCGCTGCTCGTTACGTACGCCTTGAAGCCCCCGTCACGATACGGGTCACCGGGAGACTTGACTGAGCGGAATGCTTGAACCCCCGTTTGGAATAGACGCATGGGCTCACGGTCCTCACTCCCCCCGACCCATTGAACCCACGTCGAACGCGTGGTGATTGACTCGTTGAGCAGTTCCAACAGATCGTCGTCCCGACCGCTTGACCCAATGATCAAGAACCGCGAGCAGTCCTTCAGGAACTCCTTAGCGGAGGCGAGGTGGCTCTCCGGGCAAACCATCGCCGAGACCCCCTTGCCTGCTAACGGTGCCGTCAACAATGGATAGCCTCGTTGCCCCCCGATCTGGACATCGTAGGTCTTGTACGGATCAGACTTGCCGTCTTGGGTCGTAACATGGATTTCATTATCGGGGCACTTGGAGAACAAATCGGCGTTGGCTGCGACATGGGCCTTCCACGGGGCACTGCCCGAGCCGATTGGTTTGAACCAGTTGATTGAACCGTGAAGTTTGATCACCTGGTGATGTCTATCGGGCCTGATGTAGTCGTCTAGGGATTCGAACCGGGTAGTGCCAGACGTGAACTGATATAGCGCTTGTTCCAGGAGGTCATCGTAGTTGAGCACTAGGAACAGAACGTCCGACGGCACTTCGTCCAGCAGAGCCTGGACTAGCTGGATGTAGGAACTCGGATAGGACGTATATTGGTAGCTGCACATCAGCAGCAAGTCTCTTAGATATGGCGGAATGTGTTTGTAGTGCTTTCTCATTTGATCCCGAGGATGCTTCGCGATTCTGGACAACTCCTTCTCGAGATCAAAGTCGGCCTCTAGGGACCTGCTTGCGAGTCCCTGGGCAAGCACCCACGCACCGTCATACTCCGCTAGTATCGGCCTGAAGGCCCCATGCTTTTCGAAGTTGAACAGATCGCAAGCTAAAGGCGGCCGGAGACCTGGGGTGACGACGAGTGATCCAGGGCCCCGCACGTCGTGCGATGCGCCAGCACCTAAGACGACGCAAACTTTGGGGAGTTGGTGATCAGCCACTTAAAAGTCCCCAACCGGACCTTGGAATAGCAGGCTTCACGAAGGCGTTGCACGATTCTCGACGGGTCGCTCATTCTACGCCAGTTCTTACGCCAGCGGCCAGACACAACGATGGATGGCGGCGGACGCAACTGGACCTTCCTCTTGGGTGTGGGGGCAAGTAAGGCAGCAACAGTGATCGCCCGACGGAGCTTTGAGCTACAGTGCCCGCGTTCACGCGTCGGCGAAGCAAAAAGCTCACTCGTCGCCCTCCTCGTCCTCATGAACCAGCATCCATATCCGCTTTAGTGGCAGCTCTGCCTGGATCTGGGCGTCGAGTCGGTCGTAGGTCCGGTAGACGGCCTTCACGAGGTCGCTCTGATCCCACAGGCGGATCTTGAAGGTCTCCTGGCGCGCCTCCCGAACCACCCCCTGGGTGAAGCCACCCCAACCCTGGGTCGCCTTGAACGCGGCCATGGTGCCGGCCAGCTCTCGGAACACCTTGACGTCTGTCGTTCCCTGCGTGGCCTTCACCTGGACGCAGAGGAAGGGTTGGTCGAGGCCGAGAGGGCCGCTCCCGCACAGAACGTCGGCCCCGCCGTCCGGTCCTGGCGTGGAACGGCGGGTGTAAAAACCCTCCGCCTGGAGGATCGTCTCGACGAGCCGCGCGAGGTCGTGGTCGGGAAAGCGAGCACGGATACACGCAGTAATCTCGTCCTCTGCCGCCTGCATAAGGTCGAGGCGAGTCAGTGCGCCCTCGGCGTCGCCATTGACTACATCGGGTGAGACGACGTCGGCACCGGACGGACCGGGATCCGGTTCGCCCCGCAAGACGGCCTCCACCCGGCGCTCCGCATCGTTGCGCTGGATCCTGCAGACCGTGATAAAGGATCCGAAGGAGTAGAGAAGATCCTGCTGGAAGGCCGTGCGGGGGAGGTCTGGATGGGTCCACTCGACCGAACGCGTGTGTCGCTTTTCACCGCCTCCAACGTCCTGGAAACGGTACGGCCCGGTGACTCGCCCGATCGCGAGTTGACCAGGCCGCGTCTTAAGTGGGAGGACGACCACGTCATCGGTCTGGATCCTCTCGCGGAAAGCCCAGAGCTGTTGGCCGAGGTTCCGGGAACGGCGCTCCGGGGCCCCGGGCTCTATCGTACCCTGGTGGAACGCGACCAGCTCGTCCACCGAGCTGAACTGTGTAAGGTCGGGGAACGGGCGGAACCCGATGATAACCCGGCCACTATCCAGCCCGGTCTCCTCGTCTTCCCCACGTCGGCCAGCTCTGGCGATCCAGACCCGCGCTCGCTCGGCACTCAACGCAACACCTCTGTGAGCTTCCTCGCTCAGTTGCCTCGGTTGGTTCCCCGCGAAACCGCTGCCTTCCTCATTATTTACCGCTACGGGTCGCGTGCAATGGTGCGGCGGACCAGGCTCGCTAAGACTATACAGTACCCAGTGTCATCGGTTGATAACTTCATGAGGGGCCTACCGGGCAACTTCATGCTCCCCATACCATGATCCCGCCTCGAGATTCGCGGTTTCCTTGGAAACCACCTCCCACCGACATCTCCCTTCATCATTCCTCGTCTGGACGAGTATTACTGTGGCTGGCGCCTGCGAACGACCTGTCCAGGGTTCGCTCAGTGTCAGACCGTTCGCCCGGCACCCGGGACGCCCCAGCGCGGACGAGTATCTCCGTTCGTCATAAGTGCTGCCGTCCCCATCCCAAAGTTCATTTGACAACTCTGTTCGACCATGGACATAATATGTGATATTCCACATAATTAGGTTCCATGAAAGAACTTCAGATTTGCACCGTCCGAGAGGCCGCCCGCCTGCTCGGATGCCATTCCAACACAGTTAGGAACATGCTCAGGAGGGGAGACCTGGCAGGAACGAAGCTGGGAGATCGGTGGGTAGTTGCCAGGGCTCCGCTGGAGGCATTTGCGCGGCGATACAGACCCAAAGTCGGACGACCAGCAAGACCGCAATAGGGACGGAGGACGAAATGAAAGGTAGCAGCAGGCGACGCAGCAAGGACAGCTGGGAGCTCACGATCGATCTGGGTCGAGACGCCCAGGGTAAACGGCTGCGAAAGGTCATGAATGTCCGGGGGACCAAGTCGACCGCAGATCGCCGTCTGCGTGAGGTTCTCTCTAGGCTGGACAAGGGAATCCCGCTCGCCCAAGAGAAGGTCACCGTCTCCTCATGGCTGGATCGGTGGATGGCCGACCATGTTGTGGTCAACGGGAGACAGAAGACCGTCGAGCGATACCAGGGGATAATCGACAGGCACGTTCGCCCTCGGCTGGGCCACCTTCAGCTGACCAAGATCGCCCCAGCCGACATACAGAAGCTCGAGTCCGAGTTGCTTACCCAGGGGATGGCTCCAGCTGGAGTGGAGCTTGTGCACACGGTAATCTCGGGTGCCCTGAAATATGCCCTCCGCATGGAGATGGTGTGGCGTAACCCAGCCCAGGCTGTATCTCCTCTGAAACGTCCACACGCAGAGCCGCCAACCCCGGAAATCGAATATGTGAGGCGTGTCCTGCTCCGCGGAAGAAGGGATCAGCATCCTCTTCATGCGGCTTTGCACCTGGTCGCCTACACAGGGATCAGAAGGGGTGAGGCCATGGGGCTCATGTGGTCCGAAGTTGACCTGGAATCTGGGTGGATCATAGTCAGCCGAGGCCTGGTCCGAACAAACACCCAGGGACTGGTCCTCGAGAACACCAAGACCGATGGAAGCCGCAGGAAGATAGACCTGGACTCTGAAACGGCCGCCGTATTGAGAGCCCACAAGGTGAACCAGCTAGAGCATCGTTTGAAGGCGGACGGCGCTTACGAGGACAGGGAGCTAGTTTTCCTCGACTCGTTGGGTCAGCTGAGGAACCCGATGGCTCTAACCCGGGCCTTTCAGTCCCTGGCCCTGAAGGAGGGTCTCTTAAGCTCCATTCGCTTAGACACTTCCACGCCTCAGTTCTCTTCGAGCAGGGGGAGAGCCCTCTCTTGGTCAGCCGACGCCTTGGGCATGCGTCAATAAAGACCACTGTGGACATCTACGGCCACCTATTCGAGGGTGCCCAGAAACAAGCGGCCCAGAGGTTTGCGGAGAGGATGAAAGGAACGAACTAGCCCGATGTCAGCAAAATGTCGGCAGATGGCCTCAGAGACTGGGGAGGAACGCGGATATACAGGGGTAAATGAGGTAGGTGGTGCCGAGGGCGAGACTCGAACTCGCACAGCCTTTCGGCCACAGCGCCCTCAACGCTGCGTGTCTACCAGTTCCACCACCTCGGCGAGTGGCACCGGCCGCATGGACCCACCGCCCAACGACGCGGACGGCGAGGCCAGTACAGGCCTCCATGCAGCCCGATCCCACCGCATTATAGCCAGGCGGCCTCCGTCGTGTCCACTTCCGACGCCCCATGTTTCGGAGTCGGTGACGGCCCTGGCAGGCGCCTCCCACCGGCCGCTTGACGCTCCCCAGGACCGGCGATACACTCACGGCGGCTCGGCCGTGCCCACGCGCCCGCGGGCCCCAAGAAATCCTGGAGGAGCATCTCATGGACCTCGTCCTGCTCGGCGGCACGGTTCTGACCATGGACGCGTCCAGCGGACGCGCCGAGGCGCTCGCCGTAGAAGGCGGGAAGATCGCGGCCGTCGGTCCGTCCGCCGAGGTCTCCAAGCTCGTCGGCCCGGAGACCCGGGTGGTCCACCTCTCGGGCCGGGCGGTGATCCCCGGAATCGTCGATGCTCACAACCACTTTGGCATGACCGTCTGGGAGCCCGTCTCAGTCGACTGCCGGATGCCTCCGCTCAACGGGATCAACGAGGTCAAGGACGCCATCGGCGCGGCGGCAAGTGCGGCGCCCGCGGGCCAGTGGATATGGGGTCTAGGGTTCGAGGCTCTGACCTGGGGAGAGAAGCGGCGGGTCACCCGCGAGGAGCTCGACGAGGTCGCTCCAAACAACCCGGTCTGCATCATGGACTACTACTACCACGCCTGCTACGCCAACTCGGCCGCGCTCAAGCTCGCGGGGATCGACCGGGACACGCCCGACCCCGAGCGCGGCTGGATCCTCAAGGACGGCAACGGAGAGCCCGACGGGACGCTGTGGGAGAGCGCCATGAACCCGGTGCACCGCATGTCGATGCGGGCGCACATCGACCAGTACGGCGAGGAGGGCGTCGCCGGCCTCGTCCACCAGAACTGCCTGCGGCACCTTTCCCTGGGCATCACCAGCGTGGGCGACGCCCTGGTCACACCCGAAAGCGCCGAGGTCTACAGAATAGCGGACCGGCTGAACAAGCTCCCCATCATGATCCACCAGATGCGCGGAGGCGACGAGTTCTACAGGCCGCCGGTGAAGGCGTCGAAGGGAGAGTACACCGGCGACAACGTGTCCGACAGGCTCCGCGGCAACATCATGAAGATCTTCATGGACCCCGTCTACCCGGACAACGCCGACGTCCGCCACCACCACGACGGAAGCACGGAGCACGTGGGACACAGGAACTACACCCAGGAGGAGGTCGACTCGCTGGTCCTCGACGCCGCCGGCCGCGACATCCAGGTCGCGATCCACTGCATCGGAGAGTGGGGCATCGAGCAGGGGCTGAACGCGTTCGAGCGGGCGGCCAGGGAGCACCCGCGTCCGGACCCACGGTTCCGCATCGAGCACCTCACCTACCCCACCCTGTCGCAGATCAAGCGAGCCAAATCGCTCGGCGTGATCGTCTCGCACCAGCCGGCGTTCCTGTCCACCGTCGGCGACATGATGAGGGACCACGTGGAGGAGATGGGGATCGACGCGCCGCCCTACCCGGTCGCCAGCCTGCTGGCGGAGGGCATCCCGATGGCTGCCGGGTCCGACTTCCCGTGCTCGCTACTCGACCCCCGCCTGGGCCTCTACGCGATGACGACCCGCAGCGTTAAGCCCGACGCCCACCTGGTGGCTCCGGAGGAGGCCGTCAGCGTCATGGACGGTCTGCGCATGTACACCATGGGCTCGGCGTACGCCATGTTCCGAGAGAACGAGGTCGGGTCGCTCGAGCGCGGCAAGCGCGCCGACTTGGTCGTCCTCAGCCACGACCCCACCGGCATCGACCCGAGCTTCATCCAGGACGTCAAGGTCCAGCAGACCTACGTCGACGGCGAGCTCCTTTTCGAGCTTATCTGAGGGACACCCTCAGACTCCCGGCAATCCCGACTTTTCGGGCTCTGCACACCCGTTCTTCATCAGCTAGCTGGGCTGCATGTGCGCAGCGGGAAGAGCTACCCGCCAAAGTACTCCTTGGCCTTCCGGATTTCGTCGAGCAGGGCCGAGCGGTCCCTTCGTAGAACTCCCTCGTCGGTCAGGTCCAAGAGAGACTCCCCGAGCCGGGCGGCCAGCGCCTCGATGTTGTCCTCGTGCAGCCTGGTTTCGAGGTCCTCGAGTCGGGCCAGCCAGGTGCGCATGACGCCCTGCGCCCGAGGCTGGGATGCGAGAGGCGGGCTCCCCTCCACCGTCATGTGCACCGGAGCTGAGTGTGCCGCCGACGTTGGCTCCCAGTGCCGGTGAAGCACAACCCTCTCGATCTCGCCCTTCTTCTGACCGGCCGCGCGAACGGCCAGCCAGCACGTCTCCCGGATCGTATGCTCGACCCTGAACGCGATCTCCCCGGAGCCGTCGGTCCTCGGAAAGCTCCGGACGACCCGCCCGTTCTCGACCAGCTCGATCCGCTCGACGTCGTCGCGCGACGGATCGAAGAGCGCGCGTCCCTCGACGGTCACGTTGCCCGGCCCTCGGAGTGACATCTCCCCACCCATCTCTCTGTCGCTCACGCGGAATTCGAGTATGGGACCGTTGGTGACAAACGTCTTCCCGCCGCGGACGGCCTCCAGCCAGCTCTCGTATGTGAGCGGCCCGTCTATCCTGGTGTAGAACCGCTCCCTCCCGGCGATCGACGCCTCCCCACACGGGTAGTCCGAGCCCGCCGTGGGCGTCACCCGAAACCCCAGGTTGAGGACGTCGTACCAGGTGTCGTAGTTCGGCCGGTTGAACTGCAGGACCTCCACGAAGCCCAGGAGATCGTGCGGCAGCACGAGAGGAATGCCGTAGGAGCCGCCCAGGGCGTCCGAGGCGAAGTGAGCGAATCCGCTGAGCGCTCCCTGGCGCTTCACCTCTTCGAAGAAGAGTCTGTAGATCAGGTAGCCGTCCGGGAAGTTGATCGGCGACCCGGCCCCGAGTGTTATGACGTGGCCGAGGAAATGGGTCCTCGGGTTCTCCTGACCCGTCGCCAGAATGTAGTCGCCCTCCCTATAGGTCCCCTTCGGCCCGTGGGCGTACTGGATCGAGTTGTGGAAGCGGCGCGCCAGGCCGAACTGGAGGAGGTTGAACACGTTGACGTCCTCGGCCTGCATCATCTTCGAGATGAACGGGTTCAGCTCCTCGACCGGCCGGGTGATGTGGAGGTGGTCATCGGCGCTGTACCATCCCTTCGCGGCCATGTCTATCCACCGCGACAGGTCCACCCTCCGCTCGACGGTCTGGTCCGGCTCGATCCTGATCTCGCCGGCGACGGTCCGGTACTCGATGCCCTTGTACACGCCCAGCTTGTATACACCCGGCGGCAGGCTGATCCGAGACCTGCCGTCGCTGTAGAACTGGTCCCTGTCCGTGAACGGGTTGCGGACCTTCCTGGACCACTTGTTCAGTATCTCTTCCAGCGTGGACCACGCCGGCTGCTCGCGATCGATTCAGTCGCCCCCGGACGGCACCGCGTCGTCCGGGATCCAGTTCTTGCCGCTCTCGTCCAGCAGCTCGACCCGGGCCGGCGTAGGCTGGCCTGTCGCCGAGTCCACTATCGTTAGTTCGAGGGTTCCGTCGCTCATGATTCACGTCTCCTCGTGTTGTCGCCGGTCTCCGGCACGAGTCCGCTCAGTCCGGAAGAACCGTCTTCGATCGTACGGCCAGCTTCTCCAACCGCGAGGGATCGGGCACCGGCAGCGGTCCTGTGTAGGGCACGAACGTCTTGCTCCCGGTGAGCTCTGTCGGCGGCTCCGCCAGATCCCGGACGTAGAAGCGTGAGCTTGGAAGCAGATCGCCGGGATACTTGAAATTCCCGAGGGTGGCCAGCTCGATGCAGATGGCCCCGCCGACCGCGCTCTCCAGCATGCCGCCGACCCACACCGGCACCCCGGCGTCGCGGGCGATGTCGTGGATGGCGATCGCGTTGCTCAGACCCCCCACCCGCCCAGGCTTGATGTTGATGTACTTGCACGCCCCGAGCCGGAGGGCCTGCTCGGCCGCCCTGACGCTCACGATGGTCTCGTCCAGGCAGACGGGCGTCTCGATCTGGCGTGCCAGCTCCGCGTGGTCCAGGACGTCGGCGTAGTTCAGCGGCTGCTCGATGAACACCAGCCCGAACTTGTCGATCGCCTTGAACATCGGGAGGTCGTCGAGCGTGTAGCCCGAGTTGCAGTCGATGTGGAACGTCATGTCCGGGAACGTCTCGGTGGCGGCGCGCACCACCTCCAGGTCCCAGCCGCGCGCGACCTTAAGCTTCACCCTGGGGAAGCCGGCGTCGACCGCGCCCTGGATGTCAGCCATGAGGTCGTCGATGGAGTCGAGGATGCCGAAGTCGGCGCCCGCCTGCACCTCCCGGGTCTCCCCACCCAGGAGCCTGTGGAGCGGGGTCCCCGTGATCGCGGTCTGGAGGGTCCACCAGCAGATCTCGATGGCCGCCTTTGCAAAGCTGTTTCCCTTGAAGACCTCCAGCCGCTCCGCCAGCTCGCAGGCCGTGTTGTAATCCCCGCCCACGACGCGCGGCCCGAACATCTCGGACACGTGGTAGTAGGCGCCGCCGGCACTCTCGGTCAGATACGTCGGGGCGTACAGGGGCGTCGACTCCGACCAGGCGGTGCGGTCACCGCTGGTCGCCCGGACCAGGACCGAGTGCACCTCCGGATCGGATCCGTACGCGGTCCGCCACGGCGAGATCAGTGGCATCGCCACCAGGTAGACGTCGAGCCGATCGATCCTCATCTGACGCAGACCTCTAACATGCCTCTCCCGCGGGCTCTCCCGACCATAGCGGAACCGGTCCCTGGGGGTTCCAAGGGGGCCGTGGCCCTCTTCGCGGGGTTTGGGGTGTCCCAAAATCACACCTCACGGGTGGGTGGGTGGGACAAATAACCCTCAGTTGTCCACGGCAGTTTAGCATAGCGGCCGGAGGCGGTAGCCGCCGGCTGGTAAGATGCATCCAGCTCGGGATTCGAATGGAACATGTCAGCCAGAACGGTCATGGTCCAGGGAACCGCCTCCTCCGTTGGGAAGAGCGTCATCACCGCGGCGCTCTGCCGCATCTTCCGTCAGGACGGGTGGGACGTCGCGCCCTTCAAGTCGCAAAACATGGCGCTCAACTCCTTCGTCACCCCGGACGGGGCCGAGATCGGGAGGTCCCAGGCGGTGCAGGCGGAGGCGGCTGGAGTCGAGCCAACGGCCGACATGAACCCGATCCTCCTCAAACCCGAGGCGGACGACCGGTCCCAGATTGTCGTGATGGGGAAGCCGCTGAGCACGATGGCCGCGCGTGCCTACTACTCCAGGCGCGAGGAGTTCTGGCCCGTCATCACGGGATCGCTGGAGCGGCTGCGCGCCGAGCACGAGGTGGTGGTGATCGAGGGCGCCGGCAGCCCGGCTGAGATCAACCTCAGGGCGATGGACATGGTCAACATGCGCGTTGCTCGCCACTGTGGGTCCCCGGTCCTCCTCGTGGGCGACATCGACCGAGGGGGCGTCTTCGCCGCCATCGTCGGGACACTCGAGCTTCTGGAGCCGCCCGAGCGCGAGATGGTGAAGGCGTTCGTCATCAACAGGTTCCGCGGCAACCTCTCCCTCCTCACTCCAGGACTGAGCTGGCTCGAAGACAGGACGGGAATCCCGGTCGCCGGCGTCATCCCCTACTACAGGGACATACAGATCGCGGAGGAGGATTCGGTGTCGCTGGAGAGACGGCGCTCGATGAGGGCCGAAACCGACTACCTGCTGGACGTCGCCGTCATCGCGCTCCCGCACGTATCCAACTTCGACGACTTCGACCCGCTGGAGCAGGAGGAAGGAGTCAGGCTCAGGTTCGTCGAGAGGGGCGACGATCTGGGCGACCCGGACCTGATCGTACTGCCCGGCACCAAGAGCACCGCCGCCGATCTGACCCACCTGAGGACGCTCGGACTCGCTCAGGAGGTAACGGACCAGGCGACGGATGGCACCCCGGTCATCGGCATCTGCGGTGGATTCCAGATGCTCGGCGAGACAATCCTCGACCCCGACCACGTCGAGGGGCAGGACCTTCAAGTGCAGGGCTTGGGACTCCTCCCCGTCACCACAACCTTTCGGTCGGTGAAGTCGACCCATCAGGTCCGCGGGACGGTGGTCCAGGGGCGTGGCCTTCTACGGGGCGCCGCCGGGCTGGCTGTCTCCGGCTACGAGATCCATATGGGCGAGACGCGGGCTCAACGCGGCGAAGCGCCGATCCGGATAGACGAGCGCTCACGAAAGCCCTGCCGGGAATGGGACGGCTATCTCAGCGGCGACGGAAACGTGCTCGGAACCTACGTGCACGGCCTCTTCCACAACACGGACCTGAGACGCCGGATACTCCAGGAGCTGGCCCGGCGCAAGGGCGTCACGCTCCGGCTCGACACCGAGGTCGTGTCGAAGGAGGAGCACTACGACCGCCTGGCGGCGCTGGTCCGCGACAGCCTCGACATGTCGCTGATCTATGACCTGGTCGGGCTGCACCGGGAGTAGCCCGGTGGCTGGCCCGGCCGTTTTGTCATCCTGAGGAGCCTTCCTAGGAAGAGCGACGGAAGCGCGACGAAGGATCTGGGGCTGGGGTCTTGACTCGACCTCCCCAGATTCTTCGCTCCGCTCAGAAAGACACTTAGACCCGCCTCTCCTCGCCGTCCCTCCTCCCCCCGCGGGGGAGGATTGAGGAGGGGGCTCCCTCCCTCTCGACCACCCCTGCCATCCGGTCGTACTGGAGCGCTTGGGACATATTTCCCACACCCTTATATCCCAGAACCGCTATGACTATCATCCGATGTCGCCCGTGTGACCCCGTCCTATCCTGATCTTATGGAGCGGGTCCATCCCCCGCTCCCATTCATTGCTTCTCCTCGCTGAGCCGAAACGCATCCGCCAGAAAGGTCCGGCCTTGAGCCTCGACACCGCGTGCCAACGGGCGTCCGGATGAGCAGACAAGCGGCTCTCGGAGCGGCGAGCGTCGTCCTGAGTGCGGTTGCCATCCTGCTGGTTGGGGTGACCTTCGCACTGCCGGGGTCCGATTCCCAGCAGGACCAGCAGCTCACCGAAACACAAGCCGCTCCCGAGAACCCGGCCGGGTTTCCACCGCTTTCCGCACAAAGTGAGACGGAGCTGTCCGCGGCCGACCCGGGCCCAGACCCCGACGCGTCCACCACGACGCAGCTTCTCGACCGCATCACGATGGAGCCTCAAGAGATAGTCCTCGAGGCGGGGCGGGAGCTTCAGATCGAGGTCGTTGCCTTCGATCGATCGGGCGACCCCATCGCCGGCTTCGAGGTCAGCTTCCTTGTGGCAGACGAGGCCGGCCGGGTCACCGGGGACGGAAGGCTGACGGCGGGCACCGTTGCGGGCGTCTACGATGGCGGATTGACCGTCGAGGCGACTCACGGGGAGATCGCCGCGACCGCCACGGCGACTGTCACGGTGAAGCCGGGACCCCTGGCAAGGGTTGAGATCGTCCCGGCCGGTGCGAACCTCACGGTCGAGGAGGAGCGCCGGTTCGCAGCCGTGGCTCTGGACCGGTTCGGCAACCCCATCCCAGATCTGGACCAGGTCTTCCTCTGGGACCAGCGCGCCGGCCGGATGGATCAGGAAGGCGGCTTCTTCGCCGGCACCCTGGCGGGGAGCTACCCACACGCGGTCTCGGTGCAGGTGACCCAGGGCGGCCTGACCAGGGGCGCGGCCGCTGACGTTACGGTGGGCCCCGGGCCGCTGGCGCGGGTCATCCTCGTGCCGTCCGACATCACCCTCGAGGTCGCCTCCGCCGTCCAGCTCGCTGTGACCGGTGTCGACCGGTTCGACAACCTCATCCCCGGCCTGTCCTATGAGATCGCGGTCGACGAGACCGCCGGCATGGTGGACCGAGACGGTCTGCTGACCGCCGGCACCGTGGCCGGCCTCCACGCGGACGCGATCACGGTAGAGGTCCGGCAAGACGATACCATCCTGACCGCTCTGGCCGGCCTGACCGTGAGCCCCGGACCTCTTGCCAGTATCGAGCTGAGCCCGGCGGTGGTGTCCGTCGGCATCGGACAGGAGTCCATGTTCGAGGCCCAGCCTTCGGATGCGTACGGCAACAGGATCGACGGGGCCGATCTGGTCTGGTCGGCTGCCGCGGACACGGGGACGATCACCGCCGACGGACTGCTGACCGCGGGAACGCGCTCCGGCACGACCGAGCGGGCGATAACGGTGACGGCCGTCCTCGGCGGCACCTCGGTCGAGGCTACGTCCGCGGTGACAGTGAGGCCGGGCCCGCTGGAGTCGATATCGCTGGCGTCCGTCGAGATCGCCGCGGGCGAGAGCGCCGGTCTCCTCGTCGTCGCGGTCGACGAGCACGGCAACCGTCTCACCAACCCCGAGATCGTCTGGGCGGTGGTCGACCCGAACGCAGGGACGATCGACGAGTCGGGCCGCTTCACGGCCGGTGAGGTTGCGGGACAGTACGCGGACGCGATCCAGGTACGGGCCACCGACGGCGAGTTGACCCTGACCGCGGCGTCGCCGGTCACCATAGTCCCCGGCCCCCTGGACCAGGTCGTCGTTGCTCCGAGCGCCACCGAGATCGGGATGTCCATGTCGCAGCAGTTCGTCGCCGTGGGAGCCGACCGGTTCGGCAATCGCATCTCGGGTCTGGAACTGATCTGGAGCGCCCAGGGCGGCGGAGTCATTGACGCCGACGGGTTATTTACCGCCGGCACGGACCCGGGCAGCTACGGCGGAACCGTGGCCGCTGCGGCGACCCAGGGAGAGGCGACCCGGTCCGACACCGCATCGGTCGCGGTGCAGCCCGACAGGATCGTTTACACGTCCGGTAGGAGCGACCGGCTTTACGATATCGTCATCATGGATGCCGACGGTTCCGAAGTGGAGAAGCTCGCCACCTCCGGGACGCTCCGGCCGAGCTGGTCTCCCGACGGGAGGCGCATCGCCCACGACTCACAGTCTCAGATCTTGACCGCCAACGACGACGGCACCTGGTGGAACGTCGCAATCTCCACCCAGGACGGCGCCAGCCCGGCATGGTCACCCGACGGGCTCAAGTTCGCCTTCGTGTCCCGGCGAGACGGTAACTCCGAGATCTACGTCATGGACCTGGACGGCGGCCACCAGACCAGGTTGACCAGCAACCGGTCCAAGGACTACCAGCCTTCGTGGTCGCCGGATGGCGCTAGGGTCGCCTTCGTGTCCAAGCGGGACGGCAATCCCGAGATCTACGTGATGGACGCCGACGGAGGCAACATCCAGCGCCTCACCGTGAACAGCGGCAACGGCCACCTGGGCTTCGACGAATACCCGGCCTGGTCCCCCGACGGCCAGCAGATCCTCTTCGAGTCGGGCCGGTCCGAGGGAAGATCGGCCATCTTTGTCATGAACGCCGACGGCTCCGACCCGCGTCAGGTGACCCTCGGCGCCGCGTCCTATGGGTGTCCGAGCTGGTCGCCGGACGGCCAGGCCATCCTGTTCCACCTGGTGGACGGGTCGGGCTCTGCCGACATCTACCGGTCGGACCTCGACGGGCGCGACGCCGCTCGTCTGACGGCAACGGCCGGGAGCGAGTACTGCCCCAGGTGGGCGCCCCGCAAGCCGGGGATCGAGGTTAGCTCCGAGACCCTGGTGATCCCCAACTCCAGCGCCCTGGCCGCCATGTCGCTGAGCGAGGTGGCGGCCAAAGTCCGTCACTCCGTGGTCCGCATCAAGACCGATCTGGCCTCCGGGTCGGGCGCGATTATCGACGAGAACGGCCTCATCCTCACCAACAACCACGTCATCTCCGACGCCACGACGATCACCGTGCATCTGGACGACGGGACCACCTACATCGGCCGCGTCCGGGCGCGGGACATGGTCAGAGACCTCGCCCTCGTCGAGATCGACGCCACCGGCCTGCCCACTGTTGAGCTTGGAGACGTCGGACGCTCGCAGCTTGCCTCCGAGGTCGTAGTCCTCGGCTACCCGCTGGACGGGGCCGATCTGACCGTCACGCGCGGGATACTGTCCGCCTTCAAGCCCGACCCCGGGCGGAACATCGGCTGGATTCAGACCGACGCCGCGGTCAACCCAGGCAACAGCGGCGGACCGCTGCTCAACCTGCAGGGCCAGATCATCGGCATGATCACCGCGAAGTACGTCGACGTCTCGGTCGAGGGCATCGGACTGGCTATCACCGTCAACACGCTCAGGCTGTACCTCGACAGGCTCCGCTAGGCAGCCGTTCCCGGAACTCCTACGCCCTGGTCAAGCGTCCTTTCAGTGCCCATAGGGCTAGGGTGAGGCTCAACGCGGCGACTGTGAGAACGGCTAAGACGCCCCATCCGATCACGTTCCGCGGACCGGACTAGAGGATCGCCGCAGGCACGTGCGGCGATCCCAAAGCGGACCTCAGGACAACAAGACCCCGCCCCGGCGAAATGCCGGGGCGGGGTTCTCTAGCTTGCACTACTTGTCTGAAGGCCGGTCCAGTTCACCGACCCCTGTCTCAGCAGGCCTGGGCGACCCTCCAAGCCTCGGGGCACGGCAGCGGGGGGAGTCCCGCTATGCCGGTGCCCGGCGCGCCCGGCCCTGCAGGGACCAGGCTCGGGGCGTCGGCCAAAATCAGCGCGAACGTCGAAAGGCGGGACGTCGACGCCTCCACGGTCCTGTCCGTCAGGTTTAACTGTGTGTGGATCCTCGACCAGATCCCCGTGGGCGTGAGCTGGACAAGCTGGAGCCTGCCGAGCATGTGCGCGCTTATGGTCGCCCCGAATCCACCCAGGTCCTCGATGATCGGATCGGTCAGCCGAATCTCGATCTCGATGCCCAGGAACGAGCGGACGTCCTGGATCGCATCCCCGAGCACGTCGAACAGGTCGACCTGGAACGCGTGGATCACCTGGCCGGGCGGCTGGATGACGGGGGCTCCGAATCCGGTCGGGTCGACCTCACCCAGCGCTATGTTCTGGATCGGGCCTCCGGGTGTGGCCTGGGACTGCAGACCAAGCTGCTGCAGCCTCACCTGCGTGGAGGACTGCCTCACCGTCGCGGGAAGACGCAGGACCACCGGCCCGAGCACGATTACGTGCTCCTCGTCCGGCTGCACCACCTCCACCGGCGCGTCGCCTGGAGGCGGCTGGATCTCGTCTAGCGGCGTGACGATCGGCTCCGGCAGTGGAGGCGTGGCAGGCGTTCCGCTCGATGGCGGGGATGCTGGCTCGTCGTCCAGGTTGGTAACCTAGACCGTCTGGTCGGCAAGCCCGAGGAAGCCGCTGTCAGAGCCCGCTCCGACACTGAACGTGACCGCCACCAGCTGGTTCCCGTCGAGGAACCCGTCGTCCACGCCGTTCACCCCTACTTGCTGTGGAACGAACCAGTTGCTCAGGCTAAAGGTGAGGGAAGCTGTGTTGATACTCACCTCACCGACGTCACCGCTGCTCACGTTTATGGTCACGGGCGAGCTGGGCTGGCCGGTAAGGACCACGCTGACCGAGCCGCCGATTGTTCCGTCCTCGGAGGTCGTCAGGCTGGCCCCGATGTCGTTGTTGGTGATCGTGCACGTCAGGGACTCGCCCAGCGCGATCGTCCCCGAGCAGTCTGCCGAGAGGCTCATAGTGTAGCCGGACGGGCCGCCGCTCTCTGACACGCTGTAAGTGCCGGCGTCCAGAGTCACCACCACGCCGGTCTCAGAACCGGCGAAGCTGGCGTTGGACACGTCGGGCCCGTTGACGTTCATCGTCCAGTCGCCAGCCGAAGCCGTCCCACCGTCGTCGGTGATGACCGTCTTGATCACCGTCAGTTCCGGCGCGATGTCGTCGTTCTCGATCGTGCACGTCTTGGACTCGCTCACCGCGATCGTCCCCGAGCAGTCGGCGGACAGGCTCGCGGCGTAGCCGGACGGGCCGCCGCTCTCAGACACACTGTAGGCTCCGGCGTCCAGAGTCACCGTCACGCCGGTCTCAGAACCGGCGAAGCTGGCGTTGGACACGTCGGTCCCGGTGATGTCCATGGTCCAATCGGACGCCACCGCGGTCCCACCGTCGTCGGTGATGACCGTCTTGATCACCGTTAGCGTAGCGGGGTCGTTGTCCGTGATATTGACCGTCAGTGGCGGAGGATCGATCGCGTCCGCGTTCCAGGGCGAAGCTTCATTGATGGTGAAGACGACCAATATGATTGAGTCAGTATGGGAACCCTCCACGTCCGAGTCGTCAACTGCTGTGACAGTGACCTCTTGGGGGATATTCCAAGTCGTGCTCGTGAAATTTAGAGCGCCGGTGGAGACTGAGACATCAACAAGTCCTAAAACAAACACGATCACCGTTTCGAAGCTCGGACTGGCGTCCAGCACGACAGTGAAGGTGTCGGTGGCGCCTCCCTCCGTCACGTCGGTGGAGCCGCCCGACTCGGTGATCGTAACTCCCTCGCCCACGGCCGAGACGGTGTCCGTGGTGGCGAAAAGCGTCGCCATCACTGCAATAAGAACCGCCAGGATGACGGGCAGGCCCCGGTTCAGGCCCAGCCACCGGGTTGTTCAAGACATCGATGCTCTCACGCGGTCTCCTTCAACACACTTTTCGGTGTCGCCGACATGGGAGGAGGGGCGCGAGTCTCCGGTTCCTCTTCTGTCACCGAACATTACGCCCTCCTCGACGATCTTAAACGACCTGGGCCGGTTGGAACCTCAGTCCCCACCGGCTCTGGACACGATCGGCATGCGAGGCGCGCCTGCCGATCGATATCCTCCAATCCAGAGTGTCGCTGCTGCGGAAGCCCGCACTACGGGCTACCACGGCGCGCGAACAAGGGGTCATCCTACCCCGCGAACGCGAAAGCTGTCAACAGTGCATCTGAACCTGCGCGCGGATGCGACCGGAACGAGGCCCAGTTCAGACCGCATTCTCACCGTTCCGCCAGGGTGCCGGGTCCGGACGGCCCGTCGAGGCACCCCGGCCGGGTCAGACCTGGGGTACGCCGCCCGCGAGAAAGGCGCCGTCGGCGGTGATGCACTGGCCGTTGACGTACCCGCCCGCCGGCGAGCAGAGGAAGAGCACCACCCCGGCGATATCCTCAGAAATGCCAATTCGCCTGGAGGGAATCCACTTCCGGGCCTCCTCCCCGTAGTCGGGGTCGCCTCTGAGATGCTCCTGGTCCGGGGCCAGCAGGCGGCTGTCGATGTAGCCGGGCGCGACGGCGTTGCAGCTGATGCCGTGGTCCGCCAGCTCCCAGGCCATCCCCATTGTCATCCTGGTGACTCCGGCCTTGCAGACTCCGTAGACGAGCTTCCTGGGCCACGATCTGAATGCCTGGACGCTGCTCAGGCTGACGATCCGGCCTCCGTCCCCTTGCCGCACCATCTCGCGTGCGGCCCTCTGACTGCACATGAAGTACCCCTTAAGGGCGTTGCCGGTCTCGAAGTCCCAGTCCGCCTCGGTAACGTCGAGAAAGTCCTTGTCGATCGTGGCGACCGCGTTGTTGACCAGGATGTCTATCCGGCCGTGCTCCGCGACGAACTCGTCGAACATACGGTTGACCTGTCCAACGTCCGCGATGTCGGACAGGTGCCAGCTCGCGCGCCGACCCTCCTGGCGGACCATCTCAAGCGTGTCTTCGGCGGCCCGATCCAGCTCGACGTCGTTGATGCCGACGTCGGCCCCCTCCCTGGCCAGGAGGACAGCGATACCCCGGCCTATCCCTCGACGCGAGCCGGTGACCAGCGCCTTCTTACCTTCGAGCAGCATCGTCGCCCTCCTTCGGGTGTCATGTGCCGTGTCTCGTCTGGAAGCTCATGGAGCGTATTCTCGCTCGGACTCCGGGCCTTACACGGTCCGGGCTCCGCGCATCATAGCAGCCGCTCGCCTGGGTCGCCGCGTCCGGGGTGGGGCGGTCCGGAGGACCTCCGGGCCTACTCCTGAGACGAGGCGCTCGCCGGCGCCGCCGGACGATCCACGGCTCTTTGCCTTCGACGTCGCCAGATCCTGTGCCAGAAAGCAGCCAGGACCAGTACCCCGATGATCGCGCCGTACACCCACGAGGGCAGCTGGATGAAGTCGCCGATCAGGGCCAGCACGAAGTACCGCGGGGCCCGGGCTACGAAGACGGAGAGAAGGTACCTGGAGAGGGGGTAGTTGGAGGTCACCGCAAACACTCTGAAGGGCGCGAAGGGCACGGGTGTCGCTCCGGCGATTACGAGCCCGATGAACGGGAACATCTGGAACCAGCGCTCGGTCTTCTTGTACGTCGGGCTGTCGACGATAGGGCTGACCCTCTTGGACCTGACGACGCGCCCCAGCATCTGGTAGTTGAACAGCTCCATCCAGCAGGTTGCGACCGCCCCCACGACCGCCACCAGCCAGGGCGCGAACAACCCGCCGTACAGAAGTACAATAGGCTCCTGGGCAATCCATGGGATGAAGAAATTGGAGACGGCAACGTAAAGGGAGAACCAGACGAGGGACTGGTACGCCGGAAACAGCAGCCCGGCGATCAGTGCCGCGACCGCGAAAGCCCCCAGGAAGACGGCGCCTAGCTGTAGGCTCCTGTATAGCTGGGTAGTGACGGAGCCCGTGGTCTTCCGAGCCTCACTCATACGAGGGTCGCCTGGAGACCGAAGGTCCCTTCCCCGGCGGGAGAAGGTCAGCGAGGGAGGTCACCCGGCCGTCCTCTTCCATTCGCTCCGGCCGCTCCGGACGCGCCTAGGTTCCCAGCTCCGCGCCGCCGTCGTCCGAGACCTGTGCCGCCACGCCAAGCCGCTTGCGCAGGGTCTGCCGGTCACGCCAGTTGTCCAGCGTGGAGGCCCGATGAACGCACGCGATGGTGCAGTAAGGGGCGCACGATTTCTCGGTCAGGTACTCCCTGCGAATATCTCCGGTCGAGTAGGTCTGCAGAGGCGCTGCTGGATACCCACGCTGCTGAGAGCACCAGTGGACCAGGCCGAACTCGTCCACGTAGAAGTAACGGGCGCCCGCCCGGCATCTCCAGTCGTTGGGCTCTCCCGCCGCCGATTTGTCCTGGAACCGGTTGAGGATCGCAAAGGACCTCCCGCCGGCTCCCCTGATCGATGTGTAGACCCGCTGCTCCTGCTCGGTCAGCGGCCTCGCCTGCCCTTCGCCATCGTGAATCACCCCGACCGAGACGCTCAGGCCCAGCTTCCGGGCCCGTTCGGCAACAACCAGGGCGTCCTCGGGGTTCTTTATCCCGCCGCCGATCACGCAGTTCACGTTCGTCGAGAACCTGGCGAGCCTGGAGAGCAGAACCAGCTTCTGATCCAGTACCTTCAGGCTCTTCATCGACACGTCGTCGGGCTTCACGTTGTCTATCGAGATCTGCAGGTAGTCGAGCCCGGCGTCGTTCAGCTCGTTGATGCGTCGCTCGGTCAAGAGGTAACCGTTGGTGATGACGGTGGCGATAATCCCATGCCGGCGGATGCGCCGGACGATCTGATCGAGCCCGGGCTGCAGAAGTGGCTCACCGCCGCTGATCGTCACTATGGCAGTGCCCAGGCGTGCTAGGCTGTCGACGCGCTCGAACATCGCGTCGAGCGGCACCGGTTTCGAGACCTCATCGTACTCGTTGCAGTAGCCGCACGAGAGATTGCAGCGGCGCGTCGCGATAAGGGTCACGAGCATGGGGTGGCTGGTCGAGACCAGCCCCTTGAGGACCATCAGGACGAGGCGTACCCCCCGGCTGATCTGTGCGATCCGCTTACGGATCATATTTCATCCAGCTCCTGAGGCTCGCCTCGAGCCCGATTCACGGCAGGTAAGGTCCCAAAGAGGCACAAACGATTCCCCGAGGTTCCGAGGCGCACTGGATCTGCGGACGATCGTCGTCAAGCTGGGGGCCGCACTGCAAAAAAGATGCCCATAGAAGGTCTCCAGGGGCCTGTCTATTAAGGCAGGAGCGCCAGGGTTCGAACCCGCGACCTGCGGTTTTGGAGACCGCTTTCCGGCGTGCAGGGCCGTCCACCAGTGTTCGTGCAGCCCCGTACGTCTAGGCTGGCTATCAAAGGTTGTTCATTAGCGGTTGCTGTCAGTTGCCCAGGTTGCTGTCAAACGGCGACAAGCTCGACGTATTGTACCACCCTCAAGCGAGGTGCCATCTCGGAGACACGGCGCCGGGGGCAATGATGAGCCGCCCGCGTGGACAGACGCGGGAGTCCGGCTCGGTGCCGGGCCCAGCTAAGCGCTGCCCTGTCTCTACGCCTACCCGTACTTTTTCCCTAGTTCGTCGAGGCCAGCCCTGGCGAGCTCTTCTGGGCCCATCACCACATGGAACTCTACGCTCGCGTTGAAGCTGAGGAACAGCGGCTCAGCGATAGACGGTATTCGAGATGGATCGGCCACATCGACAATCATTGTTCCACCGCGCTTGCCGTTTCGCGCGGAGAAGTAAACGGCCTCGGGTTTGATGTCCCCCAGGATCTGCTCGAGCTTCTGCCCGGCGGTCCCGTTCCTCACCAACGTGTTGAACGGCTCCAGGGGAAGACTGAAATCCACCAGCATTCGCATCGTGAGCCTCCTCGAGTTCGATGAAGTTGTGTGGAATGTTCCCACATTCCGCACGAAAGTCAAGGGAGGGCGGCAGCCGAGCCCGGCCTTTTCAAAGTCCGATAGTTGGCCATTCAGTGTGTGGTTCCACGCCTCCGACTTTCCCGCGCGTAGGAGCGCACAGGGCATGCGTTAGGCCCCGGCCTGCGGTTCCGAAGGGGGCAGAGCCCCCTTTGCGGGGTTTGGGGTGCCCCAATCCATCGGGCGGGCGGGTGGGGATAAGAGGGCACGCCAACGGGAGAGGTGCAGGGAATAGTGGGAGAATGAAAAGGCCCTGTGCAGCCGAGCCCGACCGCGGAGCTGGCGCTTTCCATCGTCCCTGTCCCCCTCCGCGGGCCGGTGGATGTTGTCCCAGGACTTCTAGTACTTTGACCACGTTACATCCGACCAGATGTCGCCTACGATTGGTGCCAGTGCATTGGACGGGCGCCACTCCAACGAAAGAGCACCCCATAAAATCGGTCGGGCGCCAGACATTTGCACGAGGAGCGGCGGTCCGGGTACCGGTTCGCAGACTAGAGGGCGAACACAAGCATCACACGATTCACCGGCGATACGCGGCTCCGCAGACCTCACCGCTGCTGTCGACAACACAGCAACTACAGTGACTGATGACCTGCCGGCCGCTTGGCTCCGCCACACCCGGTCGTCTGCGATGCGGCAGGCCCAGCTTTAGGCGGCTGTAGACAGGTGTAAGTACTTAAGAAGCAGGCGGTTCAAATGCCCCGGTTCGGTGAGCCAACTTGCTCAAACGCCTGGTCACCAGACCCCGGGAGCCGAAACCACAGGGGTTCCGAGGGTTAGCGGATGGTGGCCGCGCCGACCAAGCGAGTAGGCAGACGAGCGGGAGCTGGGTGAAGGACCGAGATAGGTTGCATGAGTAGTGCGAAGCAGTTTCCGAGGGCCCTTGTCCCAGCTCCTTTCCGCATTATGTTGCGCAAGCGGCACCGTCGTTACGTATTCTGGCGCGCCACGAGGGCGTTCCTAAGCCCGAATCCACCGAGGGAGGGCGTTTGGTTAGCATCCTGAAGTGGCCAGAGGGTGCTCCTCTGAATCTGGGATAATGGCTTTGTAGCAGCAAAACAGTGCCAGAGAAGGAGCACCCAATAGATGCTACCACGCAACCACCCCGACCGTATCCGTATCGTCTTTGACGATCACCGCCTGGTGGCCAATGCCGGTCTGCTCCTGCCGGCCACCCTCGCCCGGCATCTGGGCCTGCGGGAACTCGTTGACCATCACCTTGACCTGGGCGGCGCGCCGGGGCGGGCCAACACCGGAGACAAGCTGATGACCCTGGTGGCCTCAGCCATGGCCGGCGGCGACTGCATCGACGACGCCGATGTGTTGCGCACCGGGGGGACGGCCTGCACCCTGGGCGGCACTCTCAAGGCGCCATCCACCCTGGGCACCTTCCTGCGCAGCTTCCGGTGGGGCCACGTCCGCCAGCTGGACCGGGTGAGCCGGGAGCTGCTGGCCCGGGCCTGGGCCGCTGGGGCGGGACCCGGCGACGGGCCCCTGACCATTGACCTTGATTCCACCATCTGCGAGACCTACGGACTGGCCAAGGAGGGCGCCCGCCACCACGGCTATACCGGCAAGCGGGGCTACCACCCGCTGCTGGCCATCGCCGCCGGCACCGGAGACGTGCTGATGTCCCGGCTGCGCGAGGGCCGGGCCAACACCGCCCGCGGCGCCGCCCACTTCCTGCGGGAGACGGTGGGACGGGTGCGCTACGCCGGGGCCAACGGACGACTCACGCTACGGGCCGACAGCGGGTTCTACACTCATGGCGTGGTATCCGTCTGCCGCAAGATGGATGTCCGCTTCTCCATCACCATCCGCCAGCACAAGAGCCTGCGCAATCTCATCGAGGCGATACCCGAGGATGCCTGGACTCCCATTCCCTACTGGATGGACGGCGCCGCCGATGTGGCCGAGACCACCTGCACTCCCTTCCAGAGTGAACCTGACGCCGCGCCGGTGCGGCTCATCGTCCGGCGTGTGAAGCCCACGCCCGGTTCCCAGCTGGCCCTCTTCGCCACCTACAGCTATCACGGCTTCATCACCGACCGGGACGGGGAGATGCTCGAACTGGAGGCCGACCATCGCCGCCACGCCGAGATCGAGAATGCCATCCGAGACCTCAAGCACGGTGTGGGGTTGAACCATCTCCCCTCGGGCCGCTTCGCCGCCAACGCCGCCTGGCTGGCGGTACAGGTGATGGCCCACAACATCGCCCGCTGGACAGCGCGCATCGGTCTGGGCGAGCAGGTGGTGACCACCAAGACCCTCCGGCGGCGGTTCTTCTCCCTGGCCGGACGGATCACCCGCTCGGCGCGCCGCCTCACACTGCATCTGCCACAGCGCTGGCCTTGGGAAGCCCAGTTCGATCGTGCCCTGGCCCGATTGCGCGCCCTGCCACTCCCTGCCTGACGGCGGCGGCGGCAACCGGCCGCCATCCGGCCAACCGAACGTCCCCGCGAACTCGCGCCAGTCCGGTCTGCGAGTGCCTCTTGCTGCGTCCTCTCCCCGCTATCTCGCCCTGACCAACATTCGCAGACGGTCACAAAGTCTCCCCGCGGCAACTGAAGACAGACACCGGCCCCCCTCTACCCCAAATCGTGCCCGGACCATCGCCCTCCCTTGCCCCTATCGCCCGTTCCGCTGCTGCATAGTCATCCCTTCGGTGGATTTGGGCTAAGAGACCCAAAGCGTTTCACAACTGCTCAGACGAGCGTTGTTTCAGATCTGGTCTACGGCTGGGACAATGGGACGTGGTCTGCCGGCGAAGAGTACCTGCTGACCTGCTTGAAAACTGCCCTGAAGACCGACGGACCGATTCTGGAATGCGGCTCAGGATTGACCACGATCGTGATTGGGGCGATGGCGCAGAAGTTAGGGAAAATCGTATATTCACTCGAACATATGGAGACGTGGGGCGAGAAAGTGACGAAATACCTCCGGAAATATGACATTGACTCCGTCGGTCTGAGCGTCAATCGGCTGCACGACTATGGCGATTTCTCCTGGTATAGCCCTCCCTTTGACCGGCTACCCGACAGATTTTCACTCGTGGTATGTGATAGTCCTCCCGGTGATACCCCCGGAGGAAGATACGGTTTGCTGCCCATCATGAGATCGAGGTTGGCACCGGGATGCACAATATTGCTCGACGATATAGCAAGGGAAGATGAACAGGCCATTGCGACTCGCTGGATAAAAGACCTAAATGCCGAGTACGAGATCCAGGGTTCAAACAAGCCGTTTATTCAGATCGTCGCTCCCGGCAGGCCTCGGAGCACCGCAATTCAGAGTGACTCGCTGACGCGGACGCCATAGGGCCGGATCACAACGCCACAACAAGCGATGCGCTGCGACTCCCTCTCGTACTCAGGCGCGCCTACGATCACCCGGACCCCGGCAAGCCCCCCACCTAGCGACTTCCAACGGTCACACCGTTCGATTCTGCATCGCCGCCGCAAACGTGCCTAATAGTCGTGAGCGACGAGCCACGACCGTTTGTCGGCTCGTCCGAATGATCGGGGAGAACCCCGAGTTGACTCCAGGCATCTACTACGCTCCAGAGAGGCCATGGACCAGCTGAATCAGCTCTTCGCACGGTGATTCTGCAGTGGGCTGCTGTCCGATCCGGAACCGCTCGAGACAGATGAGGCCCCTGGACATTCCAGGGGCCCGTCTATTGCCTATGAAACGGATTGGCAGGAGCGGCAGGATTCGAACCCGCGACCTGCGGTTTTGGAGACCGCTGCTCTAACCAGCTGAGCTACGCTCCTGTCAGGATTCTAATACTCTTCCGGCTGACGGTCAACATAGACGGGTCCCCGCGAAGTCCGTCGTGGCCGCCTTTCTGGCCGACACTGAACCGTCTGCCGTTATGCTACAATCGCCCGGCCGGACCCCGAGATTGCCGCCGATTCGCACCCGACAGGAGGAGCCGTTGAGAGCCGTCGTGCTGCACAAGCAGAACGCGCCAGTAAGGGTTGAGGAGATCGACCTGGACGATCCCAAGGCCGAAGAGGTGCGAGTCAAGTTGGTCGGTGCAGGCGTCTGCCACAGCGACTACCACCGCGTGGACGGCCACTCCAAGGTGCCGTACCTCCCGATGGTGCTGGGACACGAGGGGTCTGGGATCATCACCGCGGTCGGTCCAGGCGTCACGAGCTCCACCGAGGGCGACCACGTCATCATCTCTCTGACTGCTCAGTGCGGAAGGTGCCGAAGCTGCACGGCCGGACGGGCCGACATGTGCGAGGCGTACCAGCTCGGCACCGGACGGCTGCCCGATGGGACGACCAGGTTCAGCAAGGACGGGATGCCCCTCTACGCCGACCTGGGCACCTTCGCGGAGGAGACCGTCGTCGCCGAGTCGATGGTCGTTAAGATCAGCGACAGCATCCCGCTGGACAAGGCCTGTCTGATCGGCTGTGGGGTCATGACCGGCGTTGGGGCGGTCCTCAACCGCGCCAAGGTGGAGGCGGGCAGCACGGTAGCGATCTTCGGGTGCGGAGGGGTCGGGCTGAACGTGGTTCAAGGAGCCGCTCTGGCCTCAGCATCCAAGATCATCGCCGTCGACAAGATCGGGTTCAAGCTCAGCAAGGCGAGGGAGTTCGGCGCGACCCATCTCGTGAACGCCGAAAAGGAGGACCCGGTCCGGCGAGTCATCGAGATCACGGACGGCGGGGTCGACTACGCCTTCGAGGTGATCGGATTCCCCCAGACCGTGCGGCAGGCCTTCGAGTCGACCCACCCCGGAGGCACCACGGTCATGGTCGGGGTGCCGCCGGAAGAGGGCGACATCTCCGTACCCGGCCGGGCGCTTTTCTGGGGACGGTCCCTCCTGGGCACCTTCTATGGAGCCGGACGGCCCCGCATCGACTTCCCCTGGCTCCTGGATCTCTACCTCGACGGCCGGCTGAAGCTGGACGAGCTTGCCACCAAGTTCAGGCCGCTAGAAGAGATCAACGAGGCGTTCGACGACATGAACAAGGGCGTCGCCGCCCGCACTATCCTGACCTTCTAGACCTCAACCGGGCGGGTTCTCGGTCCAGCACCGTCGTCACCCCGTCGGGGAAGGCGTGCGCAAGGGGGCTCCGCCCCTTTGCCCGCAGTCTGACGGTGTCCCTCAGAAGTCAAACACATGTTGATCCCGGGGTAGGGCTCGATCGGGTGTAGGCGCGGGAGGAGCTCCCCTCCCCAGATTCTTCGCCGCGGCTCAGAATGACAACAGGACGGGGTGTGCAGAGGGCAAGCCCTCGCCGGGAGTCTGAGGGTGTCCCTCAGAAGTCCTAAATTTTCATCTTGGGGAGGGCGCGCGCCGCACATGGAGGGGTCCTCTTGGAAAATCCCTCTCCCCCGCCCTGGAAGGCCAGGGTGGGGCGCCGCTCTCGATCTACGACCCCGACACCAGGTGGTTCCCCCGGTCGTAGATCGCCTCCACCTTCGGAGAGCCGTCGCTGATGCCGTTGACCGTCGCGACGTGCGACGCTCGAGTGAAGAAGATCTGCGGACGGAAGAAGTAGACCGCGCTGTCGCCCGCGTTGAGCGGCCGGCCGGCACCCGGATAGAGCCAGGCGTAGTAGTCCATCCAGTTCGATTCGGGCGCCTCGGCCCTCACCCTGTCCTCGAGTATCGTCTCGGGCGAGCTTCCCACGAAGGCCTCGTCGATCTCCCAGGCCTCCACCCTGCTGTCGGGGTAGAACCCCCCGCCGATGACGCAGACGCGGTCGCTGGCGTAGTGCGACACTTCGGTAACGTAGACCTGGGCGGGCGTCCCGACGTCGCCTCCGAAGAGCTGCTGAGGAGCCATCCCCCAGAGGCTGCTGCCCGGCTCGGCGTCGGTGCCCCCGCTCCTGCTGATTACCTCCATCGACTCGCACGAGGACGTCCCGGGGCAGTTGATCTGTCTTATCTCGATCCCGAGCTCGGACTCGAGCGTCTTCGCCGCCTGGGCGATCGACGCCATGTTCGGAAGCGGCCGGATCGAGCGCGAGTCGAAGTCGTAGGTCATCGTGGGAAACCCGGTCACCCCCACGACCCAGACCGACGGGAGGTCCCTGATTCTCCTCCCCACCTCTACGACGTCTCGCAGCGGGATGCCGCCCTCCTGGGCGGTGTAGGCCATGTCGTCCGGACCGACCACCTTCAACAGCAGGTTCTGCTCCACCCCCAGCCTCTGCGCCGTCTCCGACACGAACACGGCGTTGCGATACCCGTAGACCGTCCAGACCTCCGGCTCCATCCTCATGATGGTCTCGGTCATGTGTCTCGGGATTTGAGCCAGGTGGCCGACGTGGCTGACGTTCGTCCCGTGTCTGTTCAGGATGATCGCACCCTCGGCGTCCACGGCAACGGCCTTGTCCAGGCCCTCCTCGGCCAGGGTCCTGTTGATCGACGGGTTCCTGTTCCACTGCTTCGTCATCAGGTAGAGACGAAGGCCCAGCCGGTCCCCGCAGCCCTTCACGAGCCTGGCGTTGACTCTGACTCTGTCGAGGTCCACGACGTACGTGTCCGGCCGAATTTGGCCGCTCTGATGAAGCTCGACGGCCGTCCTTACAAGCTCCGGATTTCTCTCCTTGACGATGTCCAGCATCTTTCCCACAAAGAGCCTCCTCGCTTCTTCGTCGTGCTCCGCAATAGTAGCCAGGAAGCACCCGCGGCGCAACCGATATGGGGATTCCCCTCCCCCGCACTCAGTCACGCCCAGACGACGAGAAGCGCGGAGAGGCGGCTATCCTCCGAAACGGCGGAGAGCCTTAAAGGGGGGAAAGCCTCGTTTGCGGTCCTTCCGCGGAAGGATGGGGTGCCCCCAACCCTTGGCGGTATGGACCTTAGCGAGCCACCTCTTAGCCTTTTAGCTGCCGGTCTTACCGGCCGGGCGGGGGGGGGGGGAGAGCCCGAGCGCCTCCGTCAAGACAACCAGCGGCTCCCTCGCTAGTCCGCGTGCCAGGGGTTCCAAAGGGGGCAATGCCCCCTTTGCGGGGTTTGGGGTGCCCCAAACCTTGTGGGCGGGTGGGCGGGAAAGAGAGCACCCCAAAGGTGGTGGGCGAGCCCGATCCGGACCACCCGGGACTTGCCATGCCAGCGCCGGGCCCCTTCTGGTAGACTGTCGCGGACTCTCACCACCGCAACCGAAACGAGGAGGTCTTCTTGAAGCGGCTAACCTATGCGGCGCGAATGACCGGCAGCGCAGGCAAGGTCTCCGACCACCTGAACATGTGGAAGGCGCACCTGACCTCGTCCAGCGTCTCGATCACCTCCACGGCGGGGCCCGACGGACTGACCAGCGAGATCGCCCCGGTGCCGGGCGGACAGATCACCTTCGATTCCGAGGCCTTCTTCGTCGCCGACGAGACGATCATCGAGTCGGGCGTGGTGACATTCGGAGACGGCAAGCACAAGCTCCGCTTCAGCACCGTCGGCGAGGGCTTCTTGCGGCCGACCGCGGACCCGAAGGTGCAGCACGGCTGCATCATCTGGCGGGTCGACGGAGGAGAGGGGCAGTTCGAGGGCGCCAGCGGCTACATAACGTCCAACTTCGTCGCGGACGAATCTGGCGAGGTGGCGGACTACCACTTCGGCGTGATCTGGATCACGTAGCGCGGGTCACGAGTAGCGGGCGTCCAGGACGTCGTCGGCGACGCCCAGCTCAGTCCGGCCGATTATCTCGATCGAGCGCTGGACGTTCGGCGGCATCAGCGTCGATGTCCGAACATCCCTGAATAGGCGCTCCAGCGGGAAGTGCCGGTGAGCGCTGCGGCCTCCGACAGTCTCCAGACACCTCGATGTGACCATCAGCGCGGCCTGCGTTGCCGGCAGCTTGGCGCGCGCCGCCAGCACCGCCCGGCCCTGGGGATCGGCGCCGGCCCACCGGGCGGCCGACTGATACAGCACCTGCCTGGCCCCCTCCAACGCCATCGTCATCTCGGCGACATAATTCTGCACCGCCGAGCCGTACGCGAGCGTTTCCGTCTCGCTGCCGCGCCGCTGGGTCTTCAAGTAGTCCACCGTGAAGTCCAACGCCCTCTGGGCCGCACCGATGTAGATCGCGGCGTACCCGAGCCCGAAGGCCTCCATCACGCCCACCGTCAGGGCCTCGCCGGGCCTCCCCAGGAGCGCGTCCTGAGACACGAGGCACTCCTCGAACGAGACGCCGGGACTCACAGTGGCCCGCATCCCCAGCGTGTTCCAGCCGCCGGTCACCTGGATCCCCGGCGTGTCCTTCGGGATCAGGACGAGCTGATAGCCCTGGGGACCGTCGTAGCCGTCGACGTTGCAGTGGACCATGTAGCGGAACGCCGCGCCGGCCATCGTGCAGAAGTGCTTCCGCCCGGAGACGACGTATCCCGCGTCCTCTCCGTCCCGGCGGGAGAGCACCGTCCCCCTGACGACGGACCCTCCCCTGTCGTCCGGCTCGCTGCCCCAGCTTCCGAAAAGCCTGCCCTCGTCGATCACGTCCGGATAGAGGGCCGCCTTCTGCTCCTCGGTCATCAGGGCGTCGATGAACATCTGGACCACCGAGTGCATGTGCAGGGTCATCGTCGAGTTGGTGCATCCGGCCGCAAGCTTCTCGACGACGGATATATAGGTGAGCATGTCAAGACCCAGACCGCCGTACTCCTGGGGCACGGCGGCGCCCAGGAACCCGTGCTCCCAGAGGTCGTGCCAGCTCTCCCAGGGGTGGCTGGCCGACTCGTCGTAGCCGGAGGCTCGCGGCTCCAGACACTTCCTGGCTACCGAGGCGGCCTTGTCGACGAGCTCCGATTGCTCCGGTGTCAACGCTTCGTTCATGTCCTTACTTGTGAAAAGAGTCTCAATAATCCTCTCCCCCTCGCAGGGGGAGATTCAGAGGGGGCGAACCCTCAAAGCAAGTCCTTACGGTGACTCGTTCCCCGCTCGAAGGGGTCCCTATTCTCCTGTCCTCCTCGAGAAGGGGCCCCTACTATCCTCTCCCCCTCGCAGGGGGAGATTCAGAGGGGGCAACCTCAAAACGAGTCCTTGCGGTGACTCGCTGCACCGCGGCGGCTCGCCGCCGCATTGTACTGGACTTTCTCAGGAGCGACAATCGCCGCGGGCCCAGGCGCTCCCTCGTTGACGGTCTCCGGTGCCGCTGCTAACCTGACCGCGATGAACTGCCAGGGCTGCGGACAGGAGAATCTCGCCGACTCTCGCTTCTGCAGAGCGTGTGGCACGCCGCTGCCCCTGGAGTGCGCCGGATGCGGCCGGGCTCTCGCCGCCGACGCGCGGTTCTGCGACTCCTGCGGCCGCCCGGTGGCGGAAGCCGAGCCCATCGCGTCTTCGCCACCCCTGCCCGAGCGTGCCCCCGAGCCGAGCGGCGATCTGCCCACCTGCTTCGACGGCGGCCGCTACCAGATCCGAAAGTTCCTGGGAGAGGGCGGTAAGAAGCAGGTCTACCTCGCTCATGACACGACGCTCGACCGCGACGTCGCCTTCGCCCTGATAAAGACGGAGGGTCTGGACGACTCGGGCAGAGAGCGCATCTCCAGGGAAGCCCAATCCATGGGCCGGCTGGGTGCCCACCCGCACGTAGTCACCGTCTTCGACCTGGGACAGGAGGACGGCGCTCCCTACATGGTCACCGAGCTGATGGGTGGCGGAGACGTGGAGGGGCTTGTAGAGAAGGCCCCTGACAACCGCATCCCGCTGGAGCTGGCCATCGACATCGCCCGTGCCACGTGCCGCGGCCTGGAGTTCACCCACAGCCGGGGCATAGTCCATCGAGACCTCAAGCCGGGCAACGTCTGGCTCACGGAGGACGGCGTCGCCAAGATCGGCGACTTCGGGCTGGCGGTGGCGGTCGACAGGTCGCGCCTCACCCAGCAGGGGATGATGGTGGGGACGTTCTCCTACATGCCCCCGGAGCAGGCCCTCGGCGGCGAGGTGACGCCCCGGTCCGACCTCTACTCCCTCGGAGCAATGCTCTACGAGATGGTTACAGGCCGTCCGCCGTTCCTCGGCGACGACCATGTCGCAATAATCGGTCAGCACATCAACACCGCGCCGGTCGCCCCGTCCTGGCACTGCCAGACCTGTCCCAAGCCGCTGGAGGCCCTGATCCTCAGGCTTCTGGCCAAGGACCCCGCCGAGCGGCCGGACTCCGCCTCCGACGTTCTGAAGGCGTTGGAGGCGATAGACCCGTCCGCGACAGAAGCCCCGGACGAGCAGCAGCAAAACGTCCTCGACAGCCTGGCCGGGGGCGTCTTCGTCGGCCGAAAGGCGGAGCTGGGCGAGCTCAAGGCCGCGCTCGAGGACGCTCTTTCGGGCAAGGGCCGCATGGTCACCCTGGTCGGCGAGCCCGGGATCGGAAAGACTCGAACGGCAGAGGAGCTGAGGACCTTCGCCGGACTGCGGGGCATGAAGGTGCTGTGGGGCCGGTGCTACGAAGAGCAGGGTGTGCCGCCCTACTGGCCCTGGGTCCAGGCGATCAGGGACTACGTACACGAGCGAGACGCGAGCGAGCTAAGGAGCGACCTGGGCTCGGCCGCCGCGGTCATCGCCGAGATCGTTCCCGATGTCAGAGACGCACTCCCGGGGCTGGAACCGCCGCCGGAAGTGGGCAGGGACGAGGCCCGGTTCCGTCTATTGGACTCTGTGGCCACCTTCCTCAAGGCCGCTTCCCGCAGCCGCCCCCTGATGCTGGTGCTCGACGACCTGCACTGGGCGGACGACGCCTCGCTGGGGCTCCTTCAATTCGTTGCCAGGGAGCTGGGCAACGCCCGCGTACTGGTGGTCGGCACATACCGCGACGTGGAGCTGAGCAGACAGCACCCACTTGCCGAGACCCTGGCCGAGCTGACCAGGGAGCGGCTGTTCACCAGGGTTCTCTTACGCGGGCTCACCGCGGAGGACATCGGCCATTTCATCTCTCTGACGTCCGGCGTCGAGCCGCCCAAGGGACTGGTCACGGCCGTCCACACCGAGACCGAGGGCAACCCCCTGTTCGTCACAGAGGTCGTCCGGCTGCTGGTCCAGGAGGGGGACCTGACCACTGAGAAGGCCGTCGAGCGCGACTCTTGGGTCATCCGGATACCCGAGGGCGTCCGCGAGGTGATCGGCCGCAGACTCAACCGCCTCTCCCAGCGCTGCAACGAGGTCCTGACCGTGGCCGCCGTTGTAGGCCGCGAGTTCGAGCTTCGGCAGCTCGCTCCCCTCATGGAAGAGATGACCGAGGGCATGGTCCTCGACGCCCTGGAGGAGGCCCTGACCGCCCGCGTCATCGAGGAGATGCGGACCACCGCCGGCAGGTATCAGTTCGCCCACGCCCTCTTCCAGGAGACCCTCACCGACGACCTCAGCCTGACCCGGCGCGTCCGCCTGCACGCCCGCATCGCCGAGACTCTCGAATCGCTATACGGCGGCCGCGCCGAGGACCGCGCCGCCGAGTTGGCCCACCACTTCGCCGAGGCCCAGACGGTGCTGGGCGCCGACAAGCTCGTCGAATACTCACTGATGGCGGGGCGCGCCGCTCTCGCCGCCTACGCCTACGAGGACGCCTTGGGCCATTTCCAGAGGGGCCTGGCCGCCACGAGCGACGAGGCCATGGACGCGACAAAGGCGGCACTGCTGGACGGCCTGGGCCGGGCCCAGGGGGCCGTGTCCCAGTGGAAGGAGGCTTTGGCGAACCTGACCCGTGCCTTCGACTACTACGTCGAATCAGGCGACGTGGCCAGGGCCGTCGCGATAGCCGAGATCCCGGCCGCCGACGACATGGAGCAAGGGCTTACTGGCGCCAGCGACCTGCTGGGCCGTGCGGTTGAGCTGTTGCCGTCCGACTCCCTTCAGGCCGGGCAGCTGCTGTCCACCTACGGTACGTTCCTGGGCGTTAACGAGGCCCGCTCCGAGGACGCGCGGCAGGCCCTGGACCGGGCCCTGGTCATCGCCCGCACGGAAAAGAATCCGCACCTGGAGATGCGCACTCTGCTCGGCCAATATTACCTTGACTTCTTCTGGCTGAAGTTCGAGGAGGCGAGGGAAAAGCTCTTGTTGGCGCTGGAGCTTGCCCAACGGATGCAGGACCACCAGACTGAGGCCATGTGCCACTTCTACGCTGCTGTCGCGGCACTGATTGCTGGTAACACCGCCGCCCTGAAACGCAGCGCCACCTCTTGCCTGGAGACGGCACAGAAGGTGCGTGACAAGCGCAGACATTCCATTGGGTACAGAGTGGCGGCTGTCGTCTACACCACAGAGGGGCGCTGGCTGGATGCCAGGGAAAGTTCCCTTCGTGGCCTGGAACTCTCACCCTACGATCCCGTCGCCCTTGTAGGGCGAGTCTACGCGGAGTATTGCTCTGGCGAGTTTGATGAAGGCCGGAGGTACCTGGATCGGCTGCTGGAGGCTAGGACAGTCTCTGGGTCGAACCAGGTACTAGCGTGGCTCGCGTTTGCCGTGCCTCTGGCAGAGCGGGCACGTGGCACGCAGGACCTCTTCGAGGCCGCCGAGGAGGCGGCTCGCACCATTCTGACGTCGGGCTCCGCCAACCCGCTGTATGTTACCTTGGCCAGGAGCGGGCTGGCTCTGATAGCCATTCAGCAAAAGGATGTTTCCGGCGCTGCCGATCAATACGCTCATCTGGCTGAGCATGCGGTCTTGAATTGGCTGATGCCGTCATCCCAACTGCTGGGCCTTTTAGCCCACACCATAGGGAGGCTCGACCAGGCGGCGAACCACTTCGAGGACGCACTGGCCTTCTGCCGAAAGACTGGCTTCCGACCCTGGTTGGCGTGGTGCTGCTGCGACTACGCCGAGGCCCTGCTAGAGCGCGATGGCAACCCTGATGGTGCGAAGGCGACCGCCCTGCTGGACGAGGCCCTGGCCATCTCCCGGGAGCTGGGGATGCCCCCGCTAATGGAGCGCGTCCTCGCCCGACGTGAGATCCTGAAGGCCTAGTCGGTCGCCGCCGCACCCTATGCCCTCCCTATACATCGTTGCGACCCCTATCGGCAACCTCGAGGATATCTCCCAGCGCGCCCTGCGGGTCCTGCGCGAGGTCGACCTGATCGCGGCCGAGGACACCCGGGTCACCCGCAAGCTGCTCGCGCGGTACGACATCAAGACCCGTCTCACCAGCTACCGCGAGAGCAACCGGGAGTCCAAGCTGCCCGAGCTTCTGGACGCGCTGGAACAAGGGGACGTCGCCCTGGTATCCGACGCCGGGATGCCCGGGATCAACGACCCCGGCTCCGAGCTTGTACGGGCCGCGGCCGAGAACGGCATCCCGGTCGTCCCCGTGCCCGGACCCTCGGCCGTCACCACCGCCATCGCGGTCTCCGGCCTCCCGGTCGGCGAGTTCGTCTACCTCGGGTTCCTGCCGCGGAAGAAGGGCGAGCGGAGGCGGCTGCTGGACGCTCTCGCCGGCGATCCCCGCACGCTCGTCGCCCTCGAAACGCCCCATCGACTCAGAGGCGCGCTGACCGACCTCCTGGATGCGCTGGGCGACCGCCGCATCGCCGTCTGCCGGGAGCTGACCAAGCTCCACGAGGAGGTGTTCCGGGGAGTCATATCCGAGGCGCTCGACCGGTTCCCCGAGCCGAGGGGGGAGTTCACGCTGGTGATCGAGGGCGCCGTCTCTGACGAAGGAGGCCGTCGCGAGAAGGAGAAGGCGGCGCTGGATGCTCTCGAAAAGCTTCGGGCGGACGGCTTCACGGACAGGGACGCGGTCGCGGCAGCCGCCATCTTCACCGGACTCCCAAAGAGCGCCGTCTACCGCCTGTTGCTCGACTCAAGAAAGGCCTCCGGCGGCGGCGAGGCGGGACCCGCGCCGTAACCGATTGTGATAGCATTTACTATCGGTCAACGCCCGCGATCCAGGGGAACCTCGAATGTCTGAGCGCATCCTTGTGGCCGTTGCCTGGCCCTACGCCAACGGCTCGATACACCTCGGCCACGTGGCGGGCACCTACCTGCCAGCCGACATCTTCGCGCGCTACCACAGAATGGTGGGGAACGAGGTCCTGATGGTGTCCGGGAGCGACGCCCACGGCACCCCGGTGTCGCTGGAGGCCCAGAACCGCGGGGTATCCCCCGAAGACGTCTACAGTGAGTACCAGGCCGAGTTCCTCGACGACTGGCAGCGCCTCGGCATCAGCTTCGACCTGTTCACCTCCACCCATACCGACAACCACGCGGCCGTGGCCCAGGACATGTTCCTGAAGCTCCAGAAGAACGGCTACATCTACGAAGACACGATGCTCCAGCCGTACTGCGAGACCGACGCCCGCTTCCTGGCGGACCGCTACGTGCAGGGTACCTGTCCCCACTGCGGCTACGACGCCGCGCGGGGCGACCAGTGCGAGAGCTGCGGACGAACCCTCGACCCCCAGGACCTCATCAGCATGACCTGCCGTCTGTGCGGCAACCCGCCGGTGATCCGGGAGACCCGGCACTTCTTCCTCAAGCTGAGCGCGTTCGAGGACCGGCTGAAGGAGTGGGTGCAAGGACAGACCCACTGGCGGCCGAACGTCCAGAACTTCACCCGCGGCTTCCTAGAGGGCGGACTCAAGGATCGGGCGATCACCAGGGACATCGACTGGGGGGTGCCGGTCCCACTGGACGGGTACGAGGACAAGCGGATATACGTCTGGTTCGAGGCGGTCATAGGCTACCTGTCGGCGTCAAAGGAGTGGGCGCAGAACCGCGGCGAGCCCGACAGGTGGGAGGCCTTCTGGAAGCCGGATGCCCGAGCCTACTACTTCATGGGGAAGGACAACATCACCTTCCACACCCTCCTCTGGCCGGCGATCCTGATGGGGTACGGAGGCCTGAACCTACCCTACGACGTGCCCGCCAACGAGTACCTCAACCTGGAGGGTCTGAAGCTCTCGACCAGCCGCAACTGGGCGGTCTGGCTGCCAAAATACCTGGACCGTTACGACCCCGACTCGCTCAGGTACGTCATCGCCGCCAACATGCCGGAGACCAGCGACTCCGACTTCAGCTGGAAGGAGTACGTGCGCCGCAACAACGACGAGCTCGTCGCCACCTACGGCAACCTGGTCCATCGCGTCCTTACCATCACATTCAGGAACTTCGACGGGAAGATTCCGGAGCCCGGCGTCCTGGACGACCTGAGCGAGGAGCTGCTTGCGACGGCGGCTCGGACCCTCGACGACGTAGGGAGCAGCCTCGGCCAGGCGAGGTTCCGGAGCGCCCTGGGCTCGGCGATGGGACTCGCCCAGTCGGCCAACAAATACCTCGACCGCAAGGCGCCGTGGCGGGCGATGAAGACCGACAAAGCGGACGCGGCCACGACCCTGTGGGTCGGCCTCTCGGTAATCAACTGCCTGAAGGTCGCCCTTTACCCGTTCCTGCCGTTCAGCTCGGAGAAGCTGCACCGGATGCTCGGCCGTCAGGGCGACCTTCAGGAGTCCGGCTGGACCTGGGATCGATCCGATCTGAAGCCCGGCGACGTATTGGAGACTCCGGAGCCGCTGTTCACGAAACTCGACGAGGCGGTCATCGAGCGGGAGACCGCGGAGATCGGCAGCTAGCAAGACGATGGAATATGCGGTGTGCAGAGGGGCGAAGCCCTTTTGCCGGGAGTCTGAGGGTGTCCCTCAGACATGATTTCTCCCCCTTCCTGACCAGGAAGGGGGCCAGGGGGATGGTCGAAAGGGTGTTCAACACCCTGCTAGGGTCCCGAAGGCGAGGAAAGCGTCACGTGCAGGCCACTTCGATATACGACGTCATACAAGAGCCGCTCGCGCGGGTCGAGCTGAGGCTCAGTGGCCTTGCCAGGTCGGCCTCCGAGGAGATGTCCGGCCTGATCGACCACGTCCTGGAGACCGGCGGCAAGCGGCTGCGACCGGCGATAACCCTGCTGGCCTCGGGGTTCCACCAGAACAACGGATCGAAGAGCGAGACGATGGCCGTCGCGGTCGAGCTGCTGCACATCGCCACGCTGATCCACGACGACACAGTGGACAACTCCGACATCCGCAGGGGCGCCGCGACTGCGAGCAACCTCTGGGGGCGCAACGTGGCGGTCCTGCTCGGCGACTACGTGTTCGCCACCTCGGCCACCTACGTCTGCGACACCGGCGACATACGGGTGATCCGCCGTTTCTCCGAGACGATCATGGAGCTGTCCGCGGGGGAGCTGTCGGAGCTTGCCGGGACCTACGATTGGCGCGTGACCCGCCAGCAGTACATGGACCGCATCTACAAGAAGACCGCGTCGCTGTTCACGACCGCCGGAGAGTCCGGGGCGATCCTGAGCGGTGCCCCCGAGGACGTGGTGGTGGCGCTCAGAGAGTACAGCTGCAACCTGGGCATGGCCTTCCAGATCATGGACGACATCCTCGACTTCGAGGCGACGCGGGAGGACGCCGGCAAGCCCGTCGGCAGCGACCTTGTCCAGGGGGTCGCTACGCTGCCCACCATCATCGCCATCGAGCGCTATCCCCACAACAACCCGATCGTCTCCTACTTCGAGGACCCGGAGCGCGAGGAGCAGCTCAGTCAGGCCGTCGAGATGGTCCAGAGCTCGTCGGTGCTCGAGGACGCCCACAGGATCGCACAGGACTTCTGCGCAACAGCCCGCTCCTGCCTGCAGAAGCTGGAGCCGAACCCCCACCGCGCCTCGCTCGAGGACCTCCTTGAGTACGTCCTCACCCGGAGGGGCTAGCCGGCAAGGGCGCACGGCCGTGCGCCCTCGCACACCGCCACTACTCACCCAGGCTCCGACATGCCAAGTTGTAACATACAAGAATCTGGGAAGGCGAAGGGCCTCCCCATTCGCGGGGGCTCGGGGGCGCCCCCAATAGACAAGACTCCTGAGGGCGGGCGGGCGGTACAAAACACCCTGGGTGGCGGATGTCTCCCAGACGTACACCGTGGTAATCGGGAGGCGGAGGGCCTCCCGTCCACACACACCACCACTACTCACCCAAGCTCCGACATGCCAAGTTGTAAGATACAAGAATCTGGGGAGGGGCGATGAGGCTCGCGGCCTACCGCTCCCACACGACCTTACCTCCCAGGACAGTCATCAGCACCTGAATGCTGGACAGCTCGTCCGGCTCCACCCTGGTCGGGTCCCAGTCCAGGAGCACCATGTCCGCCAGCTTCCGTACCTCGATGGAGCCGCGGTCGCCCTCCTGAAAAGCCGCGCACGCTGCGCTCGCGGTGCACATTCGAAGCGCCTCCATGACCGGCACCCCTTCTGGTTCGCCGATCGTGGACGGTTCGCCCCCAGCTAAGGGTGCAGGGCGAGCCCTGCCTTGTTCGCCGATCCTGGACAGTTCGCCCCGCGTTGAGGGTGCAGGGCGAACCCTGCGCGTAACCGCGCCCGCCACCGCCGCCAACGGGTTGGGCTCCACCACCGGCGCGTCAGACCCGGCCGCGACGGTCACGCCGACCCGCAAGAGCGAGCCGAAGCGGTAGAGCCGACCCAGCTTCCCGGTTTCCACCGCCCGGAGATAGCGCCGGCCCCGGTAGTGAATGAACGCCGGGTTCGTCACCACCACGATGCCTGACCCCTTGAGCCTTCCCAGAGTCTGGTCCGAGCACTCGGCAAGGTGCTCGATCCGGTGGCGCCGACCCGTCGCAGCGCCACTCGACTCCAGGAGCACCTCGACCGCTGCGTCGACGGCCTCTGCATCGACGGCGTGGAGCGCTACCTGCCATCCCGCCTTGTCAGCGCGGCGGACGATGTTCCGTAACTCGTCGGGCGAGGGAGTCAGCTCACCTCCGGCGGAGGTCAGCATGATCTTGACCGGGCCTACGTCAACATCGGCGCCGACAGGCCCGGATGCGAACCGACGCCCCCGAAACTCGTCGATGTAAGCCGCACCCATCATCATCGTGACCCTCGGCACGAACGCCCCGCTGGACCTGGCCTCGGACAGAAGGTCCCACCGGCCGGGAGAGTTGGAGTGGGTGGCATCATGGACCGAGGTCACGCCGTACGAGAGCAGCCGACCGCTCGCCGCTCGAAGGCCCTCCCGGAGCTCCGCCTCGCCCAGGGGCGGAATCCTGCCCGCGAGAAACTCGTCCATCTCCAGAAGGAGGCCGGCCGGGTCGCCCGTTTCGACCTCGCGATCTATGACGCCACCGGCCGGCTCCGGCGTGGAAGACGATATGCCCGCCTGGGACAGCGCCATACTGTTGAGCACGCACGCGTGGCCCGAGCCATGATTCAGCCTCACCGGATGGTTCGGAGCGGCCTCGTCCAGGTCCAGCCGGGTTGGATGACGGCCCTCGTCGAGCAGCACCTCGTCGTAGCCCGCGGCCCTGATCCACTTCCCCGGCGGAGTCGATCGAACCCTGACTCGAATGGCGTCCACGATATCCGCGATCGACCCGGCCACGTCCGGGGAGCAGTCGACCGCAAGCAGACTGGCCGCATACGCCAGGACGTGGCAGTGGGCGTCGACGAACCCCGGAAGCAGAGTGGCGCCCCCGCAGTCGATCACCCTGGCGCCCGCCGGAACCGAGCCTGCCAGGTCCCCGTCGGCGCCCACCCAGACCACCCTGCCCTGCCGGACCGCCACGGCCCCGGCCGCCGGACGGCGCGGGTCCATCGTCAGAACGCGGGCGTTTCGAAGCACGAGGTCGGACTGGCGGGCAGACGAGGTCATGTCGCGGGCGAGATCGGCTCAAGAAACACTTTCCCGTCGCAGGGGAAAGTTAGGAAGGGGTAGAACACGACGGCCCGGCCGGGAAAGCTACCGCGAGCCCGAGATGGTCAGGACCCTGAGCAGGTTCGTGCCCCCGGGAACGCCGATCGGCACCCCTGCCACGAGGACGACCAGGGCTCCCTCCGTCAGGCCGGCGACCCTCACCGCCTGCTCCTCGCCGCTCTCGAAGAAGTCCTCGACCGTGTGCAGCCCTTCCACCGGCACAGGCGTGACGCCCCACCGGAGCGTAAGGGTCCGCTGGACCAGCTCGTTGGAGACCAGGGCGAGGATCGGGGCTTCGGGCCGGTACTTCGAGACTCTGCCGGCGGTACCACCGGACTCAGTAAAGGCCACTATCAACGCGGCGTTGAGCTGGTGTGCGGTCCGAACGGCGTCGTACGCGATGGCGTCGTCGGTCTTCCTCTCATGGCGGGGCCGCTTCTCCACGAGCATAGTCTCGTAGGGGAGCCCAGCCTCGGCCTCGTGGGCCACCTTCGCCATCATCTCGGTAGCCTCGACCGGGTACCGGCCGACGGACGTCTCGCCGGACAGCATCACAGCGTCGGTGCCGTCGAAGATTGCATTGGCGACATCGGTCACCTCGGCGCGGGTCGGGACCGGTGACCTGATCATCGAGTCCATCATCTGGGTAGCCGTGATCACGGGCTTCCCAGCGATATTGCACAGCGCTATCAGCCTCTTTTGGATCACGGGGACCTTCGCCAGCGGCACGTCGACGCCCATGTCGCCGCGGGCCACCATGATGGCGTCGCTGCGGTCCAGGATGTCGGCGAAGTTCTCGAGCGCCGCGGCCCTCTCGATCTTCGAGATAATAGGGGGCGAGACCCCCTTCTCGTTGAGCAGCCCCCTAACGACATTCACGTCGTCGGCCTGGGTGACGGTCGACACGGCCACGAAGTCGACGTCCGACTCGGCCGCGAAGTCGATGGCCCGGAGCGTCTGCTCGTCCGGGAACGCGAGCGACGGCGTCTTCCCAGGGACCGTCACGCCACGGAGCTCGGTCAGCGTCCCTCCGGCTATCACCTCGCAGTGGACATCCTCGCCGCGGACCTCCAGGGTCTTGAGCTCGATCAGCCCGTCGTCGACGAGCACCGGGCAGCCTACAGTGGCGTCTCTATGGATGCCAGCCGGGCGGACCCCGATGCAGCGTGCGGACCCCGCAACCTCCCGGCTCGTGAGCGTCACGACATCGCCGCGCCGCAACTCGGCCGATCCGGATTCGACGGGCCCAGTCCGGTACTTGGCGCCCGGAAGGTCCACCATGATCCCGACCGGCACGCCCTTCCGAGCCGACAGGCCGCGTATCCTGTCGATCGCCTTCGCGTGGCCCTCCAGGGAGCCGTGGGACAGATTCAGCCGGGCCACGCTCATCCCGTGATCCATCAGGGCCTCTATGCACTCGTCGGAGTCGGTAGACGGGCCCAGCGTGCATATAATCTTGGTCTTGGGACGCCCCCCAACGGTGGTGGCCATCTTCGCCCCTCCCGTCGAATCTCCCTCGTGTGCCTTGTTAGCTTTCACGCTATCACACGCCCGACCCTGCTTCCAGACGTTTCCGGCCCTCTGGTCCTGGTAGAAGGGAACGATTCGAGCCTGCGGTCCCGCTTGGTGTCCCTTTCTGGCTGCTTCGTCTCGCACGGCGTAAGACAAACCCCCGGCCGGAACGGCCCCTACGGCAGGGTCTTTGCAACGTCAGAGTGGAGGAGCCGTCCGGCAAGCTCCGGCATCAGGGTGCGGTAGCCAATCGCCCCATAAGTCCCGGCCAGCCCGGGGGTTTCCGAAGGGGGCAGGGCCCCCTTCGCGGTCCGCCTAAGACGGAGGGGTGCCCCTGAATCTCTGGCGGCGTCGCCTTTTGCAAGTCGCCCCTCCCGGTCTTCATAGCTGCCGGTCTTACCCGCCGGGTGGGCGGGAACAGGCGGGCACCCCAAGACGGGAGGCGGCAGGGTCTTTGTAGAGTCAATCTAGAAGAGTCCTTCGACAAGCTCAGGACCAACGGTCGTGCGCCCGCTGTCCGTGGCGAACTCCAATCCCGCCGAGACTCTCGAACCACGGCGTGCATCCAGGCGGTCCACCGACAGTCAAGAGACCCTGCCCTTACCGGTACCTGCTCTAGGCGGCGGGCCACCACCTGGTCTAGAATGGTACCCCTGCCGGGGTTTCCCGACCCCTTCACACATGGACTCCAGGCCGCGACAACTATGCACCTGATCAAACAGCTCTTCGAGCTCCAGGAGACGGACACGGCGATCTCCTCGCTGGAGAAGTCGCTGTCCAAAGTGCGGGCCAGGCTGGCCGACGACTCCGAGGTCGTCGCCGCGACGAAACGGGTGGCAGACATCGAAGCCAGGTTGCCGCAGGCGACGGCCGCGCATCGAGGCGAGGACCATGCCCAACAGGCACTCGCGGACAAGTCTCGCGCCGTCGAAGAAAGGCTGTACGGGGGAACCGTAAGCAACACCCGCGAGCTGTCGGGGCTGGAGATGGAGCGTGTGTCCCTCCAGAAGCAGCGCAACGAGCAGGATGAGAGGCTGCTGGAGGCGATGCTCCAGCTCGACGACGTCCGGGAGTCGCTCAAGTCCGCGAAGACGGCCCTTGAGCAGCTCGAAGCTGCGAGGACGTCGGAGCGCGAGGTCCTGCTGAAGGAGGAAGCGACGCTCTCTTCCGACCTGGAGAAGCTCGCGGCGAGGCGCTCGGCGGCGGTGCAGCCGATCCCGCCCCAGTCGCTGGCCCTGTACGAGTCCCTGCTCAAGAGCAAGGCCGGTCTCGCCGTCGTCAGGGTCGAGCGGGGCCAGTGCCAGGGCTGCCGCGTTTCGCTGCCGATCAACGACCTCCAGCGTGCCAAGAACGGCAGCACCGCCGTGCAGTGCAATAGCTGCCGGCGAATCGTCTACCCGGTGTAGCACGGGCGATGCGGGCCATAGGCTACTTCCTCATCAGGGCCGGCCGGCCGGACACCCCGGTTGACTTCGGTCAGGACCTCGAAGACTTCTGCTACGAGAACAACCACCAGCTCGTCTGCGTTTTCAGCGACTCGGCGGAGTCCGGCCATGTCGAGCGACCCGGCTACCAGGCTATGATCGAGTTCATGCGGTCCTCGGGGAGCGAGTTCCTCACCGTTGTCCCCGACGCCGCTCACCTCGCGCCCGACCTGGAGTCGGTCGGACGAGCCATGGTCGCCCTGGAGGGCATGGGCGCCAGGGTCGCCTGCGCCGACGTGGATCTCCCGGACCCGCTTCAGAACGCCTTCCGGATATTCGGGGTGAAGGGGGTCTCGCGGACACGCAGCGCGAGCGTGAGAGAGTCGATGCGTACCCGTGCGCTGAACGGGCAGGCGCTCGGCAGACCGCCGTACGGCTATCGCGTCGGCAGCGGCGGAGCGCTCGAGGTCGTGAAGGACGAGGCCGTCGTCGTCGAGCTCATGTACCGCCTCTACTCGAAGGACGGCCTGGGCCTCCGGCTCATCGTCCAGCATCTCAACGAGCGCGGCATCTCCACCAGACGCAACGGCAGGTGGAACATGACGACCGTCCGAGACATCCTCAAGAACTCGGCCTACATCGGTACCTACGCCAGGTTCGGCATGATCGTCCCGAGGGTTCACGAGCCGATAATCCCGCGGGACGTGTTCCGCGCCGCGCAGGACCAGACCGCCGCCAGGAGACCGTCCGGCCGGGTCATGAGCGCCGAGCCGTTCCTGCTGTCCGGGCTGGCATACTGCGGCTATTGCGGCAACAAGATGATGGGCGTTACCAGGCGTCAGTCGTGGAGACTCAAGGACCGGCGCCGGGCGTCCCAGGTCTACCGCTACTACCAGTGCCAGTCACGCAATAACCAGAGCATCTGCAAGTACCACACGTGGCGAGCTCCGCTTCTGGAGGCGACTGTGCTGTCGCAGCTCACGCTCGTGGCCGAGGCCAGGGCGGCCCGGGGCGACGCGGACGCCGCGAGGGCCAGCGACCGCAGAGCCGCGGTTCTCAAAGCACGGGAGGATCGCGTGCGGAACGCCGAGCGCCGGTTCCTGGGCGCCATGCGGCGGGCCGCGATGGGAGAGATCACCCTCAAGGTGGTCGGAGAGTACCTGAAGGAGCTGGACGCGACCCGCCAGGCCCTGAGCACTGCCAAGAGCGTCACCGAAAGCCCGGGCACGCTGGACCGATGGGACTCGCTGGACATGCTGGAGCGGCAGGCACTTCTGGAGGAGCAGGTCTCCCGCATCGTAGTGATGGACGACTCGGTCGAACTCGTCGACTGACCGTGCTAAAATGGTGACCGCGCGAGATGGCTGGGCGACCGCTTTCCCGCTTCGTGCGGGACAGAGGAAAGTCCGAGCTCCACAGGGCAGGATGCCCGCTAACGGCGGGGCGGGGTGACCCGACGGAAAGTGCCACAGAAAACACACCGTCCTTCCAGCAATGGATGGATAAGGGTGAAAAGGCGAGGTAAGAGCTCACCGCCCCGATGGCAACATCGGGGGCAGGGCAAACCCCATCCGGTGCAAGGCCAAATAGGGGGACAAGGGCGCCCGACCATCCCCGGGTTGGCCGCTCGACCCTTCCAGCAATGGAAGGGCTAGATAGATGGTCGCCGCCCGGCGGGTCATTTGGGACGAAGTCTTCGGATGTAAACCGCTGGCCCACCGGGTACAGAACTCGGCTTACAGGCCATCTCGCGAGCCCCGGGCCTTCATGGCCTGGGGCTTCTTTTGATCTCTAGCCGATGTCTTTTGAGGACGGGGCGAAAGATCTGGGGTGGGGTCCTCCCCTCAGCTGGCAAGCTCCCTGGTCTTTCTCCCTCTCAGGGTGTTGAAAGACCTTCCCGATCATCCCCCTGGCCCCCTTCCTGGCCAGGAAGGGGGGAATAGTCATCTCTGGGGGAAACCCTCAGACTCCTTGCAAAGGGGCGAAGCCCCTTTGCACACCCCGTGTTTCATCATCCTGCTAGGGCACCTCGAAGACCCCTCGGCCGGCAAGCTCTCTGGTCTTCTTCCCTGGCGGGCGGCAATCGTTGCCTTACCCCGAATCCACCGAAGGTATGACGTTGCAGCAGCAGAATGGGTGATGAGGGGCAAAGGGAGGCGATGGTCCGGGCACGATTCGGGTAAATGGGGCCGGTGTCTGTCTTCAGCCGCCGCGGGGAGACCTTGTGACCGTCTGGGGACGTTGGGTAGGGCGAGATGGCGGGGAGAGGACGCGGCGAGAGGTGCTCGCGGACCGGACTGGCGCGAGTTTGCGGGGACGTTCGGTTGGGCGGATGGCGGGTCAGTTGCGGACGGGCGCCGTCAGGCTGGGAGTGGAATCGCTCGCAGCCGTGCCAGGGCGCGACTGAACTGGGTTTCCCAAGGCCAGCGCTGTGGCAGATGCAGGGTGAGGCGGCGTGCCGAGCGGGTGAGCCGTCCGGCCAGGGAGAAGAACCGTCGCCGAAGGGTCTTGGTGGTCGCGATCTGCTCGCCCAGACCGATCCGCGCCGTCCAGCGGGCCAGGTTGTGGGCCATCACCTGTACCGCCAGCCAAGCGCCGTTGGCGGCGAAGCGGCCGGACGGCATGTGGTTCAGACCGACGCCGTACTTGAGGTCTCGAATGGCGTTCTCGATCTCGGCGTGGCGGCGGTGGTCGGCCTCCAGTTCCAGGGTCTCTCCGTCCCGGTCGGTGATGAAGCCGTGATAGCTGTAGGTGGCGAAGAGGGCCAGTTGGGAACCGGGCGTGGGCTTCACCCGCCGGACGATGAGCCGCACCGGTGCGGCGCCGGGCTCAGTCCGGAAGGGGGTGTAGGTGGTCTGCGCCACATCGGCGGCGCCGTCCATCCAGTAGGGGACCGGCGTCCAGTCTGCATCGGGAATCGCCTCGATCAGGTTCCGCAGGCTTTTGTGCTGGCGGATGGTGATGGAGAAGCGGACATCCATCTCACGACAGGCGGCGACGAGAGCGTGGGCGTAGAAGCCGCTGTCGGCCCGCGCCGTAAGTTGCCCGCTGGCCCCGGCACGGCGAACCCGGCTCACCGTTTCACGCAGGAAGTGGGCGGCGCCCCGAGCGGTGTTGGCGCGGCCCTCGCGCAGCCGGGACATCAGCACGTCGCCGGTGCCGGCGGCGACGGCCAACAGGGGGTGATAGCCCCGCTTGCCGGTATAGCCGTGGTGGCGCGCTCCCTCCTTGGCCAGTCCATAGGTCTCGCAGATGGTCGAGTCCAGGTCGATGGTCAGGGGCGAGTCGCCGGGTCCGGCCCCAGCGGCCCAGGCCCGGGCCAACAACTGGCGGCTCACGCGGTCGAGTTGACGGACATGCCCCCACCGGAAGCTGCGCAGGAACGTCCCCAGGGTGGATGGCGCCTTGACCACGCAGCCTAGAACACCGACCGTCCCACCAGCGCGCAGCGCATCGGCGTCGTCGATGCAGTCGCCGCCAGCCAGCGCGGAAGCGACCAGCGTCAGCATCTTGTCCCCCGTGTTCGCCCGTCCCGGCGCGCCGCCGAGGTCAAGGTGATGGTCGACGAGTTCTCGCAGGCCCAGGTGCCGGGCGAGGGTGGCCGGCACGAGCAGGCCGGCATTGGCCACCAGGCGATGGTCGTCAAAGAGGATGCGGATACGGTCGGGTTTGTTCTGTGGCAGCATCTATTGGGTGCTCCTTGTTTCCGCGCGGGTTTCTGTTCCAAAACCATTATCCCAGATTCAGAGGAGCACCCTCTAGCTTCTTCATGGGCTGTCCCCAAGGCCGTCATTCGGTGGATTCGGGCTTACAAAGAGGAGGGTGCAGGGACCGTGGGTTCCCTGCGAGGAGTTCCAGGGGCTTACCCCTAGATCGGTTCCTCTAGGGGCGAGCGGCAATCGTTGCCTTACCAAGAGGAGAGTGCAGGGAACTTGGGCTCCCAGCGAGGAGTCCCAGGGGGCTTCCCCCTGGATCAGTTCCTCTAGGGGCGGGCGGCAATCGTTGCCTTACAGAGGAGGGTGCAGGGAACCTGGGTTCCCTGCGAGGAGTTCCAGGGGGCTTACCCCTAGATCGGTTCCTCTAGGGGCGGGCGGCAATCGTTGCCTTACCAAGAGGAGGGTGCAGGGAACCTGGGTTCCCTGCGAGGAGTTCCAGGGGGCTTACCCCTAGATCGGTTCCTCTAGGGGCGGGCGGCAATCGTTGCCTTACCAAGAGGAGGGTGTAGAGAACCTGGGTGCCGGCCCAGGGTTAAGTAACCCCGGCCTCGTCCCAAAGGAACGTCACCATCCGCTCCGCTATCTCCTGACCCGCATCCTCCTGGAGATAGTGCCCCGCGCCGTGGACCGCCTGGAACCGCCCGTTGGGCACCATCTCGGCGATCCGCTGGCCGTCCTCTAACTTGAAGGCCAGGTCCTTGTCGGAGAACATGACGAGGACTGGGACATCCCAGTCGCGAAGCGTCCGGTCGATGTCGGATATGTACTCGGCGTTCCGATGCTTGTCGTTGTGCGGGATCATCTTTGGAAACGCGGCGACCCCCGCGCGCTGAGCGGCGGTGGGATGCGGCATCTTGTACTGCTCCTTGGCCCGTGGGTGCAGACCCCGCTTGATCATCAAGCCGCCGCCAAAGGACATCTTTCCGAAAAGGTCAAACCGTCTGACCAGGAAGCTGGAGAATCCCCCACTCCGGAATATCAACCTGAAGGGGAGCGGTATTGGCATCGTCCTCACGAGGGTGTTGAGAATGACCAGCGCTCTGACGTTGTCCTGATGCTCGATGGCGTACCGAAGGACGATCGGCCCGCCCCAGTCCTGTCCGACCATTGCGACGCCCTTCAGCTCCAGCTTGTCGATGAGTCCCGTGACCAGCTCGACGTGCCGTGGCAGCGTATACGCCGACTCTTCAGTCGGCTTGTCCGAGAGGCCGAACCCCATGAGATCGGGAGCGACGCACCGGTAACCCGCGGCCACCAGCGGCGGGATCATCTTACGGTACAGGTAGCTCCACGTCGGCTGGCCGTGGACCATTACGATCGGGGGGCCGGTGCCCTCATCCACGTAGTGGAGTCGCACGCCGTCTATCTCGGCGTAGTTCTCCTTGAATGGGAACTCGAAACGCTCAGCCATCGGGACCTCCACTCGGCGAAACTATCAGCTCGTTCCGAAACTCGACAGACTCGGGGTGAATCAAGCCGCCCTGACGCAATAGCTCGGCGATCGACTGGTCCAGGAACGCCACGATGGCGGCGTCCAGGCTCTCCCGCGCGAGTGCCGGCAGGTCCCGGAGTCGTGGGTTTCTCGAAACCTTGTCCGGGTCGAGCTTGTCGGCCAGGAAGACCAACTTCTCCACCGGCCCAAAGCCCCGTCTTCCGGTAGTGTGCCATCGGACGGCCTCGATGACCCGCGGATCATCCACTCCATCGGGTCCGGCGATCCAGGTCGCGGCTACAGGCCCGTGTAGTAGAATCGGTACCCTCTCCTCCATGAACCCTACGTCGAGCCCCAGGCGTTTGGCTTCCGCCAGCAGCTCCCCACCCCCGAGGGCTCTGGCCAGATCGTGCGCCGCGGCGCCGACGTCGACAGGACCCTCGTCCACCCCGTGGATCCGGGCCAGCTCGCGGGCCAGGTCCCGAGTCCGCTCGACGTGATCTCTGAGCCCCCGCGGCAGGCGCCGCATACGATCCTCGACCTCCGGCGGCACATCGGTCACGGCCGGCTACGCCATCCCGCGCAAACGCCGCCCGCCCAGCAGGTGCAGGTGGAGATGAGGGACCTCCTGGCCCGAGTCGCTCCCCTGGTTGATCACCAGCCGGTACCCGTTCTCCCCCAGACCCTCTACGCGCGCAGCATCTTTGGCGGCTTGAAACATACCGCCGATCATCGAGTGATCGTCAGGGGTCAGCGACTTCAGGTACGTGAAGTGCCGGTTTGGGATGACGAGGAGGTGGACCGGAGCCTTAGGCGTGATATCCCTGATGACGAAGCAGTTGTCGTCCCGATACAGGATGTCGCTCTCGATGGCTCCGCTGCCGATCTTACAAAAAATGCAGTCGTGCGCCATGCGCTCCCGTCCCTCGGGCCTTCGATTCCCGCCCGCCGTCTACTTAGTGTAGGCGATCGCCTCGATCTCGATCAGGAAGTCTGGGCGGACGAGCTCGGTGATGATCACGGTACTGCTGGCCGGGCCACCCTTAGGAAAGAGGTCCGCGCGCACCGCCGCGTAGGCATCGTAGTCGTCCACGTTCACCAGAAAGGCGGTGATCTTGGTCAGGTCGTCCATCGTCGCCCCAGCGGCCTCCAAGGCCGCCTCGACGTTCCTGAAGACCTGCCCGGCCTGGGCCCCGCACTCGCCCTCGCCAACCAGATGGCCCTCCTCGTCCAGCGCCACCTGCCCCGACACGTAGACCGTGTCGCCCGCTCTGGTCGCCGGAGAGAACCCTACGGGGCTCCGTTCGGGGTCGGGGGAAAAGACCTGCCTGGGCATTGTGCTCACCTCCTGAGAATCCGGACCACCGCCCGTGAACGTCGCTCGGGACCGCGAGGGACTCGTGCCCCCGCCCCGGTCCTTGCCGTCTACCTGACAGAGTTGAATAGGATAGCCTGGACGACCAGCACGGGGATAAACCCCACCACGACCACACCGACGGCCCGCAAGGTCGACGTGTAGTCGAGGGCCTGCCTGACCGCCACGACCATCGTGGCCAGCCGCCATACCGGGATTGCGAAGAGGACGAGCGCGCCAAGAAAAGGGATGACCCCAAGGATCCCAAGGACCCCCGGCGATTGAGCGAACCCGGTCGTCCGCGCCAGCTGGCCCCAGTCGGCGTGGGTTTCTGGAGTGTTGAAGATCGTGGTGCCGACGAACATTGTGATGCCGGCCCACACCGCCCAGGTCAGGAGGCTCCCTATGATGCCGAACACCAGTCCGTCCACACCCCCATCGTTGGCCAGGAGGACAACCCCGTTGACGACGGCCACCAGGACGACCACGAGCACGGCCTGGCCCATGGCGCTCCTGTCTGCCTCGACCTCCTCGTAGACATCTACGTTGAAGGAGGCGGCCCCGATCATTCTTCCGATGAGCGAGCCACCAGCCTGTCGATCCCGCGACGGAAAGGTCATCGGCCGAGCTGAAGGAGCTCGATGCGAACGTCGGTCGGAGCCTTGATGAAGGCGATCTTCGGCCCGTTGGGCACGTCGATCGGACCCTCCAGCAGCTCCGCGCCGAGCCCGGTCACCCGCTTCAGCTCCGCGTCCAGGTCGTCGACGTTGAGGCCGAAGTGCTCCAGCCCCCAGTGCGCGTTCGGGTCCCCCGGACCAAGCTTCTCGCCGGTCCTCTCGGCCGAGATGTTCACCGTGACCCCGTCTGACGTCTTGCAGACGATGAACCGGTCCCCGAACACCCGCACGCTGTCGCCGGCGATGCTGAAGTTGAACACCTTCACGAACCAGTTTGCGGTCTCCTCGGGATCCGGCGACTTCAGGTGCACATGGTTGAACTCGTATGCCACGGATTCTCTCCTTCTCACTCGATCACGGGACCGACGCCCACCAGTGGTCGGGATTCGCTCAAGCCCCCGACAGCCTAAGAACTGACCGTACGCCTGTCAAGCCCCGTCGGGCGAGCGCCTGGTCTCACGGCCGAGACCGTACGATGTCAGTCTGAAAGCTCGTGAGAAGAATCCCGCCCGGTTGTCATTCTGAGCCGCTGCGAAGAATCTGGCGAGGCGGACGGCCCCCCACGCCTACGCCTCCCCCAACCTCTTCGTCGTCCGGACGAGCATCCTCATTCTGGGGGTTCTAAGGGGGCCTTGACCCCATCCGCGGGGGCTTGGGGGTGTCCCCCAATAGACAAAACCCCTGAGGGCGGGCGGGTGGGACAAGACACCCTGGATGAGTGACATTCCCAAACATGAGCGTCCGTTGAGAATGGCGAGGCGGAGGGCCTCCCACGCGTACGCTCCCCCAATCTCTTCGTCGTCCGGACGAGCATCCTCATTCTGGGGGTTCTAAGGGGGCCTTGACCCCATCCGCGGGGGCTTGGGGGTGTCCCCCAATAGACAAAACCCCTGCGGGCGGGCGGGTGGGACAAGACACCCTGGGTGTGGGATATCTCCCAGCCATGCGCGTCCGCTGAGAACGGGAAGCCTCAAAACACTCACAAGCTCTGAGCGAAGTGAAGAACCTGGGGTGATTCCGCCGACAACCCGGTAAACGCCCCGCACGGGATCTCTTCCCCTCCCGGGGAATGGTCAGGAAGGCTCGTTCGGACTCTCCTCGGCGAGCTCCCGGTCGGCCGCCCGGACCTGCTCGGCGAAGGCTCTGATCTTGTCGAGGTCCTTGACGCCAGCGGTCTCGACCCCGCTCGACACGTCCACGCCCCACGGGCCTACCGTGCGCACAGCCTCGGCAACGTTCTCCGGAGTCAGCCCGCCCGCCAGGACGATCCGGTGATCGGCGGCGATGTCCCTGGCGACCCTCCAATCGAAGCTCCGGCCCGTCCCACCTAGGTGGCCGGCCTCGCGCCGGTCCAGCAGCGGCGTGTATCCGCGCGACAGCGCCTCCTCCACCCTCTCCTCGATCTCACGGGTCACGTCGCCCGCCGCTCCACCGGGGACCTTTATCTGCCGTATGACAGGGACCTCGACCCGTCCCCAGTACTCCGAGGGCTCGTCCCCGCATAGCTGGGCAAAGTCCAGGCGACACGACCCGACAATCCTGTTGACCTCGTCGATCGGCTGGTCCGCGAACAGTCCGACCAGCCCTGGGCCGCCCTCGCCCCTGACGTGGCGGTACTCCCCGATGATGCGCCGCGCCTCGTCTACCGCGACCTGTCGCCGGACTCCTGGGACGAAGTTGAAACCCAGGAAATCGGCCCCCGATTCGGCCGCAACCACGGCGTGGGCGGACTCCCGCAGGCCGCAGATCTTGAACCGCGTCATGTCAGCTCTCGGAGCTTCGCGCCGGGGTCGGTTGCGGTCACCAGAGACTCCCCGACCAGTACCGCGTCGACCCCAGCCTTCCTCAGACGGCCGACGTGCTCGCGGGTGCTGATCCCACTCTCCCCGACGATGATCTTGCCCGGAGGCACCATCGGCGCCAGGCGCTCCGTCACGGCCAGGTCGGTCTTGAACGTCCGGAGGTCGCGGTTGTTAATCCCCACGATCTCGGCGCCCGCGGACACGGCCGTCTGAAGCTCGGGCTCGTCGTGCACCTCGACCAGGCACTGGACCTGGAGCGACCGGCTCAGTGCCAGAAGCTCGCCGATCTGCTCCAGACTCAGCATTGCCACGATCAGCAGGATGGCATCGGCGCCGTGGGCTCGCGCCTCGTAGACCTGATAGGGGTCGAAGATGAACTCTTTTCGCAGCACGGGTACCCGAAGGGGCAGGGAGACGGCCCGCACGGCGTCCAGGTCCGCCAGGCTCCCCTGAAAGTACGCCTCGTTGGTCAGAACCGAGATTGCCGCCGCGCCGTTCTCGGCGTAGGCCGTCGCAAGAGCGGACGGATCGAGGCTCGGACGCAGCAGGCCCTTGGTCGGCGAGGCCCTCTTCACCTCAGCGATGATCCGGACCGATTCCCCCCACAGAGCGCCGGCCATGTTCAGCGGAGCGGGCTGCTCTTCGATCAGTTCCTCAAGTAGGGCGACCGGCCGCTCCACCTTCAGGCGCTCGACGTCGAGCCGCTTCGCTGCGACGATCTCCTTCAAGATGCCAGGGGTTTCCGACAAATCCCTCTCCGCTGTAGGGGCGCACGGCCGTGCGCCCAACTGTCATTCTGAGAGCTTGTGAGTAGATCCCGCCCTGTTGTCATTCTGAGCCGCAGCGAAGGATCTGGGGAGGCGGAGGGCCTTCCGCACCTACACCCGATCGAGCCCCGCCCCAAAATAGAGGTGTATGATTTCTGAGGGACACCCTCAGACTCCCAGCAGAGAGGCTCAGCCCCTCTGCACACCCCCTGCTGTTGTCATTCTGAGCCGCAGCGAAGAATCTGGGGAGGCGTCCTACTCCAGCCGCTGGCTCAACTCGGCCAGCGCCTCTACCTTCCCGAGCGCCGAGCCATCGTCGATGGCCTTCCCAGCAGCCTCGATCCCCTCCCTCAGCGAGGGGACCGCGTCGGCCGCCAACAGCGCAGCGGCGGCGTTGAGCAGAACGACGTCCCGCGGCGGACCCTTCTTACCCTCTAAGACCCCGCGGACGACCCGGGCGCTCTCCTCGGCGCTCTCGACCCGGATGGACTCCGCCGGTGCGCGCGTCAGGCCGACATCCTCAGGCGCGACCGAGTAGGCGGACACGGTCCCGTCCTTTAGCTCCCAGACCCTGGTCGCGTCAGAGATCGAGACCTCGTCGATGCCGTCGACCCCGTGCACCACCACGGCATGGCGGCATCCGAGTTTCCGAAGCACCTGCGCCATCGTCTCGGCGACTCCGGCATCGGCCAGGCCGAGAAGCTGCGATTGCGCTCCCGCCGGATTCGTCAGCGGCCCCAAGATGTTGAACACGGTTCGGATGCCGATCTCGCGCCGCGGACCCGCGGCGAACCTCATCGACGGGTGGAACCTCTGGGCGAACATGAAGCCGAATCCGACCTCGTCCAGGCAGCGACGCACACCCTCCGGACTCAGGTCGATCTTGACCCCCAGCGCCTCCAGCAGATCGGCGCTGCCCGACGCGGACGACATAGCCCGGTTCCCGTGCTTGGCGACCGTCACGCCGGCGCCGGCGGCCACCAGCGCGGCCGTGGTCGAGATGTTGAAGCTGCTGGAGCCGTCCGCGCCGGTCCCGGCCGTGTCGACGAGCGGTCCGTCGAACTCGACGTGAAGCGACCTGGCCCTCATCACCCCGGCCATCCCGGCGATCTCGTCCGGCGTCTCGCCCTTCAGCCGCAGTGCGGTGACAAAGGCGCCAAACTGGGCCGGCGTCGCCTCGCCGCCCATGATCTCCTCCATCGCCAGGGCGGCCTCTTCCTCCGAGAGGTTCCGCCCCTCGACCAGGGCCTCTATGGCTTCTCTAATCATTCTCTCTATACCCACCTGCCCGCCCTGGAAAACGGTCGTCCAGCAGGGCGTCGAAAAACCCTCTCGACCATCCCCCTGGCCCCCTTCCTCACCAGGAAGGGGGGAGAAATCATATCTGAGGGATACCCTCAGACTCCCGGCAAAGGGGCCTAGCCCCTCTGCACACCCCATATTTCATGATCCTGTCCGGGGAGCCCTGGGGACCGCAGGTAGAAAGCCACTGGCTCTCTGCACTCTCCTTTTCAGCGAGCGGCCTCCTCCTCGTACAGCTTCTCCTCGTTGAACCGCCTGATCCACTCGGGCACCCGAGTGTCCTCGACCCGGTCGCCGTAGTGTATGTACGGCTTGACGTCCAGAACCGGCGTGCCGTCGATCGCGTCCAGCCCCAGGACTCGGACCCGCGGCCCGTCGATCCCCAGCAGCTTCACTACCGTGATCCCGATCGGGTTCGGCCGCCGTGGCGACCGAGTGGCGAACGTGCCCACCTCGGGAAACTCATCCCAACCCCTGGGACGGAACACCCCTCGCTGGTATCCCCGCGACTCGTGAAGCCACCACGTCACGATCACGTGGGAGAACTCGTCCAGACCCGTCAGCGACTCGGCGTACTCGTCGTCCAGGACGATCTCAGACTCGACCTCCTCCCAGATCGTGTCCTTCTCGGCAATCCCGTTGCGGACGACCCCAATAGGCTTGACCTGGTACTTCATCTGCCGGGCCCCTCTATCGTCCTGTTGTCATCCCGAGAACTCCACCCCCGGGCGTTCGACCGCTCTGTCGTCCCCGCGCCTACATCTCCAGAAAATTCTTGAGAATATCCTTGCCGGCGTGGGTCATTATCGACTCCGGATGGAACTGGATCCCCTCGACCGGATACCGCTTGTGGCGGACGCCCATGATGATACCTTTATCCGTCCAGGCGGTCACCTCCAGGTGGTCGGGGACGCTGTCCCGCTCCACGGCCAGCGAGTGGTATCGGACCGCCTCGAACGGGTTGGGTATGCCCTCGAAGACCCCCCTGCCGTCGTGGTGGATAAGCGACATCTTGCCGTGCATTATCTCGCCCGCCCCCCGGACGATTCCGCCGTAGGCGCTGCCGATGCACTGGTGTCCCAGGCACACGCCCAGCGTCGGCGTCGTCTCGCCGAAGTGGCGGACCACGTCGCGGGAGATGCCGGCGTTGTCCGGAGTGCTTGGACCGGGAGAGATCACGATCTTCTCCGGCGCCATCTCTGCGATCTCCTCGACGTTCGTCTCGTCGTTGCGCCTGACCGTAACCTCCGCCCCCAGCTCCGACAGGTACTGGTAGAGGTTGTAGGTGAAGCTGTCGTAGTTGTCTATCAGAAGGATCATTTCTCGTCCTGGTCCAGGCATGGTAGGAGTGTGTTTGACGCCCTCCCGCCGGCATTACTGCTAACGGGCTGCAGTAGCCCTGTCCTGACCGCGGGTCCTGGCATTAGCGATGAGGCGATGAGCTTTGCGGCGCTGCTGCCTAACCGTCTTGAGAAACGCCGCGAGTTGCAGCAGCAGCACAATCAGTGTCAGGGCCGCGAAGGGAATCTGAAACCAGTTGGCTGGCGGGATCGGACGGTGGAAGGACTGTGTGAAGTGGATGTACAGGAAGTAGGCAGTGTGCAGCACTACGAGGGCGAAGATCGTGTAGGCCCCGTAGTGCACGAACTTCCAGGCGGTGCCCCCCAAGAACCGAACCGCGGTGTCGGCTGAGGTAGCCATTAGTGGCAGAGTCATCAGCACCGCGGCGAGCCCCATGAGGTTCGCTAACCCAAAGCCGGACTCAAGCCTCACCATGCGGTCTGCTTGCGGGAGGAACTCGTAGCCCATGAAACGCAGAATCTCCCAACGGACCCATCCATTGAGGATAAGCACAGTATGGATAATCGCGAAGACTCCGAACCAGATTCCTAGCTCTCGCCGAATCGGAAGTAGTTTTCCAGCTCTGGGCACAAGCCTGACCGCTGGCCCGAGCGCGAGGGCTGCATAGAGTAGCAGCAGGCTGGCATCGCCAACACCCCGCCACAACCGCATCTCCGCGTCCCACTCAGGACGGCTGAGCCAGAAAAGGTACAGTAGCAGTCCCCCGATGATCGCCACGACGCCATGTCTGCGAATGAGCGCTTCCATCAAACCATCACCCGTCCTGAACCGTGGGAGCTTGGCTCTCTCTTGGCACGTTCGTCTCGTCGTTGCGCCGCACCGTGACCTCCGCCCAAAGCTCCGCTAGGTACTGGTAGAGGTTGTGGGTGAAGCTATCGTAGTTGTCGATCAGTAGGATCATTGGGTTCTCGGCTACTCAACGGGGCGGAACGGCCCCCTCGCCAAGGAGTTCAGACCTTGCGAGCCCTAATACCTAGAAACCGCGGAAAGCCCCATGGGACAGGGTACTTCCTTTGCACTGCCTCAGTGGGGATAGGCTCGGCGAGAGTCTCGATTGACAAACCAGCCTCGGAAGCCGCGATCAGGTAGTCCGACAAAGGCCGATGCACATGGGTGGTCGTGAGGCTAGATGTCTCCTTGGATATCCTGAAAGGCGCTTCAATGACCAGTTCCGCGCTGTAATTGAACCACACCGCGTCGAAGTACCCCCAGTAGATCGGCCAGAAACATGGGTGCGTGAGCGTCGCCACGAACACTCCGCCCGGTTGCAGGAGCTTGGCTGCACTCTCCCATACCGTCCTCTGATTCGGACTGGTCATTAGCGTCATGCTTGCTACTACCAAAGAGAACTTCTCACCATCAGCATGCGCGACGAAGTCCTCGATAGATGAATGCAGGTATGTAAGGTTGCGCTTACGAGGGTTCACTTGTTGGGCGATCAAGATGCTTTTCGCGGAGACGTCGACACCGATCGCGTCGCCCCCTCTACGAGAAAGCCGTTCGGTTAGCTCTCCGGTTCCGCATCCGACGTCTAGGACCCTGGACATCGAAGCGGTTGAGATCAAATCTTCCACCATCGGGACCATGACTTCTGTGTAGCTAATGTCTCTGCCAGTCACTATCTGATCATGTCGCAACTCCGCAATTGCATCCCACTCAGACTCGATCTGAGCCGGGGTCTTATTGGCAGCAAGGCGCACGGGTTTACGACAGCTCACGGCTTTGGTGCGGAAAACTTTGAAGTTATCTCAACAAGATCTACGGCCACGTGGAACGCAGGATCATTCGCGGCGAATTCTTCTATGACGTGAAACTGTCCCTGAGGTCTGCCCACAGCCACCTGAGCTCCAGCCTGCCCGAAATGGGTGACTGTGAACCGCGTCTGAGGAATGTGATCAATTGATCCATACTCGTATATCTTGGCGTTCATCTGCTTCAGTTGCTCTGTTAACGAGGTATGTCTAGGTAGACATATAGTCAATTCGCCGCGTTTCGCTTTCTTCTCCAGAAGGGCGCGCATGCGGTCGTCATCAACCCAGGTGTGATCACGAGTAAAAATCGCAACTTGCCCACCGGTATCGATCCATTGGTACATATAATCGTTGATCTTGTGTTTCTCGTCGAGAGGTATCAATCGACGCTTGTGCCCGGTGCTCCACGCGAAAAGAATGGCCGCGAGCACCACAACCAACGCAATGGCTAAGCCGAAGCCTTCTAGGAACCCCAGCTGACGCGACTCCGCTCTAAGAGACAAATACAGGCCAAGAAAAGTGCCGGTCGGGCCCAAAACCGAGAGAACACGATAGATCCTCTCCTTGTTGACCTTAAGCAAAAGCATCACAGTTCTCCCGATTCTTACTGGCAATAGAGCCCCATTCTCGTGCCCCATCATCCCCCGTCCCCCTCGGCCTGGTCGATGGCGTGGACCAGCGCGGCCGCCTTCGCCATCGTCTCCCGGTACTCGGCCTCGGCCTGGCTGTCGGCGACGATCCCGCCCCCCGCCTGGATCGACGCGACCCCGTCCTTCATCACCATCGTTCGCAGCGTTATGCACGTGTCCGTGTTGCCGGTGAACGAGAAATACCCCACCGCTCCCCCATACGTCGCCCGCTTGTCCGGCTCCAGCTCGGCGATTATCTCCATCGCCCGTATCTTGGGCGCACCGGACAGCGTCCCGGCCGGAAAGCAGGACCGGAGGGCGTCGTACGCGGTCAGATCGGGCCTGAGCTCGCCGGTCACGTGAGACACCAGGTGCATGACGTGGGAGTAGCGCTCGATGTCCATGAGCTGCGTGACCGTGACAGTGCCCGACCGCGACACCCGCCCGACGTCGTTCCGCCCGAGGTCGACCAGCATGATGTGCTCCGCCCGCTCCTTCTCGTCGTTGCGAAGCTCCTCCTCCAGGGCCTGGTCCTCCTCCGGCGTCGCCCCCCTCGGACGGGTCCCCGCGATCGGATGGTAGTCCAGGTGGCCGTCGACCGACCGCACCAGCGTCTCGATAGACGCTCCGAGCACCTGAAACCCGCCCAGGTCCAGGTAGAACATGTACGGCGACGGGTTGATGCCCCGCAGCGCGCGATAGATGTTGAACGGGTGGACCGCCGTCTTGCGCGTGAGCCGGTGCGAGTAGACCACCTGGATGCACTCGCCCTCGTAGATGTAGTCGATGATCCGTTTGACTGCGTCGTCGTAGGTCTGCCTGGACACGTTGGAGACCGGCTTCCCGCCCGGCTCTACGGGTCCATTCACAGGCAGCGTCACAGGCTCCCGCAGCCGTTTCACGAGCTCCTCGATCCGCTCGACGGCCCGTCCGTACTCCGCCTCCACGTCACCGTCGAGACGGGCGTGGCTGACCACCCGTATCTTGTGCCGCAGATGGTCGAAGACCAGAAACGTGTCCGTGAACATGAACACCGACTCCGGCAGACCCAGCGGATCAGACTCGGGAGACGGCAGCCGCTCGAAGTATCGGACCGTCTCGTACGCGAGGTACCCGACCGCCCCCCCGTCGAACCCGGCCGTACCCTCCGTCGGGACCACCTTGAAGCGCGACAGCGCCTCCTCGATCGGCACCAGCGGGTCGATAGGCCCGTCCTTGCGGCCCGGACCCGTCTCCAGAACGTCGAACGGCTCGGTGCCGATGAAGCTGTACCGCGCCATCCGCTCGCCGCCCTCCACGCTCTCCAGCAGGAACGAGTAGGGGGGCCGCGCGACCTTCAGGTAGGCCGAGACCGGCGTGTCCAGGTCGGCGTTGATCTCGCGGTAGACCGGCAGGAGGTTGCCCTGCCCGGCCAGCCGCCTCGCCTCGTCCAGAGATGGCGCATATACGGGGTTCATATCTACGACCCGCCGGCGTCCGTCGCCGGGAGGAAGCCGACGCGCCGTTTGACCTCTTCGAGCTTCGGACCGCTGAGCGCGCGAGCCTGCTCGGCGCCCCTCGCCAGCAGCCGGTCCAGCTCGGCCACGTCGGCCATCAGCCGGTCGTACCGCTCACGGATCGGCATCAGCTCCTCGATGACGACCTCGGCGACCCTGACCTTCAAATCGCCATAGCCACGAGCATCGGCGAAGTCCCGCTCGACCGTCGGCTCATCCCTGCCGGTTATGACCTTGTAGATGCCCAGGAGGTTGTTGACCCCCGCCCTGGACGGATCGTCGGAGAACCGGATCTCGCTGCCCGAGTCCGTCACCGCCCTCTTGATCGACCGCTCGATCTCCTTCGGATCGTCGAGCATCCGTACCGCGTGACCGCGAACGTGGGCGTAGCTCTTGGACATCTTGACCGTCGGGTCGTTCAACCCCATCACCCTGGCGCCGACCTCCGGGATCACGGCGTCGGGCACCACGAACGTGTCGCCGTAGATCCGGTTGAAGCGCTGGGCGATGTCCCGCGCCAGCTCGACGTGCTGCCGCTGGTCGTCGCCGACAGGCACCTCGTGGGCGTCGTAGAGCAGGATGTCGGCCGCCATCAGCACGGGATAGTCGAACAGACCGGCCGAGACGCTCTCCCCCCTGCTGGACTTGTCCTTGTACTGAATCATCCGCTCGAGCCAGCCGATCGGTGTGATGCAGTTCAGTATCCAGGAGCCCTCGGCGTGGGCGCCGACGTGGCTCTGGATGAACAGCGTACTGAGGTCAGGATCGATCCCGGAGGCGAGCAGCATCGCAGCCAGCGACCGCGTCTGACTCCTGAGCTCGCCGGGCTCCTGTGCCACGGTTATTGCGTGAAGATCCACAATGCAGAAGAGGTTCTCCTTCTGCGCCTGCCGCTCGGCCCATCCCTTGATCGCTCCGAGATAGTTGCCGAGCTGGGTGTCGCCGGACGGCTGAATCCCGCTGAACACGCGTTTTCTGGTTCCCCGACCCTCGGTCGAGTCGCCCCTCACAGCTCTTTCGCTGGTCCGCATCTCTAAGGAACCCCCCAAACGGGAAAGCCTTGCACGGATCTCTAGAAAATCCCTCAAAACAAAAAATCCCGTCCAATTAGGGACGGGATTACCGCGGTGCCACCCTTGTTGCCGCCCGGACGTGCCGGACGACCTCTCTGACAGGCAACGATGGAGGCCGGCTCCTCGATGCCCAGGGCCCTGATAACGGTGCCCGCTCCGTCCAGACCTACGTTTCCGGGTTCATGTCCCGAAAGGTTCGGGTGGAAGCTCCCAGGTCCATTCAACCCCTGCGCAGGCACCGGTTCACACCTTGCCCGGCTCTCTGAGCCCCGCTGGAGGCCTACTACTCCTGTTCTCAGCCTTTTGAATATTGCCGTTCTGGAAAGTATAGGCGGCCCCGAAAGACGGTGTCAAGGACGTGCCGCCCCGGAAATCGTCTCCCCTCGCAGGGCAAGACCGGGAAGGGGCGCGGTAATGTCCCTTCCTCTCGCAGGGGAAGGTTAGGAAGGGGTCCGTCACTCGCTCCACCTCGCTACTGTCGTCCTGAGAGCTTGTGAGAAATCCCGCCCTGTTGTCATTCTGAGCCGCAGCGAAGAATCTGGGGAGGCGGAGGCCCTCCGACACATACGCCGATCAGGCCCCGTCCCAAAATAAAGAGGTGTATGATTTCTGAGGGAAATCCCCATCCGTCTCAGACTCCCGGCGGTCCCGACCTGTCGGGATATGCAGCCCCACCCTGATGGCATTCTGCGCTACCGACAACAAAGTCTCAAACACTCCCAGGCTCTGAGCAGCAGCGACGGGTCTGGGGAGGTGGCACTACCCCTTCCTCTCGCAGGCGTCGCCCCACCCGGACGCGGCCGCTACAGGCGAACCGTCGATGGAGGGATCGCCGTTCCGATATAATACTGCGCGCGCCATCGTAGCGGCGACACCATGTCACGCCAGGGAGTGTTTCATGACGTCGTCGACTCGAATCCAGACGTGGAGGGTCTCTTGAGCTTTTCGATCGGAGTGTTGCCCGGAGACGGGGTGGGGCCGGAGGTGATCCGCGAGGGGGTGAAGGTACTGGACGCCGTGGCGCGCCGGTTCGGCCACTCTTTCGACATCCAGTACGGCAAGGTGGGGGGGAACGCCATAGACGATCTCGGGACGCCGTTGCCGGATGAGACGCTGGAGATGTGCAGGTCTGTCGATGCGGTCCTGTTCGGCGCGGTCGGCGGGCCGAAGTGGGATGACCCCAAGGCCAAGCACAGGCCCGAAAACGGGTTGCTGGCTCTTCGCAAGCGCATGGGACTGTTCGCGAACCTGCGGCCGGTGAAGGTCTCCGCCGAGCTGATCGCGTCCAGCCCACTCCGTCCGGAGCTGCTCGAAGGCGTCGACATGATGATCGTCCGCGAGCTGACCGGGGGGCTCTACTTCGCACGTCCCAAGAAACGTTGGCAGACGTCCAGGGGCCGCCGGGCAGTGGATACGCTGCTGTACACCGAGCGCGAGATCGAGCGGATCGTGCGGGTCGGCTTCGAGCTGGCCAGGGGACGCCGCAAGCTCCTGACGTCTGTGGACAAGGCCAACGTTCTCGAGTCGGGCCGGCTGTGGCGGGAGATCGCGGTCGAGCTGTCGGCGGATTACCCAGACGTCCAGCTGGAGCACATGCTGGTCGACAACGCCGCGATGCAGCTCATTCGCCGGCCGGCCCACTTCGACGTGATCGTCGCCGAGAACACGTTCGGGGACATCCTGTCGGACGAGGCGGCGGTGTTGTCGGGCTCCATGGGGATGCTGCCGTCGGCGAGCCTGGCCGGGCTTCCCGGCGGAGGGAAGCGTCGCCGCCGGACCAGCAGCCTCTACGAGCCGATCCACGGGAGCGCCCCGGACATCGCGGGGAGGGGCATCGCCAATCCGATCGCCACGGTTCTCAGCGTGGCCATGCTCCTGCGGCACTCCCTAGGACTCGACCGGGAGGCCACCGCCATCGAGGAGGCGGTCGACGGCGTTTTGAGCGAGGGCTACCGGACCGTGGACATCGCCACGCGCGGCGGGGACACCCTGAACACGGTCGAGATGGGTGACATCATCGCCGGACGGGTCTGATGCCGTCCATCCGAACGCCGGCGGAGCATCTCGGGTTCGAGGTCGGCGCGGACCGCAAGCTCGCCGGCTGGCCCGAGGTCGTCGACTACTTCGATCTGCTGGGCGAAGCGTCGGACCGCGTTCGGGTCGAGGAGATCGGCGACTCCACCGAGGGCAACCCCCTGATCCTGGCGACCATCTCGTCGCCGCACATCCTCGAGGACCTCGACAGGTATCGCGAGATTCAGTCGAAGCTGGCCGATCCGCGTTCGATAGAAGACGAGCGGGAGGCGGAGGAGCTGATCGGGCGGGGACGGGTCGTGGTGCTGATCACATGCGGCATCCATGCTACCGAGGTCGGCGCGACCCAGATGTCCACCCTCCTGGGCCACCACCTGGCCACCGGCGAGGACGACGCGGTCCGCAGAATCCTGGACGAGGTGATCGTTCTGCTCGTGCCCTCGCTCAACCCAGACGGGCTGATCAGGGTGAAGCGGTGGTACGATGGCACGGTCGGGACGCGCCACGAGGGAGTGAGCCCCCCGTTCCTCTACCACCAGTACGCCGGGCACGACAACAACCGGGACTGGTTCATGTTCACCCAGAAGGAGACCAGGGTCACGGTGGACCGGTGCCTCAACGCCTGGCATCCCCAGATAGCGTTCGACCTGCATCAGACCCGGCCCAACGGGATGCGGATGATCCTGCCACCGTTCGTCGACCCCGTCGACCCGAACGTCGATCCGACGCTGCAGAGCCAGCTCTCGATGCTCGGCTCGGCGATAGCGGCGGCGCTTACCGCTCAGGGGAAGGCCGGGGTGGCGATGAACGTCGTCTACGACGCGTACAGTCCCGGCCGGGCCTACGTTCACTACCACAACGGGATCCGGGTCCTGTCCGAGACGGCCAGCGTCCGGATAGCCACCCCGGTGGGCTTGCAGCGCAACAGCCTGAGGCCGGTTGGGAGCGAGGACCCGACGCGGAGGACCTGGAACCACCCCATGCCGTGGACGGGCGGGCGATGGTCCCTCGGCGACATAGTCGAGTACAGCTTCGACGCCGTGATGGCCTGCCTCGACCACGCTGCCAGGCACAGGGACATGTGGCTGCGCGGCTTCTACTCGGTCGGGAAGAGGGCCGTCTCGGCCGGCGGGAACCCGTACGCCTACGTCGTCCCCCGCGATCAGCGCGATCCGGTCGCCGCCGCCGAGCTTCTTTCGATCATGAGGACGGCCGAGGTGGAGGTTCATCAGGCGGCCGGCCGTTTCACCGCCGGCGGGGTGGAGTACCCAGCGGGGAGTCACGTCCTCCTGATGACCCAGCCCTACGCCGCTTTCGCCAGAACGCTTCTCGGAACGCACGAGTACCCGGATCTGCGGCTTCACCCGGGGGGTCCGCCACGGCCGCCCTACGACGTCACCGCTCACAGCCTGGCCATCCAGATGGGCGTTGGCGCAGCGGAGGTGCCGACGCCGTTCCAGGCAAAGCTGCTCAAGGTCGATTCTCCGGTGTGGCCGGAGGGTGGGATAAACCGGAAGCCGGGCGGAAAGACGGAGGCGTACTTCGTCCGTCCGGAGAGCAACGCCAGCGCCCGTGCGGTCAACCGCCTGTTGAAGGCGGGTGCGGAGGTCTTCCGGTCCCCGGCGGCGTTTCGGGCCGGCAAGATCAGCTACGCGCCCGGCACCTACATCGTGTCTTACGACACCGAGCTGGAAGAGCTGGTCTCCTCGGTCGCACGCGACGAATCCCTGATCTTCGACACCGACGGCGGTGGCGCGTCGAGGCGGTCCGTCCGGCTGAGGGCTCCGAGGATTGGCGTATACAAGAACTACATCCCGTGCGCGGAGGAGGGGTGGACGCGCTTCGTGCTGGAGGAGTACGGCTTCGACTACACAAGCCTGGTCGATGACGACGTCAGGCGTGGCGGACTAGCCGACAGGTTCGATGCGGTGCTGCTGCCGCATCAGACGACCAGGCAGATCGCCCACGGTCACAACCCGAGCCACTACCCGCCGGACTACTCCGGAGGGCTCGGTGCCGCCGGCGCCGATAGCCTGAAGGACTTAGTGGAACAGGGCGGCACGCTGATCGCCTGGGATGGTGCGACGGAGTACGCGATTCAGCACCTCGACCTGCCGGTCCGCGACGCGCTCGCATCTGTGCCGAGCACCGAGTTCTATGCCCCGGGAAGTCTGCTGCGGATACTCGTCGACACGAGCCATCCGATCGGGTACGGGCTGCCGAAGGAGTGCGCCGCGATGTTCGTGAGCGGACCGGCGTTCGAGACCGGAGCGGGCACCGTAGTCGCGAAGTACCCGCAGGACAGCTCGCTGTTGAGCGGGTGGCTGGTGGGACCCGAGCGTCTCGCGGGTCACGCCGCTCTGGTCACCGTACCGTTGGGATCGGGAGAGGTGGTCCTTATCGGATTCCGGCCCCACTTCCGGGCTCAGGCGAGAGGCACCTACCGGATCCTGTTCAACGCCCTGTTCCACAGCGCGAGCAGAGAGCGCGGCTGAGCGCGGCACGAAAGGCTAGCGGTCGGATGGCCGGCTAAAGAGCACGGCGCCAATGGAGCTCCCTGTCCAACGGGACGATGAAACATGGGGTGCGCTGAGGACCAGGGCTCCTCGAGGGGTGCCTAAGGGGGGATAGCCCCCTTTGCGGGGTTTGGGGTGCCCACAACTCTCGGGCGGGTGGGCGGGAAAGAGAGCACCCCAACGGGCGGGGCTCGCTCGTGGCCGACACGTACAAGTGCCCCTGGGAACGGGATGTGCGGAGGGGCAGGGCTCGTCAGAGAGTTCCTGGGAACTCCCGTCCGCCTCAGGCCGAGCGGCAGGGGCACCCCAAACGGGCGGGGGCTCGCTTCATCCTCGGTGAGGCTTGCAGCACGGACATGCCTGCACCCGTGACAATAGGGGTTCGGAGCGGCAGGGCTCCCCAGGGGATTCCAAAGGGGGCTCGGCCCCCTTTGCGGGGTTTGGGGTGCCCCCAAGTCACGGGCGGGTGGGCGGGAAAAAGAGCACCCCAAACGGACGGGGGCTCACCTCACAGCACTGGAAGGAAGCAAGGTGTGCAGCGGGGCAGAGCTCCTCAGGGGGTTCCAAAGGGGGATACGCCCCCTTTGCGGGGCTTGGGGTGCCCCCAAGTCGCGGGCGGGTGGGCGGGAAAGAAAGAGAGCACCCCAAAGGGTGGTTGGGTCCTGTCGCCCAGACCTATACTTTCCCTCAGAACCGGAAGCGCAGAAGGGGCAAGGCCCCTTCGCCAAGGAGAGACAGCAATGACCGTAACCACAGACGCCGTCGTCATCGGCGGCGGTGTCATGGGCACCAGCATCCTCTACAACCTGGCGGCCCGAGGAGTGACGAACCCCGTCCTCCTGGAGCGCGACACCCTGGGCTCGGGCTCCACGGGCCGATCGTCCGGACTCATCAGGATGCACTACTCGACCGAGATCAACGCCCGCCTCGCCTGGGAGAGCTTCCACATCTTCAAGAACTTCAAGGAGATCGTCGGCGGCCCCGATGTCGAGTTCGTCAAGACCGGCTTCATGGTCTTCGTGCCGGAGGACTCCATCGACGGGCTCAAGCACAACATAGCGATCCAACAGGCCGTCGGGATTGATACTCGCATCGTCACCCTACAGGAGGCCCGCGAGCTGGCCCCGGCCTTTCACCTCGACGACGGCGAGGGGTTCGCATGGGAGCCCGAGTCTGGACACGGCGACCCGTCCGGCACCGCCCTGGCCTATTCCACCCGCGCTCGCGAGTTGGGCGCCGACGTCGTCCTGGAGTCGCCGGCGCAGTCCGTCGAGGTCGAGAAGGGACGCGTCACCGCCGTCACGACTGCCGGGGAGCGGTATGAGACCCCGATCGCCGTCATCGCCACCGGACCCTGGTCCTCACGGTTCCTCGGAGGCATCGGGATCGACCTGCCTCTGGAGTCTACGCGCCACGAGGTCTTCCTGATCCGCCGGCCGATGGACGCCCTGCCGTTCCATCCCGCAGGTGGCGACATGGCCAACCTGGTCTACTTCCGCCCAGAGGGGTCCGACCTCACCCTGGTGGGCAACGGCAACCGAGAGGCCGACGCCGACCCTGACTCTTACAATCCGAAGGTGACGATGGACTTCGTCGAGGACATCTGGGGAAGGCTCTCGAAACGGCTGCCGGGCATCGTCGACGGCGAGTTCTTCACCGGCTACGCCGGCCTATACACCACTACTCCCGACCTCCACCCTGTCATCGACAAGGTGGAAGGCATCGACGGACTGTACATCTGCACCGGCTTCAGCGGCCACGGCTTCAAGCTCGCACCGGCCGTCGGGATCGTCATGGCAGAGCTCATCCTGGAAGGCGCGGCCCACACCATCGACATATCGACCCTGAGGATGAGCCGCTTCCGGGAAGGCGACCTCAACAAGACGACCTACGCCTTCCGGGTCGTGGCGTAGCTAGCGCCGATGAGACTCAGCTACTACTCTGATAGCGATTCTCTGTACATAGACCTGTCGCCGAAGACGGGCACCGAGACTCGCGAGGTTGCCCCGGGCGTTGTCCTTGACCTCGACGCTGAGGGTCAGCTGGTCGGCATCGACATCGACCGGGCAAGCCAGCTTGTCGACCTGTCACGGCTGGAGGCCGAGGGTCTGCCGGTCATCAACCCCTCGCTAACCGCACAGTGACGGACCTCCCAACGCCAGACAAAGGTTGTTGACACTCACCAACGCGTGTTCTATTCTGTTCTACAGTGATGGGAGCGAACAATGCCCGACAAGACCGGCATCGAGTGGACTGACACGACCTGGAACCCCGTCACCGGCTGCACCAAGATCAGCCCAGGATGCGCCCACTGCTATGCCGAGGCCATCACACTCCGGTTTAAGCGGGGCGGCCCGTTCCTGCCGGGGAAGACCACAATCCGGCTGCACGACGACCGGTTGGACCATCCGGCGAAGTGGCGAACGCCACGTCGAGTCTTCGTGAACAGCATGAGCGACCTCTTCCACGAGGGGGTGCCGTTCGACTTCGTCGACAAGGTCTTCGCCAGCATGTCGAGCTATGCCGACCACATCTATCAGATCCTTACGAAGCGGCCCGAGAGAATGCTTGAGTACGCCCGGTCGGTCACCGGCGCCGGATGGCCCGACCACGTCTGGGCGGGCGTGTCGGTCGAGAACCAGCGCTGGGCCGACCAGCGAATCCCGTTGCTACAGCAGGTGCCCACCGCAGTCCGATTCCTCTCCTGCGAGCCCCTCCTCAAGCCGCTGAAACTCGACCTCACGGGAATCCACTGGGTCATCGTGGGCGGAGAAAGCGGACACAGAGCAAGAAAGATGCAAGAGTCGTGGGTCGTGGACATCAAGACCCAGTGCGAAGTTGCGCGCGTGGCCTTCTTCTTCAAGCAATGGGGCGGCCGCACCAGCAAGGCGGGAGGGCGTCTCCTACATGGGCGTGAGTGGGGTGAGATGCCGAGCGACAACGAAAATCCTCCGCCAGCTAAGCACGAACGGAGGGCTCTTGTCGCAACCGCAGCAGATTGAAACGGGGTCAGATGGGCTTCCGGTCATAGTCCAAGGGCCGTGGAGCAGGGACAAACTCTACTTCGTTGAGTATTTCGCCGCGCTCTTCAACGGTGGGATGAAGAATAAGTGGCCTGTTCGCATCTACGTTGATCTCTTGGCGGGACCGGGTTTGTGTCGCGACCGAGCGAATGGTCCGGAGTTCGACGGGTCTCCTCTCCAGGCACTCAAATGTCAGACCCCCTTTACCAAGCTGTTCTTTAACGATATCAACCCAGCCTTTGTCGATGCACTAAGGACCCGCCAGAAACTGGTGATGCCACAAGCTGACGTGGAGTACAGCGTACTTGACTGTAATCAAGCGGCGTCGCGGATCAGAGGGGCGATACCCCGGAGTGCCTTGGTTCTTGCCTTCATCGACCCTTGGAAATATGAGATCAAGTTCGATGCTCTGGCCTCACTCGCAAGCTTGCAGAATATCGACCTGATAGTCACGTTCCATCACGTCGCGATAAAGCGCAACGCCCACCGTCAACTCGCTGCCGTCGACGAGTTTCTGGACGATAAGAAATGGAGAGACCGCTACTTGTCCTCCGAGGGGGACCCGTCCAATCCCCGGACTGCGGTTCTCATCGAGACTTTTCAAGCACGCCTCAAGCACGCCTCAAAGAGAAGCTTGGCTATCAATATTTTGGCCATCCGGAAGTGATCAAGAACTCAAACGGCGCTCCGATTTTCTACCTGCTGTTCGCCTCGCGTAACGCGCGGGGTCTCAACTTCTGGGAGAAGTCGGGGGCCAAATCACGAAGCGGCCAGCGGACTTTACTGTAGGCTAGCCCGAACCCGTCCCACGCCGCTTGTTCTAAGGTCCAGGTCGTGCCACGTGCGGCGTCATGGGCCTCGTCCCGGCAGCCTGGGTGCGAAAGTCCTAAGTACCCTCCCCTTGACACTGCAGAACACCCGTGCTATCATCACAGAAGAGGACCGGCCCAGTGGCCGGTTCTTTCCATTCTCCCGCCGGACCGAGCCAGTGGTACACAATGAGACAGAATGGGACACAAAATCGAGCTGCCCAAACCCAGACTCAGGGGACTCTCGCACCCGGGGTCGCCTCGGCGAGCCCTGTGGACCGCCCCCCAACCCCGATTCTCACCGGGGCGGCCGCATGTCCCAAAACCGTCCCACTATGGAAACCCTCAGCTTGGGGGCCTGTTCTAATAGCACCGTGAAGCGTCTCAAAACGGTCCCAAGACCCCGCGTGCCCGGGGGTTCCCGCCAAGGACGCGAGTGGTCTTTCGCATGTCACCTCTCATGGTCTTCATAGCTGTCGGTCTTACCGACTACCGGCCCGCACCACCAGATTGACCAGCTTCCCGGGGACGTAGATGACCTTCACGATCTGCTTGCCCGCGATGTGGGGCTGGACTCGCTCGCTCTCCGTCGCGAGAGCGCGGGCCTCCTCCTCGCCGATCGACGGCGACACGTCGATCCGGTCGCGCAGCTTGCCGTTCACTTGGACCACCAGGGTGACCACCTGGTCGGCCGCAAGTTCGGGGTCCCACTCGGGCAGCCGCTGGCTGTGGACGCTGTACTTGTGGCCGGTCCGCTCCCACAGCTCCTCGGACACATGGGGCGCCATCGGCGCCAGCAGCAGCAGCAGCTTCTCGATCGCCTCGCCCCACCGATCGGATGAGACGCCCTTGCGCTCCCAGGCTCGGTTCAGCGAGTTGGTGTACTCCATCAGCGCCGCCACGGAGGTGTTGAACTTGAAGCGCTCCATGTCTTCGGTCACGCGCCGGATCGTCTTGTGAACGGTCCTGTCCAGGTCGCGGCCCGCGTCGGCGTCGGCGGGACAGTCGTCGAGCACCCGGGCATCCCGCTCGGCAAGCTCCCACACCCGGTTCATCCAGCGGGCGACCCCGTTGATCCCCGTGTCGCTCCACTCGCCTCCCTGATCCCACGGACCCAGGAACATCAGGTAGCAGCGGACCGCGTCGGCCCCGATGTCCCGCACGTACTCGTCGGGCGCGACCACGTTGCCCCGCGACTTACTCATCTTCTGATGGTCCGCGACGATGTGCCCCTGATTAAACAGGCGCAGGAACGGCTCGTCGAACTCCAGCATGCCCATGTCGCGCATCGCCTTCACGAAGAAGCGGGCGTAGAGGAGGTGCATCACGGCGTGCTCGGCGCCGCCGGTGTACTGATCCACCGGCGCCCACCGCCGGGCGGAATCGGGCTCGAACGGACCGCCGTCGAAGTCCGGGCTCGCGTATCGGAGGAAGTACCACGCCGAGTCCACGAACGTGTCCATCGTGTCGGTCTCGCGCCTGCCGGGCTTCCCGCACTCCGGGCACGGCACGTTGAGGAACCCCTCGTGTCGCACGAGCGGGGACTCGCCCGTCGGCAGGAACTCGGCATCCTCGGGCAGCAGGACCGGCAGGTCCGACTCGGGGACGGGCACCGCCCCGCACTCGTCGCAGTAGATGACCGGGATCGGCGTCCCCCAGTACCGCTGCCGCGAGATGAGCCAGTCCCTCATCCGGTAGTTGACCGTGCGGCGTCCCCAACCCTCCTCCTCGACCCGATCCGCGATCCGCTCGACGCCCTGAGAGCTCGGCAAGCCGTCGAACTCGCCCGACTTGACCTGCGTACCCTCTTCGACGTACGCCTCGGACAGCTCCCCGCCGTCCCATTCTGGAGGGGCGACCACAACGCTGACGGGCAGCCCGTACCTCCTGGCAAACTCGAAATCGCGCTGATCGTGCGCCGGAACGCCCATCACGACCCCAGTCCCGTATGTCAGCAGGACGTAGTCGGCCGTCAGGATCGGCACCCGCTCCCCGTTGAGGCGGTTGACGCAATAGGCTCCCGTGAAGACCCCGGTCTTCTCGGTCTCGGTCGACAGACGGTCCACCTCGGTCCGGCCTCTGGCCTGCTCGACGTACCGGTCCACCTCAGCCCGGTGCTCGGGGGTCGTCAGCTCGCTCACCAGAGGATGCTCTGGAGCCAGCACGACGAACGTGACCCCGAAGATCGTGTCGATCCGGGTCGTGAAGGTGCTGATCGTCGACTGATCGAGCCCGTACTCGGAGATGTCGAACTCGATCTCGACGCCTTCGCTGCGGCCGATCCAGTTCGTCTGCATGATCTTGATCCGGTCGGGCCAGTCGATTCCCGAGTGGTCCAGCAGCTCGTCGGCGTAGCGTGTGATCCGGAAGAACCACTGGTTCAGCTCCCTGCGAGTGACGACGGTCCCGCACCGTTCGCACCGCCCGTCGACGACCTGCTCGTTGGCCAGGACGGTGTTGCACGAGGGGCACCAGTTGGCCGGAGCGTGGGCGCGGTACGCCAGCCCGGCCTCGTAGAGCTTCAGGAACAGCCACTGGTTCCAGCGGTAGTACTCGGGCGCGCAGGTGACGATCTCCCGGTCCCAGTCGTAGACCGGGCCGAGGGCGCGGAGCTGGCGGCGCATGTTCTCCATGTTGTCCGTCGTCCAGGTCATCGGGTGGATGCCGTTCTTGATCGCCGCGTTCTCGGCCGGCAGGCCGAAGGCATCGAATCCCATCGGATGAAGAACGTTGTAGCCCTGCATCCGCCTGAAGCGGGCATGAGCATCGGCCGGCGCCATCGCGTACCAGTGCCCGATGTGAATCGAGCCGGACGGATAAGGGTACATCGTCAGCTCGTACCACTTCGGCCGAGGGTCGTCGTCGTCAACGGCGTACAGCCGGTCGCGGGCCCACCGCTCCTGCCACTTGGATTCGATCTCCACCGGCTCATACCGGAGCTCGGTTGTCCTCGACGATGTCATCTGCTTCCTTTGTTGCCCCTTTGAAAAGGGGGGAGATACGATATCTGAGGGACACCCTCAGACTCCCGGCGAGGGGCTCCGCCCCTCTGCACACCCGTCCATGTCATTCTGAGCCGGAGCGAAGAATCTGGGGAGGCGGTCTTCGACGGACAACCTCCAGACCTCCCGGCGAGGGCTCCGCCCCTCTGCACACTTCCGGTAGAAAAAAAGGAGACCCGCCCCAGAAGGGACGGGTCGATTTCGATTGGGACCCCGCGGTACCACCCTATTTGCCCGCCGGAGCGGGCCGCTCGATGGCGGATAACGGTGCCTGCCGCCCGGCCCTGAAGGGTGTGACCCCAGATCAGGCCGGAAGCTCCGGGGCGAGTTCGCCGACTTGGAGGGTGCCGGGCTTCCACCATCCCCGGCTCTCTATCTCCCGCCGCCGCCTACTGCTCCCCATCGACACGCTGATATGTTGCTTTCCCAAACGCTAGCACAGGGGTCTGCGCCGGTCAAGGGCCGTGCGCACGGACTTAAACCCGGCAGCCGTCGCTCAGCCGAGCCGACCCTCGACCGCTCGAAACGCCTCCTCGGCCAGCAGCCGGACGTCGTCCGGCGGTGGGACCGGCGAGGCCGACGCCGAGGTCAGCGGCACGCCGGCGGCCAGATCGGACCGGCCGACCCAGCGCCATCCATCGTTCAGGGGCGCGGACGGTCCCACGGGACGGCAGAAGTAGATCATGTCGATGTGCTGGTGGTAGCCGTCTACCGGATCGTCGATGTCCTCGACCATGATGGTGAAGGGCGGCGCTACCTGGGTCGGATAGTCGAGCGGGATCCGTGGCACCGTGGAGACGACCTCGGCCTCGATCCCCGTCTCCTCGCGGACCTCTCGCAGAACGGCTTCGACCGGGTCCTCGTTCTCGTCGACGTGGCCGCCGGGCGGCAGCCACGCCTTGACCTTCGGGTGCCAGTGAAGCGCCACGAGTCCGTCGCGGACGACGAACCCGGTGGCCGTGAAGTGGCGTACGGTCGTCATCAACCCCTTCCACTGAACCCCGTACCCTATGCCCTATCCCCGCCGTCTTCGGACCAAGACGATGATGGCGATGCCCGCTATCCAGAGCGGGCTGAAGATGCCGGCCCACAGCCCGAAGATAGCCAACGCCAACCCCACTGCGGAGAGCCCCCTCACGCCGCCCTTGATACTCTCGCCGATGCTCCATCCGACGATCGTCCAGCCGCTGCCCTCGCTGACGAACACGCTGACCGAGCCCTCCCCCTCGACATCGATGGAGTCGCTCTTGCCGGTGATGGTCAGGGTGGCGGTAAATGGCCTCGGACGGTGGTCTGGGTAGGTGTGGGTCGCGACCGCGCTTGTGGCGCCGTCCTCGAGGCTGTTGGTGACGGGCGCCGATCCATCGCCGAAATCCCACTCGAAGGCGACCTCCGAGAGACCCTCGGGACGGGTGAACGAGCCGGTGAACTCGATCTCCTGGCCCTGGCCGACGGACCTGCTCTCGCCGGCGAAGACATCGATCGTCGGCACACGGGTCACCGACACGATCAGCGTGTCGGACCCCTCGGCCACACCGATGTCGCCACTGGCTGTTATCTCGACCTCGGCGATGAACGGCGAGTCGCGGTCGTCGCCGTAGATGTGGGTAACGGTGGCCGTCACCCTGGTGTCCTCGTCGGTCGTGGGCGCGGTGCGGGTGCTGCGCTGGAGCGGCGACCCGTCGCCGAAGTCCCAAGTAAACGAGAACTCGTCCATGTCCTCGGGTGGCTTGAACGAGGCCCGGAACCGGGCAATGACGCCGACGCTTACTGCCTGGTCGATGCCGCCGTCCACCTCCAGCTCCAGGGGCGACAGCATGAGGTTGACGCTGAGCAGCAAGAACGCAGACGTCTGCTCGAGGAAGGCTATCCGGCCCTGCAATCGCTCGATCTCCTCCTGGGTCCGGGTGAGGGTCTGCTGCACCTGGAGGGCAGCCTCGACGTCCTCGGCGCGGTTGAGCAGCCTGATCAGCGCCTCCTCAGTGACCTGCTGGTTTTTCAGGCGAGCGCCGAGATCGACGTACTCGTCGGTGACGTCCCGGCTGTTGGTCACCTCCGACTTCACGTCGTCGGCCATGTCGCGGAGCCTGAGAATCGCCTCTTCGAGCCTGTCTGCCGGGACGCGGATCGAGACGAAGCCCAGGTGCTTTACCCGGCGGTCAGTGCCGACGACCCAGCCGCCGAGCTCGAGCGCCAGGTCGGCGACACTGTCCATCGCGGCGGAGACGTCCGGGACCTCCAGGTCCATGTCGACGGTGCGGACGATGATCCGCTCCTGGGCGACCAGGCTGGCGACATCCTCCTCGGCGAATGCTTCGTCGGCGCCGGCTGTGGCGGCGGATGCCCTTTTCTCGACCTCCACCACCACCTCTCGGATCGCCTCTCTCTCGACCTCGACGGTCACGACCTTCTCCACGACGACTTCGCGGAGGAACTCTCCGTCGCCACCTGCTCGGCCGGGTGCGCCGGTCGGAGCCGCCTCGCTCGAGTCGGCCTCAACAAGGCCCCTGAAGCCCGTATCCTGGCTGCTGCAAGCCACGGCGGCAACCAGTGCCAGGATCAGGATGGCCGGAACGAGATATCTCATGTTCGAGATCATATTCGGGTCCCTCCGATATCACAAGCTCGGCGTTTTGCTACCCGGCCCTCTTGAAAATGGGGGAGAAGAGAGGTCTGAGGGACACCCTCAGTCTCCCGACCAAGGGGCTTTCCACCTGGGCTGGTCGTCGCTGTTCTCTGGTCCCTCATGGCATGTAGACGTCAGCGCCGGACAGATTGTTCCCGACCGAGGATGTCGGTTACAGGGTATGGGTATCGGGCACACAGCCCCAGGGCCTTCTCAAAGTCGGATAGTTGGCCATCCAGTGTGTGGTTCCACGCCGGCCGGGGGTTCCGAAGGGGGCAGAGCCGCCTTTGCGGTCCTTCCGCGGAAGGATGGGGTGCCCCAATCCATTGGGCGGGTGGGCGGGGACGAGATCACCCAGAGAGGGCACCTCAACCGGGAAGGTACGGGGAAGGGCGGGAGAATGAAGCGACCCTGGTACACAGTCCGCGTTTGTTGACTTCCGGGATGGCCCTGGCCTATGATGGAGCCGAATACAACCTAGTCGAATGGGTCCATTGGGGAGCTTGGGCAAGCCAGGCTGAGAGGGCGACCGGATTCGTCGCCGACCGCCAATACCTGACCTGGGTAATGCCAGCGTAGGGATGCACCACCACCGATCGAGCTTCGAGGCCGCTGGCAATAGTCAGTGGCCTTTGTGTTTCGGGCGGCCGGCCCCTCAAGGAGGAATCGCATGAATGACCCGCTGGTGATAGCAGGCAAGGAGTTCAAGTCCAGGCTCATGGTGGGGACCGGCCGCCATCGCAGCATGGAGGAGATGGTCCAGTCCATCGAGGCGGCCGGCGCCGAGATCATCACGGTGGCGATCCGCCGGCTGGACCTGGACAATCCGAAAGAGAAGAGCATCCTGGACTACTTCGACTGGACGCGGTACACGATCCTGCCCAACACCGCGGGATGCACAACCGCCGAGGAGGCGGTGCTCACGGCCCGCCTGGCACGAGAGCTCACGGGCTCGAACTGGATCAAGCTCGAAGTGATCCCCACCGGTAGCCGCCTGCTGCCAGACCCGATCGGAACATACGAAGCGGCTGGGACACTGATCGACGAGGGCTTCGTCGTCCTGCCTTACATCCATGCCGACCCCGTGCTCGCAACGAAGCTGGAGGCCCTGGGGTGCGCCACCGTGATGCCCCTCGGCTCGGCGATAGGCTCGGGCATGGGCATCCTGACCATCGACGAGATCAAGATCATCATCGAACAGGCCAGGGTGCCCGTCGTCGTCGACGCCGGCCTCGGCGTCCCATCGGAGGCGGCTCAGTCCCTTGAGATCGGCGCCGCTGCCGTGCTGGTCAACACCGCCATCGCGCAGGCGGGCGATCCGTCCCTCATGGGCGAGGCGTTTCGACAGGGCGTCGAGGCCGGACGCAAGGCGTTCCTGGCCAGGCGGATCGACCTGAAGCCGCGCGGCATCGCGAGCAGTCCGACGCAGGGCGTGGCCGCGGCGGCCTCGACGAGCTAGGAGACACCGTGAGCCTGCCCCTCCCATGCCTCTGCCTCGTCACGGACCGGAGGAGGTGCGCCGGCAGACCGCTGGAAGACGTCGTCGAGGACGCGGTTTCCGGCGGAGCGAGCCTGGTCCAGCTAAGGGAGAAGGACCTGCCGGCCTCAGAGCTCGCCTCCCTGGCGAGGCGCCTGCGAGAGATTACCCACGGGCGTGCGCTGCTATTCGTCAACGACCGGATAGACGTTGCGCTCGTGTCCGGAGCGGACGGAGTCCAGCTCGGCGAGCATAGTCTCAGCGTCTCCCAGGCGCGAGACGTCGCCGGAACCCGGCTAATGATCGGCCGCTCTGTGCACAGCGTAGAGGGCGCGGCGGCGGCGGCATCGGCCGGCGCCGACCTTCTGCTCGTCGGGCCGATCTTCCCCACGGAATCCCACCCCGGCGAGGCCGGTCACGGACCGACGATTCTCGAACGGCTGAGAGGCCGAGTGGACGTCGCCTATCTTGGGATCGGAGGGATAGACAGCCGGAACGTGGACCAGGTGATGGCCGCCGGGGCGTCCGGCGCGGCGGTGATCACGGCGATAACCCTCGCCGAGGACCCCGTTCTAGCCGCTAGAGTCCTGGCGCGGGCTGTCTCACGGTCGTTCGCCGGCTCGACCGCCGGCCTGTCCGCGAGGGCACCGTGATCCATCTTACCGTCAACGGCAAGAAGAAACAGATCGCCGAGTCGGTCAGCCTCGTGGAGTATCTGGAAAGCCTAGAGCTGGACGTCCAACGGGTAGCGGTCGCTCACAACGGCGCTGTAGTCCGGCGGGGAGAGCTCGCCGGTGTCACCCTGTCGGAAGGCGACAGCGTGGAGATCGTCCGAGCTGTAGGTGGGGGCTAGAGACCTCTGCGCGCCAGCGTCCGGCGCGACCTAGGTGGCAGCCCCCGAACCGCGTTCGCATCCTCCCCCTTTGGGGTGCTCTATTACCCACCCACCCGCCCTGAAGTTTGGGGGCACCCCAAACCCCGCAAAGGGGGCGGAGCCCCCTTTGGAACCCCCGGATACCTTGCTTGCCGAGCGGTGACGGAGCGCTCCTTTAGACTGGTTCACGCGCCTCGGGGAGCCTCTCATCCTTCAGCGGAAGAGACGGCGAAGGGAGATTTGTCGGCGACTCGAGGCCAGGGTCAGGGCGTCGTCAAGCCGGAGGTGCGCAGGCTGGACAGTCCCTCCGCGTCGGGATCTTGGCCCGGCACCAGCCGCCCGAGAGAGAAGGCCCTTATCGCCGGCGCGAACCTCTCCAACGAGTCGACCAGCGTTCCAACGTATTCGCCGACCACGTCCGGCGGCATCCTGATCAGGCGTTCGTAGACGGCCAGAGAGGATTCGAGAGTCAGCTCTCCGTCGTCGACCAGATCCGCCGCGGCCTCCCTCAAGCTCGGGTCGACCATGACGGCCAGCCACTGGACCAGGTGTCCGAGCGAGTGCTCGTCGCTCCTGTAGCCGGCCAGCCACTCGTTGAGCTGGCCCTCAACCAGAGCCCGGTAGCTGGGGTAGTCGGGGTATTTCAGCAGGTCGAGCCCCGTGAACCGCTCGATCGCGAGCCAGAATGCCCTCTCGAACTGCTGCGCACTCGCCTCTCGAACCGCCGCCAGCTCCAGCGACGATCCAGTTTCGGTTTGAGCGGGGTTGACAAGGTCCTGCCGCATGTGACCCAGCTCGTGGACGACGGTGGTGATCACGTCGGCTATGGGGTTTTCGGCATCGCCGAGAATCACGATCTTGCCAAAACGCCGCACGATGAGACCGCTCGAAACTGTGCTGTCCCGCTCCCGCGCGCGCATGAGGACCGGGTAGTCGGACCCCCTGCTGACGGCGAACCTCTCGCTGTAGCTGTCCCAGATCCAGTCTTCGTACTCGGTCCTCGGAAGGAGGACCACCTCCAGACGCTCGTCGGCGACACTCGTGCCCGTCATCAGATAGTAGCCGGCGTCGACGACTCTCATGACCTCCCGGGTCAGGTCGGCGCCGCCGGGACGCAGGACCGGACCCGGCGTGTCGAGCAGATCGCGAAGGCCGGCCAGCATGTTTCGGAGCTGGGCATCGGTATAGACGACGGGACCCGGCTCTTCGACGTCCGCGCCACTCGCCCAGACGAGAGTCTTCTCGAACACGTTGTCGGCTTCGTCGGCCTCGGCAACGTCGTTGTCCGGGTCTATGACGATCCTGAACGTGTGGGGGCCGACGGTCATGCGGCCGCTGCTTTCGAGACGATCCCAATCCTCCACGATGCGGAAGCCTCTTTCGGGCGTCAGGCCGCCCATCACGAACGTGTTAACCTTCTCTCCGTCGACGTACAGGTCGATAGAGAACGGCTCGGTCACTCCGACGATGCTCTCGTTGAAAACGACGATGTCTACGAACGGGCTTCTGGCGACGGTCAGGTAATCGTCCTGGAACGTCCCGGCCTGATGCGAGACGACGATCGGACCGTCCCAGCCCCAGAGCCAGCCGGGTACGAGGTTGGGGAGGCTCAGGGGCTCTGGCACGTCGAGGATCGGATCGAGAGAGGCGGTCGCGGGCCTCCCAGGGACGTCTCCGGTGCCCCAAGAGAACTCCAGCGAGACGACGTTGTCGTCCTCGTCGGACTCCTCGACCAGGTCGGTCGCGTCTATCTTCAAGGTCAGCGTGTGGCGTCCGGGCTCCAGCCTGACGGTGTCGGGGAGACCCGCCCAGTCCACTCTCTCCAGGACGTCGCCCGCCGACAGCCTGCTCCAGCTGTCGCGGTTGACCAGCTTGTCGTCCAGATAGACATCGACCAGCACCTCTCCGAAGACGCTGGTCGGGCCGACGTTGGCAAAGCCGTATTTCAAGAACGTCTTCGCGTCCACCGACAGCGGGCCGGATTCGGTCGCTCCTAGATAGCTCGCGGCGACGAGCGGAGCGTCCCAGCCGTCCGGGGTGATCGGGGCCAGATTCGGAAGCCGGCTGCGCAGCGCCGGCGCCGTGGCCGGCTCGCCGGACGGCGTCCATACGAAGCTCCTCTCGTATACGTTGTCGGTCTCGTCGATCTCCCTGACGAGGTCCGTCGAGTCGACGACGAGCCTGATGGAGTGCTCCCCGGGCTCGATGCGCACGACCTGGGACAGCCCCCTCCAGTCGAGCCACTCGGAGCCGGCACCAGCGTCCAGACCGTTGCGGGTCGTGAATCGATGGACGACGAAGTCGTCGAAGTACACGTCGACGAAGAACGGGCCGACGGCGGCCTCGGAGCCGATGTTCGCGATGCTGAGGCTGATGTAGGCCACGTCATCGAGGGAGAGCTCTGCGGTGTCTCGAAGAACGCCCTCCTCGGTCGACACGATCAGAGGCGCCACCCAACCCTCGGGGTCGCCGAACGTGAGGTTGGCGTTGGTGGGGGGAACCGGGGTCGCCGTCGGGGTCGGGGGTTCCGGGGTAGGCGTGGGCGGGGGCTCCGGTGTCGGCGTCACGGTGGGCTCTTCGGTCGGCGTGGCCGATGGAGCCGAGAGCTCCTGCCGATCCGAGCTGCGAACGTCGGCGGTTGCGTCGGCCGGGGCCGCAGGTTCGGTCGTCGAGCACGCCGCCGCGAGCAGTCCAGGCAACAGGAGCGCGAGGGCCAGCCCCGCGGGCAGCCGCACGTGAAGTGTCACGGACGGCGATACGATCCAGCGGCCGAGCCGCCTGCGCCGGGCGCGCCTCCAATAGGAGTCATCGGCGGAGCGTCGTGGCCGTCGACGGGTTCGGGTCCGACAGACCCGCTGAAATTCTCCGTTAGTGGAGAGCCTGTCGAGCCACGAGGCCCAGGGCCTGCAATCATGGAACTCTTCACGGGTTGCTCGGCAACTTCAACGAGGTTAGTGGGCGTTCACCCAGCGACGAGCGGTAGGAAAATGGTACGTGCCCGTGTACCGGGGCGGATGTTCCCTCGGCGAAGGGGGAGCCGGACACGACAGTTGAAGTGCCCCCAACGGAATTCGAATCCGTGTTTACGGCTTGAAAGGCCGCTGTCCTAGTCCACTAGACGATGGGGGCACGAGGGCTCGCCTCGGGCCCGCCGACCTCTATCCTCGATGAAACCGGCAACCAAGCGGTTCTGCCAGCCCCGACGAAACCCGACACCACATTCTATCACGCGAGGTAGCCTGTGGCTGTCGCCGGCCCAGGTCCCAGAGACAGCGACCTGGCGCATTCGGCCCCCGGTTACTGGTTACCCGGTTGCAGGGCCGGGGAAACCTCCGTCGGGCGGCACTGCATCGAATGTACAGATCGAGGAGGCAGGCTATCCGGAAGCGCCCGAAACGATGGCTCCTGCCCGTCCACTTTTTCGTGGCGAGCGCCGCGCTCGTCCTGGCCGCGTGCGGAGGCGCGACGAACACGGCCGCTCCGACGCCGACGGCCACAACCGTAGAGGTTCGGGTGACTCGGACGGCGACCGTTCAGTCGACCGCCGTCGATCTGGCTCAGGTGCCCGACGTGGACGTGTCCCGGCGGAGCGTGCCGCTGGACGAGGTGGTGTTCGACACGTTCGACGGGCGGTTCACCCGCCTGGGCGACGCCTCGGCGCGCCTGATCCGCAGCCTCAGCGACAGGATCAGGCCGATATACAACCCTGTGTACGGCGACGCTTCCGGGCTCCCGTGGCTCAGGGACGACGACCTGGTCCTCGGCTACGTCTCCGAGAGTGGCGCCTACGCCTATCCCATCAAGGTGCTCAACTTCAGGGAGATCGTCAACGACGTCATAGGCGGCGAGCCGGTCCTGGTGAGCTACTGTCCGCTGTGCGGCAGCGGCGTCGTCTACAGCCGCGTTCTCGACGGTCGGACCCTCCTGTTCGGAAACACCAGCGCGCTGCACGAGTCCGACATGGTGATGTTCGACCATCAGACCGGCTCGTACTGGTTCCAGGTGGGGGGTTCGGCTATCGTCGGGGAGCTGACAGAGAGCCGGCTTCGTCCGCTGCCCTCGATGACCCTGACGTGGGGCGACTGGAAGGCATCGTTCCCAGACACACGGCTGCTGGTCGGCGACGGCCGGGGAGCGTTGGACCCTCGCTACGCCTCCAATCCGTTCTCTGGATACCCGGCCAACGTCGACGCCGGCAGGTTCTCCTTTCCGGTGTCGGAGGACAGGCTCGACGGCAGGCTCCGCCCCAGCGAGGTGGTCGTCACCCTGGAGATCGACGAGTCGGTCAGGGCCTACCCTATCGGGTTGATCGGAGGCGGCGTGGTGAACGACGAGGTGGGAGGGGAGCCGGTCGTGATCTTCGTGCAGCGAGACGGCCTGACCGGTACGGGGTTCCTGTCGACCGTCTCCGGCCGGCGGCTTACGTTCGCCGCCGAGGGCGAGGCCGTCACCGACCTGGAGACGGGAAGCACGTGGGACAGCGCTGGCACGGCGGTCGCGGGTCCTCTCGCCGGAACGGTGCTGGAGCGGGTCCCGAACAGGAGGGCCTTCTGGTTCTCTTTGGCCGGGGCGCTGCGTGGCGTCGAGCTGTACGAGCCATAGTGGTGCCGGAGAACGCCCCACCCTGAGGGATGTGGCATCCCTGGCGTGAGATGCCGGGCGCACCGCCGTACGCCCCTACGACCACAGAGGATCCCTTATGGGTAGAGCGCCAGGTCGGTCAGACCCTCGTCCTCCGGGAACCCCAGCATCAGGTTCATGTTCTGGACCGCCTGACCGGCCGCGCCCTTGACGAGGTTGTCGATGCAGCTTATGACGATTAGCCGGTGCGTGCGGACGTCCACGGTGGGGTAGACGGCGCAGGTGTTGCTCCCGAGCGTCTGCTTGGTAGTCGGTGGGGTGTCGACGACCTGCACGAACGGGTGGTCCTTGTAGAACTCCTCGTAGACGTCGCGGACGCCATCCCCCAGGGCTGACTTGTCCAGTGCGCCTTCGCGCAAGGGGGCGTAGCAGCTCGCCAGGATTCCCCGGGTGATCGGGATGAGGTGGGTCAGCATCGTGATCTTCAGGTCGTGGGTCCCGTCGAGCGCCGCCAGCTCGTTGACAACCTCCGGGAGGTGACGATGGCCGGCGACCGAGTAGGCCTTCACGCTCTCGTTGATCTCCGAGAAGTGGGTTGCGAGGGACGTCCCCCGCCCCGCGCCCGAGACTCCCGACTTGGCGTCGACCACGATCCCTGGCTCGACTATTCCTGCCCGGACGGCCGGCGCCAGGGCCAGGATGGCGGCCGTAGAGTAGCACCCCGAGTTCGCCACCAGCCGCGCCGACGCGATTTCGCTCCGGTGAAGCTCCGGTAGGCCGTAGACCGCCTCTTCCAGGTATTCCGGGCAAGGGTGCTCTACCTTGTACCACTCGCGGTACTCGATCGGACTCTTGAGCCTGAAGTCGGCGCTGATGTCTATGGTCCTGACCCCACGCTCCATCAGCGGCTTGACGGCCTCGGCGCTCGCGGTATGGGGCAACGCTGAGAAGACGATGTCCACGCTGGCGTCCAGCTCCGGGCTGATCGTCATGTCGACGGCCGCCAGATGGGGAAACACCTCGCCCAGCTTCTTTCCGGCCGCGCTCCGGCCGGTGATCGACGCGATCTCGGCCTCTGGATGCCCTCGAAGGATCCGCACGAGCTCCGCTCCAGCGTATCCGGACACGTTCAGAATCCCTGCCTTCACCTATCGTCTCCCTTGCCAGCTAGAGATCAGTATAGGCCAGCGCCCCGGAGCCGGACAAGCGCGGAACCGGGTAGGTCCGGAGGCCCACCGGGTTTCTGGGTCTTTTTCATCATCCGGATTGGGGCTCCAGCCTCATTTATCCAGCCGCGCAACGCAGTAGACTCCAGCCGCTGGATCAGCGACGGGGGCCTGGAAGACGGTCACCGGGGCGCCCCTGGGTCCACGGTTTAGGTCCTGGAAGACCGGAGAGTCTCGAGAACATCTAAGGAGGTAAACGATGAGAAAGGTCTTGATTTCTGTACTCGCCGCGGCGCTGCTGCTCCTCGCAGCCAGCGCCGTTGCGTTTGCCAATCCACCCACGTCGGCCTGTAGCGGGCTGGATGTGGCTCACAGTCAGGTGCATGGCTCCGGGTCCCAAGGGGAGCTCACCATGCACGACCTTAGAAAGGGAAACCACTGCGCTCACTGACCGGCCCATAGCTCAACGAGCCGGCGCCCCGGTGACCGAGGGCTCCGCGACGCGCTCGAGAGCCAGCGGAACCTCTGGGTCATCTCAGAGTGTCCCGCGCCGGCAACACAAGACGAGCGATCTTGAACTTAACGCGAGTAACTCGCAAGGAGGCGAAGCGATGAAGACTGGATACGGAAGGCGGATTGGCATCATTGCGCTGCTGGCGATGATGCTCCTATTGCTGGCCGCGGCCGCGGCATGGGCCGGCGGAAACAGCGAAGCCGTAGACCTTCTGGAGGACCCTAGCTTCGGACTGGCCCATCTCAACGATGAGTTCCACACGGTCAAGGGAGAGGACCTCCTGGCTAGCCCAAAATTCGGGCTGGCACACCTCAATGATGAGTTCCACGCTATCAAAGGCACCCTCGCGGATCCCAAGTTTGGCCTCGCCCACCTCAACGATGAGTTCCACACCATCAAAGAGATGCTGGCCGAGCTCGCCGAGCAGGTCGAGTCGTTAAGGTAGCCGTGCGGGCGGGTACGATCGTTAGTGCCAGTCAGACCCAACCCAAGGACTGCCTGAAGGAGGATAGCATGCGCAGACTTGCAACCCAACGGAATTTGACAGGACTTGCCGTCGTGACGTCGCTATTCTTCACGGTCATCGCGATGATGCTAGTAGTCAGCAGCATCAGAGAAGGCTGGTTGGACAGCTACGGAGATGCTGCCATGGGGATCACGGCCATGGCAAGCCCCATCATCACGCTGACCGGTCTCTACCTCAGCCGCCGCTCGCCCGGGGTGGGAGGGACTCTCGTGGTCGCCGGTGCCATTCCCATGGGCGCCATCTACTTCTGGTTCCCTCCATTCTGGGCGTTGGGTCTTGCAGTAGCAATCATTGGGGCCATCAGGGCACGGAGGTTCGCACAAAGCGGCCTTGCCGCGGCGTGACGTCAGGGCCGTGCTATAGTCTACGCACCGCCAAGCATGAGGATGGTCGGCCAGTGAGAATTAGGCAAAATCAGCTGTTTCTTTTCGTAGGCCTGGGCGCGGCTGGACTTCTGATGCTCGCGTCCGGCTTCGACCCCCTGCAAGTCCTTTTCATGCTTGGACTCACGTACCTGTTGCTGCGTTTCGCAACCGCACCGGTCTCGCTGTTGATCGCGCGAATCGGCTACAGCATCCGGTTGAAGTTCGAGGTCGCCATCGGTGTCGTGGCCGCTCTGGTGCTCGCCGTCGGCCTCATCAGCTTCGGTGCGATGGACTTCATGCACCAGGGACTGCACGACATCCAAGACATCGGGCCAGGCCAGCCTTTCGACGTGCTCCGTGCCGTCGACGAGCTGGAGGACACGCAGCACGGCGCTCTTTTCACCCTGATGCCAGTTTTCAGCGTGCTCGGCGTTATCGTCGCCGCGACGCTCGGGGCGGCCATGGCCTGGTCCGTGATCGACCCCGTTCGCCGAATGGAAGGAGCGATGCAAAGGATCGCCTCAGGGGAATTCGCTGAGCCCGTTGAAGTAGTGAACCGGGACGAACTGGGAGAGCTGGCAACCCAGATCAATCAAACGGCGGTGAAGCTCGCCAGGCTCCAGGAGGAGACCGTGGCCGACGAGCGTTCCAGGGCTCTCAAGGAACGCATCGCCCAGGTCGTTACGACGCAAGAGGAGGAGCGCCGCCGCATCTCGCGAGAGCTGCACGATGGTCTCGGCCCGTCTCTCGCCGCCATTGGAAACAGGATTCGGGTCTGCCGCTCGACGGTCCGCAACGCCCCCGACGACGCAGAGTCCGAGCTCGACGACATCGCGCATGGCCTGACGGTCCACATCCAGGAGATACGGACCCTCATACACGACCTGCGGCCGGTGAATCTCGACCAGCTGGGTCTGGTGGAAGCCTTGAGCCAGCATGTAGAGAGGTTCGGCCGGGAAACGGGGACATCGGCGTCGTTCAACGCATCTGATAACATCGACCTGAGCCCTCTGGCCGAAGTGACGGTGTTTCGGCTCGTCCAAGAGTGCCTGGGAAACATCCAGAAGCACGCAGAGGCAAGTGAGGTGGATGTGAGGCTCCAGACCACGGACCGTGGGCTGGAGGTAACGGTAAGGGACGACGGAAACGGCTTCGACCCCGCTGAAGTGATATCCGATGCGACTGAGCAGGGAATGGGCTTGAGCAACATGCGGGAGAGAGCAGAGATACTGAACGCGAGGCTTTCGGTTGAGAGCCGCCCAGGGAACGGTTGTCACATCCGCCTGTCGATACCGCTTAAGGAGGCGTAACTTGGACCCCATACGCGTTCTCCTGGCCGATGACCACACTCTTTTCCGCAGGGGCATCCGCACGATTCTGGAGCAGACGCAAGACATAGAAGTCGTAGGTGAGGCGGCAAACGGCCAGGAGGCAGTGGCGGACGCACGGGAGATGGTACCGGACGCGATACTGATGGACATCAAGATGCCCGTCATCAACGGCATCGACGCCTCGAAGGCCATACTTCAAGAGAACCCCCATATCGGGATTATCCTGCTGACGATGTTCGACGACCCGGAGTCGATTTTTTCGGGCATAAGGGCCGGGGCCCGCGGGTACGTACTGAAGGAGGCAGAGCCTGAGGAGCTGCTGAGGGCGATCGAGGCGGCCTGCCGAGGCGAGGTCATCCTGTGCCCGATCATCGCCAGGAGGGTTCTCGACCATTTCGGAAGAGACCAGAAGCCCGAGCAGCGCGGTCTGCCCTACGAGGAGCTTACGCCACGGGAGCTTCAGGTCCTGCAGCTGGCCGCCGACGGACGCAGCAACAAGGAGATCGCAGCGGAGCTGGTTCTGAGCGAGAAGACGGTGAAGAACCACATCGCCAACATCTTCTCCAAGCTGAAGGTGAACGACAGGACCCAGGCGGTCCTGTACGCGCTTCGGAAAGGCCTCGTGAAAATGACGCCGGACGAGCCTGGCTGACCTCTTTGATGCCATCCCACCCGCCTCAGAAGGGATTCTCTAAGTAGGGACCCCCTTGGCAGCATGATGAGATATGGGGTGTGCAGAGGGGCGAAGCCCCTTTGCCGGGAGTCTGAGGGTGTCCCTCAGATACGATTTCTCCCCACCCCCTTCCTGGCCAGGAAGGGGGCCAGGGGGATGGTCGAAAGGGTCTTTCAACACCCCTCGGGACCCTGCGCAGAGAGCCTTGGTTCCCCACGCCCTCCTCCCTGGAGAAGGGACAGATGCCCTGGACCGGTTTCTCGAATTCACCTCATCGCATCGATGCCGGCCGACTATGTCTGAAATAGCCGCCGCGATGGACATCCCCAGGCCAGGACGCACTCGCCGCATCGGGGCCGAAGGGCCTTGCAGACGCGGCGCCCGTGCAGGATCAGGTACATGTGAAACGGAAACACGTCGTTTGGGGCGACGCTGGGCTCGAGGATGTCGTGTGCCTGATCCGCCGAGACTTTGGGTCCGATGAGTCCCAGCCTCTTCGACACCCGGAATATGTGAGTGTCCACGGGCATCGCGGGCATCCCAAGGGAGAAACACAGCACGATGGCGGCAGTCTTGGGACCGACGCCGGGCAGCGCCTTGAGCCAATCCTTTGCCTCGGCGAGCGGCATCTCCCCGAGGAACGACAGGTCGTAGGAGCCGACCTCGTCCGAGATGCGGCGGAGAATCTCTCGTATCCGGCCGGCCTTTATCCTGGCCAGCCCGCCCATCCGTATCGCGTCTTCGATCTCTTCCTCGGGAGCGGACGCGACCTCCTCCAGCGAACCGAAGCTCTCCATGAGGCTCTGGAATGCTCGGGTGGAGTTCGTGTCGGACGTGTGCTGGGAGAGGATCGTGTAGACCAGCTCGGATGCCGGGTCGTAGCGCGGACTCCAGGTGACGGGTCCGTATTCCCCACCTAGAAGCTTCATGACGTCCGCCGTGGTGACCGTCGGCTTGCGGGCGGCTGTGCGTCGCTTGGGCATCCTTCTCCCCTTGCTCGTGGCTTGCGGACGCTGGTTGCCTCTGAAAACAGCCCGGACGCCCCTGGGGCAGCCGCGGCTGGACTACCTAGTCACGTCAGGCGATACAGGCGGTTCAGCGGCACTTCAGTCACCGGCTCGGAGGTTACTCGCGTCCCGTCGACCGATACCTGACCGGCGCCGGGGTCCACTTCGACCCTGGGGCTAAGAGCGTTGAAGAGCATCGCCTTCTTCGTGACCTGTCTGGCATTCCGCACCGCCACCAGGCTCCTGTTGGTGTGGAGGCGTTTCGCCAGGCCCGACTCGACGGACGCTCGCGAGACGAACAAGGCTCCAAGGGAGGCCGGGGCGTTCCCGATCCCACCGAACATCGGCCCGTAGGAGGTGGGCTCAGAGCCCCAAACGGTTGCGTTTCCCTCTCCGATCGGGCCCCACGAGACGAAGCCTCCCTTCATCACCACCTCCGGCTTGACGCCGAAGAACGCGGGCCGCCACAGCACCAGGTCTGCCATCTTGCCCGTCTCCAACGAGCCCACGTGGTCGGCGATCCCATGGGTGATGGCCGGGTTAATGGTGTACTTGGCCAGGTACTGTCGAACTCGGTCGTTGTCGTTCTCAGGATTGGCGGAGCCCCGCTCGGCCTTCATCTTGTGTGCCAGCTGCCAGGTCCGCGAGATGACCTCGCCGATCCTGCCCATACCCTGGGAGTCCGAGTTGATGATCGGGATCGCCCCCAGATCGTGCAGGACGTCCTCGGCAGCCATGGTCTCCCTCCTGAGCCGGTTCTCCAAGGCTGCCGCATCCGTGGGGATTCTCCGGTCCAACATGTGGCAGATCGACGTCATCGCGAAGTGTTCCTGGAACGCTCCAATGGAATAGGGAACGGTCGGCGTCGTCGACGAGGGGATGATGTTGTCGACTGCCACCATTGTCAGAAGGTCAGGCGCGTGCCCGCCTCCTGCGCCCTCGATGTGGTAGGCGTGCACGGCCCGGCCGTCGATTGCGTCGATGGTGCCGGCCACGTCGGTCGACTCCTGTAGGCCGTCAGTGTGCAGTGCAACCGAGACGTCGTGATCTTCCGCCACCCGCAGGCAGGTGTCTATGACCTCGCTGTAGGCACCCGTGTCTTCATGGATCTTGAAGCCGCACGCGCCTCCCTCGACGCTCTCCTCCATGGGGATTGGGCTGGTGGCGCTGCCGGTCGCCTGCAAGCCGAGGTTGACCGGCAGATGCTCGAATGCCTCGAAGGTCTTCTGCAAGATGAAGGGTCCGTTGTCGAAGATGCCACCACCGATGAGCGTCGTCAGCCCGGATGCGAGCGCGGCTTCAATCACTTTCGGAGTGACCAGATGGACGTGGCTGTCCACCCCGCCGGGGGTGGCGATCAGCCCTATCCCGTTGATGATGACGGTGTTGGCGCCGATCGCCACGTCGACGCCGTCCATCACGTCGCTGCTCCCCGCCCGGCCGACTCCGGTAATCAAGCCGTCCTTGACTCCGATGCTGCCCTTCAGGATGCCCAGGACCGGGTCGATCACGACCACTCCGACGATGACGTAGTCCAGGTCCGACGCGCCCGCGCGACGGTGGCTCATCAACATACCGGCCCTGATGTTCTTGCCCCAGCCCAGGACCGCCTCGTCGCCGTAGCTCGTGGAGTCGCGCTCCACCTGGACGATCAGGTTCGTGTCCCCGAGTCTGATTCGGTCTCCGGCGGTGGGCCCGTACATCTCGGCGTACCGGCTGCGGTCGATCTCATGCCTCATGGTCGTCCTCCGTATGCTGGAACCCCGCCGATCTCAAGCGTGCCAGGGCGGCGTCCGGGTCCACTCGGTCTAGATCGCCGTTCACAAATCCGTTGAATCCGAAGACCGCCCGGCGTCCGCCGTATGCCACCAGCTCGACTTCCTTCGTCTCGTTCGGGCCCCATTCGACCCCGGTACCCGCGGGCACGTCCAGACGCATCCCGTAGGCTTGCCGGCGGTCGAACAGAAGGTCCTTGTTTGCCTCGAAGAAGTGGTAGTGGGACGTCACGAAGATCGTCCTCTTCGAGGTGTTCTCGACGCGCACGCGCCTGCCCTCTCGCCCCTCGTTGATCGCGATCGTTCCTTCCGCTGGGATGATCTCACCGGCTTCTGACACGGCCTCCTCCTCTCACCCGATTCTTCTCGGGTCCGCTACCGGATTGGGTCGTCGACGACGATCAGCTTGGTCCCACTTTCGAAGCCCGCCTCGACCTTGATGGGCCTCACGAGCTCCGGGACGCCGTCCATCACGTCGCTCTTGGCTAGCACACGCGTGCCCGCCTCCACGACCTCCTCGTAGCTCCGTCCGGCCCGCGCCTCCTCCAGCAGCTCGTCGCAGATGAGCGCCACCGCCTCCGGGTGGTTGAGCTTGATACCCCGCCCGCGTCTTCTTCTCGCCATCTCCGCCACCGTGAAAATCGTGGTCCGGTCCATCTCCCTGGGGGTCAGCCTCATCGATCTACCTCCGTTCGGTTACTGAGGCCGAGTTTACCTCAACCGGTGGGGCAGGATGTGCGATCCTTCTGGCCGGGTCTCGCCGAGGCGGCAGATGCACTTGAGAAGGACCCGGTCCCGACCGCAGCGATGGACCCAACCCTGGCGCGGTCGTCCCTGGCATCGTGCAAGAGGCGAGGTGCTCGACTTTGACTCGCTCGTTGGGATATCCTCTGCGCACTACAAGCAGGGTGGACGAGAGGTTGTCGAGTTGAAGAGCGGAATTGGCGGGGCGGTCGCCATCGTCACCGGCGGCGGCTCGGGTATCGGAGAGGCCACCGTCAGACTACTGGCCGCCGAAGGCGCGCGAGTCGTCGTCGCGGATCGCACCCACGAGAGCGCTGATCGTGTAGTCGAAGCAATCCGCGCAGATGGAGGCACCGCCGTCCTCGTCGAGGCCGACGTCTCCCGCCGGCGGCAGGTCGAAGCCATGGTACAGACCGCCCTCGACAGCTTCGGAAGGCTGGACATCCTCGTCAACGCTGCCGGGCGCCAGGTCCACACGCCGAGTATCGCGGAGGTGTCCGAGGAGGAATGGGACAGGGTGATGGACGTCAACCTCAAGGGCGTCTTCCTCTGTACGAAGGCCGCCCTGCCGGTCATGGCCGCCCAGGGGCACGGCAGCATCGTCAACGTCTCATCTGCGTCCGTTCTCGAAGGCGGCACCTTTTCCGCCCCCTATTCCGTCAGCAAGGCCGGCGTCGAGATGCTCACGAAGGTAACCAGCAGCCAGTATCGCCCGATGGGCGTGCGCGTGAACTGCATCCTGCCCGGACTCATAGACACGCCGGGCTCCCAGAACGTCGAAGGCAAGCTCGGCACGTTCGACAGCTTCGTCGAGACCATCCCGACTGGGAGGGCGGGGCAGCCCGAGGAGGTCGCGAGGCTCATCCTCTTTCTGGTTTCGGAGGACTCAGCTTACATCTCGGGAACCTCGGTCGTCATCGACGGGGGACGCGACGCCCGGTAACAGCCGTACTGGCTCAGGGAGGACATCATGACCGCGGAACGCCAGGTCCCCAGCAAAGCTGAGATCGAGTCGTATCTCAAGGACAGGCGGAACTGGGGACGCTGGAAGGAGCGTCCGGGCGCGGGCACGCTCAATCTGATCACCGAAGAAAAGCGCCGCCAGGCGGCGGCACTGGTCCGCAGCGGAAAGGCGTTCTCTCTGGCACGGCCGCTGGCTGTGGAGCCGTCGGTTGACAACCCTCGACCTGCGGACTTCTACGTGAAACGGATGCCCTGGATAGACGGCGGCGGCGCCGCCCTCGACTACCTGACCGTGTTTCAACACGGCTTCTCGATCACACACATCGACGCGCTCTGCCACATGTGGGACAAGCACGGGATGTGGGAGGGAAGGGAGCCGTCCGAGGAGATCACGTTCGACGGCGCGCGGTTCGGTGGTATCGAGCAGATGAGCGAGGGAATCATGACCCGCGCCGTGCTGTTGGACATACCCCGTCACAGAGGCATCGCTCAGGTTGACCTCAGCTCACCCGTCCACGGGTGGGAGCTCGAAGAGACGCGACGGGCCCAGGGAGTCGATCTCACTCCCGGCGACGCCCTCCTGGTCTACTGCGGCCGCGAGAGCTACGAGCAGGCCACCGGCCACTACGGTGGCACGCTCGACGAAGACACCCGATATCCCGGGCTGCATGCATCCTGTCTGCCGTTCGTGCGCGACAACGACGTCTCCGTACTGGTATGGGACATGGAGGATTCCACACCTAACGAGTACGGCATTCCCTGGACCGTGCACGGCGCGATTCACGCTTACGGTCTCGCCATCGTCGATGCCGCCGTTCTCAATGTGCTGGCCGCCGAGTGTCACCGAGAAGGCCGCTACGAGTTCATGCTGACCATCAATCCGCTCGTCGTCATCGGCGGGACGGGTTCGCCGGTCAATCCCGTCGCCATCATGTGAACGAGCGCTCAGGCCGAACACGATGCTGTCGGCCAAACCGGGCAGGCGCTAGGGCCGGAAGAGCTCGGAGAGACGGGAGAGATGCCGTCCTCCGTCGTCCTCCGTGGTCTGGCCTCCGGTCATGAGTATCCTGCCGTCGGGCAAGACGGTGGCCGTGTGGACGTACCGGGCTTCGGTCATGACGCTGCCGGGCGACCACGACCCGCTGACCGGGTCGAAGAGCTCTGTAGAGGCCAGCCTTCCCAGGCCACCGGCCACCATCACCCGGCCGTCGGGGAGCAGGCTGGCCGTGTGACTGGAGCGCCCAACGGACATCGACCCTCCCGGCGACCAGGTGTCGTCTGACGGGTCATAGAGCTCGGCGGTGGCGATCTTCCCCCTCCCTCCGGTCACGAGAATCCTGCCGTCCGCGAGAAGCGTCGCCGTGTGTGAGGCCCGGGCCACCGACATCGACCCGGCCGACGACCACGTCCCGGCCTCCGGGTCGAATATCTCGGCCGAAGCGAGGTAGGGACAGCGGTCGACAGCCGATCCGAACCGTTTGAGGGACCTGTCAGCCGAAGACCAACCGGCCAAGAAGTCTGCGAGGGGCTTGGGGATCAGAATCGTCGCTTGGAGCCCCATGGTTTCCCTCCAGCCGCCTGCGGCTGCGGCCGCGCCGATAGTCCTCACAGTGCTCCCTCGAGAGCCGATACGCCACGGATTATACACACCGCAGATTCCCGGAGGGGCGGCGATCTTGCGTCTGCATCGAGGTTCGCTTGACAACGGCGGGGGCTCTCGGCTAACTTCGGTTTCGGGGTGTGTTACGCTTCGCCAGAGTGGAGCGGGGCCCGCGACAGGCGAGTGGAGCACTCGTGCAAGCCAGGCCGCGAAACCCCGGAGATCGGCGCCGCGTCGCCTGACCCCGTGACCATCGAATCAAGCCCCGTTTCCAGAGCCACGAAAACCCCAGCGCCAGGCGGTCGGGCCGCCGCAGGGTCTAACGGGAGCCGCCGGTGAGTCTTGAAGACTACCTGAAGCAGCTTTGCCAAGAAGAAGAGGCCGTAAAGCACTCCAAGCTTCTCCGGCTATCGGGCCTGTCCGCCGAGGAGCTGTCGGTCTTCAACACAGAGTGGCCGCCGGTCCCGACACCCAGAAAGCTCGACCTTCTTACCTGGATGGTGGACCTGAGCGAGGACAACGCCGAGCTCGACTTCACCGACGTCTACAAGTTCTGCCTGAACGACGGCGATGAGGGGGTCCGCGAGAAGGCTGCCCGCGGACTGTGGGACTGCGACGACCGGTCCATCATCGGTCCCCTGATAGGCATGCTCAAGGAGGACCCGTCTCCACGGGTCAGGGCCGCCGCCGGGATTTCCCTCCGTAAGTTCGCGATCATGGCGCAGGAGGGCAAGCTTCGCCCCAGGGACACGGACCGGATCCGGGACGCGCTCGTGTTCGCGATCGAGAGAGAGGGGGAGGATCTGGAGGTGCGGCGGAGAGCCATAGAGGCGATCGCGTCGATCGAGGGCCCGGCCACCGCCGAGATAATCGAGGCCGCCTACCACAGTGGCGACGCCGAGCTGACGCAAAGCGCGGTCTACGCGATGGGTCAGAGCTCAGACACCAGATGGCTGCCCGCGGTCCTGGTCGAGATGGACAGCGACGATCCGGGAACGCGCTACGAGGCCGCGACCGCCGGAGGGTTGCTCGGCGATGAGTCGACGATTCCCGACCTGATCCGGCTCGTCACCGACGAGGACACGCAGGTACAGGTGGCGGCGGTCCATAGCGTCGGGATGATCGGCGGACCGCTCGCGAAGCGGGCGCTGGAGCAGTGCCTGACGATGGAAGACGACGCGATCCAGGAGGCCGCAGAGTCGGCTCTTCTTAACGTCGAGTTCGATGCGGACCCACTGGCCTTCAGATTTCAGGTCTAGGAAGGCCCTCTTCCCGGCATTCCTCAGCGGGGCCCCTCAAGCCGTTCAGCGGGAAAAACCCCCTGGCCGAAGGAATACAGGGCGTGCAGAAGGGCGAAGCTTCTTTCCCGGGAGTCTGAGGGTGTCCCTCAGAAATCACAAACAATTTCTCTTGGGCTCTCGGATAGACGCCGACTCAAGCGGGGCGGGAAAATGGGGCGTGCAGAAGGGCGAAGCGCCTTTGCCGGGAATCTGAGGGTGTCCCTCAGAAATCACAAACGATTTCTCTTGGGGCGGGGCTCTCGAACACACGCCGCCTCAAGCGGGGCGAGAAAATGGGGCGTGCAGAAGGGCGAAGCTTCTTTCCCGGGAGTCTGAGGGTGTCCCTCAGATAGTATTTCTCCCCCCTTCCTGGCCATGAAGGGGGCCAGGTCCGATGATGCTTCGCTCATCGAGACTCTCGATGCCCCGATGAATCGGGGCGTATCGGAGGGGATGGTCGAAGATGGCGGAGAGGGGGTTTTGATACCCTGCTACGCGATCTGCTCGCCGTCGCTGACGGCAAAGGCGAGGGCCGCGGCTCCGACGAGGCTCACGCTGTCCCCCAGCGCCGCCCTGACCAGAGGTGCCGGACCGCGTACCTGCGTCATCGCCCGCTCCTGGACGGCCCTGTTGATCCCCGGCAGCATCATTTCGAGGTTTTCCGAGACTCCTCCGCCGACGACGATCATGTCGGGGTTGAAGATGTTGAGCAGGCTGGTGATCCCGATGCCGAGGTTGAACGAGGCCTCGTCGACTACCTCCACGGCGGCTCGGTCGCCGGACTTGGCCGCGCGGAAGACGATGGGGGCGTCGACGCCGCCCGGATTGCCCTTGGCCAGACTGAGCATCTCGCTGCCGGGGTCCGACTCCAGCCGCTCCCGAGCCATCCGGGCGATGCCGGTGCCCGAGGCCATGACCTCCAGACACCCCAAGTTGCCGCATTGGCACCTGGGACCGTTCCGGTCGATGGTCATGTGTCCTAGCTCCCCTGCGAAGCCGCCCTTGCCCAGGTACAGCCGATCGTTCAGGACGAGTCCTCCCCCGATTCCGGTACTTATCGTCATGTAGATGATGTGACGCGAGCCCCGGCCGGCCCCGTACCTGTGCTCGGCCAGTGCTGCCAGGTTCGCGTCGTTCGCGAAGGTGGTCGTCAAGGAGAGAGCGCCCTCGAGAATCTTCGTTGGGGAGAAGACGCCCCAGCCGGGGATATTTGGCGGCTCGTATATCGTTCCCGTCGCCGTGTCGGTCGGCGCTGGAACGGACGCCCCGATCCCTACGATAGAGTCGGCCGAGGCACGTCCCGCCTCCTTCTTCAGCAAGGCCGTCATCCGTTCGAGAATATCTTCCCTGCCCCGGTCCGCCAGCGTGGGTTCCACGTCTCGGTGAACGATCTGCCCCGCCCGGTCGACAAGGGCGACTCTCATTTGCGTGCCGCCCATGTCGAAGGCGAGCGCAACCTCTGTCATCCGGACCTCCTCATATGCTCCCCCTTGGGGTGCTCTCTTTCCCACCCACCCTCAGGTCTGGGGGCACCCCAAGCCCCGCAAAGGGGGCAGAGTCCCCTTCGGAACCCCGTGGCGCTGCATGCCGAGCAGCCGCTAGGTGATCCTGTGGGACACTCTCCGAGCCGACGACCATGGTACGACCAGAAGCGGCTGTGCTCAAGCCCGCGCACCCGGTGGAGCCCGATCGGGACTCGTTGGAGGAGACCCGGTGTTATAATCGTCCGGCCCAACGATCTGTGATGGAAGCATGAGCAGGACTGAGTTCGCAAAGAATCTGCTGAAGGACGAGCCGTGGGCCCCCACTCCCCTGCTCCAGGCGCAGGCGATCGGCGGCGCCCTGGGGATCGAGTTGTGGCTGAAGCGGGAGGACTGTACGCCGGTCGGCTCGTTCAAGCTGCGTGGTGCGCTCGTGGCGATGGAGCGGCAGGGCCCCGGAGTCCCGGCCGCCGGTGTCTACGTCGCCTCGGCAGGTAACTATGGATTGGCCATCGCCACCGCAGGCAGGCGAGCCGGGATCGGCGTCACTGTCTTCGTCGCGCCTGGCGCCACCCCATCCAAGCTGAACCGCATCCGCATGTGCGGGTCCAGGGTCGTCGAGCAGGGGAACGACTTCGACGCGGCCAAGGACGCTGCGCGCTCCATCGCCCGCGAGGACGGCGCGGCGTTCTGGGAGGACGGCGTGATCACGGAGATGGCCGACGGCGCCGCGACGATCGCATCGGAGCTGCTCGACCACCCCGAGCCCTGGGACGCGGTTGTGGTCCTGGTGGGTAACGGGTCGCTCATCAAGGGCGTGGCGACCGAATTCAAGACGCGCAGCCCAGAGACCCGAGTAGTCGGGCTCGTCTCCACGGGCGCACCGGCGATGGCTCACGCGATCCAGGGCCGGCCGTGGGACGAGCACGCGCCTGTCGACACGATCGCCGATGGCCTGGCCGTCAGGCTCCCGATCATGGCGATCGCGGAGGAGATCAGGCCGCTGGTGGACGATGTCTGGCTGGTCGACGAGTCTCTGCTGATCCCGGCGGTGAGGACGTTGATGGAGATGGAGCAGGTCATGGCGGAGCCGTCAGCGGCCATCAACATCGCCGGTCTCGCCGAACATAGGGCTCAGATGGCTGGGAAGAGGGTGGCCGCGATCATCACGGGCGGGCACCTGAGCATGTCGCTACTGCCCGAGATCGGGTCGAGCAAAGGGTTGTTCGGATAGTTAGCTGCGGAACCTGTTTGTGGCGGAGGAAGCGGAGCCCCATCCGCATCCTTCGTCGTCCGGCTAGCAGAATGATGAAATATGGGGTTTGCAGATCCCGACGAGTCGGGATTGCCGGGAGTCTGAGGGTGCCCCTCAGATATGATTTCTCCCCCCTTCCTGGTCAGGAGGGGGGCCAGGGGGATGGTCGACAGGATGTTTCAGCACCCTGCCAGAGCAGACCCCTCAGGATAACGAGATGGCGACAGTCGGAATAATCGCGAATCCCGCGTCCGGTAAGGACATCCGGCGCCTGGTGGCGCATGGCCGGTTCGTGCCAAACGAGGAGAAGATCAGCATCCTGAAGCGGCTGCTCGCCGGCCTGGATGCGGTCGGCATCGACCGGCTGATGCTGATGCCGGACGGAGACGCGCTCTGTCGAGCCGCCCTGGACGGGGCGAGCCCGTCCTTTGACGTCGAGTTCGTCGACATGCCCATCTTCAACGAGGAGCGCGACTCGACCAGGGCGGCGCGGGCGATGGCCGACGCGGGCGCCGACTGCATAGTGACCCTGGGCGGCGACGGCACGAACCGCGCGGTCGCCAAGGGGTCCGGGCGCGTCCCGCTGGTCGCGGTCTCCACCGGGACGAACAACGTGTTTCCCACGGTGGTCGAGCCGACGAGCGCCGGTCTCGCCGCCGGAGTGGTCGCCCGCGGGATGATTCCACCGGCCAGGACGGTTCAGACGACCAGACGGCTGGAGGTCTGGATGGACGGCGAGCTGCGAGACATCGCGCTCATAGACGTCGCGATCTCGCGGGAGCGCTTCATCGGGTCTCGCGCGATCTGGGACATGGGGACGATAGACGAGATCTTCCTGAGCCGCACCGAGCCCGCCGCCACCGGTCTGTCCGCGATAGGGGCTCGGCTGTTGTCAGCCTCCGAAGACGGCGCCGGGCTCCGGATGAGATTGGGGGAGGGCGGGACCACGGTCCTCGCTCCGGTTGCGCCGGGAAAGGTGGAGCCGGTCGGAATCCGGGAGTGGGCGCCACTGCCGCTCGGCGAAGAGGTCGAGATAGAGCTGGTTCCCTGTACGGTCGCGCTGGACGGGGAGCGCTCTTTCACGGTCTCGCGGGACCAGGCGCCCAGGGTCAAGGTTACCCCCGACGGCCCGATGCTTGTGTCGATCGAGGCCACGCTCAGGGAGGCGTCGGCGGCCGGCGCGTTCAGATCAGGATGAGATTCAGCTCCAGACGGTCCACCGTTTTCGCCGGAAACGGGATGGTCGCCACCAGCCAGCCCCTGGCAGCCATGGCGGGTCTGAGGACGATGATGGACGGCGGCAACGCCGTCGACGCGGCGGTCGCGACAGCGGCGGCGTTGAACGTCGTCGAGCCTCCGTCGACGGGGGTTGGGGGCGACCTGTTCGCACTCGTCTGGATGTCGCGGGAGAAGCGGGTGAGGGCGCTCAACGCGAGCGGCCGATCGGCCGCGGCGGCGAGCATCGACGAGCTGGCGCGCCTGGGCCACTCGGTCGTCCCAGCCGAGAGCGCCTGCGCCATCACCGCCCCGGGCGCGGTCAGCGGGTGGCAGGCTCTGGTGGAGACGTACGGGTCTGTCTCGCTCTCACGAGCGCTGCTGCCCGCCATCGAGTACGCCTCCGAGGGCTTCCCCGTATCCGACGTCATCAGCTCCATGTGGACAGGCGGCGTCGAGAAGCTGAAGGCGCATCCGTCGGGCGCGGAGCTGCTCCCCGACGGCAGGGCGCCGCTGCCCGGAGAGGTGGTGCGGCTGCCCGAGCTAGCCGACACGCTCCGCACCGTCGCGGAGGGGGGTGCCGGCGGCTTCTACGGAGGGCCGATCGGCGAGAGGATCGCGGAGTACGTCCAGCGGCAGGGGGGGTGGCTCACAGTCGAGGACCTGACCAGCCAAGAGGCCAGCTGGGTAGAGCCGATATCCACGGACTACAGAGGAGTCCAGTGCTGGGAGTGTCCACCGAACAGCCAGGGCGTGAACACGCTGATGGCGCTGAACCTTGCAGAGGGGTTCGACCTTGAGAGTATGGGGCTCCAGTCGCCCGATACGTACCACCATCTGATCGAGTGCATGCGGCTGGCCTTCGCGGACGGCGTCCCCCGGATCGCGGACCCGGACGCCGTAGAGGTACCGGTCGCGGAGATGCTGTCCAAGGACCGTGCCGCCGAGAGACGCGGGCTCATCCGGCCGAACGGAGCGATGCAGTCGGTTCCACAGGGTCTGGCGGCTCACCACGGCGACACCGTGTACGTCGCGGCCGTCGACGGAGAGGGCAACGCGTGCTCTCTGATCAACAGTATCTACGACAGCTTCGGGTCTGGACTCGTCGTGCCTGGGACCGGCATCGCCCTTCACAACCGGGGGGCCTCGTTTTCCCTCGACCCGAGCCACCCCAACGCCCTGGCCCCGCGAAAGAGGCCGTTCCACACTCTGGTTCCGGGGATGGCCACGCGGGACGGCGAGCTGTGGCTTACGTACGGCGTGATGGGTACAATGCAGCAGGCGCAGGGCCACTTCCAGGTGCTGGTCAACATGATCGACTTCGGACTCGACCCGCAGGCGGCCCTCGACGCACCCAGGTTCAGGACGAGTCTCGACGAAGGGACCTATGTCGAGGACCTGGCCCCGGACGAAGTTGCGCCGGAGCTGCGGCGAAGAGGATACGACGTCACGATCGGCACACCCAACGCCATCTTCTTCGGCGGCGGGCAGGTTATCGAGCGCAGCCCCGACACCGGGGCCTTGAGAGGCGGCAGCGAGCCACGCAACGACGGATTCGCGCTGGGGTGGTGAGCGTGGCTCAACGCGGGATGGAGGAACGAGATGAAGTTCGGCCTACTATATGAGATGCAGCGCCCGCTGGTCGACGGCAAGATGGACGAGACCGCCCTCGTCGAGGAGACTATCGAGCAGTGCGTTCTCGCGGACAAGGTCGGGTTCGACTATCTCTGGTTCGTCGAGCACCATTTTCTGACCACGTTCTCATCGTCGTCCGCGCCCGAGGTGATGCTCGGCGCGCTGAGCAGGCTCACGAAGCGGATTCGGCTCGGGTTCGGGGTTGTCGTGCTGCCTCATCATCACCCGGTCAGGACGGCGGAGAAGCTGGCCATGGTGGACCAGCTGTCGGGCGGCCGGGTGGAGTTCGGGACGGGGCGCAGCGCCCCTTACGAGCAGGTGCCTCTGGGTGTCGACCCCAGGGACAGCCGGGACATGTGGGCCGAGGCGCTGGAGATGGTGCCCCAGATGTGGATGCAGGACGAGTTCTCGTGGGAGGGCCGGTTCTGGAACGTCCCGCCGCGCCGGATACAGCCGAGGATCTTCCAGAAGCCCCATCCTCCCATCTGGGTGGCGGCGATGCAGCCACCGACGTACAAGATCGCCGCGGAGAAGGGCATCGGCGTCCTGGCGCTGGCGTCGGCGGCGCCGTCCACCCTGACCGATCACATCAAAGAGTACAAGGCCAGCGTCAAGAAGGCGCAGCCTGTGGGCGCGTTCGTGAACGACCAGTGGGCCAACTTCACGCTGGGTCACTGCGGGGACGACAACGAGAAGGCCCAGGAGCTGGGCGCCAGGGCGATCAAGAGCTTCTTTGGCCCCGACCGTCCCTACGTGCGTGGTCAGGCGGACGTCTACAAGAAGCTTGTGCAGGCCTGGGGTGGTGTCCCCGAGCATATCGAAGGACTGTTCAACCGCGTTCTTGGCGCCGAGCCGGACATGGAGGTCGGCGAGCCGGACATCGACCTGAGCGTCCTGGAGCAGATCGACGCCGGGACGATGTGTGAGCGTGGGGTCATCGTGGCCGGCGACGTCGAGTCGTGCGTAAGGGGAACCGAGCGCCACCGGGAGTCCGGTGCGGACCAGCTAATGCTGCTGATGCAGACCGACCAGATCACCCACGAGAAGGCGATGCGCTCCATCGAGCTGTTTGGGACCCAGGTGGCCCCCAGGTTCCAGGACGGGGCGTGACGGGGCAGCCTCCCCACCAGCGGCAAACCCCTTCCTGGAGAGCCACTATCTCTAGTGGTGACTAGTACCTAGTTGGAGAAAAACGCGAACACTTCATTGCCGCTGCACCGCATATTACAGGGCTGCGCACGTAACGCGGACTTTCGCCAGAGGTGGTCTCGTTTGTCTGAACAGCGCTGCCCGGTTTGATAAGTGGAATCGCGCTGCCGTGCGTTAGGCCGCCGCGGACTCGGCAGGCGCTCTGTCAAAGAACTGGTCCGGCGTCATTCCCCCAAGGCTCGAATGGGGCCGTCCGGCATTGTAAAACTCGAAGTACCGCCCGAGTCCAGTTCTGGCTTCCGGGACCGATTCGTAGGCTCTCAGGTACACCTCCTCGTACTTGACGCTCTTCCACAGCCGTTCGACGAACACGTTATCCTTCCAGCTTCCCTTCCCGTCCATGCTGATCTGGATCCCATTGGCTTTCAGCAGGCCGGTGAAGGCGTCACTTGTGAACTGGCTTCCCTGATCTGTGTTGAATATCTCCGGCGCGCCGTGGCGTCCCAGGGATTCTTCGAGCGCCTCCACGCAGAAGTCTGTGTCCATTGTGACCGATACCCGCCAGGCCAGCACCTTGCGGCTATGCCAGTCCATCACTGCGGCTAGGTACACGAACCCCCTGGCCATCGGAATGTACGTGATATCCATTGCCCACACCTGGTTGGGCCTGCTCACCTCAAGCCCGCGCAGCAGGTACGGATACACCGTATGGTCGGGCCGTCGCCGGCTGGTGTTGGGCTTGCGGTACAGCGCCTCGATGCCCATCCGCCGCATCAGTGTGGCGATGTGTCTACGCCCGGAGGAGAGTCCCTCCTGGCGGAGCAGGCCTCGCATCATCCTACTGCCTGCAAACGGATACTCAAGGTGCAGCTCATCGATGCGGCGCATCAGTCCGAGACCGGCTTCGCCCACCGGCCGTGGCCGGTAGTAGATGCTCCCGCGGCTGATGCCCACTGCCTTTGCCTGGCGGGCGAGAGGCAGCTTGTGATCGCGGTCGATCATCGCCTTGCGCCCGGCAATCCCGCCTTCGTGAGCGCGGCCTCTAAAAAATCGTTCTCCAACGCAAGCTCACCGATCTTGGCGTGAAGGACCTTCATATCTACCGGCTTTTCAGCCTGCCCTGTCCCGGCGCCAAATAACTGCGCCGCCCGATCCAGCAACTGGGTCTTCCACTGCGTGATCTGGTTCGGGTGCACATCGAACTGGCTTGCCAGCTCCGAAAGTGTCCGGTCGCCGCGCACTGCGGCAAGAGCCACCTTCGCCTTGAACTCTGCCGAGTGGTTACGGCGGGGTCGTCTGCTCATCTCTCGCTCCTGTCTCCGAGAGCACTATCATGCCCTCAATCAGGCAGCGATTCCACTTATCCCCCTGTTCAGATTTCCGGAGCCACTTCTGCCATCAAGTACTAGCTATTTAGTTTAGTTAGGTCAACCCAAAAGAAAGGGCGGCCCGCCAAAAAAGGCGGGCCGCCCCCAAGGATTTGAACCCGTCCTTTAGCCCGAATCCACCGAAGGTATGACGTTGCAGCAGCAGAATGGGTGATGAGGGGCAAAGGGAGGCGATGGTCCGGGCACGATTCGGGTAAATGGGGCCGGTGTCTGTCTTCAGCCGCCGCGGGGAGACCTTGTGACCGTCTGGGGACGTTGGGTAGGGCGAGATGGCGGGGAGAGGACGCGGCGAGAGGTGCTCGCGGACCGGACTGGCGCGAGTTTGCGGGGACGTTCGGTTGGGCGGATGGCGGGTCAGTTGCGGACGGGCGCCGTCAGGCTGGGAGTGGAATCGCTCGCAGCCGTGCCAGGGCGCGACTGAACTGGGTTTCCCAAGGCCAGCGCTGTGGCAGATGCAGGGTGAGGCGGCGTGCCGAGCGGGTGAGCCGTCCGGCCAGGGAGAAGAACCGTCGCCGAAGGGTCTTGGTGGTCGCGATCTGCTCGCCCAGACCGATCCGCGCCGTCCAGCGGGCCAGGTTGTGGGCCATCACCTGTACCGCCAGCCAAGCGCCGTTGGCGGCGAAGCGGCCGGACGGCATGTGGTTCAGACCGACGCCGTACTTGAGGTCTCGAATGGCGTTCTCGATCTCGGCGTGGCGGCGGTGGTCGGCCTCCAGTTCCAGGGTCTCTCCGTCCCGGTCGGTGATGAAGCCGTGATAGCTGTAGGTGGCGAAGAGGGCCAGTTGGGAACCGGGCCTGGGCTTCACCCGCCGGACGATGAGCCGCACCGGTGCGGCGCCGGGCTCAGTCCGGAAGGGGGTGTAGGTGGTCTGCGCCACATCGGCGGCGCCGTCCATCCAGTAGGGGACCGGCGTCCAGTCTGCATCGGGAATCGCCTCGATCAGGTTCCGCAGGCTTTTGTGCTGGCGGATGGTGATGGAGAAGCGGACATCCATCTCACGACAGGCGGCGACGAGAGCGTGGGCGTAGAAGCCGCTGTCGGCCCGCGCCGTAAGTTGCCCGCTGGCCCCGGCACGGCGAACCCGGCTCACCGTTTCACGCAGGAAGTGGGCGGCGCCCCGAGCGGTGTTGGCGCGGCCCTCGCGCAGCCGGGACATCAGCACGTCGCCGGTGCCGGCGGCGACGGCCAACAGGGGGTGATAGCCCCGCTTGCCGGTATAGCCGTGGTGGCGCGCTCCCTCCTTGGCCAGTCCATAGGTCTCGCAGATGGTCGAGTCCAGGTCGATGGTCAGGGGCGAGTCGCCGGGTCCGGCCCCAGCGGCCCAGGCCCGGGCCAACAACTGGCGGCTCACGCGGTCGAGTTGACGGACATGCCCCCACCGGAAGCTGCGCAGGAACGTCCCCAGGGTGGATGGCGCCTTGACCACGCAGCCTAGAACACCGACCGTCCCACCAGCGCGCAGCGCATCGGCGTCGTCGATGCAGTCGCCGCCAGCCAGCGCGGAAGCGACCAGCGTCAGCATCTTGTCCCCCGTGTTCGCCCGTCCCGGCGCGCCGCCGAGGTCAAGGTGATGGTCGACGAGTTCTCGCAGGCCCAGGTGCCGGGCGAGGGTGGCCGGCACGAGCAGGCCGGCATTGGCCACCAGGCGATGGTCGTCAAAGAGGATGCGGATACGGTCGGGTTTGTTCTGTGGCAGCATCTATTGGGTGCTCCTTGTTTCCGCGCGGGTTTCTGTTCCAAAACCATTATCCCAGATTCAGAGGAGCACCCTCTAGCTTCTTCATGGGCTGTCCCCAAGGCCGTCATTCGGTGGATTCGGGCTAAGCTCTGGTCTGCGCCGGTCAGGCCGGATCAAGGGCGCCCCCTGAACCTTTCAGGGGGTTTTCAGATGACCGAGCGCCTCTTGTCGCACCTGTTGCACGGTGAGCGAGCGTCGCAGCTGCTACGACAGGTGACAGATGTTCTGGGACCGTTCGCGGAGGCCTGGCGGCCTTCCGCCCTGGCCCACAACGACTTCTACGACGATCAGGTGCTCCTCACGCCCGAGGGGCACCTCGCCCTCGTCGATTTCGAAGAGACCGGCCCGGGAGACCCTCTGTTCGACGTCGGTAACATGCTGGCCCACCTTCGCTGGATGGCGCAGTTTGGGAACGCACCGGAGGCATGCGACGCCTATCGGCAGCGCTTCCGGTCCGCCGCTCTCGCGCGCTTCGGCTGGGAGCCGCACGCCCTGGATCTGCGAGAGGCCTTTGCAGTCTTTCGCCTGTCCTCCGGCCCTATCCGGCAGCTACGGCGAAATTGGGCCGCGAGGGTCGAGACCGGCCTGGCGCTCGCCGTCAAGGTTCTGGAAGGAGCTCCCTGATCGGTCCCTGGTCCGATGGAACCGTCTGGTATCCATCCTGCGAGCTGGCATACTCTCCACACCGGTGACCCGGCCGCAGACCGCTTTCCTGAAGGACCCGGCTGCCGTGCTTGCTCTTTCCGCGTTCAGGCTCCCTGATCGACCCCCTTTGTAACACATCTGTAATGCGCGCTATGGCACTCTGGACACGCACTCGACGAGTCATCGGAGGACCAAAGCAAATGGCCAGCGTAACTTCGGCGGCGGTTCAAAGGGCGTCCGGTCCCAACGGCGCCGCAGAGGGCCCGACCCTCGGCTCAGCTCCGGACACGATGATGCTTACTGTAGAAGTCAGAGCGCCCGTTCATTTGATGTGGTTCTTGGCTGAGCTACGTCGAGAGGCTCACCTCAGCCCCCTGCGCGTGGAGTGCGACCGCAAGGAGCTCGTCCAGATTCGGCTGAGGGTGTCCGAGCCGTTAGGCCTTCGCGACTCTCTCTTCGAGGTCGAGGGGACACGCATAGTAGACTTTTGCACGCTGGCCCCACTCGGCGGTGGCGCCGAAGACGGCCGCCCCACTGCCGAGGCTCCTGCATCTACTCAGCTTTGAGCCGACTGTTGCCGTTGTCAGTGACCTTCAGGCTTTGTGGAGTCTCCTTCCCGTTCCAGCTGTCTCCGTCCCCCACGCTGCAGTCATCCTGAGAGCGTGTGAGCAGGTTCCTGCCCTATCGTCGTTCTGAGTCACGCCGATGGATCTGGGGAGGGGGCAAGATCCCTTCCCCTCGCACGGAACCGTTAGGAAAGGCCCCCCACCCCACCCGTTCCAGTCGCCCGGACATGCGGGTACTATGTACCGGATGGGAAGATTCGGCGCGGCGATCAGGTCGAGCACGGTCCTGGTGGGCGCGGCCCTGGTGGCCGGGTCGCTGGCTCTCTACCTGTCGACCCTCGCGCCTACCCTCACCTGGGGATGGGATGGCCTCGGCGTAGACGGGGGCGAGTTCCTAGCCGCCGCCCGGACCTGGGGCATCCCGCACCCACCGGGTTACCCCACGTACACCCTGCTGCTGGGCTCGTTTGCGTCCATCGTCCGCATCGGCGACTTCGCCTTTCGAGGGAACCTCCTGTCCTCCGTGCTGGCCTCGACGTCGGTGGGTCTTCTCTACGGCGTGAACCTCCGCTGCTGCCGTTTCCTCAGACCGGCAGCCCCACCCCTGCTGGCGGCCGGCGCGTCGGCCCTGGGGGCCGCCGTTCTGGCCACGTCGCCTCTGTTCTGGTCGCAGGCCACCATCACCGAGGTCTACGCGCTGAACCTTGCCTTCTCCGCGGGGCTGCTTCTGCTGGCCGCTCAGATCGCGCTCCGCCGGACCGCCGAGCCGCCGCCGCACGTCGGCCGGAGGATGGCCCTGTTCGGGCTGCTGCTGGGACTCGGACTCGGGAACCACCTCACTCTGCTGGCGGTGGCCCTGCCCGCCCTGGTCTGGATCGGATCGGCGATCGGCTGGCGGAGGGTCGTCTCGCCGTGGGCCGCGGCCGGACTGATACTGGGCCTCGCCGTCTACGTCTACCTGCCCATCCGCGCCTCGCAGACCCCACCGATCAACTGGGGCGACCCGGACTCCCTGTCCGGCTTCGGATGGATGCTGAGCGGACGAGCATACCAGGGGTACCTGTTCGGCGTGCCGCCTGAGGCGATCCTCAAGAGTGCGTCCTCGTGGCTCACGATCCTCTTCAGCCAGTTCAACCCTCTTGGGCTATTCTTCGGGCTGATGGCGGTCGGACCCCTCCGCTCCCACGCACCGTGGCTCCTCGGGACGGGACTGCTGTCGATCGTCGCGATCATCGCCTACGCGGTGACCTTCAACAGCGTAGATTCTCAGGTCCTGCTGATACCGGCGTTCCTGGTGTTCTCGACCTGGGTGGCGGCCGGCTTCTTCATGTTCCTGACGGTCTGGCTCCCCCGGGGTCTCGACAGCCTGAGCATCTCGCGACCGGTTCGAGAGCGGATAGCTGCCCTGCACCCTGCCTTGATTCTCAGCGTCGCCGCGTTCGCGCTGCTACCGGGGATCGGGGTCGCCCTGAACTACGGCTCGCAGAACCTGCGGGACGATCACAGAGCCGTCGACCGGGCGGCCGGCATCCTCGATACGGCACCCGACGGATCGGTCGTCCTGGGCCACTCCGAGACCGACATCTTCGGCCTCTGGTACATAAGCTACGTGGAGAGCCGCGAGCGGGACGTGGCCATCGTGGCCGTGCCCCTCCTCCAGTTCGACTGGTACGGCCGCGACCTCCACAGAAGGTTTCCGGAGCGGATGCCTGCGGACCTCCCGGCCGACATCGACGACGCGCTTCGCGCCATTGTCCGCCACAACGACGGCCGGTCCCCGACCTTCTTCACCTTCCAGCACCCCCTACTCCTTACCGAGTTCGGATTCCGCCGAGCCGGGAACATCTACGAGGCGCTGTACGACCCCGATCCGTAACGACTGTCATTCCGAGAGCTTGTGAGTAAGTCCTCGCCCCGTTGTCATTCTGACCCGCGGGGAAGAATCTGGGGAGGCGGAGCGCCTCCCTCGCCAACACTCGATCGAGCCCCACCCCCGAATAGAGAGATGGGTGATTTCTGAGGGACACCCTCAGACTCCCGACAGAGAGGCCCAGCCCTCTGCACACCAAGAATCTGGGGAGGCGGAGGTCCTCCGGCGCCTGCACCCGAATCGAGCCCCGCCCCAAGTCAAGAGGTGGGTGATTTCTGAGGGACACCCTCAGACTCCCGGCAGAGAGGCCGAGCCCCTCTGCACTCTCCTTGCTGTTGGCATTCTGAGTGAGACGAAGAATATGCAGAGGAGGCGCGTCTCTCCATGCGCACGGAGGAGCGTCAGGAAGGCGGACCCCACGCCGGAGACTACGTCCGGTAGGCGTACCCGCCGTCCATCGCGTCCCGGTTCAGCCTGCGATTCAGGTGCAGCCCCTCGAGGGCGAACTCGACCGCGGACGCCACCGCCGCCGGCTCCTTGGTGGGCTCGACGCGACGGATCAGCCCGTCCAGGTCGGCGACCTGGGGCAGCAGCTTGACGTACTCCTGGGACGGGGTGCTGGAGCCGGTCTCAACCACGAGCCCCTCGTCGAAGCACTCGACCACCCGGTCGAACTCGGCGGCGTCGAAGTAGCGGCAGAACACGTTCAGGACGGCCTTCTTGATAAGACCGCCGACCACCTTGGCCTCTCGGCCCTCCTCTACCCCTTCCATCTCCACCTTGCCGACGGTGGAGGCCAGGACGCTCGGCAGGTCGCTGATTCTCGGCGAGGCCTGCTCCCTGAGCCGGATACCCCGCTTGAAGGCGCTGCCCTGTAAGGTCTCGTAGTTGGAGATCGACACCCGCAGGCTGACGCCCGACCTCTGGCTGATGTCGGGACTCCTGCGAGCCAGCCAGGTGATCTCGGCCACCACCTCCTTCATGTACTGAGGAAACGTGACCCTCTTCGACGTGTCGGGGAAGCTCGTGCTCTCCTGCTCGAAGATCTCGATCTCATGCTCTCTGGTCGTCGGATAGTGAGTGCGAATCTGCGCGCCGTAGCGATCCTTGAGGGGGGTAATGATACGGCCCCGGTTGGTGTAGTCCTCCGGGTTCGCGGTGGCCACGACGAACACGTCCACCGGCAGCATTATGCGATAGCCCCGTATCTGGACGTCGCGCTCCTCCATCAGATTCAGCATGGCGACCTGGATGCGCTCCGACAGGTCCGGCAGCTCGTTGATGGAGAAGATGCCCCGGTTCGCCCGCGGGATGAGACCGTAGTGGATGGTCAGCTCGTCCGACAGGTATCGCCCCTCCGCCACCTTCACCGGGTCGACCTCTCCGATCAGATCGGCTACCGATATGTCGGGTGTGGCGAGCTTCTCGCTATACCGGCGCTCCCTGGAAAGCCAGTCGACCGGGACGTCGTCGCCAAGCTCGGCGACCAGGTCCTTGCACCTCCTGCAGATTGGATCGTACGGATCGTCGTTCAGGTCGCAGCCGGCGACTGCGGGAATCGACTCGTCCAGCAGGCCGACGAGCTGGCGGATCAGGCGGCTCTTGGCCTGCCCTCTCTCCCCGAGCAGGATGATCGCCTGGCCGGCAAGTATCGCGTTCTCGAGCTGCGGTACGACCGTCTTGTCGAAGCCGATGATCCCCGGAAAAAGCTCCTCATCCGCCTCGATCTTGCGGATCAGGTTCTTTCTCATCTCAGCCCGAACGCTTACCGGCCGGTACCGGCTTTTTCGCAGCTCCCCGACGGTTCTGGGTGAGGCCTTGGGCGACATGATCCTCCCTCTCCTCTGCACGGTCAGAGCCCCGAATTTCAGTCTGACACAGCGTCTACCGGGATGCAACGCGGCCCGCGGAGACGCAGGGTCCTTTCACAGTCCGATACTGGGCCGTCCAGCATGACTTTCCTGAGCGTAGGGGCGCACAGTGCGTTCGACAGGCCCCGGCCGGGGGTTCCGAAGGGGGCCGAGCCCCTTCGCGGTCCGCCTAAGCCCGAATCCACCGAAGGTATGACGTTGCAGCAGCAGAATGGGTGATGAGGGGCAAAGGGAGGCGATGGTCCGGGCACGATTCGGGTAAATGGGGCCGGTGTCTGTCTTCAGCCGCCGCGGGGAGACCTTGTGACCGTCTGGGGACGTTGGGTAGGGCGAGATGGCGGGGAGAGGACGCGGCGAGAGGTGCTCGCGGACCGGACTGGCGCGAGTTTGCGGGGACGTTCGGTTGGGCGGATGGCGGGTCAGTTGCGGACGGGCGCCGTCAGGCTGGGAGTGGAATCGCTCGCAGCCGTGCCAGGGCGCGACTGAACTGGGTTTCCCAAGGCCAGCGCTGTGGCAGATGCAGGGTGAGGCGGCGTGCCGAGCGGGTGAGCCGTCCGGCCAGGGAGAAGAACCGTCGCCGAAGGGTCTTGGTGGTCGCGATCTGCTCGCCCAGACCGATCCGCGCCGTCCAGCGGGCCAGGTTGTGGGCCATCACCTGTACCGCCAGCCAAGCGCCGTTGGCGGCGAAGCGGCCGGACGGCATGTGGTTCAGACCGACGCCGTACTTGAGGTCTCGAATGGCGTTCTCGATCTCGGCGTGGCGGCGGTGGTCGGCCTCCAGTTCCAGGGTCTCTCCGTCCCGGTCGGTGATGAAGCCGTGATAGCTGTAGGTGGCGAAGAGGGCCAGTTGGGAACCGGGCGTGGGCTTCACCCGCCGGACGATGAGCCGCACCGGTGCGGCGCCGGGCTCAGTCCGGAAGGGGGTGTAGGTGGTCTGCGCCACATCGGCGGCGCCGTCCATCCAGTAGGGGACCGGCGTCCAGTCTGCATCGGGAATCGCCTCGATCAGGTTCCGCAGGCTTTTGTGCTGGCGGATGGTGATGGAGAAGCGGACATCCATCTCACGACAGGCGGCGACGAGAGCGTGGGCGTAGAAGCCGCTGTCGGCCCGCGCCGTAAGTTGCCCGCTGGCCCCGGCACGGCGAACCCGGCTCACCGTTTCACGCAGGAAGTGGGCGGCGCCCCGAGCGGTGTTGGCGCGGCCCTCGCGCAGCCGGGACATCAGCACGTCGCCGGTGCCGGCGGCGACGGCCAACAGGGGGTGATAGCCCCGCTTGCCGGTATAGCCGTGGTGGCGCGCTCCCTCCTTGGCCAGTCCATAGGTCTCGCAGATGGTCGAGTCCAGGTCGATGGTCAGGGGCGAGTCGCCGGGTCCGGCCCCAGCGGCCCAGGCCCGGGCCAACAACTGGCGGCTCACGCGGTCGAGTTGACGGACATGCCCCCACCGGAAGCTGCGCAGGAAGGTCCCCAGGGTGGATGGCGCCTTGACCACGCAGCCTAGAACACCGACCGTCCCACCAGCGCGCAGCGCATCGGCGTCGTCGATGCAGTCGCCGCCAGCCAGCGCGGAAGCGACCAGCGTCAGCATCTTGTCCCCCGTGTTCGCCCGTCCCGGCGCGCCGCCGAGGTCAAGGTGATGGTCGACGAGTTCTCGCAGGCCCAGGTGCCGGGCGAGGGTGGCCGGCACGAGCAGGCCGGCATTGGCCACCAGGCGATGGTCGTCAAAGAGGATGCGGATACGGTCGGGTTTGTTCTGTGGCAGCATCTATTGGGTGCTCCTTGTTTCCGCGCGGGTTTCTGTTCCAAAACCATTATCCCAGATTCAGAGGAGCACCCTCTAGCTTCTTCATGGGCTGTCCCCAAGGCCGTCATTCGGTGGATTCGGGCTTAGACGACGCGGGCCTTTGTTTGGTTTGCGATGGCCTGGCCTACGAAAAGGTGCGAGAGGCGGCGGCGGATGCCGAGGACGCGGCCCTGTACAAAGAGGGCCTGAGGATATGGGACAAGGCTTGCGCCGAGGTACAGGCTCAGGATGAGGCCAATATGGCTCGACGCGGGAGCGGAGCGTCAAGGATATCGCGGCACCGCCAGCGAACCAGCCGCAGGGCTTGCCCGGGCAGGAAGTCACCCTACTAGAGTCGGCGTTTGTGCGCGACCCCGAAGGTGGGACGGCGCTATTGGCCAGGGAGCGGAGCGTCAAGGACCGGGAAATATCGCGCAGGGAGCGCCGCCAAGACGGTTACGACGCCAGCGAACCAGCCGCAGGGCTCACCTTTGCAGACTTCGGGCAGGAAGTCACCCTACTAGACGTTGAACGGCTGCCATCGGCGTTTGTGCGCGAAGACGGGGAAACGTTGCTGTATGAGGGTGTAGCGAACACCATTTTTGGTGAACCATCTTCGGGTAAAAGTTGGATTGCTTTAATGGCCACCATCCAGCAGTTACGGGCCGGTCGGCGCGTGATCTGGTGGGACAATGAGGACCGGGCCACCACACTAGCGAAGCGCATGCAGCTACTCCGCGCCACTGACCTAATCGGCGTAGAGTCTTTGGCATGGCGCACGGGTGATTTGCACCTAAGCGAAACCGCATGGCTGAGGCGCTGGCGTGGTCCGGCACTCAGCCAAGCAGTACGTCGCCGGACGGGTCCACACCAACAATATCGAAGGGATGTGGAGCAACGTCAAGCGGCGGATTGACGGCGTGAATCACGCGGTCAGCCCCAAATACCTGCAAGGCTACCTCGACGCCTACGTGTACAGGTTCAACCATCGGAGCGACTCGGAGCTGATTTTCGTGCAGCTTCTGGGGCGGGTGGCTTCCGTATAGGCTGGGCCGCCCTGGTCAGCAACCGCTCAAACACCTTCTTTGTCAAAGGTCTCTTCCTATCCTCGTTTTCTGTTTCCTTGCCCATGTTCTCTCCTCGGCAAACCAGCCAAACTATCACGGACCTCTCGGAGCGTGGTAAAAGTCGCGATTTTATCTTGGTTAGCCTTTGAGGTATTAGTGTATAGAAGGAAGTACCTAGGCCCACGAGCTTCGGCAATCTGGTCTGTTATGCGGTCTAACTTGTTCACAAGCATTCTCAAGATGTCTTTTAACGTTGCGTTGTGCCGTAAGGATGCCCTCTTCTTACCCTTCCCATGAGTCAGTCCACGCACCCAGACGACACTTATATTGGCGGCCGACAATAGACCCTCGTGTTCTGTCTTGGAGCGGTCATCCTTCGTAATCCAAGTCTGGTTACACCGTCCCATCTCCGGTATGAGATCCTCGTCTGGTGTCCCTTTATCAGCGAGAACCATCGGGAAACCAACTGCTTTGAGCGCTTGGCCTATTATAGGGAATTATCAAGAATCTTACCCAAAGAAGGATGGGAATCATGTCAGATGATGGTCAACCAGGCGTACTAGAGTTGCGTGAATATCAGATAGAAAGTCTCGGTAATCTTCGGGCCAATGAAGGTCCGCAGCTTCCGCCTCGTATTCTCGCTGTACCAGGGCAAGTAGGTGTTTTATATCGATCTTATTGGCAATCAACACCCTTGCTAAGCAGTCTAGGTAAGCAACTACGACTCTACTATCTAGGAAAGGGACTGGTTCAAGGCTAGGGCCATTCGATGTTGTCATGTTCACATTCTCATTTACGTATTTGGTCTTTAGAGATAGGGTAACATACTTGACAATCACGCCTAGTTTCCTGTATAATATTACCCATACAGGCAAGGGGGTCATGCAGATGCCAGGCAAGAGTTTTCGACAAGGAATCACACTGATAGAGGCGGTCAAACAGTTCGGTGACGAGGAAACGGCTGAGGTGATGTTCATAGAAGCTCGCTGGCCCAACGGGGTAGCTTGCCCTAGGTGTGGCTCCCTGAACGTCCAGGAGCGGCCTACGCGCAAGCCACAGCCCTTCCGTTGCCGCGATTGCCGCAAGGACTTTAGTGTTAAGACGGACACGGTGATGCAAGGCTCCAACATCCCCCTGCACAAGTGGGCATTGGCGGTATTCCTCCTGAATACCAGCTTGAAGGGTGTCAGCAGCATGAAGCTGCATCGGGACTTGGGCATATCGCAGCCCTCCGCTTGGCACCTGGCCCACCGCATCCGCAAGGCATGGGAGGCGGATGGCGGGCTGTTCGGTGGTCCAGTTGAGGTTGACGAGACCTATATTGGGGGTAAGGAGCGGAACAAGCATGAGAGCAAGAAGCTTCACGCCGGACGGGGAGCGGTTGGCAAGATGGCGGTTGTGGGAGCTAAGGATCGGGAGACGGGCCAAGTCTCCACCGCCGCCATAGCGTCCACGGACGCGCCCACGCTGCAAGGCTTCGTAGAAGCCAGGACGGAATCCACTGCCCAGGTCTATACCGACGAAGCCGCCGCCTATAACGGGCTGAACCGCTCGCACGAGACGGTCAAGCATTCAGCCCGGGAGTACGTCCACGGTATGGCACACACCAACGGGATCGAGAGCCATTGGGCCATGCTCAAGCGCGGGTACGTTGGTGTCTACCACCAGATGAGCGCTAAGCACCTACACCGCTACGCCAGCGAGTTTGAAGGCCGGCACAACAGCCGCTCGAATGACACCATCAACCAGGTTCGCAACGTCATCCGGGGCATGAACGGGAAACGGCTCCGGTATCAAGACCTGATCGCATAGGGGAGATATCATGAAACGAGATATGAGTCTTATTCGGAAGATCTTGGAATACGTGGAAGCGCAGACGGATGGCCGATATCATGACGCGCCGAGATGTTCGGACTTCTCCCAAGAATCGGTCCACTACCATATAGGTCTTTGTGGTCAGGCCGGACTCTTGGAGATTCGGAAAAGTTCCGGTGGCGAGGAACCTCTCGCACGCTATGAACTTCGTAATCTTACCTGGATAGGCCATGAAGCTTTGGACAGACTGCGGCTTGGCTATGACCTATAAAGCCGGCACCCCTGTTGCCTCTGAAGTCATAGCCGACTGCTGCAAGGGGGGGATCCAATGCGTCAGGGCCTAGAAGTGGGATCTGTTTGGGCGGTCGGTTGACCTTACGCTCATTGCTGCGGCTTGACATCCATGGTGTACGCAAACTGGTTCGACCTCTCCAAATAGGCCATCGTCAGGTAGATTTGAGAGAGACGCTCCCGCTGGACGAGATCCCCCGTTTCCACCATGCGTTCAAGGGCGTCGTCGAACCACGCGCCGACTTTTGCGGCATGGTCAGGTGCCGCTGCTGCAACCACGATGTCACGCGTGATGATTACCTGGTCGAGAGGGGCTGTCTGCCTGAACCATATTTCCACCGCCTCTAGCCCCGTGCATGGGCCGAAGAGGTCAACCATAATGGCACCGTTGGGCGTCATCGTGGAGTGCCAATCCTCCGTGTGCCGGTTAAGTCGGCCCTGTGGCACCCAGCTTACCGATGAAGCGACGAGCGACTGATAGACCTGCGCGCACGTCACGCCAAGCGAAGGAACGTGTGTTGGCGTGCTCGGCGTAGGCGTGGATGTTGGCGCAAGCGTAGGCGTAGCGACTGGCGCAAGAGTGGGTGTAGCGATTGGCGTGCTCGGCGTAGGCGTGGATGTTGGCGCGGGTGATGGACGAACATGCAACCGTCAGAATCAGGACACCTAGACCAATGAGTGCGACCCACAGATATCCCAGGCGTTGTAGCGGCATGGAAGCCCCCTTGCAAGTAGGATTTGGCTACTTGCAACAGCCGCCTGGTCCATGTCAGCCTCGCAAGGAGGCATGAGGCCAAACCCTTCTCAAGGCTGACGGCAAATGATACTATTGACCGAGGGGCTGTAGCAGGGGGGGAGTGTACACGCTAGTCCTAACGTGCGTCAAGGAGGAACGACGATGAAGCAGAAGAAGCGAATAGGCCGCCCGGAGAAGCTTATCCCCCCGATTCACGGGCCGTTCGAGTCGGTGATAAAGGCCCTGGTGCGCCCACTGAAGGGGCCTGTGCGGCCTTAGCGGCTATGGGTAACATTCTTGATAATTCCCCAAAAAAACGGCCATACCGATGCTGTCGGACGCCGACGGTATCAGAGGGTGAGCCCCTCCCATAAAGCGGTGCTCCTGGGTCAGGTGGCTTTCTCACCGCACCCCAGACGTCAGGTCCTCAGAGAACTCGGCATACCTAAGAGCACCTACTATCGGTGGCTGGGCCGGCAACACCATCGAGGTCTCGATGACCGGCCGGGAGGCGGTAAGCCACCCTGGAATCGCCTCACCGCCGAAGAGGAACAGGCCCTACTGGCCGCAGCCAGACAGCTCCCAGAACTGAGCTGCCGTCAACTGGCTGCCTGGATCACCGACAGTGAGGGCTTCTCGGTCTCTGAGTCGACCGTCTACCGCATCCTCCGCAGGGAGGGTTTAGTGAAGAGCCCCGAGATGCAGCTCAAGGCTGGTAAGGAGTACCACCGCAAGACCACCGGTCCTCACCAGCTATGGGCCACCGACGCCTCCTACTTCAGGGTCGTCGGCTGGGGCTACTACTACCTGGTCACCGTGATGGACGACTACTCCCGCTCCATCCTGGCCCATAAGCTGCAGCGGGACATGACGGCTGACTCATTCATCGAGGTCGTCCAGGAGGCGGTGGACAGGACCGGCATGACCGACATCCCCGTGGCAGACCGTACCAGGCTGCTGAGCGACAACGGTCCTGGCTACGTCTCTCGTGCCTTCAGGGACTACCTGAGCATGGTGGGTATCAGGCACATCCTGGCTGCGCCTTTTCACCCTCAGACCAATGGCAAGCTGGAGCGCTATCACCAGAGCGTGAAGCGGGACGTGAACCAGGTCCCTTATGAGCTGCCCTCTGATCTGGAGGCAGCTCTAGCCGCCTTCGTCAGCTACTACAACTACCGGCGCTACCACAAGGCACTGGGGAACGTGACACCCTCTGATGTCCTCAACGGGAGGCGGGAGAGGATCCTACAACGCAGGAAGGAGGTGCAGACGAAGACGATCGAGCGCAGACGAGCCTACAACAGAGCCCTCAGAGAACTCACAAAACACCCTCCACCCGCCTGATCTCTCGGGTCACAAAGTGTCCCAATTTTCCTGGTTGCCAACACACCCGATAAGCGGCGAGGCGGAGGGCCCGACCTACATCCTCACCGCACTCGGTGTCGGTTATCGGATGGAGAGTGGCGTGACGCCAAGACAGGAGGAATTATGAGAGGACGTAGCGAACGCAATGACCCAGCGACTCGATATTGACCAGCCCTTCGACCTAGACGCAGTCCTTGATGGGACACAGGACTTCCGCTGGCGTCCATGGGAGTGTGACTGGCATTCCGGGGTGCTGAATGGGAACCTAATCCACATCAGGCAGGTCAGCGGTGGCGTCGAGTACAGGGCTGCGGCCGAGTTGGACGCTCTGGTACGTTCCTACTTCCGGCTCGACGACAACATTCCGGCCATGCGGGCCGAGCTATCGGCCCGCGACAGGAATGTCGCCAGGCTGCTGAACAAATACCCGCACCTGCGCGTGCTGCGCCAACAGGACCCCTGGGAGTGCATGGTTAGCTACATCTGCTCTGCCACCAACAATGTCAGTCGCATCAGCGCCATTGTGGAGAGCATCGCGGAGACGCTCGGGCAACCGTTGGAGCTTGCCGACGAGGTGCGCCATACGTTCCCAACGCCGGACATGGTTCTGGAGGCCGGTGTGGAGACCCTAGCGGAGTTAGGGTTGGGCATGGACCGCCATTCCAAGATAATCGCCGCTGCTGAGCGGATACATGCTGGGAGGCTCGACCTCGCCTATCTGTCGCAGCCAGAGGTGTGCTACGCCGAGGCCAAGCGGCGACTGATGGGCTGCTACGGAATCGGAGACAAAGTGGCCGACTGCATCTCTCTGTTCTCTCTAGACAAGATGGAGGCGTTTCCGGTCGACAGGTGGGTGGCAAGAGCCATGACGTCTTACTTCCCGCGCCGGGAACAGCCCTACGGCGATGATCTGGTGATGTGGGCCCAGGACTACTTTGGAAAGTATGCCGGCTACGCCAATCAGCTCCTGTTTCACGAGCAACGTGAGTTGACCAGCCCGCGAACCGCGAAGGCGTAGGGGGGAAACGAGGCCGACGTCCGCTAGGGACATCAGTTGGAGATAGAGCAAGTATGACCGTGAGCTTGTCAACTGTGGGACGGCATTTGAAGCAAGGGGTGCTGAGGTGACTACTACACGAATGGATGCTTGGCTCCCCGCCGGCCCAGGCTTGAGCCCTTCACCGGGGTGATTGACGCCATCCTGGAAGCTGACCGCCAGGTTCCCAGGAAGCAGCGCCACACGGCCAAGCGGATCTTTGAGCGGCTGCGTGACGAGCACGGGTTCGACGGTCAGTACACCATAGTCAAGGACTATGTGAGGGAGCGCCGGCGGCGGACCCAGGAGATGTTCGTCCCCTTGTCCCACGCGCCAGGCCACGCCCAGTGCGACTTTGGCGAAGCCCGGGTGATCATCGGCGGGGTGGAGCGGAAGGCGCACTACTTGGTGCTGGACCTGCCCCACAGCGATGGCTGCTTCGTGAAGGCCTATCCGGCAGAGACCACCGAGGCGTTCCTGGACGGCCACGTCTCGGCTTTCGCCTCTCTGGGCGGCGTGCCCCAGAGCATTCTGTACGACAACACGAAGCTGGCGGTGGCCCGGATACTGGGCGACGGCAGGCGCCAGCGGACCCGAGCCTTCACCGAGTTACAGTCCCACTACCTGTTCGAGGACCGGTTCGGCCGTCCTGGCAAGGGCAATGACAAGGGGAAGGTGGAAGGGATGGTGGGCTACGTGCGCCGCAACTTCCTGGTACCCGTGCCGTCCTTCCAGAGCTTTGACGCCCTGAATGCCCACCTGGAGGAGCGCTGCCTGGCACGGATGGACTCCGTGCTGCGAGGACACGATGAGACCATCGGCCAGCGCATGGAGCGGGACCTGGAAGCCCTGCTGCCCCTGCCCGCCGTGCCCTATGATGCCTGCAATAAGCAGGCCAGCCGGGTGAGCTCCCTGTCCCTGGTCCGGTACAAGACCAATGACTACTCGGCGCCGGTGGCCTTTGGACACCGGGACGTGCTGGTAAAAGGCTACGTGGCTGAGGTGGTGATCAGCTGCGGCGCTGAGGTCATTGCCAGACATCCCCGCTCCTACGAAAGGGACGACTTCGTCTTCGATCCCATCCACTACCTGCCCCTGTTGGAGCAGAAGACGGCGGCCCTGGACCAGGCCGCTCCGTTGCAAGGATGGCAACTCCCCGAAGAGTTCGCTACGCTGCGCCGTCTGCTGGAGTCCAGGATGGGACGGAGGGGCAAGCGGGAATTCGTGCAGGTGCTGCGACTTCTGGAAAATTTCTCCCACCAGGAAGTCCACCACGCCGTGCAGGACGCCCTCCGGCTGGGCGCCATCAGTTTTGATGCCGTGAAGCACCTGCTGCTGTGTCACCTGGAAGGACGACCCCCCAGGCTTGACCTGGACCTCTATCCCTACCTGCCCCGGGTCAGCGTGAAGACCACCAGCGCCACGGACTACCTGGCCCTCCTGCCGGGGAGGGCGGCATGAGCAACCGGTCCACGCTGCTCCTGGAACACCACCTGAAGGAACTACGGCTTCCCACCTTCCTCAGGGAGTACCGCAAGCTGGCCGCCCAGTGCGCCGCCGAGAATGTGGACCACCCTGACTACCTGCTGCGTCTCTCCGAACTGGAACTCATTGACCGACACCAGCGCATGGTGCAGCGCCGGATCCGGGCCGCCCGTTTCCCTGCCGTCAAAAGCCTGGACACCTTCGACTTCCTGGCCATACCCTCGGTGAACAAACAACTGGTCATGGAACTGGCCCGGTGTGAATACATCGAGCATAGGGAGAATGTCATCGCCGTCGGCAACAGTGGCACCGGCAAGACCCACGTGGCCCTGGGTCTGGGCCTGGCCGCCTGCCAAAAGGGAATGTCCGTAGGCTTCACCACCGCCGCGGCCCTGGTCCACGAGCTCATGGAGGCCAGAGACGATCGCCGGCTGCTCAACCTGCAGCGGCAACTGGCCCGCCTCAGGCTTCTCATCATCGACGAGTTGGGCTTCGTCCCCCTCTCCACCACCGGTGCGGAACTCCTCTTCGAGGTCTTCAGCCAGCGCTACGAACGGGGCTCCGTCCTGGTCACCACCAACCTGCCCTTCGACGAGTGGACCGACGTGTTCGGCTCCGAGAGGCTCACCGGCGCTCTGCTTGACCGGCTCACCCACCACGTTCACATCCTGGAGATGAACGGCGACAGCTACCGTCTCAAGCACAGCCGGCAGAGCGCCGCCTCCCAGGTATCGGATGATCCGGTCGACTCCTGACTCACTCCGGAACTGCGGACCCCTGCTCCTGACCTGATCCCACCCGGCTCCCAATTCAGTCCTTTCTCATCGTGCCGGTGGTACACGATTCCTCCGCCGCAGTGGTACACCTTCTCGCCGCCCTTGACAAGGCGCCGACCGATCGCGTCAATGCTGTGCACCTCGAGGCGTTCGGCAAGACGCGGTTCATTGCCGATCAACCGCCTCAGTTTAGTTTTCAGCGCATTCGCCAGGGTCACGTCCCGTCAAGTGGTGTAAGAGTGCGTCATCGTGTTGCTGTTGTTTAGCCCGAATCCACCGAAGGACAGGGATGGACGGCGTGAGGACAGCGGAAGGGGGTGAGGGAGTTACAGGCGCGATGATCCGGGCTCGAACTTGGGTAGACGGGAGGTTGGCGAGCGGTCTGCAGGCGCTTTTGGGGGCACCGATGGCGGCCTACAGTGGCTGTGGCGAGCCAGATGGCGGGATAGGACACGGCAAGAGGCGCTCGCGGACTGGGCTGGCGCGAGTTTGCGGGGACGTTGGGTTGGCTGGCGGGTCAGTGGCGGACGGGCGCCGTCAGGCTGGGAGTGGAATGGCTCGCAGTCGGGCCAGGGCGCGGCTGAACTGCTCCTCCCAGGGCCAGCGCCGGGGAAGATGCAGGGTCAATCGGCGTGCCGAGCGGGTGATCCGTCCGACCAAGGCAAAGACCCGTCGTCTGAGGGTCTTGGTGGTCACGATCTGCTGACCCAGGCCGATGCGGGCTGTCCAGCGGGCCAGGTTGTGCGCCATCACCTGTACCGCCAGCCAGGCGCCGTTGGCGGCGAAGCGGCCCGAGGGGAGATGGTTCAGCCCCACGCCGTACTTGAGGTCGCGTATCGCATTCTCGATCTCGGCGTGACGGCGATGATCAGCCTCCAGTTCCAGCGTCTCCCCGTCCCGGTCGGTGATGAAGCCGTGATAGCTGTAGGTGGCGAAGAGAGCCAGTTGAGAACCGGGCGCCGGCTTCACCCGCCGGACGATGAGCCGTACCGGCGCGGCGTCCGGCTCGGCCTGGAACGGGGTGCAGGTGGTCTCGGCCACATCGGCGGCGCCGTCCATCCAGTAAGGAATCGGCGTCCAGGCATCTTCGGGTATCGCCTCGATGAGATTCCGCAGGCGGACGCGCTGGCGGATGGCGATGGAGAAGCGGACATCCATCCGGCGGCAGACGGCGACCACGGCGTGGGTATAGAAGCCGCTGTCGGCCCGCATCGTGAGTTGGCCCCTGGCTCCGCAGTAGCGCACCCGCCCCACCGTTTCACGCAGGAAGTGGGCAGCGCCGCGGGCGGTGTTGGCCCGGCCCTCGCGCAGGCGGGCCAACAGCACGTCGCCGGTGCCGGCGGCGACGGCCAGCAGCGGGTGATAGCCCCGCGCACCGGTGTAGCCGTGGTGGCGGGCGCCCTCCTTGGCCAGTCCGTAGGTCTCGCAGATCGTCGAATCAAGGTCGATGGTGAATGGTGCGTCGCCGGGTCCGGCACCGGCCTTCCAGACCCGGGCCAGCAACTCGCGGCTCACCCGGTCCAGTTGGCGGACATGGCCCCACCTGAAGCTGCGCAGGAAGGTGCCCAGGGTGGAGGGAGCCTTAGCCGTGAAACCGAGCACGCGGGCGGTCCCGCCGGCGCGCAGCACATCGGCGTCGTCGATGCAATCTCCGCCGGCTAGGGCGGAGGCCACCAGGGTCATCATCTTGTCGCCGGTGTTCGCCCGGCCCGGCGCGCCGCCGAGGTCGAGGTGCTTCCGGAGGAGTTGGGGCAGGCCAAGGCGCAGGGCGAGGGTGGCGGGAAGGATCAGCCCGGCATTGGCCACCAGGCGGTGGTCGTCGAAGGCGATTTGGATGCGGTCGGGGTGGTTACGTGGTAGCATCTATCGGGTGCTCCTTTTCTGGGACCGGTTTTCTGTTTCAAAACCATTATCCCAGATTCAGAGGCGCACCCTTTTGTTTCTTCAGCAGGCCTCCTGCACGCCGTCCTTCGGTGGATTAGGGTTTAGGCGGCTGTCGCCTCCGCGAGATCGGCCTCCGGAAGAGCTTCGTTGAAGGTCAGAATGGCGGGTGTGAGGTATCGACGTCCGACGACCCATTCGTCGTGCTGCTCAGCCAGGACGGCGCCAACGAGGCGGCGCACGGCCGGCCGGTTAGGGAAGATGCCCACCACATCGGTGCGTCGCCGGATCTCCTTGTTGAGACGCTCCTGTGGGTTGTTGGACCAGAGCTTCTTCCAGTGGGCGAGTGGGAAGCTGGAGAAGGCCAGGACGTCGGGTCCCGCTTCGTCCAGTAGAGAGGCGACCTCGGGGAACCGATCGTGGAGCTGAGAGGTCACCCTGTCGAGTTGGGCGTGTACCTCATCGGGGGAGGGTTGCTGGTAGATGGTGCGGACCATGGTGGCCACCCAGGGCTGGGCGCGCCTGGGGACCCGAGTGAACAGGTTGGTCATGAAGTGGGTGCGGCACCGTTGCCAGCTGGCTCCGCCGAAGACTGCGGCGATGGCGCCGCGGAGTCCCTGATGAGCGTCCGATACCACCAGCTCCACCCCACTGAGGCCCCTGGCGGACAGCGAGCGTAGGAAGGCCAGCCAGAAGGCGCCGTCTTCACTGGTACCCACGTCCATCCCGATGATCTCCCGCTTGCCCTCGCCATTGACCGCCGTCGCCACCACCACGCTGACGTTGACGATCCTGCCGTCCTCCCTGACCTTCTGGGTCAGTGCGTCCAACCACAGGTAGGGGTAGGGTCCACCGTCCAGCGGACGGCCCAAGAAGCCATCCACCACCACGTCCAGCTCCTGACAGATGCGCGACACCTGGCTCTTGGAGATACCCTCACACCCCAGGGCCTTGACCAGATCGTCCACCCGCCTCGTGGATACACCTTCCACGTAGGCCTGCTGGATCACAGCCAGCAGAGCTCGCTCGCTGCGACGCCGTGGCTCCAGCAGGCTCGGGAAGTAGCTCCCCTCTCTGAGCTTCGGGATGTGCAGCTCCATCGTCCCTACACGGGTATCCCACGCCCGGGACCGATACCCGTTGCGCTGGGTCACCCGCTCAGGGCTGCGTTCTCCATACTCAGCACCGATCCTCGATGACACCTCCGCATCCATGATCCCCTCTACCAGCACTCTCAGAGCCTCCCGTAGGAAGTCCACGTCACCGTCCATTCCCCCCTTGTGCAATAGCTCCAGCAGGTCCATCCTTTCCTTGACCACCGTTGTCCTCCTTTTCTCGAGCTTGTTGTTTGCCCGCTAAGGATGACGCGGTGGTCTCTCTTTCTCCAGACCCTCTCCCTCTTACACCACTTCCTGGGACTCTACTTTCGCCAGTGCGTCCGAGAACGTCGTCAGCAGTACGCGGGCGTCAAGGTTGGCGCGCGCGAGGAAGGCGGCGCGGTGAAGCGCGACGATCGTTTTTCCAGTACCTGCAGACCCAGAGACCCGGGCAGGGCCCGTGTATTCCTTCTCAACTAACTCTCGTTGCGCAGGGTGCAGGAAGACGGCCCACTTCTCCCACGGGTAGTCGAGGGCGCGCTCCAGCTCCTGCAACTCGCTCACGATCCGGAACCGGCGCTGAGCATCGGGATGATCGAACGGGCCGATGCCTGCTGCGGCGGGCAGTGGGACCTCAGGTGTGGCCCCCACGGCCAGTTCTAGCAGCGCCTCTGCGGCCTCACTGGGTAGATGGTCAGCCAGCTCCAGGACCGTGTCCTCGTTCGCGTCACGCACGTCAGCTAGCCATTCGTCGGGCACGCCGTAGCCCGACAGAACAGCATCCGAGATGCCGGCAAACAGTCGAGGTTTCTGGCGTGGGGCCGCTCTATACCGAGTGCGCCCGTAGGGGTGAGCTTATGGTTGCGGGCCAGCGGACAACGGACATACCGGCCTTGTTGGAGGCCGCGTTAGCCCGTTGGGGTACACCTGTCGCCGTGGTGAGTGACCGTTTCCGCATCGTCGAGCTACGGCCGCACCTGGAGGCCGTCCACTTCCCAAAGACGACGCAGCTAGTGGAGCGCGGCATGGGGTACAGGGATGGCGCCGAGGACGTCAGGGCCTTCCGGCGGGCGGCGATGGATGGACACGTGACGCCGGTCAAGTCTCTGCTGCTGCGGTCGAGCATGGCGGAGGCGCGGACTGTGAGTGACCCTAGTGGCAACGCGAAGCTGGCGAAGGGCGGCGAAGGTGGACGGCGGGAGCGGGCCAGGGATGATGCGGTCGCCGCGGCCATCCTTGCGGTCTCAGTGGGCCAACGTGGTCGGGCGAAGACGAACGGAGCAGGGCCTACCCATGCCGTCGTCGGGTAGCCAGTCCCGGCATTGGGCGAAGGTCAACCGACGTCGATGGGCAGGGGTGAGGATGGCCGCGCTAGATCGTGACCGCTGGCGTTGCCAGGCTGAAGGGTGCGGTCGGGCCGGTCTCCTCGAAGTCCACCACGTCACGCATCTTGAGCACGGGGGCAAACCTTACGCGCTCTCCAACACAACGACGCTCTGCAGGTCGGACCACATTCGCATCCACGGCGGCATCCCTCACACACCCGACCCAGGCTACGCGGCGCTGGTTCAAGAGCTTTTGCCGTAGGATTCGACGATTAGAAGGGCCGGATATTCCAGACGTAATCGGCCCATTCCTGCATCACCGCCCGCCGTTGCTCTAAGAGATCATCCCGAAAGTAAGCCTGCGCGACTGAATTTCCCACCCGGTGAGCAAGGCAAAGCTCGATAGCTTCCCACGACCAGCGCCCATCAGCCGTTGCCCAGCCCTTGAAACTGGACCGGAAGCCGTGCGGCGTACATCCTAGCTTGTCCTTGCGGGTGCGTAGTGAAAGGGCATTCTCGCTCAACGGCTGGCCCGACGGGTGCGGGAATATCAGCCCTTCCTTGGGCGCGTAATCGGTTTCTAAGCTGGGGTCATAACCTGGCCGCCGCTTCTCCGACTTCTGCCGCTTGCCCGCCGCCGCCCTCGCGTCTTGGAGCACGACGCTGGCCTGAATTGACAACGGGACCGCATGGGGCCGGTCGGCCTTCATACGCTCGGCGGGAATGGTCCAGACACCGTTTTCGATCTCGTCCCATCGTGCGCCCCGGACTTCACCGGAACGGGCGGCGGTCAACACGACGAAGGCAAGGGCAAGCCGAGTCTCCCTCATGCCCTGGGAGTCCAGAATCCTGTCAACCACGCCGGGCATTTGATCGTAGGGCAGGGCCTCGAAGTGCTTGACCTTGCGGTGACTACTCCAACGCTTCACCGACCCCCTGATACCATCGCCAGCGGGGTTGACGGTGATGTACCCGGACTCAATGCAATCGTCGAATATCTCGCGCATCCTGAAGCGCAGGCGGCGGGCTGTCTCGGTCAAGGTCGGGCCAAGCCGCTCGAAAAAGTCCTTTACCTCGCGTTGCCTGATTTCGTCAACCGGGGTATCGCCAAAGACCGGGAGCACATGGCGCTCCAACATCTGGATCCAATTGCGCCCGTGCTTGGCGCTGCTAAAGCCCGGCAGCTTGGCGGCGTGGACCTTGCGGGTGGCTTCATCGAACGTCGGCATGCGGTCAAGGTCCTGCGCCCGTTCCATGCGGTCCCGCTCATCGTCCGACCAGGGGTTACGGCCTTCCTCGACCGCGACGCGGTAGGCGTCGGCGACCTTCCGAGCCGCCGTTAGGGATACCGTTGGATACCCGCCCAGGCCCTTGTCCGTCCGTTTCCCGTCAACGCGAAGGCGCATCACCCACGATTTTGAGCCCGCCTTAGCGATGCTCAGGTACAGCCCTCCGCCGTCACCGTACCGACCGGACTTGCTCAATTCCCGCACTTTGGCCGCCGTCAAACTTGCCATTGGGGTCCCTCCTTTTTACCACCTTTACCACCAGTCCTTTACCACCAGCGGAGGGATGTTAGCACTATTCATAGCTAGGCGCAAGGCAAAAAAGGGGGTGCTGGTAGCGCGTACGGGATTCGAACCCGTGATCTCCGCCTTGAGAGGGCGGTGTCCTTGGCCACTAGACGAACGCGCCACGCGCAGAAAGACGGCCACGATGGATGCTGTGCCTGGCTGGGGATCGAGGATTCGAACCTCGGCTTACAGATCCAGAATCTGTCGTCCTACCACTAGACGAATCCCCATCGCTATGGTCATTCTATCAGCCGCCGCGCGGCCGTTCAAGGCCGCCGTCAGCGCGTGGGACGATAATCTGGGCCTCGTCCGGGTCTCCAAGTGTCTCCGTCCTTCCCTGGGCGTGCAGATAGGTCGTGTAGGCCGCCACCAGAGCGTCGCAGAGGTCGTGATCAAGCTCCCGTTCCCAGGACTCCGACGCCCGTTCCCAAGTGTCCAGACCGCCGACCAAAGGGTTAAGACGCTCCCGCATGAAGGCGATGCCCTCAGGAGTAGTCTTCTTAGGAATCGGCCTGCCGAACAGGATGACCTTCGACGCGAACGGGTAGACCTCCAGGACGGTCCGGCCCTGCGCTCTCAGGCTCTCCGCCAGCCGGATGGCCCGGTAGATCATCGGCTTGATGAACGACTTCTTCGTAGTGATGTAGAGCCCGATCCCTCGGCGGACGAGAGCGCGCTCACATAGGCGGCCGCTAAACGAATGAACGGAGGCGCAATCGTGGTCCTCCTCCAGGCAGTGCATCCCACGTGGGAATCCCAGCGGCGCGTCGATCCCGATCGAGGACGCTCCGGTCTCTTGGGCAAGCGCGAGGATGTCGTCGTCGGCGAGCTTGAAGCCCAGATACGTCAGCGAGGCGGAGGGGTCCAGGACGGCGCAGGCCGTGGCCTTCTTCTGCGACGAGGTGAGGTCTATGCCCATGAACATGGCGCGCCTCTGTTCTCGGGAGACACCCCGAACCCCTACTTGGGAAGGGTGAACCGGGCCCTAGCCGGACTCTTCCGAGCGGACCTGCCGGAGCAGGTTGGCCATCTCGATGGCCCCGGCGGCGCAGCTCGATCCGGCGTTGCCGTGCTTGCCGCCCGACCTTTCGTGGGCCTGCTCGACCGTCTCGGTGGTGAGAACGCCGAACAGGACCGGGATTCCAGACGACCTCGACACCTCGGCCACGCCCCTGGCCGCCTCCCACGCAACGTGGTCGTAGTGGCCCGTTTCGCCGCGAATCACCGCGCCCAGGCAGATAATCGCGTCGTGGCGGCCGGTCTTGGCCATCTCCTGTGCGATCAGCGGGACCTCGAAGCCGCCGGGGACCCTGGCGATCGTCACGTCTTTCGACGGGACGCCGTGCTGGTCGAGGGTTTCGAGGGCGCCTCCAAGCAGCTTGGAGGTGATGAAGTCGTTGAAGCAGGATACCACGATGCCGATCCGCAGGCCCTGGCCGTCCATCGAGCCCTGCAGCTCGCTAGTCAATCGCCGGCCTCCGTCGGCGGGGTCGCGTCCAGGAGGTGACCCATCCGCTTTCGCTTGGTTTCGAGGTACCGCCGGTTCTCGTGGTTGGTGTGCGCGATAATCGGCACCTGCTCGACGAGCTTCAGGCCGAAGCTCTCGAGCCCGACGACCTTCTTGGGGTTGTTCGTGAGGAGCCGCATCTTCCTGACGCCCAGGTCCACCAGTATCTGGGCGCCGACGCCGTAGTGCCTCAAGTCGGCAGGGAACCCCAGCTGGATATTCGCCTCGACCGTGTCGTAGCCGTTGTCCTGCAGCGTGTACGCCTTGAGCTTGTTGTGGAGGCCGATCCCCCTGCCCTCCTGGCGCATGTAGAGGAAGACGCCCTTCCCCTCGCGCTCGATGGCCTCCAGCGCGAGATCGCGCTGCTCGCCGCAGTCGCAGCGCAGGCTGCCGAAGACCTCCCCCGTCAGACACTCGCTGTGCACTCTGACGAGGATGGGCTCGTCGCCGGATATCTCGCCCTTGACCAGCGCGACGTGGTCGTCCTTGTCCACGAGGCTACGATACGAGATCGCTGTGAACTCGCCGTACTCGGTGGGGAGCCTGGCCTCCGCGACGGGCTCGACCAGCTTCTCGTGCCGGCGCCGGTACGCAATGATCTCGGCGATGCTGACGATCTTGATCTCGTGCTTTTCCGAGAACGCTTCCAGGTCCGGCAGCCGGGCCATCGAGCCGTCCTCGGCCATGACCTCGCAGATTACCCCGGCGGGGTATAGTCCCGCCAGCCGCGCGAGGTCGACGACCGCCTCCGAGTGGCCGGCCCTGACCAGAACCCCGCCCTCCTGGTATCGCAGCGGAAAGATATGGCCGGGGCGGGCCAGGTCCTTCGGGCGAGTGTTCGGGGCGATCAGCGCCTCCACGGTTGCGGCCCGGTCGTAGACCGATATTCCGGTCGTGGCGCCCTTGATCACGTCCACCGAGACCGTGAAGGCGGTCCCGAGAGGGGCAGTGTTGTCGTGAACCATCATATGGAGGCGCAGGTCCTCCAGTCTCTGGCCCAGCATTGGAACGCAGATCAGACCGCGCGCATAGGTGGCCATGAAGTTGATGGCCTCGGGGGTCACCATCTCCGCGGCCATGCTCAGGTCGCCCTCGTTCTCGCGATCTGCGTCGTCGACGATGAGGACCTGCTTCCCGGCCCGGAAGTCCTCTATCGCCGCCTCAACTGTCGAGATGGCCATCACAGCTCGTCAGCCGCGTCGAACGGCACCCTCGCCGGTCCGGCAAGCCGTTCAACGTACTTGGCCACTATGTCGACCTCCAGGTTGACCGCGTCTCCAACCTTGCGAGTCCCCAGGATACTATTGTCCAGCGTATAAGGAATCGCGGCTACCGAGAAAAAACCGCTGGCACAGTGTACTACCGTGAGGCTGGTACCGTCCACAGCGATGAATCCCTTCTCCACCACGTACCGCATTATAGACGGCTGCGTGGCGAAACGGATCATCAGACCCTGGCCGTCCTCCTCGATGGACTCGACGGCGCCGGTCCCGTCCACGTGGCCCTGCACGATGTGGCCGTCGAGCCGGCCGTTGACGGCTACGGGGCGCTCGACGTTCACGGGGTCCCCGACGGCCAGTCTTCCGAGGTTGGTGCGCCGGACGGTCTCGGGTACGATGTCGACGGAAAACCCGGACTCGTCTCGCCGAATGACCGTCAGACAGGCTCCGTTGACGGCGATGCTGCCTCCCTCTCTCAGGCCGTCCAGCACCCGGGACACCCCGATCGCCAGCCGGCCCTCTTCCCGGCCTTCCACCCGCCCCACCTCTTCGACAATCCCCGTAAACACCATGGGCTCCTAGTCTAGCAGTCTGCCGTCACACTGAGTCATGGGCGCGCTCCGGTTCCGGTTAGAAAAGGGGGAGATTTCTCGGTCGGGAAAGCGTCGTGGCCGATCATGCGAGATATCCGATGACGGCGGTGTCGGCGCCGAACGTCTTGACTTCGACCCGATCGAGGCGCAGCGCGTCGGTGATCCGGCCGGCCCCCGTGCCCCCGACGGGCGATCGAGCGGCCTTGCCGCCGATGATCGAGGGGGCGATGAACGCCACGACCTTGTCGACCAGCCGATTATCGAATAGGGAGCCCAGGAGCGTCCCGCCCCCCTCGACGAGGACGCTGGTGACGTCTCTGGCCCCCAGGCGCCTGAGCAGCTCGGCCAGGTCGACGGAGCCGTCCCCCGAAGGGACGGCCTCGACGCCGACGCCGAGGCCCTTCCATGGGTCGGCGGGCTCGTCCTCGCCGGTAGCCGACGCCAGGACGACGCGGCCGGGCTCGATCAGTACCCGGGCACTCTCCGGGGTGCGGAGTCTGCTGTCGACGACAACGCGCAGCGGCTGTCGCGTCGGCACACCGGTATCGACGTCTCTGACCGTTAGCCGAGGGTCGTCCGCCAGCACAGTCCCGATTCCGACCATCACGGCATCGGACTCAGCCCTTAGCCGGTGCACGAACTGACGGGACTCCTCGCCGGAAATCCATCTGGACTCACCTGTGTACGTGGCCGTCTTGCCGTCGAGGCTCATGGCGTATTTGGCGGTGACGAACGGGACCCCGGTGGTGATGAACTTGGCGTAGGCCTCGACGATCCGCCGGGCCTCTTGCTCGCCGTCGCCGACGTTGGTCGCGATGCCACGCTCCGCGAGCAGCTCCATCCCTCTGCCGGCGACGAGAGGGTTGGGATCGATCATGGCCGCATGGACCGCTGCAATCCCCATCTCGATGATGGCTTTCGCGCAGGGTGGGGTGCGGCCATAGTGAGTGCACGGCTCGAGGGTCGTGTAGAGGGTCGCTCCCCTCGCCCGCTCTCCTGCCTGGCGGAGCGCGCCCGCCTCCGCGTGCGCCTGTCCGGGGGGCTGAGTCCAGCCCTCGCCCACCACCTCCCCGTCCCTCACCAGGATGGCGCCAACGGCGGGGTTAGGACTGACGCTGCCCAGGGCCCGCCTGGCGAGCGCCAGCGCCCGGTTCATGTGTGGCGAGGAATCGACGAACTGGTGCGATCTAGCGTCCAACCCCACAATGACCCCCACCCGCGCGACGACAGCCTACTCGAAGTTCCTGTACATGCGGCTGGCCGTCGCCTCGGTCTGCCCCTGGTACTTGCTGCCGAGAGCCGGAGAGCCGTAGAGATTCTCGGCCGGCGTCGACAGCCGCAGAAACGAGAGCTGGCCGATAGGCATTCCGTAGTAGAGAGTCACCGGGATGTTGGCCACGTTGCTCAGCTCCAGCGTCAGGTGACCCTTCCAGCCCGGGTCGACGTACCCGGCCGTGGAGTGAATGAGAAGGCCGACTCTCCCGAGGGAGCTCTTCCCCTCCAGCCGGGACACCAGGTCGTCGGGTATCTCGATGTGCTGGAGGGTGCTGGCCAGGACGAACTCGCCTGGATGGAGCATGAAGGGCCGGTCGTCGCCGATCTCCACGCTCTCCGTCAGGTCGCTCATATCCTCCCTGACGTCGATATAGGGGCGGCGGGAGTTCCGGAACACGAGCACCCGGCGGTCCAGGTGGACGTCGACGCTCGCGGGCTGTATGCAGCCGTCGCCGAGGGGATCGATCACTATCCTCCCTGCGGCTATCTCTTCCCTGATCGTCCGGTCGCTCAGGACCATGCTCCCTCGCTTCTTTCGTGATGGGGCCGTAGACCGCTTGGTCACGCAATTCTAGCAGTACAGCCGCGGCCTGACAACGACGATGCCGACGGGCGTTGTGCCCGTGGAACCTCTTTGCCAGCCTGCTGGATCGCACCGCTGCTTTGCCGAAAAAGCCTGGTCAGGGGGCATCTACCGGTATCCCCAAGCCTCTGAGCCATCCCCCGTCGCGAGTTGAGCGACTGTGGATGTTGTACGTGCAACCGCACCTGGTAGCCAATCGTAAAACGGCTGTGCTTATGCCGATAGACTCTGGTGGCTGGATGGCAAGGTAGGAACTCTGGTTCTCGACCGAATCCGACCGTGGTGCGTAAGACATAACCCTGTTGCGTTGAGCCTCGATACCGACAGGACGCGGCAAGCGGACCCTGTCTCGTGTATGGTTGGCCTAGGTCATGGGCTCGGGCATCGTGAAATCTCGAGTGGCACGGCGTGACCCTCGGCTGGGCTCCATTGCTGGGAACCTGTTAGCCGAGGGTTCATACCAGGTGACCCCTCGTTGTTCGCCGATGACTGGGCTATCGTGGTTCGACAGGAGGCCCCCTTGAGTGTCGAGACCCTTGATGCCATCGTTGGAGCCTACGGAAGCAGCACCAAATCCAAACTGGCGAACCCGGCTGCCACGGGCCAACCTGAGGACCAGATCCGGACGCCGTTCAGTCAACTGCTAGCAGACCTGGCGGTGATCGTGGGATTCGCGGGTGGGTCCGTTGTGGCGGTGGGCGAGACCTCCCTTGGTGATTTGAAGGTCCGCCCGGACTATGCCGTCACGGTTCAGAACGCGTTGGTGGGGCATGTCGAGCTGAAGGCGCCGGGCAAGGGCGCTGACCCCAACAAGTTCAAAGACCCCCACGACAAGGCACAGTGGAAGAGGCTTCGCTCTCTGCCCAATCTCATGTATTGCGATGGCAACGAGTTCAGTCTATGGCACTATGGCAAGGCGGCGTCCAAGCCTGTTCGGCTGCTTGGCGACGTTGAAACTTCGGGAAGCAAACTCCAAGCTCCCCCCACTTTGCTTGCGCTGTTCTCGACTTTCTTGAGTTGGGAACCGATTCCACCGAAGAGTGCTCCTGAATTGGCCAGGGTGAGTGCGCGTCTTTGCCGCCTGCTGCGTGATGAAGTCACCGAACAGCTTGCCGCAGGGAGCCCATCCTTGACGTCTCTCGCCGAGGACTGGCGCAAGGTCTTGTTCCCAGAAGCGACAAACGAAAAGTTCGCTGACGGGTATGCACAAGCCGTCACCTTCGGATTGCTGATGGCCCGGGCCAGGAACATCTCACTCAACAACGGGTTCGACAAGGTGGCTCAGGAGTTGGGGCACACCAGCACGCTGATCGGTGCGGCGCTGAGGTTATTGACCGACGAGGCGGTGAATCAGGACTCGCTGAAGACCTCTCTACAGACGCTCACAAGAGTGCTGGGCGTTGTCGATTGGCAGACTATTAGTAAGGGAGACTCCGAAGCGTGGCTCTACTTCTATGAGGACTTCCTTGAGGAGTACGACAGAAGGCTGAGAAGACTCACGGGCTCCTACTACACGCCGCCTGAGGTTGTGGGCGCCATGGTCCATCTCGTCGACGAGGAGTTGAGAAGCTCTCGTTTCGGAGTCCATTCCGGCTTGGCGTCGCCATCTGTTACTGTGGCCGATCCCGCGACCGGCACCGGCACGTTTTTGCTAGGCATCCTTGGGAAGATCGCAGAAACAGTCGAGGCAGACCAAGGCGCAGGTGCAGTGAGCGCAGCGATCAACGAAGCAATCGGACGCCTCATTGCCTTCGAGATTCAGCTGGGGCCGTTCGCGGTAGCCCAACTTCGTGTACTCGCGGAGATCGTCGAACTGACAGGCGGACCACCGGCAGCGACCCCTCGGATGTTCGTCACGAACACGCTAGGAGACCCGGACGACGAGGAGGGCTGGATCCCCGGGCTCCTCGCTCGTATAGCGAGTTCGCGTAAGGACGCGAACAAGATCAAGCGAGATGAGCCGATTACGGTGGTTATCGGCAATCCCCCGTACAAAGAGAAGGCCATGGGCCAGGGGGCATGGGTTGAAGGACAGCCGCCTGACCCCAACCGGAAGCCGCCACTGAAAGACTGGATCCCTCCACGGGATTGGGGCGTTGGGGCTCACGCCAAGCACCTGCGCAACTTGTACGTCTACTTTTGGCGTTGGGCTACATGGAAGGTGTTTGACCATGGACCGGGAAGTAAGACCGGTATCGTCTGCTTCATCACGATGGCTGGCTTCCTAAACGAGCCGGGCTTCCAACGTATGCGTGACTACTTGCGCCGAGCCTGCGATCGTATCTGGATAGTCGACTGCTCGCCGGAAGGGCACCAACCGGACGTGAACACGCGCATCTTTCAGGGGGTGCAGCAGCCTGTATGCATCGTGCTTGCCTCCCGTTCTGTCAACAAGAACAGCGGCGTGGCCGGCGAGGTCCGCTGGCGCGCTTTGTCCGAAGGTCACCGCGAGGAGAAGTTCAAGGCTCTTGCCAACATCTCGCTGTCAGACGCTGGCTGGGCGGAATGCCCAACCGATTGGCGTGCGCCTTTCTTGCCCTTGTCGTCTAGCCGCTGGTCCACATTCCCCGCAATCGAGGATTTCTTTGTCTACAACGGTTCGGGCGTCATGCCCGGCCGTACCTGGGTGATCGCGCCCGACAAGGAATCTCTCGTGTGCCGGTGGGAAAGACTGCTCGGTGCTTCCCCCGAAGAAAAGGAGACTCTCTTTCACCCCCACATCCCGCGAGGGGTCCTCGGCGACAGGCACACGGGGAAAGTTGTGCGAACGCCGCTTGCTGGGTTTCCTAGCCGGCCCAGGCCTATCGCAGCTGAAACCGAGCCGGCTAACACTCCCATCCGCTATGCATTCCGGTCGTTCGACCGCCAGTGGATCATCCCCGACAACCGTCTGATCAACCGACCCAATCCGCAACTTTGGGCTATGCGGTCAAATGATCAGGTCTTCCTAACAGCCCCTTCGGATCGTTCACCTTCGGCCGGCCCTGCCCTCACGGTCACTGGCATCGTTCCTGATCTTCATCATTACAATGGAAGAGGTGGACGGGTCTTCCCGCTCTGGAGCGACAAAGAGGCCAAGTCTTCCAACTTCCGGCCAAAACTATTGGAAGAGCTGACCAACCGATACGATGAAGAAGCGAACCCCGAAGAGTTGTTCGCCTATGTAGTGGCCATCGCGGCCCATCCGGCCTTCACGAATCTTTTCAAGGGCGACCTCTCCACTCCCGGCCTGCGTATTCCGCTCACCGCGGATGTGGCCGTCTTCCGCGAGGGGGCGGATATGGGACGCTAGGTCATCTGGCTGCATACGTTCGGAGAGCGCATGACGGACGCCGCACACGGGCGGCCGGAAGGACCGCCACGGCTGCCGGTGGAACGCCGCCCTTATCTCCCAGCCGCAGGAGCCATCCCCCAAGACCCGGAGTCGATGCCGGAGACGATCGACTACGACTCAGCGCGGCAGCGGTTGCTGATAGGTAATGGCCACGTCGAGAACGTGCCTGCGGCGGTCTGGCGCTACGAAGTATCCGGAAAGCAGGTCTTGCGCCAGTGGTTCAGCTATCGCAAGAAGGATCGAGAGCGCCCGATCATTGGAGACCGGCGTCGGCCTTCGCCGCTGGCCTTCGTTCAGCCTGACCATTGGCCCGCGGAGTACACCACGGACTTGATCAACGTACTTAACGTGCTCGGTTTGTTGGTCGACCTGGAGCCCGCCCAAGCGGGTTTGCTGGATCGGGTCCTCGCCGGACCGCTCATCTCCGACGAGGAATTGCGTGTCGCTGAGGCATTCGAGTTGCCGCCCCCGCGCAAGAAGAGGGCTAAGGCACGGGAAGGGGCGACACTTTTTGACGTGTGAGGCGCTCCGAACGCCATCTCTAGGCACCGATCTGTGCACTGGTCGAGAGGTCGCTCAAAAGGAATGTCCGAAGCCGAGCCGCTTGCCATCTTTAGCTAGGCTGAGACTGAACGATCATGAAGATGAGTCCGGCGCCACAAAAGCAGAGCACCCCGATGGGATCGGGGCGCTCTTAGACGGGTCTAGCGTCTTGCGAATTCTAGTCGATGGCGAACACGGCCTGGACTCGCAGGTTCAGCTCCAGCTCTCCACCGCTGATCGACGTGGCGGGCGCGACAGCGGACTCGGCGAAGGCCCTGATGGCCTGCGGCTGTGACACTGGAACACCGCCGCCGGACTCGGTGATGAACACCAGCTTGCCCAGCGCGACGCCGGTCAGGCTGGCGAACTGTCTGGCCTTGTCCATGGCGTCCTCTACGGCGGCCTTGCGAAGGTCGTCCATGAGCGGGTCTGTGTCCTCGACCGTGAAGGAGATGCCGTTGATTCTGGTGGCGTCTCCGCCGGCCTCGGCCACCTCGTCGATGATCTCGCCCACCGCCTCGAGGTCCCTGATCATGATCCGCACCTGGTTCGTGACCGTGTAGCCCACGAGCACCTGAGTGCCGGTCCTGCGTCCGTCCCTGACGATCTCCTGGAACTCGTACTGGGGCCGGATGTTGAACGAGGTGGTCTGGATGTCGCGGTTCTGGAGCCCTCGATCGCGGAGCGCCGAGTTTATCGCGTCCATCGCGGTCGCCGCGTCACCTCTGGCCTTACCGACGGTGCTGGCGAACGACTCGACTCCGACGTTGAGTACGGCCAGGTCGGGCTCAAGCGCCACGCTGCCCTCTCCGGTGACCCATATCCCGCTCGTCCCGCTGCCGGACCCCGACGCCAGCTGTCCGACCCGGGGCAGCGCCTCGCGAAGGGCATCTATGGCCAGGCCGACCTCCTCGGCTATGGCGACTCCTGACGGAGCCGTTCCGTTGGTCGCCGGCTTCTCCGCGGCGGCCGGTGTTTCTGAGTCGCCGTTGGAGCATGCCGCCGCGACCATCAAGACCGCCGCGACTCCCGCCGCTGCTGCGAACATCCTGAATCTGAATCTGTTCATCCTACTGTCCCTCCTGTACCAGGTCGTTGTCATCGCTCATATAATCAGACGTCGGGCCGCGTCACTTTGTTCCACGCCGGCGAAAAACAAAGTTAGACCCGGCGCCGCCTGGTCCAGACCGTCAGGGCGATCAGCACGGCGAGAAGCGCCGCCGCGGCTATCTCGAGCCGCCTGACAGGCCAGGTGCGTCGCGATATCGTCCCCTGGTCGTCCGCCGGGGACGCGAGTGTGGGGCCGTCCGTCTCCCGGAGCTCTTGTACCGGGGAAGGTGCTACGACCACCCTCTCGACGACCGGCTCGGTCGGAACGGGTGTAGGCTCGGTCGGGGGCGCGGGCGCAGTCGGAGACGGCTCGGGCCTGGGCGTAGGAGACGGCGTCTCTGCGCCGGCCGCTGCTATCGCCAGCTCCTCTTCCGGGGCGCCAACCGCCGCGGTGGGGGCGGCCGCGTCTGTGGCTATCGCCATTTCGACCGCAGCCTCGCTCTCCGGCGCGGCCTGCAACCTCGCAACCTGCTCATCCGCAGGCGTCGGCGTCGCAACGACCAGCCTCTCCACCTCGACGGCCTGGATCTTCTCGACCTCTCTGACGACCTCGACTACCGTCTCAACCTCCGCGGCAGCCTCGACCGTCACGATCTTCTCTGCCTCGACTGCCATCTCCACCTCTGCGGCCGCTTCCTGTATCGCCTGACGCTCGACCGGAACCTCCTTGACTACTTCCTGCTCGACCTCGACGGTGCTGGCCCTCTCCAGGACAGCGGTGGAGGGTAGCTGCTCTATTCCGGCGCCGAGCAGATCGGCCGCGATGAGGCCGACGAGGATCAACGCTGCTCCGGACGCGGCGAGTCGGAGGGTCCAGCCACCCGGCATCACCGGTCTTTGGGCTACGGCGTGCTCCGGGGTCAGAGCGAACGAGCGGGGCACCGCGAGCTCGGGCATGCGCCTCAGCAGGCTCACTGTCGCGCGCAGCTCTTCGAGCTCGGTCCGGCAGGCGTCGCAGGATTCGAGGTGCGCCTCGACGCGGCGCCTGTCGGACTCGGCTACCTCGCCGTCGACGTACGCAGACAGCAGGTCACGGAGCCTGCGGTGCCTCCCTGGTATCAAGAATCCGATCAGTCTATGCATTCCCACACTACTAATGACGGAATCTGTCCGGCAAAAGTTCCTTGCTCTGAGACAGACGCTCGCGCACGCGGGCGCGGGCGCGGCTCAACCTCGATTTGACCGTGCCGATGGAGACGCCGGTCGCCTCGGCGGTCTCTTCGTAGCTGAATCCGCGGACGTCTATCAGGACTATGGCAACCCTTTGATCTTCTGGCAGAGAGACGATGGCACGCTGAATTTCGACGGCGAGCTCGCCCCTGATGGCGCTCTCTTCGGGGGACTCCTCGGGCGATGGGAGCGAGAAGCTGGGGTTCTCCATGGCTTCGTCGAGGGACTCGTGCGGTCGGCGGCGCGAGGCGCGGATGTGGTCCCGGCTCACGTTGGTGGCGATGCGCAGGAGCCAGGCGCGGAGGTTTCCGCCCCGAAAACCGCGGATGGCCTTGTACGCGGCGATGAACGTCTCCTGGGTCGCGTCCTCGGCCGAGGTTAGGCTGCCCAGCACTCGCGCAGACACGTTGACTAGCACCGTTGTGACGAGGTCTGCGTAGCCTGCCGAGTCCACGATAACGTTGAACGCCGCCAGGTCGCCCTGCTGGCTTAGATTGACGAGGTCTGCGTCTGGTGGCTGCAACTCCGACCTGCCGAGTCGCCGGCGCGTTCTCCGCCTGCGAGGAAACAGCAGGAGGCCAAGGCGGCGTTCTCGCTTCGCAATGATAGTCTAATCCAAACTCGCGGGTGAGCGGCTACGGGCCGAAGGGTTATAATGTAGCTTTGGCGGGGCCAGGAGACGACACAGATAGGTAGATGCGGAGATCGAGCTCAGTATGAGGACCGTGGTTCGCGAGTTGATCGAGACCGTCATCCTGGCGCTCGTGATCTTTCTCGTGCTCCAGTTCAGCGTCCAGCCCTACCGAGTAGAGGGCCCGAGCATGGAGCCGAATCTCACGGAGGGGCAGTACGTCCTGGTGAACAAGCTCGTCTACCGGACGTTCCCGTCGGAGGCGGTAAGGGACCTGGTTGGAGACGGCTCTGCTCGCGGACGCTACCTGTTCCATCCGCCCCGGGCCGGGGAGATAATCGTGTTCCGCTCTCCGCAGAACCATGAGCGGAATTTCGTCAAGCGGGTGGTGGGGGTCCCAGGAGATTCGGTGGAGATCCGCCGCGGGGTGGTCCTGATAAACGGCACAGCCATCGACGAGCCCTACATCAAGTTTCGAGACTCCCGAAGCATGGATGCCCTGAAGGTTCCGCCAGACTCGTACTTCGTCCTGGGGGACAACCGGGGCTCCAGCGACGACTCTCGTAACTGGAAGCATCTCGGCTATGACGGAGCCGTCCCGGTGGAGAACATCGTCGGGCGGGCCTGGGTCAGCTACTGGCCCGTGGGGAAGTGGCAGATGCTCTCGATCCTCCCCTGGCGGTAGCCCGGCAGCGGGGCCCGATTGCGCCGCCGCCCGGCTCACCCTAGAATTGTCGTGGCAGTCCCACGCGGGCCGGTAGCTCAGTTTGGTCAGAGCATCGGACTTTTAATCCGAGTGTCCTGGGTTCGAATCCCAGCCGGCTCACTTTCCTTTATCGCATGGTGTAGGCGCTGCTGGGCCTCGGCCCTGAACGGCCTGAGGCGGATTTTGAAGAGTTCCGAGATGGGCGTTGTCAGAGCCACTCTCGGCGACCCCCATCGCGGGCTTTAGATGGGGCACCGCGGCACAGTCCCGGCCGATTGGTATGGACCTCGACCCGGCGGAATCCAGACTGCTCCACAGCTTACTGCAACACCGCCCGGTCTCGAAACCGCGGCCAGACCGGAGAACCGCTCCGAGGTTCAGAGACGTCTCGTAGGAGCTGGTGAGGCAGATCGAGGAGCCCGAGAAGGGGTAGATCGAGACCGACGTCCCAGGCGCCGATCGCTTGGGTGGAGAGAATCTACCTATTGCGGTTCGGCCGAGTCCAGGTTGTGTAGGTACTTGCTCCCCTTCCCTACACCCTCCACGATCACCACCTCGTGTACGTAAACCTCGACAGAGTCAATCAACTGGGTTTGCCCCGTCGCCTCGACGATAACGCCACCGATCGTCTTGAATCGTAGGCCAGCTTCTATGCTATTCATCTCTGAGTATTTCAAAGGGTCGCCTTCCTGTTCAATCTGGAATCCAGCTCAGTCTTCCGGGATAGAGTGGTCTCCTCCCGTCTTGATGGCGCTATAGTATCCGGATAGTGCTGGCGCGTCCAACGGTCGACCCTACTACATGGCCAAGGGTACCCTGGGCGGACCCAGAACCACCGAGGGTGCGCGTGCCCTGACCGTAGAAGAGCTCGGGCCCGAGCTCTTCCGAGTCGCCTTCAAGCTCGACGGCTACGCTGGAGTCGACTACCGCTCCCAGGACGGCGACGCCGCCTACCTGGACCTGGGCACGCCGGTCCACACGGCCAAGGGCTACGCGCCGGAGTTTCGGTTGGCCACAGTCAGCAATGGCCGGGTCACGCTGTTCGAGGCTGACACCAACCCGGCGGCGAAGGTCGGCGCCGACCTGCTGGATATCCGTGGCAAGGTGCGATCCATCGGCATCAACGATCCCGAGGACGGACGCAAAGAGCTGGCATCCATCGGCGATCCCGGTACGGTCCAGGAGCTGGTCGAGATGGTGTTGGCAGCGCCCGTCGACCAGAACCGTTGGGACCACGACGGCGAGCGCTACTTTATCGCCTTTCACCTGGAGGACGGTACAGCGGTCACGCGTGCGTTCTGGCTGGAGTCTGGAGAACTGTCCAGGGGCATCATGACGCCTGCGCTCTTCCAGGTCCCCATCCTTCAGGCCCTGACCGAGGCAGGCGCGCTGCCTCCCAGAGACGGCCCGTAGCTCGCCGAAGTATCTCCTTGGCCTTCTATCCTACTGTAAGCTTGCCTAAGCTCGCTCTCCAACCCACGCCCCAAACTCTCGTTGCCCACGACATGCCCACGCTTGACACATGAGCTGACCGGTTCGGGGCAATACCGCGCAGCTCAGAGCCGCCCGCCGGCCGCCTCTCATCCCATCCTTGGAGATCGAGACAACGACCCCCCAATCCCGATATGATCCAGGGGGACACCCCGGCGGCTCCCCCGAGCTAGTACACCGTCCTGGACACGATGGAGGGAAGATATGGCTATCAAGACCAGCGGGATCAATCACCCCGCCCTGATCGCACGGAATCTCGACGAGACCGTCCGCTTCTATACCGAAGTCCTCGGCATGAAGCTCGTGCTCCGGCAGCCGAACCTGGACGAGCCTCGAATGACCCACCTGTTCTTCTCAGCAGGGAACGGGGCGTTCCTGGCCTTCTTCACGCCCAACGAGGGCAGTGGACTGGAGTTCCCACAGACGACCGAGGGAATCGCGTCGATGCTGCACGTCGCCCTGAACCTGGGTGTGCCGATCGAGGAGGCCATGGAGACCCTCCGCCAGCACGGAGTCCACTTTTCAGGCCCCGTGGACCGCGGCTACGAGCGCTCTCTGTACTTCAAGGACCCCAACGGCATAGTCGTCGAGCTGCTCACCTGGATCACGCCTCTGCCGCAAGGAGCCGACGAGGCCGCGGTGATCTCCGCGGCCCAGAGGATTCGCGAGGATGAGGGCGCGTACGCCATAGAGGACGATCACGTGCGGAGGGCCTTCGCCGAGCTGGGACTGCCCGTCGACTAGGGAGCGTCACGGCTCGGAGCCGAGAGCCTCGACCTCGCCGAACTGCCGCAGCCCGCAGACCGAGGGGTTCGCCGCGCAGGACAAATCGCTCCGGGTCAACATATAATCACCCCCATGAGCAGAGCACCGCAGAGGGTTGGGGGTGAGGCGTTCGACAGACGAGCCGTGGACGTGCTCCGGACCGGCCTCAGGGGCCGGGTCGTCCTGCCGGACGACAGCGACTACCACCGAGTCCGCCAGGTCTGGAACGCGATGGTGGACAGGCGTCCGGCGCTCATCGTGCGTTGTGCAGGCACCTCTGACGTAATTCGGGGCGTGGCCCTCGCCAGGGATCACGGCGCGCTCGTATCGGTCCGCGGCGGCGGCCACAACGTGGCGGGCAATGCGGTGTGCGACGGCGGCGTGATGATCGATCTGTCGCCGATGAACGCCGTGCACGTGAACCCGGCCGGCCGCACGGCGCTCGCCCAGGGCGGCTGTACCTGGTTGGATCTGGACACCGAGGCGCAGGCCTTCGGGCTCGCCACCACCGGCGGCGTCGTCTCCTCCACCGGTATCGGGGGTCTCACCCTTGGTGGCGGCATCGGCTACCTGATGCGTAAACATGGACTCACCTGCGACAACCTGCTGTCCGTGGAGATGGTCACCGCCGACGGCAGCCTTGTCAGGGCCAGCGCCACCGAGAACACCGAGCTGTTCTGGGGCGTCCGCGGCGGCGGGGGCAACTTCGGCATCGTCACCAACTTCGAGTACCGGTTGCATCCACTCGATGCCGTCTACGCGGGCAATCTGATTTACCCGGCGAGCAAGACGCGCAGGGCGATGCAGGTCTATCGCGACTTCCTGCCCGACGCCCCCGAGGAGCTGACCTGCGGGCTCGTCATCTTCAGGAATACCGGCAAACGCGCCGAGGCGCGGATCATCGTGTGCTACCTCGGCCCGGAGGATGAAGGCCGGAAGGCGATAGAGCCGTTGCGCGCGCTCGGCCCGGACGTGCTCGACGACGTGATGATGAGCTCGTATTCGAGGCTCCAAACCATGCTGGATGACCCTCCGGAGACTCGCCGGGGCCACTACCACAAGTCCAATTTCGTGCGAGAAATGACGGACTCGGCGATCGACAGTCTGCTGGCACGCATGGCCGACCCGGAGGCGACAGCTCCGGTCATCTCCATCGAGCACCTCGGCGGAGCCGTCGCAAGGGCCGGCGAAGACGAGACGGCGTTTCCTCATCGCAAAGCGATCATGAACTTCAGCACGGAGTCCAGCTGGGAAGGCTCGCGACGCTCGGATGCCGACATCGCCTGGGTGCGAGGCACCTGGCAGGCCATGCAGCCCTACCTCAGCGATGGAGTGTATGCGAACTATATGACCGAGGACGGCGACGAGGGTCAGCAGCGGGTGAAAGCCGCCTACGGCCCCAAATACAACAGGCTGGCCGCCCTGAAGACCAGATACGATCCTGCGAACTTCTTTAGGCTCAACCAGAACATCAAACCCCTGGGATAGGACAAATTAGGAGCAGCGAGCTCTGCACGGACCTTGTAGGGTCCCTCAAGACCGGATGACAGCGATGTTGAACGTGGAAACCAAACTGAGGGCACCGGCGCGTTGACCGCTCTCACGCGGCGCGGTTAGAATACGCCCGTCCGCCGGGGACCTATCGCCCGAGGGGTGGGAGGCTAAGGGATGTTCCGCTCGCTCTTTGGAGGGAAAAAGGGGAGGCGCCCGTCGAGTTCGGGGTCTTCCAAAGTGGACGATTCCATCAGGTCGGCCAGGATCGGCGATGTCGTGGTCATCAGCGGCTTCTCTTTGGCTCTCGAAGACGCCTATGTCGTCACGGAGAAGATCAACCGCTACGAAAGCTCCTACGGTAAGTGGTATGATCTGGTGGGCTCGGATGGAGACCGGCCCATAGCCATCGAATGGTCGGACGACGGGGGCCTGACCATGTTCGTGACCACGCAGGAAGCCCCCATGGCACTGTCCGCGGTGGGCCTCACCAACGACGACCTCGTCCGGATAGACGAGGAGCAGTCCCTGGACAACTCCCTGGAGTATGAGGGCGAACGGTACTCCTTCAGCAACAGCTACGAGGTCTTCCGCTTCGAGGACGACCGAGACGAGGGCGAAGGCTTTTACCTGTGGGAATTCTTCACCGCGGGCCGTGGCAAGACGATCGCGGTGGTCAAGTGGGAGGGGATGCCCTTCGAGGTGTACGCCTCCGAGGCGCTGTCCCCAGACCTTGTGAGCGTTTTCAAGAAGTGATCGCTAACGAACCCGACGGGAGACGACGAAATGGGTGACGCTTTTGTAGATACTCTGGAGCTATTTCCGAGGGGTCTCGTTTACGTCGGTATCGGCGTGGCGGTGCTGGTGATAGGAAAGCTGATTCAGGACTTTGTCACGCCCTATAAGATCAACAACCAGCTTCGAACGAAAGACAACGTCGCTCTCGGCCTGAGTATTACCGGCTACTACCTGGGCATAGTGATCGTCTTCGTGGGCGCCGTCTACCAGGACTTCACCCCGATTGTAGCGGACGGCCTGGGGTTCACGACCGACTACTGGCAGGATGTCCTGGAGGTGTTCGTAACCTCCCTCGTGGGGATCGTGGTGCTCAACGTCGCGAGGATCGTGGTGGACAGGCTGGTGCTCCACCGTTTCAGCACCGAGCGGAAGATCATCGACGACCAGAACGTCGGCACAGGGGCGGTCGAGGCGGGCGTGTACATCGCGGCCGCCCTCGTCATAGCGGGGTCCGTGTCCGGCGAGGGCGGGGGTCCCGAGACCTCGTTCGCTTTCGCCGGTCTCGGCCTGGTCGTGTTGGTGCTGTATACCCTGTTCTACGAGCTCACGACCTCGTTCAACATTCACGAGCAGATCGACAAGAACAACACTGCGGTCGGCGTCGCGTTGGCCGGCAACCTGGTCGCCATAGGCATAGTGGTGCTCAAGGCGGTCTTTGGCGACTTCGTCGGCTGGGAAGAGGCGCTGGCGGGATTCATCACCTTCGCCGCCTTCGGATTCGGCCTCCTCTTGGCGATGAGGCTGATCGTCGACTTCGTCATGTTCCCGCGCGTAAAGGTGGCCGACGAGCTGGCAATAGACCGCAACCTGGGCGTAGCCCTGATAGAGAGCGCGGTGGTCGTCAGCGCCAGCCTGATTCTGTTCTTCGCCGTCTAGCAGGATGACGAAATATGGGGTGTGCAGAGGGGCGAAGCCCCTTTGCCAGGAGTCTGAGGGTTTCCCTCAGATATGATTTCTCACCCCTTCCTGGCCAGGAAGGGGGCCAGGGGGATGGTCGAAAAGGGGGGGTCAACACCCTGCGGATTCACTCAGAGCGAACCCTTCGCCTGACGTCCCGCTCGAAGGCGCGCTCCTCTTCCGCCTCGGAAAGCTCCTCGCCGTGGGCGTATCCGCTCTCGATGACCAGCCCGATCAGCTCGTCGTCAACCCTCGCGTGATCGAGGACCGGACGAAGGAGCTCGTTGAAGAACTCCTCCCTGTGGATGGCCTCTTGCCACGTCTCGACGCAGGCGTCTAGAGTCGAATCGTAGAGGAGCAGAAGGAAAACGGCCCGCACCGGGTCCACGCCCTCGCTCCCGTAGACCTGCACACGCAGGTCCTCGCCATCCCCCGTGCCGAACTCGACCTCCTCGCCGGCCTCCAGCAAGGTGTCGCTGAAGAGGTCGAATCTATCTATGTACGACTCGGCCTCCACCACCATCCGCTGGGTAAGCTCCTCGCCCTCGTCTGTCGGCTCAAAAACCCCGGACTCCTCGGACCCTGTGACGAGACCCTTCGACGCAAGCTCGTTGGCGATGGGCAATAGGCCCCGGCTCAGCCCGTCGCTCGGGTCGACCGGCAGACGGAAACGGTGCTTGTCCATGAAGTACAGAAAGGTCCGCTGCTGAAGCCACCGCATCAGAGCGCCGTTGCCGCCTTCCCAGTCAGCGAACCGGCCCAGCACATCGTGAGTCTGCTCGATGGCAAGGTCCAGGGTTGGGGCGGCGAAGCGCTCTCCACGCGACGGCCGGAAGCTGAAATGATCTTCCAAGCGGTCCACCAGACGTACCTGCGGCCCGTGCCTGGCGAAGAATCTCAGGGTACAGTCGTCCCGACGCCATTGGGCGAAGATGTCCAGCAGCTCCTCGTACATCGCCGGCAGATCGGGGTTGGCTTGAACGTCGAGGGCAGACAGAAAACGGAGCTGAGCGGCGTCCTCCTCTGAGAAGACCTCTTCCAGGAGATCGCCGAGCGTCACCCGCGACATCGCCGGAGGAAGGCTGAGCCGGAACGCGTCGTCGAGGCCCATGTCGCCAAGGGTGACTCGAAACTCGAAGGGGCCCTCCCAAGACGTCGACAATCGCGTGCCACCCCGCTCCCGGGCTACTCGACCGGGCTGGTCGACGAGTTCCGAGACGTCTTCCGAGGGATGATCTCCGCTATTCACGGACGTTCTTAGGCGCCGGACGTCAGCCGGCTCTTCCTCGCTTGGATCCGACAACGACCTGGGCGCCTCCGCCACCGCGGAACCCTCCGGAGCGCCTGCTTGCGGAGGTCGATCCCCAGCGGCTTCTCACCCCTGTCGTGCTGTTCTTGAAGGCTCCAGTGGTCTTGTTCGAGGCCAGATACTTGCTCCTCGACCCGCTGACGTTTCTGCCCGTGCTGTTATAACGGCTGATGTTGGAACTCTGCCGGGTGAAGTAGCGGCCGTTGTTCGAGACCTGGGTCCGATAGCCGGACGACCCTCGATAGCTTGTCCGGTTCGCGCGCATCGAGCTGGCGCGAGACCGCGGCGTGCTGTAAAAGTAAGGACCTCTGGAGAAGGAGGAGAGAAGCAGGTATGTGAACAGGAAGTTGCCGCCCCCAAAAGAGTTACGGTAGTATCCATTGGCTCCGTGGCCCCGGAGCTCATTATTGTTGTTCTCCTTCACGATGGAAAAGAGCAGGTCGTCGGCGGCCTCGTCAATCGTGCCATCGCCGTTCGGTGGTGGGGGCAAGTCTTCGAAGCCCTCCAGGACCAGCTTGTCGCCGTCCTGGCTCGACCGGATCAGGATCAGGCCGTCGCCCTCGTAGATCTCGTTGACCCTGCGCTCGAACTCCGTGGCGCTCTCGGACTTCTTGAAGGCCTCCTGCACCTCGTCGAGGTTTATCCGGCCGGCGGCCCCGTCGGTCTCGGCCCACTGCTCGTAGGTGGGGCCCGGCACACATGCTGCTGCGACGGGCCCGGCGACTACCATCGTGCCCGCCAGCATCGCGAATCCGCGGCGTCCTAGCTTTCTTCCCATCGTCTCACTCCCCCTGAACCGCCGAGGTACGGGAGCCCGGCGGCTCTGCTACTCTGTCGATCTTCTTCTACAACCGTAGGCCGCCTAAACGAGTATCGAAAGCACGTCTGCCGAGAGATCGATCTCCTCGCCCTCGCCCTCACCGGCACTCTCCAATGGGAATGCCAGCAGTCTGGCCAAGAACGCATCGACGGTCCCCGCCTTGAACTGCTCGTAGGCCTCGAAACCGCGGACGCCCAGCTCGGTCATCGTCGCCTTCACGCTAAGGTAACCCAGCGTGGTGTTGAGCGCCGACTCTTCGCGGTGCGCCAGGTGGTCCCTCCAGAGCTGGTCCGCCGTGCGCAGGAACAGCAGCTTTTCCAGTCTTGTGAACTGTACGTCGCCCAGCGAAGCATGCGCCTCCTCCAGCTTCGCCGTGACCAGGCCGGCGACCCCCGCGGCCAGACCTTCGAGGCCCGTGCCATACAGATCATCGCAGTCGACGCCCAGGTCCAGCTGCAGCTCCTCCGCCATTTCCTCGAATTGCCGGGCGTAGTCGCGAGGCCACTGGCCCGGGAAGTGCCGTCGAACCAGGCGGACGGCCCATCCCTCGACGAATACGAGACACACGGCATGAAACGAGGCGGCCTCGACGATCTCCCTCCGGCCCCGATAGTAGGCTCTGGCCTGGACCTCCAGGACCTGGCCGTACCGATGGCTCAGGTTGCGACTGACCTCGTCGTCGGACTCCGCCTGCCGCTGAACCCACGCGAGATGGCGATCCATCCTAGGTCCTTCGTGAAACGCCCGCCCGCCGCCGTCCACCTGCGGGCCGTCCACCAGGCAGGAGGCGTTGTCGCTGCGGAGCTGGAGGAGCGAGTCTTCCAGGGACAGGATGAAGCGCGACGCGCCGAAGGCACCCTGCCTTCCGCTCCTGCCCCTGAGCTGTCGGTCCACCCTGGAGGTCTGATTCTTCTCGGTAGCGATGACGTAGAGCCCCAGGCCAAAATCCAGCCTGATACGCTTGGCCGGGGAGGGCTCGTCGCGCCCGGACACCACCAGCACGCTGGCGCACGAGCCGAGGCCCGCGCCATCCGAGACCGTGAGTCCGTCGAGCGCGTCAAGGGCGTTGCGCAGCCGCACCGTCTCCTCTTGCGTTCCGCAGCTCACCTCTACGCGCCCGACCTGGCTGTCGAGGAGATCGAGCACGATCCTGCCGAACTCCTCGGCGAGGCGCCGGTCCAGGCCCGGCTCCACGATGATGTCCGTTCCCCTGCCAGCCATGTTGGTCGCGATGGTCACCGCGCCAAACGAGCCCGCCTTCTTGATTGTCTCGGCCTCGGCCGCGTTTGTTACGGCGTTGAGCAGGCTGTGCTCGATGCCGCGCTTGCTCAGAAGCCGGCTGAGCTCCTGCGACTGCTCGATCGTGAGCGTTCCCACCAGCACGGGCCGGCCGACCCGCTTGCACGACTCGACCTCGTCGACGATAGCCGCCAGCTTGTCGCGGCGGGTCGAGTACAGTCTCGCTCCATGGTCCACCCGCTCGGACGGCTTACTGGGGTCCACACATACGCCTTCCAGTCCGTACTCCCGCTCGAACTCGTCCCGCGCCTCGAGGGCAGTCCCCGTCAATCCCGCGACGTGGGAGTACAGGCCCATATACCCTTGAACCGATATCTGGGCCAGGGTCTCGCACTCCGCGTTGACCGCCACGCCCTCCTTGGCCTCAAGCGCAGCGTGGAGGCCCCAACGGTACCGGTTCTCGGGGAGTGTCCTCCCGGTGGTTTCATCGATGAGCACGACCTCCCCGTCCACGACCACGTAGTCCACATCGCGTTTGAGAAGGACGCTCGCCCTCAGCATCTGGTAGACGTGGCTCATCCGGTTGTTCTGCCGGAAGAGCCGCCGCTGCAATCGATCCGTCAGCCGTCTTCGGTCCTGTAGCGTCGCACCGGTGTCAACCTGGATGAGCGAGAGCCTCTGCTCGAGCGTTGAGGTGTCGAAGATCGGCCCCAGCGCACCCTCCAAGAGATGCTGTCCCCTCTCAGTGAACGTAGCAGACTCGCGGTGGGAGTCGACGACGTAGAGGAGGTCTTGCGTCAGCTCGTCGTCGCCGTCGTTGCGATCGGCGTCGACCACCGCCGAGAGCTGTCTATGCAGATGGGGGTCTTGCGCCAGACGGGACCCGAGCACCTCACTCTCGGCGCCGGAGGCGAGGAGCCTGGCAAGGAGCTTCTTCTCATCCGCACACACAGTCACGGCATCGCCCAGCTCGGCTTCCATGCGCGAGACTGCCTCGGCCTGCAGCCCGACCAGCCCGTCGACGGCGCGCCACGCTCTCTCAAATGCCCGCCGGCTGCCGCCCGGGTTGCCGGAGATGATCAAAGGCGTCCGTGCCTGGTCTATCAGCGCATGGTCCGCCTCGTCTACGATGGCCACGTCCAACGGGCCCTGAACAGGCTCGTCGGGTGGGAGCTTGAGGTTCTCCCTCATGAAGTCGAACCCGAGCTCCCGGAGCGTGCCGTAGACGATGTGCCGCCCGTACTCGTGCCTTCGCTCCTCGTCCTCCATATAGCTCAGAACAACACCGACGGATAGCCCCAAGGATTCGTAGACCGGTGCGAGCCAGTCCCTGTCCCTCGCGGCGAGATACTCGTTGGCGGTGACTACGTGGACCTTCCGGCCACTCAGCGCCTGCGCCACGGCGGAGAACGACGCGGCGACGGTCTTGCCTTCGCCCGCGTTCATCTCCACGACGACCTTCTCGGACAGCAGCAGTCCCACGGTTAGCTGCTCATCCGATACGAGGAAGCTCAGCAGCCCGTCTCGGTCCCTCGCTGCCACCGCCCGGTAGAATTCGGCCGGCAGCAGAATATCGGAGTCCTGACCCGTCCGGCGCTTCTCCGCCACGTAGACGGCAGCCGTCACGATCGATCGCTCGCCGGCGTCGAGGCTCATGTCCCGGAGCATCGGGTCGATGCTCCGCTCGAACGCATACCCGTCGAGGAAATCGGGCGTGCTGTAGAACTCGATACGGTCTCTGTAGGGACCGGCGTCGATAATCTGACCGGCCAGGTCTTCGTATCGGCTCAGCGCTCCCTTGTCAGACCCAGCATCGAAGAGCCTCCATGCTCCAAGGCGCCGCCTGACCGCCTCGTCGACGACGGCGAACACCTCGGGCGCGAGCTCGCGAAGACTGTTCAGACGTTGGAGCGTGCTCCTGAGCTCGCCGTCGGAGTGGGCTGAAAAATCGTAGCGTCGAATGCGCCGGACGACGTCGCGAAGCCGTCGGCTACGGGCGTCCGGCATCTTGCTCCGGGGTGGCCGTAGCGGCGTCCCACCCCATGCTTGGGAGAGCGTACGCTTGATGCTTTGGACGTCGATCATCTCGCCTTTCGACGGGTTCGGCGCCCGGAAAGCGATCCGCCGATCGTCGAGCGCTCGGCATCTGACCTTCGGGCGGCTATGTCAGGAACGAGCGGATGGTCTCCCAGTCCTGCCGCACGGGGCAGATGTATACCAGGCGGTCGCCTTGCTCCAGCAAGATCTCGTCGAACCTGAGGTGTACTTCCTCGCCCCGAAGGACTCCGACCAGATTGACATCGTGCTCCAGCAGGCTCATGGCCACGTCCCTGTAGCTGCGGAGTGGCTCCGGAGCCGATTCCACGCTGGTACTGGCCAGCGTCCCCTCAACCTGATTGCTGACTATCGTCTGAGTCAGAAGGCTGACTCCCGGGTCCTGGGCCTCCTGGACCAACAGATTGTTGGACATGCGAAACGTGTACACCAGGGAGGCGTTCGTGGTCCCATTGAACAGTATGGAGTGCCGTGCGTCCAGCACCTCTGCGACGATGGAAATCTCCGGGTTGAGGTGGGCGAGTATCGTCACAATCGACGCGGCCACGCTGTCGCTGTTGGGATCGTCGTACCCGGTGCTTAGGACGATCGCCTGCCGTGCCTCCTTCGCGTTGGCCCGGTGGTACGTCTCCTCCGACAGGGGGGCGCCACGGACGAAGTGCACGTTGTGCTCTTCGAAGGGTAGGGCGTCGATCTGGTCCGTTACCACCACGATATCGTCGTCCCGGTGGCTTGGGTCCAACAGAAACTCCTCGACGATCTGGCGCACCCGCCGTTCGTTGGGGAAGTTTACGATTAGCAGGTGATTTCTGGCGGACACTTTGCTCAGACCGGCTCGCTCCCTGTAGTTGCGGTTCAGTATCCACTCAACTCCGACGCCCACCGCCGAGGTGAACGCCGCAAGCCCCAGCACCACAACGAAGAAGACAGTGCCAATCCTCGCTCCGGCGGTTGTGGGGAAGAGATCGCCGTAACCGATGGTGCTGATCGAAACAACACTATACCAGAACGCATCCGCCACGGTCCGGCTGGAGTCGGACCCACGCTCGAAGAAGAAGAAGGTGAGCGCATTGCCCACGATGCTCACCACCAGAACCAGGAGTAGGACCGTAACTCCCAGGCTCTTCTTGCGTCTGATGGCTCGTATGAACCGGACCGTGAGGGTTAGGATGTCTCTGAGGCCTCCCTATCGGCGATCTTCATGTCATCGCGAAGGGCCACCGTCACGAGAGCTCCCTGGTGTTCGCCGCCGTCCCACTCGTCGTACCTCGTCAACAGATGATCCTCCGCCGCCAGAATCTTGTCGCTGGTCTCTGCCTCTTCCTCACTGAAGCGCCGACCCAGGGGCGTGTCGAGTGTCCAGCCGTCGCCGGCGGCGCATTCGAGTCCCGCTCGATCGCAGACCTGCTGGTAGCGTGACGTCAGCTCATCGTACTCGGCGTCGGTCTTGAACGCTACCGGTGTGACGAACCAGTCTTCGGAGATGTACAGGCCAAGCTCGTTCTCGAAGACCTGCATCAGGTCGGCGTCGGAGATCCAACCCTCCAGTGCGAAAAAGAGGTTCTGCGGGATGTCCTGCGCGACGCAGTGGTAGTAAAAGTCCTCTTCGTAGACGGTCATGCGGACGCTCAACGGGCGCTTGTCGTCGTAGCCCAGGAGCCCGCGGGCGGCTCCGTTCCTCAGAAAGAGAAACGGTATGTTGCCGTTGGTCGCGTCGACCAGGATCGTCGTGTTGCCCAGGGTGTAGAGAAGCGCGGTGTGGTCCCAATAACGCATGAGACGCCTGGCGAACCCGAAGTCGAACGTGTCGAGCAGCTCCCTTAGCTCGGCCTCCGGGACCGGCGTCGGCGTGTTGGGACCGGCGATAACGTACTCGGAGCGGAGCCCGTAGTGGTCAGTCAAGAACTTCAGCGCCTGCACCTTTTCCGCGCAGATGCCCCCGCTTCCGTCGATGATGTTTCGGACCGTCTCATCGCCCGTCTTGAATCGGATCTTGTCGCCGACGAACCTGGAGTAATTCTCGAACGGACTTCGCCATATCCTCCTTGCGAGGCCATGCAGCAGCGCGATCTGATGCTCTTCGGTCGCCAGCTGAAGAATGGTATCGACCTCGTCCTCGGAGTGATCCGCCCGCAGCGCGTCCAGGACGAACCCTTCATAGACGTCGGCCCGGCGCTCCCACCGGCGGCGATGGAAGCCGGTCCAGTTTCGGTCATACCCGACGTTGCTGCGGTCGATCTCGACGTCGATCAGGGACACGGACTTATCGCCCGCACGGGTCGCGGCGACCTTAGGCGGCGTCCCCAGCGGTGCGGCCTGTCCCTCCTGCTTGAAGGCCACGCCCTTTAGCACGTCCCCCAGGTGACCGGAGTCGGACAGCGCGTACACCAGGTCTTGAAGGGTCCCGAGCGTCTCGGCCGATGCGTCGGTCATGCGTCCGTCTCTCAGCAATTCCTCGACGGGACAGCGTTGAAAATACGTCCGCAGGAGCTGGGACAGGGGCAGCCTCGCGGCCTGGGCGTCGATGCGTAGTGCGCAGCTTCGGCGTGTCTGCGAGTCGGTCAGCTGGAGGATGAAGTTCGCTTGGTCTGTAGCCACAATTCGCACCGGGCCGGCACGCCGATCGGCCTGGTCTGGCGCACCAGCCGCCGGTCCCACCGGCCTAGAACGGAAGCAGCCGCTCGGCGAGCTGCTGTACGCTCGACGCGGCGCCCACCTTCTGCACCTCCACGGCGGTCGGAGCCAGCGGCCTGCGGACGACCCTGGGATCGATGCCGGCCTTCAGCGCTGCCATCACGCCGGCGGCCTCCCAATAGTTGTCGACGATGTAGAGCTGGTCTCGGGACCACGGCAGGCTGGTCAGGTCGTTCTCCATCAGGTTCTTGTTCTCTCGAACGGCGATCACTGAGATCCCCTGCTCCAGCGCGGCCAGCGTCGGCAGGCCGATACATCCGTCGGGGATCACCAGGCAGGCGATGTCCCTGGCGGTCAGGACGCCGTGCAGCTCCATCGAGCCGGGGTCGGCTATGATCCTCGGGCTCTTTTGAAGGCCCTTGAGGATGCACTGGAAGAAGGTCATCGAAACGGCCTCCGCGGCCATCCTGGGGTCCACGATCCCCGGATCCATGTTGGCGATTTCCTGCGTCTCCATCATAGGTGAGTGGGCGGAGGGAACGTCGTAGCTGGTAGATAGCGCGTGCGTCAGCATCGCTTCGACGCCGCCCCAGGGGTTGATCATGGCGCCGGCGACCTCGAAATACTCCTTGTGGTAGCTGAGGGGCACGTCGATGACCGACGAGATGGCCACGGCGTCGTAGGACCCGGCTCTAGCGTCCAGGACGTCCCAGAGGCACTCCAGGCCCTCTACCCGCCCCGCGGCCCTGCCCGACAGTGTGAAATGGGCCTTCATCGTCATCACGGCGTCCACCTGGACGACCTCGGCGCTCCGGAGTCCGTACGAGACGCGGGCGGCGCTCACCGCGTTGACTGCGGCATGGGAAAAGATCTCGTCTTCGTGGGCGCCGATGACGACCAGCAGACGGTTGCCGCGCACGCGCTGAAGGCCGATCGTGCCCATGAGCAGCCGCGAGATGACGCTGCCCTCCACATAGAGCGCGTTGGAGGGGATGTCGATTACGTCCGAGGCGTTTACAACGTTGGGATGGGTTACGAGCGTGTCGCAGACGGACGCCAGGAGGGTTGCCACCGGGGTGGCGTCGCCGGCGTGGCCTCCGATCTCCGCGCCGATCCCCGTCGGCACCAGGAGGACGGCGTTGAAGCTGTCTGTGCGCTCCAGGCGCCGCGGTGCGAACCGAAATATAGGGTCTCCAGTTCCGACTCGTCGGGAGGTCCCGGTAAGGGTACCGACCTCACAGCGGTAGCGATCCTCTCCGAGGGCGGTGATGACAAAGCGGATCGGCACCGCGCCCTCTTCGAGACGGCTTTCCACAGCTCCGGACAGGTATCGCAGCAGGTCTCTGTGCCCGGCCGTGCTGGGGATCGCCAGCTCTTGTTCAAACAGCGACTGCGACATTTTCTCCCCATCTGGCCGCGTACTCGGCGTATGTGAACCGCTTCTTCAGAACCAGATCACCCGACTCGGAGACGGCGTAGATCGTCGGCAGGTTGACGCCGTTGAAGGCGTGGGCCTTGGGAAGCGTGTACGCTCCGGCCTTGTTGAATACGACCTTCGACCCAGGGGTCAGGGGCTCGTGGAACCGGTAGAGGCCGAACAGGTCGCCGGCCAGGCATGTGCACCCCGCAAGGAGATACTCGTGATCCGCGACGTCGTCGTGGCCCACGACGTCGGGCTCGAAGCCGTACTCGAGCACCTCCGGCATGTGGTTCACCGTCGTGTCCAGAACGGCGACCTGCTTCCCACCGCTCTCGAAGACATCGAGGACCGTCGACACGACGTATCCGGCGGCGCGCGCCAATGCGGCACCCGGCTCGACGAAGACCTCCAGCCCGTAGCTGGAGCGAAGGAAATGGATGGCCTCGCAGAGCGGCTGAAGGCTCTCAGTCTCATCGAGCAGATAGCCGCCGCCCAGGTTGACCCACCGAACCCTTTCGAGGAGGCCGCACAGCCTGGCATGCATGTACTGAACCGTGGCCTGTGCCTGCGCCAGGTCCGGCGAGTCGCAGTTGGAGTGGACCAGGATGCCTTCGATGCCAGACAGCCGATGGGGCTCACGCTTGAGCACCTCGGCCAGGAGATCGAGCGGAACCCCCAGCTTCGAATTGGGCCGGCAGGGATCATAGCGCTCATCGTCCACGAAAGACATCTGCGGGTTCACCCGCAGGCCGCAGCTTGCGGCGCGGCTTACGGCCTCCCCGTGCGTCTCGTACTGGCCGAGGCTATTGAAGGAGACGAAGTCGCACAGCGACGCGATCTCGCCCACGTCATTGGGACGCATACCCGGCGTCGTGAGGTGGAGCGATCCACCGCCGACGAGCACCTGGGAGGCGAGCCGCGCCTCGAACAGCGAGCTGGTCGCGAACCCGTCCAGGTGCGGCGCCATCAGAGCGAGGGCGTCGACGTACGCGAAGGGCTTGAGTGAGAAGAGCACTCTGCAACCGGAGGCCTGCCTGAGACCGTCCGTATACGTGAGCAGCCTCCGCAGCACCCTGGTGTCGTAGACGAAGGCCGGAGTGTCGATGGCGCTCCAGTCGTCCGGCCAACCGTTAGGAGAGCTCTCGAAGCTCGGAGGGGAGGCACTGTCCACGGGATGAGCTCTCCAAGCAGGATGTCGTAGGGGTCGCGGCGCAGGCGAACAGCACCGGTCCGGCGCCCCGGCGCCGGTCGGGACCGCCTCGATTCTAGCATATCCGCGAGGGCGCAAGCCGCTGGTGCCGTCTTCGGCCCAGGGGGACGACAAGCAATGGGGTGTGCAGATCCCGACAAGTCGGGATTGCAAGGAATCTGAGGGGTTCCCCTCACATATGATTTCTCCCCCTTCCTGGCCAGGAAGGGGGCCAGGGGATGGTCGAGAGGCTTTTCAATCTTCGCCCGACGGTGCGGGCGGTCTGCCAGCTCGTGAGCGGCGATCGTGCTTTCCGACCGATCGCCCTTACGGTACGGCGGCCCCTTCCGGCACCAGCGGGAGCGAGAACCCGAACACGGAGCCCCTGTCTGGCTCGCTCTTTACCCAGATGCGGCCGCCGTGGGCCTCGACTATCTGCTTGGCGACGTACAGCCCCAGACCCGTACCACGTGTCGATCGGGTGACGCTATTGTCCGGCCTGTAGAACCGCTCGAATATGTACGCCCTCACATCTTCAGGGACGCCCGGTCCCTGGTCTCGGACCTCTACAACCGAGCCGGCCGCGTCGGAGCTGAGCAGGATCGTGATCTCAGTCCCCTCCTCGCTGTACTTGATGGCGTTCCCGACCAGGTTGGTCATCACCTGCCGCATCCTCTTTTCATCGGCCTGCACCTCGTGCGCGCCGGCGGCGAGGTCAGAGCTGAGCGAGATCCCCTGCTCGTCGGCGAGCGCCGAGAGGTCGACGACTACCTGCTCGATCAGCCGGTCGAGCAAGAGCGGTGCGGGCTCGACGGCAAACTTGCCCGACTCGATCTGGGCAAGGTTCAAGAGCTCGGTCACCAGCCCCTCCAGGTTCTCTATCTGCCGGCAGATGGTCTCGAGGAACTCGGTGCGGGTCTTCTCGTCCTTGACCGCCCCCCGGAGAATCAGCCTCGTGAACCCCTTGATTGAGTGGATCGGCGTGCGAAGCTCGTGTGAGAAGGTATCGATGAACTGGGTCTTCAGCTCGTCCAGGTTTCGGAGCCTCACCTCTGCCCGTTGACGAACCGTCACGTCGCGGAGGGCCGCCAGGTGAGCCGGGCGGCCGTCCCAGTCGATCTCGGTGATCCTGACCTCGGCCAGGCCGTCCGGGTCGTCCGGAAGGGTTATCGGGACCTCCCGGCCGTCGTTGCCGGGCTCGAACGACGTCAGCCGCTTCCCCTGAAGTCCCGGCCCGTCCAGGTGGCTGAGTAAGTCCTCTGCCGCAGGATTGGCAAACAGGACCCGCTGGTCCTCGTCGAGCACCAGCATACCGTCGAGAGTCGCTGTGATCATCGTTCGGAACCGCTTCTCAGCCTTCTCCAGCTGATCGGACTGCTCACGAATCGTGGAGCTGAGCCTCTGGCGTTGGATCGCGTAGTCCACGGACCGCATCAGGCCCTCTCCCCCGAACTGGCCCTTCGTCAGGTAGTCCTGCGCCCCGATTCGAACCGCGTCGTGCCCGACGCTCTTGTCTGCCAGTCCGGTCAGGACGATTACGGGAATGGCCGGAACCGCGGCGCAGACGTCTTTGACCGTTTCCAGTCCGTGGCTGTCCGGCAGGGAGAGGTCCAGGAGAACGGCATCGTATTGGTTCTCCTCCAGTAGCTTGAACCCGCCGGCCAGGGACTCGGCCCAGTCGACCGTGGGAGGAGACTCCAGGTCGGCGACCCACTCGCGAACGAGCCTCGCGTCCAGCGGGTTGTCTTCGATCATCAACAGTCTCAAGGGTGCACCGTCCATGAATCCAGACCTGCCTCGTGCGCGAGGCAGCCGGCGTGAGGTGGCTGAGGCACGGTCGGCGTACGGCCGCCGGCCCGCGGATACGCGTCGTGCAGTTAGAAGTCGAGGGGCTCGGGAACTCGGCGGGCGGCCTCCGCCTGCTTGACTCGAGATGTCCTGATCAGCCCCTCGATGGTCTCGATGAGCTCGTCGGCGTCGGCAGGCTTCACCATATAGGCGTCGGCGTCGGTCAGCACCAGCCCGTTGAAGCGATCCCCCTCAGACGATTTCGCGGTCAGCATCAGGACCGGAATCAGCCGGGTCTCAGGGTTCTCCTTCATTCGCGCGCATATCTGGAACCCGTTGGCTCCCGGCAGCATTATGTCCAGGACCATCAGGTCGAAGTGGGCTCCCGACGAGATCATCTGGAGGGCCGAGTCTCCGTCGGCCGCCAGCATGACGTCGAATCCCGCCTCGGCTAAGAGGAACTGAGCGAACCTGGCGGAGTCGGGATCGTCCTCGACGACAAAGATCGTGTCCTTCCTGATGTGCGAAGTCACGTCTTCACTCCTCGTATTCTGTGACACGGCTGACATGGCGGACACCCACCATCACAGACCAATTGTCGTATGCCCGCCCACGTGGGTAACCGGTATGCGTACCGACATCGACCCGTGCCCGTACTCATCCCGTCGGGCGCGACCCAACGGCCCGAAGGAGCTCCCGGCCGGCCGGGAGCGACGGCTGACCCCTGCTATAATCGCCGCGTGCTGGGGCACACTGGCTCTCGTGCCGATCGCCGGCGCCGCGACCGCGGCCCGTTTCGGCTCGGGCCCGCACATCACACAAGGGAGGGGATCCTTCTTTGGGGGGACCATCATGAGTACCACGGCGGACGCGATCATCGTCGGTGGCGGTGTGATGGGCTGCAGCATCGCCTACAGCCTCGCCTCGATGGGGACGACCGACGTCGTCCTCCTTGAGAGGGACGTCCTTGCGTCCGGGTCCACCGGCCGGTCTCAGGCGATGCTCAGGATGCATTACTCGAACGAGGTCACGACGCGGTTGGCGTGGGAGAGCCTTCGGGTGTTCCGAGACTTCGACCGGATGGTCGGGGGCACTTCCGGGTACGCCCGGACCGGCTACCTGCTGATCGTGGGGCCTGGCGATCGGCACGCTCTCGAGGAAAACGTGGCGATGCAGAGACGCGTCGGAGTCGACACCTCGGTTCTCAATTTAGACGACCTGCGGACGATCGCCCCTATGTGCGTCTTCGAGGATGGCGAGGTCGTCGCCTACGAGCCCCAGTCCGGCTACGCCGACCCCTACCTGGTGGCCACCACGTACGCGGCCAGAGCCAGAGACATGGGGGTCGATATCCGAACCGGCACGTGCATCCGCAAGTTCAACATGTCTGGAGACCGGATCATCGGCGCGAGCACAGCCGCGGAGAGGTTCGAGGCTCCAGTAGTCATTCTTGCCGCCGGGCCGTGGACAGGACCGTTTCTTGCCGGCCTCGGGGTCGATGTCGCTATCGAGACCGTCAGGCACCAGGTGATCGTCCTCCGCCGTCCGGACGGCCACGCTCCGGACCATCCGAGCATCGGCGACGTCGTCAACTCCCTCTCCGCCCGGCCCGAGCTGGGGAGCCTGACGCTGATCGGCATCGGCGAGACCGAGGTGGCCGCCCCCGAGGAGTTCGACCAGGGCGTCGACCTGTCGGTGGTTGAGGAGGCTTCTGGCGGACTCGTCAGAAGGATGCCGGGGATGGCCGGGGCCACCTTCCGCGGGGGCTGGTCCGGGCTCTTCACGACGACGCCGGACTGGCATCCCATCCTGGACAGGGTGCCCGGCGTGGAGGGGCTGTACTGCGCGGCGGGCTTCAGCGGCCACGGCTTCAAGCTGGCGCCGATGGTGGGCGTCGTCATGGCCGAGCTCGTCCTGGAGGGCCACTCCACCACGATCGACGTATCGCAGCTCGGATTCGACAGGTTCAAAGAGGGCCGGCCGATGCGATCCCGCTACGGGATGAGTGTTCTGGCGTAGTCCCGCGCCCTCAGCCCGACAGGGTGTCCTTGACGATCCGCCCCGCCTTGACCACCATCCGGACGTTGCTGCCGTCGGCGAGTAGGCTCATGTCCGAAAGCGGATCTCCGGCGACGGCGATGAGGTCCGCCTGCTTGCCCTCCTGGACCGTGCCGATCCGGTCCTCGAGCCTGAAGAGCCGGGAGTTCGTCCGGGTCGCGCTGACGATGGCCTCCATCGGACCCATTATCGGGGCCTTGGCGGCGAGCTCCGCGCCGCGTCTGGCCTGCCGCGAGCCCAACAGGTCCGACCCGGACCCGATGGTCACGCCGGAGCGGACGGCCAGCCTGACGCTCGCCGGCATCTCGGTCCGTATCAGCTCCAGCTTCATGTATCCGTGTCCGGACGTTTCGGGGTCCAGGGTCTCGGCTAGGACGTCCAGTATGGCCAGCGTCGCGACCATGTAGGCGCCGGCGTCCGCGATGCGGGCCGCGGTCGCCTCGTCCAGCATGCTGCCGTGCTCGAGGGAGCGTACCCCGGCCGCCAGGGCATTGTTCATGGCGGGAGAGGTGTGACAGTGGGCCATCGTGTACTTCCCGGCGGCCTCGGCCTCGTGGGTTGCCGCAGCCATCTCCTCAACCGTGAACTGCACGCTCTCCAGCTCGTCGGTAGGCGACATCACTCCGCCCGAGGCCATGAGCTTGACCTGGGTGGCGCCTAGCCGGAGCTGTTGCCGGGCGGCCGCGCGGACCGCGTCGACGCCGTCGCACAGGGCGGCTCGAGCGAGGACCCCGGGTATCGACCTCAGTGGTTCGTCGTCGTACCGGTTACGGGCGTCGCCGTGGCCGCCGGTCTGAGAGAGAACCGAGCCGGACGGCAGTATCTCCGGTCCCTCGATCAGCCCGTCATCCACCGCTCGGGCGAAGGCGGGATCCAGCCCCCCGGCGTCGCGAACGGTTGTAAAACCCTCCTGCAGCGCCGTCCGCATGTTCTCGACCACGCCCAGGACGTAGGTCGTCAGGTTGTCGTCGGGGGTGCGGTCCGAGAGGGAGTTCACTCCGAGAGCCCCGAAGTGGACGTGGGCGTCGGTCAACCCCGGCATGAGTGTGAGGCCGTCCAGGTCGATCACCCGTCCCTCAGGCGATCGGCCGATGGACTCGGCCGTCCCGATCCTGCGGATGACGCCGCCCTCCACCAGGACGCTGGCGTTCGGCCTGGGATCGGCCCCGGTCCCGTCGATGAGCGTGGCGCCGTGGTATACGGTCTCGGTCATAAGATATTGGACTCCCTAGTCACTGACTTTGGCGTGCTCGCCGGCGCGTTGCAGCGCCTCTTCGAAGGCTCTGAAAACGCGGTCGTTGGGCTGCCGCAAGATCGACGTGTTCACGTGCAGAAGGGTCCGCCCCTCGTACTGCTCGGTCCGCGGGTAGATGAACACAGATCGCTCAGCAAGCTCAGCCGCGAGGCGGTCCGGGTCGATGTCAGGCGCGAGACGCATCGGAAAGATGTTCGACCCGTGATCGAACGGCTCGACCGCAAGGCCGGGGAGCGCGTTCAGCTTGGAGAACAGGTCTTGGGTCCTGGCCATCGCGGCCGCGAAGCGCTCCTCGAACCCATCGAGTCCCATGAGCGCCATCCCGGCGACGAGCGCCGACGACTGCAATCCCGACCCGAACATCCTCCTGTCGTGGTAGAGGCCGTCCGCGAACTCCGCCGAGCCCGCCAGGATGGCTCCGAATGGGGCGCCGAGGTACTTGTAGAGCGAGACGTAGACAGTGTCGAACAGTGCGGAATACTCGGCGGGCCCGATGCCGGTGGCCGCTGACATCATGAAGAGCCGGGCGCCGTCCAGGTGGGTCGGCACGCCGCGCTCCCGGCACAGACTCGTCATCGCCTTCATGTCGTCGTAGGGGACGACCTGCCCCGCATGGCGCCGGACGGGCGACTCGATCATCATGACCCCGACCGCGTTCGCCACTCGTCCGGTCTCCGAGCGCTGAAGAACCTCCTCCAGCTCGGCGAGCGTAAAGCCGGGACGGCCGGTCCCCAGTGGAACCAGGTTGATGCCGCTGAGCTGAGCGACCGAATCTCCGGTGTCGTTGTACAGGTGGCTCTGCTCCTGTACGATCGCCCTCGGGCGCGTGCCGCAGTGCCTCCGGATCGCCAGGTGGTTCGCCAGGGTGCCGGTGGGCATGAAGATCGCGGATTCCTTCCCAAGCACCTCCGCGAAACGCCTTTCGAGCTTCTCGACCGTCCCGCCCCTCGAAAAGTCGTCGACCTCGTAGCCGTACTCGGCCTGGTACCGCTGGATCAGCCCGATCATCGCCTCGGGCGAGCGGGGCTCTCCATCGAGCCTGAAGACGACCGCGTCCGGTGACTGGGGCGCCAGAGGCAGCGAGTCCGCGGTCCTGGGAGAGCCGGGTGACTCCGTTCGTGTACTCGTCATGCCTCCCTCTTGTCATCCTGAGTCGTCCGCGGACGAACGAAGGATCTGGGGATGGGCTGCCTATCCCGTCCACCGTCAGAGACTCCGGTTCAGTACCCGCCGCCCCAGATTCTTCGCCTGCGGGCTCAGGATGACATTCTTGCCCCGCGATCGCTAGATCCGCTCGAAGAGCAGCTCCCCGTCAACGTAGGTCTGCTGGACGACGATCTCCCGGATGAACTCCTTGGCCACCACGGTCGGATCGTGGCTGAGCACCACCATGTCCGCACGTTTCCCCGTCTCGATGGAGCCGACCTCGTGGTCCCGGAACATCGCGAAGGCCGAGCCCATCGTGTACATCTTCAGGCCGTCCATCGGGACTATGGCCTCATCAGGAGCCAGCTTGACGCCGTCGACCTCCTTGGTCCTGCTAACCATCGCATAGAGACCCAACAGGGGCGAGACCGGGGCACATGGAAAATCCGACCCGGCTGCCAGGGGCACTCCCGCCTCCAGCATCGTCCGTATCGGGAAGTCGGGCGCGTCGATCCCCATGTAGTCTGCCGACCCGTGTAGATGCTCCCCGATCGTGTACAGGAACGCAGGCTGGTGGGAGACGATCACACCCAGGGAGGCCGCTCGCGAGATCTGTTCCAGTGTAGGGATCGAGAAGTGCTCTATCCGGAACCTGAGCTCCGACGCCGGGTTCTCCCTCATCGCTCTCTCGAAGGTGTTGAGCCCCTGTTCGATCGCCCAGTTGCCGATGCAGTGGATGGCTACCTGGATGCCGCGTCCGGCGGCGGCCAGGACGAGCGCATCCACCTCTTCCTGAGTGTAGTAAACGACGCCCATGCGCTCCTGGTGGCCGTGCGCATAGTGTTTGACCATGCCCCAGGCCGGAAACACAGGATCCATGAAGAGCTTCATGATGTTGCCGCGGAGACGGTCGGACACGTTGTCGTCCGGGAATCCGCCCTGGGATGCCTTCTCGGGCGGAGAGAAGAAGCCGTCGCCGCCGCGCATCTGGTGCACCATGATGGGGAGCTTCTTCTGCTTGTCCGCCATGCGGTACATCTCGGCGCTCTCGGGCATCACCACCGCATCCCCGATACTGGTGATCCCGTGCGAAAGGTGCCTCATCGCGTTTCGGTACACCAGGTCGGCGATGCCGTCCTCGCCGTAGTGGTCGACGTGCGCCCTGATCGACAGACGGTGCACCAGGTCCATCGCCCTTTCCCAGAGGGTCCCGTTGGGCTCTCCCTTGTCGTCCCTCAGAATCCAGCCCCGGTGCGGGTCCGGCGTGTCACGGTCGACGCCCGCCAGCTTGAGGGCCACCGAGTTGGCGTAGCAGGAGTGGTACGAGAAGTCCATGATGCAGACAGGATTGTCGGGCGCCGCCTCGTCCAGCTCCCAACGGGTCAGCCGGCGGTGCTCGCCACGGTTAATCGAGTTGTACCCCAGGCCCCATATCCACTGGCCTCTCAGGGTGTCCTTCGCGGTGGCCGCGATGGCGTCGAGGACGCTCTTCACCGTCTCCAGCGGCGGCATCCGGCAGTCGACCGAAACCGGCTCGAAGGTAGTCATGCTGAAGTGGTTGTGCGGGTCCAGGAAGCCGGGCACGACGGTCCTGCCGGCCAGGTGGACGACCCTCGTCCGCTCGCCGGCCATCTGGGACACCTCGGCGCTCGAGCCGACCGCCGTTATCTTCCCGCCCTGAACTGCCACCGCCTCGGCCCGGCCGTTCCGGCCGTCCATGGTCAGAACGTTTCCCCCGAGCATTACCAGGTCCACGATGGTCCTCCCTTGGACATCGACCAGATCGACATCAGGCACCTTCCCGGCTTCGAAAACTAAAGACACGAAGCTCAAGACACCGAGTCTGGCCCCATCCCTCTTTGAAAGGGGGAAATCAGTTTCTGAGGGGCACCCTCAGACTCCCGGGATAGGGGCTCCGCCCCTCTGCACACCCCGGTTATCCGGTCAGGCACAGATGCCGAGTCCTCAGTCCCCCGGCTATGTTGGCATACGCCTAACGGGGCCTCGTGTGCCTCCCGCCAGGGGAGAACCCCGCCCCCGAGAAAGGGGGAAAGGTCTCTGTGGGACACCCCTTCGACAGGCTCAGGGCAGGCTCTCAGACCCCCGGCATAGGGGCACAGCCCCTCTGTACTCCCCACGCCACGCTTTCGCCTAAAGGCCGACCGTTTCGGACGGGCCCGCCGCCACATCGCCTTGCGATTACAGCTTCGCGTACGTGTCCGCGAGCAGCCTGAGCGTCCGCTCGCGGGACGCCGTCCGATCCTCCCCGACGGTTATTACGTGGGCGATGATCTCGCCGACGCCCCAGTCGAAAAGCTCCCGCAGCGTCGACGCGACCTCCGCTTCGTCGCCCGAGGCTACTACGGCGTCTACCATACCATCACTCCACTCGTGTGTGGCTTCGGCCTCGGGGAAGCCCGCCTCCGCAAACATCCTGGCGTAGAACGGAAGCCGCGGATAGATGCTCAGGTCGCTCCGGGCAGCGGCACGGACCCGGCCGCGGTCCTCGTCGACGCACACCGGCACGTGGGCGATCAGCGGAGGGGCCGGCCGCCCCGCCTGGTCGGCGCCCTTCCTCATCGCGGGCAGGGCGACGTCCCGGAGATACGGATAGGGGCAGACCCAGCTTATGGCGCCATCGGTCTCGGCGCCACAGAACTCGTAGGACGCACGCCTCAGGGCCGAGGCCATTATCGGAACGTCGGCGACCGGCTGGTCGATACGCGCATGGGCCCGGTAATGCCGGCCGTCGAAGTCGACCGCCCCCTTCCGCAGCAGCGTCTTGACGATGTGGACGTACTCCCGCAGGTTCGTCAGCGGCTCCTTGAAGTCGACGCCGAAAATCTTCTCCATGGTCGGCCTGTGGCTCGGGCCCAGGCCCAGCCGGGAGCGACCGGGCGCGAGGGCGGATATCACCTGTACCTGCTGGGCGGTAACGACGGGATGCCGTGGGAAGGTCGGGACGATACACGTGCCCAAAAGTATGCTCCGCGTCTGGGCGGCCGCGGCGGCGAGCACCGTCAGCGCGTCCAGCCCGGCCCCGCCGGTCGTCAGCCACGCGGCGGGAATTCCTCGCTGCTCGAGAGCCAGGATTCGATCCAGTACAGTTGTCGAGTCGCCGCCCATGGCGGCCACGCCGATCCGGCGTTCGGTCATCTCAGCCTCCAAACTATCGCCTCTTCGTCAGACGGGGATGAGCGAGGGGAGGGTCATGGCCCCCCTTCCTAACCTTCCCCCGCGGTGGAAAGGGATTACGAACCTTTCTTACGGAGCGCTATTGATTACTCGGAGCCTGTTGGACCCACGGCCCCGTCCCCTCCCTCGTGGAGGGGATGAGCTTGCTCTGGGCGTCTGCGCGTAGGATCAGGCGTGCTCTGGCGTCAGCGATTTACCCACCTCCTCCCCCGGCGGGGGAGGATTGAGGAGGGGGTCTTCGCCTGCGAACTACGACCCCGGCGTCAATCAGATAACCGCTTCGGCCTTCAGCCGAGCCAGGTCGTCGTCGGTCAGGTCCAGCAGCTCCCGGTACACCTCGGCGTTGTGCTGTCCGAGGAGGGGCGCCGGCCTCATCTCGACGGGCGAGCTCTCCAGCTGGACCGGAAATCCGGGCAGCTTGAAGCTGCCGCGCTCCGGATGGTGCATCGTCGTGATCATCCCTCGCGCCGCCAGGTGGGGATCCCCATGGATGTCCTCGGCGTCGAGCACGGCGCCGGAGGGGACACCCCCCTCCCCCAGGATGCGCATCACGTCGCGCTTGGTGTGTTTGGAGGTCCACTCCTCGACCAGCGCGTCCACCTGCTCCTTGTGGTTTCCGCGCCACACGGGGTTGGACCAGTCCTCGTCGTCGATCAGGTCCTCTCGGTCCAGAATGGACAGAAGGGCGTCCCACTGGTGCTCGAGGACCGGATGGCAGTAGACGAAGGCGTAGTCGTCTGGGCCGCCGGGGTGGCACCTGTAGAGGTCACCCGGCGCCGTCCTTGGGACGGCGCTCCCACTTCGTCCCGGGTTCTTGCCTGTCTCGTAGTAGTCGCGCATCTTGACGCGGTTGAAGTTGACCACTGCGTCCTGCATCGAGACCTCGAGCACCTGGCCTCTGCCCGTTCTTTCGCGCTGCCACAGGGCCGCCATGATCCCGAACGCGGTGTGTATTCCCGCGCCGGTGTCTCCGATGGTCGGACCGGGCATCACGGGCGGTCCGTCGGCGAAGCCTGTGAAGGCGACGGCGCCGCCTACGGCCTGCGCGATGAAGTCGAAGCTCTTGTACCCGGCGTACGGACCGTACGTGCCGAACCCCTTCACCCTGGCCAGCACGATTCTCGGGTTCGCCGAGCTCAGAACCTCATACCCCAGCCCCAGCCGCTCCAGCGTTTGTGGCGCCATGTTCTCCGCCACGACGTCGGTCTTTTCGACCATCCGGAGGAACAGAGTCCTCCCCTGCTCCTTTTTGAGGTCCAGGGTGACGCTCCGCTTGTTGGCGTTCAGGATGATGAAGTAGAAGCTGTCCCGGTCGGGAAGGTCGGCGCGCGAGCGCCTGGCGGGGTCCCCTGTGCCGGGGCGCTCTATCTTGATGACGTCGGCGCCCATCCAGGCAAGGGACTCGGTACACGAGGGCCCGGCCTCGAAATGGGTGAGGTCGAGGACACGCAGGCCCTCGAGGGCCTTGCTCACCGTGCTCCTCTCAAACTCGGGGTACGACCTCGTCCGCCAGGCGGCGCACGGAGTCGATCGTAGCGTCGGTGCTGCGGGCGTAGACGGAGAGGAGGACGTGGTCCAGCCCAGTGTCTTTGTACCTCCGCAGGTCGTCGGTTATCTCTGTCAGGCTTCCGGTCAGTAGGACGCGGTCTCCGCTGTCCGAGACTTTGCGCTCGTGCATGTTGAGGTTGGACGTCAGCGCCGTTTCCACCGATTCGGGATCTCGTCCGTTCTCTTCGCACAGGCGCTTCAACGTGGCCCGCTTCTCGGCGAGCTCGGGCGGAGTCAGGAAGAGGCCGTTCCAGCAGTCGCCCAGGCGGGCTGTCCTTCGAAGCGCCGCATCGGTTTTGCCTCCGACCCAGACGGGTGGGTGAGGCTGCTGGACGGGCCTCGGGAAGAAAGTTTTGCCGGATAGGCTGAAGTGCTTGCCGTGGTACTCGGGCGTCTCCTGCGTGCAGACCGCCTTGAATATCTCAATGTGCTCGTCGGAGACTGTTGCCCGGTCGGCGTAGGAGGCGCCCATAGCCTCGAACTCCTCCCTCATCCAGCCGATGCCGACTCCGAATATGGCCCGCCCGTGAGAGAGGGCGTCAAGGGACGTGACCATCTTCGCGTTGAGGATAGGGTGGCGGAACGGCAGTACGAGGACGCTCATGCCCAGTCGCACCCTCGAGGTCAATCCGGCCACGAAGCTCAGTGCCGTCATCGCTTCAAGCAGATTTTGGGAATCCGGCTCCGAGTGGTGGGGGCCGAACATTTCGGGGTATCGTTCTGCGATGTCTACTGGGAACACGGTGCGATCCGACACCCAAATCGAGTCGAATCCCGCCTCCTCGGCGACAACGGCCAGACGTGTGACGTAGTCGGCCTGGGATGCTGGCGTCACGGCGGGATTCACGGCGTTCGTAATCGTGATTCCGAATTTCATGAATCCCTCACCTCGGCCAGATCATACCACTTTGCTCCTCTGCCGCACGATCGAGGCGCTCTGGCACTTCCGCCGATCGCGATGGCCGGCGTCGTAGTGGTTGTCCGAGAAGGCGGAGCCCGCGGAGATTCGGGAGGTTCCGGGCTCAACAGGTCAAAGTGCCGGGGTGGTTCCGATGGATTCGGGGGGAGGCGCAGGACACCGGATGGTCATGGTGCGGGAGGCGGCCCAGATAGCTGACGGACGACTCCAGACCACGCTCCGGGGAGTCGCGCCAGTGTGCCAGACAGGAAGGGGAGGCGCCGGTGCCCGGAGGCAGTCAGCCCCGGCTCATCTCTGCGGCCACCGACAGGCTCCGGGTGGCATCGGGACCGACCCTGACCTCGAATGTCCCCGTGATGGTGTCACCCGAAAGGGTGAATCCCACCGCGACGAGGTCTCGTACGATGGTGTGAGTGCTCCCGTCGTACGACACCGTCAGCGTGTCGCCCTCCAGCTTGTAGATGGTTATCAGGGTTTGAGATACCTCGTCGTCGCCATCGGCCAGGAGAAGCGTTAGCTCAGAGGCCGGTTCGGCGCCGTCCAGCAGGTCGGACACTACGGCGATCCTGACGTCCTTCACGAAGGATCGGACAGCGTCGCGCAGGTCATCGAGAGGGTCGTCGGAGCTCTCTGCCTGGACCTCCGGTGGGGGCTCCGCATCCTCCGGGCTCGAGAGGATACCGGACCCGATCGTGAGCAGGAGCATTCCCCAGATGACCGGGATACCCAAACCGGCCACGACCTGTAACGCGGTGAATCCCCGTTCGGCGGACAGTTTCGTGTTCATCGTGCTGGTGGCCTTCGCCTCTCTAGGTTGGCGGGAGATACGAACGCGCCCGATAAGGGGGTCAGCGGCGGCTGGTTGTCGGATCGGTGAGCTCAGGCTACCTGAGCTTCCTCTTCCTCTCCGATGAATCGGCGCCTCATGCCTTCCAGCTCCTGCAGGAAGAACTTCTTCGCCGTGCCTTCGAGATGGACGCTGGCGTTCACCGTGAGGTCGTGGTGCTCTCGCTGCACTCGCTGGACCCGGTCGGCGAGATCCAGCACATCGGGAAGGTTGACGTCGGCCACGTTGTTGCCGTAGCCGATCACGCTCTCGCCCCCGATCCGCCAGTTCAGGGGGTCCTTCAGCGACTGGGCGACCTGGATGAAGTGCCGCCTGTATTCCCAGTGTGCCCTTCTCCGCCTTGCTCTGCGTTGCTCTCCGCGCCCATGAAGTGCGTCGCCTGTATTCCCAGTGTGCCCTTCTCCGCCTTGAGCTGGTCAAGCCTCCGGAAAAGCTGCTCTACGTTGCTCTCCGCGCCCATCTTTGCTTCCCTCCCATACAAGTCAGAACTACGTGTTCGAGCGCCCGGTAATCTGTCGTAGGGCGGCGGCCCACCGAGCCCAACTGTCGCCGTCCTGGCTTTACGGACGACGAGCCCGCGCATTCCCGCGAGCTCGTCACTGCTTACTCGTCCCGTTCTCCGACCCACCCGGGGTCGGCTATGCCCCCGGGAGGAGATTTCGGAACCTGCCGCCGAGTGAGCCTTTCGGCCCCTCTGTCTTGAGGCCCGTGGCGATGAGCGTAAGCTTCACATCGTCCTCGAGACTCTCGTCGATCGACATTCCGAAGAAGATTGCAGCGTCCTTCCTGACCGCGTTACCGATCAGCTCACCGGCGGCGTTGACCCCGCCGAGGCTCAGCTCGTAGCCACCCTTCACCGAGAAGCGCACTCCCTTGCCGCCCTTGATGGACAGATTGAGTAGCGGGTTGGCTATGGCCTGCTTGGCCGCCTCGACCGCGCCCATCTTTCCGTGGCCGCGGCCCATCGCCATGAGCGCCGCTCCGGGGAAGGCCATGATGGACCGGACGTCGGCGAAGTCGACGTTGATTTCGCCGGGGACGTTGATGAGCTCGGAGACGCTCAGGATGCCCTGTGTGACCACCTCATCGGCGGTCCGGAAAGCCTCGATCAGCTCTACGTCCTGGCTGACATACTGGAGCAGCCGATCGTTGTGGATGACGATCAGATTGTCGACGAACGGGCGCAGGCGGGAAACTCCCGCGTGGGCCTCGTTGATTCTGCGGCTCCCCTCGAAGCTGAAGGGAGTGGTCACTACCCCGACGACCAGGGCGCCCATCTCCTTGGCCAGGTGCGCAACGTACGGAGCGGCTCCAGTTCCGGTGCCGCCGCCCATGCCGGAGGTTACGAAGACAAGCTCGGCGTTCTTGAGGGCGTTCCGCAGACTCGAAACCGACTCCTCGGCGGCTCGCTCGCCCATCCGAGGATCGCTCCCGGCACCCCAGCCGTGAGTGATTTTCTGGCCGATCTGGACCAGCTCGGCACCCTGGGAGTCCGGCTCAAGAGACTTGATGTCGGTGTTGACCATAACGTACTCGACGCCGCGTACGTCGTGCTGCAGCATGCGGCGAACGCAGTTACACCCGCCGCCGCCGACGCCGATGACCTTGATGCGCGCGGGCGCCCGCTCCCATGAGCTGTCCTGCCGAGGTTGACCGGTGGGCAACTGCTCGACAGCCATGGCCCCTTCGGTTGCCGTTGGACCAAACACTTTAGCCATATTTCCACTCCCCTCCGTCGAGTATCGTCCGTCGGGTACCGTCCGACGCCGCTACCGGGCTACACGGCGCAATTCGATCATATTGGGACGGAGGCGCCCGGAGCATCCCATATATCTCCTCAATCTGATGGGAAGAAAGTACCAGGCCCTATTGTGACGCCGCCGGGCACGCTCGGGCAAAATGGAGCCTCTGGAACGGGGCTTGAACGCAGCAAAGCCTCGCCGTCTTTCGGGCCTCCGAGACGGGTGTTCAAGATCCCGGCAAGTCGGGATTACCGGGTGTCTGAGAGCCTGCCCTGAGTTTGTCGAAGGAGTGTCCCTCAGATTCTCATCTGACCCCTTCCGGGGAAGGGGTGGTGTCGCTCCATCAGTCTCCGACAGCCTCTTCCCGGTCGTTGACCCTCTCAATGGCTGCTGCTACACTCTCCGCGTTGATAGAGCTTGCTGACGTGGCGGCAGGATGAAAATTGGGGCGCGCAGAGTGGCTGAGCCCCTTTTGCCGGGAGTCCGAGAGCCGGTTCTGAGCCAGGCGAAGGGGTGTGCAGAGGGGCGGAGCCCCTCTGGCGGGTGTCTGAGGGTGTCCCTCAGATCTCAGATATATTTCCCCCTTCCCGGCCAGGAAGGGGGCCAGGTCCGATGAGCCTTCGCTCATCGAGACTCTCGATGCCCCGATTCATCGGGGCGTATCGGAGGGAATGGTCGAAGGGGCTCTTGAACACCCCGCCGGCCGAGCCGCAAGCAAAGAGGAGGTACCTTCGATGAGGGGCGCAGTCCTGTACGAGTACAACAAGCCACTGAAGGTCGAGGAGATGGACCTTCCCGACCCCGGACACGGGCAGGTCTTGGTCAAGATGATGGCCAGCGGCGTATGCCACTCAGACTGGCACGTCGTAAAGGGCGAATGGGCCAATGTCCCGGTCCCGACCGTCCTCGGCCACGAGGGGGCCGGGATCGTCGAGGCGGTGGGTCCCGGCGTGACCCATGTGAAGACCGGCGACCACGTCATCCTATCGTGGTGGCCATTCTGCGGGCTCTGCGAGATGTGCCAGAAAGGGCACGTCAACCTCTGCTACGAGCGCCTCGAGCTGACAGGGGTCAAGGCGGCACTGAAGAGCACCGGCGCACCGATAGAGCTACTGTCCGGGCTGGGGACGATGGGGACCCACTCGGTTCTGACCCAGTCCGCGGTGATCCCGATCGACAAGGACATCCCGTTTCCGCAGGCCTCTCTGGTCGGATGCGGTGTAATGACCGGGGTGGGCGCCGCGATCAACACGGCGGGCGTCGAGCCCGGGGCGACCTGCGCCGTGTTCGGCGCCGGCGGCGTCGGACTCAACGTGATCCAGGGCTGCGCCCTGGCCGGAGCGACGACGATCATCTCCGTCGATCTTCTGGACAACAAGCTCGATATGGCAAAGGAGTTCGGAGCGACGCACACGGTCAACTCGTCGAGGGACGATCCGGTCGAGAAGATTCGAGAGCTGACCGGCGGCCTGGGCGTGCACTATGCGTTCGAGGCGATCGGTCTCGTGGCGGAGCCGTTCGTCCAGTCCATCCACGCGACGAGGAGCAGGGGGGTGACCGTCTGGGTGGGGCACGCACCTCTTAATACGCCGGTGACCATCGATGCGCGCGACCTGATGCTGGAGAAGACGGTGATCGCCTCGATGTACGGCAGCGCCCGGCCTCGCATCGATTTCCCCAGGCTGCTGGACCTCTACAAGGCCGGCAAGCTGAAGCTCGACGAGCTGATCACCCGCCGCTTCCCGCTCGACGAGGTGAACACCGCATTCGACGTCCTCGCGCGGGGGGAGGTCGCCCGCAGCGTGATCACCTTCGACTAGCCCAAGGTGGCCCGGCGGGTTCGCCCCCTCTCTGACTCTTCCTCACTGGGGGAAGGCTAGGAAGGGGTGATCGCGCTCCGCAGAGTTGCGAGCGGAAGCTCCAGGAGACCGGCGTACCGAGAACTAGCTGTTCAGGTAGCGGCCGGCCCAGCCCAGGCCCTCGGTGGTCGAGGACATCGGGATGTACTCGCAACCCACCCAGCCGTCGTAGCCCAACCGGTCGAGCGTGTCGAAGAGGAAGGGGTAGTTGATCTCCCCGGTGCCCGGCTCGTGGCGGCCGGGGTTGTCGGCGATCTGGATGTGGCGGATCACGCCCAGGTTTTCCTCGATGGTCCTCGCGAGGTCGCCCTCCATTACCTGCATGTGGTAGACGTCGTATTGCAGGCCGAGGTTGTCGGAGCCGACCTCCTTGAGGATCGAGAGCGCGTGCCGGGTTTGGCACAGGTAGAAGCCGGGGATGTCTCTGGTGTTGATCGGCTCAGTGACGAGCTGTATCCCCTCTTCGCCGAGCTTGTCCGCGGCGAAGCGCAGGTTGCTCACGAAGGTATCGTGAACCTCATCGGTCTCGACTCTGCCGGGCGGAATACCGGCCAGGCAGTTGAGGCGGGTGCATCCGAGGGCGCCAGCGTACTCGATGGCCCTGCCTACACCGGCCTGAAACTCCCCTACCCGCTCTGGGTGGCAGGCTATTCCGCGCTCCCCCGCCCCCCACTCGCCCGCCGGGAGGTTGAAGAGGACCTGGGTCAGCTGGTTGTGCCGTAGCCGGGCGGTCAGCTCGTCGATGCCGTAGTCATAGGGGAAGAGGAACTCGACACCTTTGAACCCTGCCCTGGATGCCGCCGCAAACCGGTCGAGGAAGTCGACTTCGTTGAACAGCATCGTCAGGTTGGCGGCGAATCGAGACATGCTCACCCTTTAGGAGCGCGCCGGAGGACGCAGCTTGCTGTCCCGGCCGCCCTCTCCTTCTCCATCGTCGAGCTAGAAGGCGTCCTCGGCGGCCGCGATCTTGTCGAGATCGGAACGCGTGTAGGACCCGAGGCTCCTGAAATTGAACTCGGTGTAGTTCTTGATCCACCGCATCGCAATCTTGTATGCGTTGCTGTATCGGACCCCGGCCGCGGCCAGGTCCTCTCTTCGGGCGCCGTCGGCGGTCGGCCGAGCCACAATGTCCTTGACCTCGCCGGCCAGCAGCTGCTTGACCAGCGCGAGGTCGTGGACCTGGCCGGTCTCGGAGTCCTTTGCGGAGTGGATGATCCTCTGGGCGATCTGCGCTACCGAGATCCGGCCGGTCGCCAGATCCTCCATGAGCGCCGGATGGATTCCCGGCTTGCCGGCCAGGCTGTCTATGCCCTTCGCCCCCCGTCCGTTGAGCCAACCTTCGAGATACTCGATGAGCATCCGGGCGTTTCGCCTGGTGCCTTCGACGGTGATGACTCCCTCCGGCACATCGATCTGGATGGGGAAGTTGTCGGGGTCCTCCATCCCAGAGTCCGGCGTCCAGCCTCGGGACCGAAGCTCCTTGAACGGGTCCGCCGCGGTCTTCATGTGGAAGATGTGGGCTACCCATGCCCTGACGAATCCCTGCTTCGCCTCCCACTCTTTGTCTGCCCTGATCGAATCGGCCGCAGCCCTGTTAACCTCGTTGTCCCGGCTGGGCAGTGCCGTGGCCATGCCGCCGATAGGGACCGCACCCCTCTTCAGGCAGATCGCGACCAGGCGTCTGAAGATGTTGGCCATGAACGGGGTCGTCTTTATGTCCACGTCGAAACGGTCCGGCCAGACGGAGTCCGGGTCCGCCATTACGAACTCGAGGATACTCGCCTTGAAGTCCCACCGGGCCGCGTTCAGCCCCGCCGCATACGGGCCCAGGGCGTGCATCATCTCCTCCATCTGGTACGCGGCCGGCAGCGACTCCATCAATGGGATCGCCTTTATTACCGCGTCCTCCGGATAGTCCAGCAGCTCTCGGGAGGCATCGAAGAACTCTTTCCAGAGCTCCGCCTCCTCGGCAGACTCCAGCTTGGGCAGGTAGAAGTAGATGCCCTGGCCGCGTTCGATGTGGGCCCTGCCCGCCCAGAACAGCGTGAGCGCGGTTCCCAGGGTGCTGGCCGGCACCGGCTTTCGATCGATCTTGACCTCCGGCTCGTCCAGATGGAGGCCGCGCTCGCGGTGCATGAAGAAAGGGATGTCTCCCGGATGGATCTTGTACTCGCGCTGGCGCGTCTCGTCGAAGTGGGTGAGGGTCCTCTCGACGGCGCCCAGCCTGTTGATCGCCGACCGGACGGTGTCGACCAGTCGATGTCCAGCCGAATCCTCGTCGTCGTCCAGGTCACCCTCGGCCCGGCCGCCGTCGGGTCCCGGGTTCAGGGCGTTTATGAACATAGGGGTGATGGATACGGGCCCCGATATCTCAATGCCCGGTCTCCGAAGCTCTGCGGGGACGGCCGGCACCTGCCAGTCGCCGGTGGTGATCTCGCTCTCGGGGAGCGGACCAGGCATCCCGTTCCGCTTGATCGCGTTGTCGAGAACCTTGGCCCGCTTGGCCCGCAGCTCGTGGATACGAGGAGTAAACCGGTCGTGCAGGGCCTCGAGGTACTCGATGAACTCGGGCGTGAAGACCTCTTTGGCTCCCACCACCCTCCCGACCGTGGTCCTCTTTTTCGTCGCTGCCATCTGTGAGAAACCTCCTGACGCTGGGCTGCTGGTCCCGATCTTGGGTGCACAGCCGACCACCTCGATGGCGGACCAATCCAACGGACCGTGCATGGGTGGAAGCTGGTGCCTACCGGGGAAACGAGGACAATTGCAACGTTTTCGAGTGTAGCAACGCCGACCGCCTGTGTCAACGACGAGCGCCAGTTTCACATGCTTGACAATCCAAGTAGTCATCGGTTACTGTTGGATCAGCTTATTCTGATTCTTCTGACTTTTGGAGGTTGCTGTGACGACGCGTTACAAGCGAAGAGCTGTATCAGGCAAGGGGTCGGCCGCCAGCGGGGCCTGCTGCAAGGTCGAGGCCGTCGTGTCCATCGACGAGCGCGGACAGATGGTGCTCCCCAAGGAGATTCGAGAGCGGGCCGGGATCTCGGCGGGCGACAAGCTGGCCGTAGTCAGCTACGAGAACGACGGCCGGCTGTGCTGCATCGCCTTGATGAAGGTCGAGGAGCTGTCTGGGATGGTCGCGGCGGTTCTGGGTCCGGTAATGAAGGGCGCTTCGAGCGATCGATGAGCCACGGGCATTTGGACTACTGGCAAGATCATGGGGTATGGGGTGCGCAGATCCCGACAAGTCGGGATTGCCGGGAGTCTGAGGGTGTCCCTCAGATTTCAGCTACCCCCCTTCCTGGCCAGGAAGGGGGCCAGGTCCGATGATGCTTCACTCATCGAGACTCTCGATGTCCCGATGAATCAGGGCGTATCGGAGGGGATGGTCGAAAGGGCTTCTTAGATCACCCTGCTGGAGGTCAAGTGAAGAGTAAAGGAGGAACCATGCAGCATACAGAAGCGGAGATCAAGAAGCTGGTCCGGGACGGGTACGCGGGTATCGCAAAGGGAGGCGGCTCGTGCTGTGGCAGCGAGTGCGGGTGCGAAAGCTCGAACACCTCCCCGCTGGAGGTTGCCGACCTCGGATACACCGCCGACGAGCTATCGAAGCTGCCGGAGGGCGCCAACCTGGGCCTCGGATGCGGGAATCCGCTGGCGCTCGCTGCCCTGGAAGAGGGCGAGACCGTCCTGGACCTGGGGTCGGGCGGAGGCATCGACTGCTTTCTGGCGTCGAGTAGTGTTGGGCCTAGCGGGAAGGTCATCGGCGTGGACATGACGCCGGAGATGATTGACCGTGCCAGGGCCAACCGTGCGAAGGGTGGCTTCGAGAACGTGGAGTTCAGGCTGGGTGAGATGGAGGCGCTGCCGGTGGCCGACGGCTCGGTCGACGTGGTCATATCGAACTGCGTCGTCAACCTCTCGCCGGACAAGAGCCGGGTCTTCGGCGAAGTGCTCCGGGTGCTCAAGCCCGGCGGCCGCTTCGAGGTCTCTGACATAGTTCTCGTCGGCGATCTCCCGGACGAGACCAAGAGATCGGTCGAGGAGTACGTCGGGTGTGTGGCCGGCGCGATAACGGCCGAAGACTACCGGCACGGCCTGGAGTTGGCCGGCTTCGTGCGGATCAGCGTCCAAGGCGAGAGTGGGGCGGGCTCGGACAATGCCGGCGACGCGCCCGCGGTGGCGAGTATGACCATCCGGGCCGTCAAACCGTCTGTCTAGCAGGGGTGATTCGGGGGGTTCGATCGCCGTCTCGACGGCACATGGGGTGGGGCTGAGGCCCCGCCCCTCTTCCGTTACTGGTAGCGGCGCTCAGGGGCACTGTCGCTTGGGAAGTCGATCGACCCGTGGCGAGCCCTCGGACTCGTCCGGGAATCCTTCTTCTCTGCGACGAGCCAGGCGTCCACCGCAGTGACCCCGAATGTGACCACCCACCCGAGCACCGCGAACGTCACGCTTAGGCCATCCGCGCCGAACAATGCCGCGCCCAAGACCATAACCGAAAAGACGGAGCCTAAGCCCGAATCCACCGAATGACGGCCTTGGGGACAGCCCATGAAGAAGCTAGAGGGTGCTCCTCTGAATCTGGGATAATGGGTTTGAAACAGAAACCCGCGCGGAAACAAGGAGCACCCAATAGATGCTGCCACAGAACAAACCCGACCGTATCCGCATCCTCTTTGACGACCATCGCCTGGTGGCCAATGCCGGCCTGCTCGTGCCGGCCACCCTCGCCCGGCACCTGGGCCTGCGAGAACTCGTCGACCATCACCTTGACCTCGGCGGCGCGCCGGGACGGGCGAACACGGGGGACAAGATGCTGACGCTGGTCGCTTCCGCGCTGGCTGGCGGCGACTGCATCGACGACGCCGATGCGCTGCGCGCTGGTGGGACGGTCGGTGTTCTAGGCTGCGTGGTCAAGGCGCCATCCACCCTGGGGACCTTCCTGCGCAGCTTCCGGTGGGGGCATGTCCGTCAACTCGACCGCGTGAGCCGCCAGTTGTTGGCCCGGGCCTGGGCCGCTGGGGCCGGACCCGGCGACTCGCCCCTGACCATCGACCTGGACTCGACCATCTGCGAGACCTATGGACTGGCCAAGGAGGGAGCGCGCCACCACGGCTATCCCGGCAAGCGGGGCTATCACCCCCTGTTGGCCGTCGCCGCCGGCACCGGCGACGTGCTGATGTCCCGGCTGCGCGAGGGCCGCGCCAACACCGCTCGGGGCGCCGCCCACTTCCTGCGTGAAACGGTGAGCCGGGTTCGCCGTGCCGGGGCCAGCGGGCAACTTACGGCGCGGGCCGACAGCGGCTTCTACGCCCACGCTCTCGTCGCCGCCTGTCGTGAGATGGATGTCCGCTTCTCCATCACCATCCGCCAGCACAAAAGCCTGCGGAACCTGATCGAGGCGATTCCCGATGCAGACTGGACGCCGGTCCCCTACTGGATGGACGGCGCCGCCGATGTGGCGCAGTCCACCTACACCCCCTTCCGGACTGAGCCCGGCGCCGCACCGGTGCGGCTCATCGTCCGGCGGGTGAAGCCCACGCCCGGTTCCCAACTGGCCCTCTTCGCCACCTACAGCTATCACGGCTTCATCACCGACCGGGACGGAGAGACCCTGGAACTGGAGGCCGACCACCGCCGCCACGCCGAGATCGAGAACGCCATTCGAGACCTCAAGTACGGCGTCGGTCTGAACCACATGCCGTCCGGCCGCTTCGCCGCCAACGGCGCTTGGCTGGCGGTACAGGTGATGGCCCACAACCTGGCCCGCTGGACGGCGCGGATCGGTCTGGGCGAGCAGATCGCGACCACCAAGACCCTTCGGCGACGGTTCTTCTCCCTGGCCGGACGGCTCACCCCCTCGGCACGCCGCCTCACCCTGCATCTGCCACAGCGCTGGCCTTGGGAAACCCAGTTCAGTCGCGCCCTGGCACGGCTGCGAGCGATTCCACTCCCAGCCTGACGGCGCCCGTCCGCAACTGACCCGCCATCCGCCCAACCGAACGTCCCCGCAAACTCGCGCCAGTCCGGTCCGCGAGCACCTCTCGCCGCGTCCTCTCCCCGCCATCTCGCCCTACCCAACGTCCCCAGACGGTCACAAGGTCTCCCCGCGGCGGCTGAAGACAGACACCGGCCCCATTTACCCGAATCGTGCCCGGACCATCGCCTCCCTTTGCCCCTCATCACCCATTCTGCTGCTGCAACGTCATACCTTCGGTGGATTCGGGCTAACGCGGCCTCACTACTCCCCAGTTCGATCAGGCTTTCCCCGAATCTAAGCGCCGCAGCCTCCTGGAGTCCGGGCAGGACGTGAGAGTACGTGTCCAGGGTAATACTGACGCTGCTGTGGCCAAGTCTTTCCGAGACTATTTCCGGTGCACACCCTGCTTCAGCATTAGCGATGCGTGAGTATGGCGGAGGTCGTGGAGCCGGATTCCGTTCAGACCGGCGCGCCTCGCTGCCTTGCCGAACCCGTGGGAAACTGTGTCAGGCAACATTGGCGAACCATCGGTCCTACAAAAGACAAAGCCATGCCCCACCTCCTGCTGACCGCTGAGGAGTAGATTTTCAGCCTCCTGCCGCTCTCGATGGTGCCTGAGCCCCAGGACTGCTGCGGGAGGTAGCGCGACCTGCCTGCGCCCGCGGGATGTTTTGGGCTCGTGGAAAACCGTCCGGCCATCCCTCAGGCGGATCAAAGCCTGAACCACCGACAAGACTGCCGTGTCCAGGTCGACGTCTCTCCATCGCAGCGCGAGAAGTTCACTCCGGTGTAGTGAAGTAGTGCGCTTCCTGGCCGCAACGGTTGTGGTTCGATGGGCGGCTACTTGAAGGTCAGCGCCCTCCGGGGGTTCTCGACGAGGATGTTCCGGATCAGGTCCTGGGAGAAACCCCGCCTCCTCATCCTGGGGACCACGTTGTCGAGGATATGGTCGTACGACTTACCCCCGTACCGCCGGTAATGCCGCTTGACGCACACGTCGTGCGCGGCAAGTATCCGGTCTCCGAATCCCTGCTCGGCCATGAACTCCATCTTCTGCATGCGCTGGACGTCGGTGAAGGGCTCGATGGGCTGCCCAGCCAGACTGTCGAACGAGGAGTCTTCGAACCCGAAAATGTCCCACTGGACGTAGCATCCGGCATCGACCAGCTCCTCGAGCATTCCAGTGTCGTTGTAGCTGTCCAGGTGGCCCATGATGACCTTGCCCGGATCGGCACCCGCATCCACGAGGACTCCCAGGATCTGCGGAGGAGAGGCCGTGTCCGTCCCGGGGTGGATGGTCACGGCCGCCCCGGTCTCCTTTTGGGCATATCCGGACGCCCGCAGGACCTTACGCTGATTGTCGGTCATCGGCCAGAAGTTGCCGACCTCGCCTATGACGCCGGACCGTACCCCGGTATCCCCTACCCCGACCGTGACGTCCCGGATGATCTCGTCGGCTATGTCTTCCTCGCTGCGGCTGTCCATGTCGTCCGGGTAGGACAGCGGAACGTAGTGGCTCGCGCCCATTATCACGTTGAGGCCCGTGGCCCGGGAGATGCGGGCGAGGGCCAGCGGGTCCCGTGAGATCCCGATGCTGGTCGTGTCCACGAGCGAGTGCCCTCCGGCGTATTTGTACGGCAGGACCTCCTCGATGGCGACCTGGGTGTCGAGCAGCTTCATGTTGTCCAGATTGTAGAATCTCTTCGTGAGCCCACCGAGTCGATCCATCGTCACCGGCGCATGCACCCAGGCCCTCTCGCTGGCCTCCTCCGGTAACTCGAAATAACACTCAAGGTCGATCAGCAGGTGCTCGTGTGTGAGCGTGACACCCAGCGCCTCGGGCTCGATCGTACCGAGCACGGTCTGGATCTTGCCGGATTGGCCTTTGCGGTTCATCTTCGCCCCCTATTCGGTCGGAACTGCGCCCGTTAGAGCTTAGCCCGCGTGTCATGGAAGTCAAGGGGGGGCAGCGACGACCGGGTTGTATGTTTTCTTGCCGCCCTCTCCGAGGAGTTTTTCGACCGTGTAGCGGCCGTTGCCAAGGGTGGATGGGTGGCTGGCCTACGGACCGCGGCAAAAAGAGGGAGCTGGCGTCATAGGGACGGGGTCTCGAGGGTGATCGGGCTTGGAGCTAACGACGGCAACAACGGCCCGCACCGACACCGCTAGGGTCGGGACGGGCGACCGATCCAGGGTCCAGGAAGAGGACGGCCTCTTAACAGTTCTGCTAACCGCCTGCTAACGCACAGGCTGTCACGGCTCGGTACAACACGGAACCCCGCGTACGATGGTTGGGTTCCGGCAGCCGAACGGCCATACTGGTTCGTATCTGACGCACAGATTGACACGACAGGCATGCGATTCGTAAACAGCAGGCCGTTGGTTCGAATCCGACCGTTGGCTCTCTTCATAGACTAGAAAGCGAAGGCCCCTGGGAATGCCCGGGGCCGATTTGGAGGGTTGCCGACGACGATACCACCAGGCGAAGAGAGTCAGCGCCAGGCCGCCCACGATGGCAAAAGCCGTTAAGGCGGCTGCCCCAGGGGCGGAAGTTGCTTCCGACTCAACCTTGCCGGCAGGTGCGGATATCGGCGTCACGATGGGCTCTATCTCGCTGGCGGTCACCAACCTCGGTGACACTACCGGGCCAACGTCGCCTGAGGGCTCTGCACTTGGTCTTACGATGACCTCTACCTCGCCGGGAGACACGGATGGCGGCGATGCGATGGGCTCGACCGGGCTAGCGGGCAATGTGATGTCCCGGATCCAGGTCAACTCCGGGGAGACGCGAGTGTAGAATTCCAAAGTACCGTACCTACCTTTAGGGCGACCGCTTGAAGCAACGCTGAGACCCGTAACCCGGAGACCATCGCTGGTCTCGATCAACGCCGGACCACCACTGTCCCCTGGTCCCACTTACTCCCTCAAGGGGTGTCACATGCTCGTCCTCCGGTGCGTCAAAGCGGAACACGAGCATATCCCCCTCAACCCTCTCGACCCGATTCGTGGCCGCCCGTAGTTTGTGATCTTGGGAAATCGGTCCGGTCAGGCCGGTTCCAGTATCCCCGCGGCCGACGAAAATTACGATCTGGCCCAGTTCGTCCTCTTTCTCGTAGGGCGGGATGGGTTCGACTCCGTGAACTGGCCTGTCCAGCTCCAGCAGGGCCATCTCAAGCATCTTCGTCTCCCATTCCGGGTGGAGGATGACCCTCTCGACGGTGTACGATCGGCCGGCAATGGTCACCTGATGCCCAGGGCGAACTTCCTGGCCGACGTGCCCCACGGTCAGCGCCCATTGGGGGCCGACGAGCGTCGCGACACCCCCCACGCCGGTCGAAGAACTCGAACACCGCCGGATAGGCACCGTCGTCCTGTACATACTCCGCATCATCCACATCGTGGCGAATGACGATCGCGTGAGCTGGGGACGCGATGGCCGCCATTAGCGCAACGGCAATCAGAGCGGCCGCTGGTCGAGTCCCACGCGCCAACCGGCTGCTACTCCAAATCATCTTCTACATCCCCCGTGAACCTGTTCGTGAAGCAGATTCCATGTTTAGGCGCGGATATCTCAAACGGTCAGGGCGATTAGCGCGTCGCGGGGCTAGCCCCCGGGGCTCGCGCCGATCCAGTGGCCCTGCCTACTTCCTGTCCCGATTACGGTCGGCGAATTCCGTCTCGCCACTCGGCCTGGCCTAACTCTGGCTGAGGCCGCGATGGCTGACCGACCGGGCAGGGGAACCTCGGGTCCATAGGAGGCAGAGTTAGCTCGGTCATTAGAAGGCCGTCTATCCCGGTGTCAGGCTCTGCAGATGCTCCAAACGGCTACCATTGCCGCTCGATCTCTCAGGCAGCCAGAGCTCTCCGCTCACCGGCCCTCGCCCTCGGCGGCTTCGGCCACCCCCTGTACAGAAGCCAGTATCAGGTACGGCAGCGGGAAAGCGACAAGCAAGAAGACGGCCATCACCGGGAAGACCCAGTTCAAGCCGTAAGTCTGAGCCACCGCCCCAGCCAGAAGGGCGACAAGAGACCCCACAAGGGGCCCTAGTCCATAGAGGGCTGCGAACCCTCGGCCGTGCATCGCGACGGGCAGATACTTGCCGATCAGGGAGTTGAGAATGGGGGCGGTGGCGTTGAACGGTATGTTCACCAGCGGAGCCAGAACCAGCAGAGCCTTGCCCTCGACCACGCCAAGTAGCACCAGAAGAGGTATGGGCACCAGCATCATCACGCTCAGGACACGCTCGGGAGCGAACAGCTCACCGAGCCGTCCGCCTAGGAAGCTGCCTCCGGCCCCTACCAGTATCGCCAGGCTGATGAACAGACCGGTCGCGGAGATGCCCAGAACCTGGCCTTCCCCCAATCCTCCGATCACCGCGATCGCAGTGGGAAGAAAGGTCATGAATCCGTTCTGGGGTGCTTGCAGGAGCACGGCGGCAGCGTACAGAAGGACGACCGGCCTTTGACGGAATAGCTCTGTCAAACGCGGTTGCCGTTTCCTCCCTTCCACCGGCAATGGACGCGGCACGTCGAACTCGCTTGGGACCAGAGGAAGAAGGGGCAGCAGCGCCAGTGACACGACACCCGCCAGCAGGAACGAGGACTGCCATCCTGCTGCCACACCCACGCTGACCAGGATCACCGGAAAGACGCTCAGGCCGACGGCGCCCGCCGCCTCGTGGATTCCCAGGGCCTCCGTTCGCCGTCGGATGTTGCGGCTGATGGACGACAGGCCGACGGGGTGGTAGATGCCCATGCCCACACCCAGCACAAACAGAGATGCAGCCAGCATGATCTCGCTGTGCGACAGATAGACCATGAACGAGCCGGCGGCAGACAATAGTGCGAAGGCGGCGAACAGCAGACGGTTGCTGAACCAGTCAGCCAGGAAGCCGGCCCCTCCTGCGCTGCCACCACTATGCCCTTAGCTTCGCATTGGACGGGTCGTAGCGGGGCTCGTTGGTGACCGTAGCACCGTAGCGTTCGCCGAAGTACATCACCTGGACCTTTGTTCCTTCAACCGAATATTCAATGGGCAAGTAGCCGTAGGCGAGACTCTCGCCCACAGTGTCGCCGTAGTTGGCACTGGTGACATAGCCAAGGACATGGTCGCCATCAAGCAGCGGCTCCTTGCCCATCACCACTGCCGCAGGATCGTCCAGCGTCATGCAGCATAGCTTGCGCTTAAGGCCCTGTACCCGAGTTTGCTTCAACGCCTCCCTGCCCAAGAAGTCGTCCTTGTTCAGTCGAACGGCGAAACCGATCCCGGCCTCATACGGGTTGTAGTCCGTGTTAATGTCGGGCCCCCACAGGCGATAGCCTTTCTCCAGGCGCAGCGAGTCAAAGGCGCCGCCGCCGACCGCCACCAAGCCGTGCGATCGGCCAGCCTCCCAGAGCGTATCCCACAGCTTGAGGCCAAATTCAGTTTGCGCATAGACTTCCCAGCCAAGCTCACCTACGTACGATATGCGCAGCGCGAGAGCCGGTACGTCGCCGATGGTGACGTTCCTACCAGTCAGATAGGGGAACGCGTCGCCGGAGAAGTCGTTCTCACTTACGGCGCGCATCACTTTGCGGGCCTCTGGCCCCCATAATCCAATGCAGCAACGGCTAGACGTGAGGTCGGAGATGCTGACGGAACCGTCGCCTGGAAGGTGACTGCGAAGCCAGGCCAAGTCGTGAACCCCGAAAATCCCGCCCGTGATGACCAGAAAGCGATCGGCTTCCAGTCGTGTGACCGTGAGGTCGCACTTGATGCGTCCTTGCCTGTTCAACATGGAGGTGTACGTCACCTTCCCGGAGGGCTGGTCCATCTGGTTGGCGGTGACATACTGCAAGAACGGGAGGGCCCCCGGACCCGATACCTCCAGTTTGGCGAAGGGCGTCAAGTCGAACATACCCACACGGTCACGCGTCGCGCGGTGCTCTGCGACGATAATGGGCGACCATTGTCGCGCCTCCCAGCCTGAGCGCATCACGGGGCTTTCGGTAAATCCCTCAAGCAATCCCTCATTGGCTTCGTACCACTGCGGTCGCTCCCAGCCGGCGCTCTCGAAAAAGATCGCCCTCAGCTCTCTTTGCCGAGAGTAGAACGGGCTGAGCCGTATGTCGCGTGGATGTTCCATCTGCTGCAGGGGGTGGACGATGTCATACACCTCCCTGTACTGCTGTGCAGCGCGGACTCTTACATACGACCGGCTTTGGGCGTGGGGATGGAAGCGGCTGATATCGCATTCGCGAAGGTCTGAGCTTGGCGATCCATCCACCATCCATTCGGCCACAGACTTTCCAACGCCGCCGGCGTGGGTGATCCACACGGCCTCGGCCAGCCAAAATCCCCGGACCTGCGGCGACTCGCCCAGTAGCGGCATGCCGTCCGGCGTGAACGAGAACATGCCGTTGACCTTCCGTCCTAACTCCACCCCACGCAGAGACGGTATTACCTCCCCCGCGGCTTTGAGACCGGGGAGAAAGATATTATCCTCCCACTCCATCATCGACGGCATCACCGGCGCTTCATTCCAGTCCAGGATGTCCTGCGCCTCGACAAGCAACGGCTCGTGCCTGTAAGAGCCGATTACGTATTGGTCCTCTCGCTGCCGCAGGTATATTGACGCGTCCTGATGTCTCAGGATAGGGTCTCGGAATTCCTCGGTCACCCCGGATAGCTCGGCGATCGGCTCCGTGTGAGCGTACTGATGTCGCATCGGCTGTAAGGGCACTGGCACTCCCGCCATGCGGCCGATCACTGGTCCCCATATTCCAGCTGCCAACACGACCATGTCGGTCCGGATCCTGCCCTTCGTGCTCATGACCGCTGTGACTCTCCCGCCTGCCACTTCGATGTCAGTCACCTTGGCCTCAGCGTAGAAGGTTGCGCCTCGTTCCTTCGCAATGTTCGCCATCGCCTCTGCAGCCCAGATCTGCATCGCCACCCCATCGCCCGCTGAGTACATCGCCCCGTGAATCTTGTCTGACAGCAGGGGGACCATGTCCTTGGCCTGGTGTCGCCCCAGTAGATCGACGTCGAGGCCCCACAGCCTACCCGCAGCGGTCTTGCGCTTGAGGTCTTCCCACCGTTCCTTGGTCCAGGCTACCTCCAGACCCCCGACTCTGTGGTAGCACGGCGCCTGATTTAGCTCGAGGCTCGAATACAACTCGCCTGTGTATTTGGCGAACTCCGACATCACCTTGGAGAAATTTACCTGGAACACCATGCCCGGCGCGTGAGAAGTCGACCCGCCCGTTGCGAACAGGGGTCCTTGCTCCAGCACGACGATCTCGCGCCAGCCCAACTGGGCCAAGTGATAGGCCACACTACAGCCGACGATGCCGGCGCCTACTATTACTACTCTCGCCTGGTCCTGCATCAGCCCTCACTAGCCTTGAAGTCGTATCCTCTGCCAGCCGGTAAGAATACCGGCTCGTGCATATACGCGAGAGCCCGCCAGTATGGCATATGTCACCGGATTTGAGTGCATCGAAAATGCCAGCGAACTTTCGGATCAATCATGGAGGGATTCTACTACTACCGGAGCGGAAGATACCTGGGCGACGCCCCCGAGCCCCACGGTCCCTTTCAGGGTCTCTCGCCCCTCTATCGCGGCACGCGCTCCATGCCTCCCCGCGGGTCCAACAACTTTAGGCGGATGGACGTCGCGTACACGTTCCCGGTCTAGTCTTCGCGGGAGCTACGGAGCCTAGTCGGTGGGCCGAACGCAGATGCAAGTCGTGTCCAGGTTGGTAGTTAGGCGCTACCTCCAGATCGACCGCCGGGTAACGCGGCACGGCATGCTGGGATACTTGCCACTTCACAGCCGAAGGGTCAAGTTGGCCCAAGGTCGGAGTGATCATCCCTCCTGAACCCGTACCTGGGCGGGTGATACCCACCCCCTGGGCCAGTCTTCTTACTTGCCGAAAGGGCACTCCGGAGGCGTCCCGGCGCCTAGGAAACCCAATGTAGCCTCCGCCAGAATTGCGCCGGCACCGATGATGGTCGCCAGCACCGTCAGGGAGGCGATAGTCCCCGGGAATACGTGCAGAAGGAGGATGCGGGGCGTTCGAGCTCCGATAGCCCTAGCCGCTTCCACATATTCCTGCTCGCGCAAGCTCAACACGATCGATCGGACCACCCGCACTGCGCGCGGCGCTTCCACGACGGACAGGGCTAATACGACATTGAGCACGCTTCCCCCAGCTATCGATACCAGAGCTATAGCCAGCAAAATGCCCGGGATGGACATGATACCATCCATGACCCTCATGACGACCATGTCGAACGCCCGAAAGTAGCCTGCAAAGAGGCCGATGATAGAGGCCGAGACGGCCGAGATTAGGCCCACCGCAGCGCCGACTATAAGGGAGATTCGCGCGCCAAAGAGGGTCCGCGACCAGACATCACGTCCTACGAAATCTGTGCCAAACCAGTGCTCTAAGTCCGGTGGCTGGAGCCGAATCTTCGCGTGGACCGCCGACGGATCATCAGTGAATAGGAAGGGCGCGAATATCGCTATCAGGATCATTAGCATAAGGACCCCCATGGCCACGATCATGGTGGGGTGCCTACGTGCTATCCGCCTAGCAAGGGCTTTTGCCCTACCTTCGGGGGCCTTTAGAGACAGTACCGCAATCTCTCGATACCCTTCGCCAATGGGTTGGCTCGGCCCGGTTCGCCCCTGGTCCACTAGTACCTGATCCTCGGATCGAAAAAGGAGTAGGAGATATCCACAAGCAGGTTTACGAGCACCTGAATTACTGAGACCACGAGCATCGTGCCCTGGATCACCGGGTAGTCTCTGCGTACGATGGCATCGACGATTAGGCGGCCCATTCCAGGTACGGCAAATACCTGCTCGGCAACTATGATTCCGCCTAGTAGCTCCGCGAATCCCCAGCCAATCACCGTGACGATGGGGGCGGCCGCATTTTTCAGAGCGTGCTTGACCAGCACTCCCGTTTCCGTGAGTCCCTTGGCCCTCGCCGTCCGGATGTAGTCCTCGCCCAGGACCTCAATCACCGTCGCGCGCGTCATCCTCGTAATGAAGGCCGTGAAAACGACCGCAGTAGCGGTCGCAGGGAGCACCAAGCGGTGTAAGTAGGCCAAGAAGTCTTCATTCGGAGGTATGTACCCAGCCGCCGGGAATAGAGGAATCTTCAGCGCGAACGCATAGATCATCAAGAATCCCAGGAAGAATATGGGTACTGCAAACCCGATAGAGGCGAAGATCATGACGCCTCGGTCAATCCACGTGTTGGCTTTCCAGGCGGCTATGGAGCCCAACGATACCGCTACCGGTATCGTCAACAACTCCACCAGTATGGTAAGGGAGATGGTTGGTAGGACCCGGCTCCTGATCAGAGTGATGACAGAAATCTTGGAGTTGATGGATTTTCCAAGGTTGCCTTGGAGTATGTCTAGAAACCAGATGCCCAGCTGCTGGTACAGGGGTTTATCGAGTCCTAGGTTTTCCCTTATCGCCTCGATCTGCCCCGGCTTTGCGTCCTTCCCGGCGATAATTGCTGCTGGGTCTCCGCCAGCTATGTGAAGAAGACCAAATATGAAAATCGCCACGACCAGCAATACCGGGATCGAAGCCGCGAGCCGGTGTAGGATATACTTCTGCACCGATACCCTTCCGTGCGTCTATATCGGGGACCCTCCCCGACGTATCCCGACCTGGCGGCGCACATTCTGCCGGGGAGTTGCAGGCCGAGCCCTAAAGACCGGCACACCTTGTCGACAGCTAGCCGCCAACGTTCACGTTCCGTCCTGCGCTCGCAAGTCCGTCTGTTCGCTAAGTCGACGAGTGCCGGTCTGCGCCACAGGTTGGGTTCTGCAGGCAGGGAGGGACTCACACAAGCGGCGGCGACGACTTGTCCCGCTTCCCGGGCGACCTGAGGCGCGCACCAACCCACACTCCGCTGGCCCGCTACTGGATGGCAGGCTGGTCACTACCTCATATCTCTGCAACTAGAAACGACTACGTCTAGCATCTTTTTATGGGGTTGCAGTTCCGAAGCGATAGTGGCGTGAGCCTACCCCGCAGGCGTCGGGCTTACGGGGTAGACCCACTAGGGTCACACGGCCTTGCGCCTCATCTGGGGATTGGCGTCAGTTCTCGAGCCACGTGTTAGCGTAGAAGGGGATGGCCTTCACCTCGAAGTTCTTCAAGGCCGAGGTGTGCGGATATGTGCTGAAGAATACGCCGAGATACAGGGCCACGACGTTTTCGTAGGCAAGCTTCTGGATCTGCTCCACGATGCGCATCCGCTCCTCGGGATCCGTCTCCGTGGCCCATTTCAACCTTAGCTCTGCGATCTTCGGGACTTTGGGGTAGACGTGACCTTCTCCAGCGGTCATCTCGTCTGAGACGGGGTTGCCGCAGCAGGAGTGGACCGACCAGCTGGCGAACACTTGCCATTCGTCAGTGGAGAACTTGGGTACAATCGTTGCCCAGTCCAACGCCGGCATTTCGATTACGAAGCCAATCTTCTCCAACTCCGACCTCAGTACGATGCCGACTGGGGTGATGGTAGCGTAGTCGGTTGGGTTGAGCAGGACGATGGTCTCGCCGTCGTAATCCGACTCGGCCAAGAGCCGCTTGGCTTTTGCCTTGTCGTTCTCGTTGTAGAGCTCTGACCCAAAGTCCGTCTCTAGCGGTGTGCCACAGTAGTGGATAGCCGGACAGGTAATCCAGAGATTGTTCGGACCGAGGCTTGACTGAATCTCCTCAATGTCGATTCCGGCCTGCGCGGCCAGCCGCGCCTTCAGGGCACTATCGGTGAACCTCTCGCCCGGGGGCGCCTCCGACTCTGCGTTGCCGAAGGGCGCTACAAAGCCGTTGAGGGGAGCGTTGGACCTGTGCCCCGGCTTATACACCGGTATCGTGAGGCCTCGGTTTCGTGAGAGACGATCGTAGAAGTCCAGGCCCGCGCCATCTACCAGGTCCCATTCTCCGGTCTCAAGGCCAGCGATCTTCGTCTCCTCGTCGGGGATTTCAAGCCATATGAGCTGGTCCAGGTAAGCGACTGATGCACCGACCATGTGGTCCGCCGTCTCGCCGCGCGGGACATACTCCTCGAAGCGTTCCAGGATCACCCGATCCCCCGGATTCCAGGACTTGAACTTGTAGGGCCCCGATCCGATCCACTCCTCCACGGCTTCGCTTGCGGGTGTGAGGGACAGCCTCTTAGGCATCATCAGCGGAGCAAACTCGGCCGGAGCCACAGCGTCGATGACCGCACCAAAAGGCTCTTTCAGCCGGAGCTCGAAGTTGCGGCCGTCTAGTATGCGGAAGGTGTCATCAGCGACAAACTCCCGCATCATGCCCGCCGCGGCGCTCGCACCTCCCAACCACCGGTCAAGGGAAGTGGTGACATCCTCGCTGACCACGGGATTTCCGTCGTGCCAGAGTAGTCCATCCCTAAGAGTGAACGTGTAGGTCCTGCCGTCAGAGCTCAACGTAAAGCTATCCGCCATACGCGGCCGCGGAACAATATCACTATCCCAGCCGTAGAGAGTTTCGTACAGGTGTTGCGCCACTGCGATGGCAGTTGTGGCGAAATTATGAACCGAGTCCAATGTCGGAATGCTCGCCTGAGAAACTATCCGCAGAGTTCCGCCAAATACCGGTCCTCCGACAACGGGCGGAACCGTCGGCGTGGCGATCAACACCTTTTCCACCACAACCGTCTTCTCCACTACAAGGGTTCTTTCCACCTCAACGATCTTCTCTCCGCCACAGGCCAAGCCAAAGGCTGCGAAGAGCATTACAATAGCCGCGATGCCCATTAATGATCGGGACGCCCTCTTCATGACACCCTCCATAGACCACGATCCCATTTTTCGAATTTGTCCACGAAAACGGCACGCTACGAATGGCTTCGCCACCGACGTATTCTTCTGCCACGAGCAAATACTAGTGACCGGAAGTGTCGATGTCAAGGGGAATATGAAATTTGAGCTTTACTCCCGCGCATATGTGCTACTTGCAAGGGGCACGCAGCTTGTGCCCTTGCCTAGCCTGCCGCGGTTCCCGATTCTACCCAGACTGGCGAAGGAGGTGGAAAGATGGCAGTTGGAAGAATCCTGGCACTGGTCTTTGGGAGTCTCGGCGCACTGGTGGCCATTGTCCTGATCGTAAGCGGAGGTTTCTTGCTCTGGTTCGACTCGGCAAAGACGGACGCCATCCGGCGCAAAATACGTGCGCAGGTTGTGCGCCCGGTTCGGGGTCTGGTAAGCAGCAGCCAGGTCGGGCAGGTAGGTGTGGTCCTGCCAGGTCACATGGTACTCAGACTCGCGGATATTGTCCTGGACCGCGGCCCACCAGCCGGTGGACGCGCCATCGGGCAGCGAGACAGCCTGGGCGTCCTGGCTCAGCGACATGACGGCTGGGCCTGGAGATTCCCCCAACAGTGTGACAATCAGCCCGAACGCGCCGATCAGTACAACCAGCCTGTAGCTCTTCATCATCTCCGCCTCCCAGCGGTACCGGCCTTGGCTGTGGATTCAGCCGGAAGGAAGGCTGGATTGCTTCACAGTGGGCGTCGTTGATTGCACCTTGCCGCCTTCGGGAAGCCAGGAATCATACCGCAGCCGCCGCCGGATGTTTGGAGAATCTGGTTAGAAGTGTGGGTTACAGGAGCCGCTTAGGTACCCATCGTGCTTGGCGAAGGTGGCCTATTGGCAAGTCCATTCGAAGGAATGCGGATAATCGGTCGCCATCACAGCAAGGGGGCTGCGTCAGGCGCGGCTGCCACCGTCTCCTTGGAGTCAGTAGAATGATACAATCTGCTCCCGGGTGCACCTCCGTCCCCTAGGCATGCGGAGTTCGCGTCCCCGAGGTAATGGATTGAATAGATACTTCGTCATCGGTGTCCTAGCGCTCGCCGTTACAACCGGCGTGGCCTGCGGAGAGCCTACCCCTGCCCCTGCGCCTTCTCCAACGCAAGCGCCTGAGTTGGGCGTGGTACCGGCGGCCACACCCACTCCGACGTCGTCCCCTGTGCCTGTTTCAACTCCGACCTCATCGCCTGTGCCTGTTTCAACTCCGACGCCCAACCCGCAGCCCACCGAGCTCGCTACCTCAACACCTGCTCCTGCGGTTACGCCTACGTCACAACCAACGGCTACTGCCGAAGAACATTTGACCGCTGGCCTGGCGCTAAGTTAGGACGGGCGCTATATGGAGGCTATAGCCCGATTCGATGAGGCCATCAGGCTAGACCCTCAGGATGCCGAGCCCTACAAGAGCCGGGCCTTTGCCCATATGAGTTTGAACACCCAGTTCGAGCAGGTAATCCAGGACCTTGACCAGGCCATCAGGCTAGACCCTCAGGATGCCGAAGCCTACCGAAACCGGGGCATTGCCTATAACAGACTGCGCCAGCCTGAGCGTGCCATCGAGGACTATGACGAGGCCGTCAGGCTAGACCCTCAGGATGCCGAAGCCTACCGAAACCGCGGCGTTGCCTATCACAGCCTGAGCCAGCTTGAGCGTGCCATCGAGGACTATGATGAGGCCATCAGACTAGACCCTCAGAATGGCGAAGCCCGCAAGAGCCGGGGCTTTGTCTATATGAGCTTGGGCCAGTACGAGCAGGTCATCCAGGACTTTGACGAGGCCATCAGAATCGACGTTCAGGATGCCGAAGCCTATTTCAACCGAGGCGTCAGCTACGTCAGGATTGGCCAGCGTGAGCGTGGCGTACAGGACTTTGACGAGGCCATCAGAATAGACCCTCGGTTTACCGTGGCCTACTACCACCGGGCATTCGCCCATACGCGCCTGGGTGAGGACTCGCTAGCCGAGCAAGATATTGACCGTGCAGTAGAACTTGGGATGGACCGTGAACTTCTGGAGAGTCAAATCGATCAAGGGAAGCAAGAGCGCTAGGTCCCCTGGCCCCGGTATGTCGAATGCATCTTGCAGGAAGTGCGACGATCTAGGGGATCAAGGCGGTCGGGCCGGGCGGATCGGTTCTGACGGGGATCGTCTTCTATGCGTCCGATGGCGACCTCGACGACCCGTCGCGGCAGGAGTACCAGCGGGCGACTCCGGCAATCTCCGATGGCCAGGTCCAAAAGGGTTCCGCCTTGACGTCCTTCGTCGCAGGCTTCCACTCCTTATTTGCCCTAAGTGCCCTTTCGGAAAGTTGGGTTCCTCTGGTTCAGTCAAAGATGGGTCTCCTCAGAGTTGGATCGGGGAGCGCTGGCCCGTTGCGGGCCGCAAGGAACTTGCCCTTGCCCTATGAGGTGACAACTCGCGTGTCAGTTCGAATCCCGCCGGGCATTTCCGGGATGGCCCTTCCAGGTCAGCCCTCCGCCCGGCCTCCTTAGATGATCTGGTCGGCGCGTTGCTTCGTTATGTGTCCGCCCCGACGGGACTGAAACAGGTAGTCGTCGCCGTCCAGTCCCTGAGCCTGGCCGTAGAACAGAATCGCGGTGAGCAACCTATCCTGCACGAACAAAACCCTCTCCGCGCGCCCCTTCCCCAGCACCCGAATACCGTCCCTGTTGACGTCTCTGAGACTGATCCGGATAGCCCCGGTGACCCGCACACCCGTCTCCCAGAGGATCCTGAGGAACAAACCGGTCGCGCTCATTATTGGCGGCGTTGTCAACGCCGGTTTGGATTTGACCCATCCCCATCCCGATCCGTTCTAGGATCCTGCTCCTTCGATGATGCAGTCAGCAGCTGTTGTGAGGTCAGCAGCCCAGCGTGCCGCTTGTCCTTGAGCCTATAGCTTTCGCCACGGATGTTGAGCACGTGGCTGTGGTGCAGCAGCCTGTCGAGGATGGCCGTTGCGATCACGGTGTCACCGAGCATCTCACCCCATTCGGCGAAGCCCTTGTTGGACGTCAGGATGATGCTGCCCCTCTCGTACCTGGCCGAGACCAGGCTGAAGAAGGCGGTGGCGGACTCACGGTCGTAGGGCCAGATGCCGAACTCGTCGACGATAAGCACCTTTGGTGCCAGGTAGACCCTCATGCGCCGGTCCAGCCGATGCTCCGTCCTGGCCTTTCGCAGGTCCTCCATCAGGTCGTAAGCACACACGAAGTAGGCTCCGTATCCGTTCTCGATTGACCGCAGGGCCAAGGCCACGGCCAGGTGGGTCTTGCCCACGCCGGGAGGACCCAACAGCAGCAGGTTGGTGGCCTCGGCCACGAAGGCCAGCGCCGCCAGCTTCTTGACCTGGCGCTCGTCTATCGAAGGCTGGAAGCTGAAGTCGAACTGTTCCAGTGTCCGGTGGAATGGTAGATGGGCCAAGCGCGTCCTAGTCGTCAGGTAACGCTCTCTGCGGGCCGCCACCTCAACACCCAGCAGGGCTGCCAGCATATCGGGGTACGGCAGCTGCTTGCTGGCTGCCGCGTCGAGAGTGCCGTCCAGGATCTCGACCGCTGTTGTGAGTCCCAGGCCCTCCATGTACTGCCGGGCCTGCTCCAGTGCGATCATCCCACACCTCCGGCCGCCACCAGCTCGTACACATCCAGGGAACGACGCTCGACCTCGCCTGCCGACACCTGGACCGCCACTGCCTCTCTCCTGGGACCGTCATCCCCGTTGACCAGCCCAGCCCACTGGCCGGGCAGGGTCAATCTCTGCCCAGACTTGTGAGCTCTCGGATGCACCGCCAGCCGTTCGTCACCCGACCATATCTCCACCATCGTGGATTGCAGCCCTACCTGCACCGTCTTGGACGACCACCTCCACGGCGCCCCGTACCACGCACCATCCCAATGCACGTACCCGTCGCGGCCCACCTTGCGCTCTTCTCGCAGATAGGGCCTCAGACCAGACCGCTCCGGTAGCGACTGCAGACGGGACTGCTCTTTGACCAGTAGCGCCTTCGGCCGCTGCCGAGTCGTCCCCATGCTCCCGCTCGTTGGCCACCCCATCGCACCACGCTAGCGCCTGCCTGTTGAGGTCATCGTCGTCACTGAAGCGCACCCCTGGCCACAGATTGCGACGCACGTACTTGACCCCACTCTCCACCTTCCCCTTCGTCTGCGCCCGATACGGCCGGCATAGTCGCATCTCGAAGCCGACTCGCAACGCGAAGTCCAGCATTCGACTATTCCACTCGGGACGACCGGACTCATCGCGTCCCAACACCACCACCTTCGCGTTGTCGTACAGACACCGGCGCGGTGCTCCCCCGAAGTACTCGAACGCATTGATGTGGCACCGCATGAAGGTCGCAACGTCAGCCCGGCGAACGAACTCCACGTAGATGGCACGCGACCAACTCAGCACCATCACGAACGCCCACACCCTACGCTTGCGCCCATCCTCTGTGATGTACGACAAGCTCCCCCAGTCCACCTGCGCCTGCTCTCCGGGTCCCGTCTCGAGCCGCATCGTCGCTTGAGGCTGTCTGCGGCGACGACGCGGCTGCACGTACTCCTTCAGGATCAGGATCGTGTAGCCGCCCCTATACCCTCGGACACGGAGCTCACGCAGCAACACCACGCAATTCTCAAGCCCGTCGGACAGCCGCCCATCGATGTACTCGGTGTACGGTCCAGCTTCGATCCCCGGTGCCGTCTCCGCTTCTCCTTCGGCACTCCGGGCGACCGCAGGTACTTGCGCACCGAGTTCCGAGAGATCCTCAGCTCCCTGGCGATCCCCCGGATCGATCGCCCCTGACCCTTCATCTCGTATAGCTCTCTCACTGTCCCACCTCTTAGCAACTCTTGGGCACCTCCATGTTGGGGTTTCCTCCCAACGCCAAGATGCTCCCAGCTTACAGGTGGGTCAATTCCATTCCGGCGCTAATGTCGATGGTCTACGATTATGTCAGTAGTTAACAGGTCAGGGAAAATGTCAGTTCATGAAAGGATTGACATTGACCCAGAAAGAACAGGCAAGGCTCCAAGTGCTCAACGGTATCCTGGAAGGTCAGATATCAGTGGATGAGGCGGCAGAGGTTCTGGGAGTGAGTGAACGCCACGTTTGGCGAATCCTGGCGGAGTATCGGAAGGAGGGTGCCGCCGCACTGGCTCATGGGAACCGAGGTCGCCGAGCGAACAACTCCATCCCGGAGGAGGCCAGGACTCAAGTTGTGGCCCTGGCACGCACACGGTATGCAAGAGTAAATCATACGCACCTAACCGAGCTCCTGGCAGAGCGGGAAGAGATCGTCTTGGGGCGCTCTACGGTCCGGCGTATCCTGGTAGGCGCCGGCATGGCTAGCCCCCGTCGACGTCGACCCCCACTGCATCGGGTCCGTCGCCAGCGCATGAGCCAGGAAGGCATGTTGGTGCAAGTAGATGGCAGCGTTCATGCCTGGCTAGAAGAACGGGGCCCTCGATGCACCCTGCTGTTGGCAATCGATGATGCCACCAGCACCGTGCCCTACGCACTGTTTCGCCATGAAGAGGACACTCATGGCTATTTCCTCCTCATGCAAGAGCTGATCCGGCGTTGTGGGGTTCCTTTGGCCCTGTACAGTGACCGCCACGCCGTCTTCAAGTATGTACCTGGCTCGCATCAATCGCCTGCGCCGACCCAATTCGGTCGTGCGATGGCAGAGCTTGGGGTGGAGCAGATCTTCGCGCGTTCTCCGGAGGCGAAGGGTCGGGTAGAACGGGCCAACGGCACCTTCCAGGATCGGCTGGTGACCGAACTACGTCTGGCTGGGGCCAGAACCATCTCAGAGGCCAACCAAGTCCTGTGGGCTTTCTTGACCCGCTTCAACAAGCGCTTCGGGGTGCCACCAGCACAGTCCACCAACGCATATCGCTCTCCAGATCCGGACCTGAACCTGGCAGGCATACTGTGCTTCAAGCATAGCCGCAAGGTGGCCAGAGACAACACAGTCAAGTACAACTGGCATACCCTCCAACTGCTTCCTTCGAGCGAACGGTCCACTTACGTTGGAGCGCACGTGGTGGTCCAGGAGCGATTGGACGGCAAGCTAGTAGTGTGCTATCAAAACCAAATCGTCCCTACCCAGGAAGCGCCACCGCGTCCTGGTGTCCTCCGGACTCTGAACGCCACTCGAGGTCTTGGCAGCGTCACCGTGGAGAACCTCTCGCTGCAGGCATGGACACCAACGGGATCGGTGGTCACGAGCGAGAAGGACTGGGAGCGATGACCGCGATCGGCCGGGGACTCGCCGCAGGGAGATTGACCACGGATCGCGAGAGTGAAGCCGTCCACCCTAAGGCTCAACCACCCAGACCGCCGACGCCTCGTCAGCGAGCCCGTTGGAAAGCAGTGCAGAGGGCCAAGCGTCGAGGCCTTTCTCTTCGGGCAATCGCCCGGGAATTGGGCATATCCCGCATCACCGTCCGAAAGTACGTTGAGGCTTCAAGTCCACCTGTCTATCCGGACAGGGAGCTCGCTGCTCACTCTTGATCATGTGGAACCGCCTTCGGTCCATAACAACATCACCGACCGTTGACGGAGAGACTTGGAACTGGAGGCCACGACCGCACCTTCGCATAGCCACCGGCCTGTGGGTAAGTGGGCAATCCCGCCAGGGTTGTCCATTTATCCGCGGGCTGCTCCGCTCGGATCGAGTCACCATCACTGCCACCCACGGTGTCACACGAAGCTGGAGGTGGGGGCTTTCTCAATCATCGAACTGGTTAACTATTGGCTTGACACAGCAACCACTGACATAATCGCTGGTCCATTACCCTGACATAATCGCTGGACGTCGACAGCGCTAATGGGTCATTTTCTCACCGGCGATGACACCACGAACAGTTCGAGCGCGATAGCATTCAGCAATGGAACGAAAGGGTCCCGGCCTATGCTCACTATAAGCTAACCTTGGAAGGAAAGCACAAGCCTGAGATGATGAAGGACCTACGTCTAATGAACATTACCCAAGAAACGCTTTTCCCGGGATTGGAAACTTCAGCTAAGCCCGAATCCACCGAATGACGGCCTTGGGGACAGCCCATGAAGAAGCTAGAGGGTGCTCCTCTGAATCTGGGATAATGGTTTTGGAACAGAAACCCGCGCGGAAACAAGGAGCACCCAATAGATGCTGCCACAGAACAAACCCGACCGTATCCGCATCCTCTTTGACGACCATCGCCTGGTGGCCAATGCCGGCCTGCTCGTGCCGGCCACCCTCGCCCGGCACCTGGGCCTGCGAGAACTCGTCGACCATCACCTTGACCTCGGCGGCGCGCCGGGACGGGCGAACACGGGGGACAAGATGCTGACGCTGGTCGCTTCCGCGCTGGCTGGCGGCGACTGCATCGACGACGCCGATGCGCTGCGCGCTGGTGGGACGGTCGGTGTTCTAGGCTGCGTGGTCAAGGCGCCATCCACCCTGGGGACCTTCCTGCGCAGCTTCCGGTGGGGGCATGTCCGTCAACTCGACCGCGTGAGCCGCCAGTTGTTGGCCCGGGCCTGGGCCGCTGGGGCCGGACCCGGCGACTCGCCCCTGACCATCGACCTGGACTCGACCATCTGCGAGACCTATGGACTGGCCAAGGAGGGAGCGCGCCACCACGGCTATACCGGCAAGCGGGGCTATCACCCCCTGTTGGCCGTCGCCGCCGGCACCGGCGACGTGCTGATGTCCCGGCTGCGCGAGGGCCGCGCCAACACCGCTCGGGGCGCCGCCCACTTCCTGCGTGAAACGGTGAGCCGGGTTCGCCGTGCCGGGGCCAGCGGGCAACTTACGGCGCGGGCCGACAGCGGCTTCTACGCCCACGCTCTCGTCGCCGCCTGTCGTGAGATGGATGTCCGCTTCTCCATCACCATCCGCCAGCACAAAAGCCTGCGGAACCTGATCGAGGCGATTCCCGATGCAGACTGGACGCCGGTCCCCTACTGGATGGACGGCGCCGCCGATGTGGCGCAGACCACCTACACCCCCTTCCGGACTGAGCCCGGCGCCGCACCGGTGCGGCTCATCGTCCGGCGGGTGAAGCCCACGCCCGGTTCCCAACTGGCCCTCTTCGCCACCTACAGCTATCACGGCTTCATCACCGACCGGGACGGAGAGACCCTGGAACTGGAGGCCGACCACCGCCGCCACGCCCGAGAACGCCATTCGAGACCTCAAGTACGGCGTCGGTCTGAACCACATGCCGTCCGGCCGCTTCGCCGCCAACGGCGCTTGGCTGGCGGTACAGGTGATGGCCCACAACCTGGCCCGCTGGACGGCGCGGATCGGTCTGGGCGAGCAGATCGCGACCACCAAGACCCTTCGGCGACGGTTCTTCTCCCTGGCCGGACGGCTCACCCCCTCGGCACGCCGCCTCACCCTGCATCTGCCACAGCGCTGGCCTTGGGAAACCCAGTTCAGTCGCGCCCTGGCACGGCTGCGAGCGATTCCACTCCCAGCCTGACGGCGCCCGTCCGCAACTGACCCGCCATCCGCCCAACCGAACGTCCCCGCAAACTCGCGCCAGTCCGGTCCGCGAGCACCTCTCGCCGCGTCCTCTCCCCGCCATCTCGCCCTACCCAACGTCCCCAGACGGTCACAAGGTCTCCCCGCGGCGGCTGAAGACAGACACCGGCCCCATTTACCCGAATCGTGCCCGGACCATCGCCTCCCTTTGCCCCTCATCACCCATTCTGCTGCTGCAACGTCATACCTTCGGTGGATTCGGGCTTAGGCTACGATCCGACCCAGGAATCTGGATCAGAAGAGAGGCGGCAATAAATGCTGGGTCCGGTAAACGGCGAGCGGGATAAGATCACCGTAGTCCTCGTGGACGACCATGAACTTTACCGCAGGGGCATCAGGTCCCTTCTCGATACGGACCCAGAGATCGCCGTGGTGGGTGAGGCAGCAGACTGTACGGAGGCAAGCCGGGTCATCGGAGAGTATCAGCCCAACGTCGCGATACTCGACGTTCGGCTCCCGGACGGCACAGGTATGGACCTTGCCAGAGTCGTCAAGGAGCTGTCGCCGCCGACAAAGGCGATGGCTCTGTCCGCCTACGAAGAGGACGGGTACGTTCTGGCACTGGCTCGCCTGGGCGTGTACGCCTACCTGCTGAAGACTGCGTCCGCAGTCGAGCTACTCGCGGCGGTCCGTCATGTGGCGTCCGGGGGGCTGATGTTTCCCGCCGCTGTCGCGGGGAAGATAATGAGCTTGCTTACTGGTACGCCGGTGACCGCAGCTCCCCACGTCACGGCAGGCCTGACCGGTAGAGAAGCCGAGGTGCTGAGGTCCCTCAGCGATGGGCTGAGGAATCGCGAGATAGCTGATCGAATGGGGATCTCGGTCAGGACGGTCGAGTCCCACGTCGATCGCTTGCTTCTGAAGCTCGGGGCGAAGAGCCGAACGCAGGCGGTCCGCTGGGCCGTGGAGAGAGGCCTCGGCGCCGTGCGGACCTCTATGACGCCCGGAGCACAGGTCGAGAGAGGCCAGGTGTGGAGCTAGCGCCCCCTCCGGGCCTGGTCGACCTCCCTCTGAAGAACCGCGCGGTCGAACCCGAGACTCACCGCGAGATCCATGTCCTTCTTGCCCAGCTGGTCGTTTCCGAGCATCACGTGCGCGAGCGCCCTGGCCGCGTAGGCCTCCGCCAGTTGAGGGTCGAGGCGAATGGCCTCGTCGAGGTCAGCGAGGGCTCGACTGGGCTGCCCCAGGCTCACGTAGACGAACCCCCGGTCGTGGTACGCCGATGCCAGGGTGGGATCCAGCCTTAGCGCCTCGTCCTCGTCCGCGATGGCAAGCTCGGTCTCCCCGAGATTGAAGTACGCCCAGCCTCGGTTGTTGTAGGCCAGGGCGTATCCGGGATCGAGCCCGATTGCCTCGGTCAGATCGACCACGGCCCTTTCGAACTGGCCCAGACTCATGTAGGCGAATCCCCTGCCCTGGTACGCTCCGGCGTTCTCGGGTTGGAGGCGGATGGCGGCGTCCAGGTCCTCGATGGCGTACTGGTACTCGCCGATCGTGATGTATGCGTTTCCCCGGTTGTTGAACGCGCCGGCGTGCTTGGGATCCAGGGAAACGGCCTGGTCCAGATCGGATATGGCGGACCGGAACTGCCCGAGGTGCATGTAAGCGAACCCCCGGCCGTTGTATGCCGAGGCGAGCTTGGGGTCCAGCCTGATCGCCTCGTCGAAGTCCGCGATCGCCGGGCCGGGCTCCCCGAGCGTCACCCTGGCGAATCCGCGGTCGTGATATGCGGAGGCGAGCGTCGGGTTCAATCTGATGGCCTCGTCCAGATCGCGCACCGCCTCCTGGAACCGGTTGAGATTCAGGTAGGCAAAGCCGCGGCTGCCGTAGGCCTCGGCGAGCTCCGGCGTCTGCCCGATCGCGATGTCCAGGTCCCGGATGGCTTCGGCGAACGCTCCGAGGCTGATGTAGGCGACCCCACGGCGGTAGTGTGCGTCGGGAGTCTCGGGGTCGATGCTCAGGCTCTTGCTGAAGTCCTCGACCGCCCTCTGGAGCTGAGCCATGCTCACGCGCAGCATTCCCCTGCTGTAGAAGGTGGGGGCGTGACCGGGGTCGAGGCGGACAGCCTCGTCGAGATCGGCGGCGGCCAGGTCGATCTCCCCCAGCGCGAGGTAGGCCATCGCGCGGTCGGCGTAGGCCGCCGCAAGCTCTGGGTCCAGCTCGATCGCGGCGTCCAGCTCAACGAGCGCCTCCGCCGGCCGCTCTCCCTTGAGCAGTCTCGATCCGGCGCTATGCCGGTCCTCGGCGCTGCTCCCGGAGCCGCACGCCACCAGAAAAAGGCTTGTAAACAGAATGAACCCGATGACGGGCAGCGGGGGTGCGCCCCGTCTGGCGGCCGAGGGCTTCATCCGGGTGTCATCTCGTGCGTAACCTGTCTTCATTGGATCGGCCATCGCCCCGGTAGGACGTGATACGTTGCGTCCTCGGATTCGGCTCTGCGGCCGTCCAGGATCGTGCGCAGGCATCATATCCACGGCCCGAGGCCATGTAAAGTTGCGCTCGGGCAGCTCGCCGTCGACGGGAGGCTCTGCCGAGGTCGCACCGGCGGACGGGCTGGCGCCGAGACCCGGGACCGGTTATTCTGCGAGTCGCGGGACCCCGGTGCTACACCATGAAACCATCCGGAGCAGCGCGATGACGACACGATATTGGCTATTCAAATCCGAGCCTGGAGCGTACTCCTACGACGACCTGGTCGAGGACGGCGAGGCAGAGTGGGACGGAGTCAGGAACTTTCAGGCTCGCAATCACCTGCGGGACGACATCAAGGAGGGCGACGGGGTCCTCTTCTACCACAGCAGCACCAACCCCAAGGGCGTGGTAGGGACCGCGACGGTGGTGCGGAGCGGGTATCCCGACGACACCGCCTGGGACCCGAAGTCCGACCATCCAGACCCCAAGAGCACCCCAGATAGTCCCATCTGGTACATGGTGGACATCAAGGCCGACAGGCGCTTCCCGTCGATCGTCACACTGGAGGCGATAAAGGCGGCGCCCGCCCTTTCGAGCATGCCGCTGGTCAGGAACAGCAGGCTGTCCGTCCAGCCGGTAGGCGAAAAGGAATGGGGCATCGTCGTCGAGATGGGATCGAGCTCGACCTAACGGCATTTGAGGACCCCGCTGGACTGGCGCGTCCGGAGGACGCCCGGGCCGTCTCTTCCGAAACTCGTCCTGCCCTGCCACCACGTTCGCCGTACGCGCCACACGTCCGCCTCCGGATCGTTTACAGGATCTCAACCACTTCTCTACGCAACGTTCACCATGTTTTCCGTTGCCGCAGACCCGAGGACGGTACGATCGAAGAGTAGGGACGATCCACGGCCCGTCTACGCAGGCACCGAAGGTTGGACCGATATGCAAGAGACGCAGGACCTATACCAGATCCTCGAAGTAAACCCGACGGCGGATCGCGACTCGATCCTGGCGGCTTACAAGACCCTCGCGCTGACCTACCATCCCGATCGCAACGCTGCTGCTGATGCCGGCCGGCTGATGGCGAGACTGAATCAGGCCTTCGAGATTCTCGGAGCGCCCGCCAGTCGGGCTGCGTACGACCGGGAGCGGGCATCGCGGCCAGGCGGCTGGGGTCCGTTCGGCGAGGCCGACCGGCTGGGCCGGCGACGGGAGCGATTCGGCCGATCCGTTTCGGTGCCGTGGGCCGGCCCCTCGAGATCCAACAGCCGCCCCTACTCACAAAAGAGGGGATTTTGGTCGCGGTGGAAGCCGGACATTCGCGCCGGTATCTTCTGAAGCCCCACCCCGCTGTCGTCGTCGCCCCCGGAGAACACCCTCCAAGCTCCCCCCGCCCGGATCCCCCTTCCCCGTCCCCTGGTCCTAAGGTCCCAGGAAAGTCGGGACCAATTGGCCATTAGGAACGGCGGCTGTATTTGATATCGTAATTCAGAAGGACGCAGTGAGCAGCCCGGCTGACCCGCGACCAGGCAACCGTCGCGGGGCTGGACGCCGGCGGATCTGGATTACGAAAGGAGCCCAATGGCCACCAAGCAAGTAGCGAAGTTGTGGGGAATGGACTTTTCGGTTGTACCTGAAGGGTTGGCACGGGACGAGGTCGTCGCCTATGTGGACGGCCTGAAGTCCGAGCTCCAGACCACCGGGCCGAAAGGGGCCCAGCAGTCGTCGCTGGTAAAGCTGGCGGAGCAGACTGTGATCGAGGCGCACAAGCTCGCCGAGGAGGTCCTGGAGCAGGCGCATACAGACGCCGAGGCCGAGGCGGCCAGGATTCGGAAGGCCGCCGAAGAGCAGGCCCGCCAGCAGGTTCAGCACATCTTGGAGGCCGGCCAGGCCGAGAGCGGCGCCAAGTCAGACGCCTTAATCGCCAAGGCTGAGCAACAGGCCCAGCAGATACTGAAAAGGGCCCGAAGGACGGCGCAGGATGGCCTGCAGTCCGCGCAGCAGAAGGCCGACGACATCCGATCCGAGGCAGAGCTTGAGGCCGAGTTCGCCCTCCGAAAGCTCATGGCCAGGGTAACCGGCGAGATCGGAGAGGCCGTGACCGCCATCTGCAACAAGGTGCTGCCCGCGGTCAAAGAGTCTGCGTGGACCCCGGTTAACGAGTCCGCGTCGGGCAACGGCAAGGTGGCAGCCGTCGCAGTCGCCGCAACCCGTCGCGTAAAGGCGAAGCCATCGCCCAAGAACAGGAAGAACTAGGCCCGCCGCTGTCTGGCCGGCCGAGTCGCAGCTTATCAGTGCCAACGGGCCTCCCCGACGCCCGTTGGCTTTGCCTTTGTTCGGTAGAGGGACATACCGCGGAGGCTCTGTTCCGCGTGCCGGCTGATCCAGTTTCCGATCTGGGGCTCCCCTCGACACTCGAAGGTGACCGATGAACGAGTTTCAAATCAAGACACTATGGGGCGAAAACTTCCACCTGGTCGAACGCGGACTGTCGGAAGCCGACGTGGTCGCCTTCGTCGAGAAGCTGATGGAGCGACAGCAGGCGGAGTCAGACAAGCTGCAGCACGTATCCTCGCTCAAGGCGCTCGCGACCAAGATCGTCGAGGGAGCCGAGCGGCTGGCCGGCGAGATCAAGGCTGAGGCCGAGGCGGAAGGCCAGATAAGGTCCGAAGCGCTCCTGGCGGTCGCCAGGGAAGAGGCCGAGGCGATCATCGACCGGTCGATCGAGAAGGCTGCCGCCGTAGAGGCCGAAGCGAACCAGAGGGTCAGAGACAAGGTCGCGGAGCTCGACGACACCTTCTCGACAATGAGGGAGTGGTCCGGAAGAGAGCTCGAATCCCTCCAGGAGATCGACGGAAGGATTCAGGCCTTCGTTTCCGCGTTCAACGCATTCATCGGCCTGCTCGACGTAGAGTCACTCCAGGGAACGACGACACACCAGGCAGAGCCGCTCCCATCGCCGGTCGACGAGGACCCTCGGATCGACATTCTCGGCAACGGGTTCCATCCCACTGATGGCGGCGAGCCCGCATGGGATGCCGAGGGATCGGCCCCGTGGGATGGCGGCGTGCCGCCGCTTGCACCGCGCGGGGAATAGGACTCTCGGCGAGACCCTGCCGCGCTCATCGGCCCCACTCCCCTCTCCCCGCGCCCTCAGCGGCCGAAGCGCCGCCTCCGCTGCTGGAAGCTCCTGACCGCGCGAAGGAAGTCTATCTGGCGAAACGCCGGCCAGTAGGTGTCGCAGAAGTAGAACTCGCTGTAGACGCTCTGCCAGAGCATAAATCCGCTGAGCCTCAGCTCCCCACTGGTCCGGATTATCAAATCCGGATCGGGCACCCCGTCCAGATACAGGTGAGAGGCGATCTGCTTTGGGCTCACGTCCCTGATGGCATCGCCAAGCGAGAGCCCCCTCGTCTCATAATCCACCAGAAATCCACGCACCGCGTCGATGATCTCCTCCCGCCCGCTGTAGTTGATGGCGACGTTCAGGAAGTAGTCGTCAAAATCCGACGTAAGGTCGGCGGCGTGTTTAAGCGCCTGCCCGAGCGACGGCGGAAGGCTGTCCACCTGTCCCAGGTACCGGATTCGACGAGGGGCGCGACTCTCCCGCTGACGTGCCGCGATCTGGACTATCTCCTGCTCGATCACATCGAGGAGCGGTCTGATCTCGCTCTCTGGCCTTTCGAGATTGTCCACTGACAGGACCCACAGCGTGACCTGTGGGATCCTGATCTGCTGGCACCAGTCGAGAAAATGGGAGACCTTCCGAGCGCCGAGTTCATATCCCAGCGCGCTGGAGGCGCTTCCGAGGGTCTCCGCGAACCTCCGGTTACCGTCGAGGATGACGGCAACGTGCCGTGGGATTACCCCGGCCTGAACCTGGCCTGACAGACGGCGGGCGTAGAACCTGTAGAGGACGCTGCCGATCATCGAGGTCAGGCCCGTGTTACCGGCGGTCTCGCTTCTGGGGGCCGTCGAGGGAGGGTTCCCTGGAGGCGGGCTCTGGTGTGTGTCCGTCGTCGACTCGGACTCCGTTGAGGTTTGAGGCTCTGCGGTGTGGGGCTCCAATAGTCTCCGACCTCGGCTTGAGGGCTTCGCGCGCCTGTGATAGGCAGCATAGCACTACCGGCGGGTCTTGTGAAACCGACTTCGGAGGGACGGGCGTCCCACGAGGCCCTGTGCACGTATGAGCGAGGTGCGAGGAGTGCCCGGCCGAGTGCCCCCCTAGTTGCTCGAGAATGCGGGCATCTGCTCGAGAATGCGGGCATCTGGCCGTGGCCTGCGCGATCAGATTCAGCCGCTCGCACAGAACCTCTCTGCCTGGGATGCCGTGGCCTGCGCGATCAGATTCAGCCGCTCGCACAGAACCTGCGTCATCTTGAGCCCGAGCGGCGTCTGACGGTCCAGCTCCTGGAGCAGGCACGGCCTGGGTACCGCGAACACCTCGACGTCCGTGAGCGCGTGAGCGGATACGGGGGCTACGGGGGTCTCGAGCAGCACGCCAAGGTCGATGATGCTTCCGTGCCTGGCGAGATACAGCCACAGCGGTCGCTGCGAACCCACCTCGACGGCGACGCTCACGCTGCCGTCCAGGACTACCAGCAGGGACTCCATCAGCTCGCCGCGTTTTACGACCGCGGACTTGGCCTCGAACCGCCGATACTCGCCGCACCTCGCCAGGTGGTCCAGCGCATCGTCGCTCAGGTGCCCCAAATACTGGGACGCCTTGAGGGTCTCGACTGCAAGGAAGAACTCAGGATTCGTCAGGTCGTAGGGTCGGGACAAGGTCGCCCTCCAGTCCAGCACTGCCGGGGTCTGGCTACTTGACCAGTTTGGCACACTCAGGACGGGGCGGCACCGTACGTACGGTCCCTAATGGGTGGTACCTTCCTCCGGAGCAGCGCCGGGGGCCGGAAAGGAGGCTGACGCTGCATAGCAGGGATCGGGGTGCAGATTCCGGGCGCGCGCCGACCCGAGACGAAGACTGACGGTTACCGGCCGACACGGCTCCTCGCCAACACCTGCCAGAGCGCCCAGCCGATGATGCTCAGCCACGAGAGGAGGATGAGGGGCTCGACCCAGTTCTCGAACCACTCGACGCGCGGGCCCCCCCAAATGCCGAACTGGAGGATCACGCTGCCGTAGACGCGCACCGAGAGCCACAGGAGGAAATAGGTCAGCTGTCCCGCGAATCCGAGACCCAGCGCGAGGGTGAGCACCGCCCGCGGCGAGATCCGCAGGGCCCGTGCCCTGGCCCCATCTACCGGCCCGCCCGAGACAGTCCGGCCGTGAGGCTGCATGTGGATGGGCCCTGTCCAGGGGGTCTGCACGGCTACGCACTCACCGCACCGGGCTCATTCAGCAGCAGCCGGTATCCTCTGCCCCGAAGGGTCAGAATCTCACCAAAGGCTCCGAGGGCCAGCTTTCTCCGAAGTCTGAGGATGTAGAAGCGGAGGGACGAGCCCTTCCGGGGCTCACCCCAGACGACCTCGGACAGCTCCTCGCGCGATGCGATCCCGCCGTTCTTGTCGAGCAGGCAACGGAGGAGGCGAGCCTCGATCGGAGTCAGGTCTGACAGCCCGCCGGCAGCGTCCAACCGGTGGCGGGGGTCGAGGTCCTGGTTCGGGTCGAGATGCGAGCCCGCCCGTTCCCGGCGCAGCAGGGTCCTGAGGCGTGCCAGGAAGTGGGGGCCGTCGATCGGACAGGTTACGTACACGTCGGCGCCGAGGACGAGCAGATAGCCCACCCTGCCCTCCCCTCCCGCTCCCACGACCATGATCGGTGCCACGGTCAGTCGGCGCACGAAGGCGAGGCAGTCCGTGCCGTCGATCGGAGGCAGGTCATCTGCCATCACGATGACGGTCGGGCCCTTGTCGAGGATCTGTCGAACACCGTCCGGGCCCTCTCGAGCCTCGAACGTCACGAGGCCGGCATCCTTCAGCATGGCGGCCAGAGGGGCCCGTTCGAGGTCGGGTGCGACGATCAATACGCTTTCCATCACTCGACCAGCGTAAAGGGTCCCGGTGAACATTCCGGGCACAGGTTGGTTGCGGTAAGGGGAACTTTTGAGGAACAAGGGTGAACCGGGGTGAACAAGTCGTGAAAACGTGCCCGGCGAAGCTACCTGAGCGCGGCCGTCAGCTCTGCCGCCTGACGCGAGGGCTCCCCGGACGGCCCAACGTAACGGTAGCCGACCCCCCGGACGTTTGCGATCCACTGAGGCCGGTTGGAATCGTCTCCCAGCTTCTTCCGCACCCGCTGGATGTACTTCTTGAGCAACGCGCCGCTGTCCTCCCGGTCCTCCCACAGCAGCTTCGCCAGGAATTGGTGAGGGACGACCGATGTCCGGTTCTTGACCAGGACGTAAAGCAGCCGGAACTCTGTCGGCGTTAGCTGCAGACGATCCCCTCCAAGGTAGGCCTCGAACGTCGTGGGGTTGATGTCGAGGTCTCCGGTGGAGACGACCGGGGCCGCGGCCAGATGGCCCTCGCCCCGGAGGCGCCGCAGTAGCGCGACGATGCGGGCTACTACCTCTATGAATCCACAGGGTGGCCGGATGTAGTCGTCCGCGCCGAGCTCCAGTGCCTCCACCGCCTCGGCCTCTCCCCCTACCCGCTCCCACACCATCAGGGGAACCTCGGAGAAGCTGCGCAGCTCACCGATCGTGTCCATCAACGGCATGTCGGAGTCGGTCGCGGATTGGAGCAGCACCAGCACCGGGTCGGCGGCCTTCACCAAACCGAGCCCGCGCCTCGCCTCTGCGGCCTCGACGATCTGGGCGTCGGGCCAGCGAAGCCTGAGGGCGAGGCTGACCATCTCTAGTACGCGCGGGGTGAGCCCGATGCAGAGCACACGCATCGCGGCGCTCTCCTCGTACGTCCGGATTCGCCCTTTTGTCGCCCGCATGGCCTCCAGCTTCCTCAAGCTGCCTATGTCTAAGCCGCGATCCGTCAACAATTAGTCATCCTGCGACGACAGAATCACGGATGCCGTATCCGCTATAGCGAGCCTGGGAGGTTCAACGATCCGCTTTACCTGACCCTCAGACGGAAACCAACATCTCCGTGGTTTTTCGTAGGTGGCATATTAGGGAACATTTCCACAGTTTGTCAAGTGCCTCGCTGACACACACGTTCTGGCTATCTTAGCTCTCTATACAAGTTCAAAACTTCCGCACGGCTAAGTCAAAAACTTGTCACAATATCTTGTATCTGCACCGGCGGGAGCGGGTCCACAAACTTCTAACTATGCCAAGCAGTTCTCCAAGAAAAAGTCGAAGTGAAAAACTCTAACCAATTTGTCTCGTTTTGTCACCTTCAACGCTCCGGGAGCGGTCGGAGCCCCGATCTTTGATCTTTCTTTACCGCCCGTTTACCTGAGTTAGAGCATCGTTGCCGCTCACTTTATTACCCGGAGGTAGGATCGAGAAAAGCAGGATGGAAACGGAGGTCCGGGGCGCCAATCGGCAGACTGCCGGTGCGTCCTCGGTAGCCGAGACTTCCAGTAGTGGGTCGGGCTGGCCCTGCCGAGTGAAGGCTATGAACGAGATCACCTTGAACAAGCCCCAGAGAATGGTGACGGCCTCCGGTCAGACCGTGAGGCTCAGCCCGCTAGAGTTCGATCTGCTGGAGGCTCTCGCGACTGGATTCCCGGGAGTCGTCGGGTACCGAAGACTTCTGGAGTCTGTATGGGGCACCCAGGCGTCGGCGAAGCTCAACTACCTGAAGCTTTACATCCACTACCTTCGCTCGAGGCTGGAGGAGAACCCGTCCTCGCCCCGGCTTATCGTTACGGAGCGCAGCCGCGGCTATCGCCTGACGGCGCCGGTGACGTACACCGGCAGCGAGCGGGTGGCCTAGACCCCAGACCCTGTGGTCCGCTGCCTTAGCAGGTGGTCCACCAGCACCAGAGCCATCATCGCCTCGACCATCGGAACCGCGCGGGGTAGCACACAGGGATCGTGGCGGCCTCGTCCTTCGATCACCGCGGAACGCCCCTCGTCGTCAACCGTCTCCTGCGGCCGCATTATCGTCGCCGTTGGTTTGAACGCGGCCCGGACGACGATGTTCTCTCCATTGCTGATACCGCCCTGCACTCCCCCGGATCGGTTCGTGCGGGTTCGGATCCGTCCCCCGTCGCTGTAGAAAGGGTCGTTATGCTGCGACCCGGTCATCGTCACCCCTCCGAACCCCGAGCCGATCTCGAACCCCTTGCACGCCGGCAGCGACAGGATTCCCCGGCCCAGGTCGGCCTCAAGCTTGTCGAAGACAGGCTCCCCCAGGCCGGGCGGCACGTTTCTGGCCACCGCCTCGACCACGCCACCGAGCGAGTCACCGTCTTTGCGAGCCTCGATAATTCGCTCGGTCATCCGGGCCGCGGCGTCCGCGTCTGGACAGCGGACGGCGTTGGCCTCCACCTCCGAGGCTGACACGGAGTTCGGGTCGACGTCGGCGACGATCGTCCAGACCTGCTTCACGTAGCCGACGATCTCGACCCCGCACTCGATGTTGAGGATCTTCCGGGCGATGGCCCCGGCCGCAACGCGTCCGATCGTCTCTCTGGCGCTGGCTCGGCCCCCACCCATCCAGTTGCGTATCCCATACTTCGCCTGGTAGGTGTAGTCCGCGTGCGAGGGACGGAAGAGGTGCCGCATGTGCTCATAGTCCTTCGAGCGGGCGTCCTCATTCCAGACCCCGATGAGGATCGGCGTGCCGAGGGTCAGCCCCTCGAATACGCCCGACAGGATCTCCCCGCGGTCGCCCTCTTTCCGCTGAGACGAGATGTCACTCTGGCCGGGCCTGCGCCGGTCGAGCTCCGTCTGTATGTCCGCGATGTCGAGCGGGACCCTCGGGGGGCATCCGTCGACGACTACACCGACCGCGTCGCCGTGGGATTCGCCCCAGGTCGTCACGCGAAAGGCATGGCCGAACGTGTTACCCATAGCGGTTCCGTTCCTCCCCGCGGCCCGGTGAAAGGGGGGGCCGGCGGCTGCAACCCATGCTATCACCAGCCACGGCCCTATGCTATGATCGTAAAGGCGCCCGCGAGGCCGGGCGCCGGCCCAGCGTGAGACCCTCGGGCCCGGGCTTGGACACCTGCGAGTGCCTGCTGTGCTTGTCACAGATGAGCGTACCTCGTAGCCCGGGCCCCTTACTTTGCCTTCCCCCCTTCTTGGATTCCCGGCCTCTCCTTGGGTTACGCACGATGGTCCCGGCCGTGCCCGCCTGTCCTCTCCGTGTGTTCGACGGCGTGTGCTAGAATGCGGCGGGCCGAATCGGTGCCCACGGCAACGCGGAGCCAACGGGGGACTGCACATGCGACCGATAGCGGAGATAGCGGAGAAGATGGGGCTCGACCCCAGAACCGTCATCCCCCAGGGCCACTACAAGGCCAAGATCCATCAGGACGCTATCAGACACGACGGACCGCAGGGCAAGCTGGTCCTCGTGACCGGCATAACCCCCACCCCCGCCGGCGAGGGCAAGACGACCATTACCGTCGGCCTGACACAGGCGCTGGGTAAGCTGGGAAAGCGCCCGATCGCCACTCTCCGCGAGCCCTCGCTCGGACCCGTCTTCGGCATCAAGGGTGGAGGGACCGGCGGGGGGCAGTCCAGGGTAGTTCCCGAGGACGAGGTCAACGTCCACTTCACCGGCGACGCCCACGCCGTAGGGTCGGCGCACAATCTGCTGACCGTCCTCACCGAAAATGCGGCCCAGAGACATCGGATTCCCGGTCTGGAGCCCAGCGGCATCACCTGGCGACGCGTCACCGACGTCGAGGACAGGGCCGTCCGCCAGATCGTGACAGGCATCGGCGGGTCACCCAACGCGCCCGTCCGCGAGACCGGCTTCGATATCGTCACCGCATCCGAGATCATGGCAATCCTTGCGCTGTCCTCCGGCCTGGAGGATCTGAGAACGCGGCTGACCCGGACGGTGGTCGGGTTCACCAACGACGGGACTCCGGTCACGGCAGACGATGTCGGCGCCGTCGGGTCGATGATGGCGCTGCTGCGTCATGCCATCCACCCAAACCTGGTCCAGACCACCGAAGGCCAGCCGGTGCTGGTCCATACCGGACCCTTCGGCAACATCGCCCACGGGTGCTGCTCGGTGGTGTCCGACAAGATGGCGCTGGGGTACGCCGACTACGTTCTCACCGAAGCGGGGTTCGGGGCCGACCTGGGCTTCGAGAAGTTCATGCACATCAAGGCGCGGTTCAACGGACTCAGGCCGAGCGCGGTGGTCCTGGTGGCCACCGTCCGAGCGCTGAAGTACCACGGCGGCGTTCCCGTCAAGCAGCTAGACGCCACCGATACGGACGCCGTCGAGAAGGGGGCGGCAAACCTAGAGCACCTGGTCGGGATGATCCGGTCCTTCGGTCTGCCGGTTGTGGTCGCGCTGAACCGGTTCCCGACTGATACGCCCGAAGAGATCGCAATCGCCAGGCGCCGGGCCGAGGGCGCCGGCGCCTCGGCAGCGGTCGAGACCAGGGTCTTCGACCAGGGTGGCTCCGGCGCGACCGACCTCGCGGAGGCCCTCATCGAGGCGGCCAAGAGCGGTCCGGTCGACGTGTCATACCTGTATCCGGAGGACGCGAGCACCGAGGACAAGGTTCTGGCCCTGGCACAGAAGGTCTACGGAGCCGACGACGTGAAATGGAGTCCGCCGGCGCGGCGTCAGCTCAAGCGATATCAGGCGCTCGCCTGGGGCGCCCTCCCCGTCTGCATGGCCAAGACCCACCTGTCGATCTCGCACAACCCGTTGCTCAAGGGCCGCCCCTCCGGCTACACCTTCGAGGTCTCCGAAATCCGCGCGTCCATCGGAGCCGGATTCCTCTATCCGGTCGCAGGCAACATCGTCACAATGCCCGGCCTGCCCGGAAAGCCGCGGTCGTTGGACGTCGACGAGAACGGCAACATCCTCGGGCTGTAGGACGTAGCCCCGTCTCGGATTACCCCCTCGGCTGATCCGGGGTTCCTAGCAAGTTTTGTGAGCTTGATTGGATGGTTGACCGCATTCGTGAGTGATATTACCTTGCTCTCGTCGAGGATGGTGCGTTATTTGGGTCCAGGCAGCTTGACATGGGTAACTCCGGTCTTGACCACTGTTAGGTGCCTCTCCACGAGCATTGTGCGGCCACACATGAGCAGCCGAAGGTAAGGCTCCCATGACAAAGAAGTACATCGGTAAGAGCCGGGCGGAGAACCTCGAATGGCTCGTGAACGTGTGGCTCAAGGACGGCCCACCTATTTGCTTTCTTCAAGGCCCGCCAGGCGTGGGCAAGACTGACCTCGCCCGGGATTTTCGCGAAGTGGCGGACAGGCAAGGAAAGTGGCAGCACGCATTCATCAACGAAATCGCTGACCGTCCGACACCTTCCGTTCTTGAAAGTTTGATGGAGCTCTCGGTGGTGCTGAGTCAGCAGGGCTTACCAGAAATGGAGCAGGTTCTCTTTGAGCAGCCCAATCCCAATCTCGCCTACGCTGTCGAAAAGGCGCTACATCGGCCGGTCGTCGTGATTATCGACGAAGCGCAGCGGTTCTTCCGGGTAGATTCCGGATCCCCGCTGCCAGAGATGAATGGCATCCTCGCTTTCCTGCGGAATCGTCCCAACCTCGCGGGACGCCTCCTGCTCTTGAGCGACCGTATTGTCGAGGAAGCCCGTTGGTCTGAGTGGATACCGAAACGCACACTCAGCAAGCTAGAACCGGATGAAGCTATCGAGGCGCTTGAGACCAAACTGAAAGAAGCTGGTGTGTCCGTCGAGATTCCGGCAGATCGGGAAATGGAGGTTGTTCGCGACCTCGACTTCAATCCACGCGCCTTAGAAGCACTGGTGAGCGCTCTCCGCTACGAGACCTCGGATGAAATCATCGCGAGCAACCCCGGGCTTTGGGCCGTTCAGGACCGCGAGGTTTCCCGCGATTTCCTCAAGGCGCTGGAGCGCGACCTTCTGGAGCGGACTATGCGCCATCTGGAGGTGGTGCATCAGCGACAGCTCTGGCGTCTCGCGGTGCATCGGCGCAGCTTCAAGCGCCAGGCCGTAGAGAGAATTTGCGGCAGCAAAGATGAAGCGACAGAGCTCCGCTCCAGCCTCGTCACCCGCTTCCTGCTCAACTTCTATAAAGGGTCGCTCGCTCTGAATCCGATTGTCCGAGAAATATCACTCGCACATCTCCGCGACGAACTTTCGGAGTTCCGGCAAGCCCACTCAGGTGCGGCCGACTATCACATGCGCCATTTCAAAGCGAAGCAGATGGTTGGCAGCCAGAGCAAGCTCGGCGAGTCGTTTGCGGAATTGCGCTATCACCTCGTGCAGGCGGGGAGGGAGTCGGAGCTCTCCGTCATCGGGCAGCGATTCACGGACCACCTGAAGCGGGAGATCAAGTCTGTCAGCCCCGTGCCGACTGACCGCGAAGAACTCGACGAACGCATCGGCGTGCTCTCGGTGCTGCTCGGAACCGGGGGCGCGAAGGGACTCGAATATCATCTCCCGAGGTGCCTACAGGCCCGTGGCAAGCCGGGCGACATCCAACGGGCTGTCACACACGCCGAGCGGGCGCTTGGTCTGGGCGCGCCGGAGGCAGCATGGTATCTACTGGCCAACCTCAAGCGCCACGCAGAAGGCGCAGACGCTGCGGTCGCAGTCATTCGCCGCGGGCTTCGGACGTTGTCGGTCCTTGACGTAGCCGCACCGCTCTACCAACTCGGCGCCGAAATTCTCACGAGCGCAGGCAAGAGCGACGAGGCAGTAGCGCTGCTCAAGGAGGGCATCAAGGTCATCCCGCCCGACAAGAACCTCAAGGTCATCCCGCCCGACAAGAACCTCTTCTCGCTCTACCAGATTCGCGCGGACCTGCTGGCCCAGGCGGGCAAGAGCGACGAGGCAGTGGCGCTGCTCAAGGAGGGCATCAAGGTCATCCCGCCCGACAAGAACCTCTTCTCGCTCTACCAGATTTGCGCGGACCTGCTGGCCCAGGCGGGCAAGAGCGACGAGGCAGTGGCGCTGCTCAAGGAGGGCATCAAGGTCATCCCGCCCGACAAGAACCTCTTCTCGCTCTACCAGATTCGCGCGGACCTGCTGGCCCAGGCGGGCAAGAGCGACGAGGCAGTGGCGCTGCTCAAGGAGGGCATCAAGGTCATCCCGCCCGACAAGAGCCTCTTCTCGCTCTACCAGAGCTTGAGTGAGGTGTATTGCCGTGCCGGGAAACCGGCAGACGCGATTGCGGCGCAGCGAGATGGGCTCAACCGGATTCCTGACCGATTTAACCGCTACAAACTTGTCGAGGGCGTGATCTACCTGTGTGCCGCGACTGGCGATGCCCGGACGTTGGCAGAAATCGTGGCAGAGGAAGGACGTAACGCTCAGCAGGCCGCTCTAGGTGCCGTGGTACAACGCCAACTTCAAACTGACTGGGACGGAGCAGCTCAGGCCGCAAGCACGGCGCGACACGAATTCCCTCGCTACTTTGCGCTCGCGAGTTTGGAGGCTTTTTCTCGCCTCGCAGCGGGAAACGCAGACGCCGCGTGGCAGGCATTGACGAGCTTTCCGAATCCAACCTCCGGAATAGGCGAGACGATCGGTTGGCTGGCAACGTTCATCCATTTGCGGCGCGGCGCTCGCGCCGAAGCTTCTGCTGCGCTGGCGGAATATCTGGGCCGGTCGGTGGATGAAAGCCGCGAGTTGAATGAGGGCTTCCTCCTGCGGCTCTGGGACCAACAAGAGGTTTATCCAGGGAGCCACCGGCTGTGTTTCCACTTCCCGATCATGCCAGCATTGCTCACCGGGTTGAGCCAAACCGTTCGTCGGGTTCAGTTCTCAAAGCCAGTCCTTCCCGCACAGGTCGCGCCAGTTCCAGTCGCCAGCACAGCCCCGACAGCCGCCTTAGCAGAGGAAGCTCCTGAGGTCTATGTCTCCTACGCATGGGGAGAGGACTCGACTAAGTCCGGTCGCCGCCGTGAAGAAATCGTGGACCGTCTATGTGAAGCGCTGAAGGAGAGTGGGCGCGTTATCGGCCGGGACAAAGATCGTATGCGCAGCGGCGACTCAATCGAGCGTTTCGCAGGCGAAATCTCCCGAGCGAAACGGATCGTGGCCGTGATCAGCGAGAAGTCGCTCAATTCGGAGTTCTGCATGGGGCATGAGTTGTTCCGTGCTTACCGTCGGTGCGACTACAAGCGTGCGGAGTTTCAGCAAAAGGTCATCGTGCTCATCCTGGACGATGCGAAGCCCTTGCTGAAAGACAACCTGTCCATCGTCGCCCTCACGAAGGCGTGGCAGGAAAGGCTTGAGGGGCTGCGCACCGAGCTTCAGTCGGTTGACCCTTCCAGGAAGTCCTCCGAGCTCTGGATTTTCGTGGATTTGATGGAGGACATGTGTCCGCGTCTGCCGGACATGCTCGGTGCCCCCAAGGACATCGTCATGAAGCGCGACTTCGACGAGATTGTAGAGGACGGCTTTCAAGAAGTTATCCGCCTCCTGCCGGCCAAGGCGGGTGTATGACAAGAGTAGCGTGGATATGGCGAACCCCGTTGAGGCTTACGCCCGGATCTACCCGCTGCATCAGAGCCACGGGAGGTGCGGAACGATTTCCTTGGGGGCCACCCCCCGCATGTAGGGGTTAGCCCGTAGCCGATAGACCGCTAAGCAACCCTTACGACCTTCCCCCTGGCCCCCTTCTTGGCCAGGAAGGAGGAAGAAATGATACCTGAGGGCACCCTCAGACTCCCGGCAAAGGGGCTTCGCCCTCCTACACACCCCCATCTTCGGCACCTGCCAAGAACTACCCCGCGGCCGGCGCCGGGACCGGTATAATGGGTCCACTCACCGAGTAACCCACCGCCATGCCCGAGTTCTTCAACGTCCTCGCCCCAGACGATGCCATCGAGGTGGTCAGGAATCGCCTGACCGTCCAGGTCGAGACGGAGGTCGTCGATACCGCCGACTCGCTCGGCCGCGTAACCGCGGAGTCGATCACCTCTTCTGAAGATCTTCCGGCCTATCCTCGCTCGGCCATGGACGGCTTCTCGGTCCGCGCGCGAGACACCTTTGGCGCGACCGAGGGCCTCCCCGCCTATCTGGAGGTCGTCGGCGACGTGCCGACCGGCACGGTTCCCGACGTCACGCTCGCGCAGGGACAGGCCGCCACGGCGTTCACCGGGGGCATGCTGGCCGGAGAGGCCGACGCGGTCGTCATGGTCGAGAACACCCAGCGCGTCGACGGCCATACCATAGAGGTAGTCCGACCTGCGGCACCCGGCGAAAATGTCATCCAGACCGGCGAGGACGTGGTCACAGGAGATCCGGTCCTGCCGGCGGGTCACGTCCTGCGGCCCCAGGACATCGGCGGGCTCTTGGCACTGGGCATCCACCGGGTATCCGTCGCTCGCCGCCCCCGCGTGGCGATCGTCTCGACGGGCGACGAGGTCGTCCCTCCGGTCGAGACACCCCTGGCTGGGAAGATAAGGGACATCAACACGTACACGATATCGGCCCTGGTGGAGAGGGCGGGCGGGCTGCCGGCGCCCATCGCGCTGGTCGGCGACGACTTCGACGAGCAGCGGGCGGCCGCAGTCAGGGGGCTCGCCGCGGCGGACATCCTCGTCTTCTCCGCCGGAAGCTCGGTCAGCAGCCGGGACATGACGGCGTCTGTCATCGGCAGCCTGGGCAGCCCTGGAGTGCTGGTCCACGGCATCTCGATCAAGCCCGGCAAACCGACGGTCTTCGGGATGGTCGACGGCACTGCCGCGTTCGGGCTGCCGGGCAATCCTGTGTCGGCAATGGTCGTCTTCGACATCCTCGTGCGGCCCGCGATCTACTGGCTCTCCGGCTGCGCCGAGCCCCCTCAGCGGGCCTCGGTCGAGGCCAGGCTTCTCAGGGACGTCCCGTCGCAGGCGGGCCGCGAGGATCACATACAGGTCCGGCTTGTTACCGAGAACGGGGAGGTCTACGCAGACCCGATACTCGGGAAGTCGAATCTCATCTACACCCTGGTTCGGTCCGACGGCAGCGTCAAGGTTCCGCTGGACAGGGGCGGACTGTACTCCGGGGACCGGGTGACGGTCCGGATCTGGTGACACACAAACACGGAAGGCGCTACTACCTCAGCGACATTCCCCTGGATGAGGCCGTCGAGCGGTTCCACTCGGCCCTGGAGCGGGCCGGCGTCCTCGGACCGACCGGCTCCGAGGTCGTTCCTCTCGACCGGGCCAACGGACGGATCACGGCCGAGGCGGTATGGGCCAAGATCTCCTCACCGCACTACGACGCCGCTGCCATGGACGGCGTGGCCGTCAGGTCCCAGGAGACCGTCGGAGCCACCGAGACCTCACCGCTCCGCCTCAGGGTGGACGGCCAGGCGGTCTGGCTGGACACCGGCGACCCGATGCCCGCCGGGTTCGACGCCGTCGTCATGCTCGAGCATCTCCACGAGATCGACGGCTCCACCATCGAGATCACGTCCCCAGTTCCGCCGTATCAGCACGTGAGGCCGCTGGGTGAGGACATCGCAGCGACCGAGCTCGTGCTGCCGGCGAATCACCGCCTCGGCGCTGTCGACCTGGGAGCGTGTGCCGCCGCCGGAGTCGCCGAGGTGGCGGTCCACCGTAAGCCGCGCGTCGGAATAATCCCCACGGGCACCGAGCTGGTCGGGCTGGGCGACAGGCTGGCCCCTGGAGACATCATCGAGTTCAACTCCCTGATGCTTGCGGCGATGGTGGAGGATTGGGGCGGCCAGCCGGTTCGCTGGGACCCGGTTCCGGACGACCGCGACCGTCTCCGGTCGACGATCCTGGAGGCGCTGGAGTCCACCGACGTCCTCGTGGTCAACGCCGGGTCTTCGGCCGGCTCCGAGGACTACACGGCGAGGCTGGTCGAGGAGCTGGGCGAGCTGCTGGTGCACGGTGTGGCGCTGAGGCCGGGTCACCCCGTCGTCCTCGGGGTGGTACGGGGCAAACCGGTCCTGGGAATTCCCGGCTACGCGGTGTCGGCGGTCATCACTTCTGAAATCTTCTTGAAGCCTCTCGTTGCGCGGATGCTGGGGACGGTCGCGGCCCAGCGCAGCCGCGAGACGGCGACGCTCGCGCGCAAGGTCCACTCGCCCATGGGTGAGGACGAGTTTCTTCGCGTGAGGCTGGGGCGCGTCGGCGGGAGACTGGTAGCGACGCCGGTTCAGCGGGGCGCAGGCGTGATCATGTCGCTGGTCCGGGCCGACGGCCTCGTGGTGATCCCGCGACTCTCCGAGGGGATCGAGGCAGGCGAAGACATCACGGTCGAGCTGCTCCGCCCGATCGATGAAATCGAGGGTACGATCGTCATCACGGGAAGCCACGACCTGGCCATCGATCTGCTCGCAAACGACATGAGCCTGTCGGAGCCCGGCGCCAGGATTGCATCCTCCAACGTCGGCAGCCTCGGCGGCCTCCTGGCGGTCTCCCGAGGTGAGGCTCATCTGGCCGGGTCGCATCTTCTGGACGAGGAGACCGGCGAGTACAACCTCTCATTCGTCCGCCGCTACCTGAAAGGGCGCGACGTGGTCGTCGTCAACCTAGTGCGCCGCGTGCAGGGGCTGATTCTGCCAAAGGGGAACCCCAGAGGGCTGACCTCGCTGGACGACCTGGCGCGGGAGGGCGTCACGTTCGTCAATCGCCAGCGCGGCTCTGGGACCCGGGTGCTGCTCGACTACAAGCTAAAGGAGTCGGGCGTCGATCCCGAGCGGATCAACGGATATGGAAGGGAAGAGTACACGCACCTGGCCGTGGCCGCGGCGGTGGCCGGGGGAAGCGCCGACGTCGGACTCGGCATCCTCTCGGCGGCAAAGGCGATGAGGCTCGATTTCGTGCCGCTGGCCACAGAGCAATACGACCTGATAATCCCCGCCGAACTCTACGACGGAGATCTGCTCAGGCCGATGCTGGCTCTGATTCGCAGCGTCGGTTTCAGAAAACGGGTCGACGCCCTGGGTGGTTACGACACCTCCACGACGGGAGACGTCGTAGCTTAGGGCCTTTTCAAAGTCCGATAGTTGGCCATCCAGTGTGGTTCCACGCCTCCGACTTTGCTGAGCGTAGGGGCGCACAGGGCATGCGCTGGGCCCCGGCCGGCGGTTCTAAAGGGGGCAGAGCCCCCTTTGCGGGGTCTGGGGTGCCCCAACCATTGGGCGGGTGGGCGGGAATAAGACGGCACCTCAACGGGGGAGGTACGGGGAACGGTGGGAGAATGAAAAGACCGTAAGTCGTAGCCGGGTAGTGTGTCAGTTTCAATGGGTGAGCAAGCCAAGTAACTCTCGGATATCCCAGACGTGAGAAGTCAGACCGGCCGCCATCGCCGGAGTAGTTCGGTATGGCTTGCCGAGGGTCTTGTGGGGTCGGCAAAAATTGTAGTACATGAAGTACAGAGATAGGGCATGCATATGATTCTCCAACTTCTTAGAGAAGGCGTTCGTTAGTCTCGTAAAGCGTCGCATGCTCATTCGCATCGTCAAATTCTGCCGTTCTACGTAGCTTGTCGAAATGTGAGCTTGGTCGGGCGCGCCCTGGATAGTCGTTCGCTGGGTACCGATGCAAACTGGTGGACTATAACGCTTCTCTGCGCCCGGTTCCGAGCCATATAGCTTCGCCAAAATCGCGTAGTCGATATTGGTTCCGAACGCGCCTTCGACGGCTTCTAAGTATGCCTTGTGACCATCAGTAGTTAGCTGGACGCGGTTGGCCAGTCTGGCCGACAAATCCTTCATGAACCGATAGGCGTCGCGTCCGTCACGACTTCCCACGTGCCAGCACGGAACAAGTTTTGTGTCCGCATCGATGGCCGTCCAGGTCCACACATCTCCGTACCCAAATTCGCCTTTGCGTTCTTCCGGAACGTTCTTCGCCTTGGCGTAGACGAAGCTCCAGATTTCGTCGCATTGGAGCCGTCTGCACGGTAGGTCGCGCATCACCGAATCTTGATAATCCAGGCAGGCCGCCCCAATCTCCGTGAGCAACTTCGCAACAGTATTGACAGCGCTGCCAGTCATGCGGGCGGTGTTCCGAATGGAGTTCCCTTCACAGAGTGCATGGAGGATTTGAACGCGCCGCTCTGGGCTTAGTTGATTCATACTGACTGTATTATGCTTGATAGCCATGTCAATGTCAAGCCGGATTGCGGATTGTCGAGCCTCAAATGTGGTAGAATAACACGCAATCGGGATGTGGTACAATGTGCGAAAGTTGACCCGAAAGGAGCTGGCAGTGGAGATTGAGTCCAAGGTATACGTGAAACAGGTAGATGTGGCGGGCCGCCTGAGTGACCTTGGTCTCACCGAGGACCTACTCCTACAGGCCCTTCTGTTTGGGTTCGGGTACGCGGCAGAGTGCACCCGTCATGATCCGGCGAACCTAGCGGGCCTTCTCATCTGGGGGAAAACCAATCGCATGCTCGGAGATCAGTTGGCGCCCAAGGGATGGACGAGGAAGAACATCCAGAACTATCCCACTACCGTCCACCCGAGCGGAGCCTGGGCGATTGCTGTCGCCGCTGGCGATGAGCGGACTGGCACTGGCAAGACTCCAGCGACTCGCACGGAGAAAGGTCCAGTAACGCGGCGAGTAGTCGATCAGAACCAGCTGAGCTTCGCGCTCATCAGCCCTGAGTTTGAGCGCCCGAGAAGGCAGACTTGGCTGCTGCTCCACCGCCTCGATGAAGAGACGGAGGAGCTCAGGGCTGAACTATCCCTACCTGCAGAAATGACCGAGGACGGCTTTGTCACTGAGTGGCAGGAGCGCATTGTCCTCTCGACGGCTTCCACGTCGTCCACGCCTGCAACGGTGGCTGACGATAGCCCAAGTGATCGAGACGCGATCGATGTGCCCGTACGGAAGAAGGCGTAGGTATGGCGGCGGTCTTCAACCCAACGAGGCTGGACCTTGCACGTCGACGGCGCGGGCTCACCAAGGCCGCACTGGCCAAGGCCACGAGTCTTTCTCTACGGACTCTGAGCCATTATCACGCGGGCACACGGGAGCCTAGTACCACGGCAACCACCAAGCTCGCTGATGCCCTCAGGTTCCCCTGGGAGTTCTTCTATGGGCCAACGCTTGAAGAGCCTTCGGCAGATGGCGCGAGTTTCCGGGCTCTCAGCACTCTGACCGCGAGGCAGCAGGGCCAAGCCAGAGCGGCCGGAGCCCTCGCCTGGGCACTTTCCGACTGGATAAGCGCCAGCTTCACCGTGCCCGATCCGGACATCCCGAGGTATCGGGGGGTCGATCCTGAGACAGCTGCGGTGGCTGTCCGCAGTGAGTGGGGTCTGGGGGAAAAGCCCGTTCGGAATATGATCCACTTGCTCGAAGCGCACGGAGTACGGGTCTTCTCCCTAACCGAAGATACCGTTGAGATGGATGCCTTTTCTGCGTGGCGGGGAAACACCCCGTATGTGTTTCTAAACACCATGAAGTCTGCAGAGCGCAGCCGCATGGACGCGGCACATGAGCTTGCGCACCTCGTGCTCCATACAAAGGGTGACGTTCGCGGGCGAGAGGCTGAGAAAGAGGCGGACCTGTTTGGGTCGGCCTTTCTCATGCCACAAGGCAGCATTCTCGCTGAGGCCCCGAGGGGCGGCCGCTTGAATCAGATCATCGAAGCCAAGCGCCGATGGATGGTGTCAGCAGCTAACCTGACCTATCGGATGCACAAGCTCGGCTTGCTGAGCGATTGGCAGTATCGGGTTCTATTCATGGAAATCGGCAGGAAAGGCTACCGAACTCACGAGCCGAATGGAGCGCAGGGAGAAACGTCACAGGTCTTGGCCAAGGTGTTCAAGGCCCTACGGGAAGACGGTATGACGATGGGCCAAGTGGCGAGGAAGTTAAATATCCTGCCCGATGAGCTGAGTAAGGCTGTTTTCGGTCTGGTCCTCACCCCGGTGATGGGGGGTGGAATCACAGACAAGAACACCCCCCAACAGGAAGGACCGAGGCTCCGACCGAGGCTCCGACTCGTCTAGCGCGCCTTGTCCCACCGCGCCCTCGCGGCGCGCCTTGCGATCTCCGACCGCGTCTCTGGGGTGAGCTTGGCCGCCCGAGCTTTTCCGCGCTTAGTGGCAGGAGTCTCTTCTTCTTCTTCGGACTCGTCTACAGCCTTCTGGAAGACTCGAAACGCAGTCACTGCGGCATCATGCTCTGTCTTCTTCCGTTTCTGTCCCGCCATGTGATTCAGGCTACCAGCGGTGCGTCGACAGGTCAACGGAACATGGATTCAAACTGACACACTACCCGTAGCCGCCGTTCGTGGCGCCGGTACCTGAACTGTGATAGCCTATACCGCTAGTCCATGGGAGCGAGGGGTCGCGATGGACGTATCGGGAATCGTTTTGGCCGGAGGCATGAGCCGGCGTCTCGGCAGGACCAAGGCCATCGAAACCGTTGGCGGCGAACGGCTCATCCAGAGGGTGCTGCAACGCCTGTCGGAGGTCGTCGGCGAAACTCGCTGTACCGCAAGGTTGGGGACGGTGGTGGTAGTCGCCGACCCTGGTCAGGCCGCCGCCTTCGACCTGCCCGATGAAGTCAGAGCGGTCGTGGACATCTACCCCGGCGGAGGCTCGCTTGGTGGCATCTTCTCGGGCCTTGCTTCCATCTCCCAGGACTGGGGTATCGTCGCCGCCTGTGACATGCCCTTCGTCAACGTCGACCTGGTCCGTCACATGCTCTCGCTCCGAGATGACGCCGATGTCGTCATCCCCATGCTGAACGGGTACCCGGAGCCGACCCATGCGGCCTACTCGAGGTCGTGCCTGGGTCCGATGGAGCGGAGCCTCAAGGCCGGCGATCTCAAGATCATCAGCTTCTTCGATGACGTGCGGGTCAGGTACGTCTCGCAGGACGAGGTTGAGAGCTACGATCCGGACCATCTGAGCTTCTTCAACGTCAACACCCAGGACGATCTGGACAGGGCCGTCGCCCTGGCCGCGGACGGCCGATGAGGGAGTCCAGGATGACACCGAGCAACCGGGCCGCACCCGAAAAGATCAGGTTGACGGTCGAGCTGTTCGGGACTGCCCGGCTGTCGAGCGGACGGAGACAGGTCGAGATCTCCGCCCCCCGGGTCGCCGGGCCCGACGACCTGGCGTCGGCCCTGGCCGGGGCCTGTCCCGAGCTGATCGGCTCCGTCGTCCGGGAAGACGGCGCTGGGCTCATCGAGAGTTTCACGTTCAACGTCAACGGGATCCGCTTCCTGGATCATAGTCCTACCCGCCTTTACCCGGGCGACACGATTCTCGTCTTCTCCAGCCAGGCGGGAGGCTGACGGCCCGATGTTCGGCTATCACGGTAGGGCTCTGGTCGTCGACCTCACCGCTCGGACGTCCCGATGGGAGCCTCTGTCCCGCGACACCCTTCAGGCTTTCATCGGCGGCGTCGGACTCGGCGCGTTTCTGCTGTACCGTCACTGCCGGCCTCGGACCGATCCGTTCGACCCGGCGAACCCTCTGATATTTGCCTGCGCCCCGCTGGTTGGGAGCCGGCTGACTACCTCGAGCAAGTTCGCCGTCGTGACCAGGTCGCCGCTAACGGGATTCATCGGCGACTCGCTCTCGTCCAGCTTCATGGCCACCGAGCTGAAGAAGACCGGCTGTGACGCACTCGTCATCACCGGCCGAAGCGAGTCCCCTACCCTGCTCCACATTGACGACGGCGAGGTCGAGTTTCTGGACGGCGGCGACTTGTGGGGTCTCACGACTTCAGAGACCGAGGAGGTCGTGAAGCTCCGGCTCGGCCGGAGGACCAGGGTCGCCTGTATCGGACCCGCGGGAGAGAGGCTCGTCCGGTTCGCCAGCATCAGCAACGACGGAGGCCGCCACGCAGGACGGACGGGCCCCGGTGCGGTGATGGGCTCGAAGAACCTGAAGGCCATCGCGGTCCACGGAACGAAATCGGTCCCCGTGCGGGATCCCGAAGGGCTGGAAGCGATCGGCTTGGACCTGAGCCGCCGGAGCCTCGGCCCGGCGACCGAGAAGTACCGGAAGATGGGCACCGTCGCCAACGTTGCCGTGTTCAACCGGCTGGGCACCCTCCCCACGCTGAACTTCCAGCAATCGACGTTCGAGGGCGCCGAGCAGGTCGGAGGCGAGCAGTTCCACCAGAGCCACTTGGTCAAGAGCGCTCACTGTGCCAACTGCACCATAGGCTGTGCTCACGTGATGGTCACGAACGACGGCGGCCCGAAGGCTCAGGGCAAAATCGAATACGAGAGTGCGTTCGCGCTGGGGCCGCTGGTGGGCGTGTCCGATCCTAATGCCGTTCTGCGGGCCTCGCGCATCTGCGACGAGACGGGCATGGACACGATCAGCGCGGGCGCGACGGTTGCCTGGGCCATCGAGTCCTTCGAGAGGGGGGTCCTCGATCCTGACGTCGCGGCTGGCTTCGACCTGAGGTTCGGCGACGGCGAGGGTCTACTGGCCTGCCTGAGCATGATCTCCGAGCGGCGCGGCATCGGCGATCTGCTGGCCGAGGGGAGCCGCATCGCATCCCGTCGCGTCGGCCGAGGCTCCGACGCTTGGGCGATGCACGTCAAAGGGCTGGAGATGCCCGGATACGAGCCTCGCAGCCTCAAGACGATGGCCCTCGGGCTGGCGGTCAGTACTCGCGGCGCCTGCCACAACCGCTCGTCTGCGTACGAGGCGGACTTCTCGTCGCGCGTCGACAGACTCGGCGTCGACGACCAGCGGGGCCGCATCACCGCCGAGGGCGAGGATCTCTCGTCCATTATGGACTCGTTGGCCTGGTGCAAGTTCCTCCGCAAGGCGTTCGCCGACCTGATCGAGGAGTCCGCCGACATCTACGAGCGCGTCACCGGGTGGTCGATGACCCCCGGCGAGCTGAGACTGGCCGGGGAGCGGATAAGCACCGTCAAGAAGCTTTTCAACATCCGCGAGGGCTGGACCGCCGCGGACGACACACTGCCTCACCGGACCCTGACGGAGAAGCTGCCGACCGGCGTCGTCGCCGGCGTGGGACTGACATCCGAAGAGCTCGGCAAGATGATCGGCGACTACTATGCCGCCCGCGGCTGGACCCCCGACGGCCTGGTCCCGGACGAGAAGATTCGAGAGCTGGGACTCGAGGACCTCGTCGCGGAGGCCGTGACGGTCAGCTGACGTCCCCTCATGATTGAAGATCGAAAAGCCCTACGCGCCACCCTCAAGGAGAAATTCCCGCGGGAGCATGGGCAGCTCCTGCCCGCGCTCCACTTCATCCACGACGAGTTCGGGTACCTCCCCGACTGGGGTATGGAGGTCGTCGGCTGGCACCTGGGCATCCCGGCGAGCGAGGTCTACGGTGCGGCGACAAGCTACACCGAGCTCCGGGTGGAGAGACCCGGTGACCACGTGGTGCGGGTGTGCACCGGACTGAGCTGCGCGATCGTCGGCGCCCGCGAGATTTTCGAAAGCACGGATAAATTTCTCGATTCCTTGGATTCCGACGAGAGTGGAACCCCGTCCGCGACTCTGGAAGAGACCGCGTGCGGCTTCCTCTGTGGGGTCGCTCCGGCCGTGGAGCTGGACGGCGTTTGGCACGGGCGGGCCACGGCCGATTCGGTCAGGGACGCTCTTGAACAGGTCCTCGGATCATGAGCGATCAGGGGACCCGACCAGCCCTCGAGAAACTGCGGCGATCGGCGATCGCCGGCCTCGACGCTGCTCGTGCCGGCAGACCACGAGTGGCGGTCCAGGTCGGCCACTGCTCGCAGGCCGTCGGCGCCGGTGATCTGGCCGACACGCTGGCTCGGCTGATGGGAGATGCGGTCCACCTGGTCAGGACCGGATGCGACGGCGCGTGCCACGACGCGCCCCAGATCGTCCTAGCCTGGCCGTCGGGAGGCCACGAGCACCTCGCTCGGGTGAGCCCCGAGGACGCCGAGGAGGTCGCAACCCGAATCCGTGCCGGGTCCGCATTCCCAAGCACGCCATCGAATATCTCCGCGAAATCGTTCGAGGGCCAGCGCCGGGTCGCCCTCGACAGATGCGGAGAGCTGGACGGCGAAGGCATCGACGAGTACCTCGAAACGGGCGGCTACTCGGGCCTAGCCAGGGCGCTGTCGATGACACCGGATCAGGTGATCTACGAGGTGAAAGAGTCCGGCCTGCGGGGCCGGGGTGGTGCGTACTTTCCGGCGGCTCTGAAGTGGCGGGCGGTCCGGTCCACCGACCGCTCACCCCGGTACCTGGTCGTCAATTCGGAGGAGGGAGAGCCGGGAATCTTCAAGGACCGTCATCTCATGGAGGGCGTGCCCCACCGGATTATCGAGGGCATGGCCATCGCGGCGTACGCGTCGGGCGTGGAAAAAGCCTTCATCTACATCAATGCCGAGGCCGGTCTGTCCGCGGGGCGGATGCGCAAGGCCATCGACGATGCCGAGGACCGAAACCTCCTGGGCGACGACATCCTGGGATCGGAGTTCGGCCTTCGCGTGGAAATCCGGCGTGGCGCCGGCGGATACGTCTGCGGCGAGGAGACGACCCTGCTCAACACGATGGAGGGCTACCGCCGCGAGCCACGGCTGCGTCCGCCGTTCCCCACGGAGTCCGGGTTGCTGTCCAGCCCAACGGTTATCAACAATCCTGAGACGCTGGCCAGCGTTCCGTTCATCCTCACACATGGCGCGAAGGCGTTCGCCGAGATCGGCGACGAGAGCGGCAGCGGCACGAAGATCGTCAGCCTGAGCGGATCGGTGCGGCGACCCGGTCTCGCCGAGGTGCCGATGGGCACGACACTGCGGCAGATCGTCTTCGACATCGGCGGAGGGCTCGCCGATGGCCGCCGCCTGTCGGCCATTGCGGTTGGCGGGCCGTCCAGCGGCGTGCTGCCCGAGTCCATGCTGGACACGGCCATCAGGCCGGGTATGATCCACGAGTCCGGCGTGATGCTCGGGGCCGGAGGGGTGATAGCGCTCGACGACAGGGTCCCGGTGCTTGACGCGGTCAGGAGCCTGGCCGCATACAACGCCGACGAGTCGTGCGGCAAGTGCACCCCATGTCGGGAGGGAACGCCCCGCATGGTCGAGGCCATCGATCGCCTCATCTCGGGAGCGGGTTCCCCCAACGACCTGGAGGAGCTGCAATACCTTGCCGAGGTCGTGGGTGCGGCCTCGCTGTGCGGTCTAGGCCAGGCGGCCGGCGGGCCCATCACCAGCGCCCTGCACTTCTTCGGCGCCGAGATTTCTAGAAAGGCTGGAGTGTCTTAGGGGGGAACATGGAAAAGAGGAAACGGCCATGAAGAGGACCTTTACAGTGGTGGTTGAACGGGACCCCGAAAGCAAATGGCTTGTGGCCGAGGTGGTGGAGCTACCCGGCTGTTATACGCAGGCCCCGGACCTGCCTACACTGGAGACCAATGTACAAGAGGCCATTCGCGCCTACCTGGAGACCGCCCAGCCAGATGAGCCTCTGCCCGACTTCGTGGGCACATGGCGAGTTGAAGTCACCGCTTGACCAAGTTGCGCCTGGTCGACTATCGGAAGCTGGGCAAAGTTGCAGAGGCGGCGGGCTTCCAGTGGGTCCGCCGAGCGGGAAGCCACAACTCGTTCCGCAACGCGGAGGGACAGATCGTGGTGATTCCCGATCACGGTTCTACGGTCATTGTGCGGCCTCTTCTGCGGAAGATTCTGCGGGACATGAGACTGGCTATCGAGGATTATCATCGAATCCTGGAGGAGCTGTAGCAGGCGAAGAATCTGGGGTGGGTGCAGGGCGCACGCCGTGCCCCCCTACGACGCGCTGCCCCGACCGCCCCAGACCCTTCACTCCGTTCAGGGTGACAAGAGAGACGGCGACATCGCTGCAATGGCAGGGATGCCCTGATGGGAGATATTGCACGTGTCTGGTAAGAAGCTGACAGCCAGCCAACTACCTCTGGTCATTCAGTACACGGAGAAGTTACTTTGGCCAGAGCTGTGGCTTCGCAAGGCGGATGACCTCGTGGCCGCGGCCGAACTCTTGGAGCCCGAAGTTCGCAAGCAGTGGGATTGCCACCGTGGGCAAACGATGGGCGAAACCGTGGAACCTCGCCCCGACTTGCAGGGCGTTTATTTGATGCTGGTGGCGTACGCTATCGAGGACTTATGTAAGGCGGAACTCGGCAGGAGAGAGCGGGCGTCCCGTAAAAAGGTGAAAGAGAAGAATAAGGTGATAACGGAGCTTCCATCCGTTCTTCCCAAAAACCACGACGTGACACGCCTTGTCCGGCGAATCGGCCTTACGGCCGATATTCGCGAAGAAGATCTGCTTCGCAGGTTGTCTAGGTACTGCAAACGGGCTGGACACTATCCGGTTCCAACAGGCCCCGACGCGATCAGAGCCGCCGAGCAGTTTGGTAACGGAAAGTCTTATTTGGTTGCGTACCTTGGTGAACATGATATCCAAGGGGTGCATCAGTTGGTGGCGCGTGTCGAGAATCACGTCAAGCAAGCCCTCGAAGATGAAAATCCGCCGACTCAGGGAGCCAAGCCATGACTCTGACACTATCGATCAACGGAAGCGATGTCGCGGTGCCGGACGGTGCGTCGGTGCTCGATGCCGTCAACGCGTCGGGGACGTACATCTCACAGCTCTGCAAGGACCCGGACATGAAGCCGATCGGCGCGTGCCGGACGTGCCTGGTCCAGATCGAGGGCACTCGTGGCTTCCCGGCCTCGTGCTCGGTGCCCGCGTCCGACGGCATGAAGGTCTCGACCGACTCCCAGGAGGTCCGGAAGATCAGGAGCGGGGTCATCGAGCTGACGATGGCGATGATGCCCGAGAACGGCTCCACGAGCTATCAGGAGCTTTCGATCGCCGCCGAGCAGCACGATCTGTCCGGCCCGCGATGGTCCGGACGTGAGCGCGAAGACACCGACTCCAGCAACCCGGTGTTCGACATCGCGATGGACTCCTGCATCCTCTGCGGCCGGTGTGCCCAGGCGTGCCAGGACGGGCACCAGTTCATCGGCGCCATCGACTTCCTCGGCTCCGGCACCGAGAGCCGCATAGGCACGTTCATGGACCGCCCGCTGGTCGACTCTGTCTGCACGACGTGCGGCCAGTGCCTGTCGGTCTGTCCGACCGGCGCCATCCGGGTCAAGGAGCCGCCGCCCCGGACCGCGAAGTCTGTCACGACGACCTGTCCGTACTGCGGCGTCGGCTGCGGCATCAAGGCCCAGGTCGACGAGCGGGACCGCATCCTGGAGGTGCTCGACGACCCCGAAAACCAGTCCAGCGTCGGGATGCTCTGCGTCAAGGGACGCTTCGGCTACACGTTCGTCCACCACCAGGACCGGCTGACCACACCGCTGATACGGCGGGATGGCGAGCTCAGGCCCGCCTCGTGGGACGAGGCTCTGGACCTGGTCGCCGACCGGCTGGTCCAGCATCGAGGAGATTCCTTTGCGACGCTTTGCTCGGCCAAGGCGACCAACGAGGACGGCTACGTCCAGCAGAAGCTCGCCCGGCTGTTGCTGGAGACCAACAACATCGACCACTGCACCAGGCTGTGCCACTCGCCGTCGGTCGGGGCGATGCTGACCTCGCTCGGCAGCGGCGCGACCAGCAACTCGTACATCGACTACGAGGAGGCTGGTTGCCTGGTGATCATAGGGTCGGACGCCAACTCGAATCATCCCGTGGCGGCGTCCAGGATGCGGCGCGCGGTCGTCGAGCGAGGCGCCAAGCTCATCGTGATAAACCCGCGCCGGATCGAGATGTGCGATTTCGCCGACCTCTGGCTGAGGCCTCGCCCCGGGACGGACGTCGCGCTGCTGAACGGGATGGCCAAGGTCGTCCTGGACAGCGGTCTGTGGGACAGGGATTTCGTCGAGCGTCGTACGGAGGATTTCGAGAAGTGGAGGCAGGTGATCGACGGGTACGGTCTCGAGTACGCCGAGCGTATCACGGGCGTGCCGGCCGAGGACATCGCCGAGGCGGCCCGGCTCTACGCGAGCCCGCCGTTCAGCGGGTCGTGCCTGATCTGGGGGATGGGGATCACGCAGCACACCAACGGCACGGCCAACGCTCACAGCCTCCTCAACCTGGCCTTCGTCGCCGGCCAGCTCGGCAAGCCGGGCAGTGGCATATCGCCTCTCCGGGGACAGAACAACGTCCAGGGCTGTGGCGACTCGGGCTGCCTGCCCGACAACCTTCCCGGGTACCGGAGCATCGACGGCGACGCCCGGCTCGACTTCGAGGCGGCGTGGGGCGGCCGGTCTCTTCCCGAGAGGCCCGGCCTCGTCGTGACCGAGATGGTCGAGGCGGCGATGGAGGGCCGGGTCAAGGCGATGTACATCACCGGCGAGAACCCGCTTCTGAGCGAGCCAGACCTCCACCGCGCCGAGAAGGCATTCAAGAACCTCGAGTTCCTGGTCGTCCAGGACATCTTCATGCACGAGACCGCCGAGATCGCCGACGTGGTGCTTCCCGCGACCACCTTCGCGGAAAAGGACGGGACGTTCACCAACAGCGAGCGGCGCGTCCAGCGGGTCAGGAAGGTGGTGGAGCCGGTGGGCCAGAGCCGGGCCGACTGGGAGATCGTCTGCGATCTCGGACGGCGCGTCAGCCGGCGTCTGGGCCTGGGCCTCGAAGACCAGTTCAGCTACGCCCACCCGTCAGAGATCTGGGCCGAGATGGCGGGGCTGATGCCGATCGTGTCCGGGATCTCGTACGAGCGGCTGGAGGCCGAGGGCGGCATCCAGTGGCCGTGTCCGGACCCGAGCCATCCGGGGACGCGCTTCCTCTACGCCTCCGATTTCCCACGGGGGTCCAGAGCGAAGTTCGTCGCGTTCGAGCAGGGGCCCGCAGCCGAGGAGATGCCGAACCGGCGGTTCCCGCTGATCCTCAACACCGGGCGGATCCTGTATCACTGGCACGGCGGCACGATCACCAAGCGTGCGACCGGCCTGCTGGCGAGGTCGCCGGAGCTTCAGATCGCGTTGAGCGCGGAGGACGGGCGGCGATACGGCGTGGCCGACGGCGAGTGGATTCGGGTGGCGTCCCGCCGCGGTGAGCTGGAGGGCCGAGCGCTCTACTCGGAGAGGATGCGGGCCGGGGAGGTCTTCGTCCCGTTCGTGAAGCTGCAGGAGTCGGCGGCGAACTTCCTGACGAACTCGGCCGTCGACCCCAGCTCCAAGATTCCAGAGTACAAGGTGTGTGCGGTTCGCATCGAGAAGATCGATGGGACAGGAATGAGACACTCTGGGTCGGGAAAGGAAGATTCTGAAACAGATTTGGGGCAGAATCGGGCCGCTTTGAGACATCCTCGACGAGGCGGCGACGCGGTGAGGAGGGGTTGACGAGCGGCGAAACAGGCAGCGAGCAGGTTCTTCTGTTTCAAAGTGTCCCAAAGTGTTCCATTTTGCTCGGGAGTCCACCTGCGGCGGGGGGACGATCTGGGATGGCCGGATCGGGCGCAGGCGGCGTGGGCTCCGCCTCCCCAGATTCTTTGCTGCCGCTCAGAATGACAACATGGCGCGGATTGGTCGATGGGGGCTGTGACAAAGAGAGGGACCGACCGCTCGGTCGATCCTCTATGGATATAATAGCACGCGTGTGCTAGTTCAGTCAACAGAAGCGGCCGTTGTGTAGGGCCGTTTCGTTCTCCCCCCAACCCGCCCAATGGATTGGGGCACCCCAAACCCTGCAAAGGGGGTTTTGCCCTCTTCGGAACCCCCGGCCGGGGCCCGGTGCATGCCCTATGCGCCCCCCCCCCCCTGCTCAGGAACGTTGGAGCTGCGGAACCACACGCTGGATGGCCAACGATCGGACTTTGAAAAGGCCCTGGCCGTTGGCGGACCCTGCTGGACGACCTGGTGGTCCCGGACGTAGACTGACGCCGAAGGCGGTGACGACCCTTGACCGAAGAAGAGAAGCAGGAACCCCAGTCGGAGTCCGCGGAGGCTCAGGGAAAGCCTGGGCACGACCCAGAGCCTGAAGAGAAGCCCACGGAGCCCAAGACCGAGTCCGCGGAGGCTGAAGCGGAGCCGCCCGAGGGGAGCTCCGAGACCGAGGAGCTCGACGAAGAGGCCCAGGGAAAGACCCCGTTCGTCCAGATCCCCAAGCCTGAGGCCTCGCTATACAAAGACAATAGGAAGCTCTTCCTGGTCCCCACGTTCCCGCTGGGTCCAGACGCGCCCGCGGGCGGACGGCAGCTCGTCGAGCGCTACTGGTCGGAGGTCCGCGACCACGTCCAGAAGCTGGAGCGCGGCTTCGGCTCTGTCACCCGGGTGTACCACGAGACGGTCTTCGACGGGGGCGACGAGGGTCTCGGCATGATCGAGAGCCTCAATCCTCAGGGGTACTCATTCATCCAGGCGATCTGCCGGTCGACGGCGAAGCTGGAGCCGACGGAGGACAGGGCCGCCGTCGAGGAGAGCTCCGACTGGCGCCGGGTCATGTCCATCGGCCTCGTCAGCGAAGCGGTCTACAACAAGGCGTTCGAGGGGCTGCAGGAGTCATCCAAGAGACGCAACGACCACATCGCGAGGTCAATCGACGAGAGCCTGGAGGAGAACGACGTCGGGGTGCTGTTCATTCGGGAGGACCACCGGGTCACCTTCCCGACGGACATCCAGGTATTCTACGTCGCGCCGCCGTCGCTCGACGCGATCAAGCGATGGATCGCCGATCAGGTGCGGTTGATGACCGAGGCTGCGGCGGCCGGGCCCCAGGGCGAGCCTGAGCCTGAGGCTGAGGAAGGGTCTTCTTCATAGGTTAGCGGCGAGCGTCTGACCCGCGGCATTCGACGAGCCGCGAGCGCAACTCCGTGGTCACAAATGGTTGAGGGCTAGCTCGCCAATTCGAGCCACTGGCGTTGCCATCCGCGAAGGAGACTTCTCCCCCCTGCATGTGAGAATGCCGGGGTTGAACTCGCCTCTCGGAACCAACTCGTCCATGTCGAGCGAACCCTCTGGGGAATGGAATCAAGTCCCCAAGTTTGCCCGAAGCGAATGATGGAGGTGAAGAACGTCACATACGGATGTTCAGACGCCTCCCAGTTTGGGGTCTTTCGAGCGCGTTCCAGATTCTCGATGGCAGCAAGCAAAGTCTGAACGTCATTCCTGTCGATGGCAATACGCATTAGGACGGTACCAAGCGTATTAAAAGTGACGGGGTGTGCCTGAATTCGTAAAGCCCTCTCCGCGTACGACCTAGCAGCGGTGTGGTCTCCGAGTCGGGATTCCAGGAGCGCGCGTTGCTCCCAATATCGGCTGTTCCAACTATACTCTTCTCTAATCTGGTCGTACCACTCGCTTGCTCTTTCCCGCCCTACGTGACGAACAACGGTCTCCTGATCCATCAACTGTCTAACTAGCCGGTAGGGGCGAGTCATGCTCGAGATCGCCTGCCTGTCGACGTGCCGTGCCAGAGCCTTGATCGTTGACAATGTGATCGAAAACCGCACGGGGCGTGGCAACAATCGAACCAAGAGTGAAGCGGTTATCCGGTGTGGAGGCCTCAGACCACCGCGGGTGAGTTCAAGCAGATCCGCGCCGTCTGCTTCCACGAAAGCCACCAGTTCCCTCGTTCGCATCCCTGCCACCTCACATGCTGTGCCTGGTGGCAACGCCACTCCTAGTTCGTACGCTATGCAAGCGGCGGCGTATGCTACTCTGCCACTGTCGCTGCTTAGGTTGTCGTAGTCTCTTCGCACCTTCAGATTGAAGCCCAACCCCCCTTCAAGCCCTGCCATCCCTTCGAAGAGCCTGCGCCCCGCTGTTTGCATGAAGTACGATCGCTGGCGATCCGGGGAGAACCGAGTAATGTGGCCGAGACGACCGCGGCTGTTGAGCTTGTCCAGTAGGGTTCCTATGTCCGAATCCGACAACCGACCACTCACGTAGGGTGGATCCGGTCGGAGGAAAGTTGATGAAATCGCGTCCCGTATCGCCCTGATCCTTCCCGTCCGCTCCGTCCCGAATGCAAGCAGTCTGACGTTCTCCTCACGACAGGTCTCCGAAAGGCGCTGGATTGCGCGCGCAAAATCCGCGCAATCGTCGAAGAGCAAGACAGTTCGGGGTACGGTTCGCAGCCAATGCACCACGGCTTCAACGTCGATACCTTCGTCGGCCCGGAACAGGAAGGGTCTGACGCCCAAGCCTATCAAAGTTTGTGCGACACGGAGTAATATTGTGGACTTGCCAGTTCCGGGCCGGCCCGAGAGAAAATAGACCTGCTGGGTCACCTCATCAGCCACCGCAGCTGCACCGACCGCGGTCGCCACCTGCTCACTTAGTTGTAGAATCGCGTCGTCGTCAGCCGCAATAGTGCCCCAGGTGGGTTCGTATCCGGCGTAGAAGTCACGAGTTGTCTGAACGCCCGACGGATCGTAAGAACGGAGGTCAATGAATTGCTGCAGGAACTTGGCAAGTTCCGGGGAAATCGCTCCACCATACTCCCCGCTTAGACTTTGTATGGCGGTTCGATAGTGTTCGAGCAGGGTCCGAACGAATGTCTCGCCGTCGCTCTCGATGACGGTGAGGCCTAGGGCCTCTGAACAACTAAGGGTGAGCCGGATTCTACTGGAATGGGCGGGTACGGGAGGCGCTTCGACCCTCCGGCGACGCGCCGACTGGGATCGGGGAGCCCAGGCCGCAGCCCTCACGCCTCATTCGCGGTTGGGGAAGAGAGGCTGGGGAGGGAGCGCTGCCGGGAATGGTCACCGTTGGCCCTCTCACCGAGCTTGGCCGCCCGCGGCTATCAGCAGGTTGGCCATCCCCAGCAGCAGCACCAGCCGTTGCGTGTTCTTGGCCAGGCCACGATACCGCACCTTCGCATAGCCAAAGCGCCGTTTCACATACAGGAACGGATGCTCTACCTTCGCTCTGACCGACGCCTTGCGATGTTCCCCCAGCGCCTCCTGACTCCCGGGACTCAGGTGCCGGCGCAGACCGGGCCGCATCGCCACCTGCCACTCCACCCGTCGCTCCCGATGCTCCTCCCGCTTCTGGACTCCCTGATACCCCGCATCGCCCCACGCCTGCGCCTCTGGGCCATCCCGTGCAGCAGCCGGTGGGCTTCGGTCACGTCGTTCACGTTCGCCGCCGTCGTCGTCATGCTATGCGCCAAGCCCGTATCCGCGTCCACTCCGATGTGCAGCTTCATCCCGAAGTGCCACTCATTCCCCTTCTTCGCCTGATGCATCTCCGGGTCCCGCGCGCCTCCCCGATTCTTCGTCGACGACGGCGCTTCGATGATGCTGGCGTCCACGATCGTCCCTTCACGCAGCCGCAGTCCCTGGGCTTCCAGATGGCGGTTGATCTCCTCGAACAGGCCTTGGCCTAGCTCGTGGCTTTCGAGGAGATGACGGAAGTTGAGGATGGTGGTCTCGTCCGGCAACGCTTCCGACAGTCGCAGCCCGGCGAACCGGCGCACCGATTCGGCCTCATAGAGGAGGTCCTCCATGCCGGGATCGCTCAGGTTATAGAAGAGTTGCACACAGTGAATGCGCAGCATCACCGAGAGCGCATAGGGCCGCCGCCCGCGGCCGGCCTGGGGTCATATTCCTGGTAGCACGGGCGGATACGCTCCTCCAATCGCTGCCAAGGGATGAGCCCATCCATCCGCTCCAAGAACAACTCCCGGCGGGTCTTGCGCTTCTTGCCTTGGTATTCCAAGTCCGCGAACGTCGGCTGGTCCATCGTTTCCGCCCTCCATCGGCATGAGGTGGGGCCAGCCCTTACTCTGCCACATCCCGTCTGACTTGTTCAGAGCGTTCCTAGGGCGAAAAGCTCTTGTTTCCTTAGAGCAGTGAGCGTTGGCGTGACAACTACCGAAGGAAATCCAGTCTGCCGCTCGGCCGCCGTCCCACTATTGAGCAATTCGGCCAGATCAAACTCTTCAGACAGTCTCGCGCCAATGATTATGAAAGGCCGTTCGGCGAACTCATCGAAAAAAACTCCGTGCCACGACCGCGCATCGGCCAGCGCCCGGGCATATTCCTGGATTGAGAACACGAGCGGCTCGTCAGCCCGTTCTGGGTCCAAAAGTTGTGCCGCTGAGCCGTGTAAGTGAATGATCTGGCTTGAGCGGGACCAGTTCCGGTCGACAAATCGCTGTCTCCATCCGAACGTTTGCAACGGTCGGCCCTGAGCCTGGAATGCGATCTCCAGTACGTCATCGATATTCAATGTCCAGATTCGATGCCAGTTGAATTCGGCCAGCAGTCCCTGCCAAGAAGGTCTGCATCCCGTGAACCAGCTCTTGAGGTACTTGCTGACGCCGGTCCGGTCACGGCGGGACAAATGGTCGTACGCTCGGGCTAGGGAGATGCTCTCCCCGCCCGTGTCGATATCGAAGTCCTTGATTAGCGCATCGCGTAGTTCCGGCCCAGATGGTAGGGCCCGGCCGTCGCCTCCGATTGCACCGAGAGAAGCCCCTGCCCCCGCCAGCAGAGAGTACTCCCCGTGCGCCAGCCCGTCTGCGATCTTCTCAAGAAGTTTTCGGTCGCTCATCCGTCCCTGTCCTGTACTGGTCCTGTCGGCACAGCCACCCAATTGGTCGCTCGAAGCATGAACTACGATGGGCTTTTCCATCCCAGGCCGGAGGTCTCTTCGAAAAGGTAGAGGGTAAGGGCCTGGGATGCTAGTCTTTCTGCTGGTCGATGTGGACCTTGAGCGACCCGGTCTTCTTGTTGTAGGCGGTGTCGAACCCCTTCTGGATGTCGGTCAGCGGGTAGTGGTGGGTGACCATCGGCCCAAGGTCGACCTTGCCCGAGTCCATCAGATCGATCGCCACCTCGTAGTCGTGACGCCCGTCGATGATTCCGTAGCAGGCGGAGAAGATGATCGCCTGCTCCTTGAGCAGCGGATCGAGCCAGTGGAGGGAGACGGGCACCGGGAAGTTGCCAAGGGTCATGATCCGGCCCTGCTTCCGGGTCACCTCGATCGCCTCCTTGACGATGGCGTCGCTCTTTCCGCCGACGGTTTCGAGAGTCATGTCTGCTCCCCGCCCGTCGGTGGCGTCCAGGATCGCCTGGTGGAACTCCTTGCTCTCGGGCGGCAGGGCGACGTCGGCGCCCAGCTTCTTGGCCATCGCGGCCTGGTGCTCGTGGCGTGCCGAGGCCAGCACCGTGCCCGCGCCCAGCGCCCGCGCGGCGGCCACGGCGGTGAGTCCTATGGTTCCGGAGCCCAGGACGACGACCGTTTCGTCGCCCATCATCCGCCCCAGACGGACGGCGTGGATGGAGACCGCGAGCGGCTCCACCAGAGCCGCCTGCTCCCAGGAGACCCTGTCGGTCACCGGGTAGCAGCCGAAGGCCCGGCGGCTGATGTACTGAGCGTACCCGCCGCCCTGGTCCGGGGCCTTGTTCTGACAGTGAGTGTACTGACCCATCCGGCAGTACCAGCAATCGTTGCACGCGAGGCCGTGTCCGATGGTTTCGATCGCGATCCGCTCGCCCACCCTCCTGGCGTCGACTCCCGGCCCGGCCTCTGCGATCTCGCCCGCGACCTCGTGCCCGGCAGGGATCTTCTCCGGGGTGGTCAGGTCGGTGTAGATGATAAGGTCCGAGCCGCAGATACCGGTCTCGCGGATTCGGATGAGGACGTCGCCCGGTCCGGGCTTCGGCCGGTCCATCTCGACGACGTTCATGTGTCCCTTGCCGTCGAACAGCGCTGCGGTCATTGTTGCCATGATTGTATTTCCTCCTCTGCTAGATCACGCTTTGGGGCCCCTCCCCGCCGGGAAGGGGAAAAGTACTAACTGAGGGACACCCTCAGACTCCCGGCATGGGGGTTCCACCCCTCGGCCACTCCAGAAGCCGACGCGTTCTGTCCCACCCGCCCGCCCGGAAGGTGTGGGGACGCCCCATACCCCGCAAAGGGGGGCCACGCCCCCCTTTGGAACCCCGTTACGAGGGACCACCCGGGCGATTTGGGTGTGCCCCTGCGATGGGAAGGGACCGGGCGCGCCGTCGTGCGCCCCTACGCGATCCGGGGTCGGGCCTGGCGACCACCAGGCGTCATGGCTTGTCGCTCAGAAACCGGCGCGCGCCTTCGAGTATCATGGCAGGCGCGTAGACGGTCTCCTGTATGTCGGACTGCATCTTGCGGCCCGCCGAGTGGATCCGATCCGTCGTCGTGCGCATCAGCTTGACGACGTCGGGGTGACCGGGCTGGCCGGGCTGGCCCATCGACTGAGCCAGATCGTTGGGGCCATAGGTGAAGGCGTCGATGCCATCGACGTCCAGGATGGCTTCCAGGTTGTCGATGGCCGTGACGGTCTCGAGCTGCGCAACGACCAGCATCTGGGAGTTTGCCCGGTCCATCAGCTTGACTCTGGAGCCGCTGCTGTCTTCGATCGAGGCCGGGTCGTTATACAGGGTTCCCCGTCCGGCGCCCCAGCTACGGTCACCCCGAGGACCGAACCGGCAGGCGCCGGCCAGGATTCGCGCCTGGTCGGCGGTCTCGATGTGGGGACCGACGATCCCCAGTACGCCCCGGTCCAGGAACTGGTTTATCACGGACGGCTCCAGGCTGGGCACGCGGGCAGTGGTGGTAAGGCCGGCGCCGGCGGCGGCACGACACATCGCGTCGACAGAATCCGGGCTGAAGGAGCCGTGCTCGCCGTCAACGTGGATGAAGTCGAAGCCGGCGATGCCCAGGAGCTCCACCAGCTCGGCAGAGGGGAAGACGAGCACGCAGCCGCGCGCCGTCTCGCCCCGCTCCATCTTTCTTACGATGTTGTTGGTGATCATCTGCGGATGTTAGTCCATACCCGCCGGTGGGTCAACGGCGGCGCCGTCGCCGGGCAGCAGCACCCGGTGAATCCAGGGCACCAGGTCGTCAATCACGTCACCGGAGATCTGGTGCGCCATCTCGTACTCCCTGTAGTCGGGACGATAGCCCCGCGCCTCGAGCGTCCGCCGGGACCGCCGGGCGTCGTCGACCGGCACGATCGGATCGAGTGTTCCGTGAGCCATGAAGATCGGTATCGGCGGATCTGCGGGCGAGGTGTCAAGAGGCCCGTCGGGGTCCGGCAGCCTGGAGCTCAGTACGACCAGCCCGGAGAACGGATCGGGTGTGGAGAGCCCGACCCGGAGGGTCATCATCCCACCCTGTGAGAAGCCTCCCAGGATGGCGCGGCCGGGCTCGACGTTGTATCGGTCCAGCACCTCCTTGATGAACTCGGTGAGCAGACCGTCCGACTCGGCGGCTGCCTCGTCCTCTCCAGCCTCGCCGAAAGGGAACCAGGCGTATCCCGTCCCGCCCCGCATCGACAGCGGCGCGTTGGGGAAGGCGTACACGTAGCCGCCGGTGTCGATCTCGTGGCTGAGTCCGGCAAGGTCTCCCATGTGGGCGCCGAATCCGCGGAGGAGGATAATCATCGGGTAGCGCCGGTCCGGGTCGTAGCCGTCCGGCTCGGCGACTAGATACTGGAGTGGTCCGCCATCGTGCTTGTTGAACTCCATGGGGTTCACCTGCGTTTCGCTTTCACTGAGGGGAGGATAACGTCCCCGTCCAGAAGAGGGGTTTCTGCGGGGCACCCTCAGACTCCCGGCAATCCCGACAAGCCGGGATCTGCACACCCCCTTTCTCATGCCTGAGGCGGACCGGCGAGAGGGCGACGTCCCCTCTGCACCTCCCTTTTTCACCCTAAGCCGTTGGCTGGACAAAGGGGAAAGGGCTTTCTTAGGGACATCCTCAGACTCCCGGCGAGGGGGTTTTCCAACCTCGGCACGCGCGTTTGGTTCCGGCCCACGTCGTCCATCTTGCGTTAACCCGAATCCACCGAAGGACGGCCTTGGGGACAGCCCATGAAGAAGCTAGAGGGTGCTCCTCTGAATCTGGGATAATGGGAGGTTGGAACAGAAACCCGCGCGGAAACAAGGAGCACCCAATAGATGCTGCCACAGAACAAACCCGACCGTATCCGCATCCTCTTTGACGACCATCGCCTGGTGGCCAATGCCGGCCTGCTCGTGCCGGCCACCCTCGCCCGGCACCTGGGCCTGCGAGAACTCGTCGACCATCACCTTGACCTCGGCGGCGCGCCGGGACGGGCGAACACGGGGGACAAGATGCTGACGCTGGTCGCTTCCGCGCTGGCTGGCGGCGACTGCATCGACGACGCCGATGCGCTGCGCGCTGGTGGGACGGTCGGTGTTCTAGGCTGCGTGGTCAAGGCGCCATCCACCCTGGGGACCTTCCTGCGCAGCTTCCGGTGGGGGCATGTCCGTCAACTCGACCGCGTGAGCCGCCAGTTGTTGGCCCGGGCCTGGGCCGCTGGGGCCGGACCCGGCGACTCGCCCCTGACCATCGACCTGGGCTCGACCATCTGCGAGACCTATGGACTGGCCAAGGAGGGAGCGCGCCACCACGGCTATACCGGCAAGCGGGGCTATCACCCCCTGTTGGCCGTCGCCGCCGGCACCGGCGACGTGCTGATGTCCCGGCTGCGCGAGGGCCGCGCCAACACCGCTCGGGGCGCCGCCCACTTCCTGCGTGAAACGGTGAGCCGGGTTCGCCGTGCCGGGGCCAGCGGGCAACTTACGGCGCGGGCCGACAGCGGCTTCTACGCCCACGCTCTCGTCGCCGCCTGTCGTGAGATGGATGTCCGCTTCTCCATCACCATCCGCCAGCACAAAAGCCTGCGGAACCTGATCGAGGCGATTCCCGATGCAGACTGGACGCCGGTCCCCTACTGGATGGACGGCGCCGCCGATGTGGCGCAGACCACCTACACCCCCTTCCGGACTGAGCCCGGCGCCGCACCGGTGCGGCTCATCGTCCGGCGGGTGAAGCCCACGCCCGGTTCCCAACTGGCCCTCTTCGCCACCTACAGCTATCACGGCTTCATCACCGACCGGGACGGAGAGACCCTGGAACTGGAGGCCGACCACCGCCGCCACGCCGAGATCGAGAACGCCATTCGAGACCTCAAGTACGGCGTCGGTCTGAACCACATGCCGTCCGGCCGCTTCGCCGCCAACGGCGCTTGGCTGGCGGTACAGGTGATGGCCCACAACCTGGCCCGCTGGACGGCGCGGATCGGTCTGGGCGAGCAGATCGCGACCACCAAGACCCTTCGGCGACGGTTCTTCTCCCTGGCCGGACGGCTCACCCGCTCGGCACGCCGCCTCACCCTGCATCTGCCACAGCGCTGGCCTTGGGAAACCCAGTTCAGTCGCGCCCTGGCACGGCTGCGAGCGATTCCACTCCCAGCCTGACGGCGCCCGTCCGCAACTGACCCGCCATCCGCCCAACCGAACGTCCCCGCAAACTCGCGCCAGTCCGGTCCGCGAGCACCTCTCGCCGCGTCCTCTCCCCGCCATCTCGCCCTACGCCAAGTCCCCAGAGGTCACCAGGTCTCCCCGCGGCGGCTGAAGACAGCCCGGCCCCATTTACCCAAATCGTGCCCGGATATCGCCTCCCTTTGCTGTGGCCCTCATCACCCATCCGGTCGGGTTTCTGCTGATTCACAGGAGCAACCTCATCTTCACGTCTTCGGTGGATTCGGGGTTAAGGGAGAGGGGTGTCGGGCTTCCTCTGCACGCTGTCCACTCCCTGTGAGTGTTAAACTAGTGTCCGTGGCGGAGGCCACCAAAACAAACTGTCTGAGGTAGAAGATGAGCAAGCTGATGCAGATGCTGGAGAAGGTGGAGCTGCAAGCACCGCCGCCGCTGGGATTCGGCCGTTCGCGGGCCGATTCTGCACCCCCCAGTATCGCGATCATGGGTCGGCTGACCCCGAACGAGCTGGCGAAGAGCAAGGGCCTCGCGGACGCTCCCGTCGACGCCTTCTTGCTGAAGCTGACTGAGTGGAAGGACGGCTCGCTGGACAAGGCCTCCAAGACGCTGAAGGACCGGCTGTGGGGCGTCGAGCTCGGAACCGTCGACACGGAGACGGCCGCCAAGCTTCGGGAGGCCGGATGCGACTTCGTCGTGTTCGAGGTCGAGGGCTCGGCCGCCGGACTGTTGGGCGACGAGGGGCTCGGCAAGCTCATGACGACGGGTCCCGGCATCACGGAGGAGATGGCCAGAGCCATCCACGGGCTGCCGATCGACGGGGTGGCATTCACCCCGGACGGTGACCTGAACCCGCTGACGATTAAGAAGCTCATGGACATCGAGGCGGAGCGCTCCCTGGTGGACGGGGCTTTCGTCATGGCCACGCCCGTCGACCTGGACCCGTCCGATCTGGAGGCGTTTCGCAATGCCGGGATCACGGGACTCCTGGTAGCACTCACCTCGGCCAAAGAGGTGACCGCGCTGAAAGATGCCATAGGCAAGCTGCCTCGGCGCCCGGAAAAGCCAACCCGCTCCAGCGCGATCATCCCGCGCCTGGCTCAGGAGCCCGAGTTCTCCGAGCAGGAGCACGAGCACGAGGAGCCGGACGAGGAGTTCTCCCTCCCATAATCGACCGGCCGCCGCTACGGGTCATCGGCCCTCTGCGAGGCGGTCAACCAGGAACTGTGGCAGGCCACGATCCCGCATCTTCTGCTGAGTCGCGGGGATGTCGTACTCGACGCGACGGTGCGATATCGTTCCGTCGTCGCCGTCGTACAGCGCGTAGCTGGCCATCGCATCGCCGTCCCTCGGCTGCCCGACGCTGCCTGGGTTGATGATGAGGCGATCCGTCCTCAGTGCCACGGGCGCATCGACCGGGAAAGGACGGAACTCGACGCCGCTCTCCTGCGGCTGACAAAGGAAGGGCACGTGAGAGTGTCCCACGAGGCACCGGGCGGTGTCGAAGTGGAGGAAGCCGGCTGCGGCAGCGGAGGTCGAGATCACGTACTCCCAGATCGGGTCCCGTGGACTGCCGTGGACGATCGTGAAGTCCTCGGTCTCCACCTTCAGCGGCAGCTCGCGCAGGTAGGCGGTCTGCTCGTCGTCGAGCTGCGTTGACGTCCAACGGTTGGCGTCGGCCGCGTGCCGGTTGAAGGCCTCGAGGCTCAGCTTCCCGACGGCGGCGAGGTCGTGATTTCCAGCCACCCCGGTAGTCTGGTACTCGCGCACCAAGTCCACACACGGACCGGGGTCCGGCCCGTAGCCGACCAGGTCGCCTAAAGACCATACCCGGTCGAAACCGCCGTGGCGCTCGGCGTCGTCGATCACGCTCCTCAGAGCCTCCAGGTTGCTGTGGATGTCGGACACCACCAGTGCTCTCATCCTGACCTCCGGTTGTCGCCGCGATTGGCCCAAGACTATAATACGGCGGATTCGATGCCGAGGGGACCCGCCCCGCGACATTCAGCGGAGTAGACTATCCTAGAAGGATTGGCAGACGACGTGCCGGAGCCCGTCGAGGTCATCAGCCACGGGCCGGAGGATACTCAGAGGGTCGGCCGTATCCTCGGTGCCTGTGCGCGGCCTGGAGACCTGGTTCTTCTGGTCGGCGCTCTGGGAGCCGGGAAGACCTGTCTGACGCAGGGGATACTTCAGGGCCTGGACGGTAGCGAGCACGCCCGGAGCCCGACGTACGTGCTGGTCGCCGAGTACCGGGGCCGGATCCCGCTGTACCACATCGACCTCTTTCGGCTGGGCTCCGTCGAAGAGATCCTGGACCTGGGACTCGACGAGTATCTGTCGGGGGACGGCCTGACGGTCGTCGAGTGGGCGGAGCGGGCACCCCCACTGTTCGAGATCGATCACCTCAAAACGGAGATCGAGCGCGTGGACGAGACCACCCGCCGCCTGAGATTGACGGCCGGTCATCCGAGATACGGAGAGATGATCACGGCCGTGACGGCCGAGCGTGTCGGCGGATAGCCTATGGAGCTGACGATCGACACGTCGACCAGGTACGCCGCGGTTGGACTCTCGGCCGGCGGGGAGACCTTGCGAGAGCTGACCTGGCGCTCCGAGCGGAATCACTCGGTCGAGCTGGCCCCCGCGATCCGGGAGGTGATGAGCCAGGCGGGCGTCTCGATGGCCGACCTCGAGGCGGTTTTCGTGGCCAGGGGGCCAGGGGCGTTCAGCGCGCTGCGGGTTGGGATGAGCTTGGCAAAGGCGATAGCGTCGGCCAGGCGACTGCCGCTGGTCGCCGTGGGAACGCTCGAGGTCGAGGCCCAGCCGTACGCCGGCCTCGGGTATCCTGTTCTGGCGGTCGTCGAGGCTGGGCGTCGGGCGCTTTACGTTGCGAAGCTTCACGAGGCTTCGTCCGAGGCGGATGGTGCCGAGGTGTGGGTCTCGACGCGGGATGAGGTCCTGCAATCGATCGGCTCCCCTACCCTCGTGTGCGGCGAGGGAGCACAATCGCTGAAGGAGACTGCGGAGGAGCATCCGGGCTCGCCGGCGATGATCGTGGACGCGCCGCGTCCGACGCGGAGGCCGGCCTCGCTGGCAGCTCTGGCGTACGAGCGCCTTCGTCGTGGGGAGACTGACAGTCCGGAGAACCTTCAGCCGTTCTACATCCGCGGAGCGGAGTTCGAGAGGGTGCCGAGGAGGCAGTTCACTGGCTAACCGGGAGGACGGATTACATGCAGCGGACACTGGTTTTGGTGAAGCCCGACGCGGTTCAGCGTGGCCTCGCGGGACAGGTGATCACAAGGCTCGAGCGGCGAGGGCTGAAGCTGGCCGCGATGAAGATGATGCTGGTCACCGAGGAGCTGGCGCGCCGGCACTACTCGGCTCTCCGGGAGAAGCCGTTCTTCCCCCGCCTCGTCGATTTCATCACGTCGAGCCCGATCGTGGCGATGGTCGTCGAGGGTGAGAACGCGGTGGAGTTGGTCAGGAACACGATGGGGGCGACCGATCCAGCGCAGGCGGCGCCGGGGACCATCCGGGGCGATCTCGCCACGTCTATCGGCCAGAACCTGATCCACGGGTCGGACTCGGCCGAGTCGGCACAAAAGGAGATCGACCTGTTCTTCGACCCGTCGGAGATTCTCTCTTACGACAGGGAGGTCGACCGCTGGATCACTGAATCCTGACCACCTCTACGGCCCGGGACCACGCGCCCTCGATGTCGTAGAAGTCGCGCTCGTCCTCGCCGAACAGGTGGACGATGACGTCGCCGTAGTCCAGGAGGACCCAGCCGCTCTGGGCCACCCCCTCCCGGTGATGGCGGACCGCTCCCGCTTTCTTGAGCGCGGCCTCGATGTCCTCGGTCAGGGCGTTGAGCTGGCGCATCGACCCGGCGGTCAGTATGACGAAGTAGTCCGTGAAGTCGCTGACACCCCGGATGTCGAGCAGCACGATGTCCGAGGCCTGACGGTCTGAGGCCGTCTCGACCGCTAGGCGTGCCTGCTCGACGGGCTGCGTCATGGTTTGTTGAGCCATCGCCCGCATTATAGAGGCGGTCAGGGGTCCGGTCAATTTGTCGGCCGGGGTCGTGGGGCCTTTTCATTTTCCCCTACTCCCCCGTAGCTTCCCCTTTGGGGTGCCCTCTTATTCCCACCCACCCGGCCGGTAAGACCGGCAGCTATGAAGACCGGGAGGGGTGACTTGAAAAGGCCGCGCCGCCAGAGATTCAGGGGCCCCTCCGTCTTAGGCGGACCGCGAAGGGGCTCTGCCCCCTTCGGAACCCCCGGCCGGGGCCTAGCGCATGCCCTGTGCGCTCCTACGCTCAGGAAGGTCGGACCTGTGGAACCACATGTTGGACGACCTGGTATCGGACTCTTAAAAGACCCTGGCAGGGGTCGGGCGTGTCCGGACGTGGCGCGGCGGGGCCAGGTTCCAGATAGCAGGGCGCACGGCCGTGCTCCCCTACAGTGAAACGATGCGGGTCTGCGGAGTGGGTGTTCGGTAGGACCCCGGTTTCCCGTTGATGTCAATCGGACGGGTGTGCTAGGCTTTCGATGTGAGCAAGGGTCGAGTGATCGTCGCCATGAGCGGAGGGGTGGACTCCTCCGTCGCCGCCTTTCTTCTGAAGGAGCTGGGGTACGACGTAATCGGCGTCACGATGCGACTCTGGAGCACCGAGCGGCAGGACCTGCCACCTCTCTCCAGGCGTTGCTGCTCGGTGGAGGACGTCGAGGACGCCCGGCAGGTCTGCCAGACGATCGGTGTGCCCCACTACGTCCAGAACTTCGAGCGCGAGTTTCAGGCCCACGTCGTCGACTACTTCTGCCGCGAGTACGACCGTGGCCGCACCCCCCACCCCTGCCTCGCCTGCAACGACAAGATCAAGTTCGACTTCCTTCTGCGGAGAGCTATGTTCCTCGACGCCGACTACGTCGCGACGGGACACTACGCGCGCATCCGGTCTAACGGCGGTGGGTTCGAGCTGCTCAAGGGCGTCGACGGAGGGAAGGACCAGTCGTACGTCCTGTTCACGCTCGGCCAGCCCGAGCTGCGCCGCCTGCTCCTTCCCGTGGGCGAGTATCCGAAAGAGGAGATACGGCGAAAGGCCGTCGACGCCGGGCTCGCCGTGGCCGACAAGCCCGACAGCCAGGATATCTGCTTCATTCCGGACGGCGACTACCGGAAGTTCGTCGGCGAGCGGGTCAAGCCGAGGCCCGGCGAGATGGTCGACACAGACGGGGGCTCCCTCGGTAGCCATCCGGGGATACAGTTCTTCACCGTTGGACAGCGGAGAGGGCTCGGACTGAACGGCAACACCGGCAGCCCGATGTACGTCGTCCGGATCGAGCCGGACACGAACAGGGTGGTCCTCGGGCCGGAGGCAGCGCTGTTCCGCGACTCGTTCTGGGCCTCACAGGTCAGCTTCGTGTCGGGGGAACCGCCGTCGGGGCCGGTCGAGGTGAAGGCGAAGATCCGGTACAAGGCGAGCGAGGCGCCGGCGTGGCTGACGCCGAGGGGAGAATGGGCCGAGATCAGGTTTCAGGAGCCCCAGCGGGCGCTCACACCCGGACAGGCGGTGGTCTTCTACCGCGGCGACGAGGTCATCGGCGGCGGCATCATCGAGCTGGAACCGCCCTCTCGGAGCTGACGACGGGGGGCGTGCAGGGGGGCGAAGCCCCTTTGCCGGGAGTCTGAGGGTGTCCCTCAGATTTCAATCACTCTCCCCCTTCCTAAATCGGGTGGGGCGCGACCGAAGAGGCACTTTCCGGCAACCCGCCGAAGGAGAAAACGATGGACTTCAAACAGATCATCCGCATGGGGCTGGAGGAGTATACCGACGAGATCCGAAAGGCGCTCGACGGCCTCACGCCGAAGGAGCGCCGCTTCCAGCCGACCCCGGAGTCGCACCACATCGACTTCGCCTTCTGGCACATCATCCGGGTCGAGGACGAGTGGCTGCAGGGCTTCGCCCGCGGCGTCCCCACCGTCTGGGTGCGGGACGGGTGGCCCGACAGGTTCGCGACCGCCGGCCGAGGCAGCGGGTGGGGCTACGACGCCGAGCAGATCGCGGCCCTTCCGGCTTTCGACATGGACGAGATGATGTCGCACTTCGACGCGGTCCGCCGGGAGACGCTCGACTACCTCGACTCCATCACGGAGAAGGATCTCGACACATTTCCTCAGCGCGAGCGCAGGCCGGAGTACAACGTCGGGAGGATGTTCAGCCACCTCCTGGTCGAGGAGAGCCAGCACGCCGGACAGATCGCCTACCTTCGGGGCATGCAGAGGGGGCTCAACAAATAGAAACTATTGACGGCTCCGTTGTCGCAGACCAAAAGCCGACCTACGAGCCCGAGGCCGCCGCACTTGCCGAGGGCTTCAGGCTGGTGGCCGGGATGGACGAGGTCGGCCGGGGGCCGCTGGCCGGGCCGGTGGTTGCCGGCGCGGTGATCTTGCCGATCCGTCCGGCCGGCGAGTGGGTCGAGCTGATAGACGACAGCAAGCGGCTGACGCCTGCCAAGCGCGAGGAGGCGTTCCCGCTGATCTGCTGGAGAGCGGTCGCGTTCGGGACCGGAGCCGCGTCCTCTGAAGAGATAGACGCTCTGGGCATCGTCGGGGGGACCCGGCTGGCGATGACCCGGGCGCTGGATTCTCTGGCGATGCGTCCCGACTTTCTCCTACTGGACGCCTTTCCGCTCGTCGGAGTGGCAATACCCCAGAGGGCGATCATCCACGGGGACGCGCTGTGTTTGTCGATCGCGGCCGCGTCGATAGTCGCGAAGGTCACGCGGGACAGGCTTATGGAGTCCGAGGACGCCCGTTACTCTGGTTACGGCTTCGCCCGGAACAAGGGGTATGCCACCAGGGAGCACCTGGACGGCCTCACCGCTCTGGGTCCGTGCGAGATACACCGGCGCTCGTTTGCTCCGGTCCGGAGCCTGATCGAGGGACCGGAGCAGGCCGAACCTGCGCCCCAGATACCCCTCCCCATCGCCTAGCCGGGAGGGCCCGATCGAGAGCAGGTCGCGGCCCCGTCTTGTCCTGCGTGACGAGTTCCTCCACCCCTGTGTTACCACGTTCTTCTCTACTCTTGCTGCCCGACTGCCAGCAAATCTGTTGTATCGAGAACTGCATCTAACGATATGTGGCCAAAGGGGGGCCACAGAGATCGGAAAGCGACGAGGACTCGGAAAACGGATAGATGACGACATCAAGGCGGAAGACCGAAACGCCACGACGTAACCACCGGGTCACCGCGGTCCGCTCCAACGCTAGGTCGGATGACAGAGTAGTTATCGTTGTAGCCCACAATTCCCGGATCAGCCACAAAGGTGAGTCGTAAGCCGGTAAGAGTGCTGCACCTTTGAGCCGCATACATGAGCATCATAGCTAGCGCGTGTGCTAGACTTGCCGCGAAAGCGGGACCTAGTTCAGGATACCGCAATCTCGCTGGAGGCACCCAATGGGTGAAAGCACCTGCAGCCGCGTCACCCTCCAGTTTGACCGCCGGCTACGCCTGGAATTCCACGGCGCCACGATTGCCTCGGACGCCGGACTCCTGGCATGCCGCGAGTTGGACTACGCCCTGGAACTGACGGAGACGGCAACTGCCCGTCTGCAAGAGAGCAGGGGCGGTCGCAACGTGCAGAACCAGTACCCGTTCTATGCCAACCTCGGAGCATTCGAGCCAGATGGCGATGTCTTCTGCAGCGGTGTCCCTCTGACCGGGCCGGTCAACTCTGCCGATCTCCCGTGGTTCCAGCGGACCGTTCAAACTCGCGACTTCGCCATCGGGGATTATCAGATTGGCCGCATCACTGGCATACCAGTTCTCGTCTATGGCTATCCCATCCTGGACGCATCCTTCGCATCCGCACGGGCTCGGTGATCATAACTCATGGGCAGGACAAAATCCGTATCATTGATAGGTATCGCGACCGTATTAGTGATCGCCCTGGGAATAGGCATTTGGTATACGCAAAAAGGAGACACACCAAGAGGATTCACAGGTGCCAAAGAGACAGTGCGTCTCGGTTTTACGCACAACTCATTGGAGGCGCTATTGATAATTGCTCAGGAGAAAGGCTACTTCTCTGAAGAAGGCCTGGATGTAACGTTTAGGGAGTACCCAACAGGTAAGATTGCTCTGCTCGATGGCTTGTTTGAAGGAGAGGTTGACATTGTAAGTGTTGCAGAGGTGCCTATTGTTTTCAACTCTTTTGCGCGACAGGATTTCAAGGTCTTCGCGACCATCGGCATGGCTGATGACCAGATGAAAATCATAGCCAGACGGGACAGTGGCATTGAAACGCCTGAGGATCTAAAAGGAAAGCGCATAGGGACACAACGAGGCTCAGCAGCGCATGTTTTCTTGCATCACTTTCTGTTGGATACTCGCCTGTCTGACGAGGAGGTAATTGTCTCCTTCCTAAAGGCGGTGGACCTCCCGGCAGCTCTCGCCAAAGCAGAGGTTGACGCTATTGCGGTGAAAGAGCCGTTCATTGGCCAGGCGAAGGACTTACTGGCGGACAACTCGATAATCTTTCATCCTCGCGGCATCTATCGCAAGACCTTTAACCTTACTGTCTTGGATGACTTTGTCGAGGCCAGACCGCAGACCCTCATCAAGGTCCTTCGCGCGTTGGTTAATGCGGAGGGGTTTGCAAAGAAGAATAGGGGTCAAGCTCTCGAAACGTTCTTGTCAGCACCGGGAATTTCAAGGACGGAAGTACAGGAACAATGGCCTACCGTTGAACTCACGATCTCGTTAGCTCAAGACCTCCTCATCCAAATGGAGTTCCAGGCTAAGTGGGCAATAGACAGAAATCTGGTCGATGCAATGGAGATCCCTAACTATTTGGACTTTTTGTACCTGAACGCCCTAAATGAGGTGAACCCTCAAGCGATTAAGGTAATCCGATGATTTCAGGTGATCAAAATGTAGAGTTCAGATGAAGATCACAACCAGATTATGGATTAGCGCCATTTCTTCCATCGGCCTCGTACTGGGGCTTGGGTTGGTCACCTACCTTTTAGATCAGCGAGTGGAGCGAGCAATTGAGGAGAGCCGGGCAGCCGCTGAGCTAAGCGAGGCCGTGAGCCAGCTCGACATCTTACTCTTTGACTTCTTGCTGAATCCTGGAGAACGGGCGAGAGAGCAGTGGCAGCGAAGACACGGGTCTATTGGAGAGTTGCTGGCACGATCGAGGGAGCCCAACAGCGCAGGACAGGAGGCCGTCTATCGGAATTTACGGGAGAATCACGCAACCCTTAGAGCAGTGTTTTCACAGCTAATCTCAAATCATGAAGAGCAAAGGTCGACTGGAAGGGAGACTCGGTTGGCCAGGGAGATTAGGGAGAGATTAACTGGTCAGCTTCTGATAAGCTCGCAAGAGATGGCCTCCGGCGCCATGCAACTGGCTGAGTCAAGTCATGAAAAGCTAGAGGCTGCTGGTAGAACGGACAGGTGGTCCGTGATGGGCTTTGCACTGGTGATAGGGGCGCTTCTGGCAGCAACTTCAGGGGTGGTAATCAGGAGTATTGTGAAGCCCATCGCGAAACTTCGGGAGGGAACCGAGATCATAGGCACCGGTAACCTGGATTACCGCATAAGTGCAGACGCAAAGGACGAGATCGGCGATCTTGCCAGGGCGTTTGATCGAATGACAGATCAACTGAGGAACAGTGAACAACATGTCCGGAACATCCTAGACAGCCTTTTCACATCCTAGACAGCCTTTTCACATTAGTAGGCCTAATGACACCCGACGGCATATTGACCGAAGCAAACAAGACCGCCCTCAACGTGGCGGGATTGAAGCCTGAAGAAGTGCTTGGGAAGCCCTTCGAAGAGGCCTACTGGTAGTCGTACTCAGAGCCGATCAAGCAACAGCTACGGCAAAACATCGAGCGGACAGCGCAGGGAGAAGCTGTTCGTTACGATGTGGTCGTGCGCGTCGGTGAGGACCGTTTCATAACCATAGATTTTAGCCTCCAACCACTGTTCGACGAAACGGGTAAAGTCACGGGTATGGTCCCTTCCGCCATCGATATCACCGAGCGCATGCGGATTGAGGAGGATTTGCGGACCAGTGAGCTACATCTTCGGAACATCCTCAATAGCCTATTCATATTAGTAGGCCTAATGACACCCGACGGCATATTGACCGAAGCGAACAGGACCGCCCTCGACGTGGCGGGATTGAAGCCCGAAGATGTGCTGGGGAAACCCTTCGAAGAAACCTACTGGTGGTCCTACTCAACGCCGATCATGCAACAGCTACGGCAGAACATCGAGCGGACAGCGCGGGGAGAAGCTGTTCGTTACGATGTGGTTGTGCGCGTCGGTGAAGACCGTTTCATAACCATAGATTTTGGTTTGCAACCATTGTTCGACGAGACGGGTAGAGTAACGGGTATGGTCCCTTCCGCCATCGATATCACCGAGCGCGTTAGGGTAGAGCAAAAATTGAGAGAGTATCGGGACCGTCTGGAGGAAGATGTGGCTGATCGCACCGCTGAACTGGCGGTGGCATTGGAACAGGCCCAGGAATCCGACCAGCTAAAATCACAACTTCTATCCACGGTGTCCCACGAACTCCGCACCCCTCTTACAGCCATTAAAGGCTTCTCCACCGCGTTACTGGACCACCAAGACCAAATAGGGCCCAAGGAGACCTTCGACTTCTTGCATGAAATCGACCAAGCTAGTGACCGCCTTAGCGGGTTAATAGGCAACTTGCTGCAGTTGTCCAGTCTGGAAGCAGGCATGTTACCCATCGATCCGGTTCCCACGGGTGTGCAAGAGATCGTCGAACAGGCTATAAGGAACTTCAGGATAAGGGCGCCGGAGAAGCCGGTCTCCGTTGATATACCCGTAGACTTGCCGCTGGTGCAGACTGACCCGGGTCGCCTTCGTGAGGTAGTGGACAATCTGCTGGACAACTCACTGAAATACACTCCGGCCGAGTCGTCGATCTGGATTGAAGGTTCCGAGGACAACGGCGAGGGATCGCCGATGGTCCGAATAACGGTGCGTGACAACGGACCGGGACTACCACCGAACCAGCTTACCCGCGTCTTCGAGCCCTTTCACCAGCCGGATGAACGGACCAGCCGCCGGGTGGGCGGCATCGGGTTAGGGTTGACTATTTGTCGGCGGATCATAGAGGCGCAGCAAGGCCGTATCTGGGCCGAGAGCACGCAGGGGGAAGGAGTCGCTTTTGTTGTGACCCTACCCCAAGCCAATAACCAGGGTATGAGAACAGATGGCAAACCGTAAATCGCTGGTTCTGGTCATCGAGGATGATCCCGCTGCGCAACGTTTCATTCGTCGCGTCCTGGAGCTCCACGACTACCGCGTAATCGTGGAATCGGAGGGAGGCGCGGGGCTGGACCGCTTCACCGAGGACCAACCGGACCTGGTCCTGCTGGACATCGGCCTGCCGGATTTGGACGGGTTGGAGGTCTGCCGGGAGATCCGGGCTATGAGGGAAACACCGATTATCATGGTGACATCCAGAGCTGCAGATCAGGACGTGGTGCGCGGGCTCGAGGCCGGTGCAGACGATTACCTGGTCAAACCTTTTAGCGCCAGTGAATTGGCCGCGCGAGTCATGGCGGTGTTGCGGCGCAGCCGCCCATTGGCCGAGGTTGCTGAGGGCGGATTGCAGTGCGGTGAACTCCTGGTAGACTTTGCCGCACGCCGCGTCACCCGCAGCGGTCAAGTCATCCATCTCACACCCACCGAGTACAGCCTGCTGGTCGTGCTCGGGCAGCATGCCGGTAAAGTCCTGACCTCCTCGCAGATCCTCGGCCAAGTCTGGGGCGCAGAGTATGCCAGCGAAAATCAAATCCTGCGCACTCACATCGGCCGCCTGCGCCGGAAGATCGAACCCGAGCCGGAAAATCCCATACTCATTCTGACTGAGCAAGCAGTAGGCTACTGGCTAAACTGCCACTCTCCCTAGAGCTTCTCTCGGCCTTTCCTCGAGCCGGTCCCTGCTCGCCGGCACCCCCCGCCAGACGCACAGCGCTTACCTGCTCAGATTGTCACACTTTTGTTATACTCCACCCCTTTTTGTCATCTCCCAGACACGCGAAATTGAGTAGACTCAGTTGTAGGACCTTTCAGAGCCGGCGTGACGAGGATCGGAAGTTGAGTACCGCGAATGACCGATGGCCGACACCTTTGGTCCGGTATTGCTGTCACAGATTCCCCCTGGCTCGGTCAGAGGTTCTGAACTCCTCCGTGACCTACATACCGTCAGTCAAGTAAGTAGTGGCACCGCCGCGATGGTACCGGGTAAATATCTTGGGTGAAGACCTCCCAGTTCAACCTATCTCAGCGCTAGCGTCATCACGGAAGCATAAAACCCCCAAGCCGTCCAAGCCTGGTTGCGAAGCTCGTCGTAACCGTTCCGGTGGCGGAAACAAACGGACGAAACGCACGTGAGTGATGCTGGCTAACATATGTGGCCAAAGAGGCACAAAGACCGGAAAGCGACGAAGCATATGAAGTACGGAGAGATGCCGACATCAACGCGGAAGACCGAAACGCCACGGCATAACAGAGGTTTGAGGGGGCTGCCGGGTACGAAGGGGATATACCGCTCCCTCTACGACGGCACGCCTGTCATGATGCATTCGATAGACCATGAAGGTCGGCTGCTCGGCGTCAACAACCACTGGCTTGAGGTTCTTGGCTACGACCGGAGCGAGGTTATCGGACGGCCGTCTACCGACTTTCTGACCGAGACGTCGCGCCGTCACGCGATTGAGGTCGACATGCCGAAGTTCGTGAAGACCGGATCGGCCAGAGACATCGAGTACCAGATGATCAAGAAGAGCGGAGAGGTCATCGACGTGCTCCTCTCCGCCACGGCGCAGAGGGACGAGGCTGACCGAGTCGGTTACGCCCTCGCCTTCATAGTCGATGTGACCGAGCAAAAGCGGCGACAGCAGGAGGAGCGAGAGGCCGCGGTCCGCGGCGAGCGGGATCGACTGGCGCGAGGGATGCACGACACCCTGGCGCAGGCGTTGTCCGGGGTGGTCATCCAGCTCGCGGTAACGGAGGAGCTGCTCGAAGAGCAGCCCCGGGCCGCGAAAGCCGAGATGCGGACGACACGGGAGCTCGCCCGGCAGGCGCTGGAAGAGACACGCCGCTCGATCTGGGATCTGCACCAGGCACCAACCGGCGGAGGGCTTCTGGTCGAAAGCATCGGAGCAGAGGTTGCCAGGTTCAATGAAGGGGGCTTTCGGGTCTCGCTCGAGGTGGAGGGGAGCCAACCCCAGCAGATGGAGCCCGGCAACGGCCTGGAGGCTCTGGGAATCGTTCAGGAGGCTCTTCGAAACATACAGAGACACGCGCAGGTGGAGGAGGGGACGGTACGGCTCACGTTCGGCCCCGAGGAGGTCACGGTCCTTGTATCGGATCATGGGACGGGCTTCGATCCAGCATCTGTAGGTGACGAGCCTGCGCGGGCAGGAGGAGGGTTCGGACTGATCGCGATGCGACAGCGCGCGGAATCGACCGGCGGTGCGCTCAGGGTCGGGAGCAGGCCCGGCGGAGGCACGCAGGTCGAGTCCACGATTCCGTACAGGTTCGATTCGCGAAAGGCTCCAGCGTTGGCCGACGGTGTCAACTCGCCTCACCTATCCGGAGAGGCAGTTCCCGGCGGGATTCGGGTCATGATCGTCGACGATCATGACGTGGTCCGACGAGGTCTCCGCACCGTGTTGGAGAACCCTGAGGATATGATCATCGTGGGGGAAGCCAGAGACGGCGAGGAAGCTCTAGAAAAGATCCCGACGGTCCATCCGGACGTCGTCCTGATGAACATCCACATGCCGAGGCTGGACGGCGTAGAGACTGTGACCCGGATGCGTGACTCGGGACTGGAGACACGTGTCATTCTCCTGTCAGCGTACGCCCAGGACGACCAGATCTTTGAGGGCCTGCGGGCCGGAGCCAGCGGCTACCTACTGAAAGACGTGAGCAGCGATGATCTGGTATCAGCCGTCCGTGCGGTGCACCGAGGCGAAGCGGTCTTGGATCCCGCCGTTTTCGGACGCCTCATCCGGCGATTCGTCGGGACAGATCACGGACTCACCAAGCGTGAGCTTGAAGTGTTGCAGCTGTTAGCGACCGGCGCATCGAACGCACGGATTGCCAATGAGCTGTCGGTGAGCGTGAATACGGTCAAGTACCATAGCGGAAACGTGTACCGGAAGCTGGGTGCTCGCTCTCGGACCCAGGCCACCCGTATCGCCAGAGACCGGGGTCTTCTCGACGGACTACGCCCATGATCAGAGTGATAACCTCCTGACGGTAGGAGGCCCCGATCGCACCGAAGAACGAGCCGGCCGGACCGGACCGCCGCAGGCTGAAACTCGGCAGACGCGGCGAGGAGATCGCCAGACGGCGGCTGGAGTCGACCGGCTACACCGTGCTGGAGACGAACGTCCGAACGCCGGCCGGGGAGATAGACCTGGTCGCGGAGAAGGACGGGGCGCTGGTCTTCGTCGAGGTGCGGACCCGCGCGAGCAGCTCGTTCGGCCCTCCCGAGGAGTCGCTGACCGCAAGGAAACTTTCGCACATGGTCGCCGCCGCGCAGGAGTACGTCCAGGCCCACGGCGCAGACGACCGGGAGTGGCGCATCGACGCCGTCCTGGTCGAGCTTGGACGCGGCGGGCGGGTCGTGCGGCTCGAAGTCATGGAGAACGTGGTCGAGCTGTAGGCCGTCCCGAGACCCTCCGTGCCGTGTTACAATCGTGCCGCCCTGCGTGCCGCCCTGCCCTGCCCCGGTTGAGGGGCTTTCCCTAAACCGAATCCCACAGCCTCGCCGCACTGAGCTTCGAATGACCACCGAGAAGATTCCCTTCGTAACGGCCCAGATCAGCGCCATCGTCGAGGACATACGCCTTCTGGAGGCGCTGGTGACGGCGCCCGTCGGACTGAACGCCGACATCAAGATGCTTCGCGAGGCGTTGGACCTCCCAGAGGCCGCCGATCTGGAGCAGGCCGACCGCCAGCAGCGGCTGGCGGCGCTGAGAGGACTGAGGGCCGACGTACCGGCGCTGGCTATCGAGGCGGTCGCGTCTCTCAGAGGCTCGCTCGATCTGCTGGGCGCGGTCAGCGGGCGCGGCGGAGCGCCCTTCGACGATGCCTGGGTGACCCGGACGAGACGGGTGCTCGATCGCGCCGAGCAGCGGATGGCGGCCGATCTGCGAGCCCGCATGTCGTCGAAGATCAGCGGCCTGTACGTCATCGTCGACGCGGAGGCGACCGGCGGCAGGCCCGTTGCTGATGTCGCGAGGGCTGTCCTCGACGGCGGTACCCGCGTCCTCCAGCTTCGCGACAAGTCCGGCGACGCAGGAGATGTCCTGGAGTCGGCCGCCCTTCTCAAAGATCTTTGCGCGAAGCAAGACGCGATCTTCATCGTCAACGACGACCCTGCGGTGGCCGCGATCAGCGGCGCCGACGGCATCCACCTGGGCCAGGACGACCTTCCGGTCGCCGGGGTCCGGCGCATCCTGCGACCAGGCCAGATCGTCGGACGATCCAACAACACGCTTGACGAGGCGCTGGACTCCCAGTCGCAGGCGGTGGACTACGTCGCGGTCGGTGCTGTGTTCCCGACTACGACGATGAGCAAGGGCACCAGGCAGGTGGTGGGCGTCGAAACCGTCAGAAAGGTCAAGGGGATGGTCTCTCAGCCTGTCGTGGCCATCGGCGGGATCGACCGGTCCAACGTGGGCGAGGTCGTCGGAGCGGGCGCGGACTGCGTCTGTGTGGTCAGCAGCGTGACGATGGCCTCCGATCCGGAGGCCGCCGCGAGGCAGCTCGTCGACGCCATCGAGAAGGCCAAGGGCTAGACGGCCTGGTGATTGTCCCACCCGCCCACCCAGTAGAGTCTTGGGGGTACAGGATGGGGCGTGCAGAGGGGTTGGACCTCTCTGCCGGGAGTCTGAGGGTGTCCCTCAGAAATCATACACCTCTTTTTTTGGTGCGGGGCTCGATCGGCTGTAGGCGCGGAAGGCCCTCGCCTCTCCAGATTCTTCGCCGCGGCTCAGAATGACAACGGGGCGTGGGTCTACTCACAAGTTCTCAGCGTGACAGTTGGTGGATTGGAGTTTCGAGAACATGGTCCCTCCCGACACCGAACAGACCGCCGACGAGCAGCGGGCCCGGCTGAGGGACGTGGCCGAGGGCGCCCGCTCCCGCTTCCTGAGTACGCACGGCGCGCGCGAGCAGGCCCTCAGGCTGGCTCGGGATATGATCTCCAACTCTGCGAACTCTATCAGGGCGACGCACCGGGGCGACTTCGACCGGGCCAGGAGCCTGCTCGACAAGGTTTCGACGCTCGCGTCCGAGATCGAAGACGCCCTGGAGGCTCACCCGAACCTCTACTACGCCGGATACGTCGAGGACGCTCAGAAAGAGTACACCGAGGCCAGTGCCACTCTGGCACTTGTAAGGGGCACGCGCCTGCCCGGCCCGGAGGACCTGGGCGTCGGGCCTGCGCCCTACCTCAACGGACTGGCCGAGACGGTCGGCGAGCTGCGGCGGTTCATCCTCGACTCGCTCCGCCGCGACGACTTCAACCGGTGCGAGGAGCTCCTGGACATCATGGACGAGATCTACACCGCTCTCGTGACGATGGATTTCCCGGACGCCGTCACCAGGGGGCTGCGCAGGAGCACCGACATGGTCCGCGGCATCCTGGAGCGTACCCGGGGCGACCTGACCATCGCGCTGCGTCAGCGGCGTCTGGAGCAGAAGCTTGGCCTCATGGAGCGCGAAACTTTTCCGAAATGACTTTTCTTCTGTGCACGGGTGTGGAAACCCCTTTCGACCATCCCCCCTTCCTGGCCAGGGAGGGGTGGTGGAGCTGATATCTGAGGGAAATCCTCAGACTCCTTGCAGAGGGGCGAAGCCCCTCTGCACACCCCGTATTCGGCATCCTACTGGGGACGTTATGGGAAGGCCCCGCCCCGCTTCCCGGCCCGGCCGGGAGGGCTGAAGAAATCATGCTGCCGGGTCGTTCGGGCGGCACCAGTCGCAATCGAAGGGCTTTTGGCGACTGGCCTCACCTTGACGGACGATACCTCCGAATGTTAGGTTTTTCGGCGGCAAGTAGCCTCTAAGGGTACCGGTTTAGTCGAGGCTTCCCTCCAGCAGGGAGGCTTTTTTGTGGAGGATGGCAAGTGGTCGTAATCTACCTCGCAATCGCCGCCGGAGTCGTCGGACTCGGCTTCGCGCTGGTCCTCACCCTCAACATCCTGCGCCAGGACGAGGGCGACGAGACGATCCAGTTCATCGGGCGCGCGATCCAGCAGGGGGCGATAGCGTTCCTCACGACTGAGTACAAGATGCTGGCCATGTTCGTCGTGGCGATGTTCGCCGTCCTGGCCGTGTTCATCGACTACGACGTCCTGGACAAGACCGACTTCGACCGGAACATCCCCTCGACCGCCATCGCATATCTCGCCGGGGCGCTGGGGTCGGCTCTGGCCGGGTTCATCGGGATGAGCATCGCGGTCCGAGCGAACACCCGGACGACCGTCCAGGCGATGAAGGGCCTCAACCCTGCCCTTCGGGTCGCCTTCAGCAGCGGCGGCGTGATGGGCGTGACGGTGGTCGGCATCGGCCTGCTCGGCGTGACCATCGTCTACTGGATATTCCAGGACATCACGATCGTTGCCGGGTTCGGATTCGGGGCGTCGTCCATCGCCCTCTTCGCCAGAGTCGGCGGCGGGATCTACACCAAGGCCGCCGACGTGGGCGCCGACCTGGTGGGCAAGATCGAGCAGGGCATCCCGGAGGACGACCCTCGTAATCCCGCCACGATCGCGGACAACGTCGGGGACAACGTGGGAGACGTGGCGGGGATGGGCGCCGACCTGTTCGAGTCGTACGTCGGGTCGATCATAGCGGCGATCGCGCTGGGCGCCGGAGGCGCGGCCCTTTTGGGCCTGGCCGGAAACGACAGCTTCGACGCGGACATCTTCATGCTGCCGATCATGGTCGCTGCGTCGGGCATCTTCGCCTCGATACTCGGCACGTTCCTGGTGCGCACAAGTGAGGACGCGAACATGGGCCGGCTGCTGTGGGCGCTGCGCACCGGCATATTCGCGGCGGGGGCGATGGTGCTGATCGCCGTCGGCGTCGGCGTCGGCGTCCTGGACCTGGATTACAACCTGTTCTGGGTGATCGCCGTCGGCCTGGTGGCCGGCCAGCTGATCGGCACCTTCTCGGAGTATTTCACGTCGTACGAGTACAAGCCCACGAAGAACCTGGCCAATCAGGCCGAGACCGGTCCGGCGACCATCCTGATCGGCGGCCTCGCGCTTGGGATGCTCAGCACGGTGTTCCCTGGGGTAGTGGTGGTCGTAGCGATCTGGCTCGCCAACTGGCTGGCGGGGACCTACGGGGTCGCGCTGGCCGCCGTGGGGATGCTGTCGACCCTCGGCATCACGCTGGCGACTGACGCGTACGGCCCCGTCGCAGACAACGCCGGAGGCATCGCCGAGCAGGCCCATCTAGACCCCAAGATCCGGGAGAGGACGGACGCCCTCGACTCGCTGGGGAACACGACGGCCGCCACGGGCAAGGGGTTCGCTATCGGGTCGGCGGTCCTCACGGCGCTCGCCCTGATGGCGGCCTACGCCCAGGTTACCGGCGTAGAGGTGTTCGACCTGAACGACACGAACGTGCTGATCGGCCTGCTGGTCGGGGCGATGATGCCGTTCCTGTTCGCCGCGCTCACGATGGAGGCTGTCGGGCGCGCCGCCAACGCGATGGTCCAGGAGGTCCGCCGCCAGTTCCGAGAGATCGAGGGCCTGTTGGACGGGACCGCCCCTGCCGACTACGCCCGTGCCGTCGACATCAGCACACGCGGGGCGATGCGGGAGATGATTCTGCCCGGACTCCTCGCGGTGGCCGCGCCGATCGTGGTCGGCGCGATCATGGGTCCCGAGGCCCTGGCGGGACTGCTCGTCGGAGCGATCGTCACCGGATTCCTCTTCGCGGTGATGATGGCCAACGCCGGTGGCGCCTGGGACAACGCGAAGAAGTATATCGAGGCCGGAAACCTAGGGGGCAAGGGCTCGGCCAACCACGCCGCGGCGGTCGTCGGAGACACCGTCGGCGATCCATTCAAGGACACGTCGGGGCCCGCCCTGAACATCCTGATCAAGCTGATGTCTATCGTCGCGCTCGTGTTCGCTCCGCTGTTTCTCTAGGAGAGGGATGGTGTCTGAGGGACACCCTCAGACACCCGGCAGAGGGGCTGCTGCCCCTCTGCACACCCCGTGTCTTCCTACGGCAAACGGGCGAGGCCCCTCTGCGCACCCCATCCTTCGTCATCCCGGAATGGACGTTCCGAGAAGGCCCCCTGCTATGGCATCTTCGGGAATGGCGCGGAGCCCAGGTGCGGCCCGAGCCAATTCAGCTCGTTTGCCAGGTGCATCGCGCCTGCCGTGACGAAGCGGTCGCTTGTCACGGTCCACTGCGTGCCGTCCCATGTGATCTCCTCCGCCGGAACGGTGAGCTTGCCGACCAGGGGTGGTGGTGGCGTGGTGCTAGGGTGGTAGTAGAGCTCGCTCGGCAGGTCCTTCTCCCACTGCCCTGCCATGGCTCCGTTCTTGCCGGGAGGAGCCGAGAGCTGCATGCCGGCGAGGCCGATGGTACTCTCGTAGAAGGCGAGAAGGACCGCACGGGCGGCTGATTTCGTATCGGTGTTCCCCTGGGCCGAGAGGAAATTCAGCCCGCCGATGATCCAGGCGACGTCGTCCGCACTGTAGACGCTCTTGGATCTGAAGACGCCGTGCTCGGCGTCGAAGTCTGCGGCCAGTCCCTCGAACAGGCGGTCGGCGGCATCCAGGTACCTCCCGTCGTTTCTGGCGACGGCCAGCGAAACCAGGCCGACGATGGCGGCCCCGTTCTCGACCACGTCGGCCGAGCTGAAGCCGACCAGCAAGCCGTCCGCTATCGAGGCGGCCTTCTGGAGGGCGTCGGTCCGAACGTCTGCGTCCGACGCCGTGGAGGCCCTGTACACCAGCGCCCTAATCGCGGCCGCGGCCTCCGTCGCCGAGCCCGGGTCCCTGTCCTCGAGCATCCGGAACAGCTGGGTGGCCGCATTGTCGAACATCGGGTGGGCGTCCGGGTTCGCGTACCGTCCGCCGCCGTCGCCGGTGAGGCCGGCGATGTCTGAGAGCGCGTGCAGCATCACCCAGTTGCCCAGGTAGTCCAGATCGCCGTCCGAATCGTGATAGAGACCGTCGTCGCCCATCAGCTCCTGCATGGCGTACTGGCCCTGCATCTGGGCGATGAGGGAGACCATCATCCCCATGAACCGCTGCTGCGCACCGTAGTCCGACGTCACCGTGCCGAAGTGGCCGCTGGCAAAGTTATGGGCCCACTGACTCTCCTTGAGCATGGTTTGGGCCTGACCCATGACCGTTACGGACCGGTCGAACGTGGCAGGGTCGAGGCGGAGTCCCTCGAAGTCCATGGGGTCGAATTCGCGAGGGTCGTTGAGCAGGTCCGCGCTTCCGGATGCGAACACGGCGCGAAGCGGCAGCATGTTCCGAGGAATCACTATCGGGTCGTCCGGGTTCTGGGCCACCATCTGCATGGCCGCCCGCACCATCTCCATCGGCGGCTCGAACGGGATTCCCATCCCGGACGCCATTACGAACGGACCGAAGTGGTCGCGGGAGAGCCAGTAGCCCTGCCAGAGCATCACTCCGTAGTCGAACTCGGCGTCCCCACCCACGATTCCGCTGCCGGTGAGCTTGGCCGGCGCAGCCGGCTCCGATGTCGGGATCGCCACCTGAGTGGCGGTGGGCGCCACGGTAGTGGTCGGTGTCGGCGACTCCGAGTCGGTACACGCTGCGAGGACCACGAGGCCGACGGGAAGTAGAGCGGCCAACGACTTCTTCCATGAGACTCTGGCAAGCCACATTAGGCGAACCCCCCTTGATTGAATCTGCCCGTCGCGGCGCGTTCACAATGGCCGCCTCGGGTCGGGGACGCGACATCCCCAAGAGATTCGGTGCGGTGGGACGCCCAAAGGTTTTGTAGTCTTGCATACAAAACTTCGAGGACGTCGGGCTGTCGAACCGCCGGGCCTGGTCCGGGCAGGTCCTTTTCATTCTCCCACTGTTCCCGTACCGCCCCCTTTGGGGCGCCCTCTTATTCCCGCCCACCCGCCCAATGGATTGGGGCACCCCAAACCCCGCAAAGGGGGCTCTGCCCCCTTCGGAACCCCCGGCCGGGGCCTAGCGCATGCCCTGGCGCTCCTACGCTCAGGAAGGTCGGAGGCGTGGAACGACCTCCGGATGGCAAACCAGCGGACTTTGAAAAGGTCCTGCGGCCCAGGCACCCAGATTCCCCACCTAGATAAGAGAAAGACCTCGTTGGCGCCCGCCACGAAGCGGGCTAAGATGTTTCTTGACCAAGAGAAACGATCACCAACGAGGTGCAGCTATTATGAAGCAAGGCTTACTGGCATTCCAGTACGAGCAGGAGAAGGGCTCGACGGGTATGACGGGGCTGTCCGGCCTGATGACGTACCTGGAGTTGATGCAAGCAGCGGGTTTGAGGTCATCGGTAGAGCGCCACGTGAGACTGCGGGAGAGAGGTCAGGGCTGGACGGACAGCCAGATGATCATCTCGCTGATGCTGCTGAACTTGGCAGGCGGCGAGTCGGTGTCCGACCTTGATCTCCTTGAGAAGGACAGAGGGCTGTGCAGGATGTTTCGAGAGTTCGAGACCTGTGGTATGCGTCTCAGCGAGCGCAGGGCGTTGGAGAAGAGATGGCGAGTCGAGCGTCGTCGGAGCGTGCCGTCGGAGTCTGCGGTGTTCCGGTATCTGGAGAGGTTCCATGACGCGGGCGAGGAGTCGATGCGGGAAGCTCACAGAGCATTCATACCTGCTCCCAATGGAGCTATGAAGGGTCTGCGCAAGGTGAACGCCGACCTGGTGGGCTTCGCGCAGAGCCGTTCGCCTCAGACCGAGGCCACTCTGGACATGGATGCCACACTGGTGGAGACGCGCAAGCAGGAGGCGCTCCCCAGCTACAAGAAGTACAGGGCGTACCAGCCGCTGATCACCTACTGGTCAGAGGCCGAGTTGATCGTGCATTCGGAGTTTCGGGACGGCAACGTACCTGCGGGCCATCAGCAGTTGCGAGTGTTGATTGAAGCGCTGGGCCGTCTGCCTGCGGGGGTGGAGAAGGTGATGCTGAGGTCGGATACGGCGGGGTACCAGCGGGAGTTGCTGCGGTACTGCGCGGAGGGTGGAGACGAGCGGTTCGGGGTGATCGAGTTTGCGGTTGGGGTCGACGTGACGACGGAGTTCCGCCGTGCGGTGTCCGAGGTCGCCGAGCAAGACTGGCAGACGCTGTACCGCAAGGTTGGGGAGCATCGTGTGGACACGGGTCAGCAGTGGGCTGATGTGAACTTCGTGCCTAACTGGATAGGGCACTCCAAGAACAGCCCTGAGTATCGGTTCATAGCTACCAGGGAGCGGTTGATCGAACAGCCTCTGCCGGGAATGGAGGGGCAGATGGAGCTTCCATTCCCCGCGATGGAGCTGTCCAACAGAGGCTGGTACAAGGTCTTCGGCGTGGTGACCAACCGGAGCATTACGGCAGATGAGTTGATCTGGTGGTCGAGACAGAGGTGCGGCAAGGGCGAGGAGGTCCACAGCGTTCTGAAGAGTGACTTGGCTGGGGGCCGGCTGCCGTCGGGGCTGAAGATCACGTCGGGGCCAACGCCGCATGGTGGGCCATATCGGTGCTGGCCTTCAACCTGAACTCTGCCATGAAGCGGCTGGTGTTGGGCGAACAGTGGGTGGGCAAGCGTCTGAAGGCGGTGCGCTTCGCCCTGATCGCCCTACCGGGCCGTGTGATGCGTCACGCCAGGAGGTTGATCATCCGTCTGGCCCGGGGCCATCCCTCATACGAGTTGCTGCTCAGGGCGCGGCAGAGGATATTGGCGCTGGCTGCCGAGCCGCATCGAGCATAGGCGACCCTGCCTGGAGCATCGGTTTGTAGGCGACTCTGCCGAGTTGCCAGGCTCGGCCATGCCTTCTTTGGCCTGAGAACAGCCATAATTGGCAGCGAACCGCTGCCGATACCCTCAAAGACGGCACCCGAGACCCTGTCCGATGCCCGATCATGTCATGCGTCACCCCTGGTCGACATCCGGACACCCCCTGAAAGCACACCAAGCAGCTCCCAACCATGTCAGGTGGGGAATCTGGGGCAGTCCCCCCTTTGACTTTCAGCGACCCTGCTGATACTTTTTACTTCGTTTAGCCGACCGACTCGACCAGAATCGCCCCTATAGAAGGAACTCGGGATGGAAGTGGCCCAGAGCGCCGCACAGGTAGACCTGGCGAAGATCACGTCCCTGTGCAAGCGCAGGGGGTTCGTCTTCCAGAGCAGCGAGATCTACGGGGGTCTGGCCAGCACCTGGGACTACGGCCCCCTCGGCGTCGAGATGAAGCGCAACATCAGGGACGCCTGGTGGCGGACGATGGTCCTCGACCGCGACGACATGGTAGGCCTCGACGCCGCGATCCTGATGCACCCTGACGTCTGGCGGGCCAGCGGCCACCTCGAGAGCTTTTCCGACCCTCTGGTTGAATGCACCAACTGCAAGCATCGTTTCCGGTTAGATCAACTTGTCTACGGAAGAGGTAAGACAGAAAGCGGGGTCTTGGTTACGGTTAGCCGGACCGAGTCGACGCCAGAAGAAGTCGTGCAGGCGCTCGAAGAAAAGGCGGCATCAGTGGGCTCCCCGTTGGCGTCGCACCTATTATTGTCCTTGGATCCACAGGCGGGAGCGTACGCGGGACCGATCACAAGCCTCCCCTGCCCGGTTTGCGATATTAGGGCTCTGACCGAGCCCAGAAAATTCAACCTGATGTTCAAGACGTCCATGGGGCCGGTCGAGGATGACGCGAGCGTCGTCTATCTCCGCCCCGAGACTGCCCAGGGCATATTCGTCAACTTCGGGAACGTCCTGACCGCCACGCGGCGCAAGCTGCCCTTTGGGATCGCCCAGATAGGCAAGGCGTTCCGCAACGAGATCACGACCGGGAGCTTCGTCTTCCGGACCCGCGAGTTCGAGATGATGGAGATCGAGTTTTTTGTTCAGCCGGGTCAGGACGACGAGTGGTTCGACCGTTGGATCGAGGAGTCCAAACGCTGGTACACCGGCCTCGGGGTCAGCCCGGAGCGTCTTCGGGTGCGGGCGCACGATCCGGAGGAGCTGTCGCACTACTCGAAAGGGACGAGCGACATCGAGTACGAGTTCCCCTGGGGCTGGGGCGAGATCATGGGCATCGCCAACCGGACTGACTTCGATCTGAAGGCGCACTCGGAGGCGAGCGGCGAGTCGCTCAGGTTCTTCGACGAGGGGACCAAAGAGCACGTCACGCCCTACGTCGTGGAGCCGTCGGCGGGCCTCGACCGAGCGTTCCTGACGTTTCTGGTGGACGCGTACACGGAGGAGGAGGCGCCCGCGGCGTCCGGCAAGACCGATACCCGTGTGGTCTTGAAGCTGCATCCCGCGCTGGCCCCGGTGAAGGTCGCGGTGCTGCCCCTCAGCCGCAACGACAGGCTGGTTCCTCTGGCGAGGGAGGTCCACGAGAAGGTCCGGGGCTCTCGGGCCATCCAGGGATTGGTCCAGTACGACGACGCGCAGAGTATTGGAAGGCGGTACCGCCGTCAGGACGAGATCGGTACCCCCATCTGCGTCACGGTCGACTTCGACTCGCTGGACGACGACGCGGTCACGATCCGGGAGCGCGACTCGATGGCGCAGACGCGTGTGAAGATTCCGGAGCTGGTCGGTGAGCTTGTCAGCCGGCTGTCGGGAGTCTGACGGTGCGCATCCTTCACTTCAGCGATGTTCACATCGGCGTCGAGAACTACGGGCGGACCGACCCCGAGACCGGGATGTCCAGCCGCCTGTCGGATTTCCTGTCCACGTTCGACGAGGTGGTCGAGTACGCTCTGGAGAACGACGTCCACCTGGCGCTGTTCTGCGGCGACGCGTACAAGAGCCGGGACCCGAGCCAGACCCACCAGCGGGAGTTCGCGAAGCGGATCGCCAGGCTCAGCTCGGCGGGCATCCCGGTGTTCCTGCTGGTCGGCAACCACGATATGCCCAACGTCATCGGCCGCGCGACCGCCCTGGAGATCTTCCGGACCCTGGACGTCCCCAGCGTCATCACAGGGGATACGCTCAGGACGTACGTCGTGCCCACGGCCGAGGGGCCGGTGCAGATCGTCGCCCTGCCCTGGATCAGGCGCAGCGCCTTCCTCGGAAGAGACGACACCCGGAGTCTCACACCCGATCAGATCACCGAAGCGATCCAGGAGCGGCTGACGCAGGCGATCCGGGCCCAGGCCGAGTCGCTCGACTTGAGCGTGCCGGCGATCTTCGCTGGGCACGTGTCGATCAGCACGGCGCTGACCGGGTCGGAGCAGTCGATGATGCTCGGGCGAGACCACGTCCTGCTCAAGAGCAGCGTGGCGCTGCCACAGCTCGACTACGTCGCGCTTGGGCACATCCACAGGCAGCAGGTCCTCGGCGACGACCCTCCGGTGGTCTACGCCGGGAGTTTACAAAGGGTCGACTTCGGCGAGGAAAAGGACCAGAAGGGCTTCTACGTGCTGGACCTGGACCCGAAGATGCCCGCCGGACGCAGGGTTCAGGAGTACCGGTTCCACGAGGTCGATGCCCGGGCGTTCGTGACTGTCGCCGCGAACATCCGCGATGGGGACCCCGACCCTACCGCCACGGTCGTCAAGAAGATCGCGGTGCACGACATCGACGGTGCGATCGTGCGCGTCAAGATCAGCATACCGAGCGAGCTGGAGTCGCGACTGAGCGACGCCGAGGTCCGGCGCTCGCTGGAGTCCGCGCACTTCGTCGCCTCGATCTCCAGGGAGATCCGACAAGAGGTCCGTCCGAGGCTGGGGCAGGCCTACTCCGGAGGGCTCGACCCCAGGGAGACGCTCGATGTGTACCTGAAAGGGCGGAACGTGGCGGCCGATCGCGCGAAGGTGCTCATGAGCTACGCCGAGACCCTGATGGACGAGGCCCCCGGCTAGCGCGTGCGGCCGTCCGACGCTGCGCAGCACCAGAGATGAGCGCCGCCGACGTATTCCTGGTCGTGGTCAGATGGCTGCACCTGGTCACGGCCGCAGTCTGGGTCGGAGGGAGTATCTTCTACCTTCTGGTCCTTCGGCCGGCCTCCCGGCGCAACCCCGACGCGTGGGCCGGAATCGGGCGGCTGGCTGCAGCGGAGTTCCAGACGCTGGTCGACGGCAGCATCGTCGTTCTGGTCCTATCCGGCGCGATCCTGACCTTCGACCGTCTGACGGGGGGGATCGCGGACGCAACCTACGTGATCACGCTGGCGGTGAAGATCGTCCTGTCGGTCTGGATGATCGCCCTCGTGCGCCTGGAGCGGCGGCGGCGCGCCGTCCCGCCGGCCTACCGCGAGGAGCGGAGCGGCGAAGGCTCCCGGCGCTGGCGGGGTCTCAGCGAGGCGATGTCGGGGTACAATGGCATCACGATACTCGGCATAGCGGTGTTCCTGCTCTCGGATATCCTGAAGGTGTTGTTCGAGAACGCCCTGTCCCGCTAACAGATGTTGAAAGGCGTGAGATGAGACGAGACCTGATGGATATTCTGAGGTGCCCCGCCTGCAAGGGGACTCTCGTCCTCACGGTGGATGACGAGGATGGGACCGAGATCATGCGCGGGACACTCCAGTGTGAGGATTGCCACGGGACCTACCCCATCAGGGACGGGATTCCCAACCTGCTTCCCCCCGAGCTTCGCGACCCCGCCGACTAGACTTCAGACGGCAGCCGCGTGACGCCCCCGGTGTCGACCCTTTTCAGCAGTGAGCCGATCGTTTGCATCAGCGCCGGATGCAGCGCGTCGGCCGCGATCTCCGCCAGTGGGACCAGTACGAATGCGCGCTCCGCCATTCGCGGGTGAGGGATCGAGAGGCCCGGCACCGTGAGGACGTCCCGGTCGTAGAGCAGGATGTCCACGTCGAGCGTTCGCGGTCCGTCGCGAATGGTCCGGACGCGGCCGGCCCGAGCCTCGGCCTCCATGGCCCGCGAGAGCAGCTCGAAAGGGCTCAGACGAGTCCACATACGGCAGGCGATGTTGAGGAACGTTGGCTGCTCCACGAAGCCTTGGGGCGAGGTCTCGTAAAGCGACGAGACGTCCAGCCCGGACGAGAATCCTCTGAGATAGTCGAGGCCGGCGGCGATGTTGGCATGGCGGTCGCCGAGGTTGGAGCCCAGGCCCAGATAGGCCTCGTGCAACATCAGCCGGGCTTCCAGCCGCGCACTATCGCGTCCGTCATTCTTGCGACCCGGACCATCTCCCTGACATCGTGGACCCTCACGATGTCGGCCCCGTTGGCGATCGACACGGCCACGGATGCGGCCGTGCCCTCGACGCGGTCGTGGACCGGCAGGTCCAGCACGTAACCTATCGTCGACTTTCGCGAGACGCCGATCAGCAGGGGCCGGCCCAGCTCGCGGAGCTCGGACAGCCGCCGCATGATCTCGAGGCTGTCCTCGGCGGTCTTGCCGAACCCGATCCCAGGATCGAGGATGACGTTCTCCTCCGCCACGCCGGCTCGGACCGCGTCTTCGTTCAGCTCGCGGAGGACGCCGATGACGTCGGGGACCAGATCCTGGTACTCGGTGCCCTTCTGGTTATGCATCAGGATGACGGGAACGCCGCTGTCGGCTGCGACGGACGCCATGTCGGGGTCGTCTTGAAGCCCCCACTGGTCGTTGATGAGCGAGGCTCCAGCGTCCAGAGCCTCTCTCGCGACCGCGGCCTTGGACGTGTCGATGCTGATCGGTACGGTCAGCTTTCCCCGCAACCCTCGGATGACGGGGATGACCCGCTCCAGCTCCTCATCGGCATCGACCAACTTTGCGCCGGGGTATACGGAGGGAGGGCGCGTCGACTCGCCCCCGACATCGATGATGTCGGCGCCCCACTCCTGGAACCGGAGGGCCAGCTGGACCGCCGCCTCGACGTTGCTCCCGCTACCGTCACCCGAGAAGGAGTCCGGCGTAGCGTTGATTACGCCCATCACGTAAGTGCGCTCGCCCCACGCGAACGTCCGGCCGCCGATCAGAGTCTCCCCGAGCACCGTGTCATGAGTCTTCAACGATCCCCTCCGGCCCCCGTCCCAGACGTGGGGCGTCCGGCCCTGCGCACCGGTTTATCGGCTTGCGGGCTCCATTGTTATCTGCTAACTTGGTTCAGATTATTCCACGATTTGCGGTAAGAGTTCAAACATGGTTGTGCGCCGGAAGATCGACCGGAAACAAGACGATCTGCGTCAGCGTCGCGAGGAAGCCCTCCAGGGGGGCGGCCCTAAGCGTATCGAGGCACAGCACAAGAAGGGGAAGCTAACCGCTCGAGAGCGGATCAAGCTGCTGATCGACAAGGGAACGTTCCAGGAGCTGGACCCCTTCGTGCTGCACCGGGCGACCGACTTCGGCATGGACCGGCAGCACGTGCCGGGCGACGCGGTCGTGATCGGGTACGGCATGATCGGCGGCCGGCTCACCTTTGTCTACTCCCAGGACTTCACCGTCTTCGGCGGCTCGCTCTCCGAGGTGGTCGCCCAGAAGATCTGCAAGGTGATGGACCTGGCGATGAACAGCGGGGCACCTATCGTCGGGCTCATCGACTCGGGCGGGGCGCGCATCCAGGAGGGCATCGACAGCCTGGCCGGCTACGGCGACATCTTCCTCCGCAACGTGAGGGGGTCGGGAGTGATCCCGCAGATATCTGCCATGCTCGGCCCGGCGGCCGGAGGCGCGACCTACTCCCCTGCTCTGACCGACTTCGTCTTCATGGTCAGCGGCATCGGACAGATGTACATCACAGGCCCAGATGTGATCAGGTCGGTCACGGGCGAGGAGGTCACGCACGAGGACCTGGGCGGCGCGTACAGCCATGCGAGCCGGAGCGGCGTGGCTCACTTCGCGGTCGAGTCCGAGCAGGTCTGCCTCCAGGAGATCCGGAGGCTCCTGAGCTTCCTCCCCCAGAACAATATGGAGGAACCGCCTCGCGGCGAAGGCCTGGACGATCCGGAGCGCATGGCGGAAGAGCTCGACCGGGTCGTACCCGAGCACCCGAACCAGCCGTACGACATGCTGAGCGTCATCAGCCGAGTCGTCGACGACGAGGATTTCATGGAGGTGCACCGGCTGTTCGCCCGGAACGTGCTGGTCGGGTTCGCGCGAATGGACGGCCGGACGGTGGGCATAGTCGCCCAGCAGCCCGATCACCTGGCCGGTGTGCTGGACATCGACGCGTCGGTGAAGGCCGCCAGGTTCATCCGCTTCTGCGACGCCTTCAACATACCGCTGCTGACGTTTGTGGACGTCCCCGGATTCATGCCCGGGCCGGCGCAGGAGTACGGCGGGATCATCAGGCACGGCGCCAAGCTGATCTATGCGTACGCCGAGGCCACGGTCCCCAAGATCAGCGTGCTTACCCGGAAGGCCTACGGCGGCGCCTACATCGTGATGAGCAGCAAGCACCTTAAGGGCGACGTCAACTACGCATGGCCGACCGGCGAGGTCGCCGTCATGGGCGCCGAGGGCGCCGTGAACATCGTCTACCGGAGCGAGCTCAAGTCCGCGGAGAACCCCGAGCAGACACGGCGGCAGCTGGTACAGGATTACGAGCAGCAGCTCATGAATCCGTACGTCGCCGCCGGAAGGGGCATGATCGACGACGTGATCCTTCCGTCCGAGACGAGGCCGAAGGTCATCCACGCTCTCGAGATGCTGGCCAACAAGAGGGAGAGCCTGCCGCCGAAGAAGCACGGGAGCATCCCTCTGTGACCGTCGGCGGTGGCGGTCGCAACGGCGCCAAATCGAGGACCATGGCGGCGGTGATGGTTGCCGTCCGAGCTTATCTGGAGCAGGAGGGCGGGTCGTCCGGGCCCACGGCCCCGCAGGGGCTCAGCGACTGGAAGACGGCGTTGCGGCAGCCGATTCGCCGACGCGCCGGAGAGCCTCGCTCGTCGTGGAAGAGCCAGAGGTGAGGGCCGGCCACTCGACAGTCCAGAAAGCGGCGTTTGATTGACAGCCAACCCCATTAAGATCACCGACACCACGTTCAGAGACGCTCACCAGAGCCTTCTCGCGACTCGCCTCAAGACGTCCGACATGGAGCCCATGGCCGCTGGGATGGATGCGGTGGGGTTCCACTCGATGGAGGTCTGGGGTGGCGCGACCTTCGATGTCGCGACACGGTACCTGGCCGAGGACCCCTGGAAGCGCCTGAGGACGTTCAAGCGTCTGATCCCCAACACTCCCCTGGCCATGCTCCTTCGTGGCCAGAGCCTCGTGGGGTACCGAGCCTACGCAGACGACGTGGTGGAAGATTTCGTCGCGCGGGCGGCGGAGACCGGGATAGACAACTTCCGGGTGTTCGACGCTCTCAACGACGAGCGCAACCTGGAGACAGCGGCCAGGGCCGTCACGCGGTCGGGCAAGCACCTCCAGATGACGATCTGTTACTCGTTGACGGAAGAGGGACGGCTGGGCGGCGCGATCTACAACCTGGAGTACTTCGTCGAGCGGGCCAGGCGGTTCGAGCAGATGGGCGCGGACAGCATCTGTGTCAAGGACATGGCCGGCCTGATGGCGCCGTACGACGCGCATGAGCTCTTCCAGGCGCTGAAGGCCGCCCTGAAGGTCCCACTGCAGTTCCACACCCACTACACCAGTGGGATGGCCTCGATGTCGGTGCTCAAGGCCGTCGAGGCCGGCGTGGACATCGTCGACGCGTGTCTGTCACCTCTCGCCCTTCGGACCTCGCAGCCCGCGGTCGAACCCCTAGTCATGAGCCTGGCCGGGACCGATCGGGACAGCGGCCTGGACCTGGCCAAGCTCCTGCCGCTTGGCGACCAGCTTGAGAGCGTCCTTCCGGCCTACAAGGAGTACCTGGACACTCCGAAGGCCTCGGTCATCGACGCCAAGGTGCTGAGCCACCAGATCCCCGGCGGGATGGCCAGCAACCTGCTATCTCAGCTCCGCGATGCCGACGCCATCGAGCGGCTCGGTGAGGTCCTGCAAGAGATACCGAGAACGCGGAAGGAGCTGGGCTACCCTCCCCTGGTCACGCCGATGAGCCAGATGGTGGGCACCCAGGCGGTCAGCAACGTGCTGTTCGGCAGGTACGAGATGGTCTCGGAGCAGGTCAAACACTACGTCGGCGGCCGCTACGGGCGTCCTCCGGCGGCGCTGGACCCGGATGTGGTCAAGCAGGTGTTGAAGGGCGAGGAGGACGGGAGGCTGGCCGAGGACCTTCATCCCACGGCGGATCTCGAGCCCGAGCTGGACGCCGCGCGCGAGGCGATCAAGGACATCTCCGACGATCCGCACGACGTGCTGATCTACGCCCTCTATCCGACCACCGGCCTGAAGTTCCTACGGATAAAGCACGGCCTGGAGCCGCCTCCCGTGGAGGAGAAGCTCAGGACCCCGGACGCCGTGGCGCCGACTCTCAAGACCACGCCGTCCCCGGCCACCAGGTCACGCGCACCAGTGCCGCCGAAGAGTCCCAGGGTGCGGACGTTCAACGTGTTCGTCGGTGGTGAGTACTACCAGGTAGAGGTCGACCCGGTCCAGGCGGGACGGGGTGCGGCCGCGACGATCGACGAGCTGGAGGGGTTCGCGGATGAGGATGAGGCGCAGGCGGCGGCAGACGGCTCCGGTCCGGACTCCGCGCTTGTGGTGGAGCCGGGAGACGCGACGGTCGTCGCTCCGATGCCTGGTCTGCTTCTCAGATACTCGGTCGACGTTGGGCAGCACGTCGATGCCGGAGACGCCGTGGCAGTCCTCGAGGCGATGAAGATGGAGACCTCGCTGCCGTCGCCGATGGCCGGCACCGTGAAGGCACTTCCGCTGGCATCCGGGTCCTCCGTGGTCAAAGACGACATACTGGCCGTAATCTCCCCGTGACGCCGGCCCGGCCGAGTCCGGGACAGGCGGCTCTCGAAAGGAACCATCAGGTGGCGAACCGTCAGGCGATCGAAAGCGCTAAGAGCCACTTCGCCGAGATTCTTGAGCAGCAGCTCGAGAGGGTCGAGCGCATCAAGCAGGAGGCTGACTGGACGGACTACACCGCCGTCCATCCGATCATCATCGGTATCCTCGGTGGAGACGGGATCGGCCCCACGATCGCGGCCGAGACCCAGAGGGTCGTCGAGTATCTGCTGAAGGACGCGGTCAGCGACGGGAAGGTCGAGTTCAGGGTGATCGAAGGGCTCACCATCGAGAACCGCGCCGCCAAGATGCAGGCCATCCCGGACGACGTTCTGGCGGAGATCAAGAAGTGCCACGTCACGTTGAAGGGTCCGACCCACACGCCCGAGCAGGGAGACGGCTGGCCGAACATCGAGAGCGCCAACGTCGGGATGCGCAAGGAGCTTGACCTCTTCGCCAACATCAGGCCGGTGCGGATCCCCAGCCTCGATATAGACTGGACCTTCTTCCGCGAGAACACCGAGGACCTCTACGCGGTCGGCAGCCAGGGGATCAACGTTACGCCCGACCTGGCGGTCGACTTCCGGATCATCACCACGCCGGGCTCGGAGCGGATCATCGAAGCGGCGTTCGCCCACGCCCGGCGCACCGGCAAGACCTTGGTCACGATCGTGACCAAGGCCAACATCATCAAGACGACCGACGGCAAGTTCCTCGACGTGGCCCGGAAGGTGGCGGAGCGCTATCCGGAGATCGAGTGGGACGGATGGTACATCGACATCATGACGGCGAAGCTGCTGGACCCGCGGAGGCGTAGCCAGTTCCAGGTCCTCGCTCTGCCCAACCTGTACGGCGACATCCTGACCGACGAGGCGGCCGAGCTCCAGGGCGGCGTGGGGACGGCGGGGAGCGCCAACGCCGGCAAGCGCTACGCGATGTTCGAGGCGATCCATGGCAGCGCCCCCCGGATGGTCAAAGAGGGTCGGGCCAAGTATGCCGACCCCAGCTCGCTTCTCCGCGCCGCCGCGATGCTGATGGAGCACATCGGATTCACCGATCTGGGTGGGAAGCTGCACAAGGCCCTGGACATCTGCGGGCAGTTCGAGAAGCGGGTCGTGCTCACGGGACGGAGTACCGGGGCGACCGCGCAGGAGTTCGGCGAGTACGTGATGGCCACGGTAGAGGACCCGGCCGTGGAGTCGCGGTGGCGCGAGTACGCCGGAGTGGAGAAGTAGTCTCCCCCCTGCGCCGGGGTTTGGGGGAGACCCCGAATCAGCGCCTTCTGGGCGGTCGGGCAGGCCACAAACGTTCCGATCTCCGTCGCCAAAGACTGATCACCGAGCGGACTATGAAGATCACCAGAAAGCACAGGATGACGAAACAGGCTGCGAAGAGCAAGGTGCAGGGCCTGCTGCCCAAGCTGATCGAACAGTACGGCCAGCGGCTGTCGGACCCTGTACACGAATGGCACGGCGATACGATGCGGTTCTCGTTCGGGGCCCTCGGCTTCACCATCAAGGGAACGCTCGACGTTACAGACAGTGACGTCGTCCTCGACCTCGATCTGCCGTTCGCCGCGAAGCTGTTCGAGGGCACGGTCCGCTCGAGCGTCGAGCGCGAGCTGGACCAGATGCTGTGAGGCTGAGTGAACGCTATACCCGGTACCCTATACCTTGGCAGGATGATGAAATATGGGGTGTGCAGAGGGGCGGAGCCCCTTTGCAAGGGGTCTGAGGGTTTCCCTCAGTTTTCTCTGTACCGCCCCTTCCTGGCCAGGAAGGGGGCCAGGGGGATGGTCGACGGAGTGTCTGAAGACCCTGATAGGCCATATTTCTCAAGGAGCGTAGCCAGATGAGAAGCAAGGTCACTGTCGTGGGCGCCGGAAACGTCGGCGCGACGGCCGCCCAGCGAATCTTCGACAAGGGGTACGCCGACGTGGTGCTCGTCGACATCATCGACGGGCTGCCCCAGGGCAAGGCGCTGGACATGCTGGAGTCCGGTCCGGTGCTGGGCAGCGACGCGTCGATAATCGGCACCAACGGCTATGCCGAAACGGCCGACTCCGACGTGGTCGTCGTGACCTCCGGGGTGGCCAGGAAGCCCGGAATGAGCCGCGACGACCTGCTCCTCACCAACATGAAGATCGTAACGGCCGTCGTCCAGGAGGTATCCTCCCGGTCCCCGGCGTGCATCCTCCTGGTCGTCACCAATCCGCTGGACGCGATGGCCCAACGGGCCCTCCAGGTGAGCGGGTTTCCGCATAAGCGCGTCCTCGGGATGGCGGGGATTCTCGATACCGCGCGGTTCAGGAGCTTCCTCGCGACGGAGCTCGGCGTGTCGGTCGAGGCGGTAACGGCCTTCGTCCTTGGCGGTCACGGCGACACCATGGTGCCTCTGGTCGGCAACACGACCGTCGGGGGAACCCCGATCGCGAAGCTGCTGTCGAAGCAGCGGCTCTATGAGATCGTCCAGCGCGCGCGCGACGGGGGAGCCGAGATCGTCGGTCTGTTGAAGACGGGGAGCGCCTACTATGCCCCGTCGGCGGCGATCGCCCAGATGGTCGAGTCGATACTCTTCGACAAGAAGCAGATACTCCCCTGCACCGCCTACCTTGAGGGCGAATACGGGATCGATGGCCTGTACGTCGGCGTGCCGGTCAAGCTCGGTGCCAACGGGGTGGAGGAGATCGTGGAGTTCGACCTGACGCCGGACGAGGCGTCGGCCCTCAAGAAGTCTGCCGAGTCGGTTGCCGAGCTGGTCGAGGTGATGAGGGCGGCGACCTGAGCAGGAGCAGCCGGGATCGTTCGTCGATCCTCGGCGCCACCTGATTGCCAGACCCAAGGAGTCAAGATGCGCTTGGAAGGAAAGGTCGCCCTCATCTCTGGTGCCGCCGCGGGCATCAGGGGAGAGAAGATGGGGTTCGGGGGAGCCACCGCCTGGGTCTTCGCTCGTGAAGGCGCGAGGGTCGTACTCGGGGACATCAACAGGGAGCTAGGCGAGAAGACCGCCGCCCAGATACGCGAGACCGGGGCGGAAGCGCTGTTCGTCCCCCTGGAGGTCAGGCGGGAGCAGGACTGGCGAAACGCGGTGGCGACCACGGTCTCGCACTTCGGCAGGCTGGACGTCCTGGTCAACAGCGCCGGGATAACCTCTCCGGCGGACAAGGTCGAGGACACCCCGATCGAGCGCTGGGAACGCATGCTGGCGATCCACACCACCGGGACTTTCCTCGGGACGAAACACGCCGTACCAGAGATGCGGCGGGCCGGTGGAGGGTCGATCGTCAACATGTCGTCGATGCACGGGATCGTCGGGTGCCGCAGCGCGGAGTACTCTGCGGCGAAGGGAGCCATCCGCAACCTCACGAAGGCGTGCGCGATCCAGTATGGGGCGGAGGGCATCAGGGTCAACTCCATCCACCCCGGCAACGCCGATACCGCACAGGCGCAGTGGCTCATGTCCGACCCGGAGTGGGTCAAGCTATGGGAGAAGGAGGCTCCGCTGGGCAGGATCGGCACGGCGGACGAGATAGCCTACTGCATCCTCTACCTCGCCTCGGACGAGTCGTCGTACGTCACGGGAGCGGAGCTGGTCGTCGACGGGGGCATCCTCGCCAAATAGTTTCTAGAGACTGTCGACCGGTCACCGGTCAGGCCCGGCCCTAGCTCCGAGGATCACCCGGTTGGCTCGCTCTCCCGAATGACCCGGACCCGCGTGGCGAAGAGGGTCGCCCCAGGACCGAGCTCGCCGGCGACCTCGATCAGGTCTCCGGGCGACGGCGAGCGTTCGAGCTCGATGTCCCGCGCGATTACCACGCGAGCTCCGGCGATCGTGAGGGTCCTGCCGCGCACCTCCTCGGCTCGCCCGCTGATGCTCACTCTGGTCTGACTCCAGTCCGTTGGACCGGCCGGCAACGTCTCGTCCCCCTGGATGGTGAGGGCGGTCAGCTGGGCCAGCCTGCTGATCCGCCGCGCCTCCATGAGATCGTTCACGACGAGGACCTGGGCTGAGGCTATCGACCGGTCGAGCTCACGATCGAGCACCCTCTCCATCTCGGCGCCGGTGGCCCGCAGACGCGTCAGTAGCTGAATCCGTTCTCTTGCCGTGCACCGGGCGATCGGTTCGAGGGCTGCGTCCAGCTCGGTGGCGATCCGTTGGCTGGCCTCGACCGGCGAGGATTCCGGGGTGCGGAGGGAGGCGACGGCCCTGGATGCGGCCAGCAGCGCATGCCGCAGGTGGCGCCGGGCCTCGTCAGGTGGACTCTCGACCGGTGCCGCCTGAGCAGCTGTGCCGTCGACCGGCGGGTGCGCGGTCGGGGCCTCCTCTTCCTCGGTGTCCGGGACCGAGCCGGGCCGGTCTCGTCTCGAGCCGCGGTGGCGAACAAGGAGCGTCGCTCCGCCGGCGCCGAACAGGGCGGCACCGACGCCGACGAGCACCCACCACGCGCCGATGCCACCGGCCGCCGCCGGTTCGGGCGGCGCCGCTCCCACGATCATCCAGAGGCTGAAGCGGAGGGTCTCAACACATATAGCGTCGTCGGCCTCGCCGGGTTGGAAGATCTCCCATCTTTCGAGGTCCGTGTCGTAGCGCCCGAGTGTCAGACGCTCGATCTCCCCGTCCACCGCCTCCGCGTCCGCCTCGCTGTGCCTGACGCAGAGACGCACCTACCTGAGTAGCCCGCCGGCGGGTCGTCCATCGAGCGTCGCCAGCTCAATTTCGAGAAGGGTGTCTCCTCCGGCGACGTCCTCGGGCAGCGCGGGCACGGTGACCAGTCCCCTTTCGAGCCTTCGAACCCTGAGCAGCATCGGCGTCGATACCGCTCCCGTTGGGAACGTGATGACGACCATGGCATCATCGCTGCCGATGACTCCTCCGTCGGGGCCGATCGTCTGCTCGATCAGTATCGTCCCGCGCTCACCCGGCGGGGTGGGCGTCGGGCTCGGGGGAATTTCCCGCTCCGACGCAGGACTCGGCGTTGTCGTTGGAGTCGGCGTCGGGACGGGCGAATGTGTGGCTGTCGGGATTGCGGTCGGAGACGGCGTGGGAGCCGTCGTCGGTGTAGACTCTGCGGTTCGTATCGGCGTCCTTACAGGCTCTTGGGTCGCCGTCGGCTGGATTGTCGGCGCGGGGGTCGGCGTGACCGGTTTCGGCGTGGGTGTCTGCGTGAGGGCGGCAACACCTGTCGGTGTGGCGCTCGGTGGCGGTTCCCACCCGGGGGTAAATTCGACCGGCGGACGGGACGTCCGGACCGGCTGCAACCCCGAGGGCGTGGCGGTCGGTGTGGGCGTCGGTGTGGACGTGGCCGTTGGGGTGGGTGTCGGCGTGGCCGTGGGCGTCTGGGTGGGAGTCGGAGTCGCAGTTTGTCTGGGCGGAGGTGGAGGCGGCGGAGGCGGAGGCGCACCGGTGGGCGTTGGCGTCGTCGTCGGCGTTGGGGTCAGCGTCGGCGTGGGCGTCTCGGTCGGAGTCGACGTCACCTTCGGTTTGGGAGTCCTGGTCGCAGTCGGGGTAATCGTAGGAGTACCCGTGGGGGTGGCTGTGGCCGTGGGAGTCAGTGTCCCCGTAGGCGTAGGTGTGGGAGTCGGAGTGGGCGTGAGCGTGGCCGTGGGGGTGAGGGTTCCCGTAGGTGTGGGCGTTGGCGTTGGCGTGGGAGTCAGGGTGCCCGTGGGCGTAGGCGTAGGCGTAGGCGTAGGCGTAGGCGTCGGAGTGGGCGTGAGCGTGGCCGTGGGGGTGAGGGTTCCTGTAGGTGTGGGCGTTGGCATAGGTGTGGGAGTCAGGGTGCCCGTCGGCGTGGCCGTGGCCGTGGGAGTCAGCGTCCCCGTGGGCGTAGGCGTAGGCGTAGGCGTCGGAGTGGGCGTGAGCGTAGCCGTGGGGGTGAGGGTTCCTGTAGGTGTAGGCGTTGGCGTCGGTGTAGGAGTGAGTGCGGCCGTCGGTGTAGCGGTTGGGGCAGGCGTCGGCGTCGGGGTTGGCGCCTCGGGAACGGTCCACTCGATCGTGCCGGAGTCCGGCAGTCTATCGTTGGGGCGGGTCTCCACCGAAAACCGTATGGTATCTCCCCGACCGACTCCGAGCGCGTCAAATGGGACACGGAACTCTACTCGGAGTCCTCCCTCTTCCCTGCTGTCGCCCCAATCCCCGAGGGCGTCGTCTTCATCGTCCTCGTCCCGGTCATCTTCGTCATCCTCGCCATCTTCATCGTCCTCGTCGTCCCAGTCATCTGCTGCGACTTCTGGAAAATTTCTCCCACCAGGAAGTCCACCACGCCGTCGTCATCCTCCCCGCCGTCATCGATGTCGACCCTTACCCGGCTTCTATTCTTCTTCGGCAGGTATGTCACCGTCACCGTTGGCGACTCGCCGTCCTCGGCCTCGATATCGGCTTTCGATATTTGGAGCCGGTATCGCACCGATGGCGCCTGTCCGTTGGTTTCGTCGAAGGGCAACCCGTCGGTTGTGTATCGCTCTACGAGGAAGTAGACGAACGGCTCATGGGGGTTCACGCCCCATTTCATGAGCTTGATGTCGGCGTCGTGGCTGGTCGAGTCCCCGAAAGCGTCGGCCTCGACCTGAACGCCTTCCCATTCGTCGAACTCGCCGTCGAGGACGAAGGGAGGAGGTCCGCCGCTCGCCGTGCGGGGGAGCCAGCCGGACAAGCCGAGGAGGCCGATGCCGAAGAGGAGCCCGCCGATTCCCACGAGGGTCCCGATGCGGCCTCGGCCGGCGGCCAGAGCCGCGGCAACTGCCGGTAAAGGAGCTCTCACGACTTGGGCCTTTCGAGGCGCATCAGCCGGGCTCGGATATCCGCGGCGCCGTGACAGGGCCAGGATCGAATATGCGGTGCTCTAGAAACGGAGTCCTGCCGATGGGGGCGGCTCTCGCCGGCTGGTCAAGAGTTGCGGCGTCCCGGATGTAGGAGGTCTCATCGGCTTGACAGGTTGTTGGCTTGGGCAGGGGTGACGCCGGCGACACTTACTGACGTCCCGGCTCGTGCCGGCGGTCTCCCCGCGGTACAGGTCAGTATAAGCGCGGTGCGATCGCGGTCAAGCGACCGCCGGCCAATCGAGAGGCCAATCTCGCCGCCGCCGTCGGGTGGGTGGGCCGAGTCCAGCGGCTTACCCGCAGGCGATGGCCCGTACCTCGCTCGCCGAGGCCGGCAGAGGGTGGGCGTCCCACGTTGCGCCGCCATCGGCGGTAGCGAACACCTCCCCGTCTCGGGAGCAGCAGAATATCTGTGTGGGCTGCGATGGGTTAACGGCGACCCCGAACAGAGTGCTGCTCGGAGTCGCACCCAGATCGAGCCTGTCCCACGTCTCGCCCAGATCGCGACTCCGGTATACCGCCCCGACTTTGCCGCCGAAGGCGGCGCCGCAGGCGAGGTACAGGGTTCGCGGTTCGTCGGGAGCTTCGCGAAGCGAGCGGCAGTAGGTGCCCCTGGGCCCGAGCTTCTCGACCCCGACGTGCCGCCAGTGCTCGCCACGATCCGTGCTCTTGAACATGCCGATGCGGGTGATGATGAGTACGGTGTGCGGCTCGGCTCGGCTGGCAACCACGCCGTGGACGTCTATCGAGTCGTCGTTGACGTAGAGTCCATCGGTGACGGCCTCCCAGCTTTCGCCGCCGTCCAGGCTGCGAATCAGGCCGCCGACCTCCACCGCTCCGTACATCTCGTCGGGGTAGGCCGGGTCGGCCGACAGTCCGATGATGCGCTTTGGAGTCTCCTTGGGCACCATGGTCGCGCTGGGGAACTCCACGTCGACCTTTAGCGGCGTCCAGGTATCTCCGCCGTCGCCGGTCCGGTAGACCTGGGCCGATTCGAAACCGGCGAACATGACCCTGGGGTCGTTGGGATGGAACATCAGGGACCACGCGGCACCGGGCGTTCCGGGGACGGCCGTCTTCTTCCAGCTATCCCCACGGTCGGAGGACCGGTAGACCCCGTCGTGCGTGGCCGCGAAGACGATGTCCGGATCGCTCGGATGCAGGGCTATCGAGCGGACCTCTGGGTCGGCAGGCAGGCCGCCGGAGAGCCGCGTCCACGGCCCGCCGCCGGTGTCCATCCGACACAGTCCGTGCCCCGGCGAGCCTCCCTCGCCGGCCATCCCCACGTACACGAAGGCATTGCGCTGAGTGTCTGACGTCATGTCTATCCTCCTTGCCGGTCACCCTATCGAGCCCCACCCCCAAATGAAGAGGGATATGATTTCTGAGGGACACCCTCAGACTCCTTGAAAAGGGGCTTCGCCCCTCTGCACACCCCATATTCGGGATCCCGCCGGAGATGTTCTGAGAAGGCCCCCTGACCAGGGAAACCTCTCAGACTCCGGACAAAGGAGCTGTGCCCCTCTGCACACCCCATATTCGGGATCCTACCGGAGATGTTCTGGGAAGGCCCCCTGACCGGGGAAACCTCTCAGACTCCTTGCGATCCCGACTTGTCGGGATCTGCACACTCCGAATTTCCTCAGAGCGGCGGTGGCTTCCACCCCCCCAGCGCCTCTTCGACGCGATGGGCCAGGACCAGCGCCACGTCCTCTCTCCACGGCCGTGCCGCGATCTGGACGCCGATGGGCAGACCGCCCGATGACGTGCCCGCCCGAACGACCGCGGCTGGCCATCCGGTCAGGTTGTGGTGAAGGGTGAAGCTCACCCACGGCCACCCGTCGAGCACGGTTCCATGGGGCACGGCCGGCGTTGCCCAGGTCGGCGAGAGGATCGCATCGTAGTCCTCCATAAACGACAGCATCCCGCTGCGCCACGTGTCGAGCCTGGCCAGCAGATCGGCGAGCTCGGGGCCCGACAGCGCGGAGGCTTCGTCGAGGTCCTGCAGCCACCGTATGAGAGCATGGGTCTCGGTCGTACCGGCCTCCTCCAGAAGCCGACGCACGCCGACTCCTCCGTCTGCGTGGTTCACCGCTTTCTTGAGGTCGTAGCCGGCCACGAATCCGGTGGGTCTGGCTTCAGTGACCGAGGCGCCAGCGTCGCTTAGGGCCTGAGCGGCGGAGACGACTGCCTGCCTGGTGTCGTCGTCGGTCTCCACGCCGCCCCCGCCGTCGGTGAGGAAAGCGACCCTCACCGTTTTGACGTCGACCTTGCTGCTTTCTCCCAGAGGTATGGGCACGACGTACGGGTCGTGCCAGTCCACGCCGGATAGGATGGGCAGGGCCAGAGCAAGATCCTCGACACGCCGGGCCAGCGGGCCGATCTGGAACATAGGGCCGAGAAGCCCGTTCAGCGGAGGCCAGTGTCCAGTAGTCGGGACCCGGCCGGTAGTCGGCTTGATCCCGGCGATGCCGCAGTAGTGGGCTGGCTGCCGGATGCTGCCACCCACGTCGCTGCCGAGCCCCATTGGGGACCCCCCGGCGGCGATGTTCGCCGCCTCGCCGCCGCTGCTACCGCCGGGCGTGCGGGAGAGGTCGTACGGATTGTTCGACCTCCCGTATATGAGGTTATCGCTCTCGCCGGCTAGGCACAGCTCCGGAACGTTCGTGTTGCCGAGTATTATCGCGCCGGCGTCCCGAAGGCGGGTTATGACCGTCGCGTCGCGGGTGGGGATGTGCGAGGCCCTGCCCTTCGTTCCACCGGTCGCCGGGACGCCCGATATCTCGATGGCGTCCTTGGCGGTGACCGGGACGCCGTGCAACGGCCCCCAGGACTCTCCTCGGGAGGTGGCCTCGTCGGCCTCTCTTGCTCGACTCAGGGCCGGCTCGGCCAGGAGCTGGACGACGGCGTTGATTTTGGGGTTCACCTCCTCGATCCGTCGCAGGTACGCCTCCACGACCTCCACCGACGAGGCCTTCTTGGCGCGGATCATCTGGGCGAGGGTCGTCGCCGACGAATAGATCAGCTCATCCATTGCGTCTCCTCCGTAGACTAGGGCCCTGCGGATGCCGTTCGCCGTGGTCGGCTTTGGGCTGCCATTGTAACCGACGGGCAGAGTGGGGTCTAACAGTTCGTGAGATGGCGGGGTTTCGGCACTGCGCCTTGAAGGATGTGGTATCGGCGTGGACACACGCCGTGGGTACAGCGAGGGGTGCCAACAGCACGGGGTCTATCGGAGGGACGGGGTGGGCGTTTCGTGGGATGGCGGAGTGTCGGCACTGCGTCTTGAGGGATGCGGTATCGGCGTGGGCGTACGCCGTGCGTCCCTACAATCGGGGATGTCAGAGAGGCTTTAGGGAGGGGCGCGGAGCCGGTACCTGGCTCAGATCAGGAGGCGGGCGCGGTTGGATCGTCGCCGAGCTCGAGGTCGAGCAGATACTCGGACCCCTTGGCGGCGGAGCTACGGCGAGCCGTCACCTGCGTCACCATGTCCATGTCCAGGAGGATCTGTCTCAGTTGCAGCGGCTTACGGAGGGCAAGCCACACGGTAACGGTGCCGTAAGAGCCCAATACCTGCCGTACGTGCAGATCGGGGTGACCGCTGACCTCGTTCAGGAAGCGCATCATCTCCTTGATCATGCCGTGCGACTCTACGCTGACCTTCACGCTGCCCTGGTAGACCGTGTCGTCGAGCACCTGGTGTGGCTTGGACTCGACAGGTGCCTTCTCAGGCACTACCTCCGCGGGCGGATCGTCAGTCGACGGACCGACGGCGATCGCGGTTTCAGCAGGGGGGTCCGTCCGGGCGATCGGCGGTGCCTCGGGCGCCTCGCCGACGGTCGCCGGGACGTCGTCCGCCTGACGCTCCGAGTCCACTATCGGCGTTTGCTCGACGACTTCTGTCGAGTTCCTTCTACCGTCCTCGACCCGGCCGGCCGGGTTGGCGATCGCGGCCTCGAGGTCGCCGAGCGCATCTTGCAGGACCTTCCGGATCTCGATTCGAATCAGCTCGGAGATGCTCTCGGAGACCCGAGTGGCTATTGCGTCCTGGATGTCCGGCAGCGTGGCCTTGAACTGGCCCAGGACCTGATCGAGCCGCTCCCTGCTGTACAGGTCGGGCTCCAGCTTGACCTTGCGCTCCATCTCTTGGCTGAGCAGGGCGTAGCACTGACGCACCACACGCTGGATCGAGCGGGTGTTGGTCTTCTCCACGTCGGAGGCCTGAGGTGCGTCCTCTACAGCCTCCAGGATATCCTGCAGCACCTTATCCATGTATGGGGACTTCACATTCGTCACGGCATGCACCTCAACGTTGCCGGTCGACCGGCGAGGCCGGTCATGGCACTGCTCATACGTACAAGTATACCGACCGTAACGGGTGGCAACCAGGTGACCTCGTGGGTTTCTCGTAGGCATTCGCCACTTGGACACCTAGGACAGCCCGTTTCGCAAGCGTGAAAACTCGCAGAAAAATGATCGAAAACGGATCGACTTCGGCTGTGAAGTATAATGGGGCAGTCTCGACAGGGGTCCTCTTGATCTGACGGATGGCGTCGAGCGTAGAGGTTTATGAACGAGCAGTCGGACGAGCTGCTGCTGCAACGCATCGCGCTCGGTGACGAGGCCTGCCTGGCTCTCCTCTTCGACCGATACGGGAGGCCGGCTTACTCTCTGGCCTACAAGGTGCTCGGCAACGGCCACGATGCCGAGGAGGTCGTACAGGAGGCGTTCCTGAACGTCTGGAGGAAAGCGGATTCGTTTGACGCCGACAGAGGACCCGCGCGATCCTGGATTCTGTCCGTTGTGCACCACCGCGCCATAGACGCCGTCCGCAAGCGGCGCGGCGGGCCACCATCGGACCCGATCACGGACTCTCATCACCCATCGACCGAACCCGGACTGGTCTGGCGAGGCGTGTCGAACCGGCTGGACCGGCAGGCCCTCGACGACGCGCTGGGTCAGCTTCCGCCCGAGCAGCAAGAGGCGATCGAGCTGGCGTTCTTCGGCGGTTACACCCATCGGCAGATCGCGGAGCTGAAGCAGATGCCCCTGGGTTCGGTAAAGGGCCGCATCCGAATAGGACTGGAGAAGCTACGGACTCTTATGACCGACTCGGTCGCGGGCGTCTGAAGTGACCATGCACGACGAGCTCGCTGACCTTGTCGCCGGCTATGCCGTGTCGGCCCTCGATCCCGACGAGCGCTCGGCCCTCGAAGCGCACTTGGAGACGTGCGAAGCGTGCCGCCAGCAGCTCTCGGAGCTCGGGCCCATCGTGGACGGTCTTACGGCGTCGGCGGGAGATCGCGAGCCACCCCCGGGGCTCAAGGACCGAATCCTGGCCGCGGCGAGGGCGGAAAGGGCTGCTGCCGAGCCTCCCGCTCCTGTGTTCTCGCCGGCGCGCTCGGCGTGGCCCCGGCGAGAAGTCTCGAGCCGGCCGGCGGTGCTGGCGGGAGCGGCGGCCGTCGTGGCGCTGCTGGCCGCCGTGGCGGCTCTGGCGGTCTGGGTCTCGAACGTCCGTGGGGACCTGGACACATCGGAGCTGCGACTCGCGATCTCCTACGAGGGCGTCGAGATACTGGCTCAGGCAGGCCAGTGGTGGAGGTTCGAGGGCATCGAGCCGGCTTCCGAGGCCACCGGGGCCCTCGCTTACTCGGACCGGCACGCCGCGGCGTGCCTTCTGGCGTTCGACCTGCCGCCCTCCGAGGACGGGATCTACTACGCCTGGACCCACAAGGACGGGGTCGCCTCTCGGGTCGGGAACATGTGGCCGCTGGACGGCGGCCACTGGATCATTATTCCCGGTGACATCGGCCAGGTCGACGAGGTGACGATCACGCTGGAGGACACCCGAGGGCCGCCGCGGCCGTCGGGTCCGGTCGTGGCCCGGTTGGACATCTCCGGCGAGTAGCGCGGAGCGTTACGCCGCGTCAGCCGGCCAGAAAATCGCGGATGTGCCGCGACAGCTCCGGCGTTCTCAGGTACCCGAAAGACTTGTGTGGTTTCCGCTTGCCGTCCAGCCCTACGTAGTCGTTCCTGATCAGGTCGTCCTCCACCCGAACCCCGCCATCGTTGGGGCCGTAGTCGTCGCGCAGGTGCGTGTCGACGGCGACAGGGTCGCCGCGATCCGCGTAGTTGACCCAGCGTTCCCTCACCACGGTCGGAGTCCGCACCGGTACGTCGGCGTAGCTGCGTTCCTTGAGCACGCTGTCTTTGACGGTGCCCATTCCCAGCGGCGACCCGATAGTCACGTAGTGATGGACGGGGAACTCTCTATCCCGCTGGCCCAGATCTCGCAACACGTCGTAGGCGATGATCGTCCCCATGGAGTGGGCGATGAGCATCATGCGGCGTCCCTTGAGGGGCAGCAGCGTGCTCATCAGCTCGTCCATGAGGACCTTTCGTGCCGACTCCTCCTCGCCGCCTCGGTTCTCGATCCTCTGGGTCGCGTCGTAGTAGTAGGCCAGGTCCTTACAACAGAGAGCAGCAGGGTCAGATCGCCCAGGACTACTACGCCGCCGTCGTGGGGCCGGGACTACCTGACACCGATCCGCTACGGCAGAAGTACGAGCCTCTCATCGACGAGCTGAGAGCCGGGGATATTTGAGCAGCGGCGACATGTAGTCCGGACCTCTCTCCGCGCCCGCCCTCGCAGACCATCCCGGGCGAACGGCGATACGATTGGGCGCGTTCCTTGCCTCACCGAGGCGGCAATCGGCACCCCCTTAGGGCCACCGATGAAGGGGCTTCACCTCTTGGGACACCCCACTCGTCCTCAGTCTGCGAGTACCAATTTCCTGTGGGAACTGGGACTAATGACACTGCCCTTTCGACCCTCCGCGGTGTTTTCTTAGTAGATTGAACGCACATGGAGGTGTGGTGATGGTACGGAAGCGCATAGCGATACTGATCTTCGCCGCGATGGCTCTGGCCCTGACGGCCTGCGAGGTCGATGGGACGCCGGCAGCCGTGTCCGGCGACTCGTCTACAGGCAGCGACGCCGTGGAGTCCGGGACCCTGGCGGGCGTATCTGACGACTCGTCTTTGGGCAGCGATGCCGTGGAGCCCGGGACGGTAGCAGGCGTGTCTGACGACTCGTTTCCAGGCGGCGACGCCGTGGACTCGGGGACGGTGGTGGTCGCAGTTCTGGACGAGGACCAGGAGACGAACTTCCGGTTCCTCATCAGCGACGAGCAGAACGCCATCGGCGACTTCGCCAACCTCTGGGTCGAGATCGAGGCGATCGGCCTGCAGAGTCAGGATGGAAGCTGGCAAGAACTGGTAGTTGACGAGACTAGCGACAAGGTGGACCTCGTTCAGCTCCAGGGCGACAACGCACAGGAGATCCTTCAGGCGCAGATCCCGGCCGGATCCTACAGCAAGGTCTTCATCGAGGTCGGCGAGGTGACGGGGACGCTTCTTTCCGTGACCTCTACCACAACGTCGACCGTGACCTCGACCATCATCAGCATCAAGCTGCCGAGCTCCAAACTGCGAATCAACAAGCCCTTCGAGGTGCTGGAAGACTCGGTTACGTCTTTCGTCTACGACATCACGGTCATAGCGGCAGGCAACGAGAAGAGTGGCATCAAGTACATTCTCAAGCCGGTCATAGGCGAGAGCGGCGCCGACCAGTCATTTAACCTAGTGAAGGGCAAGCCGGACGGTGTCGGCAAGGGCGGCGGCGACGGTGACGGCCCCTCGGCAAAGGGCAAGCTGGACGGCGTTGGCAAAGGCGGCGACGATGATGGCGGCGACTCGGCAAAGGGCAAGCCGGACGGCGTTGGCAAGAGCGGCGGCGACGACGGCCACTCGGCGCAGGGCACGACGGACGACATCGACGAGAGCGACGACGTGCACGTGGAGGTTGGGGACTCGGAGCTTAGCCTGCGGCTGGAGGGCGACCCTCAGCCGGGCGCCCTGTCCATCCTGGTTGTGACCGACGCTGACGGCGGTCCGGCTACGGACGCAACGGTCACGGTCAACGGCGAGCCGGCCGGGTCTACCGATGCTAATGGCCAGCTCGGCATCAGAATACCGAGCGATTCGGAGGAGCTGGAGATCGTCGCAATTCTTGGTCAGGTCGGCGGCGAGCTAGAGGTGGCACTCCAGTAGGTCTAAAAAGGCGCTCAGCTGACGATCCTGCTAGGGCGTCAGGGCCACCTGCCGCAGCGCGCTCACCGTCGAGACGATGTGCTTGTTGAGGCGCATGACGTCCGGCTCGATGCCCAGCGCCAGCCCGATCATCTGAGGCAAGTGCAGTATCGGCAGGTCGATCTTGGTCTTGCGCTGCCTGGCAGCGGTCGGCTGGTACACGTCGAGGTTCAGGTGGCATAGGGGGCAGGGCGTCACCATCGCGGCGGCGCCACGGCCCTTGGCATCCAGCGTGTGGTTGGCAACCATCTTCATCGAGTTCGTCTCGTTGATGGTGAGGATCGGGAAACCGCAGCACGCGGTCTTGCCAGGGAAATCGACGACCTCCGCCCCGACGGCCTCGATCACGCTCTCCAGCGACTTCCGGCGCTCCGGATGGTCGTCGAAGCCCAGGGCGTCGGATGGCCGGACGATGTAGCAGCCGTAGAACGGCGCTACCTTCAGGCCCGTCAGCGGCCGCACGACCTTCGACTTGAGCACATCCAGGCCTACGTCCTCGATCAGTATCCAAAGCAGGTGCCTGGGCTCGGCCTCGCCAGTGTAAGTCAAACCCTCTTCCGACAGGTCGTCGTTGATCTCGCCGAGATACGCGCTGTCGGCCTTCAGCCGCTCGTTCGCCTGCCCCATCACGCCCTGACAGGTGCTGCAGATGGTCATGAGGGGGAGCCGGGTGCGCTCGGCCATGGCGAAGGTGCGTGCGTTAAGGGTGTCGCCCAGCCGCTGGTTCTTCTCCTGGAGCGCACCAGCACCGGTGCAGGACGCGCCTCTCATCGCCTCGATCTCCAGCTCGATGCCCAGGCGCTTGCACACCTCGATGGTGGCCACGTACAGCTCGGGACACGCTCCGCGGGAGACGCAGCCTGGATAGAAAGCGTACTTCATCGTCTGCTCTCGACCTTCTTGAAGATGCGCCGGATGTTGTGTACCCCTGGAAGGCTCTTGTGGAAGATCGGGGGCCGCTTGCCGGCGAGCTGCGTCCTGAGACCGATCGGGAGCAGGCTCAGGAGCTTCCTGACGTTCAGGAGCCCGAATGTCTTGATCGGCAGCTTGAGCTCGTCCAGCCATCCGCTGTGTTCGACCAGATCGGCGAAGGCTGTCGCGTGTCGCGCGCCGTAGGACTTCGTGTAGCCGGCCTCGATCGCCCGGTCGCGCAGCGCCATGATCCTGCCCATTGGATCGACTCCCTTGGGACACACCTCGACGCACTGCATGCAGCGGGTGCAGTCCCATATCCCGGCGTACTCGGTCAGCTTCCCCAGACGGCTCCTATCCGCGTCGTCCCTGGGGTCGGCGACGAACCGGTATGCCTTGGCCAGCGCAGCCGGACCGAGGAAGTTCTTGTCCACGTCCATCACGGTGCATTCGGAGACGCAGGCGCCGCACATAATGCAGTTCATCACGCCGGCGAGGTGGAGCATCGCGTCGTTCGGCGCCAGGTATTCCGACTCAGGCGGCGGTCCCTCGGGCTGGAGCCAGGGCTCCACGGCCTCGACCTGGGTCCAGAAGTACTGGAACCGCACGACCAGGTCCTTGACGACGTCCATGTTGCCCATCGGCTCGACCAGGACCCCGGAGTCCCCATCGGCGACCGCGTCGATGACCCTGGTGTTGCAGGCCAGTGCCGCCCGCCCGTTGACGCGCATCGCGCACGATCCGCAGATCGCGCTCCGGCACGAGCACCTCAGCGCCAGAGTGCCGTCGACCTCTTCACGGATCTTTATCAGACCGTCGAGTACCGTCGACGAGCCGTCCAGCTCGACCCGGTACTCTTGCTGATATGGACCGGGCCTGGCCGACTCGGGGTCGAAGCGTTTGACGTTGAAGGTTACCTCCATCAGTACTTGCGCTCCTCCGGCTTCCACTGGGTTATAGTCACCGGAGCGTATTCGATCGCCGGCCCGTCGGGTCCCGGCTTCACAAGCACGTGCTTCAGCCAGCTCTCATCGTCGCGGTTGGGCATATCGGTCCTGGTGTGGGCGCCGCGACTCTCTTTTCTCTCCAGCGCGCTGACGACGATCGTCTCCGCGCAGGTCAGCATGAAGTCCAGCTCCAGGGTGAAGAGCAGATTGGTGTTGAACGTCTTGCCCTTGTCCTGCACGACGACGCTGTCGTAGCGATTCCTCAGATCCGCCAGCTTCGCCAGCGCCGCCTCCATGCCATGCCGGTCTCGGTACACGCCCAGGTGCTCGTTCATCGTCTGACCCAGCTCCAGCCGGAGCTTGCCGAAGGTCTCGCCGCCGGCACCGTTGGCCATCAGCTTCTGGATCCTCTCGAGGTCGCTCTCCTTCGCCGTGTCGGTGACAGATTTGTGGGCGGTCTTCCTGGCAGCGTCAGAGGCATGCTGCCCCGAGCGCCGTCCGAAGACCAGGGTGTCGAGGAGGGAGTTGGCCCCTAGCCTGTTGCCACCGTGGACGCTGACGCAGGCCGCCTCGCCCGCTGCGTAGAGGCCCGGAACCACTGTCGCCCCGTCGACGTCCGTCTTTATCCCACCCATCTGGTAGTGCATGCCGGGTCTGATGGGAATGGGTTCCTTGTAGATGTCGACGTTCGCGAAGTCACGGGCCAGGTCGACGATCTGGGTCAGCCGCTCCTTGATGACCTTCTCGCCCAGATGGCGGGCGTCCAGCAGCACGCAGCCGTCGACGCCGCGGCCCTCGTTGATCTCCGTCTGCTCGGATCGGGACACCACGTCTCGGGACGCCAGCTCCATCATGTTCGGCGCGTAGCGCTCCATGAAGCGCTCGCCCTTGGAATTGAGAAGATGGGCGCCCTCGCCCCTGGCTCCTTCGGTGATGAGGACGCCGTTGTTCTTCAGGGTAGTCGGGTGGTATTGGACCATCTCCATGTCCATCAGGGGGGCCCCGGTGCGATAGGCCAGAGCCATTCCGTCGCCGGTGCAGATCAGAGCATTAGTGCTCGGCTCGAAGACCCGGCCGAGGCCGCCGGAGGCCATTATCACGGCCTTGGCGCGGATCACGTGGATGTCGCCGGTGAGGATCTCCATCACGACGGCGCCGCCACACTCGCCGTCCTCGACGATGAGCGACAGGACGAACCACTCGTCGTAGACGCGGACGCCGGCCTTCAGAACCTGCTCGTACAGAACGTGCAACAGCGCCTGGCCGGTGAAGTCCGCGATGAAGAAGGTGCGCGCCTGGCGCTGGCCACCGAAGGCACGGGTGCCCAGACGGCCGGAGTCGTCTCTGCTGTAGATCACCCCCATGTGCTCGGTGGCGATGACCTCCTGCCCCGCCTCCCGGCACATGATCTCAATAGCGTCCTGGTCGCCGAGGAAGTCGCTGCCCTTTACGGTGTCATAGGCGTGGTCTTCCCAGGTGTCGCCGCGGTCGGTCAGAGCCGCGTTGATTCCGCCCTGGGCGGCGTTCGAGTGGCTCCGGACGGGGTAGACTTTGGTGACGACGGCGACGTCGACGCCGTTCTCGCGCGACGCGAGCGCCGCCCGCATCCCAGCCAGCCCAGCTCCGATGACCAGGACATCGTGGTCGATCAATTCGGCTATCTTCTCCGGTACGAGTCGCCTTTGGAATATAGCAGAAGCCCCATTCGCCTACAACAGCGGGGAGGTCCGGCACGCGAGCGGCTCCGGGGTCGGGGCGCCCGGTCGAGAACGCGAGTTGTCCTCCCGGAACGCAAAAAGTATCATCGCACTGGAGTGCTATTGGTCGCAGGTGAGACATGGACGAGCCCAGACAGACAGCCCACGACCCAACGTACAGAGCTGAAGAGCTGATAGAGAGGGTCCACGAGCTGCTCGCTCGGGAGCAGACGGCCGAGGCGATACGCGGCTTCGAGGAGCTGCACGCGGTCGATCAGGCGCGGGTCTTCGGCGACCTGAGCCGTGAGCAGCAGCGCCTGCTTCTGGAGGCCCTTTCGCCGACCGACTCCGGGAGAATGATCGAGCACCTCAGGCCTGAGGAAGCCGCCGAGGCGCTGGCTGAAGTAGAGACGGAGGACATATCGAGCATCCTGGACGAGACCGACCCGGACGTGGCTGTCGACGTCCTGAAGCAGCTCCCGGAGGAGCGGCTGGTAGACGCCGTAGAGGGCATGAAAGAGGCGCGGGAGGTGATCCCCCTCCTCGAGTTCGGCGACGAGAGCGCCGGCGGGGTCATGACATCCGAGTTCTTGCAGCTCCAGGAAGACCTGACCGCCGCCAACGCGCTGGACAGCCTCCGCGTTCTGGGCAAAGAGGCCGAGCGCATAAGCTCCCTGCTCGTGGTCGACCGGGACGGCAGGCTCACCGGCTCTCTGGGGCCTATCCGCCTGGCTCTGGCGAGACCGGCAGCCACGGTGGGGGAGCTGATGGACCCGGAGATCACGTCCGTTACCCACGGCGTCGACCGTGAAGACGTCGCTCGCCTCATGGAGCGCTACGATCTCCACCACCTGGCGGTGGTGGACGACGACCGAAGGCCGATCGGGCTGATCCTCCTGGAGGACGTCATCGGTGTCTTGGAGGAGGAGGCCACCGAAGACATGTATATGATGACCGGCATCCGCGGGGAGCGGCTGGCCGGGCCTCTCGGAGGCTCGGTGCGCCGGCGGCTACCCTGGCTTTTCGTGAACCTGGCGACCACCATCGCCGCCGCTCTGGTGATCGGTGCTTTCGAGTCGACCATTGCGAAGACGGCCGTCATAGCGGTGTTCCTCCCGGTGGTCGCCGGGAACGGCGGTATAGTCGCGACTCAGACCCTGACCCTCATGATCCGGAGCATGGCGACCGGAGACGTCCCGAGACGTAGCGGGCTACGCCTGCTGGGCAAGGAGCTGTTCCTGGTGTTCATCCACGGCGCCTTCCTCGGAGTCGCCATCGGGCTGCTCGCCTACGCCTGGAAGGGGAACGTCATGCTTGGGGTCGTGGTGGGGATCGCGATGATAGGAACCATGCCGATAGCCGGCCTCGCCGGCGCCGCGACACCGCTGGTGCTGCGCGCGCTGCGCGTCGACCCGGCCGCTGGCTCGGCCGTGATCGTCACGACCGTCACCGACGTCACCGGCTTCCTGCTGCTATTGGGGTTGGCGACGATTCTGATCAGCTACCTGCTCTGAGCGGGCGCGCTCGCGCCACTGGCCCCCTTGCTGGCCAGGAAGGGAGGAGAAGTCACATATGAGGGACACGTTCAGACTCCCGGCAATCCCGACTTGTCGGGACTGCACACCCCGTATTTCATCATCCACCCAGAGGCTTTCGCCTCTCCACGTCACCGGCTGTCTAGCCAGGACCGGACATAACCGGTTGAGGATGGCCGGGCCTCCGGGTCGCCACGGTTGACCGCGATCCGGCTGGCCAATATAATCGCGATGACGCACACCTGCCCCCCGCGCCACGGCCATCAACTTTCCCAGTCTTTGTCTCCGGCTGCGATTCCCTCGAATGCCCAGGCCTTTGTCGATCAGTCGGCCCGTTCGTCAGGAGAGAGCGACTTTGCAAAAGGGTGATGACAAGACCCGGTGGGTCTTCTCCTTCAAGGAGGGAGACAGCAGCCGGAGGGACCTGCTTGGCGGCAAGGGCGCCGAGCTCGCCGAGATGACCTCCCTCGGTTTGCCGGTTGCGCCGGGCTTCACCATCACCACGCAGGCGTGCCGCGAGTTCAACAGGACCGGCGAAGTGATGCCGCCGGGCCTCTGGGACGAGATCGGATCGGCCTTGAAGGAGCTCGAGGGCGATGCCGGCCGGGGTTTCGGCAACAAGTCGGACCCTCTGCTCGTCTCGGTCAGGTCCGGAGCCGCGGTCTCGATGCCGGGGATGATGGACACCATCCTGAATCTGGGCATCAACGACGGAATCGTGGAAGGCATCGCCCGCAACACCGACGAGCGGTTCGCGCTCGACCTCCACCGCCGCTTCATCCAGATGTTCGGCAGCGTGGTGCTCGGAATCGCGAATAGCCGGTTCGAGGCCCTGACCAACGCGCGCCGCGCCTCCGCAGGACTTGCCCTGAGCGGCCAACTGTCGGCCGAGGACCTGGCGGAGATCGTCCCGCAGTTCAAGGCGCTGATCCGCGAGGCCGCCGGACGCGATATCCCGTCCGATCCCTTGGAGCAGCTCGAAATGGCCGTGCTGGCGGTCTTCAAGAGCTGGAACGGACGGCGGGCGATCGACTATCGCAACTTCCACCGGATCTCACACGACCTGTGCACGGCGGTGAGCGTCGTCGCGATGGTGTACGGCAATGCGGACGACGATAGCTGCACCGGTGTGCTGTTCACCCGCGACCCGTCGACCGGAGCCAAGGAGCTGTACGGCGAGTATCTGACGAACGCCCAGGGAGAGGACGTCGTTTCCGGCGCGGCGACTCCGCGAAACTTCGCCAGCCTGGCCGGCGAGATGCCGGAGATTCACGAGAGCCTGGTCGATGTCGCCGGCTTGCTCGAACGCCACTATCGCGACTGCCAGGACATCGAGTTCACGGTGGAGAGGGGCAAGCTGTTCCTGCTCCAGACCCGGTCCGCGAAGCACACGGCAAGGGCCGCGATCAAGATGGCGGTCGATATGGTCGACGAGGGTCTGATAGACAAACGGGAGGCTCTGTCCCGGGTCGAGCCGGAGCAGATGTACCATCTGCTGCTCCCGCGTCTGGCCGGGGACGCCAAACGACAGGCAAAACAGGACGGGAGGGTCGTTACCGTCGGACTTGGAGCCTCGCCCGGTGGAGCGACCGGCAGGGTGGTCTTCTCACCCGACGAGGCCGCCGAGCTGGGCGGCAAGGGCGCCGGCGTGATCCTGGTCAGACCAGAGACGAGAGCCGAGGACGTCCACGGCATGCTGGCCGCCGCTGGAATTCTCACGGGACGAGGCGGAGCGACAAGCCACGCGGCCGTGGTGGCCCGAGGTCTCGGGAAACCCTGTGTCGCCGGCGCTCAGGGAATAGAGGTGAACCCGGAGGAGGGCTACTTCCGGACCAACGAGACGACCGTCAAGAGCGGCGAAGAGATCAGCATCGACGGGTCGACCGGGGAGGTGTTCCTCGGACGTATCGCGACCATTCAGCCGAGCGTGGCCGACGAGACCGAGATGGCGACGCTGCTGGGCTGGGCCGACGACGTCAGAAGACTCGGGGTACACGCGAACGCGGACAATCCACGGGACGCCGCGATGGCGATCGAGCTCGGCGCCGACGGCATCGGCCTCTGCAGGACGGAGCACATGTTCTTTGAGCCCGAGCGGCTGGAGGTGGTCCAGGGGATGATCCTGGCAGCCTATGCGTCCAACCAGAGGCCGGAGGATACCGAGGCTCGGGAGCGGTACCAGTCCGCGCTCGACGAGCTCGAATCTCACCAGACGAGCGACTTCGAGGCGCTCTTCAGGGTGATGGAGAGCCGTCCGCTGGTCATCCGCCTGCTCGACCCGCCCCTGCACGAGTTCTTGCCAGCCTACGACGAGCTGTTCGCCGAGGTCACGGAGCTTCGGGTCGGCGCCGACGATCCCGCTCTGCTGGCTCAGAAGGAGAGCCTTCTGGCCTCGGTCGCCGAGATGCGGGAGGTCAACCCGATGCTCGGCCTGCGCGGCTCCCGCCTGGGCGTAATATTCCCGGGCATCTACCGGATGCAGACCAGGGCGATCGTCATGGCGGCCGCAAGGGTCGTTCGGGACGGGGTCGGTCCCAGGCCGCAGATCATGGTTCCCCTCGTGGCCGGGGGCAGCGAGATGCGGCATTTGCGGGAGCTGTTGGACCAGGCGATCCGGGAGACCCGGAAGGGGTTGGCCATCTCGGTCGATTTCAAGATCGGGACGATGATCGAGGTGCCGAGGGCGGCGCTGATCGCCGACGAGATCGCCGAGGCGGCGGAGTTCTTCAGCTTCGGGACCAACGACCTGACCCAGACCACCTTCAGCTTCAGCCGCGACGACGCGGAAGGAAAGTTCCTGGGCCAGTACGTCGAGCGGAATATCCTTCCCGAGGATCCGTTCCAGGTGATAGACAGGAAGGGGGTCGGCAAGCTGATCGAGATCGCTGTGAAGCTCGGCAGGCAGACCAGGGCGGACATCGAGCTGGGGATCTGCGGAGAGCATGGCGGAGACCCGTCGAGCATCGAGTTTTTTCACGACGCCGGTCTCGACTACGTCAGCTGCTCTCCCTTCCGGGTGCCGGTCGCCAGGCTGGCCGCCGCTCAGGCTGCCCTGCGCGACGTCCAGCCCCCGGCCGTCACGTCTTGATCAGCATGCCTGGCTGACACCGGCGGCAGTAGCTGGTGATGCGTTTGTTCGCGGTGATCTCGCTGATGGCGCTCCCGCAGCGGGGGCACGGCTGGCCCCCCTTCCTGTGGACCTTGAGGAAGTCCCGTACCTTGACGTGAATGTCGTCCCCGATCCGCCGTTTGAGGATCCCGATCGCCTCTTCGACGACCTCCCTCGCGCTCTCATGCAGCCGTTTCAGCTCTTCATCGCTGAGCCGCGTGCGCTTCCGGAACGGATAGATCTCCGCGGCGAACAGGATCTCGTCTGCGTAGGCGTTGCCGATCCCTGAGATGACCCGGCCCCTGGTCAGCACCCCTTTGATCTCGCCGTGGAAGGGTCGTAGGCGGCTCTTGAAATCCTCGAACGATACATCGTCCAGCACGTCGGGGCCCTGGTCTCCCAGGCGCGGCACGTCCTTGATCTGATCGCCGCCGAGGTAGTAGACCTGGCCCATCTGCCTCTCGTCCACGTAGCGGAGATGCTGCCCGTTGCTGAGGGACATCGCGACGCAGGTCCGCTTGAGGACCCGCTGCGCCGCCTCGCAGTATTGGAGAGCCCCGGTCAGCATCGGATTGATGACGAGGTGCCGGTCTCCGGAGAGCGCTATCAGCAGGAACTTGCCTCGCCGCTGGAAACCTTCGAATGCGCGGCCGGCAACGTCCTCGGAGAAATCCCCGGCCAGGGAACGCATGACGCTGGGCTTCAGGACGGAGGCGTCGTCGATCTTCAGACCGACGACCCGGTCCTCCAGAAAATCCTTGATGACCTCCAGGTCCGGCGCCTCGGGCATGCTCCCCTCCCCGGTCGGGCCAAAGGCGCATTATGAGCGCTACCGCATCCCGAAGGCAAGCCCGGCAGCCTGCCGGCTAGGGTCTTTTCATTCTCCAACTATTTCCCGTACCTCCCCCTTTGAGGTGCCCTCGTAATTCCCGCCCGCCCGCCCAATGGATTGGGGCACCCCAAACCCCGCAAAGGGGGCTGTGCCCCCTTCGGAACCCCCGGCCGAGGCCTAGCGCATGCCCTGTGCGCTCCTACGCTCAGGAAAGTCGGAGGCGTGGAACGACCGCTGGATGGTCAACTGTCGGACTTTGAAAAGGCCCCGGGCTGCAGGAGGCGGATCGTTGACGTGCTGGGAGGCCACTGCTACACTCGCCCCGCTCAGAACGCTACAGATAAGCAAGAAGGAGGAACCCCATGGTGCTGACGGGAAGAGCCGCTGTGCTGACCGGACCTCGCGAGGTCGATGTTAGGGAGTACGCTGTTCCGCCGGTGGAGCACGGGAGCATCCTGATCAGGGTGAGCGCGTGCGGAATATGCGGGTCGGACCTGCACATATGGCGCGGCGACATCGTGATGAAGAACGCCAAAGGCGAGCCGGACGGGTTCGTCACCGGTCACGAGTTCACCGGACGGGTACACACGCTCGGGCCTGGCGTCTCCACAGACTACCTTGGCAAGCGGCTGAAGGAAGGGGATCGGGTGCTCTTCTCCTACTACACGCCGTGCCATCGCTGCTACCACTGCATCCGTGGCGAATACACGGACTGCGCGGCGAACTTCAATCTCGGACGTCCGGTGAGCGAGTACCCGTACTGCGACGGAGGCTTCGCCGACTACTACCTCCTGAAGCCGGGGCAGTTCGTCTTCAGGGTCGACAGCGACCTGTCGGACGAGGCATTGACGCCGGTCAACTGCGCCATGACCACGGTGATGGCGGCGCTGGAGAGGTCGAGGATGCGTACCGGCGACGCCGTGGTCATCCAGGGCGCGGGCGGATTGGGGCTCTACGCCGCCGCCTACGCCAGGGAGAAGGGGGCCGGCCTGATCATTGCGATCGACGGTCAGCAGGCTCGGCTCGATCTGGCCAAGCGGTGCGGGGCGGACCACACGATCAACATCAACGAGATCGAGGACGCGGACGACCGGGTCGCGAGGGTGAAGGAGCTTACGGACTATCGGAGGGGTGCCGACGTGGTCGTCGAGGTCGCCGGATTCCCACAGGTGGTTCCGGAGGGTCTCGAGATGGTGCGCCCAGGCGGCACCTACGTGGAGGTGGGCAACATCTCGGCGAGGAGCATGGTCGAGGTCGACTTCAACCGGATCCTCCACGGGATCAGGTACATCGTTCCCACGTCGTTCTACGAGCCGTGGCTGCTCCCGGTCGCGATCGACATGCTGGAGCGGACCAAGGACAGGTATCCGCTGACGACGCTGGTGTCCCACTCGTTCAACCTGGACGACATCGAGAATGCCTACAAGCAGTCGGAGTGGCTCAAGGCCGAGGGGACGCCGGTGATCAGGTCGGTGGTGACGGCGGACTAGTGCACCCGAGGAGGGTCCCACTGCCCTCTCTAGCTTCCACCCACCGGGAGAGAGGACAGGGCAAAGGGGAAAGTCCCTAGGTTAGGAAGGGGGGACGCCGCCCATCGCCTCGGCGGTAGGCGGCCTCACGTCCCCGAGGGGGCGCTGCGCGTGCGGCGCCACCTGTGGAGCACCAGGTAGGCAGCGAGGGCGGCGACGACTCCGGCGGCGACCACCCACATCACGGTGTCGAAGTTGTCGTCGAAAAACTGCTCGATCTTTTCGCCGAACACCATCGCGAGCGCCCCGATCAGGAAGAACCGAGCCCCCCGTCCGATGACGGACGCGATCAGAAAGCGGCGGCGGTCGAGGTCGAGCACTCCGGCCGTTATGGCGAACACCTTGTAGGGGATCGGGCTGAACGCGGCCACGAGGACGGCCCACGTCCCGTACCGCTGAAACATCCTCTCGACCGTTGCGACCTTGGCCTCGCTAAAAAGACGGTCGGCGAGCGGCCTCCCGATTCTCTTTCCCAGCCAGTGGCCTCCGAAGGCTCCGGCGACTGACGCCACCGTTACCAGCGCCGCCAGCCACAGCGCCATGCCTGGGTTTGGGACGGCGATCGCGATGAGAAGAGGATCCGGCGGGATCGGAAAGATGATGGATTCGAAGAACGCGCCGACGGCCAGCGCTACGGGCCCCCACGGGCTGTCGGCGAGGTCGAGAAGCCAGTCGGAGATGTCGCGAAGCCACTCGAGCATCGGCTAGACGCCGTTCCGCGTGAGTCGGGCGAGGGTCATTCCCCCTCTCGGACGCTCACATCGAACTCGAAGGCGTGTCCCTGAACGGTCGCCTTCACCCCGTGATTCCGGCCGTTGCCGGGGTGGACCGGGGACGCGGCCCGAGAGATCAGGGCGCCCGACTCGTCGGCCACCGGGACCGCCTCGCCGTCCACCTCGATGCTCACCCTTCCGAGAGAGCTGGCCAGCGCGATCGCCGGGTCCATGTCGGCCAGTATCGCCTCCTCCTCCCGGAGGATCGAGTGCGCTTCCGAGACCGACACCGCCCGGAACGTCACGGTGTCTCCAGGCGTGGCCTGAGCCAGTCTGCCGACGTCTGTGCCGATCACGGTCGCCACCTTGGCGTAGCCGCCGGTGGTGCCGCGATCCGCCATCAGGACGATGGGAGAGCCGTCGCCGGGGACCTGGACGGCCCCCAGCGGGCTTCCGTCGGAGACGATGTCCGGACCCACCTCGTGCCTTATCGCCGGTCCCTCGAGTCTGTAGCCCATGCGGTCGGACTGCGCGGTCACCGCATATTCGGAGCCGACCAGGCGCGACGTGCCTTCCGCGGTGAAGGCCCTTTCCTGAGGGCCCATGACGACTCTGATCTCGTGCTGATGGCCGTAGGCGACGACCTCGCAGTCGTCGGGCAGTCCGCGTTGGACATACGTGGAACCAAGACTCAGGGGCAGAGTGCCGAGCGAATCCCCGGCCCGAAGCGGCCGGCCTTCGAATCCGCCGAATCCACCCTTGGCATAGGTGGACCTGCTGTCCATCAACAGCGGGACGTCGATTCCTCCGGCGAAGGCCAGGTAGCCTCGCATACCGTCGTGCATGCCCTCGGACGCCAGTACGCTTCCCTCCCCTGCCCTGATGCTCTCCCATCGTGGCACGGGCTTACCGTCCAGCGTGAAGAGGAGGTCCGCACCCGTTACGGCAAACCACGTGTCGGTCAGAAACCTGATCTGCGGGCCCAGCACCGTCATCTCCAGACCGGCGGCTCCCTGGTCGTTGCCCACGATGATGTTGGCCGCCCTCAGGGCGAACCCGTCCATCGCACCCGAGGTCGGCACTCCGAATCTCTGGCACCCAAACCTTCCCCGGTCCTGAACGGTGGTCAGCAGCCCGGGCTCGATCACCTCGAAGACCATTGTGCTCACTTCGCCTCCTCGGTGACGACCCGGTACTCTCCCCGTTCGACCCGGCCGAGTATCTGCTGATAGGAATCCTCCGATTCGAGCGGGACGAACCTGAGGTAGTCGCCCGCTCTCAGAAGGGCGGGCGGGCTCGCCTCCGGGTCGAAGAGCCTCACCGGCGTCCGGCCGATGATGCGCCATCCGCCCGGGCTGGTGACGGGGTAGACACCCGTCTGGGTCTCCGCGATGCCGACAGATCCGACCGGGACGGCGGCCCTGGGTGTGGTCAGCCTTGGTGTGGTAAGCAGGTCGGACAGTCCGCCCAGGTACGGGAAGCCGGGGCTGAAACCCATCATGTACACCAGGTAGTCCGTTCCGGAGTGAATCTGTATCACGTCGCCGGTGCCGATGCCGGCGTGCTCGGCTACGTACTCCAGATCGGGGCCGGCCTCGCCTCCGTACAGTGTGGGAATCCGGACGACGCGGGATGTCCCGACCGACTGCTCGTCCAGGTCCGTGACGAGCTGGGCGAACCTGGATAGAATCTCGTCGAACGACGTCTTCACCGGGTCGTACTGGACCAGCAGCGACCGGTAGGTGGGCACCAGGTCGACGACCCCCGGCACCTGCTCGCGCTCGGTCGCCGCGAGAAGGCCGCGGACCTTGCCGTTCGCCTCGAGGCTGATCGCGTCGTCGAACTCGACGACCAGCCCGCGATCGCCAGCGGGAAGCAACAGTGGCTCTGGGTACATCAGATAAGCTGCCCGACGGGCGCGATCGTGATGCTCGCGGCCTCGAGCTCCTTTTTGACGGCCCTGGCCATCTCCACGGCCCCCGGCGTGTCGCCGTGCAGGCAGAGCGTCTCGGCGCGGACGTCGATATCCTCCCCGGTGATGGCCGTCGCCCGGCCCTCGGTAACCATGCGGACGCTCCTGCGGGCCACCTCCTGAACGTCGTGCATCACGGCGCCGGGCTGAGATCTGGGCACCAGGGCTCCGTCCGGGGTGAGGGCACGGTCCGCGAAGATCTCTCTGGCCACCCGGACTCCCATCTCCTCCGCGACCTCCACCCACGTCGAGCCCGCGAGGGCGACCAGGATCATCTCAGGATCGACCTCGAGTATCGCCTCGCATATGGCCCGAGCGAGCGCCTCGTCGCCGACCGCGCGGTTGTACATGGCCCCGTGGGGTTTGACGTGCTGCAGCTTCTTCGACTTCGTGAAGGCCCGCAGCGCTCCGATCTGGTAGATCACGTCGTTCTTGGCCTCATCCGGAGTGACGGCCATATTGCGGCGGCCAAAGCCGTTCAGATCGGGGAAGCTGGGGTGAGCTCCAACCGCAACCCCGTGCTCTTCGGCGAGCTTGACCGTGTGGCGCATCCACATGGGGTCCCCGGCGTGGAACCCGCAGGCGATGTTCGCCGAGGTAATGTACTTGATGACCTCTTCGTCGAGCCCCATCTTGTACATTCCAAAGCTCTCGCCCATGTCGCAGTTGAAGTCGATCGAAAGTCCCATGTAGCTCAGTCTACTCCGGATGGAAGCGATATCTCCAACAGCAATTATACGAGTAACCCTGTCGAGCGCCAAGCGGAACCTCGGCCACCGAGCGGACCACCTTGTCCAGGACTGAACGGCGCGGCCTCCGCTGGACCGGCGAGGAGCACCCTGGACCGCTATTCCACCGGGCAGCCTTGTTGTACAATCACCTGCGCCAACCGCCCGGAGGAGACAAAGTGGACCCGGAAGACGTGGCCGAAGCGATAACTCTGACCTGGATCGGGGTGGGTACGGCGTTTGTCGTGCTCGTCTCGCTGGCAATCATCATCCTGGCGGGCAGCCGGCTCATCGCGCTGCCGTCGAGAATCTCGGACTGGAGGAGAAGTAAGCCGGTCGAGATTCCAGAAGGCGCCAGGGACAAGGCGCTCGCCGCCTCCGTGGCGGTCAGCGCGCTCTTGAAGGCCCGCCGGGGCGAGAACGATCCGACCGAATGAGCCGGGGGGCGACCCACGGTCCGCAGAGGCGGCCAGGGCAACTGATGAAGGGAGCTAATTGGAGCAACTCGAGGAGTTTGTAAGGTCGATCGGAGCGACCAACATCGGCTGGCAGCAAGGGATCATGCTTGCCATCGGGCTGATCTTCGCGTACCTGGCCATCGCCAAGCGGATGGAGCCGTACGAGCTTCTTCCGATCGGTCTCGGGGTAGTCGTAGCCAACCTGCCGCTCACCGGCATCGTCAACGTTCCGACCGAGACGTCCGGCTACCAGGAGGCGGGCATCTTCGGCATCTTCTTCCACTTCGGGCTGGCCTTCTGGAACGTCCTGCCGCCAATCATATTCCTGGGACTTGGCGCGATGACCGACTTCGGACCGGTCATTGCCAACCCGAAGACGCTGCTGCTCGGAGCGGCGGCGCAGGTAGGAATCTTCGCGGCATTCTGGGGTGCGATGGGCACCGGCCTGTTCGACGTGAGCGAGGCGGCAGCCATCGGTATCATCGGCGGCGCCGACGGACCCACGACGATCTTCCTATCGGCCAATCTCGCCCCCGAGCTGCTCGGCATTACGGCGGTCATCGCCTACTCGTACATGGCCAGCGTCGCGTTCATCCAGCCGCCGCTGATGAAGCTGCTGACCACGCGCAAGGAGCGCGAGATCGAGATGAAGCCGCCGAGGGACGTTTCGAAGGCGGAGAAGATGATATTTCCGATGGCGGCGATGATACTGATCATCCTGATCGTGCCCAGGGCCGCTCCGCTGATCGCGATGTTCATGATAGGGAACCTGTTCAGGGAGAGCGGGGTGGTGCCACGGCTGACCAGCGCGGCCTCCAACGAGGTGCTCAACATCGCGACGATCTTCCTGATGCTGACGGTTGGCACCCAGCTATCCGCCGAGCGGGTGTTCGACGTGGACACGCTGGTCATCCTGGGACTGGGTCTCGGAGCGTTTGCCGTCGGCACGATGGGCGGGATCCTCTTCGCCAAGATCATGAACCTGGTGACGAAGGACAAGGTGAACCCGCTGATCGGGTCGGCCGGCGTATCGGCGGTCCCGATGGCCGCGAGGATATCCCACCAGGTCGCCCAGGAGGCGAACCCTCGCAACTTCCTCCTGCCACACGCAATGGGGCCCAACGTTGCAGGCGTGATAGGCTCGGCTGTCGTCGCCGGCGTTTTCATCGCGCTGGTGAGTCGCGGTCCGTAGATGTCGCCCACTCTGAAGGTGAGAGTAAACGGCCGCTGGTACACGGTGGAAGTCCGCGACCTGGACTCCAATCCGGTGGAGACCCTGGTGGACGGCGAGCTGGTCCAGGTTGCGGTAGACCGATCCGCCGAGTTGGCGGCCCTGCTGGGGTCATCCCCTCAAGCCCCACCGCTCCCGCCGCGGCGCTCAACCCCGCCTCTGCCCGCGCCCGAAGAAAGAGTCCAGGAGCCGGGAGTGTCGCGGCCGCCCGATCCGGTTGCGCCGCCGGCAGCCTCCCCGCCCGGAGGGCGGGTCTTCCAGGCGCCGATGCCCGGGGTCATCCTCGCGGTGAAGGTGAACGTTGGCGATACCCTCGTTACTGGGGACGAGGTCTGCACGCTCGAGGCGATGAAAATGCAGCAGACTCTACGAGCGGAGTGGTCTGGAGTCGTCAAAACGGTCTTCGTCCAGGTCGGCCAGCAGATCGCCGGCGGCGACCCGATCGTCGAGCTGGAGTGAGCGTCAAGCGGTCTGTTTTGGACGCCCCTATGCTACGATAGTTCGAGGTCCGCGCCAACGTAGCTCAGTGGTAGAGCAGCTGTTTCGTAAACAGCAGGTCGACGGTTCGAATCCGTCCGTTGGCTCCACCTTTTATCACCCAATAGACTGGCCCCTGGAATATCCAGGGGCCAGTCTGTTTCTAGCTCTGGCAGCGGTTTGACGCTAAATTGACGCTAACCAATCTGAAAGGTAGGCTCCGCCGTCGCCAGTTCAGCCTCAAACTTGAGTGCCGCGGCCTCTTGGAGGCCGGGAGTGACGTGTGAGTAGATGTCCAGCGTGGTGCTGATGGTCGCGTGGCCGAGGCGCTCCTGCACGATCTTGGGGTGTACGCCCTGCCGGAGCATTAAGGACGCGTGCGAATGGCGCAAATCGTGGAGCCGGATGCCATGAAGGCCAGCCCGACGAGCTATCTTCTTGCAGGCGTGAGTGACCGTATCTGGGAGCATAGGGGAGCCGTCGACGCGGCTGAACACGAGGTCCTCATCGGTCAGACGGACACCTAGCATGGCTCGGTCGGCCTCTCTTCGCTCCTCCGCCCGCTGGTGGAACGGTAGACGTGACTGGTGCCCGCGATGTCAGATACAGTCTCGGAACGATCCGCTGGGTTCTCAGCACGTTGCATGCGCGGGCAAAGATCGGTTCTATTGCTCTGAACAGGCGGAAGTACTACGGGTCCCACGAAGCGATAAGGCTGGCCCGGTCCCGGGTTCAGAGCTCCAGGGATCTATCACGCACCGAGGAACTCGCCCCCGCGGAATCGGTTTTCGACGCCTCCTCCTCTAAGAACGAGATACGGGAGACGGTGAAGCAGTGGTGGTGGGTCAACTCGATGACCGACGGGCTTGGCAAGAAAACGGCTGGCTGGCGGGTGCTCGATGCGTTGATGCGGGATCCCGGTCGATGGATAAGCTCGGCGGTCTTGGATAATCTCTGTGGCAAACAGACGGCGAGCGCGATTATCGCCCGGCTCATCAGCAAGTATCGATTGCCGATTGAAAAAAGGGCTGGTGCTGGCGGGTGAGGCGGTGGGGGCTCCAGTACCGCATCAACATGGACAAGTATGAACCAAAGAGAAGTTCCGGCGCAGGTCGACCGGCGGTGCCCAGGCGGCTGCCTAAGCCCGAGAACCTAATCGGAAGCATGAGAGACCGAGGTAAGCGACTGTGACCGGCTCCCCGGGCACTGGTCGTTCAAGCGGTGCAAGCCAGTGCGGCGAGGTCCACACGACATGGCTCCGCCTGCCGCGACTCGAGGTACGGAGCGTGATGCCCGGCAGGATCCAGTGGGCGACGGGGCTGCCAGCCGTCGCCTCTCGACCAGCCGTCGGGCTCAAACAATCGAGGTAGACGTCGCCCGTCTCGTGCGGCTACCAAAACCGAGGTTCCATCGAGTCTGGATCGCCTACTGCGGTGGGTTGTGCAAGGCACATTCGTCAGTGCGTCAGCCCGACGCCGCACCGAACCCAACGCATTTTCCGCTACTGGCCCTTTGGCAAATGTGGGGTAGCCTAGGAGGTCTTTTGTCCTATTTGCACAAGTACATTTGTCTCATCTTATTCTAGATTTGGTCTGTGTACCATATTAACCAAAGCAAATCTAGTAGAGGAGGGCCTTGCGAATTCACTTCCTCTTCAAGGAGTAAGGTATGCGAACAATCGCCCGTCAAGGAACAGTCGTTGCTCTCACGCTGTTGCTGTTAGCAGCTTGCACGCAGCCTCCAAACACGTTGACCGTTGGCGCATCGCCCACCCCGAGTTCAGCTCCCACACCGACCAGTGTTACTTCACCCAGTGGGGGCCCGACCTCTGAGACTGATCCGGCAGTACCCTTGCCAGCCCACGCTTTCGCAACGTTTCCCACCATTAAGCTCGGTAGCCAATCGGACTCTCTACCCGTTCCAGGAGGAACCGTCTCCTGGAGCACGACGGATTATGGTGTAGTGAGATTTCTTCCAGAGGTACCCCGGCTAGATATCATGGCTGCAACTTCTTCGAAGAGTTATGCCAAAAGCTATGTCTATGCCGTAACCGTTTCGGGCAAACTATTTGTAGTTCGAGTCGGTACTGATGTGAATAGCGTGAGGATAACCGAGCTTGAGTCGAGAACGGGCGAGACTATAGGAGCGTGTTCTTTATATTCGGGGAGTTTCGCAATCACTGGAGACGAAGTCTACTACCTAGCGAAGGTCCAAACAGATCTTTTTGGCAAACGGACCAGCGGTGGTGAACTCAAAATGGCCCGATTCCCCTGTGCAGAGACGGCAACTACGCTTCTAGCTTTTCACTCACCATCAAATAAAGGGAAGTTGATCAGTGTCGGGGATCATCTTTTGAGAGCGGTGTTTCTAGGGGGTGACAAGTACGAGATCAGAGATATCAACAAGAACACTGGTGAAGTCGATAGAGTGTTGGCTACAGTGTCCAACGAGTACCAAAGATTTTATGCCGGTACTGATGCACTGTATTGGCTTGAGCGATCTGGACATGGAGCAGTCAAGATCTCAAGTGGACCCCATCGTCAGGACAGCGGTGAGGCTAAAATAAGAGAGTCTACCGCTGGGGTGTCTCGTAAACCTTCATCCGATGGTAAGGCTCGTGGAAGTTCCAGTAAACACCTTTGTGGGCTCACTACATGGAACACCTGACCCGGTGACCGATAGCCCAGGGCTTGATGGGGCCGCTCTTGGTTGTAGAAGGCCAGATAAGCCCCAATCCCCTTTCTGGCCTCAGTCCCATTTCGGTATGCCTTCAGGTACACCTCCTCGTACTTGATGCTGCGCCACAGCCGTTCCACGAAGACGTTGTCCATGCACCGGCCCCTGCCGTCCATGCTCACTTGAACGCCTTGCGCCAGCAGCATGCTGGTGAAGGCCTCGCTGGTGAACTGGCTGCCCTGGTCGGTGTTGAAGATCTGTGGCCGACCCTTGCTCAAGGCCTCTTCCAGAGCCGCAACACAGAAGTCTACCTCCAGGGTGTTGGACAGCCGCCAGGCCAGCACGTAGCGGCTGTGCCAGTCCATGATGGCCACCAAGTAGAGGAAACCCCGAGCCATGGGTATGTAGGTGATGTCGGTGGCCCACACCTGGTTGACCCGGTTGATCTCCAGCCCCCTGAGCAAGTACGGATAGACCTTATGCCCTGGGTTTGGCTTGCTGGTGTTGGGACGCCGGTAGATGGCCTCCAGGCCTATCAGCTGCATCAGCCGGCGGACCCGCTTGCGGTTGACCTGGTGTCCGTGATTGCTGAGCCAGGCAGTCATCCTTCTGGATCCGTAGAAAGGTGTCTTCAGGTACTGTTGGTCTATGAGGGCCATCAACTCCAAGTCCTCGGCGCCGGCCTCGGTTGGCAGGTAGTACAACGAGGAGCGGCTGATACCCAGCAAGGCGCACTGGCGCACCAGAGACAGCTTCGGTTCTTCTCGGTCAATCATGGCCCGGCGTTGGGACCGGCTCACAACCCGAAGCTCCGTGACAAAAAATCCCGTTCCACCTTGAGCTGCCCAATCTGTTGGTAGAGCTGGGCAGTGAGGACCTCTTGGTCCTTCTCCTGGCGTCCAGCACCATTTTCAAAGAGGTGCGGCGCCCCCTGAGTCAAGGCCTTCTTCCAGGCATGGATCTGGCTCGGGTGGACTTCAAACCGGCTGGCCAGCTCTGCAATGGTGTGCTCCCCCTGGAGCGCGGCCAAAGCCACTTTGGCCTTGAAGACTGGGCTGTGCTTCTTACGTGTTTGCTTCATGTCCTGCTCCTTGTTTCCGTCCTATTTTAGGAGCGGGACTCTCTCTTAGCCACCTGTCCGAATTTTGGGGTCCACCTCAGTCATTGGACCCTCTGCGTCCTTTGAGCTCGTAAAGTCCGATCTCACCGTAGCCCCGGAATAGACCAGGGACAGCTTCGAGCATTCCTCGCAAGGCTACTGAGTCGACGGTCGGTGGGACGTCGTGGGGCCCCGGCGGCATGATGAACGGTATGAACATCGTCGGGTGCTGCGTGATGGCCCGGTCGGCGACCTCCAGGGGGAATCTCGGATCCACTTCAGGGAAGACGGGAAAGAACGCGAAGGCCCTGGCTGTGCCCTCCTGCTCCAGCGTACAGACGATGTCATTCATCGTAATGTTCTTGCCAAGCACAGGCTTGATGACCTCAGAGTAGTCGCGCTCGATCAGCCCAGGAGGCGAGTCCGGCAGGTGAGGTATGTGAAAGTGGGTGTCGATCAGAGGCCCGGAGTAGTCGGACTCGTCCAGGATGACCTCGGGGGCAGCTGGACACGCCGAAGGATCGAATGCGGCATCGATCCTCTGGTCCCATGCTCCCTCCTGGTCGCACGCGCTAATCACGGCGATGCCAATCAGGGAGAGGACTAGCATCGGGAATTGCGTGGAGGTGACGCGCTGGCGCATAGACCGTGACGACTTAGATATCGCGGGTGTGGGGGAGTCCATTCGGGTCATGACGGCAGGTTGCTCCTGAGATGAGATCGGATCGCGGCTCCGCTACCGGAAGTACACGTCATACCCGCCGGGCGGCTCCTCGGGACATGCTCCGCGACCGAAAGAGACGGCAAGCTCGGTATCGGAAAGCAGAGTCAGGAACGCGAATGCGTGTGGCGGCCGATCCGGGCCGGCGTACTGCTCATAGCAGTGCCGCGAAGTGATACTTTTCGGGTCAACGTGGGTCGGTTGCCCGGGTCGGACTCGTATGGAGACGCCCTCACCATTGACTGACACCTCGCCATCCGGAGCGGAACCGACGATCACGCCCCAGCCGGGGTCGTGCGTCGCCGGATGGCCGCCAGCAAATGGTTGCTGGAACCAACCCCCGGCGACGCTGCCTACGTGGTCGTAGGAGAAGTTGCACCGGGCTCCATCGACCGTCCCACTGGGGCCGCCGAGGAGCCGATAGTAGTCCGGCTTCAGCTCGTCAGCGAAGTATTCGTAGGGGCAGTCGGCTGTCACGAGGTTCCAAAGATTACCGAACGATTCATAGCGGTCTTGATTTGCGAATTCGCGCCGGATCGAAGAGTTGGTCAGAACGAAATCCCAGTTGTGCGCGCGGATCGTTCCGACGGTGTATCCGATAAGCTCGCCCGCCTCGACAAACAGTGGAGTCTCCAGCCTCCCGCCGCTGGTCGACGTCGCCGGTACGGCGGGCGCGATCGCATCGAGCCTGGGCGAAAGTCGCCAGAGGTGATCGAAGCCGAACGACACTTCACAGGTAACGTCGAAACTCAGAGGGTACTGCTCGACGTCTACCCACTGATCAACCTCATCCTGCATTGGCTCAACGTAGAACACCAAGGCGGTGAGCTTCGAATCTGCGGGAGCGAACACCGGTACCTCATGGGGCTCTCCGCTGACGCCGCTGCCAATCCAGAGGTACGACCGGTTCTTGAACCTGTTGCCGCTCATCACATTGGTCGGGATGATGAAGTCGATCTTGTTCAGGTCGGTGATATGTGAGGTGAACAACGGCACTGGTTCGTCAGCACATCCCTGCTCCCTCTCGAACTCCTTCTTTGCCGTCGATCGATTCCTCAAGATGCCGGCCCACCTTGTCCATACCTGCTCGGCCGGTTTGCCCCTGATGCCTGTGGACTTATCGTGTGAGTCCCAATAGGCATAGCTGAACGAGAACGCGGCGGCGAAGATCGGCTCGTCGTGGATCGCCTGGAAAACTGCCTCGTAGGCGTCGGCCTGCTCTTGAAAGTCGGACGGGTACGCTTCGTCATACGGGAACCACTCCGCTATCTCAGGGGCCTCAGTGCTGAGCTGGTCGGCTCCCGCGGCACCGTCGTAGGAGGCGTACGCTATCTGCGACAGGAAGATCGGCTTGCCGTACTTTTCATATATGGGCCGGTACCTCGAATCGACAATGGACTGGGCTTCCGAGGTGAGATCCACTAGAGCCGGGTCCCTCTCGGTCGTCAGCGGCCACCACCACTTGTCCCCGACCCAGTCAAGCTGTCGGTAGTAGTCGAAGGCCTCGTCGTCGGAGTAGTAATCGGACGTGATCTTTCCTGAGTACACCGTGCGCATCCGCTCAATGGTCCGGTTGATGAGCGCATTCAGAGTTACCTTCTGGGCCTCGGTTTTCATTCCCCAGAACGGCCACTGGTTGCTGATGACGAGAACTTCGACACGGTGTTTCTGTGCCAGACGAGCGGCCCTCATCATGGCCGACTCCCATTCGCTGGCGAGCCGGACGTACCACTCGTCGCTGTGTTCTCGGCGAAAACTCGCCTCAATCTCCTCAAACCTTCCAGCAGACCGAGGGTCGGTCTCGACGCCAACCGAGAGCGCCAGCTTCAGGCCCTGCCCCCGTACCACTGAGAAGCTCAACTCAAGCTGCTCTTCGGTGTATGTGTTGATGGGCTCGAAGGTGGTCCGCGGGGGATCGGTCTCGATGATAGCGGCGGCCGAATAGGCGATGCCGACGTATTCGAACCCGCCTCGCTTCAATGGCTCCATAGTCGATGCTACGTGGTCATCGAACGTCCCGCTGTAGAAGTCGAGCGGGAACACCCCCACGACGATCCGCTCCCCCTCGTCGCCGAGCTGGTCCGGCAAGAAGGTAGACGTCTGGGCCTGTGGAACTTCCTTAGATAACCAACGCCAACCGGTGATCTCGTCCCTCACCGACATCGACTCGGTGCCGACTTCAATTGCACGGCGGGTCTCGTCGCTGTCAGGGAGGAACTGCTCGTCAGTCGAGAAGCCGAAGTCGTTGCGATTGTATTTGTACTCGAGGAGCTGGTTGGCCTCTGCCAGATACTCGGCTGTCCACAACCGGTGCTCCCGGCGTACCATCGGGACCCCGCCATTCTCTCCGAAGTAGAAGCCTTCGATGCTGACGAAGATCAGATCCTGGACGGGTGTCCAGTCGGGAACCAGGACTTCGAACTTAACGAGGACTTCACCGTCGCCATAGGCGTTTCCAGGGAAGGACGTCGATGTTCCCGGGCTCGGAGTGGCTGTAGGAGTCCGACTCTCGACGACCCGGGGCGTCGGGCTCGGCGTCGGATCCGGGGTCACAGTCCGCCTGACAACCGGCTCGGGAGTGGCTATGTCATCCAGCTCAAGCGTCGCCGAGCTCTGCTGGGCGTAATCCGCGTCAGCATCGTCTCGAGTCTCGAAGTCGGGAACGGCGGGAGTCGCCAGCCTCACAGAGGTGACCGTATTCGGAGTGGCGGACTCGATGTTGGAGGGGACGGGGGACCGAGGCGGCGCAGCGGTAGCGGATCGAGCAGGATCGATCTTATCCGGTTCCACGGCAACGTCGGGCTGGACTGAGCTGACATCCGAGACCGAACATGCCGCAATCGTGAGGGCCAGCCCCGAAAAAGTCACGGCCAATCGAGCCGATGCGATGATGCCCCTTCGAGTGGACCCAGGCGGCTGATTGAAGAGGGTCACCCCTAGACCTGTTGCCCTTCAGCGTCGAATAGATCGGTGTCCGGGTGGTACGCCGACCATCCGTACCACTCCGAGATGATCGAAGGGACGAAGTCGAGCCGCTCGGCAGCCAGGGATCCGCTTATACCGACCCCCTCAATGTTCCAAAGTGAGCCGGTTCCGATGTCCTCCAGAGCGGACGCACCCTGGTGGTCCACGAGCCGCAGCGTGATGGCAAATCCCTGGACTACACGGCTGTAGGCGATCGCGGTCCCGGACTTCGGGTCGTAGATCGCCGCCACCGCCTGGCCGCCCAGTTCATCGTTGACGACGCCACCGACGCCTTCTAATGTGGGGAGCGGATAGGCCCGGTAGCTCTCGTCCACTTCGACACCCAGCACCAAAGCATTGGACGGAAGCCGGTCGTCACCATAGAGAGCCTCGTCCTGGTCGAACCCCCCGAGCGGGACGCTTCGATAGTACTGCTCGTAAGGCGTATCGAATGCTAGGACAGTGGATTCCGGATGTTCGTCAAGCCAGGCTGACCAGGTCATCAGAGGGAGCGGGATCATTCTCAGTCGCTCACCAGCCAGCGCCCCCAGCGTTGCCTTGCCGTCGAGATGATTCCAAATCGTGTCGGTCTCCCTGTCGCGCATGATAAAAACGCCGTCTCTGAGGCCCAGCAAGTCGAATGTAAGCCGTTGGCCGTTGACCTCGGGGTCGAACCCGACCCCCGAACTGCACTTCAGTCAAAACGTCACCAGAACTGGGACGCCTCCCAGCTCATCGTTGAAGATATGGTGGTACCAGGCCATGCGGACGGGGTAGGCTCGGCTTGCCCCGTTGATCGTTAAGCCCAGTACAAGATCGGAGGTCTCCAAGTATGTTGCTTGCTGGGCAGGGACGATCTGGGGATAGTCCAAGACCACGAACGGTCCAATGCTCCCGCGAGCTTCGGTTGGCGGTCTGTCGTTACCGTTCACCTCGATAACGACTGGTGTAGGTGAAGGCGCCGGAGTGTTGGTCGGCGTGGGCTTAGGGCTCGGAGACGGGGTCGGCGAGGGTAAGGGAGTGTTCGTCGGCGTGGCCTGGGGTGTGGGTGACGCCGTAGGGGACGGGACCGGAGTGCCCGGTGGGTCGGGCCACGCTATCGGAGATCGAGTAGGCGATGGCAGCAAAATGCTAGTCGGGGTGGCGTCGGGGGCTGAGAGGGCGGTTGGTGAGGGCAGGGGAGTATTCGTTGGCGTGGCCTGAACCGTCAGGGAGGGAGTAGTTGTAGGATCGGGCTGACCCCCGGGAGCCGGCGTGGAGGAAGGCGACGGAAGGTCCGTCAGAGCAGCGCGATCAGATGGCGGTGTCGTCGTACCAGCTGGCTGTGAAGTCGGTACTGCTCCTTGAACTGTTGGAGAAGCGGATGGGAACGGAGAGCTGGTTGCCGCCGGGGCGCCGGCAGGAAGAGCAGTGGCCGAGCCGACTGCGGTCTTGGGAGCCTCCGGAGTGCCGCAGGACGCTGACAACACGGCAACCAATGCGTACGCCGTCGATGCCCAAGCCGAGCGGCTGATCATTGCGGTCGCTCTTCCACGCAGTTACGTTCGGACATCGGTAGCCAGGGGACTTAGAAGCTGCATCCTCTAATAAGCATGGCAGCTTCACGAAGGCACGGACATGGCCTCTCGGTCTGGAACGGGTAGTACAAAGGTACTGCCCACGCGGCGTGTATCCTGGCAAGGGTCGAATTTCCGGAATCGGAGTGGATGAGGTCTTCAGGTCTTCGATTACCGGTTGCGGACCGATGTCCTTGGTGAAATGACTAGAGGGCCAAGCACAGAATCGAAGAGTAAGAGCGAATGATCGAGCTCTTCGTCACTACGGAGTGCGAGTCAGTGGAGTCTCCCATCAGACAAATTCGGCCGCGCGACATCGCTGTGGTTCTCCTTGGAGACATGGTCGTCTTCTTGGCGTTCGTGGTCCTTAGCAGGAGCGAGCACGGAATCATCGAGGGCCGAGCGTTCGTCCGCACGGCGCTGCCGTTCGCCGTCGCATGGCTCGTCATTTCTCCGTGGTTAGGTGCGTACAGGGCCTCCACCCTCTACAACGCCAAGACGGCCGTATGGAGAGTACCGTTGATCTGGGTTCTGTGTGGGGTGGTCGGGCTTTTGGCCCGAGCCCTGCTGACCGACCGGCCGTTGACACTGGCCTTTGCTCTCGTAGCGATAGCCGTCCAAGGGGCGTCGCTCGTCGGCTTGCGCGGTCTATTCACGATCGTCGCCGGCCGGCTCTCCCGCCCATGAAAGAATCCCGACCCCGCTGGCCACCACAGACGTGGCCGGCCCCGGAAGCGACGATCATGGCCTCCACGAAGGCCCCGGCCCCGTGTCTCAGCCGGTAGTGTCGGGCATGCTGGGTATGACCTCTTTGGCAAGGACTGTCATGGAGCGGACCCACTTGTCGTATGGCTCCCATTCATGCGACCACGCAATCAGGGTCCCGAAGCCGCCGGTGTCGTCGTGCAGCTTACGGAGCTTGTCGGCGACGTCGTCACGACTACCGACTATCCAGATGTTGTCTACCATGAATTCGAGATCGACGTCCTCGTCCGGGGTGTCCGGATCGATCTTCACGTGGCTGAGGAAGCCGAGCTTGTCCATGACTTGTCTGAAGTACACATCGAAGTCGCGAGCCATGACGCCGGTCATGGCGATGTCGCGGGCCTCTTCGGTGGTGTCGGCGATGAAGACGTGCCGGCAGACCCTCCAGTCGGCACGGTCGGGAGTACGTCCCGCGCTCCGCGCCCCCTCCGCGTATACCTCCCATTGTGTTCTGAGAGTGCTTGCCGGTATGAAGTCGGCGCTCAGTGGAATCCAGCCACGTTCGCCGGCCTTTCGCAGGGTGTCGGAGCGCGGAGACAGGCCGGCTGCGCCGATGGGCGGGTGGGGCTTCTGATACGGCTTCATGTGGACGTCGAATCCAAGCTCGTCGACGGGCTCGGGCATGGTGAACTTCCAGAACTTGCTCTCGTAGGTGCCCGGCTCCAGCCCGTCCCAGATCTTGAGAACCATGTCGAGGGTCTCCCAGGTCAGGTCGCCCAGCTCGGGGCTGGCGGGGTCGACGCCGAATGCCTTGAAGTCGAGCGGTGTGGCCCCGGAGCCGACGCCCCACATGAAACGTCCCCTGGCCTGATGGTCGAGCTGAGCGATGCGGTGAGCGAGGTGGAAGGGGTTGTGGTTGGGCAGGCAGGTGACGCCAGTGCAGAGCTTGATGTTCCTGGTCATTCCGAGGGCCTGAGCGATGAACAGCTCTGGGGAGGGGATGTTCTCCCAGGCGGCGGTGAAGTGCTCAGCTACCCATGCCTCGGTGTACCCCAGCTCGTCGAGGGTGACGATCTGGTCGAGGTCGTCGTGAATAGTCTTCGTGAAGTCGCTCCCCGCTGGGTGGAGCGGATCGACAAAGTAGCCTACATGCATCGGTGAACCCACCTCCTCGATTTTGTCCAGTCCGAGGACCAGCGCCCCCTGACGGGCCGACAGCTACGGTTCGCTCAGGCCTGGCGATCGACGAAGGACCAGCGACTGCTCCTATTCCGGCTCGTCAAGCGGGCGACTGAAGTCAGCCTGTTAGATCGCCGAGCGCGCGAGGCCGATATTATCTTCTGGACGACCTGGCCGCAACTCGGCCCGCCCCGGACGACCGCCCATGAACGTCCGAAGCGGACCCGGCTCGGTATCAGTTAGGTGGGAAGCTGCTACCAGAAATTTGGAGGTCAGCTGCCACCGTACTGGGGGGCCTGCTAACGAGCGGGCCCCCCAGTACGAAAGAATGGTTGTTGGGGCTGTGAGATGGAGAGGCTTTCTCGCGCTAGTTATCCACGGTGAAGGTCTCGCTCACCACTACGGTCCCACCACCGACGGGCTCGATCTCCGCCGTGATGGTGTGGAGGCCGTTCGACACGTTCCAGGTCTTGAACGCGTTCGCCGTGCTCGACGATCCACCGGCGAAGTCCCATGGGTGATTGTTCTCCGTCTGATCTGGCGAGCCGGTCATGGCGGGGTCGTCCAGGAAGAAGTTGACGCGGTCGGCATCCTCCGCGGTGCTGACGAAGACGTAGATTTTCCCCGACACCGTCTCACCCTCCAGGGGTATCGGGTCGGACCGGTTGGACGACTTGCTCACCAGCAGGTCGTTGGGGAAGAAGAAGGTCGCAACGGAGTCGGGGAGAGGGTCGGCGAATCTGAAGGTTACGCGACTGGCTCCAGGGATTTGGTCGGTTCGCCACACGCCGATTTGGCCAGCGAAAGCGCCAGTACCCCCGGTAATGGCTCCAGTGGCGAACGGAACTAGGGGCAGGTCACCGGCGGATCCCGTGATGTAGATGTCACCCAAGCCGAAGATCCGTTGGACCCCCTGGGTCATGAAGGCAGCAACGCCGGTGGGGCCGAACTTGATGATTTCTTCATTCATCTCCCCTATCCGGTCTTCTGTCCCGATGGTGCCAGGGCGGTACAAATCGGACCTGTGATACCACATCTCACCCTCGGGTTGGGCCACCAGGCGATCGAAGTCCGTTGGCCCGAGGCTTGTAAACACCCAAACAAAGTCAGTCTGAATTTCGCGGAGCCCGCCGTCGGCAGCCGCGACAGGCCCACTCAGCTTGACCGTCAGCACCGTCGCCACCGCCGCGACTACGACGGCAACGATGGCCGCCAGGATGAACCGCCTGTACGAAAGATTGAGCCTATCCATGTTTCTACCTCCTCGTCTCAGATTTGATGTGTCAGTGCGAAGCGGCGTGTCATCCAGATTGCGTTGAGGCCACTACAGGCACAACGGGGTATCAGCTATACTGGTGTAACCAATCGTTACACTGCAAACTCTTTCGACCATCCCCCCTGGCCCCCTTCCTGGCCAGGAAGGGGGGAGAAATCATATCTGAGGGAAACCCCTCTGACTCCTGGCAAAGGGGCTTCGCCCCTCTGCACTCCCCATACTTCATCATCCTGCCAGGTTCCTGCACAACACCCGGAGAATCTGGCTAACCTCTTTGGACTGACAGCGGCCTGATGAGCCGACCGGGATAATAGCTCAGTTTCACCTCTCGTCGGGTGGCGTCTTACGGACTTCTTCGCGCTGCTCGGTCAACTGACGCCTTTCCGGAGACAAGGGGGGTACCCTAGACGACCAAGGCGCTGTTGTCAACTTAGTGCCTGCTGTCACAATGTTAGTCTTAGCGAAACGGTGCTCAGGCTACGACATGCCGGTCGGCGACTACCGTTGGAGGGCGATGGGCGCAACGGGCCAGACGTGGCAGCGATCTCGACACCCACCAGGGTGTTGAAAAACTCTTTCGACCATCCCCCTGCCCCCCTTCCTGGACATGTACGGACCGGGGACATAGCTTACACATGTTCGGAGACATGGTGGACACCATAGTAGGCATGACTTCGCTAGCAGGAGGTGGTCATGCAGTGGAAGGACGGCAGATGGGCGAAGCCCCTCTGTACACCCCATATCTCATCAACCTACCCGGCGAGAGTATCCGTCGTGTTCGGAGGAACGTCCGAAGCGGACCCGTTTCTTGCTAGCCGACCGGATTCGACTCCGACTATCGTGGACCCGGACTACGCGGTCGCGTCACGTCGTCCACCTCGACGTGTGCCCGGCTAGGTCCCGTTACTCACGGCAGAGCGTCGTTTCTGGCATAGGACGAAAGGAGTCATCGGATGAGCGGCAATGGTCACGAGGCGGACAGCGTCGCACAGATCAAGGTAATTGGCGTGGGCGGAGGCGGCTCGAATGCCGTCTCCCGCATGCATCGGGACGGGATGAACGGGATCGAGTACATGATTGTCAACACCGATGCTCAGGCGCTGAAGCAGGCCGACGTGCCCGTCAAGATTCGCATAGGCGACCACCTCACCGATGGGAAGGGCGGCGGCGGGAAGCCCGAGATGGGGGCGATGGCCGCCGAAGAGAGCAGAGTAGAGCTGCACGAGGCGCTAAGAGGGGCCGACATGACGTTCATCGCCGCCGGCATGGGCGGCGGAACGGGGACCGGCGCGGCGCCGGTGATCGCCGAGATGGCCCGGGAGTGTGGCGCCCTTTCTGTCGGCGTGGTGACGCGCCCGTTCGAGTTCGAGGGAGCCAAGCGCGCGGAGGTCGCCGAGACGGGCATCGCCGAGCTCAGAAGTCACCTGGATACGCTGATCGTCATCCCGAACGAGCGGCTGCATCTCCTCTACCACGAGGAGATAACGGCCGAGAACGCCTTCAGAGCGGCCGACGACGTGCTGCGCCTCGCCGTGCAGTCGATCGCGGAGCTGGTTACGGTATCGGGCGACATCAACGTGGACTTCGCGGACGTTCAGACGATCATGCGCGACGCCGGACTGGCCTGGATGTCGATCGGCTGGGGTTCGGGTGAGAACCGAGCCAAGGAAGCCGCCCTCAACGCCATCTCCAACTCTCTGGCGGACTCGACGATCGACGGGGCCAGAGGCGTCCTGTTCAATATCACCGGCGGCAGCGACCTGAAGCTCTCGGAGGTTCACGAGGCGGCCGAGGTGCTGCAGCGGCTCGTGGACCCCGACGCCGAGATCATCTTCGGAATGGTGTCCGACGTCACGATGGAGGGGCGCGTCAAGCTCACCGTGATCGCCACAGGCCTGCCGACGCCCGGCACGACACGGCAGACGGAGGAGGAGATCAATCAGATGCTCGAGGAGGCGCTGAACCAGGAGAGCGCCGACCTCGATCTGCCCCCGTTCCTGCGCCGAAGGCCCCAGGTCCGAAGCTAGCCGGGCATCCTCACGGCCCGCCTGGAACTGAAACCCGGCGACCTGTTCTCGGACAGGTCGCCGGTGTGCGCCTAGCAGGGTATTCGAGAGCCCCTTGCGACCATCCCCTCCGATACGCCCCAATGAATCGGGGCATCGTGAGTCTCGATGAGCGAAGCATCAAGGGAAGCCCCTTCGACAGGTCCGACTATGTCGAGACTCTCGATAAATCGGAGCTCAGAGCAGGCTCTCAGACTCCTGGCAATCCCGACTTGTCAGGATTTGCGCGCCCCATATTTCATCAATTTGTTAGGCCTGTCCGGGATCCAGTCGAGGGGGCGGCCCGTTACCCTCGACGTCGATGAACCGTCCTTCGGGGTCCAGGGTTATGTAGACGGCCGATCCGGCGGGGCCCTCGCCCAGCTCTATCAGCAGCTCTGACGTCTTCTCGGCTGCGGCGAGGTCGAAGTCCGGCTCACTCAGACGGCCTCCCCACGACCACGTGCCGCACTCGTGGCGGAGAGAGGCGCAGCCCCTGAAGTATGCAAAGCCGAGCTGCTCTCCCGTCTCGGTGTAAACTGTGGCCTGCTCGCTGTAGGGGAAACTGGCTAGCTCTGGCATGTGCTCTCCCGAGTTTTTCCGGCGATATCGGCTACACGTTAGCTCTCGTATCGATAGCTTACGGTGAGCCCGAGGTCGGCGTTTGGTTTGAGGCCGACTCTCCGAGGGGCTTCCCAGCAGAGGGGCTTCGCCTGTCCGTACTCCCATAGTTCATCACCCTGCCAGACCGGCAAACCTCACCGAAGTTGGAGACAGCCCCATCCTTTGGGGTGCTCTTTTTCCCGCCCTCCCGCCCGGGAGCTGGGGGCACCCCAAACCCCGCAAAGGGGGCCCAGCCCCCTTTGGAACCCCCGAGACGCTACGCGCCACGCGTCCTCATCTGCCTGGGGCGGAACGGAAGAGGGGTCCGTCGAGCCCGTGTCCCCGGGCCGTCGATCGTGCATACTGAGAGGATGGAAACCGACTCCGGGTCATCGGTGCCCTCCAGAATCCTGTTCATCTGCACGGGCAACTACTACCGCAGCCGCTTTGCCGAGATCCTCTTCAACTCGCTGACCGTGGAGGCCGAGCTCCGATGGACCGCATTCTCTCGCGGGACCGCTGCCGACCAGAGCCTCGGCAACATCGGCCCGATCTCCAGCCACACCGTCATGGGTCTGGAGGCACGGGGGATCGTGACGGACGGAACGGCCCGGTTCCCGGAGCAGCTCGAGGAGCTCGATCTGGAGTCGGCCGATCACATCGTTGCACTCAACGAATGGGAGCACCGCGAGCCTCTGGAGCGTCTTCACCCTCGATGGTCTGGCAAGGTCGAATACTGGCAGGTGGACGATCTGGGCTTCGCCGACCCGGTCGACGCCCTGGCCAAGATCGATGCGGAGGTCAGGCGGCTGATAGAGCTTCTGTCCCGGCGGTGAGCCCTGTCCGGGCTGAACACAAGAGTCCCTTCGCCTATTACGTCGTAGTCCCCTGCGACGACGGACCCGTTACATGCCCTCCACGGCCCGCGGCCACGCCCTCTTTACCTGCCTTCCACGCCTGCGGCCACCCCCTCCAGGACGATCTGATACTTAGGTACCAGGCACGACATGACCAAAGTTGAATAACTTTCGCACAGTTCTGCTGTAGGTTTGTACAGTATCGGGCCGTGTTGCCACACCTTTGCCGGTTCTTTAACGCTGCTCGGCACAATGATTACCAATTTCACTTCGGAGAGTACCATCGCGGGCTAAGTTGTGACCGTGCTCCTGAAACGGGAGTGTCGGCGCGCTGCGAAAAAACGAGAAGGATTGAGACATGCACGGTTTGCTTCGCATATTCGGACCCCTCAAGTCATTGGCCAATGGTGGTATCGGACGGCTCCTCATCACCGGCCTAATATTCGGAACAGCCGTGGCGACCACGGTGACGGCCGCGACGGGAGCCATCTTCACCGATACCCAATCCGTGGGCGGGAACGTCTTCAGCACAGGGAGCGTGGACATCTCTACATCGCCCACGAGCGCTGTGGTAACCGTGACGGACATGGCGCCCGGCGATCAGGTTACCAACCCCATTACGGTGTCTAACCCCGAATCCACCGAATGACGGCCTTGGGGACAGCCCATGAAGAAGCTAGAGGGTGCTCCTCTGAATCTGGGATAATGGGTTTGGAACAGAAACCCGCGCGGAAACAAGGAGCACCCAATAGATGCTGCCACAGAACAAACCCGACCGTATCCGCATCCTCTTTGACGACCATCGCCTGGTGGCCAATGCCGGCCTGCTCGTGCCGGCCACCCTCGCCCGGCACCTGGGCCTGCGAGAACTCGTCGACCATCACCTTGACCTCGGCGGCGCGCCGGGACGGGCGAACACGGGGGACAAGATGCTGACGCTGGTCGCTTCCGCGCTGGCTGGCGGCGACTGCATCGACGACGCCGATGCGCTGCGCGCTGGTGGGACGGTCGGTGTTCTAGGCTGCGTGGTCAAGGCGCCATCCACCCTGGGGACCTTCCTGCGCAGCTTCCGGTGGGGGCATGTCCGTCAACTCGACCGCGTGAGCCGCCAGTTGTTGGCCCGGGCCTGGGCCGCTGGGGCCGGACCCGGCGACTCGCCCCTGACCATCGACCTGGACTCGACCATCTGCGAGACCTATGGACTGGCCAAGGAGGGAGCGCGCCACCACGGCTATCCGGCAAGCGGGGCTATCACCCCCTGTTGGCCGTCGCCGCCGGCACCGGCGACGTGCTGATGTCCCGGCTGCGCGAGGGCCGCGCCAACACCGCTCGGGGCGCCGCCCACTTCCTGCGTGAAACGGTGAGCCGGGTTCGCCGTGCCGGGGCCAGCGGGCAACTTACGGCGCGGGCCGACAGCGGCTTCTACGCCCACGCTCTCGTCGCCGCCTGTCGTGAGATGGATGTCCGCTTCTCCATCACCATCCGCCAGCACAAAAGCCTGCGGAACCTGATCGAGGCGATTCCCGATGCAGACTGGACGCCGGTCCCCTACTGGATGGACGGCGCCGCCGATGTGGCGCAGACCACCTACACCCCCTTCCGGACTGAGCCCGGCGCCGCACCGGTGCGGCTCATCGTCCGGCGGGTGAAGCCCACGCCCGGTTCCCAACTGGCCCTCTTCGCCACCTACAGCTATCACGGCTTCATCACCGACCGGGACGGAGAGACCCTGGAACTGGAGGCCGACCACCGCCGCCACGCCGAGATCGAGAACGCCATTCGAGACCTCAAGTACGGCGTCGGTCTGAACCACATGCCGTCCGGCCGCTTCGCCGCCAACGGCGCTTGGCTGGCGGTACAGGTGATGGCCCACAACCTGGCCCGCTGGACGGCGCGGATCGGTCTGGGCGAGCAGATCGCGACCACCAAGACCCTTCGGCGACGGTTCTTCTCCCTGGCCGGACGGCTCACCCGCTCGGCACGCCGCCTCACCCTGCATCTGCCACAGCGCTGGCCTTGGGAAACCCAGTTCAGTCGCGCCCTGGCACGGCTGCGAGCGATTCCACTCCCAGCCTGACGGCGCCCGTCCGCAACTGACCCGCCATCCGCCCAACCGAACGTCCCCGCAAACTCGCGCCAGTCCGGTCCGCGAGCACCTCTCGCCGCGTCCTCTCCCCGCCATCTCGCCCTACCCAACGTCCCCAGACGGTCACAAGGTCTCCCCGCGGCGGCTGAAGACAGACACCGGCCCCATTTACCCGAATCGTGCCCGGACCATCGCCTCCCTTTGCCCCTCATCACCCATTCTGCTGCTGCAACGTCATACCTTCGGTGGATTCGGGCTAACGCAGGGTCCCTCCAGCTGCGCTACGCGATCCAGGCCACCTCCACCGAGGACGTCCTCGCGGCGCAACTGGACGCTACCATCAAGGTCGGCGTGACCACCTGCGACAACTCCGGGTTCGGTGTCGACGGCACGGTGCTGTACGGTCCTGGCGACCTGGGCAGCACGGCTGGAAGCAATCTGGTAGGCGACCCGACCCAGGGGGCGCAGGCGGGCGACCGCACTCTGAACGCCTCCGCCAACGAGATCCTGTGCATCAACGTGTCCCTGCCTTTGAGCACGAGCAATGCATTTCAGAGCCTTTCCACCACCGCCAGCTTCAACTTCATCGGCGAGCAGACGGCCAACAACTAACGGCCGACAAGCCGCCGGACGATGACCCTGGGCGGGAAGCATGCCCGCCCAGGGTCATCTCAGTATGCGAGATCAACCATGGTAACGAAACTGAGCGGACTGCCCACAAGAACTGGCATCCGGATGGGCTTCCCCCGGTCCCTGAAGACGGTGGGGAAGATACTGCTCCGGGCTTTGCTGATCTCGACGGTGATCACCGCCGCCCTGGTGTTCGGAACGACGACGATCCCCGCCGTACTTGGCCTCAAGACGATGGTCGTAACCAGCGGCAGCATGGAGCCTGCGATCCGGGCGGGAGACGCCACGATAATCAGGACCACGCCCGTCGACTCCCTCCGGGTCGGGGACGTGATTACCTACGGCAGCGTCGGCGGCGAGGGCATGACCACCCACCGGATCATAGCCATCTCGGAGATCGATGGAACGACCTTTTTCCAGACCAAAGGCGATTTCAACAACACACCCGATCCCAACCTCACACCCACGGGGGCGGTGTACGGGAGGGTCGTTGTGACTCTTCCCAAGCTTGGCCGTCTTCTCTTTTCTCCGCCACGGCCCTCGGCAAGCTCCTCGTCATCGGCACACCTCTGCTCATCTTGATGGCAAGCGAGTTCAAGGGGCTGCCGCGCCCTAGGAAGCCAACCCCGGCAGGGGAAGCGCACGTGAGGGCAGTCTGAAGTCCGCCGTCATGAGGTACCGTGGCCAAGCGACGCGGACGAGGCTCCCCCGGGGACTCATTCTGGGGGCCCTGTTCGTTCTCACCACCATAACCCTGACTCTGTCGAACGTTCCCATCACGGGTACGAATGCACTGCTTACCGAAGCTCAGCCGGCCGAAGGCAACTCCTTCTCGACGGCCTACTGGGACACCCTGATCCCTGCGGCCGACTCGTTCGTCAAGGAGAACAGTCCGTCCCAAAACCACGGTAATTTACAGACTCTTCAGGTACAGTCCAACTCCCAGCCCGCCAACTTCAGGACCTTTGCGCGGTTCGATGTCTCCAGCATCGCTCCGGGCGACGAGGTCCTCAAGGCCGAGATAACCCTCTGCGCATCCGTGGTCCCCGGGGCAACCAGGACCTACGAGGTCTTCCGGGTGACGGAACCCTGGGTGGAGGGCACCATTACCTGGAGCAACCAGCCCGGCGTCGTGGGCACGGCGACCAACACCGCAACTACGCCCGCCTCTCCCGCTTGCATGACCTGGTCTGTGGCGTCCGATATCCAGGCCTGGGTTGCCGGCGCCGCTAACAACGGTTTCCGCATAAACGATCTGGTGGAAAACTCCGCCACGAACTACAACTCGACCTTTCGCTCCAGGGAATACACCGCGGTGCCGGCCGATCGTCCGTCGCTTTTCGTGGTGTTCAGGCCTTGCCTGGACGCAACCGCCCCCGGAGCGCCGTCCGGCCTGATAGCTACAGCCGGCGATTCCCAGGTGGGCCTGGACTGGAGTGACAACGCAGAGCTCGATCTAGCCGGCTACAACGTCTATCGCAGCACTTCCCAGGGTGGCCCCTACGCACAGGTGAACAGCGCCCTGGCAGTCACCAGCGACTACGTTGACACGGGCCTTACCAACGGCACCACCTACTACTATGTGGTGACGGCTCTCGATAATTGCACGAATGAAGGCACCAACTCGAACGAGGATGGGGCCACGCCTCAAGCCCTACCGCCGTCCCCGCCCACCAATCTTGTCCCGACCGCTGGATTTCAGCAGGTGGCGCTGGACTGGGACGACAACGTTGAGCCTGATCTGGCCGGGTACAACGTCTATCGGAGCATCACCCAGGGAGGCCCGTACACCAAGGTAAACGGCTCGTTGCTGGCCACGAGCGACTACACCGACTCGGGACTGACCAACGGAACCACCTACTACTACGTGGTCACGGCCGAGAACGCCGGCGCCCAGGAGAGCGGCTACTCCAACGAGGCCAGCGCTACGCCGGTGGACGCTCCGCCGGCGCCACCGACCGGTCTGTCGGCGACCCCCGCGAGCACCCAGGTGGCGCTGAACTGGGACGGCAATACCGAGCCGGACCTGGCAGGCTACAACGTCTATCGCAGCACTACCCAGGCCGGCCCCTACACGAAGATCAACGGGGCACTGCTGCCGACCAGTGATTACACCGACACCGGGCTCGCCAACGGCGTCACCTACTACTATGTGGTGACCGCGGAGGACACCGGTGCCAACGAGAGCGGATACTCCAGTGAAGTCAGCGCCACGCCCGACGTTCTGCCGCCGAGCCCGCCAACCGGTCTCGTAGCTACCGCCTGGGACTCATCGGTGAGTCTGGACTGGAACGACAACACCGAGCCGGACCTGGCAGGCTACAACGTCTACAGAAGCGCGACGCAGGGCGGGCCGTACAGCAAGGTCAACGGGGCTCTCGTCGCCACCAGCGTCTACACCGACGCAGGACTCACCGGCGGCGTCGCCTATTACTACGTTGTGACAGCCGAGAACACCGGTGGGCAGGAAAGCGGGAGCTCCAACGAGGACAGCGCGGTTCCATACTCAATATTGGTAGCGGTCGAAGACGCCTACGTGAGGGAGAACAGGGCTAACAACAACTACGGGAACGCGATCACGATGGACGTCCGGTCCAATAGGAACAACCGCAACCACCGGTCGTTCGTGAAGTTCGACGTCTCGTCGATACCGGTGGGTTCTACCGTCAACTCCGCCACTTTGACCCTGTGTGCGACGCAGGTTCCCGGCGTCACGAGAACCTACAACGCGCACTTGGTGACAGCAAGCGGAAGGAACCATCACATGGAACAGCCAGCCGACCGTGGCCGGCGCTGTTACCGACACGGCCGATACTCCGGCCTCACCGGGGTGCATGACCTGGACCGTGACCTCCGACGTCCAGTCGTGGGTAGACGGCACCCCGAACAATGGCTGGCGCGTCAGCGACTCCGCAGAAGGCTCCGCCACCATGTATGTGACCAAATTCCGGACCCGGGATGACGGCACCACCCCTTCGGAGCAGCCCATGCTCCAGATAGACTTCAACGTCCCTTAGCGGCTCCGACGATCGGCAAGGCAGCTCGCCGGCAGGCCAGGTTCAGCTAGCCCGGAGCCATCGGGGCCGGCCACACCTCCTCGGGTGCAGGCAATGGCCTGTCCGAGGGCTTCCTGACCACCTCCGCGATAACGCCGAGCTGAGGCTCAGTGTCCAGGTAGGCGAACGTCCTTCCGTGGAAGGTGCCGGTCATCAGGGTCTGGATCCCCTGGCTGCCGAAGGCTGCCATGCAGCCGTCGAAGGTCCCTCCCACGAACTGGACATGGTGCACGCCCTCGCCCTTCTCGCGGAGGAAGTCCTTGTAGATGCTCGGGCCGTCGAGCGGCTCGACCAGCTCCCACTGAACCTGACCGATCTCGGTGAGTGCGATCTTCATGGAGAAGGGTTTGGGCTCCCCTCCGATCCTCATGTCCGTGAGTGCCGGTGGCTGGAACGTGTAGATCCGCCAGGGGCCGATACCGAGGACTGTCCAGTACTGCTCCATCGCCCGGCGCAGGTCGTTGACGACGGCACAGACCTGGAAGACCTGATCGATGGGAGCTGCGTTGTCCGGTCGGTTCATTAAAGCCTCCTGGAATCCCTCGACTACCCACCCCTTTCGAGGTGGGGGGGGGATAAGAAATCTGAGGGACACCCTCAGACTCCCGGCGAGGGGCTCCGCCCCTCTGCACACCCCTCCCCGGTGGTCACCCCTCCAGCGCACCAGACTCCCGGCGCGGGGCTATGCTCCTCTGCATACCCCCGCGGTGGTAGCCCCTCCAGCGCGCCTGCGGAGGGGCTGGACGTGGCGCGAGCCTCGGACTCCCGGCGAGCGGCTTCGCCCCTCTGCACACCCCTGAGGTCGTAGCCCCTCCAGCGCGCCCGCGGAGGGGCCGGATGCAGCAGGAACATCAGCTCCCGGCGAGGGGCTCCGCCCCTCTGCACACCCCTTCCCGGTGGTCACTCTTCCAGCTCGCCTGGAGAGCCGGGTCCCGGTGACGGCGTTCTGCACATTCGTCGCAGGGACGAGTGCGGGGTCAGTTCAGGCGTACCCCGCCGCAGACGTTGATGGACTGGCCGGTGATGTTCCTGGCGTAGTCGGAGGCGAGAAAGGCCGCGAGGCGTCCGATGTCCTCCGGAGTCTGGTCCCTCTTCAGCGGGATCGTCCGGTCGACGAGTTTGTCGTAGATCTCGCGGACCGACAGTCCTTTCATCTCCGGCATCGTCTTGCTGTTGTGGACCTCGATCGACTCGACCATACCGGTCCAGACGAATCCCGGGCAGACCGCGTTGACGTTGATGTTGTGAGGAGCGAGCTCCAGGGCGCTTGACTGAGTGAGAGAGATAACGGCGGCCTTGGAAGCCATATAGGCGGGATTCACGGGGTTCCCCTGCCGGCCACCGGTAGAAGCGATGTTGACGATCTTGCCGTCGCCCCTCTCGATCATGTGGGGTGCGACGGCGTCCGTCATCATCGCCACGCCCTTGAGGTTGACCCGATGGGTCCAGTCCCAGTCATCCGCGTTGGCCCTGGGCCGGTCGGCCCAGCCCGGTGCGGCGAAGACGCCAGCGTTGTTTACGAGAATGTCGATCCTGCCCAGATGCTCGATCGTCGAGCCGACGGCGTTGTCTATCGACTGCTGGTCCGTGACGTCGAGCAGGACCGCCGTGGAGCGACGGCCCATCGCGGCGACCTCCGCTGCTACGGTCTCCGCCTCCTTGAGTCTAATGTCTCCTATGACGATGTCGGCGCCGTGCTCGGCAAGGGCCAGGGCGATGCCGCGCCCTATGCCTCCGCCCGCTCCGGTGACGAGTGCGGCACGACCGGTGAGATCCATTGGATGGCCCCCTTCTTGGAGTCGACTTCGAGTGATGCTCGCGAGAGGCGGCGTCACATTGCGGGTATTACCGGCAGCACAATGTGGGACGGGCGGGCTGCATCGTGATGGACGGTGTTCTCGGCCCTCTGCTTGCGCCCGTCGGACGGCAGCTCCGCTCCGGTGTTCGGGTTGGGGTCGAACCTGGGGAAGTTGCTGCTGGAGATGTCCAGTCTCATGCGGTGACCGGCTTTGAACAGGTTGCTCGTCGGGTATGGCACGATCGTAAGCTCGGCTACCTCCCCAGGCTCTAGGAGCTGTGGGTCCTCCCAGGAGCTCCTGAACCGGACCCGCATGATGCTGTCGGTCAGGTTCATCGCGAACCCCTCTGGGTAGTCGTCGCTCGGAGGGTGAACGTCTATGAGCCTGGCGGTGAAGTCGGTGTCCGGTGCCGATGACGATATCCAGAGCTTGACCTCGATGGGACCCGTGACCTCCACGTCGTGTTCCAGAAGTGGGGTCTGGAAGACCAGGACGTCGTGGCGGGAGCCGATTGGAAGGAAAGGCGGCTCACATCCGAAGAAGTCCGGCCCCTCCCGCTGGTCGAATGCACCGGCCAGCACGATCTGCTCGACTCTGGCGGCGGTCGGGAGAAGCATCGAGTCCTTGACCGGATAGGGCTGCTTTCTCAGCACCGCAAGAGACGAGACGTTGGCCCCGATGGTCGGAACAGGGCGCTCCGGGTCGTAGACGTAGGTCGTGCTGGACGCCGCCGCGTTCGGCGGCTCGGTGCTCAAGGTGCCGTCGCCGCGGATGTAGTAGGCGCTGTAGACCGTGCGGGCGAGCGGCCATTCTCTCTCCGACCTCCACCGGCCGCCGTGGAACATGCGTCCGTCTGCGTTCTTACGTCCGTCTCCGCCCCCCATGACGAAGATGCGGACGGGCGGTTCCCGGTCCACGCCGTTGTCGTTCCCTTTCAGCCACCGGTCGAACCAGTGCTGATGCAGCTCGTCGAAGCTATCGAGTGCCGCGTCCGGACCGAACTCCACGTCCCCGGAGTAGGACAGCTCCGGCGTTGTCGTCCCGTGGGTCCAGGGGCCCATCGTCACGCGGACGTAGCTGTCCTTCGCCTCGGAAAGGCCGACGTAGCTCTCGAGGGTGGCGCGTGTATAGGAGTCGTACCAGCCGCCGGTGAAGTGCATCGGAACGTCCGAGTGCTGGTCGCGGTTCTCCTCGATGGCGAAGCCCGGCTGCTTCCAGTAGTCGTCGTAGCGGGTCTTGTCCAGAAGATCGAACGCCCACCTCTCATAGCCGGGAACGAGCTTGAGCTGGGTCTGTCCCCGCTTGATCGGCCATCTCGTGAGCCACTCTCGGAAGTCGGGCCCTTCCAGCGCCAAATCCACGTAGGGGCTGTGCTTCAGCGCAGCGTTGGTGTTCGTGGCAGAGTGCCAGAGCGCCCAGGCGATGAACCGCAGCTCCAGCGTGCCGCCGTGCCGCACCGACGACGTGTAGGCGTTCCACCCGCCCATGTTCGGAAAGATGCACGCCAGGTGCGGGGGGTTCTGCGTGGCGAGCGCGCTCTGAGTCCAGGCCATGTACGAGGTTCCCATCGTGCCCACGCTGCCGTTGCACCAGGGCTGCTCGGCGATCCACTCGACCGTGTCGTAGCCGTCGTTGGGCTCCTGGGCAAGGAAATAGAGGTCTCCCTCCGACTCGTAGCAGCCGCGACAGTCCTGTGCAACGAAGACGTATCCGCGTTGGGCGAAGTATCGACAGCGCTCGGCCCTCTCGGCGTCGGTCTTGCCGTAGGGCGTCCGCTCCAGGATCACCGGCAGGGGCTCGGCAACCGGCGAGTCTCCCCGCGCAGGACGATAGATGTCGGCCGCCAGACGCACCCCGTCCCGCATCGGGACCATAGCGTTGCTGGTGACCACCACGTCGTAGTCCGCCCTGGATGGGGCCATCGATGACTCCTCGCTAGGGTTTGGTCCGGCGCCCGCCGGCGTGGGCAATGCTACCAAGGACAGGCGTCGTAGTACAGGGCTGCGCGGCTAAGGGCCGTAGGACTGGTCCCCATCGGCGCCCAGGGATGGAGAGAGGACAGCTGGTTGGTATCAGGTGTTGTCAGGAGCGCTGCCCGCGGGTATCCTACGCCCGAGCACACGTCCGTCGACCTTTCGGGTCTGCCTGCGCCCGACGTGAGCGTTCGTTGACAACGCATCGAGGGCATCTTAGTCTGAAGGTTAGGCGAAGTACCAAGACCGGGTGATTCGGCGGGGGGGTGTGTCGGTATTCGCCTCGGTTGACGCCAGCCCCCGCCGGTGCCCAGCCGTCACGGTTCTTGAAGGCAACTTTACCGGTTCTTGCCAACTCTTGGCCGATGGGGCTATCAACCGTGGGTACGATAGGTCCATCAGCTCACGGAGGGTAGCTCATGGTAACAGAACTCCTGTCACGGGCAGCCGGAACCGGCTACGTCGCCGAGTCTCCGCTCAGCATTCTGTACATCAACGGTGCGGTGGTCGTCAGACCTCGGGACGCTGAAAACACGCCTCCCAACGCGGAGCACCTGACGGACCGGGAGCTCCAGGTTCTCACCCTCGTGGCCGAGGGCCACTCGAACAAGGGAATAGCCTCCGATCTGAGGATCTGCGAGAGGACCGTGAAGAACCACCTCACCTCTATCATGACCAGACTCCGAGCCTCTGACAGGACTCATGCCGTCGTGACCGCCATCAGGCTCGGCTGGCTGGCGATCTAGGCTCGGGAGCCATGTTGGACAGTACGACAAGCAACCCGATCCCCGTCGTGATCGTCGAGGGGCAGGCGCTGTACCGGCGAGGGCTTCGCGCCGTGGTCGAGGACGCCGGCCTTGTGATCCGCGCCGAGTATACCTCGACGGCCGACGCGATCGCGGCCATCGGCGACGACGACGTTCTGGAACCCGGCACCGTTGCCGCGTGCTCGCTGGCCCTCGACGGCTGGCAGGAGCTGGCGCGGCTCATGCTTCTCCAGTCTCCGGACCTCCCCATCCTCGGCCTGGCCGACGAGATCACCGCCGAGATCACCATCGAGGCTCTCACCAGGGGGCTTCTAGCCTGTATGGAGCGGACCCTTCCTCTGGAGCAGTGGGTCCAGACTATCCGCCAGGCACACGAGGGCACGCTCGCGCTGAGGGACATGGTTCTCTCAGATCCGGCGGTCGCCCGGCACGCCCTGACAACGCTGTCCCAGCCCACGACCCCTCCGGGCCTGGGCTCGCTGGCGCCAGTCCTCGCTCATAGAGAGCGGTTGGCGCTCAGCAGTGTCGCTGAAGGGGTCCCTCTGGCCCAGGCGGGCCGGCAGCTCGACATCCCCCAGCAAGCGATGAACGACGTCCTTGAGTCGGCCTGCCGAAAGCTAGTTGCAAGGCATCGCCTGTCTGCGGTCCTGCAGAAGGTCCGATGACCCCGGAGGTTAACCAGATGAGCACCCCTAGCAATAGAACGGAATCCGCCGTGCTGCCAGAGCTTGAGGGCACCGCGTTAAACGCCATTCGGGACGAGGACACCGTGTCTGCTGTCGTCCACCGGATGGTCGACCAATCCAGTGCGCTGCTTCGGATGCAGCTCGAGCGAGAGGCGTTTAACGACCCTGAGACCTACGACCACGCTCGCATCGACCCGATGATACGCGAGTTCGAGGCCGTGTCTGTCGACATCCGGAACATGATCTCCGACCGGGTTCGCTCGAGGCTGGCGGCCCACACGCAGCAGGAGGTTCATCGCGTACTGGAAGACGCGCTGGCCGACTGCGTCCGGTCCCTCCGGCGCCACCCTGAATCGGAGGAGAACGCCGAGGCGTCCCCTCCAGACCCCGTCATGCACAGCCCAGCGGATCGATCGGACTCCGGCCTCGATGAGCCGGTGGCCGAAGCCGCGGCCGCACCGGCGACCGTCGAGCCGCGGTTCGAGAGCGTCGTGGACTCGGTCGAAGAGGTATCCGCGCCGACCGACCGAGCGGACGAACAGGCCCCGGTTCAGCCGGAGGATTCGCCTTCGAGCGCAGGCGACGCGGACCCGAGCGTGGATCTCGCCCCCATCTCGATCGGCTCCGGCGACGAGCTTTACGCCGGTACGGTGAAACTTCAACTGGAGGCGACGAGCGTGCTCCGAGAGGTCGTCCGCTTCGTCGACGGCCTGCGCCGGGAGGCAGAGTTCAGGCTATTGCAGCTCGAGGGAAGCCCTAAGGACGGCGTCGGTATCTTGATAAACCTCCGCGGGCCGCTGCCTCTCAGAGACTTCCTCATGAAGATGGACGGTGTCTCACAGGTCGAGCCTGTGGGCGAGGACCAGCGAGACGGCCAGCAGACGGCGTTCAATGTGCGGCTCGCCCCGGCGTCCTCGACCGCCTGAGCCATCGCCCCACAGCTTCTTCAACCCATGTAAGCACCCCCCGGGCGCCTCTCAAAGGCAATCCCGGGGGTTTTGCGTTTCATGACCCCTTTTGCCCGTTTGCAATCGCTTCAGCATGTCCACCGTTGTAAATGGTGATTGCGTCGAGCGACCGCGCGCGCTGCTCAGGGCCCGTGTCGCTGCATCGGAGGTCGAGAAAGGCGGGACAAGGACCTTTCTCCTATGGTCGAGTGGGACTTTCGCCCGATGTCGCATGATCAACCGCTACGTACACTGGAAGGCGCCTGACGGCACTTGTCGACCCTCACCGGCAAGGCTCGCCGCGCCAGGCGAATTGCTGGTAAGGGTCATCTGAACGGAACGGGAGCTGTGATGGATAAGCAGAATCGCCTGATCGTCGGAATAGGGATGTTCTGCAGCTGGGATCAGTGGCCGCACCGGAAGCGCCAGAAGATGATCCACGCCGCCGTCGCCCACTACCAGGAGCTGGTCGAGAAGGCGCAAGCCCAGAACCCCTAGGTGGCTTAAGAGGCCCTTTCGACCATCCCCCTGACCCCCTTCCTGCCAGGAAGGGGGGACAAGTCACATCTGAGGGAACCCCTCAGACTCCTGGCAAAGGGGCTTCGCCCCTCTGCACACCCCATATTTCATCACCCCCGGCTGGACATCAGTGGCACGAGCCAATCAGACCGTGCGGGCGTGTACCCGACGAAACACCGACTCGCCCGTCCGCCTAGCAGGGTGTTGAAAGCCGTTCCGATCACCCCCTCTTCCTAGCCCTCCAGGGGGGCGCTGATATCTGAGGGAAACTCCTTCGACTTGCTCAGGGCAGGCTCTCATCCTTCCGCGGAAGGACCGGCAATCCGGACTTGTCGGGATTCGCTCACCCTATATCTCATCATCCCGCTGGTTCCCTGTCCCGCCGACTCACGGAACAAGTCCGATGCCGGTCGGGCGAGCCCCACCCGGGGTGTTTTGCCCACCGGGCTTTGTGTTTTCGACCCCGCCCGAACTGCGTTCGCAAGGACCCCACCACCGTCTGCCTCCAAGCGAACCGCCTTTTGGAGCGATCTTAAGGGACAGGACCCCAGGGCCGCCTCCTCCCCTGCCCCATCGTCCGTGTCCTCCGAGTTCCCTGCCTTGCTGCGCCCTGAAGTCTACCAGCGGCCAGTATGTGGACACGCCCGCAATCATACTTTGGTACTAGCGGTCACGGGGGTACTTAATTGCTAGCCGGATCAGGACTTCTATGCGATGTCCTGTGTGGTTCTCGGGTCCTAACATAGTTAGTACCACGACCAACGAACGGTTACGGCGCCCGATGCGCTGGACTGCAGCCCGATGTGAAGGAGTCGGCCGATGGCTACGACTGACGGATTGACCAGGCTGGACGGATCGGAGCCGGCCCTGCTCGAGAGCCTGCCGGGCCACCGTGGCCAGTCCGCCTCAAGCTGGGACCGAGCCCCCGCGCGCATAAAGGTGATCGGCGTCGGCGGAGGCGGGTGTAACTGCGTTCGCCGCATGCTGCAGCACGACGTGCCGGGCGTCCAGTACGTAATGGTAAACACCGACATCAAGTCCCTGGAGCCCGTCGCCCACGTGGCAGAGGTCGTCCAGATCGGACAGAAGTCGACCCGAGGCTGGGGCGCCGGCGGCGACGCCAGGATGGGCGAGAAGGCCGCCGAGGAGTCCGCCACCCAGCTTCGGAACTCCCTGAAGAACGCCGAGCTGGTCTTCATTACCTCCGGGATGGGCGGTGGCACGGGAACCGGCGCGGCCCCATACGTCGCACATCTTGCCAAAGAGATGGGCGCTCTGGTCGTAGGTGTCGTGACCACCCCGTTCAGCTTCGAGGGCCGCCGGCGGATCGGCGAGGCGATAGCCGGTGTCTCGCGGCTCCGGCCATACGTGGACAACCTGATCGTGATTCACAACGACCGGCTTCTCCAGTACGTAAGCCACGACGCGCCTATGATGGACGCCTTCAGGACCGCGGACGAGGTCGTTACGCAGGGCATCCTGAGCGTCTCGGAGCTCATCAACGTTCCCGGCGAGATCAACGTGGACTTCGCCGATGTGCGGAGCATCATGGGCTGCCCCGGCGGGGCTCTCATGGCGATAGGCACCGGCACCGGCAAGATGGGAGCGGTCGACGCCGCCAAGCGGGCGATAGCCAACCCGCTGCTCAACCTGTCCATCAAGGGCGCCGCGGGGGTCCTCTTCTCGGTGAAGGGCGGCCGGGAGCTGACCCTCGGATCGGTCAACGCGGCCGGCGAGCTCATCGGCAAGTCAGTCAAGAAAGACGCGGCGATCTTCTTCGGGATGTCGCTCGACGAAAGCCTAGAAGACTCCGTCAAGCTCACACTGATCGCGACGGGTCTCAAAGAGGTCGGGGCGGGCTCTTCCCTCGGTGGCCGGGTGCGCGGCTTGTGGTCCAAGGGGAAGGACAAGGCCGACTCGTTCCAGGGGATAGGCAGGTAAAGCACTGGGTCGATGGGGATCGGCAGGGCGATCAGCTCGGAGGGCTCAAATCGTGTCCCAGGTGCGTAACCGGAGACGTGGTCCTCGACAAGGACATGTACGGCCACAACGTCCAGTGCCTGCAGTGCGGCTACATGAGGGACGTTGAAGAGGGATCGCAGCTAGACTCGCTGCTGGTCGGCCTCCACAGAAAGTCTTTTACGAATCTGAACGACCTGATCTCCTCGGCCGTCGGCGAGCCGCAGAGTCTAAGCCTCGGCTGATCGACTGATCTGACAAACAGCGGAAAGCTCCTCAGGCATTCGGGAGCCTCCGGGCCCGTTCCACCTCCGTTTCACAGGGGTCTGCAGGCCCCTGTGCAGCCTGGCCGGGCAGCCCCTGTGTGGTGTCCGGGGTCTTTCGCCCAATCGCCTGGCCGGGCAGCGTGAGAATCTGCCGGTAGAATTTTCGATCCACGACCCACGTCCTCTCGGCATGCGAAGGCGCACCTTCGTCGTCGATCGGCACGAACTCGAGGTCAAAGTCGGACGCAAGAGGCTCTCCCAGGTCGAGTAGAGGTCGCGCAGCTCGTCATACAGGCTCTCGTCTCCTCCGACCACCACGTTCCCTTCTTGAGGGCGAACGAGGACGACGCCTCTCGACTCTTCATAGAGGCCATAACCCGCAGGCATGAGGCTAACGAAGACGCGGTCGTCCCGAATCGCGATGAAGTAGCAGAGAGAGGAGAATTGGTCCATCGAGACCTGGGCGAAAAGGGGAAGCTCCCGGGCATCTTCAAGAGTTGGAGCGAGCCCCCGCGTGAAGTTGAACGGGCTCTCGGTGGCCAGCTCGCCCTGGATGGGCATTAAGCCAGAGTGGCCCATCACCTTTCCGCTAATCCGGCCGTTCTCGAGCCGTACCTGGACCAACGGATTCCAGCCACCATGCGCTAGAGGCACGAGGATAGATCCCTCGGGCCGTAGCTGACACACCCAGTGAGGCGACAGGTCCGGGCACCCGACCGTGGCCACTATCCGGTCGTACGGCGCCTCCTCAGGGGCTCCGAAGAATCCGTCGCCGGCCCTCAGCACGACTTGCGGGTAACCCAGGCCCGCCAGCAACCGCGCCGCTTGGGCGACGACGTCTTCCTGGATGTCGACCGAAACCACCCTCCCGTGCGCGCCGACTATCTCCGCCACGAGCGCGGCGTTGTATCCGGTCCCAGCTCCGATCTCCAGGACCCTGTGCCCGGGCTGAAGATCGAGCAGCTCGAGCATCCAGGCCATCAGCGGAGGCATCGAGCTGGAGCTGGTGAAGCCCACATCGACGGCGCGGGTGCAAAGAACCTGGTCCGAGTAGATCACGTCGAGGTCCGGGGGCTTCGGATTCAGCGGGTCATGGTCGACCTGTACGGGAGGGGTCTGGTCCGGGTTCAGGCGGCAGAAGGTCTCGACCAGCCGGTGGCGCGGGACCCGGCGGAAGGCCGATTCCACCGCTGGTGACGTGATGCCTCCGTCGGCCTTGAGCCGATCTACGTAGCGGTCGATCCAGGGCTTGGCGTCCATCGACTCGTCAACACATGAGTGGCCGGTACTGAACGGTCAGAGCGATTGGAGCGATCTCGGACAAGCCGGTCAGCTCTCGTCTACCAGCGTTGCGACGCTGAAGATCACGTGGAATGGCTTGCAGTATATGACGACGCTCCTCTGTATCCCCACGTCGACTCCCTCGGGGATGAAGTAGTTCTGGTTCCCGATGTTGCCCTTTAGCTTGCCGAGATCGGTGTATCCCGCGAGCTTTACCTGGCCCTGGTTTTCCGGGTTTTGGTGGGGGGACAGGATGACGTGCAGCTCTGGGCCGTTGGTGACGTCCAGGTTCTCCAGTCTCAAAAGCAGGGACCCGTCCGGCCCACGATAGATCGTTGCCTCACCACTGCCCTTGTGGAAGGCGTCAGCATCACGGAAGCTGCCGGACTTGAGCTTCACCGTCGTCGGAGCAGCGGTCGGCGTGGGAGACGGAACAGCCGTTGGAGCAGGCGAAGGTGTCGCCGTCGGTCTTGGCGTAGGGGTCGCGGTGGGTTCCGGCGTAGCCGTCGGAGAGGAGGTCCCTGTGGGAGAAGGAGTCGCGGTGGCAGTCGAGCCTGGGCCTGCCTCGGGCTCTGGGCTGGAGGGAGGGTCGGGAACGAGCGTAGCGGTGGCAGTCGGCGTCGGTTTGGGCGTTGGTGTCGCGGAGGGCCGGGGAGTCGGGGTCGGAGAGCCTGTAGGCGCGTCAACGGAGACCTGCTGGACCTCCCCGACGTCAGCGTTGGCAACGGGAGACGACGACAGGTCGGGCATGGGCTCCACAACCTCTTGATCGACCTTGGCCATCACCTTCATGGCAGACTCAACCTCTTCCCGAGTCATGTCGTCGGGCACGATCGCCTCGAGCGCAAAGGGGAACTCCTCCTCGACGGTCACGTCAATGAATAGAGGTGATATGAACATCCACCCTCCGAAGACCGCTAGAACGAGGACGGGGGTGGCAACGGTCAAGGAGAGGCGCCAGTGCTGTCGGAGCACGAGGTGCCAGCCGCGGCGGAAAGCGAAGGCGATAAGAGCGGCGACAACGACTAGGCCCGCCGCGATGATGGGCCAGCGATACGGATACAGGCCGGCCAGGAATCGTTCGATGTCGCCGTAGAACAACTAACCCTACTCTCGGGACGGTTTAGGGTCGCTAAGTCTGGTCACATCCAGCCGACGGGCCGGTATTGCAACGACTCGGCGAGATGCGCGATTCCGATCGTCTCCGAGCCGGCCAGGTCTGCAATCGTTCTGGAAACCTTCAGGACCCGATGGAACCCGCGAGCGGACAGGTGCATCTGCTTCATCGCCGCCTGGAGCAGCCCCTTGGCCGCGTCCTCGACCTGGCAGAAGTTCCAGACCTCCACCGGGCCCATCTCGGCGTTGGTGATCAGGCCGGTCCCGTGGAACCTGGCCATCTGACGCTTGCGAGCGTCCTCAGTTCTCTCGCGGACCGTGGTCGACCCCTCGCTTTGCGACGGCTCGACGAGCTTCTCGTACTCGACCCGCGGGACCTCTACGAACAGGTCGATGCGATCGAGCAGCGGACCGCTGATCCGCTTCTTGTACCTTGCAATGGCGCTCGGCGAGCACGTGCATTCCTTGGCCTGGTCTCCGTGGAATCCGCAGGGGCACGGGTTCATGGCCGCGACGAGCATGAAGTTGGCCGGGTAGGTCACCGTCCCCTGCGCCCGGCTGATGGTGACGACCTTGTCCTCCAGCGGCTGCCGCAGTGCCTCCAGACCCGAGTGCCCGAACTCCGGTAGCTCGTCGAGGAACAGCACGCCCCGGTGGCTGAGGGTTATCTCGCCGGGCCTGGGCTGGCGTCCGCCTCCGACGAGCCCGGCGCTCGAGATCGTGTAGTGGGGAGCCCTGAACGGGCGCTCGGTGACGAGCGGCGACGAGATCGGTAGGAGTCCACCGACGCTGTATATCTTGGTTGCTTCGAGCGCCTCCTGGTACGTCAGCGCCGGCAGCACGGACGGCAGAGTGCGGGCCAGGAGGGTCTTCCCGCTGCCGGGCGGACCGCTCATCAGGAGGTTGTGTCCGCCGGCCGCGGCCACCTCGAGCGCCCGCTTTGCGTGTTCCTGGCCCCGGATGTCGGACAGGTCCGCCCCTACCGGCTTACCGTCGAGGGTGGTCTCGGTGGCCCGTCTCAGGAGTCCATCGCCACCGCGGGAGTCCGGCGGCAGTGCCGTGATGATGTTCTCGCCCCGAAGATGGGACACCGCCTCCGCCAGCGAAGCCACCGGGATGACCTCGACGCCCTCGACCAAGGCCGCCTCCTGGGCGTCGGACGACGGCACGAACACCGTTTTGAGTCCCTGGTCCCTGGCGACGACGACCATTGGAAGGACCCCGTGGGTGTGTCTGAGGCCGCCGTCCAGCGACAGCTCGCCGAGAAAGACGGCCGAGTCCGGCGTGCCGACTATCTGGCCGGAGCTGGCCAGTATTCCGACGGCGATGGGGAGGTCATAGGACGGGCCAGCCTTCCTCAGGTCGGCCGGCGCGAGGTTGACCGTTATGCGCCGCATTGGAAACTCGCAACCGGAGTTGCGAATGGCGGCGCGGACCCGCTCCCTCGCCTCCTGGACAGCGGTGTCGGGCAGGCCGACGACGTCGAACTTGGGCAGGCCGGGCGAGATGTCTACCTCGACCTCGACGATGTACCCGTCTAGACCGACGACGGCGCAGGTCCTGGACTTCGCCAGCATGGTATCCCGCCTGGTGAACTCGGAGTGGGGCCATGATAGCGGGGCGAAGCGGGGGCGTCAAAGGCGAGGGCGCGAGACGGAGGCCGAATAGGGGCGCCTTTGGAAAGTAGCAGCGGTCTAGTCATCGCGAACGCTGACAGATTCAGGTACAGGCAACCAGGGCGTGCTTGAGGTCTGCTTCGCCTGGTTGGAACTTTGCCGAGGGAAGTGCCGAGCTCTCAGAGGATTGGGATGGATTAGGGTTCTCCCCCAATGTGGAAGATGATATGTTACTGGCCGGGTTACGGAATTGCCAATTGTCAGTTCGGCCGGGAAAGGGCCGTCCATGAGAACGTCCCGGCCTAACAACCCGCGGCGGCGACACCCGTAGCGGTTGCGCCTGCGCTCAAACGTCAGCCCACCGAAGATCTCTTTAGGCGCTGGCTCTTCGCTCTAGGAAACTCGATGATCCCCGCTTTCATGTTAGCCCTCGCGAGACTTGTAAGGGAGACGTAGGGAATGCCGATATACATGGACAGACATGATGGTGAAGACCTCACCCCCGAAGCCGCCGCCGAAGGACACGTGGCGGATCTGAAGCTTCAGGATAAGTACGGGTGCAAATTCATCACGTATTGGTTCGACGACGAGCGCAATTCCGTTTTCTGCCTAGTCAAGGCACCTGACATGAGTACAGTTCGCAAGGTGCATAATGAGGCGCATGGGTTCCTTCATAATGAGATCATGGAGGTAGATCAGGCTGTCGTCAAAGCCTTTTTGGGCAGAGTAGAGGATCCTACTCCGACGGCAGGGGAAGTGGTTATGGATTCCGCATTTCGTGCCATCATGTTCACCGATCTCGAAGGCTCTACCCAGATGATTAATGAACTCGGAGATGAAAAGGCTATGGAGTTGCTCCGAACCCATAATGCGCTCACACGTGATGCGCTCCGCACTCATGCAGGACGGGAAATCAAACACACAGGAGACGGCTTCATGGCCTCATTCACTTCAGCCGTAAGTGCCGTGGAGTGTGCCGTAGCAATTCAAAAGTTGATTGTCAAACACTGTGAAGAGAACCCAGATAAGAGCATGAATCTTCGAATCGGAATAAGTGCGGGAGAGCCCGTTCGTAACGATAATCAGCTGTATGGAGCTGCCGTCAACCTCGCCGCCAGGTTGTGTGCCCACGCGAAACCCGGAAGCATTCTCGTAGCGCAAGTCGTGCGTGAGCTTACGATTGGAAAGGGCATTCCATTTACTGGACTTGGCGAGTTCGAGGCCAAGGGGTTCGAACAACCTATTCCACTAATTGAGGTCGCTTGGAGGGATAGTTAGGCGGCGCCACAATTCTTCTAATCGGCGATTTGTAGGTAACTTGCCAGGAGGCCAGAACCGGAAACTCGAATGCCCCACCTTCGCGGCGGGGCATCTGTGCGTCTACAGCTTGGCCAACGCAGGAGTCAGGATTCGGGCCGACAATCGCGCCGGGTTAGCCCGGGCGAGATGTCTACCTCGACCTCAACGATGTACCCGTCTAGACCGACGATGGCGCAGGTCCTGGACTTCGCCAGCATGGTATCCCGCCTGGTGAACTGGGAGTGGGGCCATGAAGCGGGGCGAAGCGAGGGCGTCAAAGGCGAGGGCGTTCCCGAGGGCTGCGCAAGTTTGACCGATCCGCAGCGCTAGTCGTAGTCTGTTTTAAACCGTGAGGCCGCGTCATCAGCCTGGCCCGGAGACAGACGGTGGACATAGCTCTAGTCGTGGTAATGATCGTCGTGATCCACGCGAGCATCGCTGCGGCGTTCTGCGCCTGCCTGGCCGCCGAAAAGAATAGAGACGCTTGGAGCTGGTTCTTCTTGGGCGCGGTTTTTGGGTTGATAGCCCTCATCGCCATCGTCGGGATGCCGAGACAGACTCGGCACCCACCGTTCCGGGCAGAGGGCCAGCGGGCGTGCCCATTCTGTCCTGAATCGGTGAAGCCGGGAGCCACGGTCTGCCCCCACTGTCAGCGAGACATAGCGTCAACGGCATTGGCGGCGGCATCGGAGCGACTGGAAACAGAGGGTCGGCGGTGCCCCGAGTGCATGCGGCCGGTGGCCGAACTCGCGACTGTCTGCTCCAGGTGCCGGCACGATCTGCCACCTCTGCAAAGATGCGCATGGCGAGTGTGCGACAAGGCGATAAACCCGACGCACAGTCTGGTCGTAGACGACGGAGGCCAAGTGTATTGCAGCACTGCTCACGCGCGCTGGGGGCCGACTTCTGACGAGGGTATCGGGGGCTGCGTGACCGCGGGGGCGACGGCCGTGCGCCCCTACACGATCTCGCGATGCGGCGCGGCCTCTACTCCGGCGGCTCGACGATCTCCAGGACCTGGTTCACGGCGACGTTCCGAAGGGTCTGGGTCCTGCCACTGGGCCAGCGGATGGAGATCTCGTCGACGGTCCCGGCAGAGCCGACGCCGAACTCCAGCTCGACCGAGTCCATCGACACGTAGCTCGACCCCGCCCTCACCTCCTGGATCTGCACCGTCGGGGCCTCTCCACGCCGTGGACGGCTGGTGAGGCGCACCCGCGCTCCGATGCCGTCTGCGTTGCTGCCGGTGCCGTCTATCGCCATCCGCCCTCGCAGCGCCAGAGTAATCCAGCTATTGCCGCCGCCTCCGTTGATCCACACGAACACGGGTCCGGGAGCCGATACGATCACCGTCTCCTGGTCCTCGGACCAGAGCGATCCGCTGCTGTTCGTCCCCACCAGGTCGACGAAGCCGTCGCCGTCCAGGTCGCCGTGGGCCAGGCCCTTGCCGTTCTCGTGGAAGCGGCCGCTCATGCGCTGCCCCATCGCGTCGAAGGCGGGATCGTCCGGGTCGATGATCGAGTAGTCGACACCGGCTATGTCGAGCAGGTGCGCCCGGACGGTGATGTCCTCGAAGCCCCCTCTGCCGTCGCCCCGCAGCATCCGGCCGACGCCGGGGTACACGTCTCCTCCCGGCCCCTCTCCCCTGCCCTTCGTCGACCCCAGCCAGTACAGGTCCTGGTCGCCGTCGTTGTCATAATCGAAGAAGGTCGCGCCGAAGCCGAAGTCGTATGCGGCTACGCCGGTCGGAGGGTCGAAGGTCCGGTAGATCCGGGAGGCGTCGAGCGAGTCCGGCGGAAGGATCGGGCTGGCGAGCACGCTCGTCGCAGCGGCGACGTCCGGGAACAGGCCCACGGTCCCCAGCCCGGCCACCTCGCGGGTGCCATCGTTGCGGACCAGGTAGTTAAGGCAGGTGCCCCATGCGAACCGGTGGTGGTACTCGCACGAGCCGTTCGGGCCCTCCTGAGCCCTCCTCAGCAGCGGATGGTAGCCGATGTTGGTGATGAACACGTCCAGGTCGGCGTCGCCGTCGTAGTCGCCGACGGCAAACCCCATCCACGCCCCGACGATGTCGAGGCCCATCTCGTGCGTGATGTCGGTAAACCTGACGCCGTTCGTATCGGTGTCGTTGCGGAAGACGTTCAGGATGTCGCCGTCGTTGGCCAGCCACAGGTCGGGGTCGCCGTCGTCGTCGTGGTCGAAGAAGAGCACGGCATGGGTCTGAGACGTGGGGTCGCCGACGACGTTGCCCAACCTGTCCCTGATCCTGGGGTCCCAGCCCTGGTAGACGTCGCCGGTGGAGGGGTCGGTGAAGAGGACCGGCTCGCCGCCCGCGTCGCGCATGGCTATCTGGTTGCCGCGCACCCCCGCCTCCTCGGCGACCTCGGTGAAGGTCAGATCGCCGTTGTTCATATACAGCACGTTGTAGTGGCCGGGATGGCTCGGCGAGGCAAATGTGCGGAACTCGCTTGCCTGAAGGTTGCCGACGTATATGTCGAGCCAGCCGTCGCCGTCGACGTCGGCGCACGCGATGCTGGCAGCCGACCGGATGTTCACCGCGTCTCCGAAGGCCGTCTCGGTGATGTCCCGGAACGTCCCGTCGCCGTTGTTCAGGAAGAGGCTATCGGCGTTGCCCTGGATGTCGCTGGGCGATCGGTAGTCGAGATCGTCCGTCGGGTCGCCCCAGGCGCCGACGTACAGGTCCTGGAAGCCGTCGTTGTCGATATCGCAGGCTATGACCCCTGTGCTGAAGCTCTCGAAGGCCACGACGCCGGCCTCCTCGGCGACGTCCGAGAACTCGAGGTTGCCGTCGTTGCGGTAGAGGTAGTTCGGGTAGCCGCCCTCGTTGGCCAGGTAGAGATCGAGGTCGCCGTCTCTGTCGAAGTCGAAGATGGCGACTCCTGACCGGTCGCCCCAGAGCAGGGAGCCGTCGCCCAGGACCTCGGCGGCGACCTCGACGAACGGGGTGACCGGCTCTCTGCCGAAGTCGGGAGCCTCAGAGACTGATGTGGCGTCCCGCGGATCCGGCGTCGGCGTCGCGGGGAGGCCGGTAGGGGTCACCACGGTCGGGGAGCCGACGGCCTCCGTAGGCGATGGCGCCGGGGAGGAGTCTCCGCACGCGGCGGCCAGCACCGCCACCGCGGCGACGCCGGCTGCGAGGTATGCCGCTGCTCGCCCTCTCACCGACGCGGAGTTCGTGGTCCGCTCAGGCTGCGTCACCGGTGGATCCGCGCCGCTTGACGACGGCGAGCATCAGTCCGCCGAGGACCAACAGGAGGACTCCTCCGAGGCCCCCGGCGACCGCCGGCCAGATCGCGCGGCTGCCCGGCACAGTCAAGCCGGCCGTGATGACCGCCTCGCTTGCGTCCTCCGGGAGCACCTGGAGGACTTTGAGAAACTCGACAACCGCCGCCTGATCTTCGGGCGCGAGCGCTCCGTAGGCGTCCCGCGACTCCTGGGCCTCGCCGCCGTGCATCAGGATGGCCTCCGACAGCAGAGTTGCCCTGCCGTGGTGCAGGAACGGGGGCTCGCTGGCGATGCCCCACAGCTTCCGGGTCAGCCACTCGCCGGTGGGGACCCCGTTCTGGACGATGAGGTCGCTGTCCAGCTTCTCCCCCATGTCGTGTCGCTTCAGGTCGGTGAAGACGGGCACGAGAACGCTGCCGTCTGGTTCCCGTTTCAGGTGGGGCGCCGGGCCTTCCAGTGTCAGGTCGAAGGCAAACGGGTTGGACACGTCCGAGAGCTGAAGCTTGCCCGGCGGGTTGAACGGGTTCGGCTCCGTAAAGACCGGGTCCTCCAGCCGCAAGGTGGACCTGTGGCACGTCTCGCACCCGATCGAAGCGAACAGCTGCTCACCCCGCTCGGCCGCGGCTCTGGCCTCGGGATGCTCCGGGATGACACGGCCCGGGACCGGTAGAGTCGCCAGAAAGGCCACGAGGGCCGTCAGGTCGCCCCGGCTGACCTCGTCGCTCATGCCGTCCCGGTCCGGGTCGCCCGGGAACCGCTCGGCCGCCTGCATTCCGAAGTGCGAGTTCATCGCCTTGACGCCGAACTCTCGGAGCGAGACGACTATGCCCTTCTGCTGCATCGGCTTGACTATGAGATCCGCGTCGACCCCGTCGACCTCGCTCGTGTCCAGCGTGCCGTCGGCGCGGGCGGTGATCCTTCCGAAGGACACGCCCTTGGTGGACAGGTCTCTGGTCACGGGGTCTCCCGACGCCCTCGCCTCCAGCACCGCCTCGTCTCTCGTGTTCTGGAGGTCGACCGTCATCTCGCGGGCCAGGAGCTCGACGAACCCGACGCCGAACAGGGACATAGCCGACCGCTCGACGCCGACGCTCCTGAGGGTCTGTGCCTCGAAGCCGTCCCCCTCGGCGCCGTCGAAGTTGACGAAGGGTAGGCGGTCCGCGTCGCCGAAGATGTTGGAAGAGTTGTCGCCACCTCCGCCCGGGCGGGGCAGGTTGTGGCAGGCGACGCAGGTGTTGGCGTCCGGCCCGGATATCCGGTTGAAGTTGTCCGGGAACTCGCGCCGGTCCCGGAAGTTGCTCGGTCCGACGTCGGTGGTCTCCGGGCGCCCCGCACCGTCCAGGGTGTTGAAGGAGGACACGAACAGCGTCCTGCCCCGGTCCACCAGCTCGTCGAGAGTGATCTCGCCCGCGTCTATGGCCAGCTGGCTGGTGCGGCCATCCAGCGCGGGCGCATCCCCGATGATTGGCTCCGCGAGCTGTTCGGAGGCGCCTCCCGAGTCACCGCAGGCTGCGAGTACGGCCGGCGCGATCAAGATGGCGGCAAGCGCCGCCAAGCCTGTCCCCCTAGCCCGAAGCTTCATCGACATTCCAGGCTCCCAGGACGCTAGCCATGAATCGCGTCGTGACCACCTCCACGGGGATTGTACTGTCGGGCCCTGGGGACCGTCAAGCAGTCTACGACGCGCTGGTGGGACGCCTGACCCGCACCCACGCCGTCGAGACGCCGCTCCCCGATCGAACCCCGTGGCCGACTCTGCCGCCCACCGGGGTCGCACTTGTTCGCCTCATGCCGTCCGGCTATACTCGCAATATACTGCTTCCGTGAGCCCACCGGATGTCCACTGAAGAGCGACAGCTCCCACTGTTCCCACTAAATGCGGTCCTTTTTCCGAACGCGACGATGCCGCTTCAGATATTCGAGGAGCGGTACAAGCTCATGCTGGAGGCGTGTCTCAAGGCAGATAGCCAGTTCGGCGTGGTCCTCATAAGGAGCGGGCCGGAGGTGGGCGGCGACGCAGTGCCTCACGCCGTGGGCACCGTGGCCCGGATCCTGCAGGTTAATCGGGTGAAGGAGGGCCGCAGCTTCGTCTCGATCGTCGGAGGGCGACGGTTCGAGATCGAGAGGGTGGTGCAGCAGCGCCCCTATCTGGAGGCGGCGGTCACGTTGCTGGAAGAGGACCGGACCGTGTCACTGTCCCAGTCGGAGCTGGACGCGATGCGAGAGGCCGTCACCCGGTACGTCCGGCTGGCGATGGGCCTGCGAGGCGGCTGGATACGCCAGGCGAGGATACCGTCCGACCCCACGGCGCTGTCTTATCACATCCCCGGGCTCCTCGCCGTCAGCGCCGTCGAGAAGCAGGCCCTCCTCGAGCAGGCCTCAACCCTGAAGCGGCTGGAGACGGAGCTGGAGCTGCTGGAGAGGGAGTCCGAGCCGCTGAGGGAGCGGGTCGAGAACCACCTGGGCAGGCTGACGTTCAGCCGGCAGTAGGGGTCGGAGAGTCCAGGGCTTCGCCGCTCATCCCGTCAGCATCCCTCTCTTCGCGAAGACGTCGGCGAGCCGGGAGATTCCCTCGTGGATCTCCTCGGGGTCGTTGAACCCGAAGCAGAGCCGGGCGTAGTTCTTGCCCGAGACGCCGTCCGGCGAGTAGGCGTTCCCCGCCTGATAGCCGACCTCGGCGTCCAGAGACGCGTCCAGGGCTTCGGTGAGATCGCACCCCTCGGCCATCTTGAGCCAGATGTAGAGGCCGCCGTCCGGACTGCTCCATGTCGCGGCCGTTCCGAAGCCCTCCCCGAGCGCCGCGAGCATCGCGTCGCGCCGGGCGCGCTGTACGCCGATGATCTGAGAGACGTGCTCGTCCAGGTGGTCGATAGCGTACCGGTGTATGGCCATCGCGGCGAACTGATTCGCGCCGGCCCCGCCCTTGATCGCCCGAACCCTCCCGACGACCTCCGGCGGTGCCACCAGGTAGCCCGTTCGGAGGCCGGGCGCGATCGTCTTGGAGAAGGAGGCCACGTACATCACGTGTGACGCGTCGTCGAGTGAGTGGATCGCCGGGACAGGCTCGCCGTCGTAGCGCAGGTCGACGTAGCAGTCGTCTTCGAGAATGGGGACACCGTATTCTTGCGAGAGGTTTAGCAACGCTTCGCGGCGGTCCAGTGGAGCGGTCCAGCCCTGGGGGTTCTGGAATGTCGGGATGGTATAGATCAGCTTCGGCTTCTTACCGTCCGCGATGGCGGTCCGCAGTGTCGCCTCCAGAGTATCCGGAACCATCCCATTCTCGTCGCAGGCGACACCTCGGATCTCGGCATGGTAGCGCCGTAGCCTCCCCAGGGTCCCGGAGTAGACGTAGTCCTCGGTCAGCACGACGTCGCCCGGATCGACCACGGCCTGGATGAGCATGTCGATGGGCTCGGAGGACCCGTTCCCGAGCACGATCTGGTCGGGCGAGACCGACATGCCCCGATCGCGGGCGAGCTTGCCGGCGATGAACTCGCGCAGCGGCGGGTAGCCCTGGATGTCGGGATACACCGCCAGGCCCCTACCCTCCTCTTCGAGCGCCGACCTCAGGCCGTCTGCCAGGTCGTCCACGGGCAGCGATCCGGGATCGGGGTACGCGATGGCGAAGTCGTACTTGCCCCGCCGGACCGGTGCCGGCCGGGGTGGGGGCGCCGACCGGGCGAAGATCGCCTCGTAGCTCATCGGTTCCGGACGGGTCATTGCGCCTCCTCTGCTAGGGGGTCGATTTCGATGCGCAGCCGCTTGTTGATCCGGCCCTTGCTCTGGTGGCTGACGACCCTGATGGGGCCGACCTCCCGCGTGTTGGCGACGTGGGTGCCACCGTCGGCCTGGAGGTCGAGGCCCACGATGTTGACCGTCCTCACCTCCTTGATCCCCTCCGGCAGCAGGTTGATCTTCGTCCGGATCAGGTCGGGGATCTTGAACGCCTCTTCCCGCACCAGCGAGCCGATCTCGATGTCCCGCTCGGCGCGAACCTCCTCGTTGATCCGCACCTCCACCTCTCTGGCGAAGTCCGCCGACATCTGTTCGAGCTCGAAATCCATTCTCGCGGCGAGCGGCTTCATATCTCCGCCCGTCACCGACGATCCGTGGTCTCGCCAGATCACTCCGCACAGGATGTGGAGGGCCGTGTGGGTCCGCATGAGCTTGTATCTACGCTCCCAGTCGACAATGCCGTGGACCGATTCGCCTGCTAACGGCGCCTCTCCCTCGATGGCGTGGACCAGCTGTCCGTCGGATCGGGAGACCTTGCTGACCGTGAAGGACGTGCCCCCACGATCGAGGACTCCCGAGTCGGACGGCTGCCCGCCCCCACCGGGGTAGAAGGCGGTGCGGTCGAGCACGACTCCGGCCGGAGTAGCGTCCATGACCGTCGCGTCGAACTCCTTCAGATAGCTGTCGGCGTGGCAGAGGACGTCTGTCATGTCCTATTCCTGATTCTCCCTGGCACCGAATCGTCAGGGGCAGGGTACCACGCGCGGCCCGACTGTCGAAACGTTCGTGATAAAATCTCGGTGCGGGCGGCATGCCGATGAGACGGTCCGTCTTACGGTCTGGCCTCCTAGACATTCCGTTCGATCGACCGGAAGGACGAAACCCCTGAAGTACGACATCTGTATTATCGGTGGCGGGATAATCGGCCTCGCCACGGCGATGCGCCTGACGAGCGAGTATCCCCGCTACACGGTGGCCGTCCTCGAGAAGGAGTCGGAGGTCGCCCAGCACCAGACCGGTCACAACAGCGGCGTGATCCACGCCGGCATCTACTACAAGCCGGGGTCGCAGAAGGCCAACTTCTGCTCCGCAGGCGGCCGCGAGCTGAGACGGTTCTGCGACGAGCACGACATCGGGTACGAGATGTGCGGCAAGGTCATCATCGCTACGCGGGAGGACGAGCTTCCGCGGCTGCAGGACCTCTACGAGCGCGGCACCGCCAACGGCGCGGAGGGCCTCGAGGTGGTCGGCCCGGAGCGTTTGAAGGAGCTGGAGCCTCACGCCACCGGCATCAAGGCCATACACTCGCCGAACACCGGGATCATCGACTTCGGGAAGGTCTCCAGGGCGTACGCCGCGGAGGTTGCCGAGCACGGCGGAGCGATCCTGACCGACACCAGGGTACTCAACATAGCGAGACGAGATGGCGTGCTCAACGTCGAGACGTCTAAGGGCGGCGTGACGGCCAGATGGGTCGTCAACTGTGCCGGGCTGCACGCCGACGCGGTCGCGAAGATGGTGGGCGCCGACGTGGGCGTTCGGATAATCCCGTTCCGCGGGGAGTACTTCTCGCTCGCACCCGACCGTGGACACCTGGTGAAGGGCCTGATCTATCCGGTCCCGGACCCGGCGATGCCCTTCCTCGGGGTACATTTCACCAGGCGGATAACCGGCGAGGTCGAGGCGGGACCGAACGCGGTGCTGGCCTTTGCCAGGGAGGGCTACCGCAAGACGTCGATCAGCGCCGGTGACATGATCGGCACGCTCGCGTTCCCGGGCTTCTGGAGGATGTCCTGGAAGTACTGGAGGACCGGTCTGAGCGAGCAGTACAGATCGATGGTAAAGAGGACGTTCGTCAGGTCCCTGCAGGTCCTTCTTCCGGAGATACGGATTGACGATCTCCACGCTCCCGGGGCCGGGGTGAGGGCCCAGGCGGTGGACAGGAGAGGCCGGCTGCTTCAGGACTTCAGCATCGCCGAGACGCCGAACGCCATCCACGTGCTGAACGCGCCCTCGCCGGGGGCCACGTCGTCACTGACGATAAGCAGCTACATCGTCGACCTGGCCAGGAAGTCTTTCGAGCTGACGGTGTGAGTACGACGCACCGGAGCCCCGGAGACTGTTGACGCTTGGGCGCAGGCTTCGTATGCTGAGAATCGAGCGGGAGTAGCTCAGTGGTAGAGCTCCTGCCTTCCAAGCAGGCGGTCGCGGGTTCGAATCCCGTCTCCCGCTCCAAGCCGTCTGTGGAGGCGCTGCCGGCTGGCTCTAGTGGGAGCACCGTATGAGCGGACCCACTCGTCTGGCTGGTCCTCGGCCACGCCCTGGACGGCAGCGGTGAATCTTCGTGAACTACCGGCTGCATTGGCTACCTCGCGCCGGGTGACGCTCCGATGACGTTGAATCTCGAAGGCCGGGTTGCGCTCGTGACGGGCGGGAACGCCGGACTCGGCAAGGCTACCTCGATCGCCTACGCCCAGGCCGGGGCGAAGGTCGTCGTCAACGGCACGAACCCTGTTAGGGGTCAGGAGACGGTCGCAGAGATCCGAGACAAAGGTGGAGATGCTATCTTTGTCAGGGCCGACGTGTCGCGGGCGAACGAGGTCGAGACGATGATCGTGAAGGCCGTGGATGTTTACGGCCGGCTAGACTTCGCCTTCAACAACGCCGGGATCGAGGGGGAGGGTCCGATCACTCACGAGTACCCGGAAGAGGTCTGGGATCGGACCATCGCGGTCAACCTGAAGGGCGTCTGGCTCTGCATGAAGTATGAGATCATCCAGATGCTTAAGCAGGGCGGCGGCTCGATCATCAACATGGCCTCCATCGGTGGCCTGGTGGGAGGTGCGTCGCCCGCGTACAACGCGAGTAAGCACGGCGTGATCGGCCTGACCAAATCGGCGACGCTGATCTACGCGGACAAGGGGATTCGTATCAATGCCGTGTGCCCGGCGGCCATGCGGACCCCTATGTTGGACAGGTTCGAAGAGCTCGACCCCCCGCTGGTGAAAGAATGGAAGGCGATGCACGTTCTGGGACGGTTTGGCGAGCCCAGCGAGCTGGCCGATCTCGTGTTGTGGCTCAGCTCGGAGAAGTCGTCATTCGTCATGGGCTCCACCATACTGATCGACGGCGGCTGGACTGTTCACTAGCATGGTGATATCTGAGGGAAACCCTCAGACTCCCGGCAAATCCCGACTTGTCGGGATCTGCACACTCCGTAGTACATCACCCTTTTGGCGGGAGTCGCTGACGACATGGGACTGCAACTGACCGGCAAGGTAGCCCTTGTGACAGGCGCCGGCTCTGGCATCGGACGGGCGTCGGCCACGGCCCTCGCCCGCGAGGGCGCGAGGGTGGTCGTCTCCGACATAGACCGGGCTGCCGGCGCAGAGACCGCCGAGTCGGTGAGGGTCCAGGGCGGCGAGGCGATGTTCGTCTACGCGGACGTGTCGAAAGCGGAAGACGTCAGGGCCTTGGTGGCCTCGGGAGTGGCAGCCTACGGGCGGATCGACTGCGCGTACAACAATGCCGGGGTCGCGGGCGTCCTTGCTGAGACGCACCTGTACCCGGAGGATGTCTGGGACCATCTCACCGGCGTGAACCTCAAGGGCATCTGGCTCTGCATGAAATACGAGATCGAGCACATGCTGCGGAACGGTGGAGGTGCGGTTGTCAACGCCGGCTCCGTCGCCGGCCTGCTCGCCGGGGGCACCGCCGCGTACAACGCAGCGATGCACGGCGTCATGGGACTGACCAAGCAGGCGGCCTACGAATACGGAACTCGTGGGATTCGCGTCAATGCCGTGTGCTCCAGCGTCGTCAAGACCCCGATGACCGAGACGGTCTTCGAGCGCGACCCGGCCATCGAGGCCAGGTGGCGTGAGAAGCAGCTGAACGGCCGCTTCGCGGAGCCCGAGGAGATCGCAGAGGCCGTCGTTTATCTCTGCTCCGACGCCTCTCCGTTCATCGCTGGAACTGGATTGACGGTCGATGGCGGCTGGACCGCGAAGTAGCGATGGGGCTCTGGCGTACGGTGTCTCGACATCGCGAACACGCTGGCGCGCGCCGATCGGATCGTGAAACAATGGGAGACCGGTAAGCCCGAAGCGCGTCTCCGGCCTCGCCGGACGGGTTTCGCCGGAGCTACCTGTTCCGCTGTGGAGCATCGCCATGTCGATCGAGCAAAACGAGACCAGAAACGAGTTTCTCCTGTCGGAGGCCGTCGCGGCCGTAGAGGAGAGGATCCGAGTTACGCGGCCGGCCGGCTATGAGCTGACGATGTATCTCGCCTGGATGAGGGGAGGGTGCCGCGCCGCCTCCGGCCTGCTACGACGAAGCGAGACGGTGGCTCGCGCGTGGGGCGAAGGGGGAGACAGGAAGGCTGGGGCCCTCGTGGAGGTCTTCGCCCTTGCGATGATCTCGCGATGGTACCGAGAGCTGGACGGGCGGCGCTCTTACCCGGAGGACGAGCGGCGGGTCGCCCGCGAGATCTCGGTCGCAAACGTGCTGAGATTCTGCGACAGCTACAAGCGAACGGCCGTACGCCGGGCCGTGGACGATTTCATGAGGCTGGACCTCCAGTACAACCATGACGCCGATCGCCGCGTGGATGGAGGTGCCGGGGGCGACGTATCCGAGGAGGAGAATCTGCTCGGGCTGAGGGCGTTGTGGGCCTGCGGGGCACAGGTGGACCTGGACTACCTGGAGATCGTGGCCTTCCCTCTACGGCACCGCCTCGACCGAGTGGCGTCTCGCATCCCCGCCTGGACGGAGGACCCGGCCGATCTGGAGGCGTTGGGCACTGCCGTCTCGATGGGCGCCGAGGAAGTCCTGAAGGGGTTGGACGAGCTGCAGGAGACGAACCTTCTGTTCCTCTCGTATGTTCCCAAGCCCGTGCACCGGATCGAGAATTCGGTCTGACGGGACAGGGTTCGGCCCGCGCCTCCCGCGGCAGCAGCCGTCTTCCGTGTCAGCCCGATGCGGACATGACGCGCCTTCTGCGGTCCTCGCTCCCGATGATGTCGGCGCCGCTGGCCATCCGCCGGCATTCAGCGCACCGGAACACCGGAACGTCCAAGCGCACGTCGCCGTGGTTGATCAGGAAGCTCCTGATGTAGGACCGCTGGCGGTACATCGCCGTTCCACAGGTCGGGCAGCTGGGGCGATAGCGGTCGAGGGAGTCCTGGAGGGTCTTCTGGAGGTGGCTGCGGAGGTGACGTCCGAGGGTGCCCTCGTACTCCCGCTGGAGCTGGCTGAGAAGCCTGGTGCGTGTGGTCGAGGCGTCGACGTGATCGGCGAACATCGCCCCGTCCCACCTGAGGACCCCGAGTACCCTGCGCCCGATCCGCGTCCACGACCTCCGGATCATCTTGCCTCGTGGCCTGGGAACCGTCAGCAGATAGCAGGCCGCGCCTACGCACACCAGCAGGCCGCTCAGGAGAGCGTTGCATCCGCTCAGGCGTGCACCCTCTCTGAGAAACCTCATCCAGACGGGCAGGCTGCCCTTCGACCCGGCCGTTCGAAGGGGCGGCTTCGCCGCGTGCACCGCACACCAGACCATCTCGGCCACCGCGATCGTGGTTCTCAGCTGACGCCTCCTAGAGTCGGAACGACCCTGCCAATCTAGTCGGTCTCGGGAACAATTTCGAGGTGCTGCCGGGCGCGGTTTTCGGGCTTTCCGGCGCTCTCCGTGTGATCCGGCCGGCACACGATCGGTCTGGTAGGAAGACGGTGCAAGAGACCTTCGATTCCTTAGCACCGCCGGTCGAACCGGGATATAATTGGTCCTAGCCTTGGGCTGTGATCTGGACCCCCTATGCCGCAAGAAACCAGTCTGGAAGACCTGCTGGACCACTTCGAGGCCGAGCACATCGCGAGCGCTCTCGGCAGTCTAGACCGGCGCGTGTCGGAGACGAAGAGCGAGATGATCGCCGACCTGGTCACCGTCGCGGGCGACCTGCGGAAGCAGGGCCGCGATCCGGTCTCCGAGGTGCTCCGGGCCTTCGATGCAGAGGAGCTGCAGAGGGTCGGCGCATCCCTGGGCGTGGCTCCCGGCAGGCCAGACGAAGCGGCGGAGAGACTGGCCGAGAGGGTCGGCTTCCTGACCTGGGCCGAGAAGGTATTCGGCAGTCTGGACGGTCCGGCATCCGCTTCGACACCTCCAGCAGCCGAGATTCGAAAGCCCGCCGCTGCCGAGGAGCCCGCCGCTCCGGATCCTCCACCCGCCGAGATTCAGGAACCTGCCACCGCGATCGCGGAGCCCACCCCGCTGGAGGCCATCCCCGTCGCGACTGAGGAGCCTGTTGCGCTAGAGTCAGCGCCAGCCGAGATTCAAGAGCCTGCCGCCGTTGCCGAGGAGCCCGCCGAGGCTGAAGAAGCGCCCGCCGAGATTCAAGACGAGCCGATCTTGAAAGAGGCGGCTCGGTACATCGAACGGCTCGCGGAGGTCGGGAGATCGGGCGGCACTCAGGTCGTCTCCAACACGAAAACCGAACGCTTGCTCTCGAAGGCGCTGTCCTACGTCGGCGCGAGAGTTGACGGGGCAGCGCCGTCTCGGCCCGAGCGCGCGGTCTATGACGCGTGGCTGAGAGGCGGCAGTCGGGTCGCGGCCCGGCTGATCGGTTCAAGTCCCGACTTGAAACGTCCGTGGGGCAAGGGGAACGAGCGCAAGGCGACGGCCCTCGTGGAGGTCTTCGCGCTGGCCATGATCTCGCGCTGGTACAGGCTTCTCGATAGCCGGCTCGATCGGCCCGAAGAGGAGCGGCAATCGGCCCGCCAGGTCGCCGCCGCGAACATACTCATGATTTTCGACGACTACTCCGACTGGGCCATCAAGCTCGCCGTGGCCGACTTCATGAAACTGGACACGCAGTTCAACTACGACTTCGAGCTGAATGAGGGCAGCATGCTCACGGAGGATCGGGCCCACCAGGAGGAGAATCTGCTGGGGCTGAGGGCGCTGTGGGCGTGCGGCGTTCCAGTGGAGCTGGACCTGGTGACGCCAGTATTCCCGCTGGCCGGGCCCGAGGATCGAAATGCCGCGGGCATCCCGGAGTGGATGACCGCCCCATCAAGCTCGATGACAATGATGTCGGCGCTCGCCAATGGAACGGAGGAGTGTATCAGGCGGTTTGTCGCGCAGTGGCAGGCGGCCGAGGACGGTGTCCCCTACCTTCTCCCGCCCAGAGAGACGACGAGGGCCGCGGCCGAGTAGCGGTCTCGACTACGAGATCGCTCCAAGCTGACGCATCAGCCCGAGGGCGTCGGAACACTCCCACCCTTCCACGATCTTGCCGTCCGAGCAGCGGTCGATGGCGATCCCCTTGAACTCGATCTTCCGCCCGGTCGGCGCGATCCCCTGAAACTCGCCCAGATGCGTGCCGCGAATCGTGATCCGGGTCGCCACCCTGTCCCCCTCGGCTATCTGGTCGTCGATGGCCACGTGTATGTCGGGGAAGGTCGTCCGGAGCTCCACGACCAGCCGCTTGAATCTGTCGATGCCGTGCTGGTCGGGATTCGGAGGCTGGTGGTGGACGTAGCCGGGCGCTACCATATCGTCCGCCGCGTCCAGGTTCCCCCTGTTAACCACCTCGTCGGTGTATCGTCGCAGCAGGGCCTTGTTCGCTTCTGTCACGTCTGTCATCTGACCCACCCTTCTCCCAACGGTACGGGCTCAGCATCCTAACATGCCGTCCCGCCGACGGGCGGATAACCGGCAGAGTGTCCGATGAGTTACACTACCGGACGATGCGAGCACACTCCCTACAATGACAGCTCGGAGCCACCCCACGAGGAAGCCCAGGGTGTCGAGAAGGGCTCTCACCACAGGCGGCGCCCTCCTGGTAATGGCGGCGTTCGTCGCGCTGATGGCCTGGGGAACAGTGAACAAGCCCTCCGTCACGGGCAAGAGCGGCTTTACCAGGGTCGGCAAGCCCGCGGCGGACTTCCAGTTCACTCGCTTCGATGGGGAGCATCTGGTGCTGGCCGAGCACCGCCAACGGTCATAAACTTCTGGGCGTCGTGGTGCCCGCCGTGCCGCGAGGAGGCGAGAGTCCTCGAGAGGATATGGCGGCAGTACTCCGCCGAGGAGCTCCTGATCGTCGGGGTCGACATCCAGGACACGGACGAGGAGGCGATCGCTTTTCTGGAGGAGTTCGGCGTCACCTACCCCAACGGCCGCGACATCGACGGCACGATCACGGTCGATTACGGAGTCATCGGCATCCCTGTCACCTTCTTCGTGGGCAGGGACGGCATCGTTCAGAGGAGGTGGGTCGGCGCCGTCAGAGACGATGACCTGGAGGTATGGGTCAGGGAGCTGATCGACGGCCGCGCGGCGGGTCAGACGGAAGGGGAGAACCTGGACGAATACTTCGAGCTCGAGCAGCGCGACTAACCCGGCCGCAATCGACATCGCCTGACAACGTCATCGCGAACGCAATCGAGAACCGGGGCGGGGCCCATCCGGTCCGGCGTAAGAAGATCAAGGAGCGAGACATGTACGTCGTGGTCGCCGCAGTGCAGGTAAACCCCGGCCAGAAGGGGGAATTCCTCCGACTCCTGGAGGGCAACGCCAGGGGCGCTGCTACCGCGGAGCCGGACTGCCTCTGGTTCGACGTAATACAGGACGGCAGCGACTCGGATCGGATCTGGTTCTGCGAGGCCTATACCAGCGAGGCCGCGTTCGAGGCTCACCAGCAGACGCCTCACTTTCTCGAGTGGCACCCCCACCTCGATAGGCTGTGCGAGCTGCTCTACTACAGCGGAGGCCCGGACTCCAGGAGCATCTATCCGCCGGACGGAGGATGGCAGTAGCCCTTGCTGCGACCCGGCCCTGCCCGTCGGCAGCAATCTCTCGACTGCGGCTCACGACTCGGACGGCCTCGACTGCTACGAGGAGGCTGCGGTCTGGTTCTGCCCCCTGCACTAGCGGCGGTCGAGGAGCCGTTTCGACCATCCCCCTGCCCGCTCCCGGCATCCTGATAGCGGAGTTTGTCCTCCTGCACTGACGCCTCCGGCCTCCGGAAGAGACGCCTCTCTCCACGAGCGTCTACAGCGCCGCCGCGCCCACCCGGCGGGGGGGTTGACGCGCCATGAGGCGCCGATATAATACCGGTATTGTGCCCCCCGGCACTCCCCGAAGGCCCGGTCGGGCGTGTTCGGGGTTTCTGAGAGCGACGGAGACGAGAGGAGACGAGGGAATGGCCAAGACGCTGGATGAGAAGTACTCGGAGAAGTTCGCGAAGTCGAAGGACTGGTACGCGCGCGGCAAGAACCTGTTCGCCGGCGGAGTGACGCACCAGTCTCGATTCACGTCGCCGTTCCCCACCTACTACGAGTGGGCCCAGGGCCCCTTCAAGTACGACGTCGACGGGAACGAGATCATCGACTACGTGATGGGTAACGGCAGCCTTATCATGGGCCACAACCCCCCGGGGGTCAACGAGGCCGTAAAGGCGCAGATGGACAAGGGTACTCACCTGGGCGGCGCGACGACCCACGAGGTGCGCTACGCCGAGGCGGTCAAGAGGCTGATGCCCAAGCTCGAGCGGATCCGCTTCACGGCATCGGGGACGGAATCCACCCTTCTGGCGTGCCGGATTGCCCGTGCCCACACCGGCAAGACCAAGATCGTCAAGTTCAAGGAGCACTTCCACGGCTGGCAGGACTACCTCTGCATCGACTCCGGCCAGTCCACCGGCGGCGTGCCACAGCAGGTGCAGGACACCGTGATCGTCGCGCCGGTGGACGTCAAGGCCGTCGATCGAATCCTGGCCCAGGACGCCGACGTCGCCGCGGTGATAGTAGAGAGCAACGGGGCCCACTTCGCCACCTTCCCGCTGCAGAACCCCAAGTTCCTGATGGACCTTCAAGAGGTGTGCAAGAAGCACGGGGTCCTCTTCATCATGGACGAGGTGATCACCGGGTTCCGCCTCTCCCCGGGCGGCGCGCAGGAGCTGTGGGGCCTCGATCCCGACATTACCACCATGGCCAAGATCATGGCCGGCGGTCAGCCCGGCTCCGCGGTCGGCGGACGCGCCGAGATCATGGAGATCATGGCGACGACAGGCGACCCGGAGTGGGACGGGACCCGGCGGGCGGCCCAGGGCGGTACGTACAATGCGAACCCGACCACTGCGATAGCCGGGATCAAAGTGCTGGAGGCGCTGGCGACCCAGCCGATCAACAAGACGGCCGACGCCCAGGCGAAGCGGCTGCGGGACGGCATCAACGAGGTCTTCATGAAGAACGAGGTGGTGGGCCACGCCCACGGCCACTCGTCGCTGGTGCAGGTCAACATGGGGTACGACTGCGACTGCGATCGGACCTTCTGCACGATGCCGTTCGAGGAGATTTACCGGAGCATGCCTCCCGAGAAGACGCGGGCCCTGCGGCGCGCCGTGCTGGTCAACGGCGCCGACGGGATGGACTGGAACGGCATGTGCTTCGTCGTCTCGTCGGCTCACGACGATTCGGTCATCGACCGTACGATCGACGGCTTCGGACAGGCGCTGAGAGACCTCCGAGAGGAGCGCGTACTCTAGCGGTCCGGCTCACGCCGAACGGAAGCGCGGAGGAATCCCGATCTCGAATGGGTCGGGATTCCTCTTGTTAAGAGGACCTTTCAGATCGGACAAAGATGGTTGACAGGACCCTGAGCGGCGTCTACCCCATCCTCTACATGCCCTTCGACGACCGGAGTCGCATCGACGTGGAGGACCTTCGGAAAGAGGTCGAGTTCGTGGTCGCGGCGGGCGTCGCGGGCGTCGGGATCGCGATGGGCAGCGAGATATTCAAGCTGTCGGAGGCCGAACGCGACCTGGCCACCGGGACGGTGGTGGAGCAGGCGCGAGGACGCGTCAAGGTGGTCGTCCATACAGGCGCCGAAGGCACCGATCTTGCGGTGAAGCTGAGCCGCCGCGCCCAGGAGCTTGGAGCGGACGCGCTCATGGCCGCCCCGCCGACGACCATACCTGTCGACGCCGAGCAGGTGAAAGGGTACTTCAAGAGGATTTCGGACGCGGTAGATGTCCCGATCTTCGTCCAGGACATCCCCGGCGCCGCGGTCGCGCCGCGTCTGGTCGCCGCCATCGCGCGCGAGGCCGAGAACGCCTGCTACGCCAAGATGGAGAGCCCTCCCACGCCGCAGCGCGTGACCCAGGCAAAGCAGTACGGTGGGGATGAGCTGATCGTCTTCGGCGGCGCGGGGGGCCAGATGTTCCTGGAGGAGCTGGGCCGCGGCTCGGTTGGGACGATGCCGGGAAGTGCCGTCCCCGAGGCGTTCCAACAGGCCTGGCAACATCATCAGCGCGGCCAGGGCGAGGAGGCCGCGGCGACGATGGAGCGGTACGGTCCGCTCTTGAGGTTGCTCGGCCAGACCCTTGGAATCTCGTACCACCTGACCAAGGAGGTCCTGCGTCTCAGGGGCGTGTTCAAGGCCGCCAACGTGAGGCACCCGTCGACCCTTCCAGAGGACCGGGCGTTCGCCGAGGTACGTTCGCTGGTGGAGCGGCTGGAGCTCGGCTCAATCTGAGGACCGCGTCTGAGGGGTAGCCGCCGCTTTCACAAGATCTTCACAAACCTCCTGTCGAAGATCACGCGAAACTCATGCTGGCCACGTAGTCTGAGATCGAGGCGAGCAGGTGAAGTCACAGGAGGAGGTGGCGAGGACGATGATAGTTGTAACGAACCACCAATGGAAATTTCCTTTAGGTAGCCGGCCTGCCGCATGGGATCGAGAAGGGCAGGCCGGCTGGAACGAAGAGTCTGAGCCCCCGCGTTTGCTGACAAAGGCCCCAGGACCCATAGAGGGCAAGGGAAAGCGGTCCTAAGACCGGAGGGAAGGGGGCGCGGATTCCCGACTACAACTGAACACGGCGCCGGGAGGCAGGCAGGTGGGGCCTGCCTCCCTTTTTGTCGCGTGCCGCTCGCCCTGCCCGCCACGACGAAACGGGTTCCCCGATCTGTGTGTGGCCGCCGGCTACGCCGGCGCCACGGCCAGGCGCTGACGGCTGTCGCGCAACGCCAGCGTCGTCACGGTTCCCAGGACGGCCATCGCCAGGAGGAGCACGAAGGCCCCGTCGTAGCCGTTCCACGTCTCGAAGATCCAGGCGCCGATGAACGCGCCGAGGCCTCCGGCCATCTGGTGCACCATCGACAGGAACCCGGTAACTACACCGAGCCTGGCCGATCCGAAGTACCTTCCCGCGAACACCATGAGCAAGGGCGCCGTGATGAGGAATGTCGAGCCGTATAGGAGAGCGAAGATCAGGATTCCGGCGGTGCTCTGGAAGTACAGGATGAATGCGAAGATGAATATCCGCATGATGAAGCAGAGGACGGTCGGCACCGCCGGGCCGTGCGCGTCGGCAAGCCACCCTGCCGCCAGCACCCCGACCAGCCCCAGAACGCCCATGAACGCCAGCAGGTTTCCCGCCAGTAGACTGCCCACGCCGCTGTCGTCGGCGAAGGCCACCAGCTGAGTCGCCACGAAGAAGTCCTGGAAGCCACAGATGGCATAGATCACGACGAGGAGCAACAGCTTCTGCGTCTTCAGCAGCTTGAAGATCGAGGCGGGATGGCCCCTCCCCCCGACCTCGTCCATTGAGGAGGCCAGCCCGGACGACGCGCGGCTCGAATTCTCAGGCTCGGGTTCGTCGCGCTTCCGCGACCTTACGAACGTAAGGACGATCGGCAAGACGACGAACGCATTGGCCACCCCGAGTGCCCAGAACGCCGCGCGCCAGCTTACGGTCGATATCAGTGCCGCCAGCGCTACTATGATCACGAGCTGTCCCAACGCCTGACCGGTGATCGCCGCGCTGTTTGCGATTCCACGGCGCCGGACGAACCAGCGGCTGACCATTATTCCGACAGTGGGGATGGCAGTCCCGGCGGCGCCGAGCGCGAACAGGCCCCCGTACACTGTCAGCGCCTGCCATACCTCGGACACGAGCCCCATCAATCCGATTCCTACGGCGCTCAGTGCGACCGCCCCCGCGATGATCCATCGCGGGCTGTAGCGGTCCATCAGCCGGCCGTACACAGGCATCGAGAGCGCGGAGACGACCATGAAGATCGTCGCCGCCAGCGTGAGCGTCGAGCGGCTCCAGCCCAGGTCCTCGCTCATCGGCTTCAGCACGAGGCCGAGCGTGAACATGGTGCCCGCGTTGAAGAACAGGATGATGAAGCCGGACGATAGGACGATCCAGCCGTAGTCCAGGCGGGGCAATTTGACCTCCGGGCGAATGGCTGCGCAAGGATATCATCGGCCTCACGGCCAGTCAACGGCGCCGCGGCCGTCTCTGCTTGACACGCCGACCTGCGAGGATACAATCGTGCCGGGCTCCGTCCGCAAGTCCGCCCACGACCTGAACCGGCTGTGGCGGCGATCGGGAAGAGCTCATCCAGGACCGCAGACCAGGAGACGATCCATGACAGGCGAAGAGCTGAAGCAGAGGACGAGGGCGGGAGGAGTCGTCTACGGGACGATGCTGTCGACCGCCAGGAACCCGAGATGGGCCGCGACGATCGCTGCGTTCGGCCTCGACTACGTCATCATCGACACCGAGCACTCACCTCAGGGCAGGAGCGACGTCGCCAACCTTCTCGCGGCGCTGGCTGGAACGGGCACCGTGCCCATCGTGAGGATACCAATCCCCGACTCCCATTATGTGACGATGGCTCTCGACGCCGGCGCACAGGGAATACTGGCCCCCTACTGCGAGACCGTCGAGCAGGTCAAGGAGGTGGTCGCCGCGGCGAAGTGGCGTCCGCTGAAGGGCGACCTGGTCACCGCGGTTGTTGATCACGGAAAATTCCCGAGCGAGATGAGCAGGGAGTACCTCGAAAAGCGGAGCCGCAACACGGTCTGCATTATCGGCATCGAGAGCGTCCCGGCCATCGAGAGGCTCGACGCCATCCTGGGCGTGGAGGGGATCGACGCCATATTCGTCGGACCCAACGACCTGAGCATCTCGCTGGGGGTGCCGGACCAGATGGACCACCCCGACTACGAGGCAGCCCTGCGCCGGATTCTCAGCATCTGCAAGGCGCACGGGGTCCCGACGCTGATTCACCACCAGACCGTGGAGCTGACCACCAAGTGGCTGCGGGAGGGCGCGCGATTCGTCCTGCACAGCAGCGACACCCGGGCCATGCACGCCGGCGTGAGGGCCTACTTCACCCCGATCCGCGAGGTGGGAGAGGAGGTCGGTGGCAGCGCGGCCGTGGCCATCGGCGAGTCCGAAGAGGTTATCTAGTGCTTAGGTGCATAGATACTCGAACGTATCCTGTACCACCCGCCCGCCCGTGGGGGTTCAGCTCGGGGGACACCCCCGAACTCCCCGAAGGGGCAGAGCAAATACCGGTGCTCCACGTGCCAAGAGTGGTCGAGCGTGAACGGCGAGCTATTTACGCAGCCAAGCACTAGAAGGGTGCTCAAGAACGGTTTCCGCCATCCCCTCCGATACGCCCCGATGCATCGGGGCATCGAGAGTCTCGATGAGCGAAGCATCATCGGACCTGGCTCTCTTTCTGGCCAAGGAACGAGAAGTGATATCTAAGGGTTTCCCGCCCTGACCCCAGCAATCCCGACTTGTCGGGATCTGCGCACTCCATATTTGAGGAGCGAGCGATGACCTGGAGCTTCGTCACACTCGGCGGTCCGTTTGGAGGAGTCACCGAAGGTCCCGCTTGGGACGGCAGCGGTCTGATCTACACGCATATCCCGGCGAGCCGGATTCTCAGATACGATCCTGCCACCAGGCTGTCGACCGTCTACCGGTCCGACACGAGCTACGCGAACGGCCTCATGTTGGACCCGAAAGGCAACCTGTTCGCCTGCGAGGGGGACGCCCGCCGGGTCGTGCGGTACGAACCGGACGGCGGCATGACGGTGCTGGCCGACGGATTCGATGGCAAGCGGCTCAATATCCCCAACGATCTGGCGATCGATCTCCAGGGCCGGGTGTGGTTCACGGACCCGTGGTACGAGGGTGCCGCCGGCCCGATGAGCGAAGACATCGCCAACAAGGACATGGATCACGACTCCGTCTACAGGCTCGATCCTCAGACAAGTGGGTCCTGGACGATCTCACGGGTGACGTTCGACACGACGCGGCCGAACGGTCTTCTGTTCTCGCTCGACCACAGCGTCCTGTACGTCGCCCAGAGCGGCCGCCGGTCCGACGAGAAGCGGGAGCTTCGCGCATATCCGGTCGAGAGCGACGGCACCCTCGGTCCGTATGAGGTCCTCCACGACTTCGGCGATTGGCGCGGCATCGACGGGATGTGCCTCGACACTGAAGGCAATATCGTGGCCACCGCCGGGCATCGCGTCGGCGGACCGGGGCCGATGATCTACGTCTTCTCCCCGACCGGAGAGGTGGTCGAGCAGCATCTGTTGCCCGTGGACCGCCCGACCAATTGCACCTTCGGTGACGCCGACCTCCGCACCCTCTATATCACGACGGCCGAGGGCTACCTCCTCCGCGCCCATACCGAGCGGCGCGGGCGGCTCCTGTACCCTCCGTCGGGATAGCTCCCTCCCCTGTCCTGGGATCGTCGAAAGCTCCACGGTTCGACGGGCTCATGGCCGGCCCCTTGGGAAAAGGGGCCTTGCCCTCTGCACACACCCTGTCAGTCATCCCAAAGGCCTCGAGACGGGGTGCCTATTATCACGAACACGCATACTTACCATCACGAGATATGCCTTGTGGTGATGCTTGCGAAAGCAGATGGTTTACCTTCGGGGCTGCGAACCCCTGGGACTGATGAGATGAACAAGACATCCACAAAACAAGACGAGGGCAAGCTCCTGCTGAAGGCGTGCCCTAGGTGCTCGGGCGACTGCAGGCTGGACCGCGACCACCAGGGCTGGTACGTCATGTGCTTCGCGTGCGGCCACGTGTCGTACCCCGGCGTTCAGGCCGAGGCGACGCCTCTCCCGGACCGCCCACGCCGGACCGCCTGACGGCTCCTCCGTAACCCGACCACGCGGGCAAACTCCGTTAGGGCCCGCCGCTCCCCTCCTGTCGGCTTGCTCCTGGCGCCCGGCCGGTTGTTCCCCTACGTCCGTCCCGCTGGACAGGGACGAGCTACATGTGTAATGGTTACCCCGTCCCCGAGTAGCCAGCACCAAGGGAGCTTGTTTATGGACGTCGAGGGTCTCCGAAAGCGTATCCCGACCGTGGACATGATGACCTACCTCAACACCGGCTGGTCGGGCCCTTCGCCCGTCTCGGTGGTGGAGGCAATCACGGCCCGGTTGGAGTACGAGAGCTACAACGGCCCCACCTCCGCGGAGGTGATGGAGTCCGGCGAGAAGATACGGAGTGAGGCGAAAGAGGCCCTGGCGTCGCTGATCAACGCCGATGCCCAGGAGATCCTGCTCACTCAGAGCACGACCGACGGCCTCAACGCCGTCATGAGCGGCCTCCCCTGGCGGGAGGGCGACGAGATCATCACGTGCGACCTGGAGCATCCCTCGATCCTCATCCCCTGCTACCACCTTCAAGACAGATACGGAGTGAAGGTGCGGGTTCTACCGGTGGCGCCGGATGAGCCCGAGGACCTGATACTCTCCAAGATCGAGGGCGCCTTGACCGATCGCACCAGGATGGTGTTCCTCAGTCACATCGAGTACTCGTCCGGGCTCCGGATGCCGGTCAAGCAGATCGGCGGCCTGGTCGGACCGCGGGGAATCTGGTACCTGCTGGACGGAGCCCAGGGTCCGGGCCACGTCGCGGTGGACGTTCGAGAGATCGGGTGCGACTTCTACTCGCTGCCGGGCCAGAAGTGGCTGCTCGGACCCGACCAGACCGGGGCACTCTACATCAGGCGGGAGATAATCCCGCTGGTGATCCCCGTTCACGTCGGGGGCAGCGCGGTTCTCGACTACGATCTCGAAGGCGGGTATTCCCCCAACTCCGACGACATCGACAAGTTCAGGGTCGGGACGACGAGCGCGCCGCTGCGCGCCGGCTTCGTCGAGGGGATCAGGTTCGTCCAGGGCGTCGGGATCGACCGCATAGAGCAGAGGAACCTGGCGCTCGCGGCCACTCTCAAGGTACGCCTGTCCGGTGTCTCCGGGGTGAGGGTCCTCTCGCCTATGGAGGGTCCCGGCTCCTCGGGCCTCGTCTCCTTCGAGGTCGAGGGGGTCGACTCCACGAGGGTCGCCGAAGCGCTCTGGAAGAACGACCGGATTCTGGTGCGTGCCGTCTCGTATCCACCTGCGGTCCGCGCGTCGCTGGACTTCTTTAACACCGAGCAGGAGGTCGCGCAGCTGGCCGAGGTCGTCAGAATCGTGACTCCACACCTCTGAAGTGTCGTACGCAGCCGACCTTCACGTACACTCTCGCTACGCGATCGGGACGAGCAGGACGCTCGATTTCGAGACCCTGACCCGCTGGGCGAAGATCAAGGGGATCGACCTCCTCGCCAGCGCCGACTTCACGCACCGGGACTGGTTTCGGGAAACCCGGGAGAAGCTGATTCCGTGCGGGGACGGCCTGTACGAATTCGACGGGGTCAAGTTCGTTCTAGGGACCGCGGTCAGCAGTGTCAGCGCGCAAGGAGGCCTCAGCAGACGCGTCCACCTGCTCCTGTTCGCCCCAAGTGTCGACGTCGTCGAGCAGATCAACCGGGCGCTGGATCGGTTGGGCAGCCTTCGAAGCGACGGCCGGCCGTCGCTGAGAATCTCGTGCCGCGACCTCGTCCATCTGGTGCTGGGCATCGACGCCCGATGTGTCGTGATCCCCGCCCACGCGTGGACACCCTGGTTCGGGGTCTTCGGATCGAAGTCCGGCTTCGACTCCCTTGAGGAGTGTTTCGGCGACGCAGCCGGCTTCATATACGCGGTCGAGACGGGCCTGTCCAGTGAGCCGGCCATGAACTGGCGCGTCCCCGAGCTGGACAGGAGGTCCATCGTCTCGTTCTCGGACGCCCACTCGGCTCCCAAGCTAGGCCGGGAGCTGACCGTCTTCTCCGGGCGCCCGACCTACGACGGGCTGGTCCACGCGCTCAAGACCCAGGCAATCGACTACACCGTCGAGTTCTTCCCCCAGGAGGGCAAGTACCACCTGTCCGGCCACCGGAAGTGCCGCGTGAGGCGCTCCCCAGAAGAGGATGCCGGCGGAGACGGCCGTTGCCCTCTGTGCGGGCGTCCGCTGACACTGGGGGTCGCCCAGCGCGTCGAGCGTCTCGCCGGACGTGAGGTGGAGACGTGGCTGGATGAGAACGGGCTCACGCGCGCTGACAACGGACGTCCCCCGTTCAGGATGCTGGTGGGGCTCCAGCAGATCATAGCCGAGGCCCTCGGAGTCGGAGTCGGAACCAAGGGCGTCCAGGTCCGATATCAGCGTCTGGTCGCAGAGCTCGGAAACGAGCTCGCGGTCCTCACCCGGGCAAGCCAGGGGGAGATCGCGAGGGCGTCGTCCCAGAGGATCGCCGAGGGGGTCGCGCTGGTCCGCAGTGGGAAGATTCGGATCGAGCCCGGCTACGACGGCGTGTACGGGTCGGTCAGCATCTGGGACAGGTCTACGGCCACCCGGCCGCACCTTGGCTAACTAGCAGCCGGGTCTGGCGGGAGGAGTCGCCTTGCCGCATAAATGGCGCAGCTGGCAGGCCTATAAGAATCGACACGCGGCGGAAGCCGACGTTTGGGAAGCTGTTTTTCGTTACCAATTCGAATACAATACGGCCCACTCGGGGGGATATCACCACACCTACTTCCTGTCCATACGGAATGGCGAGGACCCAGACCCCGACTTCATGGAGCGATTCAGGAGGCACGTACCGAGGGTCGAGCCCGTGTCCGAGTCAACGAAGTCAGGTTCTCGCTACGCCCATGTCATCCACAGAGAAAGCGGTAGGACAGGTATCATATTTTGGGCAGCATCGGTCGAATGGGTCACCGATCACATCGCTGAGGTCGAGGGCGGCTACCACGAGGCTGCCCTTAGCGCTAGCGGGGACACTTATCGCGTCGAACGTCGAGGTAGATGGTTCGTGACGGGCCACGTCATGCACTGGATGGCATGAGGAATGGAATAGGTAGTAGCGCGAAGGCCGCGGCTGCGGCAGCTATGCCAATCACGACGGCCCCGTTGTCCGAAAGGCGACACGTTTGATGACTCAGTAGCCTTAGGATGAAGCCAGGTCGGGGGATCAAGCGGCCTAGACCATGATTCGGTAGGAGCAGGAGCGGCGGGATTCGAACCCGCAGGCTGCGGTTTCGGCGACCGGGGACAGGTATCAGGTCCGAAGAGGGGGCGCCCGGGGGCCGTGAGGATCCCTAGACCGTGTGGACCTCGGCACTCGGCTGCTCCAGCCGGGCGGCGTATTCAGTGGCCAGCATACCCATTACGACCGAGTCGAACCTGGAGCCCTCGTGGGGCCGGCTCTTGCGCAGAGTGCCCTCGTGGACGAACCCCAGGTGCTCGCACATCGCTCTTGCGGCCTCATTGTACTCGGGCACGTCGACCCAGACTCGGTAGAGCTCCAATTCGTTGAACGACTTGTCGACCAGACCCGCCATTGCGGCGGTGCCGTAACCCCGGTGCCAGAGGTCTCTCCGCCCGATGAGGACCGAGACCTGGCCGTCCCCCAGGGCCTCCTCGATCGCCACGTGAGTCTCGCCGATATGCTCCCCCTCGGGCGTGTAGACGGACAGTATGCGGTGGGCCGGATCGGCGAACACGCGATTCCACTCGTCTTCCGAGGCGCTGGCCATCTCCGTCGGGTGATAGCCCAGGTGCGCCGGGTCGCCATAGGAGTAGCGCCCGAACCAGCTCTCTGAGACCTCGTCGTCCTTCAGCCACTCCCGAATCCGCTCGACATCGTCTCTGGTAACTTCCCTGAAGACGACGGTCTGCTTAGTCATTGTAGGCCTCCGGTCTCTGGACCTGGCCGGACCCGCGCGAGTGTCTCTTCGTGAGCCTGCCAGCTACCTGCGAAATCGTGACCGACATTCTACCAGCGCTTTCAGGCCCGGTCTACGGACGATCGACGGATTCGGCGCGGCGCTGCACCGCGCGCCGCCAGAGGGCGAAGGCTATCAGTACGGCCATGAAGGCGCCCAAGCCGGCCGGTGCCGCGACCTCCAGCCTCATCTTACCGAGCGTGCTCTCCACCCTGCCGCCCAGAGTCGGAGCGGGCAGGCCGGCGAGCTCCACGGATATGCGGGACCCGGGCGGGAGGCTCGACCCCTCAACCAGCGTGTACGACCGGCCACCTATCTCAACCGCTTGGCCCTCCCCAAGCTCCGGGCTCGAAAGAGAGAGCATACCCTCGGGAGCCAGCACTCGAAGCTCCGTGGCCCCGTAGAGGAGAGACTTGACGAACGAGGTCGCTTCGCCGGAGTAGGGAAATGCGTACGAGTAGAGCACCTCGTGCTCGCCCGGCGGGACGCCGCCGACGAGCCCGAACCCCGTCTCGACCTGGATTACGTCCACGCCAAGGAGATCCGTGTCGACGCTAAGGTCGAAGGCTCCAGGCGGCAGCCCGAACCTCAGCAGCTGCATCGGATCGGCGCCGGGCACGTAGGTCCGGTCCGAGTCGTTGACCAGCCGGACGATATCCAGCGCACGGACAGTCTGCGTGGCGCCGTCGACCTGGGACAGCAGCGTGGACACGACGAGCGCTTTCAGCACCCCGGCCTCAGATACCGCCTCGTAGACCGTCAGCGTGACCCCGGGCACCCCCCCCGCCGACTGTTCGACCGCCTCGGCGTAGATCGCGCCCTGGTACACGACGGAGACGCCGTACAGAGAGTCAGTGTCGAGCGGAATCTCGTCGAAGGAGTAGCTGCCCGCCTCATCGGTGACAGCTTCCCGCGTCAGCACACCGTTCTCGGTGTCCCGGTGAAGCACGACGGTGAGGCCGGACACCTCCCCGCCCTCCTGGGTACCGTTGACCACTCGGCCCTGGACCGCGAAGGTCTCCTCCTGGGCCGTGATGCCGGCGGCACCGACGAGCCAGATCGCGACGATCAGACCGGCGATCCCGATGGCTCGCCCGGATCTACCCATCGCCCCGTCCCGCTCCGGATTCGGAGCCGGGCGGCGGGTTCGGCACGATCCCCTGCCCGTCCGAGCCTTCCGGGGCCGCACGCCCATTGCGAGGTCCCGGCGACTCCGGACCGCCTGGGGCCCCGTCGTGCTCCCGACCCAGAATCCTGTCCCTCACGCCGCGTGCCTGCTCCTCGATCGCATCGAGAAACTCCTGCTCTTGTTGTTCCTCCAACTCCATGGCCTTGAGCACGAGGGCCGCCTCGGTCATGTACTGCTCTCTGATCGAGCGGTAGTCTGGCTCCTCGAGATTGCCCAGGGCATATTCCAGCTCGGCGCTCTTGAGGCCGTCGAGCGCCACATCCCATCGCCGGGCCAGCTCGGCCTCTCGTGAGCCTTCGTCCTCTACGGGGGCGGGTACTACGGACGTGCGCAGCAGCGGGTATGCGACCACGATGGCTGGAAGAAGAACGAGCAGGATGACAATGAGGATCAGCATGCCGGCGTTCCGGTCCGCCCCGAAGGGTGCCGTCGAGGGGGTCCGTCAGGCACCGGCGACCTGGGCACGGCCGGGGACCCGTACTACGCTGACCGCCGGCCGCCGCTGGGGCGACAGGGCGAGCAGGACGCCGAGGAGGAGCACCGGCCCGGAGGCCCACATCCACCACACGAGGGGATTGACATACACGCGGAACACGGTCCGTCCGTCCTCGGCGAACTCGGACGGCACCATATAGAAATCCTCTATCGGAGTGCTCCGGATGGCGGCCCGGGTAGCGCCGATCCTGAAGTCTTCGTAGAACGCCCTGAACGGCCGCATCACCCCAAGGCTCGAGCTTCCTTTAAATACCTGGAGCACGGCGGTCTCCTCCTCACGATCCGGGAAGCGCTCTCGCTCCACCCTCAGATAGCGGAAAGAGTAATCGCCAAGTTGTGCGGAGTCGCCCGGACTGAGGGCGAAGTCCCGCTGAACCCCGTAGAACGAGGAGCCGATGGCCCCGACCGCCAGCATCAGAATGGCCAGGTGGACGACGTAGCCCCCGTAGCGGGGGCGGTTTGCCGTCAGCAGGCGTCCGAACGCGACGGGATAGCTCTCGCCTCTTCGAGCGCGGGACCTCGTCCCGCGGAGCCACTCGTGCAGGATGCCCGCCGCCACGACGGCGCACATCGCCAGGGCCAGGAGCGCGACCGGCTGCCGCACGCCGACCGCCCCCAGAACGATCGCGGTGATTACACCGGAGGCCACCGGCAGCCTCATCGTCCTCACGAGGGTTCGAGCCGTCGTGCGCCTCCAGGGGAGCAGCGGCCCCACGCCCATCAGAAGGATGAGCACCAGCAGGAGCGGCCCGTTGACCCGATCGAAGAACGGCTTTCCGACGGTGACGGTCACGCCCTGGGTCACCTCCGAGATCACCGGATAGATGGTCCCCCAAAGGGTGACGAAAGCCACCGCGAGGAAGAGGGCGTTCTGCATGAGAAAGATGCCCTCGCGTGAGAGGATCGAGTCCAGCCGCTCCCGGCTCCTCAAGGTGTCCATTCGCCACACGAAGGCGGCCAGAGACCCCAGCAGCGTCACTCCCATGAACGCCAGGAAGAGGAACCCCATCGTCGACTGGGCGAACGAGTGGACCGACGGCACGGGCCCACCGCGGTTGATGAACATGCCCATCTGCGCCAGGGTGAAGGCGACGAATATGAGCACGATGTTCCACATCCGGAACATGCCGCGGCGCTTCTGCACCATGATCGAATGTACGAAGGCGGTCATGGCCAGCCAGGGCATCAGAGCCGAGTTCTCGACCGGGTCCCATGCCCAGTAGCCGCCCCAGCCGAGAATCGTGTAGGCCCACCAGCTGCCCAGTATCAGGCCGGCGGTGAGGATCGTCCACGAGATCATCCCCCACAGGCGGCCCATCCCGACCCACTCGTCGTGCCCGCCACGGCGAGCCAGCAGCGCACCCATTGCGATGCTGAACGGGATCGCGACCGAGATCAGACCGGTCATCTGCATCGGCGGATGGATGAACATGCCGAAATGTATCAGCAGCGGATTGATGCCGACGCCGTCGGCGGGGACGATTGACAGGCGCTCGAGGGGATTGGCCAGGAACACGATTATCCCCAGGAAGAAGGTGAGGATCAGGGCCATGATTCCGGTCGCGTACGGGGTAGTGTGCGGAAGCCTCCCGCTAATAGTGAACACGGCCAGTGCCGTCAGGATCGAGAAGACGACTGCCAGGAACAGGAGCGACCCCGCGTTCCCGGCGTAGAAGGCAACCCACGTATAGACGTCCGGCATCGCCAAGTTGCTGTTCTCGACGACGTAGCGTACCGAGAAGTCGTTTTGGACGAAGGCATAGAGCAGCGCCACGGTGGAGACGAGCAGCAGGATTGGGATCGAGTAGAGACCGTAGCGGGCGCTCCGGACCAGCTCGGGCACCCGCTGCCACCCGCCGACGAAGGACGCGACCACGACATATCCCGCTACGACAAGGGCGACGGGGAGGGCTATGTATCCTATTTCAACCATCAGCCGGCCCGGCCGTCCTTCTGAGCGGAGGACCCGTCATCCGCGGGAGCGGGCTCTGGTCCGGGCTCGGCCCCAAGGGCGGCGTCGATCCGGCCGAAATACGTCTGCCTCTCCGCCTCCGAGAGGCGTAGACCCGCCAGGGCTCCTCGCTCCTCGGGGGGGCGTCTGCTGGTCATAACCCGCATCGTGAAGAGCAGGGCGAGTGCCGCGCCCGCGACCCCGACGGGAGGCAGCAGCCAGGCCAGCAGGTTGAACCCCCGGCGCGGCGGCTCTAGGAGGACGCTCGGGCCGTACCGCTCGACGAAAAACTCGGTGATCTGCTGCTCCGTCCAGCCGGCGGCCAGCCTGTCGTCGACGATCCCGCGCATCTGCACCGCCAGAGGATTCTGGGACTGATCGATCGACTCGCCGGGACAGACCGGGCACATGATCGTCTGGTTGAGCTCTTGGGCACGACGCTCCAACACGGGTATCGTCTCGCCGGCCGCGCACGCCGACGCCAGGAGTACGGCGGCGACTAGGGCCACGAGCACCCACGGTCGGGGAATCGAAAGGATTTCTTCTGCTGTTCTCAACGATCGTCCGCCCAGAGCCAACTCTCGGTTCCTCATACGCTGACGGGCTCACGCCGGACGCTTCCCACAGGGCGAGTTCAGTCCGCGCCGCAAGCTTCCGAACGACCCGCATAGGGTATCACAGCGCCGCGCGCGAGACAGCGCGGAGCACCGTCGAGCCGTCGAAGGGGGCGCCGATTGATGACCTCGGTTCATCCACCCGGCCGTCTCTTCTGCTATAATTTTGCGCCGGTAGCAATCGTATCGAGGCCAGCGCAATGTCGGTCATATATGTAGCCTCCGATCGGGAGGGGGCAGGTAAGACGGCCCTGTGCGCCTCCCTCGCCGACAGGCTGAGGAAGAGCGAACGGTCTGCGGTCGCCTGGAAACCGGTCACACGGTCCATCGACGACCGCGACGGCAAGACCTTCGAGACGCTGTTAGTCCAGCCAGCGTTCAGCGAGCCCACTCAGCTGGATGACGGGGCGCTGTCGGCGCAGAAACTGGACGAGATCAAGACAAGGGCGGCCGAGGTCGGCCGTGATACGGACGTCCTCCTAGTGGAGGGCGCCGTCGGCCTCGACCCGGCCACGGCTCGTCAGCTCATCGATGCGCTCGACGCGAAGGTCATCGTCGTCGTTCCATACGGACCGGACCTGGAGCCGTCCCACGTGGAGCACTGGCGCGAACTGGCTGACGGGCGTCTGGCAGGGTTCGTGATAAACGGTCTGACCAGGTATCGGAGCTCCGACGTCGAGGATCGGCTCGCGCCGGCCCTCGCCACGGTGGGATTGCCATGTTTCGGAGCCATCCCGGAGGAGCGTCGGCTTTTGGCACTCACCGTTGGCCAGGTCGCCGACCTGCTGGACGGCCGTTTCCTAGCGTGCGAAGACCGGGTAGACAGCCTGGTCGAGCACTTCATGGTCGGAGGTTGGATGCTGGACCCGGCGGAGCTCGTCTTCGGATTGAGGGAGAACAAGGCAGTGATCGCACGGGGGGACCGTCCCGACATCCAGATGGCGGCGCTGGAGACTCCCACCGCGTGCATCGTGCTGACCGAGGGGATCGCTCCGATAGAGTACGTGCAATACGAGGCGGAGCAGACACAGGTGCCCCTGATAGTGACGGACGCCGATACCCTGACGACGATGGAGACGCTCGATGGGGCTGTGGAGCGGGCGCGCTTCGACCACCCGGCGAAACTCCAGCGGTTCGGCGAGCTGGTTGACAGGCACCTGGACCTGTCCGCGCTGTTCGCGGCCGGGGGCGTCTCCAGCTGAATCCACCGATCGCCACCCGGACTGTTCTACCCGTGCCAACCGATGCTATAATGGCGCTTCGCAAACTTCGTAAACCTGGGAGGCGACTCCCCATTCCACGACAGGGAGGCGGGTGATTGAATGCCCTTGGTACGCATCTACTTGTAGAGCTACGAGAGTGTGACTCCGATCTTCTAGACAACCTTCAGTTCATCGAGGCGGCGATGGTAAACGCGGCCGACGAGGCGGGTGCCACCATAGTCGGGCGCTCCTTCCACAAGTTCAGTCCCCTCGGAGTCACCGGGATAGTTGCCATCGCCGAGTCCCATCTGTGCATCCACACGTGGCCTGAGTATCGCTATGCAGCCGTCGATATCTTCACGTGCGGCAAGTCTTTCCGACCCCACCAGGCCTCCGATTCGATCGTCCGGGAGCTTCGATCTGCCATGCCCTCCGTGACCGAGCTCAAGCGCGGCCTTCTCTCCGAGCTGGCCCCGTCCCTCGTGTAGCCTCCGGTGCCGATGGACAGACCTGAGGGAGAGTGGCACTACGAGCTCATCACCCCCGGTCTCATCCAGGGAGAGCGGGTCGAACGGGTCGTATTCTCGGGCAGCACCCCCTATCAGTCCGTTGTGATCCAAGACACGGCCTGCTTCGGTAGGAGCCTTGTACTGGACGACAAGACCCAGTCGACCGAGGTGGACGAGTTCGTCTACCACGAGGCCCTGGTCCACCCCTGCATGGTGGCGCATCCAGCTCCGAGGCAGGTCTTCGTGGCCGGTGGAGGCGAGGGCGCGACGATCCGCGAAGTGCTGGCGCACACGGCGGTCGACAGGGTCGTAATGGTCGACGTGGACAAGGAGGTCGTCGACTTGTGCCGCCGCCACCTGCCGAACCACCATCGGGGGGCCTTCGGCGATCCCAGGCTCAAGCTGCGTTTCGCCGACGCCTACGTTTATCTGCAGGAGACCTCGGAGCGGTTCGACGTCATCGTCATCGACGTGCCCGATCCTCTCGAGCAGGGGCCGGCCTACCTCCTCTTCACCCGAGAGTTCTACTCACTTGCGAAGGAGCGCCTGACCGATCAGGGGATGCTGGTCGCGCAGTCTGGCCCGACGGGTCCCGCGTTCTACGAGTCTTGCTTCTCGGCAGTGGCCAGCACCGTCAGGTCCGTCTTCCCGCTCAGCCTGGGTTACGAGGCCTTCGTACCTGCGTTCGGAACCACCTGGGGCTTCGTGATCGGCTCCCTCGGGCCCGACCCGACCACCCTCTCTCCCGACGAGGTTGACCGGCGCATAGCCGATCGAATCCGGACGCCTCTGCGCCACTACGACGGGATCGCACAGCTCGGGATGTTCTCGGTGCCCAAGTATCTTCGGCAGGCAATGGCCGACGAGAAGCGGATTATCACAAGGGACAACCCGCTTTTCGTGGTGTAGGGCCGCGCGGCCAGCCGCCGTGATTGTCATGCTGAGGAGCGGATCGACCAAGTATCTGGGGATTGGGTGGCTAGCACGCAGCTATCGCTAGACCCTTCGCCTCCCCAGATTCTTCACTCCGTTCAGAATGACAGGCAACAACGCCAACTGGAAGTTGCACTGGCTCCCGATATCACATCGGCTCCCGGTGCTATAATTGCGGCAGAACGTATGTCCACCAACCCCCTCGATCAGCTAAACCCGAACCAGCGCGAAGCCGTCGAATCGATCAACGGCCCTCTGTTGATCCTCGCTGGCCCCGGCAGCGGGAAGACCAGGGTCATCACCGAGCGAATCGCCTACCTGGTGCGGGTCTGTGGGGTCACCCCCTACCGCATCGGCGCGGTGACCTTTACGAACAGGGCCGCCCGAGAGATGCGTTACCGGCTCGCACCCATGCTGGGTTCCTCGGCGCGGGATCTGACGGCCAGCACCTTCCATGCCTTCTGCGCCCAGATCCTCCGGAGAGACGGGCACCATCTCGGGCTTGACCGTGACTTCGTCATCTACGACGACGCGGACCAGGTCGCCCTGATGAAGCGGGCGATGGGTGCAGCTAACATAGACGTAAAGACTTTCTCCCCACGGGCCCTCCTGTCCGCTATATCCGCCGCCAAGAGCCAGCTGGTGACCGTCGACGGATTCGCCCTGCGGCGCGAGACGTACTTCGACGAGATCGTCCACCGGGCATACGAACAGTACGAAGGGCTGCTCTCGCAGGCCTCGGCGGTCGACTTCGACGACCTGCTGCTGAAGGCCCACTTCCTCTTCGAGCAGTTCCCCGACGTCGCGGCTGGATATCAGAACCGCTACATCCACTTCATGATCGACGAGTTCCAGGACACGAACATCGTCCAGTACGCCGTCGCCAAGCAGATTGCGGAGAAGCACCGTAACCTCTGCGTCGTCGGCGACCCGGACCAGTCGATCTACTCCTGGCGCAACGCCGACATCCGGAACATCCTGAGCTTCCAAACCGACTACCCCGAGGCCAAGGTGGTAAACCTGGCGGAGAGCTACCGGTCGACCCAGACCATCCTGGACGCGGCGCAGGGCCTGATTGTCGCGAACGAGCAGCGCGTGGAGAAGGATCTGTGGACTCACAACGGCCGGGGCGTGCCGATCGTGGTCAGCGAGGAGTACAACGAGCAGGAGGAGGCACAGTCGGTTGTGAGGGAGGTGCAGACGCTCGTGCGGCAGGACGGCTACGCAGCCGGAGACATCGCGGTCATGTACCGCGTGAACGCCCAGTCCAGGGCGCTTGAAGAGGCGTGTCTCCGGTTTGGAGTGCCCTACCAGCTCATCGGCAGCGTAAGGTTCTACCAGCGTCAGGAGATCAAGGACGTTACCGCATACCTCCGCCTTATCACCAACCCGAACGACGACGTCAGCCTCGCGAGAGTGGTGAACGTGCCGGCCAGAGGCATAGGGCAGAGGACCGTGGATGAGCTCACCCGTCTGGCCCGAGACAGTGGCGTTTCCATGTACGCAGCGATCGAGCAGATCGGCCAGGGAGACCAGCGGGACCAGGAAGGCCAGAAAATATCGGCGACGTTCGCGCCCAGATCGGCGCAAGCCCTGACCGATTTCCGAGGGCTGATAGAAAGGCTGACCGCCGACAGCGAGAAGCTCGACCTGGCGGAGCTGATCGGCGTCGTCATCGAACGGACGGGCTACATTCACTACGCGGAGGAGATGGACCGCGGCGAGGACCGGCTTGAGAACCTCCAGGAGCTACGCTCCACCGCGAAGGAGTTCGCATATCTGGGGCACCGGGAGGGTCTGCAGGCGTTCCTGGAGAGCGTCAGCCTGGTCAGCGACCTGGACGAGATGCAGGAGAAGCCCGACGCCATAACCCTGATAACCCTTCACCAGGCCAAGGGGCTCGAGTTCCCTGTCGTGTTCATCGTCGGCATGGAGGAGGGCCTGCTTCCCCATTCTCGCTCCATAGACGATCCCGCGGAGCTGGAAGAGGAGCGCCGCCTGTGTTACGTCGGGGTCACGCGGGCGAAGCAGCGTTTATATCTGCATCGCGCGTTCCGGAGAGGCTTTCGGGGAGGGAGCGAGCCGAGCGCGCCCTCCCGCTTTCTCGCAGACATCCCGTCGAAACTGATAGTCGCCCCCGAGAGGACGTCGCCCAAGGTTCGGCGAAGGGCGGACGGCCCCCGCCCGTCGCCCAGGGTACGACGGGTGGCAAGCAGCACCGACCGCCGGCCCAACCCGCCGGGAGCTCCAAACGGGGGAGCTCCAAGGCCGGCACCGGATACGGCGCGGCAGGCGTCGCCGGCCATATCCCTCGCGACCGGCGACAAGGTGCGACACGCCACCTTCGGTGAGGGGATCGTCATGAGCTGTGCGCCGTCCAGGACCGACATCGAGGTAACCGTCGCGTTCACGGACGGCGGGGGCGTCAAACGGCTCTTGCTCAGCTTCGCCCCTCTAGAGAAGGTCGAGTAGTTTCCTGAGCTCGCGAAGTCGCGCTGACCGGAGCGAGGGGGCCAGAATGACATATGCGGCCCCGGTGAGCCGCCTGAGGTGAAAAGGCGCCGTTGATAAGTCCGAAGTCCGTAATCACCCCTGAGATGCGCTCCGCGATCGGCGTGGACTCCGAGCCTCGCACCCACGCCATCGAGCTGGGAGCGATCCTCAGCTTCGCCGAGGCCGTGGGGGATCCCAGCGACGACGAAGTGGCCCCAGCAACGTTCTTGTGCTCGCTCGGCGGGGGACCGTCCGTGGAGAAGCTCGAAACCCCCTACCCCGCCCTCATCGACGCCGGCGCCGATTGGGAGTTCCGTAAGCCCGTGCGCGCCGGCGATCGGATAACGGTGACCCAGCGGACCGCCGAGCTGTTCGAAAAGACGGGCAAGCTGGGGCCTATGCTGTTCCACGTCATCGTGTACCGCTATGTGAGCCAGGCGGCCGGGCTGGTCGCCACGTACCGCAACACCCTGATCACGTACGACCCGGCTCGGGCTGAAAGCCGGGCCCGGCGGGCCGGGCAACGCGATGGATACGGCCGCGAGCCCGCGCAGGCCGACATCGCACCGGAGCGGGTCCGCTTCGAGGACATCCGGCAGGGGATGGAGCTTCCGGAGCTCTCGCGATGCCCCACCGCACGCCAGCTCGTGCAGTACGCCGGAGCGTCCGGCGACCTCAACGAGGTCCACTACGACGTGAAACGCGCTCAGGCCGAGGGACTCCCGGACGTGGTCGTCCAGGGAGCGCTCAAGATGGCGTTCCTGGCCCAGCTGCTCGATAGCTGGATCGGCGAGCGAGGCGTCTTGAAGCGCCTGTCGGTTCAGTACCGGGGGCTCGACTTCCCCGGCGATATGATCCTCTGCAGGGGTCGCGTCACCGACATCCGTCCCGGTGACCGCGAAAACCTGGTCGAGTGCCACATCTCTACCGAGTCTCGGTACGGAGAGACGACCACCGTGGGGTCTGCTCTCGTATCCCTGCCCTCCGCTGCCGCCTCTCGTGCCTGCTTGCCAATGCCAACGTCTTGCGCTAAACTAGGAACACCCCCACCCAGGGGGTAGGGGATCAGTCCCGGCAAGCACTTCATCAGGAGGTCTTGAGTGGCCGCTAGAATGACCGTAACCGAAACCGACGCGAAGCCTCAGCTCTCGGATGCCAAGCGGGACGCGCTGAAGCGGCTCAGCTACATCGAGGGGCACCTGGCCGGAGTAAGGCGCATGGTGGAAGAGGACAAGTACTGTATAGACCTCCTGAAACAGACCTTTGCAATCCGGCGGGCGATCCAGAAGCTCGAGACCAGGCTCCTCGAGGGACATCTGCACTCTTGCGTCATTGAGGGCGTCAGATCCGGCCGCGAGGACCAGGTACTCAGCGAGCTCCTCGAGCTCTACTCCGTCTCGGAGAGGACGTAGGGTCGGATGGCCGTCGAAACCCAACAGCGCGTGACCGTCCCCATCAAGGGGATGACCTGCGCCTCGTGCGTATCGCACGTATCGAATGCTCTGACCGACGTCCCGGGGGTGATGGAGGCCAGCGTCAACCTCGCGACCGAGAAGGCCACCGTGACGTTCGAAAAACAGAGTGTGCCGGTCCGTGACCTGGTGGACGCCGTAAAGGACGCCGGATATGGAGTGCGTCTGGAGAAGGTCACCCTGGCGCTCGGCGGCATGACCTGTGCCTCTTGCGTGGGCCACGTCGAGAGTGCGTTGAGGGGCGTCGACGGGGTGCTGTCCGCCACCGTGAACCTTGCCACAGAGCGGGCGACGGTCGAGTACGTCCCCGGCGTGACGGGAATCTCGGACCTCAGAGAGGCCGTCGAGGACGCGGGCTATCGTGTGGTCGGGTCCACCACCGACGACGAGGGCCTTCCGGCGGCACGGGATCTCTCCGTCCTGAAAAGGAAGGTGCTGTTCAGCCTCGGTGCGGCCGCCGCCATCATGGTGATGATGTTTGTGCCCGCCATCAGGACGGCGGTGCCGTTCCGGCTCGAGTTCCTGCTCCTGGCCCTGGCGGCTCCGGTGCAGGTGTGGGCCGGTGCTCAGTTCTACTACGGAGCATGGGGTGCGCTGAAGCATCGCACCAGCAACATGAACACCCTCATTGCGGTGGGCACCTCCGTAGCGTTCGTCTACAGCGTCGCCGCCACCTTCTTCCACGAGTCTGCGATCTTCAAGGTCCAGGACGCGGAAACCTATTTCGACACCTCGACCGCCATCATAGGACTGGTGCTGCTGGGAAGGTATCTCGAGGCCCGCGCCAAGAGCCGCGCGACCAGGAGCATGGAGGCTTTGATGCGTCTCCAGCTCAGCAGCGCCCGAGTCATCCGAGACGATCTGGAGGTGGAGGTTCCGATCGAGGACCTCGCCGTCGGCGACACGATCGTCATCAGGCCGGGCGAGAGACTCCCCGTCGACGGTGTCGTCGTCGATGGCTCGTCGTCGATCGACGAGTCGATGCTGACGGGAGAGAGTATACCCGTCGAGAAGTCTGCCGGCAGCGAAGTCTTCGGAGCGACTATCAACACGAACGGAAGCCTCACCTTCAGGGCCACCAAGGTCGGTAAGGACACGGCGCTGGCTCGGATCATCCGGCTGGTGGAGGAGGCCCAGACCACCAAGGCTCCTATCCAGCGTCTGGTCGACATCATCTCGAGCTACTTCGTCCCGGCGGTCATCGCGGTGGCAAGCCTGGTATTCGTGCTGTGGCTCCTCCTGGGCCCTGATCCGTCATTTGCGAACGCGATGCTGACGGCCGTGGCGGTTCTGATAATCGCCTGCCCCTGCGCGATGGGGCTGGCAACTCCCACGGCCATCACCGTGGGAACCGGCAAGGGGGCGGAGCTGGGCGTGCTGATAAAGAGCGCGGCCACTCTGGAGTACGCACACAAGATCGACGTAGTGATCGTCGACAAGACCGGGACGCTGACCATCGGAAAGCCGGCGCTGACCGACGTGGTCTCGTCGGGAGTGACAGAGGACGAGTTGCTGAGGCTGGCGGCTTCTGTCGAGCAGCGGTCAGAGCATCCGATCGCCGGGGCGGTGGTGGCTGCAGCCACGGAGCGCGGGCTGCCCCTGGCAGAACCACGCGACTTCACGGCTCTGCCCGGTCAGGGTGTGGAGGCCACGATCGACGGGTCGGAAATGGTTTTGGGCAACTCCTCTCTCATGACGGCTCGCGGCATCGCCCTGAACGGTATGGAGCCCAGGGCCGCCGAGCTGGCGAGCCAGGGCAAGACAGTCCTGATGGTGGGTCTGAACGGTGAGGTGACGGGGCTGATTGGCGTGGCCGACTCGCTCCGGCCAGAGGCTTCGGCCGCGATGGCGGCGATCCGCGCCCTGGGCGTCGAGGTGGTGATGCTGACCGGCGACAACCGGCGGGCCGCAGAGTACGTGGCTCGGCAGGCCGGGATCGATCGAGTCGTCGCAGAGGTGAAGCCCGCCGACAAGGCTCGCCATGTTATGGAGATCCAGCAGCAGGGCAAGTCGGTCGCGATGGTGGGCGACGGCATCAACGACGCACCCGCCCTGGCCCAGGCCGACGTGGGGATCGCCATCGGGACGGGCACCGACGTCGCTCTGGAGACCGCGGACATCGCCCTGGTCAGCGGCGACGTCAACGGCGTGCCTCGGACGATCGCGCTCAGCCGCGCCACCATGCGTATCATCAGGCAGAACCTCTTCTGGGCGTTCGCCTACAACGTGGCGCTGATACCGGTGGCGGCAGGGGTCCTGTATCTGGCCTTTTCGGGTGGAGGCGTTCCCGGCTTCCTGACACCGGTGTTGGGCGATAACGGCTTCCTCAACCCGATCCTGGCCGCAGGGGCGATGGCGATTAGCTCCGTGACTGTCGTCCTGAACTCCCTGCGTCTGAAGACCTTCAACCCGAGCACGGCTCAGACAGGCTGACGAGCATGCGGGGTGGACAGATCCCGACAAGTCGGGATTGCCGGGAGTCCGCACCTCGCCAGACAGGAGACGACAATGAAAATACCGCTGCTGAGCAGACGGGGACCCACGGCCGTCGACCCCGTCTGCCAGATGGACGTGGACACGGCAAGGCCGCCCGGCGGGACTTGGGAGCACGGCGAGACTACCTACTACTTCTGCGGGCCCGGCTGCAACCGTGCCTTTCAGAAGGACCCGGACGCGTATCTATCGGGTGACAAAGGCATCGACATGGGCTGAGACGCCCCGACATGCGGCACCACGCTGCGTTGACCCATCGCGGGGCCGCGACCATAATGCCATAATGACGTAGAGCCGAAGTGGCGGAATGGTAGACGCGGCGGTCTCAAAAACCGTTGGGAGTTAATCCCGTGTCGGTTCGAATCCGACCTTCGGCACCAGTCTACAGCGCGGCGTAGAGGTAGATCGGCGTTCTCCCCTACGAGGCTGATTTCGAGTGTTTGCCGACCGTCCCTCCAGAGCATCCGAGAAGGCGTTGGCGGCAGCTCTCTGGACCCCGGCCATGAGGTGGCTGTATGTGTCACCTGTGATGGCGATGGTGGAGTGGCCCAACCGCTCGGAGACTATCTTCAGGTGTTGTCCCTGCTTCAGCAGAACGCTCGCGTGAGCGTGTCGCAGATCGTGGAGCCGAACAGCGGGAAGTCCGAGTTCTGTGCGGATCCTCTTGAATGCCCTGCTGAACTCGTGTACGTCCAGATGCCTCCCGTCTGGCCGAGTGAACACCCAGTCGTCCTAGCGCCCCCTCGTAGAGTTCGTCCAGCTGTTCTGCTTGCTTCCGTCTATCTGCTCGCGTGCAACGGCCCTCGGGTGTCTGTCAGGTGTCTGAAGGCTGGTCCCGTGGTGTTTTAGCCCTGTACGGTCCCAGGGTGCCAGGTAGGGGGTGTAGGCTTGAGTATTCGGTGATTGTGATAGAGGATACCCTCCCGCCTTCAGATCGGGTAAAGGCTTCCCTCCGCCAGCTAGTTGGTCAGCACCACGGCACCGCCTCGGGCTAGAGCCAGGCTATACTCCCGTGTCCACTGCATCGGAGGCGGAGCACTGTCCGCCCGTGACCGCCAGGGTGCTCTGCACTTCGACCACTCCTATCGGAGGGATGGGGAACGAGAAGCTTATAGTGATCGACCGGAGAGGCGGAAGTCCTATGAACCACAGCGGGATGTTCTCGCCGAGGATGATGACCGACGTGGACCACGTGGATGGCTGCGGCGCTCCCACAACGAAGTCCCACGTGATGATGCCGTCGGCGAAGGTGAGATCAACGTCCAAGGTGCACTTGTCCGGGTGTGTGGGTGTGGGCGTAGGAGTCGGGGTTGGCGGAGGTGTCGGAGAGGGTGTGGGCGTAGCAGTCGGGGTTGGCGTAGGCGTATCGGTGGGCGTGGGCGTAGGATCGGGGTAGGCGTATCGGGGGCGTGGGCGTAGGCTGGTGGGCGTAAGCGAATTAGTCGGGGTTGGCGTAGGTAGCGGTGTAGGCGTAGCGGTAGATGTGGGCGTAGGAGGTGGTGCATTGTCATCCTCGTCATCCTCATCTTCCTCGTCGTCGCTGTCCTCGTCATCAAGGTCAACGGTCTCCTCCGCGCCGTCGTCATCTGCCCAGGTCGTTCCGGCTGCGGCAGGGCCGTTGTACACCCATACCAATGCTGTTGCTAGCAGTACAATGATGAGCAAACGGAGCATTCTACACGTCCTCGGGCCCGACTGTTTGAGGGGCTGACCGTAGTTTTCGAGCATGCTACCATGCTCATGTAAGCAAGCGGTTAAGTTCTAGTTAGGCTTTTAGGACATGCGCGCAAAGCCGCCTCCCCAACCATCCTGTGCAAAACAGGCGATCACTGGAGTGAAGGGTATGCAGAGCCTACCAAGCCACTACAGGACCCTCCCTGACGGCCGCATACAAGACCTGCGCTACCGGTACCGTCGCGGAACCCTTGTCAGGGTCGTCTCGGGGCCCCACAGGGGCCTCACGGGCAGGGTGGAGAGCCCCACCTTCGATCGGCAGGTGAGCCAGCCTGCTTACCACGCGCAGTTGTCAGGAGGAAAATGGGTTCAGGTTCGGCGGGACGAACTGGAGTCTGTGCCTTCGTAGGCGGGCCGGGTACATGTTCCTTGGGGGGCGGCCATCATACGCAGAATTATCGGCGGGGGCCTGGGTTGCGCCGCACTCTTAACTGTCTTCGGAGTAACACTTTTGCTGGTCATGGCAGGCGGCCTCGCCATCTCTACTGGAAGCGCCGCTGGCTGGGGCTATTGGATTGCAGCGGCTGTTGTATTCGGAGCCGGGACGGTGTGGTCTAGAAAAGTCGGCCGGAGATAGCCGCTGGGGCGAGATGTACCCGGCTGGCTGATCTGAGCCCGGCACTGAGCCGGGTTGGTGGCCCCTGCCGCCATTTTGCCGCCATAATTGGCGGCAGGTAACGTACGCAAAGATACGTGATGGAAGGCGGGAAGGCGCTGCGCCCCTGTAACACCCGACTCGGACTAACGGGCCGTCCTGGGTGAGACGAAGGTCAACGAACTCAAAAACCGTTGGGAGTTAATCCCGTGTCGGTTCGAATCCGACCTTCGGCACCAGTCTACAGTGGGGATCAGGCTAGCGCAGCCCGGTCAGCTCGATCTCGCCGTCCGAGAATTTCACGCTGGTGAGTCGGACGTCCAGACGGTCCAGGACTCGAGCATCTTCGGTTATCCTGGTAATGAAGCCTCCCACGCCCAGGAAGCCGGGAAGATTCCCTATCCGAACGCTGGACACTTCTACGCTGGGTGAGGGCCCAGCGAAGTCCAGGGTTCCCCGGGCCCGAACGCTGATACTGGGTCCACCTCCAGTGAACCTGCCCGTGGCCTCTGCGTAGCCTTCTTCACAGAAGTAGACCTGGATATCCTCGATTGGCACGTCGCTCTCCTCCAGGTACTCGACACCGATTGACGTGACCTCGGACTCGTTCAAGATCAGGAAGGCCTCGTAGAGGACCGCCTCGTCCTTGAAGGAGTCCCACTTGTCACGGGCCTGGACCGCCCACACCCCGGACACGGCGACATCGCGATCGGAGCAGGGTTTGGGACTCCCGGTGTAGACAAGCGCGGCACCTATCCCAGCCAGGACAACCGCCAGGCTTACCAGTCCGATCAGCAGCTTCACGATCAGGCCGATCATCGGACGAACCTCCCCGTTGACTCGCGACTCGCCCAGTGCCTTTCGGGCGGCCGTAGGAGTAGACAGGACGTACGGCGCGCAGATCGTAGCACGTACTGCGACTTCTGCCCGGAGCCAATCATGGGAGACGGGGTCGGCGAGCTCACACACGGTGGGAGTGCCCCTCTTGAATCGATGGTAGCTGCCAGGGACTGTTTGCTGGCTACCCTCCCATCGAGAAGGACGCTCCACCTCCCTTTTCGAAGAAGTCCAGGTCTATTGCGAACGCGGTAGCCAACACGAGCAAGGAGAAATCTTGATCGCGTCCTCGGGTGTCCTGCTGGACACGGAATGTATCCGCGTCGCTGAACGCCTCCTTTGCCAGTCCGCCCCACTGCTTGGTGATGCGGGCCACTTCGGTGTCATCGACGTAGAGAATGAACGTGTTGGGCCTGAGCAATCTGCCCCGGACCTCGGCGACGGTTGCGCCCGAAGAGTCTTCCAGGTTGAACTTCCGGTTGAGGAACGTCAGGCGGCGGCGCAGGGAGCCGATTGGCCTGTCGGCGCCGTCCTGCATGTGAAGGTGGGAGAGAAACCAGAAGAAGCCGCGGCTTGCCGATAGCACCGGCTGCCCTTCCTGATCGATGATATGCAGCGTCAGGGGCCGATGGGTCTTCAGGAACAGGCGAGCCAGCCATCCTGACTCTTCGTATGCGTGCAGCAGCTCCTCGCCCTCGACCGTGCTGACGGTGTACCGATTCGCGGTCTCGATCCCGGTGAATACCTCCAGATGCTCGACCTGCTGACGTACGATGAGCTCCTGATACTGGGTAAGGTCTACCATTTACGTCCCTCCAGCTGCCTGGGCATGTGGGCGTTCATGCCAGAATGACCGTTAGGTACGCCCACCATATAGCAGCTACCTAACGTGCTCAAGGCCTCCAGGGGGCCACCTTGGGACGCTGGATCGTCGTTGAAGGAGCGGCGCCCGGCGGACATTCATGAGGAGGGCGAGCAGCAAACCTGGCAGCGGCCTCGATGTCGGGTGGAGTGGGCGGAATCCACCTCATGCGCGTTGAGGTGTAAGAGTCTTGCGTGTCGGAAAGGAGCGGGGCTAGTAGAACGTTGGGGGCACGGCCAGGCGATACCCGCCGCCTCGCTCGGTGATGATCACCTCTGGGACGGACGGGTTCCGCTCGACATCGGTGCGAAGGAATTGGATGTACTGCTTGAGATAGTTGAATCGTCCATTGGCGTGCTGCCCCCAGGTGGCACGCAACAGCCTCCAACCGCTCACCGTGTCAGGAAAGCTCATCGCAAGCGTCTTCAGCAGGTCGTACTCTATCGCACGGAGCCTGATAAAGCGTCCGCCCAATACGACGGTGTCGGGCGAGTGGAATACGATGCGGCGCGCTCTGCGCCCCGCACGAGCGGTAGGGTTGATCGGCCTTATCCTTCCTTCGAGTCTGACGCCCGAACCGGGTTCGTTTTCAACCAGCGTCATAACCGTTGTACACGACGGAAGTAGCAGATCGGGAAGATCGTAGTTGGAAGACGGTGAGGGGCGACCGGATTCCAAAAAGAGATGCTCCGCGAGGCGGTCAGTCCTCGTGGGTCGCCCGCGGGGAGATTGGCGTCCGAGCGGGGGGCTAGCCGTCGAAGGTCTCTGGGACGGCGCCAAGCTGGCGGAGCATGCCCAGGGCGTCGAACTCCTCCCACTCCTCCGCGATGCGGTCGCCCTCGAACCTGTGGATCGTGATGCCGGTCATGCGGACGGGCTTGCCGGTGGGGGCGACGCCCATGATTGGGCCCTTCTGAACGCCCTCGAGGATCCAGCGGCCAACGACGAAGTCGTCCACGTGGAGCTGGAGCTCGTAGGTGTACGTACGGCCGGGGAAGGCGGCGCGGAAGTCGGCGAAAAGACCATTGAGCTGCTCGCGGCCGCACAGCTCGACCCTGGGAGCGTGCCAGAGGAAGTCCTCGGGGAACAGCTTGTCGACGGCGTCGAAGTGGCCCTTGCCGATGATGTCGTCGATCGCCCTATCCATCGTTCTCTGGCGCGATTCTCTGGACCTGGGTGTCTCCTTTCACTTGGTGTGTCTGTCTGGTTCAGGCGCTGTGCCAGTGGTCTCCAAATCTAGCACGGTGATAACAAACTCTTTCGACCATCCCCCTGGCCCCCTTCCTGGCCAGGAAGGGGGTAGAAAGATATCTGAGGCAAACCCACCCTCAGACTCCTTGCAAAAGGGGCTTTGCCCCTCTGCAAACCCCAGATCCGATCATCCTGCCAGTGTCCTGAGTCGTCGGGCCGCTGAACGCATCGTTGGAGGTGTGTCCCCCAGATCTCAGCAAAAGGGGCGCCGCCCCTTCAACACCCCGTACCGTTAGGAGCCCGTCGGGTCAAGGACGAACTCTCTCAGCGTTTGGAAATATTCGTCGCCGCCCACGACGTACGTGTCGTTGTGGCCGGCGCCACGGATCGTGTAGAAGCGTTTCGGCTCATTGGCGGCCTCGAATAGCTCCAACCCCTGCTCCATCGGCACGACGTCGTCCCGATCTCCGTGGAGCACCAGCAGCGGGGCCTCCACGCCTCGGATCTTCGACAAGGAATCGTAGTCGGTCTTCAGGAAGCTCGCCACGACCGCGGACGGAAGAAGAGGATAGACCCTCTTGGCCATCCCGCGCACCGAGGAGAAAGCCGACTCCAGTATGAGCCCCCTGACCCGATTCCGAACGGCCATCTCGACCGCCACCCCTGCCCCCAGGGACCGACCGAAGAGGATCACATCCGTCTCCAGGTCCCTGCCTATCTCAAGACGGACGTAGTTCAGGGCGGCCTGGCCATCGAGGTAAGTTCCCTCCTCGGAGATATCGCCCTCGCTCCGGCCGTAGCCGCGGTAGTCAAATATGAAGATGCTCAGGCCGGTCCGGCGGTGAAGGAGCGAGAGGTTGTCTACCCTGTGGCCGATGTTCCCCGCGTTGCCATGGAACCAGACCAGCGTGGTCCGGCTCTCGGCAGGGACGAACCAGCCGTGCAACCGGACACCGTCGGACGCGGTGAAGAACACGTCCTCGAACTCCAGGCCGGCCTGGCCGGGATCTCCTTCAAGGTCCCGCTCCGGGAAGAATATGAAATGTCTGTCCAACACGTTTGTCTGCCGCAATGCGAAGCCAACCACCGCCACCAGGGCCACGGCCAGTGCCACGCCGCGCGTCAGCCGGACGAGGACGCGCAGCACGGTTCGCGATCTGGAGCCCCTCTTGCCTAACAAAGGTGACCGTCGCAAGATGCCGGAAGGCGAGAGGTTCCGAACCGGCCGCTACGCAGGGCTGGGTCCGTCCACCGGGTGCGGGCCGCCGGTGGTTCCCGCTCCGGAGATTCCGGCGATGATCTCGTACAGGGTGTGCTCCCCGGTCTTCCCCTTCAGCGAGGTCACGAAGCTCCGGCCGGCTTCGACATGGTCTCGCACATGATTGTACGTCGCCTCCGACACGAGCAGGCGGGCGTCTACTTCCTTGTTCACATCCTCGATCCGTGCGGCCAGATTGACCGAGTCGCCGATGGCCGACATCTGCCTCATGTCCGAGAAGCCGACGGTGCCCATCACCACCTGTCCGTAGTGCACGCCGATGACGATCTGAAACCGGGCCCGGTAGGTCGCCTCGAGGTGTGGGTTGAGCAGCTCGACCTCGTCGAACATCTCCAGGCCCGCCCGAACAGCGCGCAGAGCCGCGTCCCGAGGCTCGTCCACCCCGAAGAGCGCCATCAGCCCGTCTCCCCGATAGCTCTCTATGTAGCCGCCGTGCTTGGCGATCACCCGGCCCATCCTCAGGAAGTAGCGGTTCATGACGTGTATGAGGTCGTAGGGAGGGAGAGCCTCGGCGAAGGCCGTGGAGCCGCGGATGTCCGCGAACATGATCGCTACATCCTTCTCCTCGCCGATGCGGCCCGGTGTTGCATCGAGCTGGCTCGTCAGCTCCGCATCCTCGTCGTCCAAGATCAGCCGGCGCACCTTGATGTCCCCGTCGACCCGGGTCTGGCAGGCCAGCCGGATGCCATCGCTGAACCTCAGCCGCTCCGAGAGCACCTGCTCGGCCTCGGTTCGCGGCGAGCAGGATTCGAGTCCCTCGACGACCATGACCCTGCATGTGGAGCATCGAGCGATTCCGGCGCACACGTTCGTGTGGGGTATACCCATCAGCAGAGACGTCTGTAGAATCGTCCGGCCCGCCGTCGTCTCGATCTCGCGATCGTCGGGAAGGTAGTAGATGGTTGGCATCTCGGCCCGTCCTTTGCTGCTGGCGCCGGCCGGTGACCTCCGGACGGTGAAAGACTCGGCGGCCGGCCTCGTTCGCCTGTATGATACTTGGCGTCAGATTCCTGAGCAAGATTCGAGCAACAGGAGGAGCCGTGGACTCCAAGCCGAGGATCACCAGGATAGAGGTCATCCAGTTCGAGCAGGAGCTCAAGGACGCGACGCGCGAGCCGACGATCGGGGCTCCGGTCTACAAGCCGGGGTCGGTCTACAGGCGGCAGGCCCATGCCATGCGGATCTACACGGATGCCGGTATGGTCGGGGAGTATGCCGGTGGGGGCCCGCTCGACTACGCAGCGCTGCCGGCGCTGGCGCCCATCCTGATCGGCCGCAACGCCCTGGCGCGCGAGGACATCTTCAACGACATCAAGCAGGCGATGCGTCAGCACGCCCGCATAGGCCAGGGGATAGTCGACATCGCCCTGTGGGACCTTGCCGGCAAGTACCACGGCGCGCCGATCTACGAGCTGCTCGGCGGATCGCGTAAGAAGCTGCCCTGCTATGCGAGCACGTTCGTGGGCGACCGCGAGCCGGACGGCCTGAGCAGCCCGGAGGCCTACGCCGACTTCGCGGAGCAGTGCCTGGAGATGGGATACCCCGCGTTCAAGATCCACGGATGGCAGGACGCGCCGATCGCCGACCAGGTCGCGGTGGTCCACGCTGTCGGGAAGCGGGTCGGGGGCAAGATGGACCTGATGCTCGACCCGTTCTGTGCCATCAACACCTTCGCGAACGCCCTCAAGCTCGGCCGCGCCTGCGACGAGGAGGGCTTCTTCTGGCTCGAAGACCCGTTCAAGGACGGTGGGGTCTCGGCCCACGCCCACAAGAAGCTGCGCCAACTCATCAAGACGCCGCTGCTCCAGCTCGAGCACCTGCGAGGTCTCGAGTCACACGTCGATTTCATCCAGGCGGAGGCGACTGATTTCGTCCGTGCCGATCCGGACTACGACGGAGGGATAACAGGCTCGATGAAGATCGCCCACGCCGCCGAGGGGTTCGGCCTGGACACCGAGCTGCACGTTACGGGCCCGGAGAGGCGCCACATCATGGCAGCGATCCGAAACTCCAACTACTACGAGATGGGCCTTCTGCACCCGAGGTGCGGGACATGGCCCGTGGCGGTGTACGCGGACGGATACCGTGACGCCATCGACGCGGTGGACGAGAACGGCTGCGTCGACGTGCCAGAGGGGCCAGGCCTGGGCGTCACCTACGACTGGGACTACATGGAGAAGCACCGCACCGGTGGCGCGGAGTACAAGTAGCCGGGACGACCCTACTTTTCTGAGCTGTCGGACACGTTCTCTGATTCAGCGGCGCTGCCTGCTTGATCGCCGTCCGAGGCGTCGAGGGCCGCTTCGCCGTTCTCTGCTATCTCAATTCCCCGTTGCAGGCGCAACGCCTCGATCCTGCTCAGCGCCCTTTCCAGCGCCCGTCGGCGGGGTCCCATCGTGTCGTCATATGCACCTTGAGCAGAGCTCAGGCGTTTTCCCACTGTTTCGAAGCTATCCGTGAACTTTGCCCACTGTGCGTTGAAGGCCCCAAGAAGCGAGATGATCTCTTCCGAATCTCTTTGCAGGGCGAAATTGTCCACCGCCTGCCTGACCACACATAGCACCGCATACAATGTGAGCGGCGAGCACAAGACGACACGGCTTTGCAAGGCCGTATCGAGAACCCCGCTGTCGGTTTCATGAATGAACGAATAGACGCTCTCGTTGGGGATGAACAGCAGGACGTAATCGACCGTGCCGCCGTCGGGATCAATGTACTCGCGCGAGGTGACCTCTTTGATCCGGCCACGAACGTCCCTGATGAAGGCTGCCCTGTACCGGTCGCGCTCGACATCGGAGTCGACGTCCAGGAACTTCACGAAGTTGTCCAAAGGGAACTTCACGTCCATGTTCATTCGTAGATCACCCGGCAGCAGGAACTCGAAGTCAGGACGGGAGCCCCCGCCGTCAAGGGTCACCTGTTTGCGGTAGTTGACCCCCTCGACGAAGCCGATGAGCCGAAGAATGTCCTCGGCCATTCGCTCGCCCCACTGCCCGCGTGCCTGACTGCTGCTCAGAACCTCGTTGAGCTTGGATGTCGACGCCGTCAGAGCTGCCGTCTGCTCTCCCATCTTCTTGAGATCGGTGCTCAGGACGCTGAACTTGGCCTCCCGATCCTTCTCATATCTCTGTACAACGGTCTCGACTCGCTGCAGCTCGGCCTTGATCCCTTGGAGCTGCTGGTCGATAAGCTGTTTCTTCGTGTCGAGCTCCCGATCGCCGGCTTGGGACTGCCGCTGGAAGCGCTCCTCGGCCAGTTTGAGGAACTGCTCGGAGCTCTGAGCGAGCGCGGCCTGCGACATGATCTGCAGCTCGGTCCTGACCGTGTCCTCTATGACTTGTTGTGGCCGTCTTCGTGCGGACGCGTTTATGACGATGACCAACACCAGTACGGCGACGGTTCCGGCAAGGACACCGATTACGACTTCCATGAGGGCCTCCTACAGGACCGCACCGGTCCAGCGAACGGGCAATGTAGGCTCAGACGATCTTCTGGCAGGGTGTCGAAAGGCTAGGCGGCCACGCCGGTCCTTCCCCTCCACATCCCTCCACGCCCGCGGAGATGACGCCAGCCGGACGCCACGGTCATCAGCGCGTACAGGAACCCGGCGGCCGGTAGCAGCGGAGCCAGAAGTAGCGGCTGACCGTACCAGCGCAGCATGGGCACGTAGCTGGCGGACATGATGGCCCACGCCCAAACCCCCGAGAGCGTGAGCCACACTGCAAGGCCGGGCTCGACTCCGGCGACGGCCATCCCGACCCCGCCCAGCATACTCAGCGGCGGCACAGCGTACGCCAGCAGCATGCCCGCGAAGGTGCCGGCAAGCAGCACCGGCGAGCGTCGCAGTTGAGTGTACGCGGTTCGGGCGACCATCTGCCACACGCTGGAGAGGCCCGGGTAGGGCCGGACGCTGTAGACGTCCTGGGTCAGCCCAAGCCAGATCCTGGCTCCCCCCTCCCGGCCACCTTCGCTGACCAGCCAGGCCAGGGCACAGTCGTCGATGAGCTCCCCCGAGATTCTTTCCAAGCCGCCGGCGGCGTCTAGAGAATCTCGCCGCACCAGGATGCAGCCGCCGGCAGCCGCGGCCGTCCAATTTTCGGGATCGTTCACCCATCGGAACGGGAAGAGCTTGGCAAAGAAGTACACGAAGGCCGGGATCAGCAGCCGGGACCATAGCGACCGGACCTGGAGCAGGACCATCAGCGACACCATGTCCAACTCCTCCGCCTCAGCCTTTTCTACCAGGCGCCGGACGCTATCGAGAGGATGAACGATGTCCGCGTCGGTCAGCAGCAGGTAACGGGCATTGTCGGGCCCGCTCGCCCGCACTCCTTGCTGGAGCGCCCACAGCTTTCCCGTCCAGCCAGCTGGTGGAGGGGTTGCACGGACGACGGTCAGCCGGTCCCCCGCACTGAGCTCGGCGGCAGCGCGCTCGGCTGTCTGAGCGGTGCCATCGTCGCTCTCGTCATCGACAAGAAAGACCCGGATGGGTCCCGGATAGTCCTGAAGGAGCAGGTTCGGGAGGCTCTCCGGTATCGCGTCCGCCTCGTTGCGAGCCGGGACGAGCACGCTGACCCCCGGCCACGTCGGGCCTTCTGTCGGATTCGCGGAGAACGCCTTCAACTGCTGGCTGGTGCGCCAGAACAGGCCCCTGAACAGCAGCAGCCATACCCACACGACCAGGGATATGCCGCTGATTGCGGCCGCGACCCAAAGTCCGGGATTCACTGACTCCGAGACTCCATCGACCCTCCCTCGGCGGTTTCTTGACCCGCGCGAGGTAGGAGAATAACCGTTCCCTCCCACGCTGTCCAGCTTGACAGCAAAAAGGCCGGGGCCTACGATGGGACCGGAGCCGAGGTAGCTCAGTCGGTAGAGCACAGCACTGAAAATGCTGGTGTCGCCAGTTCGATTCTGGCCCTCGGCACGGCCCTTCCAGCGAGCGGGCATAGCTCAGTGGTAGAGCGTCTCGTTGCCAACGAGAAGGTCGTGGGTTCAATCCCCATTGCCCGCTCCAGGTAGGAAATGGTTTGGAAGGCGATGTCGAAGCACGAAGACGAAAGGGCTCGGAACGACCACCCCCCGTACTGTGGCTGCGAAAAGTGTACCGACAGGCGTCTTGGTATCACACGGCCTGCGATTCGACGATCACGCCCCAGGACCCCGGTGCCAGGGACATTCGAGAACGCTTTCAATCAGAGACCGCTCTCCCCACAGCTAAAGCCACCTCGCCCCCCGTTTGAGAAAGAGTTGCGAGAACGAGGGAAGCGGCCCCCTGCCCCTTGGTGGAAGCGCCTATTCCGCGCAATGTTCGTTGTCCCGCCGGACGAAGAGCGACACCGGCTCGGAAGTAGATTATGGTAGAATCCGACCACAGAGATGTTCCGAACGCGAGTTGGCTCAGGGCCATCCGTGAAGTGCTCAATCCGACAGAGGAGGAACTAGGCAACGTGGCAGACGCGGCGACGATGATCCGACCAGCGGACCTCGTGACACTGGAGCAAGCCCAGGCGGAATTCAACGTCCGGGTGGGGACGCTTCACAGCTATCTCCAGCGTGGCCACCTACACCGACATGGCCTCGAGCCCTTCCCCGCCCGTGGCGGCGGCAAGATATTGATTGACCGCAGGGAGTTGAAGGCATTGTTGGAAAACCCGCCTCGCACGGGCAGACCCCCAAAGAATGGGAGACTAAAGCGCTGAACCCGTATTGACAAAGTGCTGAATCCCTGATAGCGTGGCCCCCGTCTGACTGACGGGGGACGCTCCGGAAGTGACGGGAGAGGGCCCCCGAGTCGACAAGACACGGGGGTTTTTTCTTTGTCCACTTGGCGCACCGTCACCAGCCGCGAGCCATGCCAGATCTGTGGCAAGCCTGATTGGTGCGCGATCTCCCAGGACGGCAACTGGTCGATATGCCGGCGGATCGAGACCGCCGACGCGATCCATCGCACCGACTCCTCTGGCGCCGACTTCTACCTGTACGGATCCGGAACCTCAGATTCCTCCCCTCCCCCGCCGCTTACCTCGATCAGCCCCGACCCACTCAGAGCTCCCCCGGAAGTTCTCGACGAGGCGTACCGAACCCTCCTAGGCAAGCTCGAGCTCAGCGCCGGCCATAGGAAGAATCTCCGGGACCGCGGCCTCTCAGACGAGATGATCGACCTTGGCACCTATCGGACCATGCCGACGAAGCGGCGGAAGGAGCTCGGATCCTGGCTCGCGGACAAGGTCGGAACGGAGACCGCTGGTACGATCCCCGGCCTCAACCTCAAGACCGACTCTGCTGGGGGCTACTGGAGCCTTGGAGGGGACCCCGGCAAGGCCGAATCGTTGCTCTAAAGGTCCGGCTGGACATCGTGAAGGGTTCCGGGCCGCGGTATCGGTACGTCACAAGCAAGTCTCATGGAGGCCCAGGCCCAGGCGCCCCGGTACACATTCCCCTCCTCGTAGCCATCCAGGGCCTCGCTATCCTCCGGCCAGCCGAGGCCATCGCACGGAGCTCGAAAAAGATGCGTGTGACGGAGGGGGAGCTCAAGGCAGACATCGCGAGCCATCTGTCCGGCACATTGACGGTCAGCGTCCCCGGCGTGAGCTCCTGGCGCGCCCTACTGCCGGTCCTCGAGGAACTTGGGGCAAAGACCGTCCTGCTGGCGTTCGATGCCGACTACCACACCAACCGGATCGTCGCCCAGGCTTTGCACCATGCGGCCTCCAGTCTCCTGGCGGCCGGCTACACCGTCGAGCTCGAGACGTGGGATCCGGAGATCGCCAAAGGGATCGACGACCTTCTGAGCGGGGGGGGATCCCCCTCGATCGTCAGGGGTGCCGGGGTCCTATCGACTGTCGCTGGCGCCCTCGAGTCCTCAAGACAACAGGCGCCGACGTCGGCCGATAGTGCCCTCGACTCCGCCCTCGATCTTGTCGGCCGGCTGCCGGAGCTGGCGAAAGAGGATCCTGGGGCGCCCTTCGAGGCCGACGCGCTTCCGGCGATCGCTCTCGTTAGGTCCAAGGCCCCGGCCGCCTGGGCGCGAGTTCGGGGAGGACTGAAAGCCGCCGGCGTCAGTCTCCGATATCTCGATCGTGTCGTCGCGGACCTGGTCGAGCCCGCCGCAGAGAAGCCGGCCGAGAAGCCGGCCCGCGAACATACCCAACCCGTCATCAACATCTCGGGCCGTTCCATGCGGGAGATCTCCGACGACGGAATACGGGCGCTCAAGGCAATCGACGAGCACGGCCCTCTACTGTTCTCTCGAGGGGGGGCGGCCGTTCGGCTGATAGACGACGGAGACGAGGTCTATGCCCAGCCGCTCAACCTCTCCTCGCTCAAGGGGCTGCTGGACAGACACGCCGACTTCGTCAAGCAAGAGAAGGGGGAGGAGAATCCCGCGAGACCTCCTGACGACGTCGTTCAGGACATCCTCTCGCTGCAAGTCCTCCCGTTTCCCGATCTCCGGGCAATCGCGAAAACCCCCGTCGTGCTCGACTCCGGGCGGATGCTAACGGGGAGCGGATACGACCCCGAGAGCGGCTATTACCTCAACCTCAACGGCCTCTCTAACGTCAAGGGCAATATGCCCCCCGACGAAGCCCTGGGCCTCATCCTGGAGGACGTGCTCGTTGACTTCCCCTTTGTCGATCCCTCGAGCAAAGCCCACGCTCTGGCCCTCCTGATCCAGGCGTTCATCATCCCGGCGATCAACGGTCCGTGTCCGATGTACTTGATCGAGGCACCAACACCGGCGACGGGCAAGGGGTTGCTCGCAGAGGTGGCATACACGATCGCGACCGGACGCGGCGCCGGCGTGATGCAACAGCCGACGGACGAGGACGAGACCCGAAAGAGGATCCTGTCGCTCCTGATGCAAGGGCACAACATGATCCTCCTCGACAACGTCTACCGGCTGCGCTCAGGAGTCCTCTCCTCTGCCCTGACGTCGACCTGGTTCGTCGATCGCCTGCTCGGCTCCTCTCGGATGGTCAGGGTCCGGCAAGCGGCTACCTGGCTCGCTACCGGGAACAACGTCGAGCTCAGTGACGAGATGGCTCGCCGATGCGTGCTGATCCGGATGGACTCTGAGGAGGAGCATCCCGAGCAACGCACTCAGTTCAAGCACCCGGAGCTTGTCCAGTGGATTCGCGGGCGGCGCCCGGACCTCGTCGCGGCCTGTCTTAGCATCGTCAACGCATGGATCGCCGAGGGGCAGCCCAAATCCCAGGGCCCGAGCCTGGGGAGCTTCGAGAGATGGGCGGCAACGATGGGCGGGATTCTCGAGGTGGCTGGAGTCCCCGGCTTCCTCGGCAACCGCGGAGAGATGCACTCTCAGGCCGACACCACGACCGAGGAATGGGGCCTCCTGTGCTCCGTCTGGTACGAGAAGTACGGCGGCAGAGTGGTCACGGCCCGCGACGTCTACGGGGTCGCTCGCGAAAACGACCTCCTCCTCGATCTGTGGGCCGGGAGAGCGATGCTCGGCGGGCAACAGAGGTTTGGGCACGCGCTCGCCGGCAAGAGAGATCGAGTCTTCGGGCCGTTCAGAATCACACGGGCCGGCAAAGACAGCCGGACCCGCAACCAGGGATGGATGCTCGCGCTTACCCGAGAGGCAGCAAATCGATCGGGAATAAACACCCGAAACACCCGAGACCTTCGCCCCGCGGACCCCCGCGACGCCGGTAAGCCGGTCCAAACGAGCCTTTTGACCTCGGGCGGGGACCCTCCTGAAACACCCGCGGCCCCGGCAGAAAACACCGTAGTCGGCGAGCCCGGTGTAGGCGAGGATTCGGGGGTCTCGGGTGTTTCGGGTGTTATTTCCGAGTCGGATCCGTGGGACGAGGAAAAAGAAAATGACTAGCCGGACGTGCGTCGTGGTCCCGAGCATCGACAAGATGGTCGAGCGTCTCCGCAAAGGGCAGAAGTGGATGACGGTTCGCTGGCTCGACGCCGCGGATCGGCCGGAGTCTCCGCTCAACATCCCGATCCTGGCGTCGCTCGACCAGTGGGACCAGCTGGACGCCCAGCTCCGGGAGCTTGGCTTCAAGGGATGCCCTATCGGCCCGAACGGATGCGACCTGGACGCCCCGATGATCTGTCAGGGCTGTGTCGACAGTGGAGAGCGGTTGGATGGAAACGGGTCCCAAGGGAGGCTGACATGACCACGAAAACCCGCGTCCCCTACGGTAGAGCTCTCGGCGTCGCGAACCTTCTCACCGCGATGCTCGAGCCGTTCTGTGAGCGGATCGAGATCGCCGGCTCGATCCGCCGCGGCCGGCCCGACATCGGAGACGTCGAGCTCGTCGCGGTCCCCCGCTACTACACTCGGGCCTCGACCAGAGACATGTTTGACGCAGAGCGTATGGACGAACAGGTTTCCCAGCTGAAGGAGGCTCTGATTATCCACCTCGCGGAGGGCAGGTTCCACAACCGCGGGGCATTTGGCGACCGGAACATCTACCTCGTACACGTCGACTCTGACATGGCGGTCGACATCTTCATTACCGACGCAGACAACTGGGGAATGATGCAATTCGTCCGTACCGGCCCCGCCGACTATGTCCGGCGTGCAATGGCACGATTTCAGCAACTAGGGCTCCACGGGAAACCCTACGCCGGCGTCGTCGACGAACAGGGTCGAGAGATCGCCTGTCCGACCGAGGCGGTCGTCTACCAGCTCTTGAAGTGGAGGTACATCGACCCGGACATGAGATGTTGAGCGACGAAACCCGGACCCTCGTTGGGGGGGATCCCCCCGTCCGACCTCCGGAATCCGTCGGGCGACTCGTCATTATCGCAACCGGGACAAGCGGCACCAGCGTTCTCGGGTTGAAGCCGGAGTTTATCGGGCCGGCTGGAGCCGGGGAGCTCGAGCAACTTGAAGGAAGTGAGGCCCTCCGTGGGGGCCGGGCGGTCTTGGTGCCGGACGCCTATCTCTACGCGGACGCTCGGCGGAGCGCCAGTTCCGCGAATCTGGACTTTTGCCGGGCGGTTGTCGGGGCCCGAGCGAAGGGAGCGACGGTGATACTGATCGTTCCGAAGATCGCTACTTTGGACAACCGTCTCCGGGAGGACGCTGACTTGATAGTCACGCTCCCCCTAAAAACCCGTCTGGAGGCACTGGAAAGTGACTGACGTCCTCTCGGTGCCGTACGTGGCGAGCTCGCACGACAGCTACTACCACAGGAACACACCTCAACGGGATTGCCCCCGGATGGTCGCCCGTGTCTATACCGGCAGGCCGGCGGAGTGGGCCCGCGTCACCGACTATTGGCCCTGCCCGCGCTGCGTGGTGCTCGGAGGTACTCAGAGATGACGAGGAAGCTGGCGGCCACGCCTTACAGGCGAACCGAGGTTTCTGCCTCCCGTTCACAAGTGGAAATCGACAAGCTCCTCCGGAACTATGGGATTGAAGACACTCAGGTCACGAAACGAGGCCGCTCGACGACTCTGAGGTTTGCGAGCGCCGATGACGCGGGCCACATGGACGCCTACGAAATGAGAGTCGAACCCCTGACAGACGACGACCAGGGGGAGCGACAGTCGATGCGGATGCTCTGGCATTGGCTCAAGACTAAGCTCGAGATCATCGAATACGGGCTCGCGGATCTGGCGACCGAGTTCATGCCGTATCGCCTCGTCTCAACCGAACACGGACCGCAGACTCTAGCTCGGACGATCCTACCGCAGCTTACAGCGGGAGGGTCAGGCCCCGATCCTTTCCGGCCTGCGCTCCCCGCTCCGGGTGCAAGCAAATGATCGAGCGGTTTGTAAATTCACTTGAGCATCGCGATTCAGAGGTGTCGGCCCCGGACCTGGTCGAGGAGATGTGCCCGGCCGAGATCGGGCGTCGGGCCGGTTATCCTGAACTTCTAGCCAGATCGGACCCCGAACGCGGGTGGCAAGGCACGTTCGACCCGTGTCCCGTCTGGTTCAAATGGGGCACGGACGTCAACGAACACGCCTATGCGATGCGGGTGTGCTGTGGGCGCGATTGGGATCCCGATTGTCGGGGCAAAGCGCACGATCGACGCAAGGCGCGATGGTATCCCAAGGCCCGTCAGATCGAGTCGATGGGCTACATTAACGGGACGATCCCGCTCGAGCGGCGTCGGTACTATCGGGACACGCGAAACCTAAGCGCCCTTCACTCCAGGTGGGGGCGGGTGCTGAGGGAACGGCATGGCTATACCCGAGGGCTCCGGGGTTGGGACTGGTTCGGTGATCCCGATAAGGCCCCGCCGGGCAAGCCGCCGAAGTACCATCCGCACCTGGGCGCCCTGGTGGACGGCGGCCACATCTCCGACGACAAGCTCAAAGCGTTGAAGGTCTCGTGGGCTGGCGTTCTCGGCGTGCCTCTGCACCGGTCAAACCTGTACTACCAGTATTCCGACGACCCGAACAAGATGATGCACTGGATCAACTACATCACCCGGCCGACGTTCCTCGACGCGGAGTGGGATCCCGAGCTGGCCGTCCGGCTGATAGGGTTCCGGACCTATCAGGCCTGGGGTCGGGGGAAGTGGGACGGCGAGATCAAGTGGGATGTGCCCGAGGGCGAGGCGGACTGAACGCGGACAGCATGATGGGCGGAGCCCGAGTGCAGATGTCGACCGTCATCCACTGCACTCGCGTCAAGGGGCACGATGCGGACCACGGCGTCGACTTCCCGCCGCAAGGTCTGACAATCCGCTGGCCGGGAGACTGAGTGCATGGTGAGCCCCGGAGTGTCTAACCCCGAATCCACCGAAGGTATGACGTTGCAGCAGCAGAATGGGTGATGAGGGGCAAAGGGAGGCGATGGTCCGGGCACGATTCGGGTAAATGGGGCCGGTGTCTGTCTTCAGCCGCCGCGGGGAGACCTTGTGACCGTCTGGGGACGTTGGGTAGGGCGAGATGGCGGGGAGAGGACGCGGCGAGAGGTGCTCGCGGACCGGACTGGCGCGAGTTTGCGGGGACGTTCGGTTGGGCGGATGGCGGGTCAGTTGCGGACGGGCGCCGTCAGGCTGGGAGTGGAATCGCTCGCAGCCGTGCCAGGGCGCGACTGAACTGGGTTTCCCAAGGCCAGCGCTGTGGCAGATGCAGGGTGAGGCGGCGTGCCGAGCGGGTGAGCCGTCCGGCCAGGGAGAAGAACCGTCGCCGAAGGGTCTTGGTGGTCGCGATCTGCTCGCCCAGACCGATCCGCGCCGTCCAGCGGGCCAGGTTGTGGGCCATCACCTGTACCGCCAGCCAAGCGCCGTTGGCGGCGAAGCGGCCGGACGGCATGTGGTTCAGACCGACGCCGTACTTGAGGTCTCGAATGGCGTTCTCGATCTCGGCGTGGCGGCGGTGGTCGGCCTCCAGTTCCAGGGTCTCTCCGTCCCGGTCGGTGATGAAGCCGTGATAGCTGTAGGTGGCGAAGAGGGCCAGTTGGGAACCGGGCGTGGGCTTCACCCGCCGGACGATGAGCCGCACCGGTGCGGCGCCGGGCTCAGTCCGGAAGGGGGTGTAGGTGGTCTGCGCCACATCGGCGGCGCCGTCCATCCAGTAGGGGACCGGCGTCCAGTCTGCATCGGGAATCGCCTCGATCAGGTTCCGCAGGCTTTTGTGCTGGCGGATGGTGATGGAGAAGCGGACATCCATCTCACGACAGGCGGCGACGAGAGCGTGGGCGTAGAAGCCGCTGTCGGCCCGCGCCGTAAGTTGCCCGCTGGCCCCGGCACGGCGAACCCGGCTCACCGTTTCACGCAGGAAGTGGGCGGCGCCCCGAGCGGTGTTGGCGCGGCCCTCGCGCAGCCGGGACATCAGCACGTCGCCGGTGCCGGCGGCGACGGCCAACAGGGGGTGATAGCCCCGCTTGCCGGTATAGCCGTGGTGGCGCGCTCCCTCCTTGGCCAGTCCATAGGTCTCGCAGATGGTCGAGTCCAGGTCGATGGTCAGGGGCGAGTCGCCGGGTCCGGCCCCAGCGGCCCAGGCCCGGGCCAACAACTGGCGGCTCACGCGGTCGAGTTGACGGACATGCCCCCACCGGAAGCTGCGCAGGAAGGTCCCCAGGGTGGATGGCGCCTTGACCACGCAGCCTAGAACACCGACCGTCCCACCAGCGCGCAGCGCATCGGCGTCGTCGATGCAGTCGCCGCCAGCCAGCGCGGAAGCGACCAGCGTCAGCATCTTGTCCCCCGTGTTCGCCCGTCCCGGCGCGCCGCCGAGGTCAAGGTGATGGTCGACGAGTTCTCGCAGGCCCAGGTGCCGGGCGAGGGTGGCCGGCACGAGCAGGCCGGCATTGGCCACCAGGCGATGGTCGTCAAAGAGGATGCGGATACGGTCGGGTTTGTTCTGTGGCAGCATCTATTGGGTGCTCCTTGTTTCCGCGCGGGTTTCTGTTCCAAAACCATTATCCCAGATTCAGAGGAGCACCCTCTAGCTTCTTCATGGGCTGTCCCCAAGGCCGTCCTTCGGTGGATTCGGGTTTAGCCTTCTTGCGGCACCGAGAAGGTCGTAGGTTCGAAACCCATTGCCCGGTTGTTCGCCCCTTCCAGTCGCCTATCTCCTTGCCACCGCCAAGGGGAGGCTCGGCGTGGAGCACCTGCAGGGTCTGCTGGAAGCCTACAAGCTGACCGGGCATCTGCCTCCCCTCATTGAGAAGCTTATCCTCCAGGTGGCCAAGCTCAACCCGCTGCCCGAAGAGTCGGACGCCAAGGAGTTCACCGCCGACAGTCTGCTGGACACGCTGGTTCAGCTGCACGGGATCATATACGGCCCTGGGTATCCCGCCGGAGGCCAGCTGCCGGGTTACGGCCAGGCACCGGCTCAGCCGGGGCACCATGGATAAGGTATTAACTACCGCCCTCCTGACGATCGCCGCGGTCGTGGCCGCCGTAATGGTAATCAACGCCCTACTTCCCTCGGTTGGGAAGAGCAGCAACGCCCTCATCTCTTCGCAGGAGGCCGCCACTCAGCGGATCAAGACCGACATCGAGATCATTCACGTCGCCAGCGACACGTCCCTGAACAGGGTGTACGTCTGGGTCAAGAACATCGGAGCCTCCGAGATACTGGCGATAGACCGCTCGGACATCTTCCTGAAGACGGCCACCAGCTACGATCGGCTGCCCTACGGCGCCGGCGCCCAGTACTGGGACTTCATCATCGAGGACGATACCAGCTGGAGGCCGTCGGCGACCAGCAAGATCACCATCTACCTGTCTGCGCTGCCCGCAGGCGACTACCTGGTCCAGTTCTTCACGCACAACGCGGTCGCCGCCCAAAAAGCGTTCAGCGTTTAGCGCGACATGGGGATCAGCCTAGCCGGACTCATGATCTTCGGCGTGATGCTCACCGCGGTTATGATGATGGGCCGCGCCACCCTCTTCACGAGCACGTCCGTGGGCGTCTCCATAACCGAGGCCGTCAAGCTGTCGGGGGAACGCGCAAGGACCGGGCTCAACATCGCAAGCACCACCGCGCGCGGGTACGATCTCTCGATCCTCCTGGACAACACCGGCAGCAACCCCATCTACGACCTTCCAGGCATGGACGTCATAGTCCAGTACAAGGACGACTCGGGTAACGACGTCATCCAGCACCTGACCCATTCGACCGCGACGGTCGTCACCGCGTTCGCCGACGACTTCGATCGCCCGGATAGCGCAACGGTCGGCAACGGATGGCTTGAGACCGAGGCCGGTGGCTCTGAGGCTTCTATCGCAACCAGCACTCTGGCGTTCACGACAGACGACGGACCCAACCGTCCCATCGTCGTCCACACGTTTCCACTGCAATCGTCCGGGCTACTGACCTGGACCTTCCAGTTCAACTGGGACCGAACGGCCCCGGAGAGCGGCTATGCGGCTTGGATGCAGCTGGGGAACAACTCTCTGTTCAGTAACCCCAGCGCCAGCGACAACGACGGAGTAGCGGTGAACCTCAAGTGGGCCGGACCCAACGACGGAATGTCGAACCACGAAGGATTCGGCTACGTCAACGCCTCCACGGTGACCGAGGTCGCCGTCGTGAGCGGTGGACCTTCACAAAGCGATGAGCACACGATACGAGTAGATGCGGACCTGGACACCAACACGTTCACTCTCATCATCGACGGGGTAGTCGAGGCGTCCGGCGTTTCGTTCGACAACAGCGTGGACATCGACGCCATTCGGATATACGCCGACGGCCTCAGCGCAGGCAATTTCGGCACCAAGTACATCGACCACCTCTTTATTGGACAGCCACCCGCTGACGGTGGCTGGTCCGTCGCGTCCATCAGTCCCACGGTTTACGAGCCCGGGATCTGGAACCCGAGTGAGACCGTCAGGCTCATCGGTTGGCTGGTCCCTCCCATCCAGAGCGGCACAGTCGGAACCGTCGCTGTGTCGACCCCCAACGGCGTCGCCACAACCTCTCCCCTGCCTTAGACCGCCAACCCACCCCGCCTGTGCTGGGATCCGTGGTCTGTGCTCCCCTCGGCCCTCCATGAAATCCCTGTGGGGCAGTCGTCTGCTTCCGCGGTGCCTTGGCCGACCGATCTTCATCAGGAACGTAGCTAGGGGCTGAAGAACGATTCCAGGCACCGCCACCGACTGAGTATCGGAACAAGGAGAGGAAGATGTGCATCTGAGGGACGCCCTCAGACACCCGGCAAAGAGGATTCGCCCCTCTGCACTCCCCATTCTTCATCGTCCTGCCAGTGGTGATCCGACAGTGGGACGGCCACTGAACGCCGCCGGCCGGTCCGTCGCGTGTATCGGCCCCACGGAATACGAGCCCCGCGACCTGGACCTCGCCCTTCTGCGCTCCCCAGTCTTCATCCAGGGTGCATGAGGTGTACGGTCGCCTGAGTGGTGCAGGGCTCGGCAAGAGGACGCGGGCTTGGGGTGGCAGAGGGGAATCCTCTATCTGGCGCACAACGTCGTGGCCGACGCGTCAGCGCTGGGGTGGGTGTGTTGTTTGCTACCGAGGGGAGGCTGGGGACGCGGCGACGGGCGGCTCCGCCGCAGCGCGCGACTCGTCTGCATGCACCGAGCCGTCCGCTGTCGGCTGCGGTGGGAGCAGGTGCACCGTGAGGAGGTGCTCGTAGCCGGCCTCCTCTCGAGGGCGAAACGCATATACCCGTGCGACACCGCCCATTTCGAGGAGAATCTTCTTCAGGGCCAGCGGCTCTCGCAGCCGCAGCAGGATGGCGACCTCTTCTTCGTACCTACCCTCCAGCCAGAGCAGCCTGAACTCGGATCTCTCGCGAAGCGCCGCGACGAGCTTGATAACCTGCTGGACCGAGCCGCTCGCCGGGACACGGAGCTTCACCCGGCCGTCGAAGAGCTCCTCTAACGAACGCTCGGGGGACTCTTCCGGAACATCCTCCGAGTCCTCGGGGGAATGGGAAGCAATGCACCCGGTGCCGGGAGCCGACGCGGGCTCAGTATCCGAGACGGGCGCCACGGGCTCGACGTCGACCGCCTCGACCGGCGGAGCCGGCAGGATTTCTATGGGATCCCCCGTATCGGCGTTCGCGGCGTCTAGGATGCGTCTCCTGTATGCCTCGGACACGGCATGCGCCAGGTCCTCGACAGCCAGACCTTCGCAGATCTCGCTCATCTCCCGCTCGACGGCCGCGTCGCTCAGCGACAGGGCCGCCGGGATATCGCTCTGTTTCGTGCCTCGCGCGACCAGCTTCAGGATGTCGAGCTGCCTCGGGGAGGGAGTCCAGGCCCCGGACTCCCTGCGGAGGTCGGCCAGCTGCTGGACGAGTCCGCCGATCAAAGACGGATCGACCGATGTCTGACTCTCGCGGGCGTCGCGCATGGCCTTGACCAGCTGGCTTCGGGTGCACGACTTGAGGATATAGCCCGACGCGCCCGCCTCGAAGGCCGGGCCGAGGAACTCGTCTTTGTACGAGGTCAGGATGATCACCGGGAGACCCGGGTGCTTCTGCTTCAGCAACCTCGTAGCCTCCACGCCGTCCATGCCCGGCAGCCGGATGTCCATCAGCACCACATCGGCCTCGACGGAGTCGAGCTCGGCGAGAGCAGACTCCGCGTCACCGGCCGCCCCGACCAGCTCGACATCTGATTCGAGCTCGAGAAGGACGTGGAGGCTCTCACGAAGGAGGACCTGGTCCTCCACGTGGTACACCCGGATAATCTTTTCTGTTGGTTGGCTGTCCATCGGCCATTCCTCCCAAGCGATTTCCTCGAAACGGTTTCGCGCGTTCCGAATCGCCCGGCTACTAAGCTGATTTGCCCGTGATCTCTTCGGTGAGCGCCCGCAGCTCGGCCAAAAGGTCCTGAGCCTCGATCGGCTCCACTCCCTCCAGCAGGGAGTCGAGCTCCGGATCGGTGGCAGCCCTCTCCTCGAACAGCTCCCTGAGATCGGCGTTGAAATCGTCCGACTCCACGGACTTGCTCGTGGACCTCTGAGGGTTGCCCGGCTGGTCGTCCCGCGCGGCCGGCTCGTCGGAGCTCGACTCGTCTCCAGAGCTCCCACGAGGGATGAGATTCGACAGGCCCGACAGATCTGATAGTTTCGGCATTGTGATGCTCCTAAACTCCGAATACAGAATTGGCGATCTTGGGCACCATGATCATCGTCGCCCCCGATATGACGCTCATGATGCCGAGTGAGAAGGGGATCTTGAGGTTGTTCCCGCCCGCCGCGGCCTTGGAGGCGAGGGCATTGGAGACGGTCAGCGTAACCACCACCATGGCGATCATCGCGGAGATGAGGGTAAGGTCCTGGGCCTCGAACATCGAAAGGCCGCCGCTGCGGTTCAGCGCGACGGTCGCCTCCGCCGAGATATCGGTGAGTCCGAGCGCCGCGTCGCTGAGTCTGGAGTTGAAGCTGCTGATGATCTCCAGGATGAACAAGAGCAGCCCTGTCATGGCCGCGTGCATTGGGATGACGAGGAAGGAGAAGCTAGACGAGGTCAGGCGGCGCGTCTCACGCAGCTCCGACACAGTTGAGGCGTACGTAGCCGCGATATCCCCGATCTCTTCGGCTCGCCCGCCCGCTTCGACTCCGTCCACCAGCATCTCGGTGGACCGCTTGAGCAGCTCGCTCCCGGTCTCCTCCTTGAATCGCTCCCAGCAGAGCTCGGTCGGCAGCTCGCTCCCCAACCGGTCCCTGAGCCTGACGACGTCCGGAGCCAGACTGCCCATGGACTCCAGGTCGAGCTTGCGCAACGCAGACGCCAGGGTCGTCCCGGTCGCGCCGGCGATATCGCCCAGCGCCCTGATGAAGGTGGCCACCTCCTTGTCGATGGCCGTGACCTTTCCGTCGTCTCGCGTGGCGAAGTACCCGGCGGGGAGGATGAATAGCCCAAAGATCAAGAGGCCCTCCCCTACCCCGAACAGGTAGGCGGCGAGCAATCCGGCCATGACCCCGATGAGGCCCAGGGTCCGCAGGAGAGTCCTTGCGGTCCGCCGATCCGGTGGACCAAGGGACTCTCCCTCATAGGTGATCTGTTCGTACGGCGCGCTGCGGAGGATCACGTAGACGCCACCGGCGGGGATAAGGAACATCACGGCGCCGATGATGAGCACGAAGCTCTGTTCAATCGCCCCCATCAGGGTCGAGACTAGCGCTACGACCACGATGAGACTGACCGACACCAGAAGTGCCGCGTAGGCGTCGGTCCACTTCCTCAGGTTCTCGATGCTTCTCTCGTACTGGTTGGCGTACCTGACGCCCTCGACCCTGGTCTCCTCACGGATGAACTCCTGCTCGGACTCGCCGGAGGCCATTGTGCTCGCGAAGCGGAGCAGGAGGCTCTTGATGCTCTTGGCCTTCGCCTTCTCCGCGACCAGTTGGAGGGCCTGGACATACTCGAGTCCGAGGCGCTGCGCCAGGAGGTGGACGTGTTGAAAAATCACCGCGGTCTTAAGACGGGCTCGCTCGCCCGCCTTGCGCAGTATTAACTCCCTCGAGGAGTGGGCCGCCGAGAGGCTCGACATGTATGTGAGGTTCGACAGAAGGTCGAACGCCACATACATGTTATCGGAAGAGACCTTCTCGATAGGCCCTGGAGAGGACGTTGTGGAAGTCATAGAAGTCACCGACGTTCTTTTCCTCGATCTTCTTCAGGACGGCGGCACGCTGCTGAAGCTCGCCGTAGATGTTGTACTTGTTGGCCGGAAGCATGCCACGCTTGGGAGCGATGATCTCTTCCAGCAGGTAGCTGATTCGGTATCCGGGGAACTCGTGGGTGTCCGTGGCAGGGTTCCACTTGAAGATTTCCGTATAAGAGAACGCATCCGAGCTCGGATCGTAGCCGACTATCTCGTTGATGCTCACGATCCGCCTGGCCGTCTTGCCGTTGGGCAGCCGCACGGCGCTGGTGATGACGACGACGTTGAGGTTGTCGATATACACCTTCGGGATGTTGATTGGGCTGCCGGTCAGCCGTTGAATCAGCTTCTCGACCGTGGCAGCGTGGAACGTCGCCATGCAGGCGTGGGCCCGTCTGCATGGCCTGGAAGGCTACAGCACCCTCCTCGCCCCTTATCTCGCCGATGATGATCTCGTTCGGGCGCTGGCGAAGCGCCGCCTTCAGCAGGTCCATCATGCTGACGGACGAGGCCGTGCCCTCCTTGGTGCTTCCCCTGGAGACCTCGCGGATCCAGTTCATGTGGGGCACCTGGAGCTCAGGCGTATCCTCGATACTGACGATCTTGGAGTTGGGGTTGATGAACGTGGTGAGCGCGTTCAGCAGGGTCGTCTTCCCAGACGCGGTCTCTCCGGAGATAAAGACGTTCATCTCCTCTCGCAGGACGAAAGACATGTAGGCCGCCATCTCGTGGGAGAGACTGCCGCTGGAAATCAGGTCCAGGAGGCTCATCGGCGTGGCGGAGAACTTGCGGATCGTGAAGTTGCTCCCCCGCTTCGAGACATCTCCGCCGAAGACGATGTTCACCCGGGAGCCGTCGGGCAGGACGGCGTCCACGATGGGCTCTCGGTAGGTCACCGGCCTGCCGATTTTCTCGGACAGTCTGATGACGAATCGGTCGAGCTCTCGATCCGACGCGAAACCGATGCTGGCCTTCAGGCCTCCGAAAATCCGGTGCTCGAGAAACAGGTTCCCGAGTCCGCTGCAGCTGACGTCCTCGATATACGGGTCGCCTATGAGCGGCTCCAGCACACCCAGTCCGACCTTGTCTCGGAGCACGACGTACTTCAGACCCATCAACTCGAGCGCGCTCACCTCGATCTTGTCCCCGCCGCCGGTGAGTCTCCTCATCAGGGCCGAAAACTCCTTGGTATGGAAGCGGAGCCCGTTGTCACGCTTGAACAGGCTCCTAATCGAAGGGGCATCCGCGGCCGGGCCTCCGGGCTGATCTACGAGCGTGCAGATATCGTCGATGCACTTCAGAAGAAGCTCGGCCCTCATGCTCGGGTCCTCGGCCGCCTTCAGCGTCTCCACGTAGTCCATCAGACGAAGGTCGACAGTGTGGAGCAGCTCCGGAAGAGTCGGCACCTGGGCGGGCTCGATCGATACGTAGAAGTTCCGGCTGTCCTCCATGTCGGGGCAGATGTGCGCGTAGACACCGGCGCCTGTCGGATAGACCAGATTTGGCCTGGCCAGGTCGCGATGGACGTTTTCGAGAGTCTCGGCGTACTCGGGAACGCCGATCTCGTCCACGGCCAGGGTATGGAGGTAATCCCATAGGAACGGCCTGCTCCTGGACTCCTCCTGAAGCTGGTCGGGGAGCAGCCGGAACACAGGGCAGGCGAACGGGTCCTCGCTGTGCCCGTGGACCGTCTCAGGCTGGACCGTAGAGGTGGTCAAATCTACGCCCTGGCCTTGTTGATCGGGATAATCCGCATTCCGATCCCAGGCTCGACGGCGAACCCAACGATGCTGCCGGTGGGGAGGTCCGCTCCCCTCACCTTGGCGACCTCCATGGTCTTGACCAGCTCCGAGCCCTTGGGGGTGACCAGGAAGCGTAGGTGCGCGTCGCACAGCGATCTGACCCTGGTCAGCACCCGCTCGTCGAACGCGTGAGAGTGGACGGTGAGGATGATCGCCTTGCCTCTGTCGCTGAGCGACTTGCAGCGGGTGAAGAAGGCCAGGATCTGCTCCTCCCTCGCCTGTGTGACGAACGTGCTGAGGGAGTCCAAGACGACGACGCTGTAGTTGGGATAGCTGCCTATGTGGGAGACGAGAGCTCCGAACGCGGCGTCGGCGTCGACGGTCTCGGCGTTCACGTGAATCTGGAAGATGCGGAGCTTGTACAGCAGGAAGTAGTTGGTAACGTCCATGCCGAGGCTGTCCATCTGACGCAGCAGGCTTCGAACTGTGTTCTCAGTCGTGTACAGGAGCGCGTTCTCACCCGCCGTCATCGCACCCCAGAGGAGATGGCGCGAGCGTGCTCTTGCCGGCGCCCGACTCCCCCTCGATGAGCGTCAAGGAGTTGAGAGGAATACCGGAGCCCATCTTCTTGTCCAGCTCTTTGCTGCCCGTCGAGATTACTCGCAGGCCCGGCGCATTGAGACTGTTGTCGGTTGCCGTAACCATGTCAGCTCTCCAATCAACCAGGGTGAGGAAGGGCCGAACCCGAATGTCGCGTTCGGTCGCATTCCATCGGACCAGCCCTAAAGAGGATTGGCTATCCAACCCTTGCGGAGAGCGAGCGTCACCGCGTGGGCTCGGTCGTTCGCGTCCAGCTTCTGCATGATGGACGTCAGGTGGTTCTTGGTGGTCGTCGGGGACACGCCCAGCTCTAAGCCGATCGCCTTGTTGCTGTGTCCGGACGCCACGAGCTGCAGTACCTCGGCCTCCCTGGGAGAGAGGGGCTGAGATGGGTTTCGCAGCCGGTTGATGAGTCCGGGCGTTACCTGGGAGTCGAGCGGAGCTCCCCCGTCGACCGCCTCACGGATGGCTTTCACCATCTCGGCACGGTTGGCGCGCTTCAGCATGTAGCCGTTGGCGCCGGCGTCGATCGACGGACTGAGATACTCGTCGCCATAGGAGGTCAGCATTATTACCGTCAGATCCGGCAGGTTCCGCTTCAGCGCCCGGAGCGTGTCGATCCCGTCCATCCCGGGCATCCGTATGTCCAGCAGGACTACGTCGACAGGGGTGACCTTGAGTACGGCAACGGCCTGCTCGCCGCTCTGGGCCTCGCCGACTACTGTCAGGTCCTCCTCCTGCTCCAGCATCCGTCGCAGCCCTTCGCAGACCACGTGGTGGTCGTCGACCAGGAAGACTCGAATCTTACTCATACCTTCACCTGCATTCCCTGGCGCAGCGGCTCAGCCTTGGACGCGGCGGGCCGCGGGGCCTCTTCCGTCGGTGTTTCTTGCGACTCGGTATAAGGCACCATTAGGATCACCTGTGTCCCGGCGTTGGGCGCCGACCGGACCGACAGCGTGCCGCCGATCATGCGGGCGCGCTCCCCCATGCCCGGTAGTCCGAGGTTTTCGGCGCCGGAGCCCTCTCGGCTCTCATCCTGCTCGAACCCAACGCCGTTGTCAGTGATGGACGCTCTCAGCATCCTGCCGCCCAAACCCAGATTGATCTTGACCCTGGAAGCCTGAGAATGCTTCCGGATGTTCGATAGGGACTCCTGTACGACCCGGAACACCGCCAGCTCCACCGGCGCTGGGAGACGCGGGACGGCGCCGGTCTCCTCGACGAGGCACGCGATCTCGGTGTCGCGCTCGAATGTGTCCGCGTAACGCGCGATCGCCTTCACCAGACCGACCTTCTCCAGCTCGGGGGGATGGAGGGCTGAGGCCGCGTGGCGCAGCTCGGCAAGAGTCGTGTCCAGCACGTTCTGGATCTGCTCCATCTCGTTTTGAACCTTTTCGAGCATGCCCCGCTTGAAATACTCCTGGCACGCTTCCAGCCGGTACACCGCGCTCGTGAGCCACTGGACCGGCGAATCGTGGAGCTCCATCGCCAGGCGCGTCCGCTCGTCCTCCTGGGCATTGATGACCCTCTCCAGGAGCTTTTCCAGGCGAGCCCGCTGCTCGAGCACGTTGGCGAAGTTGCGGGCGTTCGCTTGCTGGACACGGTTGAACACCATCTTGAGGAGGACCGCGACCGCGGCAATCGCCGCGATGTAGCCGGGCCACGAGATGAGGGAGCCGCCGTTGACGAGCGGCGAGGCCAGCGAGAAGTTGCCGACGAAGAGTCCCATCAGGACCCCGCCGGCGACCGGGTACAGCAGGCTCTTCTTGATCTGCCCTCGCCTACCCAGAAGATTAGTCTTGAGGCTCGTCATACGGCGCTACTTACCCTTCTTTACCGATCCCTCCATAAGATATGGTGAAAAGCTCCGTGCGGCATGGTCCTTTGGTACCGGATTTACCATGCTGTTTCAGGCGCGGGGCAGGCTACGAGAAATCACGATCGGGGAAAACACCAACCCCTTCTCTGTTCCGGCAGCGCTCTCACGAGAAACGAAGTCGCTCTCGACCGGATTTGGGGGTTGACAACCCGGCCCAATGCCCATACCATCGGGGCGCCTATGGCGGGTCGTAAAGCGGGCCCCTACGCGGCGTAGGGGCCGAGGGAATTTTTCAAGGGGGTCCGATCTATGGTGACGCTAAGGAAGAGTGACGTGGCCGCTCGAGTGGCTACAAGCGTGGGCGGGTCCAGGGCGCAGGGCGAGGCAGCCCTCAACGCCGTTCTCGACAGCATCCAGGCTGCGCTGGCTGCCGGCGACCGGATTGTTCTAACCGGGTTCGGCGCCTTTGAAGTCCGTCAGGTCAAGGCCAGGCGGGTCCGCCCCATACGGGGAGGCAAGGCCGGTGAGCTGATAACCGTCGCCGCCCACAAGCGAGTGGGATTCAGCGCCGGAGCAGAGCTGAGCAAGGCCGCTGACAAGTAGTCACCCTCTGGATCGACTTCGTTTGGACCGACGGGCGGGCCGAGTTAGTCGGACCCGCCCGTTCTAGTCTCCGAGCGTCTTTGGGCGTGGAGCGGCGAAGCCGCCGGCCCGCTCCGAGCATCCGGGCCAATCCTCTGATTTCCGGTTCAGAGGCGGCTGACGATCCCACTCCCGCCTCCCACCCGGAGGGCCACCGGCCGGAGGCGGTCGCAGATAGGAGAGCCTCGTGGAGACTGAGCTTATCGCCGACTATGCTTGCGAGATCGGTGAGGGGCCGCTGTGGCACCCGGCGGAGAAGAAGGTCTACTGGACGGACATCCCAACGGGCCGGATGTTCCGGTACGATCCAGCCAGCGGGCGGCACGAGCAGTTCTACGAGGGCGAGGGCGTCGGCGGCTTCACGTTCCAAGAGGACGGGGGCCTGCTGCTGTTCACGACCAATGGATCGGTAGCCGTCTGGCGCGACGGGCGGGTCGACCGCGTCGTTCAGAAGGTGCCGGAGGGCGTGGCAAGCAAGTTCAACGATGTGGCGGCCGACCCCGCCGGCAGGGTCTTCTGCGGCACGATCGGCTCCGACGGCAAGACAGGAACCCTCTACCGTCTAGAACTCGACGGCTCGCTCCATCCGCTCGTGGACGGCATCGCCACGTCGAACGGGATCGGATTCACACTCGACCACCGGCAGATGTACTATACCGACTCCCACGCGTTCAAGATCTACGTCTTCGACTACGACGTCGGGACCGGGGCCATCTCCAACCAGCGCACCTTCGTCGAGACCCCCTCCGATGGCGGACTCCCCGACGGAATGACGGTGGACTCCGAAGGCTACGTCTGGTCTGCTCGATGGGAGGGGTCGGCGGTCTTCCGGTACAGCCCGGATGGAGCCGAGGAACGGAGGCTGGAGATCCCGGCCGCGAAGGTGACCAGTCTGGCTTTCGGCGGCGATGACTTCACCGACATCTACGTTACGACGGCCGGTGGCGAGAACAAGGCCAAGGAGGGACCCGGCGCGGGAGCGTTGCACAGGGCGAACCTGGGAATCAAGGGCGTGCCGGAGTTCTTCTCGCGGGTCGGCGTCTGAGCAACCGTGGCGAGGGTCCGGCCGGGGCATTCAAGCGACCTCCGGAGGTGGTTACCAAAATGACACAGCAGACCGTCGAACCGGCGGCGTTCGAGAGGGCCAGGCTTCCGGAGGTGGCCCGCCGGATGTCCGAGACGGGCTCCCGGTTCCTGGACTCGCTGAATCCGGACCAGCGCGCAAGGGCCTCATTCTCGGCCGATCACTGGGAGCGGCTGCTCTGGCACTACGCACCGTTTGCGCTGCGCGGACTACCGATCAAGGCGATGGACGACGAGCAGCGGCAGCTCGCCTACGAGATGATCTCGACCGGCATGTCGGCCAGCGGCACCGACAAGACCCGGGCGATCATGGACCACGAGGCCATCCTCAACGACCTGGAGTCGACGGCAGGTACGCTGGCGTTCGATCGCGACCCCGGCCTTTATTATTTGAGGGTCTTCGGCGACCCGGCGGGCGGCGACCCGTGGTCGTGGAGCGTCAATGGGCACCACGTCTACCTCGGGTTCACCGTCGTCGACGGCGGTCTCATATCGTCTACTCCGAACTTCCTCGGCGCGAACCCGGCCGAGGTCCTGTCCGGCCCCCAAAAGGGACTGAGGATTCTTGGCGAGTGCGAGGACATCGCCAGGGAGCTGCTGAACGGCCTCGATCGTGGGCAACGGTCCCAGGCGATCGTCAGTGAGATGGCGCCCCTGGACATCATGACCACGAACGGGCCCCAGATAGTCGACGGACCAGGCTCGATCCTCCCTCCGGAGGGTCTTCCGGCGGGCAAGATGAACAAGGGACAACAGGAGCTTCTGCTCAAGCTCGTCAACCAGTACGTCGGCCGGCTCAGCGACGACCTGGCCAAGCAGATGATGGACAAGCTGATGGCGGGCGGCATCGACCGCCTGCTGTTCGCGTGGGCCGGGGGTTCCGAGCGCGGCCAGGGGCACTACTTCCGGCTCCACCGCCTAGAGGGCGGAAGCTTCATCATGGAGCACGACAACGTCCAGAACGACGCCAACCACGTCCACTCCGTGCTGCGAGATGCCGACGCCGACTACGGCACTGACATCCTCCGCCACCACTACGAGCAGCACCACCTGGGGAGCTAGGGGACGGGGCACGGGTTGCAGGGTATTGGGTAGGCACGCGCGGCCGACGCTTGTCTTGGGAACACGATGAAGGACGCGGACCACTACGGCTACTACCTCTTTCTGGGCGTGGGCGACTACGAGGCCGCCTCGTCGATCGGCAGTAGCTGGACCAGCAGGTGGGACCTCCCCGAGTGGAGGCGGCGGATCGACTCCCTGGTCCGGCTCGGAACCGACACCCTGTTCATCTTCTTGACCGGAGACGATCTGCCGTTCCTGAGCGAACACTACCCGGAGTGCGCCGAGAGCGGCCACCCCAACGTCGCCGACGACTTCTTCCAGCAGGTCTTGGATCACGCACTGGAGAAGAACGTCGAAGTCGCCGCGGTATTCTCCACGACGGGACACGCCAGGGGCTTCGCGCGGACGCGTCCCGAACTGTCCACCCACAACCGGCAGGGGCGGCTTCAGGTGGGCTCTGGCGTCCTCTGCCACAAAGCAGGATGCCCGCCGCTACCCGCGCAAGCTCATAGAGGAGTGTCTCACCCGGTACCACGGCTTCAGCGGGGTCGTCCTCCACCCTCCGGAGTTCACCGACCCATGCTTCTGTGGTACTTGCCAGGCCAGGTACCGGGACGAGGCCGGCGCTGACCTGCTGTCTGCGACCGACCAGGCCGCCAGCCGCTTCTTCATGCAAACGAATCTATCTTTTCAAAAGGGGGACCTCGAGCCGATTGTCAAGCGGCTCTTGCCGGGCGGCCGTCGTCTCACCTTCACCGTCCCCTGGGTCTTCGAGGATCACTTCGAGGAGATCGCCTCCCAGATCCCCAGGGACACGACCATTGTCGATTGGGACTACGATCTCTCGGACGACCGGGTGCGGTCGCTCCAGTCCCGGCTCAAGAGGTATCAGAGATCGGGGCACCCGGTCTGGTTCATGCCGTCGTGCGACTTCGGGATCACCAGCGGAGCACCGGTCGAGACCCAGGCGGGCGTGGTCCTGTCCCAGGTCCAGCTGGCCCTCGACGCCGGCGCCAGGGGAATCGTCTACTTCATGGGATCGCACTGGAGCCCCCACGTCGATGAGACCAGCCACTACCTGAACTCGTAGCCCTCGCCGTCGTTCCGAGAATCCGGCGGGGACGCTCCGGTCCTCTCTTCCCCGACCCTTCCTCACGCCGCCTTCGGTTCGTAAGGTTCGTCTCCAATCCCGGCAGCAGGTCCAATGGAACCTTTTGGCCATCGACGCCGTCTTCAATTATGGAACCGCTTACACACCGCAGAATCGTTCGGAGGAAGGAAATCGGACAATGAAGAGACGATGGGGCATCTTGATCGGCTTGACCCTTGCGCTGGCAACGGCCGCCACCATCAGTGCGTTCACGCTGACGGGCGGCTGGGGCGACAACGACGACGGCCCGAAGCCGCTACCTGGGGAGATCACCCAAAGTGACCCCGCCGACGAGGAGCGGGTATCCGACGTCGGGTCCAGCCAGCGGCCCGTCACCAGCATCGACGACATAGACCCCGACCAGTGCAACCGGATTCACAACATAACCGCATGCGAGGGAGAGCCCAAGCCCTCTGGTGGTCAGGGCCTCGTCACCAGCATCGACGACGTAGACCCCGACCAGTGCAACCTGTTTCACAACATAACCGCATGCGAGGGAGAGCCCAAGCCCTCTGGTGGTCAGCGCCTCGTCACCAGCATCGACGACATAGACCCCGACCAGTGCAACCTGGTTCACAACATCAATGCGTGTAGCCCGGAGCAGCTCACGCTCATCGGGGTGGGCGAGCCGGAGCCCCTGTTCGTGGACGGCGAGCCCGGATACGTCGTGCAGTCCCCTGCCGAAGCCAACGAGGTTGACTGCGGTTTGGCCGGAGGAACCGTCTACGTAACCTTCGGGGGCGAGGAAGGGTGCCTGATCGTCCACGATCTCGAGGACGGCGACGACCCGGTTTCGCCACCTCAGCCGCCGTCGGTAGAGCCCGAGCCCGTCGACCCCGCGCTCTAAGCACCGACCTCTGGCTCAGCCAGACGAGCGAGGCCGCCGGTGGACCTGTTACCGGCGGCCTCGCTCTTTGCCCCTAAACAGCCGCTTCCTGCGGCTCTGGTCGACTAATCTCCGGTCTGGGGCACCCCGGCGGTGGCTGCCGGCGTCCAGTCGTCGGGGGCATCACTCTCATCGAGCTCGGCCTGCGCGCGTCGCATTTTGCTCGGCATCGTCAGCAGGGATACCACAATTGAGAGCCCGACGATCCCGATCCCTGCCAACACTCCGATCCGCATGGCGTCGACGAATGCCCCGTTCGCAACGATCGTCACGGCGGAGGCGACGTCCGGTGGGAGCAGGCTCGTGACCTGCCCCAACGACCCAAGGCTGTCCGCAACGCTCCTCACGACCTGGCTCGATGCCACGTCGGCCAGACCTTCGGTCACGTTGCTCCTGTAGATGCTGGTGACGATTGAGCCCAGGATAGCCACTCCCAGGGCGAACCCGAACTCCCGGCTCGTATCGTTCATAGATGATCCGATCCCAGCCTCGTCAACGGGAACTGCGGCCATTATCGTGTCGGTCACCGTCGGCATGACGATGCCCATCCCGAATCCGAAAAGAGCCATCCCGATGATCGGCACAGCGTACGATGCGTCGACCTCGATCAACGCCAGGACGGCCATTCCGCCCATAATGATCAAGCCTCCCAGGATCGACAGAGCCCTGGGGCCTAATGACTTGCCACCCGTCGCCGCGATTCCAGCCCCCAACATCATGGTGACGGCAATGGGAGTGATGGCTACCCCCGCCATGAGCGCGCTTCTGCCCTGTACCAGCTGGAGGAACTGCGTCGTGAAGAAGAAGACTCCAGACATGGCGATAAGGAGGACCGAGATCACCAGGGCAGGACCTATGAAGTCACGCTGCTTGAGATAGCGAATAGGCAGCATCGGATGAGAGCTGCGAGCCTCGACCAACCCGAACGCGGCCAGTAACACGCCACCGAGAGCGAAGGAAAAGAGGATCTCGGTTGAGGTCCAACCGCTCTCAGGCCCCTGGATTATTCCGTAGACGACCGCGAGAAGGCCACCGGTTCCAAGGATGGCGCCAGGAACGTCCATCGGGGTGTGACGCGAGTCTCGCGACTCAGGAACTACCGAGAGACCCACGAGGATAATCGCGACCACAGGAAGATGGAGCCAGAAGACAGCCTCCCAACTGATGTTGTCTACCAGGAGTCCGCCAAGCACCGGTCCGAGGCCGGCGGCTATGCCGCCGACAGCCGTCCACACGGCGATCGCCTTGGCGCGCTCATGCCGTTCGAACACGTCGGTGATAATCGACAACGTCGACGGCAGCATGAAAGCCGCGCCAACGCCCTGAAGGCCTCTCATCAGGACCAGCACGGTAGTGTTCGGCGACAGAGCCGCGCCGACGGCCGCTCCCCCAAATACGACCGCACCGAAAGCGAGGAGTTTCCGGCGGCCGAAGCGATCCCCAGTGGTACCTCCTACCAGCAGAAGTCCAGCGACGAGTAACGAGTAGCTGTTCACCACCCACTGAAGCGTGGAGTTAGGGGCCGCGAAATCCCTCGCGATTGCTGGTAACGCAGTGTTGACCACCGTCGCATCGACGAACACCATGAAGGTCGTCAGAGAGACCACGAAGAGCACCCAGTTCTTTCGAATGGTGGACACCTTGCCCGCTGGCGACAGCTCTTTAGATACCGTTGACATCTCTTGCTTCCCGCTACAGCTCAATGTTCTCTGGCCCTCGGCCCTGGGTCCAGTTCTACGACGAACCGGCGGTTACAACATCGACAACCCGTCTTGGTTTACTCTAGAGTAAGCACGATAGGTAATGGTCTCAATTCCCTGAACGGCAATTGCGTTCAGGGTTATTGCCTTGGTGGTCGTCACGTATCGTCTTAGGGGTAGTGAGGGACTTCGTGGTGTGAGCCGCAGCGGGCCGGCACAGGAACCTCACAAAGTCTTGTACCAGGCGGCGATCTCCTCACCGATCAGGTGCGGGTTGTCCTCCATTAAGTAGTGGACGCCCGGACCGATGTCCACCGTCTTCAGATTCTTGTAGCTCTGCTTGATCATCTCCACCATGGGCAGCGGGGTGATAGCGCCGGGGTCGGCGTGAAACAGCAGCTTGGGCAGGTCGGATTCCTGAAGCTTGGCGGCGTAGGCGGTCACGATCTGGTGGACGTCTGCCGGCTCGCCACCGATGGGGATCTCGTTGGGCCACCGCCAAAGTGGCAGGCGGGTCGATGGGTCCGTGAACGGTTCGCGGATGGCGTCCATCTCGGCGTCGGTAAGCTTGCGCATGACCATCCCCGGCACGAGCTGCTCGATGAACATGTTTTGGTTCACGATCATGTCCCACCCGACGTCAGGGGTGCGGAATGCCTGGAACATCTCCTTCATGTCCATAGGCATCGAGTCGAAGCTGGGAATAGGCATCAGAAGCGCCTCCATGAAGGCGATGCCCTTCACATTGGACTCGTTGCGCATGGCATAGTGGAACCCCAGCGCCGACCCCCAGTCGTGAATGACCAGTGTCACATTCTGAAGCCCCAGCGCCTCGATGAATCCCTCGACGTACTTCACGTGGTCGACGAACCGGTATTCGATGTCGGGCTTGTCCGATTTGCCGAACCCGATGTTGTCCATTGCGATCGCACGGGCTACGGGAGACAGGTGCGGGATGACGTTTCGCCATAGATAAGACGAGGTCGGCTGGCCGTGCAGGAAGAGCACCGGGTCGCCCGACCCCTCCTCCACGTAGTGGATCTTGGAGCCATGCACCTCGACGTAGCGCGACTCGAATGGGAAATCCGCCGATATGGTGGGTAGTCACTTGCTCCTCCTGAGCTTTTCCGGCCCTCGGCCTGGGGTCTACTTCTACGACGAACAGGTGCCTGAGACATCGACGCCCTGCCCGGGTTTGCTCTAGAGTAAGTACGATGAGTAATGGTCTCAATTCCTTAAAAGGTAATTGCCACCAGCCAGAATCAGACGCACAATCGTCTCCACAGAACACCGGAGGTGTGGAAACATGAGCACAGCAACTCTCGGCCAGGTGACGGCCTTCGGCCACTACATGAAGCAGTGGCGGCGACAACGCGGACTGAGCCAGCTGGAGCTGGCCGTTCGAGCGGACGTATCCCAACGCCACGTCTCCTTCATCGAAACGGGCCGTTCGAGGCCCAGAGAGGATGTCGTCCACAAAGTCGCCGAGGCGCTGGAGGTCCCTCTACGAGACCGGAACATCTTGCTGGAGGCCGCCGGTTTAGCGCCCAGCTATCCGGAGGTGCTGCTATCGGACGGGGCCGCCGCACCTTTCCGCAACGCCATTCGGAAGATGCTCGAATCGCATGAGCCCTATCCCGCATACGTCATCAACCGCTGGTGGGAGCTGGTCGATGCGAATGCGGCAGGTCGTCGAATCTTTCCCGTGACTGGTGACGGCCCGATCAGTCTCGTCAATGCGTTCCTCGGGCCGGGGCCGATGCGCGAGATGATCGATAACTTCTCGGCAGTGGGGTGGATGTTCCTGCGCCGTATGCGGAGGGAAGTGGCAGATTCAGGTCCAGACGAGCGTCTTCGAGAGCTCTTGGAGCGGGCGGAAGCCTATATGAAAGGTGTACCCATTGACGTTGAAAGCCCTGGCTCCGAGCTGGTGGTCTGTCCGCACCTTCGGATCGGAGACCAGGTGATCAAGACCGCGTCCATGGTGGCCCGGTTCGGAACGGCACGCGAGGTGACACTTGACGAGCTTCGCGTCGAGCTTGTCTTCCCGGGAGATGAAGAGGCCGAGGCCTTCTTCAGACACAGCGCTCAGGCGGCGTAGGAGCCAATACTCCACCGGCGCGCCATGTGCTGGTCCGCCGGGAAGAGTACTCGCGGCGATGTCGTTGCCCGTCGCGTACAGCCACCCAACCCCCCAATCGCCGTCCGACTGGCGGACACAGGCGTTCGCTTCCGCGTTGACACTGTCAACCCCAGGGAATAGTATGCCGTGGACTGGCCCTGGCGACCGGCATTCGCGGCTGAGAACGGCCGCCAGCCTCTCGAAACATTCGGGCCGAGGAGGGATCGATGGCTGACAGCTATTCGGTGAAGTTCGAGTCGGCGCTGCCCATCAAGATGAGAGATGGGATCACGACCTATGCCGACGTGTTTCGACCCGACGCTCCGGGAAAGTTCCCCGTGCTGCTGCAGAGGACGCCCTACGACCGGACCGGGCCGATGAGCCGCTACGCTATGATCGACGCGGTCCGGGCAGCCATCAACGGTTACGCGTTCGTCATAGAGGACGTCCGGGGACGCTACGCGTCCGAGGGCGAATTCCACACCTTCGTCAACGAGATCGACGATGGCTACGACAGCGTCGAGTGGGCCGGCTCCCAGAGCTGGAGTGACGGCAAGGTCGGCATGGTCGGGGCCTCATACGTGGGAGCGACTCAATGGCTGGCTGCGTCGTCCGCTCCGCCGTCGCTCGCCGGAATAGCGCCCGGGGTCACCGCGTCGGACTACCACGAGGGTTGGACGTACCAGGGCGGAGCATTCGAGCTCGGGTTCAACCTGGGCTGGACCCTCGCCGCCCTCGCCGCGGCGAACTACGAGAACCTCTCCAGGCGGCATAACCTCTCGAGCGAGGGGCTCACCAAGCTCCTGGGCTCGGTCGACAACATGATGGGTGCCCTGAGCTACCTCCCTCTCAAGGAGTGGCCGGACCTAAAGGGCGGTCTGGCCGACTACTACTACGCGTGGCTCGATCATCCCGAGTACGACGACTACTGGAAGAAGGTCTCGATCGAAGAGCACCACCCCCAGATCAAGGTTCCGGCCCTCAACTACGGCGGCTGGTACGACATCTTCCTGGGCGGAACGCTCCAGAACTTCATGCGCATGGGCAAGATGGGGGCTACCGAGACCGCCAGAAAGGGGCAGAGGCTGTTGATCGGCCCGTGGGTTCACGGAGGAGTGGGCGTCGTCTTTCCTGGGAGCCTGGTGGGCAGGGAGTTCTTCAGTGTCGACTCCTATTCTGTCTCAATCGACCTGCAGGGCCGGGTCCTGCGATTCTACGACCACTTTTTGAAGGGGATGGACAACGGCGTTGGACAAGAGAAGCCGGTCATGATCTACGTCATGGGCGATAACGTCTGGCGGGAGGAGGACGAGTGGCCGCTGGCCCGAGCACAGAACACTCCCTACTACCTCCATAGCCAGGGCAAGGCGAACACCCTGAACGGCGACGGAGTCCTGAGCCCGGACAAGCCCGGGGGCGATCCACCGGACGTCTTCCTGTACAACCCCATCGATCCGGTGCCGACCAATGGCGGAGGGCTCTGCTGCTTCGACGCCTTTGTCGCCCCCGGTGCGTACAACCAGTCGGCGCTGGAGACGCGCGCCGACGTGCTGGTCTACTCGACTCCGCCCCTGGACCGCGATGTCGAGGTCACCGGCCCCGTCAGCGTAAAGCTGTTCGCCGCCTCGGACGCGCGAGACACCGACTTCACGGCAAAGCTGGTCGATGTGTCGGCCGACGGATCCAATGCTAGAAACCTTACGGACGGCATCATCCGGGCGCGCTACCGCAAGTCGAAGGGACCGGCCCAGCTTCTCGAGCCGGGACAGGTCTACGAGTACGACATCGACCTGTGGGCGACGAGCAACGTGTTCAAGAAGGGACACCGGATCCGGGTCGAGATATCGAGCAGTAACTTCCCGAGGTTCGACCGGAACACGAACACCGGGAACATCATTGCCGACGACGCCACCTTCAAGACGGCGACCCAGACGATTCTGCACGATACCCAGCACCCGTCCCACATCATGCTGCCGATCGTGCCGCGGTAGGGTTCCAGAGGGGCGCTGACACGGGGGTCCTCCACCGTTGCCCCACCCCGAAACTAGAGAGGATTATGGTCTCTGAGGGACACCCTCAGACTCCCGGCAAAAGGGCTGCGCCCCTCTGCACACCTCGCCCCGTTGTCATTCTGAGGCGCTGCGAAGAATCTGGGGAGGTGGAGTGCCTCCCGCGTCTACGCCGATCGGGCCCCACCCCAAGACTAAAGAGGATTATGGTTTCTGGGGGGCACCCTCAGACTCCCGCGGAAGGACCAGCAGAGGGGCTGCGCCCGTCTGCACACCCCGCCCTGTTGTCACTCTGAGCCGCTGGCAGGGTTCAGAATGACGCCACGAACCGCTACCCCCCGTTCTTCTCGTGCAGCGCTCGGACGACCGCCTCAGGTGACATCGGCAGCCGGTGGAAACGGACGCCGATGGCGTCGTACAGGGCGTTGGCGATCGCAGGGAGCGGCGGGCAGATGTTGGCCTCCCCTACCCCCTTCACCCCAAACGGATGGTTGGGGTTGGGCACCTCCACGATTACCGGCTCGATCATCGGCAGGTCCAGCGAGGTGGGCATCCGGTAGTCCAGGAAGCTGGAGTTCATCATGTGCCCGTCGTCGCTCATGACGTACTCTTCGGTCAGCGCCCAGCCGATACCCTGCGCCGTGCCCCCCTGTATCTGGCCCTCGACGTAGCTCGGGTGGATGGCCCTGCCGACGTCTTGGAAGGCCGTATACCTCAGCAGGTCGACCTTCCCGGTCTCCGGGTCGACCTCCAGGTCCACTATGTTGGCTGTGTAGGAGCCGACCGATCCAGGCGGATTTAGGCTGGCTCTCCCCACGATCGGCCCCCCGGTCCCACCCAGCATCCCTGCCAGCTCTTTGAACGTCATGCGTAGCTCGGGGTCGGTCGTGTGCTGGACGGCCCCGTCTTGGAACTCGACCTGGTCCTCCGGAACCTCCCAGATCCTGGAGGCGCGCCGGACCATCTGCCCGGCGACGTCCCTGGCGGCCTCGTACGCGGTCCATCCCGTCTTGAAGGCGACACCGCTTCCGCCGGTGATCGAGGTAAACCCCACCATCTCGGTGTCCGCGACCTGGGGGATGACGTCCTCGATAGGAATCCCCAGGACCTCGGCGACGTGCTGGGCGATTACCGTCCGGCTGCCTCCGATGTCCACCGAGCCCTCGACCAGACTCACCTTGCCGTCTGCAAGAACGTTCACCACCACCGACGACATGCCGGAGTTGTTTCGGCAGAAGCCGAGTGCGACTCCGCGTCCCCGGTTCTTGCCATTGAGTGGCGCCGAGTAGTGTGGGTGGGACTTCACGGCCTCCAGGACCTCGACGGCTCCGATCCGGTCGTTCATGACCCCGTCGGCGCGCCGGTCTCCCTCCCTGGCCGCGTTGAGAAGCCGGAACTCGATGGGGTCCATCCCGAGCCGCTCGGCTATCTCATCGACGAGGGTCTCGACCGCGAGGGCCGCGATCGGTGCGCCGGGAGCGCGGTAGGCCCCGGTTCTGGGCTTGTTGTCGACCACGTCGTACCCGTCGAGCTGGACGTTTGCGATGTTGTACGGTGCGAAAATGGCGGCCGCCGCTCCACCGACCGGCGACCCCGGAAAGGCTCCGGCCTCGAAGGCAAAATATGCCTGGGCGCCGGTGATACGGCCGTCGTTGGTCACGCCAATCTTGACCCGGACGTAGGAGCCACAGGTCGGCCCGGTGGCCTCTAACACCTCGATGCGCGACATCGTCATCTTCACGGGCCGCCCGCTCTTTTTGGACAGGACGGCGGCGACGGGTTCGAGGTAGGCCTGGAGCTTCCCACCGAATCCTCCCCCGATCTCCATCGGCACCACCTTGATGGTCGACACCGAGGTTCCGAGGACCTTCGCGAGCTGCTCGCGGATGCCGAAGTGGCCCTGGCTGCTCGACCAGACCGTGAGCTGGCCGTCGGGTGCCCACCACGCGGTGCCGTTCTGGGGCTCGATGTACCCCTGGTGCACGGTCTTGGTCCTGTACTCGCGCTCCAGAACGATGTCCGCTTCGGCGAACCCCTTCTCGGGGTCGCCCAGGCGGTACTGCTCGTGGTCCGCGACGTTGGTCCCGTTGGGAGCGGCCTCGGGCTCGCTCGCGGTTTTCATCCCCTCGTGAAGGATAGGCGCCCCCGGCTTCATAGCGTCCTCGACGTCGAAGACCGCGGGGAGCACCTGGTACTCCACGTCGATGAGTGACAGCGCCTCCTCCGCGACGTCCGGGCTGGCCGCGGCAATCGCCGCGACGGCGTGGCCCCGGTAAAGCACCTTCCCCCTGGCCATGACGTTATCGCTGGTGTTCTGGCCTGGAACGACGTCTTTCCCCACGGCGGGGCTGGGGGCCAGGTCTGCGGACGTCGCGACGGCCTTTACGTCCGGGTGCGACTCGGCCCTCGACGTGTCGATGGATTTGATCCGGGCGTGGGCGTGGGGGCTTCTGAGCACCTTTCCGTGGAGAAGGCCCGGCAGGTTAATGTCCGCGCCGTACTTTGCCCTGCCTGTCACCTTGTCCACGCCGTCGTGCCTGATGGGCCGTGTTCCGATGACCTTATACGCGGCGGTTCTGTCGGTGAACGTGGATGTCATGGAGCCTCCAGATCTGGTCCCGCGTGGGGATGAATAGGGTGTGCGTGGCGGCCATCATGTTACCATAGCGGGGCTCGGGAGAGGCCCGAGGCGGTCGCCTGCAACCCCGGAAACTCCCTCACTGGAGGTCCCACGAATGAAACGAGTTCTCGTCACCGGCATGAGCGGATTGATCGGAGGCCTGCTGCGCGATCACCTGGAGGAGAAGGGCGGCTACGAGCTGAGCGCGCTGAACCGCCGGCCTGTAGCGGGAGTGGAGTGCCACCAGGCAGACATCGCCGATCTGGAGGCGATCAAGCCCGCCTTCGAGGGGAAGGACGTGGTTGTCCACCTGTCCGCGGTGCTGACCGACGCCTCCTGGGAGGGCACTCTCGCGGTGAACATCGCCGGGACGTACAACGTTTACGAGGCTGCCCGGCTAGCCGGGGTAAAGAGGGTCGTGTTCGCCAGCAGTGGAGCGACGATCAAGGGGTGGGAGCGCGTCCCTCCCTATGACGCGCTGGTCACCGGCCGATACGACGACATACCGAGCGACTGGCCGATGATCACCCACGAGCAGGTGCGACCCCGCGGGCTCTATGGCGCGTCGAAGGTGTGGGGTGAGGCCGTCGGCAGATACTTCTCAGACGAGTACGACCTGTCCATACTCTGCGTCCGGATCGGATCGGTCCCTGCCTCGGGCAAGCCGGAGACGGTTATGGGGCGATCCATCTACCTCAGTCACCAGGATGTCGTGCGGATTCTCACGGACTGCATCGACGCCCCGGACGACCTTCGCTACGACATCTTCCTGGCCACCTCCGGAAACAGGTTCGGCTATAGGGACCTGGACCACGCCAGGGAGGTCCTGGGCTGGGAGCCTGCCGACTCAGCGGATACGTTCCCCTAGGCGGCTCGGCGAATGGACTGGGTACTCCTCTCGCTGGCGAGCGCCGCCGGCTTCGCCGTCGTCGGCATCCTGGACAAGGTGATCCTCTCGCGGATCGCGCCGAGCCCCGCTACGTTCACGGTGCTCACCGGCTTCATCCAGATCCCGGGATCGGCGATCCCGCTGTTAATCGTGCCGATGCAGTCCTACCCGATAGACGTGTGGGTGACGGCGGTCGCGTCCGGGTTCCTCTGGGGCACGTCGCTCGTGGTGATGTTCTGGGTGCTCAGCAGGGAGGAGGTGTCGGAGGTCATCGCCATATACCAGACGTCCCCCGTCTTCGTGGCCATAATGGCGGTCATCTTCCTATCCGAGAACCTCAGCCCCTGGCACTGGGTCGCGATCATCGTCACCGTGGCGGGTGCGGGGCTGATCTCGCTCCGCCGCAACGGCGGGAGCCGACGGATGACTCTGGACGCGTCCTTCCTCTTCCTGCTGTTCGCCGGTGGCCTCGTGGCGGCAGGACAGCTCCTCACCAAAGTCGCGGCGGAAGAGATGTCGTTCTGGAACCTGTACAGCGTGCGCAGCCTGGCGCTGGCGTCCGCGATGATCATCCTGCCGATCCGGCCGTCTGTTTTGCCTGAGGCTCGTCGCGTGCTCGCAGACCGCGCGGGCACGGGGCTTCTAGTGCTCACCGAAGGCTTCCTGGGCTTCGGGTCGATGATCGTCACCCTCTGGGCGATCTCGCTCGGGCCCATCTCTCTCGTGTCGACCCTGATGTCCGCCCGGCCGCTGTTCGTCTTCGTTTTCAGCGTAGTGCTCAGCGCGGGGGCGTGGCGGCTCCTGGACGAGCCTCTGAACCGCGAGACGCTTGTGAGAAAGGCGGGGGCGATCGCGATGATATCCGGGGGCATCGCCGCGATATCTCTGCTGTGACGCAGACGGCATCCCGGATCCGCCACGCTAACGGGACGTGCGCTCGTCCTCCAGGCGCAGGTAGGAGTCGTGCCAGGGCCGGACGCGCTCGAAGGCCGCGCTGGCGGCGAACACCGTGTCGTCGGCGAACCGCCTGCCGATGATCTGCATCCCGATCGGCAGGCGGTCGTCGGTGAACCCCGCCGGGATCGAGGCCGCCGGGTGGCCGGTGAAGTTGATCGGGTGGGTCAGGCACCAGCCGATGTGCGGATCGACAGCCTCGCCGTTTATCTCCGACGGGCCCAGCGTGTTGCCGTTCGTTGCGTTGTCCACCGGAGGCACTCCCAGAGTGGGCGTCACCAGGACGTCGAAGTCCTCGAAAACGTCTTGAACGGCGTCGAACACCTCGGTCCGAATCGCGTCGTCCAGCTTGTAGTCCAGGGCGCTGAGGCTCTTGGCGGCCTCGACGCCCGCAATCCACTCCGCGGGCACGTCGTCTCGGTGGTCTCGCAGGATGTCGACTCCTCCCTTCTTCAGGGTCTCGAATACCGACAGGGTTAGCACCCCGATCTCGCGAATCCACAGCGCCGACAGCTCCTGTTGGGAAACCGTGAGAGGCACCTTGACCTCCTCGACGTGGGCCCCGGCCTCTGTGAAGGCCCTGACCGCGCCGTCCACAACGGCGGCGACTCGCGGGTCCACTTGAAAGACCTCGAACCTGGGGCTGTAGGCTACCCTCAGTCCGTCGATGGGGCGGCGGGTCGCGGCGATGAAGTCGGTGCCGTCGGACGGGAGACTGAACGGATCGCGGGGGTGCTCTCCTGTCATAGGCCCGAGCATCAGGGCGGCGTCTTCCACCGTCCGAGCCAGGGGACCGGCGTGGATGAAGGGTGTATGGGAGATGAAGCCGTCCGGCCGGATGGTCTGAGCGACACGCCCGTAGGACGCCTTGAATCCGTAGACTCCCGAGAAGGAGGCAGGAATCCGGACCGATCCGCCCCCGTCAGAGCCCTGGGCGATGGGCGCGAGACCGGCGGCTACCGCCGCGGCGCTGCCCCCCGAAGACCCACCGGCGTTCTTTCCCAGCTTGAACGGGGTGCTGGTCGGTCCGAACAGCATATTGTCCGTCACCCCTTTGTGGCCCATCTCCGGCGTGTTGGTCTTGCCGAGGACGACGGCACCGGCCGACTCCAGCCGCTCGATATAGGTCGCGGTGACTTCCGGGACGTAGTCGGCCAGCGGCTTACATCCGAAGGTGTTCCTGAATCCCGCCTTGAAGTCGAACAGATCCTTGATGGCGATGGGCACGCCGTGGAGTGGGCCGAGCGGGTCGCCCCGCATCACGGCGTCCTCCGCCTCCTGCGCAACCCGGATCGCCTCGTCGTGGAGCACCAAGATGAAGGCGTTGATCGGCGGGTTATGGACATCGATCCGGTCCAGGAACGCGGCTACTACCTCGACCGGGGATAGGTCGCGTCTCCGGATGCGTGAGGCCATCTCGGTGGCCGGCATGAAGAACAGCTCTCTGGACATGGTTCCCTCTCTTCCAGCCGGGGTCTACGCTCCGCCGGGGTTCCCGGTCTCCGGGAGGCTGGGAGCCACGCCCTCGTCCAGCTCTACACCGAGAGCCTGTATCGTCCGTCCGAGCATCGAGTAGTAGCCGATCAGCACGATCAGGTCGACGGTCTGGGCGGGCCCGAGGAGGTGGACGACCGCCTGGAAGGTGCGGTCGCCGAGCGTGCCGTCGCGGACCAGCTCTCTCGCCGCCTGTACGAACACACCCTCCTTTGGCGGCAGACCCATCGGCGCCCGTCCGCTCCTGATCGCCTCGATCACCTCGTCGCGGACACCGGCCTGCCGTGCGATCGGTTCGTGCTGCGACCACTCGTACTGGTTGGACATCTCCCGCGCCACGCCGAGGATGGCCGTCTCGCGGATCACCGGGTCGAGTGGGGAGTGGTAGCGGATGTACTCGCCCACCGCCGCGACCACCTCGGCCGCCCGTGGGCTGTTCAGGAGCGCCTGGAAGACGTTGCCGACCCCGCCTCGGCTCTCCGCTATCCGGTCGAAGATCTTCTGATCGTCCTCGGAGAGGTCAGTCCTTTTGATATATGGAACCCTGGCCACGGCGCTAGACTGCTACCGCGGACTCGACCGAGTTGATCGGCGGCAGGTACTCCGTCAGCAGATCCCAGCTTTCCCCGTCGTCCCGGCTGTAGAATATCTGGCCGGTCGTCGTCCCGACGTAGATACCACACTTCTCGAAGCTGTCGGTGGCCATCCCCTCTCTCAACACGTGGATGTATGCGTTTGACTGAGGAAGTCCGTTGGTCAGCGGCTCCCACTCCTTCCCGCCGTCCCGGCTCCGAAACACTCTGAGCCTGGCGTCAGTGACGTATCGAAGGCCGCCGCCGACGTTCTCCGTGGTCGCCCGGTCCTCGGGTACAACGTACATCGTGTCCGGGTCCGTCGAGTGGAGCCCCAGGGGCATCCCGAAACGTGAGGGTAGGCCGTCAGAGAGATCGAGCCAGTCGTCGCCGCCGGAGTCGCTGCGGAAGACGCCGCAGTGGTTCTGCTGGATCAGCACCCCCGGCCTCCGCCCATGAGCCAGGAGCTTATGCGTGCACTGTCCAAGCTCGGGGAAGGGTTTCGGCAGGAAGTCGGCGCGAACGCCCTTGTTCGTCGGGGTCCAGCTCTTGCCCCCGTCCTCCGTGCGGAAAACGCCCACCGCGGAGATGCCGACCCACATCCGGTCGGATGACGCTGGATCGACCACGATACTGTGGAGGCAGAGCCCTCCGAGTCCCGGTCTCCAGCTATCGCGGCTCGGGTGAGCCGTCAGCCCCTCCACCTCTCGCCACGTTGCTCCGCCGTCCTCGCTCTTGAGCAGGGACGCGGGCTCGGCGCCGGCGTATAGTACGCCGGGCTCGCTCTCTGGGCCGGGCTCGACGTGCCACACGCGCTTGACCGTCGAGTCGCCTGCCGTCTCGAATTGGGACCCCTTCCCGCCCGACAGCCAGGTCTTCCCGAGGTCCTCGCTCCTCTGTATCTCCGGTCCCCAGACGGTGTTGTTGACCGCGTTCAGCAGGGCCCCGGTCCGCGGATCGTAGGTCATGTGGAACACGTCGGCGCCGGCCGAGTACGGTCCGGCCATAGACCACTTCGCTCTGCGTTCGTCGCTGGTCAGGACGAAGCTACCCTTGCGGGTCCCTACCAGCAGCATCACATCTCCTGGCTTCACCTGCGGCACCTCCTCCATGAGTACGGGCAATCCCGCGACGCCCCCGGCCCGGCCCTCCACGGCAGCATTATATTTGCGACGGCTCGCCCGAGCAAGGCAGACCACGGGGCGGGCCGAACGCATGAGCGGGCCCACAGCCGGGCGACCAAAAGGACCATCAGAAAGGGATGGATGGGCAGTGTGGAAATCCGGCGGGGCGGGTAGCATCTTGGGGTGCCATCCCCTCGGGCGGCCCGATTGACGGCTTATCGCAGCCGAGGGAGGGACGCCGGCTCTTCGAGCGCCGAGGGCGGAGTCTCCCCTTCTTAGTAGACACTCGTTAACGGAGATACCATCGAATGATTTACCAGACGTCGTCCCCGATCCGCGTCTACCACGTGGAAGATCAGCCCACGCTCCGGGAGGTTCTGAAGTCGCTGATGGAGCTCGAGCAGGACGTCCAGCTCGTCGGCTCGGCGGGCGACGCCGAGGTCGCGCTCCACGAGCTTCGAGACCTCGATGTTGACGTGGTCCTGATGGACATTCGGCTGCCGGGCATGGACGGCATCGAGGCCACCCGGTTTCTCCACGAGAGCCGCCCGGACGTGGCGATCGTCATGCTCACTTCGTACGAGGACGAGTTCCTCGGTCCCGCGCTCGAGGCGGGCGCCATCGGCTACGTCATCAAGTCGTGCACGCGCAAGCAGCTCATGCAGGCGATACGGGATGCCTGCGCGGCGGCGGCGGCGATCGTCGGATAGCGGGCGTCCCGTCCGCCTCCATCTCACAACGAGGCCGGCGAGATCTCGAGCTCCTACGCGTCCGGATGCGCCGAAAGGCCCGGTCCGACGGGACCTTTGTACGGTGTGGACGAACCTTTGCGACCCTAGACTGGTGATTACAGGGGGGCGAAGGTTTACCGAATCTTTATCGTTTCTTCGCAGGATGTCACATGGTCTTTGCCGAGCGCCCGGTCCCCGGGCAAATAATCTGAAGGTGTAGCTGTACGGTCATCGGGCTCGTTCGGACGGCATCCAGCGGATCCATAGCCGGAAGGACGGACCCACCGAGTAGCGAGACAGCCCCCCTTGTCTCCACACCGCGAGGGAGTCGAATGCTAGAAGCGCAGGGTCAGGGCACGGTAACCTGTCGGCATCGGTGGCTTATCGAGCCTCCGTCAGGACCCATGAGCAAGGGCGTCTGCTCCACCTGCGGCGCCGAGGGCGAGTTTCAGAACTATGCCGGCGACAGGCCCTTCGGCGACACCCATCCGGTCCGATCCGCCAGCTCGGAGACGGAGACGCCTGCAAAGAGCAGCGCCGCCAGCGAGCACTAGGCCGGACCGACCCGTCGGCCATCCGCCCGGCCTCCTTTTTGGCCAGGAATGGGGTAGCTGACGGAGACCGTCAGGCTCCCAGCAATCCCGACAATTCGGGATCCGCACTCCCCATATTCCACTACCATGCCAGGGTCCACGTATCGTCACTCCCCAGGTCGCCCCGTGAGAGCGGCCGCCTAGATCAGATCTCCCCCGGAAAGGCATCCAGTGCCCCAGAGCTCACCGGCCGGCGTCGGCAGGCTCCGCCCCAGCGACGGCAACGGCACGGCCGCCCGGTACCTTCGGACGGTGCCGGATCACATAGACGGCCGTTATCCTTGAAGCATGGGCAGTGAGGAGCTCATTCGGCCTACCCTCTGTGAGTCTCCTCGCTGCCCGTGTTTTTGCTCCGCGGACCCCCTCCTGCTGAGCCACCCGACACGCGGCGCGTAGCCGCCGCGCCCTCCAGCAACCCCTCCCTGGAGCCCTATCCCTAGCCGTTCGTGAGCCCCCCTCGTCTTGCAGCAGACATTCGGAGTCTGACAATCCTTTTACCGGTTCTTGGCCGCTTCTGCGGCGGAGCGTCACACTGATTCGCGAGACCTACACCTGCCGAGGATACGATTTCCTCAGACGGACAACAGATAGAGGTGCAACAGTAGCTATGATAGACCTAGAGCTGATCCGAGCCCACGTCGTTACATATGGAGAGACCCCGGAGGCCTGCCTTACGTGCCAGGCCGGAGAGCCCAGGGTCTGGATCGAGATCGACGGCGACGATGACCGGCTGCTTCATCATAAGGACCTTCCGTCCAACGAGCTCGTCTCGGTCATGTGTGTGCGGGCCGCCTAGCCGGGAGCGCAGCCGTGGGTAAGAACTTCCTGTTCTACACCGTGGCCGGGACCGTCATCGGACTGGCGGCCCAGGCCGCGGGAGCAGGGCTCACGACCATCCTCGCGGCCTCGTTCCTCGTGCCGCCGCTGATCCTGATAGCGATCCGCATCGCCAAGTACAGGGCGATCCGCTGACCCGGACGTCTCGCTCCCTCCTCTGAGTATCCCGCTACCGGAGAACCGCCTCGGCGACCGACTCGATCTCCTGGAGGGCCTCCTTCTCCGCCGCCGGCGCCAGCCGGACGATCACCCTGTCCGTCCCCGCATCCTCCAGCCGCCGAAACACGTCCGGGTCCACGGGTTGGTGAAACGCGGAGACCTCTATCGAAGCCGGGTCCCGGCCTGCCTCTCCCGCCAGCCGATCCAGCTCGGCCCGGCCCCGCGCGCACTCCTCGGGAGTCAGCGAAGTCGGCATCCACCCGTCTCCCCACCCGACGACCCGTTTGAACACATTCTTCGCATTGCCTCCGAGATGGATCGGAGGGTGGGGACGTTGAACAGGACGGGGAAACGAGTAGACGGGCGGGAAATCGTAGTGCTTCCCATGAAACTCGCTCTCGGTCTTAGTCCAGAGCGCCTTCATCGCCAAGACCGACTCCTGAGTCTGGGTCCAGCGATGATCGAAGTCGCCGCCCATGATCTCCGTCTCCTCCCTCAGCCAGCCCGCGCCGATCCCGAAGAGGAACCTGCCCCCCGAGTAGAGGTCGAGGGTGGCGATCTCCTTGGCGAGCAGCAGAGGGTTGCGCTCCGGTACCAGGCAGATCCCGGTCGCCAGCTTGAGCGTGGTCGTCACCGCTGATGCCCTGCCCAGCGCCACGAAGGGGTCGACACAGTCGTAGTACTCCTTCGGAATCTCGCCGTCGCCGCTGGGAAACGGCACCGTACGGTGCTTCGGGATGATCGGGTGCTCGGGAAGCCACAGCGACTCGAACCCCAGCTCCTCCGCCCTTTTCGCGAGGACGGCCACGTCGATCGAGTAATCGGTGAGGAAGATGTAGACGCCTGTGCGCATGTGATGCTCCTTGGCTGCGGCTCGTCACGAATCGAGGTCCGACACGCGATGGTACCATACCTAACCCTTGCGGGTGCCGCCACACCAGGCGGCGGCGGACAGGGTGGTGGCCTTCCCGGCGGGGCTCGCTTCTTGTTGTACGAGTGCCCAGGGAGGGAATCGAACTCCCACCCCCCTGCGGGAAGCAGATGTTAAGTCTGCGGATCCCCTCCGGCCCGTGTCGGTACGGAGGGGGGATGCGAGGTGAAGCTATGCACCTCGCTGGCACCGCTTCCCATCGACTCGCCTAGGCCATTGGCGACGACTGCCACGCATGCTAGCATTGATGGGAAGTCTGTACGACTGGCAAGAGTCCGCCACCCGTCGATGGTCTGACACGCAGCACGGAAGCACCTAACTATGCGCACATGGACCGTCACCACAGTCGGCCAACACCGCCAGACAGTTCTAAGTAATGAGGTCGATTCCCTTTTTGCGTTTATCAGGAGGCAGGGCCATGGGCTGGAAAGGGACGCTCCGTTCAATGCAGGCGGCTGCACGCCGCGCTGAGCGAGAAGCTCAAAGGCAGCAGCGGCAACTGCAAAGAGAGCATGCGCGAATCCACAAGATGCGGGAGTTGGAGCTGGCTGCTCACGAGGTGGCGTTATATGAGAATCGTGTCGCGTTGCTGCAATCTACCCACAAGGAGTGCGGAGACAAGTGGGACTGGGACGGTCTGGCAGTCCTGGCACCTCCTGAAGAGTTGAGTGTGAGTCATACGAACGAGAACCGCGCTCGTTCAATTTTAGCGACTTGCACGCCCACCTTTCTGGACAAGCTCTTGCGGCGAGTCGAGACACAGCGAAGTCGGTTAGCCGAGGAGCTTGAGGAAGCGATTCGTCAAGATCAGTCCGACTACGAGCACGCCCTCAGACTATTCAAGGATGCTAAGGGCAGATTGGGAGGAAACGAGAGACCTTGCGTCTAGAATACTATCCGGGGACTCCGAGGCGTACTTGGAAACCATTCGAGAAACTGATCCATTTGCCGATATCCAGTCGCTGGGTTCATCGTTCGAATTCAATGTACCCGACCAGAGGACAATAGGGGCAGTTTTTCGGGTAAACGCCGATGAAGTCATTCCTCTGGAAACTAGGTCTCTACTCAAGAGCGGCAAGTTGTCTGTTAAGCGAATCCCCACCTCTAAATTCAACGAGCTGTATCAGGACTACGTGTGCAGTTGCGTCCTGAGGGTGGCTAGGGAGATTCTTGCGCTCCTCCCAGTCGAGTTCGTTATCGTGACGGCCCTCGGAACACTCTTGGATACTCGGAGTGGCCACATCGAGGAGCAACCGATTGTCTCCGCTGCCATCCCAAGGAGAACCTTGGAGAGGCTGAACATGGCTTCAATTGATCCATCCGACTCGATGAGCAATTTCGTGCACCGCATGGGCTTCAGGAAGACCAAGGGGTTTTCTGCGATAGCGCAGGTGGAGCCTTCAGAGTTGGTGTCTGGCCTGACTGGCGGCTGAGGCGAATCCCCTACGGGGCCCTCTTCTTGTACCGGTGCCCAGGGAGGGAATCGAACCCCCACTCCCTTGCGGGAAGCAGATTTTAAGTCTGCCGCGTCTGCCATTTCGCCACCTGGGCTCCACACGCAGTATACTCCGGTGAGGAACGCCCGGATCAGTGAGCTTTTCGCCCGCCGGCTCGTTCCGAGGATTTCAAAGAGGGGGCTTTGACATGGCTGATCGTTTCGAGGACAGGGTCGCGCTGGTGACGGGTGGAGGGTCGGGGATCGGCCGGGCCACCGCCCTCGCGTTCGCCCAAGAGGGGGCAAAGGTCGTCGTGTCCGACGTGAACGCCGAGGGCGGGGGTGAGACCGTCGGCATGATCGAGAAGGATGGCGGACGGGGCATCTTCATCCACGCCGACGTGTCGAAGGCGTCCGACGCCGAGTCGCTGGTGGACCGGACCGTCGAGACCTACGGAGGGCTTCACTGCGCGTTCAACAACGCGGGCATATCGGGCCCGACCGTGGAGACGCACGAGTTCCCCGAGGACGAGTGGAACCGTGTCATCGACGTGAACCTCAAGGGCGTCTGGCTCTGCATGAAGTACGAGATCCGGCATATGCTGGACCACGGCGGCGGGGCCGTGGTCAACACCTCGTCGATAGCCGGGATGGTCGGCGGTGCGACCCCCGCCTACAACGCCAGCAAGCACGGCGTGATCGGCCTGACCAAGCAGGCGGCGCTCGAGTACGCCCGGCGCGGAATCCGCGTCAACGCGGTCTGCCCCAGCATCATCCGCACCCCGCTCCTGGAGGACGTCTTCGTCCGGCGGCCCGAGGCAGAGGAGCAGTGGATGGCGGCCCAGCCCAACGGCCGCTTCGGCAGCCCAGAAGAGGTCAGCGGGGCGGTGCTGTGGCTCTGCTCCGAGGGATCGTCGTTCGTGACCGGGCACGCCCTGGCTGTAGACGGAGGATGGCTGGCTCAGTGACCTCCGGGGGTCACCGTCCGAGCGATTTCCGATGGGCGAAGAGTCCCTGGCGGACCAGTTCCGGCACGCCGTCGCCGCTTAGCGCGCCGACCCTGAAGAACGGCACCTTCCACCCATCCGACGGCGGTAGCGTCTCGACGAAAGACCTCGCCAGCGAGAAAAACCGCTCCTCGTCCTCCGATCCGGTCCGGGCGTTCGCCACCAGGATGTGGGCATGCCTGTGGTGGCCCGCCTTCAGCAGAGTGATCGCGTCGCCTCGGGGATCGGCCAGCGTCACGAACGTGTCGACGCTCTTCCTGAGGGCCGTGTCGGCCTGACCCGCGCCGGCGGTCTCGACCAGAACTAGGTCCGCGAAGCGGGCCGCGACGTCGATCACCTGGGGCAGACGCAGCGTCACCGCGGACAGGGCGCCACGCGAGCCGAAGCTCCGCAGGAAGACGCCGGGGTCGAGGTAGTGGTCCCTCATACGGATGGCGTCTCCGAGGATGGCGCCCCCGGAGTCCTCCTCCGTCGGGTCGATGGCCAGGACGACCACCGTGAGACCGTCCTGGCGCACGACGCCGATGATCTTGTCGATGAGGGTGCTCTTCCCCGCCGCGGTGGAGCCAGTCACACCGACGACGTGGGCCCTGCGGTCCGGCAGGCCGGCCGCGGAGAAGTTCGAGTCCGCGTGGGCCGCCGAGATCAGCCGGGCCAGCTTGCTGGGGTCCGGGATCGCGCGCGACGCCTTCTTACGCCCCGTTGTCACGCCTCCGCGCCTCCTCGTACAAGAACCGCGCGATCTCCTCGAACGGGGTGCCGACCGGGGAGAAGTACTTGACGCCGAACGACTCCAGCGCCTCAAGCTCCCTGGTCCGGATGACCCCGCCACCGATCAGCGTGGCCTCCTTGCCGACCTCCCGAAGGTGCTCGGCCAGCCGCTCGAAGAACACGACCGGCGAGCCGATGTGGGTCGAGATGCCGACCACGTCGACGTCTTCCTCCATCGCTCGTTTGGCGATCTCCCGCATCGAGCAGTGCAGGCCGGGGTAGATCACCTCCGCGCCCAGGTCCCTGTAGAACTCGGCCAGGGTGTAGATGATCCGGTCGTGCCCGTCCAGCCCGCCCTTGGCGATAAGGATTCGCAGAGGCCGGGTCAGGCGGTATTTGCGGACCACGTCTCCCATGGCGACGGCCCTCGGGGGCGCCCCGAATATCTCACGCTCCTTGTGCTCTCCCCAGACCTCCTGGAGGGTCCGGCAGACCTCTCCGAGGGTGGCGTAGGTCTCGACCGCGGCGATCAGCGACGGCATCATGTTGTCGCCCGACCGAGCCGCGCCGCGCACGACGTCCAGAGCCCTCTCGACCGAGCGAAGGTCCCTCGTCTGCTTCACCTTTTTCAGCCGTTTGAGCTGGGCCTTCTCGTAGCCTCTGCGCGTCTCAAGCTCGGCCGAGACGCTCAGGGGCTCGTCGACCTCCCCGGTCCGGTACTTGTTGACGCCGACCGCGACGATCTCGCCGCGCTCGACCGCGTCCTCGTAGGCCGACGCGGCGGCGCGGATCATCCGCTGTGGATAGCCCTCCCGCGCCGCGGCGGTCATCCCGCCCATGTGCTCGATCCGGTCGATCTCGGCCTCGGCCTCCGCCTCGATCTCGCCGGTCAGCTTCTCGATGAGATACGACCCGCCGAGCGGGTCGGGAAAGTCCGAGACGCCGGTCTCGTCCTGGATGATCTGCTGGGTGCGGATCGCCAGCTTGACCGCGTCTTCGGTGGGCGTGCAGAGAACCTCGTCGTAAGAGTTGGTGTGGATGCTCTGCGCCCCTCCGAGCATGCCGGCCATGGCCTGGAGTGCCACGCGGATCAGGTTGTTCAGGGGTTCGTTGCGGCTCAGCGTGGCGCCGGCGGTCTGGACATGCATCCGGCACCACTGGGAGCGAGGGTCGGTCGCTCCGAACCGCTCCTTCATCATCCGGGCCCAGAGTCTTCGGGCGGCGCGGAGCTTTGCGACCTCCTCGAGGAAGTTGTTGTGCAGGTCGAAGAAGAAGGAGAGGTGCTGGGCGAAGTCGTCGACCCGCAGACCCCGCTCGATCGTCCTCCTCACGTACTCGGCGCCGGCGGCCAGCGTGTAGGCAACCTCCTGAACGGCGGTCGAGCCGGCCTCCCTGATGTGATAGCCGCTGATGGACACCGGATGCCACTTCGGCATGTGGCCGGCGGCGAACTCGATCGTGTCCACGACCAGGTTGACGCCCTGCTCTTCAGGGAAGAGCCACTCCTTCTGGGCAACGTACTCCTTTAGAATGTCGTTTTGGATGGTGCCGCTGAGCCGGTCGAGAGGAATTCCCCTCTTCCTGGCCATCGCGATGTACATCGCCCAGACGACGGCGGCCGGGGCGTTGATCGTCATCGAGACCGAGATGTCGTCGATTGGGATGTCCCCGAACAGCTCCTCGACGTCCGCCAGGGAGTCCACCGCGACCCCGTCCCACCCGACCTGCCCCTCGCTGATCGGATCGTCGGAGTCGCGCCCCATGAGGGTCGGGAGGTCGAAAGCGGTCGAGAGGCCTGTCGTACCCTCCCGGAGGAGCATCCGGAACCGCTCGTTGGTGTCGGGGGCCAGTCCATGACCGGCGAACTCCCGAATCGTCGGCTTCCGGGCACGGTACATCTCGGGGTAGAGACCCCGGGTGAACGGGTACTCTCCGGGATCGCCGATGTCCCTCTCGTACCTCGTCCGCACCTCTCGCGGACGATAGAACCCCTTACCCTTCGGCATCAGCCTCCTCTTCGGGCCCGACCAGCGGAGCCGGTGTGACCATCAGTCTACCAGAGGGTTGCGAGATCAAGCCGCCGTCGAGCTGGGTACGGCTCCGTGCTGCACCATGAACGGCGCAGCATGTACCCACCCCTGAGGGCGTCGCAACTACTGCGTTGACGCTAGTGTCGCCGGGCGAGCTTCAGCAGGCGCCTGCCCGGCTCGACGTCGCCGACGTAGATGTCGCCGCGGGAATCGATAGCGACGCCGTGAGGCGCGCCGAACAAGTCCGGCTCGTCGTCCCCACCCCAACGGGCCAGCATGCCGCCGTCCTCGCTCAGGATCGAGAGCCTGCCCAGGTGCTCGGAGACGCAGATCGTCCCATCCGGACCGACGGCGACTGTGCTCGGTTGGCGGAATCCGGTCCAGGTGGCGAGGTGCCCGCCCTCCTGGTCGAAGATCTGGACCCGATCGTTCATCCGGTCGCAGACGAGCACCCGTCCCGAGCTGTCGATGGCGAGGCCGTGCACCAGGTGGAACTCGCCCGCGGCGCTCTTCCCCGGCAGGCCCCAGGACTTCAGGAGCTTGCCGTCCGCGCTGAACTTGTGGACGCGCGAATTGCCGTAGCCGTCCGAGATGAACACCTCTCCGCCGTCGGCGACCGCGATGCCGGAGGGCAGGTTGAACGGGCCAGCAGCCCGGGAGACCGGGTCCCGCCAGTCGGTCTGGCGTCCGTACTCGAGGCTGTAGCCCGTCTCGGACGGGGTGTCCCTGGTCCCCAGAGCGAAAAGCAGCTTCTCGTCCGCCGTGTATTTGATGACGACGTGCGAGTTCCTGTCGGCCAGGAATACGTTGCCTTTCACGTCCACGTGGACGCCGTGGGCATTCTCGAACCTGGTACTCCATAATCTAAGAAGAGTCCCGTCGCGGTCGAAGATCATCAGCTCGTGGCTCGCCAGGTTGAAGACGTGGACCCGGTCTTCGCGGTCGACGGCGACGCCGGACACCCGCTCGAAGGGATAGTAGTCGGGGACCGCTCCCCAGGTGGGGTCCAGGTCGTAGATGTGTTGGCCGGCTCGGTAAGGCATCAGATTCTGTCTCCGCTGCAGCGGTGAACATCCGGATTGCTCACTTCTCTCCCTCCCCTTTCTAGGAATTAGAGAAAAGGGGGTTCTGAGGGACACCCTCAGACTCCCGGCATAGGGGCTCCGCCCCTCTGCACTCCCCTTCCGCCGCAGAAGAGCGCTGCCTATCTCGACATGAGACAGGGATGTTCTGGGGGACACCCCCAGACCCCCGCAAAGGGGGCAAGCCCCCTTAGAACCCTCATGGCGTCCGCCCCTGTCCTCGACTGGCCAATTCTCGAGCTCCGTGCACTCCCCTACCAGCGATAGAGTCTACAGGCCCTGGTTTTGGTATGCTAGGTGCCGTCTGCAAATCAGGAGGTGTACCCATGGCCGACGTTTCGGCGATCGAGAGTCGTGTGCTGGAGACTCTAGCGACGCTGGGCATTCCCTACGAGAGGGTGGAGTGCGACCCGGACTACGCGGACACCGCTGCCTTCTGCGAGCGGTACGGATATCCGCCGGAGAGCTGCGGCAACACTATCATCGTCTCGTCGAAGAAGGAGCCGAGGCAGCATTCCGCCTGCGTTGTGAAGGCGTCGACCCGGCTGGACGTGAACGGCACGGTTCGGAGGCTGATGGGGGTATCCCGCCTCTCGTTCGCGTCCGCCGAGCAGACTATGGAGCTGACGGGCATGATGATCGGCGGGGTGACGGTGTTCCATCTCCCCGAGGGAATACCGCTATATGTCGACGCGAAGCTGATGGACCTGGACTACGTGATCCTCGGGTCCGGAAGCCGGTCGTCGAAGATCAAGATGGCGCCCCGGGATTTCGAGAAGGTCCCGGGGGCGACGATCGTGCCGGACCTCTCGATGGAGCCCAGGGTTTCATGAAGGCGCGCGCCGCCCATCGGAAACCCGGAGAGCCCGTGTCTTGCACAGAGGTCTTTCGGGTCGCCCCGGACCCCCTCACCCCATCCGCAGGGCGCGCCCAGGCAGCGCCCCGGTGTGCCGGTCGTGGTCCATGACCACCGTTCCGTTGACGATGACGTAGTCGACGCCAGTCGAGCGCTGCCTGGTGTCCTGCCGGGTGGCGTGGGCCCTGATGGTCTTGGGATCGAAGACGACGATGTCCGCCTTCATTCCGTCGCCGAGCAGCCCGCGGTCCTGAAGTCCGAGTCGCCGCGCGGGAAACGAGGTCATCCTTCTGATCGCCTCGGGCAGCGAGAGTAGCCGCTCTTCCCGGACGATCTCAGACAGGATGAACGGATATGTGCCGTAGGCCATCGGTGGCGGAAGGTCCCCCAGGAGAAGAGCATCGCTCCCGACCATGTACAGAGGATGGACGATGAAGTCGTTCAGCGTCGCCGGGTCGGCGATGTCGGCGAAGTACGAGACGCGGAGGTCCTCGTCCAGCAGCAGGTCGCACAAAGCATCCACGGTGGGCTTGCCCTCCATCTCCGCGAACTCGGCTATGGTGCGTCCCTCGTACCGCTTATTGTGGGGCTTCTTGAAATACGTGAGCCACATCTCCTCCCAGCCCAATCCTCGGGGCTTGACCTCCTTCCGCAGGCGCTCCCTGCCCTCCTCCGAGCGGAGAACCTCCATGAGCTTGTGTGGTCCGCCCTCGTGGGCCCACTGTGGAAACACGATGAGAACCTTGGTTCCGCCGTACCTGTAAGGGAAGCAGTCGAACGTGATGTCCAGACCGCCGTCCCGGGCCTCCTCGACGAAGTCCAGGATGGGTCTGGCTCCACGGGGCTGTGTGACCCTCCGAAAGAGGTGGGTGATGTGCACGGGCACCCCGCTCCGGCGGCCGATCTCGACTGCCTCCCTGAAGGGGTCCAGGTACCGGTCCCCGAGACCGTACCGGACGTGGGTATGGTAGAACCCGCCGAGCCGCGCGACCTCGGTGCAGAGCGCGACCAGCTCGCCGGTGTCGGCGAAGGCCCCCGGCGGGTAGTCCAAGCCGGTGGACATACCGAACGCGCCGTCCTCCATGCTCTCCCGGAGGAGCGACTTCATGTTTTCGAGCTGGCCCCTGGACGGCGGGACGTTGTCCCAGCCGACCGCCCCAATCCGTAGCGGAGAGTTGCCGACGACGTAGGCGATGTTGACCGCGACCTTGCCGTCGAACCGAGAGAGGTAGTCGGACACGCTTGACCAGCCGGCGGTCAAGTCGGGGTCGCCCTCGATGCCCGAGTTCAGGAGTATGAACTTATCGAGCTCGTCCGAGGAGCGGAACGGCGCGTAGGAGTTGCCATCGATGCCGATCAGCTCGGAGGTGACCCCCTGGTGCACCTTCGGCTCGTGCCGCGGATCGGCCAGGATGTTCAGCGCCGAATGGGCGTGGATGTCGATGAATCCGGGGCAGACGACCCTGCCGGAGGCGTCGATCTCGCGGCCGGCCTCGAGTTCGGAGGTATCTCCGCGGATGATGGAGACGGTGTCTCCCTCGATGCCGACGGCGCCGTGGAATCCAGGGTTGCCGGCGCCGTCCAGAATGAGGCCGTTCTTGATCAGCAGGTCCAGCATCGCATGCCTCGCGCGGGTTCGTCCGAGGGAAAGGTACCGGGGGGTCGGGCGCGGGTCAAGGATCAGGGAGGGTCAGGCGTCCCCGCCTCCCTGGGGCGCTTCTCTTCCCCACCCGCCCACTCTGATAATTGGGGGCACCCCAAACCCCGCAAAGGGGGCTGAGCCCCCTTTGGAACCCCCGGGTAAGTCGATGGCCAGACGGTCGTGGGGGTCAGCGAAGAGCCATCCCCGACCCCAAACAGCTCCGCGGGAAAAGCGAACGCCGCATCCTAGCCCCGACACGTACCGACGCTCGATGATAGGAGGGACAGCTCCGCGGGAAAAGCGAACGCCGCATCCTTCGGGATGCGGTGGGAGCCACCATACCCTAAAGTGTTTGGCTCTAAAACGGTACTGCGGTAGAGTTCGTTCATGTCGTTAGGCGGAGCCCCGCGTGGAGCCGGCCGCGCCCCGGTTGAGCTGCCAGCTCCATTCGATGCCCTGGTCCGGAGCGGTCCTGAGGACGGCTCTCCAGTCGGGCTTCCCCTTGTTGAGGAGGTTTATCACGTATTCCATGGTGTCGACGGCACACTGCGCGCAGTAGCCGTAGCTGAGCAGCCGCTCGTAGGTGGCGCTGCGCTTTCGGGCCAGCTCCACCTGGTCCCGTGAGTCGTTTCTGAGCGAGTCCTTGACGTGCCTCTCCGACGGCAACAGACGCTCCTCGATGCCGTACTTGAGCCCGGGGTGGACGGTGTAGTCGAAGGATATGTTGCGCTGCCTCAGGTCTGTGAACAACTTGTGCACGTCTCGCCGGAACCTGTCCCGCTGACCCTCTCTGATGTCGATGTTCCTCTCGATCTCCTGCATCTTGAGATCGACTTCGCGGGACACCTTCCCGTTCGCCGCGACGGCGAGGTTGGCAACATAGTCGGACAGGAGGTCTGCGGCATCCTGCTCGAACCGTTCCCGGAGCGCCTTCCGGACCTCCCTGATGGCCCGTTGGTTGTACTCGTCGATCGAGTCCTTCAGGTATCCGAGGTACCTGGCGCGGTCTCCCTCTTTCAGGCTGATGTTCTCGCCCAGGCCTCGCCAAAGGCTGTCGAGCGCCTTGAGCGGCGAGATGCAGCTGACCTCCGGGTCGCTCGCGGCCGCGCTCAGGCGATTCATGCCGTACCGGGGCGACAGTCCGCTCATTCCCTCGTTGCGGTGGTGCCTCCGCTCTCTCTCGACGTAGTCTCTGGACGGGCCGCGGATCCACTGGCCGTCGTAGATGCGCAGCTTGTCCAGCGTCGATATGGCCACCCTGGCGGGCGGCGGAACCAGACGCGACAGTACGGCGAACGTGCTCATCGTCGGCAGAGTGAGAGGTGGGACGTGGACGTTCTCCAGCCCGCTGCTCTCGAGCATCTTCCCGAGGATGGCAACCTCGTCCGAGACCCTCAGGTTGTAGGGGATCTGGATCGCGATGATCCGGTCTCGCAGCGCCTCGGACGATTCGTCGGCCGAGAAGGCCGCGAAGTCGCCCTCGTTGGAGTGTCCGATCAGGACCTCGTCGGCGTAGACCGATCCGAACCGCTCTCCTTTGATGAGCTGCTCCTGGGCCAGGCCCAGGAGCGTCGTCAGCAGGTACTTGTTCGCCTTGAAGATCTCGACAAGCTCCACGAGCCCCCGGTTGGCCACGTTGAACTCGCCGTCCAGCCTGAACGCTTTCCCGGCGACCTCCAGCCTGTCGCCCTCGAGCTGAGCCGTGTCCACGCTTCCGACCAGCAGCGAGGCGTCCAAAGGGTTGGGTGTCGTGGCGACGTAGTATCCGATACCGACGGCCTCCTGCTCGGAGAAGACGACCCTGGTCACGGGCACGTCCGATATTCGGCCGTCGTATTTCGTGCGGAGATCGTACCTGCACCGGGGGCACAGGTCGCCCTCGATGTAGATGCCGTGGTCGTCGAGGAAGTTGGAGCGCAGCCCGTGCGGGATGAGGTGAAGCGGCTCCTCCTGCATCGGGCAGCCCTTGATGGCGTAAACGGCTCCCTCGTCCGTGGCGGTGTACTTCTCCAACGCCCCCTTGATCAGGGCGACGATGGACGACTTTCCGCTTGCGGGCGGCCCGAGCATGAGCACGATACGTTTCCTGACCTCTAGCCGGCGCGAGGCCGATGCGAAGTAGTGGACGATCTGCTCCAGGGACTCCTTCAGGCCGAAGACCTTGCCGTCGAACAGCGTGCACACGGCCTCACCGGTGGCGGAGTCCTCATAGCCACCGGCCATCAGCGCATCGTAAACAAGCTTGTGGGAGAGACGAGACACGGCCGGGTTCTCGCCGACCATCCGAAGATAGTCGGCGAACGTACCCTCCCAGGAGAATCTCCCTGCTTCCTTTTCGGCGTCCGAAAGCAGGTCCTGAACGGTTTGATCCTTGATCATACGTCCACCCCCACGGCTATAGTCGACACTGTGCGGGGCTTTGGTCCCGCACCTCAATTATTATACCTGCTCCTCGCCCGATCGAAACAGGCTAGGTGAGGTCGATCGATGTGGTCAGGATGGCAAAGCCCAGTCCCGCGACGACCAGCGAGCCCACCAGCACGAACCAGCCGGCCACCTTGCGAAGAGCGCGGAACGGGATCGCCATGTAGAAGAACAGCGTGGCCGCCAGGATGGTGAGAACGAGGAACGCTCCCGACATCGCGAGCCAGACCTCCTGTCCGACGCCTCTGTCCTGCAGCTCTATCCCGAAGAAGACGAAGGCTACCGCGCTGGCGACCGTAAGGAAGGCGTTGTAGAACCCGATTGCCCGCTCGTCGAACTCCCAGAGACCCTGCGCCCCGACACCCACCGCGTAGCCCGCCCACAGTATGATGAGAACCTTCATCATGGTGGTTCCGGCGAGTACGCCGGGGTCTCCGGCCGCCCAGCACCATCGGAGCGAGGGTAAGCGCTATCAGGGACACCAGGCCCAGGCCGGCGGTGTAGAGACCCACCGTCCGTCCCTCATGGTAAAGACCCAGCAGATGCCACGAGTGCGAGAACAGCGCCGCAGCGATCAGAACGAAGAAAACGCCTTCCATTTCGGCTCCTCCTGTCCGGCTTTGGCTGATGACCAAAACCTCTGAAACCCTATTAGGCCAATTACGGAAGTCGCCAAACAGACGCTCCGTATCAATCCAAAGCTGACACACCTCCCAGGTTTGGCGCAAGGTCTATATATACATAGTAACCGCGCTACTGTTCCTTCCCCGGCCAATCGGCGAAACCCGTGGAGCGTCCAGGCGACGGCGATCTGTCTCGCGTGCGGCTCCACACGATCCCGGACCAAGGGTTTACCGCATGGAAACCACATCTGCATCGGACGTTCATCTTCCTTTGTCCGAATGTCCACACCAGACGCCTATGCTTGCTCCCTGGAGTCAACAGCCGCCCAGCGCGGCCGGGTCCGTGCGGGGCGAGTCGAGAGGGACATGAGTAGACGAGAGATCATCTGGCGCGCGACGGTCGCTGCAAGCGTCGTGCTGGGATTTGGAGCCGCGGTACTGTTCGTCATGCACCACGGCAGGGCGTGAATCGGAGCCAACGGCTGTGGCCGGCCGAGGGGAGTTCTCCATGGTTCACCGTTTTCGGTGGGAGGCTTAACCGGTTCTTGATCGGTTCTTGAGCGGGGTCGGTCACTGATCTACGGGGCTTGCGATCGTCGAGCTATATGCTGGCCAGGTGTTGCAGCAAACAGCGCCGGACAGGGTGGCGATGTATCAGCCGCGACGCAGGGTCGAACAGAGCAGAGGACGATGGTAGATCTAAACACTATTCGGGCGCACGCACTTACCTACGGCAAGACGCCGGAGGGCTGCGAGCGATGTCAGGTCGGCGAGCCCAGTCTGTGGGTGAACGTCGACAGCTCCGAGCCTGATCAGCTGCGGCATCTACTGGACCTGGACAACTGTCTGGACGCCAGGTGGATGTCCGCCCGCCTGATCTCGACCCCCGGGCCGAACTCGATCTTGGAGAAATGATGGGCCCGCGACAGAGTCGCGGACGGGTGGAGGCACAAATGGTCACGACAGAGCACGCGACATCGGTTCTGACGAAGCTCTCCAGGCTGCAGGGCGTGGAGACCCACAACGACCAGACGGCGGAAGACCTGGAGTCCCTTGGGTCCAGGATCGCATCGGCTGTCAACTCGTTCGGGGGCGGCTCGAAGATGTACCTGGACGCGGTGTTCGTCGGGATGGGCTACTGCAAGCTCACCGAGAGGAACCGAGAGCACTTCGCCGCGAGCCCGTTCGGACTGAACTAAGAGGGCTCCTCCCCTCGCCCTCCTGGTCGTCGCGCGGAGCAGACGCCGACGACGCCCGCTCCGATGACGATCGCGGTGGGTTTGTCGGGGTTGGTTGTCATGCTTCTCGCTCAGACCTCCCCTTAGGACGCCCTCGGGACACCGTTCTGAACACCGGCGTCTTGCCCACCCGCCCGCCCATAAGGGTTTTGGAAATCCTGGGGGACACCCCCAGACCCCCGCGAAGGGGGCTCCGCCTCCTTAGAACCCCTGCGGCTGCCGCATCGTCATCCTGAGGAGTCCCGACGTGTCGAGATGACGAAGGATCTGGGGTGGGGCCTGATCGGGTACGCGTGGGAGGCCCTCCACCTCCCCAGATTCTTCGCCGCGGCTCAGAATGACAACGGAGCGAGGGGCTACTCACAAGCTCTCAGAATGACTTCACGGGGGTTCGCCTCCCCTGCACTTCCTACTTGTCAGGCTTCGGAAAACCCTCTTCCATGCCGGCAAGATGCATCAGGACCTGCAGGTATGCCTGGATGCCTTTGTCTCCCATCCCCAGGTTCATTGCGGCATCGTAGAGGCTCTTGATCAGCGGGGTGGTGAACAGGGGAAGTCCCATCTCCCCGGCGGCATCCATGACCAGGCGCAGGTCCTTGTCGACGATGGAGATCTTGCTCCCGGTGTCGAAGTCGCCGTCGAGGATCTTCGGGCCGAGGGTGTCGGCCATCCACGAGCCGGACGCGGCTCCGCCGCCGATGGCGTGGATGAACGCCGCCGGATCGACCCCGGCCCGGACGGCAAACGCCAGACCCTCGCAGAGGGCGGCCACGTTGCCGAGCCCTATGATCTGATTGCCCAGCTTGGCCGACGCACCCATGCCGCTGCCGCCGCAGAGGGTTATCCTGCTGCCCAGCTTCTCGAAGATGGGAGCGCACCTGTCGAAGATCTCCCGATCGCCCCCCACCATGATGGAGAGCGTGGCGTCCACCGCCCCCTGCGGACCGCCGCTGACGGGAGCGTCCAGCATGTGGACACCCTTCTCCTGGAGGGCCTGAGAGATGCTTCTGCTGACGCCGGGCGAGATGGTGCTCATGTCTACGACGACGGAGTCCGGAGCCGCCCCATCGATGACTCCGCCGGGACCCAGGATGACCTCCTCCACGTCGGGCGTGTCGGTGACCATCGTGATGGTCACGTCGCTCCGGCGGGCGGCGTCCTTTGCCGAAGTCGCCGCGCCGGCTCCAGCTTTCGCGGTCTCGGTCACCAGGCGAGGAACCCGGTCCCACGCGGTCACGCTGTAGCCTCCCTTGAGGAGGTTTCTGACCATCGAAGCCCCCATCGTCCCCAGTCCTATGAACCCGATCCGCATGTTCGTCCTCGTCGTCATATGGGGTCTCCGCATCAAGTACGGCTAGCCGGAGATCTCCTCCTCCGCAACCTTTTTCAAGCTGCTGGCGTCGTCCTCGAACTGGCGCTGTATCGTGCCCTTGATGAACCACATGATCAGCCAGAACAGGCCCTTTGGCTTGAACTCGGCCAGGGTGTCCACCCTGGTCCCCCCTTCAGCCTCCTCGAAGGACACGGTGCCTTCGGCGGTCGACGTCTTCGACACACTTCGCCAACCGATCAGCTTGTCCTGCTCGAAGTCGGTCACCTCGGTGCGGAACTCCATCCGGCGTCCTCCCCCAACGACGCGCACATCGTCAACCGTGGCTCCGAGCCCCTTGACCGCGTCCGAGAGCGGGGTGCTCTCGGCCAGTGTTTCCTGATACTTGAGGCGGTTCTGAACATCCGCCACGAACTCGAAGACCGCGCTTACCGGCCTGTCGACCACGACGCTTGAATGGAATTTGGGCATGTCTCCCTCCTATGATCCGTTCGTTGATCCGTTCGTTGCAGCAGAGGTCTGCGCACCCGATTCTAAGGCCTGAGTATGGCTGCGACAAGGTCGTCTTGCCCGCACACCCACCCTCGTTTTGCTGGGGACACCCCCAATCCTTCTGCGGAAGGACCGCCAGGGGGCGAGCGTCCTCGAAGGTGACGCGGCGTCTGGAGAGACGCCAGCGCCCTCCCCTGAAAAAAGAAAGAAGGTTGTTCTGAGGGACACTCTCATACTCCCGGCATAGGGGCTACGCCCCTCTGCACACCCCTACCGAAGGACGCCCCTCTCCTCCCCAGATTCTTCACTCCGTTCAGAATGACAATTCGTGGGGAGACCCTTCGTCCGCCAGGAGGATAAGTGCCCCTGGAACCCCCAGAGAATGCCTTGACAACACAAGAACGCGTGTTCTATTCTTGAGCCTGTTCATCCCTTTGGTGCGGGGGGCTCAATGAGCGTAGCGTGTGTCCTGATTCCTCATTTTCGTCTGAAGGCCGAGGCCCAACGTCTGCCGGAGCTGCGGAGCCGGCACGTCCTCCTTGTCAGGACCGAGGGCAGCCAGAGGACCATTGCTGATTACTCTCCCTCTCTTTCAGGGGTCCAGCCCGGGATGCAGCTTCGACAGGCGGTGACGTTCGCCCGGTCCGCCAGGCTCGTCGAGGCCGACGACTCCTACTACGACTCCATGTTCGACCAGATTCTCGATGCCCTCTCTCAGCGAAGCCCGGACATCGAGGACGCAGGGCCGGGCTGTGCCTACGTCGGCATGGACGGTCTCCAGGATCTGTACGGCGGAGACGCCCGGCTCATTCTGGCCTTGCACAGGGCGATACCGGATCACTATGGCGCCCACCTCGGCGCCGGACGCGGCAAGTTTGAGGCGTATCTGGCCGCGCTGTCGGCAAAGCCGGGAGCGGCGTTCAGAGCCCCTCCCGACCTCAGCTTCCTGGAGGGTTTCCCGGTAGACGTTCTCCCGGTCAGCTTCAAGGTCAGGACGGCGCTGCACCAGTTCGCCCTGCATGTTCTGGGAGACGTGGCGGCGCTTCCCCTGGGAGCGATGCAGTCTCAGTTCGGACCCATCGGGAAGCGGATCTGGGAGCTTGCCAGCGGAGCCGACAACGACCCGGTGATACCTCGAAGGGTCGAGGAGACCATCTCGGAGAGCCTCTCGTTCGCCGAGCCCGTGTCGGCCCTGGAGCACATAGTGCTGGCAGCCGAGGTCTTGCTCGGGAGGGTGTTCCAGCGCCCGGAGCGGCGCGGACGGTGCGCGCGCCTCATCACCCTTCAGGCGCACGTCTGGAGGAGGGCGGCCTGGGGAAAGCGGTTCACCTTCAAGGCGCCCGTCGGCGAGCCCCATCAGGCGATATCGCGAATCAAGTCCGGCCTGGAGAACGCCACCATCCCCGGACCGCTGGAGGACCTGGCCATCGTACTGGAGGGCCTCACGGGCGAAACGGGACATCAGTCCAGCCTCTTCCAGGAGGTCCGAAAGCGGCGCCAGCTGCAGGACGCCATCAGGCAGCTGGACGCGGTACTCGGAGAGGAGACCCCGATCTTCCATATAAGGGACGTGGAGCCATGGTCAAGAATACCGGAGCGCCGGCACGCCCTGCTGCCGGTCGTCCGCTGATACAGCCTCGACCGGTGAGGGTCGTCGAATCCGAGGACGGACCCAGCAAGATCTTCCTCAAGCAGACGCCGGCGCCGGTGGAGTCGGTGGAGGATACCTGGCGTCTGGACGACGAGTGGTGGCGCGAGCGGCCCATATCGCGGAGGTACTTCGAGTGCGTCCTCGAAGAAGGGCAGCGCCTGACCGTCTTCAAGGACCTCTTCACCGGCAGATGGTACAGGCAGGCAGGCTGAGGCATGGCTTCTCCCCAGTACGCTGAGCTTCACTGCCACAGCCACTTCTCCTTCAAGCACGGGGCGTCCTCGGTCGATCAGCTGATCGCCAGGGCCGGGGAGCTGGGATACGTGGGCCTCGCCCTGACCGACCATGACAACCTGAGCGGCGCCATGCGGTTCGCGCAGGTCAGCCGGTCCCTGGGCCTCCACGGGATCCTCGGGGTCGAGCTCACGCTCGAGGGCGGCCATCATCTGACGGCCCTGGCGGAGACGGTCGAGGGTTACTCCAATCTGTGCCGCCTGCTCTCGCTCTCCCACGTCTTCGCCCAGGAGCGAACGGAGCCCGAGCTGGACATCCGCGTTCTTCCGGAGCACGCGAAGGGCCTGATCGTCCTGTCCGGATGCAGACAGGGCGAGATACCCTCCCTCGTGGAGGCCGGCAGGATCGACGAGGCCCGGTCGGTGGCCGAACGATACCTGGACTGGTTCGGCCCCCAGAGCTTCTATCTCGAGCTGCAGCAGAATCTCGTGAAGGGAGACACCAGGCGCAACCGGCTGCTGGTGGAGCTTGCCGGAGACCTGGGCGTCGGCGTCGTCGCCACCAACAACGTCCACTACCACGTCCGCGACTACCACCAGCTACACGACTGCCTCGTCGCGATCAAACTCTCCAAGACGCTCGAGGAGACCCACAGGGAGAGGAAGGCCAGCTCAGAGTTCTTCTTGAAGACTCCTGAGGAGATGGCCTATCTGTTCAAGGATTGCCCCGAGGCCATCGTGAACACCGTGAGGATCGCGGAGCGCTGCACCTTCGACCTGACCAGGGACCTGAAGTACCGCTTCCCCCAATACGACGTGCCCGGCGGGTCTCCGCCTCACGAGTATCTGGAGAAGCTCTGCCGCGAGGCGGCGCTGCGCAAGTACGGCTCGATCACTCCCAGGGTCGAGGCGAGGCTCCAGGAGGAGTTCCGTCTCATCAGGAAGCGCGACCTGGCGGGCTTCCTCCTTCACTACTACGACATCGTTCAGCTGGCCAGGAAGGTGATGATAGAGCTGGGCCTGTCCGATCCCGAGGTTCCTCTGGAGGAGCGTCCGCCGGGACGGGGACGAGGCTCCTCCGTCGCGCTGCTCGTCGGGTACCTCATCGGGCTGTCCCATATCGACCCGCTCGTGTACGACCTCTCCCTGGAGAGATTCCTGCCCGACGACCTGATGGCGATCGCCCTGGACATCGACCTGGACTTCCCCAGGAACATCCGGGAGGAGCTGATACTGGCCGTTCACAAGGAGTGGGGGTGGGACCGGGCGGCGCTCACGGGGATGAGGAGCACCTACCACATCAAGGGCGCCATTCGAGACCTGGGCAAGGCGCTGGGGCTGCCGGGGGACCAGGTGGCCCGGCTGGCGAAGCGGGTGGACCACACCCGCGCGAAGAATCTGAAGAAGGAGATGCAGCGCCTGCCGGAGTTCAGCGACGCGCTGGATCGCCCCGGATGGAGGGACCTGATACGTCTCGCGGCTCAGCTCGACGGGGCGCCCAGGTACGTGGGGCAGCACTCCGGCGGAATGATACTCAGCTCCGTGCCGCTGACAGACCTGGTTCCCGTCCAGAGGGGAGCCATCGACGGGCGGTACATCGTCCAGTGGGACAAGGACGACCTCGACGACGCGGCGATGGTCAAGATAGACTTCCTCGCCCTCGGGGCGCTGTCCCAGCTGCAGGACGCGCTCCAAATGATCGAGGAGCGGACAGGGCGCTCCGTGGACATCACCCGGATAGATTTCGAGGACCCGGCCGTCTACGACACGCTCTGCTCCGGGGACACCATCGGTGTCTTCCAGGTCGAGAGCGCCGCGCAGCAGCAGACCATCATCCGGCTCAAGCCAAGGAACCTCCTGGACATGGCCTTCGAGGTCGCGTGCGTCAGGCCCGGCGTGGGCGTGCAGGACGGCGTAACGCGCTTCATCCACCGGCGCTCCGGCACGGAGGAGGTGACCTACGATCATCCCCTCGAGCGCCGCGCGCTGGAGCGCACCCTGGGGGTCGTCCTCTATCAGGACCAGATGAACCACCTGGCCATCGACGTCGGAGGGCTGAATCCACACGAGGCCGATCAGATGCGCCGTGCCTTCAGCAGGAAGAACGCGGGCGATCTGATCGAGGCCTACTGGCAGAAGTTCAGGGGCGGCGCCCTGAAGAAGGGCGTCGACGAGAAAACGGCCAGGAAGATCTTCGAGAAGTTCAACGGCCTCTACATGTTCCCCGAGGCGCATGCCGTGGCGTTCGGCGTCACCGCCTACCAGCTCGCCTGGCTCAAGCACTACCACCCGCTGGAGTTCATGACCGGGCTGTTCAACCAGCAGCCGATGGGCTTCTGGGGCCTCGAATCGCTCAAAGAGGACGCGAAGCACCACGGGGTCCGCATCCTCAACCCGGACATCAACAAGAGCGCGATCAAGTGCATCATAGAGGACGACCGCATAAGGCTGGGTTTCTTCAGCATCGCAAACCTGGGCGAGGCCGCCTGCGCCACGATAACCGAGGAGAGGGAGGCCGGGGGGCCGTTTGCGTCGCTGGGGGACCTCATGCACCGGACCGGGCTGAAGCGGGAGGTCGTCGAGGGTCTGGTGCACGCCGGGGCGTTCGACTCCCTGGAAGAGGACAGACGATCGCTTCTATGGGAGGTCGGCCTGCGATACCGGCCCGCCTCCAGGCAGCGCGCCCTGGAGCTTCCCGTCGATCAGGACATGGTGGCGCTTGCGGGACTCAGCGACTGGGAGCGGATGGAGTCGGAGTACCGGACCCTGGGCCTCTACCCTACCGGCCATCTCATGGAGAAGCTCAGACCATACCTGGGCGGCGACCTGGTGCCCGCCGAGGAGCTCAGAGGTCTGGAGGACGGTCGTGAGGTCAGGGTCGCCGGGCTGGTCGCCAGGCCGCTTCAGCACCCCGCGGCCAACGCCTACTTCATCACGCTGGAGGATGAGACCGGCCTGATCCCTCTGATTATCTGGAACGCCACCTATGAGAGGTACCGGCTCATCCTTCGGGAGCCTCTGCTGCTGGTCGAGGGCGTCATCTCGCGAAGGGAGGGAACCCTGAACGTGGTGGTCTCCAGAGCCTCCGTCCCCGAGCTACCACAACGAGGAGACTGGCGAAACAAGGAGTTCCTCCGGCTGCCCCGGCCCATGTTCAGGTAGCCGCGCCGGGGCTCCGATCTAGCGCACGAGCCTATCCCCGCAGTGCGTGCAGAACGCCGCGTCGGGACGGTTGCGCGTATGGCAGAACCCGCAGAAGAGATCTGCGCCCACATCCTCCCTAGGGGTGCCACAGAACCGGCAGAAGCGACTGGCGATCCTTATCTGACGGCCGCAGGAGCCGCAACCAACATTCGGGTAGTTCCGCCTGTAACGAAACGGGGAGACTCGCTGTCCCCACCGAAACCGCGACGCCACCCAGAGAGCCCCGACCACGACGATGACCAAAGCAAGCAAAGGCACAGTGAAGACCGCGATGTTGAAGAAGGCGTGAACGAGCGCCGCGAACGCCAGGCCCACGAGCACCAGTCCCAGCCTCTTGCCGCCCGACTGGAAATGGAGCCCCAGCGCGTACCCCCAGAAGCTTCCGAAGACGACGTGCGCCAGCGTGCTGACCGGCGCCCTGCCCACCATGATCTCGGGGCCGAAGCTCAGCACGTAGAACAGGTTCTCGACCGACGCGAACCCCAGGCTCGCCGCGGCGGCGTAGACCAGCCCGTCCATCGGCTCCTCGAAATATCGGGAGCGGTATGAGAACAAACGAACGACCGCGAACTTCACGACCTCTTCGGCGGGTCCCACCACCAGCAGCATCGCCGCGCTGACGGCAGCGAGGCTCACACCGCCATCGTCGATCGAGTCTCTGAGAAAGACCCATTCGATGGCCGCGGCGGGTGCCACCGCGAGACAGCCGAACAGGAACGTCCAGGCGATGAGCCTCCGAGGGGCAGGGCGGTAAACATCGTACCGGGCGAAGAACCACAGCCAGAATAGGCCGGGGGCGACGGCGATCAAGAGGAAGCCGGGGTTCAATGGCCTAGCTGGACCGTTTGATTACGACTGTGTCGCAGATCAGGTCGTGGAGCCCGCGCTTGTCCTCTCTGAACGCTATCATGATGAAGCCGATGAGCAGAACGATGGCAGACAAGTAGTAGGCGATATAGCGAACAAAGGCGCGGCCGATTCCGACCTTGGACCCGTCCGCCCTGACGACGCGCAGACCGAATATCCTCTTGCCGGCCGTGGTCGCCCAGATGGCGATCAGAACAGTGTAGTATATGGCGCCGACCAGGTCGTCGTATCCCGAGCCACTGACGCTAACCGCCAATTCCCCGGTTTCAAGGAACGCGTCCCGGAATACAAGGAACGTTACCAGTAGCACGACCCCGGAATCGACAAGGAACGCGATAGAGCGGATCCAAAAGCCGGCCGGGTCGGCGGTGACGAACCCCGGTAGCCCCGGGGCATGTCGTACAAGTGTTGAGGGATCGCGATCGAACGGAAAGCCGCAGCGAAAGCAGAAGGGTGAGCCTGGCTGGATCCTCGCGCTACACCGAGGGCATCCAGGTGGCTCCCAGCGCGGACGCTCGGCCTGGTCCCCGACCGGCCCGGCCGCCGGGATCTCACTGGAGGCTGAAAGTTCCCGGAGGCTCGCACCGCACTTGAAGCAGAAGCGGCTTTCGGGAGTGCTCTGGTTGCCGCAGCGAGGACACTTGACGCTCTGCGGGTACCTGTTCCCGCAGTCGGGGCAGAAGTTCGACCCTTCGGGTCCCGTTCGTCCGCAGCGTTCGCACTCCATATCGGTACCTGCGCTTGGGCATTCTCCAGCAGGCTGTCGAGGCGCGATAAACCATGGGAGCGGCCATGACCGGCGTCGCGTCTCCCACCGCCCGCGATCTTGCCGGCTCCGAGCGTACCACCTGGGAAGCCGGGCCGCAAACGAGACGCCGCGTCATGATGGATGGTGGGTTGCCCGACCTGCTAGACTGTGTGGCCGAGCCGGGAATCGAGGAGGGCGTCCATGCACATGGCCCGTTTCCGTTTGAGGGACCGCGTCGACTGGGGTATCCTTGACGGCGATCAGATCCGGACGCTCACCGGCATCCGGTTCGAGGACCCCAGGCCCGGGGCCGCCGTCGGTCGTCTGTCCGATGTGCGCCTGCTGGCACCCATCGAGCCGCTCAACAAGGTAGTCGGCATCGCCGTCAACTACGGCGAGAAGGGCGAGCGGGACGGGCCCGGAATCTTCATGAAGCAGCCGGGCACCGTAATAGGACACCTGGACCCGATCGTCTACCCGCGGACGGCGCGGTCGGTCATCCACGAGGCGGAGCTGGGCATCGTGATCGGGCGGACCGCGCAGAGGGTGCCGGCCGCCACGGCGATGGATCACGTTCTGGGCTACACCTGCGTGAACGACGTGAGCGGCGACGAGCTTCTCACCAGCGACGCCGGGCACGGCACCAGCATGAGGGTCAAGCACTTCGACACCTTCTGCCCGATCGGACCGGTCATCGCAACCGGGCTGGACGGAGACAACCTGGGCATCCAATGTGTGCTCAACGGGAAAAAGGTCGTCGAGGGCTCGACCAGCGACATGCTCTGGGGCGTCGCCGAGCTGGTCGCCTGGGTCTCGGAGGTCATGGCCCTCTATCCCGGCGACGTGATAAGCAGCGGCTGCCCGGACGTCGGGGAGATCAAGGTCGGGGACACCGTCGAGATGGTCGTGGAGGGGATCGGTACCCTACGCAATCCGGTTGTAGCGATCGGCGGGTAGCCCAAGTGGCGCCCGCCCAAATCAGCGCTGATTGGGAGAGAAGAGCGACATGACAACTGTTATGACGGTGACCGGGCCTGTTCCCGCGGAGGAGCTGGGCTTCACGCTGGTCCATGAGCACATCTACCTGGACCTGATGAGGGACACCTGGGAGGGCAACACCTTCCTGAACGACCCGGAGCTCGCCTACCTGGAGCTAATGCGGTACAAAGACGCAGGTGGAGCAACGTTGGTCGACCTGACGAGCGGCGGGCTGAGAGAGAACGACCACATCATGTTCCCCGGCAAGACCCACGCCGAGGCCGTCCAGGACATGGCCAAGCGGACCGGGCTGAACGTGGTCCTCGGCTGCGGCTGGTACCGCGAGAGCTACTACGACCGATCGCTGTGGCGGAAGAAGACCGACGAGATCGCCGAGGACCTGGTGCGGGACGTAACCGAAGGGATCGACGGCACGACGGTAAAGGCCGGAATCATCGGTGAGATCGGCGCTCATTTCAACTGGGTCTCGCCTGTGGAGGAGAGGGTCCATCGGGCCGCGGCCCGCGCCCAGAAGAAGACGGGGCTGACCCTCGTCACCCACTCGACGCGTGGCCCTGTAGGACTCGACCAGCTCGACATCATCGCGGAGGAGGGAGTGGACCTCAGAAGGGTCGTCCTCGGCCACTCCCAGAGCTACCCCAACCACGAGTACCACGCGGAGATCGCCCGGCGCGGAGCCTTCATCCTGTTCGATCGGATGGGGACGCTCAAGGACGGCACCGAGTACGAGCGCCGGACGCTGCTAGAGCTGGTCAAGCGGGTCCTGGACGCGGGCCTGATAAGGCACCTGCTGTTCTCTCACGACGTGTGCTACCAGTCGGACTACGCCGAGAACGGCGGCAACGGCTACGACTACATCTCCACCGGACTCCTGGCCGCCCTGGGTGAGATCGGAGTCACACAGGAGCAGTTCCACCAGATAATCGTGGAGAACCCGCGGCGCGCCCTCACCGGTGAGGGCTAGCGATAAGAGTGAGCCCCGCCCCAAGATAAGGAAATGGATGATGTCTGAGGGACGCCCTCAGACACCCGGCAAAGGGGCTTCGCCCCTCTGGACACCCCATATCTCGTCATCCCGCTAACGAGCGGCTAGGACGTGGTGCCCGCCAGGAGAAAGGCGTCGATGATGCCGTTCACCTCGGTCGCGGCCTCCATCTGCACCATGTGGCCGCTGCCCTCGATGACGTGGACCTCCGAGCCGGAGATTCCCGAGGCGTGCGAGGCAGGGACGATCTGGTCGTCCGCTCCCCATATCACCAGAATTGGAGTCGAGAGATCGGCCAGACGCTCCCTCAGGACGACGGCCTGCCTCCCGTCGGCGATGAATCCCGCGGCGATCGTTCGCAGGGCGCCGTCGACCCCGTCGAGACGCTTGAACTTCAGGACGTCCTCGACGAGCTGGCGGCTGACGTACGAGGGGTCTCCGAACAGGCTCTGGAGATGCGGTTGGATGTCCTTGCGACGCTGCGAGCCGATGAAGCCATCGATGTAGCCTGTATTGATCTCGGGTCCGAGCCCAAGGCTGGCGATTAGCGTCGTCGACAGGACGCGGCCTGGATGCGTCAGGGCCAGATCGAGGACGACGCCACCGCCCAGCGAGTGCCCCACCGCGTGGGCTTTGGGCAGGCCCACGGCGTCCATGAAGCCGGCCACGCTCTCCGTCAGGGAGCGCAGCGTCCCCTCCCCCACATCCTTCGAGGATTCTCCGTGACCGGGCAGGTCGAGGGCGTACACCGCTCGGGTCGAGGCCAGCGCCTCGTGATTGAAGCGCCAGTTGGCCAGGTCCCCGCCGAAGCCATGAAGGAGGAGCACCGGATCGCCCCCCTCCCCGGTCTTGAGGTACCGCAACGATCGGCCGGCCACCTCCACCCTCTCGGTCGCGGGTCCCTCCGAGTCGGCCTCCTCAGGCACGAAGGCGGACAGGAACGTCTCGACGAAGCTCTGGATCTCGTCCTCGGACACGTCGCGGTCTGCGATCACCCCGAGGAGCCCCGCCACGGGCACGACCTGACCCTCTTTCGCGACCTGGCGCCGCAGAACGCCGACGGCCTGGGCCTCCGCCGCGCTGGCGATCTTCTCCGTCTCTATCTCGACGACCTCTGAGCCCGACTTGACCTGGCCACCTTCCTCGATCAGCCACTTCACGACGCGGCCCTCTGTCATGGTGAGCCCCCACTTGGGCATGGTGAGCTTCTCGATGCGGCCGCCGGTCAACTCGTGTACTCCCACACCTCTCGGACGGCGGCTTCTATCCGCACGGCGTCCGGCTTGTAGAGGTCCTCGAGGAAGTCGCTGAACGGCACAGGAGTGTGTGGAGCGGTGACCATCTTGATGGGCGCCTTCAGATCGCCAAAGGCGTTCTGCGCCACGAGCGCCGACACGTCCGTTGCTATGTTGCACCGAGGGGACGACTCATCGACCACAACGATCCGGCCGGTTTTCTCGACGCTCTCGAGGATCGTGTCCTCATCCATCGGGGACGTCGTGCGGAGGTCGACGACCTCGCACTCTATTCCGCCTCCCGCCAGTTTTTGTGCTGCTTCGGTCGCCATGTGGACCATGTGGCCCAGAGCCACGATGGTAACGTCGCCCCCGTCGCGCACGATGTTCGCCTCGCCGAACGGCAGCGTGTAGGACTCCTCCGGGACGTCTCCCTCGAGCGCGTATAGCTGTTTGTGCTCAAAGAAGATGATCGGATCGTTGTCTCGGATCGACTGGATCAGCAGTCCCTTGACATCGTAAGGCGTAGATGGGACGACGCACTTGAGCCCCGGCACATTGGTGAACATGCCGTAGAGCGACTGAGAATGCTGGGCGGCGGCCCGAATTCCAGCCCCGTACATCGTGCGGATCACCAGGGGCGTCTCAGCCTTGCCACCGAACATATAGCGGAACTTGGCCGCCTGGTTGAGGATCTGGTCGAAGCAGACGCCCATGAAGTCGTTGAACATCAGCTCGACGACCGGGCGGAGCCCGGACGCCGCGGCGCCGACGGCCGCGCCTACGAAGGCCGACTCCGTGATCGGAGTGTCCATCACCCTGTCGCCGTACTTCGGGTAGAGGCCCTTGGTGGTGCCGAACGGACCGCCCCACGCGTCCATCTCGCCGTCGGCACCCTGGCCACCTGCCACGTCCTCACCCATGAGTATGACCCCGGGATCGCGGGCCATCTCCTGGTCGATTGCCTCGTTGATCGCTTGCTGGTACGTAATGGTTCTGGCCATCGTATGTCTCCCTACCCGATCAGTACGAAACGTAGACGTCGGTCAAAAGGTCCTCGGCGCTCGGCTTGGGATCCGATTTGGCCGCGACCACGGCGTCGTCGATGAGCTTCGCCACGTCCCCGTCAATGCTGTGGAGGTCGGCCTCGTCGATGTCGGCGGCCTCTGTAACGTTCTTGACGAAACGATCGAGGCAATCTCGCCCGTCGCGGAGCTTTTGCACCTCGTTGACTCCCCTGTAGGTCTGCGCGTCGCCCTCGAAGTGGCCGTAGTATCGGTTGACCTGACACTCGATGAACGAGGGTCCGCCTCCCTCGCGTGCGCGCTTGATGGCCTCGCCCGCAGCCTCATAGACCGCGAAGAAGTCGTGTCCGTCCACGATCACCGCCGGCATCCCGAAGCCGCTCGCCCGCTCGGCGATGCTGGTGGCTCCAACGGCGTACTTCGACGCGGTCGTCTCGGCATATCCGTTGTTCTCGGCGATGAAGACCGCGGGGAGGTTCCAGACTTTGGCGAGGTTCAGGCTCTCGAAGGTGGTCCCCTGGTTCGACCCACCGTCGCCCACAAAGGCGACGGCCACGTTGTTCTTCCCCTCTATCTTTGCCGCCAGGGCCGCGCCACACACCAGGGGAGGCCCTCCGCCGACGATGCCGTTGGCGCCCATCATTCCCAGGTTCAGGTCGGCGATGTGCATCGAGCCGCCCTTTCCGTGGCAGACGCCCGTTCTCCTGCCGTATATCTCGGCCATCATGCCGTGGACATCGACGCCCTTCGCTATGCAGTGACCGTGACCACGATGCGTCGAGGCTATGCGGTCCTCTTTCGTCAGGTGCATGCAGACGCCTGTTGCACAGGCCTCCTCGCCGGCATACAGGTGCACGAACCCCGGAATATCGCCGGTCGCGAACTCGACGTGCAGCCGCTCCTCGAACTGGCGGATCGTCCTCATCATGCGGTACGCCGCCAGCAGGTCGTCTTTCCCGAGCTCCATGATCTGGCTCCCCCCTTTTTGACGGTCGGTGGATTCGATCGGCGGCTCACACCCGGATTTCCACGAAGGGCCTTCGCGCCCCTCGGTCATGCTCCTGGGCATAGGACCCCCGGCACGGGCCGCATTATAACAGCGCCGGACGGGACGGCAAGACGGACCCTGTTGCACCGTCCCTTACCACCCGATAGAATCGGTCCCACCAAAGGAACGCCACAGCGGCAGCTCTGCCGTCTGTGAGACGCCGGATCCGTCCACAGCCGGTGTCATCTGAAGACCGTGGGAGGTCGACTATGACCGAGCTAGTCGGTTACCTGAACGGCGAATGGGTGGCCCAGGACTCCATCCGCATTCACCCATTCGACCGTGGCTTCTATGTCGCAGACGCCGTATTCGACCTGACTCGGACGTTTGGCGGCAAGAGCTTCAAGATGCGTGAGCACGTCGAGCGGCTCTACCGCTCGCTCAAGTACGTGCGAATCGAGCCCGACCTGTCCCTGGACGAGATGCTCGACCTGAGCGAGGAAGCGATCCGCCGCAACGAGCCCCTCCGAGAGGAGGCGGGAGACTGGCACATATGGCAGGCGGTGACGCGAGGGGTGGCGGGGTGGCGCCAGCGGAGCACGAGCCCGACCGTTATGATCCAGTGCTTCCCGGTGCCATTCAACATCTATGCGGCGCTGTACAGGGAGGGTGGCCACGGTGTCATAACCAAGACGCGCAGCTACTCGCCCGAGGCCATCGATCCGAAGGTGAAGCACTACAGCCGCATGAACTTCAACATGGCGGAGCTGGAGGCCAGAGACGTAGACCCCGACGCCTGGCCGATAATGACCGCCTCCAGCGGCAACCTCACCGAAGGTACCGCCTACAATGTGTTCATCGTGACCGACGGGGTCATTCGCACCCCCGCTGATACCAGCCTGCTCCAGGGCGTGTCGAGGGGGCAGTCGCCGAGGTCGCAGACCGGCTTGGAATCCCAGTCTCGCACGAAGACCTCCAGCCGTACGACCTGTACACCGCCGACGAGGCCTTCATCACGAACACGCCGATGTGCATCCTCCCGCTGACTTCGGCCGACAAGCAGCCGATCGGCGACGGCAAGCCCGGGCCCGTTACGAGCCAGCTACTTGCAGCCTGGAGCGAGTGGGTGGGACTGGATATCGTGGACCAGGCGGAACGTTTCGCCAAGAAACAGGAGGGCCGGGCGATCCTGTCCTGAAAAGGCGCGCCGGTCGAATTGACCACCCACCGCCGGACTCAACGCCAAAAGCGTCATCAGCAATGAGCGATACGTTCGCCTACTACAACGGACAGTGGATGGCCCGCAGCGAGGTTTCGGTCAACCTCGGCGACCGCGGCTTCTATCTCCTTGAAGTCCTCTGACGCGAGGCGAATCATGAGCGGGTCACGGCTGGCCGGCTTCGCTTTGGGCGCGATCGCCGTGTTCGCACTGGCATGCGGCAGCGAGGAGCAGCCGTCAACTCCTGTCCCAGAGGCGACCGAAGACGTTGTCGTCATGCCCACGCCCACAACAGCCATCGCGGGTGGGGCGACCGCGACACAAGGACGAGCAAACGAGACCCCCAATGGAGGTCCCTCACGTACGGCGACCGCGCCCTCCCAGGTCCCGTCGCCGACTGTCACCTCTATTCCGATTCCAACCCCTACGACTACGCTAACCCCACCTGCGGCACCGACAGCGACTTCCTCACCGACTCCTGCGTCCACCGCCTCTCCTACGCCGTTCCCGACGCCGACTGTCACCTCTATTCCAATTCCAACCCCTACAACTACGCCAACTCCTGCGGCATCGACAGCGACTTCCTCACCGACTCCTGCGTCCACCACCACTCCCACGCCGTTCCCGACGCCGACCCCCACCTCGCTGGCGACGACAACTCCGAGCCCGACGCCAAGGCCTACGTCGTCGCCTGGGGTCGTGACTTCCCCTGAGGCGTTGGAGGTCGGAACGCTCGTAGTGAGGTGGTCACAGTATAGTCGCGACGATCAGTTCAGTGCGCTTTTCGGCATGGCATTGGACGAATTCGGGAACCTGTTCGTGGCCGACACTCGCAATCATCGTGTGATGATGTTCGACCCTGCCGGTGATGTGATCAAGACTTGGGGGTCCGAAGGCGTCGGGGACGGAGAGTTCGACAACCCCTGGGACGTTGACCTGGATGCGTCGGGTAGAGTGTTGGTGGTTGACGCGGGCAACCACCGGGTCCAGGTCTTTGATCCGGAGGGCAACTTCGTCACCGCCTGGGGCTCCCAGGGCGATGGCCCCGGCGAGCTCGATTTCCCAACCAGCGTGGCGGTCAGTGACTCGGGGCGCGTATACGTCGCGGATCTTCGGAATCACCGTGTCCAGGTGTTCGACTCCGACGGGCGCTTTCTGAATGAATGGGGAGCCCAAGGCAGCGCTGACGGCCAGTTCGAGGCGCCACGCGCCGTGGCGATCGACAGCCAAGGCAACATCCTGGTGGCAGGGGATGGCCGGGTGCAGAAGTTCGACCCGGATGGAAACTTCATTGCGAAGTGGGGCTCTCGCGGCGAGGCGATCAGCAACCTCCAATACGGAAACGGGATCGCCGTCGATGGCGCCGGTAACGTGTTCGTCACCGAGGCTATCCCTAGCAGGGTTCGTGTGCTCGACTCCAACGGCCGCGTGATTCACGTGTGGGGTTCCGAAGGCGATGGCCCGGGCCAGTTCCGAGGAGCTTGGGGGATAGCCGTCGACTCATCTGGGAGAGTGTACGTGGTTGACCGGGGCAATCATCGAGTTCAGGTCTTCAGCTCCGAAGGCACGTTCCTTGCTCAGTGGGGGTCGAGAGGCGATAGCGATGGACAGTTCGAGTCTCCATCCGGCATCGCATTGGATTCCTCCGGAAACGTCTACGTCATCGACGATGAAAACCATCGAATCCAGAAGTTCGACCCGAGTCGGAACTTTCTGATCAATTGGGGGAGAGAAGGCGGGGGCGACGGCGAATTCTCCCTACCAACCGGTATAGCCGTCGTCGCCTCCGGTGACGTTTACGTCGCCGGAGCCAACGGCGTTCAACGGTTCGACTTGAGCGGCAATCTCCTCAAACGATGGGCGCAGAGAGTGCCTGGGGAGGGCCTCGTCCCTGCCAGGGGTGTCGCCGTCGACGCCTCTGGCAATGTCTATGTGGCCTTCACCAGTCATGGCACTCTGGAGGTGTTCGATCCGGACGGCAATTCCGTGCAACAGTGGGCGGCGGACTTCAGAAAGGTCAGGCACATCGCATTGGACAGGGGGAGCGGGAGAATCTACGTCGTGGATGACGGCAGAGAGAGCGTGAAGGTTTTCAGCCGGGCAGGCATTCTAGTGGCCGAGTGGTTCCTAGAAGACGGGACGGAAGGCAAGTTCCAGGGTCCGAGCGACATAGCAGTCGACGGCTCAGGAAACGTATATACCGTAGACGCCGAGAACGTCCGCTTTCAGAAGTTCGACTCGAATGGTCAGTTTCTTGCCAAGTGGGAGTCTCCAGGACGAGGCCACGGCACATTCTCTCGTATCGCTAGCTTGACCGCGGTGGCCGCCGATGAGTCAGGCAGGGTCTACATAGCCGACTCGGACGTTAGCCGTGTGCTGGTATACGGCCCCGACGGCGAGTTAGCGACGACAATAGGCGCCGGCCGAATCTACAACAGCGAGTTCGGCGGTGACACCGGGATAGATGTCGACAACTCGGGCAATCTATATCTGTCCGACACCTTCGAGGACCGGGTGGTCGTGCTGAGCTCCGATGGCGCGTTCCTGGCCGAGTGGGGCTGGAAGGGCCCCGAAGAGAGACGGTTCAAGTACGTCTCAGACGTCGGCGTCGATGGAGACGGGAATGTCTACGTGGTCGACCGGGACAGATGGCGTGTCAAGAAGTTCAGGCCTGACGGCTCCTTCGTTACTGAGTGGGGCTCGAGAGGAACCGGCGATGGGCAGTTCGACGGTGCGAAAGGAATAGCCGTTTCCACGTCCGGAAATGTGTACGTTTCGGACCATGGTCTTCACCGGGTTCAGGTGTTCGACTCGAACGGTCAATTCATCGCCTCGTGGGGCTCTGAGGGTAGCGGCGACGGAGAGTTCGACTTTCCAGGAGGCCTCGCGGTGGACGAGTCCGGCAGGGTGTACGTGGCCGATCGCAGCAATCACCGCATACAGGTGTTCGACAGCCAGGGCACGTTTCTGACAAAATGGGGCAGCAAAGGAGCTGAAGACGGTCAGTTCGAATTCCCGATGGACGTCGAAGTGGACCAGTTTGGAAATGTGCTCGTGGTGGACAGGAACAACGAGCGCTTACAGGCGTTTGAACCTGACGGTACTTTTCGCCTCAGTTGGAGTACCGCGGGTGAAAAGCAGGGCCCGGCCTTCTTTCCGCTAGCGATATCTGTCGATGGACTCGGACGGGTGTACGTTCGCAGCAGCTCCGACATACAGGTGTTCCAGGGCTTGGCGAACGGGGGATAGGCTTGGGAGACGGAGTGTGAGGAGTCGCCCATGGACCTGGTGATGCTCGGCGGCACGGTCCTCACGAGGGATTCCATGAACCGTCGGCAGGAGGCCCTCGCGGTGAGGGACGGCGAGATCGTGGCAGTCGGGGCCACCGCCGAGATCGCGACGACGGCCAGACCGGACACCGAGGTGGTCCACCTGGTGGGACTGGACATCGTGGACCAGGCGGAACGTTTCGCCAAGAAACAGGAGGGCCGGGCGATCCTGTCCTGAAAAGGCGCGCCGGTCGAATTGACCACCCACCGCCGGACTCAACGCCAAAAGCGTCATCAGCAATGAGCGATACGTTCGCCTACTACAACGGACAGTGGATGGCCCGCAGCGAGGTTTCGGTCAACCTCGGCGACCGCGGCTTCTATCTCGGGGATGCCGTGTTCGACCTCTTCCGTACCTTCGGAGGCCGTCCGTACAGGCTCTGCGATCATGTGGAGCGTTTCTTTCGGTCGCTGAAATATGTACGAATAGACCCCGGTCTTACCGCGAGCGAGGTCGAGGCCATCGGGACAGAGTGTGTGCGCCGCAACGAGGATCTCCGTGGTGAGGTTGGAGACTGGAGCGTCTGGTTTGGGGCGACCCGGGGGATAGGTGGCTGGCGGACATTGGATGCCCGGCCAACCGTCATCGTCTTCTGCGCACAGGTACCATTCGGCTCATTTGCTCGCTTCTACGATTCCGGAGCCCACCTTGTGACCCCGCGCACCCGCAACCACCCGCCCGAGACGCTGGAGCCGAAGCTCAAACACACGAGCCGGATGCATCTGAACCTGGCCGACGTGGAGGCCCGAGATGTAGACGTCGACGCCTGGCCCGTGATGCTGGACACCGCCGGGAACCTGTCCGAAGGCTCCGGCTCCAACGTCTTTCTGGTGTCGGGCGGCACGCTAAGGACACCGCCGGGCCGAAACGTTTTACACGGCGTAACGCGGGCGGCGGTAATGGAGCTGGCCTCTCAGCTAGGCGTCACCGTGGTCGAGGAGGACCTCCAGCCCTACGACCTGTACACCGCGGACGAGGTGTTCCTCTCGTCGACACCCTTCTTCGTCCTCCCCATCACCAGGACAGACGGCCGGACCGTCGGCGACGGGAGACCAGGAGCGGTTACCTCGCAGCTTCTGGCCGCGTTCGGTGAGCAGGTGGGCGTCGATCTGCCGGAGCAGGCGCTCCGCTATGCGGACGCCGAGTCTACCATCTGAGCCCCCGTCTGAACCGAGGGCCTTTTCATTTTCCCCCTACTCCCCCGTACCTTCCCCGATGGGGTGCCCTCTTAAATTCCCACCCACCCGTCCAATGGATTGGGGCACCCCAAGCTCTGCCCCTTCCGAACCCCCGGCCGGGGCCTGTCGCGCGCCCTGTGCGCCCCTACCTCAGGAAAGCCGCACCAGTGTAACCACTTGCTGGATGGCCCAGTATCAGACTTTGAAAAGACCGTCGTCGGAAGCGCCCGGACCGAGGCTGAGACTCGAGAACGGTAGCGGCCAAGAGCGGCCGACACTCCCTGGACGTCGATCCCTCGTGCACCCGCCGGCGACGGCACTCACAAGAGCCGAGGCGGACGTTCAGGCGTCGCGCCAGACCTTTCCGCGACGTCTCGGGCCTTCGAGCAGGGACGGGTCGAACGGAGCAAGGGTGTGGCCGAGAGGCTGCGGCGGGCGGCGCTCCCATCCGAGGATGTCGAGGACGCTCGGGTCGGTGTAGTAGGCGGCGTAGGTGAGGCGGAGAAGGTCGGCGAGGGCTTTCGGCTCGTGCTGCTGCGCCTGCTGCAGGGCGGCCTCCCGCTGGGTGGCGTCGAGGTTCGTGAAGTCCGCGAGATGGGAGAGGATGGCCTCGACATGGGAGGCGAAGTCGGGCGAGACGTGGGCCTCGTTCAGGATGAAGTCGAGGGCGATGTCGGCGGCTGGAGGCAGTCCGTTGCCGGAGGGGATCAGCGTGTCGAGCACGGCGCCGACAAGCCTCTGCCGTGCAGCCGATACTCGCGTAGCGTTTCCACTCATGCGACGTCCTTTCACGGTGCAGCGCCTCTGGCGGTCTGGATGAAGCGGTCGGCGATGCGGAGGGCCAGTGCCTGCATGGTGGAGGTGGGGTTCACGCCGCCTCCGGTGACGAAGATGGAGCCGTCCACTATGTAGAGGTTGGGCACGTCGTGGGCGCTCCCCCAGGGATCGACCACGGACGTCTCGGGGTTCTCGCCCATGCGGGCGGTGCCCATCAGGTGCCAGCCGGAGACGGAGAGCAGAGGTGTGGTCAGGACGTCAACCGCGCCGGCGGCTCGCAGGGCCTCGGACGAGCGGGCGATGCCGTGGGCCATCATCTTACGGCTGTTGTCGCCGAGGCGGTAGAACAGCTTGGGCGACGGGATGCCGTCGGAGTCCGTCATCGCCGGGTCCAGCTCGACCCGGTTGCCCGGCTCGGGCAGGTCTTCGCCGATTACCGCAATGGAGACCTTCTTTCCGAAGCGGCGAGCGAACTCGGCGTGATGGCTGCTTCCCCAGGGAACGGGCGGCTCGCCGGTACCGCCCAGAGCGGTGAAGAGCGGGCCGCCGCTGCGGGCGACTTGCATGATGTAGCCGCGCAGGAAGCCGCGGGAGGCGTCCGTCTCGTAGAACTCCTGACTGACGATGGCGCAGCCGATAGGGCCCTTGTGGCCGTCGGTGGGCTGGTCGAAGATTCCCGTCGCGACGGCATAGGGGTGCAGCATGAAGTTCTTTCCGACGAGGCCGCTCGAATTGGCGAGGCCGTCGGGGAAGCGCGGCGACGTGGAGTTGAGGAGCAGCCGGGGCGTGCCGATGCCGTTGGCAGCGAGGACGACGGCCTTCGCCCGCTGGTGGTGGAGGCTGCCGTCGGCCTCGTGGTAGAGGACCCCGTCGGCACGGCCGGAGGCGTCCAGAGTGATCTCACAAACGCGGGCGCGGGTCAGTAATCGAGCGCCAGCTGCGATGGCCTTGGGCCAGTAGGTGACGTCGGCGCTGGCCCTGGCGCGGCGGGCGCATCCGAGGCCGCACGGGCCGCAGTTGTTGCACGCTCGGCGTCCGTCGTAGTCGGCGGTGACGATCGCGGTGTCGGACGGCCACCAGTGCCATCCAAGGGTGTCGAAGGCGCGGGCGAGAAGCTCGCCGGGTCTTCCCAGAGGCAACGGCGGAGTCTGTCGAGGTGACTTCGGCGGGTAGGCCGGGTCGCCCTGGATGCCCGCGACGCCCATGACGGTGTCGTTGAGGTCGAAGTAGGGTTCGAGGTCGGTATAGGAGAGCGGCCAGTCGTCGGCGACGCCGTCAAGACTACGGACGCGGAAGTCGGACGGGTGGAAGCGCGGGAAATGGGCGCTCCAGAGGATGGTACTGCCCCCCACGGCGTTGTACATGGCGGCTGAGACATCCGACTCGTCGGAGTTGACGGGGTAGTCGCCGGGGAGCCGGCGGACGTTCGCATCGATGTGCCACGCCCTCTGGCCGTGAAGCTCCCAGTCGTCGAGCAGGGCGGGAGACGATTCGGGCTTGACCCAGCCGCCCTGTTCAAGGCATAGGACCCGGATGCCAGCGTTGGCGACGCGCCAGGAGAAGGCGGCGCCGGTGGCCCCGGCTCCGATTACGAGGACGTCAACGGGATCAGGGGTGGACAAGGGATGCAGTAGACGACCGTGCAGTCACGACTTCGACTCGTCCTCGCATTCGTCCTCAAGCAGCTGTTTGAGGAGCGCCAGGTCTTTGCGGTTGGCCCGCCGCATCATGAACGACATGATCGGTGCCATCAAGACCGAGAATCCCGACGGGCGCCCACGATTTCGCAGAGTCATGCGTGTCGACGACTCGTCGATCGCTTCCCACGTGTAGGTCGTCTCCATGGGAAACGGGCCTTGCGCGGTCCGCATTACCAGGCGTTCTCCTGCCACCAGCTCCACGATTTCGTACGTGTACTCCAGGCGACGCCCGAGGAAGTGAGCGACGAACGCGATCTGCGAGCCGACGACTGCGGGCGGCGACGTCTTCCATTCGATGGATTTGATGTTGACGTACCACTCTGGCACGTTGTCTGGATTCCCGGAGTATCCTGCCACCAGGTCGCGGGGACGCGCGATTACGATCTCCGAAGAGACGTCAACATTCGGCATCTACGGGCCTCCGGTTCCTGTCACGTGACATATTGCTTCCAGGCTCTGCTGAGGCACGGGAGGACGCCTCGGCATGCTGATTTGTCTCCTTCTAAGGTGGCTGACCGTCGTCATTCCGAGAGATATTACCATCCCCAGAGGATGTAGAAGGCAGTGAACGCTTCAACGGATGATCCGTTGATGATCCCCCACACGTATCGAAGGTGAGGTACGTATCGAAGAAGAGCGATCGTTGGGGCAAAGGATGTTCAAGACTCCGAAACGGCCGCTTCATAAACTCAGGTGGCGAGTAGCGGGCCTGGCGCTGGTAGTCGGCGCGCTGCTCACGACGGTCGGGACTGTTGTGGTGACTGCGCAACCTGCTGCGCCCACACCCTCGAGCACATGCACCTTGGCCGTGGACCTCAGCTTCGCCGATGGCGTTACAACGTGGACCTTCGTCGTGGGAGCGGACGAGCCATCCACGTGGTCCACGTCGGTCGTCCTCCTCGGCAACACAATCCCGTTGTGGTCGATCGATCTTCCGACTCTCCCGCCGATCACCATAAGCTTCTCGTTCCCGATCCCTGTCATAGGTGTTGTCGAAGTGCAGAGCACCCTGGCAGTCGAGGGCGGAGAATGTACCGCCTCCGGTGCTGTCGATACGGGAGCTTCCCCCGTAACCGTTGTCTCGGACATAGTCGACTTCACCTTGGAGAACCTGACCATCGAGGTCGGAACCAGGGTTGACTGGGTCAACAGGGGCGCCTTCCCTCATACGAGCACGTCCGGGGTGTCGCCCACCGCGGATGGGATCTGGGACAGCTTCAACCTGAATACCAACCAGGAGTTCTCGTTCACATTCGAGGAGGTGGGCGACTTCCCCTACTTTTGCAGCATCCATACCTTCATGGCCGCGACCGTCACCGTAGTTCCATGAGGGTCGTCTTCAGCAATCATCGTACCGCGGCTTCGCGCCGGGACCTGGAGATCGAGGGCAGGTGCCATCGGGCGACGAATGCTTCAATGGCTGATCCGCCGATGATCCCCAACCCGTATCGAAGATGAGATCGATCGTTGGGGCAGAGGATTGTTCAAGATTCCGGAGCGGCGGCCTCATAGACTCCTGTGGCTAGGGGCCGCGCTCGCGCTGGTGGTCGCCGCGCTGCTCACGAATCCCGCCACGACGCACGGAGCAACTACAATCGTCACGGTCGATGAGTTCTTCTTCTCGCCAGAGCCGGTAACAATTACGGCCGGGGACACGGTGCGGTGGGACTTCGCCGGGTCAACTGACCATACGACTACTGGGATAGGCGACGAGGTCTGGAATAGCGGGCTTGTAGCCCCTGGTGGCTCGTTCTCAACCAAGTTCGATAGCCCGGGCACGTTCTTCTACATATGTGCTGTGCCGGGACATGCGGAACTCGGGATGATCGGGACGGTCGTGGTGACCGCCCCACCTCCGACGCCCACCCCTACCGCCACACCCACACCCGCCGATACACCTACGCCAGTACCGACGCCACCGGCGACTCCTACACCGGTCCCAACCCAGGGTGTCACCCCTACGCCGACAGCCACTCCGACGGCCACCCGAACGCCCACAGCGACTCCCAAGCCACCGACGCCTACGCCCACGACGGCAGCTGACCCCGCGGAGGGTACGCCAAGGCCATCCACACCCACACCTCTCCCGCCAACACCAACGCCTGATGCCGCTCCTGAGAATCCGAGCGTCGGTGATTTGGCAGTTGGCCGCGCCGTACGAATGGCCCTCGCCGCCGGGCTGGCGTTCCTGCTACTCGGCGGCTATCTCGTCATACGCCGGTCGATTCGAGGGCCCACCTAGCGAACGAGCTAACGGACAACTCCCTTGTCGATTGATGCCGACCCCCCTCGACCGGCGGTGCTCGTTCCCCCGACCCCTGCCTGATCCGGGCGGCGAGGCTGGCGCCGCTCCGAGGCAGCAGGTAGGATATACCGGCCCGACGCTCTCCGGTCGACGCAGCCGGCCAGCGACGTTGTCCAGCCCACGAAACGATCGAGGAGGAGACCGTGTTCTACGAGCTAAGGCAGTACCGGACCCTGCCGGGCCAGCGCGACAACTGGGTCGACTATATGGAGAAGGAGATCATCCCCTTCCAGGTGTCCAAGGGAATGGTGATCGCCGGTAGCTTTGTGGGCGAGGAAGAGGACGACCTGTACGTCTGGGTCCGCCGCTTCGAGAGCGAAGAGGACCGGAAGCGGCTGTACGCGGCCGTCTACGAGACAGACCACTGGAAGAACGACGTCGCCCCGAGGGTGACCCAGATGCTGGACAGAGACCGGACCATCGTGACCCGCATCCAGCCTACGGCCCTGTCAATACTCCAGTAGGCACGCCTCTCCCCGGTCGCCAGGGTACCCCCCGCGGCCTTTCTGGGGATCCGCGGCCTGAAGGCGTAGGCTCTGAAACTGAGTCGCCCATGGGGCCGAGGAGCCAGAAGAGAAAAGCCCTCGCGCTTGTCGAGGGCTTCGCTGAGGCTACAGAGAGATTGTTACCCTGAACGGGAGTTTGTCACCACTGGACGAACATCGGCATGACGACGTGCACATAGGCGTCGTTGGAGAGAAGTCTCAGCACTCCGGGGCTTGCAGGAGTCGTGGTCTCCAGCGCAACCTCTCCCTTTCCGAGCACCTCAAGTACCTCGGCGAGGTATTTGCTGTTGAAGGCGATCTTGGCTTCGCCGCCCTCCACCTTGGCGTCGATCTCACCTTGGTTGTCACCCAGTTCCTCGGCTCGCGAGGAGATCGACAGCTTGCCGGCCGAACCGTTGGATTCGCCCGTGACCTGGAGCCGTATGATTCCCGACCCGTCCCGCGCGAAGATGGAGGCAGCCCGGGTGGCTCGCTGGAACGCCTCGAGGTCGACGACTGTCCTCGTTTCAAACGACTGTGGGATGAGCTGGGAGTAGTTGGGGAACGCTCCCTGGATGAGCTGGGACACTGCCTCGACGTTTTCGAGGCGGAACAGCGCCTGGCTCTTGGACGGCGTGACCGTGAATTCGACGGTCCCGTCCTGAGATCCCAGCAGGCGGTTGACCTCGTGAAGCGCCTTCGCGGGAATGATGAAGCTGACGTCTTCCGACATCGGCTCGAGGAGTGTGCCTCGGTACACCGATAGCCTGAACCCGTCGGCGGCGGCGAACGTGAACTCGCTCCCGGATATCTCTACCTTGACTCCTGTTAATACGGGGCGTGAGTCCTCTGTTGCGGCGGCAAAGGCCACATGGGTAATGGCATCGCGGAGCTGCTGGGTGTCCACCTTACCGATGGCCCCGGACTCGACCGTCGGGATGGGAGGGAAGTCTGCAGCATCGGTGCCGTTGATGTTCGCCTCGAACCGCGCGCACTGCAAGGCGAGGCCCAGACCCTGAGGAGTGGACGAGATGTCTATCCTCTCCTGCGGCAGGGAGCTCACGAACTCCGTCAGGAGACGAGCCGGAACGGTGATCGAGCCTTCCTCCTCCACCTGTGCCCCCAGCCACGTCGTTATAGCGATCTCCAGGTTCGTGGCGACGAGTTTCAGTCGAGACTGGTCGGTCGACATCAGCACGTTTTGGGTGATCGGCAGCGTGGTACGCGTAGCGACGGCCCTGCCTACGACCGACAGTCCCCGGCTCAGGTTCTCTTGCAGGCAAGAAAGCCTCATGCCCTACCCTCCCTAGATACTTCCGGTAGTATAGAGCCGAGCTATGAGACCGTCAACGCCGGGGAAATCCGGCCTCCTCGCCCCGTCCGCACGGACTGGCAAGTCCTCAATGGCATTCGGTCCCACGGACGGACCGGCCCTCGGGGTCGGCGGCGACCGCCATCCCGGGCAGCACGAGTGGAACGGCTCGGCAGCGAGCGGGACCGCCCGCCTCCGGATCCGTAGATCGCCGAGGCTACCGGATCGTTATCGTCCCCACCATACCCAGCGCCTTGTGGGGGATGCAGATCAGCTCGAACGTCCCAGCCTCGTCGAATGTGAACGTGACGACGGCGGTCTCGCGACCCCTGATTGCCTGATCAATTCCAAGCTCGTCGACGGTGAACGTATGGAACTCGGTCTCCGACGTGATGGTGAACTCTACAGTCTCCCCCACGCTGAAGGTCAGTTCGTCGGGGTCGAAGGCGTAATCCCCGCTGCCTCCCATATCCTCCGCGGTCACCTCGACCCGAGTGGCGCCCGACGGTGCTCGACGGTGGGTGTGTCGACTACGACATCCGTCGGAGTCGGCTCGGGTTGGGTCGGAGGGGGCGGAGGCGACTCGATCGTCGCGGTGGGATCCGGACCGGCGCTGCCTCCGCAGGCCGCCAATGCCAGTGAGATGATGGTAGCCGCTGCCAACATGAACCTCAGTCGTCCAACCACACCGGTCCTCCTTTCGAGGGGAAGGTCTCTGGTAAAGGGAAGAGCGCATTTGTGAGACATTTCACATGCTAGCATTTCGTGCCAGGCGGGGTCAATCAAGGCGTCCCGGATGGGGACGATCGAGCCTCGTCTGTCGTCGGCAGATAGCGTGATCACACATTGCGCTACTCAGCAACCCCGGAATGTCCTATAATTAGGTTGAGCGAACGCAGACGAGCGTGGGGACGCGTGGGTTCGACAGGGGATGTCGCTACGGGACTGCAGGCCGAGGCGCCACAACCGCGTTAAAAGGTGGCAAAAAAGTAACTGACAACAAACAGTTCGCTCTAGCAGCCTAAACTAGGCTACTACGTCCTCCATCCCTCTCCTCGAATGGGGTGGACGGGCGACATAGATCGAGGTGCGACCTGCCTGACGCCGATGGGAAAGGTCAAAGACTTATCGGCTGGCCCTTGCGAAGCCTCTCGCTGGCAGAGGACGCGGGGGTGAGACAAATAACCAGCTAAGCCTGTAGCATGTCTCGGTTAGAGTGTCTCCTGGACGGGGAGTTCGACCCTCCCCCGTCTCCACCACGAACACGAATCAGCCTCCAGCCCATGTCCATGGGGCGGAGGCTGATCTGCTATCCGGGGCTCCGCCTGCGGATCGTGCACCAGGACTACGTCCGACCCTTGGCGGGTGGTCGCGACTTCGAACACCGGCTTGAACGGCGCCTTCGGCGTGATGGCCACGATGGCGTTCTCCTTCGAGTCGACATAGACGGCGTCCAGCATGGTCAGCAGCAGCTTCCTGCGCTCCTCCAGGTTCGCTCCTGACCATAGCTTCGGCAGCTGCGAGATCAGCTTCCCGGCCTCGGCCGCGGCGTCCGCCTCTGGGAGCACCAGCGACTCCAGCTGCAGCTCGCAGGCCCGCTTCTGCCGCCTGTACTCATCGTCGCCATAGACTCCGTCGACGTACGCCTTGCCCAACCTCCGAAGCCTCTCCTGGACCTTCTGACGCTTCTCCCTGATGCTCTCCGCCTCGTCCCTGGTGGAGACGATGGACAGGACCTCTTCTTCCCACCTGGGACCCAGCTCGATGGCCTCGACGATCTTCCCGATCTGAGCGTCCGCCACCTCGCATGGGATCGACCCGCCGGAGACAGGGCATACGGCATGGCCTCGTGACCCGCGGTGCTCCCGGTAGTACCTGCTGCCGCTCTTGTAGGTCTGGGCCCACATCGGCATCAGACAATAGGCGCACCTGATGATGCCCTTCAATAGATAGTGGCGCTCGGGTCTGGGAGTCAAAGTCTGAGAGCGGCCGCTGTTCTGGCGAAGCTTGTCCTGTACGACGTCGAACATCTCCTTCGAGACGAGGGGTTCATGAGCACCCGGATACACCTCGTCCCGGTGCTTCACCAGTCCGGCATAGAAGGGGTTGTGAAGGATGACCCTGACTGAGGCGTTGGTGAACAGCCTGGGGCCCTGGGTGATCGAGCCGTCGGGGTTTACCAGCTTCCTGGTGTTGCGGGTGCGGAAGCCCTGGTCGTTAAGCCATGCGGCCAGCTGGTTCAGGGTCGTTGTCCCGGCCGAATACCGCTCGAACATCGCCTTGATGGCGCCAGCCTCGGTCGACACGAGATGGATGCCGCCGGGGTGCTCGTCGTCGCACGTCTGCCTGCGCTCTCGGCGCTCCTTCACCCAGCACGACTCGTAACCGAAGGGCAGTCCGCCGGTGTGCTTCCCCTCCACGGCCCTCTGGTCCAACCCCTTGCTGACATGAGTCCCCAGCATGTTGGAGAAGAACTGGGCGAAGGAACCCAGGAGCTGGGTCATTAGCATGCCCTGGGGCGTCGAGTAGTCGATGTTCTCGGTGATGGACACGAGCGCCACATCGTTCATCGCCAGATTGGCCAGCGACTCCAGGGTGACTCGCAGGTTCCTGGACCACCTGTCGAGGGTATGAACGACGACGATGTCGAACTCGCCCTTCCTCGCGTCCTCCATGAGCTGCCGGAACACCGGTCTCTTCTTGACCGACTCGGAGTGGGCAGATGCTCCTTCCTCTCGATAGACGGTGACGGGGACCCAGCCCCGGTTGGCGCAGATCTCGTTGAAGAGTCGGGCCTGGGCGTCGAGCGAGTGACCGTCCACCTGGGACAGGCTCGAAACCCTGAGGTAGGCAACCGCCCTTTTGGAGTCAGTCTTGATCATCCGTCTTCATGCTGCTCTGGCGCGCCGCGACGGCGAGAGCGACCTCGGCCAGGGTGTTCAGGAAGCTCTTGACTACGATCATATCGGTCTCGCTGTACCCGTCCTCGAGGGTGTCCTGCGTGGCGGCACAGTGTATACGGGAATGTATACAAGTCAACCCCTGTGGCGCGCCGTTCTGGGGTTCACAGCCGCAATTCCGGCTATCCGAGGCCATCTCCCCTACCCCACCGTCTCCGCAGCACGGGCATCCAGCAGTCGTTTCAGGGTGGCATAGCCGATCCCGAGTTCCCTGGCAGCCTTGCGTCGGGATAAATCTCCGGCCTGAAGGCGCTCCAAAATAGCTCCAAAACGACGATTGAAGCCTCGCCGGTCGGCTACCCTGGGACGACCGATTCTTCGCCCCTGACGTCGAGCCCGGTCCATCCCCGCCTTCACCCTCTCTCGGATCAACTCCAGCTCGAACTCGGCGATCGACGCCAGCATGTTCAGCATCAGCCTGCCGATGGCCGTCGACGTGTCGAACTGCTCCCTCACACTCACGAACGACACCCCGACCAGCTCCCAGGCCGCCAGGGTGTCGTGCATGTGCTTCACACTCCTGAAGGCCCTGTCCAGCTTGAAAACCAGGACGATCGAGAACCTCCGTTTCGCGGTGTCGTCGAGCATCCGTCTCCATTCGGTCCGATGAGCCAGGTCGTTGGCCGAGGCACGGTCGACGTATTCCCGATATACGGTCCACCCTTTGGCCTGGCAGCAGTCCCTCAACGCCAGGAGTTGGGTTTCTGGGTCCTGATCCTTGTCGGAGGTCGAGACCCGGGTGTAGAGGGCGATCTTCAGGATTTCCCTTCCACGCGCTCTAGGACCTGGGCAACGTACGGTTGGTCGTTGATGAAGGCCCTGAAGTGGCGGCCATCCTGGACGCACAGCATCATGACGAAGGGCTTGCCCGACTTGCGGCCACGGGCCAGCCGCACGGCTAGAGGCTGCTTGCAAATCAGGCACAAGACTGCGTCTTCTCTATACACGGGCGTATAGGCGGCATGCTCGGTCATGTCTGTTCTCCTCTCGACAACAGGTATCCCCTGCATATCTCCGTCAGGGCTATGCCCTTGCGGTTCGGACTGCCCTTCTGCTCCTCGTGATCAGCCGGGGCATGTCGCAGCGCCTCTTCTACGAGTGCAAGCTGATCGTCGGTCAGCTGGAACTGCAGGTGTCGCAGCCGGGCGACCTGCACTCGCTGCCAGGCCGTCAGATGCCTCGCTATGTCGTCTTCACCCAACGAGGCGAGCGCCTGAAGTCCGTCCGCCGAGTCTGGCAGCACAGCCAACACCCGGTCCTGTGGCAGGGCTTCCAGCAGATCGCGCACCAGCGCCGCCCTGAGTCCCAGGTTGTCTTCCCCGGCTATGTGGTTCAGGGCCTGGCTCAAGAGCCGTGCCTCGGCGTCGTTGGCCTCGACCACAAGGCAAGGCGCCTTGGCAAAACCCATATCACGAAGGACCGACAGCCGGTGAGCACCCCCGACCGTTTCGTATCGACCAGCATCAGCAGCCCTCACCACCAGCGGCACGACCATCCCGAACTCGGATATCGATCGCCTCAGGTGTGCCCGCAGGTCCGTGCCCATCTCGTTGGGGTTCCACTCGGGGCTTTCAATGCTCTCGATGCTCAGGTCGACAACTTCCATCTCATGTGCTCCTCGGAAATGATTGCGCGGGAACCCGAAGCCGGTCTCGCCATACGGGATCGATGAAATAGACGTATCGATGCTTGGGCTTCTGACCGATAACCTGGATCGGCACGCCGCAAGCAGCGGAGTGCTTGATCGAGCGGGTCCCGAACGCGTGTCCCACGCTTCGTGTGTGGCGGGGGATTCCATCGCCCAGATCAAGGAGACCGGTAGACTGTGACAGCCCTGTGTAGACCCAGCCCGTCGCCTGATAGATCGTCCCAACGTGTCCGTAGGCCGGGTCTGCGTAGGTGACCAGGAAGCCCAGTTCGGTGTTTCGCTTCAAAGCCCTCAATACCACCCCGATGAATCTGCTCGCGGCGTTGGGAGGCAGTCCGTCCGATAGCCAGAAACGCGTGAGCGTTGTGCATGCCTCGGGTTTCGCTCCTTCGACAAGCCTGTACGCCTTCGGGCCAACACCCAGCGTCAACGCCCCCACGAGGAGCCTGCCGTCGAACACCCCCAACGCGAGCTGTGTGCCTCCAGGCACCGAGTGCAAATAGTGGTGGCGGACCAGAAGCGTTTTCACTACCCGGAACGGGACCGGCTTCACCTGAAGCCGCTGGAGCGCCGTCCTCGGACTCGCACCGGGCCCTGTCCCCCGGAAGGGGACCGTGCTGGCTTCCACACTCACGGCGCTCATGGTTGCTCCTTGACGACAGAATCGATGTCTTTGCTGCGGCCCTTATGTTCTAGTGTGCACCCTGCACGGCATATACTTGCTGTAATAGCAGCAGTAGTAGCGGGAGTCTTTACTATTGAACGCACCCGACGTCGAGTACACGGTGAGGCAGGTAGCTACGAAACTCCATCTGTCGGAGAGCCGCGTCTGTCAGCTACTGCGCAGTGGTGTGCTGGAGGGCGGGCGGAGATGGCTGATAGCGAAGAACGAGCTTTCTCGGTACGGGCAGGCCGCGACACCGCCTCAAGGAGTCCATGAGGAAGACCCTACGCTGGCAAGTCGGCGTCACTGGCCAGAGCTCAGTAGGGTCGCTGTGGCCCTCCAGGATCAGGTCCGCACCGGAGCACCGATCGCCAACCTTCTCGGGCTTCCCTGGCAGACCTGGCCCGACTACAGCGCATCTCTCATCCTCGGCGTGAGGCCTGGAGGCGTCCACGTGTCCCTGTCGGCGGAGGAGGGACCCGTCTTCGCTGCCCTGAAAGAGCACCTGCCGGATGACGAGGCGTGGGAACTCCTCGCCGTCTGGAAGGAAGCAGTCATCCGACTTCGCGACCGGGCACTGGCCCTGTGCGACCTAGTGAAGGGCCAGCCCGAACTGAAGGGCAAGGTGTGGATCGACCTAGAACAACCGGAGTCAGTTGGGCCGGGCCTGACGGACTTCTTCAAGAAGACGATCGCGCTCGACGTGGCGGAGCGAGGTTGTGGATTGCCGCAAGCTCTACACAACTACGAGGTCAGTCTGCCCAACGCATCTGAACCGAGCGTTCTGCGGTTAGTCCGTAATGGCTCAAGCTTCGTGGCCATAGCAAAAAGCCCCAGCAAAGAAGAGCTTGACCTGCTACGGGAATTGCATCTGCAGTTGAGGGTGCACCTTATCGACGATCCGACGGTCGAGCGCCTGGTGCGGGCTCATGTCGATCTGAAAGACGCCAGGAACGCCCTCGACGCCGCACTGGAGCGGATCTCCCATCTGGTTCGGTTCCCCGGTGTCTGCCACTTGTACAGAACCGTCTAAGTATTCCGCCCACGGTACGGGTATCCCTTCAAGTAGTTGAAGACCGTGCTGTTGGAGACGCCGAGAACATTCGCGATCTCGCTGAGTGAGCGGCCCTGGGAGCGCAGTTCCTTGGCCTTCCGGACCCTTTCCTGCGGAGTCTGCCGCTTGGCCGGTCTCTGTGTTGGTGTCTGGTCTTGGGCCACAAACAGCCTGCTGAGACGGGGCTTCCAGAACGTCGCCAGCTGGTTCTCCAGCGGTCCCACGAAGTCAGCATCAGGAGAGTAGACGAAGGACCACCTTCTCCTGTCTCCTATGACGTTTCCTAGAGACTCCTTTGCTTGGGCGACCAGCTTCCTGAGCTCCGACCGGTCGAACTCAGGCTGCAGCATCCCCATCTCCTTGAAGACGATCACGGTGGCGGAGCTGGCTATGTTGCGGTCCACCTGTCGCGCCTCCTGCGTTACGAAGATCAAGGTCTGGTTCCTCTGCCTGGAGAGGTTCAGAATCTGCGACATGGCCATGTTCTCCTCGGCCATGCTTCTCCGGGAGTGGTAAGGCAGATACGCCTCGTCTACCAGGGCGATGGTATTGAAGGGCAGGCTCTCGAGGTCAGGTGCCATCCCGATCCAGTCGGGGAGGTACTTGCGAGCCTGAGACCCTACCCCGACGACGTAGGGCGTCAGCTTGTAGCGGAGGAGCTCCAGGATCCGATAGGCGAGAGCCGACTTGCCGCTGCCGCGCTTGCCTACGATTAGCATCACCGCCGGAGGGACTACCACATCCCTCCATTTCGCGTCCGGCTCCAAGATTGAGATCGAGCTCAGCCCCTCCGTCATCCTCTCTATCGCAGCCTCAAATCCAGTCTGCGCAGTCGGCCGGGCGGAGGGCCGCTCAGTCCGTGGCAGCGTAAAGCTTTGGATCGGTGGGACCTCGATCATTGGCGGAAGTGTCAACCGGGACTTGCGTCGCTCCGCCTCTTCCAACTCCTGCTTCATTTGCGCCTCCACCGCGGCGGCTTCGACCAGTCGATTTAGAAAACCCCATATGCCGTCTCGCGTTCTTGGACCGAGAGCCTGCCAGCCGACAAGTCCCGCAAGCGCTGCCAAGATCACCTTGCCCGTGGTGGTTGGACCTTCCGAGCTATACGTCATGCTTTTGTCCTCCTGCAGTCTGGATGGTGGCCAGCGTAGGAGTAACCCCATGGTACTTCAACGCTATTCAACCCCAGCTAACGGTTGAAATATCGGCTGTCAACCGCGATCAACATGAACGATGGGCCGACCGGGGATGTACCCACTGAAGCTACGCCCTATACACCGGTGTATAGGGCGTCAGGCTTATGAGGAACGGACCGTCGCGCAATTCAGCCCTGGAGAGGCGCCGTCGATTAGGGTGGGTTGGCTCGAAACATACTAACTGCCGCCTAGTACCCGATGCCGTCGCCGTTCCTGTGATCTGGGAGACTCCGGACCTACTTTCCGCTTCTGGCCAATTGGCAAGTCCGGCATCCCTGGACCGGCGGTCACGGCTTGGCATTCATGTGTTGAGCCTGGCAGGAATCGGCCGGAGGGGAGAATATCCAGGACGACGTATATACTACCCGCGAAGTCGCCCGATACGATGCTGGGAGAACCCGATGCTGGAAATCATCGAACGCGAGAACCCCGAGCTGGTTCGGTATGCCGCGGAGCTTCACCAGGACGGCCGCATTGAGCCTGGTACATATCTCGTCGATCTGGAGTCGTTCGCCGACAACACGCGGATAGTCCGGGCATGCGCCGACGACCTCGGGTTGGGCGTCTACCCGATGACGAAGCAGTGGAACCGCAATCCAACGATGGGGCGAACGCTGGCGGAAGAGGGTTTGGACACCTTTGTGGCGGTCGACGTCCGCTGCACGACCGAAATCCAGCGCCAGAATCTCAGGCTCGGTCACGTGGGACACCTGGTGCAGATCCCCAAGAATCAGATCGAGCAGGTGCTCAAGATGGCTCCGGAGGTGTGGACGGTGTACGGCTACGAGAACGCTGTACTCGTTTCTCGGGCCTGCGAAACACTCGGAGTCGAGCAGGCCTTGCTGCTGAAAGTGGTCGGCCCCGACGATTTCACCTATCCGGGCCAGGAGGGTGGAATACCGCTCGACCGGGTTGCCGAGGCCGCTCGAAGGATCGGAGACCTTCCGGGGGTGAGGATCGTGGGCACGACGGGATTCCCCTGCGTTCTGTACGATCAACATAAAGGGAGCCTCGACGCGACGCCCAATCTTGCTTCAGTGACCGAGGGGGCCCGAATCCTAGCGCATGAGGCCGGGATCGAGATACACCAGGTCAACTGTCCCGGCAGCTCGTCGTGTGGTTCGATGGAGATCGTCAAGAGCCGAGGTGGTACGGTCGTGGAACCGGGTCACAGCCTTTGGGGGATGGCCCCTCAGCAACTCCTCGGCAACGACCCCGGCACCCCTGCCGTCGTATTCGTCACCGAGGTCTCTCACATCGAGGAGGATCGGGCGTTCGTGTTCTCCAGAGGATTTTTCGCGGACGTAGTCGCCCCGGCATTGGCCGTCACGGAAGCTTTTGTCGGAGGAACGCCTGACTCCATGCTCGCGAACAAGGTCCCGGCGGAGCTTGTCTTGTCAGGGCGGACCTATCATTCGTGGCTTCATCCGGGACCAGGGCAGGGCATCAAACCGGGAGACACGGCCGTGTTCTTCTTCAGGCCGCAGGTCTTTGCGGCTCGACACTCCGGTATTGCGACCGTCACCGGCCTCAGGGCAGGCAGGCCGACGGTAGAATCAGCCCACGACGAGGTCAACAGGCCCCTGTCCCCTTGACCGAAGCGTAGCCCTTCGGGTTAGGGGGAGTAGAGCTCGGTCGTAGCCAGTACGCCGTCTTTGCTGTTGCCGCCAACGACCAGGATCCTGCCGTCTTCGAGCATGGTCGCCGTATGTCGGTAACGGGTCCAGGACATCTCCGGACCGCCGGACCACGTGCCTGACGCGGGATCGTACAACTCAACCGAAGTAAGGTTGCCGATTCCACCCAGGACCATTATCCGTCCGTCTGAGACCTGAATGGCGGCGTGTTCCGATCTGGGCTCACGCGTGTTTGCCGTAGGAGTCCAGGTGTTGGCATCCGATGCCCATATCTCCGCCGAGGTCAGCTTTCCCTTCCCGCCGACCACGAGGACCCTGCCGTCGCTCAGCATCGTGGCCGCGTGCAGCGTGCGGCCCACCGACATCGTACCCGCCGGGGACCAGCTGTCTGACTCGGGATCGTACACCTCGGCGCTGTCGAGATGTGGCCCGTCGCGATTTCCGCCTCCCGTAACAAGCACTCGCCCATCGTCAAGTAGCGTGGCCGTGTGGAGTGCGCGGGCCACAGCCATCGGGGAGGCAGCAGACCAGGTGCCCGCGACCGGATCGTATACCTCAACCGACGCCATGAGCTTGAAGTCGAAGTCGAGGCCTCCAATGACCATGACCCGGCCATCGCCCAAAACCACCGAGGGCATATCCGATCGAGCTTCCATCAGATCGGCGGTCTGTGACCATGCGCCCGTCTCTGGGTCCCATACCTCCGCGGAATCGCGGCCCTCTTTGTGGTCTCCCAAGCCGCCCGCTACGAGCACCCGGCCGTCGGCTAGGACGGCCATGGCATGAGCATACCGAGACTCCCCCATCGCGCCGGTCCAAGTCCATTCGTCGGCGCTCGGGTCGTACAGTTCGGCAGAGTCGAACTTGATGCCGGAGAACTCACCTCGCCCGAGGCCAGCCACGACGATCACTCGCCCATCAGGCAGCCGGGCTGCCGAGTGCCACTGCCGTCCAACGCCCATCCCGGAGGCTTTGTGGAATTTGCCGATCGCTACGGCGCCCACGTCTTGAGACGAATCGCCGGACGGACGAAGTGCCGACGTCTTCTCGCCACAGGCCACAATCATGGCCGCGATGACGATAGGCAATACCCACCCGCTGCATCTGCGCAAGGCAACCTCAGAGCCCTCGAATCGAAGGGACCTAGCCGACGCCGGTCATTCTAACACTCTCCGGAACGCGACCGTGCGCCATGTCCGTCCGCACTTGGCTAAGGTGCCCTTTCGGAAAGTAGCAGCGGTCTAGTCGGCGTTTCCTTTGACACATCCAGGTACGGCCAACCAGAGTGTGTTTCAGGTCTGCCCTTCCTGATTGGAACTCTGCCGAGAGAAGTGGCAAGCTCAAAGACACAGTATGGAGTGGGAACGCCGGCCACCACCCCTCACGTGGTCAATGTGCTCCACAAGGGGGTCCGCTTGTGCCCTAGCCACAATCAGGTGGCGGCCGTAATTCGGGACGAGTTGCTCGCCAAGGTGCTCGTTCCCAAGATAGCGCAGTACCGTGCGGACGAGCTGCGTGGGAACGCCGGTCTGCTCGCTGAGCTGGGCCAGGTGACGAGCCAGGAGCTTCAGCCGACCTGCGGTCTCTGGGGGCTAACGCTCGAAAACTTCTTCCTCAACTGGGGGCTGACCGAGCAAGAGCAAGCCGAGATCGAGCAGGCCCGCGCCCGCCGAGAGGAGCAAGCGATCAATTTCGTCCACCAACTTGAGGTCCGCGAGATGGAGCGGGGCCTGGAACTGGAAAGAACGCGCCTCGCCAATTTGCAAGAGATTAAGGTCCTGGAGGCTCGAGGCGATCAGGAGCTTGAAGATGTCTACCTGGCGGCGGAAATCGACCGGGACCAGCTCCTAGATGGCCAAAGAGTAGACACCTCAAAGGTTGACGCCCAGGTTCGTTCCATCGAGCTGGATCTTCAGCGGCAGGAAGCGAACCTCAAACTGGAGACCGAACGGCAGCAGGCCGACCTCCAGCTGGGCATACAGCGCCGGGAGGCCCAGGCCCGTATTGACGAGCTCGAGGCAGAGAGTCGCATTGAGATGAGCGAGATGGAGCATCTGGTCAACCTCCAGAGCCGGCGCAAGGCAGAGAAACACCTGCAAGAGCTAGAGATGCGTCGCGTTGACAGTGACCCCGATTTCACTAGGCGCAAGCAAGAGCAGGAGAGTCAGTCCGCTCGTCGTCGGCAGGACTTGGACGCGACCCTCGCGCGAATGGGGATGATTGAAAGACCGGTGGCACAGGGTCTGGATGCGGGTGTAACAGACGCGAGTGTTTTGCGGATGATGCTTGAGCAGTCGACAGAGCAGGAGTACGCCCAGACGAGCGACGCGAAAGTGGAGGCCCGTTCCGATGCCCAGGCTGGTCGGCACTCCGTCGAAGGCCTCCGCGAGGAACAGGACAGAGAACGGGCCCACCAGGCGGAGATGACCCGACTCGCCTCAGACATGATGGAGGCCTCCAAGCAGACACCGAGCACGCTGACACCGGGTCAGGCTGAGTCTTCGCCACCCCAACAGCAAGGGCCGACTATCAACGTAACGAGCGTTTCGGGTTCACCGAAAGCGCCAGCCACTGTCCCCATGTGTTTCTCCTGTTCAGCTGCGATACAGCCGGGATGGAAGGCCTGCCCTCAGTGCGGAGCAGCAGTCAGCGCGAGTCCACAGTGTCCGAACTGTCAGAATACCGTTGAAGCTGCCTGGAAAGCATGTCCCCACTGCGGGACAAGTCTCGCGCGGTAACCAACACCGAACTGAGGAACTGCGGTTCCAAAGAAGGCGACCTTCGATCTGGTCCGGAAGAGCTGACCGCGAGAGGCCCGTCCCTCGCTCATCCCAGGACTGTGGGGACGCCGCTATCTCCTCAACGGCGTGATCTTTGCCACTGGGGGAGGGCGCTGGGGGGACGCAGCAGCAAGTCGGGCTGGCACGTCTATTCCTCGTGCTCAGGGGCCGCCAATCAGGGAAGGGTCGCCTGAACCGCCAGTGCTCTACCGAAGGAGAAGGTCGAGCGTCTCATCGTCGATCAGCTGCGACAGAAGATCCTGACCGAGAAGAATCTGAACGAGTTGATCCAGCTCGTCGATGTGGAGCTGAAGGCAGGGGCCAAGGGCAAAGGCAAACGATTGCATCGGGTGGAGACAGGGACACGGGAGGTGAAGGCGAGCCTCGACCGATTTTACCAGGCCCTCAAAACGGGGAAGCTCGAGTTGCAGGGCGTGGCTCCGCGAATCAAGCAGCTAGGAGGCCAGCTGGGCGAGTTGGATACGAGCGAGTGTTCACAGTATAGTGCGACGCTCCCTCTCCACCACAAACGCGGATGGATTGAGTAGCGCGCTCATCCTCTAAAGCTCCATAACGAGTGGAAACTATCAATCGGAGTGGCCTAGAGATACTTCGAAGAATGACTCGAGGTTTAGGTGTGGGAAAGTGACGACTGGTGGAGCAGGGGGAACTCGAACTTCCCATGATTTGGTCACGCCGCCGCCAGCAGAATCCTGATTCCGTGTTCCAGGTGTAGTTCGACCCTCCCCCGTCTCCACTCCGAAACCGTACCCTTTCGGAGCGTCTGCTCTAGGCTATAGCGGGCTGGACGGTATCTAGACTGCTATCCAGCCCCGAGGCGCTAGATCAGCGGCGCCACGTGAGAGCCAACGCGATCCTGTCTGGGTCCTTGAAATTGAGCATCGCGCCAAGAGGAATCTCGATCGGACCTGAATGCTCGACTCCGTGGCCGTCGAGGTGCTCAGCCCATCGGTCAAGATCCTTCCGGGATTCCACTGCGAAACCGAAATGATCGAGTCCGGTTCGGGTCGGATCGAAGCCTCCTTCGGCACGTGAATGGTGCTGGCTCAACCCGATCAGTAGGCTGGTTCCAGGGAGCGTGAGAATTTCCGCAACCCGAGCGTCGGTGCTCTCGCCAAGCATCACTTCGGCTCCCAACACCTTCTGGTACCACGCCAATGACCGGCCTAAGTCGCTGACCGACAACGCCACGTGGCTAGCACCCGCGGTAACAATCGCCGCTTCCGCTGACACGGACTCACCGCTATCTGACATCTGCTATTCCTCCTCCGCGCAGTTTCGTGGGGGAGCGGCCTCCTGCTCACCATGCGCACGAGGCTGAGTATCGGTCGCTCATGCGAGGTTGTCAATCGAAACTCGACATGCCGCTGCCAATGGGGGACGGCAACACCGTGCAGGGCTGGCCCTCTACAACTATTGGAGTAAGCGGTGCCGTTCCGTGTCAGACAAGGAGGGAGGCTGTGTTACTTGTCCATCGCCTGGGGAAATGTCCAATCACGTAGCGAGCGGGCTGGGTCCATAGAGGCAGATTGTATCTGGCGACTCGATACCGCCGCGCCGTGGACTTTCCAAAAGGGCACAGCCGGAAACTAGTCGCGTGCAACTAACGTCTCAAGAACGAGTCTTCCTCATTATGGCTGCGTAGCTTGCTCCGTCGGAATCGATGAACTGCTCAACTTCCCAGCTAGTACCTTCCAGGACGTCCTTCATCTCGTCTCTCGACACAAACAGATAGTCGAACCAAGGTGTCCGATATTTCTTATACCCCACTCGCAGTCTGATCTGACCTCCCATCCTGCCCCTGCCCTTGTTCAGGGCGTGGAATTCATGGTGAGACGGATCGTCGGTGTCATATGGGTCCAGTGTCGTAGCCACAATCCTGGCATCGGGGCTTGTCATGCTGTGAAACCGCTTGAGCAAACGCTTGGCTCTCTCGAAGTTGCCGAACAGCCCGAAGTTGTGACCCATCATTAGAACCGAGTCGAATTCTCCCAGTCTGGCCGACACTTTTGTGATAGACATCACCCTAGCGTCGGTGACGCCCCTTTTCTTGCATACATGAATTGCCAGGGGCGAGACGTCGATACCGAGTACGTCCAATCCTTTGCCCTGAAGGTACAGAGCGTGCCTACCGGCCCCACAGCCAATGTCAAGCACCCTGCCCTTGACGTAATACATCGATCGTTGATCGATGATAGGCCAGTCTTCAAAGTCGGCAGAGTAAGCGGCAGGGCCACCTGACTTCCCAATGTAGCCGTCGTCGCGCTCCACAATTTTTTCGGCAGCCTCCCCGTTGAGGTGGTCGGCTATTAGGTGGCCAATTGCGTCTTGTACGTCTTTCATGACTAAGTCTCTGATGAGAACCTCAATGATTGGCCATATCCCACGGGCTAGCTTACCTCAGAGCCGGCCAGACATGAACTGCGGCCGACTCGTGCGAGGCGCACCACGGGTTCCATCGCTATTTGCCGAAGGGGCGACTTTGGCAAGTAGCCACCCTCCCAGACCACAAGTGTGTGTCGTCTGTCCGCGAGATGCTAACGGGGGATTAGAACCTGGAAAAACATCCCCTGCCGCTCTGCCACGACCTGCTGCGAGGCCAAGACCCTGGCCGTCCTCCTTTAGGTCCACCAGGAGGAGCCGGATGGAGGCGCTGGTAGCCTCTGGGAGGTCTGGACTAGGCCGGAGCTGGCGCCGAGGAGCATGCCAACGCAACGGACGCCACAAACCCAAGGGCCGCCGTGGTGAAGGCACCGTCCACCGTTCTTGCCCAATCGATCATGCGGGATATTCGCCGAGGGGCCACGCCGTGTCGCTCAGACCCCATCGCCCTCATCGAGTTGGCCCGTGCGGTGTCGAGATTCCCTTACACCAACCAGCACGCGAGAGCACCTCACGCGCCACTTCAGTAATAGAGCGCCCTGCTCCGTTGTCGACCGTGAAATCCTCAGCTCGCGTACGCCTCAAGATGTCTGCCAACACCGCTGAGCGGGCGATCCCTTGCGCTTGGAACATCCCCGGCTCACGGACCGGCCCGGTCGGTACCGGCGCGAGGAGTAGGCTCGCCGGAACTCCCTGGCGCTGAACGCCCGGAATCTCGAGCATGATGTGTTATCGTTCTGCAATATCGTTTGAGGGGGAAGAAGGCAATGTTTTTCGGTGAATGGAAGACCACCGTCAACGCCCCAAGGGAAACCGTCTGGCAGTTCGTCAAGGATGCGGAAAACATCGACGCGTGGTTTCCACGAAGACAGAGCTTCAGTAGACCGAAATACGATGGGGGCTTCTTCCTCAAACAGATCGACATCCAACCCGACGTCGCTCAGGGGACCTTCACGGTCACTAATGTGGTTCCGGGAGAGGAAGTATCGCTCAAGCTTACAGCTGTCGGAATCGGCCCGGAGCAGACTTTGGTCCTCAAGCTCATCAACGCCGGTCAAAGATGCGAGGTTCGGCTGAGATCGCATGCCCGCTTTCATCCCTGGACCTGGATATGGGTTCCTCTGATGGTCCCTCTCAACATATTGGACGCGATGGTTGAGAACCATATTTGGCCGTTTACCCGTTTCTCCCCTTTGCGGAAGTTGAGGAACGAAGTCTACGCGCGGAACTAGCCCGTTCCGGCAATCTCAGCGTTGATGGCGAGCCTTGTGAAGCGCCTGCGCCGCTTCCCGCCCTTGCGGTGGACCCCGAAATCATCGAACACTTCGCCGAGGCAGATGCCTCTGATCCTTACTGTGTCCAACTCCATCGGCGGGAAGGCCTGAAACTCGACCCAGGTGCGATAGCCCGTCTGACCAGTTCTGTGCCCCTTGAGCAGGACTTTAAGGTCGCCCCGTCATGCCTGAGCAGGACCTGATGGCTATGGCCAAGGCCATGATGGCTGGATGACAGCATACAGGCGGGGCGCGTCATAGCGTGGGCGTCCTCGGCGTTTCAACGGTCCGGTCGGCTGAGGAGCCTGGTGGAGGAGTCCCAGCAACTGATGTTCAGTCTACAGACCGCGGGAGGCTCGCATTCAGCAACTAGGCAGCGGCTAGTAGAACCTTGATTCCGTGTTCCAGGTGTAGTTCGACCCTCCCCCGTCTCCACAAAGCTACCTTTTTGGAGCGGCTGCCGAGCCTGACACCGGGCTGGACAAATACCGTCGTGAGTCGCAGCCGGCTCGGACTAGACGCAATAAGCCTCGCCCGTTTGGTGATCCCTCGTTAGGACGAGGCTCGACACTCAGCCATGGCTTGCCGGGATGGACCCTAGCTTCTGCTCCTGCACCAGATGGTCCACCGAGTCCTTCTCCCAGTAAAGAACGTGTTCAACGTTTTCCTTCACGCTCCACTCACCATCTTCGTATCTGGCGTCTATGGCCTCATCCGCTAGGCCGATCAGCGACGCTGCTAGCGCTGTCCGGTCACGCAGCCACTCTGCCAGCAGGCGGTGAACGCGGGAATCCTGCATCGCTTTAAGCCGGAATCGGACGTGCGCAACCTGTCCTAAGTGCATCCGCTCGTGCTCAATGTTATGAACCAACAGCCCCCTGACTCCTTCTCCCATAGCGCAGCCGTGGGAGCACGGGTAGCCCAGCTGCTCGTCCGATAGCTCGTACAGCTTGTCAAGTGTCTCGTTCATCGACGACTGAAGTGCCTTAATCAGCTTGTTGGCCTCACTCATGATCTGTCCGTCCTCCACCTTGGTACCCCCTAAGGGTTGCCTGAGCGCATCTTCCCACGGTTCCGCCGCTAGTCAAGCGTCCTGCCTTGCAGGTGACCACACCAACTGGACGCTTCGCCCACGAAAAGGCAAATAAGCTGACCATGGCGCCTGCGGGCCGGGCGCGGCTCTTACCTGGAGAGAGTGGTGGTCGGACTACTGCGTCCCCGCCGAACTTTCCAGAAGGGCACTTTCAGCAAATGGGGTGCTACCACGCTGATAAATGTGAGGACTCTCACATTAGCTGCGGCACGTGCTATTGGGATACGTTCCCGCCCGCACCCGCCCGCCCGCCTGCGGATCGGACCCTATGTTCGAAACCACGAAGTAGCCTAGCCACCCAGCAGAACGGGCAGCGTCAGCCCGACCAGCACCAACACCGTCCACAGTGCCGGAGCGGCGGTGAGGACCTGTTGCCTGCGCTGGTCGGCCCGGGTAGCGGCTAGGACCGACCGGGGCAGCCACCACGGCCTGTATCGCGCCTCCAGTATGTGGTAGGTGATCCCAAGACCGGCGCCGTACGCCAGGTGGCCAACCAGGTTGGGGAACACGCGCGAGACCGCCTCGACCGTCCACTGTGGATCCGCTCCGAGGAAGATGGGCATCAGCGTAAGCGGCCCGAGGATCCACCAGAAAAAGCCGTACGACACCCCCCACCCCAGCGCCGACCCGAGGTCGTAGCTCTGTCGGTTGAACAGGAGTCCGTAGCTTGTCCCGACCACGGTAGCGATAGCCAGATGCACGAAGAAGCCCGCCACGGGCGACGTCGAGCCGACCAGCTCGGCTACTGCGCTGAGAAACCCCGTCTCGAGCATCACCAGGGAGAACAATCCGCCTCCAACAAGTCCGGCCAGCAGAGACCGTCCCGCGATCCGAAGGCCCTGAGTCCCCACCCCCTCGTCGCCGGGGCTCCCCACCTCGGAGAACAGAATGCGCCATACCGACCCCAGCCAACCGTAGAACAGGGCAACGGACACTCCGAACAATAGGTTCGCTGGAAGGTTCACGATCCCTCGTTGGACGTCGGACAACGACCAGCCCAGTCCCGATCCGTTGAAGGTGGGCACGAGGGTGAGGGCGCCGACGACCCACCAGAGCAGTCCGTAGACCGATCCACGAACCAGGCCGGGACCGGGACCCGTGCCGGAGCCCGGATAGAGGACCGCGAAAAGTATCCCTGCCGCCAGCCCGATCCCGGCCGTGATCCACCGGGCGGTCATATGAGACTCGCTGTCGACCATCGCGGCGACGGGCGCCAGACTGCCCTGCGAGTCGAGCATCGCGCCGAGAAGCGCTCCGGCCGCCAGTCCGGCTAGCGCGCCGCGTATGAGGGCTCCGGCATTCACCGCGACCTGGCCCGAACGGCCCGGGCGCCACCGAAGTAGCGCGAGGGTTGCACCGGTCCCGGCTCCGTACATCAACTGCCCTACCAGCAGCGGGAAGGCGATCTGGGCGGCCTCCAGACCCCAGGTCAGGCCGTCGCCCCTGAAAAGAGGCAGCAGCGTCAGCCAGCCCAGATACCACCAGACAGTCCCGTAGACGACCCCCCAGAAAACCGTCTCTCCCGCCGCGGGCCGGTAGCGCGAGACGAGGGCTCCGAAGCCCGTGCCGAGCACCGCGCCCGCGATGGAGACCGCGATGAAGTTGACGGCCGACGAGTCGCCGATCAGCGATCCGCTGGTCGTCAGGACCTCAGCCGCGGACGCCGACGCCGCGAGCAGGACACCTCCCGCGAGGCCGGCGATGAGGCCCGTCAGCAGCCCTGTCTCCAGCTCGTTAGGACGTCTCAATCGTCACCTTCGGCCCTGGCTGGGGGGCCGGCGGGTGCCGCCCGCGGCGCACCGTCAACTCTCGACTCGGTCGACGCGGACGTAACGACGATGTCACGAGGGAAGATCAGATCGAGACCCCAGTCCAGAGCGACCCGCACCTTTCTCTCAGTGCCGGGCAGCTTGCTCAGGTAGATGGTCCTCCACATGAGCCATGCGATCAGCCCGGAGAAGCGGAGGCCGCGAATCTCCGCAACGCCGGTGAGGTGGCCGAGGGCAACCAGAAGTCCGATCGCCCGAAAGCGGAACTGCTTTGGCGTTCCGCCTTCCAGTACCGCCGCGATGTTCTCCGCAACGTGCTTGCCTTCCCTGAGCGCGTGCTGGGCCGTGGGTGGGTAGAACTTTCCCTCGTTGTCGGGATCGGGGATCTGGGCGCAGTCCCCTACTGCCCACGTGTCGGCCATACCCCTGACCCGCAGGGTGCCGTCCACGAGCACAGCGCCGCCACGGCTCTTCTCGCACGGCACCGTCGCCAACAGAGGGTTGGGCTGGTTGCCCGCCGTCCAGACCAGAGTTCTCGTTTCGACTCGGGCACCGCTCTGTAGAGATATCCCCTCTGAGTCCGCGCCGGCCAGGCGTTCGTTAAGTATGAACTCGATCCCCCTCTGCCGCAGCTTGTTCAGCGCGTAGCCGCCGAGCCCTGGGCTCAGCTCGGGAAGTATCCGGTCGCGTGAGTGAACGAGGACGAACCGTAACTCGTCCGGGTGGATGTTCTGGTAGTAGCGGGCGACACTTCGGACCAGATCGAGAAGCTCGGCTATGATCTCCGTGCCCGCAAATCCGCCACCTACGACCACGAACGTGAGAAGCCTCCGACGATCTACCTCACCGATCTCCAGGTCCGCGCGCTCGAGCAACGAGATGACGTGATTACGCAGCCGTGTCGCGTCCGCCAGGCTCTTCAGGGAGAACGAGTGCTCCTCGAGCCCGGGGAGTCCGTGGTAGCTGGGGACCGATCCCAGAGCCAGGACCAGCTGATCGTATGGCAGCTCGTCGATCGGAGCCGATGGATCGGTCCGGACCCGCACGACGCGACGCTCCGCATCGATACTCTCGACGTCGGCTCTGTGGAACTGTGTGTTTGGACAGACGGCGCGCACGGGGGCACTGATGTGCTGCGCGTCCAGCGCGCTCGACGCGACCTCGGCCAGCATCGGCGTGAACAGCATGTAGTTGCTCTGGCTTACGAGGGAGGTCTCCAGGCCCGCACCGCGTGAAGGCAGCTGCTCCAATCGCTGGGCCGCGCCCACGCCGCCGAACCCCCCTCCGACTATCACGACCCTCGACTTCGGCCCGGCTGACACGGCTTCCGCCGGTTCCGCCACCGGACGCAGCCTTCGATTAGCCGCCGTCATCCCGAGAAAGCCGATCGCCGCCAGCCCGCCGTATAGCAGGTGACCTATGAGACTCGGGAAAGCCTCCTGGCCTTGAAGAATCGACCACTCGGTTCCGTCGCCACGGACCAAAGGGCCGAACGTCAGGGGGCCGGCTATCCACCACAGGAGCCCGAACAGCAGACCACCGCTGACCGTGGCCGCATAGCGCGTCGAGTGGTGCCGCCATATCGTCCCGAGGACCGCACCGGCGGCCGCAGACGCCACCAGGTGAAGGACGATCCAACCACCGGACATGCTCGAGCCGAGCAGCCCTGTGGTCATGGACGTCATGCCCTGCGATTGGATCGTCCACCAGAACACCGCCCCCGCCAGCAGGCCGGAGGCGCCGCCTGCCAGTGCAGTTCGGCGCAGCGCGCCAGAAGCGTCCCATCGCTCGAGGAGATTCATCGCAACGGTCCCGGCGTCGCCGACCGGGCTCGGGCCTACGGCCCGACTTCCAGTGTCGCGACGCTGAATACCACGTGGAAAGGCTTGCAGTAGATTACCACGCTGCCTTGGATGGAGACGTCCACGTCGTCTGGGATAGGGTAGTTCTGATTCCCGATGTTGCCCTTGAGCTTGCCCAGGTCCACGTAGCCCGCCTGCTTGACGTCCCCCTGTCTCTCGGGGTCCGGGTGCGGGGATAGGAGCACGTGTAGGTCCGGGCCGTTGGTCACGTTGAAGTCCTCCAGCCTGAGCAACAGCGAGCCGTCGGGACCTCGGAATATGGTCGCCTCGCCACTCCCCTTGTGGAAGCTGTCGGCGTCTTTGAACATCCCGGCCTTTAGTTTGACGGCCACGGCCTGTGGAGTCGGCGTCGGGTCCTGCGCTGGAACGGGCGTGTGCTCAGGATCGGACATCTCCTCCTCGGTGGACGAGAGCTCTATGACGGGGGTCGGGTCGTCGACGAGGTTCCACTCGACCGCGCCCAGGATCATCTTCGGCGCCGGCTCGTCCATCTCCTGGTTGACCATGGCCATTCCGGCCATGATGTCCTCAACCTGGGCCATCGTCATGTCGGCGGGGACCTCCGCGGCCAGCGCAAACGGGAACTCCTCCTCCACCGTCACGTTCGTGAATAGAGGCGCCGCGAGCATCCAGGCGCCGAAAATCGCCAGCGCCAGCGTCGGCGCGGCTATCGCGGTCGTGAGCCGCCAGTGCCTCTGGATTATGAGGTGCCACCCCTTGCGGTATGCGAAGGCCAGGAAGGCCGCGAAAACGATGATGGCCCCGACAATGATCGGCCAGCGCCAGGGGTATAGATCGGCCAGGAACCGCTCAATGTCGCCGTAAATCATCAAAGCCTCCGTCCTGCGTCGCGATGAGTACCGGACACCGGTCGGCGCCCGCCCTAGTACGGGGGGAGCCGGTCTGGCCGACTATGTTACCAGTTCAGCGCAAGCCCCGGCCGGTCCCTCCTCATCGTTATCTACGAGCACGCCGGAGGCATTGGTCGTCCGGAATTCTTACAGGTTGATTGCGTTCCTTACGATTTCATTACGGAGACGGATCGTCTTCCTCCGGACCGGATCGTCCGTTGGCCGATGAGAGGGGAGGAACCTGAATCTTCCTAGTCGGTGTCCGCCCGAGCCAGGTCCCCTCGAATCTCCGCAAGCGTCCGCCTCGCTTGGTCCGCATAGAGGAGCGAGAACCCCGGGTTCAGGCCCAGCGCCCACTCCAGATGCTCGGCCGCCAGCTCCTGGTTACCCAGGCGATGATGAATCATGCCGGCATGGAAATAGAGGTTGGCGTCCTGGGTCCCGAGTGCCATCGCCTGTGCGATCGCGTCGGCGGCCTCCTCGAAACGGAAGCTCTTGAAGAGCGCCCAGGCGACGGCATCGTATCCGTAGATATCCTTGCGGACCTCCAGCCCGGCTGTCGCGAGATCAAGCGCTTCGTCGAGCTTGAGATAGTGGTCCGCGTAAAACATCGCGAGCTCCCGGCTGTAGAACTGCGGGTTGGATGCCGCCATGGCCTCGGCAGCCTCGTAGTGACGCTTCGAATCCGACGTCTTGCGGAGGGCCGCCGTCGGTAGTGGTTCAGTACTGAACCACTACCCCGCCGTCCGCTGGCTTGACACAGGAGCCGTGATCGACGGGCCGCGGCGGGTCTCCTTCGGCCAGCTCGACCAGCCGAGCGACGACTTCGCCTAGGCCCTGGCACCGCACGGCAATTTCGCTGCGCTTCATTGCCGCTAGCGAAGTTCAACGTTGAGGGCTTCCCCGTCTGCCGTCCGGGTTAGCGAGGCGAAAACACCGGCCGGAACTTCCTTACCACGTTGTTACCGGTGTCGGCGATGTACAGCGCGCCGGTCAAGTCGAACGCCAAGCCGTGCGGCCCAGCCAATAGTTTCGGGGATATCTCGATCGGGGATATGTCAAGCAGAAACTGCCGGTCGGGTCCGAACACCTGCACCCTGGAGTTGGCCACCTCCGAGACGTGTACGTTGCCCGCCGAGTCCACGACAAGGCTTGTTGGGACCGCGAACTCACCGCGTTTGGCTCCGAGCACCCCCCAGGTTTCGACGAAATCGCCTTCAGGGGTGAAGACTTGCAGTCGGTTGTTGCCCCGATCGACGACGATGATATTGCCGGTCACGTCAACGGCGATTCCGCTGGGGGTGTGGAGCTGGCCGGGCTCAAAGCCTAACCGCCCCCATTCGTAAAGATAGTTGCCTGCGGTGTCGAACACCTGGACCCGCGTGTTAGACCAGTCGGTGACGTAGACTCGGTCTTCGGCGTCGACGGTCACGACCATAGCCGACAGGAACTGGCCTGGCCCAGAGCCGCCCTCGCCCCAAACGTTTAGCAGGTTACCGGCCCGGTCGAACTTTTGCACCCGGTGGTTTCCACTCTCGGACACGTACAGGTGGCCGTGCCGGTCGATGGCGATCCCGGTAGGCCTCAAGAGCTGGCCCGGCTCGGTGCCCTGTCCCCCCCATGCCATTAGCAGCTCACCGTTCCGGGTAAATTTTTGCACTCTGGCTCCCACGAACTCGGTGACGTCCACATTGTCATCTTCATCGACGGCGATGGCGTTGGGCGCGACGAACGACACACCGCTTTCCGGGTCTTCACCCCAAACGTCGATCTCCTCGTAGCCGGTGAGCAAGCCTGATTCCAGGGTGACGGCAGACTCCCCACCGCTCTCAAGGTCCTGCGCATCCGGCGTGGTGTCGGATTCGACCGCTCGTGAAGGTAGTGGAGTGGGTGGTGCTGGGGTGGAGGTTGGAGAAGGAGTCGTTTCAACCGCTGTAGGCGCATCGGTGACCCTGATCTCCAGTGTCCCGAGGTCCGCAGATGTGGGAGACACGGGCAACTCGGTTGGCCTCTGGGGCGATGCGGGAGTGGGCTCGCCATCTCCGCATGCTGCCAGCAAGAGCACTATGAACAGGACGGCGACGGTCGATGCTCTCATGACACCCCTTTTACCCAATAGGCGGTCGGCTAACCTAGAGGGCACTTCACCCCGTCCTCGGTCAGCTAGCGCGGGACGTGGCGATATTGTATCCCAACCTCTTGCCCGTTATGTCCCTCGCCTGCCGCCTTAGTCTAGCGCAGTACTTGGGGTTGTTCGGTGATCCGAGTGCGGACCGGACTTGCCGAAGGGCCAGGTCTGGAAAGTTCTACACCTTGCTCACATCGGGTCGCCAGGCTCGGCACATCCCTCAGCTGTCGTCACTTGGCATGAATTGACGAGACCTGTCTCAGCTTGTCCACCGCTGTTGGCGTGCCGTGTCATGGCCAGACCGAACTTTTCCAGCCCTGTCCTCACAGAATAAAGTCCAGCCTCAGTCCCGAAAGGCGAGGCTTGGCTTTTCATGTTGGCGAAGTCGTGTCACACGGCTTCTCTGGAGACGATTTCCGCTGCCGCTTACCTCCGATTGACGACAGCTCTACTGGGTGTTAGCGTTCGGAGCAATCGAAGGAGCTAGCAGTAGGATCGTGCTGCCGGGCCCTAGAGATGGGGCACGGCCTTCGTGAGCGGAGCCAGGCCCAACGGACGCCGCTCCGGTTGCCGTGGTGTCGGATCCAATGCATCAGACGAGGAGGAGATACTATGGACGAGTTGATCTTTTCGTCGGCAACTCACCTGGCGGAGGCCATCCGAGACAAGAAGGTCTCGTCCGCCGAGGTGGTGGACGCCTGTGTGCGGCGCATCGAGGAGGTGAATCCGAAGCTGAATGCGGTGGTCCAGCTGAATGCCGAGACGGCCCGATCCCAGGCCCGCGAAGCCGATGAGTCCCTAGCCAGGGGAGAGATAAAGGGACCGCTGCACGGGGTACCTATGACCACCAAGGATGCGTTGGACATACGAGGGGTGGTCACCACCGGGGGCACCATGGGCCGGGCATCCCGCGTAGCACGAGAGGACGCCACGACGGTAGCGCGCCTCGGGGCCGCCGGGGCCATAATGTTGGGCAACACGAACGTACCCGAGTTGTGTCTGGCGGGCGAGAGCGACAACCTGATCTATGGAAGGAGTAACAATCCATACGACCTCTCTCGCACCCCTGGCGGGAGCAGTGGCGGCGAGGCGGCCATCATCGCCGCAGGCGGATCTCCCGCCGGACTTGGCAGTGACGTCGCGGGAAGCATACGTTGGCCAGCACACTGCTGCGGAATCGCCGGCATCATGCCAACCTCGGGGAGAGTGCCGAGAACCGGCCACTGGCCGCCCCTGAACGGGGTACTCGACTCGCTTTTTCAGATCGGCCCAATGGCCCGGTTCGTGGAGGACCTGGCCCTGATCCTTCCCGTTATCTCCGGCGTTGACTGGCGTGACCCGCACGTAGTTCCGATGCCGCTGGACGCCCCCGGCGCAGTGGACTTGAAATCTCTCCGGGCCGCCTTCTTCACCGACAACGGAGTTAAGCCACCGTCGGAAGATACCGCCAACGCCATCAGGGCGGCGGCGAAGGCCTTGGAAGATGAGGGGGTGGCAGTCGAGGAGGCCCGCCCCGATGGGATTGAGCAGACCCACGACATCTTTCTCGCCCTGTTCCAGGCAGATGCAGGGGCCAGCGTTCGAGACCTGCTGGAGGAGGCCGGGACCGATGAGACCCACCCTCTAATCAAGCGGTTTCAGGAGATAATGGGTGATAAGCCCCTGTCGGCCTTCGAGTTTGAGAAACTACTCGTGAGGATGGACGAGTACCGCGCTGCGATGTTGCGATTCATGGAAAACCACGACGTCATCCTCTGTCCGGTGAACGTCGCCCCGGCGATGGCCCACGGCACTACCTTGGGGCGGCTCCCCGATATCAGCTACACGTTCCAGTTCAATCTGACGGGCTGGCCCGGGGCTGTAGTCCGGGGCGGAACCTCGGACGACGGCCTGCCCATCGGGATACAGGTGGTCGCCAGGCCGTGGCGAGAGGACGTGGCGCTGCGGGTGGCTCACCACCTGGAGGGGGCGCTAGGGGGCTGGAAGCGACCGCCGATTTAGACCTGAGGCCCGTGGCCCCCGCTAACCCTGAGGCCGCGGAAGATGTCGAACAAACCGTCTTCGTAGCGAAGTCGAGCCGGAGCCCCGGCCGATCGCGCTAAGCGGCGGCTAGCAGGACTTTGATTCCGTGTTCCAGGTGGAGTTCGACCCTCCCCCCTCTCCACCACGAACACGAATCACCCTCCAGCCTATGTCCACCGGGCGGAGGCTGATCTGCTATCCGGGGCTCGGCCTGCGGATCGTGCACCAGGACCACCTCCGAGCCTTCCCTGGTCGTCGCGACCTTGAACACCGGCCTGAACGGCACCTTGGGCTTGTCAACACAAAGCACCGCTTGTTTGGCGCCTCGACGGGAAGCGTGGAGTCGGCCGTTAGGAGCTAACCCACAACAGGACTTGCCAGAACAGACCACTCGACCAGCCTTGCTCGGCGAGCCGTTTCAGGCCTCATCCGCTTCGCGTCTGTGGTGGAGACGGGGGAGGGTCGGCTACTCACAATTTGCACGCGGTCACGATTGTCCGGCTTCCGGGCGATACGCGGCCCTGGGGCAGTCCCACCGCCTGAGACTCGACCCCGATCGCTGTGAAAAATCCGGGGTCAATACCGTGGTGCCCCGGCTCGCCCGCGGTACGAGAGCGGTTTCCACGGAAACCACTCCCTCTTTCTCCTCGCCTCTCGCCCTCCACCATCAAGCTCCAGATGCCGATCCGAGGCTCACGTTTCCCTGGAAACCGCTCCTTCTTGCCTGCGGTCTCCCCATCTGAGGGAGGGTCGGCAAAGCGACTCTCGCAAGCCAGCTGACTTTCCAGATCTGGCCATTCGGCAAGTTCGATCACCCTTGCTTCCGGCCCGTGCCTTCTCCGCGACAGGAAGGTATTTCCCCGGAGCTACTTGAAGGTCAGAATGCGCCGCGGGTTATCCACCAGGATCGTGCGGATCTGCTCCTCGGTAAAGCCACGCTTCTTCATCCGCGGCACTATGTTGGTAAGGATGTGATCGTAGGTCTTTCCGCCATACCGAGCGTTACGGAGCTTGTAGCCAGCGTCATGGGCGATGACAATCTTGTCCAGATACCCTTCCTCGACGAAGTACTCGATTCTCTGGAGGCGCTGAACATCGTTTGGCAGCGCCAGACCCAGATGGGATCGGTAGGAGCTGGTGTCGTAGCTCGTGTCCTCGTAGCCGAAAATATCCCACTCCAAGTAACACCCGGTCTCAGCCAGGCTCTTCAGAACTCCCATGTCACCGAAGGAATCCAGGTGGCCCATGACGACCCCCTGAGGCTCGGCTCCACCGCTAACGAGGATGTTTAAAATCTCCTCGAGGGCGTCGTTGTGGAATCCGGGATGTATAAGGATGGGAGCGCCGGTTTGCTTCTGCGCATAGCCAGAAGCCCTAAGCACCTTCCGCGAGTTGTCGCTCAGGGGCCAGAAGTTTCCGACTTCCCCGATTATCCCAGAGCGAATGCCGGTGTCACCCACCCCCACTGTGATGTCACGAACGATCTCCTCAGCAATTGACTCTTCACTCCTCTCGTCCATGTCCGGAGGATGAGCGACGGGAACATAGTAGCTTCCGCCCATGATTATGTTGAGCCCGGTGGCGCGAGATATGCGAGCCAGGGCTAGGGGGTCGCGCCCATTTCCCATACTGGTGGCATCCACCACCGAGCCGCCGCCGACGTACTTGTAAAGGAAGGCCTCCTCAATGGCCGCTTGCACATCCATCAGCTTCATATTGTCCAGGTTGTAGTGGACTCTCTGGGCAATGCCACCCAGGCGGTCCATGGTGAGGGGCGCGTGTATCCAGGCCCTCTCGCTGGCCTCGTCGGGAAGTCGGAAGTAGCATTCGTCGTCCACCAAGAGGTGTTCGTGAGTCAGCGTAACGCCCAGCGAGTCGGGGTCGATGGGCCCCAGTACCGTCAGAACCTTGCCGGAAAGTCCTTGTATCGTCATCGGGTCCTCCGGGGCTCTCACTAGGACCGTTCAGAAGCCTTTTTCAACTTACCCATGGCTGGCACAGACCGGCGTCGCCAATCTCAGCATGCCCAGCCAACCGGGTCGCCTTAGGCGGAGGTCGAAAAAACAATAGCCCATAAAGGAAGACAATAGGGGCCGAGACGAGGAAGCATCCGCCCTTGAATGTCAGAGCAAACTCGCAGGATAACCGACGAGGAGGGCCAGGCGGTTAAGCCTGGCCCTCCTCGATCTTCCTGGTTATCTCCCTAGCGCTCCAGCCAGGCGTTGGCATAGAAGGGGTACGATCTGAACTCGAAGCCCTTCAAGGCCTTGGTAGCCGGGGTGATGGGGAAGAACTGGCCCAGTATGATATGGGGCACCTTCTCCAGCCTCTGCCGGTTTATCTGGCGGACGATGTCCAGCCTCTTTGCTTTATCAGCCTCCTGAACGTACGCTAACTGAAGGCTCATGAGCTCCTCGTCCCTGAGGATGTAGCCGACCGAACCGGAGATCAGGTGGTCCGTCGTCGGGGTGCCGTTGATCCAGTGAGCATCCCATGAGGTACCTACGGACCACTGATCTGTGTTCCCGTACTGGGTTATGACAGTTGCCCAGTCGTAGGCCGGCATGTCGACAACGAAACCGATCTCCTCCATCGTCGGCTTAAGCACGAGGCCTAGCGGGGTAATGGTGCCGTAGTCGGTCGGGTTTAAAATTAGGGTGGTCTCGCCCGCGTAACCGGAGTCGGCCAGGAGCTGCTGTGCCCTCACCATGTCTTTCTCGTTATACAGCTCTTCTCCGTCGTTAACCTCCAATTCGGTGCCGCAGTAGTAGACCGCCGGGCATAGGATCCACAGGTCCTGGGGACCCAGGGCGAACATGAGCGCCTCAACGTCAATGCCAGCCCGGAGCGCCTGGCGCGCCTTCACAAGGTCCATCGGCCCAATCAGCGCGTTCAGGTAGATGGTGGAGCGATTTCCTGGTTTGGACAGCGGAACCTGGATGTCCGGGTCGTCATCCAGTTCCCTGAAGAAGTCCCAGACCGCGCCGTCAACTACGTCCCACTCGCCAGTCAGAAGGCCAGCAATCTTGGTTGATTCGTCCGGAATCTCCAGCCATATCAGCCTGTCCAGGTAGGCAATGGTCTCGCCCGTGTAACCGCTGGCCGGTTCCGTGCGCGGTACATATCCACCGTGGCGCTCTAGTATCACCTGGTTCCCCACGTCCCACTTGACAAACCTGTATGGGCCGGTGCCGATCAGCTCCGGCGCCGCCTCGGAGAAGGGGGTCGATGCCTGGTCCTTGTCCATCACCCACCCGACGAAGAATGGGGCGCCCAACAGGTCGTTCAACACACCCAGCCGGTCTGTCAACTGCACCTGGAACGTATCGCCATCCACAACGGAAATCGAGTCGTCATCGGTGAACCGGCCAAACATGCCGGCCGCAGCACTACCGGTATCTTGCCACCGCTTGAGGGAAGCAACCACGTCCTCAGCGGTTAACAGCCGGCCGTTGTGGAGGGTTACGCCATCCCGCAGGTTGTAGGTATAGGTCAGCTCATCGGGGCTGACGGACCAGCTCTGCGCTAGCCTCGGCCGAAGCTGGATGTTGGCATCCCTGCCGAAAATGGTCTCGAAGATGTGAGACGCCACCGAACTGGCTACGTAGAAGCCGGAGAAGACCGGGTCCAGCGTCGCGATGCTGCCCTGCGACACTATTTTCAGGGTCCCACCGAACCTCGGCTCGCCGGCAGGAAGCGGCGTCGGAGTGGCTATGAGGATCTTCTCGACCTCGACCGTGACAATCCTCACCACCTCAACCTCAACCTCTTTCTCCACCACCAGCTCGACCGTCACGATCTTCTCCACCTCAACCTCTTTCTCCACCACCACCGCCTTCTCTACCTCGACGATCTTCTCAACCTCTAGAATCCTGACGACCTCCTTCTCGACGGGTACCTCCCTGATGACCTCTTTCTCCATCACCACTTCTACGGTGACGATCTTCTCGACCGGTACCTCCTTGACCACCACCTCCCTGACGATCCTTTCGACCTCGACCGTCACTACCCTCTCCACCACCGTGTCCTCACCGGCACAGGCCGCGAGGAGCAGGGCGAGAAGGGCCATTGGCACCAGCGCGAGGGACAACCGTTTCATCTTCTCCTCCTCGGGCAACTTCGCGCGTCACTGCTAGATCGCTAACCCAGAGACCTGCCTTCGCCTTGAGTGCCAGAGGCACCCTGCGAAGGACCTGACGGATGGTATCCGACTCCCCCCCCCCCTGTCAAGCTTCGGCTGCCGATGCACGCGCTTGTTCTCGCATATGACTGCTGCTAACATGGCCGCTGGCGCGACCTGGCATGTGAATCCGATGATTCGGAAGCCCTTGTCCGCGGTTTCCGGGACCTCTGCGGGTTGGTACGCCGTGCATCACCCTCTCCCTGCCCGAAGATTGGGGAGAGAATAACGAACAGGTAAAGGCGCAAGCACAATGACCTACCGTCTTGGCGTCGACGTCGGAGGAACGTTCACAGACCTGGTCGTCTACGATGTGGGAGGCGACCGTCTAGAGTTCGCCAAAACCCCATCAACACCGGCGAACCAAACCGCCGGGGTTACTCTCGGGCTCCAGCAACTGATCGACCGGCTCCGCATTCCCCCTAGCGAGATCACCTTCTTCATCCACGGCACCACCGTAGCGACTAACACCTTACTGGAACGCAAGGGCGCGCGTACCGCGCTTATTGTCACCGCCGGCTTCCGGGACGTACTGCAGATCGGCCGCCAGGACCGTCCGCGGCTGTACAACTGGCGGATTCGTCGGCCCGAGCCCCTCGTGCCACGCCACCTAAGTTTCGAGGTACGCGAGCGTGTCCTCCATACGGGTGAGATACTTGCACCCCTCAACTTCCAAGACGTGCAGGCTGTTGTTGAACAGCTACGGGCAGCCGAGGTCGAGGCCGTGGCGGTGTGTCTTCTCCACGCCTATGCCAACCCTGTCCACGAGCAGGCTGTAGGCATGGCCTTAGCCGAGGCCCTACCTGATCTCACAGTGTCGCTGTCTTCAGACGTTCTCCCTGAGTTCAAAGAGTACGAGCGCGCGAGCACCACGACCATCAACGCCTACGTAGGGCCGGTGATGCGGCGCTACCTCCGTGAGCTACAGCGTGCCATCGCTGAGGTCGGTACGCGCTCTGACGTACACATTATGCAGTCCAACGGTGGCGTCATGGGGGTTGCCACCGCCATCGAGAAGCCCGTTCACACTGTCTTCTCCGGGCCGGCCGCGGGAGTAATTGGCAGTGTGGCCCTTGCCACTCAGGCCGGGGAGCCCAACACCATCTCTGTGGATATGGGCGGGACCAGCTTCGACATTTGCCTCTCTTACCAGGGCGAAGTGCGCCGCACTCAGGAGACCGAGATTGAAGGACTCCCTGTCAAAGTCCCAATGGTAGACGTGCATACCCTCGGTGCCGGTGGGGGAAGTGTTGCCTGGATTGATGCCGGTGGCGCTCTGTGCGTTGGCCCCCAGAGCGCCGGGGCCGATCCGGGTCCGGCCTGCTACTGCCGGGGGGGCAGCGAGGCGACGGTGACTGATGCTAACCTGATGCTAGGGCGGCTTAATCCGGCAGGTTTCCTGGGCGGCCAGATGGCGCTGGACGTAGAACAAGCTCGGAAGGTCGTGGATGACCGGATCGCCAGGCCCCTGGGCCTCAGCGTTGAGGAAGCAGCCGAGGGCATCATCAGGGTCGTCAACGCCACCATGATCAAAGGCGTTAGGGTGGTCTCAGTTGGTAAGGGTTATGACCCGCGCGAGTTCTGCCTGGTAGCCTTCGGCGGGGCTGGGCCCTTGCACGCGGCCGAGCTGGCGGCCGAGTTGGATATCCCACGGGTGGTCGTGCCCATCGCGCCGGGCCTAACCTCTGCCCTGGGTCTGCTGATGGCCGATATGCGCCACGACTACGTCCGTACCGTGCTGCGTCTGGGAGATGAGTCAGCCGGCGGCGAGTTGGGCCGTCGCTACGCCGAGATGGAGGCTGAGGCCCTGGCTCAGATGGACCGCGAGGGATTGGCACGTGATGATGTGACCCTGATCCGCCTGGCTGACGTTCGCTACCGGGGACAGGGGTACGAACTGGAGGTTCCCGTCTCTGGTGCCAGGTTCGGCACCACTCACTTGGCTGAAATGGCCGAGTGCTTCCACCAAGCCCACCAGCGTCTTTACGGCTATTTAAGGCCCGAACATCCCGTCGAGATAGTCAATCTGAGAGTCACAGCCCTATCCAAGTTGCCGCAGCCACTTCTGACCGCTGGGCCTATCGATGGCACCACTAACCCGCGCGGCGCACTGAAGGAACAGCGGCAGGTCTATTTCCACCAGCGATTCATCCCCACTCCCATCTACGATCGTTCGCGGCTCAACTCTGGTGATGCCGTTGCAGGTCCGGCCATCATAGAGCAACTCGACTCGACCACGGTAGTCTGGCCCGGCCAGCGCGCCAGGGTGGATGCCTACCGCAATCTGATTTTGGAGCGGAGGGAGCCGTGAGCCCGTCCACCGTTGACCCGATTACCCTGGAAGTGATGCGCAACGCCTTTTACTCCATTACCGACGAAATGATTGCGGCCCTGGTGCGGGCCAGCTACTCTACGAACATCAAAGACCGTCGTGATTGCTCCTGCGCCATCTACACCGGCGCCGGGGACATTGTGGTCGTGGCCCAGAGCGAGATCGGAACACCGCTTCATCTGGGCACCATGCATTCTACGGTACGCACGGCCCTTGATGCTTACCCCATCCAGAAGCTTGAGCCCGGTGATGCTATCGCCACTAACACCCCTTATCCAGCCGGGCCTGGCCACCTCAACGACCTGTGCCTGATCTCGCCGGTCTTCCACGCCGGGCGTATCATCGCCATCGCGGCTAATCAAGCGCATCAAGTAGACATGGGTGGCTTTGCTCCGGGCTCTATGCCCTTCGGAGTGACCGAGATCTTCCAGGAGGGGTTACAAATCCCACCCGTGCGCCTCTTCCGCCGTGGCGAGCTAGACCACGATCTATGGAGACTAATCGCCCAGAACGTGAGGCCGCAGGCCGAGGTACACGGCGACCTGCTGGCCCAATTCGCGGCGAATGCCGTGGGTGCCAGACGTCTCAACGAGGTCGCAGAAAAGCACGGCCTCGCCACCGTCGAGCAGTATCTGGAGGAGATGCTCAACTACTCGGAGCGCCGTATGCGGGCAGCACTGCATACCATTCCGCGGGGCACCTATGAATTTGAAGACGTATTAGAAGGGGACGGCATAACAGACAAGCGCTACACCATCCGCGTCGCGTTGGAGGCCAAAGGCGATACCCTTCGCGCCGATTTCAGCGCTACCGATGATGCCACTCGTGGACCGCTCAACTGCCGTTGGCCTTCAGTAGCTGCCTGCGTGTACTATGTGCTCAAGGCTGTGCTGGACCCGGAGCTACCCCCCAACGCCGGAGCCTATCGTCCGATCGAAATCGTCACCCGGGATGGCAGCCTGCTCTCGGCGGTTTATCCCAACGCGGTTTGCAACGCCAACATCATCACCAGCCAGCGCGTTGTGGACGTCTTGTTGGGGGCGCTCTCCCAGGTAATCCCTGAGAAGGTGCAGGCGGCCTCCTCCGGCACCATGAACCTGCTCAACATCGGCGGCATCGACCCGCGCAGCGGTGCCTACTACAACTACATCGAAACCTATGCTGGCGGCCAAGGTGCCATGCACAACCAGGACGGGATGGATGCCGTACAGAACCACATGACCAACACTCGCAACGCGCCAGTCGAGGCAATCGAGGTCGCCTACCCCCTGCGGGTCGAGTTCTATGGGCTGATACCTGATTCAGAAGGCGCTGGTCATCATCGCGGGGGCCTGGGCCTGCGACGCGGCCTCCGCGTGCTGGGAAGAGAAGTCCAGCTCACCCTTAGCTCGGACCGGGCCGAGGTGCCGCCCTGGGGGTTGTTCGGGGGACAGCCTGGCGGGCGGTCCCGCAGCGTGATCATCGGCCCCGATGGTCAGGAACGGCGCTTGTCATCCAAAGAAACCACTTTCGTGGAGGCTGACCACCTCATCGTGACCGAGACGCCGGGCGGCGGCGGCTGGGGCGACCCCAAATTACGTGACCCCCAGGCCGTGCGGCGAGACGTGCTAGAGGGCCTGGTGTCCGCCGAGAGGGCACGGGAGGTCTACAGAGTATCAATCAACCCGCGAACCATGATGGTAGACGAGAGCGAAACCAGGGCCTTGCAAAGGGGCGCTATGGGCGGGACACAGGACGACGAGCCCGATAAGTGAGTTGGCCAAGCCTTTGGTGAGGCGCGGGGTGAGGACATCCCGGCGGGGGATGCTGGGGAGTCGGTGCTGGCTGGCTGATTCTGCCGCTGTTGAACGACTCGATGTGACATCCGGCGTCGGCGGTGCGAATTCACGATAACAGTCAGGGGATGTCTATGAGCGTACAGGGACTATCCGGCAAGGTGCAGACGGTTCTGGGACCTGTTGAACCTGAATTGCTGGGCGTCACGCTGACTCACGAGCATCTTTTGATTGATCTGGAATGCTACTTTCAATCCCCAGCCGAGGCCAGCGAGAGGGCCTGGATACACGCGCCCCTGACCATAGATCGGCTGGGTGGTGTTATGCGCAGGTGGAGATACAACCTGGATAATATGAAGCTGCTGGACGTTCAGACCGCTGTCGAAGAAGCCTCCCTTTACAAGCATGTCGGCGGCAATTCGCTGGTGGACGCGACCAGCATCGGAATTGCGCGCGACCCGCTGGCCCTCGCCAGAATAGCCCGCACAACAGGCCTCAACATAGTCATGGGAGCGAGCTACTACATTCCGCCCTCCCATCCACCGGACATGGACCAGAGGAGTGAAGAGGCGATCGCCGACGAAATCATACGTGACATCACAGTGGGGGTGGGTGACACTGGTGTTCGGTCCGGGATAATCGGGGAAGTCGGAAACGACTGGCCCCTGAGCGACAACGAGCGGAAGATCCTGAGGGCCTCCGCCTACGCTCAGCACCGTACAGGTGCACCGATACTCATCCACCCCGGGTTCGACCCCGAATCACCCCTGGCAATTATGGAACTGCTGGTGGAGTCCGGAGCCGACCCCCAGCATGTGATCATGGGCCATTTGGATCCCTTCAGCGATTACGGGGTCCTGAACAGCCTGGCTCAAACCGGATGTTACCTGGAGTGGGATGTCTTCGGACAGGAGGACACCAGCTTCGATACCGGCGCCCTTCGTGCCGAGAGCCTAAGAATACCAAGCGATGTTCAGCGTCTGCAGGCCCTGGAACACTTCATCGAAGAGGGCTACCAGGACAGGATCGTCATCGGCCACGACGTCTGCTTTAAGGCCCGCTACGCCCGATACGGCGGCAAGTCTTACGACCACGTTCTGAACAACATCGTGCCACGGATGAGGAAGCGTGGCCTTACCGAGGAGCAGATCCGGGCGATGTTGGTGGACAACCCCAGGAGCGTGCTCACCTTTAAGTAACCCCCGGTGCAGGTTTTTGTGGATATGAGGCGCCCCCTGTTATTGCTACGAAAATAGCGGCCATGCGCCGTCCGGCGTGCAGCCCCTCCCCAAAATGGTCTGTCCCACCCACCAGCCCCGAACCGCGTCCGCATGCTCCCCGCCCCGAATTTGACGCTCTGCCATGGGCAACAGGTTTTCGGGGCTAGAGAGCGCTAGCGCCTGGCAGGGCAGCATTGCTAGGCGCGGTTGCCACTCCCCCAGGCAGATGTGAACTCCTCGCCGTCGATAAACCTGGACGGGCGCAGGGCATGAATGTCAATCTTCGGGGTGTTGCCGGCGATTACGTCCGCCAGAGCCTCGCCGATGGGCGGACCTAGCTTGAAGCAATGTCCGCAGCCCGCAAAACAGGCGTAGTAGCCTTCCACGTCGGGCTCTGGGCCTACCAGCGGGTGCCAGTCGTCGGTGATGGTATATATCGATGCCCATCCCGCGACGTACTTTGCGTCTCTTACGGTTGGCATTCGCTGGAACAGGGGCCGCTCTATACGCCCGCGGGTCTCGGGGTCCAGGGCGGTTTCATAGTCCTCTATGTCCAGTGTCTCCACCTCTTTGGGGAAACCCAGCCCGGCTACCAGCTTGTCCTCTCCCTGCGGTCGAAAATAGATGCGCAGGCTCGGGTCCGTCACCACGGGAAAACGTCCGAAATCGGCGGGCAGTTGGAGCACGAGATCGCTCTCGCGGCTCCACCGAATGGAGTAGTTCAGCCCGACCCACAAACCAACCTGGCGGCCCCATGGCCCGGCCGCGTTCACCACCACCCGCGTATCGATGGTGCCCTCCGCGGTCTCCACCCCTACGATCCTGTTGTCTCTTAGACGGATCCCCGTGGCGCCGAGCCCCTCATGGACCCTCAGTCCCCACTCTTTCGCCCGTGTCACCAGGCTGTGGGTCGTCCTTACTGGGTCGGCGTAGCCAGAGCGGGGCTCGAAGACGCCGCCGATCACCTGCTCGAGATCGAGACGAGGGGCCTGCTCCTCGATGTCGTCCCGTGATACCTCCACGACTGTCGCGCCGTATTTCTGCTCCATCTCGAGCACCCGGCGTCCGGCCGGGGCGGTGTGCTCCTCCAGCAGGCACAGAAAGCCAACCTGATCAAACCCACAGTCTCCGCCCAACTCCTCGTGCTGGTTCTCGAACATCTCGACTGCGCGGACTGCCAGCCGGATCGTCAGAGGGTTGGAGTAAAGGGTCCTGACGTTGGCCGCGGAGTGGCCGGTGCTGGCCCCCGCCAGTGTTTTGTTGTCCAGCAGCACGACCTTGCCGAACCCGCCCTTTGCCAGGAAATGGGCCACGCTGGCGCCCATGATGCCTCCGCCAACGATCACCGCGTCTGCTGTGTGGTCCATCCTCGTCCTCCAGAGCTCCCTTCGTCAGAGACCCTGACCTCCCCGTCCCCATCCCGCTACCAGCCCAGAGCGAGGCCGTCCCGGCGGGAGTCGGCCCCGCCGTGGAATACACCCCTGTCCTGGTCGGCCTGGACCGCGTGGGCGGCTCCGACGAACAGGGACCAGGCGTCCAGTATGTCCACCTCGTGGCCCATGGCCGCCAGGGCCCGGCGCAGTTGCAGGGGAAAACGCTCCTCCATTTCGACCCGTTTTCCGGCGTAGTAGCGAAAGCGGGGCGCCTCTATGGCCTGCTGAAGGTCCATGCCAAAGTCCAGCACGTTCATGAGCAGCTGCACCGTAGTCTGGAGGATACCCCATCCGCCGGGCGTGCCCATGCTAAGAAAGAACCGTCCGTCCCGGTAAGTATGGGTAGGAGCCAGGACGAAGTCCACCCGTTTGCCCGGCCCGATCAGGTTTGGGCTGCCCTTCTCCAGGTCAAACCAGTAGCACATGTTGTTCAGGAAAATGCCGGTCTCGCCAACCGCCACGGCCGAGCCGAACCGACCGCCCAGGGTCTGGGTCACGGACACAACGTTGCCGTCCCGGTCAGCCACCGCGAAGTGAGTCGTCATGCCGCCCTCGAAGTCCTCGAGGCTGCCCGGCTCCAGCGCTCCCGGCGGGCTTTGCCCGACATAGTGCTCGCCTGCGACAACCGAAACGCTCTTCTTGTCGATGCGCTGTCGTTGCCGGGCGGCGTACCCCTCCGACAGGAGGCCCTCCAGGGGAGCGGCTACGTAGTCCGGGTCGCCGCCGTACCTGATCCGGTCGGTCACGCACAGCTTGATGGCCTCCATGAGAGCATGGATGGTGTCCGGGTGTTGAAAGGACAGGTCTCGCCCCTCGAAGCTCTCCATCAGCTTGAGGGTCTGAAGAATCTGGAATCCACTGGAGTTGGGCGGCGTGGTGAGAACTTCGTACCCGCGGTAGCTAATACGGATCGGTTCCTGCCACTGGGGCTCATACTCCGCCAGGTCCGACTCGGAGAGCAGGCCGCCCATGGCCCGGACGCCCTGGACGACCTCGGCGGCCAGCTCGCCCCGGTAGAACACGTCTTTGCCCCCCTCGGCGATCTTGCGCAGCGAGCCAGCCAGCCGGGGCATCCTGAACAGAGAGCCCGGCAGGGGCGGTCGGCCGTCGCGGTCCAGCAGGATGGACGCGGAGGCCGGGTAGCGGGACACCCTGGGCACCTGCTCGGCGAATATGCGGCTATTAAAATCGCTGACGGGGAAGCCGTTTTCGGCGTAGTCGATGGCTGGCTGCAGCAGCCGACGTCTGTCCAGCGACCCGTAGGTCTCGTGGAGGGTCAGCCAGCCCGCGACGTTGCCGGGCACCAGCGCCGCGAGGATGCCCGTCTGCTTGGATTCAGGGGTGAACCGCGACGGCTCCGCGGCCATCGGGGCTCTGCCGGAGAAGTTCAACACCCTCGTCCGTCGTTCCCGTGCCACGTAGGCCAGCGCCAGGCCGATCCCTCCTGGCCCCGACATGTAAGGCTCAACGACGCCCAGCGTGGCCGCCACCGATGTCGCCGCGTCGAAGGCGTTTCCGCCCTCGGTCAGCACCTGCAGGCCCGCCAGGGACGCCAGCGAATGCGCCGAGCTGACCATGCCATTGACACCCATCGCCACCGGCCGGCTCGGCGGCGGGTATTCCTTCCAGTTGGGCACGAGCATCCTCCTAGAGAAAACCGCGTGGACTCTACAGTGCCCTGTTGCCCAGATTCAAGGGATCTTTCCCGCCCGTCCCTGGGCGTAGGTCTGGGGACACTCCTTCGACCGACTCTGGACGCCCCAGGCCCCGACGCCCCGATGTCGGGACTGCACTCCTATTATTTGGTAGACGGAGCACTTGGGTCGAGGCGAGTCCTGAGTCTCAGTGCTCCATCACGAGGCCGCCGTTGATGTTGATGGACTGGCCGTGGATCCAGGAGGCGGCCTCGGTACAGAGGTAGGCTATGAAGCCGCCGATCTCTTCGTCGGTGCCCAGCCTCCCGATCGGCGCGGCGGCGGCCCTGCGCTCTACCTCTTCGGGCGCTATTACGTCCATGCGCGCTGTCATGGTGGGTCCCGGGCACACGCAGTTCACGTTAATGCCCAGGGGACCCAGCTCCAGGGCCATGGACTGCGTCATGCCCACCACGGCGAAGTTAGCCGCGTTATAGGCCAGGGTATTGGCCTTCCCTCGCTTCCCCTCGGCAGACGCGACGTTGACGATCTTACCGCCGCGGCGCCGGCCGGCGGCTTTGAGGAACGCCTGGGTGCACAGGTAGGTGCCCGTCACCTTTATATCGACGACCCTGCGGAAAACGTCCGGGGCGACCTCCACGATGGGTGCCCTGTCTGCGCCAATCGGGTAGGCTGCATTGTTGACGAGGATGTCGACGCCTCCCAGCTCTTCCACGGCCCGGTCCACCATCGTCTGGACCTGGTCGGAGTCGGTCACGTCCACCACCAGCGGCAGCGCCCGGCGCTCCATGGTGCGTACCTGATCCGCCGTGCTCTCCATGTCCTTCCAGCCCGCGGTCCTCTCGTCGGGCGGGTACGTGGCCGGGTCTCGGCCCGTGCCGGTGACCACCACGTCGGCCCCCAGTTTGGCCAGGGCCACCGCGGCGGCCCGGCCTATGCCGCGCATACGCCCTGCGCCGGTCACGATGGCGACTTTCCCATCAAGCTCAGACATCGCTCACTCTCCCCTGTGCTCCACCGATGAGTGACCTGTGCGGTCAGGGCCACCGCTGTCACAACGCCGGCCTCGAGCGGTCTAATCTTCTAGCATCGTCATGACCCCGTCAACACACCCATCGATTTGACGGACCCGGGCCGCCAGACTAGAATGGCGCCCGTCGACACCGACCTCACAAGCGTCTCGTAAGGAGGGAAGACTTTGCCTGGACAAACAGTCTCCGAGAAAGAGCAGGAGCTGCGGCGAAAGGCCGACCGGTACATGCCTGGCGGGAGCCCGGGGAACGAGTACAAGGACGTCGTGATACGCGAGGGACGGGGAGGCAGGGTGTGGGACGTGAGCGGTAACGAGTATGTCGACTACCTGCTGGGCTCCGGTCCGATGCTGCTGGGCCACGCCCATCCAGAGGTGGTGGCCGCGGTCCACGACCAGATCGATCGAGGCACGACTTTCCTGGCCAGGAACGAGGCCATCATCTTGCTTGCCGAGGAGATCGTGAAGGCCATCGCTTGTGCGGACGAGGTCAGGTTCAGCAGCACCGGGACCGAGGCCACTCTCTTCGCCATGCGAGTCGCCCGGGCTTACCGCGGGCGCAGCAAGATCCTGAAGTTCGAGGGCGGCTTCCACGGGATGAACGACTATGCGCTGATGAGCTCCGAGCCCAAAGAGCTCCTGGAGTTCCCCCAGGCGGCGCCCGATTCGGCGGGAATTCCGCCATCTATTCAGGCGGAAGTGCTCATAGCGCCCTTCAACGACATCGAAACCACCTCCGCCATCATCGAGCGGCACCACGACGAGCTAGCGGGGGTGATCGTGGAACCCATCCAACGGCTGATTCCTCCCGCGTCGGGGTTCCTCGAGGGACTCCGCGAGATAACGGAACGCTTTGGAATACCGTTGATCTTCGACGAGATCGTCACGAACTTTCGCTTCGCCTACGGCGGAGCGCAGGAGTTCTACGGAGTGGTCCCGGACCTGTGCGTGCTGGGCAAGGCCCTCGCCGGGGGGTTCCCCCTGACGGCGGTTGCCGGTCGTCAGGAGCTCATGTCCTATTTCGACCCTGCACTGACAGACCAGTTTGTCCTGCAAAGAGGCACGCTCAGCGGCAACCCGGTGGCCGCCGTGGCCGCACTTGCTACGCTGAACGTGCTGAGGCGAGAGGGTACCTACGATCGGCTGTTCGAGACGGGTCGACAGCTCATGGACTCCCTCGAACGATTGCTCAAGGAGGCGGAGATTCCGGCCCAGGTGGCCGGCGTTCCGCCCATGTTCGATGTTTTCTTCACCGACGCCGAGATCACCGACTATCGCTCCACCCTCGCCAGTGACAAAGCCATGAAGAGCCGCTTCAACCAGCTCCTTCGGGAAAGAGGCGTATTCAAGGGGGACACCAAGCTCTACGTCTCCACCGCTCATACGCAAGAAGACGTGACTCACACCATCAACGCTTTTGCTTCGGCGATAGACGAGTTGAAGGGGTAGTCAGTTGCGGACCCGACTCCTTTTGCCCATCTGCGCTAACCCTCCGCACCCTTGCGCGGCGTGAAGGCGCTGGGGGAAACGGGATGTTTCATCGAGTACGATGCCTTCGGGGCAAGGTCCTGGTTGTGGGTGGGGAAGGCGTGGAAGGGCTCCTGGCGTCGGCGGAACTGTACGACCCCTCCACCGACACCTGGTCCCGTACCGGTAGCATGGCGGGTGGAACACGCGGCCACGCTGCTGGCCGACGGCGGGGTGCTGGTTGTGGGGGGACGGGGCGAGGCTAGATCTGTGGCTTCGGCGGAGGTGTACGACCCAGCGAGCGGCACCTGGTCGGATGTAGCTCCGATGAGCGTACCCCGCTCGGAATATAGTGCGGTACTGCTGCAGGACGGCACGGTGCTGGTGGCTGGGGGTGCCAGGGCCGACCGGGAAGCCTCGAGGACTGGGCTTATCGATACCGCTGAGGTGTACGATCCGGTCAATGACGTCTGGGCTGGGCCGCCCGCGAAGAAGCGGTAAGGCTACGGCGTCTGCTTGATGCGATCGATCTGCGCTCTTACGTCGGTTGCGTCATACCCCAGCTCTTCCGCTTTCTCCACGTCCTGCTGTGCTAGCGCGTAGTTTCCCAGAAAGGCGTACGTCCGCGCCCGATTTGCATAGGCCCTGGCGTCCTGAGGATTGAACCGGATGACGGTGCTGAGGTCCTCAACGACGCGCCCGTATTCGCCCAACCAGAAATAGGCGGCGGCGCGGGTGATGTAGGCCTCGACGTCCTTTGGGTCGAGGTCAATGGCCTTGTCCATGTCCCTGGTGACGCGCGGGTATTCGCCCAGGCCCAAATAGGCCAGACCCCGGTACCTGTAGGCGCCCCCAAAGTCAGGTTCGAGGCTGATGGCCCGATTCAGGTCCTCGATTGCGGGTTCGTAACGGCCCAGGAAGTAACGCATCACCCCTCGGTTACGGTAGGCCCCCGTATAAGCGGGATCCAAACGTAGCACCCGGTCGAAATCGTCGATGGCCCGCTGAAGCTGGCCCAGCGAGCTGTAGCTAGACCCTCGGTCGAAATATGCGTCAACGTAACCGGGCTCGAGCCGGACGGCCTCGTCGAAGTCCTGTACCGCCCTCTCGAACCTGCCCATTCCCACGTAGGTGAGGCCGCGGTTGTAGAAGGCGTTCGCGAGGTCGGGCTCAAGCTGGACTGCCTGGTTATAGTCCTCTATTGCTCGCTCGTAGTCGCCCATACCCCGGTAGGCGTTTCCGCGGCTGTTGTAGGCGAGCGCGTAGCTAGGGTCGCGGCGTATGGCCTCATCGTAGTCATCGATGGCCAGAAAAAACTGGCTCAGCCGCAGTTGGGCGTTACCGCGGTTGTTGTAGGCTTCCACAAGCTCCGGGGCAAGGCTGATGGCTTGGTTGTAGTCTTCTATGGCCTGTAGGTAACGGCCCAGATTGAAATGCGCTTGCCCTCTGTCGTTGTAGAGGAGACCGAGGCCGGAGTCGAGCCGAATGGCCTCGTCAAAGTCCTGGATGGCTTCCTCAAGGCGGCCCAGGCTTACGTACGCCAGAGCACGGTTTCGGTACACGTCTGCGTGGGTGGGGTCGAGCCGAATAGCCTCGTCGAACCTGGCCATCGCTTCTTCGGCCCGCCCTTGATTCTCCAGGTCTGAGCCCGCCCTGTAGAGCTCCTCGGCCTCAACATCGCGAGCCAAGGGCGTGCCAGGCGCAGCCCGGGTCGCCGACCTCTTTCTCAGATGTAGAGGTCGTAAGCCGATCTGGCGTGCCACAAGCGGCCAACAGAACAACCGGTAGCAACCACACGAGGCAGGCCCGCAACCTCACCTCCTCTAACTCCCTCGTCTGTGCCAACCCTCTCCATTAGGAGCGAATCGAACACGGCCAACAGGGAGCACAGCACGCCGCCGACTCGCAATCCCTATGCCGCGCATACGCCCTGCGCCGGTCACGATGGCGACTTTCCCATTAAGCTCAGACATCGCTTACTCTCCCCTGTGCTGCACCGATGAGTGACCTGTGCGGTCGGGACCACCGCTGTCAAAACGCTGGCCTCGCGCGGTCTAATCCTCTAATACTGTAATGACCCCGTCAACACACCCATCGACTTGACCGAGCCCGCGCCGCCACACTAGAATTGCGCCCATCGACACCGACCTCACAAGCCCTCTTATAATACCATTTGCGAACAATAAGACCACAAAGCATCTAGCGGCGGTCTGACACACTGTCCATGCTGAGGCCAACTCATGGAGTTGGAGGGCATCGGATGATCGGTCGACCGTTTCGAGTGGAATGGCGTCCAGAGGATACACCGGAGGCGCTGAAGGCATCATACCTGGCAGAAAGAGACATAAACCTGCGTACTCGCCTACATGGACTGTGGCTGCTGCGCTCAGGACGCCGGCTCTCTGCTGTGGCATCAGTTCTGGGGGTCCATTATCGGACGGTACAGACGTGGGTGGGCTGGTATCGAGATGGATGGGTGGAGGAAGTGCTGTCCCACAAGAAGGGAAGGAGAGGCACACCGCGCTTTCTGAGTACAGAGGAAGAACAGGAGTTGGCCGAGGAGGTGTCGAGCGGACGATTCAGGACGGCCGGAGAGATCAGAGACTGGATAGAGTCGGAGTATGAAGTGAGCTACAAGCCGGGCGGCGTATACAGTCTGCTTCACAGGTTGGGATGTTCACCGAAGGTGCCTCGGGGTCTTCATGAGAAAGCAGACGTTTTGGCGCAGAAGTCCTGGAAAAAGGGGGGCTTGGTCTCGCCCTTGCCGGAGCGGGAGTGACATCAGAGACGGTCTTGGGGTTTGCCGATGAGATGCGCGTGGGCCTGCGGGGGATGGTGCGTAGGGTATGGGGTCGTCGCGGGGTCAAGGTGCGTCAGCGAGTGCAGTTGGTGTACGAGTGGATGTACCTGTTCCTGGTGGTAGACGGTCGTAGGGGGAAGTTGTTGTGGACCTGGACCGACTCGATGAAGTCTGAGCGGATAGCGGCGGCGGTCAATGGGCTGAAGCATCAGACGGATGTGGGAGCGCTGGTGTGGGATGGAGCGCGTGGTCACCGGAGCGAGCTGGTGGAGAGTGTGGGAGTGCCGACGATAGTACAGCCGCCATACAGTCCGGAGCTCAATCCTGCTGAGCGTGTATTCGAGGAGGTGCGCCGATGTGTGGAGGGCAGGCTGTACCGGCGTATCGAAGAGAAGGTGGCGGCGGTGAACGCCTTTCTTAGAGAAATGGAATCTGATCCCGGTCGGGTACGCTCACTTGCCGGATGGGGCTGGATTGAAGACAACGTCCAGCTTCTTCCAGCACACTTTGTGGCCCCATCCAAGTGAAATGGTATAAGGAGGGAAGACTTTGCCTGGACAGACAGTCTCCGAGAAAGAGCAGGAGTTGCGGCAAAAGGCGGACCGGTACATGCCCGCCGGGAGCCCGGGGAACGAGCACAAGGAGGTTAGTGATACGCGAGGGACGTGGAGGCAGGGTGTGGGACGTGAGCGGTAACGAGTATGTCGACTAGGGCCGAAGCTGGCGTTCTTCTACAACCAACCATGAATTTGTGTTGGTCCGTCAGCAGGTCTAGCAGATTGTGAGACGGCAGAGCCGACCCTCTCGCTGCTAACGTCCTGCGGCACTCTGTGACGCAGATTGTCCCCTTGAAGGCAGCTATGCCGACTCTCCTACTCTGAGTCTCCTTAACATACCCCTACATTTTCCGAATACGATTGCACACTAGTGTCGTGAGTTAGCGATCCGTTGACAAAAGCGGGCGATGGTAGCCAGGATCTGGTCCGCGGTCTTAGCCCAGCTGAAGGGCCGCGGCTCAGCGTTCTGTTGCTCGATGCAGTGGTCGATGGCCTGCTCTAGCTCTCGGATGCTCCGGAAGACCCCGCGCCGGAGCTGTTTCTCTGTGAATGCGGCGAACCATCGGTCCACCAGGTTGACCCAGGAGCTGCTGGTCGGCGTGAAGTGCAAGTGATAGCGCGGCCGCTGGGCTAGCCAACGCTGTGCCGCGCTCTGTCCCATCACAAACAGGATTGACCCAGCCGGGATGCGCTGTTAGACTCGCCCATGAGGATTCGGCCGCTCCGTCGAGTGACGACATGGTACATCAACCAGGGATCAGGAGGATCGGATGACCACCAACAATGCCAGGGGCAAAGTGCAGACCGTGCTGGGACCCGTCGAGCCGGGCGATCTCGGCATTACACTGACCCACGAGCACCTTCTGATCGATCTGGAATGCTATTTCGAGCCTCCCGAGGAGGCGAGCGAGCGAGCCTGGATACACGCCCCGGTCACCATGGACCGGCTCGGCGGACTGGGCCGGCGGTTCGCCTACAATCTGGACAACATGAAGCTGCTGGACGTGCAGACCGCGATCGAGGAGGTCAACCACTACACGTACGGCGGCGGCAACGCGCTCGTCGATGCCACCAGCATCGGCATCGCGCGCGACCCGCTCGCCCTGACCCGCATCTCCCGCGCCACCGGCCTCCACGTCATCATGGGGGCCAGTCACTACGTACCTCTTTCCCACCCGCCGGACATGGATACGAGGACCGAGCAGACGATCGCCGACGAGATAATCCGCGACGTCACCGTCGGCGTCGGCGACACTGGCGTTAAGGCGGGGATCATCGGCGAGATCGGCAACTTCTGGCCCACCAGCGAGAACGAACGCAAGGTGCTGAGGGCGTCCGTGCACGCCCAGCAGGAGACCGGGGCGCCCATCCTCATTCACGTGGGCTTCCATCTCGATTCACCACCAGCGATCATGCAGACCCTCCTCGAAGCCGGGGCCGACCCGCAGCGCATCATCATGGGCCATCTGGACATATTCGGCGACGACGACTGGCTCAAGAGCCTGGCGGACTCCGGCTGCTACATCGAGTATGACGGCTTCGGAGGAGAGGACACCTCGCTGTCTTCCCTGGCCGGACAGGAGTATGACGGCTTCGGAGGACTGGAGCTGCGGAACGACGTGCAGCGGATGCGGTCGCTCGAGCTCCTGATCGAGCGGGGCTTCGGCGACAAGATCGTCATCGCCCACGACGTGTGCACGAAGCATCAGTACGTGCGATATGGCGGCAAGTCCTTCGGACATATTCTCGACAACATCGTGCCCCGGATGCGGAAGCGGGGCTGGGGCGACGCCGAGATCAACGCGATCCTGGTCGAGAACCCCAGAAACGTGCTGACGCTCAAGTAGCGTGCGAGGGTCCGGCTCGCCGGTCCTCCTACGCGACCGGCGCCTGCTCTCGCGACGCGCCCTCTGTGAAGTAGACCTTGACGTGAGGCGAGGGAATCTCTATGCCCTCTTCGTCGAAGCGAGCCTTGAAGCGCTTGCGTAGACGACGAACGAGATCGTCCTGGGCACCGCATCGCTCAGCGTCTCGGATCGGGACGCCACTAGTGCTTGGCTGCGGAAACAGCTGGTCATTCGGACTCACCCATTCTTAGTACCAAGAACGGCGCTATTTGCACTGGCCCCTCTGGGGGTTCCAAGGGGGCTTCGCCCCGTTCGCGGGGGTTCGGGGGTGTCCCCCGAGCTAAACTCCCACGGGCGGGCGGGTGGGACAAAATACGTTCGAGCATGTCTGCGACTAAGCACTAGTCGCGGGACTCCTCGGATCTTCGGGATGCGGGCAGTGATGATCTTCGGCACGACGCGTCTGATGATGGCGAGCGCTCGAACATGGCTGCGATGCTGCCCAAGTGGGCAATTCGGGAATAGTCTCCTTTCCAAAAGGCCAGGATGAGCAACTAGAACTGTATCTTGGCCACCTCTCGCATCACGTCCTCGCTCGTGAGACGCAGGTAGATACGCGTGGTGTTGATGTCCCGGTGGCCGAGCTGCTCCTGGAGGGCATCGAGTCGGCCGCCGCAGTTCAAGAAGTTGATCGCGTAGCCGTGGCGGAAGAGATGAGCGTGGACGTTCCTCTCGAGCCCGGCTCGACCGGCCGCTCGACGGATGACCTGATCGGCCCTTTGCTTGGTGATATGCCCGCCACGCCGTGATGCGAACAGGTGATCATCGCGTCCCAGACCCCTCTCCTGGGCAAAGAACAGTATCGCGGCGACTAACCCCTCCTGGACGAACACCACGCGTTCTACTCTACCTTTGCCCAGAACGCGGATGCCTCCTCTGCCGACATCGGCCAGCTTTACTGCAATGGCCTCTGAGATCCTGACCCCGGTCTCCCATAGCACCCGCATCAGGAGACGATCTCTCTCGGTGTCTGCTGCTTCGATGAGCCTGTGGACCTCGTCAGGGGTCAGGTAGTAGGGCAGACGGCGGCTGAGCTGTTTCGAGACCTGGTTCCTGGCCAGGGTGAGTGCGCGGAGCCGAGGCGAACTTGTTGCGTGGGCATTTTGGGAGGTGGTCATGCGGCCACCTCCGCCGCGATGCGATGGACCCAGTCCTCAACCCCGAGGACTAGAATGCCGGACGGGAGGGTGAGTGGGAAATCGTCCCTTTGAGTGGGCCAAAGTGGACGGTAGACAGAACCCTCTTCGAGTTGTGGCTAGGCGGCCTGTGAGCCCTGGCGCAGCGATCCTTACGGGGAGTTCGAGCCTCTTCGAGTGGGCCTGCACGTACCGAATTGCGAACTTTCCGCTGGGAGGTCCTGATATAAGGAGCAGGTCGAGAACCCCCCGGCCTAGCCCCACGAGCCTCCGGCCCACCTGGGTTGGAGGCTCGTTCTTTGTAAGGCAAGACCGGCGCAGCCCGCCATCCTCAACTCTGCCACTACGCCCCAACACCAGGCCCCATTATCTTCGTTGCGCCCCTATAGGGGCAAGTGGAATCCGGCGGCGTGATGATGGGCTGGGCCGCTATCGAAGACTTCCCATGCCTCGAAGACAGAACCAGCACCCCCTGGCGTCCAGACGGCCTGTGCTCAGGGCGCGGTCAATGGCTTCCTGTTCTGTTCCGAATGGGCCGTGCCACCGATTGTCGGGAAGACGCGAGCCCTTCACTCCCTTGCCATCGTTGCAGCGGTTGCACGTCGCCCTGTGGACACGCGCCCTGTTGGTGGGACCGTCCTCATACACCTAGTACCACTTCGTGGGCCTGCGGAGACTGTACTACGAACTTTTCGGTGGGAGGTTGCGTTGTAGCTGGTAGGGGGTGTGTTCCCCGCCGGCCCACGAGCAATAGCATCTTGCCACCCAAGGTGGAGAATGAGGTTGTGTCGCGTCCTGTTCCCCGGGAATCATCCCCCTCCCGGGCTGGGCGAACCTGCGGACATTACCTGCGGGCGGAGGACGTGACGCTTCAGGGTCCCGCTGCCTTATTGATCGACCAGCTTGGGTTGCCGTCCGTAGCCGAGTTATCGGTCAAGCGGGTCTGGCCGGAGCCGTCCGCGTTCATCACGTAGATCTTTGCTGGCTGTCTCGCTCGTGATTATTCTACCATAGGCTCTTTGCTGACGACCTCGACCAGCCGGTACTGTCCTTTCTTCATGACTACCCTCAATCTGTACACGTATCCTTCCTCGTATTCGAACCCCTCGACCTTGCGGTAGGTAAGAAAGCCGTTTATCACTAGCGACTCCCTCGTTTCCGGTCCAACGGTCACCAGCATATCTTCGCGTATCTCTTTGGTGACGACACGACGAGGCGATGGGCTATGTTTGGTCAGCCACAGGTAGATGGCTACAGAGAGGGCTATGCAACTGAGGACGATTGCCAACATCAACAGTGCTGTATCCATTATGTTTCCTACGTCAAACGGCCCCAGCGATTAAACTGGAGCCGCGAGGTTAAGACCGACCGCTGGCACTACTGATAGGTACAGAGGACTTCAAGGGTGGGACTGACGTTGTAGCCGTACGTGGTGTCCCCATTCGGCCACGTCAACTCGGCGTTGAGCCTACCGTAGTATTTCGACGTGGTGTTGGGAGTACACGGCCCGTCAGCGCTCACTTCTGCATAGATGGTCTCGGGGTAGATTTTCCACCCGGAGTCGCCGATTTTGTCCCATGAGCAGAAAATCCAAAAGCAACTCTGCTTCCACAACGTCATGCGAACGCTAATGACGTTCATGAGTTGGTCGCAGTTGACTTCGCCTTCCACGTTGATCTTGTCCGCTTCCGGATACGCGTGGTGTGAGTAGTGCGGGTGGTCTAAATCGATATAGCAAGTCCAGACCACAGAGCTTGCTTGCCCGTCTTCGACGGTGTGTGTGACAACTCTCGTGGGCTCATCCTCAGGTTCTACTGAGTCAGGCCCCTCTGCACTCACCCAAAGAGGAACGCCGCCGCGACCATGACCAGCACGCCAATGGCTTTGAGTCTTAGCATCGTCCGCCTCCTTCTTGCGGGTGCACCCTATTCTCGCCTATAGAAACCGGCTTGTCAATGGACTGCGCCCACCCGGTAGCGTAACCTTAAGTGTGTAAGAGCTCCCGTGGTTTCTAATAGACACAAAAAACTGCGGTACTCGTGGACAGAGTAGCTGCTGAGAGGTTCATTTCCTGAGGTCCCAACCGAAATCGCCAAGACGGGCCAGCAAACGAGCAAAGCGAAGGGGCCACAGGGATTGCACCCTGTGGCCCCTTCGCCATGGCTTGAATTCTATCCTCCTCTTGGAATTACCGTAGGAGGCGGCTCCTCTAGTGTGGTAGTTGTACTTGTACTAATGGCAGGCAGAACCGCAATAGTCGTTACCGCCAAGAGCACTCCCGCCACAACCGCTACGATACCGAGCACGTGACGTACTCCCCCGTACTTTCTTCTCAACACCGTAATCCCTACGATTAGCAGTATTGCAGAAGGCGGTGTCATCATGAGAAGCCAAACCCATGCGGCCATTGCTTAATCCTAAGAGCCCCACGCCTGGCTTTGGCCATCTCCATACTGGCGTTTATGTATGTCTGGGTATTGGTGCTGAACGCACCCAATGCCCCATGGACCGAAGCATAACTTGAATTCGCCTTCTGCCGAATCAATGTGGACCCAGTCACCTTGCCCACCCGTCTCTCTCTCGTACGTGGTCCCTTCATATGACCAGAAGGGAGCGTAAACATCACCATCCGTAGTGAAGTGAGGATCGTTTGTGATCTCTGTCCCGTTCCAACACCATTGAGTCTGGGTGCTAAACTTCCATAAAGTCTGCCCCCATATGTTCTCGCCTCTAACACTGTATGAGTTTGTTCCACACCCACTCGACGCACTCGTCGCCAACGTACTCGGCGATGTGTCCTCCCGCTCGATCGACGCCACCTTGAGGTACCTGTCGACTGCCGCTCTTTCCTCGGGAGACAACTGGGAGTACTCTGCGTACGGGTCCGCTGAATCCTCCAAGTTCCTTATCAACTCCTCTACTACAACAAGATCGTCGGGTGGTGGGCCCGCTGCAAGCGCACTCCCGGAGAAGGCCATCAAGCCAATCACTACGAAGACCAATAAGCCTAGCGTACGAATCTGCTTGTTCATGCGGTTCCCTCCTTTTATGATTTTTTCCCAAGCTATTTGCCTTTCCATTGTGCCATCAACTGTCAAGGCTGCGCCCTAGGCGTTGGTCAGCCAGGGTCAGCCAGCACAGGGCAATCGCACTTAGTAACTATCTCAAAATGGCCAGACGCCACTGTCGGCGGAACCACAGGAGCGCACATGCGAGCTGTAACACTCCGAGGTAGTTGGCCACCTTCTTGTCGTATCGGACCAGGACCGCACGGCACTTGGAGAGCCATGCCAGCGTCCGTTCCACAACCCACCGGCGCGCCGGATACCGCTTGTCGCCAGAGGCGTCCAGCTTCTCCTCACCGATGCGTCGGATGTGCTCCCTATAGCCGTGTCTGGCGGCAGCGCCACGGCCTGAAGGATTGTCATACCCTTTGTCCAGACACAGGTGTTGGGGTTCCTCCTCAGTGGGCTGTGGTCGTTCCACCACAATGGCGTCCAGGGTCGCCTCCAACAGCTTGGCATCGTGCACGTTTGCTCCCGCAACCACAATGCTCAAGGGGCCGCCCTCTCCATTCACGATCTTCGCCGCCTCCTCCTAGGGCCAGCATTAGGTCGTCCTCATCGTCACCAAACACCGCCAGCCGTCCTCGGGCAGCTCCTCTCCGTAGCTAGAGCCAGCTCAGGAGCTTCTTGGCCACCAGCTGAGCGCGTTAGGCCGAAGGGTGCCCCTGTAGGCCATGAACGCCACTTCCACCGGGCGGGTCTGCCCGATGCGCCACGACCGCCGCGACGCCTGCCGCATGACGTAGACGCTGTAATCAGTTTCGTGCCAGATCAGCGTTGGGAAGTCGATCAAGTCCAACCCCGTCTGCACCAAGCTCGGGTGGCATATCATCACGTCGATGCCCTGCTTCACCCTGTCCGCGACCCACGCCTCTCGGCGTTCGGGAGCAACGGCGTCGGCCTTCATCACCGCCACGCGGAACCCGTGCCGGGTGAGGATGTCGTCCATCCGCTCGGTGATGTCCCGTGTGCCCGTGTGCGTCGCGTAGACCAGCACCCTGCGTCCCGCCATCCTCTCCGCCGCCACCAGGTCGATGAGGGCCTTTTCCTTGGGGTAGAGCTTGTCCTCATGCAGAGGGGGAACCTGGACGATGACGTTGCCGCTCCTGGGGTCGAAGACCGTCTCCCCCTTGGTGCAGCCGTCCGGGTAAGGCCAGAAGGGTCTGGAGGTAGGTCGCCAGCAGCCGCTTGGAGCCAGCCTTGAGAGCCTCCGCCAGCTCTTTCTTCAGCTCCTCGAACACGGTGTTGTAGGCGCTGCGCTGGGAGTAGCCCGTCGCGTCCGCCACCGAGTCCATCGAAGAGAGGAGAATCTGCTCCTCGTATGGGGGCAGGCCGGAGGCCACGTCCGCCAGTCTGAGGAACACCGTGTTCCCTATGATGTGGAAGAGGGCGGAGGGCACCAGGCCCGGCCGCTCCCTGACCACCTTGCGGTACTTCTTCCTGCGGCTGTACCTGCCATCCTCCGTCGAGTCGTCGTCGGGCTTGCCGTCACCTAACCCGTGTCACTCGAACTGCGAAGTTCCGTACATCTGGCGCGCTGCCGCGAGCAGCGTCCATGACCATTGCGAGTACCCACGCCGCAGCGCTAGCCGTCCACTCAGGGAGCGAAACCGACACACCGAGGCCTGAGTGCGCAGGGGAGATGAAGCGGAACGGAGCCTCGACCCCCACCTTGATCGAGTGCTGCTCAGGCACGGCTACTACTGGTCCGAACTCGAACGCCCCGGTGTTCCTCCGCTGGAGGCTGGCGACCAACTCTGCCTCGGAGTGACCTCCGAGAAACTCCTTGTCGAATGAGATGAGGGCATCCGCTTGCCCCTTCAGGGTAGTGTTGAACCAATTGAGCTGAGAGACGAGGTCGCCAATGTAAGATTGTGTCCTGGGCTCTAGGAAATTCGCCGTCACCTGGAGTCCAGACAATTCGACGACCCCAAAGCGCCGGAGTGAGTCGTCGAAACACTGGATCAAGGCCGGCAGCGCTACAGATGGCTCGATAGCACGCTGGCGTACCCCAAGCGGCGCATAACGATAGCCAAGAACAGGTGCCGACGGTTCCCTGGTTGGCTCGAGATCACCAACGTTCAGTCCGACCTGCACGTCTCCGATCCGGTATGCGTCGATCCCGGTGGTCAGTTCCGCCTCGTTGATGTCCCAAAGCGGCGGGCGGCCGGCCGAATTAGCGGACCAACCCATCAATTCGCTACGGGCTCTGAAGACGCTGTAGAGGTCCTCCTCATCCTCTGAAACTATGCCCTCCGAGTTCACTGCTCTGCGAAGTTGCCCGAAAGCCTCCACAAAAAGTAACGACGACATGACATGCCCTCCGCTCAAGCCAAATACTGTCTTGGCGGAGCCGCTAAGTTTTTGGAGCCGGGTAACAAGGAACTTCGACTACTGCTAGACATCACCTTAGAAGGGACTTCTGGAGCACTTATTTCAACGAGTTTGCCGAAATCGAACAGCGTCATGGAACTCGTAAACCCCCCCTCACCTGGAGCTGTGGCCGTAAAAACATACCGCCTGATTAGATGGTCGTCTTTCCCGATCCAGTATTCCACGCGACGGTCGAGTCGAGGGTCGGCAAGTCCAATATCCATTCCTGGTGGCACCAACGCAACGAGATGGAGCACATCAACTCCATCCAGCTGTTCTTCTCCCCCGATTGCCAAATTGCTAAGAAGTGACGGATCTATAGGCATTCTGTCTAAGGGAGTTTCAGGGACCGAATCGCGGGTTTCCACCTTCCACTCTCCCGTTGGAGGGATTCTCGTGTACACCGTAACTCCTATAGTGATCGCGTCACGACTGATTGTAATTGTTTCATTATCCGTTGCGAAGGTCGTACTCCCTGTCGTCTCGAATTGACTAGGTGCCTGATATTTGCCAAAAGTGACTGACTCGATATCTTCCCTTATACCTTCTTGTGGGGTCCTGAGCCGTTGTCCAGTGCTGTCATGGCTTCGTGTCGCGTTCAATACTTCAGCTTTGTACTCATATGTGAAGCAGTATGAGAGTTGTTCTTTCGTGGAAGCCAAAGCCCTTTCGAGAATTACTTGTGGAGAGACAGTTTCGGCGTCGGCTGTCGAGGGCACTTCAGTGGCGGCGTTTCCACTACAGGCGGTCAGCAATAAAAGGAATACCAGGCTAGACAGCGACTTTAGCAAGTTCAGCCCTCGCACCATCCTCGGTTGTAGTTCAGTGGTTTGCCCGTGGGTGCGGCCCAGTTTGCCTTCCGACTGCTGACGTAAGGCCGATGCCGAGTGTAGGATAATCAAGCGACCAAATCCAACTCCCCCTGGTCCCCGTCACAAGAGGGCACCAGGGGGAGTTGGACGACTACGGTAGCTTTCATATTAACTCTGAAATCACTGAGCGTCACACGAGTAATTCTTCAACGTGACTAATAGAGCACGTCGCGGCTATCCAATAGATAGGCACAGTCTCCAGTCGCAGTAGTGGTGGAGGTCCCCCAAGAACCGTATAAGCTTCCACCTACTCGGTTCGGGTCGTAGTTAGTTGCTGCGCCGAAACCGAGACCGAGACCATCAGGACAAGGAAAGCTCGTATTGTCAAAGTCGTGAATTGTATCTACCATTACTAGCCACTGATTTGAGTCTTCGTAGCTCCACCAACAAGACCCTCCCTCATCGGTCCACCCCGTAATCCACAGCCAATACCAACTGCACTTACCGGAGTCATAAACGACCACATCGTTTTCGGTATCGTTCCGCCATTTGACCATTGACTCAACCCAGTTGACATCAAGGTTGGGTGGGTCCTCCCAGGTGGTCCTGAATTTTGCTGTGTTGATGTTTGAGCTTAGCAGCCCAGAGCTTCCGACAGTTTCAGTATCGGTGCGCCCAGGATTCAATCCCTGTGCCGGGCTCGATTCCGTAGCATCATGTTCAATGATTGTCTCGAGGTCTTCGGGGGTGAGCGTACCCTTCTCTACTAGCTTCTCACACGTGGTGAAATCGACCGCCAATGTTCTCGCGACCTTGGCCGGTTCGCCGAACGCACGCTCAAGTCTCGTCGTGAATTTACAGGCGTCCCCAACCCTTTCACCTTGGTCAATGCTACGCACTGGGTCCTGGATGGCAAAGCTGTCTGAGTGGTCGTATTCAATAACGTCCGAGCCCGGCAGGCGCAGTGGTTCTTCGCCCTCAGCGGAAACCGAATAGCCTGAACCTATCAGATAAAGCAAAACAGCCAACACCGATACGCTCAATAGTGCGGCAATTGTCGAACGCCTTAGAATCATCATTGCCCCCTTCATTCTCATGTGTTTAATTCGCAGAGTTAGTCTACACTGTGTTTGTTAAATATTGCGAGGGTACACTATACTCTGATGACTTTCTCCCATGCGGAGAGAGAAAGGGGAAAGCGCAAATCTATGAAACTATCTGACCGTTTAAGGGGAGCTCGCGCAATGAGGGGACTCACGCAGCGTGAAGCTGCCCAGGCTGCCGGTGTCGATGCCAATACGATCTGGCGATACGAGGCCGGGCGTTCCCGGCCATCGGGACTGGCCCTTCGCGGCTTGGCCGACATCTACGATACTACCGTATCGTGGCTGCTCAGCGACGAAGACGAGGGTGCGGGGACTCGACCGTCGGCCCCGGCAAATGCCGAGTCGATACAGCTCCTGGCTACATTGGGCGAGGGGCTGTCGGACGAGTCGCTGAGGTCGATCTCCGACTTCATACGCTATCTCCATGAGAGGGAAACCCGTGGACGCGAGAACGGCGGCTCAGTCACTCCATCGGCAATTCAGTCCGAGAGACCGTCAAACACAGCGCACCCGGATGGCCGGGTCAACGTCTAAACTTGGGCAACAAAAAAGCCCGGACACATGGACAAGCAGGAGGAGGCCATCGCAAGCGATGGCCTCCTCCTGTGTCGTTAAGGGTCAGCGCCCTGCGCCTGCCTGTAGGGAGGGCAATCAGCCACTTGACATAGGCTTTCTTTATAAGGTACGTTGGGCTGACGCGCATTCTAGATGCGAAGGAGGGGTCGATGACTATGGAACTCTGGTCAAGCGAAGGGCTCCCACGCTCATTGCAACTTTGTTGACCAGAGAGAAGATAACAAAGACGTTGATGGTAGCGATAGCGGCATTTCTCGTTGCTCTCGTTGCTTATTCATCATCGGGCATCGCCAAACCGGTATTTGCAGCTTCTTGCAACATCGCCCAAGGGAACAACGGGAACTGGTTTGGCGGCAGATATGCAACGCCGTCCCAAGCCAATTGGTCTAGCGACTACCGTCAAATCAGAGCCGACATTGAGTCCTACGATCCCGACCCAGTGTTTGTTGACACGTCGATCTGGGTGATGTTCATCAACTCTAGCCGGAGCAGATACTACCAGGTTGGGTGGGGCAAAGACCACAACGACAACTTTGAAAACGTGTTCAGCGAGGGCTACAGCAATAGTGGATACTTCAGATACTTCTACAAGTCTAATGGGACATGGTCGACGACCCCTCCAGGGGTCAACCCGTCAGGCATGAAAGAGTACAAATTGTTATGGGCTGACGTGCCTGGCAGCAATGCGCAAATCCAGGTTTCTTACAATGGTGGAACGACCCAGAACCTCACCGTGAATTGGACTCCGACGCAGTGGGACGTGTCAGCAGAAGTTCACAGCTTCCAAGCTGTTCCTGGAATCGACAAAGGAGACCATTCACCGGGGGGCACAAACAACAAAGTTACTGTGGAGAATATCGAAGTGTGGGCTTATGACGGCCACGCCTATTGGGAGTCACCTCCAGCCTTTACGACCCCCCCGGATGAGGCGAATATGGTGACTTCCTCAGGCGGTGGCAGCGGCACCAGTTACCATATATGGGATTCGCGTTGCAGCTAGCTGCATTGAATCATTGTCGAAAAGAGGACTTAACATGAGATCTCGCAAATTGCTATACATCTTCAGTTTTGCAGCGATCGCAGCGGTGGCAGTGCTAACCTCCGCGCTATTTGTAGGGTTCAGCGGCGATAATCGCACACCTCTTGGGAATTCGGGTGCAAAGGTTGATGAGCATGTTCAGTTAGTAGAATCTAACTTCGATCCTTCGCGTCCCAAAGCAGAGGCGAAAGCACAGGCAGTAGACTTCTTGAGAGGATCCTGGGGCATTGACGAGCCGACGGAGTTGCCCATCCGAATGGCAACTGGAGCATTCACTGGTCTCCGCGAAGACACTGACGCGCAGGCTACAAACTTAGGAGTATGGGTCGCGGTTTTCCATGATTTTCCGGCAGTCGCTCGTGTTCCGCGCGGGGCGACATCCATTCCGACAGACCCGCGGGTCACTGTCATAATCGACGACGGCAGCGGGAACGTGATCTATTCCGCTCTGTCATGGGCGACGGAGTAATCCATACGCTGAGGCTTAGCGGGCAAGGATAAACTCCGCGCTTTACAGTAGTCGCTAAAGCTGGGCTTCAGCTTAGTCAATATCGGACCGCTGGCTGTCTCAAGATACGCCATCCCTGCCGTTGAGGGAAATTCCTCACTAGCTATCGTTAGCTACCCCTCGCCCTTTCCTGAACCACATCTAGTATCGCCCCCTGGCCACTTAGACACTCGGATGCATATAATGGCCGGGTGATGGCAGACTTTGCAGCCTTTGTCCTGCGGCATCGAGTTGGCATCCTCACCACTATGGTGGTACTTGCATTCGACCAAGTGGCTAAGCTCTTGGTCATTCAGGCCCTAGCGGTTGGCGAATCATGGACGCTGGACGGTTTCTTTCGCCTCACTCGTGTCACAAACTCAGGGAGCGCAATCGAGCTGTTTAGTGGGCATACGATTGCACTCATCGTCGTCTCCACGATCGGCATCGGTGTGCTGTCCGCTCTATATTGGCCTCGACCGAAGACCGGCATACGGTCGCAACTTAGCTTTGGGCTGATGCTCGCTGGTGCTGTCGGCAATCTCGTCGACCGAGCCGTCTTTGGCCACGTGACCGACTTCATCCACATCGTCCCTTGGTTCATTTTCAACGTGGCGGACGTGTCAATTCTGATAGGACTCGCCGGCTTTGCGTGGGATCTCCCGGATGTAACTGCTCGGTCTCTTGCCAGGTTGGGTTGGTACTCATAAGCACCTGTGGAGAGTACGAACCTAGAGACTAACTGGTCGGATGGATTTGGTTGCTGTACGTTTTACCCCCACCACGTTTGTGTTGACCGGGAAGTGCTTGAAAGTCTTCTGCAAGCTACACTAAGTACACCAGCACATGTAACATAAGTTATTGTGATAATGTGCTTAGGTCTATCAGGACAAGTTGATTCTGGGCAACAAAAAAGGTCGGCATACATGGATGGCTAGGGCGGGGCCTGCCCACTGAATAGTACGGGCCTGAAGTCAAGATACAAGAGCCGCATACGAGTCTGTCTCACAAAGTCCCTTGACCGGGTTCACGCTAGGCAGGGCAGCCTGATTCTAGCGTCCTGTGAAATGACAAAGTTGGAAATGCGGCAGACAACACCGTCTTCCCAGCGAAAGCCAACATCCACAAATCGACGTCCTCGGGGGCGGCGGACTTCTGAGACAAGCTCATACATGGACTTGCAGGGGGAGGTCATCGCTACTTCAGCGATGACCTCCCCCTGTTTGTTGCTCTTTAACGTCGAGCGCCGACAGGCTCCGCTTCGCGCTCCTGCTCCGCGTTTAGCGCCCAATCGAACAGGGACGTGGAAGCGGGCTGCGCCTTGCGGCCCCGGCGCTTCGGCTTCACCGGCTCCTCGGCCATGAACTCGGCCCAGGAAAACAGCGTCTGCTGCGGCTCAGGGGCCTCGTCGCGGTGTCCGTTGCCGTTGACCGGGACAGCCGCATGGCCGTTCCCGTTGGCGGACACGTGGCCGGTGTCCAGGACGAGCTCGACCGTCGGCCCGATGCCGTCAGCGTGGTGGCCGTTGCCGTTGGCCGGGGCAGCCTCCGGCTCGACTTCGACGACCTTCCAGCCGTCGTCCACCAGGAACTCTTCCGAAGCGGCCTCGGCGTCCCTCGCCTGGGCGAAGACCGCCTCTACCGTCTCGTCCTCCTCCTCGTCCCCGCTGACGATCTTGCGGGCCAGCGCCATCATCAGGTCGTCGCCGTCGTCGCCGTAGGCGGCCAGCCCGTCCTCCGGCAGCTCGCCCTCGACGGCGAGGGAGCTTTGCAGCTTCTTCGCCACCAGCTTCAGGGCGTCGGCCTGGAGGGTGTTCTTGTAGCTCATGAACACCACCTTCACCGGGCGGGTCTGCCCGATGCGCCACGACCGGCGTGACGCCTGCCGCATGACGTAGACGCTGTAATCAGTTTCGTACCAGATCAGCGTTGGGAAGTCGATCAAGTCCAACCCCGTCTGCACCAGCCTGGGGTGGCAGATCATCACGTCGATTCCCTGCTTCACCTTGTCGGCCACCCACGCCTCCCGCCGTTCCGGGGCCACGGCGTCGGCCTTCATCACCGCCACGCGGAACCCGTGCCGGGTGAGCATGTCGTCCATCCGCTCGGTGATGTCCCGCGTCCCGGTGTGCGTGGCGTAGACCAGCACCCTGCGGCCCTCCATCCGCTCCGCCGCCACCATGTCGATGAGGGCCTTCTCCTTGGGGTACAGCTTCTCCTCCGACAGGGGCGGCACCTGGACGATGACGTCCCCGCTCCTGGGGTCGAAGACCGTCTCCCCCCTGGTGCAGCCGTCCGGGTAGGCCAGCAGGGTTTGCAGGTAGGTCGCCAGCAGCCGCTTCGAGCCAGCCTTGAGAGCCTCAGCCAGCTTCAGCCGCAGCTCCTCGTACACGGTGTTGTAGGCGCTGCGCTGGGAGTAGCCCGTCGCGTCCTCCTCCGAGTCCATGCTGGACAGCATCACCTGCTCCTCGTATGGGGGCAGCCCGGAGGCCACGTCCGCGAGGCGCAGGAAGACGGTGTTCCCGATTATGTGGAACAGGGCCGAGGGAACGAGGCCCGGCCGCTCCCTGACCACCTTGCGGTACTTGCGCCGCCTGCTGAACCTCCCGTCCTCCACCGAGTCGTCGTCCGGCTTGCCGACGGTGTGCTCCTCGAAGCCGTACCGCTGTATCCAGCGGTGCTCGTCGGAGCGTCCGAAGTCCGTCCTGATCTCCGGGCTGAACCGGTAGAGCAGGTGAAAGAGCGTGCTCGAATAGCCGCCCATCAGAGTCCCCGACAGGCTGAGGGACTTGCCGCAGACATCGGCGAGGACTCCGGCGGCGATGCCCTGGGCGCTTCCGCGCCCCTTGTACTCGTGCACCTCGTCCCCGACCAGCAGGTCGAAGAACCCCTTCATGTGGTGCTTCACGTAGTCGGCCAAAGGGTAGCGGGCGGGGCCGGACTTGTCGGCCTGCCAGAGGGGAGAGCCGCAGCCGGCGCAGGTGTGCTTGCGGCGGTTCAGGTCCTCGTCCGTGAGGGGAACGCCGTCCTTGTCCACGATCTGGGCGGTGCAGTCGGGGCAACAGGGGACCCGGAACGGCTCGCCCGTCTCCTCGTCCCGAAGGAGCCTGCCCTTCGACGTTGCCCACCGCTCTATCACGGCGGGCATCCAGCGGTAGGAGAGCTTGGCCTTCTCACGGCTCATCACCGCGAAGAGGGGGCCGGAGCCGACGGAGAGGCGCAGCCGCTCCAGGTCGGTGATGGACTTGACGATGACGGCGCGGGCGCCGGGCACCGTCATCTCCACCTCCCGCTTCCACTTGGGGACCAGGTGGGGCGGGCAGAGGACCAGGACCCGCTTGAAGCCCGCCAGATGTGCGGCGGCGGCGGCGATGAAGGTCTTGCCGGTGCCCATCTCGCCGACGACGGTGGTGCCCCGGTGGGCTTCGAGGGAGAGGGCCGCTCCCTTGATGGCGTCCTCCTGCGCCCCCAGGGGCTTGCGGAGCAGGCGGGGGAGCTTGTGGCCGTTCTCCGAGGGCCGGTAGAGGGGTGGGTAGGACTCCACCACCCGCTGGGCGATGGCGTCCTTGAACGTGTCGATGAACTGTCCGAGGTTCATGTCTTTCTCCTTCCTTTATGAGAGTGCTTGGGGTTGGGCGATAGGCGATGCCCCGCCAGTCGATGGGACCAACGGGGCCTCGTGAGCGGCTCGTGTGAGCCGTCTATGCTGCGTTGGGGAGGGACTCCCGCCGCTTTGCGTCGTCGTAGCACCTGCCCCGCAGGTGGTAGGACTTCACCGGGGAGGAGACCGCCCGTCCGCCGATGATGTCCACCGAGGCGGTCTGCATGGCGGGTTCGCCGGGGGCGATGGGCTGCCCGCACCGGCAGCAGGCTTCCAGCGTCATGGTTATCTGCATCTTCACGACCTTCCTTTATAATGGTGTTGCGTCCAGACGAAACGAGGCCCCGCCGTTTCCCGGTAGAGGGATGGCGGGGCCTTGTGGCGCGGCTCTTGGGACGAGCCGTCTATGCTGCGATGTCGGTGATCTCTCCGTCGTGCAGGTCCAGGGCGACCACGGTGGTCTTGAGCTTCTCCCGGTGGACCTCCTTCTCGGGGCTGTCCTCCACCATGACCATCTCCTTGCTGGTGCGGCCCTTGACCAGGATGCGCCGCCCTTCGGCCTCCAGGCAGAGGTTGTCGAGGAAGCCCGCCGCCACCAGCATCGCCATGTGGCCCCTGCGAAGAGGCATCAGCGGGCGGGTGCGGGTGTCCCTGGCGGGCCAGAGGGTGTCGGTTATCTCCGTGCTCGTCCACAGCCCCAACCGCCGCGCCTCGGCAGCAGCCGCGACGGGATCGACGGTGCGGGTGGTGAACAGGATGTCGCCGCTCGGCGTGGTCTTCGGGGTGAACGGCGGGTACTGTTCGGGGCGCATCGGCTCCGGCTCTCCCACCGCCCACTCCAGCACCATGCTCTCGCCGTGGGCGTCGGGAACGGGGTCGGCCTTCCTGTAGGCCATCAACACTACCTGGTCGAAGACCTCCCGCTCAGGGTGCGGGAAGGCCCAGCACCGCATCCGCCCGTAGTGGGTGGACAGGTAGCGGGCCGAGACCGCGAGGCGCTGCCTGGGGACGATGAAGGCCAGCAGCCCGCCCTCGGCCAGGTAGCGCGTGGTCTGGGTCAGGAAGGCGTGCTCCGTCCGCTTGTCTTCCGAGTCGTAATCGTAGGGGGGGTTGAGCAGGAGCAGCCCGAAGGCCCCGTTCGCTATGGACGTGGCGAACAGGTCGGAGGCCAGGGCGCGGCCGAGCCGCTTCTCCGCCTCCTCCGCCCGGTCCCGGTGCAGCTCAACGCCGTAGGTCTCGATGGGGATGGCGTTGGGCACGTCCATACGCTCGGCCAGCTGCGCCAGCGCCTCCCCGGCCCCGCAGCAGGGGTCGAGGATGCGGAGGGTCTCCCGGTCCCTGTGGTAGTAGCCGGTGGGGGTGTGAATCAGCTCCGCGAGCAGGTCAACGACCCGCTCCGGCGTGGGGTAAAACCCGCCTTTTGCCTGTGCTGCAAGTCTCATGTCGTCTCTCCTTTCTCTGTGTCGTCTGTCGTGTCCGTTGACGGCCCGAACCGGCAGGGTTCGGGGTTGCAGAAGTGGCAGTCCCTTCTCGCCCTGGGGGGCGGCACGTAGTCCTCGACGGTCACCGCCTGGAAGACCACCTGGATGCCGCACGAGCCGCAGTGGTAGGTCTCCCCGGTGTGGATGTCCTTATCAGGCTCCTCGACCTGCGCGAACCGCTCGTCGCAGTGGGGGCAGGTGAAGAACAGCGTCTGTTCCGTTGGCATGGTCTCCTCTCCTTTCCTGTGTTTTGCGCCGCGTCAGGCGGCGATTGCCATGTCCCTGTGGCCGGTCTGCACCCCGACCACCTCTCCGACGCCCACGTTGCGCTGGTAGCAGAGGACCTGGTGAGTCCCGATGCTCTCCGCGCAGGCGGTGCAGAAGGCGGTGACGAGCTCGGCGTGGTTGGCGACGACCATCCGCCGCACCAGCACGGAGCCGCCCTGGGACAGGGTGTGGCGGTAGAGCATGACCGAGGGGTCGCGCTTCTCCGCTTCCGTGGCGGGCCGGTAGAAGTGGGGTTGGCCTGAGCTTGTCAGGTGCGTGGTGTGGTCGTGCTTGCAGTAGCGGCAGGTCGTCCCGTCCGGGGAGAAGCGCCGCCAGGCGCTCCCGTTTCGGTTCTGCCTGCGCTTGTTCTTGCGCTTGGCCGTCTTCAGCGTCCTATCCATCGTTTTGGTGTGTCCTCAGTGGGCAGGGTGAGCCAGCCCGACGCCACAGCGTCGGAGAGGTCTTCCCGGAGCTTGTCGGCCTTGGGGGAGCACCTGTAGGCGGAGACGCCGACGGACTGGAGGGGGACTATCTCCCCGTTGTCCAGGCCCCGCCGCCAGAGCCAGTCCGCCCAGGAGCCGTGCAGGGGGAGCGGGCTGCGCTTGTCCAGGAAGCGGTGGTGCAGCGCGGGGGCCTCATCCTCGGCCTGCGCCAGCAGGAGGAAGCTGCCCTTCTCGAATCCGTACTCGGCGGTTTTGGTGTACACGAGGGCGTGCCAGCCTCCCGACACCGGCAGGCGGGCGATCTTGGTCGTCCACGTCCCGATGGTCTCGTAGGGAATCTGGCACCGCTGGTAGCCGCCCGAGAGCGCCATGCCGTCCGCGCCACGGATGATGTGGGCGGTGTCGGGGGGCTGCTTGAGGAGCGAGGCCCAGATCGCCTTGAGCGCCGTCTGGGAGCCGACCATCGAGACGAACCAGAGGCCGTCGGTGTTGTCGTCGCGGGCGAAGGCGTCGGCGGTGGCGCTGAAGCCGCCTGACGTGATGGTGTAGAGGTCTTCGGGGTCGATGGTGTGAGTTGCGAGCATGTCATGTCTCCTTTCGGTGTATGTGTCGAGGAGATGCGCAGGGACGGTTGCCTCTGCGTGAGAGCCGGACGGCGAGGGCCGTCAGGACTTGTGGAGCATCAGGCCATGAGGCCCCGCTCCTTGAGGCTGACGAACTTCTCCCCGCCGATGACGACGTGATCGAGCAGCTCGATGCCCAGCAGCTTGGCCGCCTGCGTCAGCTCCCTCGTGATGGCCACGTCCTCCGGGCTGGGCGTCGGGTCTTGGCTGGGGTGGTTGTGGCTGATGATGATGCTGGGGACGGCTTCGATGACGGCGGGGCGCAGCACCTCGGCGGGCCTGACGATGGCCGACGATACGTTCCCTTGGTAGACCACCCTCTGGCCCACGACGTTGTTCTTGGTGTCCAATAGCAGCACCCGAAGCTGCTCCTGGGCCAGTTGCGCCATCTCCGGCCCCAGCAGCCTGCGCACGTCGTCGGGGCAGTTGATGGCGGGCGGGTCCTCCGGGCGCTCAGGCTGGGTCTCGACCTCGTAGCGCATGGCGATCTCGCCCAGCAGGTGCAGGTTGCTGCGCAGCGCCTCAAGCAGCGCGGCGTCCTTGGTGAGGGTCTTCTTCCGGGTCATGTCGGCCTCCTTCGCAGTCGGTTAGAAACAGGAGCGGGGCCGCCCCTGTAGGTGGGGAGCGGCCCCGTGGTGCGCCTTCAGTGAGGCGTCGCTATGCGGTTGTGGACTGAGCGGGCTAGAAGGGAGAGGCGGCGACCGTCTCCGCGACGTCCAAGGCGTCGCCGTCGTTGACCTGCCCGCCGTTCCCGTTGCCGTTGCGAGAGTCGAGGAAGACGACCTCGGAGGCGTGAATCTCGGTGCGGTAGCGCCGCTGCCCGTCGTCGCCCTCCCAGGTGTTGTTCACCAGGCGTCCGGCGACGTAGATGCGGTCGCCCTTGCCGATGTACTCGTTGACGGCCTCGGCGGTCTTGCTCCAGATCACGACGTTGTGCCAGTCGGCCTCGACCTCCCCGTCCTGGCGGCGGCGGTCCGTCGCCAGCCGCAGCTTGGTGACGGCGGTGCCGTTCGGGGTGTACTGCATTTCCGGCTCGGTACCCACTCTGCCCAAGAGCTCTACCTTGTTGATGGTGCGTGCCATTTCGATTCCTCCTGAATGGTGTGGCGCGGACGTTGCCGCGCCCGGTTGAATGAGAGCGGGGCCGTCCCTGTAGAGGGAAGCGGCCCCGTCCTGCGCTCCCGCTTCGGAGCGTCTAGCTGAACTCGATGTGCTGCGGCTCAGGCCCCGGCTCGCCGAAGAGCCGGTCGGGGTCGAAGGCTTCGACCGAGCGCCTGAGCCTTGCCAGGGCGTCCACGGCTTCGCCCGCGTGGGCCTTCGGGTTGTCCACCGCCCTGAAGTAGCCCAGGGCGGCGTCCACGACCTCGGCGTGGGCGGCGTTGCTACAGAACACCCGCTCCGACGCCCTCGCCATCATCTCCGTGCTTACCAGCCCCCCGATGCGGTTGGCCAGGCGGGTCTGGACCGAGGCCAGCTCGTTGGCCAGCCGTGCGATCTCGCGGGTGGCGGGCGGCATCCTCCGCAGGGTCTTGGGCGCGAATCTGCTCATCTGTCCTCCTTTGTTTCTTCTCTGATTGCGTCTATGACCGCTGGTCACCAGGCCGCCATCCTCTACGACAGTCTCCTGATCTCGCCGAGGGTCATCGGCTTCCAGTACAGGTCGCGCTCCACGGCGGGGACGCTGCCGAACACGGTCGCCTCCGCCAGCTCGTCGAGGGAGAAGTAGCCAAGCTCCGTCTCGAACCCCTCGACGAGGCCGAAGCACAGCCCGGTCTCGGCGTCCCACTCGGTGACGTACCAGGTCCAGTTGCTGTAGGGGCTGAAAAGCTTGGCTGGAGCGAGAACGTCGTCGTAGTCCTCGACGTTCTCGTTGGCTCCGAGCGCGGGGATGGTGTCCCCCAGCTCCTTGGTCATGAGCTTGTGCCTGCGCAGTCCGCTGTGGTTGTCCTGCCAGGTCGTGGTCTTGGCGTTTCCCTTCTGGTCAAGCATGGTTTCTCCTCTCCTATGGGGTTGTATGAGATTCGGCGGAGCCGTTCCCTTTAGAGGGAAGCGGCCCCGTCCTGCGCTCCGTTGTGGGAGCGTCTAGGTCACCCGCACGTACTCGGACTCGCTCTCTGTCACCACGTCGGCCCGGACCTCCGGGGCGAGCAGCTCGTTGAGCCTGCGGTAGTTGACCGAGTAGCGAGTCGAGCGGACCAGGCTGACCGTGCGTCCGTTGACGGTCGCCTTCGCGTCCCCCTGGCGGCGCATCCACGCCTTCAGGGTGTCGAGCGCGCTGCGCTTGACCTTCTCCGGCTCCTTCAGAGATTCCTGGGCTTCCGCGTAGGCCGCCACAGCCTCCCGCGCCTCCTGGTCGCTCACCGTCTCTCCCTCCATCTCCGTCTCGTCGTCGGCCTCCGCCGCACCCGGCAGGCAGACCTCCAGGAAGGGGCAGGACCGGCATTGCCAGCTGCCTGCCGAGAAGTCCCGGTCGGGCAGCGCGTCGGGGTCAGGCCCGTTCTGGACATGGTGAGCGCCGAGCTGTCCCAGCCACTCGCAGGCGTCCTGCAAGGCCCGCTCCAGCCGGTCGGCGGGGATGATTTCGTAGTCCCACGTTCTGCCGCCCGTGTCCATCGTGGCAATCACCGCATCGCGGGGCCATCCTCCGAACTTCCCGTAGGTGTAGAAGGCGGCTTGGGCAACCGACGCCGGGTGGCTGCGCTCCGCTCCCAGGGTGCGCCAGCGTTTGAACGCCTCCGGCCCCCTGGTCTTGACCTCGACGACCATCTCGTCGCCGTAGCGGGGAGCCTGCGGCCCGTCCCCGAACAGGAACGTTTGGACCTCGGAGACCGCTTCGTCTCCGTCCAGAGCCTGCCCCGTACTTGATACGGGGGGCATCCGCCCGGTGGCGTCGGGGTGTCCCGTCACGACCAGGGAGGGGCGGAGCCGCATGGACACCGATTCGGGGTTACGGGGGTCGGCGGGATCGACCCGCCAGCCCGCCCGCTCCATCGCCCGCAGGACGACGGGTTCGAGGGCGTTGCCCGCCTCCATCGCCGTCAGCGAGTCCTCGCTGGGGGGATTCGTCGATTCGTATCCGGTAGCCGCGTACCACAGGGCGCGGCGGCAGCCCAGGGCCGACGAGGCCCGTATCTCAAGCTGCCCGTCCTCGTCGAACCGCGCAGCGGGGCGGGAGAAGACCTCCGCCCGGTCAATGTCTGTCGTCATGTCGATTCCTCCTTTGTCCTGTAATGGGAAGCGGGGCGGCCCCTGTTGGAGACGGCCCCGCCTGGATTCCAAGCTCTCGATTGTTCAGACCGCTCATGCAGCGGCCTTCGCTTCCACCGCTTCCGCCGTCTCCGCCGCCTCCCTCTCCTCCCCGGCCTTCACGTGGGCCTTGAGGATGTGGGCTATCCCGTCGCCGAGTCCCAGGACGGCCACGCTCCTGCCGTCGGGCATGGTGTTGAAGAACGGCTGCATCTCCTGGATGCCCTGGCACTGGTCAATCACTTCTTCGAGAGGCGTACCCCGCCGCATGTGCAGCGAGATGAGGCGGCAAGCCAGCTCGGTTACCCCGTGCTGGAATGAGCCGCCCTTGCCCAGCCAGCCGAAGACCTCGAACGGCTCTCCGTCCTCGTCCGTAGAGACGGTGACGTAGAGGTTCCCGTACTCCGTCTGGAGCTTGGTGGTGGTGCTGGGAAGGCTGCGGGGTCTAGGCCGCGTGGTCGTGCTCATGGCCCACCCCCTTTCCCTGGAGATAGGGCAGCGCGGGAGCGTACCGCTCGAAGTATTCCGCCACCCTGACCGCCATCTGCCTGTCCCGGTCGTCGCCCAGGCCCAGCAGCGTACTCACGATGGGTTCCTCGCAGTCCTCTTCGGCGAACGTCGGTGTGAACATGGTCCGCCGGACGGCGGCGGGGATTTCGGCCCACCGCTCCCGGCTGAGCTTCAGCCCGCCGTGGCTGGCGGTGGACACCCGCAGGACGCCCTCGGCCAGCTCCTCGATGTCCTGGGGAGACCCCCAGGGTGTGTGCATCGTCGTCATCGGTCGTGTCCTCCTTTTCCTGTAGATGAGAAGCGGGGCCGCCCCCGAAGAGACGACCCCGCTCGATTGCGTGTCCCGATGGGCAGGACGGGCTAGGCCGCCTGCGCCTGCCGCATCTGCTGGAGCTTCTCGGTCGCCCCCTCGATGAGGGGCGTCAGCTCCGCCGCCGTCAGGTCGTCCAGGCTCTTGCCCAGCCGGTCCACCACGGCGGTCCGCACCTGGTCCTCGTCGAAGCCCTGCTCGGCGGCCAGCTCGACGAGCCGCTTGCGCAGCGTCGCCACGTTCGCCGGGGCGGACACCGCCCTGGGCTGGACGGGCGCCCGGTCCGGTCGGGGCGGGCCGCTGGCCGGGGCATGGTCTCCATAGAATCCGTTGCCAAACTGAACACCGAAGCTCCTGAAGGCCCGCTTCATGCCGTCCGTCACCGCGCCCTTGATGGCCGTGTCGTGGCCGTCCAGGGTGTCTTCAGCCACCGGGTGAACGCCGGTGTCGGTGCGGGGCAGAGCGCCCGCAACGGTGACTCGCACCGGCGCGCTGTAGGCGCAGGTCGTCTTGATCTCGCCGGTCTGGGGATCGACGGTCTCGATCTGGCGCAGCGTCACGTCTCCAACCAACTCATAGCCCCACCCGCCGTAGCCGAAGATGCGGTTTGCTTGGTCAATGACGGCGTGGCCTTCGAGGTAGTCGAAGACCCTGCCTCCGCGCCCCTTGCGCTGGGAGACCAGCGCGGGGTCGAGGGGCTGCCCCAGGGCGTTGGTGACTGCGGGCGGCAGCCCGTCCCAGAGCAGCTCGTGCCCGTCGATGATGGCGGGGTCGTTGTGCGCCCCGTTGCCGTTCCTGGCGACTATGGCGGTGTCCTTGTGGACGCCGTTGTTGCTTCCGTTCCTGTTCACCATGTCTGTCTCCTTCTTGTGGTGTCGTTCCTGTAGCGAATGGCCGGTGCGGACTCCCCTACGGGAGGCCGTGCGCGGGCAAGGCCCGTCGTGAATTGGGCATAGGTCCTCCTGGGCGGTGAGAGTGGGGATGGGGTGGAGCGGGAGGGAGTCCCGCAGCAAGGCCGGAGCGGGTCAAGCTCCGGTAGAGGGGAAGTGGTCCGGGGGAGTGGGAAGCTGGGAAGAAGCCGCTAGCGGGCGGAGCGTGCCGCCTGAGCCAGCAGGCGGAGGAAGACGGCGCGGCCGTGGGGAAGGGCCGCAAGCTCGGCCACGTCGCCGACGCCCTGGGGAAGGGTGACGGCGGAGGCCCTGCGTCCAAGCAAGCCCGCAAGCCGCTCGGTGGCCTCAAGTCCAGCGTCGTCCGAGTCGAAGGCGAGGAAGACCCGGGGGCAGCCCCGCAAGCCCTCCGCCACCTTCTCGACCCCCTGGGTGCCCAGGGCTGCGACGCCGGGGACGCCCCACTGCGCAAGGGCAAGCCAGTCGAAGACGCCCTCGGCCACGACCGCGAAGAGCGGCGCGGGGCCGAGACGCCCAAGCCCAAGCACCGGCTTGGAGCCGGGCAGAGCCTGGAACCGGGGCGTCCGGTCGGGGTCTATGGCCCGCCCGACAAGCCAGCGGACAAGCCCGCCGGAGGCGTCGGGAACGACCACCATCCCGGCGAACCGCTCACCGCGCTCGGTGAACAGCCCGCAGTCCCTGAGCCGTCCGGCATTGAAGCCGTCCGACACAAGGGCCTCCCGCAGCCCGCTCCCCGGCGCGTAGCCGAGGCCGAGACGCAAGGAGGGGTCAAGGCCGACGCCCCGCGAGGCAAGGTACTCCCAAGCTGCGGGGCTGCGCCGAAGCTGCCCGGCGTAGAACCGGACCGCCGCCGTCAGCAGGGCCGGGTCCCGTGGGGGCAACGGGATTGCCCCGGGACGCCTGGCCGGAACCGGACGAGGGGCTGCCCCGGCAGCAAGCCCTGGGCCGCCGTCCAGCCGCCGGATCGCATCGGGCAGGCTCAGGTTCTCGACCCGCTGGATGAAGTCCAGCACGTCGCCGCCCAAGCCGCAGCCGAAGCAGTACCAGCGTTCAGAATCGGCGTACACCGTGAAGCTGCCCTCAACCTCGTCGTGGAAGGGACAGACGCCCTGGCGGACCCTGCCCCTTCCCCTGAGTCTGACGCCCGACGCCTCAACCGTGTCGCCCAGGGGGTGACGGGCCTTCAGCGCCGGGATGTCAACGGAAGCGTTGGCTACGACCATCACGCACCTCCGCTCAGGGGCCGCAGACCCCGCAGGCTGCGCCGCGAGACGAGCTTGCCCGGCTCCCAGCGCATCCCCAGGACCGCCGCCACCTCCAGCGAGCCGCCGCCCGTGGGGACCAGCGCCGCCGCCTTGCCGGTGCCCTGGCTGTAGACCAGCGCGTCCCGGTCGCCGAAACGCCGCCGCACCAGGTCCGTCCACTCGGCGTAGGCCCACCGCGCCTCCCTGATCTCCGCCCTTGCCGTGTCCGCCCCGGCGAAGACAGCCAGCGCCCCGTCGAGGTCCCCCGCCTGCCGCAGCCGCCGCGCCTCGTGGACGCTCCGGGCCACGCTGGGGGTTGCCGTCTGCATCACCGTCTCCGGCTCAGCCCTGAACAGCGCCGCCATCAGCCGGTCGACCAGCTCTTCGAGGCTTGGCCGCGGCCTTGTCCCAATCCCACCAATCGTCGTTGCTTGCGTCGTCATCGTGTCCTCCTTCGTTTTGTGTTGTTGCCTTTGCCGTCCGTTGCCGCTGTGCCTGTTGCGCCCGTCCCGTTCGCTGCCTGCCTCCGGGCCTGGTGAACCGCCTGAGCAGCAGCGCACCGAGGCCGAGGCCGACCGCGTTCAGGAAGACCAGCTCGCCGTCAGTCGTCACGAGCGGCCCGAACAGCAGCGCCGCGACCACGACCGCTATCGTCAGCCGCTTGCGCCGCCGGATGAATCCGCCCGCCTTGACCGCGAGCCCCTTGACCTTTGGAACCAGTTTCTTGACGTGCATTGACGCCTCCTTTCCGTTGCTGACCCGTGCCGGTCTCCAGGTCGCTGGGCGTGGACCAGTCGGGGGATACCCGGATGCCCACGTCGAACTCTCTTACCCGCGATGAATCGGGCTTCAGGCGGGCCGGGTCGCTCGCGGATGGCTTCCCGTCCAATGTGTGCAGCTGTCCGCATCGCTTGCAGTACCAGCCGTCCGAGCCTCTGTAGCCCACCCCCGCCCGCGCGAAGGAGTACCCGCAGCCGCAGACCTCGAGAGACAGCCTGAATGTGTCGAAGACGTTGCCCTCGGCGTCTCGCAGGGAGCAGAGGCGGGTGCGTGGGTTGAGGACCACGCGGTCGCCGATCACCTGCCGTTCGACCTTCTGATACCGACCAACTTGCCTGTCCATGTGTGCTACCTCCTTGCTGAATCTCATGCCGTTGCCGTTGAATCCGTGTTGCCGTGCCGACGACGCCCGCAGTCCGACGATGAGCCGAACGAGGGAGACGCCGTGTTGAAAGAGGACGCAGCTCGGCCAGGGTCACATCACGGAAATCGACTCAGGAGAGCTGCTGCTACGTGGCGGATGAAGAGGACGCAGCTCGGCCCAGGGTCACATCACAGGGAATGGACAAAGGAGGAGCTGCTATGAAATGGGGGGAACCGACCGGCCTGCAGAGCAACCACAGGACGGCGCGGTGAGAGACGCAGCGAGACCCGGGAGCTACGTCTGTAACGTCCTGGGAAGCTGCGAGGGAAGCGGCCAGCCAGCTTGCAATGGCAGACCGGCGCGTGGTGAAGCTGCGGCCAGTTCCACAGGAACCATGCCGCAGACGTGAGGAACCGGCCAGTGTGCAGGGCGCACTCCGACCAGGGTGTCCGAGGGGCCGAAGCGAGAGACGCTCCAACCGCTGCGAATGTGTCCTCCGGGGCGGCCTTCGGGAGAGCGAGGCTCAATCCTTCCGGTTCGACCCCTGGGTGGCTGTTCGGAGAGCAAGGCTCAATCCTATGCAGCCGGTCCCGGATGCGGGGGACGGGAATCCTCCAGGTTTCTAGGCAGGAAACACTGGAAAAAGCCAGAAACTGAGTCAATTATCGCCCGAACAACCGAGCGAATGGAAGGCCCAAAACCCTGTTTCGGCCCAACGCAACCTAAATTGCTCGCACCGATTTAGCGCCCACTTCGCTCCGATGTAGCAACCGCCGAAAACCGGCCCCGGAGACGGCTCCGGGGCCTACTTCCGCCACAGCCACAGGGTGAGGACCGTCCGCACCCAGCGCAGCAGCTTCCGCTTCCGCAGCGCCACCCGAGTGTCGGCCAGCGCCTTCCAGCGATGGTTGGTCTGACCCTTGCGTCCGAAGCCCCGCAGGGCCTGGGTCTCCGGGGGCAGGGTCAGCCCGTGCTCCTCCAGCATAGCCAGCTCCAGCACGAGCAGACGCTCCTCCGTCGTGAGCCACGACAGGCTCTTCCCCTGGTGGGGATGCCCGGCCCGCAGCCGTCGCCACTCCTCCACCAGCGGCCACGCATCGCCGTAGACCTCATCATCGTCGTCGGCGGGCTCCTCGGTGACCACCTCCGGGTCCAGCCTGCGCAGCATCGCCCGCTTCTTCGAGCGCAAACCCGCCATCGGAGGGGCGGCCCTGGTCTCCGACCGGCCCGCCCCCTCCTCGTGCTTCCCGCCCTGCGCCTGGGCCTGGGTACCGTCCTCGTCACCGCCCTCCACCTGGCTGCTCTCACCCCCGCCTTCCACATCTGCCGCAGGAGGCGTCTCCATGCCGCCCTCCAGCGCCGCCACCCGCTCCTCCAGCGCACCGACCGTCTCCCGCAGCCGCGCGACCTCGGCGTCGTCCGCCCTCCTCAGCAGCAGCTCCAGCGCATCGCCCATACGCCCCGTGATCTCACCCGACTCCTCGGCCCGCGTCAGGGTCTTGTGGTTGACCCCCAGCAGTTCCGCAGCCTCCATCTTGCCCTCCTGCCGAACCAGGTCCCGCAGGAACTCGCTCAGCCTGAGCCGCCGAAGCCTCTCCGCGTCCACGCTCCCGTTGCCGTTCCCATCCCGCTCATTCATGCGTCCAACCTCCTCAATGCCATGTCCTGTAGGGGGTTTGTCCTGTAGGGGGTTTCGACCCCCGATTCCAACCTCCCCGTCCAATTGCTCGCTCCGATGTCGCGCCACCCCCGACTTCCCTTTTGGGCCGCTGTCGGAACCACCCCTTTCACCAAAGTGCTCGCAGGCTCGGCCTCACTTCCCTTCCTTCACGCCCGTTTCACGTTGCCCACAGCCCACAACTTCCCTTCTGGGCACCGAAGCAAATCCCTGTACACGGGTATGACACCACATCCGGCCCATTCCTTCCCATGCCCTAAAAGGGAGGACGCGCGAGTCCTCCCATATAAGGCATGGTGTCCGGCCCCGCGACTTCCCAGACTCGATGGCAGAACAGACGGCCCCATCAGCGAAGAGGAGGCGAATCGTGGGAGCGCAATCGACGGTCCGAAGGTCCCTTGGCAGAGCCAGGAGGCTGATGCCCCTGGCCGCCGCGCTGCTGCTGGCAGCGCTTCTGGCAATCCCCGCAAGCAACATCGCCCAAGCCCAAGCCCCGCCCGGTAACGAGCTAACCCTCGTCAACGCCGACCGGGAGTTCGTGGAGCGCAAGGGCGGCGGCGAGTTCGTCGCCCGCCCCGTCTTCGACCGGGAGATCGCAAACCTCTTCTACGCCGTTCGCGACGCCGACACCGGCGACTGGATAAGCGCCATGTACCGGGTGAAGGGCGGCGAGAAGAAGCGCAGCGACGGCTGGGAGTATTCCTGGGAGTACCCCGACCTTGACGACCACCCCGAGCTCGACCGCGACCGGGCCTACCTGCTGGTCATGCTGGCCGAGGCCGAGGACGGGTTGAGGGGCGACTTCTACGCCGTCATACCCATCCACCAGCCGGGCCGCATCTGGGACAAGATTCTGTCCGCCCTCAGCCCGGCGCGCTGGGCCAAAGCCTTCGCCGGGTGGGTCATCAAGGGCGTCCACGGGACCCTCTGCGGAGTTGTCGAGCGGGCGTCCGGCGAGGACGCCGACAACTGCCGGGGAGGGTAGCCGGTCATGGCCGACATCATCACCGGCACCCCTCCCGATCTCACCTACGGCCACTGGCTGGTGCAGCAGGCGTGGATGGTCGTCTGGGCCATCACCTCCGCCGCCCTGGTGGTCATCCTCGGCTGGATGGGCCTGAGCTTCATCATCTCCGAGCACCTGGGCCGCTCCCATGCGGGCTGGCGGGAGATGGTGCCCCGCCTTGTTTTGGGCCTGGTGGCCGCCGCGTCGTCCCTGTGGTGGTGCGCCCTGGTCATCGACGTGGCCGACGCCGTTTCCGGCTTCATCGCCTTCTCCCTCGGCGTCACCCCCGGAGACATGCTGCGCTCGACCCTGAGCACGCTGATGACAGCGGTGCAGGCCGGGAGCGTGGGCATGGCGCTGCTGCTGGCGGCGCTCTACCTGGTCTACGGCTTCTTCGTCCTCTGCGTCATCGTGCAGATGATCTTGCGCCTTGCCCTCATCGACATCCTGCTGGCCCTGGCCCCCATCGCACTTGGGCTGTGGATTCTGCCCCACACGGCGGGCTGGGGCCGCCAGTGGCTGCGCCTGTTCATGACGACGGTGTTCCAGCAGGCCATCCAGCTCATCGCCCTGGCGTTGGGATTCGGGTTTCTGCGCGAGTTCGCCGCGATAGCGGCCTTCGAGCCGGTGCAGGACCTGATCTGGAAGCTGCTCATGTCCCTGGCCTTCGTCTACATGGCGACCCGGGTGCCGTCGATGCTTGGCAACGCCGGGACCTTCGACTCCTGGCTCTCGATGCTCTATTTCGGCATGAACCTGCCCTCCTCGATGATCAGCTCGGCCAAGACCATCGGGCTGATAGCGGGCGGGGCCGCCGGAGGACCGGGAGGCATGGCGGTGGGGGCGATGGCGGCCAGCGCGGGCCTGTCGGCAGCGGGGAGCGGCCTCAGCTCGGCGGCTTCTATGGCCACCCCATCGGCAGGCGGGGGAGACGGAGGCGAAGCCCCCCGGAGCAGCGGCGAGTAGCCCCGCAACAACGACAACGACAACCAAACGGCGCGGCTCCGTCCGCGCCCATCGACCAAGCAAAGGAGGTGGGGCGATGTGCCAGTAGGTGAGTGGACGCAACCGAACCGACAGCGACGAGCAGAACACTCTGGAACAGAGAGGAGAAAAGACTTATGGCAGACCTGACACAGACCATATCGAACCTGGTGGGCATCCTGCTGGGCGTCGTGGGGGCCGTCGGCGTGGGCTTCTTCATCTACGGGGCCTACCTGTACCTGACGGCCAGCGGAGCGCCCCACCAGATGGAGCGCGGCAAGAGCGCCATGATGACCGCCCTGGCGGGCATCGTCCTGGCGATGGTGGCCTACGGCGTGGTGGAACTGGTGATGGACGCCGTGGTGGGTTCCCCGATCGACCCCGACGTGCCCGACCCCAGCTAGCCGGACAGAGGAAGGAGAGAGAGCTATGAGAGAACACGAGGTTCCGACCCACGTGCAGGCCGAGGACAAGGTGCTGCTGTGGTTCACCTTCCCGCAGGTCGTGGCGATGATGGCGGTGTGCGCCCTGTCCTACGGCGCATACCGCTACGCCCCCGTCGGGCCGTCCGAGGTGAGGATGGCGATTGCCGTCCTCCTGGGCCTGGCGGGGCTGGTCGCCGTCGTCGGGAAGATAGGCGGTCGGCGGCTGCCCCTGGTGGCCGCCGACCTGCTGAAGTACCGGCTTGGGGCGAGGCTCTACGCAGGGCCGCCGTCCGAGCTGGTGCGGAGCCAGCCGCCCGCGCCGGCGCAGCCGGTGAAGAGCCTGCCTAGCCGTCAGGCAGGCGGCCCCGGCCCCCTGCGGCTGATGGCGAGGCGGGCGGGCAAGACCCTGCGCCGCCTTCGCCGCAAGCGCGGGAGCCGGGAGCGGACGGGCGGGCGGATGCCCTTCCGCCCTCACCGCTGGTTCGGCAAGCCCAGGCGGACGGACAAGGACAACATCAACGGAAACGGCAACGGGGACGGGAGCCGGAAGTCCCGGCAAAGCAAGCCCCCGAAGAGCTTCCTGGCAATCGCGGCCGCCGTCGCTCTGGCGGCGGCGGTCGCCGTCCCCCAGGCGGCCCTTGCCGACGACCACTGGCGGGACGAGATCGACTTCGAGGTGACGGAGCCGGTCGAAGGGCGGCGGCTGTTCGTCGAGGGACTCACCGTCTCCGGCGACCGGGCCGCCGTCACCCTGCGGGCCGCCACTCCCCTGGACCTCCGGGTGCGGGCCTTCGGCGGGCCGCAGGGCAGCTGGCTGCGGTTCTGGGGTTCGGCCTCCCTGGACGAGGGGGAGCGCATCGACTACTCCCTCCCCCTGGACGGCCCGAACCCGTCCTTCACCTTCTCGTGGGAGGACACGCTGGGGCAGGCCGGGGCCGTCACCGTCGAAGGCGGACAGATCCCGTACCCCCTTCCGGCCATCGACGGGGAGCTCTGCGACCTGCGGGTCGTCTCCCTGGGCTGGAGTCCGGGGGCCGTCGAGGGAGCCGTCGCCTCCGAGTGCGTATCCACCATCGAGGAGAGGGTGGAGCTTCAGACGGTGGCCGGACACGCCAGCGTCACCGAGACGGCGTTGATGGGCGCCGAGGTGACGGGCATCGCCGGGACCCTCACGGTCGCGGGCGGCGGCTCCCAGGCGAGCGTCGCGTTCGTCCCCAACGGCGAGACCCGCTTCCGTGTAGCCGTCGGCGAGGGCGCCGCCGTTTACGAGGTGAACGTCGAGGCGGACCTGGAGGCGGCCCTTCGTATCCCGCTGCCGCCCCTGGTGCAGTTGACCCACCACCCGGAGCGGACGGAGCAAGTCACCAGGACCGTGCACCTCCATCGCCCGGGGGACAGCGACTCCGACAGTGAGACGGCAACGGCCACCTGCGAGGACGGCGCCACGGCGTCCGCCACCGCGACGGCGTACGCCTACGTCCCCAGCGCCACCATCGCCAAGCAGGTGACAGTGGACGTGCTGCACAAGGAGCACGTCAAGGCGGAGACGGTGGAGCGGTCGCCCATCGCCGGGAGCCGCGACGAGGCCCTGGCCCTGGCGTCCAGCGTCGGGGCCGACGACCCCTTCGAGGCCCTGGTCCTGCCGGAGCCTGAGCCGGTCGAACCGCCCGCCGAGCAGGAGCCCGCAGACGGCGACCCCGCATCCAGTGCGGGGCAGGCTCTGAGCGACTGGTTCGACCTGCTGGGATGGGAGTGGCCGTGGTGAGGCGTCTACTGACGGCAACCCTTCTGATTGGGACCGCGCTGGCGACCACCGGCGCGGCCCCGCCCGAGGAGCAGGCCATGCTGGACGCCTTCGACCAGGTGCTCACCGCGATGGCCTACGCCGCCTCCGAGCTCTGCCTCTTCGCCATCGTCTGGGCGGGCTTCGTCCTGATGGCCGAGGGAGCCGAGGAGCGGGGCGGCGGCAAGGCCAAGAGCGCCGTCGTCATGGCCGTCGTCGGCCTGGTGCTGGTCCTTCTGGCCAAGGGCGTCGCCGCGCTGCTGCGCAGCGGCCTCGTGGACTTCCCGACCCCCTAGAGCAAAGGAGAAGACCGAGTTGAAGAAGCCGAACGACCGAATCAAGACACCCGGAGCGGAGGGGCCGCCGGATGGCGCAGCCGCTCCGCAGACCCAGGAACCCACAGAACCGCAGGCGCCGGCCCCCAAGCCGCCGCCACCCCTGCCCCTGTTCTTCATGCTCTCCCACCTGGAGGAGGACGGCCCCGTGCGCCTGGACGGGGTGAAGCTCGGCGTGTGCGAGGTGATGGGCCTCGAAATAGACGAGCCGAAGCTGGGGGCCTTCGCCGGGGCGCTCAACGCCTGCGACTTCCCCGTGCAGCTCCTCATCAGGCAGCACCCGCCCGGCCTGGGAAGCCTGCGGGAGGAGCTCAGGGAGGCCCAGCCGCAGGACCTTCCCCCACAGACGAGGGCGGCGGCCGAGTCGCTTCGCAGGCTCTTGACCGACCTGGAAGCCCGCGACGGCATCCTCGACCGGCGCTTCTACGCCGTGTGCGAGTTCGGGCGGTTCGACGAGCTGCGCGGCCTGCTGGCGCGGGCCGGGCTGTCCGTCCACCCCTTCAGCGGCAGGCGTCTGCGTATGCTGATGCTGGCCTCGGCCCTGGGCGGCACCCCCGCCGAGATCGACGAGGAGACGCCGGTGGAGGTGGAGATGCGCCGCCGCGAGGTGCGCGTCGGAGACCGCCTGGTCCGCTCCCTCCACCTGGGCAAGTGGCCCCGGTCCCTGGCCCCCGGCTTCCTCCAGAGCCTCATGGCCGCAGGCGCGCCGATGGACCTGTCCATCCACCTGGGGTCGATTCCCGCTGAGCAGGCGGCCAGGACGCTGGGGTGGCAGAAGGTGCGCTTCGAGTCGGCGCAGAGCCTCTCCTTCAAGCGGGGCCGCACCATGTCCCCGGAGGCGGAGATCGCCCTGGAGGACGTGACCCGCCTGCGCGACGAGGTGCAGCGGGGACGAGAGAGGCTCTTCCACTCGTCGCTCTCCATCACCCTTCACGCGAAGGACGAGGCGTCGCTCAAGGAGATGACCCAGCGGGCCAAGGCCCACTTCGCCGCCACGCTGGGCAAGCTCGATCCCCTGGCCTTCCGCCAGCGCGAGGGGCTGCTCTCGACGCTGCCCCTAGCCCTGAACGCCGTGGCCGAGTGGCGGACGCTGGACACGTCCAGCATAGCCCGTCTCTTCCCCTTCTCGCCGCCCGACCTGGACACCCGGAGGGGAACCCTCTACGGCATCGACATGCGGGCCTGCGCCCCGGTGGTCTACGACCCCTGGGACGGGACGCACCTGAACGCCAACACCGCCGTCCTCGCAAGGTCGGGCAGCGGCAAGAGCTTCGCAACGAAGCTGGGAATGCTGCGGGGCCTGACCAGGGGCGTCACCGCCTACGTCATCGACCCAGAGGGCGAGTACGCGGACATGGCGAGGGCGGCGGGCGGGCGCGTCCTCTCTCCCGGCATTCCCGGCCAGGGCATGAACCCCTTCGTCATCGACAAGGGGGACTCCGAGGAGCTGCTTCAACGCATCGGCAGCCTGCGCCGGCTCATAGAGGTGATGGTGGGCGAGAGTCTCGGCGCGGAGCGAAGGGCCTCCCTGGACCACGCTCTGGCGGGCTACTACGCCCAGCCCCGCGAGCGCACCGGCTTCCGCGACTTCTACGAGTACCTGCAAGGAGATGAGGCGGGAGGGAAAGACATGGCGAGGCTGCTGCGGCCCTTCGCAACGGGCAGCCTGCGCAACCTCCTCTCCGATGAGGGCGACGACCTGCTCTCCAACGAGGCCCTGATCACCGTCTTCGACCTGCGGCTCCTGGAGCCGGAGCTTCGCCCCGCCGCCGCGATGGTCTGCACCGAGACAGTGTGGGCCGCCGCCGCCCAGGACCCCAAGCCCCGCCTGCTGGTGGTGGACGAGGTGTGGTCGATCATGCAGCACCCGGAGGGAGCGGCCTTCATGGTGAGCATGGCGAAGCGAGCCAGGAAGCACCGACTGGGGTTGCAGTTCATCACCCAGGACGTCCAGCACCTGCTCAGCGAGGACACCTCGCGGGCCATCACCGGCCACTCCGGTCGCGCCCTGCTTCAGAACGCCGCCTTCAAATTGCTGCTTCAGCAGGACGCAGCCGCCATAAGCACGGTGGGCGACGCCTTCGACCTGCCCCAGGACCTCCAGCGATGGCTCCTGTCGTGCCCGCGTGGAGACGGGTTGCTGCTGGCGAAGGGCAACCGCTTCCCCGTGCGCATCGAGGCCACCCCGGAGGAGACGGAGGTCATCGAGTGGAGACCCGGTCGTCACTAGGAGCGACCGAACGACCGCAAGGCGAGAGAACCGATAGAGAAAGGAGCAAGCGAATGAAAGCGAACCCCATCAAGTGGCTGCTGAACAACGAGGCCAAGAAACCCCCGGCGCTGCTGGCGGTGACGCCGCCCAGGACCGGGGAGCGCACCCTCCTGGGAGTCGAGAACATGCTCGGCTCCATCGCCGTCCCCGAACCCTTCTCCCTGGAGCTGGCCGGGGACGCAGACGGCGTAACGCTCTTGGCCCGCTGCCTGGACGAGCAGGTGGTGCGCGCCCAGATCGCCGCCCGCTACCCCCAGGCCCAGATACAGGAGATTCCCGCCGAGGACGACCCCCTGCGCTTGGCCGAAGACGAGCAGGCGTGGAGCATGACGCTCAGGGCCGACGGCCCCGAGTACGTGCCTCTCCGGGTCTTCCGGGACGACGACCTGCTCGACCCCGGCTCCGACCCCCTCATCGCCCTCATGGGCGCGCTCTCCAACCTCAACGAGAGGGAGCGCGTGGTGGCGCGGCTGATGCTGCGCTCGATGGGACCCGACTGGTCGGAGTCCCACATGGATAAGGCCCACAAGCGGCCCGTGGAGGACCGGCGAGACCCCGCCTACACCTATCAGACCAAGCCCCTCCAGACCGACGGCGTGACGATGGCCGTCCTGGGCGTGGCGGCCCTGGCCGCCCTCCGGGGCTACCTGTGGGTGCAGGCGGGGGAGACCTGGAAGGCCGTGCTCATGGGAGCGGGCGTCGCCTTCGCCCTCGCCGTGGGCGGCTGGGCCTGGCACCGCTGGAAGAAGGCCCGCAAGCGGGTCTTCGACCCCATCCTCATCAAGGAGAAGGTCTCCCGCATCGCCTTCGACGCCGAGATTCAGGTGACGGCGATCCTGCCCCGGAGCACCCGGCCCCACCGGGCGAATGAGCTGCTGGAGCCGGTGGCCGCCGCCTACCGCGACTATGACAACCCCGCGGGCGCGCGCCTCGACGTGAGCCGGGTGCGGCCCGCCGTGCCCGACCCCTCGATGCTCCACCCGTCAGGCCCCGGCCTGTTCGGGAAGCGCAGCGTCATGGGCGTCCGCGAGGCGGCCTGCCTGTGGCACCCGCCCGGAGCCAGGGACGAGACGCCACTGGTGGCCCGCGCCGGGGCCAAGGTGCTGCTGCCCACCGCCCGCAGCGTCAGCGGCGGCGCGCACGTCGGCGACACCACCACCGGAACGCCCAGGAAGATTCACTTCCCCGACGACCTGCTGAGACGCCACCACCTCTACGTCGCCCGCACCCGCATGGGCAAGTCCACCCTGATGCACCACATCGTCGCCCACAAGATGCGGGAGAAGGCGGCGGGCAGGGACGGAGACGCCATCGTCGTCGTGGACCCCCACGCCGACCTGGTGGGCGGGCTGCTCCAACACGTCCCGGAGTCCCTCATCGAGCAGGTGCGGCTCATCGACCTGGCCGACGAGCGGGGAGCGCCCGGCGTCAACCTTCTGGACACCCGCATCTTCTCCGACCGCGACCGCACCGCCGATTCCGTCGTGCGCATCGCCAAGGGCCTGTGGGACCAGTGGGGGCCGAGGATGCAGTCCATCCTCGAACAGACGGTGAAGACCCTTCACGAGGCCAATGAGAGGACGGACGCGGGCGAGCAGTACACCATCCTCGACGGACTGCGCATCCTGGCCGACGACGGATTCCGCGCCGAGGTGCTGGCGAAGGTCAACGACCCCTACCTGATGCAGTGGTGGGCCAGGGACTTCTTCGGCTGGCGGCGCGAGACCCGCGCCGACGCCCTGGCCCCGGTCCAGACCCGCCTCTCCTACTACGCATCCTCCAAGCGGGCGCGGGCCATCCTGGGCCAGCCCCGCTCCACCATCGACATGCGCCGCACCATCCACGACGGCGGCATCCTGCTGGTCTCCACCGCCCAGGGCAAGGTGGGAAGGGACGTGGCCGCCCTGGTGGGCGCGTCCCTCCTCAACCTGGTGGACGCCGTGATACGGGAGCAGGGAAGCCTGCCCTTCGAGCAGCGGCGCGGCGCTCTGGTCGTCGTGGACGAGATGCAGTCCATGCCCGGCGTGGACTACGAGTCCATGCTCAGCGAGCTTGGGAAGTTCGGGGCCTCCTTCGTCCTGGCAACCCAGAGCCTCGCCAAGCTGGACGACCTCTCCCGCACCATGCGGGACACTCTCCTCGCCAACGTGGGCTGCCTGGCCGTCTTCCAGGTGGCGGGCAACGACGCCCGCCAGCTCGTGTGGGAGCTGGGCAAGGAGCGGGTGACCGAGGACGACATCACGTCGCTGCCGGTCCACCAGTGCTACGTCCGCGCCACCGTGGGAACGGATCGGATGGACGCCTTCTCCATGAAGGTCGCCAAGCCGGAGCCGGGAGACGCCGGCACAGCCGAGCGCATCCGCGACCTGGCCGAGAGCTACCTAACACCGGCCAGCGACATCGAACGGCGGGACGCGGAGATGCAAGACCTGGTGGACAGGTACCGCGAGGAGCTGGAGAAGCTCAGGAAGGGCCAGGACACCGAGACGGCGGAGAGCGGCGGCCAGTCCCAGGAGCAGGCCCGGCGCAAGCAGCGCAGCAAGCGCGACCAGAACCCTGGGGACGACGCCCTGGAGACGCCGGACGGGGCAGCCGACGAGGAGCTTGAGGAATGAGGCCGCTCACCGGGGGAAAGCGGGAGCTGCTTCGCCGCCTCGCCGCCATGCCCTTTCTCGACAGGCTGGAGATGGCCGCCCTCTCCGGCTGGTCCCAGAGCGCGGTCTACGAGGCCGCCCGCCAGCTGGAGGACGCGGGGCTGATCGCCTCCGTACCCCACGGGACGGAGCTCGTTGCCCCCACCCGCAGGTTCCACCTCACCGCCGACGGCCTGCGCCGCCTGGCCCAGGAGGAAGACCTCACCCCGGATCGGCTGCTCCGCAGCTACCCGTTGGCTGCCCGGTGGCGGCGCGTCCTCCTGGAGAGGCTCGACGCCGTGGCCGTCGTCTATCGCCTGGCCTCCGCCGTCGCCAACATCCACCACCCCATCCGCTTCCGCTGGTACCGCGCCATGTCGATGGACGCCGCCATCATCCTTCCCGACGGGAGGACCATCGGCATCGTCCGGCAGGGCCACGCCACCGACCGCACCGGCTTCTCCAAGCGGATCGGGCGGCTCAGGGACGGGCCGCAGCCCGGCGGAATCCTGCTCGTCCTCCCCGACGAGACCCGGCTGCGCTACGCCCGAGGGATTCTGCGCCGGGCGTCCACGCCAACGGTCCTAGCCCTGGAGCGGGAGGCGGCGGCAGCGGCCACCGACGACGCGGTGTGGCGGCTGTCCTCGGTCAACGCCGCCGTCAGCCTCAGAGACGCCATCGACCGGATCGAACGCAGGGGCGCGCTCCCCGCCGAGCGGCCCCTGGCGCGGGTCTCCATGCCCCAGGACATCGACGAGCGGGGGAGCGAGCGGGGCGTCCCCGAGCACATGCTGCCCGCCCTCCTGAAACCCACCGAGAAGCGCGTCCTCGACCTGCTCTCCGACTGGCCCTGGCTCGCCCTGGGCGACCTCGCCGGTTTGCTGGGAGTCACCAACCAGCGCGCCTCCCAGCTCACGACGGCCCTTGAGGGTTTCGGGCTGGCCGCCCGCGTACCCTCCGCAGAGCGGCGGCTGGTGCTCACCGACGCGGGGCTGACCCTTCTGGCCCGCAGGGACCGGGCAGCCGTTGGCGGAGCGAAGAAGCGGTGGAGCGCCGCTCCCCCCGACGCCGGGGCCGCAGCAGGCTGGCGCAGCGTCTCCGGCAGGCGCAGCCGGCAGCTCCTCCGCGACATGCAGCACACCGCCTCCGTCCACGGCTTCGTAGCGGCCCTCTCCCGCCAGGCCCGCGTCCTGGGCTGGGAGATCGACCAGCTCGACCCGCCCCGCAGGGCGTCCCGCTACTTCCGCTACTTCGGCGGGAGGCGCTCGGTGCACCCCGACGCCTTCGGGATGCTCAGGCGCGGGAAGACCGCATGGCCCTTCTTCCTTGAGTGGGAGCGGAGGGCGGTGCGGCCGGTCACCATGGCGGCGCGACTCGCCCCATACCTGCGCTACTACTCGTCCCACCGGCCCATCGACGACCACGGCGCGCCGCCCGTCGTCCTGGTCGTCTTCGACGACGACATCGCCCAGACCCACTTCCTGAGAGTGGCGCAGGACGAGATGGACCGTCTCAGGACCGCCGTCCCCCTGCTGGCCTCCCACCGCGAGCTGGTCGAGCGGGAGGGGCCGCTGGGACGGGCATGGTTCGCCCCGGGCGGAGGCTTCGAGCCGGTGCGCCCCCTGACCGACATCCAAGGAGAACCAAGGCCATGAGAATCTACTACATCGACGAGTCCGAGGGTCCCCGATACTACGTCCGCTCCGCCCTGGGCGTGAACGCCGAGCGATGGAACGGCCTGCATGGCCGCATTCAGGACTGGCGCACGGCGTTGGCGGGCGACTACAGCGTCCCGACCAGCCGGGAGCTGCACGCGTGCGACCTGCTGGCCGGACGGGGCAAGCTGGCCCGCATCGACAACACCGGCCGCAGGCTCACCCCGGTGCAGGGAGCCGAGATCTTCATGGACGGCCTGCGCATCATAGAGAACGCCGCCCATTCCCTGGGCGGCATCGAGGTCGTCAACGTCTGCCTGCGCAAGGCCGACGTAAAGGGCTACGAACAGGTCAGCCTGAACCGGCTGCTCAACCGCATCAACACCTCCGTCGCGGCGGACGGACGCTACGCCCATCTCATCTTCGACGAGGGAGGGGAGCGGATGATCAGGCGGCTCTACGGCAGGCTCAGGAGCCGCAACCCCGTGCCCAGCAGGTACGAGGTCTGGGAGGACGGCCAGGCCACGAAGGACATCCCCATAGAGCGGATCATCGGCGGCCCCTCCTTCCGAAGCTCCCAGGATGACGACGTGCTACAGATGGCCGACCTCATCGCCCACGCCCTCCTCAAGCAGGAGGAGGAGCCGTCCCAAAGGGTGACGGAGCTGGGCATCCGCTTGGCCTTCGGGATCCTCGACCGCGCCCTCAACCGCAGGGCGTCGAGGACGGATCCCCAGGGCGTCGTCAGGAGATGAGGAAAGAGGAGGAGGAGGGCGCTTGGACGTGGCCCGGCCTCTCGCTCCTATTTCGCCGGTTCGCCCTCCGATTCCGGGTCGCCGTAGAGCATTAGATTGAAGCCCCCGGGAACGCCCCGCGCCAGCTGCATGATGCCCATGTAGTTGAACCCCTTGGGCACCCCTCCCCTGAGCCACCTCCGCACGGTGGGCTCCGTCACGCCGAGAAGCTCGGCCAACTCCTGCGGCGACAGCTCGGCCATCTTCAACAGGCGTTCCAGCCGCTCCCCGAAGTCCTCGGGGAAATGGGTTCGTCGTTGCTTCCCGGTGCTCCCTTCACGTCCTTCGACAGCCATGGCGCAACCTCCTCGGTCTCTGTCTGTGATTGCCTCCTCGTCCAAACCCGTTTTGCAGAAGCCTCCCCGGAACGAGAACAGAGCGTCTCAAACCGAGACGGCCCCCAGACGCCGAGAGTGCAGACGCCCGCGTCCGGGATCATGCAGCCTTGATCTCCACACCCCTTGTGCGCCCAGTGCCAGGCTGCCGCAAGGCAGCGTTAGCGTCTTCCGGGGTGGTGCAGACCCAACGATACACCAAAGGGGCCTCCCATCCAAGACGAAGCGGAGGCCCCCGGTGCGGCAGGCGGTGAGCGGCGAGGAGGGGGAAGGGCCGGAAAAGACAGGAGGGCCGGGCGGATTTGAACCGCCCGGCCCTCTTTGCGTCGATGGACAGCCGTTGCCTGTGGCGTTGGCCGTCAGTCCAGACCCACGGCGGCCTCCTCCGGACCGTTCCCGCCGCCGACGGGTTCCAGGCCCCTTACTCCCACGCCGTACCGCCTGCCGTCCACCTCGACGGTGGCGCTGGTATACCTGAGCAGCGTGCCCACCTTGCCATTGAGCTGTCGCTGAACCGTACCGCCGACGATCCGTACCTTCCCGCCCTCGTGCAGCCCCCTGGCGGCGGCGCACGGCTCCGTGCGGGGTTCCCAGCCCAGGTCCGTCAGCACTTCCAGGCCGCAACCCTGCCCGCAGCCGTCTCGACGGCCCGGACCATCGCCCGTACCCGCCGGACCTGGCCGGGAAACAGCAGCCTGGCGGTCTCCGCGTCGTTGACCACCACCTCCGCCAACGCCGGGGCCTCGTCGCCGTTCAGCCAGGCCCAGCAGCGGCCCCGCCAATCGACGCCGATGCTACCGTCCTCCGCGAACCGCGTCTGCGCAACCAGGGGGCGCTCGGCCACCAGGTCGAGATTGAATCCGATGATCTCCCCGCTCTCAGTCACTGTCTCTCTCCCTTCCAGAGTGTCTTGGTGACAAACAAGAGGGCCGGACGGTTCATCCCGCCCGGCCCTCGCCGCGCCCGCCGGTTGCCCGTTGGCGGCCTCTCCCAGGCTTCGCCGGTAGGTCCGCATGTAGCACCTGCCGCCGCACCACCCCTCCCGGCCCGAATTGCGCCGGAACTGCCGGTAGTAGACCCGACCGCAGCCCCGGCATACCTTCTCCATGTGCCGCTGCCTGTATCCGGTCATTGGCCCGCCCCCTGGAACGCGCTCGGCTCTTCCACTCCGCGCAGCAGGTGGTGGAGCAGCCCCATCCCCGCGGCCAACTCCAACAGGTTGACCAGGTGGCCGGGGCCGGGCTTGGCTCCCGCCTTCCATCGGCGCACGATGCGGGCGTTGACCTTCAGGCGGCGGGCCAGCTCCCGCCAGGACAGCCCTGCGGCCTGCCGGAAGCGGTCGAGGCGCTCAGGAAAGTCCTGGGGGAACTCTTCAGGCTCTACGTGGTAGACCCGCTCCTGCCGGCGTCCCATCGCCCCTCTACTCCTCCGTCCCGTCGTCGCCGTACATCATCAGGTCGTAGCCGCCGGGAAGCTCGCGGGCCAGCTCGATGATGGCCCACAAGTAGGCCCCCGAAGGCGGCCCTCCCCTGCGCCACTTCGCCAGGCCGCGCTGCGTCACGCCGAGGCGCTCGGCGAACTCGCCCCACGACAGCCCGGACAAGTCCTTCAGGCCCTCCAGCCGCTCCCCGAAGTCCTCGGGAAAGGGCGGGGGCCGGTTGTTCAACGTCCGCTTCCGTTCTCTAGTGGTCATGGTCCCTCCTCCTCGGTTTGAAGATCACGATTACGTCCTCGTCCAGCAGCGCCGCCAGACCCTCCGGCGACCGTATCGCCAGCCGCACCAGGGCCAGCATCGCTCCGCCGTTGGGACCGCCGCCCTTGATGCGCCAGCGCATCAGCTGGCGCGGGTCCACGCCCAGCGCCACCGCCATCTCCTCACAGTTGAGATCGAACAGGTTTCTCACCGCCTCCAGCCGTTCGGGGAAATCGTCGGGCATCAGGGCGACGCCGGGCGGAACGAGCAGGGGAGCGGACGAGGCGGAGCCGTCGCTACACATAGACCTGCTCCAGGATGAACAGGTCCTCGAAGCGGGTGACGCCCAGGGCCTCCATGAGCCGCTTGCGTATGTCCGCCGAGGGGCAGCGAGTCCCGGACATGAGCTGGGACAGGTAGCCGGACGAGGTGCCGACCAGCCGCGCCAGCTCGTTCTGGGTCATGTTGAGCCGGTTCAGAAGCTCCCACACCTTGTGGTGGTCGAGCTTTACCCTGGAGGAGGGCTGCCTGCGCTTCACGCCTCGCCCTCCTTCTCGGCCGACTGCGACCCTTCCCCGGCTGCGCCGTTTGGGTACAGGTGGGGGTTGGCCAGGTAGTGGCGCGCGATGATGCGGGCCAGAATCCGCAGGCCCTCGATGCGCCTCCGCTCCTGCCTGTCCGTCAGCTTCCGCTTCGACTTCTTACTCACGCGATTCCGTCTCTCTCGTGGGATTCGGAGCGCCGCGAGGGGGTGGCCCTCGCGGGCGTCGGTGATGTATACTCGGATCGAAATACGATAATTCGTTCTGTTGGCGTAAGTGTAGTAATACAGAGCGGACAGAGGCAATGGCCGAGAGGCGTATTTCGGGCCTTACAGAAGGATTTATTGACAATTGCTCGCTCTGATGTAACAATAAGTTAGCAACCATGTAGCTGCAATGTAGCAGGCACGCCGTGCGCGATGCTGTTCGCAACTACGGATGCAAGAGGGAGACATCATGGATGAGGTTGACGACGACCGGGAGATGGACGACCGAGAGGCAATCGAGGGCGATGACGAAATCGGGCCGCTGCTCAGACGGCTGCGGGGAGACCTCAGCCTGCGGGACGTGACCCGGCGCACCGGCATCTCCAGCTCCTACCTCTCCCAGATCGAGCGGAGTGGCCGGAAGCCCGGCTCCAACATGATTGGCAAGCTGGCCGCCCTCTACAACGTGGACGCAGACGAGCTGATGAAGCGGGCCGGGCGCGTGGACCAGCCCGACCCCTACAGCGGCGAGGCGATGGAGATCGAGCGGGCCTACCAGTACGTGCTGGCCGATCCCGTCTTCCGCGTGGGCACCCGGCCCGACGGCCCCATCACCCTGAAGACCAAGCGGTTCATCGTCGAGATGTACGAGCGATTCGCCAACAAGAGGCTGCTGGAGTGAGCATGAACAGGACGAGAGAGGACTTCTGCCGCCTGCTCCTGGACGAATCCCCCCGCGAGGCCCTGGACCCGGAGCGCCTCGCCGCACGCTTCGTGCGCTACTTCGACGTGCCCGCCCGCCCCACGATGGAGCAGATCAAGGCCCTGCTGAAACGAGCCGGGTTCGGGGAAGTGTCGGGCAGGAGGCACCTGGACGTGAAGGGCATCCACTACAGCGCGCCGGGGGGCGGCTACGACATCCACTACCGCGAGGACATGTGGGCCGGGACCCAGGACTACTCGGTGGTCCACGAGACCTACGAGATCATCTATGAGACCCTCTGCGACATGGAATCCGGCTCCGCGCCCGACCGGATCGTGTGCACACAGGCCGAGCGGTTCGCGGCGGCGGTGTTGATGCAGCCGAGGGCCTTCGAGCCGCTGGCCCTGGAGTGGGGGCTGGACGTGCTGAAGTTGCAGCGTGCCTTCCTATGCTCATACGCCTCGGTGACCATCCGGCTGGCTGAGGTGCTGAGGCAGCCGCCCTTCATGGCCGTTCTGTACGCGCGGGAAGATAAGAGCGACTCCGCAGGCTGGACCGACCCGCTCGACCTGCGGGCGAAGGTGGTGCGCCGGACGCGGGGCTTCGGCACGCCGGCCACGTTCCCCATCTGCGGCGAGCGGGGAGGCTTGCCCCGCAGGGGCAGGCCCATCCCCACCGGCTCCCTGGCGGAGCAGGCCGCCCGCTACGGCACGGCGCGATACGCCCAGGACGGCGGCTGCGCCGCCATAGCCAGGCCCGTGATCTGGACGGGGAAGCTGGCGAAGGTCGTGGTCATCGCCGTGCCCGAAAGCTACGCCTCCGTCCTCGGACCCCAGATGGTCGCCTCGGACATGCCCGGCCGCAGGCGCAGGCCGGTGGCGGCTGGCCCCTGGTAGGAGTTGCAGGCCGGTGTCCAGATAGTGTATAGTAAGACAATACACTACATCAGAAGGCAAAAAGAGAGTGACCACTCCCAGGAAGTCCAAGACCCTCACCTTCTCCCTGCCCCCGGAGATGGAGGCGCAGGTGCGGCGGGTAATGAAGGAGGATGACCTCTCCGTGAGCGAGCTGCTCCGCCAGGCCATCCGCATCTTCATGGAGGAGCGGGAGTGGCGCAGACGGGAGCGGCTGGAACGGCTGCGCTCCCGCCGGACAGGACAGAGTGAAACACAAGGAGGAGAGACTGATGAATGACCGACTCGATCTGACGCCAGTGGCCCTCTACGCAAGAGTGTCCAGCGACCGCCAGGACGTGGACCTGTCCATCGCCGCCCAGCTTAGGGCGCTCCGGGACTACGCCGAGAAGCACGACTACCTGGTCGCCCGCGAGTACGTGGACGAGGCCGAGAGCGGCCGCATCGCCGACAGGCCCGAGTTCCAGAAGATGCTGAACGAGGCCGCAAAGCCCGAGGCTCCCTTCAAGGAGATTCTCGTCTGGAAATTCTCCCGATTCACCCGCAAGCGCGAGCACGCCGTCGCCTTCAAGTCCATGCTGCGCAGGCGGGGCATCCGCGTGGTCTCCATCACCGAGCAGGCCGACGACACCCCCACCGGCAAGCTCCTTGAGGCCATCATCGAGAGCGTGGACGAGTTTTACTCGGAAAATCTCGCCCAGGAGGTTGTCCGGGGGATGCGGGAGGCCGCGTCGAGAGGCTTCTGGATGACCACCTACGCACCCTACGGCTACAAGCGGGTCCACGTCCAGGATGGGGCCGCGAAGCGCCCCAAGCTTGAGCTGAACCCGCCCGCCGACGCCGTGGTCAGACGGGTCTTCGACATGGTGCTACAGGGCAAGAGCATCCTAGACGTGACCAAGACTCTCAACGCCGAGGGCATCCCAACCACCAACGGCAAGAAGTGGCTCAAGACCACCATCCACACCATGCTCTCCCACGAAGCATACGCCGGAACCGTGGTCTGGGGAGCCAACGCCAAAGACGGAGCTCCCCCCGTGCGCGTCGAGGACGCACACCCCGCCATCGTCTCCAAGCGGGACTTCCAGAAGGCCAGGAGGTTGCTCGGCTCCCGCGCCCCCAAGAAGGTGAACCCCCGCCGCGCCTCCAGCCCCTACCTGCTCAGCGGCATCGCCAAGTGCGAGACCTGCGGCAAGGCCATGACCGCTGCCGAGGCCAAGAGCGGCAAGTACACCTACTACATCTGCCACTCCCTGCTCAAGCGCGGCAAGGGCACCTGCGAGACCCCCAGGCTCAATGCCAAGAAATTCGAGAAGATCATCGTCGATGAGATTCGCGCCAACATCCTCACCGAGTCCAACATCCGAGACCTGGTGAAGCTGCTGGACGAGGAGATGGACGGAGTGGCCCGCGAGCAGCGTGAGCGGCTGGAGAGTATCGACGGGGAGCTTGAGGAGGTGAAGAACCAACTCGGCCGCGTCTGGCACTTCATAGCGAGGAGCGACAGCGTAGACGTGGCCGAGGCTTCGGACCTCATCGTGGAACTCCGGGAACGCAAGGAGAAGCTGGAGATCGCCACAGAGGAGGCGAGGGCGCTGCTAAAAGAGAGGCGGCAGTTCCTCGACAGCGCCGACACCATCGCCGCCTTCGCCGCCGAGATGAGCGACTTCCTCAAGACCAGCGAGCTGACCGAGACCAAAGCCTTCGTCGGCTCCTTCGTGAAGGAGGTCGTGGTCAAGCCCGGCAGGGCCGCCATCGTCTACTCCATACCCACGCCGGACGATAGCCCAATGGGGGGAGCGGACGCCGCAGAGATCGCCCTGAACGGGCGAGTTATGAATTCGGTACGTCATGGTGGGCCAGCCTGGACTCGAACCAGGGACCTCAGTCTTATCAGGACTGCGCTCTAACCGGCTGAGCTACTGGCCCTCGGGGACATCGATTCGGGGCACCGCCCGACGCCTAGTCGTGGCCGTGCGGGGCGTGGACCACATATCGCAGTATAGCCGCGGCGGAAGAGGGCAGTCAAGACGAGCGGCCGGCGGCTAGCGCCTGTGCCCGGAGCCCGGCCGCTCGGCCCAGGCCGACCGCCCCCTGCCGATGACATCGGACAGCAGTGACACGATCGTAAGTGTCAGCGTGCCGAGAATCAGCATCGATACCGCGAACTCGTCGGCGAAGAATAGCGCCGCGGTTACGAGGCCGAGTGTTATCAGGAGCGTCCGAACTGCAAGGGACATCAACCGTACCACCACCCGTCGTTCTCAGGGGAGTATGCAATATAAAGGCAGTGGTACTACCCAGTCAATAGTGTGGCGGATACGGTGTTCCTCTGTCGGGGCCGAGCTTGAGCATTGCCGTCGATCTTGCTAGACTTCGGACAGGCTGGGCTCTTCCTGGATGCAGTCGGAAGCCGGGCCGGTTCTCCTCGAGCGGGAGTAGCTCAGCGGCAGAGCATCTGCTTCCCAAGCAGAGGGTCGGGGGTTCGACTCCCCTCTCCCGCTCCAGTCTATAGACGGCTTAATAACCTGGGCGAGCCGACTGGGAAAAGGGCGAAGTCAACACATAGTCAACGTCAGCAAGCCTTCAGGTTGAGATGGAGGTCACCCATGCCGTCAGTCCAGCAAGGTTACTCAACACGCGCTCGCGCCAGCGTTCCGAAGTGGCTACAGGAAGCGCGCCAGGCCGGGCTCTCTCGCGACGAGTTTGTCGACGAACTCCTGCATCAGCTCCGGATCGATTCCCCAGGTCATCGATCTGCTCCCAAGGTTCTCTCGACCAGAGCATAGCTGCAAGCGGTCCCGCCTGGGTTCCGCGCCGAGGTCCTCGATGCCGCCCGGCTCGTCCAGGTCGGCCCACACATGGACCGCGCCCAGAGCAGGCGGGCCGCCAAGGCCAGGGCGTCGGCCAGGCGCTCAGCCACGTGGACGCCGCCGGCCGCATCCGGCAGGGCCAGGACGCAGACCGCGCCGCGCATGGCCCAGATGGAGCGTTTGGGAGAGACCGGTCGGCCCGTGCCGGACAGCCATGGGCCGACCGTCGACGTCGACGCTGACCAACTGCACGCCGGACGGCTGGCCGTGTCCGGGCGGCGCAAAGGCGGCCGGTCCACTCTTCTATAGGAAACTCGCCGCGCTGGGCATACTGTGCGATCTCGGGAGGGTCCTTAAGCAGGTACCAATCTCTCAGGGCCTCTCAGCGGCGTTTTTCTCGGCCGGGTGGCCTGTGGTACTGGGCCGGGAAAACGCCGGATAGTCAGGCTGAGGCCCCCCAGGCCGCCCCAGGTGGATGTAGGGGAAAGCGCGACTAACTTGGAATGCCACTATATATATAAAGCGGTGTTTTTGCTCTCTACACACATCGCCGGTTCATCGTGCGCGCGCCTGATATGGCCCGGGCCATGGTGGTTTGTTCCATCCTTCACAACCCCCCACGCGACGTGTGGGCGCGGCCTCCTGCACCACCACGATCTGCGGGAGCGTGTACCCCTGGTGGTCACGCAGCCGCACGCTGTTGCTGTTGCAGCGGCCCGCGTCGAAATGCACGCGACGGCGAAGTTGCGCAATGCACAGGGGGGTTGGTATGAACGCGGTTGAAGCGGCGTCTAGGGCCTCGGTGCGGCCCTCGACGGTCTCCCGCTGGGTGGCTTCGGGACGACTCCCTGCTGACAGGCTGCCCACCGGCGAGCTGCAGATCGACGCCGCGGTCCTCGACGAATTCCTTTCCCGTCGGACGGCTGCCCCCCGGGCGGCCCCTGTTGACGCGGCCATCGCCCTAGCCGCAGCCCAAGAGCGCATCAGAGGCCTTGAGGCGCTGGTCGAGGAACAGAAAGGTTGGCTGCGCGAGTCAGACCTGCGCCTGCAATTAGTCTTGAAGGCCTAGTCACCACCACCACCACCACCGCGGCGGTGGTGGTGGCTACCCCGTCGGGGCGAGGGCTGAGGGCCCGGGCTCCGGTTTGAAGCCGGATCGGGCCGGAATCAGGCCAAAACCCCGTTTTGGGGGGGAGCGACGCGCTGTGCGGCCCGTAGCGCCGTTTTTCTCGGTGGGATGGTGTAAGGGAAGATTCAAGCCATTGAGAGTGGATTCGCCATATTCGGCCACGAGCGAGCTATCGCGGCAGGTTCATGTCAGTACGTTGTCAGGCTCAACTTCGTCGCAAGCATCACTCTGCCAGATAAACTGTCGTTGTAATACTAGCGAAGCTTGGAAGAAAACTTCTGCCGTACCTTGGCAACCTTGGGGCTGATCACTACTTGGCAGTACATACTGCCGGGGTTGTTCTGGTAGAAAAGCTGGTGTTCCATTTCCGCCGAATAAAATACCCCGAAGAGGGCAACCTCCGTAACCACCGGCCCGTTTTCGGTCCCGGACGCATCCAACGCCTTTATGAAGTTCACCGCCTGGTCCTTCTGGGACTCGGTGGTGTAAAGAATCACCGAGCGGTACCGTGCGCCCCGGTCCGCCCCCTGACGGTTGAGTGTGGTGGGGTCGTGAGTGGCGAAGAACACTTCAAGTAGTTCCGAGAATGTGATCTGGCTGGGGTCGAATTCTAGCTGCACTACCTCGGCATGCCCGGTCTTTTCACTGCACACATCGTAATAGGACGGATTAACCGTGTGGCCGCCCGAATACCCGGATGTGACCGCAGTAACCCCTGCGATCTCTGTGAAAACCGCCTCAACGCACCAGAAGCACCCGCCGCCCAGTACGGCCGCCTCGACATTTTTGTCAGACACCTTATCTCACTCCAATAGCAGGAGCTTTTGGTTCTCCAGCTTTTTTATGTCCGCGATTTCCCATATTGGGAGTCTTCAGGCTCAAAGGGCAGCCCAAACGAGATGGTAGCATCATAGTCAGGTCCTGCAAGGCCAGTCAACTGTTGTCAATCAGCGAAAGTGGGACAGAATGGGACCCGAGAAGATAATGGTTATGAAGAGTGGCGAGAGAGCTCCCTGAGGGTGCTATTGTAGCGCCTTCTCCGCTCGAAGGTCTGAATCGGGATTAGTACCGATAGCGTGGACAGAGTGAAGCGCTTCGGTGAGGCCGTCGGAACTCCTTTCGACCTTGGGAGCGATGCTGCGGGGGAGATACGCTGGCTGTACGATGTTGAACGCTGGTTCGGGCTGGGTACGTCTCGCGTTACTTACGTTATTGATGGCGACGGAGTCATCCGTGGCGCGTTCCACGATGAGTTCCGGGTAGCGAGCCACGTTCAATATGCGCTGCGGGCGCTCGAAAGCCTTGCTTAGGATAGACGGCTAACCAGTACCGGACTCGCTGGGACGCTTCATTCTCACCGTCGAGTGCTGTCTCTCCGGCAGTTGATTCGAAAGAGTTGCCTCGTCACCTATGACAGTTTGTTGACTAGGTCATGGCGTGGGAGCCGGACCCAGCACGCGGTAGCCGAGGTTGTCATCGGTACGCTCGGAGGTTGGGAGAACCTCGACGACTACGTTGGACAGTCCAACCACATCTCCATTTTCGTCGAAGCTGTAGTCGTCGCCGATGGCCCCTGTCCAGGTAATGTTGTTCAGACAGTCTCGGAAGCCGTCGACGTCCTGGTCGTCGTTGGTCTGCTTCAGGCACTCGGCAGCGATGTATACGTCGTCGTAGGCGGAACCCTGGAACCAAGGCAGTGAAGCAACCTTACCGTAGCGGGCCTTGAAGTTCGCCAAGAACTCCTTGCCGGCGGGGCTGGCTAGGTCGGGGTTAGGAATAACGGCCTTCAGGCCCGTAGCGGCTTCACCGGCGATGCCCAGGGCCAATGGGGATGTGGGCACGATCTCGGAGTAGATTGGGCCGTCGTACCCCAACTCGCGGGACTGCTTGATGATGGTGCCACCGGAGGCCTCGCCCTGGGCGGCCAAGAGGAGCGCGTCTGGGTTCTTCTCGAACAGCTTTGTCAACTGGCTACGGAAGTCGATAACGTCGGAGGAGTAGCCTTCCGCGGCCACCACGGAGCCACCCAGCTTCTCGAACTGCTCAACGACGGCGCGGCGCGTACCTTCGGCATAGTCGGTCGACTCGGTGATAGTGGCGATACTGCGCCTTCCGTCAACCCAGAGGGTGTTGCCCATGTCGATGCCCAGCCGAAGGTCGTTGATAGCTGTTCGGAAGATGTAGTCGCCCGCGGAGGCGATGTCTGGGCTTGTGGCGGAAGCGGAAAGAAGGACGACACCGTCTTTTTCGGCGAGTGGGGCCGCTCCGAGCATCGAGCCGCTGCACGTCGTGCCCAGGATTATTTTGACACCGTCCACATCGGTCAGCTTCTTGTAGGCGGTGATGGCGTCCTGGGCCCCGCACTTGGAGTCCTCGACGATGAGCTTCAACTCCCGACCGTTGATACCACCGGCCGCGTTGATCTCCTCCACGGCAAGCAATTTGGCCTGATGCAGGGGATTGCCGTAGGACTCGGCGACTCCAGTGAGGGCATCCATTGCGCCGATGGTGAAAGGCTCGTCGGAGTCTGAACCACAGGCGAGAACTAAGAGCATTGGCAGACCAAGCAGGACAATCTTTTTCCACCACATGGAGCTTACCCCCTCTAGACTATGACAATTGTTCTTTAACTCAGATGAGAGATTGTCTCATTATTGTCAACCCTCTGATTCTCATTTGGATGCGTACCATCCATCTACACCAGGATTTCCCATATTGGGAGTCTTCAGGCTCAATGGGCAGCCCAGTTCGCCCTCTAGCATGGCAAGGGCGATTGTTCTACGTAGTCCTCTTGTGGCTAATTTCCCAGATCGCTGTCCCTTCCCGGCGGAAGTGGAGTGGTTTCACTGAAGAGCCAGGAATCGAAAAGGCCGTCCAGATCCCTGCCCGCAATCTCCTCAGCCACAGCCACAAGATCCTTGGTTGTGACGTTGCCTCCGGCATGGCGGGACACATACTCACGCAGCGTCTTGAAAAACGCCTCGTCGCCGATTTCGCCGCGCAGTGCGTGGAGGGCCATTGCGCCTCTCTCATAGACGTCGCCGCTGAAAAGGGCGCCGGGGTCGGGATTCGCCGGCGGCCCATAGGCAGGGCGCCAGACCATCTCCCAGAACCCCTCGAAACCGCCGCCGCCGGACTTGTGGTCTAACCACAGCCACTCAGCGTAGGTGGCGAACCCTTCGTTCAGCCACAAGTCCTGCCACGACGCGGGAGTAAGCAGGTTCCCAAACCACTGGTGCGCCAACTCGTGGGCTATCAACCTGTCGCCAAAAGTCTCCAGGGCCCGGATCCCGTAGACGGGCCGGGGCTGGGTTTCCAGCGGCGGAATCGCCTCGTCAATGACGACGGAGCCGGTGGACTCGAATGGATACGGCCCGAATAGTTCACTGAAAAAATCGACTATCAAAGGGACGCTATCCAGACTACGCCTTGCGGATTCGTCTATCGACGCTTCAACCGAGTCAACGATGGTTATCCCCCCAGCACTTTCACTGGCGACGTCGTTAAACTGAGCGACCGCCAGGAACGCCAGATAGCTGGCCATCTCATGGACGCTTTCCCATACGTATGTCACCGTCTCCCCGTGGTAGGTCGTACTGGTCAATTCACCGTTTGAGGCCACTTCATAGGGCTCGGGCACCGTGATGATGAAGGTGTACAAGGCTTTATCGGATGGATGCTCATTGACCGGGAACCAATGGGAAGCCCCCCAGGGTTCGCCGTACGCAATTATCCCGGTCTCGTAGTTTATCCAGCCGACTAGGAGACTTGTTCCAGGCACAGAGCTGGTCGAAGGCTGACCCTCGTAAGAGACCGTGGCATTGAAGGCCGTTCCCACAGGGATCGGCGCACCGGGCTCGATTGTCAGCTCGTATCCGGTGCGAGAGTGGTCGGCTGGGAGGCCATCCACGGCAACCTGCGTAACCGTCAAGCCTCGAAAGTCCAGATTGAATGAGGAGAGGTTCTGTGTTGCGTCAGCTTCGATTTGAGTCCGGCCCGAAATCTCGTTGGCGTCCACGTCGATGTCGAGGGTTACCGTGTAGCGGGAAACGTCATATCCGCCGTTGCCCAGCCCGGGAAAGAGAGGGTCGTCCAGCCCTGTCGCGCCAGGACTAGCGGTCCGAATTGGCGTGGGCGTCGGTTCCCGCGTCGGGGTGGCTGTCGGCTCCGGAGTCGGAGTAGGCATATCTCCGTCATCGCATGCCGACAGCAAGGCTGCGGCCACCAAACACAACAGGCCAATCCATGCCAGCCTGTGGACAGCTCTTGGTAGGTTGATCGATACTCGGGACGTGAGCGCCAATATAGTCACTCGATGCGCACTCCCTTTGCACGAAGCTCTGCTAACTCTGCAATTCTATAGCACTAGGGATGCTCTGAACAATCGGCTTCAGGCTGGGCCGAGTTGACCGGAGTGGTTTTGGGGGCGTTAAATTGCCTCATGGCGCCGTGGTGAGGGTTATTGTCGGCCTACAGCCGGCCCTGACAGGGCCTTTCGCCGCCCTTAGCCCTGATTTTGGGCGCACTTATACAAGGTCTCACGCCGCCAGGTACTGTTCGGCCCTCATCAAGTTGGCAAACCCCAGCAGCGTCATCAGCCGCTGCGTGTTCTTGGACAGCCCCCTGTAGCGGACCTTGGCGTAGCCGAAGTGCCGCTTGATGTACAGGAACGGATGCTCCACCTTAGCTCTGACCGACGCTTTGCGCTTCTCCGACACCGCCTCAGGGCTCCCAGGCTCCAGCTTCCGACGCTGGCCGGTCCTCATCGCCACCTGCCACTCCACGTCCAAGCCCCGGTTCCCCGGCCTCTTGTCAACTCCCTGATACCCAGCATCTCCCCACACCTGAGACTCCCCACCGTGCAGCAACCGGGGCAACTCAGTCAGGTCATGCACGTTCGCAGATGTCGTGGTCATGCTGTGCACCACTCCCGTCTGCGAGTCCACACCGATGTGCACCTTCATCCCGAAGTGCCACTCGTTACCCTTCTTCGTCTGGTGCATCTCGGGGTCGCGCTCTTTAGCCCTATTCTTCGTCGATGAGGCCGCCGCTATGATGCTCGCGTCCACTATCGTCCCCTCCTGAAGACGGAGTCCCTTGGACTCCAGATAGCGGTTGATCTCCTCGAACAGACCCGCGCCCAACTCATGCTCTTCCAGCAGGTGGCGGAAGTTCAGAATCGTCGTCTCGTCCGGCAGCGGCCCAGGCAGTCTCAGCCCTACGAACCGCCTCACCGATTCGACCTCATAGAGCATGTCCTCCATCCCAGGGTCGCTCAGGTTGTAAAACAACTGCACGCAGTGTATCCGTAGCATCACCGATAACTCGTAGGGCCGCCGACCACGACCGGCCTTGGGATAGAACGGTCGAATGCGCTCTTCCAACTCTTCCCACGGGATCAGTCCATCCATGCGCTCAAGGAACTTCTCCCGGCGAGTCTTTCGCTTCTTGCTCTCGTAGTCCAAGTCCGCAAACGTCGGCTGGTTCATTGCCTCTCCTCCCCCGTCTTCAGGCCTTGGCCCTATTTTACTATCCCACAAGCCATCGGGACTTATTCAGAGCATCCCTAGCAGGGTGACGAAAAACGGCTGAGAGGTAGGGACGCGAAGGTGCGGATGGGGAGGCGTTTGGTTACGCTTGGCGCAGCACGAACGGGAGGCGGCCATGCGCGGCACATCCGACCAGCAGAGCGAGAGTCTGGTAGTGCTCTCCCCCGAGGACTTGGTCCCACAGGAACACCTGATCCGGCGGATCAAGCCGCTGGCAGACCGGGTGCGTCAGGAGTTGTCGCCCACCTTCAGCCGCATGTACGCCAGGAGAGGCCGGCCCTCCGTGCCGCCCGAACACCTGTTGAAGGCGAGTCTGCTGATCGCGCTCTACTCCGTGCGCTCGGAGCGCCAGTTCTGCGAACGGCTGACCTACGACATGCTCTTCCGGTGGTTCCTCGACATGAACATCCGGGGCGGTTCCTTCGACCAGTCGACGTTCGCCAAGAACCGGACCCGGCTCCTGGCGCATGAGGTGACGCCAGCCTGTCGTCCTCTACCGCGAGACTGGACGTTGCCGCGCCCGCAAGGTCCGCACGCCAACGAATCCGCCAGTCCCGCCGTGCTTCCCCGCGTGTACCGTCTTCCTCGGCAATGTCGGTAAGGTCGCGGTCGCGCCGTGACGCCCATACCCGAATAGGCGTGACTGCACCTTCCACAAACTCCCCGTGCTCGTTTCGCATCCCTTCCGCCTGTACGCGCACTGTGATGATCCGGTCAAGGCCCTGTGGCATGGTCTACAGACTCCATGCCTTGAGTATCAGGCCCTCGGACGCCTGGGCCGCAGGGCCGCTCACCTTCAGGCTCCCGCCTGTTAGACGTATCAGGTAGACCCTCGTGGAGTTGCCAACTCGCACGTTGCACCGCCCGACCTTGCCAGCCCTGAGCCGCGCCCCGTCGAAGATGTTTCCCGCCCAATCATCCGCGCCTGCCGTTGCGAGGTTCTGCCACTGGACAGCTACCAAGGTCGCCGTTGCCGACGGCGCGATGGTGGTCGCGGTCCAGGTGTCGGCTGTGATGCCAGCGGAGAAGGTATGACCACCGGACAGAACAGCCCCGCCGCCGCCGGTGGCCGGTACGTGGTGGGCGTTGGCGTCTGTGGTGTGCGCCGCTATCAGCCGAGAGGTGTCCGCCCCGGTGATCTTGCCGTCAGCAGCAGACTGGGCGGCCTGAGCCGCAGCCAACGCCTGAGCCGCCGAATCTCGCGCCGTCTGGTCTGTACCGTCACCACCACCAGACGGAAGCGTTGCCGTCCTGGTAGTACCGTCCGCGTAGGACACGGTCAGCGTCGTGCCTGATACTTGAACATCGGTGACGGGATTGCCCGGTGCACCGCTGGCACGAGCCGCCTGGACGGCTTCTCCGATGGACCCTGCTCGCCTGATGCGATAGGGCATGAGGATCGCCCACGCCCCGCTGTTCCTACCCGCAGCCGCATAGTGGTCACCACGGGTCGATGTGGGCTGGTCGAAGAGGTAGGAGGCCAGCCGGATCACGGCCTCGTTGGAACTGGCCTCCGGTGCGTTCGGCGCGTACCTGGTGACGGCTTCGGTGGCGTAGGAAAGCAGCCGTTCGACCTCGGCGGTCTCTTCGACAGAGTCACCTACACGTAGTGCTGCGGCCAGTTGTTCAGGTGTTACAGCCAAAGCCTGCGTCTCCTGTCGCGCACCACCATGTCATCGGAGCGCAGGTCCACGCCTGCGTCCGTATAGACGGCTGCCGTGACCACGGACATCTCCCTGAGCACCGCGTGGGCGATGCTGCGTATCTGGACGCCCGGATTGCCGGGCTCGTCCACCAGCCGCTCGCCGTCCGCCACGACGTTGGCGGGCGGCACACTGAAGCCGGGACTCAAACCGACCGTCAACCCAGCAGCGACGGCCTTCTCGGCGTCCAGCACCCACGGCGGTGGATCGTCCGGCAGTCGCGCCTCGAACGTCACCGCGTCGTCTGCGTCGCGGATGTCCAGGGTGCCGGACTGCCGGGAGGCTATCGGCTTCCCGTAGTCGTGTCCTATGAGGATGTCCAGACGGCGCTCCGGTTCCTGCTCTATGGCGAACCTGAAGGCCCTCGGCTCGAAGCGCTCCTTGCGAACGCGGCCACGGCTGGCGATTGTCCCAAGTGAGCCATAGGGAAACCGCCCCGTCAGAGTGCGCCTGCCGCCCTCCTGCCGGACTTCAAGCTGGCCGTCGAAGACCGGATAGTCAGCCATTGGTCTTAGCTGCTGACGCGGTAGGCGATCTGCGCGTAGGCGTCCGGCTGGACGAGAATCACGTCGCCGAGGAGTACGTGCACCGTGAAGTACCGTTCCGCCTTCGCGCTGCCGGAGTAGATGTCGTCGATGCTGATCTCGTTCCAGTGTGGGCAGACTGCCGTCCTCATCGCCCCGGCCCCGCCCATCATGGACCTGCCCTTGCGGTAGAGGATCGCCTGCGCGACGTGGTTCGCCTTGTCGGGCATCCGCTTGTTTGTCCAGAAGCCGCCCGTGTTCGCCGTCGCGTAGGCGGCTGCAGACATCTCGGCGTCGGTGCCCTGGCGAGGTACCAAAGCACTTCTATTATAGCTATGAATTGACCTACCCGCCGTTCTTGTTACCACTTCCAGCACCACAAGTTTGCTTCCCTTCAGGCAACACCCGTCAGTCCGGCCAGGCCCGCCGCCCGCTCAACTTCCATGCCGCCGCCCACCATGCTTTGGAAGGCCCTGGCCCGCCCGCTCAGGTCTGAGGCCCTTAGCTCCTGCCAGGAGGCGTCACGGTGTCCTCTAGCTTCTCCTGCAGCTCGGCCTCCACCAGCCGCCCCAGGGGTGATAGGACACCGAACAGGCACAGACGCCATGCTTCCCTCACCGCCGCCGCCTGAGAGCCTCCCCAAAGCGCCTGATTCAGCCCACACGCGCTGTACACTTCCTGGCTGGCTACTGACACCAGCTCCACCAGTGACGCCGGCGGCTTCCTGTCCCAGTCCCAGATTAAAGGGAATGGGCGCATTGGGGCACGCGTAAACATACCCCTCAGACTCGATGGCCGGGGCCAAACCGGCCAGGTCCTGCATATTGGCGCCAAACCCGTGCAGCATGATCCAGGGCGCTCCGGTCCACGCTGGCATTCCTGTACGTGCTCCCCAAATCCTTGAGCGTTGCAGCGCCCACCACCAGGGCCAAGTCCTTAGCCATGGAAGCATAGCGCCCGTCAATCTGATTCCAGCACAGGTTGTTGAGGTAGGAATCTCGACCTTCCCTGTCGAAGTCTCGTCGAACTCCGGCTGCGAGAGCTGGGCTAGGAATCTTTCCAGGCCCTCAATCGCTGGGGTGATCACCAAGCACGTGCTCAAGTCGATATCCTCCCCCTCCATCAGCCGCTTGGTCCTGACGGCTCTCAGCCGCAACGACCAGCCCAACTGCGAGCTGCGTCGGGCGAAATACTGCGCGTTGGTCTGCCCCCGCACAAACTCCATGTTGCCCCCCTCGGGAGCAGCGCCGAAGTTGACGCCGAACACCGGGTACTGTGATAACTGCCGTTCTCGCCACATTTGCCGGAGGACTGGTACGGATACCGGCCCCGGACCCTCCTGCGTCGTGGTAGAGGCCCAGGGCGCCCACCTCTCGACAATGCCGGTCCACTCGCTCCAACGAGTCTAGCGCTGACACGTCCCACTGCTCAGCCGCGACAATAACCGGACCGCGCCGTGTCACCATGGACGTGCGGTCTGCACCGCTCTCGGCAATGCGGAACCCCACGAACGGCCGCTCGGTGGCAATGATGCGCGAGATGTCCCGTTCGTGCTTGAGGTAGGCGTCCACGCAGCGCTGCACCACGCTCCTAGGGAGCACCGATTGGATACGATCCTGCTGGGTCAGCGCGCTCATGGCGCCGGACATGGCATCCACCTGGTCATCATGAGTGCCCAACGGAAAACTCCTCATCTCGTTCGTGAGGTCGCGCACCCAGGGAGCCTCACTGCGCAGGCTCACCAGCCCGTTCGAGATGGCAGAGGCAAAAGGCCTAGCCCTCTCTGCCTTGCTGCCAGTGGACCGGACACCCTGGAAGTCACGCCCCTGAAGCACATGCCGGGCGTAGTGGTCCATCGCTATCACCCCAGCGCTGCCCGGTTCCTGCTCGATACGCACCGGCACGGTGGGCCCATCTATCGCTGCCTGACTCCCGATGCGCTCCTCCACCTCAGCAGGCCCAACGCGGAACCGCTGCACATCCTGCACCTGGTACGCCCCGTCCTCAACTCCCATGAGCACACCAGCCGTCCAGTCGGGGTCAACCCCTTCCTTCTGTTCCGTTGCGGCCAGGTCCCAATACCGGACCCGCTGGCTGAACTCGCCGGCGGTAAAATACTTGAGCTTCGTCACGTCCAGCACGCCACCGGACAGCTGCACATCCCAATCCCCTTCTCAGCCGTGTGAATGTCCCGCACCGTCCGCTCAGACACACCAGTCACCGACGCCATCTCATCGGCGGTGAAGAAACGAGGCTCTTCTTCGTTGACAGGGGTTGAGGCGGATCGTATCGACTCGTAGACGGGCAAGGGTTCCGGTACATTTTCAACCGGAACCTGGTTCCTCTTGAAATCTTCAGATCGCCTATTGCCACCTTGATCAAGCAACATTGTCCCCGCCAGCTCCATGAGCTTGATCTTGCACGCCGCACGCTGCCCGGCGGTCATCTCTCGGTACAGGTTAGCCCGGTAGACCTTTCGGGCCGCCTCGATGCGCGTTCCGTGGAACTCCTCGAATACAGCCTCCACTTCGGCTATCATCGCCGCAGAGGACCGATGAAAACCATCAAGTATCTTGCCCTCGTACAGCAGGATTGGCGGACCGTCCCAGCCGTGCTCCCGCATGTCAGCCACCATGTCGTTGACTACCCAATGGGGATAGACATCGCTGAACTCGTGGCGCTCATAACTGTCCATTATCTATTCCTCCCTGTTCCACACGATTCAGCATGACGTTCGAGGAACGCCTTGGCAAAGTCGGCGGGCCCCCGAAGGAAAATAGCACGTCTTATCGGAGTAGCTGAATCTAGCGCCCTCCACCCCATCCCACCAGGATATTGCACGATCCATGATGGCGTTCGGGAGGCTTAGATCAGCATATGTCTTGCGGAGTATCAGGGCCCGGTAGTGAGGATGGTGGACGTACTGGACAGCAGCCATGAGCAGGTAACTCGTCTTGCCCGGGCCAGCAGCCCCACCGTAAAAGAGATCAGGACACTCCTCATAGGCCCAGAGTGCCTCAAGCTGCTTATCAGATGGGTCATGTCCCCACCACGGATTAGAGACTGTCAGGGGAGGTATATTCGTCTCTGTCGCCATCTCGTAGCCTCTCGAACTCAGCCCGTTTCCGCAGTACCTGGTCCCACGCTTCCGGCGACGGTTGAAAGACGTGCTGGGTCTGGACCTTGGTATCCACCTGCACCGGCCTGCCTGCCTTACCCGTCAACTCGGCACGCCTACCGTAGTCGTCTGGGAACCGTCGCTCCAAGATGAACGCCGCCGCCCGCCAATCCGCCGGTGCCTGTAGCGTGATCTGCGATATCAGCCTCAGAGCCGAATCCGCCTTCGCGCGCTCTACAGCATTAAAAAACTCCATCAACGCGCCACTCTGAGCAACCTCACCCTTCTTCAACCAATTGTAGAAGGTGGCGGGCGTCACCCCGGCACGTGCGCATGAAAGCCGAAATGTCAGCCCAGCGTTGATTCCATCAACGATGGCCTCATGAACTTCCGGCGTCAACTTTGTCGGTCTAGCCATAACCTACCCTTTGCTGGAATCCTTCCCACGCTCAGAATCGAGATACCCGTTCTCCAACGCCCACTGCGACAGCCGAGCCATCGTCGTGAGTACGCCCGGCTTGCCCAAGCGGTTGGTGCTGGTCGTCTGCAATTTTACCGCAAATACAGCCTCAAGGAAATCGCGCATCTGGTCCAGGGGTTCGATCTGGGCAAACAGCGACAAATCGGCAACACGGCGTATCTCTTCAACATCCGGCGGAGTGAACGTGACTGCAACCGTCACTGTGTCCGGCGTACCAATGGATGGACGCAGGGGAGGAGGCTTCGGCACCTCCATGTCCAGAACGGCAGCGTAGGCCTGCTCCAATGGCAAGAGGCTCTCCAGCATCTGCCGCAGCACCTCCGGGTCATCCTCGCCGGCTAAGGAATTGTGAGATAGCTGGATGGCCGTCAGCCGCCCTTCGTCTACCTCACCCTCAATGGACAGGCAATCGGCTTCTACAATGCCTGCCTTCATCGCTGCCTCAACGCGGTGGTGACCGCTAATGATCCGGTCACCATATATCAAACGTTATTGACCGCCGATCCCCCTAATCAATTACTGCGAATTTTAGGGGGCCTCTATAAAGGCCCTCACATGAACACCCTTATCCGTCATTATCGGCGTTGCACATCGGCACCCGACACCTACGCGGCACGGAAAGTCATTCGATCTGCAAGACCTGATAGAATGTTGGATTAATGGCAAACCTCTCATTTCTGTCGTCCTTAGCGGCGAGCACCGTTGCAACATTTCTCCAACTACGACGCTCCTCTTCGTGGCCAGAATACCGGAAGCCAGTCGTCGTTTCTATGCCAAGGAAACTGATATCGCAGAGAAGGTTAAGGTAGAATTCGACATCTGCACTTTCGACTCCTGCCGAGGCGAAGAGGGATTCAATCTCCTCCAGCTTCAATTCCGCCGTCACCCCGGCGAACTCGTAGAGCACCTCCTCAAGTTTTCCCTTACCAGGATCATCCTCTTTAAGAATCGAGTCAAAGGCGTATTGGGAATACTGTTCTCGAGCTGCCAAAAGGTCATCCTGCAAAACTCTTTCGCCTCCCCGATTGATCGCTTTGCTGACGGCTGCCTTTACCAAATGGATTAGGTCAGGAGGACGAGGAAGAACGGTGCGCAGAATGAACTCCGAGCAGGTCACACCAACAACTTCGGCGGGGAACAGTCCAGCCCATACATCTGCAGTGGTGCGTTGCCTCGGCGCACCATGGAGCATCCTCTCTTCCAGGACTCGCAGCAATAGCTCCTGACTGTCCCATATCACTCGTACAATCGGCAGCTTGTCTTGTTCAGGAATCAAGTGCTGTATGAACGCGAAGATGTCACTTCGCAACAATAACGTTACTTTGGCGTTGACGGGCTTAAGCCTACTGCTGGAACGCCGAAAGTCGTGAGGTATGTATTGAACCACGCCTAGGAGTCCTCCAATAAGCTCGGCTAGATGAGTAACGTGCTCGCCAGGTCCCAATGGTTCATCTAGACCATCGATAAGCAACGTTAGACTATTCGATTCCGTCAACACAACGCCGAGATGCTTGCGAAGCTCGTTTATTAATGCGCTATGCAAGTATTCGCTTATTCTGAGTCGTTGCTCGCCCGCATCGACGGTCTTGCCAACGCCTTCCAGCGAGAATACAGCGTTCTCGATACGCTCAGAAAACGGTGGCATGAAGACTGCCGCGTTGGCATCACAATAGTCTAGGAACGCCTCTTCCTCAATTGTTCGTGCTTGATAAACTGGACGGTTACGTATCTTCATGGCCACTGAAGTAGCGATTTCACTATAGATGAGATACTTCCAAAGACTCTCGATCAGAAAGCCTCGTTCAGAACGCTGTCGAATTTCCTCTAAGACTCGAATCAGACCGTGCGTTTCATAGCCAACCGGTTTCAAGACGGTAACATGATTGCTTGTCGTACTGTTCAATTCACTGTCTATGGCGTAGAGAATTGCTGTTTTGCCGGTTCCTCTTCGGCCCAGAAGAATCGTTAGTGGGCTATCTATAGCTTGGTAGAAGGAGCTAGTTTCTACAAAATAGTCGTACAGCCTGTGAGCTTCGTGTTCTGCTACGACGTCCCCTAGAAACAGGGAGCGGAGATCCATCTGCCTTGAGGTACGGCTCCCAACACGTCGCCTGCGCGCCCTCTGATGAGGCAGATTGTTACCGACTTCACCAAGCCATGTCTTGGCTCGTGCTACGCAGGCCTCGGCTGTGTCATGGACGCTAAGCCATTCTTGATAGTCAACTGGTGGCTCGTACGGGGCATGCGCCAACATTATCATGGGCCGCCGGAAGCCATGTGCCAATCCAGCCACGATGGAAGCCTTTAAATTATGGGAACTGTGTCTGACATGGTCCGTACTCAACAGATGGACAATAACGGCATCAGCAGTCAGGATTTTGTCCGTGTACCATTCCAGTATTTGGGATGAGTATTCATTAGGATCATCGACGATAATCGATTCGCTGAAGAGCGATCTCTTAAACTCCTCCTGAATTGCAATAACACTGTCGGAGTTCAAAGGAGGCTTAACATACAGGAGAGTCGGGTCTTCAAGGCGGGGCATCTGTTGCCTATGACGGTAGTCAAGCAAAGTCTGATCGAGACTTGTCCAAGGCTTCTCTTGTAGGAAGGAATCAGCAAGACTCTCGTGGTTGTCGTAACCTGTATACCCCATGTTTAGCAAACTGAAGTAAATACGCTTATAGGCCCTTGCCGCCTCATCGATGCTTGGATTTAATGAAGTAAAGACACGCTTGAACCTTGCAATTGCGTAGCCAAGTTCGAAACTTACATTCGGGTTTGGGTAGGTTAGGTCGCAGGCGAATACGTGATTCCGATCGACTTGCCCCAGAACCGTTGTAACGAGGTGCTTTCCAGATACAGCATTGTCCGGCCATGGTCTGAAGCGGATATTGTACTTCTTGAGTGCACCGTCGGCTTTTAGCTTACTTATGGTCGAAGAGATCGTTTCACCGACGTTCCTAGGTTCATGTGGGTATGCATAGAATACTCTTACCTGCTTTGGCATGTCACTCAGCGGCTCCTAGTTGATCATCCTGGACAATTGCTGGCTCCAGGACTGCGACAGTGTCCTTCTCATATCTAGTAGACGGGTATTCGTGCACAAACCCTACTGTAGTGCACGATTCCGCCATCCAGCACAGATTGGCTTCGTAGCCGATGGTAGCAGAGTTGTGGTCTGCCCTCTGTTTAGCCGGGATTTCCCATATTGGCAGTCTTCAGATTCAAAGGGCAGCCCAAACGAGATGGGCGCATCATAGTCAGGTCCTGCAAGGTCAGTCAATCGCCGGTCTATCCAATAAGAGATGCGTTTGCAGTCGTAGAGCACCCTTCTTGTCCGTCTTCATCGTCCTCGTGTCCCCTGCCAGTGGGGTGAAACCGCATTGAAGACAAGGCGACTCCCTGGAGCGCTCTCCCTCTTGGCAAGATCGTGGTTGCATCCTCCCTCAGCTTGGCGCCGTCGATAACCGGCCGATACGATCCAACACTCCCTGGAACAACCGTCGAGGAACCGACACCTCGGACAACTGAACCGGGATTTCCCATATTGGCAGTCTTCAGGCTCAAAGGGCAGCCCAAACGAGATGGCAGCATCAGATTCAGGTCCTGCAAGGCCAGTCAATCGCCGGTCTATCCAATAAGAGATGCGTTTGCAGTCGTAGAGCACCCTTCTTGTCCGTCTTCATCGTCCTCGTGTCCCCTGCCAGTGGGGTGAAACCGCATTGAAGACAAGGCGACTCCCTGGAGCGCTCTCCCTCTTGGCAAGATCGTGGTTGCACCCTCCCTCAGCTTGGCGCCGTCGATAACCGGCCGATACGATCCAGCACTCCCTGGAACAACCGTCGAGGAGCCGACACCTCGGATAACTGAAAGATCAACCACCGGGAGTGACGCACCAGACGGCCTCCCATCTTGATCAGCTTGACCTGCACGCTCCGCAGCGACCAGTGCTTGACCGCCTTGGGCAGACACAGCCGGCGAAGGAAGTTCCCAAGGTTGTACGCCAGGACGAACAGAGACAGACGCACCCGGTTGGACACGAACCGATGGCACGACAGCCGAGTCCAGTTCAGCGCGTACTTACCCTCCTTGATCCACTGCTCGGCTGTCCCGCGACCATTGTAGAATCGCACCACGCCCTCGGGGCCAGCCGTCATGTTCGTGACGATGAAGCCCACCCGAGGGAACAGCTCTCCCCTGTGCCACTCCACCTTGGCCACCACCCGCCGAGCGCGGTCCCAACTCCCGGCACGATACCAAAAGTCGTCGTATCGGATCACTGGCTTGGCAGGCGGCCTTCCCACAGGTCGTATCAGCAAGGGAGCGATCTCCCATTGCAGCACTTTGTTGCTCGGCAGCCGTATTGCGTAGAAGACTCGCCGCTCCTCCAGGTACTCATAGATGTCCGGCTTGGCGAATGCGGCATCGGCCCGAAAGTACCGGCGCACTCCTGTCGCCCCGTAGCGGGACAGGACCGGATCCAATACATCACGCCACCTGTGCGCGCTATGTACGTTCCCCGCACGCAGCATAGCGCCCTCGCAGTCACCGAACTGGTTGAACACGAACAAAGGGTGATAGCACGTGCTCCCAAAGTGACCATTGTACGACGCTCCCTCCTGTCCTCCATGTACCGGACTCTCCGAACTGTCCATGTCCAAGATCACCCGCCGGTGCGCTGTGTGCGTCATCGCCCGGTCCACCCACGTAGCGTTCACTCGGCCCAACCCTTCCACGTTGCCGTCCTGGGTAAGCACCTCGGTCTCGAACCGGCTCATGGTGTTGGTGCTCGCTGCTGGTCTTTCAGGACCACCTCGCTGTCCAACGACTACCCGCATCGCCGGATCGTCGGCCAGCCGTTCAGCGTCGTTGGTATCCTCGTAGCCCGCCAGACGACTGTACACCGACTGCCTGAGAAGGCCCACCAATCGGTGCTGCACGTTACGACCGCCCCGGCTCTCCTGCAGACACTCCTCCGCCGTCTCCGTCAGCCCCAGTGCATCGTCCAACTCGCGGCAGGCCAGCAGCCCAGCGTCCGAGGTGATGGTAGCGCCGTGAAACTCCAACCGTACACGGCGGTCGAAACGGAGCGTGGCGCGGGGGTTGGTACTTTCACCCATTGGGTGCCTCCAGAGCGGATACGTTATCAAGAACTAAAGCAGTCGCTCACGACCAGTCTAGCATTCATGATGACCACTGTGCTCTGCTATTCGGCTACATTAGGTATCGATGCTGCTGATTACGATACATCTTGCAGGGTTGATATGGGAAATGTGGGATCAAAGGCGCAGACGACAAGGCCCCGTCGCGCCGCAGGTTCTCAGTCAGGCGCCGCATGGCTTGACCCGGCATCCTGCGGGCGTTGACCTGCGTATCGCATTCTCGATCTCGGCGTGACGGCGATGATCGGCCTCCAGTTCCAGCGTCTCCCCGTCCCGGTCGGTGATGAAGCCGTGATAGCTGTAGGTGGCGAAGAGAGCCAGTTGAGAACCGGGCGCCGGCTTCACCCGCCGGACGATGAGCCGTACCGGCGCGGCGTCCGCCTCGGCCTGGAACGGGGTGTAGGTGGTCTCGGCCACATCGGCGGCGCCGTCCATCCAGTAAGGAATCGGCGTCCAGGCATCTTGGGGTATCGCCTCGATGAGATTCCGCAGGCGGGCGCGCTGGCGGATGGCGATGGAGAAGCGAACATCCATCCGGATGAGTATGAGGACTTTCATCACCTGCGGCTCATGGCGCTGCTGCACGAGCTGGTGCGGGAGAAAGCAACTGTCTTGAAAGTCAAGAGGAATGAACAACGAATGTGGAAGTCATGTCGTGCCAAGGCGAGCGATGCTTGAGCATGGAGTTGAGGATAACGAGCAGCTTGCGCATGCAGGCTGTGAGGGCCAGCTTCTTCGGCTTACCAGCGGCCAACAGCCGCTGGTAGAAGTCTCGGATGACGGGATTGTAGCGGCTGGCCACCAATGCTCCCATGTACAGGGCGGCGCGGACCCGGGCGCGTCCGCCCCAGACGGTGCGTTTACCACGCAGGGTGCCGCTATCCCGGTTGTAGGGAGCCACTCCCACCAGGGCGGCAACCTGCCGGCGATCCATGGTGCCCAGCTCCGGCAGGTAGGCCAGAAGAGTGAGGGAGAGCTGCTCGCCCACGCCGGGGACGGTGCGCAGAAGGTCGTCCTTCTCCCGCCACACCGGACTCTGGCGCAGAGTCTGACGCAGACGCTTGTCCAGGTCGTCCAACTCCCGCTCCAGCCATGCAATGTGGGCTTCGATGCGGGGACGGACGGCGACGGTGGCGGTGCCGAGGCGGTTCTTCTCCGAGACCAGCATGGTCATCACCTGGTGCCTTCGGGCAGCCAGGGAGTTGAGGGCCTGGGTTTCGGCGTCCCGCAAAGGGCGCACGGGAGGTCGGACCGCTTCGGCAAAGTGAGCAATAGCCGCCGCGTCAAGCGAGTCGGTCTTGGCCAGCTTCCCCGTTGCCCTGGCAAAGTCCCGCACTTGGCGCGGGTTGACGACGACCACCGGCACCGCCTCGGCTGCCAGAGCAGCCACCAGAGGCAGCTCCAAGCCGCCCGAAGCCTCAAGCAACACCATGACAGGTTCCAGGGTCTTCAGCTTGGAGATCAACTGCCGGATCCCCGCATCGTCATGGGAGACCTGCCATCTTTCGTCCGTGGGACGCACCGCAACGTCCACCTGGGCCTTAGCTACATCGATGCCTACGTAGGTCGCTTCCTGTTCCATCAGCACCTCCTGCGAATTATTGGCCCGTCCTTGCAAGATGCGGGCTTGGTTGGCCCAGGCAACTGTTCGGGCTCTAACTCGTGGGGGGTGCGGCGACCCTCGCTTTCTCACGGCCTGCTACGACCTGGGAATAGTCGGTCTGCCGCACCCCGATCCACCTAAGTGAAGTGATTGTTACACACCAAACCAAGGTACAAGGGAACAGGGGAGCAGCATCTGCGTTGGGCATAGACCCCAGGGCGGTGGCCTCGTGCATGAAGACGGGAAGGCTGTCCTGGTGGGTGCGGGAGGCGTTGGAGCGGGAGCTACAGTCGGGTGCAGGCTCGGCTGCGGCCCAGCAACGGGAGCGCAACTACGCTCTGGAGGGTCGCATTGAGGAGCTGGAAGAGAAGACCCGAAGCGGTCACAGGGGAAGCGTCCGCCCTGCCTCCCGCAGGTGTCGGCGACGCTGCTGCGCATCCGGCATCGCCTTGGCCACCAGGCCCCAGAAGTCCGTCGAGTGGTTCTGATGGGTCAGGTGCGCCAACTCGTGGACGACGACGTATTCGATGAGGGCCTGCTCCAGCATCATGGTGCGCCAGTTGAAGCGCAGCGTACCGTCGGGTGCGCAGCTGCCCCAGCGTTGGCGCTGGTCGCGGACGAGTATCTGCGACTTCTCTCCGCGACCGAGCCGGGGCCACCAGCGTTCCACAATATCCGACAGCCGCGCGGCTGCGCGGTCCCGGTACCACTTGACAACGGAGCGGCGGATGCGTTCATAGCGCTCACTGTCATCCAGGCCATGCGGCACTGTGACCCTGAAGCGCCAGTGGTCGAAGCGAACCTTAGGCAACCGCACGTCCGCGGTATCGACGATCATGCGGACGTTGCGCCCCAGGTACGGCAGGGTCTCGCCGCTGACGAAGCGCTTCGGCGCAGCTTCCAGCATCTCCCCAAACGCATGGCTGAGGATCCAGAGCGCCCGCTTGCGAACGATGGCCCGTAGCTCGCTGTCCGGCGTCGTCATGGGTGCAGCAACCTGCACACCGCCACCGTCCGTCGTGATCTGGACCGTCTTCTTACGCCGTTCGCTGCGACGCACCTCGTAGTCTATGGTCGTGTTGCCGAAGCGGATACGGCCCCGTTCGTTCACTGCCCACTCCTCCGACGGGCCAGCTCGACGATCCGGTTCGTCAACTCCTCCAGCTGCTCTTCGGTGTAGTCGTCCGTGGGCCTGAGCTCCCGCTTGATGTCGCGGCGCATCTCCCGCAGGACCTCCAGATTCGACTGCCAGTCGACGACGGCGTTGTGGTGGTTGACCACCGACTCAACACTACGTGCGACGCGCTTGATCCCTTCGTCGAAGTGCGCCCGGTACGGAGTCTGCTCCTCGCCTATGGCCGAGTCGGTAGCTGGCTCATCTGAGCGGCCGTCGAGCAGTTCATAGATGGCGAAGGACACCGGAGACAGGCCATGTTCTGCGGCAATGTCAGCTTCGCTCTGAGCATGATGCCGTAGCAGAGCAAGGCGGCGGCATGCTTCCGCCGAGTCTATCAGCCGGTTCCGAAGGTCTTCGATGATGCGTGCAAGCTGCGCCGAGAGTTTCTCGAAGAACACAGGGTTGTCGGCCAAGCGGTCATGTATCTGAGCCCGGATCGCGTGCTCCATGATCGAGGCACGGGCCTCGTCGTGCGGCAGTGCGGCGATCTTCTGCTCGAAGTCCTGGTCGAGTATCGACACCGGCCTCATTAGCTCCCGCACCTGGGCGCTTATGCGCTCGTCCACCAGCCTCTTTACCTTCGCCCCGATCTCGGTCCAGTCCGCGTCGGCGTCCTCGCGAAGGAATTGAGCCCGGACATAGGCCCGTATCTCCGTAAGCCGAGCGAGCCGGTCTGTGTAGTCCAGTGCTCGCGGGTCGGGCAGGAAGCGGTCCATGAGGAGGGAGAACCGGCGGTAGTCTGCGTTGAACCGCTCAAACAGATCGGCCTTGAAGTTGCCCTTGGTCGAGGCGTCCGGCGCGAAGACGCTGACGCACGCCCAAGTGTCGCTCGGGTCGCGGCCCTTGAAGTGGGACTCCGCCTGGACAGCGGCCGCCTCGATGACCGGTGCCGGGTCCTCGTCCACCTCCCGCATCGTGTCCTGAACGTCCGGCCAATCGAACGTCGAGAGCGCCTCCTCCAGGTCTCGCGAGACGCCGTGGTAGTCGATGACCAGGCCGTGGGTCTTGTCGGTGGGCACCCCGTCCTGCTCGTGAGAGAAGCGCCGGTTCACCCGGGCGATAGCCTGGAGCAGCCCGTGTTCCCGCAGCGCCCGGTCCAGGTACAGCGCCTGCTCCACCGGCGCGTCGAAGCCAGTAAGCAACATGTCGACTACGACCAGCGCCTCCGGCTCCCCCTCCGGATCGACGAAGGCGTTGACGACCTGCTCCTGGTCGAGCTCGCGGGCTGCCTTGAACTCCGGCCCGTCGTTGGGAGCAGCCGTGATGATGGGATAGGCGCGCAGGCCGAAGCTGTTCAGGCGCTCGGCGTAGCGCAGCGCGGCGGCCCGGCTCGGCGCGACGATTTGCGCCTTGAACCCATTGGGCCGCACCTTCGCCTTGAAGTGCTCGGCGATGTCCAGGGAGATCATCTCAATACGCCGCTCCGCCTCGGCGACCGTTTCCTTGTTGGCGTAGCGGCGCCGAATCTGGGCCTGGACTGCTGGCGGCTCGTCACCGAACATGGCCTCGTACAGCCTGTCCAGGGTCTCCGGCCCCTCAACGGCGAGCTCGGGCAGCCGCGCCTCGTACCAGATGGGCACCGTCGCGCCGTCGGCCACCGACTGCGGAATGGTGTAGGCGTCGATGAGGGGACCGAAGCGCCCTATGGTGCTGCGCTTGAAGTCCTTCTCTATCGGCGTGCCGGTGAAGCCGACCATCACCGCGTTGGGCAGCGCCTTGGACATGCGCCCGCCGAGAATGCCGTACTGCGTGCGGTGGGCCTCATCCACCATGACGATGACGTTCTCCGAGGTGTTGAGCACGTCAAGCTCGCCCTCAGGGGCCGTCAACGCCTCCGCGAACTTCTGGATGGTCGTCATTACCGTACGGCCGCCGCCCTGCTTGAGAAGGCTCTGCAAGTCGAGAGGGTCGCGTTGGCCGGGCCTTTGCCTCCGGCGGTGCGTCCGGCGCTCGGGCGGCTCAGGACGCGACCGGTCCATCCTCTCTGGGGCCGGGAAGCCGCAGCGCTCGAAGGTGCCGGCGATCTGCCGGTCCAACTGCCTCCGGTCAGTGACGACCACGATGGTGGGATTGCTCAAGCGAGGCTCGCGGCGTAGCTTCGTCGCCAGCCACAGCATCGTCAGCGACTTGCCCGATCCCTGCGTGTGCCAGACAACGCCTCCCCGCTCCTCCGGCTTGCGGCCCGATAGGAGGCGGTCCAGCGCCGCACGGACGGCTCGGTACTGCTGGTAACGGGGCAGCTTCTTCACCAGCCGCCCCCGCTCCGGCTCGTAGACCACGTAGTCGCGGAGAATGTCCAGCAGGGTCGCCGGGGACAGTAGGCCCACGATGAGCTGCGCCTGCCCCTGCGGCTCGACGCGGAAGCGCGCCTGAACCTCATCCTCGGTGTACGGCAGCACCGACTTCCACTCGAAGTAGGCATTCTCCGGCGCGCCGAGGGTGGCGTAGGCTGCGGCGGCCCCACAGTGGGCCACGCACAGCAAGTTGTAGTGGAACAGCTCCGGCGCGCCGCTGCCGTGCCACTCCGGCCCCGCCTCCTGGTAGCGACGAAGCTGGCGTACCGCCTGCGATCTCCATACGTCGAGCAGTGACGGAGACTTGGCCTCCATCACCACTAGGGGGACGCCGTTGGCGAACAGCACAAGATCGGGGATGACCATGCGCTCGTCGTCGTCAGGGCCTCCTCGCTCGTTGCCTCGCCGTACGCGGAACTGCGTTGTGACGACGAACTCGTTGAGGCCGCCCTCCGCGTGGTCGAAGTCGAAGAAGCGGACGGTGCGCGAGTCCCTGCCCCTCGGCCCGTCCACCGTCAGCGGCATCCCGTAGGTCAGGTACTCGTGGACGGCCTGGTTGCGGGCCATGCCCGTGGAGTCGACGTGCTCCAGCTCAAAGATGGCTCGTTCCGCCTGCTCCTCCGTCATCCATTCGTTAAGCCGCATCAGCGCGGCCCGCAGCCGTCCCTTCAGCAGGACCTCCCGCTCATCGCCGCGCTCCGCCGCCAGCGCATCCCGGGGCACGTAGGTCCACCCCAGACGCTCCAGCAGCAGCCGCGCCGGGTCCTCGGCGTGGTTGAACTCGTTGAGCTTGGAGGGGGTGGTCATGCGACTGCCCCTTTATCAGAGTGGCCCACGTACAAATCTCTGCTGGCTGTGCAGTGTTCCCGCACTTTGTCAACCCAACGGTCGTACCAATACCAGGTACTGGCAACGAGAATCCCGTAGCCCTTGCCTAGGTTTCTGGCGTCAAGCTTCTTCCACAACTGCGTGTGGTGATGCATATTGAAGTCAACGTACCCTTCTTTACGCATCAGCTTCACTATGTGGCCAGGCAAGTGCTTGGGACGCTCTACTTCCTTCAGTAGCACTTGCTGATAGCTGTCGTTGATCGACCTAGCGAGCTCCGAGTCGGCTCAAACAAACTCAATCACTTGATCCGCCTGTGCCTTCTTGTGAGTCATCACTGGGACGAATAAGAACCGGCAACGAAAGTGGGGTGAGTTGATTTCTTCATCAGTCAGGTCTGCGTCAAACTCTTGAAGGTACTTAGCTACGTTGGAGGGCAACGGCGCTACGGCTTCTTCAGAATTTGTAGTGGCCGTGAGGTCACGAAACTGGAGGGTGAATGCGGGCATCGTGCCAAGCGAGTGCTCTTCGCCGAACAGCTCACAGATGTACCGTTCATAGTTCAGACAACATGCAAGGTACCGCCCAGAGAGCCTTTCGTCGGCCCCGGCAGACCGGTGGTGCTCTATCTCGTGTCGAAGGCCAATAAGGAAGCGAAGGTTGCGCTTGGTGGGTGCGTCCAGAGGACAAACCCTCTCGTTGAGACAACGTTCAAGCTCCCAATGCTTGAATGCTCCCGATCGGGTGCGGTCAAACCTCCGCCGCTTCGGTCTTTCTTGGTAATACCGGTATTCCACACCCTCACGCCGGTAATAGGCATGAAGCAGGTATGTCCAAGCAATACTCATCAGGACGATGAACGTTTCGGCCTTGAACGAGTGGGTTGTTGAAGGTCTGTACAGCGTTGAGGGCTGCCTCACGGGACTTGTGCAGCAACTCCCGCCTAACTGATGGACCTCGCGTCCTAGTCACGTTTCATCGACCTACCTGTTGGGAGTCCCAACTATACGAAGAGCACTCTGGCACCTGCGTATTCGACGTTTGCTTGACTGGGTACATGGTGCGGCTCTTCTCATGTAATCTTTGAGTCGAGCTTCCGAGCCAAGCGGCCGAGTTCTTCTATGTTCTTCTCAACTCTGGCCGCATCCAGAGGAAGCAATCGACCCAGCAAAGAGGCGTGGGTCGGCTGCTTGTCAACGAATCGGGTATCCACGACCCCTGCGTTGTGGGAGTAGACGTGTCTGGACTGGAAGAACCACTTCATATCCTCCCAAGCCGAATTTCCTATTAGCTGTTCAACACCCGGTATCCCCGCTGCGCACAACTCCGTGTCAAGCATCTCGATGTCTTGGAAGAGATTCGGCCTGGCACTGAATCCAGTCATTGCCCGGTGGGCGCGTAGAGCCTTTCCATAGGCATCGAAGGCTCCAATGGAACTTGTAAGTGCATCCTTGAGGAAGTCCCGCCTGAGGTCCTCTTCCAGGCCTTGATCTTTAGACAACGCCAGCTTCTTTTTTGCCGTCTCAAGGGAAGAGAGTAAGACCTTCAAGGCGTTGAGTTGGCCACAATCCGGGCACGACGCGAACACGCCGTAGACTGCGAATTCCAGCCCACATTGGTCGCAAATGACTTCCGTTTCAAGTTGTTTCTCCACATAGTTGTGTAAGGGCACGGGGTCATATCGCACAGAGACGTCGAGACGAATCAGCCCCTTGGGCTGGCGCCGGTTCTGCCGCTCAACGCTCCTAGCAAACTGCTTGACTAGAGGTCCGGCGATCTCTCTGGCTGCCACAGAAATCGCGTACTTCCTTTGATCAGTCGTCAGGAAGTCACCCGAGGGGCTCTTGTTTCCACAGTAGGGGCACCGGGTTACGTCCGAGTTGAGACCCGTCCCGGGCTTTAGCTTGAAGTAGCGTTCACAGTCTGTGGCTGGACACTGGCGGCCCACCATGCCCTTGTCGTCGAGCTCAAACGCTATCTGGTTTTCTTCCGTCAAGGTCGATCCTCCACAAGGAACCGTACGCGCCCCGTCAGCAGGGCGTCAGCGGCTGATGTCTTCAGCGATTGTAGATACTCCCTTTCTTGGCAGGTCTGCTTTATCGCCTCGCCCACCCCGTCCAACATGGCGGCAATGGCTTGCTGCTCCAGCCGCGAAGGTAGCGATGTCGACAACGGACGCAGGTCCCCCAAATTGATGTTCTTTTGTGCGCTTTCGGGCGCAAATTGGGTCAAGCGCCCCTTTTGGGTTCTCAGGAAGTACTCCAAGAAATTTGTGTTGATGTCCGTGGGTGTCACCCCAACGAGACTATCAGGAAACGCAACTGGGTAATCAGCAATAGCTGTCTCACCGATATTGGCCGCTATAGTAACGATGATCGTGCCAGCAGGGAAAAGGCGGCTAATGGACAGCCCGAGGTCGTTCAGTGTTTGGCTGTGTTGCTTAATCATGCCGTTTGCCCGGACCACATCCCCTGTTTGTATGAATGGAATATCTCCACCATAAAAACGAGGCTCATTCCGGGGCCTGTGGGCAAATTTGCCTCTTTCCACCTCCGCCACATCCCCCAGCCGCACTACATCCCAGGCCGCCGGTATCGTCCCGATGCCCGGCACATCCTTCCATTGGGTGTGCCAACCGGGGACGCCGCGGGTGAGCAGTTCGTGAAGCAGGGCGTCGCGCAGGCGTTCGGTGGCCGTGATGACCGCCTCCACGCCCTCGATGGCCTCGTCGATGGAGTCCAGCACGGCGGCGATGGCCCGCTGCTCCGGCAGGGGCGGGAGGAGGGTGGGGAGGGAGCGTGTGGCATCTAACGTCAATCCAAATCGGGTTACGCCATTGGCAATTCTGGCAAATTCTCGTGCTGATGCCTCGGATGCTAATGTTCGAGCCAAGAACGCGCCGTTCACCGTGCCATTAGCAGGACGTGCCAAGCCGAGATGGTAACCGCACAAAACATTGGGCATGTCCTCGACTACATAGGAAGGGATGCCGATTTCCTCGGGAGTTTCTGAGTCCTTCGTGAATAGTACGTCTCCTTTTCTTAGGGCATATCGCTGGCACTCGACTGGACTAGCAGTCGCAGCCATAAACCCCATCCCCGGTCGGATACGGCGGTTGTAGAAGACGTCTGTGTAGTTACAGAGCTCAACAGGGACCTCACCTTTAACTGTCTCTTATCGACTCCACTAAAGGCTATGTCCGCTACATCGCCCAAGCGCACACTTTGCCATCCATCCGGCACTTGCATCAACTGCCCCGCTGCTCTCCGCCGTCGGAACGCCGCAGTGCATCTAGTGTCACCCCTCGGCCTGCCTGCTTTGCTTCGAGCCAGCGCTGGAGGGACTGTTGACTCTCGCTTGACGGCCTGCCCGCGAGCAACCCCTCCACGCTAACGTCCTCGTCCAGGTCGGGCCAGTGGATGCCCTGGCCTCCGCCGATGAGCCGCCAGTTGCCCCTCTCTTCCTCGGTGGCGTGTACCAGCCTGGGGTACCAGGCCAACGGGACCGAGATGGTCCGGCCATCGGAAAGCTCGGCGGTCAACGTGTCCTCGGTGACAGTCACGTCTTCTGCATCCGGGACCCTCACCTCAACCGTCGAAATATTCATGCCACGCCTCCACGAACAACGTTTGATTCTCCCCAATTATCCTCGCAATTCGGCCTATCTCAGATCGCCTCAGTCCACCGCTCCTCTGAAGCCTCACCGGGTCCAGCCAGAACTTGGCGACCCGGTCGTCACGCTCAACATGCACATGCAGTGGCTCCTCTCGATCGCTTGCATAGAAGAATAAGCGATACGGCCCCTCTCTCAGTATCGTCGGCATCGCTCACCTGCGACCCTATCGGACATATCCCAGCTCCGCGAGCAGCTCGTCCATCTTTGCCACCGCCTCATCACGCCGCCGCTCAGCATCCCGCAGCTGCGCCACGGCGTCCTCGACGCTCATCACCTCCACCGGCTCGGTAGTGTCCACGTACCGGCTGATGTTCAGGTTGAAGTCGTTGGCCCGCATCTCCTCCAGGTCTGCCACGTGGGCGAAGCGGTCCACGTCCTCGAAGGCGCGGTACGCCTCGACGATCCTGGCGATGTGTTCCTTGTCGATATAGTTCCGCGCCCTGCCCTGCCGGAAGCTGCCCTCCTGCGCCGCGTCTACGAACAGCACCTTGCCACGCCGCTCGGCGGGTTTGGCCTTGTTCAGTACGCAGATAGCAACGGGGATGCTGGCCCCGGAGAAGCGGTTGGCCGCCAGGCCGATGACCGCCTCGAACAGGTCGGCCTCCAGGATGCCCTGGCGTATCTTCCCCTCCGCCCCGCCCCGGAAAAGGATGCCGTGGGGCATCACGATTCCCACCATGCCCTGAGAGTTGATCACGCCGAGCATGTGCAGTAGGAAGGCGAGGTCACCCTTCGTCTTGGGCGGGATGGCGCCGTAGCGGTCGAAGCGGTGGTGCGGGTCGTTAGGCGCGAATTCGTGTCCCCAGTTCTTGAGGCTGAACGGGGGATTGGCGATCACCCGGTCGTAGGAGAGGAGGCGTCCCGACTGGTCCACCAGACCCGGCTCCACGATGACGTCGCCGGCCTCCAGACGGGCCGCTCGGAGGCCGTGAAGCAGCAGGTTGAGCTTGCCGATGGCCAGGGTTCCCAGGTTGCGCTCCTGGCCGTGCAGCGCTAGGTCACGGAGGTCTCCGCCGTGTTCTTGCACGTACTGAGCAGCGTAGATGAGCATCCCGCCGGAGCCAGCGGTGGGGTCGCAGATACGCATCCCCTCGCGTGGTTGAAGCAGCTCGATAATGAGGCGCACCACGGGGCGAGGCGTGTAGAACTCGCCGCCCTTCTTCCCAGCGTCGTCTGCGAACCTGTTTATCAGGTACTCGTAGGCGTCGCCCAGCACGTTGCCGCCGCCTGCCGCGTCCTCCCGCAAGTTCTCGTCGCGCAGGTCCAGGCCGTCGAAGTGGTTGAGCAGGCCGCGGATGATGCGTTCACGGTTGGCCGGGCTGCCCAGCTTGGACTCGTCGTTCCAGTTGGTGCCCGCCAGGACGCCATCAAGCCTTGGAGTGTTGGCGTCCTCGATGGCGTGGCTGGCGATGTTAAGGGTCTCGCCTAGATTCATAGAAGCGCTGGAGATCACCTCCCAGCGGGCGGACTCCGGGACGAAGAACTCGTGCTCGTCCCTGTCCTTGAGCGCCACGTCGCGGGCAACGCCCAGCGCGACGGCGGTCTCCACCTCCTCATCGAACCGGTCGGACAGCCGCTTAAGGAAAAGAATAGAGAAGATGTAGTTCTTGTAGTCGGCGGCATCAATCTGCCCGCGCAGGATGTCGGCGGCCTGCCACAGCTTCGACTCAAGCTCTTGTCTGGTCAATGTCATAGGCCCCTCCTCAAGGTTGCCGGTACGGCCCTGCGGCCAATCTCATGTATCACCGAGTCGCGGAGCGTCTCACGGCGCAGCCGGGCGGCTTCGACCGACGATGCATACGCCGCCTCCGACGCCTCCACAAGTCGGGCCACCGTATCGAGATCATGCGGGGGTGGCACGGGAACCTGAACCTCGCCCAAGCTTCTAGCCGACAGTGACTTGAGGGTTGCGCTCACCGTCATCCGCTTGGCGAGCTGCGCCCGGCCATGGGACGAAGTGAGGCAGTACCAGAGCCAGTGCCCCATGCCGGATTCCGGTTGCTTCGCTCGCACCACCAGGAGCGTTATGCCTGCCACCGTCCGGGACACCTCCGGCGGCACCAGCGCGACCTGGACGGACCCGGTGCGGGCCGTCACCAGCAGGTCGAAGGGCCGGAGCAGATGCCGCTCGGCGCGTACACCATGGACGAGGCCAACCTCCCTGAGCCCCTCAACGTCCAGCCAGCCGTCGTCGCGCACGTCGCTGCTTTCTACGACCCGCAGCATCCACTCGCCGCGCCGCAAGCCAACCCCACGGCCAGCACGGGCTAGGCCCTGATATACGTCGGCAAGCTCGGCGACCGATTGCATGGTCGAATTATAACATATAGTGCTGTCTGAAGTGAGCAACACGTACCCGTGCTGAACTGTACAGCTGGAGTGCGCCATTCCGGCGCAGGGATGAGAGAAGTGCAAAATCCATGCGAGCCTCTGTGATGGGGAGGAATGGATAAGCCTGTGGCAACGATAGCCATGGGAAGACAACATGTAGGTCGGTAGTTGTTTCAGTTTGAATTCCGAGATCTATAGGTATCACGCTTGAGAGCTGGTGCGCGACGGTCACGTCCACGAGCCCATGCTGTCGGGACGCGTTGGATGTAGGTTGGATTCCGTAGCACTCATATTGTTCATGGAATTGAGGGCATAACCAGAATCCCGACCTCCAACCGTCCAAGAGGTTCAAGAGGCCGGAGAACCTCCGGAAGAGCTTCGGTTAGGGTCAGAATGGCGGGTGTGAGGTATCGATGGCCGACGGCCCATTCGTCGTGCTGCTCAGCCAGGACGGCGCCAACCAGGCGACGCACGGCTGGTCGGTTAGGGAAGATGCCCACGACATCGGTGCGACGTCTGATCTCCTTGTTGAGACGCTCCAGGGGGTTGTTGGACCAGATCTTCTTCCAGTGGGGGACAGGGAAGCTGGAGAAGGCCAGGATATCGGGTCCAGCCTCGTCCAGTAGAGAGGCCACCTGAGTGACCCTGGTATGGAGGACATGCTATACGAGGTCGAGTCGGAGAGGCGGTTCGTAGGCTTACGCCCGAATCCACCGAAGGACACGGATGGACGGCGTGAGGACAGCGGAAGGGGGTGGGTGAGGGAGCTACAGGGGAGATGGCCTGGGGTCTTGGGGTAGATGGGAGGCCGGCGGACGGTCTTCAGGTCCCGCACAGGGCCCCTAAGGCCCTATGCGGGAGTTGCGACTGGCTTTGAGCGCATCCCTCCTTTTCTTGTAATGCGCGGACGTCCGACCCGGTCTCCCCGCAGTTCGGGCAAGGCTCCGCCTCTAGGTCATTCCATGTCGCCGGATCAAGTTCCGACCAGCGCTTACAGAACACGCAGCGCATCTTGGGCTGCTTACCCGTCTTGACACCATCGATCTCCATCAGTGCCCTCCGTAGTTCGTCACTCCACCCTACGCCGCACACGCCCGCCCGACCTTCCCAGCGGTGCCATACGGGCCTAGGCGTCGTCGGGTTGTGGGTAGTGTTCAGGCATTAGCATTCTAAGGCCCTCGTAGGCCTCCGGGCCGGTCTTACCCATGGCGTGCCAGCTTATGGAAAACGATACATGCAAGCCATTCCCGTCGATCTGTTGGGGAAGGTTGCGACCTGCTACCTCGAACACCCGAACATCGTCGAAGTCCGTCCCGATCAGATTGCTTGTACCGAATATTCCTCGGCACAACTTCATCAATGCCAACCTAGCGTCATTGTCGCTCATCTTCGTCGCCTCCTTCTCACTTGATTGTCTGCGGCATCATGCCACGTCGCTCAGGACCGCGCCAACACCGCGAAGCCGAACGATGCTGCCCAGCATCCGCAGCGATCTCCGCTCTGATTCCTCCGCAGCCTGTACAGCCGCCAGCCGTTGCGCTGGAAGGTATGCCTCTACCGCTTCCGTGACTAGTCGCCGCATGATGTGAGCGGGCATCGCTTCCGCCTCTACCGTGGCCCGAATGTCAGGGCGGCGCTTGTCAGACGCCTTGCGCGGCTTCGTCGGCAGACTGTAACGCTCTATCTGGTCCGCGTTGATTCCAAGCCGCCGAATCTCTAGCGGTATGTCCAGGTGTCGCCGCAGCTCGGTTTCTATGGACTGGTCTATCGTCACACCGGCGGGATCGTAGTCACCGACGTACAGGACAAGCACCCTGTCACGAGCCCGCGACTGTATCTCTTGTGCAGCCTCATAGACCAAGCTCACACTCGCAAAGCCGCCCGCCGGGTACAGGCTCACAGCGAGACGACGGCAATCAGCCTGTAGGACTCCAGCGATCGACCGGGACTCAACCCAGACCTCAACAAGCGGCTCGTCCGGCGTCCACAACTGCCCTCGATACAGCCCGGCCACCTGGTCTAGGAAGCTGCCGGGGTCTGAGTATTCCGCCACGTGATACCCGCGCCGCGTCGTGTCCACTATCCACCCGTAAGGGATGCGTCCCGAACGCCGCAGATCAAGACACGACCGCTTGATCTGCTGATAGCCGGACTCTGTCTTCTCTGCGGGAACGGGGAGACGGGGATCGGTCATCCGGTAGAACGCGTGACGGACGGTCTGCGGATTCTCAGCTTCCAGCAGGTCAACAATCTGCTGTTCTAGCTGCTGCATCTCCGCACGCGTCGAACGCCGCCGCCGCCCCTTATGACCTTGGGTAGCCATATGTAGCCTGTTAGGTCCTATACCCACTTCCCCAAGGGTTTATGACCTTGGGGTGTCATGTGCAGACTGCGGGTTGTAAAGTGCACGGATGCGGTCGGCGTCAGCGTGAACGACGGCATTGATCATGTGTCCGCGCCGCCCCAAGGCCTTAACCCGAATCCACCGAAGGTATGACGTTGCAGCAGCAGAATGGGTGATGAGGGGCAAAGGGAGGCGATGGTCCGGGCACGATTCGGGTAAATGGGGCCGGTGTCTGTCTTCAGCCGCCGCGGGGAGACCTTGTGACCGTCTGGGGACGTTGGGTAGGGCGAGATGGCGGGGAGAGGACGCGGCGAGAGGTGCTCGCGGACCGGACTGGCGCGAGTTTGCGGGGACGTTCGGTTGGGCGGATGGCGGGTCAGTTGCGGACGGGCGCCGTCAGGCTGGGAGTGGAATCGCTCGCAGCCGTGCCAGGGCGCGACTGAACTGGGTTTCCCAAGGCCAGCGCTGTGGCAGATGCAGGGTGAGGCGGCGTGCCGAGCGGGTGAGCCGTCCGGCCAGGGAGAAGAACCGTCGCCGAAGGGTCTTGGTGGTCGCGATCTGCTCGCCCAGACCGATCCGCGCCGTCCAGCGGGCCAGGTTGTGGGCCATCACCTGTACCGCCAGCCAAGCGCCGTTGGCGGCGAAGCGGCCGGACGGCATGTGGTTCAGACCGACGCCGTACTTGAGGTCTCGAATGGCGTTCTCGATCTCGGCGTGGCGGCGGTGGTCGGCCTCCAGTTCCAGGGTCTCTCCGTCCCGGTCGGTGATGAAGCCGTGATAGCTGTAGGTGGCGAAGAGGGCCAGTTGGGAACCGGGCGTGGGCTTCACCCGCCGGACGATGAGCCGCACCGGTGCGGCGCCGGGCTCAGTCCGGAAGGGGGTGTAGGTGGTCTGCGCCACATCGGCGGCGCCGTCCATCCAGTAGGGGACCGGCGTCCAGTCTGCATCGGGAATCGCCTCGATCAGGTTCCGCAGGCTTTTGTGCTGGCGGATGGTGATGGAGAAGCGGACATCCATCTCACGACAGGCGGCGACGAGAGCGTGGGCGTAGAAGCCGCTGTCGGCCCGCGCCGTAAGTTGCCCGCTGGCCCCGGCACGGCGAACCCGGCTCACCGTTTCACGCAGGAAGTGGGCGGCGCCCCGAGCGGTGTTGGCGCGGCCCTCGCGCAGCCGGGACATCAGCACGTCGCCGGTGCCGGCGGCGACGGCCAACAGGGGGTGATAGCCCCGCTTGCCGGTATAGCCGTGGTGGCGCGCTCCCTCCTTGGCCAGTCCATAGGTCTCGCAGATGGTCGAGTCCAGGTCGATGGTCAGGGGCGAGTCGCCGGGTCCGGCCCCAGCGGCCCAGGCCCGGGCCAACAACTGGCGGCTCACGCGGTCGAGTTGACGGACATGCCCCCACCGGAAGCTGCGCAGGAACGTCCCCAGGGTGGATGGCGCCTTGACCACGCAGCCTAGAACACCGACCGTCCCACCAGCGCGCAGCGCATCGGCGTCGTCGATGCAGTCGCCGCCAGCCAGCGCGGAAGCGACCAGCGTCAGCATCTTGTCCCCCGTGTTCGCCCGTCCCGGCGCGCCGCCGAGGTCAAGGTGATGGTCGACGAGTTCTCGCAGGCCCAGGTGCCGGGCGAGGGTGGCCGGCACGAGCAGGCCGGCATTGGCCACCAGGCGATGGTCGTCAAAGAGGATGCGGATACGGTCGGGTTTGTTCTGTGGCAGCATCTATTGGGTGCTCCTTGTTTCCGCGCGGGTTTCTGTTCCAAAACCATTATCCCAGATTCAGAGGAGCACCCTCTAGCTTCTTCATGGGCTGTCCTCAAGGCCGTCCTTCGGTGGATTCGGGCTTAAATGTCGGAATCCTCAGCGCCTTGATGCGCCAGTGAATCACCGATCTATCCCTCCTGAGTTCCTCGGCCAAGCCCGCCACGGAAATGCCGATTTCGGATAGTCGTCGTTGCTTCATGCGGCGCCTCCCAATCCCGCCTCGCGAGAAAAGGACGTTTCGACCAGGTGCGCGGCGAGCCAACGATTAAGGTCAGAGCCGCGATACAGCACGCGGTTGCCGAACCTGAGATAGGGTGGACCTTCACCCCGATGGCGCCATTGGCCCAGCGTTGAGCGGGTGGCGATTAAGGCGAGCTCGGGGTCGCTGGTGCGATAGTAGCGGTCGCCTTCGAATGCATACATCGGTGTCTCCTAGCAGCTTGTGGAAACACCATAGACCTGAATGAAATCAGAATGAAGGTACGGAGAAAATGCCGAAGTACCTGTCCCGCTTTCGAACGGACTTGTAGACCTTAAGTACAGCGTCTTCCTCGATTGCGGTCCTCGCGTTGGTCCGCTTCATGGCCCCTGCGACTTCGTAGCAAGCCTCTTCCAACTTCATACCAGCACCGCGAAGCGCCCACACCGCCTGAGCAATGCGCAGGTCCCGCCAACCGTTATCTGTACTATGCTGGCCCTGCCTGAGTTTCGGCTTCTTGATGGTCTCTATCGCGACATCCCTAGCCCATTGGATGAGAGCAACGGGTATCGGCCGGTCTGGCGAACCCGTTCGCTCAAGTAGACGACGGCAACCCTCCCAAGCCACGGGGTCACTCTCGGAATTAGCTATCCAGCGATTCAATTCCGCGTCTCGCGTCCACTCAGAACCGGGTAGAGGCTCCCCATTGAACCATGCAAGTCCCAACCAATCGGCCGGACTTCCGGGGTTGCTCAGCCAACCCTCAAGCCAGGCTGGAATCATGTCCATGTTCGGCTTCCAGATTTTCACAGTGCCCCCATCGCACCCGCGATCTCTGTGGCCACTCGTTCCCGCGCCTCACGCACCGGCGCGCCCATCTGACGGACGTATCGCGTCGCGGCCTCCAACGTCGAGTGTCCGAGCAGGTCCTTGATGATGTGAGCGGACGCGCCAGCAGCAGCCGCACGTGTCATAACCCCGCGCCGGAGATCGTGAAGCCTGATATCTGACAGACCAGCCGCAGTGGCCGCCTGCTTAAACACGACCAACGCGTGACGATAGGTTAGTCCTGCATCCCGACCGGATGTGAAGCACCAGGCGTTGATGCGGGGAAGGCGACGGAGCAGGTCAAGGGCGGGTACGGGTAGGTGGTGAACCCTGCGGCCTGTCTTGCTGGTCGTGATCACGAGGCGTCCCGTCTCAAGGTCAACGTCACGCCACTCGATGCCGAGCACTTCGCCTATCCTTAGACCCGTCACTGCCGTCAATCGAATCGCCGCGACCGCAGCCGGGTATCGGCCTTCAGCCTCTGTGAGTGCCTCCGCGAGAGAGGCCAACTCGTCACTGGTGAGAACCCGGTCACGTGGATACTCGACGCTTCGCTCGATGGCATAGACCGGGTTTGAGTGGCGGGGACGCAGCTCCCACTGCTCGAACACGTTGAACAGCGACCGGGTGAAAGACAACGCCCGATTGCGCGTCGTGTGGGGCAAGCCCGCGACCATCCGTTCCACGTGGCGGCGGTCCACGTCCGCCACCTTATGCCGCCCTAAGCCCTCATAGACGTGCTTGGCCCAACTCCGGTAGTTGGCGACCGTCTTGGAAGTCATGCGCCCGTGAGCCACGCGCAACAGAACGTGTTCGTCGAAGTACCTGTCCAGCGCATCCTTGACCGTGGGTGCTTCCCGACTCGCGCGCTTGCGTTCGAGCGGATCCGCACCGCCGTTGCGGATGGCGTCCAACTCGTCGGCTGCCCGCCGTCGGGCATCGGCAAGGGAGATTTCGGAGGGTCGCCCGATAGTGGCTCGGCGCTGTCGTCCTCCCGTTCGGTAGTCGATCACATAGGTCCGTGAACCCTTCGGGCTGACCTTCAGGCCGAGACCCTTGACGCGGGCATCCCATATAATGTGTGGGCTCGCCCGTGGTCTTGCGTCTCTGATAATCCGCTCGGTGAGCATGGCGAAACCTCCAGAAGTCAACAAATAGTCAACATAAGAGCCATAGTACGCCAGCATCGGGAAGAACGCAACAGAAACGCGGAGAGGCCGTATGCGCCTATATCCAGGCGTTTCTAGCAATCAGGCGAAACGAGGAGAATTAAAAAGAAACGACAGACGGGCTATTTCCCAAGCAGAGGGTCGGGGGTTCGACTCCCCTCTCCCGCTCCAAATAGTCTTTACAGCCCTCCATAGGTAGTCGACGCGTCTGGAAGTGTCCCGGTTAGGGCGTTACTTACGCTCACTCACGGTCTGGTACGACAAACGCCAAGCCTGAGAGCAGTCAGCTGGAACCAGCGTGAGACATCGACGCGTCAACAGAACATGACCGCAGTCCGGCTAGATATCTGGCGTGTGGTCAGTGTAAATGTCAGGGGCCGACGACCTCTGCGGTTGGCTGCATCCTCCTGGTTAGCATCTGAGCACGAACACTGTTCGGAATCCGAACACCGTCATAGAGTTCTTCGCCGAGTTGACAGTTGCGTCGGCCTCCTATATGTTGCCCTATCGTTTACGGTAGAAGCCTCGGCCGTTCACCAACATGAGAAGTTTCGGACGGCCCAAGAGAGTGTTCGATGAAATCCGACGGTGATCTGGTCGCGTATGATCCGGCACCGTCAGCGCCAATTGTTAGAGGGAGACGAAGTGTCCAAGTTCGCGGGCTCACTCCGCACAGGATCTTCCGGACGGCGCCTATTGGCGGCGGTATGAGGCAGATCAGCAGGTAGCTGACATGAGCCCTGAGTACATCCCGCCCTACCGACGGGCCCCCGACGGGTATTCCCCACTGACATGGTTGGGAGCGAGTGTGCATTGATGTCGACCAGGGGTGACGCATGACATGATCGGACAGGGTCTCGGGTGCTTGTACGCCGACTGTTCTCAGGCCAGAAGGCATGGCCGAGTTGTGGCAACTCGGCAGAGTCATGATCCTGGCGACCAGCGTATCTCTGCCGCGCCCTGAGCGCGTCATACCTCCTGGCGTGCTCAGTCCGGGCGAAGCGCACCGCCTCGTTCGCCCAACACCAGCCGCTTCATGGCAGAGTTCAGGTTGAAGGCCAGCCCGATATGGCCCACCATGCGGCGTTGGCCCCGAACAGCCCCGAGGCAGCCGGCCCCCAGCCAAGTCACTCTTCAGAACGCTGTGGACCTCCTCGCCCTTGCCGCACCTCTGTCTCGACCACCAGTCAACTCGCCGGGGTTGGTCACCACGCCGAAGACCTCCAGCTCTGTTGGACGCTCCACGCGGGGAATGGAAGCTCTCAATGCCGGCACGGCAACCGCTCCCTGGTAGCTTGGCGGGCTGTTCTTGGAGTGCCCTATCCAGTTAGGCACGAAGTTCACATCAGCCCAGGTGTCCACACGCTGCGGTACAGCGTCTGCCAGCCTCGGCGACCTCGGACACCGCACGGCGGAACTCCGTCGTCACGTCGATCGATCACCCCGAACCGCTCGTCTCCACCCTCCGCGCAGTACCGCAGCAACTCCCGCTGGTACCCCGCCGTATCCGACCTCAGCATCACCTTCTCCACCCCCGCAGGCAGACGGCCCAGCACTTCAATCAACACTCGCAACTGCTGCCCGCAGGTACGTTGCCGTCCCGAAACTCCGAATGCACGATCAACTCGGCCTCTGACCAGTAGGTCAGCGGCTGGTACGCCCTGTACTTCTTGTAGCTGGGGAGCGCCTCCTGCTTGCGCGTCTCCACCAGTGTGGCATCCATGTCCAGAGTGGCCTCGGTCTGAGGCGAACGGCTCTGCGCGAAGCCCACTAGGTCGGCGTTCACCTTGCGCAGACCCTTCATAGCTCCATTGGGAGCAGGTATGAATGCTCTGTGAGCTTCCCGCATCGACTCCTCGCCCGCGTCATGGAACCTCTCCAGATACCGGAACACCGCAGACTCCGACGGCACGCTCCGACGACGCTCGACTCGCCATCTCTTCTCCAACGCCCTGCGCTCGCTGAGACGCATACCACAGGTCTCGAACTCTCGAAACATCCTGCACAGCCCTCTGTCCTTCTCAAGGAGATCAAGGTCGGACACCGACTCGCCGCCTGCCAAGTTCAGCAGCATCAGCGAGATGATCATCTGGCTGTCCGTCCAGCCCTGACCTCTCTCCCGCAGTCTCACGTGGCGCTCTACCGATGACCTCAAACCCGCTGCTTGCATCAACTCCAGGTACGTCATCAGGCCGGACAGCCCCGTCATACCCGTCGAGCCCTTCTCCTGCTCGACTGGAATGCCAGTAAGCCTTGCTTCATAATAGCTGCACCTCGTTGGTGATCGTTTCTCTTGGTCAAGAAACATCTTAGCCCGCTTCGTGGCGGGCGCCAACGAGGTCTTTCTCTTATCTAGGTGGGGAATCTGGGGGCCCGCGAGTCATTGACTTTGCGACGGGGGCTTGTACGCCGACTCAGGAGAAGCCCGGTTGTCTCGGCCATGATCCTGGCGACCGTCTTATGTGCGCTCATACCTGCTCAGTCCGCCGCACATCGTGCCTCGTTCACGGTGACCGACACAAACATCAGTGCGCCGGGTTCGCTGCGACCGGCAATCCTCAATGCCGACGGCAGGCCAGGGTTGGCGGACCTCGTGGCCGTCGACCGGGAGGTTTCGCTGGCTCCTGTGCCGATGATCGCTCCGGACGTCGTGGGGCCTGGGCGGGCGGACACCTTACGGGCCAACGCGGATGTGTCGCCGGAGCTCTGCACAATCGGCGTGGTCCTCGACTTTAACGAGGGAACCCTCAGCGTCGACTTCGTCATCGGACTTCGGACGCCTGCCGTTTGGACCGTTGCCCTATTCATGGAGGGTCAGGAGATCCCCCTTTGGTCCATTGCGCTCCCCGTCATCGACCCTCCAATCTCGATAGGCTTTTCCGTCCCGGGGATCCCACCTTTGGGAACCATCACCTTCGCGACAGTCCTGACCACGCCGTCCGAGGGGACGATCTGCGCGGACGAGAACTCCATCGATACGGGTGGGGAATTGAACAGCCCACCGCATATCACGTCCGCCCCAGTGACGACGGCCACGGAGGAGCAGCTTTACATCTACGACGTCGAGGCGACCGATCCCGACGCGGGAGACGTAATCACCTTCTCCCTGGATTTGGGGCCGCCTGGGATGACCATCGACAGCGTGAGCGGAGTGATCCAGTGGACGCCTACCGACGCCCAGCTTGGCGACAACCTGGTCACAGTGGGTGCGCGGGACCAAGAGGGCCAGTTCGACACCCAGGGTTATATGATCTCCGTGATTTCCCCGGGTCCGGTGACGACGATCGTCCCCGATGTCGTGGGTCTCGCCCTGACCGAAGCCGAGGCGGCGATCGTCGCCGCGAGCCTGCTGGTCGGTGCTGTGTCCACGGCGAACAGCGACACCGTCCCCGCCGGCAGCGTGATCGGCCAGGATCCCGCAGGAGGCTCGGTGGTCGTGGAGAGCTCGGCCGTCGACCTGGTGATCTCCGCGGGTGACTCCGGAGTTGGCCAGTGGGACCGGTTCGAGGCGTCGGCGACCAACACCGCTAGCTACGCCGACCCATATAACGACGTCAGCCTGGACGTAACGTACACGCGACCCGATGCGTCGACGGTCGACTTCTGGGGGTTCTACGACGGGGGGACCGCTTGGAGGATTCGCTTCATGTGCGACCAGGTCGGAACCTGGGAGTATGCGGCCACGTTCTCGGACGGGGCGCCCGGCATCAACGGCACCTTCGACTGCGTCAGCTCGACCATTCCGGGCATGCTGTCGGTGGACGAGACGAATCCCATGTGGTTCGGATTCGAGGGCGGCGCGCATATCCTGATTCGCAGCTTCCACGTCGGCGACAGGTTCTTCGCCGAGAACTGGGACGACCCGGCCGATCCAGGCGATGGCGACAAGCGCGCCGTCTTCCTCGATTGGTTCCAGGCCCAGGGCTACAATCTGATTTCAGTCGCGAGCCACTACCTCAACCGAGAGAGATCGGGCCGAGGCCTTGGATGGGACACCCCCAACCTCTGGCCGCTCGACGCCGCCGAATACCGGAAGATGGAGACCATCCTGGACGAGCTGGCGAATCGCCGGATAATGGTCTACCCGTTCGCGGGCTTCTTCGGCAGAGATTCCGACTATCCCACGGTGGAGGGCGATCAGACCGCCTACATCAGGTATACCTTGGCCCGACTGGGTTCCTACTGGAACATCCTTCTCAACGTGGCAGGTCCAGAGCCCAATCTGGGTTGGATGTCCGGCTCCGACGTGTCGCGGCTCGGCAACGAGATCCAAAGCCTTGACGTCTTCGGCCATCCCCTGTCGGTTCACAACAGGACCGGGGGCGACCCGTACGAGAACTCCTCCTGGACCTCTTACGGCACTCTCCAGGGGCCCAAGACCACCAATCTAGGCACGTTGAGCGGCGGCCTGCTCGGCAGCCACAACCCCAGCAAGCCACTGTATGCTCAGGAGACCCTGTGGTCCGGTAACCAGAACCACCCCGACTACAGCGACGACCAGCTTCGCAAGAACGCCTACGTGATCACCATGTCAGCCGCGGCCTTCGCCTTCGGTGACATGGGCGGACCCAACGCTGGAGACGAAGGCAACTCTTCCTCTGGGTTCACCGGCAGCCTCGATCTGGCGGACAGGCGCCAGTGGCGGCACGACATCATCAAGGATGTTCTGGACCTCTTCGAGACGATCCCGTTCTACAAGATGAGCCCCTGTCAGGGTCTCGTCAGCAATGGGTACTGCCTTGCGGAGACGGGCCGTGAGTACCTGGTCTATTTAGGATCGCCGGGATCGGTGAGTGTAGCGATAACGGGAGGTCCGTTCTCGGTGGAGTGGATCAACGCGCAGAACACCTCCGACAGGCGTTCGGGAGGGACCACCAGCGATGGCCAGGGGCTCACTTCCCCGTCCGACGGTGACGACTGGCTCGTCCACCTGTCAACCTCAGGCGCCGACCAGATCCACCTGTCGTGGACGCAGGATCCGTCCACCACGTTCACCGTCGTTTGGCACACCTGGGACACTGCGGCGGCGTCTGATGTTGAGTACAGGAAGCAGGGCGACGCTGTTTGGCAGAGTGCCGCCGGCTCCCTCAGGGCATCGGGGACCTCCGGCACTCTGCACGAGGCGACACTTGCAGGGCTTCTCCCGGGCACAGACTACGAATATCGAGTGCTTGGCGATGGCGGCGTGTGGAGCGACGTGTTCACGACGAAGACGGCGCCTCCGGCCGGGCCGGCGGACTTCGACTTCATCTTCGTCGCGGACACTGGGCTGATCGGCAGGCTCGACGATCTCGCGACGGGAACCGAACAGGTAAGGGACGAGATCGCCGCGATGAACCCGGACCTCGTGCTCCTGGGCGGCGACTACGCGTATTACAGCACCGACACGCGGTATGGCACTCTCGACACCACGATCGACGCCTGGTTCAACCAGATGGAGCCGATAGGCGCTCGGTCGCCGATGATGCCGACGTACGGGAACCACGAGGTCCTCCTGGGAGAAGGGTTTGAGGAGTGGGAGCAACGCTTTGCAACCCCGAGCGGCTCCAATGGCCAGCGCTTCTACTCATTCGACGTCGGAGATGTTCACTTTGTTTCGATACTTGCCGTGTACAACGGGAACCCCCTGCCGGAAGCGGATCGCAATTGGGTCGAACAGGATATCACGGCGGCCTTTGCCGCAGGCGCCAGGTGGGTCGTCCCATACTTCCACGTGGCTCCCTTCTCCGACGGCGAGAACCACCCGTCCAACCTTTCGCTGCGGGCGCAGCTCGGACCGCTCTTCGAGGCCCTCGGGGTTAAGCTGGTTCTTACGGCCCACGACCAGTCGTACGAGCGGACGTTCCCGCTGATCGGGGTTCCCGACAGCATCACTCTTACCTCCTCGTCTCTGACCTGCTACGACGGGACCGATGGCGTGACGTGGGTCAAGGTCAGCCCGGGCGGAAAGCTGAGCAACAGGAACGGAGATTTCTCTCAGTGGGCGACCGATCCGCAGCCATTTTGGACAGCCTTCCGAGACAACACGATGCATACGTTCGCCCGCGTCGCAGTGTCCGCCTCGGGCTCGCTCAGGCTAGAGGCATACGGTGTCGTTGGCGACGGCACGCCGCCGGTCATTTTCGACAGCTTTGAGTACCGTCTTTCTGGAGGGTGCCCTGCGAGCATGGAGTTCGCTCGGTCTTTCGTCTCGGTGGCGGTTGAGAAAGACGGTCTGGCTAGTGCAATTGTGGACATTGACACCAGTGACGACTCGCCGGCCAGTTTTACGTTGGCCGAAAGCGTTCCATGGCTCTCCGTGACGTCAACTTCCGTAACGACCCCGGCAACCGTCGCGTTCAGTTTTGACACGGCGGGGCTCCTCCCGGGGACATATCGGGGCACGGTGGAAGCGACGGCGGCCGGTTTCGAGTCGGATGTCATCTTGGTGGAGCTGAACGTCGGAGGGGGGTATGCACTTCTCGTGAGCTCGTCAGCCACGAGGGCAAGTCCCTTGCTTCTCGAGGGTCGGACGCTGGCGGGAGACGTTTTCATCTTCACGAGCCCAGACGATGAAGTGTCGAGGGTCGACTTCTATATTGACGGGGTGTTTGTGAAGCGTGAGAACACCGCTCCCTTTGACCTCGCCGGCACCGATACGGGTGACCCGACAAGGAGCGCGCTCCCCTATGACACCACACAGCTCTCGAACGGAATCCATACGGTCAGTACCACGCTCAGGACTGAGTTCGGGGAAGAGACCGCGACGGCAAGCTTCACAGTGGATAACCCAGGGTCTTAGACTTTCAGCTGCCCGGCGGTCTCCGGCCTATCCGGCCTGGCGGAACAGACTGTCCAGCTTGTCGGCCAGCTCACGGGGCTCGAACGGCTTGACGAGGTAGCGGTCGCCGAGGTCCCCGAACCGGCGTGCGGCGTCGTAAGGATCCATCCCCGAGATCACGAGGAAAGGAACCGGGGCCCCTCGCCCATCGGTCCCTCGCACCCTGGCTAGCAGCCTGCCCCTGTCGCGGCCGGACACGCTGAGGTCCAGGAGGACGGCGTCGGGAGGATCGTCGTCGAGGATCGCCATCGCCTCGGCTCCGCGGGCCACGACCCTGGGCTCGAAGCCGGACTTCCGGAGAGCGATCCTCAGCATGCGGCCCACCGCCGCGTCGTTCTCAACCACCAGGACTCTTCGCATGATCGTCCGGCCTTCGTCTTCCACCAGCGCGTGCCTCGGACATCCAGCGGACCGAAGATACGCCCGGGCCTACTGGGGCACCAGGCCAACGTAAGATCCCGATGTGAACAGCGCGTGACAGACCCGGCTGGGAAAATGAAAGAACCGTGTGCGGTAACGGGAGGCGGGAGAAGGGGCTGGCCTCAGGGCTTCGCGGCGCGGTAGCCGACCTGTGGCTCGGTGAAGATGAAGCGCGGGTTTCTGGCGTCGTCCCCTAGCTTTCGGCGGACGTTGCGAACTACGGACCGCACGAGCTCCGTGGACCCCGAGTAGGTCGGCCCCCAGACTCGCTGCAGGATCTGGTCGTGAGTCAGGACGAGCCCGGCGTGCGTCGCCATCTCGTAGAGCAGCTTGTACTCGGTGGCGGAGAGTGCGACCGGCCGGCCCCCGACGGTGACCCGGCGCTCGGCGAAATTGATCGTCAGGTCCTCTACCACGAAGGGGGGCCGCGCCTCCATCGTGTCCGGAAGGGCTCGACGTCTGAGAGTCGCCTCGATTCGGGCCAGCAGCTCCGACGGTGAAAACGGCTTGGTAATGTAGTCGTCGGCGCCGAGCTTCAGCGCCGCGACCGTATCCTCGGTCCGGTCGCTCGCCGTCAGGAAGATCGCTGGTACCCCTGAGAACTCCCGGATGCGCTTCAGAAGCTCGAGTCCGGAGGTTGCCCCCAGATTCAGGTCGAGCAGGATCAGATCGGGCTCCTCGACCTCCACGATACCGACGACCTCGAGCGGATCGGTCGTCAGGGTCGCCTCGTATCCGGCCTCGCCGAGGACCCTCTTCACCAGTCGCAGGACCCTTGGGTCGTCATCGACGGCGAGAATCCTGGTTCGCTCCGAAGCACGGCTTATGCTGCCTTTTAGAGCACCGCGCCGGGTCACGTCCGTGAGCGGGTCGGCGGCCTCCCCAGAGGCCAAAGGAAGCGTGAAGCTGAAGGTTGCGCCCCTCCCTTCCCCTTCGCTGTCGGCCCAGATGCGTCCCCCCTGAGCCTCGATCAGACCCCTGGAGATCGCAAGCCCCAGGCCGCTCCCACCGAGGCGGCTCTGGGCGTCATCGTGAACCTGCGCAAACTTCTTGAACAGGTACGGAAGCTTGTCCCTGGCGATGCCGCGCCCCTGATCTCGCACGCTCACCGTCACCTGATCGTCGCCGGGCCGGATCTCGATGGCGATCTCTGACCTGTCCGGCGCGAACTTGGAGGCGTTGTTCAGCAGGTTCGAAAGGACCTGGACCAGCCGGCGCCTGTCCGCCTGCACCCTCGGCGGGTCGTCCGGTATGTCGACCTCGATGGACTGCCCAGCACCCCCTCTCGAAAACACGGATACCGCGTCTCGCACGATGTCGGCGATGTCAACGGACTCGGGCTGCACTGTCAGGCTGCCAGCCTCGATCCGCGTGATGTCGAGCAGGTTGTCGATCAGATCCCGGAGCCGGTCAGACTGCTCGTCGATGATCTCGAACAGCTCCCTGGTCTCCTCCAAACTGGGCTCTCGCTCGCTATCCAACGCGATCGCCGCCGATCCCTTGATCGCCGTGAGCGGCGTCTTGAGCTCGTGACTCACCACACCGAGGAATTCGCTTCTCAGGCTCTCTAGCTCCTCCAGGGGGGTGATGTCCTGGATTACGGCGACCGCCGCCGAGATTCGATCCCCATCCTCGTAGATCGGCGTGGCGTTCACGAGAGTGGGAACGGCCCGATCATCGGGAAACCTGAACCGGATCTCCTCGGCGCGCACGGTCTCCCCGTTCACGAGGGCCCTGCGGATCGGAAGCTCGTCGGGCAAGAGGGCGTGGCCGTCGGGACTTTCTCTAACGGCAGTCTGCTCATACCTTTCCAGGTGATCGCCCGGCTCACGCGAGACCCCCAGGATACGCTCCGCCTCGCGGTTGATGAGCAAGACCTTCTCGCTCCCGGCCTCTATGACTAACACACCGACCGGCGATGTCCGGACGAGTGTTTCGAGCGAGCGTCTGGCCGCCTCCGCCTGAGCGTGTGCCCTCTGCTCGCCCTCGAAACGGTTGGCGTTCCGAATCGCCAGAGCCGCCTGATGGGCAAACACAGCGAGGGTCTCCTCGTCCTCAGGGGTGAACTCGTCCCCACCCTCCTTCTCCGTCAGGTAGAGATTACCGAGCGCCTCGTCCGAATGACGTATCGGTACGCCCAGGAAGCTCTTCATAGCAGGGTGGTTCGGGGGAAAACCTGTAGAGCGCGGATGCCCGGTCACGTCGGCGAGCCTGATAGGCCGCTGTATCTCGTTCAGCCAGCCGAGCAGACCCAGCCCCCGCGGAGGCTCACCGATCTTCCGGCGCTGCTTATCCGTCAGGCCGTGTGTAACGAACTGCCGGGGCGTGCCGGATTCATCGAAGACGCCCAGGGCGCCGTACCTGGCGTTGGTAAGCTAGCACGCTCCATCGACCACGGCCTGCAGGACCGACGGCAGGTTGAGAGACGATGTGATTCGGGCCCCCAGGTCGCTCAAGAGCGAAAGGCGTCCTCGGAGCTTGCTCACCTCGTGCCTGAGCCTCGCAAGCTCTTGCGGACCTCTGGGCTCTCGAACGGGCTCCACTAGGGAACCTCTGAACAACTAAGGGTGAGCCGGATTCTACTGGAATGGGCGGGTACGGGAGGCGCTTCGACCCTCCGGCGACGCGCCGACTGGGATCGGGGAGCCCAGGCCGCAGCCCTCACGCCTCATTCGCGGTTGGGGAAGAGAGGCTGGGGAGGGAGCGCTGCCGGGAATGGTCACCGTTGGCCCTCTCACCGAGCTTGGCCGCCCGCGGCTATCAGCAGGTTGGCCATCCCCAGCAGCAGCACCAGCCGTTGCGTGTTCTTGGCCAGGCCACGATACCGCACCTTCGCATAGCCAAAGCGCCGTTTCACATACAGGAACGGATGCTCTACCTTCGCTCTGACCGACGCCTTGCGATGTTCCCCCAGCGCCTCCTGACTCCCGGGACTCAGGTGCCGGCGCAGACCGGGCCGCATCGCCACCTGCCACTCCACCCGTCGCTCCCGATGCTCCTCCCGCTTCTGGACTCCCTGATACCCCGCATCGCCCCACGCCTGCGCCTCGTTCCCGTGCAGCAGCCGGTGGGCTTCGGTCACGTCGTTCACGTTCGCCGCCGTCGTCGTCATGCTATGCGCCAAGCCCGTATCCGCGTCCACTCCGATGTGCAGCTTCATCCCGAAGTGCCTCTCATTCCCCTTCTTCGCCTGATGCATCTCCGGGTCCCGCGCGCCTCCCCGATTCTTCGTCGACGACGGCGCTTCGATGATGCTGGCGTCCACGATCGTCCCTTCACGCAGCCGCAGTCCCTGGGCTTCCAGATGGCGGTTGATCTCCTCGAACAGGCCTTGGCCTAGCTCGTGGCTTTCGAGGAGATGACGGAAGTTGAGGATGGTGGTCTCGTCCGGCAACGCTTCCGACAGTCGCAGCCCGGCGAACCGGCGCACCGATTCGGCCTCATAGAGGAGGTCCTCCATGCCGGGATCGCTCAGGTTATAGAAGAGTTGCACACAGTGAATGCGCAGCATCACCGAGAGCGCATAGGGCCGCCGCCCGCGGCCGGCCTGGGGGTAGCACGGGCGGATACGCTCCTCCAATCGCTGCCAAGGGATGAGCCCATCCATCCGCTCCAAGAACAACTCCCGGCGGGTCTTGCGCTTCTTGCCTTGGTATTCCAAGTCCGCGAACGTCGGCTGGTCCATCGTTTCCGCCCTCCATCGGCATGAGGTGGGGCCAGCCCTTACTCTGCCACATCCCGTCTGACTTGTTCAGAGCGTTCCTAGCTTCTCCAGGGGTTCCCGGGGCGGTCCGGACAGCCGTCATTGTAGCACCCAGCGGCGCGGGCCCCTTGTTGGACGGGGGTCCGAAGTGGCAAGTACCCGGTCAAGGTGATTGTGGTTGTCATGCTGAGGAGCAGAGCGACGAAGTATCTGGGGATGGCGTGGTAGCACACAGGTATCACTCGCCCCCGTGCCTCCCCAGATTCTTCACTGCGTTCAGAATGACAGTCACCAAAGCCAACTGGTACTGGTACTAGCCCGTCCCAGAAGATCGCTGCGAAAATCGGTCGCCTTGGAGGCAGACGGTGGTGGGGCGCTTGCGAACCCAGTTCGGGCGGGGTCGAAAACAGTAAGCCGGTTGGGCAAAACACCCCGGGGTGGGTTCACCCTACCGACGTCGGACTTGTTCGGTGAACTAAGGGGACGGGACTCTAAGACAGGACTTCCACACCGCCCTGCTGAGGACCGTAGAACGCGACGTGGTCCTTGATCTCCCGGAAGGCCGGTAGCGGGTCCGGGTAGAACCACGCGGCGTCCCTCTTGATCTCGCCATCGACCTCGACGTCGTAGTAGCTCGCGCGGCCCTTGATGGGGCACGTTGTGTGCGTTTGGGTCTCCCGGAAGTACTGTTCTCTCATGGACTCCTGGGGGAAATAGTGGACTCCGGAGACGTCAACGGTATTGTCACTCTCCGCCAGCGTGATGGTCTTCCAGGTAGCCTTCATAGTTCCGCTCCTCTCTTTTTCACGAGGTCAGGGCCTCTGACCCACAGTCACTTCCATCCCCTGGAGGCTAAGAGCCGCGGCCGCCAGATCGCAGGCTCACCACCCGCTCGAGCTGGGCGCGATCAGTGATCTCGATCTTCTTCCGGCCGATGGACAGGGCCCCGCTCCCTTTCAGCCGGTCCAGCACCACGGTGAGGCTCTCCCGCAGGCACCCCACCATCGACGCCAGGTCCTGGTGAGAGTACCCCTCCACTATGTTGATATCCTCGCCGGCCAGCCTCAGCAGCAGTCCGGCCACCCTCCCGGTGACGTCGTTAAAGGCCATCTCTTGCAGGGCGTCCCGCGCCTCCTGAAGCCTGCCGGCCATCACCTCTATTACTCGTATGGCCACAGTCGGATGCTCGACCATCAGCGTCTGCACGTCTTCGCGGCTTAGCCGGCAGATCACGCTGTCTTCGAGGGCCATCGCCGACGTACCGACGAGACGCTGTCCGACCAGAGACATCTCGCCAAAGAACGCCCCCTGCTCCACGACGGCAAGGGTCAGCTTCTTCCCGTCCGACGACTCGCGATAGAGCTCTACCCTGCCCGACTTCAGCATGAAGAGCACCTCGGGGCCATCCTGGGATCCGTAGAAGACCGCGCCCCGCTCGGCCGTCTTCATGGGAGTGGCCGCCATCAGCCTCTCGACCTCCTCCTCCGGAAGGTCCTGAAAGATGTCCATGGCGCTCAGGAGCTGCAGCTTGCTCGACTCCAGAGCGCATGGCTCCTCGGTGACCGGGTCGCTTGACTTCGATCCCCTTCGACGGTGAATGAGGGCCGGTATCATCGCCTTCACCTCCGGACAGAGCCTTGGTGGCACCAGCCTTTCCTCATCCGGAAAGCGCATACCACCCGCATCTTTGATGCCCCGGAGACGGAAATCGATGTTTCCGAGGACTTTTCACCCGTCCGAGCGCCGGCTGTGTATGCAAGACCACCGAACTGCGGACAGGCCGGTCACATCAAAACTGGTAGATCGCTGAACACCGACGGGCGGATCAACCGGGGGGTGGAACATGGGTTTCGATGGAGGGGCAGCAGTGGCTGCGGGTCTTATCGGCGGGGCGGCTATGGGCGTGCTCCTCTATATGGGGATCGCCATGATGCCTCGGCAGATGAAGATGAACCTTTTCCTGATGCTGGGGACGATGATGGCGCGGGACGGGACAGTCGCGTACGCGGGTGGCGGCGCGACGTTCAGGGGCAAGACGGTCACGTACGCCACGGGCGCGATGATTCACGCGGGAATGAGCGCCGTCTTCGGGCTGATACACGTCGGGTTCATCACCGCGTTCGGGCTGGAGACGTCGCTGGCCGCGTGGGGCGTCCTCTTTGGTTTCGTTCACTGGATCGTCGTGGGGATGGGTCTGGGGACGATGCGCCTGATGCACCCGCTGATCAGGAACGGGGACATGGAGGCGCCGGGCCCCTTCGCGCTGGGCTACCCCCCGATGACCGCCGTCGGATTCTTCATGCTCCACATCCTCTTCGGAGTAGTTGTTGGAGCCCTGTACACCGCCTTCGCATAGGCGCCCGGCGGCGTGCAGTCCCGTTCAGAGGACATCAGCAAGACAAGGTCCAACACGGAAGCAGACAGGGGGTTCGGAATGAAGGACACATGACGATTCGGACAGCGATAGTCGGACTGGACCACAGGACACGGAGGTGAGACTTGGCTAGTAAAGATGCGTTGAAGGCGCAGGCGCAGGGCTCGGCGCCGCAGATCAGGATCGCCGGCCTGATATGGCTGATATCGGCGATGATCGTGATGGCCGCGGCCGGCACCTGGCTGGCCCTGGCGGTCATGACCGGGGACTACCTCGGCAACGGCAAGGCGGTGCGGGACGCCGCCGAGGCGGGATCGGGACTGCTGTCCCAGCAGGGCAGCATCGAAGCCGTCAAGGACTGGGTATTGCCGCTCGCGTTCCTCGGCGTGGCGGGCTTCCTGCTGGGGTTCGGCTTCGCCTTCTCCAGCATCCTCAGATTCGTGCGGCTACGTGGAAACACGATGGCTGAGCTGTTGCCCGTCCTCAAGCAGCGAAGCACCACGGCCTGATGTGGGGCGAGGTCGACCGCCCCTGGATCACAAGCGTATTCGAAGGGAGTTCAAACATGGCAACCAACGTTAGTACAGCACCCAATGAGATAGTATTCTCGCCGTCTCAGCTACCGGTAGAGGTCACCGGAATGCAGGCGATGGCGAGCAAGATGTGGATACCGTTCATCGCGATGGGATTCATGCTCGTCCTCGCGGCGTTCGTCGTCGGGATCGTCAACTCGGGAGTCGCCTCCGACTACTTCACGGTGTCGAAGGCGGTGCGCGAGGCGGCGGTCGGAGGCAGCGACCTCGCCACCGACAAGGCCTTCATCGAGTCGACGAAGATCTGGCTACCAGCCGTGAAGTTCCTCGGCCTCGGGTTGATCCTGGGAGGGGTGACGTTCCTGCTGGCCACGATTCTGGGCTCACTGCGAGTCGGCGGAGGCAGGGTCCAACAGGCGCTTGGCGTAGAGGTCAAGATTCCAAAGACCCCGATGACCGCCAAGCTGTTCCCGATGTTCATGATGATGGGTATCATGGTCTTGCTGGCCGCTCTCATCATCAGCATCCCGACCGCCGCCCTGGCCTACGGCTACTGGAACCACTCGATCGCGACGGAGCTGAACCCATCCACCGGCACCCTGCTCGCCGATCTGGGTACCTTCAGCGCGATCAAACTCTGGGTCGAGCCGTTCAAGTTCGTCGGAATGGCCCTCCTGCTGACCGGGATCGGACTGGCGCTCGCCACCATCGTCAGGGCACTGCGCTGGCAGTCCGTCCGGCTGTGGGAGGTCCTGTCCTAACCTCGTAGACCCGGGCAACCGGAAGGGAGGAGAGAGAGGGCTGGCCCCTGGGGGTCAGTCCTCTCGGCGTGTGGCCGGCACGGTTCCCTGACCTCTCCCGCCAACAACACGATGAACGGCAGCGCGATAAGCGACGCCCTGGTCGGAGTCGTAGAGGTGGGGGACCGGCGGAGTCCGGGAACCGTCGTGACGGCGAGCCCCGACGGCGGCCGTGGTGTGCTACCGTACCGGAGGAAGACCGCCCGTCGGGAGGTGCCTAAATGCTGCACGAGATGCTGATATGCGTTGCGAGATGACGCTTCGGGTGGTGGGCGCGGGAGTGGGACGGACCGCCACAATGTCGCTGAAACACGCCCTCGAGCGGCTGTTGGGCGAGCCATGCTACCACATGTTCGAGGTGCTCGAGCATCCCGACCACATCCCGGCATGGCACGGGGCGACGTTCGGCGACATGCCGGACTGGCACGAGCTGTTCGACGGCTTCGCAGCCGCAGTCGACTGGCCCGCCTCCGCGTTCTGGCCCGAGCTCAGCGAGGCCTTCCCCGAGGCGGTGGTGCTCCTGTCGGTGCGCGACCCACATGAGTGGTGGCGGAGCGCCGACGAGACCATCTTCCCGGGGGTCCGCGCGGAAGCGCCGACCGACCCGCCGCACATGGTCCAGTGGCACGAGATGGTCAGGGAGATGATGCGCTCTCGATTCACCGAGGCGATCGACGACCCCGTGGCTGCGATGAGGGCCTTCGAGCGTCACAACGACCTGGTCCGGGAGACCGTGCCGGCCGACCGCCTCGTAGAGTGGCAGCCCGGCGACGGCTGGGGGCCGATCTGCGCCGCTCTCGACGTCCCAGTGCCCGACGAGCCATTTCCCCACCGCAACTCCACAGAGGAGTTCAGGCAACGAGTGGCCGCGCAGGACGACGAGACAGACCGGCCGGGCGATCCATCGCTTCCGCCTGGGCGATGACGGGCGCCCTACCGGATCTTCACGGAGCCGTTGGAGTTGCGGATCAGGAGCGCCGCATCTCCGCCTCCGATAGTGCCCACCAGGCGGTCCTCCCCCGCTGAGGTCGTCAGAACCGGCAGGTCGCTGGTGACCCTGCCGCTGCTGGTGGACGCGTCCAAATCCACGCTCACGATCCCTTCGAGCGCGACCTCGACGCTGCCGTTGGAGGCCCTCATCTCGTTGTCTCCTCCAGGCGTAAGCTCGCCGGCGAACGTGATCCCGCCGTTCGAGGTCTCCAGCGCCACGCTGCCTGAGAAGTTGGTGACTTCGATCGAGCCGTTGCTCGTCTTGGCCTGCAGGTGACCGGTCCCACCGCCAACGACGATCCTTCCATTGGAAGTTTCGAGAACCCCCGTCTCCTCCAGACCCTGAACCTGGATGTTTCCGTTGCTCGTGCGAAGCTCGACCTGAGTCGTAGGGGGCGCCGACACCTCGATATCTGCTCCGGGACTTCGACCGATCGTGCTCCCCTTCTCGCTCGCCTCGACGGTCACAGTGTCACCGGATTGACTGACCCGGTACTCCACCTTGTCCGCTCTCCTCAGAGTCGCCTTGACGCGTAAGGTCCCATCCGTTCCGGGTACGACCGTGATCCGACCATTGAAGCTCCGCACGACCAGTCTGGGCGCGCCGCCGACTCTGAAGCTCTCGTCCTTGTTCTCGATCGGCTCGTCGCTGCCCAGGTCTTCACATGCCGCGGCCAGGAGCAGCACGGCCGCGAGAACGCCGAGTATGCCCAGCCAGCCTTGCCTCAGTCTTCGAGTGACCACGTTTCCCTCCTGGAGTCGACCCAGGGCCCAGGACGGGAGTCTCGGCGCCGGTGTTGGCGTTCCACCCCGCCTGGGATAAGCTGCGGCAAGTATACACACACGACCTCGCGGGAGGAACTGGGAGGAACGCCATGACCTACACGATCATCGGCCGCTGCCCCGAGACTGGCAGGCTTGGGATCGGGATCACGACCTTCTCCCTGGCTGTGGGCGGGTACTGCCCCTTTATTCGCGGTGACGTGGCGGCGCTGTCGACTCAGGCGTACGCCAACTCTCGCCTGGGGGCCGTCGCGATGGAGCTCCTCCAGGCCGGTGCCTCGCCCGATCGGGTACTGGCAGACATCGCGGTCCAGGACCTCCACATCGACTACCGACAGCTCGGCATCGTCGGGACGCAGGGAGCCGGAGCCGCCTGGACCGGGGACAAGGTCCGCCCCTACGGCGGCCACCTCGTCGGGCCGGACTTCGTAGCGATGGGCAACAGCCTGTCCGGTGAGGGGGTGGTACGTGCGATAGCGGACGCGTTCGAGCAGAGCCGGGGCCTGGAGCTGGACGAGCGCCTCTTGCGGGCGGTGGAGGCCGGCCGCGACGCCGGTGGACAGAGCTCGTCGGGCGAGCACCTGCCGGAGCGGTCCGCCGCGCTCATCGTGCACGAGCCGGGTGGGCTGGTGCCACTGGACCTGAGGGTCGACATCCACGACGACGCTCTGGGAGAGCTTCGTACGGTCCACGCGGCCTACAAGCCGTACGTCGCCTACTACGAGCTGCGGGCGAGCGATCCTCCAAACACGCCGGCCCAGGATGTGTGGATGGCCCAGAACCAGATTGCGGGCCCCTGAGAGCCGACGGATTCCGTTTGATCGGCCCGTCTGAAGTGTGCTACGATCCGCGAACGTTCATCGACGAGGGGCCTGAAGAAGAATCAGGTGTGCAGATTCCGACATGTCGGGATTGCCGGGAGTCTGAGGGTGTCCCTCAGATATAAACTTTCCCCACTGTTTACCAAACAAGGGGACGTGGGGATCGCTGGAAACGTTTTTCGGCATCCCGCCAGGAGGCGCCTATGAAGACCGTTGAGATCGACCGGACCAAGCAGCTCAAGGAGCAGCCGGGAACTGGGCACAACCGGTGGCACCCGGACATCCCTCCGGTCGTCGAGGCGGAGGAGGGCGAGACCGTAGTACTGTCGACTCGCGACGCCCTCGACGGACAGTTGAATCCCGGCTCGACCGCGGACGAAATCGGCGGCGTCGACGCGTCCCTCGTCCATCCGCTGACCGGCCCCGTCTACGTGAAGGGAGCCGCTCCCGGCGACCTGCTGGAGGTGGAGTTCCTCGACGTCGTTCCCGAACCCTGGGGGTTCACGAGCATCCTTCCCGGAATGGGCTTCCTGCGCGACCTGTACACGGAGCCCTTCCTGGTCCATTGGACGATCTCCGGCGGCTGGGCGACATCGCCCCAGCTACCGGGAGTACGTCTCCGCGACGGCAGCTTCATGGGCACCTCGGGGGTCGCGCCGTCGCACTCTCAGGTGAAGTCGTGGACCCAGCGCGAGCACGATCTGCTGAACCGGGGAGGCACGGTACTTGTTCCCGGTGCAGACGGAGCCGTGCCGGCATCCGGGCCCGCGGCCGCTGAGGGCCTCCGCACACTCCCGCCCCGAGAGAACGGCGGCAACTTCGACATCAAACAGCTAACGAAAGGCGCCAAACTCCTCCTCCCAGTTTTCGTCGACGGTGCACTCTTCTCGACCGGCGACGCCCACTTCGCTCAGGGGGACGGGGAGGTTTGCGTGACCGCGGTCGAGATGGCGGCCACCGCCCACGTCCGGTTTCACGTCCGCAAGGGGGAGGCGGAGCAACAGGGCATCCGGGGCCCTCGATTCCAGAGGGACGACTACTTCGCCGAACCGGCGTGGGCCGCACCACGACGGTTCGCGGCGACCGTGGGGCTCCCGATCGCGGAGGACGGGACGAACGATGGCGAGAACCTGACCCTGGCGTGCCGAAACGCGGTCCTGGCCATGATCGACCTGCTGGGTGATCGAGGATGGAGCCGCGAGCAAGCCTACGTCATCTGCAGCGTCGCGGTCGACCTCCGTATCAGCAACGTGGTCGACGTGCCCAACTACGCCGTCTCGGCACTGCTCCCCGAAGACATTTTCGTCAGCTGAGCGAGCGCCGGGGACCGGCCGGCGGACCCGGTCAGGAGGCTGATTTGCCGCTCGTGGTCGTGCCGGACAACCTCGGATACCCCAGCACGCTGCCGGACCGCTTCACGGCCGGTCTGGAAGACGTCCGTCACTACAACGACCTGCCGGACGCCGGGGAATTCATCTCACGGTGCCGGGACGCCGACGCGCTCATCTGGGCGTGGACCAGGCTGACCCCGGCTATCCTCGATCAGTGCCCCAACCTGAAGATCGTCTCGTTCATGGGAGTCGGCGCCTCCGACCGCATCGACCTGAACCACGCCTGGGCCAAGGGGATCGTGGTCTGCAATACGCCGCACTATGGAGACCACGCGGTCGCCGAGCTCGGCTTCGCGATCCTGCTGGCCCTTACCCGAAGGGTGACCAGGGCCGACCGCAGCGTGCGAGAGTCCAGGTGGGAGCAGAACGAGCTGGAGGGCGTGGGGCTCCTGGGAAAGACTATGGGAGTGGTCGGACTGGGTGGGTCGGGCGCCAGGATGGCCGCATTCGCAAACGCCTTCGGTATGCGCGTACTGGCCACGACGGCCCGCCCGTCTCCGCAGCGTGCGGACGAGCACCATGTGGAGTTTGTCCCGCTCGACGACCTTCTGAGCCGGTCGGACGTCGTGAGCGTCCACGTGGCTCTCACCGAGCGGACGCGACACATGATCGGCCAGGAGCAGCTGGCCTTGATGAAACCGGCCGCGTTCCTTGTCAACATGGCCCGCGCCGAGGTTGTGGACACCGGCGCCCTGGCCCGCGCGCTCCGCGACGGGCGCATCGCCGGGGCCGCGGTCGACGTTTGGGACGAGGAGCCTCCCCCTCCGGGTCATCCGTTGCTGGGACTGGAGAACACCGTCCTCACACCGCACCTGGGGTGGAACGCGGATACGGCGAAGTGGCAGATGCTGGAGATCGCCGTCGAGAACGTCCGGGCGTTCTTCGCGGGGAGTCCGCAGAATGTGCTGGGGCGGTAGCCAGCCCCGCCACGCTGTCATCCTGAGAAGTCCCGACGCATCGGGACGGCGAAGGTTCTGGGGCTGGGCGTTACCGCACCGCCGGGCGGCCCGATCTCCCCAGATTCTTCGGGTCGCTCAGAATGACAATACGGCCGCTCAGAAGTCCTCCCAGAACCCCGATGCGACGGTGCCGTCGCTCGCCGCGGGGATCGCCTGGTGGAAGCACTCGAAGCCCCACGGCGACTTCTCGAACATCGCCGCGACCTCCTGGGCGTCCTCCTGAGACCGGTACATCCTCCACGACCGGATCTTCAGATCTTTGAACTCCTCGATGTCTATCATGACCGTCGGCTCGGTTTCGACCCCGTCGATTTCGACCCCGAACTCCTTGACGACCTCCTTCGGGATGGCGACGAAAAAGAGCCGGGGCTCGGGGTCGGCGCCCGGCCGGTATAGCTGGAAGGCCTCGACCGTGGCCTGATGGATGGTCACATGATCGTCGTGGCGCGATATGCCGGTCGGGCCGAAGGTCAGGACCACATCGGGATGTACAGACCTCATCACGCCGACGACGCTGCCCACCAGCCCGTCGAAGTCGGCATCCTTCAGCCCCTGGTCCCTGTAGCCCAGCTGAAACGCGGGATGAGCGCCCAGGAGCTCCAGGACGGACCGCTGCTCCGCCACGCGGACCGCGGGGAGGTCCTCTCGGGCAATGGTAAGACCATTCGTCCCCAGGGTCCCCTGCTCTCCCCTGGTGGCCGTGGCGACATAGACGTCGACGCCCTTTCGGGCGTAGGTGGCTATCGTGCCTGCCGCCCCGGATGTTTCGTCGTCGGGGTGCGCGAACACCCCCAGGATAGTTCTCCCCATTCTTGCCTCGGTTCTCGTCCCTCGTTATCGACGGTTCGGTTGGCGCCCAGGACACGCCGGCGAGTCTGCGTCCGGGTGAGTCTGCGTCCGGAAGAGCTTCGCCGGGAAAGGATACTGTCCGGTACTATCGCCCAGGTCCACCTATGATTATAATTGACCGAATCGTCTGGCACATCGGCCCTACCGACCACTAACAATACGGCTCGCCGCTCCCGCCTGTCCCGCTCCGTCGGGGCTGCCCGGAGGAACCCGCTCATGAAGCCCGATTCGATGGCCTCCCCGGTTACCATCCTGGGGATTTCGCTGGCCCGGATTGGACGTGGACGATGCGAGTAGGGGTTCTGGAGATCCTGCGCCCGGAGAGGAGCAGCCACTGGACCCAGTCGGCGTACGCGCACTATATCCTCAAGCAGTACGCCAGCGTCATGCCACAGGCGATCAGCGTGTGGTGCAGGCAGCTGGGGCACGAGTCCTTCTACGCTACCTACTACGGGCAGGGCGACGCGAAGGACCTCTTGCCCAGCGATCTGGACTTGGTATTCATCTCGACCTACACGCAGGCGAGCGCACTGGCGTACGCCCTAGCCAAGCTCTTCCGACGCGAAGGGACACTCACCGTCATCGGCGGCCCGCACTCGAAGGCCTTTCCCGACGACTGCCGCCGCTTCTTCGACGTAGTCGTACTGGAATGCGACAAGACACTGCTCGAGGACATCCTGAGAGACGCGCCCCGGGGAGAGATCGTAACCAGCGGGCGCCAGATCAAGGACCTGCCGACCGTCCAGGAGCGGATGCCAGAGATCGAGACCTCGGTCTTCGCCGACGGTAAGCCGTACCTATCCAGCATGGTGCCGATGCTCGCGAGCATCGGATGCCCCTACGCGTGCGACTTCTGCATCGATTGGAGCAACCCATTCGCTCTGCTTCCGCTGGACAGGCTCGAGGCCGACCTGCGGTTCATCTTCGAGCGGTATCCCAAGCTGTTCGTCGGCTTCCACGACCCCAACTTCGCCGTGAAGTTCGACGAGCTGTTCTCGGTCCTAGAGAGGATCCCGCATGGGAACCGCAGCTACTACATCATGGAGAGCTCCCTGTCCATTCTGCGGGCCTCCAGACTCGACAGGCTGCGCTCTACTGGGTGTCTCTACCTGGCCCCCGGGGTCGAATCCTGGAGCGCCTACTCGAATAAGTCCGGAGTCGGATCGAAGAAGGCCCCTCACATCAAGCTGGACCAGGTGGTCGACCATTTCGGGCTGATCCGCGAGTACGTGCCCGGGATGCAGGCCAACTTCATGTTCGGGCTGGACATCGACGAGGGAGACGGACCCGCGGAGCTGACCAAGGAGTTCATGTCGCGGGCTCCCTTCGTTTGGCCGACCATCAACATCCCCACCCCCTTCGGCGGAACCCCTCTATTCGACCAGTACATGGACCAGGGACGCATCCTAACGTCCATGCCCTTCGCCTTCTACTACGCCCCTCACGTCGTCACAACGCTGAAGAACTACGATCCGGTCACCTACTACGAACATCTCGTGGACATGTACTCCCACATGTCGTCGCCACGGGTCGTCATGAAGCGCCTGGTGGCCACGCCGGGCTATCCGCTCCGCGTGCTCCACGCCCTCAGGTCTCAGAGCGCCTGGCGGACCCACCGAGAGTACAGGCGGATTTTGCAGGTGATGAAGACCGATCGAGTGCACAGGGCCTTCCATGAGGGACGATCCACGGCGTTACCCGAGTACTACCACCGCAAGTTCGAGCGGGCGCTCGGTCCGTACGCCGAGCTGCTCTCCCGAGAAGACCGTCACCCGCTGCTGCGGTCTACCAGGCCCACTCCGGCGCCCGCGAACGGGCGCACGCCTGACGCCCGGAACGTGCGCCGGGCTGCCGGGCCTCCGGTCCCGATCCGTCCAACAATCTGATGCGTCCCGGTCTTGGGCCGGGCGCGCCGTTAGAGGATGCGAGCTAGATGACGAAGGTATTGGTGCTGCACGGCGCCGGAATCGACATGCGGGGCAAGGCCCAAGTCGAGGTGTTTGGCCCCCTCACGATGGCCGGCTACGACGAGGCGATTCGGGCCTGGGCCGGCGAGCTCGGCCTCGACGTCGATATCTTCCACTCGAACGTCGAAGGAGAGGTCATCAACCGTCTCTACGCTGGCCACAACGGCGGCGTGGACGCCGCGATCATCAACCCGGCCGGCTACACAACCGGCCATCCGGCGCTGGCCGCCGCTATCGCCCAGGTGGGGTTTCCGACCATCGAGGTGCACCTGTCGAATCCGAGCGCGCGCGGCGTGCTATCAGGAATCTCGCCGTCCTGCCGGGGGACCGTGGCCGGCTTCGGGATATTCGGGTATCGGATCGCTCTTATGGCGGCGGCCGACATCGCCGGCGACGCCTGACCACCCTCTCCCACTCTTCATACCGTCTTCCCTCCACGAAATGGTTTATCATGTCGTCGGCCGGTAAGCGCCGAGTGATTCTTTGCTGGTGAGAACTTGGAAGTCCTTCGCCCGATAATCTCCATTACCCTGGCGTTCCTCGTTGGAGCCATCCCTACGGCGTACATGGTGGGACGGCGTCTCAAGAAGGTCGACCTTCTGGCCGAAGGGAGCGGCAGCTCCGGGACTCTGAACACGCTCCGACAGGTTGGAAAGGGAGCGGCGATCGGCGTCCTGATAGTCGACGTCGGCAAGGGCGCCCTCGCGGTCTTCATCGGGATGCGTCTGGGAGTTGCCGACGCGGTAGTCTACATAACGGCGGCCGTGGCCGTCCTGGGCCACAACTTCTCGCCCTTCGTCGGGTTCAGAGGTGGGAAGGGCGCGGCCACCGGCTTTGGAGCCTCTTCCGTCATCCTCTGGACCGTGAGTCTGCCCGCCGCCGGGGCCGGCATCCTGATCTTCGCCCTGACCCGGCACGCGACCCTCGCCATCGCAACGACGATCCTGGTCCTCAACGTCCTCGTCATCGCCACGCTTCAGCCGGCGGCCATGATGGGGACGTACATCGGGATCTCGACGATAATACTCGGCACCCACGTCGTCAGGCGGCACGGGGACCTGATCCCGGCGCTTCGCGAGAGACGGTGGCGCCGGGCCATGACGATCGAGTAGCTTTCCCGAGCCACCCTACGGTGTCCCCGTAGCGGCGCACGGCCGTGCGCCCTCACACGACACGAGACCCCGCCCGTACGCGCTCCTCTGTCGCTCCGTCCTGTACCATTGACGAGAGATGCTCGAGACGATTGCAACACTCGTCGCCGCCTACCTGCTCGGGGCCGTCCCAACCGCGTACCTGGTCGGACGGCGGCTCGCGAGTATCGACATCCGGGAGGCCGGTAGCCACAACCCGGGTGCGCTGAACATCTATCGAAGGGTGGGCAGGCGTGCGGGTCTCGCCGTCCTTATCTTCGACGCCGCCAAGGGCGCCCTGGCCGTGTACGTTGGGATTTTCCTCAACGTGCCGGACACGGTCGTCTTCCTCGCCGCAGGAGTGGCGACGATCGGCCACAACTTCTCACCCTTCCTCGGTTTCAGGGGAGGAAAGGGCGCCGCCGTCGTACTCGGGGTCTCCGCGGTGATGCTGTGGGAGCTCACCGCCGTCGCCGCGGCCGGCGGATTGGTGTTTCTCGCCCTGACAAGGAACGTCGTCCTCTCCATGGCGGCCGCTTTCGTTCTCCTCAACGCTCTCGCCATCGGAACATCGCAGCCGATCGGCCAGATAGTCCTATGCCTAGCTCTCTCGTTTATGGTAGGTGGAACCCACGTGCTCAGGCAGCATCCGGAGCTCCTCTCGGCGCTCCGCCGAAGAGAGTGGCATCGACTGGTAACCATCGAGTAGGTCCGGACGGGTCAGCGCTCGTCGACGCGGCGCTTCTGGCGCGGATCGTCAGACGGTTGTAGAATGTGTCAGCCCCGCAGACACCCGGCGATGCGGCCGGGCCGTCTCAACCCCCACCCCCGAATCGAGGAGGTTCCACCAAGAATGTTTCCGACTATCCATGTCCGCCGTCTGATGCCACTGATCGTGTTCGCCCTTGCCGCCACGCTGGCCGCCTGTACCTCGGACGACGAGACGGCTGCGACAGTCCAGTCCTTGGGTCCGACCGCTACGGCGAGGGCCGCGAGCTCCAGCCCCAAGCAGTACAGCGCTCCCCCACCGATGACGATCGACCCTGGCAAGACCTACACGGCCACGATCGTCATGGAGAACGGAGGGGAGATCGTGATCGATCTCTTCGCCAAGGACGCTCCGATGACGGTAAACAACTTCGTCTTCCTCGCCAGAGACGGCTACTTCGACGGCATCACGTTCCACCGGGTGATAGCCGGGTTCATGTCGCAGAGCGGCGACCCGACCGGCACCGGGAGGGGCGGACCCGGATACCGCTTCAACGACGAGCTCAGCCCGAAGCTTACGCACGACGGACCGGGCATTCTATCGATGGCAAACAGCGGCAAGAACACCAACGGGAGCCAGTTTTTCATTACCCACGTCGCCACGCCGCACCTGGACGGTATCCATTCGGTGTTCGGACAGGTAACCCAGGGGCTGGACGTGGCGTTGGGCCTCCCGGAGAGGGACCCGGCAAGGGCCACGAGCAAAGGAGCGGTGATCAAGACGGTTACGATCGCCGAGTCGGGCTAGGCGCCTGGGCTAGAAGTCGGGGCCTGGAAAGTATCCCGGCATTGTAAAGACGGGGGATCGAGGAGACAACCCGAGCTCGTCTGTTGAACAGAAAAGTGGCCGCCGGTGCTGGCGGCCACTTTTCCTAATGCCGGGCGGATGTGGGGAGCAGGAACGCTACGCTCTGACCGACGCCGCGGATTGGTAACGGGCAGCTAGCTTAGTCATCATCTGCCTGGCTGCCGGCAATCCGAGGTGTGGGAGGCGAAAGCAGGAAGCTGTACAGCTTGCCGTGCGTCCCGATCCAGGCCCGGTTCTGGATCGTCGCCTCACCGATAAGCGGTTGGTTGTTGACCCGGACCGAGCCCGTGCTCCGCCAGGTGCGAAGGCCGATCCTCTTCCCCCCGAAACGGAACCACACCCCCTCCAGCCCCGGAATCTTCAGCTCCTTGCCGTTCACATAGTTCTTCAGCAGGAGCCCCATTACGGGGTGACGCCTCAGCCTGGAGAAGTCCACGACCAGCTCGTCCTGGTCGGTGTACAGGTACCCGAAGGGGCGCGTTCGTATGAGCGAGTTCAGACCGAGCAGCAACGCTGCCAACACGATCAGGGCAGGGAACACCAGGACCCACCACGGGAAGCCCGCGGGCTCAGGGGGCGTGGACACCGGCGGCTCCGGCTCTGCCTCGACGACGGGGGCCACGATCGGTACCTCCGTCACCGGCTCCAGCTCGACCGGCTGAGGCGGGAGCGTCGACGATGGGAAGATGGAGTCCGCCAGATGGCTGTACTGGCGGCCGGCGTAGTCCAGGCTCAGTCCCAGCGTCAGCGTGTGCAGCCCCTCGCCCCCTGGCGTGAAGTAGACGTCGTATAGCCAGGACGTGTCCTCGCCGAACAACCTCTGAGGCTCGATCTCAAGCACACCGCCCGCGCCGCCGGACGACTGCATGTCCGCGATGATCTGATCGGCCGACACCGGATACGGTTCGCCCGCGACATGGACGAACACCGACGCCACCTTGGTGCGCTCGCCCGGCCGCAGGTCGTCGATCCGCTCCGCGGTAACGTCGAGGACCGGGAAGTTCCGCACCCTGATGGTCGACTGAGTCGAGATGCGGTGGTCGAACTCGAGGAACGACATCTCCAGGTCCACCCGGTAGTCGCCCTCCTGGCCCAGCGGGGGCACGACGACGGCGAACAGCCCGTCGCCAGCGATCGCGTCGCCATCGACACCCTGATCGTTCATCTCATGGACGAGGGTCGTGCCATCCGGCCTGGTGATCGTTGCGAACAGGCGGACCTGGGTCAGCTCCACAGCGCCCGTCTCGTCACTGGCGTAGGCGATCAGGGTGCTGGGGTCGTCGACCGGCAGCAGCGCGGAGGAGTCCAGTACCAGGAAATATCTGTTGGACCAGACGTGCCAGGCCGACACGCGGCCTCGGACGCCCCGGATCTCGAGCTTCCAGCGCCCCGGCTCGGGATCGACGAGCTTCCACGCGACGACGTGGGGTGACTCCTCGACGTAGAGCGCTGCCGGGTCCCCGGCGGCGACCTCGAGTCCGGAGGGGTTGCTCAGGCGCACCGTGCCGAAGGGGTCCTCTTTGAAGAATACGAGCGTGGTCTCCCCGGTGCCCGGGGTCACCGTGACGGACGAGGTGAGCAGGTCCTGGGGCTCCAGCACGTCCTGGATCAGCCCAACGAGCGAGCCACCGCCGCTGCCGCCGAGCATCGAATCGGCCAGCGCCTCGAGACCCTCCGGGACCGACAGCTCGAACGCACTTCCCCCAGATTCCGCCACAACGCCCGAGACGAACTCGGCGACTTCCGGTGAGGTGTCGGGCAGGGTCACACCGTTGATCGGCCATCCGTTCTCGCCGAAGCGGGCAGCCAGAGGGCTGACCCTATCTGTCAGAGAGGCGAGTCCGTCCAGAGAAGATCCTCCCGTAATCAGGTACACTACCGACCCGGGCGGCGCCTTTTCGATTCCCAGCACCGTGAAGGCTTGGGAGAGGGCGTCGAAGATCTCCTCAGAAGACCCGCCTGTGGCCGAGGCCGCCAGAGCGGCATCAACGTCCGACCGGAACAGGTTGAACTCGGGGTCGACGGGGGCGACGGGGCCGAGTACGCCCGAGGGATCGTCGGTACTGATGAAGGCGAGCCGGTGGTCGGGATGGAGAGCCGAGACGAGGCCTACGAACGACCCGGTCAGCTCGCTGCCCTGGGAGAACCCGCGGACCGAATCGGCATCGGCGACGATGACGAACATCGGCGAGGATGAGGACTCAGCGCTCACCACTTGCGGGACACTCCACACCAACACCAACAACCCAAGTACAAGCACTGATTTACGCATGGTACTCTACCCCTCGCCCAAATTACCCGAACAGTTGAACTGCGTCAATTAAAAAGGTGCACCGCTTTTCGGGACTTCTCCAAGAACTCTCTATGTTTCCGGTAGCCGGCTGGGGTGCACCCTCGGTGGCCGCGGTCTTGCTGTCGATCCTCGCGCTCGCAGCTCTGGGGTGCGGCGATCAGACCGGCAACGTGGAAGTGCCGACCGAGACCGTCAGGGGCATCATCGTCGAGGTACAGGCAGAGTCGCTGACGGAGATCGACTACCTGGTGTTGGAGGATGAGTCGGGCGCTTCGTTTCTGCTCGGGGGAGGAGAGTTCCCGGGGTTCACGCCGTCCCATCTCAGGGAGCACATGGTGCTGGGCGTGGAAGTCGTCGTGACGTTCCATCGCAAGGACGACCGGCTGGTCATCGACAACATCGCAGACCCCTGACCGCCTGCCCGTCCGTGGTGGGCCCGTCGACCCACCGGAGCGGTCCCAGGCAGGATGATGAAATATGAGGTGGGCAGAGGGGCGGAGCCCGTTGCGGCTGGGAGCCGCTTCCAAGAGAAGAGGACCGGGGGGTGCAGGGAGGCGGGTCCTCGTCTGCCAAGTGTCCAGCAGGATGACAGCATACGCGGTTTGCAGATCCCGACTTGTCGGGATTGCAAGGAGTCTGAGAGCCTGGCCGTCCGCGGTGAGCCGGTCGAGCCACCGCCGGAGCAGTCCTCGGCCGGATGACGAAATCGGGGGTGTGCAGAGGGGCAATGCCCCTTTGCCTGGACCGCTCAGCGTCTCCCCTTCGGCGGCCGGCTAGGCTCGGCTGTGGGCCCGTCGGGAGCTCCGCCAGACCAGGATCGTCCCGCCGGCCAGGACGCCGATGACGACGAGCCAGACGATCATCCCCGCCGCGCTCGCCCCGATAGCCGGCGGCCCAACCTCGAACGGTACGACGAACGTCGCCTCACCCATCGACGGGCTGGCTACCTCGATCGCCAGTGTCCAGGCGCCCTCCGACTCCATCGTGAAATTGGCGTCGTAGAACTGAGGCCACTCGGGGGAGTTGACCGCTTGCGCCTGATACGTGGGCTGATCCGCCTCGTCGTTGGCGACGACCGTGACCCGGGCGTCGGAGACCACCGTCGAGGTTTCGGCGTCCAGCGGCGTGATGGTGAAGTGTACCGACCCCAGGACCGGCCTGGCAGGCTGTATCGCGACCACGAGCTCGTACCGGCCCTGACGCTCCCTGAATATCTCGGTGCCCTGGCCATGCCCCAGCGCAACGCTCGGGCTCGGCAGCTGCGCGAACACCGCTGCCGCGAACACCACAACCGGCAGCAGCAAACGGGTCACGAGACCTCCTCTGAACAGGGATCGGTGCCTCGGCGGCCGCGCCCTCTCGCTACGATGCGATCACCTTCCGGAGAGCGGACTCCAGTTCGTCCTCCGTCGCAAACCCCTCGAACTTGGCGGATACCAGGCCGTCGACGTCGATCACAAAGGTGAAGGGCTCGGAGCGGAGACCCCACTCGTCAAGCAACGGCGAGAGCCGGCCCTTGCTGAGGTCTCCGTCCATCTCGTGCGGGTTGTCGTACACCTCTATGTGGATGAAGTTCGCCCTTCCTCTATGTCGCTCCTTGATGGCGGAAATGACCTCGACCTGCGGGCCACATGTCGCCGACGTACAGAACGCCGGCGTCGCGAAGGTGACCAGCGTGGCCATGCCGCCCGAGATCGCCTCGGCGATGGTGATTCGGTACAGATCGAGGTCGGGGACCGCCGATGTCGTCAGCTCGGAGATGTCCGAGTCCGTAAGGGTCTTGTTGCGGCTGGCCGGCACCGGCCGTCCGATAGCCGGCGAGGCGCTCTCCTGGTTGACCACGACACCGGCCCTTCCCACGAGGACGCCGCCGTCCCCCGGAATCCGAACCTCCAGACCCCACCGTCCGGGGTCATCGAACGAGACGCCGGCGGCATAGACGCCACCCGGGTTGGCTGGCCACTGCCTGAACACCGCCGTGCCCTGCGACCTGACCTCAGGGGTACTGGCGCCGAGGTAGGTTAGCGTGAATCGAACCTCTGGAATTCGCAGCGGCGACAACTCTTCATCCAGGACTGCGAAGACGACCCTGTTCCGGCCGACCGCCAGGTCGGTGGACGCTATGAGGACCCTCAGGACCTCGCTGCCCGTCTCCGTCGGTGTGACCGTCGGATTCGAGGGAGTTTCGGTCGCGACCGGGGCGTCCTCGCCGGTCGGAGCCTCGGTCCCCGACGAGCATGCCGCGGCGACGATCGCGAGGATCGCCACAGCAATGACGATTGCGACGGGACGTTTCGAGGCCGAGATCAGAGTTCCAGCTCCATCGTGGTGGCGACCGACCGTGACGCCGTCAATGGCCGCACCGATGCGTGGGTCCAGGGCATCCGGGTCGGGTGTTTGTGAACAGCTTCACAACAGATTTTCACCAACATCTTGTGGTGGGGTTGCCAGACAGCACAGAGTATGGTATCGTCACCGCCGTCAGTGCAGCGCCGATAGCGCCCCTTTTCTCGCCGCACCAGATTGGCACAGCACTGACTCCTCCTCAGGGCCTCCGGTGACGCGACACCGGGGGCCCATTTGCTGTGCTGGTGGTGCTGTGCTGGTGGGCCCGGCAGGGTTCGAACCTGCGACCAATCGGTTATGAGCCGACCGCTCTACCACTGAGCTACGAGCCCGCTGCCCTCGGGTGGATTCCTCGCGGTCCAGTTTATCACGACGGTCGGGGGGCGGGGCGTTCGGGCCGAACCGCACGTGTCATCTCTGATCCCCCGTTCAAGGTACCGCACCGAGCCTTTCTCTCGGCTCCTCCCCGCAGGTTGGAGCTTTCAGCCGAGCAAACGAAACCCGTTGACGCGCTTTTCGGCGCGTGCTAAGCCCGCAAGGGGAGCCAGCGCTGGCTCCCCTTTCATCTTGACCGGGAGCGCAGCCTCCGCCCCCGCCCCCTTCATCGGGCTCGGTCAGCTTCCAGGAGTATTCCACGTCGCGGCCACACCGGTGGCGGCTTCTTGCTGCGAGGCCGGGTCGAGAGTCCGGCCTTCCTCCCCAACCCGAGTACTGGCGGCAGAAACAGGTCTGCTATCATGGCGCCTGTGGCAGCGACCCCGGCGTCTTGGTTGGACATGCGATGCGGTTGAATCGGGCTGGACTCATTTGGCTTCCTCTGGGGCTGCTGTTCGCCGCGGGGTGCCTCACATCGGCGGAGCCCACCACGGTGGACATCGAGGGCACGGTCCAGGCGGCGGTTCGGGCCGCGCTGCCGACCGTCAGTCCTAGAGCGACTCCGGACATTGAGGCCACCGTGTCGGCCAGGGTGTCCGAGGAGATCGAGGCACGCGAGACGCCCACCTCGACCCCGACGGCGTCCCCCACATCCACCGCCACTCCATCGCCGACGCCGACGTCGACTCCTTCTCCCGTGCCACCGACGCCAACCTTCACCCCATCGGCAATGGTTACCCCGGCGCCGACGCCCACCCTCGCAGAGGTCATTCCCGACGTAGGCGTCGATGAGAACGTCGATCTGGCCGTCATCAAGGTGGGTGGCCCAAGAGAATTCCCGGTCCTGATTCTCGGGGACTCGGACGCAACCGGGGTCGCTGAAAGCGTGGCCGCTATCGGCTATCCGTTGGGCAATCTGCTGGGAACGAGCTCATCGGTCACCAACGGAATCATCTCATCCCGGCGCCAGTACGGGGGCGTGTCATACCTTCAGACCAACGCCGACATCAACCCGGGCAACAGCGGCGGGCCCCTCATCAACCTCAGGGGAGACGTCATCGGCATTAACACCTCCAGAATCGACTTTACGGGTGGCCGGCCGGTCCAAGGAATAGCCTTCGCGATCTCCATCAACCACGTCAAGGGACTGCTGCCCTCTCTCCTTGGCGGCACCGTCGCTCGCGTCGGCCCGACCGTGACCCCAACACCTGTAAGTGTGACGACGGAATGGGAGACCTACCGCGATACGCGAGACGGATACGAGATCGACGTAGCACCCGGATGGGTCGTCGTGGAGCAGCAGGAAGGCTGGGTATTGATTGAGGTCGATGACTTCGCGGACCTTAGTGTCGCCGTCTTCCAGGTAAGCGGGTACACGTCCGAGACGTACATCGACTTCCGTCTCGATACTCTGGCAGGAGAGGGACTCGCACTCTTCGAACTCTCGGCTCGCAGCTTGACCGCTCTTGGGTCCGGAGCAAGCGCGAGCAAGATAGAATACCGGCTCCAAGCGGCTGCCGCCTATTGCGTCCAGAGGGTGACGGCAGTGGTGGTGGTTGAAGGAAGCGCAATTTATGACATAGAGGGCTCCGCTTGCGAGCACTCGCTGAATTCATACGCGGCAGTCATCGACGCCATGCTGAACAGCTTCAGGCTGGTCGACGATGTCCAGGATCCAGCGCCATCTCCTACTCCGTCCTCCCTGGCAACGGCCGAGGCCTCATACACCAGCAACGACTATTGGTACGAGATTGAGATACCGTCCGGCTGGCTCATCGATTCGAGCCTGCCGCAAAGTGTCCAGATTTGGCACCCCGATACCAACAGCACGATTATCGTAGGCGTCACCGACATCGACCCTCAGACGTATCCCACCCTGCAGAGCTACATCCGGGACTGGGAGCCCGCGGCACTGGACGGTTGGTCCGACTTCCGGGTCCTCGAAAGCCGGGAGATTCGAACGACGCTGGCCGTTCAAGCACACGAGTTCATCTATGAGTATGTGGACGGTGACGGCTTCGCCTGGAACGGGCGGACTCACTGGTATCTCCTCGGAAGACACCAGATCGTGGTGACGGCGGTAAGCGACCCGGACTTGTCGTCTCCCCGCTCGGCGGTCTCCGACATTCTGTTGAGGGTCCAGGAGTCATTCGAGCCGTCGACCTATACGAGCCTCGAGCACGGATACACGGTGGCACACCCCCCGGACTGGATCGTGTACACCTTCGACGGCGTCGACTACTGGGCGGAGTCCCCGTCCGGTCTGGAGGGCGTCGTGGTGAGCATCTACCCGGATAACGGTTACGGCGACGTGTTCGACTACGGCGCCGCCAGCGGGGCAGCCGGTGTTGAGGTCTCGAGGGGCCCAGCGTATCTAGAGCGCCTCAACCCAGGTTACCGTATCGATTCGCGAGATGCGGATTCCGGGAGAATGGGGACTTTGATAACCCTGGGCGGTGGACAGGCCATTTGGGTCGTCGCATACGCGGAAGACAGATCGCCAGGGGCTGAGAAGCTGATCGACGAGATCCTCGACCGGGTCGCCGTGTCCCCCTGAACGTCTTCTGGTGACACGGCCCGGTCGAGAATCCGATCGCCCAGCCTACGCCGCCTGCTTCCTCTTCGTTGTGGGCGGAGAGCGGCGAGGCTCGTCGCGCCGGCCGGCGTCCACGACGTCCACCAGGTATCCGCAGTGGAGGCACTCGCGGTAGGTGCCGTACTGGTCGCTACTGATATGCATGTAGCCCTGGCATCTGGGGCATGACTGCGTCATCTCTGAACCTCCTCCTCTGTTCTAAGTTCCGAACATGTCCTAGACAAGTATCGCACGTTCGTTCTCATGTCAAGTGCAGCCCGCTTTTGGCGGCACCGGAGAAGGTCATAGGAGCCAGCGTCTCGTGTTGACAGGGCGAGCCGCAGAGGCTAGATTCGGCTGGCGCTGGAACCTTTCCGAAGGGCAGACGTCATGGCCGTCTCGAAGAGAATCCGGACCTTCATGGAGCAGGGCTCCTGGATCCGCAAGATGTTCGAGGAGGGGATCGCCCTCAAGGCGCAGTACGGAGCGGAGAACGTCTTCGACCTGTCCCTGGGCAACCCCGTGATCGAGCCCCCTCCCCGCTTCTTCGATCGGCTGAGGGAGATCGCCGACGCTCCGGTCCCAGGCATGCACCGCTACATGCCGAACGCGGGCTACGACGACACCCGGGCTGCCGTCGCATCCCAGCTGACGGAGGAGACCGGACTGGGGTTCACACGGGACGAGGTCGTGATGACCTGCGGAGCTGGGGGTGCGCTGAACGTGGCCCTCAGGACCCTGCTCGACCCCGGCGACGAGGTGATCGTCTTCGCGCCGTACTTCGTCGAGTACCAGTTCTACGCGGACAACCACGGGGGCACCTGCCGGGTCGTTCCGTCGGACCAGGACTTCCTGCCCGACCTGGCCGCGTTCGAGTCGGCGCTCAATCCTGCGACCCGGGTCGTCCTCATCAACTCGCCGAACAACCCCACGGGAGTGGTCTACGGCCCGGAGATTCTGGCCAGGCTGGGTGAGGTCATCCGTAAGAAGGAAAGGGAGTTCGGCCGGGAGATCTTTCTGGTGAGCGACGAGCCCTACCGAAAGCTCCTCTTCGACGGGATGGAGTACCCGCACGTCTTCCGGCACCACGAGAGGACCATCGTGGCGACGTCACACTCCAAGGACCTGGCTCTGCCCGGAGAGCGGATCGGGTACCTGGCGGTGAACCCCGGCTACCCGGACATCGAGGAGCTGATGGACGGCCTCGTCTTCTCCAACCGGATATTGGGGTTCGTCAATGCCCCGGCCCTGATGCAGCACATCGTGCGGGACCTGCAATCCGTGACCGTGGACGTCGGAGTTTACCAGGCGAAGCGCGACTTCATGTATGAGGGCCTCAGGGCGATCGGGTACTCCCTGGTGAGGCCGCAGGGCGCATTCTACATGTTCCCCCGGTGTCCGATCGACGACGTGAGGTTTGTCTCAGAGCTGGCGGAGCGCCGCGTGCTGGTGGTGCCGGGCACGGGGTTCGGGGCGCCGGACCACTTCCGCATCTCGTTCTGCGTCGACGACGCGACCCTGGAGGGCTCGCTCGACGGGTTCCGCGCGGTCTTCGAGGCATTCTCGGGAGCCCAATGAGCGCGGCCCGCCAGGTCCCTCTCCCCGACCGAGAAGGTTAGGAAGGGGGCACTATTTCAGGACGGCGGCGCATCCTTCATCCCGAACCCGGTCAGGGGCACGAGAACCCGATCGGACCTTCCGATTGTTCCGGCCTGCACCAGTGCGCTCAGACCGGCAAGCGCGGCGGCCGAGGTCGGCTCGGCGTAGATCCCCTCTCGCTCCGCCAGCGAGCGCTGCCAGGCCAGGACGTCGGCTTCCTCGACCGCCACCGCTGACCCGCCGCTCTCGCGCAGGACGTCCATGATCTCGGCCTTTCTGGCCGGAGCCGCGACGGCGATCCCGCCTGCGACGGTCGTCGAGCCGGACGAAGCGTCCCAGTCCTCTCCTCGAAACGCGGCGACGACCGGCATGACCGCGCGCGCCTGGACGCAGTGGAGCCGGGGGATCCTCGTGACCCGCCCCGATTCGACAAGCTCTCGGAACCCGATCCAGGTCCCGAGGTACAGTCCGCCGTTGCCGACCGGCATCACGATGTGCTCCGGCAACTCCCCTCCGAACTGCTCGACGACCTCGTATGCGAACATCTTGGTCCCCTCCAGGAAGTAGGGGCTGAGGCTGTGAGATGCGTAGACGAGGCCGTGCTCTGTCGCAAAGGCGGCCGCCGCGTCACCTACCGCCTCCCTGGACCCCTCGACGGTGTGGACCTCCGCCCCGTAGACTCGAATCTGGCCGACCTTGGCCGAGGGCGCTCCGGACGGCACGAAGACGTGAGCGTCCATCCCGGCACGAGCGGCGTAGGCCGCAACCGAGGCTCCCGCGTTTCCAGATGAATCCTCCACGAGGGCCAGTACCCCATGCTCTCTGGCGGCCGCGACCATCACGGACGATCCCCGATCCTTGAATGAGCCGGTCGGATTCAGGAACTCAAGCTTCCCGATCAGCTCTCGTACTCCCACCGCCTCCCCGAGCGCCGGAAGGCGCGCAACAGGCGTGTGTCCCTCGCCAAGATCGACCAGCGCTCCGGGATCGTGGATCGGGCTCGGTACCAGGGGGCCGCGCCACCCTCCGGGCTGAGCCCCCGGAAAGTCAGCGCTCTCCTCGCGGTATGCCACGTGGAGCGGGGCCGAGCAGTCCCGACAGCGCAAGAGCCGAACCGAGGAGGCGTGTGAGGCTCCACAGCTTGTACAGGATAGCTCGACGTGCGACATCTTTTCCTAACTGAAGCCCTGGCCGAGGACCGGACCGTTCGGAGGCAACGTGCCGCCGGCCAGAGACCCGATCGTATTGTCGGCCCTGGGCTCTGTCAACCGGTGTTGACATGCCCGGATGGGCCAGACTATCATCCGCTCTGCCGCTCCGGCCCGACAACGCAGCCAGCAAGGAGACCCTCTTGAAACTGACCGGCTACTCCGATCCGATGAGCGTCAGGCGCGGCGAGACCATAAACTTCATGGTCAGCTGCGCGCTGCCTTCGTACCGTGCCGACATCGTCCGGCTCATCCACGGCGACCCCAACCCCAAAGGACCCGGATTCAAGGAGGAGCTGATAACGACGTCCGTCGGCGGCGAGTACCCGGGACGGGTCCAGGACATTCGCAATGGGTCTTACGTCGTCGTCGAGGACAGCCCTGTCCTTCGTCCTCGGGACGGGTTCACGCTGCAGGCATGGATATTCCCGACGACCCCGGCCAACGGGGTTCAGGGGATCATGACCAAGTGGTCCGCCTCGAAGGAGAATGGCTTCGGGTTGTTCGTCGACGAGAACGGCTGCCTGGCCCTGTGGCTTGGCGACGGGCCGAACAAAGTCCTCAAGGTGAGCAGCGGCAGGGCCCTCAGAAGCTCGGAGTGGTACTTCGTTGCCGCCGTCTACGATGCCGCTAAGGGCAGGGTCTGGCTCCACCAGGACCCCATGCTGAACCGGGCGCTTGAGGACTCTAGCGCGGCAGTCGAGGCCTCCGCCGAGGGTTTTGGCGCCGGCGAGAGCGACGATCCGCTCATCATCGCGGCGTACTCCTCCGGCGGTTCTGAAGTCTCAGGGAACTTCAACGGCAAGATCGACGGTCCGAGGCTATGGTCCAGACCGCTGAGCTTCGGCGAGATCGAGTCGCTCCGGCGCGACGCACCGGCGAGGAGTATGAGCGACGGGCTCGCCGCCGCGTGGGACTTCTCCATCAACGCCTCCTCCCAGCGGGCGGTCGATACCTCGCGGCACCTGCTCCACGGCCGGGTCGTCAACATGCCGGCCAGAGCCATGACCGGGCATAACTGGACGGGCGGCGCCGTCGACTTCAAGTTCGCTCCGGCCGAGTACGGCGCCATCCACTTCCACGACGACGATCTCGACGACGCCGGGTGGGACGTCGATTTCTCGCTGAAGATACCCGGCGACCTGCGGAGCGGCGTCTACGCTGCCCGCCTCACGGCAGACGGCGCCGAGGACTACATCCCGTTCTTCGTGAGGCCCACGAAGCGCCAGCCGACGGCCCGTATCGCCTTTCTGGCCTCCACTCTCTGCTACGTCGCCTACGGGAACGAGCATCTGGAGTTGGACGAGACCCTGGCGCCTCTGGTCCCGAACGCGGACCTGAGCCTGCACGAGGAGGAGTACCAGTATATCGTCGACAACGGCCTGAACGGCCTGTACGACAGCCATCGAGACGGCAGCGGCGTCTGCTATGCGACGCGTCTGGTGCCGATCCCGGCCATCAGACCGAAGTTCTATACGAGGGGACGCGGCGGCACCCATTGCCTCGCCGCCGATCTCTATCTCATCGACTGGATGGAGGCGATGGGCCTTGGGTACGACGTGATCACGGACGAGGACCTCCACTTCGAGGGCCTGGACCTGCTCTCCTCCTACAATGTCGTCGCTACCGGGAGCCACCCGGAGTACTGGTCCGGACAGATGCTCGACGCACTCGAATCGTATCTCGAAGAGGGCGGACGCCTGATGTACCTGGGCGGCAACGGCTTCTACTGGGTGACCTCGTTCGACCCCGAACGGCCTCACATTATCGAGGTGAGGAGGTGGAAGGGGATACGAACGTGGGAGGCGCAGCCGGGCGAGTACTACCACAGCACCACCGGAGAGTTTGGCGGACTGTGGCGATACCGAGGCAGACCTCCGCAGAAGATCGCCGGGGTCGGATTCAGCGCGCAGGGCTTCGACAGGAGCTCGGCATACCGCCGCCAGCCCGGCAGCTTCGACCCCCGGGCCGCCTTCATCTTCGAGGGCGTCGGTGACGACGATCTGATCGGCGACCACGAGGCACTGGCGATGCACTACGGCGCGGCCGGTGACGAGATCGACCGCTTCGACCGCTCGCTTGGCACGCCGGCCCACGCACTCTTGCTTGCGACCTCCTTCGGCCATTCTGACGTATACCACCATGTGGTCGAGGAGATCATGATGACCGACTCAAGTCAGCACGGGCTGGTCAACCCATATGTGAGAGCGGACATCGTCTACTTCGAGACGCCCAACGGCGGAGGGGTCTTCTCGGCAAGCTCGATAAACTGGTGCAGCGCGCTGTCGTACGACGGGTACGACAACAACGTCTCTCGGATCACCGGGAACGTCATGCGCCGGTTCGCGGCCGACGACCCTCTCGGTTAGGCTCGCCGAAGGGCAGGAAGACGGCGGTTTTGCTCTCCTTTCGATACGGCTCCGGCCGACTACATCGGCTCGCTAGGGGGTTCGGAACAAGCCTCGCGAACGCTCTGTTCCTCGTTGACGGCAGGTAGTGGGCTCGGTATACTCCGAACTTGGGCTCCTGGTCCAAACCGCGGCAGGACATAGGGGCGCTCGAAAGCGAATGCGGACGGAGTGGGACGATCAAGGTTGGGGGTGTAGCCATGAACAGGCGCCTTTTGTTGTTTGTGTCTATGCTTTTAGTAGTGGTCACGCTCGGCGCCGGGTGCGGTGGCGCCACTACGGAAAGCGACGGCGCTGTCCCGGCCGCTGCGACAGACGGGACGAGCGAAGTTGAAGCCGACTCGGAGACCACGGAGACGATAACAGTTATCAGGATCGCCAACACGGGGGTCGGTTACGAGGCCATCTCCGTGCCCGTGCTGGAGTTCATACTGGTAGAAGGCTACGGGTACGAGGTCGAGACAGTCTCGATGACCGTTCCACAGATGCAGGCCGCCCTCGAAGCCGGCGAGATCCACGTGAGCCTGGCGGCAATGTCGCCCGAGACGGAGACCTGGTTTGGAAGCGGTGTGGCCGGCGGAGCCATCATCGACCGGGGCACGCTCTATAAGGAGAATGGAACCACCTACGGGAAGGCAGTCCATCCGAGCTTCGAGACCGCCTACCCGGACGTGTTCAAGATGCTCAGGAAGATGAAATTTGAGCTGAGAGACCTAGTCGGAGTCGCCGAGTGGGCCCAGAAGGAAGGCGTGACCGACCCCGTCGAGCTGGCGGCGAACTACCTGGGCACGATCAAGTTCGAAGACCGGTGGAAGGCGTGGATGCCCAACGGCACGTATCGGACAGTGTACAACTACATCGACCAGAACTACATCGAGTACAGCACGTGCTTCCACTGCCCGGCCAAGGAAGGCGGGGGTGAGACCAAGAGAACAGGAGACTAGGGCCGCATGAGCACGGACTAGCGGAGACGATGGCGAAGAGCCGGGTAGCGCCCGGCTCTTTCTCTGTCCGGCACATGCCGGACTCGTGGTTCTTCGGCATACCTAGCTAGCCGAGAAGGGGTTGACATCCGGCGCCGGTGCCGTTAGGGTGTCCCGACTGGGCACTAGGGCGCTTGGTTGCCCCTTGGATTATGGCGAGGAATCGAACGGCTCTTGGGAGGGTGTCGATGAGAAAGTTACCGTTTCTGATGGCCGTCGTGGCTCTCGTCTCCATCGCGGCACTGGCCTGCGCTGGCGAGGCGGAGACACCGGCGCCCCAGATTATCGAGGTCGAGAAGATCGTTACCGTAGAGGTCATTACGGAAAGGGAGGTCGTGCGGGAGGTCCCCGTTGAGCGGGAAGTGGTGAGGGAAGTCGAGGTCGAGAGGATCGTCGAGGTCGAGAAGGTCGTCACCGTCGAGGTCGTGCAAGAGGTCGAGGTGGTGATGGAGAAGATCGTGACGGTCGAGGTAGAGAAGGTGGTAGAGGTCGAGAAGATTCTCATCGCCACCCCGACGCCTCCACCCGCGGGCGAGCCACGGTTCGGCGGGACCCTGAGGATCACCTCCCAGGGCAGTATCAGCCAGCTCGACCCGGTCTACACCGCCTTTTACGTTACCAACGCGGTATCGTCTCACATCTTTGAGACCCTGTTCGGATGGAACACGAACCTCGAGGCTCAGCCGCGGATGGTGAAGAGCTGGGACGTCAGCAGCGACGGGTTGGTATACAACTTCACCCTGCGCGACGGCCAGACGTTCCACAACGGCAGAACGGTGCAATCCGTAGATATCATCGCCTCCGTCAACCGGTGGAGAGACGCCGGGTCGCCCGGCGCTGGGGTTATCCGGAAGTTCTCGGAGGATGACTGGCTGACGGCAGTGGACGACAGCACCATGCGGGCTACCTTGACAGAGCCGCTGGGTGCGCTGGTGTTCATCCTGGGCCTGCCCCACTTCGGCTCGTTCATGATGCCGGAGAGTCAGGCATCGACATCGTTCTCCGAGCCCGTACCCGAGCTGATCGGAAGCGGGGCCTACAAGTTCAGCCTGTGGGAGCCGGGCAACCAGGTTGCCCTGGACCGCTTTGCCGACTACGTGCCGCGTAACGAGCCGGGTAACGGCTACGTTGGCGCCAGCATCGCCTACTTCGACCGGTTGATCTGGCTTGAGATTCCCGACGAAGAGACGAAGGTCGCCGGCCTGCAGACCGGCGAATGGGACGTCGTCGACAGCGCGGCTTTCGACTTCCTCAAGAGGCTTCAGGACGACCCAGAACTCCAGGTCGGGCTCTACAAGCCCGGTATGCGGTCCAACATCTACCTGAACCCTCAGATCCCACCATTCAGCTACCTGGAGGCGCGCCAGGCTCTCCAGACCGGCATCTCGGTTGAAGACTTCATGTACGCCCTGGGCGACTCGGACGTCTGGATCGTCTGCGCGGCCCTCTACTACTGCGGGACTCCTCTGGCAGTCGATGACGGCGAGAGGTTCGACGTAGAGACCAGTGCAGGCACCAGGACCATCGGGTACAACATTCAGGACATGGAGACGGCTCAGCTGCTGCTGAACGACTCCGACTACGCCGGCGAGACGACGGTCATCCTGAACCCAACCGACTACGGGACGATCACGCCGCTGGGTCTGGTGCTTCAGCCGGTCATGCGGGAAATAGGCTTCATCGTGGAGATGCCCGCCTACGACTGGGCCACCGTGACCAGCATGTTCGGCAACACCGACTCCTACGGCCTGGCGACCGACTGGTACTCGCACTGGTGCTGCGGCACCCCGGTGCAGGACCACCTGATCTCGGGCACGCTCGACTTCATCATCAAGGACGAGGAGCTCCTGAACCTTCAGCTCTCGTTCGTCCGCGAGCCCGACGCAGCCGCCCGGCTGGACATCGTCAGGGAGATCAACCGACAGCGGTTCCAGAAGGTGACCTCCCTGTCCCTCGGACAGTTCTTCCCGATCACGCCTGCGACGATCGACCTGAAGAACTTCAACATCAGTGCGCTGCCCTTCTACACCAACACCTGGTTCGAGAGGGACTAGCACAAGAGAAGAGGAGCGTGTCACAGCGCTAACCCGTCCTGGCTAGGAAGAGCAGCCGCCCCGCAGACTCAGGGTCCGCGGGGCGGCTGTTTTTTGGCCCGGCTGGGCCGGGCCGTCGCCGGGTCGTGTGAACCTCGACCCTAGGCGGGAGCGCCGGGCGCCGCTGCCCGTCGGTCACAGCTTCACGCAGAATCTGGGCGCGTGTTGAGACCTTGGGTTGGTAGACAAGAGCCTGGGACGTGCAGATCCCGACAAGCCGGGAGTCCGAGAGCCTGCCTTGAGCCCGTCGAAGTGGTGTCCCTCAGAAATCGTCAGGTCGCTTCGTGTTGGGGAGAGGCTCGATCGGGTGCAGGCTCGGGAGGCCTCCGCTCCCGCCGGATTCTTGTGTCTTACAACTTGGCATGTCGGAGCTTGTGTGAGTAGTGACGGTGTGTGGGGGTGGCAGTCAGGGTGTGGACCCCGACCGAACTGCGGCGCGCCTAACCCGGCTCCGGCCGGGTCTCTGCCGCTAAGGCAGGAACAGCTCGGACCCGGCGGATGTCTCATCCTCGCCCTGTCCACCGGTGATCAGAACCCTCCCGTCGTCTAGCAGCGTCGCAGTGTGTCGGTTGCGCGATTCGGTCATCGATGGACCCGCCACCCACGTACCCGTCGATACGTCGTAGACCTCGCTCGGGGCCAGCCCCCCAATCCCGCCGGTCACCAGCACATTGCCGTTCGGCAGGATAGTAGCCGTGTGAGCGGCGCGGCCCTCGTTGGTCTCGGCGGCCAGGGACCAGGCGTCGGTCGATGGATCGTAGATCTCGGCAGATACCAGCCTGCCCAGGCCTCCCACCACGAGGACACTGCCGTCGCTCAGCAGCGAGGCAGTGTGTGAGGCTCTGCCGAACGTCATCGACGAGGCACCCGACCAAGAAGAGGTCTCGGGGTCGTATATCTCGGCGGACGCGAGATAGGGGCCGTCGTCCTTGCCGCCCCCGACGACGAGCACCCGGCCGTCCCGGAGCGCAGTAACGGTGTGCAGTGCCCTTGGCTCGGACATCTCTCCCGCAGGGGACCACTCTCCCGTCGCCGGATCGTACGTGTCCGCCTCGGCGACGAGGGACAGGAGTCGGTTGCGGCCACCCACGACGAGAACACGCCCGTCCGCGAGCAGGACCGCAACATGCTTCCATCGTCTCTTGCTCATCTTGCCGGCGGATGACCACGTGCCGACAGCCGGGTCGTATATCTCCGCCGAGTTGGTCGGCTCCTGCTGGTTGTTTGCGCCACCGGCGGCCAGCACCCTCCCGTCGGCGAGCCTGGTAAGCGTAAGGAACTCGCGCTGCGCGTCCATCTCGCCGGTCAGCTTCCACTCTCCAGCTACAGGGTCGAACAGCTCGGCCGACGAGAGCCGCGGCCGGTACCTCTGCTCAACGGCTCCCTTGGCCAGACCTCCTGCCAGAAGCACGCGGCCGTCGTCCAGGAAGGCGGCCGCGTGAAACTGGCGCGCCTCCATCATCCTTCCGGAGGGCTCGAAAGTCCCCGCCCCTCCCGGTCGTCCATCCTGCTGGCTGTCGGTGTCGGACGCCGCGGGAGCCCCTCCGCAGGCGGCGGCGCCAACGGCCAGCAGGGTCATCACAGTGAGGAGCAACCGATGCACTATCCCACCTCCTCGTACCCTCTCCTACCTCGCCTCGACGATCGTGCAACAGTTTACCCGATCGCCCGACACAGTGCCCCGCGTCCGGCAAGCCCAGCTACGCCCGCCGGATCCGCCTGATCGTGCCCGGCCGGTCGAAGCCCGGCGACGCCCTCAGGGTCCGGGCGCCGTTCCCAGCCTCCTATGGGTCGCTGGCAGCGGCGTCCATCGGCTGCCTATAGAGTCTTGACAAGCCCCCACGCTCCAGTGTAGAGTCCTCCCGATTGCGTCAAGTCAATGGTAGCTGGGGCCCGTTGATGCCCCACATCGCTTCTACCCGTTCGGAGCCTAAGGAGGCCGCAATGAGACGTTCTGTCGTCGGTGTCATGGTGGTGGCGGTGCTGGGGCTTATTCTGGCGGCGTGTGCCGGGGAGTCGGTAGTACCGACGGCCCAGGTCATCGAGGTGGAGAAGATAATCACCGTCGAGGTTCCTGTCGAGAGGGAGGTCGTCCGGGAGGTCCCGGTCGAGAGAGAGGTCGTACGGGAGGTTGAGGTCGAGAGGATCGTCGAGGTCGAGAAGATCGTCACCGTCGAGGTCGTCACAGAGGTCGAGGTGGTGACGGAGAAGATCGTGACGGTCGAGGTGGAGAAGGTAGTGCAGGTTGAGAAGGTTCTCATCGCTACTCCGACACCACCGCCGACAGGCCAGCCGCGATTCGGCGGGACGCTGCGAGTTGTGTCCCAGGCGAGCATCGCCAGCATCGACCCGGTCAACACCCCCTTCTATGTGACGATCGCGGTCGCCGAGCAGATGTACGAGGCCCCCTTCGGATGGGACGCGGCCCTCACCGACCAGCCACGGATGGTTGACTCCTGGTCACTGAGCCCGGACAGGCTGACCTACACCTTCAGCCTTCGCGACGGGTTGACCTTCCACAACGGGAAGACGGTCACGGCCGCCGACATCCAGCAGTCCCTAGACCGCTGGCTTGGCGGCGCCAGCTCGATGGCGATCCTCTGGCGAGAGTTCGTCACCGAGGAGCCGGTGACGGTCCTGGACGACAAGACCTTCACGATCAACGTCCACTCTCCGTTTACCGCCGTCCTCCGGGCACTCGCGCGGCCGCACTGGGCGCCATTCATCATGCCCGCGGGGATCGCGAGCACGCCGGTCTCTGAGGTCGTGAGCGAGCACGTAGGCAGCGGCCCCTACAAGTTCAACAAGTGGGAGCAGGGCCACCAGATCGTCTTGGACCGCTTCGCGGAGTACAACCCCCGCAGCGAGCCTGCGAGCCACATGGTCGGCGAGTCGATCGCCTACATAGACCGAATAATCTTCCTGGAGATCCCCGACGAAGAGACCAAGATCGCGGGGCTTCAGACCGGCGAGTGGGACGTGGTCGACGGCGCAGCCTTTGACTTCTTCAAGCGGCTCACAGCCGATCCCGAGATAACGGTCCCGCTCTACAAGCCCGGCCACAGGTCGGCCATGAACATCAGCCCCAACAACGAGCCGTTCGGGAACGAGTCTCTGATAATGACAGAGTCCAACCTGCTTGCCCGGCAGGCCGTTCAGGCGACCATCGACATCAACGCGGTCATGCTGGCGCTTGGAGACACTGACCTTTGGATTCTCTGCCCGGCGCTCTACTACTGTGGCACGCCGCTGGAGACTTTCGCGGGCGAAGAGAAGTACAACCAGGCGAACCCCACCCTGGGTCGGCAGCTGCTGGAGCAGTCCGACTATGCCGGCGAGACCGTGACCCTGTTCAACCCGACCGACTACGGCACGATCACGCCCACCGGCGTGGTGCTGAAGCAGCAGATGGAAGAGATCGGCCTGGACGTCAATATGCCGGCGCTGGACTGGGCGACCATCGTGTCGAACTTCGGTGACACGGAACAGTACCACATGTTCACCGACTGGTTCGTCCACTGGTGCTGCGAGAGCCCGATCTCCTGGCCGCCCCGCAACGGCGTGCCTGGACGTCACCCGATCAACGAAGAGGGGATCGAGCTGCTGTCGCAGTTCGCCTCAGCGGAGACCTTCGCGGACAAGCTCGAGCTGATCGACCTGATCCAGGTCAACATGTACGAGGAGGTGACTACGATCTTCCTCGGACAGTGGTTCAGCATGTATCCACATACAAGCGAGCTGAAGAACTTCAAGGTCTTGTCGGTACCGATGTACTTCAACACCTGGCTGGAACGACGGTAAGCCAGGCACGGGTGTAACGGTAGCGGCATAAGTCGCGAGCAGAACCGGGCCTGCCCCACGGGATCACTCCTGTGGGGCAGGCCTTTTTCCGAGGGCGGACCTGCCCCGCCATAGCCATCGGAAGCCGGATCGGTTACGGTTAATCAGGGGATGCCGCTACGAGCCGCCCAACCCTGCATTGAATCCCACTCTAGACAGCATGTCGAGGATACTCCCGAAGGACCATCGAGTATTCCGCCTCGCAAGCGCGGCGGGACGCAAGGCCGCCGCCTGGCAGAAACGGCTCCAGAAGATATTCGTCTTCGCCTTGGTGATTCGGGTGATGCACGAGCTGTCCTCGGACGATGCGACCCACATGGCCGCTGGGGTCGCCTACTACGCCCTGTTCTCGCTGTTTCCGCTGCTCCTGGGCGTCACGATCCTGCTGAGCTTCTTCGTCACCCCCGCCACAATCGAGAGCAGCCTGACGACGTTCGCCCAGGACTACCTTCCCGGTGCCGAGGATCTGCTGACGACCAACCTCGAGGCAATAATCGACCTCCGCGGCGGTCTGAGCGTGTTCGCTTTCCTGGGAGCGTTGTGGTCGGGTAGTGCGGTGTTCGGCGCCATCACAAAGGCCGTGAACCGCGCCTGGGACATCCATCGCGACCGGCCGCTGTTCCTCAGCAAGCCTCGCCAGCTCGCCATGGCTGGAGGGGTCGGCCTCCTCTTCCTCCTCTCGTTCAGCATGTCGACCTTCGCCCGGGTCACCGAGGGCATCGAGCCCCCAGACATCGCCGGCGGCGACTTCCTCTTTGAGACGTTTGGCCGGGTCGTCCTTCGAGCGGCCTCGTTGCTGATCACCGTGACCATCTTCGTTCTGATCTACAAGCTGATGCCGAACTGCAAGACCTACTGGCGGTACGTCTGGCCCGGGGCGATCGTAGCCGCCGTGCTGTTCGAGCTCGGCAAGAACCTGTTCATCGTCTACGTCGACCGGTTCGCCAACTTCGAGAGTGCCTACGGCTCGGTGGCCCCGGTCATCGGTCTGCTGCTCTGGACCTACGTGAGCAGCTTCATCCTCATCCTCGGGGCGGAGATCAGCTCGGAGTACGGACGCCTGAAGCGCGGCGTCAATCGAGGCGTCCCCATCGACACCGCCGAGAAGGCCACCGGGCGCCAGGGTCCAGGCTAGCCGGACGCAGGGGCCCACCGCAGTCCGCCGAGCGAGCTCACCCGTCAACAAGATCCAGCAGGATGATGAAGAATGGGGAGTACAGAGGGGCGAAGCCCCTTTGTCGGGGGTCTGAGGGTGTCCCCCAGATACAAAACTTGCTCTCTTTCTTCCAAAATCTAGCAAGTGGCGGCGCTCAGAATCTTTTGTCAGCACCCTGCTAGGGCCCCACAGCGGCGCGCCCGCAACGAGCCCACGCGTCAAGGACGGGAGTCTCAAGATGGCCGAATTCGACGGACAAGTAGCCCTGGTGACCGGCGGGAACAGGGGGATCGGCAAGGCCGTAGCCCTGGCCTTCGCCGACCGGGGAGCCCGGGTAGTCATCGCCGCCCGATCGGAGCCGGAGGGTCATGCCACCGTGGAGACGATCTCGTCACGCGGCGGCGAGGCCCTCTTCGTAAAGGCCGATGTCTCGGAGGAGACCGATGTCCGGCGCATGATAGATCGTGCCGTGGAGACCTTCGGCCGGCTCGACTACGCCTGCAACAACGCCGGCATGCAGCTGACGATCACCGACCTGGCGACCTTCACCGAGGACGAGTGGGACAGGACGATCGACGTAAACCTCAAGGGCGCCTGGCTGTGCATGAAGTACGAGATCAAGCAGATGCTGGAGCAGGGCGGCGGCACCATCGTCAACATGGCCTCGACGAACGGGCTGATAGGGACGGCCGGGTTCGCCGCCTATACGGCCAGCAAGCACGGGATGCTCGGCCTCACCAGGGCTGCCGCACTCGATTACGCTAGGTCCGGCATCCGGGTCAACGCGCTGTGCCCCGGGGGCGTCCACACCGAGATGTACGACAACCTCTACCCCGACCCCGAGTCGCTGCAAAAAGCCCGCGACTTTCATCCGATGGGGCGCCTCTCCGCACCCGAAGAGATAGCCAGCGCCGCGATGTGGCTCTGCTCGAGCGGGTCGGGGTTCATCATGGGCCACGGCCTGACCATCGACGGCGGCCTCACGACCCGGTAGGCTTCGCGTGTAGCCGGCCTAACTGGGCTCCTGTGCGTCCGGCTCGTCGAGAAGGGCGCGCAGCTCCTCCTTGGCCTTCCTGATCTCCTGAACCTTGTCGGCGATCTTGTCGAACAGATCGCTTCTGGATTTCACGCCCTCCCCTATCAAGAACGCCGCCGCCTCGGACCTGCTGTTCACGAGCCCGGCGTCGATCAGCTCGTCGAGCTTGGCCAGGCTCTCCTTGTTCATCCTGACCATGACGACGCTCTCCCTCTTGGAGAGCATCCCCCGAAGCGTCTCCTCGATGCTCTTCCCGAGAGCCTCGCCCGTGGACACCGCGTCGTCTACGAGACCCTCGATGTTCACGCGCAGCCTGTGCGTGCCCGTTGGCTCTTCCTTCATCGTGTCCTCCATTTCTTTGTGTTTGACGGTCGCTGCCAGTCGAACAGCAGCCGCAGACGTCTCCTGGCCGACGGCTTCTCTGCTTTCTTGTAAGTAACTTACAGAGAATTGTACGATGGCCTTGCATGAGAGTCAAGCACGTCGCCGGTGTGCTATTCTTTGATCGAGTCAGAGACGGAGCAACGTTCCATCAGTACAGAGGAGTCCACGCTGCAAGACCCGGGCCACGACCCGCACGAAGGCCCAGCCGCGCCGTCCAGGCCTCTCAGGCTCTGGAGCAGAGACCGTGTGGTCGTCCCCACGGTGGCGGCCGTCATAGCGCTGGACCAGCTTACCAAGTACCTGATCACGGTCTTCCTGCCGTTCCGCCAATCGTGGCCGGCCGAAGGCTTCTTCCGCTTGACCCACGCCACCAACAGCGGGACCGCGTTCGGCCTGCTGCCCAACCAGACGGTCTTCCTGATCGGGGCGTCGATCGTGGCCATCGGGTTCCTGCTGTACTTCTACAGGACGCAGGCGCTCACCAACCCGACGCTGCGGCTGGCGATCGGCTTGCAGCTCGGGGGCGCGTTCGGGAACCTGATCGACAGGCTGCGTTCCGGGTTCGTGGTCGACTTCATCGACGTGGGTCCATGGCCCATCTTCAACCTCGCCGACTCGTCAATAGTGGTCGGCGTCGCGGTCCTTATATCGACCCTGGTCCTGAACGTCGAGAAGTCCGGGCCGGCGCCCTCCGACCCGGACGCGACCGACCCCGAAGACTCGGGCGGCGCCGGGCCGTGAAGCCCGGTGCGGACCCTCCGGGGTCGGCGGTGGGGCGTGCGCGGGATCTGGAGGCCGACGTCGATGGGGACCGGCTCGATCGGACCCTTGCCCGCCTCTGTCCCGATCTCTCACGCTCCAGGCTGCAACGTCTGATCGAGTCCCAGCACGTGACCCTGGACGGCGTGCCGTCCAGGGCGGCGGCCCGCCTGAGAAGCGGTCAGCGTATCAGGGTGACGGTGCCCGAGCAGCCCCCCAGCCGTCTCGAGCCCCAGCACATCCCGATCTCGGTGATCTACCAGGACGACGACCTGCTCGTGGTCGACAAGCCCGCGGGCATGACGGTCCACCCATCACCGGGACACCCCGACGGTACTCTCGCGAACGCCGTACTGGCGCTGTTCCCGGGTCTGGAGGGGACGGGAAGCACGATCAGGCCCGGGATCGTGCACAGGCTGGACAAGGATACGTCGGGGCTGATGGTCGTCGCCAAGCACGAATCGGCCCACGCCGGCCTCGCACGTCAATTCAAAGAGCGGCAGGTGACGAAAGGGTATCTGGCCCTGGTCCATGGCAGGCTCAGACATGCCGAGGCGGTGATCGAGGCCCCGCTGGGCCGGGACCGGCGGCATCGCCAGAGGCAGGCGGCCGTGGAGGGGGGACGCGAAGCGTCTACGTCGTATCAGGTGGTGGCCGGATTCTCCGCCTATACCCTGGTAGACGTCCGGCCTCTGACCGGCCGGACCCACCAGATCAGGGTCCATTTCGCGGCCGTCGGCAACCCGATCGTAGGCGACGCGACGTACGGCCGATCGCACCCATCCCTGGGGCGGCACTTCCTCCACGCTCACCTGCTCGGATTCGCCCTTCCCTCTTCCGGAGAGCACGTCGAGTTCGGCGCCCGCCTCCCCACAGAGCTGGAGGAGTTTCTAGAAGCGATCCAGCCGGGGGCGTCGTCCTGGGGCCGGACCGGGTAGGCCCGAGCGTTAGGGGGGTGGGCCCTCCTGCCCTAAGGATCCCCCGGGCTCGGCCCCCTGCCCTATCGCGCCCGATCCAGACCGTCGAACCCTTCCACGCCGTACCCGATCGCGTACCGTCGTGCCCCCGAACGCGAGGATCAGGAACCCGACCAGGGTCAGCACCACCGCGCCTCCGGCCGCAACGTCGGCGTAGAAGGCTATCGTCAGGCCCACCAGAGACCCGGCGACGCCCAGGACGATCGCCACGACCATCGCGGCGCGAACTCCGGTTACCAGCCGCAGACTCCCCATCACCGGGATCACGATAAGCGCGCCCACCAGCAGAACGCCGACGAGCCTCATGGACAGGGTGATCGTGGCGCCGGTAAGAATCGCCAGAGCCAGGTTGACGGAATCTACTCGAATGCCGCTGGTCCGGGCAAGATCGGGGTCGAACGAGCTTTGGACCAGCTCCTGGTAGAAGCCGGCGACGAAGACCAGGACGACGGCTGCGAGCCCGGCGACCAGCCACAGATCGGTCATGTCTATGGTCAGGATGCTGCCGAACAGGTACCCCAGCAGGTCCACACTGAATCCGCGGGCGATGCTGATGACGACGACCGCGATGGCCAGAGCCGTGTAGAGGACGACCGCCAGGGCGGCGTCGCCGGGCATCATCCGGCGCGCCCGAAGCCTCTCGATGACGGCGGCGGCGATCGTGGTGGAGCCCAGTGCCACGGCCGGCGGGAAGGTCTTCGTGAGGAGCCCGACCGCGACACCCATGAGGGCCACGTGCGACAGGCTATCCGCGATCAGCGAGAGCCGCCGGAGCACCAGGAACAGCCCCAAAGCGGGTGCCAGAGCTCCCACCAGGGCTCCCCCGATCAGGGCCCGAACCATGAAGTCGTAGTCGAATATCGCCATGGATGTCGATGCCCTCTATCGGTGCTCGTGAAGTGCGTCGTGCAAAAGCACGTCCATCGGGAAGCCGTACAGCGCCGAGAGCTCCTTCTGCGTCACCGAGTGCGGTGGGCCGTGGAAGATCATCGTACGGTTGATGCAGGCCACGGTGGTGGCCTCCCGCATGACCGCACCGATGTCGTGTGAGACCATGATGACAGTGATCCCGCTCTCTTCGCTCAGCCGGCTCAGCAGCCCGTAGAGCTGGCTCTGGCCGGCGGCGTCGATGCCCGCCTCCGGCTCGTCCAGGACGAGGAGGCGCGGGTTCCGCACCAGTGCCCTGCCGATCAGCGTCCGCTGCTGCTGTCCCCGCGAAAGGATCGACAGCCTCTCGCGCCGCAGGTCTGACATGCCCACGGTCTCCAGTGCCCGGCCGATCGCCTCCCGGCTGCTCCGTTGCCAGATGGCGAGCGGGCTGAAGCCACGGTACAGCCCCTGAGCGACAACCTCTTCGACTGACGCGGGGAAGTCGCCGCGCATACCGTCGACGGCCTGAGGGACGTATCCGACCAGGTCCCAGCGGCGGAACCGATCAGGCCGCTCTCCGAAGAGCCTGACCGTGCCTCGGCTCGGCCTCTCCAGACCGAGAATCAGTCTGATCAGGGTGGTCTTGCCGCTGCCGTTGGGTCCGAGGATGGCGACGAACTCTCCCTCCTGAACCTCGAGGTCGACGGCCTCGATCACCGGCTCGGAGGCATACAGGAACCACAGGTCCCGGCACTCGACCAGAGGCGCACCGTCTCGACCGTTACCGCTGTCCATCACACTCGAGCCCCTTCCTCAGACTGTCCAGGTTCGACTCCATTATGCTGAAGTAGTCTTCTCCCTGCTCGTCCTGATGGGCGGTCAGGCTCTCGATCGGATCCAGCGGCAGCAGCTCGGCTCCGACCTCGGCCGCCAGGGTCTGGGCGAGCCGTGGGTCGGCGATCGGCTCCACCATCACATACCGGACCCCGAGCTCCTCGATCGCATCGGCCAGCCTCGCCAGCTCCCTCGGGGATGGCCTGGCGTCGGGCGACAGGCCCGTGATCGGCACCTGCTCCAGCCCATACCGCCGCGCCAGGTGTCCGAACGCGTCGTGGGAGGTGACGAAGCTATCTCTGCGGCAGTCGGCCAGTCCGATCGCGAAGCGCCGGTCGAGGTCCGCCAGCTCTCTGGTAAGAGCCTCACCTCTCGCCTCGTAGGCTGAGGAGTTCGAGGAATCCGCCCTGCTCAGGCCGTCCACGATCAGACGGACCTGATCCGCTGCTAGAATCGGATCGAGCCAGACGTGCGGATCGCCACCGCTCTCGACGCTGATCTCGGAGACCCCTCGGCCCGCCTCGACGACCACCCGTCCGTCGGCCTCCGTCGCCGCCAGGGCCCGCTCGACCCAGGGATCGAAGCCGGAACCGTTGTACACCACGAGGTCGGCGGCGCCGATCCTCCGGATGTCGCTCGGCGTCGGCTCGTAGTCGTGTGCCTCAACCCCCGGAGCGACCAGATTGATCACTTCGACCTGGTCACCTCCGACCCTCTCGATAAAGTACTCCAGCGGATACAGCGTAGTCACCACTTGAACCGCCGCCGTCGCTTCCAAACGGTCAGGCGCCGCGGACGACTCTCCTCCGTCGCCGCACGCCACCAGCAGCGCCGTGCACAGGCTCAGCGCCCCACCCTGCAGGATGACCGGCAGGACTCTCTTATCGATACTCAGTCTCACTTCTGGCAATATCTGGGCCACGAATGGTCCCGTTGGATTAGCCTAGGCTCCCGGACCGGCCACGCACTTCTCGCAGAGGATATACGCCTCGATCCGATGGCCGACAAGCTCGCCTGGAATGTCCTCACCGATCGCCCGAAGCAGTCTCTCGATGGTGGCGTGCCGGAACTCTCCCACGACTCCGCACTTCATGCAGATCGTGTGGTGATGGTGCTCCACCCGCGCCAGCGTGTAGACGGGAGCGCCGTCCGGAAGGGGCAGCTTGCACAGCACCCCGGTATCCTGGAGCAGCTTCAGAGTCCTGTAGACGGTGGCCCGGCCGACGCCCGGGAGCTCCTGACAGATCTCCTCGGCGCTGAGGCCCTCCTGGGATCGCTCCAGAAGCCCAGTAACGCTGCGGCGGGGCGCGGTCACGCGGTATCCTCGATCTTCCAGGGTCGCCAGCAGGTCCGGCCTGCCGCTCAGGGCCTGCGTCATGATACTCAGTCTCACTTTCGGCTATACAGCGCTCGGCTTGGGTGGGTGGATCGGGACAGAGTATCATTAGCGTCCTGCATCGTCAACACGAGCCGTGTTCCCTCCCTTGAGGTGAGAGCTCCCAACCTGCTCGTGGAGCGCGGACTCTCCGCATGCTAGAATCTGGACCGGAGGAGCTGATACCAGGTGTCCGAGACGGTACGCGTACGCTTTGCCCCCAGCCCGACCGGCGAGCCGCACGTCGGCAACGTCCGGACGGCGATCTTCACCTGGCTGTTCGCGTACGTCGGCAACGTCCGGACGGCGATCTTCACCTGGCTGTTCGCGCGAAGGGCCGGCGGCTCATTCGTCATCCGCATCGAGGACACGGACCAGGCTCGGACGGTCGAGGGCGCGGTCGAGCAGATCCTGGACTCTCTCAGGTGGCTCGGCCTCGACTGGGACGAAGGGCCTGATGTGGGAGGGCCGTACGGTCCGTACATCCAGTCCGAGCGACTCCCTCGATACCGTGAGGCCGTCGAAGAGCTGCTGGCCGACGGCCACGCCTACCGCTGCTTCTGCTCCCCGGAGCGCCTTGACCAGGCCCGGAAGGAGAAACAGCGCCTGAAGCAGCCGCCCGGGTACGATCGGGCGTGCCGGGATCTCGGCAACGCGGAGCGACAGAAGCTGGACAAGAGCGGAACCGTCCCGGTCGCGAGGTTCGCGATGCCCCGCGACGGTACGACCAAGCTCAACGATCTCATCAGGGGCGACGTCTCGTTCGAGAACGCCCTGATAGACGACTTCGTCATCCTGAAGTCGGACGGCTTCCCGACATACCACCTGGCCAACGTCGTCGACGACCATGCCATGGAGATCAGTCACGTACTGAGGGCCGAGGAGTGGCTGCCGAGCACCCCTCGTCACGTCCTCATCTATAGGGCGCTCGGCTGGGAGCCGCCCCTGTTCGCCCACCTCCCGATCCTCCTGGCCCCCGACCGGTCCAAGCTGAGCAAGCGCCACGGCGCCACCTCGGTCCTCGAGTACAGGAAGATGGGTTATCTGCCGGAGGCGATGCTCAACTTCCTCACCCTGCTGGGCTGGTCGCTAGACGACCATACGGAGATCATGTCCCGCCAACAGCTGACGGAAAACTTCTCCATCGAGCGGGTCGGCAAGTCCGGGTCCATCTTCAACGTGGAGAAGCTGGACTGGATGAACGGCCAGTACATCCGGAGCGCGAGCCCCGACCGGCTCGCCGGCGCCCTGCTGGAGTATTGGAAAGCCTACCCGCCGCCGGAGATCCCCGATCTGCCCGGCGAGCAGCAGGTTCTCGGTATCGTCCCACTGATACAGGAGCGCCTGAAGACCCTCGCCGACGCCTCCCCGCTGATCCAGTTCCTGTTCAAGCCCGAAGCGAAGTACGACCCCGCCGAGCTGGTCCAGAAGGGGATGGACCTGGACCGGACCAGAGCCGGGCTGGAGGCCTCGTTGACCAGCCTGGAGGGTCTACCCGCTTTCGACAGCGAGACGATCGAGCAGGCGCTCCGGTCCCTCGCCGACGAGCTCGGCGTGAAGGCGGGCCAGCTCTTCGGCTCGCTTCGCATTGCAACGACCGGCCAGAGGGTGGCCCCTCCCCTGTTCCAGACGATGGAGGTCCTGGGGCGGGAGCGCACGCTGTCGTCGGTCAGGGGAGCCATCGCCAGGCTGTAGCGGCCGTTCGACAGCCCAGCGCAGGGCGCGTATACTGGGTGCCGGCCTTGTTGCCTGTCCGACAAGAACCCCTTGGGATGCAGTGTCGAGGACTGTTGGACGGGCTCTTCATCACCCTACCGGAGAATCGATGAGGTTTGGCGTAGCTGTCTTCCCCGGCACCTGGAGCGACGGCGACTGCTACCATGCCCTGAAGGACGTTCTCGGCCAGGACGCGGAATACGTTTGGCACCGGGAGACCGACCTCTCCGCCTACGATTGCGTAGTCCTCCCCGGGGGCTTCTCCTACGGCGACTACCTGAGGCCCGGCGCCATCGCGAGGTTCTCTCCCGTCATGGGCGCGGTGGAGGAGTTCGCCCGTGAGGGCAAGCCGGTGATCGGAATCTGCAACGGCTTCCAGGTCCTGTGCGAGGCTGGACTCCTGCCCGGTGCGCTCCTGCCGAACGACCACCTGGAGTTCCGGTGCCAGTGGGTCAACCTGAGGGTCGAGTCTTCAGAGACGGCGTTCACCAGCGAGTGCGAGACAGGCCAGGTCCTGCGCATCCCCATCTCCCACGGCGAGGGCAACTATTTCGCCGATCCTGAGACGCTGGACCACCTGGAGGCCGACGGTCGCGTCGTCTTCCGCTACGCCACCGAGGATGGGGACGTCAGCGAAGATGCGAATCCGAACGGCTCCGCGCGTAACATCGCCGGGATCGTCAGCGCCGGCGGCAACGTTCTGGGCATGATGCCCCACCCGGAGCGGTGCTGCGAGGAGGCGCTAGGCGGCACCGACGGCAGGCTGGTATTCGAGTCGATCGTGGCCGCTGCGTCCATTTCGAGCTCATCCGTGGCCGTCCAGAGTCGCTGAGGGGATGCTCGGCGTAGCTCTAGCTCTGTCTGCCTCGCTGGGATTCGGAGCGAGCGCCATCTTCGTCCGGCTCGCGGTGCAGCACGTGCGTCCCACGACCGCCACGCTCGTATCTCTCGTCATCGGCACGCTGGTGACCATGACCATCGCGTTCGCGCTGCATTCGGAAGAAATCGTGGGCCTCAAGCCTTGGGCTTTCCTCTGGATCTTGCTGGGCGGGTTCCTGACCTTTCCGTTGGGTCGGCTGCTCAACTTCACCGGCGTCAGCCTGGCCGGAGTCTCTCGGGCGACGCCGATCGTGGGTGCGTCACCGCTGTTTGCCGCAGTCCTGGCGGTCTCCATTCTCGGCGAATCACTCACCCTCCCGATCCTGTTCGGGACGATCCTGATCATAGGGGGCCTGGCCGTCATTCTCAGTCAGCGATGATAGGGCCAGCCTCGCTGCGAAACCCGGCGATCCTGGGGTCCGTGGCGGCCCTGGCCGCCGCATTCTGCTACGGGGCCGGTGCCCTGGTGGCCCGGAAGGTGGTCAGCGACTTCGCCTCGCCGATGGTCGGAACGGCGTTCTCCATGCTGTTCGGCACGCTGATAGTGGCGGCCCTCTTCCACCGGCACGTCGCACCCGACGCCAGCCGCGCGCCCAAACGGGCGTGGTCGTTCGTCGCGCTGGCCGCGCTGTCATCGGCCTGGGGAGTGAGCTTCTGGTTTCTTGCGCTGGATAAAGCTCAGGTCATACTCGTCGCCCCTCTCGTCGGCATCAGCCCGCTCATATCCGTCGCGCTGGCCCATGTCTTTCTGCAGCGGCTGGAGCGGGTGACCTGGCGGACGGTTGCCGGAGCACTGACCGTCGTCGGAGGAGTTGCGCTGATCGCGGTGGGCAGCGGATGATGGCTCAGCGACCCGGTTGGGGACGTGAAGATGGCTGTACCTAGAAAAGCGCTGGACGATCTGGCTCTATCCGAGGCCGAGTACGAGGCGATCGTCGACCGGCTGGGGCGCGAGCCGAACGCCGTCGAGCTCGGGATGTTCGGCTCGCTCTGGAGTGAGCACTGCGGCTACAAGCACTCCAAGCCGCTGCTCTCGATCCTCCCCTCCGACAGCCCGCGGCTCCTCGTCCGGCCCGGAGTCGAGAACGCCGGGGTCGTCGACATCGGAGACGGCCTCGCGATCGCGATGAAGATCGAGTCGCACAACCATCCATCGGCCATCGAGCCGTACCAGGGTGCGGCCACAGGGGTGGGGGGCATCATCCGCGACATCTTCGCCATGGGCGCGCGGCCCATCGCCCTCCTCAACTCTCTTCGCTTCGGCCCGCTCACGGAGCCGCGCAACCGCTACCTGTTCGAAGGGGTCGTCGCCGGCATCTCGGGTTACGGCAACTGCATGGGCATCCCCAACGTCGGCGGCGAGGTCTGCTTCTCGGACCGCTACTCCGGCAACCCCCTGGTCAACGCCATGTGCGTCGGCCTGGTCGAGCACGACGGACTCGTCCGCAGCGCTGCAGGCGAGCCAGGAAACATTCTGATGCTCGTGGGCGCCGAGACTGGGCGAGACGGGATCCACGGCGCGTCCGGCCTCGCATCGCGCACCTTCGACGAGGAGAGGGAGCTGCGGCCGACGGTGCAGGTGGGCAATCCCTTCCTCGAGAAGATCCTTATGGAGGCCTGCCTCGAGATCGCCCGGACCGACTACATCGCGGGCATGCAGGACCTCGGCGCGGCCGGCCTCACCAGCGCGTCCGTCGAGTCGGCCTCCCGCAGCGGCCGGGGGATGGAGATCGACGTCTCCAGGGTCCCTCGCCGGGACGCCGGTATGAGCCCCTACGAGGTCATGCTGTCGGAGTCGCAGGAGCGGATGCTGATCGCGGTCAAGCCGGGCCACGAGGAGCAAGCTCGGGAGATCTTCAGCAGGTGGGACCTCGAATCGACCGTCATCGGCAGGGTCACCGACGACGGCCTGTCCCGCATCTTCGAGGGGAAGCGGCAGGAGGCCGAGCTGCCTATAGACAGCCTGGTCGACCCGCCGCTCTACCGGCTTAAGGGCACGAAGCCCGAATGGCTCGGCCCGCTCCAGGACCTCGACCTGAGCAGGGTCCCCCTTCCGAAAGAGCCTCCGGGTGAGGTGCTTCTGAAAATTCTGGCATCTCCCAACATCTCCAGCAAAGAGTCAGTGTACCGCCGCTACGATCATCAGGTACAGACCGGCACAGTGGTAGCTCCGGGTGGCGACGCTGCCGTGTTACGGATAAGGGGAACCTCCAAGGGGATCGCGCTCTCAACCGACGGCAACAGCCGTTACTGTTTCCTAGAACCCTACGTCGGCGGGATGATCGCGGTGGCCGAGGCCTGCCGGAACGTCTCCTGTGTCGGCGGGGAGCCCGCCGCGCTCACGGACTGCCTCAACTTCGGCAACCCGGAGCGGACCGACGTGTACTACCAGCTGGAGGAGTGCATCAAAGGGATAGCCAGCGCCAGCAGAGCCCTGGACGCCCCGGTGATAAGCGGCAACGTGAGCCTGTACAACGAGACGCAGGGAGAGGCGATACACCCGACCCCGATCATCGGCGCGCTGGGCGTCCTGGACGACGTGTCGGCGCACGTATCCTCCGGCTTCATGGACGACGGAGACCTGGTCGTGCTTCTCGGTGCCGCTGAGGTCGCCGCCGACCCCGCAACGCTGGCGGGGAGCGAGTACCTCGAGGTCGTCCACGAGCTGGTCGCGGGAAGACCTAGCATAGCCCTGGAGCTGGAGGCCGCGGTTCAGAAGGCCTGCCGGCGGGCGATCCGCGAGGGCGTCATCAAGTCGGCTCACGACTGCTCCGACGGCGGCCTCGCCGTGGCCCTGGCGGAGAGCTGCATACCTGGAGGTGTCGGGTTCCAGGGCAGCTTCTCGACGTCCGGCCGGTGGGACGCGGCACTCTTCGGAGAGGCGCAATCCCGCATAGTCGTCTCCCTGGGACAGAGTGAGCTTGTGAGCCTGGCTGATATCTGCGAGGCGGAGGGAGTGCCGACGGTCAAGCTGGGGTTGGCACGCGGGGATCGTTTTTCTCTGGAGGGCTTGCTGGACCTCCCCCTGGCCGACATCGAGTCCGCCTGGCGGGGGGGGGGGGGGGGGGGGGGGGGCTGGATCGGGCACTTGGACGCCTGTAGACCGGCGCAGCCTTGACAGTCCTCTTCCTCCGATGCTAAATTGGACGTTGGTGTTAGCACCGACCGATCAAGAGTGCTAACGTAACGACCGTACGGGAGACCCATGCCACGATACGACTACGAGTGCCTGAAGAACCGCCACAGGTTCGAGGTCAAGCAGAGCTTCTCCTCCGAGCCGGGGGCGACCTGCCCGGATTGCGGGAGTGACTCCCAGCGGGTGATCCACTCCGTTCCGGTGGTTTTCAAGGGCAGCGGCTGGTACGTCAACGACTACGGGAAGGGACGCAGCGCCGGGACCGCGAACTCCGAGAAGAAGTCATCCGGAGACGATTCCGACTCCAAGACCGAGACGAAGGCTGAGTCCAAATCGGACTCTAAGACAAAGAAGGAACCCGCGCCCACCAAGGCCACAGACTCCTAGGAATTGCGAGCCCTTATCCAGAGGGTCGCCCGGGCATCCGTCACCGTCGGAGACGAGCTGGTGGGGGAGATCGGTCCCGGCCTGGTGGTCTTCCTCGGGGTCGGCCGGGAAGACGGCGAGCCCGAGGCCCGCTACATCATCGACAAGACGCTGAACCTCCGGATTTTCAACGACTCCGAAGGCAGATTCGACAGGTCGGCCCTGGACACCGGGGCCGACCTGTTGGTTGTCAGCCAGTTCACGCTGTACGGGAACACCCGCAAGGGGCGCCGTCCCAGCTTCATGGACGCCGCCCCGCCGGAGATAGCCGAGCCTCTACTGGATCGGACGGTGGAGGTGTTCCGGGAGTCCGGGCTGAAGGTCGAGACCGGCCGGTTCCAGGCCCACATGCTCGTCTCGATCCACAACGACGGTCCGGTCACCATAAGCCTCGACTCGGTCGACCTCGGGCGCCCCAGGCGACAGTAGTCTTTTCCGCCAGCCCCAGAATGACAACACGGCGGGGTGTGCAGAGGGGCATAGCCCTTTCCCGGGAGTCTGAGGGTGTCCCTCAGAAACCATACGTCTCTTTGGGGAGGGAGCTGATCGGCGTACGCTCGGGAGACCCTGCGGGGATCTACTCACACAGGCCCCCAGGACCAGCAAGCAAGTCCTAGCGCGGCGACCAGAACCCCTGGACGCCCTCCGCGATCGTCTTCGCCTCCCCAACTCCATCCACGTCCACGACGTAGATCTGCGGGGCAAGCTGCTGGCCCAAGCTCGCCATGATCGCGCGGGTCCATAGCCGCCCCGCAAACACGATCGAGCTGCTATCGGGCGACCAGATCGAGTGCGAGTAGGCGTACTGGTCGAAGAACTGGAACATCGTGAGCTGCTCGAACGAGGGGATGAACTCGACCAGAGGCCGCCTGACTCCGGAGATCACGTCGAGGACGACCCACTGCAGCACCCCGCTGGTCCTCGTAAGGTCGGTGAGCCGGACGTAGGCCAGCTTGCTGCCGTCCGGAGCCCAGAAGAAGGCCAACAACCCTCCGGGCATGTCGAAACCCTGGGCCGCTCCATCCGCCGAGATCAGATCGAGCCGGCTGTGCACGGTGCTCCCCAGAACGGCCGGGCGGGCGACCCCGAGAAACGATCCGTCGGGAGACCAGAGGAACGCCGACCCGGGAGGCGTCTGCTGGATTAGTGTGGGCTCGTTCGAGTCTATCGGGTCGACCTGCAGAGAGTACGCGCCGTTCGACCCCCGCATGATGAACGTCATCTCCTCTGCCGAGGGCCGCCACGCCGGCACCCGGTATCCATCGGAGCGCACGGACAACACAGTGACCGCGTTGCCGTCTTCGGTGTCGACGAGGAAATGGTCGATCCCGCCATGGACGAGCAGATACCGAGAATTCGACGACCAGGCCATCCACAAGGGCGCGCTCCGCAGCACCTCTTCGGGTCCGGCCAGGGTTCGGCGGTCGTCCATAAACAGGGTGAGTGCATCCGGAGTGCTGGCGATAAACGCGATGCGTCTGCCGTCGGGCGACCATAGGGAGTAGTGCGGGACGCCCTGGGCGATCACGGTCGTCCCCGGCTCGTTCGCGTACGCAAGCTGGGGTTTTGCGGCCCCACCCTCTGCGACATATATCTCCAGAGCCGCCTGACCGTCGGGCTTCCGCACGAGTGCGGAGAATGAGATGCGGGTCGAGTCGGGCGACCAGGACGGCCAGGCAAACAGGCCCTCCTCCGGCGTAATCGTCACCTCGTTGAGGCCGTCCGGATCGATTGTCCTGATCTGGCCCTGGCTGTCCACGTAGACGATTCGGTTCATGGCGGGCTCCGACGCGGCTGGGGGAATCCTGTCATCGCCGCCACCCCTGCCTCCAATGACGACCAGTGCGGCGATCAAGGCAACGAGGATGGTGACGAAGGCGACCATGGCCACCGGCGCGGGAGGACGGGCGTACCCTCCTACCCCACCCCGTTTGTCTCTCTCGTCCCGGTCCTGCGGGTCGTTCACGTCGGCCCGGCTCTCAGAGCAGGTCCAGGCCGATGTCGAGGGCGGAGGAGGAATGGGTCAGTGCGCCAACCGAGATAAGATCGACCCCGGTGGAGCCGACGGCCCGTACGGTGTCCAGGGAAATTCCGCCGGACGCCTCGGTGATCGCCCGACCCTTGGCCATCTGCACCGCCCTGGCCATGTCCTCTAGCGGCATGTTGTCCAGCATGAGAATGTCCGCCCCGGCGTCCAACGCCTCCCGCACGCCGTCCAGGCCTTCTACCTCCACCTCGATCTTGAGCGTATGGGGAGACCCGGACCGCGCGCGCTCCACGATGTCCCTCAGGCTCATCCCTCGTTTGCGCAGCGCGTCGATGTGATTGTCCTTAATGAGAACGCCGTCGGCCAGCGCCATCCGGTGGTTGGACCCTCCTCCGGCCCGAACGGCGGCCTTTTCGAGCGTCCGAAGGCCCGGCGTCGTCTTGCGGGTGTCGACGATACGGACCGGCAGACCCTCGACGGCCTTCACGTATGTGCTGGTAGTCGTGGCGATGCCGCTGAGCCGCTGAACGAAGTTCAGGGCCGTCCTCTCTGCCTTCAGCATCGAGGCCAGCGGCCCTTCGACCCTCGCGATCTCGTCGCCTCCGCGCACGGTCGAGCCGTCCGGTTTCCCGACGGCTACCCGTACCGACGGGTCGATGCGGCGGAAGACAGCGGCGAGAACGGACCCGCCGGCCACCACACCGTCCTGCCGCGAGATTATCCCCGCCGCCCCTGCGAGACCTTCGGGTATCAGCGAATCGGTCGTCGGGTCCCCCAGGGCGAGATCCTCGGCAAGGGCCCGATCGATCAGCTCTTCGATCTCAGGAGTTATCTGCATGGGGAGGCTTCCGAATCTCTGAGCAGGATCGCGGCTCGTCAGGTCCGACTGTGTCGAGACTCTCGATAGGATCGGAGCTCACGGCGAACAGCAGAGCGAGCTTGCATCCATCCGGAGAGGCCCGGTGGCGCACCCCCACTCGGCCTGCGTGTGTCGACGGATGTCGGACGATGGGCTCTCGTCAGACTTGCCTTGTACTCGGAGCACCTACGCGACCGAGAGCATTCGGTCCAGCGCGACCCTCGCATTGCCGGCAGTCTCGTCGTCGACCTTGATCTGATTCACGGCCACCCCTTCGCGCATGCCATCGAGGACCCATGCCACATAGGCGGGGTGGATCCGGTACATCGTCGAGCAGGGGCACACCACCGGGTCCAGGCAGAAAACGGTCTTGTCCGGCTGCTCCTGGTTGATCCGGTTCACCAGGTTGATCTCCGTCCCGACGGCCCAGACGCTGCCCGGCGGGGACTCTGCTATCGTTTTGATGATGTATTCGGTCGATCCGTTGCAGTCGGCAGCGTCCACGACCTCCCTGGTGCACTCCGGATGGACCACGACTCGGACGTCTGGGTATCGACGCCGCGCCTCCTCGATCTGCTCGACCTTGAACCGTGTGTGGACCGAGCAGTGGCCCTGCCACAGGATGATCTTCGCCCGACGGAGGGCGTCCTCGGTGTGGCCCCCCAACCGCTTGAACGGGTTCCAGACCAGCATCTCGTCCAGACCGATGCCCATCTTGACCGCGGTGTTCCTGCCCAGGTGCTGGTCTGGCAAAAACAAGATCCGCCGCCGTTGGCTGAACCCCCATTCGAACGTCGCCCGGGCGTTGGACGACGTGCAGACGATGCCGTTGTTAAGTCCGCACAGGGCCTTGATCTCGGCGGTGGAGTTCATATAGGTGACCGGGGTTACACCTCCGTCGTCACCGAGAACATCCGCAAGGTCGTCCCAGCAGTCCGCCACATCGTCGGACGCGGCCATGTCCGCCATCGAGCATCCGGCCGTGAGGTTCGGGAGCGACACCATCTGGTGCGGACCGCTCAGGATGTCCGCCGTCTCGGCCATGAAGTGGACGCCACAGAACAGGATGAACTCCGCGCCCCTCTGGGAGGCCGCATACTGGGAAAGCTTGAACGAGTCTCCTCTCAGGTCGGCGAACCTGATCACCTCGTTGCGCTGATAGTGGTGGCCGAGGATCACCAAGCGGCTCCCCAGCTTCGCCCTGGACTCGGCGATACTGGCATCGTGCTCTTCGGGCAGCGTTCTCAGATAGGAGGCGGGTATCTTCTGCCACCGGACGCCTATCGTGAATTCCTCTTCGAGCGTCCTGGACTTCAGCTCGTCGTCGGCTTGACAGAAGGCGGGCTGCTCGATCTCGGTGAGGGGGACGAACGGCTCCTTGAGTTGGATCGCCACTGCCTTAGCTCCTTTGGGTCGCTACCGCGGGGGACACGAGGGCACCCTGGAGAGACCACGGGCTGGTCTTTTCGATCATGACGTCCACGATCTGTCCGGTCCGGTCGGCGCCGTCCTCGAAGAACACGAGCTTGTCGTTCCGATCACGGCCGAAGTACTTGCCGCGCCGGACGCCCTCGACGAGCACCTCGGCCGTGGCGCCCTGCCTGCGCCCGTTGATCTCCGTAAGGATCTCTTCCTGGAGCGCTTCGAGCGCCACCAGACGGGCCTTCTTCTCCTCGGACGGGACGTCGTCCTCCATCGTCCGCGCGGCAATGGTGCCCTCGCGGGTGGAGTAGGCCGCCGCATGGACCTTGTCGAAATTGATCTCCCGGACGAGGTCCAGCGTCCGCTGGAACTCCCGGTCGCTCTCGCCGCTGAAGCCGACGATAACGTCGGTGCTCAGAGAGACGCCGGGCACCCTGTCCCTGATCTTGTCGACCAGGCGGCAGTAGTCGTCCCGCGTGTAGCCGCGGCGCATCCTCTGCAGCACGCTGTCGTCGCCCGCCTGGAACGGAAGATTGATGTGCTCGCAGACCTTGTTCAGCTCCGCCACCGACTCGACGATGTGGTCGCTCATGTCGTTCGGATGGGATGTGAGGAAGCGTATCCGCGCGATGCCGTCGACCTGATTGACGGCCGCCAGGAGGTCTCCCAGGTCGGGCGATCCCGCCAGGTCGTGTCCGTACGAGTCGACGTTCTGCCCCAGCAGTGTGACCTCCATCGCCCCACGCCGCGACAGAAGCTCTACCTCCCGGACGATGTCCTCGACCGTGCGGCTGACCTCCCTGCCCCTGCGATACGGGATGATGCAGAAGGTGCAGAACTTGTCGCATCCGTGGATTATCGGCACGTAAGTGCTCACGGCTGGCCTGGCCGAGAGGGCGCCGACGCAGCCTTCGGGGTCCACTCCCATCCGGTCCCCGACTATCTCGAGCAGGGGTCCGAACTGCTGGGGACGCATGAAGGCATCGACGTGGGGGAAGCGCTTCTCCAGATCGGCGGTTTTGGGCCCGACCATGCAGCCCATGAGTGCGACGACCTTGTCGGGGTCGTCCCGCTTCAACGGCTTGAGGCTCCAGAGCATCCCGCCGACCTTGTCCTCGGCGCTCTGCCGGACCACACAGCTATTGACGACGACGACGTCGGCCTCCTCGGGCGAGTCCGTAGAGGACATTCCCATCTGGCCGAGGGCACTCTCCAGACGCTCGGAGTCCGCTTTGTTCATCTGGCACCCGATGGTCCAAATGTAGTAGCTTCGCATTCTCTCCGGGAGGGGGATTCCCTACACCTTGTCTGTACCCGGTCACCGAGCCGCTGAGCTATTGCTCCTGACTACTGGTCTTGCTGACGGCGTCGATCACATCGAGGGCATCTGGCGGAGGGAATGGGATTCGAACCCATGAGAGAGCTTTCGCCCCCTAGCCGCTTAGCAGGCGGCCGCACTAGACCACTATGCGATCCCTCCACGTGACAGTACTATAGCAAAGACACACCTAACCGGCAACGAGCCGGCTGATGGTTTTCGGCAGACTTGCCGCTCTGGCTGAGGATTCTCGCACCGCCGGGCCATCGGCCGACTTTTTCCGGTGCAGACGTTTTTATTTGGGTATCGATGTCAGTTCTGCGCACGATGAATGGTGCAGATGCTGCGTCCCTCGGGGTGCGATGAGCCGGGCCCGCTGGGCCTCCGGGCCCTAGGCCTCGGCCCGTGACGGCGCATCCTCCGCGGGCTCCGGAGTCCAGCAATCGTCCTGGCTGCCGACCCATACCTCCCCATCCTCGAAGAACTCCTTCTTCCAGATAGGTACGGTCTGCTTGATGCGATCGACGGCGTACTGGCAGGCGGCAAACGCCTCACCCCGGTGGGGCGACGCGACCGCCACAACCAGGCTGACCTCGCCGATCTCCAGACGGCCCAGCCGGTGGGCAACGGCCACGTTCTCGATCCCCCACCGCTCCCGGATCTCCGCCGATATCTCGACCAGCTTCTCCGTCGCCATCGGCTCGTAGCCCTCGTACTCCAGACGCAGCACCCCTCGACCGCTGGTCGAATCGCGTGTCGTGCCCAGAAACGTCACGACCGCGCCGTTCCCGGGCCCCGTCACCTTCCGAGTTACAGCCTCGGGATTCAGCGGATCGTGGGTAATCTCGATCATCGGGCGCCTCCACTCACCGGCGGGATGAGGGCCACCTCGTCTCCGTCCTGCAACGTATGGCCGTGCCGCCGGTAGTCTCGGTTGACGGCGACCACGAGCCTGGACGGGTCCCGCGGCAATCCAGGATATAGCCGGACCATCTCCTCCGCCAGGAATCCGACGGTGGATCCGTCGGGCAGCTCCAGCGCCGTGTCCGACTTCCCCGCCCTCTCTCTATACGCCGCGAAAAGCTTGATCGTGACCCGCATGGTACCGGCTCATTATAGCACCGTGGGCCGTCCTGACATCGCCGCTGGGATACGGAGAATGCCGTAGGGTCGCACGGCCGTGCGCCCTGCGGTGGCACTACCTGATGACCCCGGCCCGCCTCAGCTCGTCGACCGTTTCCCCGGAGTAACCCAGGAGGTCCCGCAGGACGTCGTCGTTGTGCTCGCCTATGGCCGGCGCGGACCCCACTACCATCGGGGTGCGGCTGAACTTGATCACTTTGCCGGTGACGTGGATGCTCCCCGCAGTGGGGTCCGGCACCTCGACCATCACCTCGCGCTCCTGCAGATGAGGATCGTTTGCCGCCTGCTCGATGTCGTTGACCGGAGCCGCAGGCACGCTGTGCTCAGATAGGGTGCCGGTGGCCTCGGCGGTCGACCTCGACGCGAACCATTCGGTCAGGTCTGACTCCAGCTCCCCGGCGTGCTTGTCGCGGTCGGCCCGCGTCCCGTATCGGGGATCTTCGAGCCAGTCTGTCCTGCCGATGGCCTGGCACATCCTCGGCCACATCGCATCGCTGGCGGCGGCCAGGAAGATCCAGCCGTCTGTGGTCTGATACGCATTGTTGGCGCCCCTGCCGTTGCCCTCCCGCTCCTGGACGGCCCCGTCTCCCAGGTAGGCCGAGATGGGTATCTCGTTGACCGTGAACCCGGTATCGGCCAGGCACACGTCGATGGCCTGACCCTCGCCCGACAGGTCCCGCTCCCTGAGCGCGGCGAGCGCGCCGATAGCGGCATGCAGGGCCGTTATCCTGTCGATCAGCGGGAAGTACGTTCTTATCGGGGGATCGCCCGGAAAGCCGGTCATCGACATCAGGCCCCCGAGGGCCTGTCCGATGGGGTCGAACCCGACCCTGTCCCGGTACGGGCCGTACTGTCCGTAGGCCGACACGTTGATCATGATGATGCGCGGGTTCAGCTCCTTCAGGACGTCGTAGCCGAACCCCATCGTATCGATGGTCCCAGGCCGGAAATTCTGTAACAGAAAGTCCGAGACTTTCACGAGGTCCCGGAGGACCTCCTTGCCGGCGTCGGAGCGGAGGTCGATGGCCAGGCTCTTCTTGCCGCTGTTGTACTGGACCCAGTAGGCGCTCTGGCCCCTGACGGTCGGTCCGTTCTTGCGGCTCTCGTCGCCGGACGGCGACTCTATCTTGATGACCTCCGCGCCCATCCGCGCGAACATCAGCGCGCACCTGGGGCCCGCCTGGTATCGCCCGAGGTCAAGCATCCTGAGCCCTTGCAGTGGAGTGTCCGTCATACTCAGGCCCGGCCCTTCCGCGCGAGAAAATCCTTGAATCCGTCGAGGGTCGGCGTCGGCTTCAGGGCACCCCCCCTCGCCTCGGCCTCGCTCTCGAACATCTCCAGCCAGCCCGCGCCGGTGTGGCGGATCATCAGCTCCTTGATCCCCTGGACCATCCGGGGGTCGTTGGCGGCGATCTGGCCGGCGATCTCCATGCTGCGGTGCATGAGACGCTCGGACGGCACCAGGTCGTTGAGGAGTCCGATCCGGTACGCCTCTTCGGCGCCGACCACCCTGGCGGTGAACAGCAGCTCCTTCGCCGCGGGCCAGCCGACCTGCATCGGCAGGCTCCACGTCGAGTTGACGCGTCCGTACGACGCCGCCAGGAACTTGAACGAGGTCCGCTCGCAGCCAACCCTGATGTCGAAGCTCGACGCCATCATCGCGCCACCGCCATAGGCCAGGCCGTTCATCGCGCCGATCGTCGGCTTTGCGCATGCGGCGATGTGCCAAGTGTATCCATGACGCTCCTCGTCGAGCGACGCCGGCTGAGGATTGGGCTCCTCCGCCATCCGGGCCATCTCGTGGATGTCCGCGCCCGCCGAAAATGCCCGCTCGCCGGAGCCCGTGAACACGATGGCCCGGACGCTCTCGTCGGCCTCCAGCTCGGTGACTGCCGCATCCAACTCGCGGAACAGCTCGAGGTTAAGCGCGTTCAGCACCTCGGGCCGGTCCAGCGTGATCAGGCCGACGCCATCGCTCTTTTCCAACAGGAGAGTATTGAATCCCATCGCCTCGCCGTCGTCATCGGATGGCGCCAATTATAGTTTTTCCGGAGCCCTCGACGCAACGTACCGTAGGGGCGCACGGCGTGCGCCCGCCCGGGCGACCCGGGCCCAGCTGGGTGTTGGGAAGACCCTCAGACTCCCGGCAAAAGGGGCTCCGCCCCCCTGCACACCCCATATTCCATCATCTCGTTGGGTGCCGCCCCTCCCGTCTGCGCCCCTACCGCGGGACGAGCGGCAGCGTCACGTGCGACGGATGTTCCGACGTGTGGAACACCGTCTGGAGCGCAGAGACGAACGAGTCCTCCTTCCCGATCGGTCCGCCGGTATTGGTGTTGCGGTCGAACCGCGGGAAGTTGCTGCTGGATATCTCCAGCCGGATGCGGTGTCCTTTCTTGAAGACGTTGCTGGTCGCCCACAGGTCTATCGTGTACTCGTAGACCCTGCCGGGCTCGATCAGGCTCGCGGGCGCTTTGGGCTTTCGGTAGCGCGCCCGGATGATCCCATCCGTCAGGTTCCTGGCGTATCCGCAGGGATCGACGTCCACCAGCTTGGCCGTGAAGTCCGTGTCGGGCGCCGAGCTGGAGGCGTACAGCGTCGCCGTCACCGGTCCGGTCACCTCGGTGTCCTGCTCCATGGGAGGGGTGCTGTAGACCAGCACGTCGTGCCGGCTCTCCGCCGGACGCTGGTCGTAGACGCCCCAGGCCATCCAGATCGGGTCGCAGCAAAGCCCTCCACCTGTCGTCGGCACAGGGTCTGAAGGGTTGTAGGCGTAGACATCCGGCGGCTCGGACGCCGGAGCCTCCGGGCTCAGCGTGCCGTCCCCTTCGGCTGTGTTGGCCTTCCCCTGGCTGTGAAGGTAGTAGGGAACCGTCTCCGCCCTGGCCAGCGGCCACTCGTCTTCAAGCCGCCACACGTTCTCGCCCATGACGAAGATGCGGACCGGCTTCTCGTCCATCAGGCCGTTGTCCTCGCCCTTCACCCAGTAGTCGAAGAAGCGCAGGATCATCGGCTGCAGCCCCATCGTGTTCGCAGAGGCGCGTATGCCGAAGTAGTGCTGGCCCGGCATCGGGCTCGGCAGCCTCTCGTGGACCCAGGGACCGACGACCAGCCTCTGACCCCGGCGGGCGTCCTCGGTGGCCCCCATCTCCCGCATCCGGACGAAGTTCCGCAGGGTCCCGCCCATGAAGATGTCGTGCCAGCCTCCGACGTTCAGCGCCGGCACCTCTATCTCACCGTGGCTCTCCTCGATGGATATCCGCTTCCAGTAGTCGTCGTATTCCGGGTGCGCCAGCCACTCGTAGTACCAGGGCGCGAGACCGTCCTGGAGAGGCGCATAGGTGTTCAGCGGGAGATGCTCCATTCCGGCCGCCAGATCGTCTTTCGAGTCTAGAAAGGCCTCTCGTCTCGCCGCACTCAGGCCCAGACGGCCCTCCAGGTTGGCCCAGTTGTCCGACACCAGCGCGCCCATCGCCCAGGTTAGATTGAACCCCAGCTCGAAGGCCCCACCCTGCCAGGTCCAGCCCTCGTGGTAGTCGGAGGCCGTCATCCCCGGAACGATCGCCGCGAGCGACGGAGGTTTGGCCTTCGCCGCGAGCCACTGGGTCGCGCCCGCGTACGAGATGCTGTACATGCCCACCTTGCCGGTGCACCACGACTGGCCGCCCACCCACTCCACCGAGTCGTACCCGTCGTCGATCTCCTGGAACAGCGGCGAGAACTCCCCCTCCGAGGCATAGCGCCCCCTGACGTCCTGGACTACGACGGCGTAGCCGGACATCGCCGCGTTGATCGGATCGATCGGAGTGCTCCGGTTCGGAGGGGACATCTTGTCGTAGGGGGTCCGGGTGAGGAGGGCCGGGAAGCGGCCCGGAGCGTCCGGACGGTACACGTCGGCGTACGTCTTCGTGCCGTCGCGCATCAGGACGGGAACGTCAGCCTCGAATTTCAGACTGTACCGGTTTGCCATGCGACTATCCTCCGGTTAGGGTGAGGGGGACTCGGGACCTCCCTGATGTCATTCTGAGCGAAGCGAAGAATCTGGGGTCGGGCATGCCGCTGATCAAGGCCACCTCCCCAGATCCTTCGATCGTCCCGACCGTCGGGACTCCTCAGGATGACAAACGCGTCGCCTGTTTCACCCGGAATGATGTGAGCACCAGGCCGTGATCCCCGCGCCCGTGAGGCCCAAGAAAAGGGGCGGCGCCTAGAACGCGCCGCCCCTCAAGATGCAACAGCCTGGAATCCGTCTAGCGGGCTCTGGAGGCGGCCTCCTTGATGGCCCGTGCCGCGAACACCTTGGTGAGATGGGCCCGGTACTCGCCGGACGCGTGGATGTCGTCGAGGAAGTCTATCCCCTCCCCCGCCGACTCGGCCGCCTTCTGGATGACCTCGTCCGTGAGCGCGTTGCCTCGCAGCGTCTGCTCGGTCTGGCTGGCGCGGACACCCTTAGGGCCGGCGCCGGTGACGCCCACCCTAACCCCCTGGCAGGTTCCGTCGGCGCCAACTGTGAGCACGGCGGCCACGCCGACGACGGCGTACCGCGACGCCTTGTTGGCGAACTTGGCATACGCCGACCCGGTGCGGCCGGGAAGAGCCGGGATGCCGATCTCGGTCAGAACCTCGCCCGGCTTGAGAGACGTCGTCAGCAGGTCGACGAACAGGTCGTCGATCGCGATGGTCCGGGTCCCCGCTGTCGAGCTGGCCGTAAGCTGGGCGCCGAGCGCCAGGGCCACCGCGGGCAAGTCGCCGGCGGGGTCCGCGTGAGCGAGACTGCCTCCGATCGTGCCCATGTTGCGGACCTGGACGTCGGCCACCATCCCGGCGGCCTCGGCGAGGACCGGTGCGCGGCTCTTCACAAGCTCGGACGTGTTGAGCGCCGCATACGTCGTCATGGCGCCGATCGCGAGCCCTCCACCCGATTCGCGGATGTAGGACAGGCCGGCCACCTTGCGCAGATCGATCAGAACCGTGGGCTCCGCCAGCCGCAGCTTCATCAGCGGGACGAGGCTGTGGCCTCCCGCGAGCAGCCTGGCGTCTTCCCCGTGCCTCGCAAGGAGATCTGCCGCCTCGGCTACGCTGGTGGGGGCGAAGTACTCGAAGGTGCTGGTCACCATGTTGGCCCTCCTGGGTCAGAGATGGGGGCGTGGTCGAGGAGTCGCGAGCCGGGCCGTCTACTCGTTCATCTTGTCCGACGCGTACTGGACCGCTCGAACGATGTTGTGGTAGCCGGTGCACCGGCACAAGTTGCCGGCGATAGCGTGGCGGATCTCCGGCTCGGACGGCTTGCTGTTCTTCTGGAGAAGACCGTAGGCCGACATAATCATCCCCGGCGTGCAGAAGCCGCACTGAAGGCCGTGCTTCTCCCAGAAGCCCTCCTGGACCGGGTGCAGGTCACCGTTCTTGGCAAGCCCCTCGATGGTCGTGACCTTGCCTCCGTCGGCCTGCACCGCGAAGAGCGTACACGACTTCACCGTTGCTCCATCGAGCACGACGGTGCACGCTCCGCACTGGCTCGTGTCGCAGCCGACGTGCGCGCCGGTCAGGTTCAGAGTCTCTCTGAGATACTCGACAAGGAGGGTGCGAGGCTCCACCTCGTTGGTGTGCTGGGTTCCGTTGACGGTCACAGAGATCGTGGTGGGCAAGGGGAAAACCTCCGGGACAGATTGGGGCAGAGAACGCGCCCCCCGGAAAATCACGTGGATTATAGCAGCAAACCGCGAGCCGGACTACCCGCCGTCTGACTGCCGTCCCGGACGTCCACGAGGGCGCTCGGAGCGGTCCCAGCGGGGGCGTGCTATCATGGTTCGATTCGTTTAGGGGGTGCGCACCGGGTGAACGGCCGGTCCCATATCGCGGTGAGCGGGCTGACCCAGGTTTTCGACGGCCCGCGCAGGAGCCTCACCGCCCTAGCCGACGTGGACCTGGCGGTCGAGAAGGGTGCCTTCTTCTCGATCATCGGACCCAGTGGAGGTGGCAAGACCACGCTCCTGAAGGCCATCGGCGGCCTGCTCCAGCCCACGACCGGAGCCATCCTCGTCGACGGCGTGCCGCCGGCCGAGGCCCAGCGCCGGAAGGCCATAGGTTTCGTCTTCCAGGACCCATCGCTCCTGCCCTGGCGAACGGTCCTCCAGAACATCCAGCTTCCCCTGCAGCTCAACCCGCGCCGCGCCTCCAGCGATGCGATCGACCCCGATCGCATGGTGGAGACCGTCGGGCTGGCCGAGTTCCGCGACTACTACCCGCACCAGCTCTCCGGGGGGATGAGGCACCGTGTTTCTCTCGCACGGGCCCTGGTCATGGACCCATCTGTCCTCCTCATGGACGAGCCCCTGGCCTCCCTCGACGAGATCACACGGACCGCTATGCGCTACGAGCTGCTGAAGCTGTGGGAGCTCTCCAGGAAGACGGTGGTCTTCGTGACGCACAGCATCGCCGAGGCGGTCCTGCTCTCCGACCGGGTCGCGGTGATGTCCCCACGGCCGGGACGGATACTCGAAGTGGTCCGGATCGACCTCCCGCGCCCGCGCGGCGAGTCGGTCGAGCGCTCGGACGCCTTCAGAGACTATGCCCATGAGATCAGAGAAATCCTCTCTCTCGGAGCCTTCCATGGCGCTTCCGCTGTCGAAGCTGCCTTACCAGGCTAGGACCCCGGCGGAGCGCCGCGGCCACCGGCTGAGCGCAGTCGCCGAGGCCCTCCGCTATCTGCTGCCCGCCGCGGCGGCCCTTTTCGTCCTCGGAGTGGCGTGGGAGCTGTGGACGCGCATCGCCGATGTCCCGGTGTACATCGTGCCGGGCCCGATCGTCATCCTCGATCGCCTCTTCGGAGACCTGGAGCACTTCGCCAGCCAGATGGGCGTGACGCTGTACGAGGCGATGGCCGGGTTCGCCATAGGCTCGGCCGTAGCCATCGCCGGTGCGACCGTCATGGCCCACTCCCGGACTTTGGAGCGCGGCCTTCTGCCCCTGGCCGTCCTGGTGAAGGTTACTCCGATCGTTGCGGTGGCCCCGCTGTTCGTGATCTGGTTCGGCTTCGGGTCCGCGCCGCGAATCCTCATCGCCGCGCTCATCACCTTCTTCCCGGTCCTGGTCAACGCACTGACGGGGCTGAGGTCCGTCGATCCCGGAGCCCTCGACTTCTTCCGCTCCGTCAACGCGTCCGGGGCCCAGGTGTTCTTCAAGTTGCGCGCGCCCAGCTCGCTCCCCTACCTCTTCACGGCGTTCCGGATCGCCATCCCTCTGTCGGTCATCGGCGCCGTCGTCGGCGAGTGGTTCAGCGGTGATCGGGGATTGGGCAGCGTCATCATCGTCGCCCACAACAACCTGGACATGCCGACGCTCTTCTCGGCCATTCTGGCCCTGGCCTTCCTCGGCATAAGCCTCATGATCATGACCTCGTTCGTCGAAAAGCGCCTCCTGTTCTGGCATGAGTCCGCGATCGACAGCTAACAGGATGATGAAATATGGGGAGCGCAGAGGGGCGGAGCCCCTTTGCAAGGAGTCTGAGGGTTTCCCTCAGTAATCTTTCTACTCCCCTTTCAAAAGGGGTGGGGCTGTTGCTCGTCAGCCCCCTCTACAGATAGCGTCTAGACGGAGAGCGGGGTGTGCAGAGGGGCGAAGCCCCTTTGCCGGGAGTCTGAGGGGTTCCCTCAGATATGATTTCTACCCCCTTCCTGGCCAGGAAGGGGGCCAGGGGGATGGTCGAGGAAGCTTTGAACACCCCGCTAGGACTACGATCGCGCGATCGACCGCCTTCGGCCGAGGCGAACGGACGAGTATCATTGTTCGAAGGAGCATGGAACACGAAACCTAACGTACGATTCGAGGCCATCCCTGTACCCCTGGTCCTGGCTCTGGGGCTCCTCGTCGCGCTCCTGACCATGGCATGCGGCTCGGACGACGATGCCGCTTTAACCGAGCCCAAAGCCGAAGCCACTCCAACCGAGCCCACAAGGGTCGTCTTCATGGCAGGGTTCAGGGCGCAGGCCAACCTGCCGTTCGTCGCTGCCTACGTCGCGCAGGACCAGGGCTACTTCAGCGACGAGGGCCTGGAGGTCGACATCCGTCACGCCTCCAGCGGGGAGCACCTCAAGCTGCTGATGGCCGGCGACGTCGACTTCACGACCGCCGCCGCCGCGTCCGTACTGAAGCGCCGGGCCGACCCCGAGCTTCCCATCGTGGCCTTCGCCCTCTTCGGCCAGCGCGACCAGCAGGCCTTCATCGCCCTGTCAAGCTCCGAGATTCGGACCGTGAAGGACTGGGAGGGCAAGACGTTCGGCTACAAGACGTCGCAGCCGCCCGGCTATCTGGCTCTGCTCAAGGCGAACGGCGTAGACCGCTCCAAGATCACCGAGGTCCGGGTCGGCTTCGATCCCCGGGTCCTGACCCAGGGCCGGATCGACATCCTGGCCGCATTCAAGTCCAACGAGCCCGACACGCTCCGAGGGCTTGGGTTCGACGTCATCGTCTTCGACCAGGCCGACTACGGCATCGCGGGCATGGGGCTTACGTACATCACCCGGCAGGACCTGGCCGATCAGGACCCGGACACCGTCGAGAGGTTCCTGAGGGCCACCATGAGAGCCATGGAGTTCATCTTCGCCAACCCCGACGACGCGCTGACCATCGTCATGAAGTTCGCCCCCGGCGAGAATCGCGCCCACCAGCAGTTCATGCTCCAGGCCGAGATGGACGACGCCGTCAGCGACCTGACGCGCGAGAACGGACTCGGCTGGATGACCGGCCGGCAGTGGAAGAACCTCTACGACCAGCTCCTGGAGTTCGAGGCCCTCACCAACCCCTTCGACTACCGGACCGCGTTCACCGACCGATTTCTGAAAGCCGTCTACGACAACGGCGAGTTGAGATAGCCGCACCCTCCGCCACTGTAGGGGCGCACGGCCGTGCGCTCCCCACCCTCCAAGAACTGGGACTGGTCGATGAGCTACTGCAGAGGGATCGGCGGCTGTAGCCACTTCGGCGTGTCGTTGACCTCGATCTCCACTACCCACTTGACCCATTCGAACCCCCGCTTCCCGGGGGCGACAAGCCGGACGGGGAACCCGTGCCCGTGCGACAGCGGCCTGCCCCCGACGTGGGTCGCCAGGACGTAGCGCTCGGCCTCCTCCAGCGAAAACCGCCGGTAGTAGCCGGTGACTGATGTGAACGTGACACTTCTGGCCCGGGGTCCGGGCGAGGCCATGCACAGCAGTCGCGCCACCGGGACGCCACGCCACGTCTGGGTCGAGTACCATCCGCCGGTGCAGTCTATGGTGGCATCAAGCTCCGCGTCGGCCGCCAGCTCCTCGTAGCCCAGCACCAGCTCCCGCTGTACATGCCCGCCGATCGCCAGTCTCCACCGACTCGACTCGACGGGCTGTGGACGGTCGTTCAGCCAGGAGACCACCGGGAAGCTGCCGGGAGAGCGGCCCGTCACCCCGTACGACCCGGTGAACCGGCGGCGCTCCCCGCTCAGACTCCCTGTCCTCACCCCCAGCTCGGCGACCTGCCAGCCCGCGAACCCGATCGCCACGAGACCGGCAAGCCTGAGGAACGAGCGGCGGTCAGCCCAGAACCGGATCGGGAACCCGCGAGTATGGTACAGCGAGTGCCAGATGAGAATCGGGAGCAACGCCGCCCCGACGTAGATATGCCAGCTCACTCCGCTGAAGAGCCAGAAGCTGAAGGGTCCCGCCAGCGACCATGCGAGGCCGAGCGCGAGCGTCGCCAGCAGCAGGACGAGCAGTGCCATCGACGCGGTCCTCGGCGTCCTGGCACGACGCCAGCGGAGGGAGAAGAGGATGTTCCGCGACTTCCAGAGCAGTATCGCCAGGATGCCGTAGCCCGCCACCCGGTGGGCCTGGATGTAGATGGCCTTCCCCGACGATCCGGACGTCAGCCCGAAGTACCCGGTGACCAGCTCCGCCAGGATGAGAACCAGGAGCAGCGTGTTCGCCCAGGGGAATCTCACGAGGAACCGCCCTGCCGTCTCGCTACGGCAGACTGTTGCTAGCTGGTACGAACCTTCTCGGGTGGCGGTTTACCGGGCGGCGGTTGTCACGCCGTCAGGAGCAGAACTGGACCTCGAACGTGCCCGACACGTCCAGCCTCGGAAGCCTCGGACCTTCCTCGTGGAAGTCCAGCCACCCTCGAACGATCTCCGGGCTGCCTTCTTCGACGGACGTCACTCCGAAGCTCACCTCATCAGTGCCACGGCCTTTGCTGGCGCCCTCGGTCTCGATGTCGAAGAAGGCGTACTCCAGAGTCGAGTCCACCCCCTTCTCCGTAGCCTTCAGCGTGATGGTTGCGCCGGTCGGAGTCAGGGGCGGGGGGAACTGGTCGTCGTCCCTCAGGGGAAAGTCTTCGCAGGTGACGTCCCGGTCCGACAGATAGACCAGCATGCCGTCTCCCGACCACCCATTCTCCAGCCACACCGGCGGCACGTCTCCCGCAATACCCGAGACGATCCGGTACGTCGTCCCGTCGAAGCTCCATGACGCCGCCGGCTCCGTGGGTGCCGTAGTCGTGGTGGTGGCCGTGCACGCCCCTGCGAGAGCCAGGGCGGTCAGCATCGAGATCAGAATAACGCCCATGTAGCCTTCAACCTATCTGCCCCTGAAGTGGGGCCTGCGCTTCTCGACGAAGGCCCGCACGCCCTCCCGATGGTCTTCGGTGACTCGGGCGATATCCTGTGCGACCCCTGCAACCCTCAGGCTCTCCTCGAAGTCGAGCCCGAGCGACTTCTGAACCAGCCGCTTGGTGAGGGACATGGCGTAGGTCGCCCCCTGAGCCAGCCGCTGGGCCAGCTCCATCGCGGCGCCCGTCAGCTCCTCGTGCGGGGTCACCCTGCTGACCAGGCCGATCCTCAGGGCCTCTTCCGCTCCAATGACGTCGCCAGTATATTGGAGGAGCATCGTGTTGCTGAGCCCGATCATCCGGGGCAGCTGCCAGCAGGAGCCGTCGGCGGGCACCAGTCCGTTGCGTACGAACGCCTCAGCGAAGCGGGCCTCCTCCGACGCGATTCTGATGTCGCACGAGAGGGCGATTCCCATCCCGACGCCTATGGCGTGGCCGTTCACGGCGGCGATGCATGGCTTCGTAAGCTGATGGAACTTGAGGGGTAGCAGCCGGACCCCGTCGATCGCGTCGCCGGCCCTGACCGTCTCGGGCGGGGCCTCGGACAGCCTCGCCTCCAGGCCCTGCCACGGATCGGACGGCACCGCCTCGACCTCATCCGCCGCCGGACCGGCGGCGGCCTGGTTCATCCGGCGGACGTCGGCCCCGGAGCAGAAGGACGGGTCCCGGCCGGTCAGGACCAGCACCCGCAGCCCGGGCTCTGCCTCGAAGCGCGAGAGCTGCTCCGCCACCTCGACGGCCATCTCCGGGCTCATCGCGTTTCTCGTCGGAGGATCGTCCAGGGTCAGCGTCAGGACCCCTCCGACCCGCCGAGCGTCAATGAGGTCGAAAGCCATGCCGTCAGCTCACCCGGAAGGCGCCGGGTCGGGACGCCGCCCCTCTTCGACGAGCTCTGTAAACCGGTTGAAGAACTGGTTCATCAGGGTCTTCGAGGCGCTGCCCAGAAGTCTCTGCCCTACCCTCGCCACCAGGCCCGTGACCCGGGCGTTTCCGTCCACGTGTATCTCGGTCCCGCCCGCCTTCTCGACCAGTTCGATCAGGGCTTCACCGCGGATGGTGCCGCCCCTGCCCTTGCCCTGTACGAGCATCCGGAGGGACTCGGGCTCTCGCTTGTCGGTGATGGTCACCCTGCCCGAGTAGGAGCCCCGGATCGCCCCGATCCCAACCGTGATCCCCATCTCGAACTCGTCCTCGCTCAGCCTCTCCAGCTCCTGGACCCCGGGGATGGCGGAGGCCAGGGCCTCGGGTGACAGAAGGGTGTCCCACACCGCCTTGCGATCGGCGTTGACGGAGTAGGTTCCCTCGACGTTCACGATGCCCCTCGGCGTGGCAGTCTCATGGTGCGAACAAATCTACCACAGGGGCTTGTCGAAGGCCAGACGCAGCCGCCAGGTACCACGCGCCGTGATAGACTCGACCCCGGTTCCGCAACGCAGACAACGGCGATCGTCGACTCGCCGTTCGGCATCCCGACCGCCAGACCGGAGGGACTGATGGGAGATTTCAAGATTGTGCTGCTGCCGCCCGACGTCCAGGAGCACTGGCCGGACATGATCCGCGCGCGAGTGCCCGGCGCGCAAGTGCTGGTCTTCGACGGCCCAGAGGAGGCGCTCCACGACCTGGAGGACGCCGACTGCGCCTACGGCTACATGCCGCCGGAGGTCTTCTCCAGAGCTCGCCGGCTCAGCTGGATCCAGGCGCCTGCCGCCGCACCCCACCCGTCCTTCTTCCACGACGCCCTGGTCGAGAGCGACGTGACGGTCACGAACTTCCGAGGAATCTACCATGATAACGTGGGGCATCACGCGGTAGCCCTCTTGCTCGCACTGGCGCGCCGGTTTCACACATACCTCCCGCAGCAGCTCGCCCATGATTGGAAGCCGGCCGAGCCGGCGGTGCACCTTCCCGACAGCACGGTGCTGGTCGTGGGGCTTGGAGGCATAGGGGCCGAGGTAGCCCGGATATGCAAGGCTCTTGGGATGACCGTCGCCGCTGTCGACCCCAGGCGCACCGAGCGGCCCGGCTACGTCGACGACCTCCGCAGGCCCGAGGCTGTCGGCGAACTGCTCCCCAAAGCCGACTTCGTCGTTGTGACGACCCCGGACACGCCGCAGACCAGGGGGATGTTCAACAGCTCCCTCTTCGCGCTGATGAAGCCGGCCGCCTTCCTGGTGAACGTCGGAAGAGGCGCCTGTGTGGTTCTCGACGATCTGGTGGAGGCACTCCGATCCGGAGCGATAGCGGGTGCCGCGCTCGACGTGTTCGAGATCGAGCCGCTTCCGGCGAACCACCCTCTCTGGAAGATGCCCAACGTGCTGATCACCCCGCACATAGCGGCACTCGACGCGCCCCACCTCCTCGAGCGCCGCACCGAGATATTCATCGACAACTGCGGCCGCTTTGCTGACGGTCAGCCGCTCCGAAACGTCGTGGACAAGGCCAACCGGTACTAGCAGGATGACGAAATATGGGGTGTGCAGAGGGGCGGAGCCCCTCTGCCGGGAGTCTGAGGGTGTCCCTCAGGTATCATTTGTCCCCCATTCCTGGCCGGAAGGGGGCCAGGGGGATGGTCCAAAGGGCTCTCCAACGCCCTGCTAGAGAGGGGGGACCGCCGGCAGCCGGACGACGAAACGGCTCCCGCGAGCCGTCCTCTCCGCCTCGACCGAGCCTCCATGGCCCTCGACAATCGCCTTTACGATGGCCAGTCCCAGGCCGTTCCCGGAGTAGGACGAGGCATTCCGGCCCCTGTGGAAGCGGTCGAACAGGCGGGGCAGGTCCTCTTCCGGAATCCCGATGCCGCTGTCCGCGACGGTCACGTCCGCCCACTCCCCACTCCGCTCGACGTCGAACGACACCTCGCCTCCCTCGGGCGTGAACTTGATCGCGTTGTCGAGCAGGTTTTCCAGGACCATCCGGAGCTGACCGCCGTCGCCCCTGACAGGCAGCGGCGAAGACCCCACCGCAAGCGAGAACGAGACTCCGGCCTGCTCGGCCTGGGAGGCGTAACGCTCGCTGATCCCACGGGCCAGGCCGCCGAGATCCACCATGGAGGTGTGGCCGCCCGACGCGCCCGACTCGATCCTCGAGAGGTCCAGCAGCCCGGAGGAAAGGGAGTCGAGCCTGCTGACCTCGACGGCCGCCCGCTCGATCAGCTTCCGGCGGGTAGCATCGTCCGGCTCGCTCGCGGCCAGCTCGATGTTGGTGCGCAGTGCGCTCAGCGGCGTGCTGAGCTGATGGGCCGCGTCGGCCACGAAGTGGCGCAGGGTCGAGACCGTCTCCTCGAGACGAGACGCCATGAAATTGAAGGAGTTTGCCAGGCGCCCCAGCTCGTCCCGGCGGTCGAGGTCCGAGCGGACACTCAGATCGCCGTCGGCCATGAGCGCGGTTACATCGGCGAGATCGAGAAGCGGCGTACTCAAGCGACGGCTGATCAGCCATCCCGCGCCGGCGGCGAGGGTCACCGCGACCGCACCCGAGATGGCCCAGCCCCATGCCACGCTGTTCAGGACGTCCCGGCCGATCGCCGGAGACTCCGAAAGCTCCACCTCGCCGATCACGTTCCCCAGAGGACCGACAATGGGCTCGCGGACCTTCCTGTCCGAGCGCGGCCCGCTCATGATGTCCTCGGGCAGACCGAGCCTCGGTCCGACCCCCGGGATCAGAGAGCCGAGGCCAAGCTCCTCCTCCGCACCGTCGCCCGAGACGATCACTTTCTGGGTCACCTGGACCCTTCCAGATCCATCCTCCGGGCTGTCCCCTACTTCGATCTTCGAGCTGAACTGCTGCTCCAGCGACGTCCCCTCCGTCTGGGTAACCGTCTCGGAAAAGCCGCCGACCTCTAGCCCGAACGATATGGTGACCGTCTCGTTCAACCGCCTCGGATCGCCCGAGTCGGCCAGCTCCACCCCATCCCGGTCAAGAACCCTGACCCGCGTCTGGGACAGGAACCCGAGAGTCCTCACCTGAGCCCGCAGTACGTCGGCGCCAGCTCCGACCTCTACCAGAATCCCAAGCGAAGAGCTGATGGAGCGGGCGTTGCTCTTCAGGTAGCTGATCTCCTGCCCTCCATAATAGGCACGGAGGATAAGCAGCAGGACCACGCCCAGGAGCGCCGTGGCCAGCATGGCGATGGCCATATAGCTGAGAGGCAGTCGCCATCGAATCGATCTGGGTATCACTTCACCCTCCCTGCGTCACCGGGAGCTCCGGTCCTCTTCCCGTACGCACACCCCTCCCCTTTAGAAAGGGGGAAACGGGTTTCTGAGGGACACCCTCAGACTCCCGGAAATGGGGGCTTCGCCCATCTGCACACCCTCACTCGTACCGGAGCCTCGCCCCCCTCTCCGGCCCCCCAGACTGAGCACCCCCTTCGACGGCGCAACCCCCGAAGGACTACCCCGGAATGTCCACGGTGACGATCCGGTAGACCAGGATCTCCGCTATCACTCGGTCTCCACTCCGTCGGCCCCACACCTGAAGCTCGGTGTTGGGTCCAAGCTCTTCGAGCGAATCCACCGGTTCGAGCACCTGCTGGACGGTGATCTCACCGCCCTTGCCTTCGTCGAACCCGGGAATGTCGGTTTCATCGCGATAGAGGGTGGTATCGTGCGTCACCACGGCCTCGACGACCGGCCCGCTGTGGCTGAGCGTCACGGACGGCTCGAGCGCTCCTCCTTCCACTTGCCTGACCTCGACGTCCAGCTCTATCGCCCCGGTGCCGACGAAGATGCTGTTGTCCTCGCGGCGCGAGAAGACCCCGGACGCCTCCGACGGCGAGTCGGGCAACTCCGGCGCCGGCTCGATGCTGACCGTAAGCGATACCGGCCCGGAGCCGTCATCCCCGACCAACTCCATGACCCGCGGGGCCGGTCTACGATTGGGCTCTAGCTCCTCGTCGGCCGATACCTGGACAGATTCGGCTCGGCCGTCCACCCCCGTTGCCGCCGTAGTCGAGCAGGCCACGGCAGCCAGGATTCCCAAGATTCCCAGCAGACCTCCCAGCGTCTTGAACTTCCCCTTCATTTTGCACCTCCTATTCAGCTTTGTCTCCCAATTTGCACCCACGACCCGTTTCGATCTCATCGTCCGAACCTCCTTTTATTGATCTTGCCGAGATCTGTCCCAGCCTCGCTCACTCATGTCTGAGCGCGTCGATGGGGTCGAGCCGCGACGCGCGTACCGCCGGATACAGGCCGAACACCACCCCCGTCAACACCGCGACCACGAACGCCAGCGGTATACTCCCCGGAGCCAGTACGGCGATGCCCTCGTTCAGGGTCGCCGCGACCGGGACCGCGAGGATGCCCGCGCCGATTCCCAGCGCTCCGCCAACCGCGCTTATCAAGACCGCTTCGAGCAGGAACTGACTGACGATGTCCCGCTGCGTCGCACCGACCGCGAGCCGCACCCCGATCTCCCGCGTTCTCTCGGTGACCGTCACCAGCATCACGTTCATGATGCCGATGCCCCCGACCATCAGCGAGACCGCCGCCATGGCCACCAAGAGCAGCGAGAACGTGCGCGCCGACTCCTGCTGCGCGCCGAGGACGTCCTGCCGCGTCGTCAGGTCGAAGTCGTCCTCGTACTCCCCGTCGCGGTCCTCCTCTATCCCATGACGCTCCCGGAGATAGGTCTCGATCCGAGCTTTCGTCTCGCCCATCCGGCTCTCGTCTACGGCCCGCGCCGTGACCCGTACCGATGGCTCCTCGTCGAACAGGTTCGCGATCGCCGTGCTTATCGGCAGGTACATCACCTCGTTGGGCCTGCTGCGGAGGCGCTGGGACGCGTCGATCGTCTCCAGCTCGGTGAGCACTCCGATGACGATGCAGCGCCGTCTGTTGACCCAGACCACCTGGTCGATGGGGTCGTCTACCTGGAACAGGTCTTCGGCGGTCTTGTGACCCAGGACGCAGACGTCGGCACCGGCAAGCACCTCGGGAAACGTGTAGAAGCGGCCCCGGCCGATGAAATCGCGTCCTCTCAGGAGCTGGCCGTAGGGCCAGTCGATCGGCTGGACCTGACCCTGGATGGACAGAAGCTCCAGCGCATCGTGCGTCGATCCGGTGGCGAACATGTCCAGCACCGCCCTCTCGTGCCGGACCCTGACGCCACCGCCGACCGACATCACCACCTGGTCCACCAGCTCGACCTGCTCCGGCATGAGAAGGCCATCCTCGTACGAGAGGATCTCCCCGACCGCCACGAACTCCCCTTCGTCGATCTCGCGCTTGACGGTGATCCGGACGTTGTCCGACCCCAGCAGACGGAAGCTGGACTCCACGGCGGCGCGGGCTCCGTTGCCCAGCGCGAGCACCGCGATGACCGAGGCGACCCCGATGATGATCCCAAGGGTTGTGAGTCCGGCCCGGAGCTTGCCGCCGGCCAGCCCGCGGAGGGCGGTACGGAGGGCGTTAAGCGGAGACATCGCCGGAATCCTCTCTGACCAGCTCGCCGTCCCGCATGTGGAGCACCCGCCGCGCGTGACCTGCGATCTGAGCGTCGTGAGTCACGATCAGGACGGTGCGACCCGCCTCGTTGAGGCCCCCGAGCACCCGCATGATGTCGTCGCCGGTGGCGCTGTCCAGGTTCCCGGTCGGCTCGTCGGCCAGAATTATCGCCGGATTCGCGACCAGAGCCCGGGCGATGGCAACACGCTGCCGCTCGCCGCCGGACAGCTCGGCCGGCCGATGATGCGCCCGGTCACCCAGGCCGACCAGCCCCAGCACGTCCTCGACGCGCGACCTCGGACTCTTCGTTCCCCTGCGATAGAGAAGCGGTAGCGCCACGTTGTCCGCCACGCTGAGAGCCGGCAACAGATTGAAGCTCTGGAAGATGAAGCCTATCCGGCTGTTACGGATGCCAGCCCTGTCCCTGCCGGATAGCCGGCTCACCGAGCGGCCCTCCAGTGTGTAGGTTCCGGAGGTCGGGGTGTCCAGGCAGCCCAGCAGGTGCATCAGCGTCGACTTCCCGCTGCCCGAGGGGCCCATGAGCGCGACGAACTCGCCCTCGGCGATACGAAGACTCACCCCGCGCAGTGCGTGGACCTCCGACGTGCCCAGCCGGTAGACCTTGCTCAGGCTCGCGACCTCGATCAGTGCTGAAGAGACGGTCATCGCGCGACCACCCGATCCCCCTCGTCGAGACCCTCGACGATCTGGACGTTGACGTCGCCCTTCAGGCCGATCCTGACCGTGCGCTCGTCCTCACGGCCGTCGGCCCATACCTTCAGCCTGGCGGTTCCGCCGGACGGACCCCGGACGATCGCCCGGGGCAGTCGCAAGACGTCGGACTCCTCGTCGACGACGATCGAGGCATCGGCGGTCATCCCGGAGAACACCCCGTCGGGAACGTCATCCACGGAGATGTAGACGTGGTACAGGGGACGGTCTCTTCCGGGGACGCGCTGGGGAACGATCCGGGCCACGGCCCCGCTTACCTCGGCCTCGGGCCGGGCATCGAAAAAGATCTCTGCAATCTGCCCGACCTGGACCAGCGGTAGATCCTCCTCGATCACGGTGGTCCTCACCTCGATGGCCACAGGATCAGCAAGGATGATGAAGGGCACGCCCGCCGGTACCATTTCCCCCGGACGCGCCGTTACCTCCAGGACGACGCCGTCGAACGGAGCGGTGAGGGTCGAGGCGGCCAGCCGCCGGAGAGCGGCGTCCAGGGAGGCCCGAGCCGACGCGAGCGTCGTCTCTCGATCGGTGAGATCTCTCGGATCGCCGCCCGCCGTCATCGCTCTCAGATTCTTCGTCGCCTGGTCAAGAGCCGCCCTCGCGACCACCAGCCGGTCGCGGGCCGCCTCCAGCTCCACCGGATCGGGACCGTCCACAACCTCGGCCAGGTCGCGCTCGGCCTGGTCCAGCCGAGCGTGGGCCAGGGACGCCTGCTTCGCTTTGGCCTCCAGCTCGACGGCGTTGGCGCCGTTCACCAGCTTGGCGAGATCATCCTCCGCCTCAGCGAGCTCGGCCCGGGCGAGTTCGAGGGTCTTCTCCCTGGCCTCGATCTCCAATGCATGCGGTCCGTCAACGAGCTCTGCCAGAGCCTCCTCGGCGGCGGCATGGGCCTCCTCGGCGCGGGCCACATCGTCCAGGACAGCAGCCACCTCGCTGACGGACCTCGTCAGCACCGTATCCAGGTCGTGCCGCGCCGCCCGCAGGACCCGCCAGGTGTCCTCAATCTCCTCGCTCACACAGCGAGTCTGGTTGAAGGCGCCGCCGTCGCACTGCCCGACGATCTCGGTGGGATCGGCGTAGAGGTTCAGCCACGCCCAGACCGTCAGGTCGTTCCACCGTGTGTCGGGGTCGTCCAGGGATCGCAGCAACGCGTTGGGACTGGTCCGTCTGTCGAACAGGACGCCCAGATCGACGCCCCAGGCGTCCATTAGGGATTCGGGATCCAGTTTCAGCTCCGCCGAGGTCAGCCGGGTCCCGAACCACTTCTCGAACGTCCGCTGATGGGCGTCGACGGCGAGCTCCAGCGCCTCTGTCGCTGCCGACTCTCTTTCGACCCAATCCGCCCGGAGGAGGGAGAGGCTCCGCCGGGCATTCTCGATGGCCGTGGCCGCGAAGCCTATCCGAGACTCCGCTTCTGAAATGCTCCGGTCGTCGCGCCAGTCCGTGGCGTCGTCGACCGCCTCCCCCGCCCCATCCACCTGAAGCCGCGCGTTGGCCACCGCCTCTTCGGCCTGTGCCACCGTTACGGCCTTGGGCTCGGTCAATTCGGCCAGCGCCTTTTCGGCCTCGACGAGAAGAGTCCTGGCGTTCGCGACGGCGAGGTCGAGCTCGGCGATGTCCTTCGCCGCGGGCTGCAGTAACTCTTCCAGAGAATCCTGTGCGTCGGCGAGCATCACGGCCGCGGCGGAGACGTCAGCTCCTCCCTGGGCAACCCGCAGAGACGTCGGCTCCACCAGGTCCGTCAGGGACCGCTCAGCCTCCGCCACAAGCGCGCGGGCCTGCGACACAGCGTGCTCCAGGGCGGCAATCGACTCGTCGTCGAGACGGGCAAGAACGTCCCCGGCCGACACGACCGATCCTGGACGAACGTTGACCGCTGCTAGCCTTCCGCCGGCCCCCAGTCCCAGCGCGACCTCTCGTGTACCCACGGACATGCCGGGCGCGACCACGGTCTGCTGGACGTTGCCCCTGGAGACTGCCACCGTTGCGGGGTCGCGAGCTACCGCCACGACCTCGCCCCTGGTGAGTCGAACCCCTGCGTAGCTCGCTCCGGCCACCACAATGGCGGCGACCAGAGCCATCGCCGAAACCTTCCAACCTCTCATCAGGCATCCTCCCGTTCACTGATTCTCAGGATGAGGAGGACAGGTTCCGGCCCGGTTTCGGCCAGATTACAGTTCCGAAATCTTGGGAGGGTGACTCGCGAAGGTCATTCTGAGCGTAGCGAGAATCTGGAGAGCGGTACGTGTTTAGGCGTGGACCTGACACCCGGCCCCGGTCAGCGAAGGCCCGCTACCCTACGAGGCGGTAGCCGATCCCGGGAACCGTCAGAATCAGAGAGGGGCGGCTGGGGTCCAGCTCGATCTTCTCGCGCAGGCGCCGGACGTGGACGTTGATCGCGCGATCACTCTCGACGTCCGAGTCGTAGCCCCAGACGGCGTCCATGATTTGGGAGCGGCTGAGCGCCTGCCCCGGATGCTGAGCGAGGTATACCAGGAGCCGGAGCTCGGTCGGGGTCAGCATTACGAGGCGGGAGCCGCGCCAGACCTGGGCCCTGCTCCTGTCGATCACGAGGTCACCAGCGTAGAGCACGTCGGCGTCGCTCGACGACAGCTCACCGTAAGAGCGGCGGAGGAGCGCCCTCACTCTGGACAAGAGCTCCCCGAGGCTATACGGCTTGGTCACGTAGTCGTCCGCGCCCATCTCCAGCCCCAGCACCTTGTCCGCCTCCTCTTTGCGGGCGGTCAGCATCACAATGGGCTGGCGGAGCTTGAGCCGACGCATCTCTCTGCAAAAGTCGAACCCGGAGCCGTCGGGCAGCCTAACGTCGAGGATTATCAGGTGCGGCCGGTGCTGCTGGGCATAGCTAACGCCGTCGGCACCCGACGCGTTCCATGTAACGACATAGCCTTCCCGCTCCAATCCGTCCTGGAGACTACGGGCTACGGCCGGGTCATCCTCGATCAGCAAGATGCGGGTCTTCTCTTTCGTCACGTTCAAACGCTTAACCTTGGGCCTTTCGGACCGATATTATAACTGCGGGGGTGCGCGCCTGAGGTTTCGGAACCGTAATCTCGCCGCAACCCAGCAGAAACTAATCCGGGGCAAACTGGAAAACCGTACTATCTAGGAATTCTACAGGGGACGCCGAATATGAACCAGACGACGATCACCGAGATGAACGAGCAGGTCGCCAGAGAATCGCTGTTCCTACGGGACCTGTTGGCCGAGATCAACAAGCGGATGGTGGGGCAGCAGGCCCTGATCGAGCGCGTTCTCATCGCGCTGCTGGCAGACGGCCACATCCTGCTGGAGGGCGTTCCCGGCCTGGCCAAGACCCTTCTGGTCACGACGCTCGCGTCCGCGATTCACGCCGACTTCGCGCGTCTCCAGTTCACCCCCGACCTGCTGCCCGCCGACCTGATCGGCACCCAGATCTACAACCCGAAGGACGGCGAGTTCACCGTCCACAAGGGACCGATCTTCGCCAACATCGTCCTGGCCGACGAGGTGAACCGCGCCCCGGCGAAGGTCCAGAGCGCTCTGCTGGAGGCGATGCAGGAGCGCCAGGTGACCATCCGCGACGACACGTACGCCCTGGACGAGCCCTTCCTCGTACTTGCCACCCAGAACCCCATCGAGCAGGAGGGCACCTACCCCTTGCCCGAGGCGCAGGTCGACCGGTTCATGCTCAAGGTCATCGTCGATTATCCCGACCGCGTCGAGGAGAGAGCGATCGTGGACCGGATGTCCGGAGACGAGCTTGAGCCTGTACAGGCCGTCGTCAGCCTCGACCAGATCCTCCGCGGCCGCAAGGCCGTGCGCAAGATATACGTGGACGAGAAGATCAAGGACTACGTCCTCGACCTGGTCCTCGCGACCCGGGACCCCAGAGCCGCCGGCCTCGACGGGCTCGGGTCGATGATCGCGTTCGGCGCGTCCCCCCGGGCGTCGATAGCCCTGGTCGCCGCGGGAAGGGCTCACGCGTTCCTCAAAGGGCGCGGCTACATCATCCCCGAGGACATCAAAGGGATGGCGCCCGACGTGCTCCGTCACCGCGTGATCACCACCTACGAGGCCGATTCCGAGGAGATCACCGGATCGGACATAGTGCAGCGCATCCTCGACGGGATCGAGGTCCCTTAGCGTGGTCAACTCCGATCTCTTCCGCAAGACCCGTCAGATAGAGATTCGCACCAGGCATCTGGTCAAGGACACCTTCTCCGGCCGCTACCAGGCGACGTTCAAGGGTCAGGGGATCGAGTTCAGCGAGGTGCGCCCCTACCAGCCCGGCGACGACGTCCGAACCATCGACTGGAACGTCACGGCGCGAATGGGCGAGCCGTTCATCAAGCGATACGTCGAGGAGCGGGAGCTGACGGTGATCCTGGCGGTCGACGCCAGCGCGTCGGGCGACTTCGGTTCCGTCGACCGCTTCAAGCGCGAGCTCTCGGCCGAGCTGGCCGCCGTCCTGGCGTTCGCGGCGACCACGAACAACGACCGGGTCGGCCTCCTCATCTTCACCGACCAGGTCGAGCTGCTCATTCCCCCGCGCAAGGGACGCCGCCACGTGATCAGGCTCGTCACGGAGCTGCTCGCGTTCCAACCGGAGGGGGTGGGGACCGACATCGGCAACGCCCTCGACACCCTCAGCCGCCTGCTCAAGCGGCGCAGCATCATATTTCTCGTATCCGACTTCCTGGCCCAGCCGGATAGCTACCGCAGGTCGCTCGGGGTAGCCAGCAGACGGCACGACGTCGTGGCGATCGACATTCACGACCCTCTCGAGACGCGAATAGCCGACGTGGGCCTGCTCGCCCTCGAGGACGCGGAGACTGGAGCCATCAGCTGGGTCGACACCCACAGTCCGGCCTGGCGGGCCGAGTTCGAGGATCGCGTGCTCAAGATGCAGACGGCCAGGAAGCAGCTTTTCACGTCGGTGGGAGTCGATCACATCGACGTGGACACCGAGCACGACTACGTCCCGAACCTGATCTCATTCTTTCTCAAGCGCGCCCGGCGCCGGGCGGGCCGGTCCTCCCGGCGGGTTCGGCGCTGATGGACGCTCCTGATGCCGAGCGCGGAGACGTCGAACCGTCATGAAACTCAACCGCGCAGCGTACGGACTCGCGATCGTCGCCGCCTTCACCGCGACGATCATCCTCGCGTCGACGGCGCTCGCCGAGGGAGAGGTGACGACGGAGCTTGTGGTCGATCCGGTCGAGGCGACCGTTGGGCAGGTCGTCGTGCTCACGGTCTCGGTCACGCATCCGGAGGGATACGAGGTCGATCAGGTAGACCTCCCCGAGGCGTGGGGACCCTTCGAGATCCGTTCCCAGTCCTCGCCGCAGACCGTCGGAAACGGAGACGGGACCGAGACGACCACCCAGACGATCGAGGCGGCTCTCTTCTCGACCGGAGAGTTCACCACGCCCGACCTTTCGGTGCCCATCCGGGACGCCCAGGGTCAGACCTTCGGAGGCTCCGTCCAGCCGGTCTCGGTTGTCGTAGTCTCGGTTCTCGCGGACGGCGACGAGGAGCTCCAGGACATCAGGCCGCAGGCGAGCTTGCCTCTTCCCCCCGTCTGGCCCTGGATCCTCGGAGTAGCTCTCGTCGTCGTGGCGGCCGCCGTCGCCGGCTGGCTGGTCTACCGGCGGATGCGGTCGAAGCCCGTCGAGGCGCCGGTCCCGAAGGCGGTCGTAGACCTGAGGTCGGCGTACGAGATCGCCATGGACGAGCTGGCCGAGATAGAGGAGATGCGCCTGCCCGACCGTGGCAGGTTCAAGGAGCACTACACCATGGCGTCCGATACCCTCCGCCGTTTCCTCTACGGGGAGCACGGAGTGCCGGCCATCGACCGGACGACCGACGAGATACGCCACGGCCTGACGTGGACACCGGTCGACGACGAGCACGCCCGCATGGTCGTCGGGACGCTTCGCGAGTGCGACCTGGTCAAGTTCGCCAGATACGGGCCCGAGATCGAGGAGGCCCGCGGGCTGGTCGGAGGCGTCCGCCACATGGTCGAGCTCACGCGAGCTCTCCCGCCCGCTGAGGCCGACTCGGACATCGCCGCGCCAGACGGCGAGGAGCCCGAATGACGCTCGGTTTCGCCTCTCCGTGGCTCCTGTGGCTGCTGGCTCTGGTGCCGGTGCTGTATCTGCTGCCGCGGTGGGCGGGACGGCGTCCACGGCCTCCGGCGCTCCGATACGCCGACACGAGCCTCACGATGACCGGCGCGAGACCCTGGCGCCTCACCGCCCTCGGGCTCATGACCCCACTGCGTCTGTTGGTGCTGGCCCTGATGATCTTCGCGCTGGCGCGGCCGCAGTCCGGCCAGGCCCTGGAGTTCGTCACGGGAGAGGGGGTCGACATCGCGCTAGCGCTGGATATATCCGGCAGCATGGGCACCCTGGACCTGGGAACCCAGGACCGGCTCGAGGCTGCCAAAGAGGCCATCGGCAGCTTCATCGACGAGCGGCGGCACGACCGCATCGGCCTGGTCGTCTTCGCTGAGTCGGCGTTTCTTCAGAGCCCCCCGACGCTGGACCACGACGTGCTGTCCCGCCAGGTCACGGAGGTCGGCCTCGCCAGGGCCATCGGCATCCCGGACGGCACCGCGATCGGACTCGGACTGGCCAACGCGGCCAATATGCTGAAGGACTCCGACAGCGCGAGCAAGGTTGTGATCCTGCTCACCGACGGGGTCAACAACTCGGGCGAGCTCGATCCGCTGACGGCGGCGACGGCCGCCGCGGCCCTGGGCATCAGGGTCTATACGATCGGCGTCGGCCGGCCCGGCCTCGTCCCCGTGCGCCGCGGATCGGAGGGCCAAATCGTCTACCAGCAGAGCGAGCTCGACGAGGAGTCCCTACGTCAGATCGCCGACATCACCGGAGCGCGCTACTTCCGCGCAACTGACGAGGACAGCCTCGAAAATATCTACGAGGAGATCAACCAGCTGGAGAAGTCGGAGTTTGAGGTCTTCAGCTTCAGCCGAAATCAGGAGCTAGCCGCCTGGCTCCTCGTTCCGGCACTGGCACTCCTCCTCGTGGAGATGGGCTCAGTCCGGACCTTCCTCAGGAGAATACCGTAGTGACCGGCGGAAACATGAGCTTGCTTCCGGGGGAAAATGTCATTCTGAGCCGCGGCGAAGAATCTGGGGAGGCTGGGGCCTGCCGCGCTTGGACCCAATCCGGAAACCTCAGGGCGTCCCTCGGGAATCTCACGGCTCCATTGATACACGATCATCAACGGGCGTGCAGAGGGGCGAAGCCCCTATGCCGGGAGTCTGAGGGTGTCCCTCAGAAACTCCCCTATTACTCCCTTCGGGCGGGCGGGTGGACAAGACTTCTCCGACAACCGGAATTGCCAGTCACAGCGCAACGAAACAAGGCGGAAGCGACCCCATGACCTTCGGACAGCCCGTATTCCTTTACGGATTCGTCCTCGTGCCGGCGCTCGCGGCGCTGGCTTTATGGGCGTTTCGGTCCCGCCGCGCCGCCATCGAGAGTCTCGGCGACCCGGCGCTGATCCGCCGCCTGAGCCTCGGGGTGAGCCACCGGGGACGCGGATGGCGCACCGCTCTCTGGTTCGGCGCGCTCGCCCTGGCGCTGATGGCTCTCGCCCGGCCCCAGTGGGGCGAGATCGAGCAGGTCGTCGAGCGCGAGGGCGTCCGGATCATGGTCGTCCTGGACATCTCCCAGAGCATGCTGGCCCAGGACACCAAGCCGAGCCGCCTGGACCGGGCCAAGCTGGAGATCATCGACCTCATGGGGCGTCTGGACGGCGACGAGGTGGGTCTGGTCCTCTTCTCGGGGTCCAGCTTCATCCAGCTTCCGCTCACCGGCGACTACGCCACCGCCCGGAGATTCGTCGAGGGCTCGCGCCCGAGGATCATCTCCAGGCCTGGGACTGTGATCGGCAAGGCCATCGACACCGCGCTCCTCGGCTTCGACCCGAACAGGACCGGCGAGAAGGTGATCCTCCTCATGACCGACGGCGAGGATCGAGAGACCGACCCTGTCGCCGCCGCCCGCCGGGCCGACGAGGACGGCGTTCTCATCTACGTTGTGGGGTTCGGGTCCGCCGCGGGCCAGCCGATACCCGTCTACAGCTCCCGGGGCGCCCTGACCGGCTATAAAAGGGACGCGAACGGCGAGATGGTACTGTCTCGTCTGGACGAGGACACCCTCCGGCGGGTCGCGTCGGCCACGGGCGGCCAATACTACAACGTCTCGCGGGACCGCAGCGCCATTGCCGAGATAGTCGCGAACCTGACAAGGCTCGAGCAGGGCGATCTCGAGAGTACGACCGAGACCCGCCGGATCGAGAGGTTCCAGCTCTTCCTGTTCGCCGCGGTAGCGGCCCTGATCGCGGCGGAGCTGATCCCCGAGGGCGCGAGGCGCCGCAGACGTCCTGTCCGGACCGCGCGCCGGCAGGCCGGATAGAGACCCATGTCACGTTACCTGGCACACATCGTCCCGGTGCTCCTTCTGGCGGCCGCCGCGTGCGGGTCCAGCGAGGCGCGGCTCAACGCCGAGGGGAACGTCGCCTTCGCCGAGAACGACCTCCAGGACTCAATACGGTCCTACAAGCGCGCCCAGGTGGAGTCGCCGGACCTGGCCGAGCCCTACTATAACGCCGCCAACGCCTTCTACAAGCAGGAGGCGTACGACAGCGCCCAGAGCCAGATGGAGCAAGCCCTGAGAACCGCCGGCGAGCCGCTGGCGGAGAGCGGCTTCTTCAACGTCGGCAACTCACACTTTCAGGCCGAACGCTACGACCAGGCCATCGAAGCCTACAAGGAGGCGCTCCGTCTGAACCCCGGCGCGCCGGACGCCAAGCACAACCTGGAGCTGGCCCTTGAGAAGCTCCAGGAGCAGCAACAGCAACAGGCCGGACCCCAGGACAGCCCCGAACAGGAGGGAGCCCAGGGCGAGCAGCCCCAGCCGGAACAGGGAGATCAGGACGGCGGCGAGCCAGAGGGCGATCGGCAGCAGACCGCCGGGCAGAACCAGCCGCCGCGGGACCAGACGCCGGACGACGGTCAGCAGGAGCAGCCGCAGACCGACGGACTCACCGAGGAGCAGGCTCGCCGCCTGCTGGACGCAGCCGCCCAGGACACCAGGACGCTACAGGAGCATCTCGAGCTGGGCGACACGTCGCGAGCGGAGAGGCCGGCACAGGATTACTAGTGGGATGACGAAGTACGGGGTGTGCAGATCCCGACAAGTCGGGATTGCCGGGAGTCTGAAGGTTCCTCTCAGATATGATTTCTCCCCCTTCCCGGTCAGGAACGGGGCCAGGTCCGATGATGCTTCGCTCATCGAGACTCTCGATGCCCCGATGAATCGGGGCGCATCGGAGGGGATGGTCGAAAGGGTTTTCAAGAACCCTGCTGGGCCAGAGCAATGAAACCGATTCGGACACTACTGAAACCCTCCCTTGTCGCCGTGGCGGCGGTGCTCGCGCTTGCGACGTCGATCGGGATCGGCAGTGCGCAGTCACCCCAGGTGTCCACCGAGGTCGACAGGACCGAGCTGTCCACGGACGAGACGGTCACCCTGACCGTGTTCGTCGATGCGGCCGGCTTCGTCCTGCCGCCGTCGGTGGCGGGGATCGACGGATTCGTCCTGATCAGCCGCGGCACCACGTCGCGGACGACGGTGATCAACGGCGAGATCACGACTAACGTCTTCTACAACTTCGTCCTCCAGCCCACCAGAACGGGTACGCTGACCATCGGAGCGGTGACCGTGGTCGTCGACGGCAAGGCGCACACGACCGACCCGATAACCGTCGAGGTCACCCGGGGAACCGGGGTGCTCCGTCCAGACTCGCTCGACATCGCACCGGAGTCGGCGCCGGCGACCCTCTCGGGGCAGGATCACTTCGTCGAGGCGCTCATCGACGATCCGGCGCCGTATCTCGGACAGCAGGTGATCTACAAGCTCCGCTATTACAGGGCGGTCGACGGCTCCCGGACTACCTTCGGCCCGGTGGGCTACGACCCTCCCCCATTCGACGGCCTATGGGACGCGCAGCACTCCGACTCGCTGGAGTACGATCTCGCGGCGCAAGGCCGCCGGTACCGGGTGTTCGAGAGACACACCATCCTGTATCCGACCGTCGTGGGCCCGCTGACCGTGCCCCCGTCGAACTTCACGATCCCCGGCGGGCTGTTCGAGCGCGACACGCTGCTCCAGACCCGGCCGGTCGAGCTGACCGTCCGTCCCCTTCCGGGAGGCGCTCCCGCAGGCTTCGACGGTGCGGTAGGCAGCTTCGAGATCTCTGCGGCGCTGGACGAGCCGGCCGGCAAAGCGGGCGAGCCGCTGACCCTCTCCGTCGTCATTACCGGGCAGGGCAACTTCGACACCCTGCCCGAGCCGGCTTGGCCCGACATGCCGGGATGGCGAACGTTCGATGGATCGTCGTCGACCCATACTCAGGTCGTCCACAGCCAGGTGCGGGGCAACCGGACCTACGAGCGCATCCTCATACCGGACGCCCCCGGCGAGCTTACTGTTCCGCCGGTGTCCTATACCTACTTCGACCCGGTCGATGAGGAGTATCGGACGATAGTCACCGAAGCGCTCTCGGTCACCGTGCTGCCGGGCCTCTCGCAGACGACCCCTGGCGCCGCCATCTCACCGGACGTCCAGCCGGACGACATCAAACACATCAAACCGGCGGTGTTCTCGTTCGGTTCTGGGGATTCTGGCCTGGGTTCCGGCGACGGCCGGGCCGTGACATCCCGGCCCTGGTTCTGGGCATTGTGGGCGATCGTGCCTCTTGTGACCGTAGCGGCCGCAGAGGGGTGGCGCCGGCGAGGCCGCCCGGCCGCCGGTGGTCCGGATGCACCCAGACCGGCGACCCGGCCGGATGGTCCGAACCCCTCCGGCGACGAGGCGCTGACAGCATACCTTGGGAGCAGGCTGAACCGGCCCGTCACCGGCCTCACCGCCGATGCCCTGGTCGGGCTCCTGACCGCACGCGGCGTCGAGCCTTCAGTGGTCCAGCGCGTAAGCGCCTGGGTCCTTGCACGAGAGGCCGGCCGCTACGCGCCGGCAGGCGGCCAATCGGACGAGGTCGAGGGACGGGGGCGGGAGGCGCGAGCCCTCATCGACGAGATCGAGAGGGGTTTCTCGACGTGAGACGCCGAACCATCATACTGCTTGCGGCGGCTGTCACCGGCGCCGGGCTGCTGAGCTACTCCCCGGCGTTCGCCCAGGCACCGCCGGCATCCGAGTCGATGGCGGCCGCAAACGTCCTGTACGAGCACAGCCTGTACGCCGACGCCGTGTCCTCATACGTCGATCTCGTGGACAGCGGCGTCTCGAGCAGCGACCTCTACTACAACCTGGGCAACGCGTACTTCCGAAGCGGCGACCTGGGTCGCGCACTGCTCAGCTACAAGAGGGCTGCCCAGATCGACCCGGGCGATGGTGACATCCGGGCGAACCTCGACCTGGTGCGAGGCCGGACCGTCGACGGGCTTGGTCCGGGCGACGAGCCGCGCCTGGCCCCGTTCGCCAGGGCGATACGCGCGTCGATCACCGCCGGTGGCGTCGGCGCGGCCGCGCTCGCGCTCTGGAGCGAGACGATACTGCTCTCCTTTCTGCTCTGGCGGATCGGACCCGGCCGCACCAGGCGACGGGTGCGCAACGCCCTCGCCGTCGTGACTCCCCTGCTCGTTCTAGCACTCCTCGCCCTCGTCTCGACCTCATACGCAGACGATCCCAACGCCGGGGTCGTCGTCGCCGACGAGGTCACCCTGTTCAGCGGTCCAGGCGAGAGCTACATAAGAGAGCTTACGCTGCACAGCGGCACCGAGGTTGCGATCGTCGAGACTCGGAGAGGCTGGCTTCGCATCGCCGTCCCCGGAGGCGAGACGCAGGGATGGGCGCCCGGCGACACGATCGAACGGGTATCTCCGCCTGGATAGGCCCGGCCTCCTAATCCACCCCACGCGGCTAGCGCATTCCCCGTTCTTCGGGGTGGGGTATCCGTCGCTCGACCGGATGTGGAACAATGGCGCCATTCCAGCAGGGGGACGCCAATGGCAGGGATACAGGAGCTTTTCGACCTCACCGGCCGCATCGCGATCGTGACCGGAGGGGCCACCCATCTCGGCCTCGCCATGTCCTCGGCGCTCGGGGAGCTGGGGGCGACCCTGGTGATCGCCAGCCGGCGCGGGGAGCTATGCGAGGAGGTCGCCGCCACTATGCGCGCGGACGGGATGGCGTGCACTGGGACGGGCTGCGATGTGACCGATCCAGACGCCGTCAACGCGCTGGTCGATGGCGTCGTCGACCAGCACGGCCATCTAGACATCATGGTCTGTAACGCCGGAGGAAGCGCCCCGGCCGCCGATGTCCCCAACAGCTCGCCGGACGCATTCTTGGATACGATGGCGATGAACGTGGACGGAACGTTCCACACGGCCCAGGCTGCGGCCGGAGTCATGGTGAAGCAGGGCTACGGCAAGATCATAACGCTCGGCTCCGTGATGGCGAGCCTGGGGACCGACAGGCGGACCTACGTCGGCCTGAAACACGACCGCTCGTCCATAGGCTACTTCGCCGCGAAGGGAGCGATCGTGAACCTCACCAGGGCCCTGGCTACCGAGCTCGCCGAGTTCGGCGTCAGAGTCAACTGCATCAGCCCCGGGCAAATCCCCAAGCCCGGCGTGAATCCTGAGCTGGTCGAACGCTTCCGGCAGAAGAACCCGCTCTTCCGCACGGGTGTGACCGACGATGTCAAGGGAGCTGTCGCCCTCCTGGCATCGCCCGCCGGAGACTGGATCACCGGGCACAACCTGCTGGTCGACGGCGGCTGGAGCGCCTGGTAGGTCGGTAAGACCGACAGCTATTAAGACCAGTGGAGGCGCCTTGCCAAGGTCCACGCCGCCAGAGCTTCGAGGCGCCCGGACCGGGGGGAAACGCTGCTTGACAAGAACGGTTGTTCTCTTCTAAGCTCTGACGCGAGGAGGAACCACATCCCGTGTCCACCCGCGCCCGCTACGAAGAGGTCACGTGCCGGACCGCGCTCAACCGCGTGAGCGGCATGGGCTTCGCCTGGTCGCTAAACCCCTACCGTGGGTGCGTCCACGGATGCCACTACTGCTTCGCACGGCGGTTCCACGCCTTCTACGACCTCGACGCCGGAGACGACTTCACCGGTATCATCTTCGTCAAGACGAACGTCGCGGAGGTGCTTGGGGAGGAGCTGTCACGCCGGAGCTGGAAGCGGGAGCTCGTGTTGATGGGAACGGCCACCGACCCGTACCAGCCGATCGAGGGCAAGTACAGGCTCAGCCGCAGATGCCTGGAGATGCTCGCCCGCTGGCGAAGCCCGGTCAACATCGTGACCAAGGGAACCCTGATCGTCCGAGACGTCGACGTCCTGGGAGACATCGCCGCACGGACCAGGTGCACGGTCTGCTTCAGCATAACGACGATGGACGCCGGCCTGTGCCGGAGGATCGAGCCGGGGACGCCTCCATCTGCCAAGCGGTTACGCGCGTTGGAGATCCTGGCGGCGGCGGGGATCGACGCCGGAGTGCTCGTGTCCCCGATCATACCGGGCGTCACGGACAGCCCCGAGAATCTGGAGGCAGTCGTACGCGCATCGGCGTCCCACGGCGCCCGCTTCCTCTCGTCGGCCACGCTGAACCTGAAGCCCGGCACGAAACAGCACTTCATGAGCTACCTGAGACAGGACTATCCGGACCTGGTCGCGGAGTATCGCCGGCTCTTCCCCGACTCGTATGCGCCGAAGCGTCTCCAGGCCGACCTGGGGCAGCGCGTAGACGACCTCAAGCAGACGTACGGTCTTGCCGATCGCCCGGCGCGGCAGGCAGGCGAGTCCCGTCCGCCGGTCCAACTCGGGCTGACTCTCTAGCGAGATCAAGAGCCGCTGTGACAGGACCATGACGTATGGAGCGTGCAGATCCGACATGTCGCGATTGCCGGGACCCTGAGGCCGTCCCTCAGACGGGTTCCCCCCTCCCTGGCCGGGAAGGGGGGCAGGTCCGATGATGCTTCGCTCATCGAGACTCTCGATGCCCCGATTCATGGGGGCGTATCGGAGGGGATGGTCGAAAGCTCTTTCAACCCCCTGGTAGGGACACCTGGTAGCGTGCGCCAACGCGACCCGACCGGCATAGAGAAGACAGAGGCGCCGGGGTCGCGAGATTACCGCATTGAGGGTTTCAGACCCTCCGGTCTGGGCGACTATTCGCAGCCTGTAAGCCGTCTCTTACATTATGTGTAGATCGGTGATATAATCCGTCGATCGTTTGAGTGCAGCTAGTCAAAGGAGGAGAAGAATGTCTCAGCAAGGTATGCCCAACACCGTGGAGCTGTTCGAGAGCGCGGCCAAAGAGTCGCGCAGGATTCTCGCCGGGGTCAAGGAGGAGCAGCTCGGCGACTCGACCCCATGCAGCGAGTGGGACGTGAAGGCGCTCCTGAGCCACATGATCGACGGCGCGAATTACGGGGTAAGTGCGCTCTCCGGGGCCGAACCAGCGAAGTCGGACGGCTCGCTCCAGGCCTACGACGCCGCGACCTCCAGGCTCATCGAGCTCGCGAAGGCCCCGGGCAACATGGAGCGCAAGATCCAGTTCGGCGCCGGCGAGATGACCGGCGGCGAAGCCATGGCCATCCTGTTCATGGACAACTTCGTCCATGGATGGGACCTGGCGAAGGCGACCAATCAGGACACCAGGCTGGATAGCCGGCTGACCGAGACGGTGCATACCATGTTCGCGCCGCAGATGGACATGCTGCGACAGAGCGACCGCTTCGGCCCCGAGGTGAAGGTGCCGGACGACTCCAACACCCAGGTCAAGATGCTAGGGATGATGGGAAGACGGGCCTAGCCCTAAGACCGACCGATCTAATCCAAGCGGCGAGAGGGCCTCCAGGGCCCGGAGGCCCTCTGCGTCTTCTCGTTCGACCTGTAGCTCGACGCAATGTCGAGACTCTCGATTGAATCCGAGCTCACCACGAACGGTGACCTGGTTTACGCCCGTTTGCCCCGAGCTGGCCGAAGGCCATAGCCCTCTCTCCCACCGGTGCTAGCACTTATTACCTGCCGTCCTAAGGACCATTGACCGATGCTGGCCCCGTGACGCCCATCCTATGATGAGGTATCGGCCCGGCTCGTGCCCCACTTTGGGAGCGAGTCAGACTTCGGCCGAGGGGAGCTCAACCGTGACAGTAGAGCAGATGTTGACCGGCCAGTCGCGCTCGGACATCTCCTGGGACCAGGCTCCGGCCAGAATCAAGGTGTTCGGAGTGGGCGGCGGTGGGTGCAACTGCGTGCGCCGCATGGTGTCGCACGAGGTGCCCGGAGTCCGGCACGTCATGATCAACACCGACATCAAGTCCCTCGAGCCCGTGGTCGAGGGCGCCGACGTGGTCCAGATCGGCCGAAGGGTCGCTCAGGGCTGGGGCGCAGGCGGCGATCCCAAGATCGGGGAAGAGGCGGCGATCGAGTCCGAGTCGGAGATCCGCTCCGCGCTCAAGCAGGCCGAGCTCGTATTCGTGGCGGCGGGCATGGGCGGCGGGACCGGGACCGGTGCGGCCGCGCACGTCGCTCGCATGGCCAAGGAGATGGGCGCCATCGGGTCGGCGTCGTCACGACGCCCTTCAAGTTCGAGGGCGCCCGGCGCGCGACTCTAGCCCGCGAGGGGCTGGAGCGGCTGCGCCCGAACGTGGACAACCTGATCGTCATACACAACGACCGGCTCATGCAGTACGTGAGCCCCGACGCACCGATGATCGAGGCATTCCGAACCGCCGACGAGGTGGTCACCCAGGGCATCCTGAGCGTGTCGGAGCTGATCAACGTACCCGGCGAGATCAACGTCGACTTCGCGGACGTGCAGTCCATCATGGGCTATCCGGGCTCGGCGCTGATGGCCATTGGCTTCGGCAACGGCCGGATGGGAGCCGTGGAGGCCGCCCAGCAGGCGATCACGAATCCCCTGCTGGACCTGTCGATAAAGGGCGCGAAGGGAGTTCTCTTCTCCGTGAAGGGGGGGCACGAGCTGACCCTCGGGGCGGTCAATGCCGCCGGAGAGCTGATCGGGAGGTCCGTCAAGAAGAACGCATCGATCTTCTTCGGCATGACCATCGACCGCAGCCTCGACGACGGCGTGAAGCTGACGCTGATCGCCACCGGCCTGAAGTAAGGGCCAACCCCACCTCAGACGAGCGAGGGCGCACGTTAGTGCGCCCTCTGCTCTTTCTGGCCCCGTCCGTCCGAGTTGGCGGCCGGGGTCTCTCTATGTGCCCTACGTGCTATCGGACAGTGACGAGGGTCCTGTCGGCAGCGACGCTCGCACCGTTGCTCGCGCCGTTAGACGGCAGAAGCGCGTTGATCCGATCGAACATCGAGGCGGCCCGCTCGATGGTGTCGTCGTTGATCTCGTTCCTGCGCGCCGCGAACGCCTGCAGCAGGTACGCCGCGGGCCGGTACGTGTCGAACTTGCCGCCGCAGATTCCCTCGCTGGCGAAGTATGCCGAAATCCGCTGAGCGATCCGCGGGTTGCTGTCCGAGATCGTCTTGAGGGTCAGTTTGGCGGGAAGCTCGTCCGCATAGGCGTCGTTGACCAGCCTCAGGTAGAAGTTCGGCTCGAAGAGGTCCTCGATGTCCGCGTCCCGCACCCTGGTCACCTCGACCCACTTGATGGGGCCGCGGCGCCCAACCGAGCCCTTCTGGCTCAGGGACTCGATCCGGCGGGTGGTCTTCGGCGTGGCATCCATCAGGACCACGACGCCGGCGTACGAATCGCCCAGCAGCGAGATGAACGTCGGCAGGTTGTCCGCACCCCCCACGGGAACGACGACCCAGCGCGGGTCGAGTCGCATCCGGTTCTTGGAGGCCACGAGCTCGCCCAGCACCTGCAGGTAGATCAGGTCGGAGGGGCAGTTGACCATCAGGCACCGCGGCGCCAGCAGCAGCGACTGAGCCATCTTGTAGCCGAGAGCGACCTGAAGGGGAAAGACCGTCTCCCAGTTGTTCGTGAGTACGTCGTTGCTGACGCACGTGCCCTGGTCGTCGATGTCCTCTACGGTCCTCACCCGGCTCAGGTCGTCCAGGTTGATCATGAACGGCGAGTGGGTGGTGTAGATCACCTGGTGCTTGGGCGACAGGCGGCTGTCGATGAACCGCAGGAAGTCCTTCTGCGCCATGGCGTGGAGGTTCAGCCCTGGCTCGTCAAGCAGCAGAATCAGGTCCGCGTCCTCGCTCTCCTCGAGCCTGGAGAAGTACGCCAGGAAGGAGAAGAACCAAACGAAGCCCTTGGACCGCTCGTCGAAGGGCACGGACACGCGGTGCCTGTTGTTCCAGATCCTGATGTGCAGAATGGTGCCGTTGTTGAGCGGAGGAGGGTCGTTGGGGTTGGCGTTCGAGAGATCGACCTCCACCCTGAGCTGCTTGTTCTGATTCCAGAACTCGAAGATCTCGTCGGAGATGCCGATCGAGGCCGACTCCAGCTCCGCCTTCAGGTGCTCGTAGTTGGTTGCGCTCTCCAGGTCCTCCAGCTCGACACCGGGGAGTGCCAGAAGCGAGAGGAAGGTCCGGTCGGCGTCGTCCAGCCGTCCCCCGTTATCCCTGCGCTGCCTGAGGTCCTCGATGGAGATGCGGCCGCGCATGGCGCTGTAATCGTCAAAGTACACGAACCTGGGCAGCATCCCTGTGAGATGGGTCTCTATTATCTGCTGCCTCACATCGGACCGGATCCGCTCCGGAAATCCGTCCAGCAGCTCCGCGACGGCGGTCGGCTTGACCTTGATCGCCTCCAGGCGCGACACCATCTCCTGCCACGTCTCGGCGCCCTCGATCTGCTCCCGGACCTCTACAGGAAGATTCGTCTCGGCCAGGACGTGGCAGGCCAGCGCCCTCTCGTCCACCTCGAAGTCCCAAATCAGCCGGTTGCCGTAGTCCTTGCTGACCGTGACCGTCGCGGACCTGAGCACGCCGTCGCCGAACGAGTCCTCGATCCGCCGCATCTCCTCTTCGGAGAGATCGAACTCTGCGGTAATGGCCACTGCCGGGTTGTCCTTGTGACTCCTCTTGTACCGGACGTACCCCTTTCTGGGATAGTCCTTGAGCTCGAAGTCGCCGCTGACCCCGGTCACCGGGTTCAAACGCTTGAGGGCATGGAGAAACGCGGTCTTCCCGGACTCGTTCTTCCCAACGAGGCAGGAAACCTGCGCCACATCCATCCAACCCGAGTCGTCGATGCTCTTGTAGTTTGTAACCCTAGCCCGATTCAGCTTCATACCTCTGCCCTCCTGATGCCCTTGCTGGAGAAACGCGCCGACGCTCCGCTACCTACGTGCAGGTCGCGGACGACGAACTGAAGGGGTTGGCTCAGTACCGCCGCCGGGGAAAGGAAACCGGCACGCTCGGGGCCCGACCGGCGCAAGGCTGGCTGCCCCCGATGTCCCTACCGTACCGATGGGTCGACCGCGAGCGCAAGGCATTTTTCGGTCTCATCTAAGATTGTTGCTAGATGAAGACCTAGCCGACCAAGGAGTACAGGGCGGGAAGAGCGTCGGACTTTCCGATCGGCCAGCTATGAAAGGGCCGTCCCGTTGAGGAGGCCATCCTGACTTCCGGCGGCGTCGCCGACACGGAAGATCGTCTTAGTCCAGGCTCTTGCGCGGTCCCAAAGGACGGCGTAACAGCTGTTCAGTTCTCTTAGAAGCTGCCCTGAGCCAGCGATCTCAGCTTCCCGTACCTACGGAGCCTCGGCTTCACATGGAGTTTGACGCTCTTCACCGGTGCTCTCCTTTTCTATCCACCCGCCACGACCGGCGCCTTAGCTCGAATCCACCGAAGGTATGACCACGATTCGGGTAAATGGGGCCGGTGTCTGTCTTCAGGACCGTCTGGGGACGTTGGGTAGGGCGAGATGTCGCGGACCGGACTGGCGCGAGTTTGCGGGGACGTTCGGTTGGGCGGATGGCGGGTCAGTTGCGGACGGGCGCCGTCAGCCGTGCCAGGGCGCGACTGAACTGGCGGCCAGCGCTGTGGCAAGGGTGAGGCGTGCCGAGCGGACCGTCCGGCCAGGGAGAAGAACCGTCGCCGAAGGGTCTTGGTGGTCCGATCGGCCAGCCATCACCTGTACCGCCAGCCAAGCGCCGTATGAACCGAGGGAGGTCTCGAATGGCGTTCTCCCGGTGGTCGGCCTCCAGTTCCAGGGTCTCTCCGTCCCGGTCGGTGATGAAGCCGTGATAGCTGTAGGTGGCGAAGAGGCCAGTTGGGAACCGGGCGTGGGCTTCACCCGCCGGACGATGTTGAGGAGCCACATCGGCGGCGCCGTCCATCCAGTAGGGGACCGGCGTCCAGTCTGCATCGGGACGCCTCGATCACAGGCGGCGGCGTCGCCGACACGGACGAGAGCGTCGTCTTCGGCCCGCGCCGTAGTCCAGGCTCTTGCGGAAGTGGGCGGCGCCCCGAGCGGTCCGGCAAAGCACGACGGCCAACAGTATACAGCCGTGTGGCGCGCTCAGTTCTCTTCGAGAAGCTGCCGGGTCCGGCCCCAGCGGCCCAGGCCCGGGCCAACAACTGGCGGCTCACGCGGTCAGTTGACGATCTCAGCTTCCCGTACCCGACCGTCCCACGGCCACAGCCTCGGCTTCACAGTGGCCAGTCAGCATTGACAAGCGACGAGTCTTCCGGGCGACCGGTGCCACCAGGCGATCGTCAAAGAGGATGCTTTTCTGTGGCAGCATCCACCCCCAGATTCCACGCTTCTTCACCGGCGCCGGTTAGACCACGCCGAGTGCCACCACGGTCGCGCCGCTGAGGAAATGCTCGCGTGCTTGGGGACCGCGTCGGCCAATAGTATCGTCGTGTCATTCGAGGCCCACAGGGTGACGGTGTTCTCCGAGCCATCGGTCATCGCGGATCCGAGGTCAATAGTTACGGACTCCTGACCGACGCCAGCCCGGAACCACGTGCCATTCACGTTCACCATCAGGGTGGACCCGGACGGTCCGTTGGGTATGATGGTCAGGTATCTCTCCTCCAAGCGGATGTCTCTAACCGACAGTGAGCCTGATTCGCGGCTTAAGGTCGCCAATACGGGATCGCAGGTCGAGCTGTTGCCTGCGACGTCGATGGCTTGAATCTCGACTCTCGACCGCTTGCTCTCTTCGGTCTTGTCGGCCACGACCTGGATCACCGCGTTCGTGCCCACGGAGAACGCCGGGATGTTCACCACCGCGTTCTTGACGACCAGACCGTTGATCGCGTCAAGCCCGCTCCCGGTGTCCTCAACCTCGACCAGAAGGTTTGTCGGCGGCGCTACGTGGGCCACGTTTACCCCGATCACTTCACAGCGAGGAGGAGTGGTGTCGGCCGCCGGTATATTGACGTTGAAAGTGGCGAGGGTGGGGTTGGCAGCTACCGAGGCCCCGGCGTCGTCGAACACCTGGCTTCCGAAGATCCCGATGGTGTAGGTACCGTTGTCTCCAGCATCCCACGACCCTCCTGGCGGAATCACCCCATAGAAAAAAGTCTTCGGGGAGCCGTCGATTCCTGACCCCTCTGCCGCGAATACCACTACGAGTGGGCCTCCTGGACCAGTGACCGACACGTTAGTGGTAGAGGTTGTGGAAACGTCGATCGCGGAATCGTCGATAAAGGTTATGTCGAAGATGTAGGTGGTGTCTCCTTCCTCTGCCCCCCCCACGTCGGATGCGACTACTGAACTCACCGTAGGCGGCGGGTTCTCGATCGCCTCGACCAACTCACACTCAGAGAACTCAGAAGTGTTGCCCTCCGGGTCGGTCGCCGTCGCAGTGATGAACTGGCCTGCTGGGACCGTGGTTGGGAAGGTCACCATGAAGCTCGCGTTGCCGCCACCATCGGTCGTTACATCGGTGAAGCCGAGGAAAGTTTCGCCCTCGCCATGACCAGATGGGTCGCACGCGGTGTTGGAGAAAAATTCCAGCCTGAAGGTGGTATTGATGGTGCTATTGAGTGTCCCGTGAATCGTTGTGGCCCCACCACCGGAGACCGCCGAGGCGATCAGCGGGAAGTTCTGCAGGTTGTTGGCGCCGGTGTCGCCATCGCCTGGGTCATTCGGCGTGACACCGGACGGGCTGAGGTCAATGCCGAGGCTCCCGTTGGAGAAGGTCGAGTTGCCCAGGATCGCGTTGCGAGTGGCAGGGCCACCAATGACCGGTACTACACTTACACCAATTCCTCTATTGAAAGCGATGATATTGTTCGCCCCATTACTTATTCCTCCGATGGTATTGTTGGACGCCGCGATGGCAACTCCGGTACCGTTGCCCAGAGCAGCGTTGCCATCGACGGTGGTGCCGATGAAGTTACCTTGCACTAGATTCCCTGTAGCGTTATTGCAGCATGGGAACGCCGGGATATTCTTGATGAGAACACCACCCCGATTCCCCGAGATAATGTTTCTCGCATTGGCGCTGGTCCCACCGATAGTATTCCTGGGCACACCCCTGATGACGACCCCTTCTTGCGTGTTTCCCAAATCGACCATGCCGCTTGCATCTGTGCCGATTAGGTTTCCTAGGACCAAGCTGCCGCTTCCGACTTGGATCACGACCCCACGAGCGCCATTGCCAGATATCACATTACGCGCCCCAGCGGCCAACCCTCCAACTGTGTTGTTCGATGCTCGGATGTCTACACCATCCTCGGCATTGCCCAAATCTAAGGTGCCCACGACGTTGGTACCAATAAAGTTCCCTTCAATAATATTGCCACTGGCGGTCAAGAAAATACCGTCTCCACTGAAACGATTGATCGCTAGCCCCCGTACCGTGCTCCCGCTAGCGAGATGCAGGCCATGACCGAAGGTCGCCCCTACGTTGGTTCCGTCGAGCTCGATCTTCAGCACCGTGTTCAGGCCAAGGCCAGGTCCGTTTGTGTTAGGACTGGCCCCCGGTTGAGTGTAGCCGTCGATGATCACCGGATCGGTGATCGTCGGCAGGGCGGACAACGGCTGGATGCGGAACGAGTCGGTGCTGGTTATGTAACCCGGGTCGGTCGTGGTGATGTTGAAGGCGATCGTGTCCGTTCCGCCCAGGGCGTTGGCGTCTAGGATGGCCTGTCTGAGGGAGCCAGGCCCGCTGTCGTTGGTATTGGTTACTGTGAATGAGGCGCCGTAAGCCGTGGGTTGACCAAGCACGAGCATAGACAAGACCGTTGCCAGGATCATGACTGAGAGTACGACAGGTCTTCTGACTCCGGAGACACTCTCCGACCACCGTCGCAAGGTTCGCGTCTTCCGACTCAGCCAGTAGCTTGGTGTATCCTCCATGCTCATGTCAGTTCTCTCTCGCCCGTCCTATTCGCGCCGCAATCGGGTTAGTCTGGATCGTTTGCCGTGTGGGCCTGTGCCCTGGTAGACAGACTGTTCTGCGGATCTCGATGACCGTCGTCCAAACGACGCTAAGAAGTCGACCCTCAGGTGTCCTCCCCGTCCACACATGTAGCAGAGTTCGGGTGGGAGGAGGTCAAGCTAAGGGATTAGTCTCGTTAGAAACGCGAGGGAAAACAGGAGAAACAGAGGAGGGATCGCGGCGAAGGAGCCCCACCGTCACACCCCGGGCAGCTCCCCCACCAGGTGGTTGATGACGATGCCTGTCGGCATCTTGGGGTAGAAGTATGTCGACTTTGGCGGCAGCCGCTCGCCCTTCCCCACGACCTCCTGGAAGAGTGTCATCGGCAGCGGCCGGAGAAGGAACGCGACCTGGCTTTTCCTATCCTGGACACTCTCGACGGCGACGTCCGAGTCGTGCACGAACGAGATCGTGCCGTCCTCCCTCTCGGCGCCCAGCGCCGCGCGGATGCCCTGCTGATGCAGTATCCACATGTCGCACCTCTCCAGCGCCGGGGCGTCCGGAGATGGCACGTGCGAGTCTCTGAGGGTGAGGATGTGAGCTGTGGACGGCTCGAGACCGACGGTCGCCACGACGACCGTCTCGGCGGGGCTCGAGGCCAGCCGCTCCTCGAGCACCTTCGCGGCCGCCGCGGCGGACCCCCGAGGAACGTCCATCGTCTCCACGTGGAACACCGTGCCTAGAGACTTGTTGAGAGCGCCAAGCTCGTCCCCGGTCAGCCCTCCGATCATGCGGTGGTACGGAAGCACCAGGAGGCCCGGATCGTCCATTGAGATCAGCCCCATCATCATGAAGCGGGCGGCCGCGTTTCGATGCAGCGCGCCCTCCAGGGCCGCGAGGGTGTCGCGGTACCGCAGCGCGGTCTCGTACCGGTGGTGACCGTCGGCGATGAAGAGCTGGAGCGGCGACAGCGCCTTTTGCAGGGCCTGCAGAAGCTCCGGCTCGTCGATGACCCAGGCGGTGATCCCCGCCTGCCGGTCGCGGACCACCGGCTCGCCTCCGGTCACCCCGTCCAGCAGGTGGGCCACGGAGCCCTTCGAGTCGTCGTACAGGGTCATGATAGGGCTGAAGTTGGCCCGCGCCGCCCTCATGAGCGCCAGACGGTCCGCCTTGGGAGCCGGGGTGGTCGACTCGTGGGGCATGACGACGCCCTTGTCGAACTCCTCGATCCGAACTGCTCCGAGAAGGGCCCGATTCCGCCGGCTCTGGCCGTCGCGTACGTATTCCTGCTGCACCAAATACATCGCGGGACGAGGCTCAGGTGCCAGAATCCCCTCCTCGATCCACTTCTGAAACAGCGCAGCCGCGCGGGTGTACCTATCGTCGCCCGGTGTATCGGACGGCTGACCCTGCGGAAGCTCCAGCCTGACGACGTTATAGGGGCTGCGTTCCCTGAGCTCAGCTTCCTGCGTGGGAGATATCACGTCGTAGGGAGGAGCAAGCGCCGCAGCCGGGTCACCCGCGCGTTGCGGGTCGTAGCGCAACCCTCGGAACGGTCTGACGTCTGCCATTGCACACCTGCGCGGGGTTGGGGATAGGGTTGAGTATACGCCGCCGCTCGTCGCCCAGTCCAGAGACAGCGCCCGGCCGAGCTTACGGGGAGTCCCTTAGCCGGTCGATCTCCGCCTGCAGCCGCGGGTCGTACCCGAGGGCCAGGGCGCTCTCAACATCCATATCTGCCTCATCGAAGTCTCCCAGCAGCGCGTGGGCGCGGGCCCGGTTCGCGTACGCCTTCATGTCCTGCGGGTTGAACAGGAGAAGCTGCGTCAGGTCTTCGACGACCCGTCCGAACTCGCCGATCTGGAAGAGGGCGCCGCCGCGCGTGCTGTAGGACAGCGGATCGGTCGGGTCCAGCTCGATGGCGGCGTCCAGGTCCTGAATCGCCTGCTCGTACCGGCCGAGTCCGACGTACGAGAGGGCACGGTGCTTGTACGCGGCGGCGTCCTGAGGATCGAGCACTATCGCGGCGTCCAGATCGAGTATCGCACTGTTGTACTCGCCCAGACTGAAGTAGGACAGCCCGCGGTTCCAATAGGCACGTGCGTGAACGGGATCCAGCTCCAGGGCACGATCGAAGTCGGCGATCGCCAGCTGGAGCTGCCCGAGAGTGCCGTACCCTGCACCACGGTCGAAGTACGCGTCCGCGTTGCGCGGGTTGATCCGGATGGCCTTGCTGAAGTCCTCGATCGCGCCCTGGAAATCGCCCATGCTGACGCGCGTTAGGCCCCGGCTGTAGTACGCCGTATCGAGCGTCGGATCGAGCCGGACAGCCTCGCTGAGGTCCTCGATGGCTCGCTCATAGTCCCTCAGGCCCCTGTAGGCGTTCCCGCGATTGTTGTAGGTCAGGGCGTGCGAGGGGTCTATCTTCAGCGCGGCATCGTAGTCCTCGATCGCCACGAAGAACTGCTGGAGGGCCTGGTGCGCGTTGCCCAGGTTGTTGTAGGCGTCGGCAAAACCGGCGTCGATCCGGATCGCCTGCTCGTAGTCGGCGATCGCCTGTTGGAACCTGCCCAGGTTGGCGTTCAGGACTCCCCGGTCGTTGAACGCAAGAGCGAGCTCTTCGTCCAGCTCGATGGCCCGGTCGAGGCTCTCGAGGGCCTCCTCCAGCCGGCCGGCGTTCATCAGAACCAGGCCCCGGTTCCTGTGGGCGTCCGCTCGCGCCGGGTCGAGGCGGATCACCTCGTCCGCGTCGACCAGGGCCGGCCCGTAGCTGCCCAGGCTTGAATAGGTCGCACCTCGCCGGTTGTATGCCTCGATGTGACCCGGGTCGAGCCGGATCGCCTGGTCGTAGTCGTCGATCGCCAGTCGACGCTCCCCGAGCGACCGGTAGGCGTTCCCCCGCTCGAAGTAAGTCTCCGCGTTCCCGGCGCCGCTGTCGAGCCTCTCGGTCAGCCTGGCGATCTCGTCGATGAGGCCCTGGTCTCCCGCCAGCTCGGCGGCTTCCCCGGCTGGGGTCGCCTCGACGGCCTCTCCGAGCCTGGGCGTGGGGATCCGCCCGGCGCGGTTCTGAGCGTCCGACTGGTCCGAGGCGCCGCACGCCACCAGAACGGCCGCCAGCAGGGCCGACAGTGTCGCGAGTGCTACGGCCGCCTTGAGACGGCGTGCTCCCCGGTTTTTCAAGTCCATCCGACTACCCTGTACGGCCGCCCCCTTGCCCGCAAAAAACGAGACCGCCCTGTAGAGACCCGTACGTCCTCCAGGGCGGTCTCGATCTCGGTCACCCATCGCATATGCGGGGGCGCACGGCGTGCGCCCATCGATGCCGTGGGATCATCCTATTGCGAGTAGAGCTCGGCCTCCGACAGTATTCCCTCGTCGGCACTCCCGCCGCTGCTCCCACCGACGACGAGCAGCCTGCCATCGCCGAGAGCCGTCATCGTGTGCCTGTAGCGCGCGCGATCCATGTCTTCCGACATCGACCAGGTGCCGGTCTCGGGGTCGTACAGCTCGGAGGATGCGACGTCGGTCGCCCCTCCCACCACCAGAACCCGTCCATCGGGCAAGAGTGCCGCCGTATGCTCCGATCGAACCTCCGCGGTGTCCCCCGCGGACGTCCACGAGTTGGTATCGGGGTCCCATATCTCGGCGGACGTGAGCTTGCCCCGACCCCCGACGACCAGGACGCGTCCGTCCGCCAGCAGCGTCGCAGTGTGGTCGGCGCGCTCCACCGACATGGTGCCGGCAGACGACCACGTATCGGTCGCTGGATCGTACACCTCTGCCGTGTCGTCGTACGGAGGGTCCTCCTTGCCGCCGCCGGTCACCAGGAAGCGGCCGTCCTGCAGCAGTGTGCCCGTGTGCCGGCTGCGCTTGACCGCCATTGGAGATACCTTGGTCCAGGTATTTGCTCCCGGATCGTATATCTCGACAGCGTCCAGCAGTCCATAGGTATCCGAGGTCCCGCCGGCGACCAGAATCCGTCCGTCGCTCATTATGGTGGCGGCCGTCTTGTCGCGAGGCACCTTCATATTCGCGGACTTGGTCCACTCGTCCGTCGCCGGGTCCCATATCTCCGTTCCGCGCATTGCGAAGTTCAAGACCCCCTCGCCGCCGATCACCATTACTCGGCCGTCCTCCAGGAGAAGCAGCGACTGCCAGACCCGTACGTTGCGCATCGACGCGCCCTCAGTCCATTCGCCTGAGACCGGGTCGAAGATCTCGACTGTATCCATCTTGCCGCGGTCGAAGTGGAGCCCGGAGCCACGCCTGCCTCCGACTACCATAACCCTCCCGTCCTGGAGGAGTACAGACGCGTGGAACTGGCGGCTATCGATCATCGGCTTGACAGGCGTGAACTCCCCAACGGCCTTGACTACCTTCGAGGGGCTCTCCTCGCTCGAGGAGGCGTCCGGGACGACGTCCGTTCCCCCCGCGGGCGCCGCCGGTGTCGTGGAGCCACTGCACGCCGTAATCGATATGGCGGCTGCGGCCACCGCGAGCAACAAGATGAGTCTTCGCATCGTGACTCCTCCCTCCTCCATCCGGGACGTATCGTCGCGGATTATACCAAGTTGGTCCCGAATGGTTAAGGTCTCGGGCTCTTCGTGCCCGGCATCGCCCTGCTCAAGCTGCGACGCCTCGGTCGTTGTCAACGTTGGCGTCGAATAGTAGTGTGCCCCGCCCACCTGAGGCGGACGGGGCACACCATGATCCCTGGTTGGAGGATCGGGCCGTCCTCCTACCGCTCAAACCACGTGTTGACGAAGAACGGCATGGCCTTGATTCCCATGTTCTTCAGGTCCGACGTCGACGGAATGATCGGGAACCACACTCCGAGCGTCAGGTCGGGAACCACCTCCCACCTGCGGATGGACATCTGCTTCACGAGCTCTATCTGCTTGGCGGGATCGGTCTCGCTGGTGAACGCGAGCTGCAATTCCACGAGCACGTCGTCCTTGATGAGGAAGTCCAGCGATCCGGAGATGAACAAGTCAAGTGCCGGGTTGCCCAGCGCGAAGTGCTCGTACCAGCTCGTGATCGCGCTGTACGAGTCCGTGGCGCCGAACCTGCCGGTGATCGTGGCCCAGTCCAGTGCCGGCATTTCCGTGATGAACCCGATCTCCTCCATCAGAGGCTTCAGCACGTGCCCGATCGGGGTAATCGTGCCGTAGTCGGTCGGGTTCAGGATGACCGTCGTCTCTCCAGCGTAGTCGGAGTCGGCCAGCAGCGCCTGCGCGGCGGCCATGTTCTTCCCGTTGTAGCCGATCGAGAACGTTCCCGCGCTGGTGTCGACGTCGTACGGGGAGCCCGCCCTCACGTCGAAGGGGGTCCCACACCAGTAGAACGCGTCGCACAACTCCCACAGGTCCGGGTCCCCGAGCGAGAACATGAAGGCCTCGATGTCGGCGGCCGCCATCAGTGCCTGCCGCGCCTTCTGGAAGCTGAACGGGGGCACGTTGGGGTTCAGCATCACGTCGGACCGATGGCCCGGCCTGTACTGCGGTACCTGGATCTCAGGGTTGTCGGTCAGGCGCTTGAAGAAGTCGAACCCCGCACCGTCGACGACGTCCCACTCACCGGTCTCCAGACCTGCGATCTTGGTCTCTTCGTCGGGGATCTCCAGCCAGATCAGCCTGTCGATGTAGGCGATGTTCTCTCCGGCGTACGCGCCCGGCCCCGTGGACGGCTCGCTTCGGGATGCGTAGTCGTCGAACCGCTCCAGCGTGATCTTGTCACCGAAGTCCCAGCTCACGAACTTGTAGACGCCCGTGCCCGTGTGATCCTCTACTGCCTCGGTGTAGGGCGTTGCCGCAACCTCTGCCGGCACTATGGGCAGCAGCGGATGCGGGGACGAGAGCATGTCCAGCATCACGCCAATGGGCTCGAAGAGACTCCAGGTGAACGTCAGGTCGTCGACGACCTGGAGCGAATCCTCGTCAGTGAATCGGCGCACGAGGCTCGATCCTGGGCCGGAAGCCAACCGCCACCTCTGCAGTGATGCGACGGCGTCCCCTGCGTTCATGACATCGCCGTTGTGGAACGGTACTCCGCCCCGTAGCTTAAAGGTCCACTCGCGGCCGTCGGCGCTGACGGACCAGGTGTCAACCAGCTTTGGCTGGGGAACCAGGTCCGCGTCCCACTCGAACAGCTCCTCATAGAAGTGGGACGTGAGTCTGCCCACTACCGCGAAGAGGGTGAACACCGGGTGATGCGAGCACCCTGCTGATGCTCGACTGAGAGACCAGGGTGCCTCCGTACACGGGCCCGCCCGTGATCGGCAGCGGAGTCGGGGTCGCAATAACAACCCTCTCCACCGTCACGACCTTCTCCACCTCAACCTCCACCTCTCGCACCACCTCAACCTCTTTCACCACCTCAACCGTCACGATCTTCTCCACCTCAACCTCTCTCACCACCTCAACCGTCTTCACCACCTCCACCGTGACGATCTTCTCGACGATCATTTCCTCGCCCGCGCACGCTACGAGCGCCAGGCTGAAGAGGGCTATTACCGCCGTCAAGACTGACAAGCGCCTCATACCATCCTCCTTGTGAGGAGTTGCGCCGGCCTGGTGGCGGAGGGGATTTCCCTAGCCATGATGTCGTGGCCGACAGATCGACGCTACGATACCCGGCGGCGATTAGGCTGTCAAGGCCCTGTAGGGAGCCGATGGTAGACGCGCGCTAGATCGACGCTACGATTAGTACGAGTAGACCTCCGACGTGACCGCCTGGGCCCTCACGGGATACAGGGCCCGAGCCGTGAACTCCAGCTCGATGCGCTCGTCCGGCAGCATGTCCTCGATGTAGAGGATCACCTTGCGGCCGGCGACGTCGAACCGCTTGAGCTTGGGCTCGGCCTCGACCAGCGCATCTATCGACGCCGTCACCGGCGCGAACCCGGTGGGGACCGCGATGTCCAGAACGACCATCCCGGCCTCGATATACTCGAACGGCGTGAACCGTACGCTCGCCGACACCGTGATCAGGTCGTCGACCGCCACGTGCTCCGTGCCATAGTCGACCGTGATCTGGAACGCCTGGCTGGCCGTGGGCTCCACGTTGGGCAGGTTGAATCGCCGGACCACCTGGACGACTGCGTCACCCTTGCCCCGCCCGGCCACCTCGAACGCGCCGTGCTCCGGGACCTCGACGATCTGGAGCACGTCCGCGTTCGCCGGAGTGATCCGAACCTGTCGCTCCCAGCTCCCCGCCGACAGGACGATCGTCATGTCGACGTCCGACAGCGAAGCCGTGGAGAATTGGGTCAGCGCCTGCAGTCCGACCACAGTGTCCTGCGTAGACCCGAACCCTCCGAAGGCGTTGCGCCGGGTGACCAGCCAGCGCGCTGCCCTAGAGGCGTTGAAGCGGTCGCCGTGCTCCAAAAGCGCCATCGTGGCGTAGCCGGTGGTCTCGATCGCCGCGCTCTGCTCCCCGGGCTGGGGTCGAATCGGCCTGTGTTGACCCGCGTCCGGCTCGTCGGTCAGCGGCAGAGGCACCGGGCGATCTCCCCAGTGCAATCCGTCCTCGTCCTCTTTAGCCATTCCCATGAGCCTGTCAAAGGCGCCCCCGGCGCTGGGACTGTCGGCCAGCTCGAGGGCGTAAGAGGTCAGGGCCATGGCATAGGGGTCGTCTATGCGGTCCACAAGTCCCTCGAGGAAACTCACGGCCCTGGCTGCTGCTCCGCCCTGCCCGGCCTCCAGGAGCGCCACCGTCACGAAGGCCGTTAGCGCATTCTCGCCCTGGAGTCCGCCGAGAAGCTCCTGGTGATGCAGGAACCCGACGGGCTCGAACGACCCGTCGCTCCTCTGATGACGGACGATCCACTCGGCCGCCGTGTCCAGCACCATGGGGTCTATGTAGATCAGCCCGTCCGCCTGAGCGAACGTCTTGAGGACGAACGCGGTCAGCCAGAGACTCCCCTCGGGATCGCTCTCGCCGAAGGCGGAGAAGCTCCCGTCGCTCCTCCGGTAGGTCAGCTCGCGCTGGTACCCGGTGATCATCAGGTTCTCGGCTCGGGCCATCACCTCCGGCTTGAGCTGCCCGGTCTCCCTCAGGTAACGGGCGACGAAGACGTTCGGAGCGAACAGGATCATGTTCTGCTCGCCGCAGCCGAACGGCATCTGGAGCAGCCGTTCCAGCCCCTCGATCGACTGGGTCAGGTAGCTCCCCGTCACCGTCACGTAGACCCTGCCCGAGCCCGGAATCGCGCTCGAAGGGATGGACGCGTCCACGATGCGGCCGCTCCCCGCCGAGAGCACCAGGTTTTCGACGGTCTCGCGGGCCACGCCCTCGGGCTCCACCAGCAGCTTTTTGATCACGGCGTCGGCGGCCTGGGTGCTGCGCGCGGTGACCTTCAGCGACACCGTCCCCAGGGCCTTCGGGCGGATGACGAACGTCGCGCCGCCGATGTCGTTGCCCGGAACCGTCACGATCTTCTGCGCGTCGTCGAGCAGATCGAAGTCGCCGGTGGCCTCCAGGTCGACGAAGATGTCCTGCGGTGTGTCGAGGTAGTTGTAGAGCGCCACGCGCACGGGCAGCTCCTCCCCTCTGATGGCCGAGAAGGGTAGGTCTACCTGGAGGAAGAACTCCTGGAAGACCGTCAGCTCGGCCTCGGAGATTCCCAGGCCGTGCGTCTTCGAGACGCCGACGGCTCGGAGCATCCAAGTCGTAATGGAATCGGGGGCGATGACCGCGACGGTGCCACGTCCCGACTGGTCGGTGAACAGGTCGGTCCACAGCCATGTCTCGGGGAAGAACTGACGCACCCGCTGCACCTCCGCCAGTCCGGCCGAGGACCGGGGCCGGCTCCCGTCCGCGGCCGGAGCCGGGGAGGGCGTCGCGGAGAAGGCGGTCGCCGCGACGGCCATCACCGCCTCGGCGTCCATGGCCAGCACGCGCATCCGGTTGGACTGGTACTCCTTGCCCTCCGGCACGCGCTGGTTGCTCATCACCACGACGCCCGCATCGTCGAACGTCTCCTGGGCGCCGCGGGTGTACACGTCGAATATGGGGCGAGCCTCGTGCAGCTCTATCTGCGGCTGCTGGTAGAGCTCCTCAAGCTGGGCGAACACCTGCTGAAGGTTCAGCCGGTTCTCAGCCAGGATGTAGACCGACCGGTCGACCACGACCAGACCGACCCGGGCCTCGCCCTGCGTCTGTACGTTGATGTCGACCGGATCGCCGGGCCGAACCTCCCGCTCTCCGAACTGGACCGCCACGTCATGTGGATAGACGGCCTCCACTGAGAAGGGGAGGTAGTCCGCCGCCACCTCGCTGGTCGGGAGGATCTGGTACACGAGCACCCGAGCCTCCGGAGCCATCAGAGGAGTGACGGTGAACATGATGATCGGCTCGGACGAGTAATCGGAGAAGACGACCGTGCCCCGCGACAGGACCTCGAAGTAGAAGTTGCCACCCTGCCTGGTCGCGGCCACGTGGAACTCCGCGACGTCGCCCACCCGCAGCGGACCGTCGCCGGCCTGCTCTACGTGGATGAACGAGCCGGACGGCGAGTAGCCGGCGTTGACCGTCAGCGACGCATGGGCCTCCTTGCCGGTGACCTCCATCGTGAACGCCACGGCATAGGACGGAGGCGTGACCGTCAGCAGCGCCTTGCCGTTGTGTGTGGTGACCTGCACCGTCTCGTCGGTCGTCACATCCAGGTCCTTGTCCATGTAGACGATCCTGACCGAGACCTCCTCGCTCAGGGGCCGATTGTCGGGAGTCTCGGTCACCACGAGGAAAGAGAACGGGAGTCCCGGCTTGAAGACGGTGCCCTCGGGTATCACCTGGATGCTCAGGGGCGTCGGCGCGACCGTCAGCAGATAGGTGGAAACCTCCTCGTATCCGGTGCTTCGTTCTCGGACCGTGACCTCGAGCTGGACGTTCCCCATTCCGCGAGCGCCCGGGACCCCGGCAACGTAGCCGGGGGCAGGCAGCTCGAACGAGGCCGTCCCGTCGATCTGCTCGACGACCCTGGCGTACTCCTCCCAGGTTCCGACGTAGCGGGTTGCAACGATGGTCAGCTCACCCTTGACGGGCCTGCCGAAGCTGTACTCCGAGGAAACGGAGCCGCGCACCGGCTCGCCGGCCAGAATCCACGACCTCGGCAGGTCGACGTTGACGTCGTACTTGGGCAGAACGTACTCCTCGACGCGGATGTCGGTCTGCGCCTCGCGCTTACCCGAGAGGGCCTTGATCTTCCAGGTTCCGAGGTTCGGCTCGGTCGACAGGGGAAGGTCCAGGGTGGCCATGCCGTACTCGTCGGAGGTCACCACCTTCTTGAATATCTTGATCCCCTTGGCATCCTGGACCTCGACCTCGACGGTGCCCACGACCGGCATGAGGTCCGGATCGAGCGTCAGGACGCGGATATGAACCGTCTGACCGGGCTTGTAGATGGGCTTGTCGGTCTCCAGGAAGAGGACGGTCCGGGCCTCCACCATGAGCGTCGCCCGGTCGGTGAACCCGGGACCGCTGATCTCCAGCTCGTACGCACCGTCCGCCAGGCTCGGCACCTCGATATCGAGGCTGCCCTGGCCGTTGATGAAGCCGGCCACCCTGCTCACGGGCACTCCCCTGCTGAGCAGTGTCAGCTCCACCTGGCCGGACGCCGGCCTCCCGCTACTGAACAGCGCGACAGAGATCGACTCGGTCGCGTTCGAGCGCAGGATGCTGGGGGCAACGGTCAGATAGCCGTCTACCAGGTCCGACACCGGCGTCGGCCTCGAGATCACCACCGGCAGCGGAGTGGACGTCGGATCGAGGATCGGCGTAACACCCATCGTCACCGTGGCCACCCGAGTCGGCGTCCTCGTGGGAGGGATCGTCTCCCCGTCCCTTGAACAGGCCGCCGCAACGAGCAGCACGAGCATCGCGAGTCCCAGAACGGCCGTCAGCTTTCGTGAAACCATTGCCCGCCTCCATTAAGAGTGTCTCAAGAGATAAAGACGTCAACGGGGGAGCGAATGTTCCGCCGCGCCGCGAGCCCGGGCCGTGGCAGGGTCTTTTCAAAGTCCGATACTGGGCCATCCAGCATGTGGGTTCCACAGGTCCGACTTTCCTGAGTGTAGGGGCGCACAGGGCGTGCGACGGGCCCCGGCCGGGGGTTCCGAAGGGAGCGGAGCCCCCTTTTCGGGGTTTGGGGTGCGCCTGAATCTCTGGCGGCGTGGCCTTTTACAAGTCGCCCCTCCCGGTCTTCATAGCTGCCGGTCTTACCGGCCGGGTGGGTGGGAATAAGAGGGCACCCCAAAGGGGAAGCTACGGGGGAGCAGGGAGAAAATGAAAAGGTCCTAGAGCCGCAGGCCTCGGGTTGACTTATGCCGTCGAGTATGGGACAACGATTCCCAGGGTGAAGCTGCCCCCCCTCCCTGTGTGGGGAGGTCTGTACCGAAAGATTCGGCGAGCCACCGGCGCGGAACGGTGGACCGGGCAGCCGGGACGAGAGGGGGTTTCTGACGAGCATGGCCACTCCCGTCATCCTGATCGTAGACGACGAGCCTCAGGTGCTGAACGCCATCGAGCGAGACCTCCGGCAGCACTACGGCCGCGAATACAGGATCGTGAAGGCCGGCTCGGGCACCGAAGCGCTCGATGCGGTGCGGCTGCTCAAGCGGCGCAACGCGCCGGTGGCGCTGTTCCTGTCCGACCAGCGGATGCCGGGGATGAGCGGCACCGAGTTCCTGGACGAGGCCCGGAAGGTCTACCCCGAAGCCCGCAAAACGCTGCTCACGGCCTACGCAGACACCCAGGCGGCGATCGACAGCATCAACTCGATCGGACTCGATCACTACCTGATGAAGCCCTGGGACCCTCCCGAGGAGCACCTCTATCCCGTCTTGGACGACCTGCTTAGCGACTGGCTCGCAACCGTGCCGTTGCCGTACGACGGCATCCGAGTCGCGGGCACCCTCTGGTCGGCGGCCAGCCACGAGACCAAGAACTTCCTCGCCACCAACCGCGTTCCGTACCAGTGGCTGGACATCGAGACCGACCGCGAGGCCAGTGCCCTGGTCGAATCTCTGGACAACCCCGGCCATCTCCTGCCGGCGGTCTTTTTCCCAGACGGCACGACCCTGATATCCCCGGACAACCGAAGCCTCGCCGAGAAGGTGGGGCTACGGACGCGGGCATCCGAGCGGTTCTACGACCTGATCGTCGTCGGGGCCGGCCCGGCCGGGCTGGGAGCAGCGGTCTACGGCGGGTCGGAGGGACTGCGGACCGCGATGATCGAGCGGCAGGCAACGGGCGGACAGGCCGGCACCAGCTCGCTGATCGAGAACTACCTTGGGTTCCCGAAGGGCCTTAGCGGGGCCGACCTCGCCCGCCGGGCCACCGCCCAGGCGGAGCGCTTCGGCGTCGAGATACTGACCGCGCTGGAGGCGGTCCGGGTACGCGCAGAGGACCCCTACCGCATCGTGGAGATGAGCGACGGAACCGAGCTGAGCTGCCACGCTCTGCTCATCGCCACCGGCGTGCAGGTCCGCAAGCTCGACGCACCGGGCATCGACGCCTTCACCGGGGCCGGTGTCTACTACGGCGCGGCCGTGACCGAGGCGGCACACTACAAGGGACAGCGTGTGTTCGTGGTCGGCGGTGCCAACTCCGCCGGACAGGGTGCCATGTTCTTCTCCCGCTACGCCAGCAAGGTGACCATGCTGGTCCGCTCCGGCTCGCTCGCGAAGGAGATGTCTCAGTACCTGATCGACCAGATCGGCGCGACCGACAGCATCGAGGTCCTCGTCCATACCGAGCTCGCCGAGGTCGTGGGCGACGGCCGGCTGGAGTCGGTGGTCCTCAAGAACAATGAGACGGGCTTGAGCGAGACGGTGCCGGCGGGTGCCGTGTTTCTCTTCGTCGGGGCGGTCCCCTGTACCGAGCTGACAGCGGGTGTCATCGAGCAGAACCGGGCCGGGTTCATCCTTACCGGCGAGGATCTGACGCGGGACGGCCGACGGCCGAAGGGCTGGACGCTGAAACGAGACCCGTTCTTGCTCGAGACGAGCGTTCCGGGGATCTTCGCGGCCGGCGACGTCAGGCAGGGCGCGGTCAGACGCGTGGCGTCGGCCGTCGGACAGGGGTCGATGGCCATCGGGTTCGTCCACCAGTACCTCAAAACGGTGTGAGCCGGGGAAGGGGGTTCATGCGATGATGAGTGTGAAACCGTCCGATCGCTGTGTGATCGACCACCTCCGCGAGGACGGCCTGGGCAGCCACCCGGCGAGTGTGTTTGCGCTCAGCTAGCGTCCGACCGACATGCCATCCCCCAAACTATCCTTCCTCAAGAACGTCCCCCTGTTTGCGGGCCTCTCCGACGAGGATCTAGAACGCCTCTGCGGCGACGCCGAAGAGGTGCACCTGAGCCCCGGTGAGGAGCTCTTCGCCGAGGGAAGCGTCGGCGACCGGGCTTACGTGATCCGAGAGGGGAGCCTGGAGGTCCACAAGGCCTCCAATGGCCGCAAGATCCTCCTGGCCCGGCGCGAGGCCGGGGAGATCATCGGCGAGATGGCCCTGATGGAGGACACTCCCCGCTCCGCCAGCGTGCACTCGTGCGGCGAAAGCACACTGCTGGCAATCCACAAAGACGACTTCTACGGCCTCCTCAAGAGCAGCCCATCGGCGGCCGAGGCGATGTTCTTCACCATCCTGGACCGGTTCAAAGGCACCGAGGCGATGCTCCGCCAGAGCGAGAAGATGGCCCAGCTGGGCACTATGACCGCGGGCGTAGCGCACGAGCTCAACAATCCGGCCGCGGCGGTCGCGCGAGGCGCCGACCAGCTACGCGGGATGCTGAGCGACCTCGACAGCTCCCGGACCCACCTCAATGCGCTCGACCTGACCGAGGAACAGCGGACGGAGCTGCAGACTCTCTCGAAGAGGGCCCAGGAGCTGGCGACCCAGCCCCCAGAGATGGACGCCATGGTACGCAGCGACCGTGAGTACGAGATTCAGAGCTGGCTGGAAGACCAGAAAGTCGACGAGGCGTGGGTATGCGCTCCCACGCTGGTTAACCTCAATTTCGACTCGGCCGAGCTGGACCAGATGGCGACACGATTCACCTCGGATCAGCTTCCGGGCGTCATCACGTGGCTCAACAACACCTACTCCGCTCACAACCTCCTGGCGGAGATCGGCCAGGGGTCCAGCCGGATCTCCCAGATCGTCAAGGCGCTCAAGTCGTACTCATTCCTGGACCAGGCGCCGGTGCAGGAGATCGACGTACACGAGGGCCTCGACGATACTCTGCTCATCCTGCGCCACAAGCTGAAGCCCGGTATCACCGTCCGGAGGGAGTACGCACCCAGCCTCCCCAAGATCGGGGCGCACGGCAGCGAGCTGAACCAGGTCTGGACCAACCTGATCGACAATGCGGCCGACGCCCTCGGGGGTGAGGGCGTGATCGTCCTCCGGTCGCGACAGGAAGACGGCTTCGTCGTAGTCGAGATAGAGGACAACGGTCCCGGCATCCCGGCGGAGATCCAGTCGAGGGTCTTCGACTCCTTCTTCACCACCAAGCCGCCGGGCAAGGGCACCGGCCTCGGCCTGGACATCAGCTACAAGATCGTCGTCGACCAGCACAGGGGCGAGCTCAAGCTCACCTCCGAGCCCGGACGGACCGTGTTCCGGGTCTCGCTGCCCATCAGGTCAGAAGACGGGTGACCGGCCGACAGGAGGTCCTCACGTGGAGATCATAACCAAGGACGAGCTGAAGGATAAGCTGGACCGGGGCGACCGCTTCAAGCTTGTGATGACCCTCAGCGAGTGGGCCTTCCGCGCCAAGCACATTCCCGGCTCCCTGAACGTGGACCGGCCGGACCAGGCGGCCAAGATGCTCGATTCCGAAGACGAGATCGTCGTCTACTGCTCGGACGAGGGCTGTCCCACCAGCAAGTACGCCTACCATGCGCTCACAAAGAGCGGGTTCAAGAGCGTCCGGCGCTATGCCGGAGGAATCGCCGAGTGGGAGGAGGCCGGGTATCCTCTGGAGGGCGAATGGGCGAAGTGAGACACGCCGTTGGGTGATGACGCGTCTCAGCGCCCGCCTTCCCCGCTGATGCTCTTCGTCCACGACGACCTCACCGACGAGGTCCGCGAGCTGTACGGGGAAGGCTCGAAAGAGCTCGGCCTCGCACTGAGGCTGTTCGACCTCATCCGCCTCGAAGCCCCACGGGTGACCGTTCTCACGGTCGGAGAGCAGATCGCCCAGCTGATCGAGCGTCACGGTCACGACCCCTTCGCTCTGGCGCTGGGCATCGGCGCGGCGGGGGAGCGGGTCGCTCGTCAAGTGAACGACGAGACCGGCTGGTTCCCGTCCGTTCGCCGGGTCGACGTCACCCGCGAGGAAGACGGGTCCGGCGGCTACCGGCTGGTAAGCACCGCCGAGGAGCCGCTCGACGTCCAGCTCCGGGACCTGGAGAGCGTCCCCTCCCTGGCCGTCGTCGATGACACCGTGTTCTCCGGCCTGACGATGGGGACTGTGCTACGGACCTTGCAGCCGACGGTACTCTCACGGACCCATGCCTTCTGTCTCAGGTGCGTCGCGGACTCCCTGCCGAAACTGAAGGCCCTGTGTCCCGTCTCCGCCGGCTTCGCCGCCGAGGGGCGAATCCTGGAAGACGTCAGCTTCATAAACGCGAGCGGCCTCGTCAGGCGGGTCGGCATCAGGCGCGCGGGACGGCCTCCCCTGGCCTTCTTCGACCGCCCGGAGTGGATAAAGGCCTGGTTCCCGGCCCACGCCGACGGAATCCTCGCGATCTGCCGGACGTTAAACCGGCTGATAGACGGCGTCTAGGGCGCGCGGCGTGCGCCTGCAACGATCGGCCGCGAACCGCATCCAATTGACGGGGCCGTGCGAACCCCACGCCACACGGGCCCCCGTGTCATTCCGAGACCGCCTAAGCCCGAATCCACCGAAGGTATGACGTTGCAGCAGCAGAATGGGTGATGAGGGGCAAAGGGAGGCGATGGTCCGGGCACGATTCGGGTAAATGGGGCCGGTGTCTGTCTTCAGCCGCCGCGGGGAGACCTTGTGACCGTCTGGGGACGTTGGGTAGGGCGAGATGGCGGGGAGAGGACGCGGCGAGAGGTGCTCGCGGACCGGACTGGCGCGAGTTTGCGGGGACGTTCGGTTGGGCGGATGGCGGGTCAGTTGCGGACGGGCGCCGTCAGGCTGGGAGTGGAATCGCTCGCAGCCGTGCCAGGGCGCGACTGAACTGGGTTTCCCAAGGCCAGCGCTGTGGCAGATGCAGGGTGAGGCGGCGTGCCGAGCAGGTGAGCCGTCCGGCCAGGGAGAAGAACCGTCGCCGAAGGGTCTTGGTGGTCGCGATCTGCTCGCCCAGACCGATCCGCGCCGTCCAGCGGGCCAGGTTGTGGGCCATCACCTGTACCGCCAGCCAAGCGCCGTTGGCGGCGAAGCGGCCGGACGGCATGTGGTTCAGACCGACGCCGTACTTGAGGTCTCGAATGGCGTTCTCGATCTCGGCGTGGCGGCGGTGGTCGGCCTCCAGTTCCAGGATCTCTCCGTCCCGGTCGGTGATGAAGCCGTGATAGCTGTAGGTGGCGAAGAGGGCCAGTTGGGAACCGGGCGTGGGCTTCACCCGCCGGACGATGAGCCGCACCGGTGCGGCGCCGGGCTCAGTCCGGAAGGGGGTGTAGGTGGTCTGCGCCACATCGGCGGCGCCGTCCATCCAGTAGGGGACCGGCGTCCAGTCTGCATCGGGAATCGCCTCGATCAGGTTCCGCAGGCTTTTGTGCTGGCGGATGGTGATGGAGAAGCGGACATCCATCTCACGACAGGCGGCGACGAGAGCGTGGGCGTAGAAGCCGCTGTCGGCCCGCGCCGTAAGTTGCCCGCTGGCCCCGGCACGGCGAACCCGGCTCACCGTTTCACGCAGGAAGTGGGCGGCGCCCCGAGCGGTGTTGGCGCGGCCCTCGCGCAGCCGGGACATCAGCACGTCGCCGGTGCCGGCGGCGACGGCCAACAGGGGGTGATAGCCCCGCTTGCCGGTATAGCCGTGGTGGCGCGCTCCCTCCTTGGCCAGTCCATAGGTCTCGCAGATGGTCGAGTCCAGGTCGATGGTCAGGGGCGAGTCGCCGGGTCCGGCCCCAGCGGCCCAGGCCCGGGCCAACAACTGGCGGCTCACGCGGTCGAGTTGACGGACATGCCCCCACCGGAAGCTGCGCAGGAACGTCCCCAGGGTGGATGGCGCCTTGACCACGCAGCCTAGAACACCGACCGTCCCACCAGCGCGCAGCGCATCGGCGTCGTCGATGCAGTCGCCGCCAGCCAGCGCGGAAGCGACCAGCGTCAGCATCTTGTCCCCCGTGTTCGCCCGTCCCGGCGCGCCGCCGAGGTCAAGGTGATGGTCGACGAGTTCTCGCAGGCCCAGGTGCCGGGCGAGGGTGGCCGGCACGAGCAGGCCGGCATTGGCCACCAGGCGATGGTCGTCAAAGAGGATGCGGATACGGTCGGGTTTGTTCTGTGGCAGCATCTATTGGGTGCTCCTTGTTTCCGCGCGGGTTTCTGTTCCAAAACTATTATCCCAGATTCAGAGGAGCACCCTCTAGGGAACCTCTGAACCTAAGGGTGAGCCGGATTCTACTGGAATGGGCGGGTACGGGAGGCGCTTCGACCCTCCGGCGACGCGCCGACTGGGATCGGGGAGCCCAGGCCGCAGCCCTCACGCCTCATTCGCGGTTGGGGAGGAGAGGCTGGGGAGGGAGCGCTGCCGGGAATGGTCACCGTTGGCCCTCTTTGGCCGCCCGCGGCTATCAGCAGGTTGGCCATCCCCAGCAGCAGCACCAGCCGTTGCGTGTTCTTGGGGGCCACGATCCGCACCTTCGCATAGCCAAAGCGCCGTTTCACCGGGCTCTACCTTCCCGACGCCTTGCGATGTTCCCCCAGGCCTCCTGACTCTCGGGACTCAGGTGCCGGCGCAGACCGGGCCGCATCGAACCTGCCACTCCACCCGCTCCCGATGCCCTCCCGCTTCTGGACTCCCTGATACCCCGCATCGCCCCACGCCTGCGCCTCGTTCCCGTGCAGCAGCCGGTGGGCTTCGGTCACGTCGTTCACGGGCCGTCGTCGTCATGCTATGCGCCAAGCCCGTATCCGCGTCCACTCCGATGTGCAGCTTCATCCCGAAGTGCCACTCATCCCCTTCTTCGCCTGATGCATCTCCGGGTCCCGCGCGCCTCCCCGATTCTTCGTCGACGACGGCGCTTCGATGGGGCGTCCACGATCGTCCCTTCACGCAGCCGCAGTCCCTGGGCTTCCAGATGGCGGCACTCCTCGAACAGGCCTTGGCCTAGCTCGTGGCTTTCGAGGAGATGACGGAAGTTCGGATGGTGGTCTCGTCCGGCAACGCTTCCGACAGTCGCAGCCCGGCGAACCGGCGCACCGATTCGGCCTCATAGAGGAGGTCCTCCATGCCGGGAATAGAAGAGTTGCACACAGTGAATGCGCAGCATCACCGAGAGCGCATAGGGCCGCCGGCCCGGTGGGGGTAGCACGGGCGGATACGCTCCTCCAATCGCTGCCAAGGGATGAGCCCATCCATCCGCTCCAAGAACAACTCCCGGCGGGTCTTGCGCTTCTTGCCTTGGTATTCCAAGTCCGCGAACGTCGGCTGGTCCATCGTTTCCGCCCTCCATCGGCATCCCTTACTCTGCCACATCCCGTCTGACTTGTTCAGAGCGTTCCTAGCTTCTTCATGGGCTGTCCCCAAGGCCGTCATTCGGTGGATTCGGGCCCAAGAATCTAAGGGGTCGTCCCTCCTGCACCTGGTCGAACCGCCAATGCCAAGTTCGCCATCAGTTGGTTCAGGGCCTTTTCAAAGTCCGATAGTTGGCCATCCAGCGGGTGGTTCCGCGCCGGCCGGGGGTTCCGAAGGGGGCAGAGCCCCTTTTGCGGGGTTTGGGGTGCCCCAATCCACTGGGCGGGTGGGTGGGAATAAGAGGGCACCTCAACGGGGGAGGTACGGGGAATAGTGGGAGAATGAAAAGGCCCTGGCTGGATCAGCTTGATCCCCCGACACCCAGCCCCACCTAGATAAGCCTGTTGGAGCCCGCCACGAAGCGGTTGACCAAGAGAAACGATCACCAACGAGGTGCAGCTATTATGAAGCAAGGCTTACTGGCATTCCAGTACGAGCAGGAGAAGGGCTCGACGGGTATGACGGGGCTGTCCGCCTGATGACGTACCTGGAGTTGATGCACAGCGGGTTTGAGGTCATCCGCCACGTGAGACTGCGGGAGAGAGGTCAGGGCTGGACGGACAGCCAGATGATCATTCGCTGATGCTGCTGAACTTGGCAGGCGCGAGTCGGTGTCCGACCTTGATCTCCTTGAGAAGGACAGAGGGCTGTGCAGGATGTTTCGAGAGTTCGAGACCTGTGGTATGCGTCTCCGAGCGCAGGGCGTTGGAGAAGAGATGGCGAGTCGAGCGTCGTCGGAGCGTGCCGTCGGAGTCTGCGGTGTTCCGGTATCTGGAGAGGTTCCATGACGCGGGCGAGGAGTCGATGCGGGAAGCTCACAGAGCATTCATACCTGCTCCCAATGGAGCTATGAAGGGTCTGCGCAAGGTGAACGCCGACCTGGTGGGCTTCGCGCAGAGCCGTTCGCCTCAGACCGAGGCCACTCTGGACATGGATGCCACACTGGTGGAGACGCGCAAGCAGGAGGCGCTCCCCAGACAAGAAGTACAGGGCGTACCAGCCGCTGATCCCTACTGGTCAGAGGCCGAGTTGATCGGCATTCGGAGTTTCGGGACGGCAACGTACCTGCGGGCCACAGCAGTTGCGAGTGTTGATTGAAGCGCTGGGCCGTCGCCTGCGGGGGTGGAGAAGGTGATGCTGAGGTCGGATACGGCGGGGTACCAGCGGGAGTTGCTGCGGTACTGCGCGGAGTGGAGACGAGCCGGGGTGATCGAGTTTGCGGTTGGGGTCGCGTGACGACGGAGTTCCGCCGTGCGGTGTCCGAGGTCGCCGAGCAAGACTGGCAGACGCTGTACCGCATTGGGGAGCATCGTGTGGACACGGGTCAGCAGTGGGCTGATGTGAACTTCGTGCCTAACTGGATAGGGCACTCCAAGAACAGCCCTGACGGCATAGCTACCAGGGAGCGGTTGATCGAACAGCCTCTGCCGGGAATGGAGGGGCAGATGGAGCTTCCATTCCCCGCGATGGAGCTGCCCAGAGGCTGCAAGCTTCGGCGTGGTGACCAACCGGAGCATTACGGCAGATGAGTTGATCTGGTGGTCGAGACAGAGGTGCGGCAAGGGCGAGGAGGTCCACAGCCTTCTGAAGAGTGACTTGGCTCGGGGCCGGCTGCCGTCTGGCCGCATGGTGGGCCATATCGGTGCTGGCCTTCAACCTGAACTCTGCCATGAAGCGGCTGGTGTTGGGCGAACAGTGGGTGGGCAAGCGTCTGAAGGCGGTGCGCTTCGCCCTGATCGCCCTACCGGGCCGTGTGATGCGTCACGCCAGGAGGTTGATCATCCGTCTGGCCCGGGGCCATCCATACGAGTTGCTGCTCAGGGCGCGGCAGAGGATATTGGCGCTGGCTGCCAGAGCCGCATCAATAGGCGACCCTGCCTGGAGCATCGGTTTGTAGGCGACTCTGCCGAGTTGCCAGGCTCGGCCATGCCTTCTTTGGCCTGAGGCCATGGGGAATCTGGGCACCCGAGACCCTGTCCGATGGATCCATGCGTTGATCCGCCCGAACATGTGGTGCTATGTGTGCTATCGTAACCGAAAAAGACTCACCGCTCGATCGGCCCTCTACCCTTCAGGGCTCGCGATACACCGTGAGACAAGACCACGGGAAAGCCTGCTCCGCTCACCCACCGCCGGCTGACCATCGGGTCGCCGGACAGCCCACAATTCACTAATGCGGCTGATAGCAATTACCTTTCAGGGAATTGAGACGATTACTGATTGTGCTTAGCCTGGACTACGCGGCCGAATTCCGCTACTTTGACTGATAGTGCCGGCGAGTCCGGGCCCGTGGAGGCGCCAGATGGCCACCCCAGAAACACCCCTGTTTACAGGCACGCCACGCGATGCCGGCCCGCTGGTCGACGCCTACCAGCAGACGAGGCGCGTCACCGAGGCCATCTGCGCCCCGCTGGCGATCGAGGACTACGTCATCCAGGCGATGCCGAACGCCAGCCCGGCCAAGTGGCACCTGGGGCACGTCTCTTGGTTCTTCGATGCCTTCATCCTGAAACAGCGCCTGGCCGGGTACCAGCCTCTCAATCCCAAGTACTACCACCTCTTCAACTCCTACTACAACGGCGCGGGCCCCCAGTTCAGCAGGCCCGCCCGCGGCCTGCTCTCACGGCCGACCGTCGAGGAGATCTACAAGTACCGTGCCTACGTCGACGAGTCGATGCTCACGCTGATCGAGACGACCGGCCCCGGGCAGCTTCCGGCCCTGGGCTCCCTCGTGGTCCTCGGACTCAACCACGAGCAGCAGCACGAGGAGCTGCTGATAACCGACCTGAAGTACAACCTGTCCGTCAATCCCATGCGTCCCGCGTACCAGTCGACGCAGATTCCGCGGGCCTCCACCGCCCGGCCGCTGCGCTGGATCGACTTCGAGGGCGGATTGCACTGGATCGGCCACGATGGTAACGGCTACGCATTCGACAACGAGTGGCCCCGTCACCAGGTCTACGGTGCGCCGTACCGCCTCGGGTCCAGGCTCGTCACCAACGGCGAGTTCATCGAGTTCATCGACGGCGGAGGGTACACCACAGCCGACCTTTGGCTCTCGGACGGATGGAGAACCGTCCAGGAGCAGGGTTGGGACGCCCCGCTGTACTGGGAGCGGATGAACGGCCAGTGGTGGGCGTACACGATGTCCGGGATGCAGCCGGTCGACGAGAATGGCCCGGTGGCGCACGTCAGCTACTACGAGGCCGACGCCTACGCTCGGTGGCGAGGCAAGCGCCTCCCCTCCGAGCAGGAGTGGGAGCACGCCGCCGCAGGGGAGCCGATCGAGGGTAACTTCCTGGACTCGGGCGTCTATCATCCCGTTCCCGCCGGTGGCAGTGGCCGGGGCTTCGACCAGATATTCGGCGATCTGTGGGCGTGGACCCGGAGCCCGTATGCACCGTACCCGGGCTACAAGCCCCTGGATGGAGTCTTGGGCGAGTACAACGGGAAGTTCATGGTCAACCAGATGGTGCTGCGCGGAGGCTCTTGCGCGACCCCCCGTTCACACATCCGTGCGACCTATCGCAACTTCTTCCAGCCCGACGCCCGATGGCAGTTCTCCGGCATTCGCCTCGCCGAGGACGGCTGAAGCCGCTGGACCGCATGTCGGACGATCACGCGAGTATCGGGGCCGGGCTGGCCGGCAGGGCCTCCACGGAGGTCCGGCCAAGTCGGATCGATGTCTACACCGACGTCGAATCGGCCGCCTCCACGGTCAGGGAAGATATCCGGAAGGGCCTCACCTCCCGTCCAAAGTTCCTCCTTCCGAAGTACTTCTACGATGCTACGGGCTCGGCCCTCTTCGAGCGTATCACACAGCTCCCCGAGTACTACCTGACACGAGTTGAGCAGGGCATCATCGAGTCGGTGTCGGACGAGCTGATGGAGCGGGTCCGCCCACGCGAGGTGATCGAGCTGGGCCCCGGCTCGATCACGAAGATCAGGGCGCTCCTGGAAGCGCCGGGTGCCGAGTCTCACGCCGTCTGCTACGTGCCCTTCGATGTCGACGAGCGGGTCGTCCGCGATGCCGTCGAGGCCGTCCTCGCCCGGTATCCGTACCTGGACGCCCATGGACTCGTCGGCGACTTCGAGACCCATCTCGATAAGCTTCCCCCCGCCCTCGGGCGCCGGCTGATCGCCTTCTTCGGCAGCACCATCGGCAACCTGGGTCCGGAGGCGCGCCGAGAGCTGCTGACCCGGATCCGGGGACACATGACCTCCGGCGATCGCCTGCTGCTGGGCGTCGATCTGGTCAAGGACCCGGCCATCCTCGAGGCCGCCTACAACGATCCCGGCGGGGTGACCGAACAGTTCAACCGGAACATCCTCAGCGTGGTGAACGGGGCGGTCGGCGCGGATTTCCAGCCCGAGGCGTTCGAGCACCGGGCCTACTACGATCCGGCGGCGCAGCGCATCGAGATGCACCTTGCCCCGTCGTCGACTCAGACGGTCGACCTTCGCGACCTGGACCTGGTCGTCGAGGTCCGGCCCGGCGAGACAATCTGGACCGAGAGCTCATACAAGTTCACGGAGGAGTCCAACAGGGCGATGCTGGAAGGCGCGGGACTGGCTGTAGACGCCTGGTACACCGACGACAGCCGCCTCTTCGCACTGGTGCTCGCCGGGCCAGAGTAAGGAGGTTCGCTGCCGTGCAGCAATCTCCTGTGAGAGCCCACTCTCGGGGGTTCTAAGGAGGCCGTGCCCCCTTTGCCGGGCGTCTGAGGGTGTCCCCCAGATTCCAAAATCTCCCTCGTGGGGGGCGGGGTCTACGTGAGAACATGTAGCCCCCGCCCTGCTAACAAGCGGCAGGCGAGGAGTGCAGAGGGGCGCAGCCCCTTCGCCGGGCGTCTGAGGGTGTCCCTCAGATTCCAAGATCTCCCTCACGGGGGGAGGGGGTCTACGTGAGAACGTGCCGGCCTCCACTCTGCTAACAAGCGACAAGCGAGGAGTGTAGAGGGGCGCAGCCCCTTTGCCGGGCGTCTGAGGGTGTCCCTCAGATTCCAAGATCTCCCTCACGGGGGGAGGGGGTCTACATGAGAACGTGCTGGCCCCCACTCTGCTAATAAGCGACAAGCGAGGAGTGCAGAGGGGCGCAGCCCCTTTGCCGGTCGTCTGAGAGCCTGCCCTGAGCTTTGTCGAAGGGGTGTCCCTCAGATTCCAAGAGCTCCCTCACGGGGGGAGGGGGTCTACGTGAGAACGTGCTGGCCTCCACTCTGCTAACAAGCGACAGGCGAGGAGTGCAGAGGGGCGCAGCCCCTTTGCCGGGCGTCTGAGGGTGTCCCTCAGATTCCAAAACTTCCCCTCTTCTTGAGAAGGGGGGCGGTGGTGGCGATCTCAGCCAGAGAGGATTTCCAGAAATGATAGCCGACCTCACAGGAAGGGTCGCCCTGGTTACCGGCGGCGCGAGCGGTATCGGCAGAGGCATCTGCCTGGTCCTGTCCGCCCAGGGGGCTGATGTCGCCGTCTCCGACGTCAATCTGGAGGGTGCCGAGGCCATGTCCGCCGAGCTCTCGGCTGCCGGGCGGAAATCGATGGCCGTCGCGGTCGACGTGACCAGCAGAGAGTCGATCGACCAGATGGTGTCCGGCGTCCTTGCGAGGTTCGGACAGATCGACGTCCTCGTCAACGACGCGGGGGTCATCGGCGCGCCCGGATGGCAGGACCGGGACACCAGCACACCGGAGGACTGGCAGCGCTCCTTCGACGTCAACGTCCGAGGAGTAGTCATGACGTCGGAGGCCGTCGCCCCGCACATGATCGGGCGGCGATACGGCAAGATCGTGAACATCGCGTCGGTCGCCGCCAGGAGGGGCCAGGAGGTCCTGGCCCACTACTGCGCGTCTAAGGCCGCGGTGGTGAGTTGGACCCAGTCTCACGCCCTGCAGGTCGCGAAGTACGGCATCAACGTCAACGCGATCTGCCCAGGCCTGCTGTGGACGCCGATGTGGGAGGGAATCTCCCAGCGCCTGTCCGCGTCCGGACCCAACCCCGAGCTGCGCGGACTCGGCGGACGCGAGCTGTTCGAGAGGATGGTCGACGAGCGGATCCCCATGAAGCGAGAGCAGACCCCCGAGGACATCGGCAACCTGGCCGCGTTCCTCTCATCCGACGCAGCCGGCAGCATAACCGGACAGTCGATCAACGTCGACGGTGGCAACTTCATGAACTAGAGGCGGTCGTGTTTGCGTGGCAGGCGTGAGCCTCGCACTGACATCGTTCCGCTGGCCTCGTCGAGAGCCCCGCAACTGGCCGCAAGATTGGGCCGAGGGATATACCCCGGTTGGTAAACAAACCGCATAAGATGGTAAAGATGCGGTAAAGAGCGGACCCCCTGGACGCTCGCCACTCTCTGAAGCCCCGGCTCTCTCGGAGGTCCCAACCGGCCCATGGTTACCAAGCTGTCCACTCAACCCCGGCGCCGCCAAGCTCGAACACCGGCGAGGGCCCGAAGCCTCAACAAGGCCAGGGGCCTCCTGGCGCTCGTCCTGCGCCGGACGCTGGGGCTTCTCAGGGCCCCGCGCCGAGCCCGCCGCACGACCTGTCGAGCCGTCCGCCTCGCGCCGGATGCGAACCGTCAGCCTCTCGCCGCCACCCCTTCCCTGAAAGGTCGCTCCAGGGTCCGGATCGTGCGCCGCTGCAAGAGGCCGGCGGGACAACGCCTAAGAATCCCGGATCCCGACAAGTGGGGCGTCTGGGTCCGAGCGCGGCTGAACTGATCGCGGCCGGCCTCTCCAGGCCGTAAGCCCGACCCGTCGAATCGCCTCCGGATCGCTCAGAGCGAGCGAACCGCCTCCTCGATCCTCTCGGTCGCCTCGACGTACGACGTCGAAGGGCCAAAGGTCAGCGGCTTGCCGATCCGGACCGAGACCGCCTGCCGCCAGGGTAGTCTGAACAGCCCATGCCGAGGCGTCCCGTGGTTGACCAGGTGGACGGGGACGACCGGGGTCCGGCTCTCAACCGCCAGAAGCCCGACACCGGTCATGAACGGCAGCATCTCTTGACCGACCCTCTGCTCCCCCTCGGGGAAGATCCCGACGTTCCACCCCTTGTCGAGAAGACCGCCGAGGTACTCGAGGCTTTGACGAACCGCCGTGTCGCGGCTGAACGGGAAGGCGGCGGCCAGCAGAGAGGCGAGAACGGCAATCCAGCGCGTTCCGAAGGTGATCTCCGCCGCCGCGGCGTATGACATCCTGCGGCGCCACCGCCCGGGAAGGCAGCTCAGCAGCACCAGGCTGTCCCACTGGGCCGCGTTGTGGTTGACGGCGAAGAGGACCGGCCCGTCCAGATCCGCGAGATTCTCCAGACCGGCCGTCATCGGCCGGTATCCCGTGCGAATGGCCGGGAATACCAGCGCGTGCTGCAGCCCTTCGCGAAGGACGTTGCACCAGGCGGTGAACGGCCAGCGGCGGAACTCGATGCCCCCTCTCGGCCCTCGGGCCTGCTCGGCTACCAGCTCGCGAAGAGCGGCGACCGTGGTGGCTGGACTGAGAAGGGACTCGTCGACGTAGGCGCCCAGGTCCTGCTCGACGGCCGACAGCAGCTCCACCCTCTTGAGCGAGTCCATTCCCAGGTCTCCACCCAGGGTCTGGTCCTCCCGCACGGTCTGCGGTGACACCTGGGCGACCTCGGCAACGATCCTTGCGAGCGCGTCGATCTTCTCGAAGGGTGCCGCGGTCTGCGTGTCGGATGTCTTGGAGCCGCCCTCGAGGGCGGCCTTCACGTAGTCGACGACCGGCCCTTTCCTCACCTTCAGGGTGTGGGTACGTGGGAAGTCGTCTTCGGGCCACACGGTGTGGCCGGTGATCCTCTGGTGGTCCGCCAGCTTCGCGTTGGCCTCTTCGATGATGTCTTTGGCCGGGACCGACGGATCTTCAAGCAGCAGGATCGCATGGACCGTCTCTGCCCCGGACCTCTCGTCCGGCAGCCCCGCTACCACCGCTTCCGCGACAGCCGGATGGGCGTTCAGCGCGCGCTCGACGTCGTCCGCGTAGACGTTCTGGCCGCTGGCCGGGACGATGAGGTCTTTCTTACGCCCCTTCAAGAAGAGGTTCCCCGACCCGTCCAGGTATCCCAGGTCGCCGGTCCTGTACCAGCCTCCCTCGAAGGCGGCCGCGGTCGCCTCTTCGTCCTGCCAGTAGCCGGGCGTCACGTTGCGCCCACGCGTGAGGACCTCGCCGTCCTCGGCGATCCGGACCTCCTGTCCCAGCAGCGCCCGGCCGACGGAGCCCTGAACCCGTTCCCGGAGCCGGTTGAACGTGATGACCGGCGACGCCTCGGTCGCCCCGTAGCCCTGGGCCACCGCTATGCCCAGATTCTCCCACTTCTGGGCCAGCGCCGGGTCGAGATAGGCGCCGCCGCTGAGCATGACCCGTACCCTGCCTCCAAGCCTGGCGTGAACCTGGTTGAACAGACGACGGCGGAGCGTCATGGGTAGGCGCGGTGCCCAGCGGTTCATCATGGTCCAGGCACGGGTCCTGTCCCGCCGCTCCACCTCCCTCTCTATCCCCTCAATGAAGAGCTGCAGGCCCTGTGGAACAAGCAGAAGAAGCGTTATGCCGTTCTCCTGAAGGGCCCTGAATATGAAAGTCGGCTGCCTGCTCGTGGGGTAGACTATCCGGGCCCCGTTCAGCAGCGGCACCAGCAGGCCGCCGCACTGCTCGAACATGTGGCTGAGCGGTAGGATGGACAGAAGGCGGTCCGATGCGTCACCGGGGAAGGCGTCGGCAACGCTCCGGACGTTGGACGAGACGCTTCGATGGGTCAGCATCACCCCCTTGGGGTCGCCGGTCGTCCCCGACGTGAACATGATCTCCGCCAGGTCGTCGGGCTCGATCGGCACCTCGGCGGGCCGCGGGGTGTGCTCCGCCACCGCCTGATCCAGCTCTTCGAGCCGCACCGACGGGGTCTCGTGGTTAGAAGAGCCGTCAGTCAGCCTCGATGTGAACGCGAACCTGGGCTCGGTGCGGTCCACCACCTGCTCGACGAAGTCTGGGGCGCTCCTAACGTCCAGAGGGACGACGCTCGCACCCGCGCGGAGAGCGCCGAAGAATGCCAGAACCCATTGTGGCATGTTCGGGCCCCAGATGAGGACCCTGTCTCCCTTCTTGACCCCCCGGTCCTGAAGGTAATTCGCGACACGGCCTGTGTCTTCCCACAGGTCCGAGTACGTCCACACCCTGTATCTCAGGCTCGGCTTGATCAGCAGCGCGGGGCTCTCCGCAAAGTCCTCTGCCGATCGTTCGAGAAGTTCTACCAGGTTGTCCATGGGTTCAACCCTCCTTGAAGCATCCCTCGCCGCCGGGGTCTGGCCTCGTTCCTGGCTGGGAGCGCCACGACGCTCTTGGCCGCATCGCCGCCGTTGTGACTTGCGCTCAAGTCGAGGGAACGGACGCCCGGTGGAGTCGAAAGAGCCGTCCTGGCGACGAGACCGAACGACGAGACGGAGATGTTCCGACGTTTCGGACACTCAGGCTCCGAGCTAGCCGGCGGTTCGTGGCAATCCTAACGCTCGGCGGCCGACCTGTCCACAGCCCAGGACCTTACACCCGGTCCGGCCTGGACCATCTGGGGGGGGGGGGGGGGGGGGGGGGGGGGGCCGTGATCTTCACCGAATCTTCACCGCCCCGATACCGAACCCTGCCTCGTCTCGATCGAGAGGGCCACCCCCGGGGTGCTAGGCTGCGAAAGCGGTCTCGGACGGGGCCGCGATCGAGAGCGAGCGAGCGACGATACATCGATGGCAACAATGCTCAAGCGACAGACCAGAGGCTTCCTGGCAGGAAACCGAGGGCTCGTTTTGGCTGGGACCCCTGCGGCCCTGAACCTGACCCGAGCCGTCGGACCGCGTTTCGCCGCCACGACCTACCACGCGCTCACGGCCGGCTTCCTGACCAGCGGGCAGCACACCTTTCGCGGTGAGCTTGCCGAGGGGCTGCGGTCGTTTCTCCAGATCGTCCACACCCTGTCTGTCTAGTCAGAGCACGGGCATCGTCCCGCGGACTCCCCAGGCTCCCCGCCTCCCGCCAGATCGGTCCACGTACTTCCCGTTGTCGCCATGCTGAGAAAGCTGTTCCTGTTGTGGGGTACGGAATGGCGGAGCCCTCTTAGCGGGAGTCTGAGAGCCTGCCTCGAGCTTGCCGAAGGGGCGTCCCTCAGATACGGGCTTCGCTCTTTTTCCTTGAGGACGTGGCAACTGGCGTTGCGCAGAATCCATTTCTCAGCGCCCTGCTGGAGGCGAACGAAGCTAGGCTCAGGGGGCGGAGAGAGGGCGCAGACGGCGGTAGTGGTCCCGCTCCCGCGCGCGCTGTGCTCTTCCTGCTACGAAGAGAGCGGACGGGGCGACGGCCCGGGCTGCCTGTCACCTGTCTGCGACTTAAGCTTCACGACGATTCGCGCCCCGGAAGCACCCGAGCTCTTGCCGTCTCCGCTGGTGCCGTTCCCGTCACCGGTGGCCGCCGGGGGTTCCACCCGGACATCGGCGACGATCTCGATGTGTTCGAGTATTCCGAGGATCGCTGTGGGACGTCTGACCGAGAAGTTGATGACATAGGACCCATCGCCCTCCCGGCCCACGTTGCGAACGGCGATGTCGGCCAGCTCTTCCAGCCGCGCGTAGATCTCTCCGAGACCGGCCGGGTTGACCGGTGCTTGCAGGACTACCTGGTGTGCCCCGGCCTCGAGCGTCGCGTCGGGGCCCGCACTCTGAGGAGGCACCGAAGCGCTCTCTGTCGGAGCCCGCTCCGCGGATGGCTGCTCGGCGGGGGCCGTCGACGCCGATGCTCTCGGCTCGGCGACCTCCCAGCGATCCAGGTCGATGCTCAGACTCCTGGCCTGATCGACCACGTCGTCCGCGTAGCCGACCAGTCTGTCCGACGCACCCTTGACGTCTCTCCGAATCTGGGACTCGATCTGCCGCCTTGTGTGCTCCAGCATCCTCTCGGCCCGCCGCACGCCCTCGGCTTCGATCGTGGCGGCCCTGTCCCGAGCGGCCTGCACGACGTTCTGGGACTCCACCGACGCCGCCCTGGCCATGTCGGCAAGGGAGCGGGTCTGCTCGTCGAGGTTTGCTCGGGCATCTTCGATGATCTGGTCGGCCTCGGCCCGGGCCTGGACGCGTATCTGCTTGGCCTCGTTCCTGAGCTGCTCCGATATCTTCTCGGCCTCGACCAGCGTCTGCTCCGCAAGCCTGTCCAGAGAGGTCGAGTACGGCTTCTCCCCCATCTCTTCCGCTTTCCTCAGCCGCGCAAGCAGCTCCTCGACGAACCCGGCAACCTCTTGCTCGTCGAGTCCGTGTTTTACGAGCCGAAACTGCCGGTCTCCCAGCTGTCGTACCTCTTCGTCGTTTGCCATCTGTCCACCCCCGCCAACACAGAGCGAGCTGTCCGGAATCGCCCGCTAGCTGCCCTCGTGGTCGACGATCTCCGCCCCTACCTTACGCGGTAATGGTCCTTCGTAGCATGTTTCCCGGCCGGAGTCAACCTCGGGAGGTTTGAGAAAGGGCGTCCTCAGTGAGCCAAATCATGATGTTTCTCTGCGCAACATCGCGGCAGTTCGGCAGGCGATCCTGGGGCGCCGGCTGCGGCGGCCGGTCCAAGATGCTCCCGTCATCGGCCTCTTCCACGATCTTGTCGATCCCGTTGATCCCAAGGAGCAACGGGGTCAGTGGCGCGCCGCCGTTGCCCTCGACCTTGATCGTCCACCCAGAGGACGGGGACCACTGGAAGTCCTTGACGGAGATCTCCCCTACGGTCTCGATCTCCTCGATAAGGTCGCCGACTCGGGGAGGGGCGATGTCCCCGTCGGACGGCTGTATCGTGATGGTGGTCTCGGGGCGGAGCCCGCCGATGCCCGTGGCTGCGTCTCCGAACGGGTCCGATGCGTGCGCGTCCGATCGTACGAGAACAGCAAGTCTCGATTCGAGGGAGGCTGCGGCGGCCTTCGATCTGGCCTCCTCCACGATCCCGCGGGCCACGTCCACGGCCTCACGGACCTTGGACTCCGCGAGCTCTCGCAGGGAGTCACGATAGCGCTGCTCTTCGAGCAGGTCGCCATATCGCTCGAGCAGGTCTTCGACGAAGGCGACGACCTGGCCCTCCGCCAGCCCACGGCCGACGATATCGAACTCTCTTCCCCACAGCATGCGCGCCTGATGTCTGTTGAACATCGCTCCCCCTCTTTTGTCGAGCGGGCTGCCTGGCGCCGGGGTGGACGCTTGACGATGCGCTAGAGACCCCGCACGGCGGCCCGCGATCTCGGTTATCGCGCCAGGATACCGGTTGGGCGAAGAACTCCCCGGGCTGGGGTCGCCCTCTGTCGACTATTCCCCACCATTATTACCAGGCCGAGCTAAAGCAACGAGAGAAGATGCTAAAGCGCTGGTTAAGCCGGGGAGTCGATCCGGTATCGTGGGGTCATCGTTAGCTGTGGCCGCGTGAAGGGGCATGGGGGCTGAAAGAGGCGCGAGCGGCGCCGGCCTCGAATCGCAGAGGTGCCGGCAGAGGGCTGGACGTCCCCGAAGACGAGACCAGGGTGTGGTGAGACCCGGCAGGGACCGGCCACGGCAACCCAGGCCGTGCCCTGGGTTGCCGCAGTGGGAGCGGCAGACGGGCGAGGGCTCAGCCGGTTAGAGACTGCAGCCCGGCAAGCTTTTTCTCCTGACCGTCGCCGGAACCTTGATAGATCTGCGCCACGCCGGACGTGACCTGAGGCATGAACTTGTAGCCGATGCCGTAGACGTTGGCGATGTACTTGGGGTTCTCGGCCGAGTCTCCCAGCTTCGAGCGCAGGTGCTGCACGTGGACCTTTATCAGCTGGCTGTCGGCGTCTGCGGGCTCGGCCACCTGTAGGATGTTGGAGGCCAGGGACTCGTAGCTGACCACCCGTGTTGCGTTTCGTACCAGCCGTTCGAGCAAGGAGAGCTCGGTCCGGGTCAGGCTGACGGGCTGTCCCGCCCTGTAGACCTCGGCGGCACCGAAGTCCATCAGGAGGTCTCCCGCTTGCAGCGGCGTCGATGAGGAGCGCATCCTGCCGTGGGCCCTGCGGAAGATCGCCTGGATGCGCCCCATCAGCTCCACGTGGCTGAACGGCTTCACCACATAGTCGTCGGCGCCCTCTTCGAGGAACCGGGCGATCTCGACGTCCTGACCCCGAGCCGTGAGCATCACTACGGGAACGTCTGAGAAGCTTCTCAGCGTTCGCAGCACCTCGAGACCATTCACGTCCGGAAGGCCGATCCAGGATCACCAGGTCGGGGCCAGCCTCTTCGACCAGCTCCAGACCCCGCCTCCCCTCGCTCGAGCTCAGCACATCGGCCTGGGGCCAGCGCAGGCTCAGGCACAGCGAGACAGCGTCGATGATCTCCTGGCTGTCGTCTATGACCAAAAACTTCATCGGTCTCTCTCCGTCACGTGTCGCGCCGTCCGCGAGGAACTAGTAGCCAACACCGAATCGATAGTCTGTGAATTACCCCGCACAATCCCCGGCGATGACGCCTAGGGCGGGCCATCCAGTCGTGATGGTATACACTCCGAGTTTGGGTCACATCCCCATTTGGTACCACCGGGCATGACCCTTAGGTCCCATTTCGGTGAACGAGACGCTCGCTAACATCTGTAGCAAACCTTCACTTACTTTGCGGACAAGAAGATAAACCAGCGGTTAACGTCCGGGGCCGATTCCGTAAAGACCTGTACCAAAGTCCCATGCGGCTCAGGCGTTTGGGTCGATTCAGTGCGGGCCTTCTCGACGTAGAATTTCTTACTGGGTGGCCCTGTCCAGGTCCGTGCACTCACGGTACCGCCGGCTATGAGACAGGGATGACGCCCGCCCGGTGGTGGCCTCCGAGACTGTCGAAGCACCGGTGGCAGCACCGTGTTCGTCGCAAAGTCATGACGACCCACCTATTTCGGGGCACAAGAATGGAAACCGAAACGACAGCTACCGACAGCATCGATGCCGAGGACCTGGATCCGGTCCTTGCGCCATCCGACCTGCTGGATGCAGACGGCCGCGCGGTATATGCGGTCGCCGTAGCGGCGTCCGACGACGGCTCCACCATCTATCTTATAAACGTGGGCGACTCGGTGGCACAGGGTGAGCCGACGCTGGAGCTGGCGGTCCACAACCCGGAAGAGTCCGGCAGCTTTCTGACGATCGGAGCCGGCGAGCAGGTCCCCAAGAACCGTCTCAAGCCAATCCCGACGCTTTCGGCGGCCCTCGGAACCGGCGAATCCATCGAGACATAGGCGGCCCGCCGGGCGCATCTCCTGGCTCCACGCTGGCTGCCTCCGCACCCGTCCACGGTCGATCAGCTTCGTCCCCCCAAACGCCGCCATGCACTCCGAATCACCCCACCGTCTGATGGATTCACCAACGAAATATCCGCAACAACTGGTGGCACCACTGTGTCGGGCCCCATCGAAAGCCTGTGATATCATTGTTCATGAGACAGTGCCGATCTACCTGCCGGGCTAACGCTCAGCGGCTCAGCCGAATTGGCCCGGGTCGAGAAGACTGGAGACAGCGATGAAGTTCTTGGTCATAGACGACAGCCAGGAGATCATAGACGCTGTCTCGCTGTGCCTGAACCTGCGCTGGCCCCAGGCCGATGTGCTGAGCTCGAGCGAGGGGAGACGGGGTCTGGAGCTAGTCGAAGAGGCTGGCCCCGACCTGGTGATCCTGGACATCGGCCTCCCCGATATGAACGGCCTCGAGGTCCTGCGATCACTTAGAGGCTTCTCGGACGTTCCCGTAGTGATGCTCACGGCTCGGGGCCAGGACGTCGAGATCGCCCGGTTCCTCGAGGAGGGCGCCGACGACTATGTGGTGAAGCCGTTCAGCCACGTGGAGCTGATGGGGCGCATCCAGGCGATCTTCCGCAGGGCCCACGGCAGGATGCGCTCCTCGTCGAGACCGCTGCAAGCGGGAGACCTCCTAATGGACTTCGGTGCCGCCGAGGTCTACAGGGCGGGACAGCCCGTCAGCCTGACCCGGACCGAGCTCTCCCTGCTCGAACGGCTGGTACGAAACGCAACACGGGTGGTCAGCTACGAGTCCCTGGCCTCCAACATCCTCCAGGTGGCCGAGCCCGCCGACGCCGACAGCCGGCTGATAAAGGTCCACGTGCAGCACCTGCGCTCGAAGCTGGGAGACTCGGCCGAGAACCCCAAGTACATCGCCAACGTCTACGGCATCGGCTACAAGTTCATGCCTCAGGTCACGTCCGGCGTGGCGGCCATCAACCAGGGAAGCGGGACCGCCTAGCTCCGCTCGCAGCCCCACCGCGTCCTCGCAAACCTCCGTCCCCTCGCGTTCGAATCTTTACCAGTTCTTTATTGTGTTTACCATTGCGCCCTATATCCCTATTCTACCGTTAGGGTGAGATGGTCGATATAGCGCTGCGCCAGACGGGTGATCCCCCAATGTCCAACAAATCCCAGGTGCGTGTCATGATCGTGGAGGACGAGCCGTCCTTTCAGGACCTGGTGCAGCTGGTGCTGTCCCTCGACCCCAGGTTCTCCATGGTCCACGCTGCGGGAACCGGCGAGGACGCGGTCGCGAACCTCGAAGAGGCCGCCCCGGACCTGGTTCTCGTAGATTTCCGGCTGCCCGGCATCGACGGCCTGGAGACCGCCAAGCGCATAAAGGATCGCCGCCCAGACGTTACCATCGCCATGGTCACGGCCCACACCGAAGAGGTGCTGAGCCGATTCGCTAAAGAGGCGCAGATCCAGGTGGTCATTCCCAAGGCCACCTTCAGCCTCGAGCAGGTCCAGCGGCTGGTCGACTAGCGGCCAACGCCCGCCACCCCTGCGCTCCGGGCCAACCCGTCCGCGACCGCTGACTCCTGACTCCTGACTCCTGACTCCGGCGATCTTAGTTTTTTTTGCCGTTGTTTAGCTATCTGTTTAGCCGTCCTTCTACCCGAGCGGGCTAGCCCTTTCAGGGGTTTTGCCGCCGAGGGTACCTCTTACCCGGTTCTTTGACGGTTCTTACCAGATCCTAACCTTCTGAACCGGCCGCTTAACAAGGGCCCGTACCATACCAGGCAGGATTTCGATAAGAGTCGCGTTGCGCCCGGTCAAAACGGCCTGGGGATCCACGGCGAATCCGGCGCAGGGGGACTTAAGTGGGGTCGAGGGTAGGACCCTAGGCCGATGTCAGATGGGACTCGCTCCAGTACGGTCTATGGGCGGAGGCATGTCACATGGCACTAGCTCAGTCACAGCTTACTCGTCAGAACTGGGGATTCCTGTCCGAGAAGGAGCAGGACCTCATCGGCAGTACCACGGTACTGCTGGCCGGATGCGGACTCGGGAGCAACGTCGCCGTACTGGCTGCGCGCACCGGGTTCCAGCACTTCATCGCCGCGGACGGCGACCTGGTAGAGGCGAGCAATCTCAACCGGCAGGCGTTTCGCGTCGAGCATCTGGGACAGAACAAGGCAGAAGCCACCTCTAGGCTCATCCGGGAGGTGAACCCGGATGCCGAGGTCGAGGTGGTGCCGCGATTCCTGCAGGCCGAGGACGCCGACGCCATTGTCGAACGCTCCGGCCTGGTAGTCAACATGGTCGACCCCGGACCCGCGCTCGACTCCCTGCTGGAGTCGGCTCGACGCCAAGGCAAGATCACCCTGTTCCCACTCAATGTAGCCTTCGGCGGACTGCTGCTGGCCTTCGGGCCGGAGTCCCCGTCGATGGAGGAGCTGGTCGGTTCCGACAACGGGTCTGGCCTCTTCGTGCGGATCGTGCAGCGCCTGGCACCCTCGCTTCCTCAATATATTTGGCAGTTCGCCTGGGTCGCGGCTCGTGTGCAGCAGGACGGCGTCGCGCCCCCACAGCTCGGCATCGCCGCCTCCATCACCGCCTCCCTGGTGGTGGAGAACATGATCAAGGTCGGCATCGGGACGACCCCTGCACTCGTCCCGGAGGTGATCGGACTGGATACCCGCGAGCCATCCGTACTGACGTGGCCGGGTCTTCCGGCGGTCTCCACAGCTTGACCGAGTCACCGTACCTAATTCCCGTCCCCAATAGGACTTTGGTCCGTCGCGCCGGGAGTGCAATCAGGCTACGCTCCTGTCCAGAGGTATTAGATGGAATTCATTAACGCGGACGAAAAACGCACCTGGCGAGAGTACTGTGCCGTCGTCGAGCTGCCTATACAGCAGTTCATGGACATCCAGAACGCTCTCTTGCTGGAGCAGCTGGACGTCGTGGCAAACAATCGCTGGTTCACCCAGTTCGTCGGCACTCGGCCACCGAGGACGATAGAAGAGTACCGGCGCGTCGTGCCTCTGCACACCTGGAAGAGCTACGTTGGCGCGCTGGAGCCGGAGAGCCTCAACGGTCTGGGCACCGACGCTCATTGCCTGGTCCAGACATCCTGGACCCACGGGTCTTGGAAGAAGGTCCCCTGGGTGCGCAGATTCTTCGACGCACAGTGCCGCCACGCTATCGCCGCCATGATGATGTCCGTGGCCCGGCACCAGGGCGACGTCCGGGTGAACCAGGACTTTCGGGTCCTGCCGGTCATACCTGACGCGCCCTTCGCATCCGCATGGCTGCAGACGGGCGTCATCGAGCGGAACGTGGTCAGCTCTCGCCTGGCGCCGCGCGAGTCCGACGGCGATCTCACGATGCCGCAGAAGATTCAGGCCGGCCTGATGAGGAGCCTCGAGCCCGGTGTGGACTCGGTCATAGGCATGGCGAGCAGCCTGCTGCTGGCCAGGCGCGAGTTCGACAAGATGATGACCAACGCCAGCTTCGGACGGATGCTGCGTGAGGCCGGCCCTATCGCCGCTTTGAAGTGGGCCTTCAAGAAGCTGCGGCCCGGCCGTAGCCGGCCGTGGGAGCCGAAGTCGCTCCTCGCCCCGAAGTCCATCATCACCTGGGGGGCCGACACCGCCAGGCTTGCCCCCGCTCTCGAGGATCAGTGGGGCGCCCCGGTGCTGCAGATGTACGCATCCAGCGAGGCCGGCATAATCGCCATGCAAGATTGGCGACGCGACGGGCTCATACCCCTGCCCGCGAGCGTCTTCCTCGAGTTCCTTCCCGACGGGATCGACGGTGAGGGCAAATCCACCGTTCTCATAAACGAGCTAGAGGAAGGACGGCTCTATGAGCCGGTAATCACAAGCTTCTACGGCATGCCGTTCACGCGCATGCGGCAGGGCGACCTCCTCCGAGTCATCGGGCACAACGAGCACGGCCTGCCGCTCTTCGAGTTCCACGAGCGCGCCGACGACATCATCGATCTGGGAAGCATCGCCCGCATCGACACGGCAACGCTGACCGAAGCCCTGGAGATTGTCGGGTTCAGGGAGCGCGACTGGTCCGCCTCCAAAGAGTACGAGGGGGACCGGCCGATCCTGCACGTTCATGTCAACGCCGATCCGGAGCGCGTACCCGAGCTGCGCCGCAAGATTCACCGCGCGCTGGGCGTGGTGGACCCTCACTACCGCGAGGCCTGCTACACGATGGGAGCGCGGCTCCTTCGTGTAACGGCCGCCAAGTCCGACGTCGTCACGGCCCCGGCTCCCACCTTTGAGGTCGACGAAAACGCCGTCACCGCCGACGAGACCCCTGTCGCCGCCCATCGGAGCGGGGGTGCTTGAGACCGCGACTGACTTCCTTGGAGCCATCGGCGTTCAGGGGTAGCGTTCCGCGTAGGGCTGGCCCATGACTACACACGAGATCGCCCCACTCATCCAGGCGTCGCTCGCAACATGCGTGTTGGCGCTGGTTGTCTTTAAGGGCGGCTTCTCGAGTGCACCGGTCCGTTGGTTCGCGCTCTTCATAGTCGGCCAGATGCTGTGGGGCCTTGCCGTCTTCGGCCTTCGCGGCTCAGCCGACCTGGAGTGGGCCCTCCGATGGGAGCGCCTCGCTCCCGCCGCCGTGAGCCTCACGGTGATCTCCTTCTACTTCTTCACCAGGGTCATGGTCAGGGCCCCCTGGCCTGGATGGGTCACCGTGATAGCCGCGGTCCACCTCCTGGCGAGCCTGGCGAGCATCCCGACGCCCTATCTGGTGGAGCAGGTCGAGGTCGCCAGCTACGGCAACACCGCCGTCTGGGGGCTCGGGCTGATACCCTGGGCGCTGCCCGTCTACATGCTGATGAGCTTCACCATCGTGAGCCTCTATCGCGGCCTCAAGTCGGCGCAGTCGTACACCGAGAAGAATCGGCTGCTCTTGCTCCTGATAGCCGGGGCAGTGTCGATCGTAGGCAGCCTGCTCGACGTGGCGCCGGCACTCGGCCTAGACGTGCCACCGGCGACCGCATGGACCAACTCACTGTTCTTCATCCTGGCGGGCTTCGCCATCCTGAGGTATCACCTCCTGGACATTCAGGTAGCGCTCCAGCACAGGTTCTCTTACCTGATCCGGAGCGGCGCCAACGTCGCACTGCTCGCGGCGGGCATCCCCGGCCTGATATGGCTGGGACTCCCCCTCTGGAGCATTGTAGTCGCCTCCCTCATCGTCCTTCTGTCGGCCGAGCCCGCCTGGCGCCGTCTCGACGAGCTCCTGAGAGCCCGCCTGGAGAAGGACCTCAGGGGCGAGATTCAGACCCTCCTGACGCTTGGAGCGGGACAAACCGAGGCGAATTCGCTCCAGGTTGCCAGCACGATAATCAAGCTTCTGCATCGGGTCATCCACCCCAGCCACAGCGTCGTTCTGCTCATCCGGGAGGGCGAGGCTCGACCTATCACCTCGCAGGGCTACGAGGAGTCTCCGACGGAGCCTCTGGCCGTCATGCACCCGTTGATCCAGTGGCAGGTGAGCCGGCCCGCGCCCATCTTCCACCGCGACCTCATGGTCGAGCCGCCGTTCCAGACGATGACCTCTCAGAGCCGGGAGTCCCTTGCCGCCCTGGATGCCGCAGTCTACATTCCGCTGCCCGGCCGCCGGTCCCTCGAGGGGATTCTCGCCGTGGGTCCGAAGGCGGCCGACGCCATCTACTCCTGGCAGGAGATAGAGTTCCTGCAGGCCCTCGGGCAGCAGGGAGCGCGGCTGTTGGAGAGCATACGACTCTCGGAGGCCGACCGCGAGCAGCAAGAGCGAATGGCCCACATACAGGAGATCCAGCGGTACATGGTCCAGGCTCGGGACGAGGAGCGGCGGTCCCTGGCCGCCGAGATCCACGACGATCCGATACAGATGCTCGTTGGCTCCGTCGTTCGGCTCAACCTGGTACGGGACTCGCTGCAATCGCGGCCGGAACTCAGTCGAAAGCAGCTCGACCACGTGGTCAACAACCTCGGGCGAGCCGAGAAGAGCCTCCGGCGCATCATGACCGGGGTGTTCCCCGCCCTGCTCCAGGACCTCGGACTCCTGGCGGCCCTCGAGTCGCTCCACCAGGACCTCGATCGCAGCGGAGTAGCCAAGACCGAGGTGAACTTCACGATCGAGGTCCGCGGAGTCTCGTCGCGGTGGGACCCGCCCCTGCAAGTAGGGCTCGTGATATACCGCTTCATCCAGGAGGGCATGCACAACGTGCTGGCGCATTCGGGCGCCACGGAGGCGCGGGCGATCGTCGACTACGGACCGGAGAACGCAACGATCGAGGTGATCGACAACGGCAACGGAGTCGACCCCGACCGGGTCGAAACCCGCCGGAAGGAAGGCCACGTCGGCCTCCTGGGACTGGAGGAGCGGCTGGGAGCTCTGGGCGGTTCGATCTCGCTCGTAAACCAGCCCGAAGGCGGGACCCGGCTGTCGGGCTGGTTCCCTCACCAACACCCGAGCCCCGATCACGAAGCCCGCTGGAGCTTCAAGGCCACGTTCGCTCCCCTTCCCGAAGCAGAGATCGCGACCTCCCAGGAGGCGGACTCCAACGCGCCCGCCTCCGGCGCTCCAGCCTCCGAGTCCCCCGTAGAGGTCTCCCCCTAGCAGGGTGTCGAGAGTCCCCTCGACCTTCCCCCTAGTCCCCTTCCCGGCCAGGAAGAGGCGGGAGAGCATATCTTAGGGAAACCCTCGTCCTTCCGCGGACGGACCGGCCGAGGGGCTTCGCGCCCGCGCGCGCCCCACTTTTCATCATCCTCCTGGATACCGGGACCGGAGCTCTCTCACTCCACCGGCTGCTCTCCCCCTCGTCCGGCTGGCGGCTGCGAGGTCCTTCCGGTCCTTGAACACACCTTTACCGTTTCCTGCCAACTCTTGGCTGGGGCTGTTATGGACGCCGTATACGATGGGTGCATCAGTAGAGGGAGGTACCCATGGTAACAACGATGTTGTCACCCACTTCGGGAAGCATCCAGATCGGCGAGTCACCGCTCAGCATCCTGCACATTAACGGTGCGGTGGTCATCCGGCCTCGCGACACCGACAACACGCCCCGCAACGTGGAGCATCTGACGGATCGGGAGCTTCAGGTCCTGAGCCTCGTCGCGGAGGGCTTCTCGAACAAGGGGATCGCCTCTCATCTGCGGATATGTGAGAGGACCGTGAAGAACCATCTAACGTTCATCATGACCAAGCTCCGGGCCTCGGACAGGACTCACGCCGTCGTGACCGCCGTCAGGCTCGGCTGGCTTGCAATCTAGATCGAGGAAGCAGCTATGAACAGCCACCAGAGTATCAGTAACTCCGCCGTCATGACCGAGCTCGCGGGCACAGCCTTCGACGCCATTCAGGACGAGGACAGCCTCTCCGTGATGGTCCAGCGAATGGTGATCCAGTGCAGCGCTCTCCTGCGAATGCAGCTCGAGCGCAAGGCGGCTCAGGACCCGAAGCGCTACGACTACACCCGCGTCGACGGGATCATCCGGGAGTTCGAGGCGGTCTCCGGCGACGTGCAGGACACAATCACCCACCGGGTGCGCTCCAAGCTCGCTGCCCACACTCAGCAGGAGGTCTTCCGCGTGCTCGAAGACGCCCTCGCCGACTGTGTCGAGTCACTCGAGCGTAAGCCAGATGAACTTTTCGTGCCTCCGCCGGAACTCACTTCCCTCGACGTGGAGACCATGTCCGAGGAGAGCGAGCCTTTCAGCCAGCCGGCCCCCGAGCAGGAGCCGATTCAAGAGGTCGCGCAAGAGTCGGCCGTAGTGTATGAGCAGCCGGAACAGGAGCCCGTGTTCGAGTCGCCCGACAGCGAGTCGCTCCCCGTACGGGACACCGAGGAGCCGGCCGCCTTCGTACCGGCCGCTGAAGTCGCCGGCCCGGACCCTGCGGTCGACGACGACCCTGTAGAAGATACGTACAGCGGTACGGTAAAGCTGCGGATCGAGGCGACCGAGTCGGTCCGGCAGGTGGTCCAGTTCGTGGACACCCTCCGCCGCAGACCCGACCTCAGGCTCCTTCAGCTGGTCGGGAGCCACAAGGACGGCGTCGGCATCTGGGTGAGCCTGCGCGCTCCCATAGCCCTCAGGCCGATTCTCGCCGGGATGGACGGGGTCGCCGAGGTGAGCGGGTCCCGCCGCAACGAGACCGACGGCCAGGAGCCCTCGCTCAAGCTCCGCCTTGCCAAGGCTGTGCTGGTGCAGCCGGAGGAGGCGCGGTCGGCGGGGGTCTAAGAGGGTCCTGTCTCCGATAGGAAGAATGGGTCCCCTCCGTCTGGTACTAGAGGGTCATGACGCAGGTGTGCTTATCTCCTTAAACTAACTTGCGGGGCAGACCACTTTGTGGTGCCCGGGGGAGGCGCGCATGGCTACAGGCCAGATTGAGCGAAAGGGCCCTTCAACGTCGAGCCGGCCCGGTGGGCAGGCGCGGAAGAAGATAGGCAGCAATTTCGCCAACCTGGACCTGCCCAGCTTCATCAGCCAGATGCTGGGGCAGTATCAGAACCTCCTCGTCCACCAGGTCGAGCGGGACGTCAAGGACCAGGCCCTCGCGGCAGTGAAGCAAGAGGCCCTCGCACTGCAGTACCAGGCCGCCGAACGGCTCCATGCAATGGAGTCCCAGGTCCAAAAGAGCGTACAGGCCGTGCTGGATCTGGCTCAAGAGCGCATCTTCGAGATGATGCGTAAGGAGATGGAAGACATCTTCGGCGAGCTCGATACCCGCCTGACGTCTCTTCTCGACGACACCACTCTCGACGGGGGAGGGCCTCAGTCCGAGGCCGAAAAGGATGAGCACGAGGACTTCGTCAAGTCGCTGGTGGCCGAGGTCAGTGAGTCCGAAGAGCCGGCCACTTTCGACTGGGAGATCGAAGCCAAGGACGAAGGTGAGCAGCCTGAGCATGCCCAGGCCACCCTCCCGCCTGAAGTGCGAATAGAGCTGCCGCCTCCGCTGGACGTCCGGCATCTGCTGGGGTTCTACAGAGGCCTGTCGGAGGCCAAGGACGTCAGAATTCTGCGGTCGCGCGGCTCGCTGGAGCAGGGGGTTTCGTTCTTTATCCGGCCAACGCAGATCGAGGCGGTCACCCAGATCTTGAAGGCGCTCCCGGGCGTCTCGGATATTCAGGGCGCGGCAGGACCGGGAGACGGCGCCGACACCACCGGTGGCCAGACCTTCAAGATAGTTCTAACCGAGGCGGCGTAGCGAGGCGCACCACCGAACCTGGATGACGGAGAATATGGACGAGACTCAAACCCCAAACCTGAACCCCACAGAGGGAATCGGCGCGGGCACCCCTCTCCTGGGGGACTCCGTCTCTTCGACGAGCGCCCTCCTCACTGAGGATGAGGCGCCCCAGGACAGCGAGCAGCGCGCGTCGGGCTCATCTTTCGCCGAAATGCTGGTCGCCGCGGGAATGCTTTCGACCGACCAGGTGTCCACGGCGGAAGAGGCCGCACAACGAGAGAAGGTACCCCTCTGGCAGATCCTGATCCGCGACGGCCTGGTCATGTCGCAGGACCTCGTGGCGCTCACCGCCATGCACATGGGCCTGTCGATGGTCGACCTGCGAAACCAGACGATCGATCCGAGAGCCGTCGCCGCGGTCCCGGAGCAGGTTTCCCGCCGGCATACCATCCTTCCCATCCAGGCGACGGACAGCCGCCTGACCGTCGCGATGACCGACCCGACCGACCTTCAGCTAATCCAGAACCTGACCGCCAGGACACAGCTCACCATCGAGCCGGTCGTCGCCACGCCCGAGGATATTCTCGAGCACATCGACATCACCTACCGGCTGATCGAGAACCCCTCGGTAGACGCCGGGGGCGGCGGCGATCCCACAGGGTCCGCGGAGGCGAGTCGCGTAACCTCGTCGATCCTCAAGGATGCCCCTCCTGCCAAGATCGTCGACCTCCTTCTGGAGCAGGCCATCCAGGACCGCACCTCAGACGTACACATCGAGCCCACCGAGACCCGCCTCCGCGTCCGGTTCCGAATCGACGGTATCCTGCACGACATCATGAGCCTGCCGCTGGAGCTGCACCTCACGATAATCTCGCGGCTCAAGATCATGGCGGGCATGAACATCGCCGAGAGGCGGCGGCCGCAAGACGGCCAGTTCACCGTGGACATCCAGAACCGGCAGGTGGACGTCCGCGCCGCTATCAGCAACAGCGTGACCGGGGAGATGGCCGTTCTCAGGCTGCTCGACAAGGGCTTCACGCTGTTCGGCCTGAACCAGCTCGGGATGAGCACCCACTTCCTGGAGCAGTACCGGCGGCTTCTGCGGCTTCCCTATGGAATGATCGTGATCTGTGGCCCTACGGGGTCGGGGAAGAGCACGACGCTGTACGCCTCGCTGCTGCAGATGGACAGGGTGCAGCAGAACGTCATATCGCTGGAGGACCCGGTCGAGTACCGCATCAGCGACACGAACCAGACTCAGGTCAACACAGAGGCGGGCATCACCTTCGCCACTCAGCTCCGAAGCGTCCTTCGTCTGGACCCGGACGTGATCCTGGTAGGCGAGATTCGAGACGAGGAGACCGCGGTGATCGCCACCCAGGCGGCCCTCACCGGCCACCTCGTGCTCACGTCCATCCACGCCAACGACTCCGTGGGCGGACTTGTCCGCCTTCGCGACCTGGGGGTCGCACCCTATCTAATCGCTTCGTCGGTTGCCGGCGTGGTCGCGCAGAGGATGGTCCGCGTCGTCTGTAACAGCTGCCAGTCGATGACGCCCGGAACCCTCGCAGAGCAGAAGGCCTACGCCGCGATAACGAACGAGGTGCGGGAGCAGTTCGTGTACGGTGCCGGCTGCAATATGTGTGCCCAGACCGGATACCGCGGACGTGCCGGCACCTTCGAGGTGCTCACAATGTCCGACACGCTCCGCAGACTGTTCCTCGCGGAGGCGTCCCGAGACCAGCTATGGGAGCAGGCCCTGAAAGAGGGACTGCAGCCTCTCCGCCAAGACGGCATGGAAAAGGTCAAGGCCGGCCTCACCACCCCGTACGAGGTGATGAGGACACTGATCGGCCAGGAGTCATAGCGAGAGCGTCATGCAGTTCAGCTACGTAGCCTACACGCCGAATGAGGGCGTTTTGACCGGCCGGGTCGAGGCGCCGACCGAGCTCGACGCCAGAGCCGATCTGGTCAACCGAAGCTACAGGATTCTCAAACTGGGCCCGGCATGGAAGCCCCCGGGCCTTGAGGACCTCTTCCCTTCGCTTTTCAAGGTAGGCGCGGTGGAGGTCGTCCGATTCGCCAGGCAGCTCGCCACCATGCTCACGAGTGGCGTCGGACTACTCCGAACGATCGAGATGCTCGAGCTGGAGACGGGCAACCGCATCCTGCGCCGAACCCTAACTGCGATTCATCATTCGCTGGACGAGGGCGTGAGCCTGTCGGAGGCGATGGCCGAGCATCCCAAGATATTCAGCTCCCTGTTCACGAGCGTCGTACAGGTCGGCGAGCATACCGGCAGACTGGGAGTCGCCCTGGAGCAGATGGCGGACATCCTGGAGAGCGAGCACGAGGCCAAGCAAAAGGCCATACAGACGATGATGTACCCAGTGGCCATCATCGGTCTGTCGATGGTGACTCTGTTCGTACTCATAACCATCGCGCTGCCTCCGCTCCTCGCCGTCTTCGAAAAGATGGAAGCCGACATCCCCCTGATGACCCGGATCGCGGTGGGGGGAGCAACCGCCGTCAAGGACAACATCCTGAAGATCCCGATCGGCATGGTTGGCCTGGTGATCGTATGGTCCTTCATGCGGCGCAGTCCGAAGATCAGCTTGTTCTTGGACCGCATGCGGTTGAAGGCTCCGATTATCGGCGGCTTCACTCTGTCGGCCGAGCTAGCCCGCTTCTCACGAACGACAGCGATGCTTCTCGAGGCTGGGATCTCCCTCTCGATGGCTCTGCAGCTGGGCCAGAGGGGCTGCGGGATGCGGTTGAAGGCTCCGATTATCGGCGGCTTCACTCTGTCGGCCGAGCTAGCCCGCTTCTCACGAACGACAGCGATGCGAGGCTGGGATCTCCCTCTCGATGGCTCTGCAGCTCCAGGCGGGAACCTCGTTCGCCGACGCCGAGGAGAGCCTGCTCAGCGGCCACAGCGTGTCGGAGGCCTTCAAGGAGCATCCCGTTCTTCCCGCCATGTTCGTCCAGCCCGTCACCATCGGCGAGGAGAGCAACTCCCTGCCCAAGACGATGGCTGACGCCGCCGCCGGGTACCAGAGACAGCACGAGCAGCGCCTCAACAGCATCCTGGGGCTGATGGAGCCCGTATCGACCGTGGTCGTCGGAGGGATAGTGGGATTCATCGCCCTGTCGATGTTCCTGCCCATCTACTCCGGACTCGACGCCATCGAGTAGCCCAACCAGTTGCAGGCTGGCAGGTGACATGAACAAGTCTTTGAGCGAGTATCAGCAGTATCTGTCCAGGGTGAAGCCCTGGATCGCCGTTGCCGTGGTCGTCGGCGTGGTCGTCTTCGGGTACGCGATCTCGGTGGTCCGTGGATACTCCAGCGGCACTGACGAGGTCGCCTCGCTCACCGCCAAGATCGACGGGCTGTCCGCCAAGGCCCCGCAGAGTCCGCCCGACGAGGCTGTACTCATGGCCGAGCAGGCGGTCGAGCAGCAGATGCTTGGCTCGGCACTGAGTCTGTACTCGTACGAACACCAGTACAAGATCGTGGACATGATGTCCGAGGCGGCCGACGAGGTCGGGGTCTCGCTGACGGTCGTGGCGGTCGGCAACAGCAGCGCGATGTCACAGGGCGGGGTCCCGCTCTTTTCCCAATCTATGAACACATCTGTCACAGGGGACACACTCGATATATATCGCTTCCTTGCCGTACTGCAGGACCGGGTGCCTTCCACTGATGTGACCAGCCTCACGCTAGGGAGTTTGGGCGCGAACACCTCGGCCCAGGTTCACTTCCTATTCTTCCTGTCGCCCGAGTCGGTTCAAGGGCGCTGAGGGTCTAGACGATGCCGCTGTTTTCTCGTCACAAGGACACGGACTTCACTGCTCCCGAGATCTCAGAGCTTCCCGGCCGCGACGCGACGGATGAGATCCAAGAGCCTGCGCCTCCGGAGGCCTTTGACGCCGTCTGGGAAACGCCGGCCCCAGCCGATGAGGAGAGGGAGTCCCGACGGTGGGGCTTCCTGGGCTCGCTCTTCCGAAGACGAAAGAACGACGACGTGGCCGTCGTCGTCGACCCCGTCTACGCCCTCCCGGAGCCGCAGGGCGGCGGCGACGAACCCTTCGTCTCGACTGTCGAGCCGACGGCCACCGAGGAATCTTTCGATGCGGGCTCTGACAACGGCGGCGATGACCCCGTATACCGGGAAAGTGTCCAGTCCGAGTCGTTTGCATCCGCCGAGCCGGCGAGCCCCGAGGGCTCTTCCCATGCGGGATCTGCCAACGGCGACGAAGGGACCGTGTCATACGCAGAGCCTCTCCATGCAGGGTCTGACGAGGACACGCCGGACCTGTCATCGGCCGGCGACGAGCCGGAGGGGTTTTCGCCGGCGCCGGGTCTGAGGAGTGTCCTCGCCCAGCGCATGAGCAGCGCCGCATACCGGACCAAACAGTTCTTCCGCCGGCCCAGGGCAACGGTGAGCATCGACGGCGACGTAGTGCGCATTGTCATCTTCAAGGGGCCCGAGGTCATCGCCTGGGGGGCGGCCCAGCCCGAAGACTACGGGGACGACGAGGTCCCCGGTAGCGACGAGCTCGTCGGGCTTGCGCCGGCCGAGGAAGTGGTGTCACCGGAACAGGCGCAGGACTCCGCGGCCCAACCCGGCAGCTCCGGCGGGGCAACCGCCGAAGAGCCTGCCCCCGAGACCACTGAGGACGACGGTCCGGAGGTGAGGGTACGGACCCTCCTGAACCACCTGGGGTTCCGTCGTGGCCGCCTTGTGGTCGATCTTCCGCTGCATGCGTCGCTCGCTCGCCGGCTTCATCTCACCAAGATCCGCCGCGGCTATCACGACCAGGTCGTCACCGCCGAGGTCCTCGAATCGATCCCCTTCGCCGAGCACGAGATCGACCTGACGTGGCAGACGCGGAAGAACGGCGCTGAAGAAGAGGTGCACGCGGTCGCCATCTCCAAGCAGGCCATCGACAGCCGCGTCCGGCTTCTCGCCGAGGCCGGGGTGCGGCCCAGAGCAGCCTACTCGAAGGCGATAGCACTGGCACACGCCGCCAACCTGCGCGACGCGATCGTGGCGCACGTGACTCCGACTCACGCCTCTTTCGTGCTGGTGCGAGGCTGTGTTGCCGAGGTGATTCACCAGATCGAGCTGGGTGCCAGGCTCCTCGATCCCCAGCGCCAGGCCGAAGCGATGTCCAGGGCCATCGAGTCGGTGGCAGGATTCGGTCATTCCGTCAGCCCCAGCCTCGATCTTGGATCGGTGCCGGTTGTGCTCGTCGGTCAGCTGCCCGCCGACGGCCAGCTAACCGAGGAGCTGCGCCGAACACTCCGGCGTCCGCTCAGCGAGTTCTCACCTCCGATCTCCTATCCCGAGCACTTCTCGCCCGCCGAGTATGCGACCAACGTCGGTCTGGCAATGGCGGACCGAGTCGCCGGAAAACCTAGGGAGAAGATCGCGGCGGACGCCACGCCCGCGGTCAACCTGCTGCCCGCACGGCACCTGCCCAAGCCTTTGCCCGTCAAGCCCGCGGCTGTCCTTGGGGGCCTGCTCCTGCTGGCCGGGCTTGCGTTCGCCGTCGACGGGCGTGTAGCCGGCCTGACATCCGAGTCGGCCGTACTCTCCGCCGATCTGGCGATCATAGAGCGCCAGGAGCGCCAACAGAAGTTGGGGCTGGCCAGAGCGGAGAAGATCGAGGGCGAGACCGCGGCCATCAGGGAGAAGGCAGTCGCGGTGTCGGGCCACATCGCCTCCCTTGGTAACAAGACACGGTTCTTGCTGACCGGGCTGGAAGCCATCACTCACGACGCCCTCCACCCTGACGTCTCCCTGTCGTCGCTAAAGACGACCGCCGGCGGCTTCCAGATCGTCGGCACAGGCCTGGGCTACGATGAGGTGATCCAGTATGCTCAGACTCTGCGTGAGCTCGACCTATTCAGCTCCGTACGGCTGCACAGCACGTCGAACGCGCAGAACGGCATCTCCTTCCAGCTCGATATCACCTCGGCCCCGCGCGGATAGACTTCGCCCCGACGGCTGGCGGCAGGCGCACCCATCCCCCTCTGCCGTCCGGTCAACGGATGGGCCCGTCTTGTCGGGCCTCCACCTCCGCCGGAAGCTCAGCAGTAGGTCGCCGCCCTGCAACGTTACAGAGCCCCCTGAGACCCTCTGTTCCGACCCGGCCAGGCCCCATTCTCTGTGTCACGTGTCGCCCACTTCCGCCTTCGCCGGCGCATGGGACCCGGTCATGAGGAGATCCTGTCCCATATGTCCCCCGCTGTGCCCGGCCCTTCTCCAGCTAGGACTCAGGTCCTGCCGCCCGCGAGCCGGCCTCACCGGTCCGTTGGTACGTCGATCCACGGCGGCACACCGGCCTGGACAGCAGGATGGAAGATCCGGCCTAGCGAGGGAACCATCGCCGACCCGTACTAACATCCTATTCCCCCTGTGACCTTCGTACGATGCTGCATCGCTAGCTTTGCCCTAGTGTGGATATTGACGAGGATCACCAGCCAGGCATCCAGCGGGTGCCCGTGCCGGGGGGTCTCTTGGTGGGGAATGGAAACGAGTCAAGGAGGTACGACTAGGATGAAAGCGTTTTATAGGAAGTGGCTGGGCTCGCGCCTTGAGGGCGAGACCGGGTTCACGCTGGTGGAGCTGCTGGTTGTGGTCGGCATCATCGTCGCCCTGGCCGCGGTGATCATCCCTAACGTGGCCCGATTCAGCAGCAAGGGCACGGAGGGTGCCAAGAACGCGGAGATGGAGAACGTCCAGACCGCTATGGACACACTGCTTGCCGACGAGGGTGTCAGCGTGGTTGTCACGTCGACCTCGTCAGCGGCGTCGTACAACGTCTGGACCGCCCAGCCGGTCTACACCGGTGGGACCGAGACGCTGGACAACTACCTGCGTGCGACGACGACCGTGTACTACTACTGTTGGGACACGTCCGCCAAGGTTACTCAGCAGTACGAGACCGCGACCAACTGCCCGTAGCCTGAGAGCAAGTAGCGGATTGGCCGGCGCGGGGCCGCTTGAACCCGCGTGAGACAGCGGCTCGGTCGGTAGGTCTGGGAGACCGCCTGAAGCAGAAGACCGGGCCCGGCAGAGCGGACCATAATGATGGGATGCTCTGCCGGGCCCCCGGCATCTCCGCCAGATTCGCCAAGCAGGCGACCGTTTCCGGCTTGACAGCCCTAATGAGGCAAGTGTAGTTTCTTTGTTATGGTTGATAACCCGATCACGATATTCATCGTCGATGACCAGCCCGTCTTCCGTCTGGGGCTCAAGACGGCCCTTGACCAGACGGAGGACATATCGGTAGTCGGCCAGTGCTCCCACTCCGACGAGGCAGTGGAGCTGGTGTGCAGCTTCCAGCCGGTCGTCGCACTCGTGGGAACCACTCCTCCAAGGCACAAGGGCCTCGACCTCTGCAGGCGAATCGGCCAGCGTTCCCCGGGCCTGCGAGTGATCGTGGTCACCCACACCGAGGACAGCGGGGAGCTGTTTGAGGCGGCCCGTAGCGGCGCCTGGGGTTACGTGAGCAAGTCCGCCGAACCGGAATCCCACATCGCGGCGATCCGCAAAGTGGCACAGGGGGTGATGCCCCTCCAGGAGACCGTCATCGCGTACCCCGACGTGGGGCGGCGGCTCCTCGAAGAGTTTCAGGAGATGGCCCGCAACCCGCGTATGCGGGAGGTCATGGCCCCCCTGTCTCAACGGGAGATGCAGCTGCTGCGACAGCTAGGCATGGGCCGCAGCAACAAGGAGATCGCTCACACCCTGAGCATCACCCCCCAGACGGTCAAGAACCATATCACCTCGATTCCTCCGCAAGCTGGACGTCAACGACCGCACCCAGGCGGTCCTGGCCGGCCTCCCTGGAAGACGACCCCGCCTCGGACGCCTACGGATGGATCTCGACCCCGCCTCGGAAGACGACCCCGCCTCGGAGGAGACCGTCAAGGTCTCCGTCTCCAACATCCCGCGCTAGGGTCCAGGACTCTCAGTCGCTCACTCGAGCGATGCGCCGGCTCTGGAGCGGACGCGGCACTTCCCGTCGAACGAATCGTGGAAGAACATCTTCGCCCCAGCACCCGCATGAATCGGACCTCGGCCCTCGACTGACCCACCGGTAGCTCGAAATCTTGCGGGTACTCCTCTCGAACGTCGGCGTCACCTTGCGGGTACTCCTCTCGAACGTCGGCGTCACAGAGATAGCACGGACCTGCCGGCTGTCCGAGACGGGGGTCAGCTACTCCATTGGCTCGATACTCTGCAAGCTCGACGTCGAGACACCGGCAAAGGCGCGCCGGTCATGGATCTACGTTACGGCTTGCTCGCGCCTGGGGAGGACGCGTCCCGGCAGCGCCGGGCCCGTGAGACTCCATCCCACGGCGCCTGCTTAGCGACGGGAAAACCGCGGGCAGACGGGCTAGCGCCTAGTCCGGCCTGCCAGGAACCCCATGCCTCCGCCCGCCACCACGATCAGGAAGATCCCGAGCCCTATGCTCATCCACGGCATGTTGGTGCCAAACCAGAGTATCTTGTTTCGGTCTCCATCGGTAACCCTGGTCAGCTCTTCGACCGTCGCGTCGGTATACCTCAGGTCCGCCACGAGCCGGGGATACTTCTGTCCCGCCGGGTCGATGGCGCTGATCGCATCGAAGTCCTCGGCGTTCACGATCGAACCGGTCACCGGCTCCACCCAGACGGTGATCAGGGCGTCCAGTACCAGCGGTAGCCCGGTCACGGGATCGGCGGCCCCCAGGGGGTCGCTGGTCACGTCCAGAACGTAGACGTACGTCTCCAGTCCGTCCACCTCCTCGGTTCGCTGAAACGTCGGAACCATCGGTTTCCCCGCCGCGGTTATCCAGGTTGCGTAGTCCTGATCCTTGTCGATGTGGAAGGGCAGGCCGAACTGACCGTTACGGCCTCCGTCCGTGCCAGGAAGGTACTCCTTGGTGCTGCGGTCGATGATCAGGGTGGCCTCGGAGTTCTCGAGCCCTGGAATCTCCCGCCCGAGACCTGTGTCGGGGTCGCGGTACTCGACGGTCTCCCTCAGGACAATCTTGTTCGCGTCGTTGCGAGGATCAGTGGCCACCGCTCTACGTTCCCGGTGCAGCACCACCGGAACCGTAATGATCGGCAGGTCTGCGGGGTTCGCCAGCACCGTCTGGGTGCGGGGGTCGAGCAGCAGCTTCATGGCGTCCGGTTCGGCCAACAGCAGCGGGACCGCCGGGTTGGAGAGCGCCTTGGCAAGGGCCGGCTCCCGAAGCAGCCCGAGGATCTCGGGACGGGCCGCCAGCGTCGCCACGACCCCGCTGCCCAGGAGTCTTGGAAGCGCCGGGTTCGCAAGCAGCGCGATGACGGCCGGGTTGGCCAGGAGCGGCCCGATCCTGGGATCGCTCGCGAACTGGGCCAGTGCGGCGGGGTCGCCGAGGGCCGCGATGAACGCGGGGTCCTGTAGCAGCTCCATGACGTCCTTGTTCGCCAGGAGGCCGAGCACCGTGGGGTTCCCCAGCAGGGCAAGGGCCTCCGGGTCGGTCAGAACCGAGACGATGGCCGCGTCGGCCAGGACCTCGGACAGCACCGGATTGGCGAGGAGCGCGAAGATACCGGGGTCGCTCAGCAGCTCCAGAGTGCCCGGGGCAGTCGCCAGCTGCTGCACTACGGGATTGGTCTGGAGCCTCCGGAGGTGCGCTTCGTCGACCACGACAAAAGTCCCTTCCAGCTCCACGGTGCGCTCCAGGTCGGCCGGTATCTTCTCGAAGCGAGAGAAGATGCCGAGCCACACGCTCCCGAACACGATCAAGGCGATGCCCAGAACCGCCGCCACGGCGATACCGATCTTCGAGTAGCTACTCATGTTCTCCTTCCATCGGCCGAGCCCGGCGGGCCCGGCTATTGCCCGTCAACAGGATGATCAGATATGGGGTGCGCGGAGGGACGAGAGGCTTCCTCATCTCTCCGCTTACAGGAAAGTATTGTGTACGTGTCCGGGTTCTGTCTAGTTACTCGGGACGCTTGTCGAGCGCAGGCGGGCGGCCCGTCGAACAGTACCCGCACTCGACTGGTGGCGGGTACCGGGATGCCAGTGCGTGGGCTCCACGGCCGGGTCTCGGACCGCTGCCTGGGAAGAGGAGGTCCCGGCACGGCGGAGTTCGGCTACCGCATCCGGGTACGCACCGGTTCTCGAAAGCCGAACCACCCAGGGAGAGCAAGAGCCTGCATCGAGAAAGTTGGGGACGCCAGCATGGGCCTGAAACCGATGGGTGCCCGCTTCTGATTTGTCGCCGGCGTAGCTACAATTCAGAGTACCGATAAAGATGATCCAACTCTATCTATTCTTGCCACTCCTCGTCTTCTTCTTCGCCGGCATTCTGCTGCTGCTGGTTCTGCACGGCAAGTCGCGATCCAGGGTTCATCGGATGTTCGCCCTCTTGCTGCTCGCGCTGGGTCTGTGGGGACTGACGATCTTCGGAATGCGGTCCAGCGGCAGCCTGGGCGCGGCGATCGCCTGGGAGAGATTCGCCCTTACCGCCGTCCTCGCGGTCTCTCTGTTCTTCTACCACTTCACGGTCTTGTTCACGCGAAAGAAGGCCGAGGCGTATCTGCTCCCCTCGCTGTATCTCCTCACGCTCGCCGCGACCGGGCTCGTGGCGGCTGGAATGGTAGTTCCCGAGATGGAGCTCGCGTGGTACGGATATGCGCCGCGGCCGGGGCAGTTCTTCATCCCGTATCTGGCTGTGGTCTACTCGATCAACTTCCTCGGGATTTGGAACCTGGTGAGGTACTATCGAAATCCCCCATCGGAGGCGGCCCGAAACCGCACCATATACATACTGCTGGGAGTGGGGTGCTCCCTACTTGGAGGGCTCGTCGACTCACTGCCTCCTCTGATGTCCACCTACCCTATCGGTATGCTGGGGAACCTGCTCCTAGCCTTCTTCACCGCGGTTGCCATCCTCAAGCACAACCTTCTGGACGCCAGGGTGGTCATCAAGAAGGGCGTCGTATACTCCATAGTAAGCGGCATCATCATGGGCGCCTATGTAGTGCTGCTCTTCTCCCTGAACCTCCTCTTCCAGAACAATGCAATGGACCTCTCCTGGCCGGGCAATCTGGCCGCCCTTCTCACGGTGGCGATCTTCCTGAAACCGGTGGTGGACCGCGTGCAGGGTGTGGCCGACAGGTGGTTCTCGCGCCGGCGTCACGACTACTTCCTCGCCCTGGAGGCATTCAGCCGCGAGACCAAGGACGTGACCGATCTGAGGCAGCTGGCCAATGCGCTCGAGCAGGCGGTCACGCTGGCTATGGGCGCCGAGAACGTGCGGCTGCTCGTTCCAACCGGCAACGACAGCGGATACATCAGCCCGACCGTCAAGGCCTCCAACGGATCTCGCCCGTGGAGGCTGCAGCGGTCCAGCACGATCGTCAACTGGCTGCGCTCCCACGATGACGTCCTCAGGGCCGAAGACCTCCAGGTGTTCCCGATATTCCTCGCGCTGAGCGACAACGAGCGGACGCTGATGGAGAGCTTCGAGGCGCGGCTCTTCATCCCGCTGAAGAAGCGCGGGGAGCTCGCCGGCATCCTTGTTCTCGCGAAGAAGCGCTCCGACGAGCCCTACTCGGACGAGGACCTGGGACTGCTGCGAGCCGCCACCAACCAGACGGCCCTGGCCCTGGCCAACGCCGGGCTCTTTGCGAGTGTCGTGTCCCAGCGCACCCGCCTGGAGCACCTCCTGGAGCGTGTTATCCGCGCCCAGGAGGACGAGAGGAAACGGCTCTCGATGGAGCTTCACGACTCGCCGGTCCAGTGGCTGACGAGTGCGGTGTACCGTGTGGAGGCCTGTCTCGAGTTCTTCAATCGAGGCCAGCACGACGAGGCCCACAAAGAGGTCGAACAGGTCCAGCGGGTGCTCGACACCACCCTCCTGGAGTTGCGCCACACGACCGCCGCCCTGCACCCTCCCGAGCTCGAGAAGGTGGGCCTGATCAAGGCGCTGGCGCGGTACGCCGACTCGTTCGAGCGGGACACCGGCATCCTCACGCACTTCAAGCAGGGGGGCGACGTCCCCCGCCTGTCAGCGCCGGTCGAGCTGGCTGTATACCGCGTCGTACAGGAGGCGCTGTCCAACGTCCGGAAGCACGCCCAGGCCACCCAGGTGCAGATCCAGATGGGACTCAGGAACGGCGCCTTCTGGGCCGAAGTCAGGGACAATGGTACGGGTTTCGACATGGACGAGGGACGCCGGGAGGACGGGCATCTCGGCCTGATCGGCATGGAGGAGCGAGCCAGGATGCTCGGAGGCACGCTGACGGTGCGGTCGATGCCCGGGGCCGAAACCCAGATCACACTCCAGATACCGTCGCGGCACATTCCTACGAACTTCGAAGGGCTGCAGGAGGCCGCGATGGCTCCGCAGCTCGAATCAAGCTGAAAGCGAGGGCGAACAAATGGAGAAGATTCGGGCGTTCCTGATAGATGATCACTACGTCGTCTGCGAAGGCCTCAGAACCATGCTCGAGCAGGAGGAGGAGCTCTGCGTCGTGGGCGAGGCTCACAGCGGAGAGGAGGCGCTGACAAAGCTCAACGAGACTCCATCGGACGTGGTGCTTCTGGACGTCCGCATGGCCGGAATGGACGGCATCGAGACCCTGCGCGCGATCAAGGCCTCCCAGCCCGACCTGAAGGTGATCATGCTCACGTCCTACGGGGACGAGTATCTGACGCCGTCGATCGAAGCCGGCGCCAACGGATATCTCCTCAAGCGGGCGAACCGCGCCGAGATGGTAAGGGCGATCCGTGAGGCGGTTCAGGGCGGAGCACCGCTCGACTCCCTGGTCACGCCGGGACTGCTCGACCGCCTCCGCAACACTCCTCAGAGCTCCGGCCCCCTGCTTTCGGCCAGAGAGACCCAGGTCCTCGAGCTGGCCGCCGTGGGACTGAGCAACAAGAAGATCGCCCGTGAGCTTGGCGTAACGCAGACGACGATCAAGAACCACATGACATCCGTGCTTCAGAAGCTGGACGCCAACGACCGCACGCATGCCGTGACCATCGCGCTGCGCAAGGGCTGGATATCCAACCCCATCCCGACCGCCGGGGCCGTTTAGCACCAGATCAGCCTTTCCTCTTCCTGGCCAGGCCTCACGCGGCTGTCATTCTGAACGGAGTGAAGAATCCGGGGAGGCCGGGTGGCCCGCGATAACCGTGCGCTGCCACCCCATCCCCAGATACTTCGTCGCTCCGCTCCTCAGCATGACAATCACGACTACCTGGCACAGGTATGCTTCTAACAGGGTGCTGAAAAACGCTCGACCACCCCGTACCTCCCACCGGGGCCGGCGTTTGACGGTCCAATCCTATCCCACTACAATCTTCCCGCTACCGGCCGGTGGGTAGCGTACGAAGTTGGGAGGATTGTCGCGATGGATGCAGCAGCGGTAGTCGCAAAGGCGAAGGACGCCGGCGTCCATCTCGTGTCGTTCCTCTACTGCGACAACGCTGGGATCATCCGCACCAAGTCAACCCACGTCTCGGCGCTGGCGGGCCGCATGACCTCGGGCATAGGGTTCACCAAGGCCCAGCAGGCCGTCCGGGACGGGGACGTGATGGAGACCGTGACCGGCATGGGCCCCGTCGGCGAGTTCCGGCTGATCCCCGATCCGTCCACCTTCCAGGTTCTGCCCTACGCGCCCAAACGGGCGATGATGCTGGGCGACATGATGACCCTGGAGGGAGAGCCCTGGCCCGCGTGCCCTCGTGACTTCCTGAAGCGCATGATAGCCCGGGCCGCCGGTATGGGCCTGAAAATCGTTGCCTCCTTCGAGCCGGAGTGGTACCTGGCGAAGAAAGAGGGCGACGCCTTCGTTCCGGTCGACGAGAGCCCAGCCTTCTCTGGGACTGGGATGACCGCGCCGATGGCCGTCATCGACGACCTGTTGGAGGCGCTGTCAGACCAGGGGCTGCAGGTCGAGATATACCATCCGGAGGCGGGGTGGGGCCAGCAGGAGGTGTCGATAAGACATGCGGAAGCCCTCCGTGCGGCCGACAACCACGTCATGTACCGGGAAACCGTCCGCAACGTGGCGTGGAGTCACGGCTACTACGCGTCGTTCGCCCCAAAGCCCTATCTCGACCAGCTCGGCAACGGCTGCCACATCCACATCAGCGCCTGGGACCTGCCCGGAGAGCGCAACCTGTTCTTCGAGTCGGACAAGCCCTACGCCCTCGGCGAGACCGGGAGCCTCTTCCTCGGCGGGCTGATGGAGCACCTGCGCCCACTGCTTGCGCTCACGGCCCCCAGCGTGAACAGCTACCGAAGGCTCGTGCCCAACCTCTTTGCCACGGCGTACAACATCTACGGCCCGGACAACCGGGAGGCGGCCGTCCGAATCCCGTCAACCCTCAAGGGCAGCGAGGAGGGGTCGGTCAACCTGGAGTACAAGCCGGCCGACTCGAGCGCCAACCCCTACATAGCCCTCGGCGGGATGATCGCGGCGGGACTGGACGGCATCGAGAGGAAGCTGCGCCCCGACGAGGCGCTGATGGTGGACGTCGATCCCGCGACCATACCGGAGGCCGAGTTCGAGAGGCGGGGCATCCGCCGCCTGCCCGAAGACCTGTCCGTGGCGACGCGGGAGCTGGAGAGCGACCCGGTCCTGCTCGACGCGATGGGCCCGATGCTCGCCGAGTCGTACCTGGCGATCCGATGGGGCGAGTGGCGGCTGTTCAGCGTCAACGACGTCGACTTCGAACTGAAGCGCCACTTCTACAAGTACTGAGGGGGTGGGCGAACTCCTCAGCGCTCGAAAAGCAGGTAGGGATCGTTCCTGATGGATACCTTCAGGCTCCCGACGTAGGGTTTCGCCCCCCTGCGCTCCCGGTTCTAGAAACCCACCGCGACGCCATCTCTTCGGGGGTCTGCACCGCCCTTGAGGACGCCGTCGTCCGCCAGGACGGCGTGGACTCCGCCAAAGGCGTAGGTGAAATCCTCCAGGACATCGAGCCGGTATCCCCGACCCTCCAGGTCGGCTCTGACGCCGGCGGATATCCGAGACTCCATCATAATCATCCGATCGCCGCCCCCCTGGTGGTGGAACCTGGGAGCCTCTATGGCCGCCTGGATGTCCATGCCATGCTCCAGCACGTTGAGCACCACTTGAAGCACCGCCGTGATGATCCTGGGTCCGGCGCCGCTGCCGATCACCAGCAGCGGCCTCCCGTCCTTGAGGAAGATCGTCGGCGACATGCTGCTCATGGGGCGTTTGCCCGGCTGGACCGAGTTGATGCCACCGGGGACCGGATCGAAGTCGTGCATCGTGTCGTTCAGGAAGACCCCCGTACCGGGTATCATCACCCCGGACCCGAAAAAGCACTCCAGCGACTCGGTTGCCGCAACCGCGTTCCCGGCGCCGTCGAGAACGCTCAGATGGCTGGTCTGCGATCGATCCGACGGACTCGACCCTCCCGGCGGCTTCCCTTCAAGGGACGCGCTCGCGAGACTCCGAATCTTCTGGTCCGAGATCAAGTCATCGGTCGGGATGCTCTCGAAGCCCGGATCGGCCACGTGCCGCCGCTCGGCGTAGACGCTGGCCAGAACTTTAGCCATCAGGTCGATGGTCTCGGCCGAGTTGTGCCCCTTGCTTTTGAGATCCTGGTCCTCCAGGATCCGCAGGAGCTGGATCAGCGCGATGCCCCCCGAGCTGGGAGGGCACGCCGTCACCAGCTGGATATCCTTGAAACTGCCTCCGAGCGGGACCCGCATCTGAGGCCTGTACTCTCGCAGGTCGTCTTTCCTGAGCAGTCCACCGTTCGCGGCCATGTCCCGATCGAGGGATTCGGCGACGAACCCTTCGTAGAACTCGCCGATTCCGTTGCGCGAGACCCTGTCCAGCGTGTCCCCCTGATCCTTCAGGATCAGGGTCTCGCCGACCGCGTATGTCGAGCCGTCCGGCTTCAGCATCGCCTTCCCGGCCGCGGCGTTGCCCCGGAACTTGTCGACTGCACGATCGACATTGTCGTCCATGACCCAGCCCAGGAATGGACCAACGACGAACCCCTCGCGGGCATATCTGATGGCCGGCTTGAGTACCTCGCTCAGGGGCATCGTGCCGAAGCGCTCAAGTGCTAGGGCCATGCCCGCCAGGGAGCCAGGAACTCCCGGGGCCTTGTAGCCCATCATGTTCTCGGACCCCTCGACGTTCCCGTCGGCGCCCACCCGGAACATGTCCGGGGTAGCGAGTTTCGGGGCGGTCTCACGGTAGTCGACGATGTGGCTCTCTCTGGTCGCGGCCAGGTGGACGAGCATGAAGCCTCCGCCCCCCACACCGGAGAACGCAGGCGCGGCCACGCTGAGAGCCAGGGCGGTCGCGACCGCGGCGTCCACCGCGTTGCCGCCTGCCTTGAGCACCTCGACGCCGGCCTCCGAGGCGTAGCGGCTGGCCGATGAGACCATTCCGGACTCGCCGCGAGCGTCGCGTCTGGTTATCTGAGCCAAGCTGGGTCCTCCTTGGTGGGGCATCCACGGCCGCGCACACCTTGTTGATACGATGTGGCCTTCGACCCCACCCCCGTAGAGGGGGATAACCAGGGGTCCTAAGAGACACCCTCAGACTCCCGGCATAGGGGGCTGCGCCCCTCTGTACTCCCCTTCCCCTACCCCGTTACATCGACCCCGGCATAGGGCCGGCCCCAGCACCCCTCTACAGCTTGATGACCTCGAACGTGACGGCGTATTCGCAGCCGGCCAGCTCGCCGGAGGCGCTCGCGCTCATGCGGAGGAACGTGTCCGCATCGAAGCTTCCGCCGAGGTTGTCGATGTACGCCCGATGCTGCTCCAGCGACGCGACGCCCTTATCGATCGAATCCGTCACGTCCACGGCATGCGTCATATCGGGGGACCCGGGGACGAGCAGCATCCGGACCCCGTTCCAGGGCTGCATGCCCTCGCCGAGCAGCTCAGGGAATATCCACCGGTTGCCTGCATCGCGGGAAGCGTCCATTGCTGCGAGTCCAACCGAGCGGTGATCCGCCATGTTGAAGCCCCCTCCGGGCCACTGGAGATGGAAGTTGCCAGTGATAACCACCTCCGGACGGTGCCTCCTGATGGCCCGAGCGAACTCGCGACGCAGGGGCAGCCCGTATTCGACCACTCCGTCCGTGTGGTCGAGGAATTCGACGGTGTCCACCCCGACGACGGCCGCGCTCTTGCGCTGCTCGGCCTCTCGGACAGGGGCCGCCTCCTCGGGAGACATCGAGTCGATTCCGGCCTCGCCCCTGGTGGCGATCAGATAGGCCAGGCTCTTGCCTTGCGAGGTCCAACGCGCTATCGCGCTGGCGCCCCCGTACTCGAGATCGTCGGGGTGAGCGACGATCGCGAGGGCTCGTTCCCAGTCCTCGGCTACCGGCGGCAGCTTGGCATTCGATCCCGCCATGCTAGACGGCCCCTTCGAGCCCGAACAGGGCTATTCCGTTGTTGTAGAAGATGTTCTCACCCTCTTTTTGAGCCTCGTCGACCGTGTAGATGCCCTCTTCGACCAGCCCGTCCAGAGCTCCCGCCATAGCCCGCTTGGCGTACTTCGCGTAGTACCAGTGAGGCTCGGGCGTGTCCTGCCCATCGGAGCCGTAGACGAGCTTGGGGATAGGGACCATCTTCAGCAGGTCCCCGTACCTCTGCGGGGTCATCGAAGGCCGCATGAAGGGCGGCTGATCCGCCGACAGCTCCAGGTAGACGTTGGGCATCACGTTCGCCAGCCATCCAGCCTCGTAGGTGTACGGCCACCCGCCGTGGATCAGGACCACTCTCGCAGGCAGCACCTCCTCGTCCTGCAGCAGGCTCGCCAGCAGGATCGGGCTGCATTCTGGCGCGACTATGTCGGTGTCCCCGATCCCCGTGTGGATCAGCACCGGGACCTCCAGGTCCACGGTTCTGATGATCGCCCGGCGCAGGAGGAAGTCGCGGAGCTTCTTCACGTGCGGCCCGAACCACGTGATCCGGTCGGCTCTGGAGTCGAAGTCTCTGGACGCCTCGCCCTCACTCACCTTCTGTATGTTCAGGCCGGTCCGATAGGCGATGACCGACTTGAACGAGACGCATCCGTGGACCCGGACCGCGTCCTCGACTCCCCTGTCGTAGGCGGACACCAGGGCGTCGAAGCTCCTTTCGGTGTTCAACAGATCGCGGATCAGGGTCTCGAACCGGAACGTCTTCCTGATCGCCGCAGGATAGCTCGCGGCGAACTCGTCGACGTAGCTCATCGTCTGCAAGCCGTTGTCCACGACCAGCACTTTGATCCCCGCGTCCTCCGCGAGAGCCTTCACGTACCCTTTGAAGTCCTTCATCCGCTCCGCCCGGGCCCTGATGATCTCGTCGGCCGAGGGAGCGCACGACAGGAATGCGGACATCCCCATCACGAACTCCTTGAACGCGACGGAGTGCTCCAGATAGCTGACATCCCTCCGGCCGAAGGCTCCCCCCTGAGCGTCTCTGAGCTCGACCCCGGCGAGCCAGAACTTCTGGGTGAGGTCCTCCCTGGAGAGGGGAGAGTCGTCGAAAGTGAAGCAGTGGGCGTCCAGGACCGGCGTGTCCTGGAGATCAACCTTTTGTGGCATATTGACACCTCCTGAAAGTAGCTCGGTAAACTGTACGCTCACCGTCGGACAGATTCAAGAGGAGATTCTCAATAGCCACCGTGCAGCCGAACGCGTCCGGGAGGCGCGGTCAGGGGGTGTTCGAGAGCCCGACCGGGACATCGAGCCGCTCCTCGAAATACCCGGTCAGGCGATCGACGTACTCGTCCGGATACTCCTTGAAGGCGTCGACGTGATCGACGCCGGGCACGAGCCATATCTCGCTTCCGGCCGGCGCCGCCGCGTACACCCGCTCCCCGTGCTCGGTAGGGATTCTGGTGTCGGCAGTGCCATGGATCACCAGGATCGGGTATGACAGCTTCGCAGCTGCATCCTCGGGGACGAGAAAGCCCAGGTCGATGCCGAACAGCCGGTGTGCCATCAGCCTGGTCGTGGGAATGAACACCGGCACGACCCACTGCGGAAAGATGGTCTTCCTCGCTGTCTCCTGGGCTATGAGCTCGGTCGCCCTGGCGTATGGGCTGTCGACGACCAGGGCGCGAATCTCCGGCTCGTCTGCGGCGGCGAGCAGAGATGTTCCCGCGCCCATCGAGAACCCCAGAAGACCGATGTCTTCGGGTTGGATCCCCCTCTCGACGAGGAAGTCGAAGGCTCCCAGCGCGTCCAGCCTCTCGAACTGGCCGCCGGTCACCTGGTCTCCTCCGGAGGTCCCGTGTGCCCGGAGATCGAACAGGAGAACGTCGAAGCCCCGCTCCACCAGTCGCGCCGCCAGCTCGACCGCGTCGTTGTCGGACCGGTTGCTGCCGATGCCGTGGACGAATATCAGAGTCGGACCGTCCTCGTTGTCGGCGATGTACCATCCCCCCAGGTTCACGTCACCCTTTCGGGAAAGGAACGTCACCTCCTCGAACTCGAGACCGTGCGCCGCGGGATTGTCTTCCTGGTCTTTTCTCTCGGCTTTGGTCACGCCCGAGGCGATCAGGAAGGAGATCAGGCCGTAGGCCAGGATCAACAGAACCAGGACAACCGGGATTCCCCACCTGACGGCTCGTCTCATAGCCGGCCTCCGCGTCGATGCCATAGCCGCTACTTTAGCTCCGGCAGCACGGATGGACAAGGTACAGGCGAACCATTCTCGCTTGGTGGGGTCCCCTGTCGTATTTGGTGGGGTCCCCTGTCGTATGCGGAGGGGGTGATCGCCCTCACCAGAGGATCGTCAGCACATACTCGGGCGGAAGCTCGGAGTCGGGGAGCCGATCGACCGGCTCGATGCCGAAACTCTCGAGCACGGAGTAGAGCTGGCGGAGATGGTGGGCGGTATGGCCGGCGATGATGTCGAGCAGCTCTGCGCCGCTCTTGTCACCGGCGGCGTCCTTCGGCGGGCTCCTCAGAGGGTCCGGGTCCTGATCGGCGGCCCAAGTCCTGAGCTCGGCGATCACCCGGCCGCCGAGCTCAGCGATCCGACCGGGAGTCTGGTCCCAGAGACCCGACACCTCCTGTCCGGCGGTGTCCAGGACCGGCAGGGCGCCCGTGGAGATTCCGCGGACGGTCATCTGGGCCGCGCTGAAGATATGGCAGGCGAACTCCCGCATCGGGCGGTCCCTGTCCGGAGCGCTGTAGTCCAGTCTGTCCTCGGGCAGCTGGAGCACGGCTCGGCGGACGGCGACCAGGAGCCTGTCCAGTAGAGGGATCGTCTCGGCAGGGTCCCGCGGCTTGGGGTCCAGCGCAAGGCCGAGGGCCTCGGCAAGCTCGCGTGCCCGGAAGCCGACGATGCGCGTATCGCCAACGACCGTCACCGGAACGGACCGCAGCCCGAGGGCCCGCAGATCGTCCATGGCCGCGCGGTCTCGGTCCACGTCGCGCTCCACGAACTCCACGCCGTTATCCGAAAGAAACTCCTTCGTCCTAGCGCAGGTAGCTCAGCCCTTGCGAGCGTATACGGTTACTCGACCGGCCATCCGATCTCGATGTCCTTTCAAGCTAAGCCTCACGCCTCGACGACGACGCGGTCATGTGCAGGAACAGCCCCACGGACGCAAGGCCAAGCGCGCCCCACCAGTCGCCACGAAACAGGAGTATGGCCCCTAGACCCGCCAGTCCCAGTCCGCCCGCCTCTCCTACCCTCGTGGCCACGCCGGTGCCCTTCTGAAGGCTCCCGCTCAGCCCCCAGACGACGGCGCGAAGGGTCCGTCCGCCGTCCAGCGGATAGAGTGGCAGCAGGTTGAAGACCGCCAGGACGATGTTGGAGAACCACAGCATCTCCAGCACGGCGGCCGCCGACTCGGGCCCCGATGGGACCAACGACGCGAGACCCCAGAGGGCCGCTCCCATCAGCAGGCTGCTCATCGGCCCGGCGAGCGTGATGACGAGCTCGTCCCGGGCCGTCTTCGACTCGGACCTGACGCGGCTCACACCTCCAAACAGGAACAGCGTGATCCCGTCGACCTCAAATCCTCGAGCCCTGGCGACAACGGAGTGGGCAAGCTCGTGGATCAGCACCGACGCGAACAGCAGCAGGGCGGCGGTCGCGCCGACAGCCCAGTACGTCGCCACGGACCAGCCCGGATATCGGTCCGGCAGGTATCCCTGGGCGACCGTCCAGGCCACCACTCCCACGACAGCAAGCCAGGAGTAGTGAATTCTGACGCTCACACCGAGAATCCTTCCCAGGCGAATCGAGGTTTTCAGAACGGGTTGTCCTCCTGGTCCAGCGGTCGTTTGCCCATCTTCGCTATCGCCCCCGCCTCCTCTTGCGAAAAAGGGGGAAGAGATATCTGAGGGACACCCTCAGACTCCCGGCGAGGAGCTCCGCCCCTCTGCACTCCCCTTCTGGTTCTGGCAACTCCAAATGCGTTCCCCACGGAACGGAGGAAAAGGATATCTGAGGGACACCCTCAGACTCCCGGCGAGGAGCTCTGCCCCTCTACACTCCTCGTCCTCTTCTCTTGGAAGCGGCTCCTAGCCGCCGATAGAGACTCCTATCAGGCGTCCCACACCGTAGGTCACCGCAGCCGCCGATCCGCCGGCCAGGAACATCCTGAGCGAACCCCATAGGAGGGTCTTGCCCGCCATAAGAGCGGTTGCGCCGCCCACGACCATCAGGGCCCCTGCGCTCAGCGCGGCGCTCAAGGTGAATGACACGCCTCCCGCATCGACGACATAAGGCAGTATCGGTATCAGCGCTCCCATCACGAACGCAACGAAGGAGAACAGGCTGGCCCCGATCGGAGAGCCGAGGTCCGCCGGATCCATGCCAAGCTGCTCGCGAACCATCGTTTCGAGAGCGACGCCGGGTGTCTCCATCACACGCTTGGCTACGACAGCGGCCTCCTCCTCGGTGAGGCCCTTTGCCTCGTAGATGAGCTTCAGCTCCTCCTCTTCGTCTTCGGGCCACTCATCGAGCTCAGCCTGCTCTCTGCTGATCTGGTACTCGTACATGTCGCGCTGGGACCGGACGGAAACGTACTCCCCGGCGGCCATGGAGAAGGCACCGGCCAGCAGCCCCGCGACCCCGGCCAAAAGCACGAACGAGGGGTCGCTCGTCCCCCCGGCGACGCCCATGACGAGGCTGAAGTTGGAGACCAGCCCGTCGTTGACGCCGAGCACCGCCGCGCGGACGTTGCCTCCGGCCATCACGAAGTGCGTTCTCTCGACCTTCGCGGGGGTCCCAGAGCCGGACAGGCTCCTCAGGGCACGTGCGTGCTGTCGTTCCTCGCGGGCGATGTCCCTCGCCTCGGGGTCCGCCCGGTACCCTCCCCGTAGTCCGAACTCCTCGGTCCTGGCCAGCATCGGCAGCATCCTGCCGATGCCGAACACCCTCGCGCCGATCAACAGAAGCCGGCTACCCATTCCCAGCCTTCTGCCATCGATGACCGGCGGCTCGATCCCCAGCTTCTCGGCCCAGCGTCTGGCATGACGCACCTCGGCCTCGACGAGCCTCTCGAAAAGCTCCGCCCTCTTCGGGTCGTCTTCCCTTTCCGCGAGAACCTTGTACATTGTCGCGGCGTCCAACTCGGACTTCAGATAGGCCCGATACTGCTGCGCGCGCGACCGGTCGTCGGCCTCCGTCAAATACGTCTCCGCGCCGGCCCAGGTTGCCCGGACACAGGGACCGGACCCTTCACGCCGGGACCCCGAGTCTCGACCGGATGGCCTTCAGCCGGTCGACGTTCTCCTTGTCCGGACCGTGGTCCTCGATTCCCGGCACCTCCAGAAGGAAGGGCACGTCGCAAAAGGCCGGGTGTCCCATGATGACCTCAAACCCCTCGGTGCCCATCGTGCCGTCGCCGATGTTCTCGTGCCGGTCGACGCCCGCGCTCAGCTCCATCTTGCTGTCGTTGGCATGCACCGCAACCAACCGCGACAGGCCTATCTCCCTGTCGAGCTCGTCCATAGCGGCATCTATTCCCTCGGCGTGGGCGATGTCGTACCCGGCCGCGAAGGCGTGCTGAGTGTCGAGGCAGGTCATCATGCGAGGGCTGTCGACGGCGTCCATCAGCCGGCCTATCTCCTTGAAGGATGCCCCGATGTGGTTGCCCATTCCCGCGGCGTTCTCGATGATCAGCCACACGTCGTCGGGAGTCCTGTCGAGGACCTGGCGCAGCGCGTCGGTCGCCTGCGGCAGGACTCCGTCGAAGCCCACGCCCTTGTGACTGCCGCCGTGGAAGATTACGCCGGCGGCCCCGATCTGGCTGGCCGCGCCCAGGTGGTCGACCAGGGAGTTTATCGACTTCTCGAGCAGCTCCTGGGATCCGCCGACGTTGACGAGGTAGCTCGCGTGGAGAAACGTGGGGGCAACTCCTGTCCGCTCCGACTTCTCGCGGAAGGCGATGACCGTGTCCTCCTTAAGGGGTTTGAAGGCCCAGGCGCGTGGCGACGAGGCGAAGATCTGGACCGCCTCCGCTCCCATCTCGACCGCCCGGTCGATGGCAGTGTCCACGCCGCCGGCCGTCGACATGTGCGCCCCGATCTTCATAGAAACCCTCCCGGAACAACGGCCCGCTCTGTCTGCCCAACTGCATGGCCATTATACAGGCTGTTTGAGGGGATAGCTCGGAGCGAAGTGGCGGCGGCCGCCGACCTCGTCGACAGTGGCTGAGAGGCTCGGGGCTAGCGCGCGGGACCCGTTATGCCGTGGTCGACGGCTGGGTCGAGCGTAAGCGCCTGAAGAGTCGTCCGACGTCGCCGTTCTCCCAGATCACCAGCACCTGGGCGGCTACCGCGATGGAGCTGTATGTCCCGGCGGCGACCCCGATCAGAAGAACCAGAAGGAACTCGCGGATCGTGGGACCGCCGAACAGCATCAGCGCGAGTATCGCGAACAGGAGCGTGAAGCTGGTGTTGAGCGACCGCCCCAGGGTCTCCGAGATGCTCACGTTGACGTTCTCGTTCAGGGTCCGGTTCGGGAAGTACAGTATGTTCTCCCGAAGGCGGTCGAAGACCACGATGGTGTCGTTCACGCTGTATCCAATGACGGTCAGCACCGCGATCAGGAACATCAGGTTGACTTCGACCTCGGCAACGCTTCCGAGGATGGCGAAGATGCCCAGAACGATCACCGTGTCGTGCAGCAGCGCGATTATGGCGGCGACGCCGTACCGGAAGGGCTTCGGCACGCTGCGGAACGCCCACCACAGATACAAGAAGATGCCGACGGCCGCGGCCAGGACGGCCCAGAATGCGTTGAGCACCGTGCGGCTTGCCACCACGGGCGACACGAGGTCGAAGCTCAGGACCTCGACCCCGTCTTCCGACAGAGCGGCCTCCAGCCCGGCGATGATCGCGCTCCGGTCTTCATCGTCGAGCAGCTTGGTGCGAACGAAGTAGGTGTTATCCTCCAGCTTCTGGACCGTCGCTTCGGAGTGGTCAAGATCTGCCAGAGTGTCCCGAAGGTCCTGCTGCTCAACCGTGTTCGCGAATTGGAACGTGGTGGTCGAGCCTCCCGTGAAGTCGATCCCCGCCCTGAGGCCTGGGGCCGATATCAGGAACACCACGCCCGGCACGATTATGACAAGGGAGAGCAGGAAGAGCCAGCGCCGGTATTTGATGACGTCCACGTTAGCTCCTGGCGGGGGCGGCGGCGGCCGGCCCCTGCTGCGGCAGATCGGCCCCGCCTGCCGGGACGAACATTCCGAGGTGTCTCCCCATACGAGTGGTGGCCAGCATTCGCAGGGCGGTCCGGCTCACGACTATGGCCGAGAACATGCTCGTGCCCACTCCGATGGCGAGCGTGATCGCGAACCCTTTCACGACGGTTGCGCCCAGCGTGTCACTGAACCAGAAGAGGATGACGCACGTTATCAGCGTGGACACGTTGCCGTCCCTGATCGCGGGCCACGCCCTGTTGAAGCCGATGTTGATCGACGACAGCAGTGTTCTGCCCGCACGCAGCTCTTCCTTCATTCTCTCGAATATCAGGACGTTCGCATCGACCGCCATTCCTATCGACAGGATGGCGGCCGCCACTCCCGAAAGGGTAAGAGTGACGGGGATTATCTTGAAGATCGCCAGCAGGAGGGCGGTGTAGATGATGAGGGCTCCCGCGGCGATCACGCCCGGGGCCCGGTAGTAGAGGACCATGAAAAGCAGGACCAGCCCCAGGCCGATCAGTCCGGCCACGACGCTCTTCCGAAGCGAGTCCGCTCCGAGGATTGCGTCGACGCTCTGCTCCTTGATCAGCTCGATCGGCAGGGGTAGGCGGCCGGCCTCCAGCAGCAGCGCGATGTCGCTGGCCCTCTCGAACGTGAAGTTCCCCTGGATGAAGGCCGTACCGCCCGTTATCACCGACGTGACGACCGGCGCGATCAGCTCCTCGCCGTCCAGGAATATTGCGATCTGGTCGCTCGTGCCGACGATCTGGGAGGTCAGCTCGCCGAACTTCCTCGTCCCCTCGGATTTGAACTCGATATTGACGATCGGCAGGCCAGACGCACTGTGCTGGCCGGCATACGCCCTCAGCAGATCGTCTCCCGTGAGCCCTATGTCCTCGTCGTTGAGGCCCAGGACCTCGACGAACGACACCGTCAGCTCGTCTCCGAAGGTCTCTCGGGCGGTGCCCACGTCGCCCACGGTGCTCAGCAGGATGGCGAAGGTGTTGCTGTCCCCGACACGCTCTGCGAACCTCTCTTGGAAGGTTGCGGTCTGGAGCCCCTCCAACCCAATGGACAGGCTGTTCGGGGCCAGTTGTCCGCCGGGGATGTCCGGCACCAAGCTTTCGATCAGCCGCTGAAGGACCCCGTCGAACACCTCGGCACCGTTGTCGGTGAACTCTACGATGAGGAAAGGAAGCTCCCGGAGCTCGTCCTCCTGGGACCCCTCCTCGCCGGTGCTCTCGCCCTCCGCGTCCGGCGACGCCGGCTCGGCGGCCGTCGTTGTGGCGCTCGTCGTCGTGGCAACCGTCGGCGCGGCGGCCGTCGTCGTGGCGACCGTCGTGGTAGGACGCGGGCCGATCGTGACGCTGAGAACGTCCGTTTCCGTGAGACCCTCTATCTCTCGCGAGACGTTCAGGGACCGGTGCTTGAACTCCAGCTGAGCCGTCTCTCCGATGATGCTCTTGGCCCTCGCCGGATCGTCGACGCCCGGGAGCTGGACCAACAGCCGGTCGTCGCCCAGTAGCTGGATGATCGGCTCACCGAGCCCAGACTTGTTGACCCTATCCTCGATGGTGCGCCGTAGCGACTCCATCTGCGTGGCGGAGGGGGGCACCGGCTCGCCGGTGACCGGGTCCTCGGACACCGCCTGGTACTCCAGGTGGCTCCCGCCCTGCAAGTCGAGGCCCAGTTTTAGACCCAGTGGAGTGTCGCCACCGCGCTCGAAGTCGCAGAAGTTGATCGTCTGGAAGCCGAGGCCAAGCCCCGCCAGCAGGACCAGGACCGCTATGACCGTCAGCGACTTCGCGTACCTACGCACGATTCACATCATCTCTCAGCGCGGCCCTGACCATCGCCAGCGCCTCATCTCGGGTGCCGATCTCGCCCGCAGCCTGTGCCTCCGAAACCAGCTCCAGAAGGCGCCCCAGCTCGGGACCCGGGTCCAGCGAGAACTCCTCCATCAGGTCGTGCCCGTCCACGAGGCTGGCGGCGCGGGACGGGACGGGCCTCCGACGATCCGCTCGCAGGATATGGCCGATGAGCTCGCAGTACCCGGCCCATTCGCGCCTCTCCAGCATCGGACCGCGAGCGGCAAGATAGTCCGCCATGTTCAGGTACAGCGTATCGACGGCCGCGTCTCCCACATCTCGATAATAACGATATAGCGCCCTGTCGGTTGGGAGCTCGCCGCGCTGCGCCATCTGAGCCGGCCTCAGGTGCGCGTCGACCATACCGCCCACGAGGTCGATGCCGCGCCCGCTGATCCGCAGCCGTTGCATAATCGTGCGGACGATCGCCGCTCCCTCGCGATGGTGGCCCAGAAACCGGATGCGCCCTGACTCCTCCACCGTTCGGGTCATCGGCTTCGCGATGTCGTGGAGCAGTCCCGTCAGCTTAACAAGGGCCAGCCTCGTGTGACCATCGGAGATCTTCTCTTTGAAATACTCGTCCATAGAATCGAACCGTGGCATCAGGGCGGTCACGAAGTCGCTCGGCTCGACTGTGGCCTGGAGTAGCCGCTCGACCTGTCCCACGGTCTCGACGCTGTGGTCGTAGACGTCCCAGTAGTGCTCATTCGGCTGGGTCACACCCTTCGCGGCCGACAGCTCGGGAATGATCCTGTCGAGCAGCCCTAGATCGTCCAGGCACCGGATCGACCGGACCGCCCCAGGAGCCGCCAGCAGCTTGAGCAGCTCCTCGCGGACCCGCTCTCCGGACACGCCGGTGACCAGGTGGGCATCGTCACGAATCCGGTCCGACGTCGCCTCGTCTATCCGGAAGCCGAGCTGGGCGGCGAGTCTCGGGGCACGCATGAGCCGGGCGGGATCGTCTCTGAACACCGATCGCGAGACCGCACGGATCACGCCCGCCTGGAGATCCGCCATCCCGCCAAACGGGTCGATCGGCGAGTCCTCGGCGGGCGCGCCCAGGAGAACCGCCATCGCGTCGATCGTGAAGTCCCGGCGCCCCAGATCGTCGTTGATATCGCCGTGTATCTCGGTGAGGTCCAGGAACGACGGCACGCCGTGCTCCGAGAACGCGATCCTTAGGATACCCCGTTCGGCATCCAGCGGGATCAGGCGGCCTTCGAGGAAGTTCGCAAGCTCGGGGCCGACCGACCGGACGTCGCATACGGCGGCTACGTCGACATCGGCGGTCGGAACGCCCAGCAAGGGGTCTCTGATCGAGCCACCGACCAGGTACGCGGAAATGCCCCTTGGGGCAAAGAACTGCCTCAGGTTGACCGTCAGAGGTGGAGATTGCGATTGTTCGAAAAAGGGAATCGCCGTGGCCTGTAAGAGCTGGCTCATACCCGGCGGTGTCTGGTCATCAGCCTACCGCGACCTCCACCGCCGCCGGCTCCTCCGGCAGAATCGGCACGAGCTCCTCGTGGCTGGCCAGGTGATCGACGTACAGGATACCGTTGAGGTGATCGATCTCGTGCTCGAGAGCCTGCGCCAGCAGCCCCTCCGCCTTGAGACGGACCAGCTTCGATTCCATGTCGAGTCCTCTGAACTTCACCCAGATCGAGCGGGTGATCGTAGCCTTGAATCCGGGGATGCTCAGGCAACCCTCCTCCACCCGTCTCTCGCCCTCACGTTGAACGATCTCCGGGTTTACGTAGACCTGCGCCTCTTCGTCGTCGGGAAGCTGGATCACGATGACCCGTTTCAGCACCCCGATCTGATTCGCGGCGAGGCCTACACCTCCCGCGTGGCTCATAGTGTCGACCAGGTCGTCCGCGAGCACTCTGATCGAATCGCCTATCTTGCGGACCTTCCTGGCTCTCTGCCGCAGAACTGGATCGGGAAACTCGATTATGGGAAGAACCGCCAAACGCAACTCCTGAGGAGGGCGCCGAGACCCCGAGGTCCAGGCCGCCTCGAACTCGATTATATCGACGACCGGATCGGGCTGTAAAGGGTGTTTCCCACTTCGGACGGCCCTGTATCCGTCCGCACGGCAGCAGTAGCCCTCTGGCGGCTGTCATTCTGAGCCGTAGTCCTGAGATACCTCGTCGTCCTCCTGGCGCCCAGCCGTCATCCTGAACAGGGTGAAGAATCTGGGGAGGCGGAGGACCTCCAGCGCCTGCCCCGGATCGAGCCCCACCCCAGGACGTTCCCGCAGGGAAGACGGCGGCCCCACCCTTGTCCGCAGATGCGGTCACGTGCATAGTTGTCTCCGCAAACTTCCGGAGGCGCAGGGAGATGCCGGACGCCCGGGAGCTGCCACCAGGGGCCATGTGAGGCCCCTGTCCCATGTCGCAGAGACCATGCAGTCGGTCCGAAAGCTAGCTCGATGACCACGGCAATCGTAATATTCGCCATCGTCTACGTCCTGATCGCCTCGGGGAGGGTTCACCACGTTCTCGTCGTCGCCATCGGCGCGGCGCTCATGGTACTCCTGCAGGTCGTTGAAGGGGACCAGCTGCTCGGGCACGTAGACCTGAACGTTATCATCCTGCTCGCGTCGATGATGACGCTGGCCGACATCATCGCAAGGACCGGAGCCTTCGAGTGCATTGCGATCAAGAGCGTCCATCTTGCCAGGGGCAGCGGATTCGGGCTGCTGGTCCTGTTGGCGCTGATCACCGCCGTGGCTTCCGCCTTCCTGGACAACGTCACGACGGTCGTGCTGATGGTCCCGATCACCCTGTCGCTGTGCAAACGCCTGGACCTGAGGCCAACCCCGTTCCTGCTCGGAGAGGTGTTCGCCTCGAACATAGGGGGCGCGGCAACGGTGGTCGGCGACCCGCCCAACATCATCGTGGCCAGCGCCGCCGAAATAAGCTTCCTCCCCTTCATGCTCAACATGGCGCCTATCGCAATTCTCGGCATGGCGCTGCTGTTCCCGCTGCTGTTCGTGTGGTTCCGCAAGGAGGTCATCGTCTCGCCCGAAAAGCGGCAGGAGATGCTGACGATGTCCGCAGCCGACGTGATCCGGGACGTGCCGCTGCTGAGAAAGTCCATCATCGTCTTCGGCTTCACGATCGTCGGCTTCCTGGTGCACGACCTCCTCCACACCGGACCGGCGTTCATCGCTCTGGCAGGAGCGGGCGCCCTCCTGCTGATAAGCGGGCTGCAGCCCCGCTCGGTTCTCCGGGAGATCGAGTGGACGAGCCTGATGTTCTTCGTAGGCCTGTTCATACTGGTCGGCGGACTGGTGGAGACCGGGGCGATCGACGAGATCAGGATGTGGATGACGGATGTCTCCGACGGCAAGGACAGCGCACTTGCGTTGCTCCTCATATGGCTGGGCGGGGGTGCGTCGGCCATCGTCGACAACATCCCCTACACCGCCACCATGGTCAAGGCCGTCGAGCAGATCCCGTCGGTGGAGGCATCGGAGGGTACCAACCCTCTGTGGTGGGCGCTGACGCTGGGCGCGGACTTTGGAGGGAACTTCACCATCATCGGCGCGTCGGCGAACGTCGTGGTCATCTCCACCGCCAGGGCACGAGGTGTCGAGATCGGGTTCTGGGAGTTCGCAAAGTACGGCGCCGTGATCACGGTGGGAACGCTGCTGATCGCGACCGGATACCTGTGGCTGCGGTTTTTCGTCTAGCAGGGTGTCGAGGAACCGTCTCGACCATCCCGCTGGCCTCCTTCCTGGCCAGGCCACACGTGGCTGTCATTCTTCACTCCGTTCAGAATCCGGGGAGGCGAGGTGGCTCGCGACAACCGTGTGCTGCCACCCCATCCCCAGATACTTCGTCGCTCCGCTCCTCAGCATGACAATCACGACTGCCGGGCACAGGTAAGTCTCTGGCAGGGACCCCAAGCTTCCGTTGACGCAGGGTGACGGCCGTCCTCAGTGGCGCGCCCGACCGGCTGGTTTAGACCCGCCTACCCTTGTCCATATTCTAGACATCAGGCTGACCCTGGAGGACGTGCGTCGCTCACCGTCCGCAATCATTCCTCAATCCTCTTACAGCGCTCGGCATCCGGCACGGCTCGATCCTTGACGTGCGCACTGGCGGATGACGGCGGCATTCCCGTGTCGTGCGTGGTCTGACGACATGAGCCACACGGATCCGGCGCGTCGGCTCGCCGAAGCAGAGAAGACGATTCAGATGCTGCAGGATGAGCTGCTGGAGACGAGCAACGGTCTGGTCGCCCTGACTCTGAAGCTGAGCGAGCTAGAGCACACGACATCCGAGTTCTTCGCCGACACATCCCACGACCTCCGCGCTCCCCTTCACTCCATCAACGGCTTTGTGAAGCTGCTCCTCGATGGCAAGAGGCGGGACCCTGAAACCAGAAGGCGGTTCCTGAAGATCATCGACGAGCAGAGCGAGCAGCTCGGAAATCTGGTCGACCATCGTCTGGACGGGTCGCGCGTGGAGGCCGGACGGCTCAGCCTGAGAAGGGACCCGCTGTCGGTGGAGCGTCTGATCAAGGACGCTGTGGAGAGTCTCTCCGTCAGGGCTGAATCGAGGGGCGTCGAGCTGGAAGTGGACCTCTACCCTGAGCTGCCGGTCGTCGAGGGCGACGAGCAGCGAATAGTGCAGGTGCTGCACAACCTTATCCGCAACGCCATCAGGTCCAGCCGTCCCGGCACCAAGGTAGTCGTCAGCGGAAGAGCGCTGAACTCGGAGGTCCTGGTGCGGGTCGAGGATCGGGGTGACGGGATTCCCGCCGAGGCGCTGCCCCGTTTGTTCGAGAGGTTCTCCCAGGTGGACGGCGCAGCCACCAGGGATAGCCCGGGTACAGGACTGGGCCTGTACATAGCCAGGGGGATCATCGACGCGACGGGCGGCAGGATATGGGTCAACAGTACCCTGCGGGAGGGCAGTACGTTCAGCTTCACGCTGCCGCTAAGCCCGAATCCACCGATGCGGAGCGGCCTTGGGGTTGGAACAAGGGGTGAGGGCCGTGGGACGCGACGGTCCGCGCTCGATTCCGATAAATGGGGCCGGTGGCGGCCTTTGGTTGGAGTTGGTGGCGCCGATGGCGGTCCTGGGCAGCGGCGCTGGGGCGGGGTCGGCGGGACAGCATGCAAGGGAAGACAATCGCGGACCGGGCCGGTGCGACTCTGTGGGGTGGTTGAGTAGTCTGGTGGACGTGTCAGGCGCCGTCGGTGCCGTCAGGCAGGCAATGGCAGGGCTCGCAATCGAGCCAGGGCGCGAGTGAACTGGGTTTCCCAAGGCCAGCCCTGTGGCAGATGCAAAGTGAGGCGGCGGGCCGAGCGGGTGAGCCGTCCGGCCAGGGAGAAGAAGCGCCGCCGGAGGGTCCTGGTGGTCACCACCCCCTCGCCCAGACCGATGCGCGCGGTCCAGCGGGCCAGGTTATGGGCCAGCACCTGAACGGCCAGCCAGGCGCCGTTGGCGGGGAAGCGACCCGAGGGGAAATGATTGAGGCCGACGCCGTGCTTGAGGTCTCGGATGGCATTCTCGATCTCGGCGTGGCGGCGATGGTCGGCCTCCAGTTCCAAGGTTTCCCCGTCCCGGTCGGTGATGAAGCCGTGATAGCTGTAGCTGGCGAAGAGGGCCAGTTGGGAACCGGGCGTGGGCTTCACCCGCCGCACGATGAGCCGCACTGGGGCGGCTTCGGGCTCACCCTGGAAGGGAGTGTAGGTGGTCTCGGCCACGTCGGCGCCGCCGTCCATCCAGTAGGGGACGGGCGTCCAGTCCTCCTCGGGAATCGCCTCAATCAACTCCCTGAGGCGGGCGTGTTGGCGGATGGTGATGGAGAAGCGGACATCCATCTCGCGGCAGACGACGACCAGGGCGTGGGCATAGAAGCCGCTGTCGGCCCGCACCGTGAGTTGTCCTGTAGCCCCAGCATGGCGCACCCGGCCCACGGTCTCCCGCAGGAAGTGGGCGGCGCCACGAACGGTGTTGGCCCGGCCCTCGCGAAGCCGAGACATCAGCACGTCGCCGGTGCCGGCGGCGATGGCCAGCAGCGGGTGATAGCCCCGCTGGCCAGTGTAACCATGGTGACGCGCCCCCTCCTTGGCCAGTCCGTAGGTCTCGCACATGGTGGAGTCTAGGTCGATGGTCAACGGCCCTTCACCGGGTCCCGCACCAGCGGCCCAGGCCCGGGACAGCAGCTCCCGGCTCACCCGATCCAACTGGCGGACGTGGCCCCACCGGAAGCTGCGCAGGAAAGTTCCCAGGGTGGATGGCGCCTTGACTACGCAGCCGATGGCGCCAGCTGTCCCGCCGGTACGCAACACGTCGGCGTCGTCAATGAAGTCGCCCCCAGCCAGCGCCGAGGCCACCAGGGTCAGCAGCTTGTCTCCCGGGTTCGCCCGCCCCGGCGCGTCTCCCAGGTCGACGTGGCTGTCGACGACTTCACGCAGGCCCAGGTGCTGGGCTAGGGTCACCGGGAGCAGCAGCCCAGCATTGGCCACGAGGCGGTGGTCGTCAAACGCGATTTGGATGCGATCGGGATGGTTGCGTGGTAGCATCTATTGGGTGCTCCTTGTTCTGGGGTCGGCTTTGCTGTTTCAAAACCATTATCCCAGATTCACAGGAGCACCCTCTTGCCGCTTCAGGACACTGACCCGACGCCCTCCTTCGGTGGATTCGGGCTAAGACCTCGCCGCGGGCTTCCCGTGGACGCGGCGTCCGTGGCCGGCGACGAGCTGCCGGGCTGACCGGCTCCCGAAGAACGCACATGGACCGGCAGATGAAGGCGAAGATCTTGGTCGTCGACGACGACGCCAACGCCGTCATGCTGGCCCGGTATGCGCTCGAGGATGAAGGGTTCGAGGTCGTCGTCGCTCTGGACGGCCAAACCGGCCTCGACATCGTCACGACCCAGGAGAACGTCGACCTCATCGTTCTCGATCTGAAGATGCCGGGCATGACAGGCTACGAGGTCTGCAGTCAGATACGCGAGCAGCTCGAGACGGCGGACCTGCCTGTGGTGATGCTGACGGCGAGTGCCGGCGAACAGGACAGGTTCACCGGTCTCGTGCTTGCAGAGGCGGACGCCTACCTTACCAAGCCGGCCAGCCCGGCCGAGCTGGTGGAAACGGTCAGGTCCGTGCTGGACCGGTCCACGATCTCAGGACAATGACAGGCAGTACGCCCGTCGAGGACGGGCCGTCCAGCGGCTTCTAGCAGTTCGCCGATTTTCGTCTCCAGTTCGTTTCTCAGCCGTGCCCCTGCATCGCCAGGCTCAGACGTGATGGCGTAGGAAGCCCTCGATCATGGCGTTCACCTGGCCGGGCACTTCGAGCTGGTTGAAGTGGCCAGCACCGACGGTCCAGCCATTGACGACGGTCGGCAACCACTGCGACATGAGATGCGGCGGATTACGGGGCGGGTTGGCCGCCAGGTGCAGAGCAGGGACCTTGCACTGCGCCGCAACGGCTGGGCCGTCGAAACCGAGCGTTCCCTTCATAGCGCTGGCGGCCACGTGGCTAGGCGCAGCCATCATCACTGCCAGGACGTCCTCCACAAGCTTACGGTCGGAGGTGGGTAGGAATAGCCGGTTCGCGATGAACCGCCGGCGGGGCTCCTGGTCGCCAGCTTCGATGGCCTCCACCATCGCCTCAACGGCAGTTACATACTCAGGCGTCCTGACCATCGTCGCGGGGTCGACCATGACGATGGCCGCCACGCTGTCGGCGTGGGCGGCGGCTAGCTGCAAGACCGCCATGCCTCCCATGCTATGCCCCACGGCCACGACCCTGCCGAGGCCCAGTTGCTCGATCATATAGGCGAGGTCATCCGCGTAGGCCGCGATGGGATACTGTCCTTGGGGCTTGTCGCTCTCACCGTGCCCTCGCAGGTCTACGGACACGACCCGGTGCCGCCCGGCAAAGTGCTCGGCTTGCGGGGCGAAGTGCGATCGATCGCCCGTCCAACCGTGGACGAACACGAAGGCGGGCTTCCCCGCACCCCGGTCCTCGTAGGCTAGCTTGGTCCCGTTGTGGACAATCGTCGCCACCATCTCTTCTCCTTCTTCTCTTGTGTCAACGTGCCAGAGTTCAGCACTGCAAAGCTGTCCACGGGGCTCCTGCTCGTTCCTGCTAGGGTTCGTTCCTTTGAAACACATGGGGCCCCTGGCTGAAGAGACACCTAACTACGTATTTTACCGCCCCCTGCTAGACCCGACCGAACTCCCTCTCCAGGCGCCCCGTGCTCATGTGGATCATCGTGGGACGGCCGTGGGGACAGGTGTGCGGCTGGTCGCACTGCTCGAGCTGACGAGCCAGCTCCGACATCTCCTGCTGGCTCAGCGACTTCCCCGCTCGGATGGCGGCGTGACACGCGATCGAGTACGCCGCCCGCTCCTCCAAGGTCTCGAAGCCCCCACCCTCCAGGATCAGATCGAGGACGTCCAGGAAGCCCTGACGAGGATCGCCGCCGTCGAGCAGGCTTGGGACCCCGCGGAGCAGGTACGTGAGCGGTCCGAACGGCTCCAGGTAGAAGCCGAAGCTGGCGATCAGCTCCGCGTTGCCCTCGACGAGCTCTCCCTGGGCCGGGTCCAGCTCGACGGTGGCCGGCTCCAGCAGGCTCTGGACCTGCGGGTTGCGGGTCCGTGCCTGCTCCCTCACACGCTCGAAGAGCACGCGCTCGTGCGCGGCGTGCTGGTCGATCAGGTAGAGGCCGTCCGGCCCCTCGGCCACGATATAGGTCGCATTGACCTGACCCAGCGCTCTGAGCGCGGGCAGCGCCGTCTTGGGCGCCGGAGCATCCGCGGTGGACGGAACTGACGCGCCGCCGTGGACCGCCCCGTCCACGGCCTCGACGGCGGTAGCGAGTGTCCTGCCCGCCGATGCCGCGAAGAAGGGCATCGGATCGACGCCGAGTCCGGCCGCTCCCGGCCGCCTCGCCGTCCCGCCTCTCCGAAACTGCGGCACGGGTGAATGGATCGTAAGGGTCCGCCGGACCGCCTGCTGAAGCGCCGAGAAGACGCCGCCCTCACTGCGGAACCGCACCTCGGCCTTGGACGGGTGCACGTTGACCTCGACCTCGTCGAATGGCAGCTCGATGTTGACGACGGCCATCGGGTATCGCCGCTCCATCAGGAAGCCCTGATAGGCCTGCTCGAGCGCATATCCGAGCATCCGGCTCTGCACCCAGCGCCGGTTCGTGAAGAAGGTGATGTAGCCGCGATTCGCCCGATCGACCGACGGCGGGCTGATCAACCCCGTGACGACCACCGGGGGAGTGTTCTCGGACTCCTGGTCCGACAGAATCTCCAGTAGCTGCGTTCCGACGTCGAGCCCGTAGAGCGCCGAGACGGCCTCGCGGACGTCTCCCGACCCGGGGCTGGAGAACGCGGTCGAGCCCTCGACATCGAGCTGGAACGCCACCTCCGGATAGGCAAGCGCGTACCGGGTCACGACCTTCTGGACCCTGGACACCTCTGTCGCGACGCTCCGAAGGAAACGGCGGCGGGCCGGGAAGTTCCTGAACAGATGGCGGACGCTGATCGACGTGCCGACGGGACCGCCATGGGCCTGTCGGTCCTTCAGCTCGCCGTCCTCCAGCTCTATGCGCGATCCGCTGTTCTCCGACTCAGTCCTGGTGGCCAGAGTCACTCCGGCGACGGTGGCGACGCTCGGCAGCGCCTCGCCACGGAAGCCCAGAGTGGCTATAGCACCCAGCTCCGCGACCTCCGACACCTTGCTGGTGGCAAACCGCTGGAAGGCCAGCTCGACCTCCGCTCCGGGGATGCCGCACCCATCGTCGGTGACGCGGATGAGGTCGGTGCCTCCAGCCTTTATCTCGACGACAATCCGCGACGCACCGGCGTCCAGCGAGTTCTCCACCAGCTCCTTCACGACCGACGCCGGGCGCTCGATCACCTCGCCTGCGGCGATCTTCGAGGAGACGTCACGTGAGAGGACCTTTATTGCCATCTTCGGTTTCCGCTGCTCCGTTTGACTCCAGACGTTTAGGGTGCTCGAACCCTGCTTCGCCCACCCGCCCACCCAGAAGAGTGTTGGGGTACGCCCCCAAACCCCCGTGAAGGGTGCTACGCTCCTCCCAGCTCCCGGCTGATTCGCCTTACCCAGGTTTGGTTGGGCAAGACCGCTCGGCAGGATCAAGCCGAACTCGAACACCCTTTCGGGTATGGTATCAACCCTGTCAACGACCCGGACGACCCGCGTTGACACGGCCACCGCCCGCGATATACTGGGGCGGACCGGTTTGCCGCTACCCCACGTCGGAGGCTCATTTGCTCGATAGACCCACGCTCAGAGACATCGTCGAGGCGAAGGGCCGGATAGCGCCCTACGTCACACGCACTCCCCTGCACCACTACCTGACGCTTGACTCGGACCTGGACGCCGAGGTCTACGTAAAACACGAGAATCACCAGCGGCTCGGCTCCTTCAAGATGAGGGGCGGGGTAAACCTAGTTTCCCAGCTCTCCGATGACGAGAAGCGCCGGGGCATCGTCACGGCGTCGACCGGCAACCACGGTCAGTCTGTCGCCTACTCTGGCGGCATCTTCGGGGTCAGCGCCGTAATCGTCGTTCCCGAGGGAGCAAACCCCGGCAAGGTCGAGTCGATGAGACGCCTGGGCGGCACCGTGGTCTTTCACGGGCGCGACTTCGACGAGGCCAGAGAGCACGTCGAGCGGCTGTCGAAAGAAGAAGGGTACAGATACATCCACTCCGCCAACGACCCGATGCTCATAGCCGGCGTCGGGACATACACCCTGGAGATCCTGGAGGACCTGCCGACCGCCGACGTGATCGTCGTGCCCATCGGCGGCGGCAGCGGGGCCTGCGGCACGGCCATAGCGGCCAAGGCGATCAACCCGCGCATCCAGGTGATCGGGGTTCAGGCGGAGGCCGCGCCGGCCGCCTACCTATCCTGGAAAGAAGGACGGATCGTCGAGGCCGAGATGGGTACGGTTGCCGAGGGGCTCGCCACCAGGGTCGGGTTCGAGCTAACGCTGGATATCATGCGCGACCTGCTCGATGACTTCGTCCTCGTCTCGGAGCAGGAGATCAGCCAGGCGGTCGTGATGCTCCTCGATCGGACGCACAACCTGGCGGAGCACGCGGGTGCGGCCGCCCTGGCCGGCGCCCTGAAGATCAAGGATCGCCTGGCTGGCAAGAGGGTCGTCCTGGTGATGAGCGGCGGCAACCTGTCGATGCAGCACCTGAAGGCCGCGCTCGGTTAGGCCGCTACACGCCGCACGGACCCCGGCTACGGAGACGCCTGCGGGACCAGACCAGCCACGGACCCCACTCCCTCAAGATCCATACGTGCGAGCAGCTCGCGGTTGATCCGCTTCACGACACCGGGCCCACGATAGACGAGGCCGGTGTAGAGCTGAACCGTGGTCGCGCCGGCCCGCAGCACCGCCCACGCATCGTCTCCGGTGGATATCCCGCCGCACGCGTTGATCGAGACCCGGTCCCCCACCTCCCGCCTCACCTCGGCTACCATGGCAACCGTGTCGCCGAGAAGAGGACGGCCACTCAATCCACCCGACCCCACTGCCAGCCGCGAGTCGGCGACGGGCCGACTGTTGGCGATCGTTAACGCGTCCACACCGCACGCGAGACACGTGTCGATCAGCCCCATGACCATGTCATGCATCTCGCGTGCGACCGCATCCTCCGGATCCGGAGCGCTGAACGGCGGCACCTTGACAAAGAGTGGCTTGCGTCGTCCCTCGTTGACGCGGGAGAGGAGGTCGGCCAGCACGGCCGGTTCGTGGAACACCCGCAGCCCCGCGGTGTTGGGCGAGCTGACGTTCAGCTCGACGGCGTCCACCAGCGGCTCCAGCCTGTTGTGGCAGCGAACGACCTCCCCAATCGTCGTCCCCGAGACGCTGACGACCAGTGGGGTCCCGTCCATAGCCCGCCGTGCTGAGGCCAGCTCGCGGACGGCCGGCTCGATCCCCTTGCTGGGGAACCCGAGGGAGTTGACCAGCGACTCGGTTTCCGGATTCCGGACGATCCGGGGAGCCGGGTTGCCCGCACCCGGAGACTCTGTGACGGTACCGCCGACCACGTAGCCGAACCCCAGATACGCGAGTGACGGAAGCAGCTCGCAGTTCTTGTCGTAGCCGGCGGCCAGTCCTATAGGGTTCTCGAACCGCAGCCCGCCGATCTCAGTCCGCAGCCTTGGATCGCGGACTCGCAGCAGGGGAGCGACGGCCCGCCAGACGGAGCGCGGCCTGAGAACGGCGTCCGCCACACTCTGGGCCGTCTCGGGGGCGAGCGCGAACAGCAGCGGCCGGACGATGTGCTTGTAACCTGGAGGGTTTACGATGAGCATGTCTTATCGGCACGGGAGTCGGCGGCGGCGTCGCGCCCGCCGAATTATATCAGCAATGCCCCGGCCTTCCGTGGGCAGGGTCTTTTCAAAGTCCGATACCAGGCCATCCAGCATGTGGCCCACAGGTCCGACCTTCCTGAGTGTAGGGGCGCACAGGGCGTGCGACTGGCCCCGGCCGGGGGTTCCGAAGGGGGCAGAACCCCTTCGCGGTCCGCCTGAGACGGAGGGGTGCCCCTGAATCTCTGGCAGCGTGGCCTTTTGCAAGTCGCCCCTCCCGGTCTTCATAGCTGCCGGTCTTACCGGCCGGGTGGGTGGGAATAAGAGGGCACCTCAACGGGGAAGCTACGGGGGAGCAGGGGGAAAATGGAAAAGGACCTACCCCCGCAGGGGCCGACCTTGCTCAGAGAGCCCGCATGATCGATACTACACACTGACGGGAGATGGGGTTTACGCCATGGATGTCGTCTACGAACGGGGAAGCAGGGAAGCGCCCAAGGGGCACGGGCTGATCTATTTCCGCAGCTCGTCGGACCACGACGAGGTCTGGGTCACCTACGCCGTCATTCTTCCGATCTCGGTAGACGTGTCCAAGTACGTCCCGCCGTTCCTGATGAACCAGCTTGGCGACGTCGGGCCGAAGGAGATGTCCGCGTTCGCCTTCCCGCCGGCTCCAGAGAAGCTGAGCGGCTACGGCCAGATCGAGAGTCTTGCCGATACGAGGGACGACGACGTCCTGTACGGAGGCACCATCAACCCGACGGACGTCGCTTCGGCGATGATGGCCATTAGCGATGCGGTCCAGCAGTACGCGGAGGCGTATTCCACCGTCGCCGGCGGGGTCGCGCAAGAGAGCCCGGACGTGCTGGAAGGGTCGAGTGACGCTCAGGTCAGCGAGGTTCTCTACGGCCTCATGAGCGACACCGACAAGCTCGGCGAGCTGACCAAGCTGGTCGGGAGGCTGCGCTTCGCCATCGAGTCCTCCGAGGGCCAGATGATCCGCGAGACCGAGGAGGACATCGGCGCTCTCGCCAAGCACCTTTCCGACACTCACCAGATTCCGCGTCTGGTCGAAGCGGCGAAGTCCTCGGGCAGCCAAGGGGCTGCGCTCGCCGACCTCTATCTCAAGCGGAGCTACGGCCTGGTTCAGGAATCGTACGGCCAGCTCGACTGCATAGAGGAGCAGATCAGAGTCCTCGAGGAGGGCGAGTAGCGCCCGCCTCTGGGGGACCGTCTCCCCGTTCGCGGTGACCCATCTCCCCGCTCATGGTGAGCTTGTCGAGCTACCGAGGCCGCGGCTACCTCCGAGCCATCAGCGCCTCGACCTCCCGCCGGCTCGGCATCGCCTCCTGGGCGCCGGGCCTGGTAACGGCCAGGGCCCCGGCCGCGGTTCCGAACCTGACCGCCTCTTTCAGGCCGGCGCCCTCGGCCAGAGCCACCGCCAGCGCTCCGCCGAAGGCGTCTCCCGCCGCCACCGTATCGACCGCCTCGACCCGAAACGCCGAGACGTCGCCGCTCTCCTCCCGGGAGGCGTAGCAGACTCCCTCCGATCCCAGCTTGACGACCGCCAACCCGACCCCCATCTCTACGAGCGCGTGGGCCGCGTCTCGTGCGGACGCGAGGTCGCGGACCTCGAGCTTCGTCAGGAACGTGGCCTCGGTCTGGTTCGGCGTCAGGACATCGACCGTCTCCAGGCTACCCGGCGGCAGTGGAGCGGCTGAGGCGGGGTCCAGCACCACGGTGACCCCCATGCTCTTGGCCGCCCTCGCCGCGGCCAGGGACACCTCGAACGGTATCTCCAGCTGAAGCATCAGGACGTCGGCGCCGTCCAGCGCGGATGTCGCGGCCTGGAGCTCCGTATCGCCGCACGCGGCGTTGGCACCGTAGACGGCGACGATGTGGTTCTGCCGGCTGTCGTCCAGCAGGATGACGGCGACCCCCGAGGCGTTGACAGGGTCCTCCGAGACGCCGGTGACATCGATGCCGTCGGCCCTCAGGTCGTCCAACATGGACGGCCCGAACGTGTCCTTGCCGACCCGTCCGACCATCCTGACGCTGGCTCCGAGCCGGGCCGCCGCGACGGCGTGGTTCGCACCCTTGCCGCCCGGAGCGGTGTAGAACTCGCCACCCCTCACAGTCTCCCCCGGCATCGGCAGCCTCGGGGCAGTGGCGATCAGGTCCATGTTGATGCCGCCGAGCACCACTATGGTTGGGGCGGATTCTCGCTTGGCCAAGCCGGGCAACCTCCGTGCGTGCGTTGTCTGTCGACCTGATGCCCGAGTGAGCTGCATGGGGACGAATGCCCGCCTCTCGGGCTCAGCCGAGCAGTCCGCCGTCCAGCATCTCCTCGAGCATCCGGGCGACGCCATCTTCCTCGGGGGTGAGGGCCTGTGCGTCCGCGACCTCGACGGCCTCGGGAACCGCTCCTCCGATCGCGATCCCGTAGCCCGCCCACTCGAGCATGTGCACGTCGTTCGGGCCGTTGCCGAACGCCACCGTCTCGTTCCGGTCGAAGCCCAGATGGCCGCACAACCATTCGAGTGCCCTGTGCTTGCCTCCCTCCGGATGGAGGATCTCGCAGAACTGCGGAAGAGACCTGGTGATGTGCAGACGAGAGTCGAACTGTGCCTTGAGCCGGGTCTCTATGAGACGGACCTCGCCTGGCTCGTCGACCACCACCAGCCGGGTCAGGCCGTCGTCGGCCAGGCGGGTGAGGTCGTCCACGACGTGTATTCGAACCCTCCCGCGCTCCCGGTAGGCGTCGACAAGCGGACTGGTCCTCGAAACGTAGATCTCGTCGCCGTGGTAGGCCATCACCCGCCCGTCGAGCGACTCCAACGCCTCTAGCGCCTCTTGTGCCATCTGGGAGGTCAGTGGCTGGTGCCACAGTACATCGCCGGTCCTCGGGTCAGCAACGTGGGCGCCCTGGAAGGACACGATCGGCGTTCTGAGATCCAGCTCGCCGCTCGACTCGATGGCGGACAGATACGAGCGTCCGGTAGCCAACGTCACGGCGGCGCCGGCGCGGATGACCTGCGCGACGATCCGGCGCGTCCTGTCCGAGACCGGACGGTCACCGGTACGGATTGTCCCGTCTATGTCCAGCGCAACGAGCTTATAGCCCATGGCCGCCGGCGCTTGGGAAACTCTCACCTTTCAGGAGGCCATCGTATGGTAAGATTCTGGACCGTCGAGACGGACGACCGGCCGGGCTGTGAGGAGTAGAGATGAGGTTGTCGCCCCGCAGAGTCCTGTGGATGATCCTGGTTCCGGTGGTCGTCGTTCTACTGGTCATCGCGATTCAATCGTCGTGAGCGGCCCGTCAGCGGAAGGAGTAGCGAGTCTGCACGCGGACCCCATTGTATACCACCGGCCCGGCCTGCCGGGAGTGACTCAGAACCGCCGTGCGCCCCGGTCCGTCCGGGGGCGGCCCCGGCCGGACGCGCCGCTGGCGGTCGCATGCTAGAATACTCGTCGCGAAGACGAACCGATCCTGACCGAGCACCGTAGTAGCATAGATGACTTGCTGACCGAGATGGCCGAAGAGACAGAAGTAGCAGAGATCGATCGCGAGGGGACCGCCGGTCCCTCCGATCGCTCCAACGGCGGCCGCCAGAGCATACAGGTGGAGGGCCTCACCAAGGCGTTCGGCAGCAGGCGCGGCGTTACCGAGGTCTCCTTCACAATCCAGAGGGGCGAGGTCGTCGGATTCCTCGGCCCCAACGGCTCAGGCAAGACGACGACCATGCGGCTGCTGACCTCCTACTACACTCCCGATTCGGGCTCCATACTCATCAACGGCATCGACAACCAGGAGCACGACAAGGAGACCAGGCGCAGCATCGGCTATCTTCCGGAGAACAACCCGCTGTACAGCGACATGCTGGTGAAGGAGTACCTGGACTTCGTTGCCGACCTGAGGGGGCTGTCGCCGAGCGAGAAGCGGATCAACCTGGAGAGCACCATAGTCGAGACGGGCATCTCCGAGGTGTACTACCTTCCCGTGAGCCAGCTATCCAAGGGCTACCGCCAGCGGACCGGACTCGCGGCAGCCATCCTCCACCGGCCCGACATACTGATAATGGACGAGCCGACAGAGGGCCTCGATCCCAACCAGCGGCTCACGATCCGAGACCTGATCAGGACGCTGGGCGAGGAGCGCACCGTGCTCCTCAGCACCCACGTCCTTGGCGAGGTGGAGAACACCTGCGACCGGATCCTGATGATCAACCACGGGAGGATCATCGCCGACGACTCCGTTCAGCATGTTCGAGAACAGGCAACCGGAACCACCGCGATCGGCCTGGAGGTCGAGGGCGCCCATGTGGAGTCGTCCCTGAAGAGGCTTCCGGACGTGATCTCGGTCGAGGAGCGCAAGGCGGTCGACGGACGCCTCAGGTTCCTGGTGTCGGTTTCCGGCGAGCGGGACATCCGCTCCGAGATCTTCGAGCTGGCCAAGAGGAACGACTGGACGCTGTGGGACCTGCACCTGGAGAGCGCGAGGCTGGAGGAGGTCTTCCAGTCCCTGACGACCGGCTCGGATCCGGCCCAGGAGCCGGAATCCGGCGAATCGGAAGAAGGCGAATAGGGGATGCGCTCGTTCCTCGCCCTTGTCCGAAAGGACCTGAAAGGCTACTTCGACCAGCTTACAGGGTACATCCTCCTGATCATCTTCGTGGGACTCGCGTCCTTCCTCTTCTTCTTCATCCTCAGCACCAACAACGAAGCATCGATGCGAGCGCTGTTCTCCGTCATCCCCTTCATGCTGGCGGTCTTCGTGCCCGCCTCGACGATGCGGCTCCTCGCCGAGGAGCTGAGGGATGGGACGCTCGAGCTCCTGCTCACCCAGCCGATAAGGGCATGGATGATCCTGGGCGGCAAGTTCGCAGCCGGACTCGCCTTCGTCTCCATCGCCATCGCCCTTACCGCCGGAATCCCCATTCTGCTGTCGACCGCCGGCGACCTGGACCCGGGGGCCACGGCAATCCAATACGTCGGAAGCATCCTCCTGGCGGCCAGCTTCGTCGCGATCGGGCTGTTCACCTCCAGCCTGACCCAGAACCAGATCATGGCCTTCATGCTGGCCCTCACGATCAACATGATCCTGGTCCTGGCCGGAATGCCGTTTGTGGCGGTCGCCCTGCCGCCGGCTCTGGCCGCCGTGCTGCAGGACCTCAGCCCGCTGACCCATTTCGACAGCGTAGCCAGGGGCGTGCTGACCGTGCGAGACGTCCTCTACTTCGTCGCCCTGATATCCGTTTTCCTCAGCGGCGCGTTCATGATGCTGCGCGGCAAGACCGTCAGCCACCGCGCCGCGCTCTACCGCAACCTCCAGCTTGGCACCGCTGGCCTGATAGTCGCCAGCCTTATCGTCGGATGGTTCGGCAACTCCATCGGAGGCCGGTGGGACCTGACCCAGGACAAGCTGTACACGCTCAGCCCGGCGACCGACGCCATCGTCGACGACCTCGACGACCTCCTCACCATCACGATGTTCGCCTCGGATGACCCCCCGGTCCAGCTGGTCCTGGTGAAACGGGACGTCAGCGACTTCCTCGACGACTTGTCGGCGAAGTCGGACAGGGTCCGGGTCATCCGGAAGTCTCCCGGCGTGGACGAGGACGGCCAGCTCAACGAGGACGCGATCGAAGCGGCACTTTCAGGCATACGCAAGAAGCCGTATGCCCTGGAGGGGGGCGGTGAGGTCGGCTTCAAGGACGGCTTCCTCGGGCTGTCCATGACGTACACCGACCGCCGCGAGACGATCTCGCTCATCGAGACCATCGACGGGCTGGAGTACAGGGTCGCCAGCCTGGCGAACAAGATGGCCAGGCTCGACAAGAAGACGGTTGCCTTTCTCAAGGGCAACGGACAGAAGGAGCTGAACACGAGCTTCCAGTTCCTGGGGGCGCAGCTTAGCCAGCAATACGAGCTGGTCGAGATCGACTCATCGGGAGAGACCCCGATGGACCTGAGCGAGGTCGACGTCGTCGTCATCGCCGGTCCGACCGAAGAGGTGCCCGAGTTGGTCGAGCAGGAGCTGCACCGCTACATCGCCAGTGGCGGCAGGGCCCTGATCATGATCGATTCGGTCCTGGTAGACATCGGCCAGATGGCGGCCATCGCCAACGAGAACAGCTTTGAGGAATTCGTAAGCCGCTATGGCGTCGTCATCCACAACAACCTGGTCTACGATACGCTGCTCAACCAGTCCATCTCGTTCACTACCCGCGAGGGGAGCGTCCTACTCCCCTACCACTACTGGGTCAGGGTCTCCCCGGTCGAGACGAAGATATCCGGCAGCTCAGGCTCCGTGATCCTGCCCTGGGCGAGCGACCTGGACGTCATCCAGTCGGTGCTGGGCAGCAGCGAGATCATCCCGCTGCTCCAGACCGGCGACTCGGGCGTGGCCGACTACAACTACCGCGACATAAGCCCGATCCCGTCTCTCGACGAGCTTGACCAACGGAATCGGGAGCTTGGGAATCTGGACATCCGGCAGGTCGGCCTCGCCGTTGTCGGAGGCCCGGACAACGGCGGCTCCGACAGCTTCCGGCTGATCGTCGTCGGCGACTCCGACTGGCTGAGCGACCCGGTGCTGGGTCAGGCCGACGGCGAGAACATCGTGCTGGGACTGAACTGGATCGACTGGCTGGCTCAGGAGGACACGCTCGCCGGCATACGGTCCAAGGTGATCACCAGCAGACAGGTCCGGTGGGAGGAATCGTCGGTCCCACGCGGGGTCGTCCAGTACATCAACGTCGCCGGAATCCCCGTCGCGCTGATAGTCATCGGCGTGCTGATGCTCATCAGGCGCAAGAACTCGAGCCAGAGGGTGTACGGCCGTGAGGAGTAGACAGGTCGGCGCCGTCCTGGTCGTACTTGTCGCCGCGCTCATACTCGGTCTGACGCTGCGGCTCATGTCCGCCGGATCTGATGAGGAAACCCTCTCCGGTCTGCTTCCGATAACCCCGGACGTCGTCGACCGGGTGCTGATAAGGACGGCCGATGACGAGGTGGAGATCGTCAAGTTCGGCAACACCTGGCGCATGGGGACCTATCTGGCCTGGGAGCCCAAGCTGGCCCAGTTCTTCAGTAAGGTCTCTGAGTTCGACGGGGCCCGGCTGATCGCGAACAACCCCGCCAGCCACTCCCGGATGGGCGTCGCCGCCGACAACGCCGTCGAGGTCAGCTTCTTCCTTGGCGGGGCCCAGCAGGAGCGGTTCCAGGTTAGCAGCAAGTGGTCCCCGGACGTCCAGCTCTGCTACTTCAGACGCCAGAATGCCGACGAAGTGTACGGCGTCTCCTGCCAGATCTCGGACCTCTTCGATGCTAATATCGACGGCTGGCGCGACCCGATAGTCCTGACGATGACGCGAGGGCAGATCGAATCGGTCAATTTCAGGGTCGAGGGCAAGGAGTTCGTCATCCGTGTCTCGGGGCCGGCCCCGGCCGTCATCAGCGACGACATAACGGCCCCGGTGGATCCGCTGCAGCTCGAGATTCTGTACCGGAGCCTGGAGGGGATGGTAGCCAACGGTTTCGTCCCGGAGGACGAGGCGGCGGAGCTGGACTTCGACCGGCCGGACGCCTCGGTCAGGGTCATTACCAGGACCGGCGCCGTGCTCCCCAGAACTCGTCTGCTCTTCCTGAAGAGAGACGACGGCAACTACAACGTCAGGAACACCGGCAGGCCAGCGATTTACATAGTCGACGGGAGGCTGGTCGATGCGTTCCTGGTGTCCGCCGACGTCTACGTGACCGGGCCCGAGATCCCCGAGGGGTAGCAGCCCGAACGGACGGCGCCGCCGGTCCTTCTTCCCTTTGAGCCGATCGAGGCGCAACAGCTGAAGTCGAACGCACCTTCCCTCACGCAACGACCTTGGTGCCCGCGATGAGATCGTGGATGCAGCGCTTGTCTCCCCTGAATATGAACAAGATGTCTATCAGGCCATAAAGCGGGATGATCCCGATCAGCCCATTAAGTATCGTTCGTACCAGAACGTTCGTGACGAACCCTCTGTTCTCCCCCGTATCGACCTTTACAATTCGGATGTCCATCACCTTCTTCCCTATGGTCTGCCCGTCCTTCGACAGCAGGTACATTTGGAAGACGAGTATCGCCACGAAGTAAAGCCAACCCAAAACCGGAGCGAAGAAGAGCAGAATGAAGAACGGGACCACATAGACCAGCCCATCGACTATGGCCGCCACGAGCCGACTGCCTCGACCGGCCAGGTAAGCCGCCCCCACGCGGCCTACCGTTCCGCCCCGCCCTGACGGGGAAGAGGTGACGAGGATCTCGCCATGCGCTTCCCGTTTGTGGTGTGAAAGAGGACCCTCCCCGTCGAAGGGCAGTCCACACGTCGAGCAGAAGATACGTCCAGGTCGAGGGTCGGACTCCGGCGTGCCCGGGCCGTGCGCCTCCCGTTGGTGGTAATCCAGCAGATTCGGCCCGTCGTAGGTCTTCCCGCATTGCGGGCACCTCTGGAATCTCGTCTCCATGCCTACCTCCTCAACCGTGTCTTCCAGGGCCGGGATTTCTTGCGGGGCCCGGCCGTAGCCGGACCCGAGCTCAAGTGTGGGAGGCTTCGTAGTGGAGGCGCAGAGGGTCGTAGCCGAAGTCGTCCTCGGTGTCTCGCCAGACCGAGTGGATGTGGTTGGCCATGTCCTGGGTGTTGTCGTACTCGACGAAGAAGGACGGCCCGTGTAGCCGGTAGTAGTGGCACTGTCCGCGATGCTCGCTGCCCGCCCAGGCGAACAGTATCTCCCCGACCCCCTGGTCCTCTATCTTCTTCAGCGCCTTTCCGGCGATGTCGTCCGGCTTTCTCGTCACGTAGACCCGGACCAGCGACATCAGCGCCTCTCGCTGGTCGGCCGACATGAGACCGGCGGGCAGCCCGGCCCGCCTGTCGATCTCGACCCGCCTGCCAGCCCGCGACACGAACTCCCGCGGCGCCACCGGGTATATCACCGCACGGCCGCGCTGGAGCGGGTCCAGGCTCAGCAGCAGCCTCCTCGCCAGGTCCTCCTCGTCGGTGAGAATTCTCAACCCCTTCGCGGGGCCGTGCCTCACCTCGGCGGGATTCGCGCCCAGGAAGCAGGGTGTCGGCGAGACGACCTCCCCGCCGGCGATCGTCAGGTTCAGCGACACGTGGTGGCCCTCTACCCGCCAGCCCCAGGGCTCCTCGCCGGCCGGGTCTCCGAACACGCTGAAATAGTAGAGACCGGGATCGCGGTCGAACCAGGTCGTCCCCTGTGACCCCTCGATCCGGCCGAGAATCAACTCGTGCTCGAAGATGGCCAGGGTCTGCTTGAGCGCGCGCCCGCTCATGCTGCTGGCGATGAGCTCCTCGGACGCCTCGATCTGCCGCTGGTCCAGATCGCCCCGCGGCAGCCCGTTCCGAGGCATCGGGACATAGTGCCAGTTACCGCGCTCATCCGAGTCGAACGAGAAGCCGATTCTCAGCCGCTGCTCGTGGGACAACGTCTCCAGGAAGGCGGAGGCCGCCTTGGCAATGCGACCTGCACTCCTCTTCGTGTCCAGGGTCAACGTCATTTCGAAGCCTCCTTCGGTTGTTCGCACCCCTGCCTGGCCGCCTATTCTGGGACCTTCACCAGCTTCTGAAAGCTCCTGATCTCGTCGACGGGTTCACCCATCCCCTTGGCGGCCGTGTGGGCCACCTCGCCCATGTAGATGTCGCCGCGCGAATCCATGCACAGCCCGTGCGGCGCGATGAACTGCCCGACGTCCAGGCCGTAGCCCAGGTGTCCTACCCTGGCCAGCCGCTCGCCCGACGTGCTCATCACCGTGATCCGCGGCCCGATGTTGGGGAGGTAGCGGTTGACCGGCATCCCCGAGCCCAGCTCGCCGATGAACACATTCTGATCCTTGGATATGAAGATGGCGCAGGGCCTGTGAAGGTTGTTCCACTGGGTCTCGTACCGGCCGTTGGAGTCGAACACCTGGACGCGATGGTTCTCGCGGTCGGCGACGTAGACGTATCCGTCCTTGTCGGTCGCGATGTTGTGGACCAGGTTGAACTGGCCGGGGTCGGTTCCGGCCTCGCCCCAGGAGAACAGCAGCCGTCCGTCTGGGCTGTATTTATGGACCCGCGAGTTGCCGTAGCCGTCCGATACGTACAGCTCACCGGTCCTCGGGTCCAAGGCGACGTCCGTGCACCGGTTGAACGGGAGCCCGCTCTGGTACTCGGTACTCTTCCCCGGCTCCCCGATCGTCATCAGGACCCGCCCGTCGAGGGTGCACTGTCTCACGGTGTGATCGTCGTCGTCGGTGAGGAAGAGTGTGTCGTCCGGCCCGATGGTGATGCCGTGGGCTCGGGGAAAGATTCCCTCGCCCCACGAGTTGAGGAAGTTGCCGTCCCGGTCGAACACCACGACGGGGTGATCGCCCCTGGTGAAGACGTAAACCCGATCCTTGGAGTCGACGGCGACCGCCGCCGCCTCGCGCCAGGACAGTCCCGGAGGCGTCTTCTCCCAGCCAACGGCGACCTCGTAGGTGAAACGCCCGCTTCCCAGCTTCACGGTGCTGCCCATGTCACGACCCTCCCGTTGATAGATTGGATCGGCCGCACCGCTTGTGCGAGAAACCCGACCGGGCGGGTATTATATCTCACTTGACCGGGATCGGGTGATAGAATGGGAGTTCCGAAAGGGGCAGCGCCTACTCTGTTGACAGTATTTGGCGGCGCAAATAGAATCGCATGCGGCGACGGCGCCCCTGCCGCCGGCCGCTTAGAAACAGGAGTTACGAAGGTGACCCGAATGAGTGCTCGAGAATGGATCTCCAGGCTGTTGCTGATCGCGATGGCCTCACTTAGCGTGGGCGTGGTAGCGGCCTGCGGTGGCGAAGACATCAGGGAAGAGGCCACTCTGATCAGGCTGGCCGACACCGGCACGGGCAACCAGAGGATCACCAACGCGGTTGCCAAGTTCGTCCTCGAGGTGGGTTTCGACCACACGGTCGAGGTCGTGACGATGTCACGCTCGGAGATGCAGGCGGCGCTGGCCAGCGGAACGATCCACCTGAACATGGAGATCATGCAGCAGGACATCCTATCCTGGTACAACGGCCAGATAGAGTCGGGCAACCTGGTCAACCTCGGCACCACCTACGAGGCCGATCCCCCGGTGGAGAAGGTTGCCCACGGCAGCCTCCAGACGATCGATCCAGATTTGGTGAAGATGCTTCGGAAGTTCAACATCAGACTCGATCGGCTGGAGAAGACGATAGCCTGGGTCGAGGAGAACGACATCCAGGATACCCAGAAGATGGCCATCTTCTACCTGTTCAACTTCAACTTCGAGGACGGTTGGAAGGCCTGGATGCCCTTTGCGAACGCCGAGCCGATCAGGCAGGAGCTGACCAGCCTGACGGGACTCCGCGCGAGCGACACGTACAAGGGTCAGGTGAGGAAGGTGGAAGAGGACGAGTAGGCTTCAGGAGGCTCCGGAGTGACTTCACAGGCCCAGGGCGAGATCGTGTCCATCCACATCTGCGTCGGCCATCGCGAGCCGATGGAGAGCGTCGAGTCGGCGAACGCCATCTCACGGTTCGGGCTGGAGGGCGACGGGCACGCGACGTCCGACCCAGGACGGTCGGGCAGGCAGGTCCTGCTGATGGACCGAGAGACTCTGGATCGCCTCGGGCTGGCGCCCGGTGACATTCGAGAGAACATCACAACCTCGGGAGTAGATCTATCCTCCCTGGCACCGGGCCGAAAAGTCTCCCTTGGACAGACCACGGTCGTCGAGATCACCGGGGAGTGCGAGCCTTGCAGCCGCATGGATGAGATTCGGCCGGGTCTGCAGGCCACGTTGAACGGTCAGCGCGGGATGCTGGCCCGTGTGCTCGATGGCGGGACCGTCACCGTCGGGGACGCGGTTCGAGTCTCCTGACCGGACATCGAGGAGGCTTCGGTAACCGGTTCGGCCTCCCCCTCCTGGACGAGTAAGGACCTCGTCTCCCTCGCTGTTCTCCCCGGCCCACCGTCGAACTCGTATGTCCGAGCTCCCCACCCCTGAAAGGACGATGGAACATGGGTGTGCAGAGGAGCGGAGCCAATTTGCCGGGGGTCTGAAGGGCTCCCTCAGATATATTCCTCACCCCTTCCTGGCCCGGAGGGGGGTCAGGTCCGATGATGCTTCGCACATCGAGACTCTCGATGCCCCGATTCATCGGGGCGTGCCGGAGCGGATGGTCGAAAGGGCTTTTCAAAACTCCCCTAGAAGGACTCGACTTTGGACGAACCCAGGTCCTCCACCGACGCCTCTCCAGCGTCTGCGTCCTCACCCACAACGCCAACCCACCGTCGATCGATTCTGACACGCTCCCGCCTTCTCGACTCCTTCCGATTCCGCGACTACAGATGGCTCTGGGCGAGCTCGTTCGCCTCGTTCATGGCGATGAACATGCTCTTCCTGACCAGGGGCTGGCTCGTGTTGGAGCTGACGGACGATTCCCCCCTGATGCTGGCGCTGGCGATGCTGTCTCTCGGACTTCCGATGACGTTCGTGTCCCTGATAGGCGGAGTGCTGGCGGACCGCGTGCCACGCAAGAACATGATCATCTTCGCGCAGACCGGAAACGCGGTCGTCACCTCCGTGCTGGCGACCCTGGATCTGCTCGACGTGGTGCAGTTCTGGCACGTGTTCGTGATCGGGCTCGCGAACGGGACGCTGATGGCGTTCAATATGCCAAGCCGCCAGGCGATCGTCTCCGACATCGTGCCCGAGAGGCGGCTGCTGAACGCGGTGGCTCTGAACAACTCAGGGATGAACCTGACGAGGATCGTCGCGCCTGCCGCGGCGGGGCTGCTGATCATCGCCCTCGACACATCGGGGGTCCTGTATCTGATCGTCGGCCTCTACGTCCTGTCGGTCGCGGCCATGTGGCGGCTCAGGGCCGGGACACAGCCCAAGGGCACCTCCAAGAAGGGCATGGGGAGTGACATCCGAGAGGGCGTCTCGTACGCGCTCAACAATCCGACGATCCGCGGTCTGATGGCACTGGCCTTCGTCGCGGTGATCTTCGGAATGTCGTACATGACGCTGCTGCCGGCCTGGGGTCGAGAGGCTCTGGACGCCGGGTCGGCGGGACTCGGACTGCTACTGGCCGTGATGGGACTCGGCGCTCTGGTCGGGACTCTCATACTGGCGTCGATGGCCCGGATCCGCAGGCGTGGGGTGCTCCTGATCGCCGCCTGCACGATCTGGGGGATCGCTCTCGCCATCTTCTCACAGTCCCCGTCCTATGTGATGGCGGTCCCTCTGCTGTTCCTCGTCGGGATGGTCAGCGCCGTTTTCATGTCCCTGAACATGACGCTGATCCAGCTCAAGTCGCCGCCTGAGGTGCGCGGACGGGTGATGAGCCTGAGCATGATGACGTTCGGGTTGATGCCCCTGGGCTCGATCCCCTTCGGCGCGGTAGCGGAGTGGACCGAGACCTCGACGGCGCTGCTCGTCAGCGGGCTCCTGCTGGCGGTGATGACCCTTGCGCTCGCGTTTGGCCTGCCGGGGCTGCGCCGGACGAAGTAGTCTCCACGCCCCAGATTCCCCACGCCCCAGATTCCCCACCTAGATAAGAGAAAGACCTCGTTGGCGCCCGCCACGAAGCGGGCTAAGATGTTTCTTGACCAAGAGAAACGATCACCAACGAGGTGCAGCTATTATGAAGCAAGGCTTACTGGCATTCCAGTACGAGCAGGAGAAGGGCTCGACGGGTATGACGGGGCTGTCCGGCCTGATGACGTACCTGGAGTTGATGCAAGCAGCGGGTTTGAGGTCATCGGTAGAGCGCCACGTGAGACTGCGGGAGAGAGGTCAGGGCTGGACGGACAGCCAGATGATCATCTCGCTGATGCTGCTGAACTTGGCAGGCGGCGAGTCGGTGTCCGACCTTGATCTCCTTGAGAAGGACAGAGGGCTGTGCAGGATGTTTCGAGAGTTCGAGACCTGTGGTATGCGTCTCAGCGAGCGCAGGGCGTTGGAGAAGAGATGGCGAGTCGAGCGTCGTCGGAGCGTGCCGTCGGAGTCTGCGGTGTTCCGGTATCTGGAGAGGTTCCATGACGCGGGCGAGGAGTCGATGCGGGAAGCTCACAGAGCATTCATACCTGCTCCCAATGGAGCTATGAAGGGTCTGCGCAAGGTGAACGCCGACCTGGTGGGCTTCGCGCAGAGCCGTTCGCCTCAGACCGAGGCCACTCTGGACATGGATGCCACACTGGTGGAGACGCGCAAGCAGGAGGCGCTCCCCAGCTACAAGAAGTACAGGGCGTACCAGCCGCTGATCACCTACTGGTCAGAGGCCGAGTTGATCGTGCATTCGGAGTTTCGGGACGGCAACGTACCTGCGGGCCATCAGCAGTTGCGAGTGTTGATTGAAGCGCTGGGCCGTCTGCCTGCGGGGGTGGAGAAGGTGATGCTGAGGTCGGATACGGCGGGGTACCAGCGGGAGTTGCTGCGGTACTGCGCGGAGGGTGGAGACGAGCGGTTCGGGGTGATCGAGTTTGCGGTTGGGGTCGACGTGACGACGGAGTTCCGCCGTGCGGTGTCCGAGGTCGCCGAGCAAGACTGGCAGACGCTGTACCGCAAGGTTGGGGAGCATCGTGTGGACACGGGTCAGCAGTGGGCTGATGTGAACTTCGTGCCTAACTGGATAGGGCACTCCAAGAACAGCCCTGAGTATCGGTTCATAGCTACCAGGGAGCGGTTGATCGAACAGCCTCTGCCGGGAATGGAGGGGCAGATGGAGCTTCCATTCCCCGCGATGGAGCTGTCCAACAGAGGCTGGTACAAGGTCTTCGGCGTGGTGACCAACCGGAGCATTACGGCAGATGAGTTGATCTGGTGGTCGAGACAGAGGTGCGGCAAGGGCGAGGAGGTCCACAGCGTTCTGAAGAGTGACTTGGCTGGGGGCCGGCTGCCGTCGGGGCTGTTCGGGGCCAACGCCGCATGAGGGCCATATCGGTGCTGGCCTTCAACCTGAACTCTGCCATGAAGCGGCTGGTGTTGGGCGAACAGTGGGTGGGCAAGCGTCTGAAGGCGGTGCGCTTCGCCCTGATCGCCCTACCGTGTGATGCGTCACGCCAGGAGGTTGATCATCCGTCTGGCCCGGGGCCATCCCTCATACGAGCTGCTCAGGGCGCGGCAGAGGATATTGGCGCTGGCTGCCGAGCCGCATCGAGCATAGGCGACCCTGCCTGGAGCATCGGTTTGTAGGCGACTCTGCCGAGTTGCCAGGCTCGGCCATGCCTTCTTTGTGAGAACAGCCATAATTGGCAGCGAACCGCTGGATACCCTCAAAGACTCGACCCGAGACCCTGTCCGATGCCCGATCATGTCATGCGTCACCCCTGGTCGACATCCGGACACCCCCTGAAAGCACACCAAGCAGCTCCCAACCATGTCACTGGGAGAAAGACCTCGTTGGCGCCCGCCACGAAGCGGGCTAAGATGTTTCTTGACCAAGGATCACCAACGAGGTGCAGCTATTATGAAGCAAGGCTTACTGGCATTCCAGTACGAGCAGGAGAAGGGCTCGACGGGTATGACGGGGCTGTCCGGCCTGATGACGTACCTGGAGTTGATGCAAGCAGCGGGTTTGAGGTCATCGGTAGAGCGCCACGTGAGACTGCGGGAGAGAGGTCAGGGCTGGACGGACAGCCAGATGATCATCTCGCTGATGCTGCTGAACTTGGCAGCGGCGAGTCGGTGTCCGACCTTGATCTCCTTGAGAAGGACAGAGGGCTGTGCAGGATGTTTCGAGAGTTCGAGCCTGGGTATGCGCCTCAGCGAGCTTGCAGGGCGTTGGAGAAGAGATCCGAGCGTCGTCGGAGCGTGCCGTCGGATGTCTGCATGGTCCTGGAGAGGTTCCATGGCGTGAGGAGTCTGCGGGAAGCTCAAGAGCATCTACCTGCTCCCAATGGAGCTATGAAGGGTCTGCGCAAGGTGAACGCCGACCTGGTGGGCTTCGCGCAGAGCCGTTCGCCTCAGACGAGGCCACTCTGGACATGGATGCCACACTGGTGGAGACCGCAAGCAGGAGGCGCTCCCCAGCTACAAGAAGTACAGGGCGTCCAGCCGCTGATCTGGTCCCGAGTTGATCGTGCATTCGGAGTTTCGGGACGGCAACGTACCTGCGGGCCATCAGCAGTTGCGAGTGTTGATTGAAGCGCTGGGCTCTGCCTGCGGGGGTGGAGAAGGTGATGCTGAGGTCGGATACGGCGGGGTACCAGCGGGAGTTGCTGCGGTACTGCGCGGACGGGGTGATCGAGTTTGCGGTTGGGGTCTGACGACGAGTTCCGCCGTGCGGTGTCCGAGGTCGCCGAGCAAGACTGGCAGACGCTGTACCGCAAGGTTGGGGAGCATCGTGTGGACACGGGTCAGCAGTGGGCTGATGTGAACTTCGTGCCTAACTGGATAGGGCACTCCAAGAACAGCCCTGAGTATCGGTTCATAGCTACCAGGGAGCGGTTGATCGAACAGCCTCTGCCGGGAATGGAGGGGCAGATGGAGCTTCCATTCCCCGCGATGGAGCTGTCCAACAGAGGCTGGTACAAGGTCTTCGGCGTGGTGACCAACCGGAGCATTACGGCAGATGAGTTGATCTGGTGGTCGAGACAGAGGTGCGGCAAGGGCGAGGAGGTCCACAGCGTTCTGAAGAGTGACTTGGCTGGGGGCCGGCTGCCGTCGGGGCTGTTCGGGGCCAACGCCGCATGGTGGGCCATATCGGTGCTGGCCTTCAACCTGAACTCTGCCATGAAGCGGCTGGTGTTGGGCGAACAGTGGGTGGGCAAGCGTCTGAAGGCGGTGCGCTTCGCCCTGATCGCCCTACCGGGCCGTGTGATGCGTCACGCCAGGAGGTTGATCATCCGTCTGGCCCGGGGCCATCCCTCATACGAGTTGCTGCTCAGGGCGCGGCAGAGGATATTGGCGCTGGCTGCCGAGCCGCATCGATAGGCGACCCTGCCTGGAGCATCGGTTTGTAGGCGACTCTGCCGAGTTGCCAGGCTCGGCCATGCCTTCTTTGGCCTGAGAACAGCCATAATTGGCAGCGAACCGCTGCCGATACCCTCAAAGACGGCACCCGAGACCCTGTCCGATGCCCGATCATGTCATGCGTCACCCCTGGTCGACATCCGGACACCCCCTGAAAGCACACCAAGCAGCTCCCAACCATGTCAGGTGGGGAATCTGGGACGCGTCCTCCCCTTGACGGCGTGCTGGCCGCTTGCTACCGTTGGTGCGACTCTGCGCCGGAGGACAATCCACCTTGCCCATCCCCGAGTTGTCGGGCCTGTCCCAGACCGTTCTAGGTCCCGTCAGCCCTCAGAAGCTGGGGCCGACAATGACCCACGAGCACCTCCTCATCGATTTCGCGATGATGTTCACCCTGCCCGCCGAGGCGTCCCAGCGGCACCTGGCCCTCCAGCCGGTGACCCTTGAGAACCTGGGGTGGATCCGGTACAACTACTTCAGCAACAAGGACAACCTCGAGCTGCTCGACATCGACGAGGCCATCTCGGAGATCCTGCTCTACAAGTGGGCCGGCGGCAGCACGATCGTCGACGCCACGACCATCGGGATAGGGAGGGACCCGCTCGCCCTCGCCCGGATCGCCCGAGCAACCGGGCTCAACATCGTCATGGGGGCCGGCTACTACGTCGATGCCGTCCACCCGCAGGGGATGGACGACCTGACCGACGGCGACATCGCGAGACAGATGGTCCGCGAGATCACGACCGGAGTCGGCGACACCCGCATCAAGGCGGGCATCATCGGCGAGCTGGGATGCTCGTGGCCGCTGACCGAGAACGAGAGGAAGGTGCTCCGGGGAGCTGCCGCGGCCCAGCGCGAGACCGGAGCGTCGATCCTGATCCACCCGGGGCGGAACCCCCAGGCACCGCAGGAGATCCTGGAGGTACTGGCCGAGGCCGGCGCCGATCTGACCCGAACGATCATGGGCCATCTGGACCGGACGATCTCGGACTTCGACACTCTCAAAAAGCTGGCCGGCAACGGGTGTTACCTGGAGTACGACCTGTTCGGGCAGGAGTCGTCGTACTATCCGCTGGCCGACTTCGACATGCCCAGCGACGCCCAGCGCATCGACACGATCAGGCGGCTGATCGCCGAGGGCCACACCGAGCAGATCGTCATGGCCCAGGACATCTGCACCAAGAATCGCCTGGTCAAGTACGGCGGCCACGGCTACGGTCACATCCTGGAGAACATCGTCCCCCGCATGCGCCGCAAGGGCATCGCCGAGGAGGACGTCCAGGCCATAATCGTCGACAACCCCGCGAAGGTGCTGGCCTTCGCATAGCGGCTAGGAGCCGCTTTCAAGAGAACAGAACGGCGTCCGGGGGGGCGGAACCCACCCGCCGGGGGTCCGGCAGAATGATGAAACATGGGGAGTGCAGATCCCGAAAAGTCGGGACTGCCGGGACTCTGAGAGCCTACGCTGAGCCTGTCGAAGGGGTGTCCTAGCACCCTTCCAGAGAACTCAATAACCGCAAGGAGGATAGGACATGGCGATGGTCGAAGAGAGGCTGAAACAGCTGGGGATCACCCTGCCGGACGCGCAGACGCCGGTGGCGAACTACGTCCCGTTCCGTCGAACGGGCAACCTCGTCTACCTGTCGGGTGTCGGTCCGGCGAGCGGGCCCGACGGCACGGTCCGCAAGGGCAAGCTGGGCCATGACATGACGGCCAAAGAGGGCTACGAGTCTGCTCGGCTGACCGGCCTCAACGTCATCGCTAGGCTGAAAGACGCCGTGGGGGACCTCGACAAGGTAACGCAGTTCATCAAACTGCTCTCGATGGTCAACTCCGCACCCGACTTCGTGGACCAGCCCCAGGTTGCCAACGGCTGCTCCGACCTGCTGGTCGAGGTGTTCGGCGACAAGGGCCGCCACGCCCGGTCCGCGGTCGGCATGGGCGCCCTGCCGGGCAACATCCCCATCGAGATCGAGGCGATCATCGAGGTCGAGGGTTAGCTAGGAGAGCGCTACCGACCGTTCCTCGTTGACAAGTCGGGAGACCTTCCGGCCGTTCACCAGGTGCTCCGTGACGACCTCCTCCACGTCGTCGGGCTCGACGTTGTACCACGTGCCGCCCATCGCACCGGTCGGGCCGTAGATGACCACCGAGCCCTGGGCCTCCTCGCAGGCCTTGTGCTGGCTGGTGCACCCGACGTCGCAGATCGTTACACTCTGGAGCAGGCCGTGCCTGGCCAGGGCCTCATTGAACCGGCGGCGCACCTCGTGCCCGCCCTTGTCGCCGCAGTGGCGTTTGTCCTCGGCGCCTTCGCTATTCGTGCACACCAGCACGTGAGCCTGAAACTCGGCCATCCTCACTCCTCCGGACCCTGTTTACGGACCATCCTAACGGCGACGGGTTGCAGCCGCAAGCGGGCAGATGAACCCGGTCGTAGGGGCGCACGGCGTGCGCCCGACGCCATTGCTCGGGGGTTCCAAAGAGAGCTCCGCCCCCTTTGCGGGGTTTGGGGTGCCCCCAACTACTGGGCGGGCGGGTGGGAATGAGATGGCACGCGAAGGAGGGTGAGATACCTCCACCGGCCTCCCACCGGGCCGGTCGCCTGCCAAGCTTTACCTCACGATTCGCACGATGTATCATCTGCCCCGGCGACACCGCCGGGAAGGGGACTCAATGAGGCTGGACAAAAAGGTTGCTCTGATAACGGGAGGCGGCTCGGGCATCGGGCGCGCCTGTGCCGTGACCTTTGCGTGCGAGGGCGCCAGGGTGGTCGTCACGGACCTCCGGGACGCGGACGTCGACAGAACCGTCGAGATCGTCAGCGAGGCGGGTGGCAAAGCTGTTGGAATCGCCGGCGATGTGACACGGTCCGAGGACGCTCAGAAGATGGTCCGGACGGCCACGGACTCCTTTGGCAGGCTCGACATACTGGTCAACAGCGCCGGGATCGCCACTCGAAACATCGAGACCGACGACTCCACTGTGGAGGAGCTTTGGGACAAGGTGATCGAAGTGAACCTCAAGGGCACGTTTCTGGTGTCCTGGGTCGCGCACCCGGAGATGGTCAAGGCCGGGGGCGGCTCCATCATCAACCTTTCGTCGATCATCGGGCTGGTGGGCCACCAGGTGGGGTTCGGGAGCGCTTTCAACCCGTACGCGGCGTCGAAGGGAGGAGTGATCCAGTTCACCAGGAACCTGGCGCTCCACGTGGCAAGCGACAAGGTCCGCGTCAACGCCATCTGCCCCGGCTACACCGTGACCACCCTGACCGAGACCCTGACCGGCAGTCCGGAGACGATGGCCCGCCTGGAGTCGATGCACCCGATGGGGCGCCTCGGGCAGCCGGAGGAGATGGCCGCTGCCGCCCTGTACCTGGCGTCGGACGAGTCGTCCTATGTGACCGGCACCTACCTCGCGGTGGACGGCGGCTACACCGCCCAGTAGTTTCAAGAGAGCGCGGACCGAGGCCTTGAGGGACGACGCTATTCCTCTGCCAGGGTGAACTCCGTGACCCGGCTCTTCCAGACCTCGGCTGCGATCCCCTCCAGGGCCCGCTGGCCGGGGCGGTCGATGTCCAGGACTCGGTCCACCAGCTTCGACCCGAGCGCGTCCAGGTAGCCGCAGCGGCCCAGGAAAGCGCGGAGCCGGTGCCGCTCGCCGCCTAGAATCACATAGTCGAGCCGGGCGTCGACGCTCGTGAACACAGCCTGTACCGTCGCGCAGGCCCGATCGAAGAACTCTCTCTCCAGCCTCTCCCCACTGCGCTCGAAACGGCGCTGCGAGGAGCCACCGGCCCTGTGGCGGCTCTTGACGTGGCCGGAGCCGGTCTTCGTCGCCACGAGGTTTTCACCCTCCAGAACCGCGACCGCGAACCGGCCCAGCCTCAGCAGGACGACTCCGACCACGAAGTCGCTGTCCAGAATCTCCACGAGATGCGAGGTCGCCAGACCGGCCCCTCGAACATCGCTGGTCACCGGAAACGGTGGCCGGATCGCGATGATCCGGTCGGCGCACAGGAGGACGACGAGCCCCGTCTCCGAGCGTCCGGCCTGTCTCACGACGCCGGCCAGCTCCTCGGGAACCGGCCCGGCCATCGAATCCGGGGTCAGGTAGACCGTCTGCCGGCAGGTTCGCGACGCCTCCAGCTCGTCGAGCAGAGCGAGTATCTTGCGTTTGGTCGGTGCGTACCGCTTGGAGATCTCCAGAGCAACCACCGGCTTTCCGGGTGTGTGTCAGGGTTTCAATCACGTCCGCCCCGGAATATGATACTCGTGCGGACGCCCGAGCACAGACCGAAAAGGACTCAGGAAAAATGCGGATAGCGATAGGCGCGGACCATGCCGGGTACGAGCTGAAGGCTCCCATCGTCGAGCTCGTCAGGAGCCTGGACCATCAGATCGAGGACGTCGGCGCTCATGCCTTCGACGCCGGCGACGACTACCCGGATTTCGCCCGGCTGGTGGCTCGCCGGGTAGCGGACGGCGCGGTCGACAGAGGCATCGTCGTCTGCGGCAGCGGCGTGGGCGCCTGTGTAGCGGCCAACAAGGTACGCGGGGTGCGCGCGTGCCTGTGCCACGACACCTACTCGGCGCGACAGGGGGTCGAGCACGACGACATGAACGTCCTGTGCCTGGGCGCCCGGATAGTCGGGGACGAGATCGCGAAGGCCCTGGTCGTGAGCTTCCTCGACGCCGTCTTCACCGGCGAAGAGCGTCACGAGCGCCGCCTCGGGAAGATTCTTTCCATGGAGGCCGACTGGGGGGCCCCCGCCGGCTGACGCCTTGAGCGGGGTGGGCAGAGGGACGCAGTCCCTTTGCCGGATCCGAGAGCTCCCTGATACTGTTCCCGTCTTCCCGCCGGGGCCGGAGGGCCATCGCCCGTCTCTCCTTGCGCGCGCCCGCTTCCGCGTCAGCGGTCACCTTCTTGCCGGACCGGGGGCTTCCAAGAGGGCGGGGCACCCCTCGTGAGAGTTTGAGGAGTGCCGCCCAAGATTCTCTTCCTCCCTTCCAGCCCGTTTTTACCACCAGGAACTTCGATGTCGGGAACGACTGTCGAGAGGAGAGTGTCGCAGCGCGAGCGGGATCAGCGATAGGCAGCCACGTCGGCGGTATAGTCGACCGACGGCAGCCAGGGAACGAGAATCATGTGGTAGGCCTGGCCATCGTGCTGGAAGAAGAAGTCACCAACATTGCGCGGAACGCTCGCCAGCAGGGCGACGAGCGCGTCCCCGGCCGCCACCCTGGCCCATTGCTGGCGCGTGTCGTCGCCGGCCTTCAGCCACGCCGGGTCCAGCTCCCAATCCAGCACCGGGACGTCCACCGCCTCGGCAATCGGACGGACGAAGAGAGTGGCCTTGGCGGGCACGTACGGCCGGGCGTCCGGGTGAGTGTACCCGCTGAGCAGAGAGCGAATGGCTTCCAGGGCCTGGTGGTCGCTACCGAAGTTCGCGTAGATTCTGACCTGGCGAGGCTCGCCGGACGGGAGACGGACGCGCAGAATCGTATATGAAGCGTCGGCGATGCAAACCTTGGTGCCATCGCCCAGGTCCTCGCACTGCTCGGCGTAGTTGCCCAGGCGCTCGAAGCCCAGGTTCAGTACCTGCTGCACCAGGGCATCTGCGTCATCCCCTGAAAGGCGCACTTCCATTACCCGCCGCTCGTCATATCGTCGGCCGTCGTCCACATATATGAGCGTCCCGTCGTCCAGCATGGTGAACGGGGGCACCCTGCCGAAGAGTTGATGGCTCTCAGGGGTCGAGAAGGTAGGCTCGTAGTCGTATTGGACCAGGACGCCTGGGAGGTCGAACCGGTCTGTATCCAGCGCCGGCTCTACTGTCGGCTGGGGTTCTGGGTCGCCGTCGGTCTCCACAACGGGTTGCACCGTGGAGTCCCCGGGCGCCGCTGGGGAGCCGGCGCATGCCACGGACGCCACTACCAGCAAGCCCACCAGAATGGCCGCTGCCCACGACGGCTTCGTACCTATCCGCTCCATCACGCTCATTGCCCGCCTCCTTGCATCTACAGACGACGGGCGTTCCGGCTTTGTTCCCTCGGCTTGAGGACGGACTGATTTGCACTGAGACTACCGAGTACCTGGCCATCCAGGACGCACGGCTGGTCGAGCCCTGTCCGCTGATGCGCCAAGCGGGGCCTGCAAGGGGGCTCTGCCCCTTCGGCGGGAGTCTGGGGGTGTCCCCCGGACTGTTTCCACTTCTTTTCTAAGAAGGGTCGGGGCTCCCCACAGCCGGGTTGACCCCTTACCTCCACTGCTCCGCGTCGTCGCGGGGCTCGTAGCCGACCAGGTCGCGCGAGTTGCCAATGTCCCAGAACCGCCAGGTGTTGTCCGACACGCCGTAGAAGATCGCGAACCGCAGGTCGCCCGGCGCCTCGACGCACCGGCCTACAAGCTGAGTCAGGTCCGCGTGACTCAGCAGGGTGGCGAACTGCCTGACAATCACCGGCCGGTTCTCCCGGTTGACGGTTCCGATGCGCAGGCAGATCACCGAGAGGCCGTGCCGGTCCGAGTAATACCGTCCGACGGCTTCGCCGAACGCCTTTCCGATCCCATAAGGGCCATCGGGACGGATGGGCATGTCGGTGTTGAGGTGTGGGATCTTCGAGGGGTCCAGACCCCCGTACCGCCCCGCGACGATCGACGCGTAGGGCTCGTCTCCCTCGTACATGCCGGTGGCGTGGTTGGAGCTGGCGAAGACGACCCGCTTCACGCCCGCCCGCCGCCCCGCCTCGAAGGCATTATGGGTAGCCGGAAAATTGTTCTCGTAGATCTCGTCCCAGGGGCTCCGCTCGCTCACGACGGCGGCCAGGTCGATCACCGTGTCAACCCCCTCGAACGCGGAGTGGACCGCATCGAGGTCGCGCATGTCGGCTACCGCCGACTCCATACCCGCGACGGGCCTGACATCTATGCCGCTCAGCTCGTACCTGTCGCTGAGCGCATCACGCAGGACTCCGCCGATCAGTCCCGCGGCGCCGGTTATCAGAACTCGCTTCATGTCTCACCTGGCCCGAGAAAAGACTTCAGACGCCAGTCTAGCACCAGCCCGAACCCTCCGTGACAAGTACGGGTCCGGATTGATGTCATTCTGAGCATCCGCGAAGAATCTGGGGAGGTGCATCACCTCGTACGGCTCACCCGATCAGGCCCCACCCCAGATCCGTCGTCCCGACGTGTCGGGACTCAGGATGACAGTGAGAGTCACTGGAGCCCCGTAGCAAGATGATGAAGCATGGGGTGTGCAGATCCCGACAGGTCGGGATTGCCGGGTGTCTGGGGGTTTCCCAAGACCCTCCTTTTGACGACAACATCACGAGCCTCCCGTGTCAACGGCGTCGGAGGCCGCGCATTGGGCGCCCTCGACCGAGAGTGTGCTCTGAACCTCGACCACTCCTATCGAAGGGATTGGGAACGAGAAGCTCACGGCGATTGGCGGGAGAGGTGGAAGATCTATCGACCACAGTGGGATGAGATTGCCGGCGATGATCGCCGACACCGACCACGTGGAGGGGTGCGCGGCTCCAACTACGAAGTTCCACGTAATAATGCCGTCGGCGAAGCTGAGCCTCACCTCCGACGCGCAGGCTGCCGTCACCGCCACCCCAGGCAGGGAGAACTCGGAGGTGTTGCCGGCAGCGTCCGTGGCCGTTGCCAGGACCAGGTCACCCTCCGCAACGCCGAGTCCCGCCGTGCTCCCAAGATTAGCGGTCACGGTCGTCCGGGCGCTGCCCCGCGGATAGACGTCGCTCCCCAGGAACGTCCGGCCCTCCTCTCCAGCTCCGTCTGCGGCGAAGAACTCGACGAGCAGCGGATAGGCCGAGCTCTCGACTGTGGAATCGACCCGGTACTCAATCGTCACCTCGCCGCCGAAATCGATCTCCACGGAGGTGATCTCAGGAAAATTCTGGCCCCTGTTGGCGCCTGCGTCGGCATCTCCCGGGTCGTTGGGCGTCGGGCCGTCGTCGTTGAGATCGATCCCCTCCTCCTCGTTGGAGAAGATCGAGTTGAGATCGATCGCGTTTCCAGTCCCGGAGACGACGCGGACGCCGTCCCCGCCGTTATGGGCGATGGTGTTCGAGGAGTCCGCCGCACCGCCAATCACATTGCGGCCGGCACCGGCGGCGACGACGATCCCGGCCGACCCGTTCCTGAGCGCCGCGGCGCCGTCGACCTGGGTCCCTACAAGATTCCCCCGGACCAGATTCCCCGTCGCACCCTCGTGGCTGATCTCGATACCCTTCCAGTTGCCGGAGATGACGTTACGCCCTCCCACCGTCCCACCCCCGACCATGTTCCCGGGGGCGTCGACGATGTTCACCCCTACCATGCCGTTGGGCAGGGCCACCGTCCCCGTCAGGTCGGTGCCGATGAGGTTACCCTCCACCACGTTCCCCGACGAGCTGCCGGATATCAGCACCCCGCGGACGCCGTTCCCGGAGAGGAGGTTGCTCGCCGCCGGCGACGCTCCGCCAATGGTGTTGCCGTCCGAATTGCTGATCCAGACTCCGCTTTCCCCATTACCCAGGGCGATCGTGCCCGTCACGTCGGTTCCGATGAAGCTGCCTTCGATCACGTTGCCACCGTTCACTCGCAACAGGACTCCGTCGCGGTCGAAGCGGTTGATCGTTATCCCACGCACAATCGTACCGCCCCCCGCGATCTGCAGGCCGGTGGCGCCCGGCCCCGCACTCGTTCCGTCCAGCTCGATCATCAGTACGGCGTTCGACCCGAGACCCGGAGGATTGGTGCTTGCTCTGGCTCCGGGCTGCGAGTAGCCGTCGATGACCAGCGTATCGGAGATTACCGGCAGAGGAGCTGCGGGCCGAATGGTGTGAGGTCCGGCCCCAGGGATGTCGAAGGCGATGGTGTCCGTCCCGGCGTTCGCGTTGGCCTCGTCGAGGGCGGCGCGAAGCGTGCACTGCCCGGAGCCATCGTCGCAGAGGCCGTCGCCGGGCTCGACGTCAGCGCCGTCTCCGGACGAGTCCACCACGAGCGTCACGGCGTGCGCGGAGCCGAGGGTGCTCAGCAGGAGCACGGAGACCGCGACGACCGCGACAGCCAGGACGATGAGGGGCCTCGAGCGCGCCATGTCGCCTCTTCCACGGAACAGACGCGGTGCCGGGCCTCTATCAGAAGGACGTGAGTCGGGCGCGGCAGGTCGTCATCGAAGAGTTATCCGTATTGCTGCGGGTTCGATAATATGAATGAGCCACGCTCCTGTCAAACCGTAGCTGTTGGGTCCTGATTCAACGCCATCACCCATATCTCGCGGATCATCCACCTAGATGCATTGCAGTCCCGTAAGAGTGCTGCTCCTCTGAGCCGCATACGTGAGTCTGATGGCTCGGGCGTGTGCTAGACTTGCCCCAGGAAGATTGCTGACTCTCGATTCACTCGGCGATGGTGCGATCCGCAGTCTCATCGGGGATAACCTGGATACGTGAAACGGCGTCTCCATCCTGGCCAGTCGCTGGCTGAAAAAGGGCGTGACTCCCCCGGGCATTTAACCAAGAAAGCACAGTCGGAACTTGGGAGAGGGGCGTAGGGCTACCTAGTCTGTAGGAGAGTAACTTGGCCGATCGGAAAGCCAGACCCAGACGAAGAAAACGAGAGCTTCGAAATCAAGCCCGAAGGCCGAAGGATGGGCGAAGACGCGCTGCTCTCATGGCGGGATCAGGCCTGCTCGTGCTGGTCGCCGTCGTGGTGGGCATAGTCGTCGCGCTGTCAGACTCCTCGGGGGACGACGGACGCTCCGACGTGTCGTCCCGAGCGGCCGAGGCCTCGGCACTGCAGCCGGCCAGCGGTCGAGTGGGAATCGCGGTCGGAGATCAAATACCAGATGTCAGCATCGGTCTCATCGATGGGAGCAACGTCAACGTCGCGAGCCTAGTCAGCGCGCACAAGCCGGTGTTCCTCTTCTTCTTTGCTACCTGGTGACCGGTTTGTCGCGTCGAGTTGCGGCGCATGAAGAGTGTGTACCCCGAGTTTGCCGATCAGGTGGACTTCTACGCCGTAGGCCAGGACCCGTCGGAAAGCCTGGAGCTGATGGAGCGGTACCGGCAGCAGCAGGGCTACCCCTGGCCTATCGCCGAAACCGACCCTCAGAACCTGCGCACGCTGCGCGTCCTTCAGTCGTCGACCAAGATCGCGGTTGATGCGAGAGGGGTCATCATATACAGGGACGGCCACGGTGGAGGCGACCCGGAAACGTGGCGCCAGGTTTTCCGGGACCTCGCCGCGAGCAGCGCATCGTAAGACCCCGAGAACATCGCGGCGACAAGGCAGACGAGCACGGTGCATTGGGTGCTGCTGGGGGCGAGACGTTCAACCCGGTCCTGATAGCGTCGGCCGCTCTGGCGGTAGCGCATGGAGCCTCCGTCTCGCTGGATTGCTCAGAAGGCGCTTCGATCGCCGTACGTTCGTTCGGTGGCCTCACTCCCGCTCAGCCGGCGCCGCACCCGTGGCCGGCGGGCGCAGTTCCTTGACAACGCGCCTTGGCCGTTGCTACGATGCCTGAGCGGTGCGGAACGTGGGCGCAAGCGCGTGGTGTCCACGTCGAACCCCCATGGGCCTGTCGGAGGAACAAGCCTTTTGCCTTATGTGAAAGCGCTCTCCTGCAGAGGATGCGGGAGGGAGTACCCCGTAGAGCCTCTCAACGTCTGCGAGTTCTGCTTCGGCCCGCTCGAGGTCAGCTACGACTACGCCGCCATCGCCAGGACGGTGAGCCGCGAGAGCATCCAGCGGGGGCCGGTCACGATGTGGCGCTACCAGGATTTCCTGCCGGTGGAGGCCGAAGCCGCCATCGACATCGGGACCGGCTTCACGCCGCTGATCAGGGCCCGGAATCTCGGCCGGGTCCTGGGCCTAGACAATCTATACGTCAAGAACGACTGCGTGAACCCGTCGTACTCGTTCAAGGACCGCCCCGTCTCGGTCACGACCACCAAGGCGCTTGAGTTCGAGTTCGAGGTGCTGGCCTGCGCGTCGACCGGCAATTTGGCCGGCTCGGTCGCGGCCCACGGCGCCAAAGCCGGGATGAAGACGATGGTCTTCTTTCCCGCCGACCTGGAGAAGGGGAAGGTCATCGGCGCGGCCATATACGGGCCGACGCTGGTTGCGGTCGACGGCACCTACGACCAGGTCAACCGCCTCTGCAGCGAGCTCGCGGACAACAACCGCTGGGCCTTCGTCAACATCAACATGCGACCGTTCTACGCCGAGGGCAGCAAGACCCTGGGCTACGAGGTCGCCGAGCAGCTCGGGTGGCGAGCCCCGGACAATTGCGTCGTGCCGGCCGCTTCCGGCGAGCTCCACACCAAGATCTGGAAGGGCCTCCAGGAGTTCCGTGACGTCGGGCTGATCGAGAGCGCCGACACCAGGATGCACCTGGCCCAAGCAGAGGGATGCTCTCCGATCGTCGAGGCCTTCGAGCAGGGGAGCAAACAGGTCCGCCCGGTGAAGCCCGACACCATCGCCAAGTCGCTCGCCATCGGCAACCCGGCCGCCGGGATGTACGCCCTCAACGTCCTCGAGGAGACCGGAGGCTCTGCGGTCGCCGCCCGGGAGCACGAGGTGGTCGAGGGGATCAGGCTGCTCGCCGAGACGGAGGGCATCTTCACCGAGACCGCAGGCGGCGTCGTCATCGCCGGCCTCAGGCGCCTCGCCAAGAACGGACTGATCAAGCCCGACGAGGTGACCGTGGCCTACATCACGGGCAATGGACTGAAGACCCAGGAGGCCGTCGAGCACCTGGTCGACCCGATCTGCACGGGCCCCGGCTACGACGACTTCCTGAAGGCCATGAACGGCCGGTCGTCCGCAATTACCAGACCACTAGGGGCGTAAGCGATGGGCAGCAAGCGCGTAAAGTTCACCTTCCCCCAGGATATGATCAAAGAGTCGGTCATATACCAGGTGGGGCAGAAGTTCAAGATCGTCACCAACATCCGCCGCGCGGACGTGCGGGAGGATATGGGCTGGGTCGTGCTGGAGCTGGAAGGGGAGGATGACGAGATAGAGCGGGGCCTGGCCTGGGTGAACGCAACCGGCGTCAGAGTGGACCCCGTCAGCGGCGACGTGGTCGACGGATAAGACTTTGTCCGTTCCCCCGTGGGGGAAGATCAGGACAGCGGGAAAATGACTCGGGAGGTCCTTGAGATATGAGTGTAACGGTGAGGATACCGGCTCCACTACGCCGGCTCACCAACGGCCAGGACAGAGTGCCGGCCGAGGGGTCCAGCCTCGCCGGTATCATCGGCTCGCTGAACGAGCAGTTCCCCGGCCTCAAGGATCGTCTCTGCGACGAGAGCGGCGATCTGAGGAGCTTCGTCAACGTTTACGTCAACGGCGAGGACGTGCGGTTCCTCAAGGGGCTGGACACCGAGACCAACGCCGGCGACGAGATAAGCATAGTGCCCGCGGTGGCAGGAGGGTAGTCGCCCTCCCCAGGTCGCGCACCTCCTTCGCGCCCGGCGTCTTCGTCGGGGCTCAGCCACTGGACCCCGGCGCCTCGATCCCGAAAGGAGACGGATGACCAAGTCTGCCCTGCCCGATTCCCCGATGCCTGTTGTACCGCCGCGCATCCTGCTCGGCCCTGGGCCGAGCGCGGCGAACCCTCGAGCGCTGCAGGCCATGATGGCCCCCATGATCGGCTATCTCGATCCGGACTTCATGCTGATCCTGGACGAGGTCGCCGCTCTGCTGAAGCTCGTCTTCCAGACCGAGGAGGGTATCACCTTCGCGCTGCCGAGCACCGGCGGCGCCGGGATGGAGGCGGGCCTGACCTCGCTCCTGGAGCCCGGCGACACCGTCGTCATATGCTCGTACGGCTACTTCTGCGAGAGGATGGTCGAGATCGCCACCCGCGTCGGCGCGAACCCCGTCCCGCTCCGCTCTCCCTGGGGCAAGCCCTTCCCGCCCGAGCTGCTGGAGGCGGAGCTAAAGAAGCGCTCCAACGTCAAGATGGTGGCGGCGATTCACGCGGAGACCTCCACCGGCGTCAGACAGCCTCTGGAGGAGATCTCTCGACTCGCCAGGGAGCACGACGCCCTGCTGATGGTGGACGCCGTCACGTCGCTGGGCGGCAACAAGGTCGCCGTCGACGAGTGGGGCATCGACTACTGCTACTCGGCGACCCAGAAATGCCTGGGCTGTCCGCCCGGGCTCTCGCCGGTGGCTCTGAGCCCGAGGGCGCACGAGGCGATCAAGAGCAGGAAGCAAAAGCCGGCGTCCTGGTACCTCGACCTGGCTCTCCACGCCAACTACTGGGGATTCGAGCGGGTCTATCACCACACCGCGCCCGTCAGCATGATCCTGGCCCTCAGAGAGGGGCTCCGGGTGGTTCTGGAGGAGGGGCTGGAGGCCAGGTTCGCCAGACACAGCACCAACGCCCGCGCCCTATGCGCCGGACTCTCCGCCCTGGGTCTGGACTTCGTCGTGCCCGAGGAGTCCCGGCTCGCGCAGATCACGTCGGCGTGGATTCCGAAAGGGATCGACGACGCTCAGGTCAGGCAGATCCTGCTGCGTGACTACGGGATCGAGATAGGCAGGGGCTTCGGCGAGTTCCAGGGCAGCGTGTGGAGAGTCGGCCTGATGGGCGAGTCCAGCAGATCGGAGTACGTCCTGACCCTGCTGGCCGCGCTCGAAGAGATCCTGCCCCGGCTCGGCTACGAGGTACCTCGCGGCCTGGGCGTCGGCGAGGCCAGCAAGGTCCTGACCGAGTCCCGATAGACGGGGTCGGCAGGCTTTGTCCGTCCTTCTGCCGAAGGATGACGCCCTGGTCTGTATCTTGGCAGGTGGAGAGAGTGTCCCTCAGACGTGTTTCTCCCGTCTCCAGTGCGGGACGGCGAGCCCATCGCTCAACGGTTCGCGGAGCCGGTCGTCTCCGGGCGGGGGGATGCTTGCGAACGCAGTTCGGGGATGGTTGAACACAATCGAGCCGAGGGGACTCAGCCACGCGTCCCGGGGGCCGCCGTGGGCCACTCGGTCCTTACCGTCGGACGATGCGGTTCAAGATCTCAGAGACGACCAGTATGAGAAACCCGACACCCAGAGGGGTGCTTGCCGCGGACAACGGAACCCACCACTGGGCATCTAGTTGTCCGAGGTCGTTGAGGACAAGAGCCATGTTAAGCCCGACTACCACGGCTAGGCCAACTATGACAACTCCAAGCGCCCGGCCTACGAGGACGGCGGTGTCCGAGCCGCTGGTGCCACCATTGGGAAGTGTCTCCTGTGCCATCTTCGAGGTACACGCACCGACTTCCAGATCGTGTCGCATCTGAATCGCGGCCCGCTGGCACGGACATCCTAGCATTGTGCACAAGAACCGGCACGAAGATCAGGGGCGACCTGAGGGTCGGGCACAGGGACCGAGGCGAGACGACCAGCGAGAAGGACCTCGAGCGTCTGCTGGAGGCGCTACACTACCGGATCGCCGACGTGCTCACGATCGCCAGGTACCTCGACAGGCTGAGGTTGTGGTGGTGGCCATCAGCGATGGAGCGAAGACACGTCTCACCGTGCCTCTGGAATGTCCGGGGCCTGCGCGTCTCCGGTCGTCCGCCTGGCCCGTCGCCTATCTCCAGGCGGGTCGATGCAGGCTCTGCGCCGGTCTGACACGTGCCGAGTCTTGATGATGGCCGTTCGCGCGCGGCTGAGCCTCCAGAGCCCGGCGGATGTGCCGCATCAGCGCCGGGATATCGAACGGCTTGGAGACGCCGTCGAACGCACCCATACTCCGCGCGGCCGAGATCTCCGACCCGCCCGAGCTGGACGAGAGTACGATCACCGGCGCTATCTCCAGCAGGCCGCCCCGTGCCATGCGGTTGAACGCGTCCAAGCCACCGCCGCCTCGAGCATCCAGGCTGAGGAGGACCACCCTGGCCGTCAGGTCGGGCCGGGGACCTCGCAGCCTCTCCAGGGCCGTCTCGGCGTCGCTCAGCCACTGCACGACGTACCCACGAGTCTCGAGGGCCTCTATGATCCCGGCCGATAGCGCCTCGTCGTCGTCCACCAGGACGACATCGGCGGCCCGAATGGCCTGTGCAAGGTCCGGTCGCCACCCCACGGGTAGGACCCGGTTGCCGCCGGCGAACCTGGCCGAATCGAGCGCACCGTCGGCTGCGAGGTACAGCTTCTGCAGCTCGTGGCCGTCCTCGGGATACTGGGCCACTCCGGCGCTGAACGTGACGTTGAACTGCACGCCGGCGGGGCCGCTGAACCGCTCGCGACGCAGTGCCTCCAGCACCTCGGCCAGCCGCTCGACCCCATCGGTCCGGGTCATCCCGTACATGCCGATGACGAACTCCCCGCCGGTCCAGCGCCCGACGACGTCGTCGCCTCGAAACGCCCGCCGAAGAAGCTGCCCCATCTGCCGCATCGCCCACGCGCCGGTTGGATGGCCCAGCGAGCTGTCGATCTGTTTCAGGTTGTCGATGTCCAGAACGGCGAGGCACACGGGATGGGCGTGGCTATCGGCAACGGCCAACAGGCGCTCCAACATCTCGCCCGACTTCAGGTCGTTGACCACGCCGGTCAGAGGGTCCGTCTCCGTCTGACTTCGCAGGAGCTGTGTCCGCTCCAGGCGGCTGGTGATCCGTGTGGTCAGCTCGGGACCGACTATGGGCTTGCTCACGAAATCGTCGGCTCGGGCCGCGAACACCCTGTGGACGGTGTCGGGGTCTGTGTGACCGCTGAGGAACAAGACGGGGGTCGCCGCCCACCTGGGGTCTGATCGCACGACCCGGCAAAGCTCGATGCCGCTGACATGGGGCATCTCTATGTCCAGCACGAGAAGGTCGGGAGCCACCTCCAGCAGAGCATCCCAGAAGTGCAGCGGGTTCTGCACGGTGGTGACCCTGAAACCCTCCGGCTGCAAGAGGTCCGTGACCGTCGCCAGCACCAACGGGTCATCGTCGACGACCATGACACTGGCGCACGTGGAGCGTTCCTCTTCGAGCACCCGGCTTACCTCTTGCATGAGCACGGCCGGCGAGACGGGCTTCTGCAGGAAGCCTCGGCCACCGAGCCTTGCCACCTCTACGCGGTCGGTGAGAGCCTCTCCCGATGTGATGACCAGGACCGGTACCGGCGGACTGCAATCCCGCAGCTCCTCCATTAGGGCCGGGCCGTCCGGCGCACCGTCCGGCCCCGAGAGGTCGAGCACCATGACGTCGGGCCGTTCCTGGGCGATGGACTCACGGGCGGCCGCCACGCTCATGACCAGCTCGGATCGCACACCCTGGGCGATGGCCTCCATCTCTGTCTGTCTGGCAAACCCGGGCTCAGCGTCGACGACCAGCAGCCGGGGCGCGTCCGAGCCGCCTGCGGAGCCGATGTGCGGACCTCGCTCGTGTCGGTCCAGCTCCTCGCGGAGGGCCTTCACCAGGTGGGCGACCCGGTGGGCCTGGTCGCGGCCGAGGTCCTCCCCAGAGAGCCCGGTTTGCTCCAGCTCGCGGGCCAGGTAGGACCCCTGCGAGAACCCGTAGGTTCCCAGCGTACCCGCCAGCTTGTGGGCCTCCCCCTGTGCCCGGCGCCGTCCGTCTTCGTCCAGCTCGCCGTCGAGCAGGTCCACGGCGGCCTGCTGAATGACGCCTATCCTGCTCATGATGGTGCTTCTGTTACGATCCCAGAGTCGCGCCATGCCGGCCTGTAGCTGCACTCGCTGGTCCGGCCCCGCCGCCGGGGGGGGGGGGGGGGGGGAGTCTTCAGCCCAAGGATGGCCTTGGCCTCCCTCGCCAGCTCCTCCCGATCCAGCGGGTGAAACAGGAGCTGCCTGACCCCCAGCTCGTCCACGAGCTGCTGCAAGAGCGCGGTGGTCCACCCATTCTCCACACAATAGAGCACGGGGACCTTGTCCAGCCCCGGGCTAAGCCGGGCCTGGCGCAGCACCTGGTCCGCTCGGGGCGCGCTCAGGTCCTGATCCAGGATCACCAGGGACCAGTCGCTCTGACTTAGGAGGCCCAGGGCCTGATCACCGCTCCATGCCGGCTGGACGTGGATGTCGCCAAGCTGATCTCCCAGCCAGACGACAAGCTCCTCGGCGAGTCCAGCCAGTAGCACGCCAGCCATGCTAGACCGCCTCCCCAGCCGATAGTCGATCGCGCCTCACTACTTCCATCCCAGGATTTCGCAGACCTCGCCCGCAAGACCCATGGGGTCGAAGGGTTTCACGATCACACCGGCCACTCCGATCTCGGCATAGTAATCGCGGTCCGAAGACTGCGCCTTCGCCGTCAGCAGAATGACCGGCACATCTCTCGCTCGATCATCCTCCTGGAGCTTCCGATACACGGCGATGCCGTCCATGTCGGGCATCATCACGTCCAACAGGACCGCGTCGGGTCGCTCCGCCACGGCCTCACGGACGCCCTCCTCTCCGCAGCTGGCTGTCAGCACCTCGAAGTCGCCCAACAACTCCAGGCTGGCCTCGACGACCTCCCGGATGGCGTCTTCGTCATCTACCACCAGTATCCTCTTACCTGCCAAACATCCTCCTGATCTCTGAGTTGGCGTTCGAATCAGCTCTTCACGGCGGTCTGCTGTTCAGCGCCAGCTGCCGGCTGACCTGCCTCGGGCTCCTCATCCTGACCATCGAACACGGGGAGGGCGCAGAAGAATGTGCTGCCCTCGCCGAGGACACTCTCCGCCCAGATGCGGCCGCCATGCTGGGTGGTGATGGTCTGGCAGATCGCCAGACCCAGGCCGGTCCCCCCCTCCCTACGCGAGTCGGAGGCGTCGACCTGATTGAAGCGGCCGAATATGCCCTCCAGCTTGTCCGACGGGATCCCGCGCCCCTGGTCCCTGACCTGGAAAACCAGGTCCTCGTTGCGACAATGGCCGCTCAGCCAGACCGTATCCCCAGGGCCCGAGAACTTGATGGCGTTGCTGAGCAGATTCGTGAGGATCTGGATGATGCGGTCGGGGTCCGCCCAAAGCTGACACGGAGGGGGCGTGTTCACCAGCGTGACGTCCGCCTTCTCCGCCATCGCCCTCATCGCGTCGACGGCCTGACCGGCCAGCTCGGCCGCGTAGCACGGCTGCGGCGAAGAGGTCATCTTCCCGGACGCCATCCGCTCGAGGTCGAGGATGTCGTTGATCAGCCGTACCAGCCGTTCGGTGTTCTCCACCGCTATCTGCAACATCCGGGCACCCTTCTCCGGCAGGGAGTCCGACATCGTCCCGGCCAGGAGTCCCAGAGAGCCGCGGATCGAAGTCAGAGGCGTCCTTAGCTCGTGGCTCACTACCGAGACGAACTCGCCTTTCATGCGCTCGACCTCGAGCCGCTCCGTGATGTCCCTGAAAGCTATGACCGCGCCCGCGATCTGGTCCTGCTCTCGGATGGGAGTGCTGATGTACTCGACCGGCAGGCTCGAGCCGTCGTGCCTCCAGAAGACCTCGTGGCCGACCTGCTGAGTGGTTCCGTCACGGATCGAGGCGTGGATGGGGCACTCCGCCCAGGGGTAGGCGGCTCCGTCGGGCCTGGAGTGGTGGATCGCCTCGTGCTCATGCTTCCCGATGAAGCCGTGCACGTCCCACCGCAACATCTTGGCGGCCGCCGGATTGACGAACGTGATGCTGCCCGTCAGGTCCACGCCGTAGATGCCCTCGCCCGTCGAGTCCAGAATCAGCTGGCTCTGCCGGGTGACGCGCCTGAGAGCCTCCTGGGCCCTATGAAGCTCGGTGACGTCGCGGATAATTCCCTGGTATCCGAGGACGGACCCGTCACCGGCTCTTCGCACTGCCGCGGTGAGCAGGCACTCGATCGGCGTTCCGTCGCTCTTGCGGAGTTTGATCCAGTAGTCCTTGACCAAACCCGTCCGGTCTAGCTCCCGCTGGTACTTGCCCCGATCCTCCGGGTCGACGTAGAGGTCCGCGAAGTTCAGGCCGATCATCTCCTGCCGGGTGTAGTCGAAAAGCGCCAGGGCCGACGCGTTCGCGTCGACCAGCTCTCCCGTCTTCGAGGTGATGAAGATCGAGTCCCTGGACCCCTCGAAGACCGACCGGTACCTCTCCTCGCTACGCCCCAGCGCCTCTTTCGCCACACTCTGCTCGGTGACGTCGCGGAGAACGGCCAGCGCCGCCGGCTGCCCGTTGTACAGGATCGCGGTAGCCGAGGTCTGGACTGTCCGCACCTCGCCGTCCGCCCTCCGGATCCGATACTCGTAGATGCCCGGAGCGTGATCCCCCTTCTGCCTCGCCAGCGTCCGGTCCTTCACCATCTCCCGGTCCTCGTCGTGGACGAAGTCGTCCAGGGAGATCCGCAAAGCCTGCGAGGCCTCGTCAAGGCCGTGAAGTTTCAGGAAGGCCTTGTTGACGAAGACGCGGTCGGTGCCGACGTTGATGGCGATAGCGTCCGCGACGTTGTCCATGACTGCGCGGTAGTGCTCCTCCGTCTCCCGCAGGGCGGCCTGAACCCTGCTGCTCTCCTCGGCCTGGGCTCTCAGGCGCTGGCCGAGGTCGCGTATCCCGCCGACGCCGGCGCCCATCACGAGCAGGAACATCGTTTCGGGCGCACCCACCTCCCGGAGGATCGAGTCCCAGCCCGGGGTGCTAAACAGACTCAGCAGGATGGAGTTGAGCGGAACCGCGATCACCGCGGCCGCTGCGAGGCCTCCCCGCAAGCCGAAAGCCGACCCTGCGGCGATCACCGGCACGGTGCTCAGCGCCACGACTGCGGGACCCATGACGCTGTAGAGCGGGGCAAAAGCCAGGCCGTAGACGACAAATGCGGCAGCAGTCGCGAGCGCTGCTATACCCCTGATCCGACCGCTCGGAGAAGCGGCCGACGAGCCGGTCTTTCCTCTATATGCCTGGTCCAGTGCGACTGTCATGCGAAGCTCCAGAGCTTGGGTGCTAGAGGACCTTGTCTCGTCCCACCAACACGGGTGGCACGCGCGCTAAGCCCGACTCCACCGCGGCTTTGCGCCGCGTCTGGCCACCCGTTCGAGGATCGCGTCCCAGCCAATATAGGCTGATCGTACCCCGCTGCCATCGGTATATGGTCCTGTTACCCATAGCAAATGGGTACTAGCCATCTGAAGCCTGAGCATAGTTCAGTTATCCGGTGCATTCATGACCACCGGATGCCAATGGACGCCAACAGGAGAACGCGCGCGCAAGGGGGTTTTGCCCGCAACCCGGGGGGAGGGGAGTTCCTCGCTCCGCGGCGACGGGAGCTCCTTCGCTGACAAAGTTTCGAGCTGGTAGAGCCTCGGCCAGGTCTCGCCTCCCGTGCTGGATCCAACCTAAGGGACCCCAGGGCCCGATCGGCTCGATAACCCGGAAGGGTCTGGTCCCGAAGCGGGACCTTACCACCGGACCCTCATCCCATGCCCGGCCCCCCAGCTTCAGGCTGCACCGCGGACGCGGTCCTTGACCTCGCCCTAGGTTCCGTCGGCTCCGCCCGCTTCCCACCCGGCTTCCAGCGGTTCTCGAACGCCGCCTCCGAACGCGCTGTACGCAGTGCGCACAGCTACGACTCAGACGTCCGAGTAGGACCTTGGTCCTAAGGACCTTGGTCATCGGGACTTTAGGACGATAGGCAGATGTAGGCGCCGGTACGCCGTTGCTAGCATTGGCTCTAGATGCTCCTCAATGCTCGGTGCTGGCCTGAGTTGGTAGTCGGTAGCGCCGATAGTTACTCGGAGCATCACAGATGGGGCCTCGGTACCGATAGGTCCTAGCAAGAAGGGTGTAGGGGCGGCATCGTGATCGACAAAGTGTTGGACAACAAGTGGAACGACGAAGCAATCATGACCTGTGCAGAAGTCGCCGACTTTCTGCGAGTGCATCTTAGCTCGGTCAGGCGCTGGAGCCGTGACGGGAAACTCAAGGCGTACAAGGTCGGGAGCCGCGGAGACTGGCGGTACCGGCATTCCGACGTCTTGGGATTCCTCTACAGCTACGACCCGGCGGAGACCGAAGGAGGTGACGCGGATGTGAGAACCCACTAACGAGCTATAGAACAGGCCTGCCGTGCCACGGGCGGGCCGCAACAACTCGCGTGGCAACTTTTTGAAGTGAAATCAGTCAAGAGGGAGAAAAGGTAGAAGGAGCAAACATGTCGAGTGTATTCGGATTCATGAACAGAGACCAGAGAGGCATCACCGGGCTGGAAACCGCGATCATCCTGATTGCTTTCGTGGTTGTCGCGTCGATCTTCGCCTTCGTGGTCTTGTCCACTGGGGTCTTCTCCGCAGAGCGGGCCAAAGAAACCGTTCATTCAGGACTGTCCGAGGCCAGGGGCTCGATGGCGATACGCGGCGGGATGGTCGCCACCGCGACCACGTCTTCGGTTACGAGCCTGGAGTTCGTCGTGACAAACGCGATCGCCGGCGAGCCGATAGATCTCACCCCCCCGACGGATACGTCACCTGACGACGGTATCCCCGATTCGGGTAGCGGCCACCAGACCGTCGTCTCTTACTTCGATGACAACCAGAGCATCGCTGACGTGACCTGGACCGTCGTTTACCTGGGTCAGAACGACGGGGACACCCTGCTCGAGGTTGGAGAGAAGGCCCAGATCACCGTCGAGGTCGCAAACGCAATCACCGCCACCTCCGGCACGGCTCTGGGGACCGACACGCAGTTCGCCCTGGAGTTCAAGCCGTCCGCGGGAGCCGTCATGGTACTGCAGCGCAGGATGCCTGCAGGCCTCGACACGGTGATGAACCTGAACTAAGTCACAGGTTCCATTGATCGAGTGGGCGACATGCACGGAGGGGTCTCCTGGATCTCCCCACTCAGGAGACCCCTCCGGCAATCCTGCCGGAGGGGTCGTAAGATCGCAGTGACTGGACACCGATAGATGGGGAGTCCGAGCCGCGATAGGCGCGCTCACACAGGAGCCGGGGATGGCAGAGGACGCAAAGGTTCAGCAGCTCGAGGACGAGTTCAAGCTGCTCAAGAACGAGATCAAGCACGTGCTCACGGATATCGAGGAGTTCATCCTCGACGCTCGGAATCCCTTCCGCGCGGCGGCTGGGCCCGACGGTCCGAGCATCGGAGTAGTCGTCTCATCGGGGCCCGCTTCGGCGACTGCGGACGGCGGCCCGCAGGCAAACGGCAGGCCGGCGACCGCCGGCCTGCAGGACGGGGAGCCCGGTGAGCAGCCCTCCGACGAGGAGGCCGATCCAGATGGCAGGAGTCGCGCAGATGGTGAGCCGCCGCAGGGACCCGAGTCCGTCCCCAGCGCCCGAGAGGGCCATCTAGATAGGCCGCCGGTAGAGGGTCAAGCCATGTCGGATGACGCTCGAGCCCCCAGAGTGGAATCCCCACCTTCTGAAGCCGTGGGCGACGCGCCGTCTCGTCTCGACCAGCTCGACCTGGCGACGATCGTCGCTCTCGGTCAGTGGGTCAGGGGCGCGACCAAGAGGGTAGGCGAGACCCGTATCAAGACGATTCTGGAGGTCTGTCAGGCGGCAGGGTACGTGTCAGAGCAGTCGAACCAGGTCCTGCTCGGCCTCGCCCGCCTCTCGGACGAGGGAGACCCCGGCTGTGAAGGGGCGGCTTCGATGCGAACGTCCATGGTACTGCTCGCGCAGCTGCACACTATCTTGGAGCGACAGGAGAAGCCCGACTCGGGACTCCTCTCACTGATGCTGGGGTTGGAGGAGGACTAGCCGTGGACAAGGCCATAACGACGGTTCTGCTCACCATAGCCGGTGTCATGTCGGTGATGGTGATCCTGAACGCACTCTACCCGGCGCTCAACAGAAGTACCAGCGCCGTGACGGCCGCCGCGACCACGGCGAGCGAGCGCATCAAGAGCCATCCATCCATAATCCACGCCGTGGGAGAGCTAGACGATTCCGGAAACTGGGTCGACACGAACAGCGACGGCAACTTCGACATCTTCATCTGGGTCAAGAACGTGGGAGACTCTCGGATTCTCGCCATAGAGAAGACGGACGTGTTCTTCGGCGCTCAGGGCGACTTCCAGCACTACTCGTACATCGATGACGCGGCCGGACTGCCCTACTGGACCTACGAGCTGGAGAACGGTACCGAGTGGGGCCCGTCGACCACGCTCAAGATCAACCTGAACTTCGCCACGGCCCTCTCGGCGGGCATCTATCTCGACAAGGTCGTCATCCCTATTGGCGTGTCCGATGAACACTTTTTCAGTATGTAGGTGCTATGGGAACCGCGATCGTATCGCTCCTCGCCATGGGTGTCATGCTGATGGGAACCCTCATGCTGTCGGAAAGCTCTCTGTCTTCGTTCGAGGACCTTTCGGCTTCCCTGAAACAGATGGAGAGCCGCATGGGCGAGATCTCGCGCACCCGCATGTCGGCCGTCACATCCACAACCAGCACGGCGGGGTCACTCGTTGACCTGGTCTTTCGGAACGACGGTCAGGAGGCGCTCAAAGACTTCTCGGACTGGGACCTGGTGGTCCAATACTACGACGGCGGCGGGACGTACGTGATCATCTGGCTTCCCTTCAGCACGTCGACCCCGCCGGGCGATAACCAGTGGATCGTCGACGGCATCTTCCTCGATGCGGTGGCGTCCACCACCGAGGTGTTCGATCCGGGGATCCTCAACCCTGGAGAGGAAATCAAGATCCAGGCGAAGCTGAGCCCTGCCGTCGGTGCGGGCACGTCCAACCTCAGGACCGTATCGACACCCAATGGTGTCACAGCTTCGATCAACTTTTCCGGATAGGAGGGCTCGATGGTAGAACCGGAGCTGGTCCCAGCCATAGACGAACAGGACGAAGAGCAGTTCCTGGAAGAGGACAGGGCCAGCCTGATCTCGTCCGGAAACGAAGAGATCGACTCGAAGATGGGGGGCGGCATTCCCAAGGGGTCATTGACGCTGATAGAGGGACAGTCGGGCTCGGGGAAATCGGTACTGACCCAGCAGATACTATGGGGCTCTCTGAGGAACGAGCTGAGAGCGGTGGTCTACACCTCGGAGAACACGGTCAAAAGCCTCATTACGCAAATGCAGAGCCTGAACCTGGACATCTCGGATAGATTTCTACTGGGGCATGCCGTCATATTTCCGGCACAGACGACGAGAACGGGCTGGAACCCGACGGAAGTGTTCAATGTACTGCTGGAGGACATTGCAAGACACCCCGAAGTGGATCTTATAGTAGTCGACTCTATCACCTCCCTCATGCTGAACAGCGAGATCACCCGGGCCATCGCCTTCTTCGAGGACTGCAAGGCGCTTTGCGATCAAGGCAAGACCGTTATGAACGTGGTCCATACCTATGCCTTCGACGAGGGGTCGCTCCTTCGCATCCGGTCGATCTGCGATGCGCACTTCAAGCTGCGAATCGAGGAGATCGGCGACCAGCTGATAAAGGTGCTGGAGGTCGGCAAGATCAGGGGCGCGCATAAGACCGCGGACAACCTGATAAGTTTCACCGTTGAGCCAGGCATCGGTATGAGGATCATCCCTATCTCGAGAACGAGGGCCTAGCCAGAGATGGTCTCTCTCAATCTCCCCTTCGAGCCAAGGGAAGTCGAAGATCAACACGGAGAGGACCTCTTCAAGTGTCCCTTCTTTCGCACACTGCCCCAGCCACTCCAGGAGGGCACTCAGGGCCATCCACATCTCCTCGAGTACCTTCACATGCTGCCGGTCGAAGAGCTGGGCCTGCCGGAATACAAGGAAACACTCTCGAGGAAAGACGGGGATATCAAGCTCCCCAACATCATATATCCGGTGGGGAGCGGCATCTTCACCCACATCTGCGCGGACGAGGAGGATGCTAGAGACCACTACATCTCGATTGAGCCGAGCCTCACCATAGAGCTTGGCGACATGATGACCCGGGTAGAGGAGAGGCTCCTCGATTTCTTCGGGGTTCTAGACGATGTCAAGACCGACGAAGAAAAGAAGGAGGCCCTGCTCTACTGCGTCGACAAGATCTGCTCGCTGGAGACCAAGAACCCGTTCCGCAGCGGCGCCGGCCTCTTCGGCTTCCTGACCAAGAAGAGCGCCGGTCAGGAGAGGATTCGCGTAACGCCTCAGGAGCTAAGAGCCGTCAAACACTTTCTCGTCCGGGACAAGGTCGGTCTCGGGGTTCTCCAGCCTATGGTCCTCGACTCCTATATCGAGGACATCAGCTGCAGCGGACTGGGGCCGATCTTCATCGAACACAAGACTTTCAAGGCGCTCAAGTCCGCCCTGACCTTCAACGAGATGGAGGAGCTCGACCGGTTCGTCCTCCGTCTCGCCGAACGGATCAAGAAGCCCGCCACGTACCGAAACCCGATCGTAGACGCCGTCCTCCCGGACGGCTCGCGTATCAACATCGTCTATGGGGGCGACGTCTCGAAGCGGGGCAGCAACTTCACCATCCGGAAGTTCTCGGAGACCCCGCTCAGCATCATGGAGCTGTGCGAGTTCGGCAGCGTCGACTACCACATGGCCGCCTACCTCTGGATGGTCCTGGGCGAAGGGATGAACTCGTGTGCGGAGTGTCAAGGGCGGCGAGAAGGTGTACCACTGCGGCGGAGGAATCGTGTACCACCGGCACGATGAGAAAGGACTGAATTGGGAGCCGGGTGGGATCAGGTCAGGAGCAGGGGTCCGCAGTTCCGGAGTGAGTCAGGAGTCGACCGGATCATCCGATACCTGGGAGGCGGCGCTCTGCCGGCTGTGCTTGAGACGGTAGCTGTCGCCGTTCATCTCCAGGATGTGAACGTGGTGGGTGAGCCGGTCAAGCAGAGCGCCGGTGAGCCTCTCGGAGCCGAACACGTCGGTCCACTCGTCGAAGGGCAGGTTGGTGGTGACCAGGACGGAGCCCCGTTCGTAGCGCTGGCTGAAGACCTCGAAGAGGAGTTCCGCACCGGTGGTGGAGAGGGGGACGAAGCCCAACTCGTCGATGATGAGAAGCCTGAGGCGGGCCAGTTGCCGCTGCAGGTTGAGCAGCCGGCGATCGTCTCTGGCCTCCATGAGCTCGTGGACCAGGGCCGCGGCGGTGGTGAAGCCTACGGACATTCCCTTTTGGCAGGCGGCCAGGCCCAGACCCAGGGCCACGTGGGTCTTGCCGGTGCCACTGTTGCCGACGGTGATGACATTCTCCCTATGCTCGATGTATTCACACCGGGCCAGTTCCATGACCAGTTGTTTGTTCACCGAGGGTATGGCCAGGAAGTCGAAGGTGTCCAGGCTTTTGACGGCAGGGAAACGGGCGGCCCGGATCCGGCGCTGCACCATGCGCTGGTGTCGGTCAATGAGTTCCAGTTCGGAGAGACGCAGCAGGTAGTCAGGGTGGTCCACATTCTCGGCGGCGCACTGGGCGGCCAGCTTGCGGTACTCCCTGAGGAAGGTGGGAAGCCGTAGTTCCTTCAGGTGGTGTTCCAGGAGCAGCGTGGACCGGTTGCTCATGCCGCCCTCCCCGGCAGGAGGGCCAGGTAGTCCGTGGCGCTGGTGGTCTTCACGCTGACCCGGGGCAGGTAGGGATAGAGGTCCAGGTCAAGCCTGGGGGGTCGTCCTTCCAGGTGACACAGCAGCAGGTGCTTCACGGCATCAAAACTGATGGCGCCCAGCCGGAGGGCGTCCTGCACGGCGTGGTGGACTTCCTGGTGGGAGAAATTTTCCAGAAGTCGCAGCACCTGCACGAATTCCCGCTTGCCCCTCCGTCCCATCCTGGACTCCAGCAGACGGCGCAGCGTAGCGAACTCTTCGGGGAGTTGCCATCCTTGCAACGGAGCGGCCTGGTCCAGGGCCGCCGTCTTCTGCTCCAACAGGGGCAGGTAGTGGATGGGATCGAAGACGAAGTCGTCCCTTTCGTAGGAGCGGGGATGTCTGGCAATGACCTCAGCGCCGCAGCTGATCACCACCTCAGCCACGTAGCCTTTTACCAGCACGTCCCGGTGTCCAAAGGCCACCGGCGCCGAGTAGTCATTGGTCTTGTACCGGACCAGGGACAGGGAGCTCACCCGGCTGGCCTGCTTATTGCAGGCATCATAGGGCACGGCGGGCAGGGGCAGCAGGGCTTCCAGGTCCCGCTCCATGCGCTGGCCGATGGTCTCATCGTGTCCTCGCAGCACGGAGTCCATCCGTGCCAGGCAGCGCTCCTCCAGGTGGGCATTCAGGGCGTCAAAGCTCTGGAAGGACGGCACGGGTACCAGGAAGTTGCGGCGCACGTAGCCCACCATCCCTTCCACCTTCCCCTTGTCATTGCCCTTGCCAGGACGGCCGAACCGATCCTCGAACAGGTAGTGGGACTGTAACTCGGTGAAGGCTCGGGTCCGCTGGCGCCTGCCGTCGCCCAGTATCCGGGCCACCGCCAGCTTCGTGTTGTCGTACAGAATGCTCTGGGGCACGCCGCCCAGAGAGGCGAAAGCCGAGACGTGGCCGTCCAGGAACGCCTCGGTGGTCTCTGCCGGATAGGCCTTCACGAAGCAGCCATCGCTGTGGGGCAGGTCCAGCACCAAGTAGTGCGCCTTCCGCTCCACCCCGCCGATGATCACCCGGGCTTCGCCAAAGTCGCACTGGGCGTGGCCTGGCGCGTGGGACAAGGGGACGAACATCTCCTGGGTCCGCCGCCGGCGCTCCCTCACATAGTCCTTGACTATGGTGTACTGACCGTCGAACCCGTGCTCGTCACGCAGCCGCTCAAAGATCCGCTTGGCCGTGTGGCGCTGCTTCCTGGGAACCTGGCGGTCAGCTTCCAGGATGGCGTCAATCACCCCGGTGAAGGGCTCAAGCCTGGGCCGGCGGGGTGGGTCCTGGCGTCGGTATCCTGGGGGCGCCGAGTAGGCCAGCATCTTGCGCACCGTGTCCCGGTGCAGGCCAAACACCCGGGAGGCTTCCCGAACGCTCATCCCTTCTACCATGCAGGCCCGGCGAACTCGTACGTAAATCTCCACGTGATACATCCATAACACCTTCCATAGACTGATAATCAGCCTTACGAAAGGCAGAGGACGGTACGATTTTCCACCGCCACAATTCAGGCAGTCGAGACGCCCACGTGGTCCACTTTACCTCCGCCTTTTACAAAAGTGGCTATGGCAGACCCGCAGTTTGGTAGCGTGGGGCGTTCGGGACGGCGAGGCCGGAGGTTCGGGTACGCCTCCCCGACCAACATTTCCACGCTGGGGCTCGGCTAGGGACCCGGGCTGACAGGGTCTGAATCCCTTATTGGCTCGACCGTCGGCTCCGCTTTCTCCGGGCCACCTTCTCAACCCAGAAGTAGATATCCTCGCCAGTGCGCCTGATCCTTAGATCGAGACCAGCTTGCCTAGCCGCGGCGCCCAGTCGTCCTCGGACGGCTGCAATCGACTCACCCTCGTCGACCTGCAGATGCCCGGCCTCATCTCGTCCCAGCCGCTCGATGAATCCCAGGTATTCCTTGATTACCTGTGCCCTTTTTCCAGAGGCGGTCTTGATCATAGCCTCACTTAGGGGCAGTGATCGGAACTTCGGCATTCTCATCTCCTCCTCAAAATCAACGTTGACAGTGCTGGATTATACACTCCGAGACCACCGTCGGCGTGATTCGCGCCTCAACGGATCAGACTGCTGCTGGCCACCTCGAACCAAGGGACCGCCCTCCACTCAAAGTTTGACTCGGCATCGCGGCCCTCCAAAATGGGAGTCCCTCGCGTCGTAGCCACTTAAGGACGTAGAATCGGGCGCACCAGAAGGACTTCCTTTGGGTCGCGAGGACGAAGAGGTGGGGACCGGCAGCGCGAATCAAATGCCCGGTTCGCGCTGCTAAATGGGGCTTAGGATGGTCACGGGCTGCGACGCGCCTCACACGACTGCAGGTATCCCACGAACTTCGTAGCGCAGTGTCCTCCCCGCTCGCCGGTGCAGGCCGAAGGTACTAGGATCCTAGCCAACCCTGACGATCTTGAGGGGTCAAATCGTCGATGGCGGGCGCGTATTAAGAGATTCTCAGGCTTCCGTTGCCAATGCGGGTTTCGCATTGTGCCCCGGCAGCACGCGTATTATGCGATTGCTACCGGGTAGGGCGGTGTAGGGCGACCATTTCTGGCAGGGCCTGCTCGAGTCGAGAAGGTCTTGCCCCCTGTGGTTCTCAGCCCCTGGTCCTCTCCTCCGTTCCATCGTTATTGATTCTGGGACGGAAGCTCACTTAACGCCCATTTTAGCACCTGTGTCGCGCAAGAGACCACATCCGCAATCTCATCCGGATCGACACCAAGGTCGTTTGCCTTGAATATGCGGTTTCGCTTCCCGACGATTCGACCAAACGGACCAAACTTCTCTCTCTCGTCGAGGTCGTCTTGAGGCTTGACGGCATCCCTGACCCAGTCTCCAAACATTCGTCTAGGAGGTGCATCTCGACCTGCGTAGGCGTCTGGGTATTGTAATGCCGGCGTGAAACGATTGCCAGTGAGCATTCATACAATGAAATAAATTTGTCTACCGGATGCTCCTCGGATATCCCTTTGCCGTACCACCTCAGGGCAAGTCGGACGTGGTCGGCAAGATCCTCGAGGATACCGTTGGCTAGCGGAGCGAGCACCCTCGATACTTCGGCCTTAGTTACACCCTTCATCCCAACCCGTGTCCGGGCAGGATAGTATTTTATTGTCTCGATCCTGTCCTTTCGGAATACCGCCTCATATGCCTTCGTCAGAATTGGATAACCGCCGCCCAGCAGGACATCAAGTAAACCCGCCAGACTTTCTGCTGCTGCTCGCCCAGTGGAGATGATTTCTGCAGGGGTCTTGCCTTGACCTCTAGCAAAGACCAGTACCAAAGGCGGTTGAATGACGAAATCTTCGGTTCCACCATGCGCGCTGAAACCAACCGCGGTCCATTCGTCAGGGCAGAAGAAGATATGGTAGCCATTTGCTAAGAAGTCAATCGACTCATACGGAGACCATGGGCTAGCCAACCGGTGGGCCTGGAAAAACCCGGTGGGCTATTCCCATTGCATCGACTCCCAAACGGAGTTGATCTGCTTCTCCGACGCTCGGTACGGATCAAGCACCACTTTGTCGGGCTACCTCATCTACTCCCCGCTTCTGAACACTGGGGTCAGCGAGTGTTATGCGGCCATAGGTTATTCAGATGATAGAAATGTGACGACCTGGATTACTTTGGCACGTCCCTTAAGGTGCACCGGAAAGGGAGTCCTTCTGGAGCCCCCATTCTAGGCCCCACTCTGGCTATGGCACAAGGGGACCCCTTTTCCCAGATTCCCCACCTAGATAAGAGAAAGACCTCGTTGGCGCCCGCCACGAAGCGGGCTAAGATGTTTCTTGACCAAGAGAAACGATCACCAACGAGGTGCAGCTATTATGAAGCAAGGCTTACTGGCATTCCAGTACGAGCAGGAGAAGGGCTCGACGGGTATGACGGGGCTGTCCGGCCTGATGACGTACCTGGAGTTGATGCAAGCAGCGGGTTTGAGGTCATCGGTAGAGCGCCACGTGAGACTGCGGGAGAGAGGTCAGGGCTGGACGGACAGCCAGATGATCATCTCGCTGATGCTGCTGAACTTGGCAGGCGGCGAGTCGGTGTCCGACCTTGATCTCCTTGAGAAGGACAGAGGGCTGTGCAGGATGTTTCGAGAGTTCGAGACCTGTGGTATGCGTCTCAGCGAGCGCAGGGCGTTGGAGAAGAGATGGCGAGTCGAGCGTCGTCGGAGCGTGCCGTCGGAGTCTGCGGTGTTCCGGTATCTGGAGAGGTTCCATGACGCGGGCGAGGAGTCGATGCGGGAAGCTCACAGAGCATTCATACCTGCTCCCAATGGAGCTATGAAGGGTCTGCGCAAGGTGAACGCCGACCTGGTGGGCTTCGCGCAGAGCCGTTCGCCTCAGACCGAGGCCACTCTGGACATGGATGCCACACTGGTGGAGACGCGCAAGCAGGAGGCGCTCCCCAGCTACAAGAAGTACAGGGCGTACCAGCCGCTGATCACCTACTGGTCAGAGGCCGAGTTGATCGTGCATTCGGAGTTTCGGGACGGCAACGTACCTGCGGGCCATCAGCAGTTGCGAGTGTTGATTGAAGCGCTGGGCCGTCTGCCTGCGGGGGTGGAGAAGGTGATGCTGAGGTCGGATACGGCGGGGTACCAGCGGGAGTTGCTGCGGTACTGCGCGGAGGGTGGAGACGAGCGGTTCGGGGTGATCGAGTTTGCGGTTGGGGTCGACGTGACGACGGAGTTCCGCCGTGCGGTGTCCGAGGTCGCCGAGCAAGACTGGCAGACGCTGTACCGCAAGGTTGGGGAGCATCGTGTGGACACGGGTCAGCAGTGGGCTGATGTGAACTTCGTGCCTAACTGGATAGGGCACTCCAAGAACAGCCCTGAGTATCGGTTCATAGCTACCAGGGAGCGGTTGATCGAACAGCCTCTGCCGGGAATGGAGGGGCAGATGGAGCTTCCATTCCCCGCGATGGAGCTGTCCAACAGAGGCTGGTACAAGGTCTTCGGCGTGGTGACCAACCGGAGCATTACGGCAGATGAGTTGATCTGGTGGTCGAGACAGAGGTGCGGCAAGGGCGAGGAGGTCCACAGCGTTCTGAAGAGTGACTTGGCTGGGGGCCGGCTGCCGTCGGGGCTGTTCGGGGCCAACGCCGCATGGTGGGCCATATCGGTGCTGGCCTTCAACCTGAACTCTGCCATGAAGCGGCTGGTGTTGGGCAAACAGTGGGTGGGCAAGCGTCTGAAGGCGGTGCGCTTCGCCCTGATCGCCCTACCGGGCCGTGTGATGCGTCACGCCAGGAGGTTGATCATCCGTCTGGCCCGGGGCCATCCCTCATACGAGTTGCTGCTCAGGGCGCGGCAGAGGATATTGGCGCTGGCTGCCGAGCCGCATCGAGCATAGGCGACCCTGCCTGGAGCATCGGTTTGTAGGCGACTCTGCCGAGTTGCCAGGCTCGGCCATGCCTTCTTTGGCCTGAGAACAGCCATAATTGGCAGCGACCCGCTGCCGATACCCTCAAAGACGGCACCCGAGACCCTGTCCGATGCCCGATCATGTCATGCGTCACCCCTGGTCGACATCCGGACACCCCCTGAAAGCACACCAAGCAGCTCCCAACCATGTCAGGTGGGGAATCTGGGTTTTCGGAGCCGTTGGGTTCAGAGGTCGAGCCCCAGTCCTCAGCGGCACGCGTCACAGGACGATCGCGAAACGACCTTGTCCAAGGCGAAGGATTTCTTTCCGGAGCCGCGTTGTGGCCGTCCGTCAGGTTGACCATCCATCTTGCCACCTCTTGGCCCCCTCGCGGTCTATATGGGCGTGCAAGGCAGCGGTGGCCTGACCTCTGGAGAACGCAGGCACCGCCGTCCTGCTCCCCTACCTCAAGTCGAGTCTGCTAGACTTGTACCATGAAAACCTCAAACTACAACCCGCTATCTCCGAAGGAGCGCCTCGTAATCGAAGGGAAGGGCACTGAACGACCCTTCACCGGAGAGTACGATGACTTCTATGAGATGGGCGTTTACGTTTGCCGCCGGTGCGAAGCAGAGCTATATCGTTCCGACGATAAGTTCGACGCTCACTGTGGATGGCCGGCGTTCGACCAAGAGATACCGGGAGCAGTGAACCGGCTACCCGACCCCGACGGTATGCGAATCGAGATCGAGTGCGCTAACTGTGGCGGCCATCTTGGCCATGTTTTCCTGGGTGAAGGGCTCACCCCGACCAACGCCCGCCATTGCGTAAACTCCCTCTCGATGAAATTCGTCGCGGGGCTATCCACGACCGGTGCATCCGAACTTAGGCGTCTTTGACCAGCGCGTCCGCTATCCGGCGTAATCCCTCCGCCGTGAAATGGCGCCGGGGTCCTTACGCGACGACCATCGGGTCCCCCAGACTTGCCCGCTTAGACACCTTGCACGGTATGCCAGCTTCACGGGGGGACCGCGTTGGAAGTTGAGCATCCATTACCTCGCGCATACTGGGTGAGCCCGGGCCGTGTCCTGGCCGGCGAGTATCCCGGCTCGGTGTACCTTGAGGACGCCAGGCCAAAGCTGCGCTGGCTGCTCGAAAACGGTGTTTCGGCGTTTGTCGATCTTACCGAGAGGGGCGAGCTGGAGCCCTACTTGAAGGTCCTGGCCGAAGAATCGGACCACCTCAGCGCCGGGCCCGAGCACCAGAGGCAGCCGATAGAAGACATGAGTTCGCCCACGGTTGAGGTGATGACCGACATCCTCGACACCATCGACGCGGCGGTGGAAGCGGACAAGGTGGTGTATCTGCACTGCATGGCCGGATTGGGCAGGACCGGTGTGGTGGTGGGTTGCTACCTTGTGCGCCACGGAATGTCCGGAGAGGATGCACTCAAGGAGATCGCGCGCTTAAGACGAGACCTGCCTGGCAGATCCTCGCCCCTCACGGAAGACCAGAGGAACATGGTACGGGAGTGGCCCCGATGATTGAGGCTCGTTGGGGTGTCATAGCCACGGGCACCTCGAAGGTTCTGCGTATTTGTCCCCCTTCCCCATAAGAGGGAACCTGAGCTGCTGTTACAAGGCCAGGGCAAATCTCTGCGAGAAGGTATTACGTGCTGTCCAGACTGGCCCGCCACGTAGTTACTCAAACTGACCCCTCAGTTGTCGTTTGGAGAGCGAAGGGGCAAGTTCGGAGCCGCCCGCACCGATCGTCGCCCCCGATCTCTATATCTGAGAAAGTCGTCTCGCGCTAAACCGCAAGCGCCGAACTTTCCCAAAGGGCACCTTTGGCAAGTGCAGTCCCTGACCTGGGCGGCCGTTGCCTGGTCTCCTCGCGTTTCTAACGAGACTATTCCCTAAGCCCGAATCCACCGATGCGGAGCGGCCTTGGGGTTGGAACAAGGGGTGAGGGCCGTGGGACGCGACGGTCCGCGCTCGATTCCGATAAATGGGGCCGGTGGCGGCCTTTGGTTGGAGTTGGTGGCGCCGATGGCGGTCCTGGGCAGCGGCGCTGGGGCGGGGTCGGCGGGACAGCATGCAAGGGAAGACAATCGCGGACCGGGCCGGTGCGACTCTGTGGGGTGGTTGAGTAGTCTGGTGGACGTGTCAGGCGCCGTCGGTGCCGTCAGGCAGGCAATGGCAGGGCTCGCAATCGAGCCAGGGCGCGAGTGAACTGGGTTTCCCAAGGCCAGCCCTGTGGCAGATGCAAAGTGAGGCGGCGGGCCGAGCGGGTGAGCCGTCCGGCCAGGGAGAAGAAGCGCCGCCGGAGGGTCCTGGTGGTCACCACCCCCTCGCCCAGACCGATGCGCGCGGTCCAGCGGGCCAGGTTATGGGCCAGCACCTGAACGGCCAGCCAGGCGCCGTTGGCGGGGAAGCGGCCCGAGGGGAAATGATTGAGGCCGACGCCGTGCTTGAGGTCTCGGATGGCATTCTCGATCTCGGCGTGGCGGCGATGGTCGGCCTCCAGTTCCAAGGTTTCCCCGTCCCGGTCGGTGATGAAGCCGTGATAGCTGTAGCTGGCGAAGAGGGCCAGTTGGGAACCGGGCGTGGGCTTCACCCGCCGCACGATGAGCCGCACTGGGGCGGTTTCGGGCTCACCCTGGAAGGGAGTGTAGGTGGTCTCGGCCACGTCGGCGCCGCCGTCCATCCAGTAGGGGACGGGCGTCCAGTCCTCCTCGGGAATCGCCTCAATCAACTCCCTGAGGCGGGCGTGTTGGCGGATGGTGATGGAGAAGCGGACATCCATCTCGCGGCAGACGACGACCAGGGCGTGGGCATAGAAGCCGCTGTCGGCCCGCACCGTGAGTTGTCCTGTAGCCCCAGCATGGCGCACCCGGCCCACGGTCTCCCGCAGGAAGTGGGCGGCGCCACGAACGGTGTTGGCCCGGCCCTCGCGAAGCCGAGACATCAGCACGTCGCCGGTGCCGGCGGCGATGGCCAGCAGCGGGTGATAGCCCCGCTGGCCAGTGTAACCATGGTGACGCGCCCCCTCCTTGGCCAGTCCGTAGGTCTCGCACATGGTGGAGTCTAGGTCGATGGTCAACGGCCCTTCACCGGGTCCCGCACCAGCGGCCCAGGCCCGGGACAGCAGCTCCCGGCTCACCCGATCCAACTGGCGGACGTGGCCCCACCGGAAGCTGCGCAGGAAAGTTCCCAGGGTGGATGGCGCCTTGACTACGCAGCCGATGGCGCCAGCTGTCCCGCCGGTACGCAACACGTCGGCGTCGTCAATGAAGTCGCCCCCAGCCAGCGCCGAGGCCACCAGGGTCAGCAGCTTGTCTCCCGGGTTCGCCCGCCCCGGCGCGTCTCCCAGGTCGACGTGGCTGTCGACGACTTCACGCAGGCCCAGGTGCTGGGCTAGGGTCACCGGGAGCAGCAGCCCAGCATTGGCCACGAGGCGGTGGTCGTCAAACGCGATTTGGATGCGATCGGGATGGTTGCGTGGTAGCACCTATTGGGTGCTCCTTGTTCTGGGGTCGGCTTTGCTGTTTCAAAACCATTATCCCAGATTCACAGGAGCACCCTCTTGCCGCTTCAGGACACTGACCCGACGCCCTCCTTCGGTGGATTCGGGCTTAGCCTGACCTCCTCCTACCCGAACTCTGCTGAGTGTGTGGTCAGGAGGACACCTGCCCGTCGAATCCTTAACGTCGCTCGGACGGAGGTCTTCGAGATTCGTAGGAGAAGGTGTCCACCATGCACACAGACCTGTACGCCTGACAATCCGGACTAGCCCAGTCGTAGGAGGAGTGAACAGGGCGGGCAGGGGGAAACGGCATGAGCATCGAGGATACCGGAGGCCGTTAGACCTAGTTCGTCAGGCACTGCAAATCGGAATGAGATATCCAACGGTTACGGAAAATGTTCGATGAGAACGGAAGCCAGAGGGGAGCAGATGGTTACTCACCGACTTAGAGCAAGTGGGCTGCTGTGGCGAGGCATTGGGCTGGTTCTTGTGGTCGCAGCGGCCTTCCTGGCGGTACCGGTGCAGCCGGCCTCCGCCGCTACAGCCACCTCCGTCTCCGCCGGCAACAACTACACCTGCGCACTGACCGCGCCTGGTGGCGTCAAGTGCTGGGGGGACAACTTCGAGGGTTCTCTTGGTGACGGGACGACCACGAATCGAAGTGCGCCTGTGGACGTGGTAGGGCTGACCAGCGGCGTGGGTGACATCTCTACCCGGTGGTTCCACGCCTGTGCCGTGACTACCTCAGGTGGGCTCAAGTGCTGGGGCTTCAACGCGTACGGTCAGATTGGAAACGGGACAACCACCGACAGCGCCACGCCTCTGGACGTGACCGGCCTAACGAGTGGGGTGAGCGCCGTCGCGATCGGATTCGGCCACACGTGCGCGGTGACCACGGCAGGGGGCCTCAAATGCTGGGGACGCAACGACTGGGGCCAGCTTGGAGATGGAACGTTCACCCCCCGCCTGACGCCCGCTGACGTCAGCGGGCTGACCAGCGGTGTGGTCGGTGTTATTGCAGGATTCGCCCACACCTGCGCGCTTACCACGGCTGGCGGTCTCAAGTGTTGGGGGAGAAATATAGACGGTCAGATTGGGGACGGCACGACGGTGACGCGGCCAACAGCAGTGGACGTGACGGGGCTAACCAGCGGAGTGGCTGGCGTTGCCACGGGGAATGCACATACCTGTGCGTTGACTACCATCGGCGGCCTCAAATGCTGGGGATCTAACAACAGGGGCCAACTCGGCGATGGCACCACGGTAATGCGCACCACGCCTGTCAACGTGACTGGGCTAACTAGCGGCGTTGCCACAGTGTCTGCGCTATTCGAACACACATGTGCGTTGACCTCGGTAGGCGGTGTCAAGTGCTGGGGAAGAAACTCTCACGGTCAGATTGGGGACGGGACCTTCGCGAACCGCCTCATCCCTGTGGACGTCACGGGGCTAACCAGCGGGGTGGACGCCGTCTCCGCTGGTGGAGTTCACAACTGCGCGATAACAGCCGGAGGAGGCATCAAGTGTTGGGGGTCGAATACCTCCGGTCAGCTGGGCGACGGGACGACCACAAACCGCACCACTCCTGTGGGTGTGGTTGGGATCGAGGGGCCGAGTCTCGCACCAGCAACAACACTAGTCGCTGTGGCGGACGCAAACATAAGGGATGGGTGGGGATTCTCAAGGACGGTATCCCGACTCGGTTGTAGACGGATCTGTCGTTCAGGCTCTTGACGTGCCCAACTTCGAGGCCCGGGGTATAGTCGAGTTCGACATCAGCAGCTTGAGCGGTACCATATTCGATGCGACTCTCCTCCTCGGCGTGTTTAGGTCGCTTGGACCTTTCCCCTTCGACATCGACGTCTTTGCGTACTCAAGCACGGCTAACGGTTCTGTCGGGTTAGACGATTGGGACGCTGGGTTACTGCTTACGACCTTCGCTCACAACGGCGAGGGTGCTGTTTCATTGGATGTCACATCCTTCGTGCAAGGGCTGGTAGCAGCGAACGAAGACTTCGCTGGTTTTAGGTTCGAGTTCTCGATCCCGTCTAGCATACCGGTGAACGGACCATTCATTGCGTTCAACTCTGTGGAGATCCCCCCTGCTGCGATGTTGGAGATCAACGGCGGGGAGCCTCCGGAGGGGGACACCACCTCTCCTCGCTGCGAGGTCATCGGAGTCAACATCGCCCACGCGCCGCCCCCGACTAATCTCCTTGTGGAGGTCCAGGACACCGGGAGCGGGCTTGACGCGATCAACGGCCTGATCGCCAAGAACGCTGTGGTGAACATCCCGGCGTTCTCGGTGGGTACCAACGGGGTGATCCAGGTGGTCGCCGACAAGATCGACGAGAGCAAGCGGTCCAGGGTCGAGATTCAGGCCATCGACGTCGCAGGCAACAGCTCGACGTGCGATCCGGTTCTGGCAACGTTGACTCGTGACTCGCGCACACTGCCGCTCACGGGGATCGCGTCAACGGAAAGGTACCTCACCATCAGCCCCAACGGACCGTCCGGGTCCACCGTGATGGTGAACGTGAACGGGACATGGTTCCAGTTCGGGGTGGATCAGCAGTCCGTCACTATCGACCTGGGATCTGCGATGGCAGTCGGCTCGGACAACACCGTCACCCTGTGGGCCTCAAGCGACACGACCATACTGTTGTCGGACGTGGTCCCCAAGAACGCGAGCATTTCGCCAGCGGCGCGACCGTGGTGGCACTCAGCGTGGTCTCAGGCACCATAGACGAGGAGGACACTCGGTGAAGAGCGGAAAGACCTATGTAAAGCCTCGGCTCCGAAAGTACGGGAAGCTGCGCTCCCTGGCCCAAGGCAGCTTCTAGGTATTCTTGAGTGCCGGGTCGGTACTGATTGCGGGGACCGTGACGCTATCCTCCCCACAGATTCAGGAACTCGCCGTCCGCGCTGAACACCTGGATGCGGTTGTTGCGCTGGTCCGCGACGTAGACCCTACCGTCGGGGCCCACTTCCAGAGCGGAGGGCAACTGGAACTGGCCCGGACCCGTCCCGGCTTCTCCCCATCCCAGGAGGATCTGGCCAGTGTCACTCAATTTCCGCACGCGGCCGTTGCCCTGGTCTGCGACGTAGAGGTTTCCGGCTGCATCGACCGCGATGCTTGTAGAGCCCTGGAATTGCCCAGCCGCGTCGGCCGCGAGGGCCCACTCATCTACCAAGGCGCCTTCAGTGCTGTACTTCAGGACCCTTCGATCGGTGACTAGATAGACGACGTCTTCTGAATCTATCGAGATGCCGGTGGGCGGCGATTCGCCTTCCTCCGCTTCTATCGACCAGCTCGTCAGGAACTCCCCGTTCTCGGAGAACATCTGGACCCGATAGGTGAGGAGGTCGACGACGAGGTCTAGAAGCTTCCCTGAGCGAGCGATCTCAGCTTCCCGTACTTTCGGAGCCTCGGCTTCACATAGGATTTGACGACCTTCATCGGCGCTCTCCTTTCTCTGTCTACCCGCCACGACCCGGCGCCTGGGACCATGCTGAGTGCCACCACGGTCGCACCGCTGCCGATATTGTGGCGTTCCTCGGGGCGGCGTCGGCCAACAGTATGGTCGTGTCACTTGAGGCCCACAGCGTGACCGTGTTCTCCGAGCCATCCGTCATCGCAGACCCCAGGTCGATTGTGACGGACTGCTGATCCAAGCCAAGAGCCCGGAACCATCTTCCGTTCACGTTCGCCATCACCAGGGACGACGCTCGTCCGTTGGGGCTGATGGTCAGGTATCTCTCCTCCGAGCGGATGTCTCTAACCGACAGTGAGCCTGATTCGCGGCTTAAGGTCGCCAATACGGGATCGCAGGTCGAGCTGTTGCCCGCAACGTCGATGGCCTGGATCTCGACCCTGGACCGCTTGCTCTCGTCGATCTTGTCGGCAACGACCTGGACCACCGCGGTCGTGCCCACGGAGAACGCCGGGATGTTCACCACGGCGTTCTTCACAACGAGACCGTTGATCGCGTCAAGGCCGCTTCCGGTGTCCTGGACTTCGACCAGGAGGTTCGTCGGGGTCGGCGGGTGGGCCACGTTGACTCCGATCACCTCGCAGCGAGGTGGGGTGGTGTCTTCGGCCTTGCACTTGCCGGCGCTGCCAGCTAAGAAGGCAGCCCGGATTTCACTTGCGTTGAGCGCACGGCTGTAAACGGAGACCTCGTCGATCAGGCCGTCGAAAAACTCGGCACCACCGTTGTTAGAGCTGATAAACAGGTCATTGGGGGACTGTGGACTCACGGTCAAATCACTTACGCTAGATTCCAGCACCCCGTTGACATAAAGGCTTAGCGTGCCCGTGCCTGTGTTTCTCACCCCAACAACGTGGAACCAGTCACCTGCAACTGCAATCGGGGCTGAAACTGCCGCAGCTGAATTAGTCCCATCGCCGACTTCAAAAAGGAATCCGCCACCTTGTATCTGCAAGCGGTAACCGGGATCCGTAGAAGCTCCGGTGGCCGTGAACTTACTGACCAGTCGCTGGAGGCTGATAACGTCAGTTTCTGGATTGACCCAAGCCTCAACAGTCAGATTGCCTGTTATCCCCAGGCTGCCAGAATCGCTAACCCGGACAAAATCGTCTACCCCGTCAAGGCTAAACGCTTGTCCAACCTTGCCCAAGTCAGCGGTGGCACCGTTCTGAGGCGCGCCATCGTTGTCGCTGACAATGTCTCCAGCATTGCCATCTCCGGGCCACCAGCTAACAAGGCCCGACGGAGCTGGGGTACACTCCCTGCACTTACCCGCACTTCCGGCGTTGGAGATGTCTCGAATCTCTGAATCGCTGAGAGCCCGGTCAAAAATCTCGACTTCATCTATCAGGCCGTTGAAAGCCAGGTTGGGGTCGATGTCGAAGACAGGAGCCGATCTTGAGCCGAGCTTAAGCCCGAATCCACCGAAGGTATGACGTTGCAGCAGCAGAATGGGTGATGAGGGGCAAAGGGAGGCGATGGTCCGGGCACGATTCGGGTAAATGGGGCCGGTGTCTGTCTTCAGCCGCCGCGGGGAGACCTTGTGACCGTCTGGGGACGTTGGGTAGGGCGAGATGGCGGGGAGAGGACGCGGCGAGAGGTGCTCGCGGACCGGACTGGCGCGAGTTTGCGGGGACGTTCGGTTGGGCGGATGGCGGGTCAGTTGCGGACGGGCGCCGTCAGGCTGGGAGTGGAATCGCTCGCAGCCGTGCCAGGGCGCGACTGAACTGGGTTTCCCAAGGCCAGCGCTGTGGCAGATGCAGGGTGAGGCGGCGTGCCGAGCGGGTGAGCCGTCCGGCCAGGGAGAAGAACCGTCGCCGAAGGGTCTTGGTGGTCGCGATCTGCTCGCCCAGACCGATCCGCGCCGTCCAGCGGGCCAGGTTGTGGGCCATCACCTGTACCGCCAGCCAAGCGCCGTTGGCGGCGAAGCGGCCGGACGGCATGTGGTTCAGACCGACGCCGTACTTGAGGTCTCGAATGGCGTTCTCGATCTCGGCGTGGCGGCGGTGGTCGGCCTCCAGTTCCAGGGTCTCTCCGTCCCGGTCGGTGATGAAGCCGTGATAGCTGTAGGTGGCGAAGAGGGCCAGTTGGGAACCGGGCGTGGGCTTCACCCGCCGGACGATGAGCCGCACCGGTGCGGCGCCGGGCTCAGTCCGGAAGGGGGTGTAGGTGGTCTGCGCCACATCGGCGGCGCCGTCCATCCAGTAGGGGACCGGCGTCCAGTCTGCATCGGGAATCGCCTCGATCAGGTTCCGCAGGCTTTTGTGCTGGCGGATGGTGATGGAGAAGCGGACATCCATCTCACGACAGGCGGCGACGAGAGCGTGGGCGTAGAAGCCGCTGTCGGCCCGCGCCGTAAGTTGCCCGCTGGCCCCGGCACGGCGAACCCGGCTCACCGTTTCACGCAGGAAGTGGGCGGCGCCCCGAGCGGTGTTGGCGCGGCCCTCGCGCAGCCGGGACATCAGCACGTCGCCGGTGCCGGCGGCGACGGCCAACAGGGGGTGATAGCCCCGCTTGCCGGTATAGCCGTGGTGGCGCGCTCCCTCCTTGGCCAGTCCATAGGTCTCGCAGATGGTCGAGTCCAGGTCGATGGTCAGGGGCGAGTCGCCGGGTCCGGCCCCAGCGGCCCAGGCCCGGGCCAACAACTGGCGGCTCACGCGGTCGAGTTGACGGACATGCCCCCACCGGAAGCTGCGCAGGAACGTCCCCAGGGTGGATGGCGCCTTGACCACGCAGCCTAGAACACCGACCGTCCCACCAGCGCGCAGCGCATCGGCGTCGTCGATGCAGTCGCCGCCAGCCAGCGCGGAAGCGACCAGCGTCAGCATCTTGTCCCCCGTGTTCGCCCGTCCCGGCGCGCCGCCGAGGTCAAGGTGATGGTCGACGAGTTCTCGCAGGCCCAGGTGCCGGGCGAGGGTGGCCGGCACGAGCAGGCCGGCATTGGCCACCAGGCGATGGTCGTCAAAGAGGATGCGGATACGGTCGGGTTTGTTCTGTGGCAGCATCTATTGGGTGCTCCTTGTTTCCGCGCGGGTTTCTGTTCCAAAACTATTATCCCAGATTCAGAGGAGCACCCTCTAGCTTCTTCATGGGCTGTCCCCAAGGCCGTCATTCGGTGGATTCGGGTTAAGCGGACCCGACGTAACCGGCACACTTCCGCTGAGATCCCCAATGGTTCTTGTCAGCGTTCCGTTGACGTAGGCACTAGCAGTCGTCCCGTCAAATGACAACGCAACGTGAGACCACTCATTCAACGGCAGGGCTGCACCCCCATCCACCCAACCTCTCCATTCGTCGGGGAGGCCACTGATCCCGCCGATGAAGAAGACAAAGTTCCCCACGGGGATCGAGCCTTCGCCGGGGAATCCTGACCCCCTAATCGCAATCTCGTATTGGATGTCCTCTAAGGCAAGTGGCACATCAGCCTCTTTGTTCAGAATACTGTCTGCGCCTCCATCTGCACGTTCTGGGAACACCCAAGCGTCGATCGTGAACCGCTGGAGATTCAGATTTGCGTTGTCCGCGACGACCACCGCGCCAGTTCCATCAAAACTAAACGCCTGCCCGATCTTTCCCGGAGCGAAGGTCGCTCCGTTCTGCAGCGTCCCATCGTTCAGATCGACAATGTCGTTGGCGCTCCCATCGCCAGGCCACCAGCTCACAAGGCCCGACGGTGCTGGAGTACACTCCCTGCACTTACCCGCACTTCCGGCGTTGAAGATATCTCGAATCTCTGAAGCACTCAGAGCCCGGTCGAATATCTCGACTTCATCAATAAGACCGTTGAAGAAGTACTGAAACTCGGACTGCCCAATGGAGAGCTCTACCTCAGCATCGGGAATCGTATTGGAGTCTGTCTCAGTGATGACCTTCTGCCCATCAAGGTAAAGGCTGTAACTACTTCCGCTTCTGGTCACCGCGACGTGGTACCACCGATCGGTGCGTGGCATCCAGGGATACACCACCGGATCAAGAGGACCCAAGGTGGGGCTGTTGATGTGAAATCGCAAGGCTGGACCACCGGGACCCCTGTGCCCAATATCGTCGTACCAGAAAATCCATTTGTTGGTCTCTCCCGGGCCCTCATTATGGTCGACAAACGGCGCACGGATTGGAATCTCTTTGAAGTTAACCCACAAGTCGATGGTGAACTCATCATCACCAAGAGTCCAATCACTCTGATCAGGTACGCTAACGTAGTCATCGGTTCCGTCAAGGCTGAACGCCTGCCCAACCTTGCCAGGAGCGAAGGTCGCTCCGTTCTGCAGCGTCCCATCGTTCAGATCGACAATGTCGTTGGCGCTCCCATCGCCAGGCCACCAGCTCACAAGGCCAGACGGTGGAGTCACACACACAGCGGCGTGGATATCAAGCCAAATGTTGTCGAAAAAGACGTCGCCTGCGACACCGCCCGGACCACTGAAATCCTCCAACATGACTCGAATAGTATTGCCGGAGGGGAGACCGGAGTAGAATGGCCCCGGTTCGAACGGGTCAATCACGATCGAGTAGGTGTGCCACTCGCCGTCGTCGATTAACGGATCGTCCTCACCACCGCAACAGAGGACCGTGCCCGCGGGCCATCGGTGTTGGCCAGGCGTGTCCTCCGCGAATCCAACGAACCCACCTAGATTGCCAGGCTGACCGCCGCGATCCGGGAGACCTAGATAGTCGAACATCAGAATGTATGTCTGACCTGGGGTCACCATCACCTCAGAGCCGAAGACGTCCCCACCCGCGTTCAGCGCCGTAAAGGTAAGTACGTGATTGCCAGGCCGAAGCGGATCCTCGACTATGACTCCGTTGTGCGCGCCTTCCCCCTTGCCCACCCATTGTGAGAGATCGTCCTCAAAGTCTTCGTGGAATTCCTTTGCGAACTCACAGATCAGGTGCCCCTCACTGACTATCGCGTTGTCAAAGGCCACTTCGACTACCTGGTCTGCAAAGATGCTGTCGTGGCTCCATGACCAAAGGTTGAAACGTACGTCACCGGTCGTTGCCCCATCAAAAGTGTGGATAGGAACCCAACTGTCAGTGCCTGTGTTGAAAAAGAATCCCGTCACACTACTGCCTAACCTTGTCACTCTTAACCGACCCGACAGGTCAGTGGTGGGGGTTAGCCCCTGAACTCCATCACCGAAGTTGGTGAGATATGTATCTGGGACGCCCGGGTTACTGGTTCGCTCGGTGTTGCCTATGCCTGTGACTACAAGGCCTACTCTGACCCCATTCTGAGTGGGCCAGGTGCTGAGCTCGAAGTCGACCTGAATATCGAAGTCGCCTCTTACCCGACAGACGCTTGTCAGTCCGGTCAAGAAAATACCCCCGGCCGCGTCCGCCGGATGAGTGATCTCCAGCCTCTGGTTGGTTTCGCTAGTCGTCGATCCTGTGCCGTTCAGTTCGACTGTCCACAAGGAAGGGTCGATCGCATTGTCGTTGAAATCATCATAAAGTTGATTGTCAGCGATGCTATCCGCGGAAATGCCGACAGCCACGACTGAGCCACGGGCAAGAAGCAACGTTGCCAGGAGGATTCCAAAGAGAGCAATTGTTGTTTGGACCCGTCCAACAACCCTGGTCTGAATCATCACTGCCTTCCCCGACTCTGACCTCAGTTGACGACGATATACGTGTGCAGTGTGAATGCCGACGGACGTGAATGCCGACGAATGTGGATTCCAGCGATCTAGAGAGAGTAACTGGGGACAAAGGAGGTCGGGTTAGTACCAGGTCTGAATTAGGTTGCAGATGACCCACGTGGTAACGGTGGGGTCACCGCTGCGGGATGGGCTTACTGGGCCAGTTCCAGCGGGCCATCGAGGACCACGATGAGGCCATCCGCCTCAACCCCGAGCTTGCCCTCGTCTATTTCAACCGAGGCGTCGCCTACAGCTAACCATGGATGACGCAGACGATTCAGGAACTAGAGTCACAGCGGTAGCACCTAACGGACTTGCCAGAAGGCCAGAATTGGCAAGCTCCGCCAACGTGTGCGCTACGGCCACCGCTCGCACCCCGGAGTAACTGCAACGACAGGAGGGGCTGCACGGGTTGACTCTTTGAGATGTCAGGTGTAGCATCGCTGCCGCCTGCGGAGTCGGCGTTTTTCCCGCAGGCCTCAAATTCGACCTCGCCTTGGGGAGATGCACGATGCGTTTGGTCAGTCTAGGCGTTTGTTTTCTGTTGTGACACTGGAACTCCCAGATCCGCCGAGCAGGGAGAGGTGGATGAGCCCGACAACACCGCAGAGCAGCAGAGCCAGACGGTGTCTACCGACGATGAGGATGGTGATGCAGGAAGTACCGGGTCTCCCGAACAGGGAGGCGCGGATGAGCAGGACGATACCGAGGCGCAGCCGGAAGAGAAGCAGTCTGTCGGTGGGCCTCTGAGCCTTGGCGACGCGATTCGGGAGGGCGAAGAAGCCTATGGTGAGTTCGTCAGCATTCTCAAGACCGTCGAAGACCAGGCCAGCGCCGAAGCGGCCGGCGAGAAGCTAAGGGGTGTGATAGCCAGGTTCGAGGAGCTCGCGGCACGCACCGCTCACTTTTCGGAGCAGGAGCTAGGAACGCTCTGAACAAGTCAGACGGGATGTGGCAGAGTAAGGGCTGGCCCCACCTCATGCCGATGGAGGGCGGAAACGATGGACCAGCCGACGTTCGCGGACTTGGAATACCAAGGCAAGAAGCGCAAGACCCGCCGGGAGTTGTTCTTGGAGCGGATGGATGGGCTCATCCCTTGGCAGCGATTGGAGGAGCGTATCCGCCCGTGCTACCCCCAGGCCGGCCGCGGGCGGCGGCCCTATGCGCTCTCGGTGATGCTGCGCATTCACTGTGTGCAACTCTTCTATAACCTGAGCGATCCCGGCATGGAGGACCTCCTCTATGAGGCCGAATCGGTGCGCCGGTTCGCCGGGCTGCGACTGTCGGAAGCGTTGCCGGACGAGACCACCATCCTCAACTTCCGTCATCTCCTCGAAAGCCACGAGCTAGGCCAAGGCCTGTTCGAGGAGATCAACCGCCATCTGGAAGCCCAGGGACTGCGGCTGCGTGAAGGGACGATCGTGGACGCCAGCATCATCGAAGCGCCGTCGTCGACGAAGAATCGGGGAGGCGCGCGGGACCCGGAGATGCATCAGGCGAAGAAGGGGAATGAGAGGCACTTCGGGATGAAGCTGCACATCGGAGTGGACGCGGATACGGGCTTGGCGCATAGCATGACGACGACGGCGGCGAACGTGAACGACGTGACCGAAGCCCACCGGCTGCTGCACGGGAACGAGGCGCAGGCGTGGGGCGATGCGGGGTATCAGGGAGTCCAGAAGCGGGAGGAGCATCGGGAGCGACGGGTGGAGTGGCAGGTGGCGATGCGGCCCGGTCTGCGCCGGCACCTGAGTCCCGGGAGTCAGGAGGCGCTGGGGGAACATCGCAAGGCGTCGGTCAGAGCGAAGGTAGAGCATCCGTTCCTGTATGTGAAACGGCGCTTTGGCTATGCGAAGGTGCGGTATCGTGGCCTGGCCAAGAACACGCAACGGCTGGTGCTGCTGCTGGGGATGGCCAACCTGCTGATAGCCGCGGGCGGCCAAGCTCGGTGAGAGGGCCAACGGTGACCATTCCCGGCAGCGCTCCCTCCCCAGCCTCTCTTCCCCAACCGCGAATGAGGCGTGAGGGCTGCGGCCTGGGCTCCCCGATCCCAGTCGGCGCGTCGCCGGAGGGTCGAAGCGCCTCCCGTACCCGCCCATTCCAGTAGAATCCGGCTCACCCTTAGCCCGAATCCACCGAAGGACGGCCTTGAGGACAGCCCATGAAGAAGCTAGAGGGTGCTCCTCTGAATCTGGGATAATGGTTTTGGAACAGAAACCCGCGCGGAAACAAGGAGCACCCAATAGATGCTGCCACAGAACAAACCCGACCGTATCCGCATCCTCTTTGACGACCATCGCCTGGTGGCCAATGCCGGCCTGCTCGTGCCGGCCACCCTCGCCCGGCACCTGGGCCTGCGAGAACTCGTCGACCATCACCTTGACCTCGGCGGCGCGCCGGGACGGGCGAACACGGGGGACAAGATGCTGACGCTGGTCGCTTCCGCGCTGGCTGGCGGCGACTGCATCGACGACGCCGATGCGCTGCGCGCTGGTGGGACGGTCGGTGTTCTAGGCTGCGTGGTCAAGGCGCCATCCACCCTGGGGACGTTCCTGCGCAGCTTCCGGTGGGGGCATGTCCGTCAACTCGACCGCGTGAGCCGCCAGTTGTTGGCCCGGGCCTGGGCCGCTGGGGCCGGACCCGGCGACTCGCCCCTGACCATCGACCTGGACTCGACCATCTGCGAGACCTATGGACTGGCCAAGGAGGGAGCGCGCCACCACGGCTATACCGGCAAGCGGGGCTATCACCCCCTGTTGGCCGTCGCCGCCGGCACCGGCGACGTGCTGATGTCCCGGCTGCGCGAGGGCCGCGCCAACACCGCTCGGGGCGCCGCCCACTTCCTGCGTGAAACGGTGAGCCGGGTTCGCCGTGCCGGGGCCAGCGGGCAACTTACGGCGCGGGCCGACAGCGGCTTCTACGCCCACGCTCTCGTCGCCGCCTGTCGTGAGATGGATGTCCGCTTCTCCATCACCATCCGCCAGCACAAAAGCCTGCGGAACCTGATCGAGGCGATTCCCGATGCAGACTGGACGCCGGTCCCCTACTGGATGGACGGCGCCGCCGATGTGGCGCAGACCACCTACACCCCCTTCCGGACTGAGCCCGGCGCCGCACCGGTGCGGCTCATCGTCCGGCGGGTGAAGCCCACGCCCGGTTCCCAACTGGCCCTCTTCGCCACCTACAGCTATCACGGCTTCATCACCGACCGGGACGGAGAGACCCTGGAACTGGAGGCCGACCACCGCCGCCACGCCGAGATCGAGAACGCCATTCGAGACCTCAAGTACGGCGTCGGTCTGAACCACATGCCGTCCGGCCGCTTCGCCGCCAACGGCGCTTGGCTGGCGGTACAGGTGATGGCCCACAACCTGGCCCGCTGGACGGCGCGGATCGGTCTGGGCGAGCAGATCGCGACCACCAAGACCCTTCGGCGACGGTTCTTCTCCCTGGCCGGACGGCTCACCCGCTCGGCACGCCGCCTCACCCTGCATCTGCCACAGCGCTGGCCTTGGGAAACCCAGTTCAGTCGCGCCCTGGCACGGCTGCGAGCGATTCCACTCCCAGCCTGACGGCGCCCGTCCGCAACTGACCCGCCATCCGCCCAACCGAACGTCCCCGCAAACTCGCGCCAGTCCGGTCCGCGAGCACCTCTCGCCGCGTCCTCTCCCCGCCATCTCGCCCTACCCAACGTCCCCAGACGGTCACAAGGTCTCCCCGCGGCGGCTGAAGACAGACACCGGCCCCATTTACCCGAATCGTGCCCGGACCATCGCCTCCCTTTGCCCCTCATCACCCATTCTGCTGCTGCAACGTCATACCTTCGGTGGATTCGGGCTTAGTTGTTCAGAGGTTCCCTAGAGGACGCGTTTGAAAGGTCGGATCGACTCAGGAGCCTGGCGGAGGAGTCCGAGCAGCTAATGTTCAATCTGATGAGAGACCCAGCGGTAGGCATCGCGCTGGCGATGGCTATGGGCGTTGACGAAGACTCTGATTCCGTTCCATCGCTGTTCGGAAGCGAGACAGCCCAAGGAGCAGAAGATCGGCCAGACGAATCCCTGGAGCAGATGCTGGAAGAGTTGGAAGAACTTATCGGCGACGAAATGTCGTCCGGCGAAGTATCAGGCGATGAGGATATCCCAGTTCAGGAGCCGGAGTTCGACCTCGGAGAGATTCCGACCGACGCCTTTGACGCTATTCCCGAACCGCTGCGGGAGTGCGTAATCGACAAGCTGGGCGAGGACGCCTTTGACGGTTTCGAGGTCTTGATCAGCGAGGAGTTCCAAAAGGCGATGATCGATTGCGCCCTCGGCCAGTGAGCTAACGAGGCCGCCGCGAGCCTGGAAGCCGGTTCTTCTTTGAGGCGGATACGGCGCAATCCGACTAACCTGGGTCAAACCAGCTGTGGATTGAAGAGTTGGTCGGGGAGGCGGGACTTGAACCCGCGGCCTCTATGTCCCGAACGTAGCGCGCTACCAAACTGCGCCACTCCCCGACTTTGTGGTAGTAAGAAGTGGCTCCGGAAATCTGAACAGGGGGATAAGTGGAATCGCTGCCTGATTGAGGGCATGATAGTGCTCTCGGAGACAGGAGCGAGAGATGAGCAGACGACCCCGCCGTAACCACTCGGCAGAGTTCAAGGCGAAGGTGGCTCTTGCCGCAGTGCGCGGCGACCGGACACTTTCGGAGCTGGCAAGCCAGTTCGATGTGCACCCGAACCAGATCACGCAGTGGAAGACCCAGTTGCTGGATCGGGCGGCGCAGTTATTTGGCGCCGGGACAGGGCAGGCTGAAAAGCCGGTAGATATGAAGGTCCTTCACGCCAAGATCGGTGAGCTTGCGTTGGAGAACGATTTTTTAGAGGCCGCGCTCACGAAGGCGGGATTGCCGGGCGCAAGGCGATGATCGACCGCGATCACAAGCTGCCTCTCGCCCGCCAGGCAAAGGCAGTGGGCATCAGCCGCGGGAGCATCTACTACCGGCCACGGCCGGTGGGCGAAGCCGGTCTCGGACTGATGCGCCGCATCGATGAGCTGCACCTTGAGTATCCGTTTGCAGGCAGTAGGATGATGCGAGGCCTGCTCCGCCAGGAGGGACTCTCCTGCGGGCGTAGACACATCGCCACACTGATGCGGCGGATGGGCATCGAGGCGCTGTACCGCAAGCCCAACACCAGCCGGCGACGGCCCGACCATACGGTGTATCCGTACCTGCTGCGCGGGCTTGAGGTGAGCAGGCCCAACCAGGTGTGGGCAATGGATATCACGTACATTCCGATGGCCAGGGGGTTCGTGTACCTAGCCGCAGTGATGGACTGGCATAGCCGCAAGGTGCTGGCCTGGCGGGTATCGGTCACAATGGACACAGACTTCTGCGTGGAGGCGCTCGAAGAATCCCTGGGACGCCACGGCGCGCCGGAGATATTCAACACAGATCAGGGAAGCCAGTTCACAAGTGACGCCTTCACCGGCCTGCTGAAAGCCAATGGGATCCAGATCAGCATGGACGGGAAGGGAAGCTGGAAGGATAACGTGTTCGTCGAACGGCTGTGGAAGAGCGTCAAGTACGAGGAGGTGTACCTGAGAGCCTACGAATCGGTCCCGGAAGCCAGAACTGGACTCGGGCGGTACTTCGAGTTTTACAATGCCGGACGGCCCCATTCGAGCCTTGGGGGAATGACGCCGGACCAGTTCTTTGACAGAGCGCCTGCCGAGTCCGCGGCGGCCTAACGCACGGCAGCGCGATTCCACTTATCAAACCGGGCAGCGCTGTTCAGACAAACGAGACCACCTCTGTAATATCAACGTTAGCGTCCCGAACGTAGCGCGCCACCAAGCTGCGCCGCTGCGCTTGTAGAGCGCCGCCAGACTGAGTCGTTCTGTATCGGTTCTATGGTGTACCACCCACCTTTGGACTAGATCATCGTTGATTGCCAGGTGAGCGCACGTCCGGCCAGCTGTCGACCCCGAGCCTCACCCGGATGCCTATGACAAGAAGGGATCGGTAGGACAATCCAGAGTTCAGGGCGAGCCGTTGAGCTCTCCCAGAACGCACAGGACCGGGGGGGGGGGGGGGGGGGGGGGGGCAGCGACATCATGGTCGAGAGTTCGCGGTCGTGTGCATTCGTGCAGGTCTTGAAGTATTCCTGCCGTCCCCCTTGCCGGACTTCTCTTGCCGGCACCCTGTTGCCGGATCCACGTTGTCGGCCCGTTGTCGTCACCCGTTGCAGTACCCGTTGCTGCATCCCAGTTTGCTGCACCCATTGTCGTACCCACGTTGCTGTCGCCCTGTTGTAGAACTTGCTCTGTGCAGCAGGGAATCGTACCCGAGACCCGAAGAAGGGCGACGAGGACAGAACGGATGCGGCCGTGGCGGGACAGGTCAGCCGCGATGAAGTATGCCCAATCGCTTCCAAACCCCTTGGTCTGCCCATAGCCGTCGCCACCGCGCCAGACACGAGCTAGCGCACGTGACCACGGGTGGCCCGTCTTGCCTGCACGGAGGAGACAGGCGCGATCAGGCTGGTGGTGCAGGCAGTCACCTGTAAGGTCGGACGGGTGACTGGGGCAGGACCGGGACAAGGGCCGGAGTCCGAGAATACTATATAGTTTTAATTGGATATCGTCTGATAACACAGCTTGGAGGTTCGCAGGCTGCGGATTCAATGTACAATATGTCCAACATGTGACGATGAACAAGCTCCTGACGAGTCGAGATTCGTACTGCCGGCAAGAGGTGAACGACGATGTGCAAGAACTGCGATAGCGGTGGCCAACCGGATGCGTTGACCTACTCACGGGTGAGCACCCACGAGCAGGCTGACAAGGGCACCTCCCTCAAGACCCAGACGGCCGAGAACCTGGTCAAGGCGCAGCATCTTGGCTGGAGGGTCCTGCCAGAGCATGTCATCGAGGAGGACTGCAGCGGCAAGGACCTGGGTCGCGATGGTATTCGACAGATACTGGAGATCGCTGCGTCTGAGAAGCCTCACGGGGTCGTGATCCATACTCTGGATCGCCTGTACAGGCCGGAGAACAATGGTGATGAGTGGCGGGTGTTCGAACTGCTCCACCGCCTGGAGGCCCTAGGTCTGGAGGTGGTCTGGGTAGATGAGACCATCCCGTCGGAGGGTGAGTTCTCGTCGGTCTTCATGTTTCTAGACTCCTGGCGCTCGGGTCGTGAGCGCCGACAGATGGTCGAACGCTCGGTCAGAGGGAAGAGGGAGAAGGCGCGCCGAGGGAAGGTTGTCAATCCGCACTCCCTGCCGAAGTGGCTTCGATACGATCGCAGCAGGGAGCAGGTTGAGTTGGACGAGGAGTGGGCTCAGGTGGGGAGGCTGCTGTTCCATCTTGTGGGTGAAGAGGGCCTCACCCTAAGAGGAGCGAGCCATCACTTCCGGACCCTCGGTATTCGGTCGCCGAGTGGAGATCCCGTATGGCAGGCGACGACGATACGCAACTGGCTCGCGAACCCTGCGGCGAAGGGCGAATACCACCAGCTGCGCTACGAGAGCAACGGACAGACCAAGAGCGGAGGCAAAGGGCGTCGAGAACGCCCTGTAGAAGAGCACTTCGTGCTCAAGGTGCCCCCGCTGGTGAGTGAGGAGCTATGGGAGGGGGTCCAGAGACGACTACAGCGTAACAAGGCCCTGGCGAGCCGGAACACTCGCAGGGAGTACCTGCTCCGTGGCCTGGTGATCTGCCGGCAGTGCAGTAAGCACATGTCAGGGAGCACGTTCCACGGCTACTCGTACTACCGATGCGGCCGACGGGGTAAGAAGAAGATGTATCTGGAGTCCTGCACGGGTCCGCTGGTAAGGGCCGACTGGCTCGGATCGACGGTATGGGAGACCATCACGGACCTTCTGCAACAGCCACGACGCAGGGAGGAGGACTCTCCCACCAGAGCCATTGCAGAGCAAGAGCTGGGCATAGCGAAGAGGCGGCACGCGGAGATTCCCGAGGAGCCGGATCGACTGGTCGAGGGGTACGGGAAGGGCCTCATCCCGGACAGGCTGATGGAGCCTCGGATGAGGACACTCCAGGCCGAGCTTGAGGAGCTTGTCGAGAGGATCTCTGAACTGGAGGGAAGGCTGTCCCGACTGGAGCTGACGGAGGAGCAGGAGGCTCAGGCGCTGCGGTTCGCGGAGCGAGTACAGCAGGGCCTGACAACCTGACGTTCGGTGAGAGGCAGGAGCTGATGAGGCTCCTGGTAGAGGATGTCATCTGTGACAGAGAGAGGGTGACGATCCGCACCATTATCCCTGCGGACAAGGTGGGGGAAGATGCTGTATTGTGTACACCCATCCGGGGCGGGCGGGTGGGCCAAAGCACCACGGGTGGGGCTCGCCCCACCGGCATCGGACTTGTTCGGTGAATCAAGGGGACAGTTAGCAGGATGATGAAAGATGGGGTGTGCAGAGGGGCGGAGTCCCTCTGTCGGGAGTCTGAGGGTTTCCCTCAGATATGATTTCTCCCCCTGCCTGGCCACGAAGGAGGCCGGGGGGATGATCGAAAGGGCTTTCCAGCATACCTCCGGGTCTGTCGCCGCGCCGTTGTGGTAATATGTTGGGCGGAACGCGCAAATACACCCTGAAGAGTCGATGTACAGACAAGAAGAACCCGAGCTGAATCTAGACGAGCTTCTGGAGAAGCTACGCGGTTTTTTCAGGAAGTTTCGTCTGGGTGGCGGTGGTGGGGGCTTCCTCTACGCCCTCGTCGGCATCTTCGCGCTCTCGTTCGTTATCTGGATGGCCACCGGCGTCTACTCCGTGCAGCAGGGAGAGCGGGCAGCCATGCGCAGGCTGGGAATCTTCACCGGCGATATTGTGGAGCCCGGCCTGCACTGGTTCTGGCCCGCGCCGATCGGGACCAAGAACGTGGTGTCGGTCGAGGAGATACGCCGTCTGGAGCTGGGCTTCAGGGGCGGCACTCCCGTTCTAGCCGAGTCCCTCATGATCACGGGCGACACCAACATCGTAGACGCCCAGATGCTGGTCCAGTACAACATCAAGGACCTCGAGCAGTTCCTGTTCCGGATCAGGGATCCGGAGGGGGTAGTCCTGAAGAGCGCAGCGGAGACCGCGCTGCGTCAGGTGGTCGGCCTCCGAGACATCGATGACGTCCTCACCACCGAAAAAGAGGCCGTGCAGGATGAAACGAAGCTGCTGTTGCAGAAGCTGCTGGATCTCTACCAGACGGGAATTAGAGTCACGCAGGTCAAGCTCCAGAACGTCCGGCCCCCGTCCCAGGTTCAGGACGCGTTTGACGACGTGGTTCGAGCGAGGGAGGACAAGGAGCGCATCGTCAACCTGGCCCAGGCCTACAAGGCCGACATCGTCCCTCGAGCCGAAGGCGACGCTCTGAGGGTGGAGCAGGAGGCCGATGCCTTCAAGGCGGAGCGAATCGCCAAGGCGACCGGTGAGTCGGAGCGGTTCCTAAAGGTGCTCGAGGAGTACAGCAAGGCCCCAGAGGTCACCAGGCAGCGGCTCTACTTGGAGGCCATGGAGGAGATCCTCCCAGGTATCACCAAGTTCATCGTCGACTCGGAGACCGGCGGAGGTCTTCTCCAGTTCCTGCCGCTGACCGATAGCTCGGCGCCTGTGCCCCAGCCGCAGGACACCGGGCAGAGGTAGCCGAGCCGATGAAAATATTCGCAGCCGTCTTGATTGTTCTCGTTGTCGTCACCGGCATCCTGGGTCCCCAGCTCTTCTTCGTGGTCGACGAGACCCAGCTGGCGGTCGTCACCCGTTTTGGCGAGGTCAGGAGCGAAATCACAAAGCCGGGGTTGTACGTTAAGACTCCCTTTGTCGATTCAGTGAACTACTTCGACGCGCGGAGGACGCTGTTCGATGCGCCTCCGGACGCGTTGCTGACGTCCGACAAGAAGAGGCTGGTGATCGACGCCTACGCGATCGGCCGGATCGAGGACCCGCTGGCGTTCTTCCGGACGCTCAGGACTCAGGCTCAGGCGAATACCCGGGTCGTGGATCTGATCGGGTCGAACCTGCGCGAGGAGATCGCCAACGACGAGCAGGAAGAGATAATCAAGATCCGCCGCGAGGCGATCATGAACGAGGTGAGAGACGCCCTGGCGCCAGAGCTGACCCCGTTTGGCGTGACGATACTGGACGTCCGGATCAAGCGCGCGGACTTCCCCGTCGAGATCGCGACCAGCGTCTACGAGAGGATGAAGGCGGAACGTAAGCGTATCGCCGATGCCGAGCGAGCCGACGGAGCCAAGCAGGATCTCGAGATAAGAGCGGGCGCCGACAGAGAGGCGACCATCATCCGGGCCGAGGCCGAGCGGGACGCCAACCTGGTGCGAGGCGATGGTGAGGCCGAGGCCATCAGCATCTTCGCGGAGGCCCTCCAGCAGGACCCCGAGTTCTATGCCTTCCAGCGTACCCTGGAGTCCTACAAGACGTTCCTGACCACCAACACCACGATGGTTCTCCCGGCCGACAGCGAGCTGTTCCAGTTCCTGCAGTCCCCTGGCGAGGCTACCCCGGCATCGCAAGACGGGGAGTCCAGCCCCTAGCCACCTCCACCTGGGTCCTCCGTAATCGCCCCTACCGCCTCTGGTAGGTGCCCGTCAGGCTCCCCTGGCCCACGACATGTCCGTTCATCGCCCGCAGCAGATCGCTCCTGGTGGCTCCGGCCTGGAGGTCGAGCTGGCCGTCGAGGGCGAAGAGCCTGAAGAAGTAGCGGTGCGGCCCTCCACTCGGAGGGCATGGTCCTCCGTATCCGGCCCTGCCGAACCCGTTGACGCCCTGGCGGCCTCCGGCGGCGGCACTCTCCGCTGAAGGGATTCCCGCTGCGAGTCCGGTGGCGTTCGAAGAGATGTTGTAGACGACCCAGTGGACGAAGGCCCCGCCCGGAGCGTCCGCATCGTCGACGATCAGGGCATAGCCACGGGTCCCATCGGGTGCGCCACTCCATCGAAGGGGTGGGGACGCATCCTCTCCGTCGCAGGTGAACCTCTCCGGGATCTCGGTCCCCTCGGCGAAGGCCGGGCTGGTCACCTCCAGGGACGACACTTCCATCGGAACGGTCTCGGGAGTCACGACCTCTTCGGTCGAGCAGGCCAACAGGAACAGCGCCATCGCCGCTGCCGCCGGCAAGAGCAGCCCGAGGTTGCGGAGACGTCCGGGCGTTCTGCGGGGGGCTGGCTGCCCGGATGGGCGGTTGAGGAAACGCACCTTCTGACACTCCTGTATCGGCCTACTTCAACCTTAGCACGATGATGATAAACAGGGGTGGGCGGATCCCGACAGGTCGGGATTGCCGGGAGTCCGGGGGCTTCCCTCAGATATCGTTTCTCCCCCTTCCTGGCCAGGAAGGAGACCAAGGGGAAAGGGCCTTTTCAAAGTCCGACAGCTGGCCATCCAGCCCGTGGTTCCACGCCGGCCAGGCGTTCCGAAGGGGGCAGAGCCCTCTTTGCGGGGTTTGGGGTGCCCCAATCCATTGGGCGGGTGGGCGGGATTAAGAGGGCACCCCAACGGGGGAGCTACGGGGAATAGTGGGAGAATGAAAAGGCCCTGGGCCCTTCCGCGGAAGGATGAGGGTTTCCCTCAGATATCAGCTATAATACACTCACTCTTCAGGCTGGCGAGAAAAGGATGAACGGCTGTATGACGGCCCAAACAATGGTGGACACCCAGGTGTTCGAGGAGTTCGCGGGGCTCGTGTCGGCAAGGTCCCTGGATCGGGTTGCCCGCAGCACCCTCGAATCGCAGGGGGCGGGCCCGGCCGCGAGACTGAGCCTGGTAGTGGCGGACGACGACACCTTGCAAGATCTCAATCGGCGCCATCGCGGACTGGACGAGACCACCGACGTCCTGGCCTTCTCGCCCAGCCACCAGGGGCAATACTACGGAGAGGACGACGCGGAGTCCCGAGGAACCGGCGGCTTCGAGTTCGTCCTGCCGCCGGGCGGCGAGGCCGGCCTGGGCGAGGTGGTGATCTCCTACCCCCAGGCGCTGCGCCAGGCCGAGGCGGCCGGTCACGACCTCGACAGGGAGCTGACGATCCTCCTCGTCCATGGCATCCTGCACCTCCTGGGCCACGACCATGTGGAGGCCGGCGAGGCGAGGGCGATGAAGGCGGCGGAGGCCGAGGCCCTCGCCCGCGTCGTCGGATGAGCGAGGTTCTGTACAGGAAGTGGAGGCCCCGCCGCCTCGACGAGGTGGTTGGCCAGGAGCCGGTCACCAAGACGCTACGCCGGGCCGTCAGTCTGCAGCGCGTCGCCCACGCCTATCTGTTCTGCGGACCTCGCGGAACTGGAAAGACGAGCACGGCGCGGATTCTCGCGAAAGCAGTCAGCTGCCTGTCGCCTCAGGACGGGGAGCCCGACAACGAGTGCAGCATCTGCAAGTCCATCGACGAGGGCCGAGCCCTCGACCTGATCGAGATCGATGCCGCCAGCAACAGAGGCATCGACGACATCAGGAACCTCAGGGACAAGATCAACTACGTTCCCAGCGAGGCCCGCTACAAGGTCTACATAATCGACGAAGTACACATGCTCACCGAGCCCGCCTTCAACGCTCTGCTGAAGACGCTGGAGGAGCCGCCCGCACACGCAATCTTCGTCCTCGCCACCACCGAGGTCCACAAGCTGCCCCTGACGATCATATCCAGGTGCCAGCGCTTCGACTTCCGCCGCATCCCGGTGGAGGGCATGGTCGAGCGGCTGGCGGACATCTGCCGAGCCGAGGACGTCGAGGCCGAACCGTCCGCCCTGACACTGATCTCTCGGGCAGCCGGCGGCAGCCTGCGAGACGCTGTGAACATGCTCGAGCAGACCATCGTCTCTTATGGCTCCCCGGTCAGCGAGGAGCGGGTGCGGGACCTGATGGACCTCGGAGACAGCGAGTCGGCCCTGGAGCTGGCCGGCCACATCGTGAGCCGCGACGTGGCCAGGGGGCTGGAGGTGATTAACTCGGTCGCAGATCAGGGAAGCGACATCCGCCAGCTTCATCGGGGAGCGGTGGACCACCTGCGGGGGATGCTGCTGACGAAGTCCGGGGCGGAGGTATCCCTGGGGCTGACCGACGACACCGTCGATAAGCTGAGGACTCTCGCCGAGGGCACCTCGATGGACCATCTGGTCCGGGCCCTCAAGGCCTTCGCGGCAATCGATCTGCGGAGAGACAGCTCATCGGTCCTGCCTCTCGAGCTGGCGATGGTCGAATCGAGCGCGAGCGAGGTCCGTGAGGCTCGGCGGGAACCGCAGCCGGAGCCCCCTAGGCCGGCGCCTCAAGCGCGCCCGCCCGCCTCCCCGAGAAGCCAGCGGCCGGAGTCCTCAGGAATCTCCCCTCAACCGTCCAGGCCGCCGTCCGAACCCTCAAGAAGCTCTGTTCGGCCGTCGCCGCCGCCGTCCGAGCCTCGACCCGCCCCGGCCCCGGCCGCCGGTCCGGTGACGGTGGGTCCGGGGCCGGCGGCGGCGCTCGACAGCCAGTGGGCCTCGATCATCAGAGC
>CAXXUH010000003.1:0-605054 GCA_963665405.2 Dehalococcoidia bacterium | reverse complement strand
TGCGAGCAGGCTGACACGACCGCGGACGAGATTCGGCTGTTCCTGGCAGACTTCCACGATCTGGACGTCGAGGAGCTCGCCGCCCACACCTACCAGCGCACCGACCTCGACGCGGTGCGTCATCTGTTTCGGGTGACCAGCGGCCTGGACTCGATGATCCTCGGGGAGTCGCAGATCCTGGGCCAGGTGCGGTCGGCGCTGACGCTGGCGGCCGATGCGAAGGCCGTCCAGGTCCCATTGTCCAGAGTGTTCCACGGCGCGATCAGAACCGGCCGGCGCGTGCGGGAGGAGACCGACCTCGGGCGGAACGCGCTCTCGGTAAGCTTCGCCGCGGTCCGACTCGCCCAGCGGGTCCTGGGCACCCTCCAGGGGGCCCGGGTGCTGCTCGTCGGAGCCGGCGAGGCCGGCAAGCTCGTGGCCCGCGCGCTGCACATGTCCGGCGTCTCCGAGATCGTGGTCGCCAACCGAACCTTAGAGCGTGGCGAGGAGGTGGCGCGGCCTCTCCAGGGACGGGCCGTAGGGTTCGACGACATCTCCTCGATCGTCCGCGAGGCGGACATCGTGGTCACCGCGACGGAGGCGCCCGCCTACGTCATCTCCAGCGAGCTGCTGGCATCGGTGGCCCAGGAGCGCGTCGACCGGCCACTGTTCGTCTTCGACCTGGGGGTGCCTCGCAACGTCGATCCCGATGGAGGATCCCTCGACGGCGTGACCCTGTTCAACATCGAGGACCTGTCGACGGTAGCGGAGGAGAACGTCGCAAAGCGCGCCGAGGCGGCCGTAGAGGCGGAGAAGATCGTCGAGCACGAGGTATCCCGATTCTCCGAGTGGTGGGGCTCGCGCGAGGCGGTGTCGATCGTCAAGGCATTGCAGGGGCGCGGCGAAGAAATCCGGAGCCGAGAGTTGGATCGCGCCCTGCGCCGTATGGGAGACCTCTCACCCGAGCAACGCGAGGTGGTCGAAGCTCTGACCCGATCCATCGTGCGCAAGCTGCTCCACGACCCCACGCGGGCGCTGAAGGGTAAGGCTGCCAGGGGGCGTCTCCAGGCGGTACGCGACCTCTTCGGGCTGTCCAACGACGAGGAGTCGTAGGACACCGGCCTGGTCCCGGCAACTCTGGTTTCTGCGGACGCGGTCATCGGGGTGATGAAACATGGGGGGTGCAGAGGGGCGAAGCCCCTTTGCAAGAAGTCTGAGGATTCCCCTCAGATATCAGCTACCCCCCCTTCCCGGCCAGGAAGGGGGCCGGGGGGATGGTCGAAGGGTTCTTCAGCACCCTGCTAGAACTGCCGTACGCATCCGCACTGTTCGGCCGCTTACGTTCTCAGTCTCCTCCCGAAGTGACTATGAGACCTATTGCAACGGCGAGTAGTCGGTCGGGCTCAGGAGGGAGTTGCTCAGCCTCGTGACGAGCGGGCCGTTGACCTCCGATGCGGCCTTTACCTTCAGCCACTCCGGGTCCTGTGCGAACGCGGCGAAGGCCCGGTCGCGGTGTCCCGCATCCTCGAAGCCCAGGATGTAGATGAGCCGGTCGTTGTAGTCCCCGACGCTGGCCGTCCAGTAGCCGATGTTCTTGATCCCGTGGCGCTCGAATATCCTGAGCGTGTGGTCCCGGAATCTCGCGTGCAGCTCGGGCATCTTTCCCGGGGCAGCCTCGTAGACGCGGTACTCGTAGATCATCTGGTCCTCCTTCTGGATTCGAGCCAATTCTCATTCGGTGCCACCGGCGTGTCAAGCCGGCGGCGATGCCGTCGGGAAGGTTTGTGAGGTCACAACCGGGTCGAAACTACCATTGACACGCCCCACCGGTCCTCTTATTATAGTGCGGCGCGCAAACTCTCAGAATACGAGAGAACCAAGGTGGGCGTCGAACGGACGCAAGGAGTCTAATGGCAACGATCAAGCACATAGCGATATCGTCGCAGGACCCCGAGGCCACTGCCGGCTTCTACGCCAAGGTCTTCGGCCTCAAGGAAGTGGGTAAGATCGACACCGAGAACTCCGAGGGGTACTACCTCACCGACGGACACATAAACTTCGCCATCTTGAAGTTCAAGAACGACGTTGTAGCCGGAGAGGAGTTCGGGGCGGGCTTCAGCGGAATCCATCACATAGGTTTTCAGGTCGACGACCCGGGCACGACCCACGCCAGGCTCCAGGAAGCCGACTCCCCGCCGCGGACCGAGATCAACGAGCGGCTGCAGGGCGGGATGGGAAAGGGCCACGGCGGCCGCAACATGGAGCTGAAGTACAGCGGCCCCGACGGGGTGATCATCGAGATCTCCCAGAACGGCTGGGTGGGCACGAACGGCCGCCTCTGATGGGTCTGCCGGCGCTGTCTGGAAAGGCGCAGACGGTCCTCGGGCCCATCCACCCCGACGCGCTCGGGATTACTCTGATGCACGAGCATCTGGTGATCGACGTGGGCTGCTACTTCGAGGAGCCCTCCGAGGCCAGCGAGCGGGCCTACATCCACAAGCCGGTCACGATGGACATCCTGGGCGCCCTCCCCCAGCGGTGGTACTACAACCTGGACACCGTCCAGCTTTGGGATGTCGATGCCGCGATCCACGAGGCGTCTCTGTTCAAGTACGCGGGGGGCCACTCGATCGTCGACGTCACCAGCCTCGGGATAGGCCGGGACCCCCTCGCGCTCGCGCGCATATCCCGCGCCACCGGGCTGAACATCGTCATGGGCGGCAGCTACTACGTCCCGGCCTCGCACCCGTCCGACATGGACGACAAGACCGAGGAGGCCATAACGGCCGAGATAGTGCGAGACATCACGGTGGGCGTGGGCGAGACCGGCGTGCGCGCCGGGATGATCGGGGAGGTGGGAAACTTCTTCCCGCTCAGCGACAACGAGCGGAAGGTCCTCCAGGCCTCCGCGCAGGCTCAGGCCGAGACCGGGGCGCCGATCTCGATCCACCCGGGTATGAACGACTGGGCCCCGCTCGAGATAGTTGAGCTACTGGTCAACGCCGGAGCCGAAGCCGATCGGATCGTCCTGGACCACCTTGGGCCGGTCGTGAGAGACAGGAAGGCCCTGAAAGAGCTGGCCGAGACCGGGTGCTTCCTCGAGTACGACCACTTCGGCGCCTACGAGGACACGTCTATCAGGTACAGAAACGAGACCGACTTTGCGGTCAGCGACGTCCAGGTCGTGGACGCGCTCGAGTTCCTGGTGGCTGACGGGCACCTGGGTCAGATCCTGCTGTCGCACGACGTCAACTTCAAGTACCAGCACACGCGCTTTGGCGGCAAGGGCATCGCCCACATCCTCGACAGCATGGTTCCGCGCATGCGAAGGCGGGGGTTCGCCGAGGATCAGATCAACGCGATGCTGATCGACAACCCCAGGCGCGCGCTGACGTTCCGGTAGCCGGGCCAGCTCAGACCTTGAGGTCCGCCAGCCTGGGCTGGACCTCCTTGGCCATCAGCTCCAGCGACCGGAACCACTTGCTCCTGTCGCCCTCCCAGTCGTGGCAAAGCAGCAGCACAGTCCCGAACCCCCCAACGTCCTCGTGAAGCTTCCGCAGTCTATTGGCGCACTCCTCCGGTGTGCCGACTATCCACAGATGCTCGAGCATGTATTCGGGGGTCACTGCCTCGTCGGGCACGTCCGGGTGGTGCTTGAGGGGGGCGAGTCCCGTGGGACTGTTCTTGGTCAGCAGCGCTATCCAGTAGTCGACCCAGAACTGGGCGAACGGCCCGTTCAGCACGTCTTCCCTGGCCTGGTCACCGTCCTCGGCGACGTATATCTCTCGAGCGATGCGCCAGTCGGCCCTGGAGGGCTGCCTGTTCGCCTTCTGGGCGCCCTTCAGGACCACCTCCCAGTGGCTGGGCAGGTGCGACTCGTGCAGGAAGCAGTTGCTCAGGGGCAGCCAACCCCGCTCTCCGACCATCGCCAGGGTCCCCGAGTAGGGGCTGCTGCCGGCGACCGCGACCGGCGGGTGGGGGTCCTGATAGGGACGCATGTGAAAGCCGAGACGCGCTTCGGGGTCGGGGTCGGGCAGGACCGTGTCGTAGAGCTTCCCCTTGTGGTGGAAGGGCTCCCCTTCCCATATCTTCAGGATGATGTCGATGGACTCCTCCATCCTGTCGCGGAGGCTTCCCTTTTCGACATCGACGCCGAACATCTCGGTGTCCGTATGCGCGCCCGCCGAGCCGATTCCGAAGTAGAGCCGTCCTTTGGCCATGTGGTCGAGCATGGCGACGCGGTGCGCCACGTGGATCGGATTGTGGTAGTGCAGCAGGGACACCCCCAGTCCGAACTTCATCTGCTCGGTGACGCCCAGGCACCTGGCGATGAAGAGCTCAGGCGACGGCATGTTCTCCCAGGGCAGGGTGTAGTGCTCCCCCACCCAGGTCTCCGCGTATCCGAGGCCGTCGGTGTACTCGATCAGCTCCAGGTCCTCCTGGTAGGTCTCGGCGTGGGGCCTCTCGGGGCGGTGCAGGGGCATGAGGAAAAGTCCGAGGTCCATATGGGTTCTCCTTTTGTGACGAGGTTGGCGCTCCGCCGGCAGGACTCAGATCGTTGGGCCCGGCCGCCGAGGAAGCATTATAGAGCAACGGGGCGTTCCGCGCGCGGGCTCAGCCGCCACCGATCGAGCCGGCCACAGAACGAAGCAGGCGCACGCCGCGCGCGCCTACATGAGCGACCTGGGCCACAATATCGGCTACCCCGAGACACGATGTGGGGATCTTGAGACGGGTTCGGTACAGGCTCGAGGATGAAATGGGGCCGCCTCCGAAGCTGCGGTGAGACAGTGCGATGGGGCGTCGACACGGAGAGAAGCGGCTAAACGGCCGCGTACGACACCTTTTACTGTACCATTCTGTCTCATTGTGTACCGCGCCCCTTGAACACGAAAAAGGACCCACCGCTTGGTCGGTCCTCTAGTTACATGGCAGCACAGGTGTTCTGGGGCGTCAATCGTTGGGAACCAGGTAAGGGGGCTCCACTCTCTGCGCCCTCCTCAATTTTCTACAAAGAGCCCTGGAGTTCATAGACGGCGAGATAGCCGGATCGCGTCTGGCCCACCCGCCCGCCCGAGAGGTTGGGGACACCCCAAACCCCGCAAAGGGGACCTTGGCCCCCTTAGAACCACAGAACCCCCAAGGGGGTGACTGGGTGGGAGCGGATGTGTGCTGGGGCCCAACCGGCGTGATTCGCCGGCCACCCGCCCCGCGCAAGCTCCCCCTGCCCCGTTCGTTCGACTCATGCGATCTGCTGATGCTGGACGACATCGGCGTCCAATAGGCGACGGAGTGGGGGCCGAGCAACTGACGGTGTGGATCGAGCGGTGAGTTGAACGACTGGGCGAAGTAGCTTAGGTTCGCGTGCTCGCCATAACCCCAGCCGTCACTGGAAGTCAGGATGCCTATTTCGCCAGGGAGGTGGGCACCTTCTCATTCGCCACGGACTTGCCACTTCTGGCCTTTCGGCAAGCCCCGTTTACTTGTGCATCACGCGAGGTGACCTGAGTCGAAGCTTTGACTTCAGTTTCACCGATATCGGAAGCCGGATGCGCAGAGCCACATTGGCCACTTCGCGAAGTCGTTGGCATTCTCCGTGTCTGACCGACAGACTGTAACCGAAGTCTGACCTATCTCTAACCTCGCTCGACCCATTTCGTGATAAACGTTTGGCATGCTCGGGAAGCTCGGCCAGATCCCACTGCAGCTGATATCCCAGTCTGGCTCCCCAAGTATGGAACCTACCGGCCCTTTGGGTCTCCGTGTCGAAGGAATCGTCGAGATAGACGGCGGAACACGTGGCTGAAGGTCGTTCGGGATTGAACGCATGAAGAAGCTAACTCTAGCACTCGTGGCGGTGGTCGTTCCGCTGTTGGCTACGAACATCCCCATCGATGCTGCTCACGTCGACCCCGGCGTGACCGGACGAATCGACGTTTCGCCGCCGGGGCCTTTCAGCCTGGCAGTTAACCGCTTCACCAACCGTATCTACACTACAAGCGGCGGTTTCTTCCGCATACACACAGTGTCCGTCATCGACGGAGATACCGATGAGGAGATCACAACCATTGTCGTAGATCCGTTTCCCAGAGGCGTCGCCGTTAACCCCAACACGAACCGCATCTATGTAGCTCACGCCACCCGAAGCGGTCCCTTAACGGTCATCGACGGGGCCGACAACACCGTACTGACGACTATAGCCGTAGGCAGTGCACCGGTCAGCGTGGCTGTGAACCCCAATACGAACCGCATCTATACTGTGAACGCGCTCGACGATACGGTGTCGGTTATCGACGGGGCCACAAACCTCGTTATCGACACCATCAACGTTGGGGTCCGCGCTGCGGAGGTCGTCGTCAACCCTGCCACTAACATGATCTTTGTTGCGAACCGCGATAGTAATACGGTCACCGCCATCAACGGTGCCGACAACACCGTTGCAGCCACAATTCCCGTTGGGCCGGGTCCTCGGCGAGTGACAGCCGATCCCGTAGGCAACCGCATCTATATCGGTAACGTAGGGGACGGAACCGTCTCGGTCGTCGACGGGAACACGCTCTCCGTGATCGACACCTTCGCCTTTGGTGACGTGGGGCATCTGGACTTCAACCCCGCTACCAATAGGCTCTATTCGAGTGGCGGCGGCACAGGTTTCTTTGCCGTCGATGGCGACACGGGGGAAGTTGGGGGTTCTCTGAACCGCGCCTGTGGACGGGAGGCGATGGTCCGGGCACGATTCGGGTAAATGGGGCCGGTGTCTGTCTTCAGCAATACCCTGGACAATACCCTGGACGTCGTCGTCAATCCCGCGACAGACCGTGTCTACGTGTCCAACAATTGCGGCTTCATCGACGTTATCGAAGATCTAGCCGAAATCCATGGAATGAAGTGGGATGACCTGAACGCCGATGGAGTAAGGGACCCAGGGGAGCCAGGGCTGGAAGGGGTACGGATTAACCTTTATGCCTTAACGCCTCCGGACGACCTCGGGGATCTTTTCCGGGCGACCTTCACGGATGCGGACGGAAACTACTCGTTTCTGGACGTGCCTCCAGGATTCTACAGGGTTGAAGAAACCCCGTTCGGTCAAACCTTCCCACCCGACGGTCAACCCCACTTCATACAGCTAGGCCAGGGAGAGAGAGGTATCCTCAAAAAGTGTGTAAACAGTCAGGCGGTGTACCCTCTGTCTGAACAACACGGGCTCAAGGCCCGAGAGAGGAGATACACCGCCCATGAGGAAGGAAAGCACTGGGAGTAGGTCGGAGTCAAGGCCGGAGTGGGAGCAGTTGGAGGATTGGGTGCGAAGCCAGGTCCAGAGGCTGATCCAGGAGTTGCTGGAGGAGGAGGTGACGGCGTTTCTGGGAAGGGCGAAGTCGGCGCTCAGATCCGACTCGGACAACGATACCGGCTATCGGAACGGATACGGCAGAGCCCGGAGGCTTACGCTGAGTTCGGGAACGATACAGCTGAGGCGGCCGCGAGTCCGCGATACCGAGGAGCAGTTCGAGAGCCGGCTGCTGCCGCTGTTCGTCAACAGGACCAGGAAGATTGCTGAGCTGATCCCCGAGCTGTACTTGCACGGTCTATCCGAAGGCGACTTCGATCTGGCTTTGCGGGGGCTGCTGGGAGAGGACGCACCGGTATCGGCGAGCACGGTGGCCCGGTTGAAGTCCAAGTGGAACGATGAGCTTGCCCAATGGCGCAGCCGGCCCCTGGATGACCTCGAAGTGGTGTACATGTGGGTGGATGGAGTCTACGTCAAGGCTGGTCTTGAGAAGGAGAAGGCGGCGGTACTGGTGGTGATGGCGGCCCTGAGCGACGGGAGCAAGGTGGTGGTGAGCACTGTTCCCGGATACAGGGAGTCCACAGAGAGCTGGTCCGAGGTGCTCAGGGACATCAAGCGCCGGGGCTTGAGTTGCCCGAGGCTGGTGGTTGGAGACGGACACCTGGGCATCTGGGGAGCTCTGCGCAACGTCTATCCGCAGGCAGCAGAGCAACGCTGCTGGAACCACAAGATCGTAAACGTGCTCGCCAAGCTTCCAAAGCGACAACAGGACCAGGCCAAGCTCATGCTGCGTACTATCCCCTACGCGCCGACTCGGACGGAGGCTGAGCGTCTCAGGACGGTGTTCACCAGGTGGTGCGGCGGGACTGGGACCACTCCTACGAGGCGGCCTCAGAGGCCTTGGAGCGGGACTGGGACCGCATGGTCACCTTCTATGACTTCCCAAAGGAGCACTGGGGGCACCTTCGCACGACGAACCCAGTGGAATCACCCTTCGCGGCCCTCAGGCTTCGGACAGACGCCGCCAAGCGCTACAAGAGGGTCGATCGGGCGATAGCGGTGATCTGGAAGATGCTGATGGTCGCCGAAGGACGCTTCAGGCGTCTGAAGGCCCCTGAGTTGATCGAAGACGTCTACCTCGGTGCACAGTATGCGGATGGAATCGCCATTGAATCAACGGCTGAGATGGTCGCCGCCTGATGTCGTTTACACACCTATTGACGTAACCTCGGGAGAGATCCGGCGAGGTCTCGACTTCGGCAACCGCTCAACGGTTTTGGGAATCCACCTGGTACCCACGGGAGAGATCCGGGGAACGAAGTTCAACGACGAGAATAGCAACGGGATGCAGGACCCTGGGGAGTTGGGGGTCGTGGGAGTACGGATTTGCCTCCAACCGTCCTTCAGATGCACTTTCACCGGGGTAGGCGGCCTTTATTCGTTTGAGGACGTCGCCGTTGGCACGCAAACGGTGGTAGAAACTCTGCCATCGGGAACTATCAACACAACACCCAGATTCCAGCGAGTAACGGTCGCTCAAGGAGAAATAGTAGTCGTAGACTTCGGGAATAGAGAGCTCACGCCTTGCCCTGACGACATCATCATACCGGGCGCATGCGACGGCGACTTTGAACTTCCCCGTGGCCGACCTCTGACGGTCCAAAAGACGATTGACCTATGCGAGCCTTTCGAGCCTCCCCAGGCCACACTGTTCCTGGCCGACGGGACCACGAGGATGCAGCGGATGGTCAACTTCGGAGGCGGTGAGTGGGCGGTCGTGTTTGACCCGCCTTTCCCGTTCGGCGTCTCAACAATCAGGGTGGACGTTGACTGTGGGCCTACCGATACGCCCGGATACCCTGAGGCTCCAGAGAACATAGGACTCGATGACTTTTTCGAGATCGCCGATGTCATATTCGTCGACCCGAGTGGTGCCGTACTGAACGCGTGTACCGATGAGCCGATCGAGACGGCAACCGTAACGTTGCTGAGGGAGTCGCCGCCGGGAACCGGCAATTTCGTGCTGCCGCTGACTACGGATCACTTGCCCGCGACAAATCCGCTTACCACCGGACCGGACGGACGGTACGCATGGGACGTCGTGCCGGGCACCTACAAGGTACAGGTCGAAAAAGCGGGGTTCATGACGAACGAGGGTGGACCCGTATCGATCCCGCCCGCCGCGAGCGATCTGGACGTCGCATTGACGCCGAACGAAGAGTGTCCAGGGACCATCACCATCCGAAAAGAGGGCGACGCCGCGCTGGCCGGTGAGCGGTTCGACTTTGAGGGGGATCTTGGCGGCTTCTCGGTAACGGCCGGCTCGTCCGGCATGACATTCGCGCCGCTGGCCTTGAACGACTACACAGTTACCGAGGCTCCGACCCCCGGATTCGATCTAGTAAGCGCCGCTTGTGAGGGGGCGGACTTCACTCCAGTTCCGAACGGCGTAACGATCCATCTCGAGTCGGGGGAGCACGCAATATGCGTATTCACGAACCAACCGTCCGGATCGTCAGACACCACGCCACCTCGCTGCGAGGTCATCGGAGTCAACATCGCCCACGCACCGACCCCGACGAACCTCCTCGTCGAGGTAGAGGACACGGGGAGCGGGCTTGACGCGATCAACGGCCTGGTTGTGAAGAACGCCGTCGTGAACATCCCGGCGTTCTCCGCGGGCACGAACGCGGTGGTCGAGGTCGTTGCCGACAAGATCGACGAGAGTAAGAGGGCGAGAGTTGAGATTCAGGCCATCGACGTCGCAGGCAACAGCTCGACCTGCGATCCCGTATTGGCGACGCTGACGAGAGGGTCGCCTACGCTGCCGCTCACGGGAGTTTCGTTCAGGGAGAGATACCTGACCATCAGCCCTAATGGGCCGACCGGGTCCACCGTGATGGTGAACGTGAACGGCACGTGGTTCCAGACCGCCGCGGGTCAGGAGTCCATGACCATCGACCTGGGATCCGCGATGTCGGTCGGGTCGGAAAACACCGTCACCCTGTGGGCCTCGAGTGACACGGCGATTCTGCTGTCCGACGTGGTCCCCAAGAATGCGAGTATTTCCTCAGCGGCGCGACCGTGGTGGCACTCGGCATGGTCACAGGCCCCGCTCGTGGCGGGTGGATAGAGAAGGAGAGCACCGGTGAAGAGCGTCAAACTCTATGTGAAGCCGAGGCTCCGAAAGTACGGGAAGCTGAGATCGCTGGCTCAGGGAAGCTTCTAGGGGGCCGATACGCCGGAGTCATCCACCTGGGCAGTGGCCCAGGTCCAGAGCGTCCTGGACATCACCCACGTCGGAGCCATGGACCACCAACAGTTAAAGGTGCCCATCTAGCAACCGAATCCCGGCTGCCCAACTCCGGCCCGGCAGCGCCTGTACCACCGGCGTGAGCGGCACAGGTTGGCCCGGTAGGGACTCTCAGAGCGGGCTATCGGAGCCGACCTGGCCGACGCGCCCGGGTGTGACCGGGGGAATGGGCGGTCGTTCCGAGAAAAAACGGCCAGGAACAGTTAGCCGTGGCCGTTGCCCCCCTGGCGGAACAGGTAGTTCAGCATTGAGCCGTACCGGAACCAGGGGATCTGGTCTTCTGCGAAGGAGTGGTTGAGGCTCAGGACCTCGGTGGTCCCGTCGGAGTGGCTTACCATGCACCGCACGGGTGTTCCCGGGGCCAGAGAGGCCAGCCCGGTCAGGCTGATGCGGTCGTCCTCGCGTATCCGGTCGTAGTCGGCCGGATCGGAGAAGGTCAGGGGCAGCAGCCCATGCTTTTTAAGATTGGACTCGTGGATCCGGGCGAAGCTCCGGGCGATGACGGCGGCTCCACCCAGGAGCCGGGGCGACATAGCCGAGTGCTCACGGCTGCTGCCCTCCCCGTAGTTGCGATCGCCGACGACCACCCACCTCAAGCCCTGAGCCTTGTAGTGCCTGGCGATCCGTGAGATGGCTACGTCCCTCTCGCCCGTCAGAACGTTTAGCCCCTTGCCGGCCTCGTCCGTGTAGGCGTTGATGGCGCCCATGAACATGTTGTCGCTGAACTTGTCCAGGTGGCCGCGCAGCGCCAGCCAGGGTCCGGCAGGTGAGATGTGATCGGTGGTGCACTTGCCCTTGACCTTTATCAGGACCGGGACCTCCAGGAAGTCGTTGCCGTCCCAGGCGGGGAAGGGCTCCAGCAGCTGGAGGCGCTCGCTGTTGGGGTCGACGCTGACCTCGATGCTGGTGCCGTCCTCAGGGGGAGCCACATAGGCAGACTCGCCCGCGTCGAAGCCTCCTGGAGGCACCTCCGGAGCCTGCTTGGGCGGCTCCAGCTTGAAGGGTTTACCGTCGGCGCCAGTCAGCGTGTCGGTGAGCGGGTTGAAGGAGAGCCTTCCCCCCAGTGAGAGGGCTATCACGATCTCCGGGCTCCCAATGAAGTTCATGGTCTCGGACCGGCCGTCGTTGCGTCTGGGGAAGTTGCGATTGTAGGAGGTGACTATCGTATTGGGAACGCCGTCGAGCAGCTTCTCTCGCTTCCACTGGCCTATGCAGGGTCCGCACGCGTTGGCCAGCACAACCCCCTCTATGGCCTTGAGGGATGCCATCTGGCCGTCGCGCTCTATGGTTGCGCGCACCTGCTCGGAGCCTGGAGTTACCATAAGCGGGGTAGCGGCCTTGATCCCGTGGGCGCGGGCCTGGTCCGCCACGTCGGCAGCGCGACTCATGTCCTCATACGATGAGTTCGTACAGCTCCCGATAAGGGAGGTATCGATCTCGTCGACAAAACCGTTGGAAGGATCCGCCACCTCTGCTGCGAGGGCCGACAGGGGCCGGGCGCGGTCAGGAGAGTGAGGCCCGACGATGTGAGGCTCCAGCCTGGACAGATCGATCTCAACGACCCGGTCGAAGTAGTCTTGCGGATTTGCCACCACCTCCTCGTCAGGCACTAGCAGGTGGTGGTGCTGATCGGCCAGGTCAGCAAGCGCTCCCCTATCTGTGGCACTCAGATACCTGTTCATTCGATCATCGTGAGCAAAGATAGAGGTTGTAGCACCAAGCTCCGCGCCCATGTTGGTGATGGTCGCCTTACCGGTGCAGCTTATGGAGCCGGCGCCGGGGCCAAAGTACTCGATTATGGCGTTAGTACCGCCGGCAACGGTCAGCTCGCCGGCCAGGTACAGGATCACGTCCTTCGGCGCGGTCCAGCCCCCCATCTCACCGGTGAGGTGCACGCCGATGAAGCGTGGGTACAGCAGCTCCCACGGCAGGCCGGCCATGACGGCGTCTGCACCTCCCACGCCAACGGCACATGCGCCGAGGCCGCCGGCGTTAGGGGTGTGGGAGTCGGTGCCGATGATAAGCGCGCCTGGAAAGGCGTACTGCTCCAGCACCACCTGATGGATGATACCGGAGCCCGGGCCCCAGAAACCTACGCCAAACTTGGCGGACGCGGTCTGAAGGAAGTCATAGACCTCCTTGTTCTCTTCGATAGAGGCCACCAGGTCGAGGTTACCCTCCACCCTTGCCTGGATCAGATGATCGCAATGAATGGTGGTCGGGATCGACGTGCCGGTGAGCCCGGTTTGCAAGAATTGGAGCATGACCGTCTGGCCCAGCGCGTCCTGAAGGGCCACGCGGTCCGGCCTCAGGAGCAGGTAGCTCACCCCCGGCTCCAACGCCTGGGTCTCGGGATCATCCAGGTGGGACAGGAGAACCTTGTCCGCCAGGGTCATTGGCCTTCCCAAGTTTCGGCGAACGACGTGCAGTTTGCTCTCCATCGCCTCGTAGACCCCGCTCACGAACTCAGGTGTGGACTCGATAGTGACCATGACTCGGCCCTCCCACGAGACGAACGATTCAGAGAAGCGGCCTGGGAGACCAATTCGGCCGACCCGGGCCGCCGCCAAAGGTTCTGGATGCGGCGCCGTCTGGCGCGCGCGGCGCTAGCGCGACTGTCCGAAGTAGACGTAGTTCTTGTCGATGAAGTCGACCCACTGGTCCGGCGTGTCATCCTCGGCGAAGATGGCGGTCACGGGACAGACCGGCTCGCAGGCCGCGCAGTCGATACACTCTTCGGGGTTGATGTAGAACATGTCGTCTTCGTCTTTGGTGTAGATACAGTCGACTGGGCACACGTCGACGCAGGCCCCGTCTTTGACGCCCACGCACGGCTCGGCGATTATGTAGGTCATTCCGGCTTCGACCTCCCGGTCTCAAGGGGGTGCAGACTTGCTTCGGGGGCGCTCGGCCCCTCCAGCAGCACTTTGATTATATCCCAGCGATTTTCCGGATTCAACTTAGGAGGGGCGGGCTCTCGACTGGATTCGCCGCGCCGCACCGGCCTTTCTCGGGGCCGGGCCGGTCGCGTACCCGCCGTTCGGCCCCCCGGGCGCACCGCCTTGACAGTCGCCGGACCGGACTGTTAACTGTCGTCTGCCGAGACGTGCCGTCGGAACGCGCCGCATCGAACCGAGGAGTTTCCCATGAATCAGCTCAAGGACAAGACGTGCATCATCACCGGTGCCGGGACCGGCATCGGCAAGGGGATCGCCCGAGCCTTCGCGAGGGAGGGAGCGAGGCTGGTCATCGCCTCCAGGAACAGCACCAACCTGGATGCCACCGCGGAGGAGGTCAGGGGAACGGGCGCGACCGTCCTCGTCGTCCCCACAGACGTGACCGAGGAGTCGCAAGTAGTGTCCCTGTTCGAGCGGACGATGGGGGAGTTCGGACGGCTCGACATCCTGGTCAACAACTCGGGCATCTTCGACGGGGGCCCGCTGGAGGAGCTGTCCGTCGAGACGTGGCGGAGGGTGCTCGACGTCAACCTGACCGGGGCCTTCCTGGGCACCCGCGAGGCGATGAAGATTATGAAAAAGCAGCGCAGCGGGAGGATCATCAACATCGGGAGCACCTCTGGCCAGGTGCCGCGGATGAACTCCGCGCCGTACACCGCATCCAAGCACGGGATGATCGGCCTGACCAAGTCGACGGCTTTGGAGGGTCGGGCTTTCGGCATATCCGCCGGCTGTCTGCATCCCGGAAACGTGGTCAAGGACGGCGGAGGCGGCAGTCCGATGTCGCAGGGCGGCGAGCCGATGATGACGCCCGACGAGGTGGCCACCATGGTCCTGGCGATCGCGGCGCTCCCGCAGCACGTCAACATGCTCGAGGCGATCATCCTGCCAACCGAGCAGCCGTACGTTGGGAGGGGGTAGAGGGTCCGGGGGTTACAGCTCAGGACACATCGGCGCAACCGGCTCAGTCGGCGGGTGCAGACTCCGCGACCTGGGCCCTGAACACAGGGATGACGTCCCTGGCGAACCACTCCAGCTGCTTCAGGATCGTCTCCACCGGAGTCGCGATCGGATAGCTGAGGATCATCTCGCCGAGGCCCGGGAACCTGCTCTGGACCTCCATCAGCGTCTCGATGATCGTCTCCGGCGGCCCGCAGATGTAGGCGCCCGCCTTCACGGAGTCCTCCACCGTGGGCATCCCCATGCTGCGCACCCGCTGGGGGTCCGCCGTGGCCCGGATCTGCTCGTCGGTCAGTCCGGGGACCATCCCCAGAGGAGCGAACATCTTGGTGTGCTCCTCGAAGTACGGTGTGGCCTCCTCCATGGCCTGCTCGGGCGTGTCGGCCATCCACACGTAGTAGCTGACCAGCAGGTCCTCTCCGGGCACGGTGTCTCGCCCGTGCCTTGCGAGCGTGTCGCGCCACTGGTGGACGAGCTTCTCGGAGGCTCCGCCCGGGGCGGCGCCGCCGCCTATCAGCCCCTTGACCCCGTGCTTCGCCATGAAGTCCATACCCCGCTGGCTCCCGCTGACTATCGGCTGCCAGGTCTCCACCGGCAGGTTCATTGGGCGGGGGACCAGGGTGATCTCCTTGATCTCATGGCCGCGGTACGGCACGGCGGCCGGGATGTCGTAATGCTTCCCGTGGTGCGAGAACGAGTCCTCGTTGAACGCCTTGAAGATGATCTCGACCTGCTCCTCGAACAGGTCGCGGTTGGCCTCCTGGTCGAGAAGCGGAGCGCCCAGAACCTCCACCTCCCGGGTGTGATAGCCCCGGCCGATGCCGAAGATGAGCCGTCCTCCGGTGAGGATGTCGGCGGTGGCAAAGTCCTCGGCCAGCCTGAGAGGGTGCCACATAGGCGGGATGTTGAAGGCGCTGCCGAACTTGATCCTCTTGGTCAGGTGCGACAGGTGGACGGCCATCAGAGGGATGTTGGGCACGCACTCGTAGCCCTCGGACTGGAAATGGTGCTCGGCCAGCCAGAACACATCGTAGCCGGTCCTGTCCATCAGCTGGGCTATCTTCGCGGTGTCGTCGAAAGCCGTCGCCAGGTGCTCGTTGGAGTAGTGCCGGTCGTCGACGGGCTTGCCGTCGAAGCCGACGTTCTCGATCGCGGGATACGCAGCGAAAAGCGAGCCGAACCTGGTGATCACCAGAATCCTCCTGGAGGGCCAACCGGTCGTCGATTTGGCGTCATTGTAAACGCGTCCGAAACGGAGTCAAGCGGACGCGATGCTCTAGGATGGCGCAGGGTAGCTCAGACACGGTCCGCTGTGATCGCTCGCTACCTGGGGCCTGGGGTGAGAGGGTACCGGGTTTAAGCCCGAATCCACCGAATGACGGCCTTGGGGACAGCCCATGAAGAAGCTAGAGGGTGCTCCTCTGAATCTGGGATAATGGTTTTGGAACAGAAACCCGCGCGGAAACAAGGAGCACCCAATAGATGCTGCCACAGAACAAACCCGACCGTATCCGCATCCTCTTTGACGACCATCGCCTGGTGGCCAATGCCGGCCTGCTCGTGCCGGCCACCCTCGCCCGGCACCTGGGCCTGCGAGAACTCGTCGACCATCACCTTGACCTCGGCGGCGCGCCGGGACGGGCGAACACGGGGGACAAGATGCTGACGCTGGTCGCTTCCGCGCTGGCTGGCGGCGACTGCATCGACGACGCCGATGCGCTGCGCGCTGGTGGGACGGTCGGTGTTCTAGGCTGCGTGGTCAAGGCGCCATCCACCCTGGGGACCTTCCTGCGCAGCTTCCGGTGGGGGCATGTCCGTCAACTCGACCGCGTGAGCCGCCAGTTGTTGGCCCGGGCCTGGGCCGCTGGGGCCGGACCCGGCGACTCGCCCCTGACCATCGACCTGGACTCGACCATCTGCGAGACCTATGGACTGGCCAAGGAGGGAGCGCGCCACCACGGCTATACCGGCAAGCGGGGCTATCACCCCCTGTTGGCCGTCGCCGCCGGCACCGGCGACGTGCTGATGTCCCGGCTGCGCGAGGGCCGCGCCAACACCGCTCGGGGCGCCGCCCACTTCCTGCGTGAAACGGTGAGCCGGGTTCGCCGTGCCGGGGCCAGCGGGCAACTTACGGCGCGGGCCGACAGCGGCTTCTACGCCCACGCTCTCGTCGCCGCCTGTCGTGAGATGGATGTCCGCTTCTCCATCACCATCCGCCAGCACAAAAGCCTGCGGAACCTGATCGAGGCGATTCCCGATGCAGACTGGACGCCGGTCCCCTACTGGATGGACGGCGCCGCCGATGTGGCGCAGACCACCTACACCCCCTTCCGGACTGAGCCCGGCGCCGCACCGGTGCGGCTCATCGTCCGGCGGGTGAAGCCCACGCCCGGTTCCCAACTGGCCCTCTTCGCCACCTACAGCTATCACGGCTTCATCACCGACCGGGACGGAGAGACCCTGGAACTGGAGGCCGACCACCGCCGCCACGCCGAGATCGAGAACGCCATTCGAGACCTCAAGTACGGCGTCGGTCTGAACCACATGCCGTCCGGCCGCTTCGCCGCCAACGGCGCTTGGCTGGCGGTACAGGTGATGGCCCACAACCTGGCCCGCTGGACGGCGCGGATCGGTCTGGGCGAGCAGATCGCGACCACCAAGACCCTTCGGCGACGGTTCTTCTCCCTGGCCGGACGGCTCACCCGCTCGGCACGCCGCCTCACCCTGCATCTGCCACAGCGCTGGCCTTGGGAAACCCAGTTCAGTCGCGCCCTGGCACGGCTGCGAGCGATTCCACTCCCAGCCTGACGGCGCCCGTCCGCAACTGACCCGCCATCCGCCCAACCGAACGTCCCCGCAAACTCGCGCCAGTCCGGTCCGCGAGCACCTCTCGCCGCGTCCTCTCCCCGCCATCTCGCCCTACCCAACGTCCCCAGACGGTCACAAGGTCTCCCCGCGGCGGCTGAAGACAGACACCGGCCCCATTTACCCGAATCGTGCCCGGACCATCGCCTCCCTTTGCCCCTCATCACCCATTCTGCTGCTGCAACGTCATACCTTCGGTGGATTCGCTCCCGGCTCAAGGTCCCGAATCGGGGTTACAGCTCAGGACACATCCCCATGCAGACTCCGCGACCTGGGCCCGAATCCACCGAATGACGGCCTCTCCTCTGAATCTGGGATAATGGTTTTGGAACAGAAACCCGCGCGGAAACAAGGAGCACCCAATAGATGCTGCTATCCGCATCCTCTTTGACGACCATCGCCTGGTGGCCAATGCCGGCCTGCTCGTGCCGGCCACCCTCGCCCGGCACCTGGGCCTGCGAGAACTCGTCGACCATCGACCTCGGCGGCGCGCCGGGACGGGCGAACACGGGGGACAAGATGCTGACGCTGGTCGCTTCCGCGCTGGCTGGCGGCGACTGCATCGACGACGCCGATGCGCTGCGCGCCGGTGGGACGGTCGGTGTTCTAGGCGCGTGGTCAAGGCGCCATCCACCCTGGGGAAGCTTCCGGTGGGGGCATGTCCGTCAACTCGACCGCGTGAGCCGCCAGTTGTTGGCCCGGGCCTGGGCCGCTGGGGCCGGACCCGGCGACTCGCCCCTGACCATCGACCTGGACTCGACCATCTGCCGGACTGGCCAAGGAGGGAGCGCGCCACCACGGCTATACCGGCAAGCGGGGCTATCACCCCCTGTTGGCCGTCGCCGCCGGCACCGGCGACGTGCTGATGTCCCGGCTGCGCGAGGGCCGCGCCAACACCGCTCGGGGCGCCGCCCACTTCCTGCGTGAAACGGTGAGCCGGGTTCGCCGTGCCGGGGCCAGCGGGCAACTTACGGCGCGGGCCGACAGCGGCTTCTACGCCCACGCTCTCGTCGCCGCCTGTCGTGAGATGGATGTCCGCTTCTCCATCACCATCCGCCAGCATGCGGAACCTGATCGAGGCCCCGATGCAGACTGGACGCCGGTCCCCTACTGGATGGACGGCGCCGCCGATGTGGCGCAGACCACCTACACCCCCTTCCGGACTGAGCCCGGCGCCGCACCGGTGCGGCTCATCGTCCGGCGGGTGAAGCCCACGCCCGGTTCCCAACTGGCCCTCTTCGCCACCTACAGCTATCACGGCTTCATCACCGACCGGGACGGAGAGACCCTGGAACTGGAGGCCGACCACCGCCGCCACGCCGAGATCGAGAACGCCATTCGAGACCTCAAGTACGGCGTCGGTCTGAACCACATGCCGTCCGGCCGCTTCGCCGCCAACGGCGCTTGGCTGGCGGTACAGGTGATGGCCCACAACCTGGCCCGCTGGACGGCGCGGATCGGTCTGGGCGAGCAGATCGCGACCACCAAGACCCTTCGGCGACGGTTCTTCTCCCTGGCCGGACGGCTCACCCGCTCGGCACGCCGCCTCACCCTGCATCTGCCACAGCGCTGGCCTTGGGAAACCCAGTTCAGTCGCGCCCTGGCACGGCTGCGAGCGATTCCACTCCCAGCCTGACGGCGCCCGTCCGCAACTGACCCGCCATCCGCCCAACCGAACGTCCCCGCAAACTCGCGCCAGTCCGGTCCGCGAGCACCTCTCGCCGCGTCCTCTCCCCGCCATCTCGCCCTACCCAACGTCCCCAGACGGTCACAAGGTCTCCCCGCGGCGGCTGAAGACAGACACCGGCCCCATTTACCCGAATCGTGCCCGGACCATCGCCTCCCTTTGCCCCTCATCACCCATTCTGCTGCTGCAACGTCATACCTTCGGTGGATTCGGGCTAAGGCTTGGCCGTGGCGGTGGGTGGCCTGATGGCCGGAGGAGCGCCGGAGGCGATAAACTCGCCGGTTCGCCCGTCGACCGTCCCCGAGAGCACGCCTTCGGGAAGCTCGCAGAAGACATACCAAACGAGGTCGTCGCCTTCCCCTGTGAGACCCACATTGGCGTTCTCACAGCTTCCCCAGTGCGACGATGCGGCCCGCTGAACGGCGTCCGGACCGGTTCGCAGGCTCCCCATGCTAAGGTCTGCCGCCACGTGGCCCACCAGCGGTGAGACTGACGGGGGGTGCACCTCCCAGGACTCGGGAGGCGAGTCCATACCTGGAGCCACCACGACCACCACCAATGTCGAGGCGGCATCAGTGAAATGAAAGAAGTACTGGCCCGAAGAGACGCCGACTCCTATCTGCCGAAGTACAGCCGTCGACTCCGTCTCCTGCACCAGACGCCGGGCGTCGTCGGCCATCGCCTCCAGCGCCACAGCGTCGGGATCGCGGGCTGTCGTTTCGGCGTCCGTCGACGCGGAGGCAGAGCAGGCGGTCAGCGCAACGAGGGCGAGCGCCACAACCGCGAGCACCGTCCGTCGTAGATTCACTATCAGTGCGGTGCCGTCAGCCATTTCACTTGCCATATTCTCGTCTTCCAGCCAGCGCCTGACCCGGACTAGATCGTCTCCCGCTTGACCCTGGCGAAGGCCCTCATAAGCTCGTCGGCCTGCGCGTTCTCCCTCCCTGGGAAGGAGACCCTGATGTCCTTCCGCCCCGGGATAACGAAGAAGACGCTGGTATGCGGCTTCACCCGCAAGAGGCTCCTCATGATGAAGTACATGCCGAACATGAACGCGATCAGTCCGACCAGAAACAGGAGGTTGACAAACCTGGGCAGGTCCAGGGTGGTGTCCGCGAGCGCCCCGGCGACGGCGACGACGCCTCCCACGGCCGCCAGTTTGATCCCCGGCTCCATACGGCTCTCCTGCCCGCCGGACAGCATCTGCACCGTCAGGACGTCTTTTATGCCGGCTTCGTCCCAAGTCGCGGCGGGACCGGGGGCTCCCTTGAGCGCCAGAATGCGTCGGTCAGTAACAACCGCTCCGTCCTGCTCGAGCACGACCTGCTCGTCTTTCTGGAGAGTGACGTTCTGAGCTTCCATTGACCCCCCTGTTCGGTACTCGGTGCCACCGGGCATTATACCCGACGGGCACGGATATGGGCCGGGCCACGCGAGCGCGAGGTCGACGCGGATCCGTTGCCCGTCTCCTGAGATGAGATGCCGACCGGGTCCGATCGGGTATGCGCGTGGATACCGGGCCGGGGCTATCCCTAATCGGAGGCACCGACAGCCCTCATGATCCTTGCGGTGGCACGGGGGCGCGAACTATACTCTCGTAGATGGTCGGTTCAAGTTACGAATCCGGCGCGAGCGCGAACGGTGGCGCCCGGTTGGCCGCGTCGGTTGTCTGATCCCCTCGCCGTAGCGATCGACGGTCCCGTCGCCTCGGGCAAGAGCGTCGTCGGCAGGCTCCTGGCCGAGAGGCTGGGCGTCCGCTTTCTGGACACGGGAACGATGTACCGGGCCGTCACACACGAAGCCCTGCGCCGAAACTTCGATATGGAAGATCACCAGGCGCTCACCCGTCTCGCGGAAGAGATCGAGTTCGGTCTCGTCCTCGCAGGCGGCGAGTACCGTCTGGCCGTCGACGGCCGGGAGGTCACCCAAAACATGCGGGAGCTCGAGGTCGAGAAGGGGGTCTCGCTCGTTGCCGCCGTTCGGGGCGTGCGGCGAGCGCTCGTGGCACAGCAGCAGACCATAGCGGATCAAGCGCCGATCGTGATGGCGGGGCGAGACATCGGGACCGTCGTGTTGCCCGGCGCGGCCCCAAAGGTCTTCCTGACAGCGTCGGTGGAATCCCGAGCGCGGCGCCGGCATCGGGAGGGCGCCCACGACGAGCCCGGGAGCTACGAGCGGGTCGTCGAGTCCGTAGTCAGACGGGACCGGCTCGACTCGGAGCGGGTGGAGTCGCCGCTGCGGCAGGCCGATGATGCGGTCCGGATCGACACCGACCGCCTCGAGATACACGAGGTCGTCGACAGGGTCCTGGAACTGATCCGGGGGGCGTGATGGACATCGTCTACAGGGTCTGCGAGTTCCTGCAGAAGATCGCCTTTCGGCTGTTCTCCGACTACAAGGTGGCGGGGGTGGAGAACGTGCCTCCGATGGGCCCACTGATCGTGGTCTGCAACCACCAGAGCAACATGGACCCTTCGATTCTCGCGGCGGCGCTGCCGAGGAGAATCTGGTTCCTGGCCAAGGAGGGTATCTTCCGCGTCTTCATCGCTCGGTGGTTCCTGCGCGCGTGGGGCGCGTTTCCGCTGCGGAGGGGGGAGACCGATCTTCGCGCCTACCGCTGGTCGCTGGAGAAGCTGAGAAGCGACCAGGTCCTTGTCGTGTTCCCCGAAGGCACAAGAAGCACAGGCGGGATGAGAAGGGCACGAATCGGCATAGCCCAGATCGCGCTGACGACTCAGGCGGCGATTCTTCCGGTCGGCATGACCGGGACCGAGCGGCACGGGTCGTGCTTCAAGGTGTTTTATCCGAGCGGGCGCCTGCGGGTCAACATCGGCATGCCCTTCTCACTCCCCGTGGTGGAGGGCAAGCCGAGCAAAGAGGTTCTGCAATCGCTGACAGACATGATCATGAACCGGGTCGCGATGCTGCTGCCGGAAGAGTACAGGGGCGCGTACGCTACGCCGCGCGCCGGCTCCGCTGCGGCCGGTCACGAACGAGCGGTGGCAGGCGGGGCCGTGACTTACGCTAACGACAACGGTCCTGCCTAGAGCGCGCCGGGCGGCTAGGAGCCGCTTCCAAGAGAAGAGGACGGGGAGTGAGTGTGCGGGGAGGCGAGGCCCTTTGCGACTAGGAGCTTGAGGGCTTCCCTCAGATATCAGCTACCCCCCTTCCTGGCCAGGAAGCGAGCCAGGTCCGATGATGCTTCGCTCATCGAGACTCTCGATGCCCCGATGAAACGGGGCGTATCGGAGGGGATGGTCGAAAGGGTCGAAAGAGTCACTCCGACACCCTGCCAGGGTGCCGGACACCGGAGGTCAAGATGTGTGGAATCATCGGCTACACCGGCCTTAAGGCCGCCGCGCCGATTCTCCTCGAAGGGCTGACGAGGCTCGAGTATCGGGGCTACGACAGCTCCGGCATCGCGGTGTTCGGCCCGGACGGCGACCCGGTCATTCGCAAGTCGGCCGGCAAGCTCTCGGCGCTCAAGTCGGTCCTGGAAGACGGCCTTCCCGAGGGTACCACCGGCATCGGCCATACACGGTGGGCGACCCACGGAGGTCCCACGGACTTCAACGCCCATCCGCACACCGACTGCCGCAGCGAGGTCGTCGTGGTCCACAACGGCATCGTGGAGAACTACGTCGAGCTGAAGAAGGACCTCGCCGACAATGGCCATCAGTTCTCGTCGCAGACCGACGGCGAGTGCATCCCGCACCTGATCGAGTCGTACCTGGACCAGGAATACTCCTTCGAGGAGGCCGCCGGCAAGGCCGCCTCGGTCATCCGCGGCGCCCACGCGGTGGTCGTCGCCTACAGACGCGAGCCCGGCAAGGTCATCGCGTTCAGGCTGGGCAACGCCGGCGGAATCGTCGTCGGCTACGGCGAGGACGAGATGCTCCTGTCCAGCGACCTGCCCGCCCTGCTTTCTCACACCCGCCGGGTCGCGTACCTGGCCGCTGGAGAGCTGGTCTCCCTCACCCAGGACGCGGCGGTATACACCGACGTCCAGGGCGAGCCGGTATCGAAGACTCCCTCCCACGTCCCCTACGACGACCTGTCGGCCGTTAAGGGCGAATATAAGCACTTCATGCTGAAGGAGATCCACGAGCAGCCCGAGGCCGTCATCAACACGCTTCGGGGCCGGGTCTCCTTCGAGAACACAAGCGTCGAGCTGGACGAGCTGAGCCTGTCGGACGAGCAGATAGCGGCCATCGACAAGGTTGTGCTGCTTGGGATGGGCACCAGCCTCCACGCGGCTATGGTCGGCCGGGTCTGGATGGAGTCGCTCGCGCGCATCCCGGCGGAGGCCGACAACTCCTCCGAGTTCCGCTACCGCGACCACATCATCGACGGCCGGACCCTGGTGGTGTCGGTCTGCCAGTCGGGCGAGACCGCCGACACCTTGGCGGCGATGGAGGCGGCCCAGGCCGCCGGTTCGCCCCAGATAACGCTGTCCAACTACGAGGGCACCCAGACCACTCGGATCGCCGGCTCGACGATCCTGATCCGGGCCGGGCTGGAGATCGGAGTCGCCGCCAGTAAGACCTTCATGTGCTCGCTGACCGATCTATACCTGCTGTCGCTGTACCTGGGACAGAGGCGCGGCGCGATCGATCGGGATTGGCTCCGAGAGTCGATCCAGGAGCTTGCCCGCCTCCCGGACATGATCGGCTCGCTGCTCGCGTCCGACGCGGCCTACCAGGAGCTCGCGCGGCGATACCACAAGCGATCCGACTTCCTGTTCCTCGGGAGGGGGATCAACTTCCCGCTGGCGATGGAGGGAGCCCTGAAGCTCAAGGAGATCAGCTATATCCACGCCGAGGGCTATCCGGCCGGGGAGATGAAGCACGGTCCCATCTCTCTGATCGACGAGAACATGCCGGTGGTAGCTCTCATGCCACGCGACAACCTCTACGAGAAGATGCTGAGCAACATCAACGAGGTCCGAGCCAGAGGCGGGATCGTGATCGCGATCGCGACCGAAGGGGACCAGGACATATCGGACAGGGCGGACCACGTGATCTTCGTCCCGGAGGCGTCCCGGTGGGTCACCCCGATCCTGATGTCGGTTCCGATGCAGCTGCTGGCGTACCACCTGGCGGTGCGCCGGGGCTGCGACGTCGACCAGCCGCGCAACCTGGCCAAGTCGGTCACGGTAGAGTGACGTTCACTAGCAAGACGATGAAATACCGCACTTGACAACCGATCCGCACACAGACCGAGGCATGTCCCTCTTCGACGCGGCCCGCGCCGCCGGAGTCCCGTTCGCCAGCAACGTACAACCTCGGAGCGGCAGCATCCTGGTGAAGGACCTCCGCCTCAAATACCTGGACTGGGGTTTCGAGAGCAACCCCACCCTCCTGCTGCTCCACGGATTCGCACAGACCGCCCACTCCTGGGACTTTGTAGCGCTGTCCCTGTGCGACCGGTTCCGTGTCGTCGCCTTGGACCAGCGCGGACACGGCGACAGCGACTGGTCTCCCGACGGCGACTATTCGACCGAGTCGGCCCAGGCTGACGTCCATGCCGTCGCACACTCGCTGAGCGCGGAGCCGGTGATCCTGGTGGGCCTGTCGATGGGAGGCCGGATCGCGTCGAGCTACGCCTCGCTCCACCCGGAGCGGGTGAGGGGTCTGGTGATCGTGGACGCAGGCCCGGAGATGCAACGGTCGGGAACCGGCCGCATCCGCCGCTTCACCCAGCAGTCCGACGAGATGGACTCCGTCGAGGAGTTCGTGGAGCGGGTGAGGAAGTACAACCCCAGTCGTCCCGTCGAGCAGATCAGGGGGAGCATCCTGCACAACATCAAGCAGCTCCCCAACGGCAGGTGGACCTGGAAGTACGACAGGCGGCTGGGGACCGGCGGGCCAAGGGTGGAGGCGGACCCGGCGCTGACGGCCCGGCTTTGGGCTCAACTCGACGGGATCGCGTGCCCGACCCTGATTATCCGCGGCGGCGACAGCGACGTCCTCGCCCCTGAGACCGCACAGGCGATGGAGGAGAGGATTCCCGACGCTCGGCTGGCGACGATCGAGGGGGCCGGCCACCTGGTGCCCGGAGACAACCCGGTCGAATTCATCCGTGAGGTTTCCAAGTTCCTGGGAGAGGTCGTGTCGGGCTGACGCCGACCTTCCCGTGGGCGGGTCACTCCCCACCCCAGATTCTTCACTCCGTTCAGAATGACATCAGTTGACCCAGATTCCCCACCTGACATGGTTGGGAGCTGCTTGGTGTGCTTTCAGGGGGTGTCCGGATGTCGACCAGGGGTGACGCATGACATGATCGGGCATCGGACAGGGTCTCGGGTGCCGTCTTTGAGGGTATCGGCAGCGGTTCGCTGCCAATTATGGCTGTTCTCAGGCCAAAGAAGGCATGGCCGAGCCTGGCAACTCGGCAGAGTCGCCTACAAACCGATGCTCCAGGCAGGGTCGCCTATGCTCGATGCGGCTCGGCAGCCAGCGCCAATATCCTCTGCCGCGCCCTGAGCAGCAACTCGTATGAGGGATGGCCCCGGGCCAGACGGATGATCAACCTCCTGGCGTGACGCATCACACGGCCCGGTAGGGCGATCAGGGCGAAGCGCACCGCCTTCAGACGCTTGCCCACCCACTGTTCGCCCAACACCAGCCGCTTCATGGCAGAGTTCAGGTTGAAGGCCAGCACCGATATGGCCCACCATGCGGCGTTGGCCCCGAACAGCCCCGACGGCAGCCGGCCCCCAGCCAAGTCACTCTTCAGAACGCTGTGGACCTCCTCGCCCTTGCCGCACCTCTGTCTCGACCACCAGATCAACTCATCTGCCGTAATGCTCCGGTTGGTCACCACGCCGAAGACCTTGTACCAGCCTCTGTTGGACAGCTCCATCGCGGGGAATGGAAGCTCCATCTGCCCCTCCATTCCCGGCAGAGGCTGTTCGATCAACCGCTCCCTGGTAGCTATGAACCGATACTCAGGGCTGTTCTTGGAGTGCCCTATCCAGTTAGGCACGAAGTTCACATCAGCCCACTGCTGACCCGTGTCCACACGATGCTCCCCAACCTTGCGGTACAGCGTCTGCCAGTCTTGCTCGGCGACCTCGGACACCGCACGGCGGAACTCCGTCGTCACGTCGACCCCAACCGCAAACTCGATCACCCCGAACCGCTCGTCTCCACCCTCCGCGCAGTACCGCAGCAACTCCCGCTGGTACCCCGCCGTATCCGACCTCAGCATCACCTTCTCCACCCCCGCAGGCAGACGGCCCAGCGCTTCAATCAACACTCGCAACTGCTGATGGCCCGCAGGTACGTTGCCGTCCCGAAACTCCGAATGCACGATCAACTCGGCCTCTGACCAGTAGGTGATCAGCGGCTGGTACGCCCTGTACTTCTTGTAGCTGGGGAGCGCCTCCTGCTTGCGCGTCTCCACCAGTGTGGCATCCATGTCCAGAGTGGCCTCGGTCTGAGGCGAACGGCTCTGCGCGAAGCCCACCAGGTCGGCGTTCACCTTGCGCAGACCCTTCATAGCTCCATTGGGAGCAGGTATGAATGCTCTGTGAGCTTCCCGCATCGACTCCTCGCCCGCGTCATGGAACCTCTCCAGATACCGGAACACCGCAGACTCCGACGGCACGCTCCGACGACGCTCGACTCGCCATCTCTTCTCCAACGCCCTGCGCTCGCTGAGACGCATACCACAGGTCTCGAACTCTCGAAACATCCTGCACAGCCCTCTGTCCTTCTCAAGGAGATCAAGGTCGGACACCGACTCGCCGCCTGCCAAGTTCAGCAGCATCAGCGAGATGATCATCTGGCTGTCCGTCCAGCCCTGACCTCTCTCCCGCAGTCTCACGTGGCGCTCTACCGATGACCTCAAACCCGCTGCTTGCATCAACTCCAGGTACGTCATCAGGCCGGACAGCCCCGTCATACCCGTCGAGCCCTTCTCCTGCTCGTACTGGAATGCCAGTAAGCCTTGCTTCATAATAGCTGCACCTCGTTGGTGATCGTTTCTCTTGGTCAAGAAACATCTTAGCCCGCTTCGTGGCGGGCGCCAACGAGGTCTTTCTCTTATCTAGGTGGGGAATCTGGGTCTACCCCCACCCTGGCTACTCGGTGGGTTTTGGGCTAGAATACTGAGCCGAAAAGACGACTATCCGGTCCACGCTCGGGAGCAAGGTATGGAACAGGCCGAACTCTCTCTAATCGCCCACCTCATGCGTCGTGCGGGCTTCGGTGCCAGCCGAGCAGAGCTCGAAGAGTACGCTTCGAAAGGCTACGACGCCGTCGTCAACGAGCTGCTTCACCCCGAGAGCGTCCCCGACTTTGACGAGGACGTGCTCAAACGCTACTACCCGGAGCTGACGCACCTGGACTCGCTTCCCGTCTGGGCGGGTCGCTGGGTGTATCGGATGGTCAACTCGCGGCGTCCCCTCGTGGAGAAGATGGCCCTCTTCTGGCACCATATCTTCGCCACCGCATGGCACAAGAGCGAGCACACCCCGGCCATGATCGCCCAGATCGAGACCTTCCGAGACGTCGGGCTGTCGGACCTCGCGACCATCCTCAGGGCTCTGTCCAGAGACCCGGCGATGATGTACTGGCTGGACAACTGCGAGAACCACAGGACCCAACCCAACGAGAACTACGGGCGCGAGCTTCTCGAGCTCTTCTCGATGGGGGTGGGGAGCTACACGGAGGACGACGTCAAGACGGCGGCCCGCGCGTTTACCGGATGGACCTTCGAGCAGCCGATCCCTCTGTATCCGTACGGCCACTACATGTCCTCGTTCGAGTACCGCGACGACGACCACGACGACGGCGTCAAGGGCTTCCTCGGTGAGACCGGGCAGCTCGACGGCGATGCGATCATCGAGGTGATAGTCGGGCAGCCCGCCACGAGCCGCTTCATCTGCAGGCACCTCTACAACTTCTTCGTCGCGGACGAGCCGCAGGTGCCGGCGTGGCCGCTCGTCCCCCCGCGGGACCCGGAGGCGGTCGACACGCTGGTGCGGTCGTTCGAGGATTCGGGAGGAGACATGCGCTCGATCATGAGAACGCTGCTCACGTCCGACTTCTTCAAGGAGGCCCGGTTCAAGAAGGTCAAGAGCCCGGCGGAGCTGGTCGCCGGAACCATCAAGCTGGCCGGCACCCACAGGTTCCCCGAGCTGGGACTCCCGGAGCTGGACCGGGCGACGACGGTCATGGGCCAGCAGCTGTTCAATCCGCCCACCGTCGAGGGCTGGCACACGGGCAAGGAGTGGATCGACGGCGGCACCTTGAACGAGCGCATCAACTTCGCGGTCGAGCAGGTCGGCGACCCTGGCGCGCCGGGCGTCCAGGAGATCGTCTCCAGGCTGACCGTCAGCGGCGGCTCTCTGTCGCCCGAGGAGCTCGTCGACCGCTGCCTGGACCTCGCCGGACCGATGGAGGTCGCCGAGGAGACCCGCAGGGGCCTGGTCGGGCATGCCAAGGCCGGGGGCGATCTGCGCTTCGACGGCGACGCCGAGCGGGAGCGGAACACCGCCAGAGTCGGGAGGATGCTCCAGCTCATCGTCTCCTCGCGGGAATATCAGATGGCCTGACGCCTCGGGAGGTGTCCAGTATGGCAGGTAACGGCAAAGCCCCGGTCCTCGTGGTCGTCCAGCTCACCGGTGGCAACGACTTCATGAACACGGTCATCCCGTACACCAGCTCCGTCTACTACGACAGCCGGCCGACGGTCCACATCCCGCAGGACCAGGTGCTGCCCATCGACGACACCCTAGCGTTCCATCCCAGCATGGGCCCGTTCAAGGAGCTATACGACCAGGGCAAGGTGGCGGTGATCCAGGGGATCGGCTACCCGAACTCCAGCAGGTCCCACTTCCGGGGCATGGACATCCTCCACACCTGCGAGCCCGACAGGATCGCGACCGAGGGTTGGCTCGCGAAGGCGGTGCGCGAGCTGGACCCGAACAACGAGAACGTCCTGACCGCCGTGAACTTCGGCGTCGGGCTGCCGCGCGCGCTGGCGGCGCCGGGCGTGCCGGTCAGCTCGGTCGGCAACCTGGACAGCTACGGCATCATGGCCGGCATCTCCGAGGAGCAGCAGCGCAACGAGGCGCTCGAGACGTTCAAGACGATGTACGGACCCGCGGTCGGGACGGGCCCGGTGATGGAGTACCTCGCGCAGACCGGCATGGACGTGCTCAGGGGAGCGGACCGGCTCAAAGAGGCGCCCGCGATGTACTCTTCCGACGTCGAGTACGCCGACAATCCGATCGCCCGTAATCTGAGGGACATCGCCAGGGTCCACCTCGCGGGCCTCGGCACCCGCATATTCTACGCAAGCCAGGGCGGCTACGACGTCCACGCCAACGAGAACCCCACCCAGCCCAAGCTGCTGGGCGATGTCTCGGGAGCGATCATGGACTTCTTCCAGGACCTCAGGGACCACGATGCGTCCGACGAGGTCGTGATGCTGGTATTCACCGAGTTCGGGCGGCGCATCAAGGACAACGGCAGCGGCACCGACCACGGCTCCGGCGGCGGGGCGTTCATCATCGGCGATCGGGTAGAGGGCGGCCTCTATGCGGAGTATCCACCCCTGGCTCCAGACCAGTGGCTCAACGGCGAGGACCTGCGCCATACCATCGACTTCCGCGGCATCTACGGCACACTCCTCGAGCAGTGGATCCACGTCGAGGCCGCCCCGATAGTCGGCGGCGACTTCGAGCAGGTCCGGCCCTTCGCCGGGCTCTAGGGGAGCAGGCTCCGGGGGTTCGCTACCGTGCTCCTCGGGGGTGGGGACTCCAGAGGAGCCTGGCCCGTTTGACGGTCCTTCCGCGGAAGGATGAGGGTCTCCCCTCAGGGACTTCATTGCTCTCCTCCCCGATGGCCTCGGGAATGGGGAATCCAGAGGGGCCAAGCCCCTCTGGCGGGAGTCTGAGGGTGTCCCTCAGATACTCAAATCACCCCCCCTTGGGGGGGTGGCCGATGGGGCCGTGCCACCATCGGCCTCAGGGAGGTGACCATTGACCAGACCCTACGCCCTGCTGAGGGCCGGCTTCCCCTACCTCACCACCATCGGGATGAGGCGGGTGACCTCGAACCCCGTCGACCTGGCTCTGGGTCGAGAGGGACGCGTCTACGTGCTCTGCCGTGGCTCCATCCAGACCGAGATCCGGCGGATAACCCTCGACGACGATGATCTGGGTCCTATCAGCGGACTTGGGACGGGGCCGGGCCAGCTCACCTGGCCGGCGGCGATGATCGCCGACGGCGACGAGAACCTCTATGTGTCCGACGAGGCGACCCACCGCGTCTCGGCCTTCAGCAAGGACGATGAGTTCCTGGGGGCCTGGGGTGAGCACGGCACCGGAGACGGTCAGCTCGACCGCCCGTCGGGCATCGCCTTCGATCCGGACGGAAACATCTATGTCTCGGACACCCTGAACCACCGCATCCAGAGATTCACCAGGGATGGCCGGTTCCTGGCGAAATGGGGAAGGCACGGCAGCGGCGAGGGCGAGCTTGACATGCCCTGGGGGATCGCCGTCGACGAGCTCGGCGACGTCTACGTCGCCGACTGGAGGAACGACCGTATCCAGAAGTTCTCGGCCGGCGGCGAGCCAATCCTGAGGTTCGGCGACTCGGGGACCGGCGACGGCCAGTTCAACAGGCCGTCGGGCGTGACCGTCGACGGTGAGGGCGACATCTACGTCGCCGACTGGGGGAACAACCGCGTCCAGCTATTCGACCGGGACGGCAAGTACGTCGACAAGTTCATCGGCGACGCGACTCTGTCCAGGATGGGACGCACCTATGTGCTCGCCAACCCCGTCACCCTCCGGCTCCGAGACGCGAGCTTCCTGGAGCCCCAGAAGCGCCTGAGGGGCCCCATCTCGGTCAGGGTCGACGAGCGGGGCCGCATGTACATTCCCGACTTCGGGTCGCACCGCATTCAGATCTACCAAAAGGAGAGCTACCCCCTGGAGAAGGCTCAGATCGCCGCGCCCCAGAGGTCACCCACTCTCAACACAACGTAGCCATCGCGATGGGATCCTGACCTCGCGTGAGGCGGATGCGTTCGCGACTTCCTCTGTGAGGAGGAGAGTTAGAGAGGGAGCGTCTCCCCGGCCTCCAGCGGGCTTTTCAAAAGACGCTACTGCCGCACCAAGCCTTGCAGATGCGGCGGTAGTATACTCCGGTGAATGCGCACCCACGCTGCCAGTCTGGAGCCGCCTCTGCTCCGGGGATACCTCCACCTGGTCGCGGCGATTGCATCGCCGTTCGGCCTGCTCTACCTGCTTTTCGTCGCCGACACGCGGCGCGCGCAGGTGGGCGCGGTCGTCTTCGGCGTCGGGCTCGTCCTCGTCTACACCATCAGCGTCGCGCATCACCGGTTGCGGCAGTCGCCGGGTGTTCGCGACTTCCTGGGCCGCCTGGACCACTCCACGATCTTCATCTTCGTGGCCGCGACGTATACCCCCTTCGGACTCATCTGGATGAGCCAGGAGTGGGCCTGGGCGGTCCTCTCGGTCGTGTGGGGGCTGGCCGGCGCGGGAGTCGCCGGAGCATGACCATACGTGCGGCACCCCGCTGGGTTCCCGTTGCCCTCTACGCGCTGATCGGCCTGGTCTCAGTCGCCCCGCTGGTCAGGTTCGGGGGGGCAGTCCAGTCCGTCGCGGTGGCGATGGTCGCCCTGGGCGGCGTTCTCTACTACGCCGGCGGGCTCGTATACATCAGCCGCAGGCCGAACCCCTTCCCTCGCGTGTTCGGATACCACGAGGTTTTCCACGTGTTGGAGCTTGGGGGAACCGGCGCGTTCTACGCGGCGATCGCCGTGTACGTCCTCCCGTCCTAGGCGGATCTGGGGAAAACCCTTTCGACCAGCTCAGGGCAGGCTCTCAGGCTCCCGGCCAATTCAGACTTGTCGGGATCCGCACACTCCATACCCCGTACCCTCCGCCCTACCCGGCGACCTTCCGAAGCTTCTTGAGGCTCTTCAGCTCTCGCGGCGGGTCCAAGTTCCGGCCCCGAATCGTGAAGGAGACCTCGCCGACGTATATGTCCCCCTGCGAGTCGACCGCGATACCGTGCGGCGCAATGAACTTGCCCGGCTCCTCGCCCTCCTCGGGCTCCCCGAGTCTGGCCAGAAGCTCTCCCTGGGGAGTCAGGATGCTGATCCGGTGGCCGAGACCCGGCGCGCCGTCGATGCCTTCCATCCCGTTCAGCTCCCCGATGTAGATGTTCCCGTCCGGTCCGATGGTCAGCCCGTCCGGCCGATGGATGTTGCTCCACATCGTGATGAACGCCCCGTCGGCGTCGAAGACCTGGACCCGATGAGCCTCCCGATCGGCCACGTACACGCGATCTTCGGCGTCGACCGTGATGTTGTGGGGCCAGATGAACTGGCCGGGATCGATTCCCGACGATCCCCACGACAGCAGCAGTCTGCCATCCGACGTGTACTTGTGAACCCGGGCGTTGCCATACCCGTCGGTGATGTAGATGTTGCCTGTCCGAACCGACACGGCGGCGTGGGTGGGGAGATTAAACGGATCGCCCCCCCACTTGGCCGACGGTTTTCCCCGCTCGCCGATCGTCATCAGCAGCTTGCCGTCTCCGGTGAACTTGGTGATGGTATGGGTACCGTCGTCGACGCAGTAGACCGTGTCGTCCTGACCGATGAAGATGCCATGCGTTCGGTTGGTGAACACACCCCGCCCGAACGACGTGACGAAGGTGCCGTCCTGCTCGAAGACCATCACCGGATGCTCCGTGTTTCGGGTCAGCACGTAGACCCGGTCCCGGGAGTCGACGGCAACGCCGGGGCACTCCACGAGCGACACGCCCGGGGGGAGGGTCTCCCACTTATCCAGAGCCTCGAATGTGAAGCTGCCGGTGCCCAAGATCACGCTCATGTTGGGTCGCCTCCTCGGTGGTACGGGTTCCGTTCGGTCGACGGGAGTGTACTTCGGCCCAGTGCCACGTGTCAAAGAAGGCAGAGCCCCCGGTCCACGTGTTGCCAATGCATTGGGTCCGTATCCCTTCCCGACACTGCCGCGCTGCTGGCTACAGACACCGGCCGCCGTTGACACAACTCGCAGCGGTGCCATAATGCGATCCTGAAGGAGTGCTCCAAATTGGCTACCGTCAACTCCGTACTCGGGCCGCTGGACACGTCGGACCTGGGCTTCACCCTCTCGCATGAGCACATACTGCTCAGCTCGGCGGGCATCCGGCACGTCTACCCCGAGTTCATCGACCGGCAAAGGACGATCGAGGAGGCGGTGAGCCATCTCAGCGAGGCCCGCCGTGAGGGCGTCGGCACGCTGATTGACGTGACGACACTCGATCTGGGGCGAGACGTCGAGCTGGTGGCAGAGGTGTCGCGCCGGTCCGGAGTGAACATCATCTGCGCCACCGGCATCTGGAGGGACATACCCCGAGCCTTTTGGGAGGCCGACCCCGACGAGATCGCCGCCCTCTTCGTCAGGGAGATCGAGGTCGGTATCGAGGGCACCGGCATCAGGGCCGGAATCATCAAGGTCGCCAACGACGCTGGCGGGGTGACTCCGGAGGGGGAGATCATCCTGAGGGCGGCCGCGAGAGCGCAGAAGAGGACGGGCGTCCCAATCTCGACGCACACGTGGGCTCTGGAGCGGGTCGGCGACGAGCAGGTGCGGATCTTCGAGGAGGAGGGCGTCGACCTGAGCCGCGTCTACATCGGCCACAGCGACGACACGACCGACCTGGACTACCTGACCGGGCTCGCGCGCAAGGGTGTCTGGCTGGGGCTCGACCGGATGCGCGGAGCGCCCCTGCCCGGGTTCCTGAAGTGGGAGGAGCGCGCCGGGACCACCACGAAGCTCATCGACGCGGGGTTCGCGGACCGGCTGATGCTCGGTCACGACTGGTCGATCCACCTGGGCATCATCGGCAAGGAGAACGAGAGGGTCTTCCGCGAGTTCAACCCCGACGGCTTCCTGTTCATAACCAGACACCTTCTGCCAAGCTTGATGAAGATGGGGGTGTCGCAGCAGACAATCGACCAGATCATGGTGGACAATCCACGGCGTTTTTTCGAGGGATCGTGAGCCGGCCAGGCCAGGAGGAGGAGTCATGACGACAGCAACGAAAAAGCTCGGAGTCCCGTTCGCCGCCGGGGTGGTCGGAAGCCTGACCCGACCCCAGATGGTCCGGGACATGCTGCCCTCTGCGCCCGGTCCGGAGTCGGTCGAGGCGTCGCGGACGCCAGCCATGGACGCGGCGGTGGGATACGCGATCTCACTTCAGGAGACCGCCGGCTTGGACCTGATCAGCGACGGCGAGTGGAGGCGCCACTCCTACACCAACGTGATCGCCGACATCGCCGACGGGTTCATCGAGGACACACGGCCGGGGCTGCGTATCGGAATCATAGTGACCGAGCCCTTGCGGGTCCGGCACAAGGGCTTGATCGCCGAGGCTGCCAAGTTCCTGGTGGCGTCGACAGACCGAGCGACGAAGGTGTGCGTCCCCGCGCCGTACATCCTGGGCGCGCGCCTGTGGGACCCGGAGCTGTCGACGAAGGCGTACCCCACCCGCGAGTCGTTCGTCGAAGCAGTCGTGCCGATTCTGCACGACGAGATCGTCGCGCTGCGGGACACCGGAGTCGACGTCATACAGATCGACGAGCCGGACATGGCCGTCCTGCTCGATCCGAGGAGAGAGCCGGTGTTCGGCGACAGGCAGTACGACCTGGACCTGGCGGCGGCCAAGGTCAACGAGATCATCGACGGCGTCGACGGGGTCCGGATCGCGATGCACGTATGCCGCTGGAACTCGATCACGCGCGGATGGCACTGGGAGGGCGGGTACGAGCCGATCATCGACACCATGAAGAAGATCAAGGTGGATCAGTACGTGATGGAGTTCAGCATCCCGGTCGCCGGGAGCGTGTCGATCCTCAAGGAGATGCCCGACGACTCTCTGATCGGCCTGGGGTCGGTCGATTGCCGCTCGGACCACATCGACACTCCGGAGGAGATCGTCGCGCGGGTCGAGGAGGCCATGAAATACGTCGACAAGGAGCGGCTGAGCCTGAATCCGGACTGCGGCTTCGCGCCGGACGTGCGACACGTCGTCCCACTGGACGAGTGCTACCTCAAGCTGAAGAACGAGGCTGAGGCGGCTCGGATCCTTCGGGACAAGTACGGCTAGGGGATTCAGCGGGGTCACTGGAGTGCGATCGGTCGGTGTAGTACACTGCGGCCAACATATGACAAGGAGGACAGCGGAGATGGCCAACGTCGTAGCCGAACTCGAAGCGAAGACTCCAGGGTCGCGACAGATTCAGGACCGCAGCGACGATGTGCTCGCCCAGCAGGTCGTCGGAACGGTGAACCTGCCCTACTCGATCTACATCAAGGAGGCCAAGGGCTCCAGGGTGACGGACGTGGACGGCAACGAGTACATCGACCTGGCGATGGGGTTCGGGCCACACGTGCTGGGCCACGCCCCGGACGTGGTCGTGGACGCGGTCAGGGAGGCGGTCTTGGGAGGCGTCCAGTGGGGGCTGCACAACCCGTACCAGGAGCCGCTAGCCAGGCTGATGGTGGAGGCGATCCCCTCGGCCGAAAAAGTCGTCTTCGCCAACACAGGCACCGAAGCGAGCATGTACGCCATCCGGGCCGCGCGGGCCTTCTCCGGCAAGAAGAAGATCGCGATGTTCGACGGTGGCTTCCACGGCGCTCACGACTATGTGATGGCGAAGGCCGACCCTAACAGTCCCGTGGACGCTCCGACGTTCTATCCCATGGGAGACGGCATCCCGGCGGAGACGCAGAGCAACACGATCATGCTCCCATACCGGAACGACGCGGCGTTCGATCTGATCCGGAAGCACAAGGACGAGCTGGCGCTGGTTATGATCGAGCCGTCCCAGGGCTCAAACCCGCGCCTCGACGTCGGCGATTTCCTGCGGAAGCTCGCTCAGGTGTGCAAAGAGTCCGGCGTCCTCTTCCTGATGGACGAGGTGATCACCGGGTTCCGGTTCGCCTATGGAGGCGCCCAGGAGTTCTACGACGTCATGCCGGATCTCGCAATCTACGGCAAGGCCCCCGGCGGAGGGATGCCCCTCGGCGTGGTGACGGGCCGCGCAGACGTCATGGAGGTCTTCTCTCACCAGTTCGACATTTACAACGATCCCGGCACCCGGGAGCCCAGCATCTTCACGGCGGGCACGTTCAGCGGCAACCCGATCAGCATGGCTGCGGGCAAGGCCACGGTCACCTATCTGAGGGACCATCCGGAGGTGTACAAACATCTGGCGGAGCAGGGGACCCGTTTTGCAAAGGAGATCAACGCGTTCTGCGTGGCCGAAGAGATCCCGGCGCACATGCTGAGTGCGCTGTCGATGTTCTACCTGCGCCTGCAGCCCGGAGGCCCGGTCCAGACCGCCCGTGACATCGACAGCACCACGATGAAGAGTGCCGACGACGTGTTCACGCTCCACATGATGAATCGTGGCGTGATGCTGCCACCGTTACACCTGGGTTACCTATCCGCAGCCCACACAGCCGAGGATATCGACACGGTGATAGACGCGATGAAGCAGTCGTTCCTGGACACGAGAGCCGACGGCCTGCTCTAGCGGGATGGTCAGGTATGCTGCGCCGAGCGCCGGATTACGCGACGAATCTCCGATCCGGGACGCTGGCAGGATGATGAAATTGGGGGGTGTGCAGAGGGGCGAAGCCCCTTTGCAAGGAGTCTGAGGTTCCCTCAGATATAACTTCTTCCCCTTCCTAGCGAGGAAGGGGAAGAAGGATCGTCGGAATGGCTTCCTAACACCCTGCTTGGGGTCTAGGAAAGGGGTTCACCCACTCGATCGCCCCCAGCGCTCGTAGAAGGCGACCTGGTCGACCGGCTTTCGGCGGCTGCCGCCGAAGTGCTCGCCATCGGCCGGGTAGCCGACCGGGATCAGCGCCGCGGTCTCGACGTGCGCCGGAATTCCAAGCAGCCGCTTGACCTCTTCTTCGTGGAGGCGAGGCAGCGTTGTGATGACCGTACCGAGCCCGAGGGCACGGGCCGCCAGCATCAGGTTCTGCACCGCCGGGTAGATCGAGGAGCCGGTGGTTATCTCCGCGGGCGCGCCCACCTCGCCGCGGTCCATGCACGCCATGATCAGGACCGAGACGTCTGCCATGTTGCGTCCCAGCTCGCCCCCGGTCCGGACGGGCTGTGACATGCCGGCGGGGTCCAGGCCGCCGAAGACGGAGGTCCATCCATCGAGGTAGAGCTCGCCGATCCGAGCCTTCGTCTTCCGATCGCGGATGACCAGGAAGTACCACGGCTGCTTGTTGGTCCCGCTGGGCGCCCGGATGGCCGCCTCCAGAATCTGCGAGATCACATCGTCGGTGACGGCCTCCGTCGTGAAACGGCGGATGGCCCGTTGGGTCCGGATCGCCTCGAATAGCGAGATTTCATCTGGCATGGTGTATGAGCCTCCGATCGAGACCGCTGGCTTGCAAACTCTAGCCGAGTGCTGAAAACGCCTGTCGTCAGTCCCCACCCCCTAAGAAAAGGTGACCGTTGACTTGGCAAACCCACAGACCCCGATTCAGGCGGGTTCTAGGGCTGATTCCGAAACTACGTCGGGCTGCTCAAAGCCGTCGAACCGGACAACATAATATCGGCCTGTCGGTTTTCGATCCCTATACTCTGTATAATTCGGCCTATCGTCGAGCACCGTTCCTTCTGCCCCAGGTTCTACGCCGGCTTGGACGCCGACATTAGCGTCCTGCCGAAGCCGCACTCGATCCCCCGGCTTGTAGTCCACCATCGGGTCCTCCTTACTCGGCCACACCTGCATAATGCCAGATAGCGCCTCTTCAGGCGACAGCGGGTGTAATGACACTGGCGGCTGGCGCCTGCGCCCCTCTTTTCTCATCGCCTATCCACTTACTCGCCCGGCGGTTTCGTCCGCCCCCAGACAACTAAGAACAAGCCGGGAATGGCGACGATAACACCAAGTACGAAGGGCTCTATACTGCTAGACACAAGAGAACTACGTAATGCAGTGATGAGGCTAAGCCCGAATCCACCGAAGGTATGACGTTGCAGCAGCAGAATGGGTGATGAGGGGCAAAGGGAGGCGATGGTCCGGGCACGATTCGGGTAAATGGGGCCGGTGTCTGTCTTCAGCCGCCGCGGGGAGACCTTGTGACCGTCTGGGGACGTTGGGTAGGGCGAGATGGCGGGGAGAGGACGCGGCGAGAGGTGCTCGCGGACCGGACTGGCGCGAGTTTGCGGGGACGTTCGGTTGGGCGGATGGCGGGTCAGTTGCGGACGGGCGCCGTCAGGCTGGGAGTGGAATCGCTCGCAGCCGTGCCAGGGCGCGACTGAACTGGGTTTCCCAAGGCCAGCGCTGTGGCAGATGCAGGGTGAGGCGGCGTGCCGAGCGGGTGAGCCGTCCGGCCAGGGAGAAGAACCGTCGCCGAAGGGTCTTGGTGGTCGCGATCTGCTCGCCCAGACCGATCCGCGCCGTCCAGCGGGCCAGGTTGTGGGCCATCACCTGTACCGCCAGCCAAGCGCCGTTGGCGGCGAAGCGGCCGGACGGCATGTGGTTCAGACCGACGCCGTACTTGAGGTCTCGAATGGCGTTCTCGATCTCGGCGTGGCGGCGGTGGTCGGCCTCCAGTTCCAGGGTCTCTCCGTCCCGGTCGGTGATGAAGCCGTGATAGCTGTAGGTGGCGAAGAGGGCCAGTTGGGAACCGGGCCTGGGCTTCACCCGCCGGACGATGAGCCGCACCGGTGCGGCGCCGGGCTCAGTCCGGAAGGGGGTGTAGGTGGTCTGCGCCACATCGGCGGCGCCGTCCATCCAGTAGGGGACCGGCGTCCAGTCTGCATCGGGAATCGCCTCGATCAGGTTCCGCAGGCTTTTGTGCTGGCGGATGGTGATGGAGAAGCGGACATCCATCTCACGACAGGCGGCGACGAGAGCGTGGGCGTAGAAGCCGCTGTCGGCCCGCGCCGTAAGTTGCCCGCTGGCCCCGGCACGGCGAACCCGGCTCACCGTTTCACGCAGGAAGTGGGCGGCGCCCCGAGCGGTGTTGGCGCGGCCCTCGCGCAGCCGGGACATCAGCACGTCGCCGGTGCCGGCGGCGACGGCCAACAGGGGGTGATAGCCCCGCTTGCCGGGATAGCCGTGGTGGCGCGCTCCCTCCTTGGCCAGTCCATAGGTCTCGCAGATGGTCGAGTCCAGGTCGATGGTCAGGGGCGAGTCGCCGGGTCCGGCCCCAGCGGCCCAGGCCCGGGCCAACAACTGGCGGCTCACGCGGTCGAGTTGACGGACATGCCCCCACCGGAAGCTGCGCAGGAACGTCCCCAGGGTGGATGGCGCCTTGACCACGCAGCCTAGAACACCGACCGTCCCACCAGCGCGCAGCGCATCGGCGTCGTCGATGCAGTCGCCGCCAGCCAGCGCGGAAGCGACCAGCGTCAGCATCTTGTCCCCCGTGTTCGCCCGTCCCGGCGCGCCGCCGAGGTCAAGGTGATGGTCGACGAGTTCTCGCAGGCCCAGGTGCCGGGCGAGGGTGGCCGGCACGAGCAGGCCGGCATTGGCCACCAGGCGATGGTCGTCAAAGAGGATGCGGATACGGTCGGGTTTGTTCTGTGGCAGCATCTATTGGGTGCTCCTTGTTTCCGCGCGGGTTTCTGTTCCAAAACCATTATCCCAGATTCAGAGGAGCACCCTCTAGCTTCTTCATGGGCTGTCCCCAAGGCCGTCATTCGGTGGATTCGGGATAAGTCCAATCCAAAGCCACCCAACTACTTGCAGGACCCTTCTTACTCGCGTGGCCTGTCGTCTATAAACTCGGGCTTATCAAGCGTATAAGTACCTAAGAAAAGGGAGGAGTTGTACCTGAGGGACCCCCTCAGACTCCCGGCATAGGGGCTTCGCCCCGTTGCACTCCCTTTCTCTGTGCACCCTGACCTAGATCATCGAGACGCCCTGGGCGCCGTCGACGGGAATACAGGCGCCGGTGATCATTCCGGCGCGGTCCGAGCATAGGAACGCGATGAGGTCGCCGACCGGCTCCGGCCAGCCGAACCGCCCCATGGGCAGGACCTGGTCGTAGAACCTCTGCATCGTCTCCTCGGAGTGCTCCTTCGTGGCCCTTTCCCACATGCCTCCCGGAGCTTCGATCATACCGGGCGCTATCGAATTCACCAAGACGCCATGTTTGGCAACGGAAACCGCCGTGTGCTTCGTCGCGGCGATCAGGGCCGCCTTCGACGTCATGTACGCGATGTTGCTGCCGTACTCCCGTCCCCACACCGAGGCTATGTTGACGATGCGGCCCCAGCGCTGCCCGATCATGTGGGGCAGGACCAGCCTGGTCAGGGCGAAGCCGCCGAAGAGATTGACGTCGAGCACCCGGCGCAGACCCTCGACGGGGGTGGTCTCGATGTTCTCCGAAGGCCTGCTCCCGACGGGCCGGTTGACCATGTTGTCGACCCAGTCGTCCTTGGAGCCGCTCCCGCCCACGTTGTTTACGAGTATGTCGACGGGTCCGAGCCCTTCGACGACCTGGCGGTGCAGGTCCTCGAGTCCCGAGAGGTCGAACGCGTCCGACGTCACGCCGATCGCGCGAACTCCCAGCGCTCTGACGTCGGCGACCGTCTGGTCCAGAGAGTCCCGGCTGCGCCCCGTAACGGCGACGGCGACCCCTTCCGACGCCAGCGACAGCGCGGTCTGCCGGCCGAGCCCGCGGCTGCCGCCGGTTATCAACGCCACTCTGCCACCGAGTCCCAGGTCCAAGCGCACCTCCTGCTCATCGAGCAAACCCCCGGACATCGGCGCGTCCACAACTACGGCGAGTAGATCTCGGTCGTGACGGAGGTCCGCTCCTTGTTCTGGCCACCGACGATCAGGACCCCGCCGTCCTTGAGACGGGTCGCGGTGTGCCTGTAGCGGGACTCTGCCATGGTCGGCCCGTCCGACCATGTGCCGGTCTCCGGGTCGAATAGCTGAGACGAGGCCAGGTTGCCTATGCCGCCGACGACCAGCACCCGGCCGTCGGTCAGCAGGGTCGCGGTGTGTTGAGCCCGCGGCTCCCTGGCATTTCCGGCAGGGGTCCAGGTGTCGGAGTCGGGGTCCCATATCTCTGCCGAGGACAGCTTCCCCCTGCCGCCGACGACCAGAACGCGACCGTCGGTCAGCAGGGTCGCGGTGTGCTGCGCCCGCCCGACCGACATGGTGGCCGCCGACGACCATGTGTCGGTCTCGGGATCGTACACCTCGGCGGTGTCGAGATACGGACCGTCGGGGTTACCTCCGCCTGTTGTGAGCACGCGACCGTCTTTCAGCAGCGAAGCGGTGTGGTTCTTACGTCCTTCGGCCATCGGTCCGGTTTCGGACCAGGTACCGGTCGCCGGGTCGTAGATCTCGGCGGACTTGACGTGCTCGAAGAGAGCTCCATGGACGCCGCCGACTACCATCAGCCGGCCGTCGGCTAATACCACCCAGGTGGGTTCGTCTCGCGGCGCAATCGACGATGCGGTGCCGCTCCATGTCCCGGTGGCGGGGTCCCAGAGCTCGGCGGTCTTCTGGACAGTCTCGGTAAGGTCCCTTGCGCCCGCCGCCAGCACGGCGCCGTCGGATAGCTGGCCGAGGATCGGGCTCCGTCGCTGGGCCGACATCGTACCGGTGGGGCTCCACTCGCCTGTGGCCGGATCGTAGACCTCGGCGGACATGTGAACGTCCGACCGCCCTCCGGTCCGTTTGCCTCTGCCACCGACGACCAGCACCCTCCCGTCGTCGAGCAGGGTCGCCGAGTGGAACTGCCGGTCGGTTCCCAGCGATCCTGTCTTCGTGAATTTCCTCGGAGACGCCGCGCTGGACGAGCCGTCAGGGCCTGGGGCGGCCGCGTCCCCGCTGCACGCGGCGGCGAGAAGGGCCGTCGCGAGGATCATCACTGTTCCGCAGAGTCTGTACATCGTTCTCCGATCCGTCCGAGGAGTCCCGAGGTAGTATACCCTCCCCGGCACCGTCTGGGGACCTGGCGCCCGTGGACGGGCTCGAACGGCCGACCTAGGCAGGCACGGACCGTGTTGTCAGGCGTAGGTGCTCTGGATATACTGGTCCCGGCCAAGACCAAAGCCGATGGCCGATGGAGGAGGAGTTCACATGAGGTTCCTTGTCACGACGATAAACAGAAGTCCGATGCCGCCCGAAGCTGCGCCCATGCTCGTTCAGGCGATGAAGGAGTGGGCGGCCCGGCACACCGCCTCCGGCGTGTTCGAGCAGATATGGTCGTTCGCAGGGCTGCAGGGCGGAGGGGGTATCGCAAACGTGGACTCCCTGGAGCAGCTCGACGCCTTGATGTCGGAGTTCCCGTTCGGTCCCTTTTCCGAGATTCACGTGTACGGACTCGCCGACCTGAACCAGGCCATGGACAACTTCGAGCGGCTGCTTCAGATGAGGGCGGAGGCCATGGCGGGCGGCTAGCACAGAACATTGAGGCCCACGGTCGGGATTCGCTTCCTGATGTCTCTAGCGGAGTGTTGCCAGGAGAGTGTACGCACGCCAGGAGGTTGATCGATGGCGATCCGAATAGAGCAAACCGTCGAAGCGCTGGCATCTGACTGGCGGCACAGGGATCAGCTCGCGTGGCAGCTGCCTTCGATCCTCTTGGTGTTGGCCGGTGGGCTGATTACTGTATCTTTTGGGCCTGAGCTGGCTGCCATCAGGACCGTCCTCCTCTGGGCCGGGGCCGCCTTCACTTTTCTTCTTTCGTTCGCGCTCCTTCAAAACCTGTATCTCCAGACGGTAGCCGAGGATCTGATGGAAGCCATCAACAGGGGTGAGAATGTCGAGTACCACCCGGTTCCCAAGCGGAAGAAACGGTTCTTGCAAACCATGGGGCGAACGCTTCGCCCGGGCGGCAAGATGGGGTCGACGCTGTTGCTGGCCGCTTGCATCGGTGTGACTGCCCTCTTGATAATCTTGGCCATCCAGCCCGAGTCGTACTGGATCAGCGTGTCGCCGAGCACCGATCCGGTTCGGTAGATGTTCGACATAGGGGTGGTGGGTCACGTAACAAAGGACACATTGACCTCCGGCCGAGAGGAGAACGTGACCCCCGGCGGAGCAAGCTTCTACGCGGCAATCACGCTCAGGAGCCTGGGCGCGAGGGTATCCGTCGTAACGAAGCTGAACCGCGACGATGCCTCCCTCCTCGACGAGCTCAGAGCCCGAGATGTGGCCGTCAGCGTCACGGACAGCGCCAGCACGACGACGTTTCTGAACGCGTACCCTGACGACCCGGACCTCAGACGGCAGCTGGTCGCCGACGTGGCATCGCCGTTCACCGAGGGCGAGGTTTCAAATCTCGAAGCCGATCTCTACTATCTGGGGCCTCTGACGAACAACGACGTACCGGCAAGCGTCGTCAGGCTCCTGGCGAGCAAGGGTCCGGTCGCGTTGGACGTTCAGGGGTTCACGAGACGCATTGACAGAACGGGTGAGCGGTGGGACCTCGTGACGCAGGCGGATTGGCGCGAGAAAGCCCTGGTGCTGCCCCACGTGAGCATCGTGAAGGCAAATGAAGAGGAGGCGCGGATTCTGACCGGTGACTCCCGGCCGATCAGGATGGCGGAGCTGTTGTCGGAGTATGGTCCCGACGAGGTGATAATAACTCGCGGTAGCAAGCCGGCGCTGCTGCGGGCGCGTGGAAAGTCCTACTGGATTCCGTCCTATCCACCCCGTGCGGTGGTAGACCCCACAGGCAGCGGAGACACGTTCATGGCCGCCTATCTGTTCTATCGACGTCTAACGGATTCTGTCGAGGAGGCGGGCAAGTTCGCGGCCATGACCGCGTCACTCAAGCTGGGAGTCATCGGCCCGTTTGCCGGGACACTAAGGGACGTACGGGAGTTCGCCGTCAGCGTCGGGGCCCCCATCGGCCTGAACTAGCCGCCCGCTTCGCCAGTAGCCATTACCCGCAAGGGAGGACCGCTTCACCTGGCTGTGACCGTGACCCACGAGACACTCTATCGCGGCGGCGGGGTGAAGACCTCGTTGAGGGCGCTCCGGGAGCCGCCCGGGGTCCGGCCTCCGGCCACCACGTAGACCCGGTTTCCGATCGCCGCCGCTCCAAGACCGTGCCTGGCCGTCGGCAGTGAGGGCATGGTCTCCCATGTATCGGATGCAGGGTCGTACCTCTCGTTCTCATCGAACGTTCCACCCACCGCCTCACCGCCGTAGACGTAGATCTTGCCGTCCACGACCGCCGCGGCGATCCCGCTCCGGCTGGTCGGAAGAGGCTCCTTCTCGGTCCAGGAGTCGGCGCCTGGGTCGTACTCCTCGTTGACGTCCAGGTTCACGGCGAAGCTCCCGATCCTGCCGCCGATGGCGTAGATCTTGCCCCCGGCCACCGCGACCGCCAGATGGTCTCGGGCCGTCGGCATCTCAGACCTGGGCTTCCAGGCGTCTGTCTCGGGGTCGTAAACCTCCACAGTGCCGACGTTGCCGCGCGGTCCGACCCCGCCTATGGCATAGATCCGCCCGTCGACGACCGCGGTCCCCAGGGCCCCCCGTGGACTCGGCAGGCCCCCCTTCCGAGTCCATGAGTCGGCGGCCGGGTCGTAGACGAAGACCGTGGCTCTGGGCCTGAACCCGTCGTCGAACCCGCCGATCAGGTAGATCTTGCCGTCCAGAGCGACGGCGCCTGCATGGTTGACCCGGAGCGGGATCGGCGCCAGCTTGCGCCACGTGTCCGTCGCGGGGTCGTACGCCTCGTTGGCGGTGCCGGCGGACCCGAACCCACCGAAGACGTATATCTTGCCATCGAGCTCGACGGCCGCCACCTCGCTGCGGGCGGTCGGGAGGGGAGCGGAGGCGAACCATGTTCCACCGGTTTGCGGAACTTCCGGTGTCTGGCGAACGGCCGTCGGGCTCTCGCCCGCGACTCCGGGGGTCGCGGGGGTCGTTGTCGAGTCGGCGTCCGATCCGCAGGCGAGCGACAGACTCGCGACGATGCCAGCGGCCAGCATGGGTATCCTGAGCACAGGAAGGAGACCTCCGATTGGTCGGCTGCGGAGGGGCCCCCCAAGGTCACCCGCGCCCGACGTAGGGCATGTCATTCGCCATTATCGTCATGAACAGGATGTTGGTGTCGAGCGGCAGGTTCGCCATCGTCACTACCGCGTTCGCCACGTGGTGTGCGTCGAACGTGGGCTCGACCATCATCGTGCCGTCGGCCTGCGGGACGCCGTTCTGCATCCTCGCGGTCATCGGGGTCTCGGCGTTGCCGATGTCTATCTGGCCGCACGCGATGTTGTACTTGCGCCCGTCGAGGGAAGTGGACTTGGTGAGTCCGGTTATCGCGTGTTTGGTGGCGGTGTAGGCGACGGAGTCGGGTCTCGGGGTCTGCGCCGATACGGAGCCGTTATTGATGATGCGGCCGCCCATGGGGTCCTGGCTCTTCATGATCTTGATCGCCTCCTGGGTGCACAGGAACGAGCCCGTCAGGTTGACGTCGACGACCCTCATCCAGTCCTCGTAGGCCAGGTCTTCCATGGGCACCCGTGGCGCGCCGGTTCCCGCGTTGTTGAACAGGACGTCGAGCCGCCCGAAGGCCTCCATCGTCCTGGCGAACAGGGACTTTACGGCGTCGCGGTCCCCGACGTCGGCGGAGACAGCCAGGATCCGAGAGCCGGCCTCTCCCGCCTCGGCCTTCACCTCCTCCAGAGGCTCTCGACGGCGTCCGGCGATCGCGACCGAATAGCCGTCCCTGACCAGCGCCAGCGCGGAGTGCTTGCCGACCCCGGTTCCTCCTCCGGTTACGATGGCGACCCTGCCGTTCGAGCTCATGTCATGGACCTCCGGGTTGTGGAATTGACCTGTGCCTGGGCGCCCCACGAAAAGCAGAAGCCCCGGAGTAGTATACCCTCCGGGGCTTCTCTCAGTGTGCTGGTTGTGGGGCCGGACTCAGACCGCCGTCGCCGCGGCTACCGTGCTACTTACTTCTTGGTGTCGTCGGATATGGTCAGGTCGGTGTCGGTCACGTCGATCTCGCTGATGTCGATCTCGACGGTCCTCGGGCACAACCGCTGAACTGCGATTGAAACCAGAACCTCCGCCGAACTGAGGCGGCCGTCGCTCGCTTTGTAAGTGAACGAGTCCTTGCCCTCGAAGCCCGCGTTGGGAACGTAGCTGAAGCCGCCGGCCTTGGTGAGGACCTTCAGGGTTCCGTTCGTCGGGCGCCTGCCGAGCTCTGCCACGAGCGTGTCGCCGTCGGAGTCGGAGTCGTTCCCCAGCACGCCGGGCGGGTCGACGGCGAGGGAGGTGTCCCTAGAAATCGTAGGGACGCAGTAGGAGTCCGGCTCCGCAACCGGGGCGTGGTTCACCGTGAGCACCGTTACCTTTGCGGACCCGCTCGCGTCTCCCAGCTTCGCCGTTATCTGGGCTGAGCCGGGCGAGAGGCCCTTCACCTGGCCCTGTTGGTTCACAGCCGCCACCTTGGGGTCGCTGCTGGACCATTCCACGGTGCCACCGGTCGGCCGCCCCAGCGAATCCACGAGGGCGGCTCGTAGAGTCTCGGTCTGCCCCTCCTCCACGGTCAGGTTGGACGGAGACACGGTCAGCGACTCGACCGGAACGGGCGCGACGGTAACCGTCACGGTCCCATCCACGCCCTCCGAGGTCGCCGTTATGGTCGTGGACCCGATCGCGACCGCAGACACAAACCCTTGAGGCGAGACGGTCGCAACCTTCGGATCGCTGGAGGACCAGATTATGACGCGGTCCGTCAGTAGCGTCCCACCGGCATCGGCCGCCGTGGCCGAGAGCTGCCCGGTCTCCTGCTCCTGAAGCGTCAGGCCGGGCGGGGCGACCTGGACCGACGCCACCGGGACGACGATTACAGAGATCGTCACAGAGGCCGTCTTGCCTTCCGCGCTAGCCTCGATGGTGGCGGGGCCCACGGCCCTGCCGGTCACGACTCCCGAGTCCGAGACCTCGGCCACAGCGGGCTTCGTGCTGGACCAGGTAACGGCGCGGTCCGTGACGGCTGCCCCGTCGGCGTCTTTCATCGCCGCAGTTAGCCGGACTGTCCCTCCCTCGGCGATGGTTGCGCTGTCGGGGCTTACCTCCAGGGAGGCTATGGCCGCCAGGACGCTGATGGTCGCCGAGGCCGTCTTGCCTTCCGCGCTGGCCTCGATGACGGCGGAGCCCGGTGACCCTCCGATCACCTCGCCGGTCTGCGAGATACTGGCGACCGAGGGGTCGCTGCTGGACCACGTAACAGACCGGTCCGGCACAACGGCGGCGGACTCGTCCCGCACGGTCGCGACGAGCTGGATGGTCATCCCCTCGACCACTACGGCGCTCGTGGGGCTGACGTCGACCGATCCCACCGGCAGGTTTACGCGGAAGGTGACGTCGAATGTCCCGTCGGTGGCGCTCGGGGTATCGTTGCGGAAACGGACGTTGACCGAGCGCCCCACGTGCCTTTCGGGCAGCTCGACCGTGAAGCTCCCGGTCGCCTCGGTCAGGTCCTCGTCGAGGAGGCGCTCCAGGGGATTCGCATCCGGCACGTCCACGAATATCCTCAGACCGTTGCCCGTGACCCGCCAGTTCACCTTCACGACGACGAAGCCAGGCTCGTCGACGACGAAGCTGAAATCGTGGCTCGCGTCCGGAGGCAGCTCGAAGCCGCCCGCGAGGGAGTCGCCGGCCAACAGTTTGGGGCCCCCACCCCCCGGCAGCACGAGGATGAGCACTATCACCAGGACCACGACGGCGACGACCCCGGCGGCGGCGAAGATAGCCCACTTTGGCAGGATTGGGGTGGCCTCCAGCTCGCCCGACACGGTCTTGGCGCCGGCGGCCTCCACTCCCGGAGTAGCCGTCAGGGTGAAGTTATACGCCTTGGGGGCCCCGGTGAGGGGACGCCTGCCGGGCTCGACAGTCGTGGTTACGGCCGCCTTCTCGCCGGGGGCGAGCCGAGGATTCTGAGGGTTGAAATCTCCGTCTCGTACCCGGTGTCCCGCGTCCGGTCTTCGGCGGACCTAATCAGATCCTTGATTCGTTGCGGATCGTATCGAGCTGTGGATCCTCCTCCCGAGCCGCCCATTACTTCTCCTCCCCTAGCTTTACTTCCAGATCAGTTACCTGATCGCGGAAAAAGGATGCATGATCCTTGAACTGGTCAAAGTCGCCAGTAAGCACATACTTCTCCATTTGGGCTCGCAGATCGGCCAAGTAATAGATGTTGGAGGCGTAACTCCGCAGCGCGACACTCCTTTCATGTTCCCGAACGCCGAAGGTCAGGGCACCGAAATTCTGACGGTACACAGCGAGCCCATTCATGTACGCAAGGCGCAGCCAGGATAGGCCGTCAAAGATATCGGCGCCGGCCAAGAAGTAGAGGGGGGAACTCACCGGATCAAGGCTGCCGAAAACGTGGATCGGCCTGATAACTCCAGCGGCATCCATTGCACGTCGCAGTTTCGCGATCGCTGTCATGCGTTCGATTATTGAGCCCCCAAGTTCCTTCTCAGTAAGGCCGACTATATCGAACTGCCCGAGTTTTCTGACCTGCTCCACGATGGAGTCCAACTGCACCAGCTTTTGCTTGCGGGTTTCGGGCTTCAACAGGATCTCCGTGATGAAGCCAGGGTAGCCTTCAAACAGTTCCACCGCAACAGCAACTTGATCGGGCACAGCCCGTCGCAGCGACGGGTGATCGTAACTGACGACCACTGTAGGCCTATCTTTCGGCCAACTCGAAAAAACGCCGTCCAACATAGTCTTGTCCCACCGCTTGGGCACATGCTCCCCATAGCCCAGATCCGCGAGATCCCTCTCTATGGAGGCTTCGTAGCCCCCGCTGTCAAGGAAAGTAAGTTCCGCAAACTCTGCTGGGACGGCCATGTGACCGTGGTGTAGGTCGTAAGCGCTGATGAGTAGCTGGTCGGTGATGATCTCCTCCATGAAGCCGACGATCTTGTCGATCTCCTGAAAGCCTTTGGAGGAAAGAGACGGTACCAACATCAGCGTCCAGAAAGGCCCGGCGTCATGTTGGATCTGCAATCTTCTGGCGAGCACTCAACGCCTCCCTGTCCAGGCAGGAAAGACACGTTCCACAAATAGGATCGCGGCCTGACTCACAGCTATACGTTACACGGATCGGGACCCGCTTCTCGATGCAATAGTCGTACACATCTTCTTTGGTCCAAGACAGGAACGGTGCATCGAAGGCAACGCCACCGTCCGTATGGTCCACCAGCAAGTTGGACATCTGGTGGGCGAACGCCTCACTGCAGTCGAAGTATGATGTGCCGGAATGGATGCCCATCGACACGATTCCCTTCAGCGAGGGGGTCATCAGGAGGGCAGTGAGAACCAGGAAAGCATTCCGTCCACGCACCTCGCCGGGACCGAAACTCTGTCCGCCCCGAACCCTCACGTCATCGAGATCGACGCCGTAGTATCCGGCGACGAGGCGTGCCGATTCGAGTTCCTGGTGAGACGCTGCCTGGCCATAATCGACGAAGAGCCCTATCACATCGTGGCGCATGTCGAGGTAAAAGTTGACGACCGCAGCGGAATCTATTCCGCCACTCAACAGAATGATCGTCAACATTGGGGGCCTTGCTCCGGCGAGGGTCTGTCGCGCGACCGCGGATTGCAAACGGTCGTATTGTATGACACTGCGCGGATCGGCGTACGATTTGGCCCGCCATACCAACAGGGCCTTAGAACCCCTTTCGACCATCCTCCTGGTCCCCTTCCTCGCCAGGGAAGGGGGAAGAAATATCTGAGGGATACCATCGGACTCCGGGCCAGGGGGGTCCTCTCCAACTGCACCCCGTATTCGACCATTCTGCTAGACGCCGCTCCCGTGGACCATCCGGCAGTAGAGTGCCTCGGTCTCGGGGCTGACCGGGCAATCCAGCTCCCGCCGGAGGGTCTCCTCGCAGACCGAGTACCACCGGATGGCTCGGCTGCGCTGTCCCAGCTTCGTGTGGCACGTGATCAGGCACTGGTAGGCGTCTTCCCGGCATCGATCCTTGGCGAGCAGCTTCTGGCTGTACTCGATGCAGGTCGCGTAGTCGCCGGCCTTCATATGATGGGCTACGACCTTGCTCAGTATCGACAGATAGACGTCGAGCAGGGCCTCGCGCCTGAGTGACGCCCAGTCCTCGTACGGGTCCTCCTCCAGGAAATCGCCGGTGTAGAGTGCCTCGGCCCTTCGATACGTGTCGACGGCCTCGTCGAGCCGGCCCGACCGCTCCAGAGACCGGCCCGCTCTCCGGAGGGCCTCGAACTCGTCGACGTCGACCCAGATGGCCGCCTCCATGTTGATGAAGTAGTTCTTGCCCTGAGACAGAACGTACTTGGGAGGAGAGGGGCCGTCGTGCAGGAGGTCGAGCCTCTGTCTCAGCTCGTGGATCGCCACGCGCAGAGAGTTACTGGCGGCCCGGACAGGATAGCCCGGCCAGAACGCCTCGATCAGCAGGTCCTTCGGCACCTGTCTTCCCTGGTGGACGATCAGAAGCTTGAGGACTCCCTTGGCCCTGTTGCTGCGCCAGCTTCCGAGACTCCTGCCCCCTTTGTGGACTCGGAAACCGGCCACCGGCCGGCCGGCGTTCGTCCGCTCGTTTATGCGGGTGGCCCCGCCTGGAACCCTCACTGGATACTCAGCAGGAGAGGGACGAAATCGCATCGCCGTGGCACCGCCGGCGGCGGTGCCACGGCGATGCGGTAGCAGACACGTTTCGGGAAAAGAAGAAAGCCCCGGACAATTGTCCGGGGCTTCTTTGGATTTCCTTGTTGCGGGGGGCGGACTCGAACCGCCGACCTTTGGGTTATGAGTCTGAGGTCCCTTGTGATGTTCTATTGGCCCGCATACCGAATCAGAACACGACGTCCGCGGCTCGCCGGTGTTCTGTTACCTGTCTTGACGTCCTTTCCGGGCTCGTTGTCGCGAGTGCGTTAGCAAATCGGTTAGCAGAATACTGCTGCCGTCAGAGCGAGATGGCCCGCATCGCTTCGGTCCAATCAGCCACGACGACAACTCCGGGCAGAGAGTGGAACACGTTCTCTCTCTCGCCAACTACAATGATCCGCTTGCCCATCGCATAGGCCATGCCAAACTCGACGTGACGCCCACCCCGTCCACGATCTTCCGATGCGTCCCGCTTCTCCGAGAATAGAACAAAGACGTCAGATCGACGGACGTCAGCCTCATCGGTGGCGGCACATTCGGCGTCTGGGTGTCCATCTTGAAGCCCGGATAGCCAGCTCGATGTGACCTCGTGTCCCCGGCACTCTAGCTCCGAGGCCTTGGACGACAAATACCTCTGATGCCTGTAGCGTCCAGAAAGGTAGATTCTTATGTCCAGCCACCTTTCGCGAAAGAGTAGCTGATACTACGTGGAGGCCTTCGATGGTGCCCGACTAGGGTGTCCAGATCACACGGCGCGGTGAGTCGCCTCGCCAACATCGCACCTCCGTCACGTACGAGGCAACGTTCATTACACCGCGATCTATGGCAATCTCGGCGACCGCTTCACTCCGAGATCTCTTTCGTCGCCCATACTCCCAGGGGTAGTCCGGAATTGGGACGAAGGTCTCCATGCCTCGCTCGATAGCGTTGAAAAGTGTGGCGCCGGAGTTGATAGGTGAAAGAGTGGCGCTCTTGCGATAGTCGTTGAGTAGGCGCTCGGTGTCTACCGTGATCACAATTTGGTCCGCGTCTCGATAGGCTTTGGCCCCGAGAAACCTAAGGAGCCGTTTTCGCGTCGGCCAGAAGAACACCTTGCCGTTGAGAAGTCGATACCACTCCTCCGGCGTGCAGCCGTCGAGTACCGTCCGAAGCACGGAGTCTCGCATCGGCTTCTGGTCCCTGATTATCACGGTGCCAACCGTTGGGAGGCTGAGCGTCAACTTGTGAGGCCGATGTCGCGCCTCTATCTGGTCTCGTTGCTCCCGCGAGTAGCCCGACAGGTCCAGGATTGCCGAAGTACTTAGAAGTCCGTGCTCAAGAATCAGCGGCCAGCTGCCTGCCTCAGCCATGTGGTAGATCTGCGGGAACTGTCGGATCAGTTCGAGAGAATCCACTTCTCAAGCCTGTGTCATTCTCGAGTGTGCAAGCACCACTGCGCGTTCCGCGGCCGTTGGGGCGATTAAAGGTATGCGGCTCTCTACCATCTGCGGCGATCGATCACACTGCGGTTGTTGAACCCGGTTGCGATCAACGTTACAGGAGCCTCGGCAACCGATTCGATCTCTTCAACAAAACGGATTGTGTCCGGAGTGAGTTGGTCAAACCTTCTCGCGTCACCGTTCCGGCGATCGAAGTAGTCAACGAAAGTCAAGGCTATGTCGGTAGGGCGGTTGAGCAACGCAGCTCTGCGTAGAAGCGCCCAGTCGAACTCGCCCACGCGGCGCTCCCTGTTAGTTGTCGAAGTGCGCTCGGCGCGACGAATTTCTGGGAGAGGCTTCTTCGATCGATCGGACACAACGGCCCAGTCGATCTCCTTGGACATGGGTCCAGAGGTCCAGCCGGGTGGACTCTCAACCCGTATCGGGTATGTTCTGCACACCATAATGGTTCGGCGAACGTAGCTAGGAGGTACTCCGGCCTCAGAGAGACATGCGGAAACGGTCGTGTCCCTAGACGTTACGTACGGATAGAATCCGTGGTACAAGCTCAGCGCGGTTCCTTGGGTGCCCTCTAAGAAAACCCGCCCGCCAGCCGCAACCGCATCGGCGATAAGCTGGACAGTGTCTCGAATGAACGGACCGAGCTCCCTTACATCCCTGGCGAGGGTGACGTGGCGATCTCGATCTGTGATGCGGCGGGCCGTAGCGAACCCGACTCCCTGTTTGGTGGAGCCAATCCCCTGACCCAAGCCGAGACAACGCCGAATCGAGCGCGTGATATCGGATGCCAGGCCTCGGCCCAGGGCGATATCCGTGTTGAGCGACCATCGCGCACGCTAGTACGTCATCGGTTGCGTCACTCCAGTGCACTGAGCCGAGTCGGAGATCGCCCTCACGTTCGAATTCGGCCTGCACATGGGGCCAGTGCCTTCTAACCGCCAGCGCGAAGCCCCCACCCCACTTTCTGGCCTTGTCGTTCACGACGAACGCGACTATCTTCTTTCCCGGTCCACCGGGCTTGAGCGCATCGCTCTCTTCATATTGGATACCCTCGTCTCTCTCTAGCAGCTCCGAAGGTGCTCCAGTCAGACAGCCGGCAGGCTTATACGGTGGGAATGACCTGGATGCTGTGTCGCGAATGAATCCCACAACCCGCGGGTACACATGCCCCGGATAGGGTGGCACGCCAACGCATTCAACCCAGAAGTCCCTCGGAGCCTCGGGCCATCGCTCACGACCCATCGCTTCCGCGCCTATGGCCGTGCAGCTAGCCAGCAAGGATGCTCCAGTCAGACAGCCGGCAGGCTTATACGGTGGGAATGACCTGGATGGGTTGAAGTAGTCGATGTTGTATACGACTCCCCGTGTTTCGGCCGTTGGCCTTGACGCGGCGAAGACTGCGGAGCTCTCTGGCGTCATCTTCACCGCTCGGAGCAAGATGGCCTCAGTTGAAACCTCGAACTCCCGCTGCCACGCCCGTATCCGTTCCATTGCGAGTGGCTTTTCCCTGACATCCCCTAGAGCTCCTATCGGCATCAGAAACTCAGCTGCGGCCAAGTTGCACAGGAGTTCGAGCTACCACTCGTCTCGCTCCGCCTGCGCCAGCGTTACCCTATTTCGGACCCACTCCGAGCAGTCGGGGAACAAGGTGTGCCCAATCTCGTGGGCGATGGAGAAGCGGGTGCGGCCCCTGGGCTTGTTCGGGTTGTATTCGATCAAGAAGCGATCGTCTGCAGCGCTGACACGTGCGTCTAGGACGTCATCGGAGGGCGATGTTCGGATTCCGAGTATGTCGGCAAGGGCGAAGGGGTCGTACGGAGGACCTGACCAGCCCTCCTCGAGGGCGTCCAGCACGACCTCTCGAGCGACGCGCGTAATCTCGGCGATCGGATCAACGGCCCGAGACAGTGAAAGTACGGAGTGATTCGTCCAATTGGCCAAGGCATCACCTCCCAGTAGACGCCGACAGTATAAGTCAGTCTGCGCCCTCAAAGCCAACTCCGCGTTCTTCCGACTTGGTTCATCCCAAGCACGCCGGGTTGTCTGCCGGTTTCCTTCGGGAAGGGAACAAATTGCCGCAGGACGGCCCGGTCTGATCGCTCGAACGAACCTGGCGGTCAGCGAAATGCGGCTGGGTGACCAGCTCATGTTCGCCGGCATCATCAGAGACATCACAGAAAAGAAGCCGGCGGGTCCCGTAGCCGGGATTGTCAGCGGAAACGCTGACTAGAGGCCGCAACTTTCCCAAGGTGCCCTTTGGGAAAGTTCCGCGACAACCAAGTCGTGAAGCTGAGACGAAAGGCGCCCCTAAACGAGCACGTTCACTCTACGGAAGTTCGACGCTGAACACCTGCACCCGGTTGTTCCCGCTATCAGCCACGTAGACGTTGCCCGACCCGTCCACAGCTATCGCCGAGGGGAACTGGAACTGGCCGTCGCCGCTGCCCTCTGTGCCCCACTTGGCCAGGAATTCCCCGCTGGCGCTGAACACCTGCACCCGGAAATGGAATGTGTCGGCCACGTACACGTTCCCCGATCCGTCCACGGCTATCCCCTTTGGGGACAGGAACTGGCCGTCACCGCTGCCCGCTGAGCCCCACTTAGCCAACAGGCGGACATTGTCAGGCAAGGGAACAGACACATCGTCGACGTCTTTCTCGACAGGGACCTCAACCGTGACGATCAAGACGGGCGTTGGCGTGAGTGCAACTGCGTACAGGTAGCCGTCCTGTGACCAGGAATGGTCGAGGAACACGAGATACCGGTGCTTCCTGGATTAAGGCACAACCCGTACCGGGTCTCGCCGCTCCGGTTATCAGGGCGACCTTGCTGTGGAGTCTCATGTTCCAGATGCGCCGGAGCCCGACTCGACCATCCGGGCAACGTCAATGCATCTCATGAACTCGACTCCATCGTGCTCGCGCATGTACCGGATCAGCCGGTCGAGGACCATGATCTTGGCCAGCCGGCCCGTGACCTGGGGATGATTGGTAAGCATGAACAGCCGGCCGTACTTGTAGGCACCGTCGAACTCCGTCTTCCACGCACCGTAGACGTTCTCCGGCGTATTCATGGAGCCCGCTCCGCGGTTGTAGGCGTAGTAACCGAAGTCGTCCTGGGCCCAGTGGACAGGCAGCTCTACCAGCCACCCGTTCGAGGTGTGGAGGAGGTACGGGGCATCGTCGTCCATAAGGCTCGAGTCGTAGACGAAGCCTCGCTCGGCGACGAGGCCCAGCGTACGGGTGCTGGGATCCCAGGAAGGGGCCCGATAGCCGAGGGGTCGCTCGCCGATGATCCCCTCGAGGATGCGAATACTCTTGTCCATGATCTCGACCTCCTGGGGGGCATCGAGCGTGGACGGTGGCTCGTGCATGTAGCCGTGGTGGGCGACTTCGTGGCCCCGGCTGAGCACCCTCCGGACGGTGTCCTGGTTGCGCTCGGCTATGTAGCCGGGGATGAAGAACGTGACCTTGACGCCGTGTTCGTCCAGGAGGTCGAGGATCCTGAAGACGCCGACCTTGGGACCAAAGTCGCTCATCGAGAGCACGGAGGGACGGTTGACGGCCTCGGGGTCCCAGTTCAGTGGCAGCGTCACGCCGTCCAGGTCGAAGGTCAGCGTGACGACGCACCTCGTGTCGCTGGGCCAGATACCGGTCATCTAACCTCCCTTTGGGGTGTGCTAACGCCACACACCAGATCCTGTCAGTTGCCGCCCTCCAGGTAGCGCCTCGGGTTCTCGACCATGATCTTTTGCACCGTCTCGTCGGTGACTCCCAAGTCCTTGAGCTGGGGTATCACGACCTTGGAGACGAAGCCGTACCCGTGTGGGTTATAGGCGTCCCTGGTGGCGATGACCTTGGGGTCCAGGATCGGCAACTCGACACCCCAATCATGTCCGAACATGAGTCTGTCGGCAAAGCCGCCGTCGATGAGCTGCTTGATGGTCGCTAGTCGGGTCTTCAGGTCGACCAGCGCTTCGCGATACTCGAAGGTCAGGTGGTCCATGCCGAGCCATGCGCCTTTGCTGGCTACGGCGGCGAGGTAGTCGAGGTCGGTGCTGTCGTCGCTGTGGCCGATGCAGACCAGGCTGAGGTCGAGCTTTTCGTCTTCGAAGATCGCCATCTGCTCGTTGCCTGATCGCTCTGGAGCAAAGGTGTGAGTCGAGATCGGAATCCCCGTCTCGAGACTCGCCCTCGCCGCGGCCCGCAGGATCTTCTCGCCCTCGGGGGTCACGCCGCCGACGTTGGTGGCGACCTTGATGACGCCGGGCTTGATACCTGTGGCCTCCATCCCGTCCCGGATCTCGCGGACGAAGAGCTTGGCGACGCTATCGACGTTGGCCATCCAGAACAGGCGAGGGATGTCGATCCAGATGCCGGTGGCACAGATGATGTTGACGCCAGATTCGCGGGATACGGTCGCCAGGAGCTCGACGTCGCGGCCGAGGTCCATCGTGGTCACGTCGATGATGGTGCGGACTCCTGCGTCGTGGGCCGCCTTCAGGTCGCGAACGGCCCGCTCGATGGTTCCGTCGCGGTCCACGAAGTCGGGGAACACCTGAGGGATGCCCGCCGAGGTCAGGATTACGTGCTCATGGGAGAGAGTGAAGCCTAGCTCCGAGGAGTCGATCGGGCCGGTCGCTGTGTTGATCGTCGCCACGCCGCACCTCTGGGCAAGTTGCTTTCGAAGATCAGGCCGTCATCAGTAGCGAGGCCAGCAGCCCGGTCCGCTCGGGCAGCGAGTCAACGACTATATGTTCGTGGTCGGTGAACATCCCGTCGCCGATGGCGCCCAGGCCATCGAGGACCGGCGCGCCAACAGCAGCCGCGAACTGACCGTCGGAGCCCCCGCCGACTGAGGCCTCGGTGAGCTCGATGCCGTTCTCCAGCGCCATCTGCCTGGCCTTCTCAAATAGGTGGCCGATGGCGTCGGTACGCTCCATGACGGGCCGGTTGAGGCCTCCGGCTACGGTCACGGACGCGCCCCGCGTGGCCGGAGTCAGACCGAGGATGGCACCGACCGCCCGGTCTGCCTCCGCCGGTGTCGCGGCTCTCAAGTCTACTTCGGCCTCTGCGGAGTCGGCGATCTGGTTACTGACCAGACCACCCCGGACGACGCCTACGTTGACGAAGGTTCCTCTCGCGGGGTTGCCGATCTCGCCGAGCCTCAGGATCTGGTGCGCCAGCTCCTGAATGGCGCTGATGCCCTTGTCCGGGTCGTTCCCGGCGTGCGCGGCGCGACCGGTAACGCTCACGGTGAATCTGCCAAGTCCCTTGCGGGCCGTTTTGAGGGCCCCTGCCCTACCCAACGGCGCCTCCACGCAGAGTACGAACTCGCTGGCTCTCGCGCACTCCTCGATGATGGGTTGTGAGGTGTAGCTGCCGTTCTCCTCGTCCCCGTTCAGGAGGACGCGAATCCTGCGCCCCGGCGTCAACTGAAGCGTGCTCAAGCTCTCGAGGGCATGAAGGGTTATGGCCAACCCAGCCTTCATGTCGAATATGCCAGGACCGAAGGCGAGGCCGTGCTCGACCCGGAACGGTTGACGCTTCAGGGTCCCCGTGGGCCAGATGGTGTCGAGGTGGCCAAGAACGAGGACCTGCCCGTCACCTTCACCGAAGTCGGCCAAGAGGTGATCGCCAACCGTTTCCTGCTCGATAATGTGTACCCGGGCGCCGACGGCATCCAGCCTGCCACCCACGAACAAGCCCAGCTCATCGACCGCGTCCTTCTCCGAGCTGCACGATTCAATCTCGACGAGTTGACGCAGGGTCTCGAGGATCTCCTTGGTGTTGGCGGCGGCGTAATCGAAGAGTTTTTTCATCTTGGATGCGCTGAGCAGGCCACGCCCCAGATTCCTCGTTTCACTCGGAATGACGACAATGTGGGGAGGAGCTCCCCGGTGTTGGCGTACTCAGAGAGTTTTTCAATGGTGAGGGGACTGGATTCAGGTCGGTGCACTCGTGCGGCCCTCGAAACGGCCTCCTCCCCAGATTCTCCGCTTCGCTTATGACAATGGGTTCTCCGAGACGTCCGCGGAGGCTGAAGGGGCGTGTTGCTGGGCGAGCTCCATGTACCGGTCGGCGTCCTCTCTCAGGAGGAGGCGCTGGTCTACCAGTGCCTCCGCGGCGGATCTGAGGGCGTCGACGTATACCGTTTTGCTCGCATAACGCTCCTCGAGGGACGGGCGAGGGTCGCCGTTTCGCTCTCGCTCGTCCGTTGTGGCAGCGAAGGGGAAGTAGCTGCCGACGACACCGGTCAGCGCCCGGTTCCCCGGCCGGAAGTTCCAACCGGTGTAGGTCGCGACCGGGACGTCGACGTCTGGCGTACGTATCCCCGGCACGTCGTTGCCATCGGCGTCGACCTGCGGGATCAAGACAGTGTACTCCCTCGTATGGTCCTCGGTCGGTGGCTCGACGGACTGGATGCCCGCGTCGAACTCGGGGCCGAAGTCCTGGACGAACAGACGGTTCGGGTGATCGGGGAAGACGATTCCCGGGGTCTTCGGGAAGCGGGTCTTTGCAGCTGCAGCGGGTACCGCGGTCTCTTCGGAGCGGCGAGGTACTCGGCTGGGCGGCGGAGGTGTGCCGTGCGTGGCCCAGGCGTCGAGGGCGTCCAGGAGCGCCCTCAGTAAGGGCGTGGTGTTCAAGGGATTCGACAGGTTCGCGTGGCTGGACGAGACAGGCCCCGCGGTGGAGTCCGACGGTGCGCCCTCCTCGGGCCCCTTTAGTGGGTCCGCGAAATGCTGGGAGCTGGAGAAGAGGTAGACCCTGGCTGTCTGGTGCCCTGGCAAATCATTGCCGAACGGGTCGGAATGGACCAGAGAGCCGCGGCGGTCCCAATACTCGCACGAGGTCTGGGTGTGGATGACGAGGGGGTCGGTGTCTGGGCGCTTCAGGATGCCATCGGTTTTAGAGGTGAGCGGATCCGTAGTCACCTCGTAGGCGAAGGGGAATTGGTCCGACGGGAAGAGGCGGTCACGGTGCTGCAACGGGACACGCCCAGGCTGGGCGAAGCGCTGGTTGAGAGCGACGCGTCCTCCGCCGGAGACGTGAGGCGAGATGGCGTCGAACACCTGGCGCCCCTGCGTGTCCGCGTTGAAGCCGAGGTAGACGAACTCCCGAAGGAAACGGCCACTCAGCGACCTGCCCCACGAGTACGCTTTCTCGATGCCTGAAGCGCCGTCCCTCAAAGGATTGGCGTTGTCCGCGCTGTCGACCTCGTTGTTGACCAGGAACGACACCAGATCCCGCACGCCGGTGAATCCCAGACCGAGCACGAGTGGGTTCCTCGCCGTATAGACAAGCTCGTAGATCCATCCCGGTCTGAAGCCCTCGGGCAGGTATAGGTGGGCGCTTGACCGCTGAGGGCTCCCCTGCTCGTCGAGCGTGGCAAACTGCCATCGATCCGATGGGATCGGTTGCCGGTCGTTTCCCTCGTACTCCTTCAGGGTGAGGGTGGCCAAGTCGGGATCGAGCGAAACGGTATCGTAGCTATGCGTATAGCTGTTCGCGCTCAGGGGAATCGAGGCCATGCTCGGCTGGTCGGCGGTGAACTCGGTTCTGACCGGCCCTGTGATCTCCTTCCCGTGGTCGGTGGCGACGGGGACGTCCATGGTGAGGCGTCCCGCACCCGGGAGGAGGTCGCCCTGCCATCCCGACCAGACCAGTGCGTAGCCGCGTCGCATCAGGAAGCCGTTGCCGGCGTGCTCTTCGCCGGTCGGATCGTTGCTGTGCACGGCGTCGTTGAAGAACTGAAGGGTCCGCATGTTGCCGCGGTTGTTGACGTCGTAGAGGAGACGACCATTGCCGCGAGACATTTCGACCGGCTTCAGGATACGGAGGTCTGCAGAGCACTCCACCAAGCCGTCGGCGTTGCGAGGCGCATATTCGAGATCGACTACGCCGCGGTTGCTGGTCGCCGATGGGTCTATTGCGTACCGGACCCGGCCCGCGAGTATCTCGTAGGGGCCAGTCTCGCCAAAGCCAACCCCGTCAGCAAAGGGCCTCCGGGTAGCTATCTCCAACCAGATTCGGGAACTTCCCACGGTCTAGGGCCTCACCTTACGAAGCTTGAGATCTCGTGCTCACAGCCCACGTGGATGTTAGCGAGGACGGAATCGACACCGCCAATGCCGCCAATCCTGACCACTTGCTACAGGAATGTCAATGCGCTCTTAAGGTTCTCTACTAGCATGGCGCCGATCTGGTCCTCGGTGAACCCCCTTTTTCTGATGCGGGACACGATGTTCTCGAGGATATGGGCAAACCCTTTGCCGCGGTCGACAGGTGAACTTGTTGATTGGCCAGGTTCGGCAACTAGAGCTGTATCTTGGCCGCCTCTCGCATCACGTCCTCGCTCGTGAGACGCAGGTAGATGCGCGTCGTGTTGATGTCCCTATGGCCTAGCTGCTCCTGGAGGGCGTCGAGGCGGCCCCCGCAGTTTAAGAAGTTGGTCGCATAGCCGTGTCGATCTTGAACGCTGCCAGCTATCAGTCAACCGCAGTCTGAGCCGTCTGCGTGGGAAGAGAAACGTATTCAGAGTACCAAAGACGACAAAGGGGAGACGCATGGTCGCGCTTCCACCTTCGACGGCCTTGGTGCTCCGCGACCACTGCGAGCATGTAGATTCACAGCGGGGCCTTCTAGGCCAGCCCCCACTTGCTGGAAGTGACCTCATCTTCTCGCGGGTTGACGGCTCCCCGATGCTCCCCGATTCGGTGAGTGCCGCGTGGAGGAAGCTGGCACGACGCACAGGGTTCCATGGGATCAGGCTCCAGGACGCCCGCCACAGCCATGCCACTCTGCTACTCAAACAGGGCCGTGCACCCGAAGATCGTCCAGGAGCGGCTAGGACACGCGACGATTGCGACGACGCTCGACACCTACTCTCATGTGCTGTCCGGGCTCCAAGAGGCCGCTGCCCTAAGCTTCGACGCCATAGCGCAAGGGTCGAAGTCACCCTCGACCACGGAGGTTCCGGCGACCGTCGGTTAACAATCCGTTAGCAAAATGGTCTCGACAAAGAAGAAGCCCCGGAGAGCATCTCCTCTCCGGGGCTTCGTTATGGGGATTCCATGGTTGCGGGGGGCGGACTCGAACCGCCGACCTTTGGGTTATGAGCCCAACGAGCTGCCGCTGCTCCACCCCGCGACGCTATCTTACCAGGTTCCGGCTCCGTCTTGCTCGCCCCACCCCCAGGTGGAGGGGGGATCTTCTGAGGGACACCCTCAGACTCCCGGTAGAGGGGGCTCCCCTCTACACTCCCCTCTTGACGAAGGGCCGGTGTGAGGACGCTTCTCTTCCGTTCCTCAAGCGAAGACTCAAACCTGGTCAACTGAACCCGGCCGAATAGGCAAGTCTTAATGTGGGTCAAGTCCTCGGTCTATTAGTACCGCTTAGCTGAATCCCTTACGGGACTTACACCTGCGGCCTATCAACCCTGTAGTCTACAGGGGACCTTACCCCTGACCGAAGTCAGGGTGGGAGATCTAATCTTGGGGTTGGCTTCGCGCTTAGATGCTTTCAGCGCTTATCGCATCCGGACATGGCTACCCGGCAATGCCCTTGGCAGAACAACCGGTACACCAGAGGTCTGTCCTTCCCGGTCCTCTCGTACTAGGGAAAGCTCCCCTCAAATCTCCTGCGCCCACGACGGATAGAGACCGAACTGTCTCACGACGTTCTGAACCCAGCTCGCGTGCCGCTTTCACCGGCGAACAGACGGACCCTTGGGACCTTCTTCAGCCCCAGGATGCGGCGAGCCGACATCGAGGTGCCAAACCTCGCCGTCGATGTGAACTCTTGGGCGAGATCAGCCTGTTATCCCCGGGGTAGCTTTTATCCGATAAGCCACGGCCCTTCCACAAGGTACCGTAGGATCACTTTGCCCGACTTTCGTCCCTGCTCGACTTGTAGGTCTCACAGTCAAGCTCCCTTATGCCAATGCACTCTACAGGTGATTTCCATCCACCTTGAGGGAACCTTTGGACGCCTCCGTTACGTTTTGGGAGGCGACCGCCCCAGTCAAACTGCCCACCAGGCAGGGTCCCCCAGTTGTATGGGGTTAGGGCCGAAATCACAGAAGAGCGGTATTTCAAGGGCGACTCGACCCCGGCTGGCGCCGGGGCTTCAAAGTCTTCCGCCTATCCTACACATCCATGACCCCAGTCCACTGCCAAGTTACAGTAAAGCTCCACGGGGTCTTTTTGTCCTGTCGCGGGTAGCCAGCATCTTCACTGGCCATGCAATTTCACCGAGTCCCTCGTTGAGACAATGCTCAGGTCGTGACGCCATTCGTGCGGGTCGGAACTTACCCGACAAGGGATTTCGCTACCTTAGGACCGTTATAGTTACGGCCGCCGTTCACCGGGGCTTCGATTCAAAGCTTTGGTCCGACAAGTCGGACCGAACCTTTCCTCTTAACCTTCCGGCACTGGGCAGGCGTCAGCCCCTATACGTCGCCTTTCGGCTTAGCAGAGACCTGTGTTTTTGTTAAACAGTCGCCTGAGCCTCTTCACTGCGACCCGCAGGAGCTCAATCCAGCAAGTGGATGTCACTCCCCGGGTACCCCTTCTCCCGAAGTTACGGGGCCAATCTGTCGAGTTCCTTAACGAGGGTTCGCTCGTTCACCTTGGGACGCTTACCCCTGCCCACCTGTGTCGGTTTGCGGTACGGGCGCCATCGAGTCTAGCAACGAGGCTTTTCTCGGCGGTATAGGATCAACGGAATTCCCCAGGGCAGTGAGCCCTAAAGTTTTCGCCTCTCTCAGCTCGTAACGCCAGAACGGATTTGCCTGTCCTGGCCTGGCCTGTAGAGGTAAACGCGCCATGTCCGATGGGCGCGCTCCGCCTACCTTCCCGCGTCCCCCCTTTGCGTTAAAACGACTCGGCGGCGGTACGGGAATGTTGACCCGTTGTCCATCGCCTTCGCTATTGCGCTACGGCTTAGGCCCGACTTACCCTACGCCGATCAGCGTTGCGTAGGAAACCTTGGGCTTTCGGTGTCCTGGATTCTCACCAGGATTGTCGCTACTCATGCCGGCATTCTCACTTCCCAGCGCTCCACCACGCCTCACAGCGAAGCTTCGACGCCCTGGGAACGCTCCCCTACCGTCCCTCCCTTGCGGGAAGGACCCGCGGCTTCGGTGGTGTACTTGAGCCCCGCTACATTTTCGGCGCAGGACCCCTCGACTAGTGAGCTGTTACGCACTCTTTAAAGGGTGGCTGCTTCTAAGCCAACCTCCTAGCTGTTTTAGCGGTCCCACTTCCTTTAACACTTAGTACACACTTGGGGACCTTAGCCTGCGATCTGGGCTGTTTCCCTCTCGACAATGGAGCTTATCCCCCACTGTCTCACTCCCAGGGATCGTCTTGGGGCATTCGTGGTTTGGTTGGGTTTGGTAAGCTCACGCCCCCTAGCCCATCCAGTGCCCTACCTCCCCAAGGCTACCCTGAGGCTGCACCTAAATGCATTTCGGGGAGAACCAGCTATCTCCGGGTTCGATTGGCTTTTTACCCCTACCCACAGGTCATCCCAGCACTTTGCACCGTACACGGGTTCGGTCCTCCACCCAGATATTATCGGGGTTTCAACCTGCCCATGGGTAGCTCACCCGGTTTCGGGTCTAATCCAAACAACCTATCAGACATAATGGAGAGTCCGCTTCCGGCTTCGGCCCGTTGTCTCCCGTTGGCTCGACAAGTCGAGCCGCTAGGATCCTCGAGGCCCCCACCGGTCGCTTCATCTCCGCCCGATCGCGCCCTATTCGGACTCGCTTTCGCTGTGGCTCCGGAACTTCTGTTCCTTAACCGGGCTGCCTAAATTAACTCGCCGGCTCATTCTTCAATAGGCACGCGGTCAACCCGACGAATCGAGCCTCCCACGGCTTGTAGGTCCACGGTTTCAGGTCTATTTCACTCCCCGCCGGGGGTACTTTTCACCTTTCCCTCACGGTACTGGTTCACTATCGGTGGCCAAGGGTATTTAGCCTTGGAGGGTGGTCCCCCCAGATTCCCACAGGATTTCACGTGTCCCGTGGTACTCAACAACGCGCCAAGAAGCCTTCTCTCTTTCGCCTACAGGGCTATCACCTTCCACGGCCGTCCCTTCCAGGCTCGTTCGGCTAGAGAGAAGCTTTCTTACTTCTTTCTCCGTACTGGGGTCGGAGTAGACGTGTGTTACAACCCCCATCGCGCATAGGACCCCAGTCCGTTAAGCTCGACAGGTTTGGGCTCTTCCCCGTTCGTTCGCCACTACTAAGGGAATCTCGGTTGATTTCTCTTCCTCAGGGTACTTAGATGTTTCAGTTCCCCTGCTTACCCCCCCGATAAATCGGGGTGTTCCGGTATGACCCGGAACGGGTTTCCCCATTCGGGAATCCCCGGCTAAGCTTGCTAGACAGCTCACCGAGGCTTTTCGCAGTCTTGCCACGCCCTTCTTCGGCCCTTGGCCCCTAGGCATCCACCGTAGACCCTTTCTAACTTGACCCACATCAGGACTTGCCTATTCTTTCAGGCCTGATTCAGTTGTTAATGTGCACAAAAAAGCGGCCGGGCACACCCAGCCGCCACTGAGGTTTGCCGTGTTTGGGGTTTGTCAGGTCGGGGTTTTGAGCATCCTGTCGATTCCTGACCGTCGATCGATTATAGAGCATCGCAAAGTGACCGTCAAGGGTATTCGCCCCACAATCTCGACCATACGATGGGGTGCGCCGACCCCTAGTCACAGGGACGGAGGGGGCTTTACGATCCGGGGCCACATGTAGTCTGTGTCACACATGCGGCCTCCGGTCGCGACTACTCCGTCACCTCGATTCTGGCCAGAAGATCCCTGGGGCTCCGGTCCAGCAGCATCGCGGCCTCCTCGGCATCGAGTCCTGCCCCCAGCGCGACCGTCATGGCAAAGTCCCGGGTCAGTAGGTCGTCCGGGGTGTGGGCGTCCGAGTCGAGGACCATCCTCGCCCCCGCCGACTTGGCCGTGCGGACGACGTGCCCGTTGGCGAACGCGTGGCCTCTTCTGGCCGACACCTCCAGGAAGACGCCGTTCCTCGACGCGATGGCGGCCTCCTCGGGCGTGATGAGTCCCGGATGGGCCAGGATGTCGACGTGGTCGGAGCTGACCGCCGCCAGGTTGGTGCCCGGCTCGACGGGCTCGACGACGGTCTCGCCGTGAACGTTGACGACCTTCGCCCCCAGCGCGCGGGCCTCTCTCGCGAGGTAGTCGATCTCGTCCTTGGGCGTGTGGGTAATCTCGACGCCGGGGAGCGCCAGGATGTCCCACCTCTTGGAGGCGACCTCGCAGTCCTTGATCAGGGTCTTGAGGATGAGCTCCAGGTTGCCATGTCCGACGTGGTCGGTGATGGCCATGACCCGGTATCCGATCACGATCGCGCGCCGGATCAGCTCGGTCGGGGCGAGCACCCCGTCGCTCAAGAACGTGTGCGTGTGGAAGTCGTACATGCGTCACTCAGCCGGACCAGTGTACTGCATCTCCGGGGGCAGGGCGTCGGACAGGCCCAGCGCGACGATGGTCCTTTGCACCACGAAGTCAACGACGTCGTCGATGGTCTTGGGGCGCAGGTAGAAGGCGGGCTCCGGCGAGAGGATGGTGACGCCCAGCCGGGCCAGAGAAGCCATGTTCTCCAGGTGGATCGCGTTAAGGGGGGTCTCCCTCGGGACGAGGACCAGCGGGCGGCGCTCCTTGATGCAGACGTCGGCCGCCCTTCGGACCAGGTTGTCGGCGAGGCCGTGGGCGATCGCTGCCAGCGTGGCCATGCTGCACGGCACGACCGCCATCCCTTGGGAGGGGAAACTGCCGCTGGCGATCGGCGCTCGGACGTCGCCGATGCCGTAGTACGTGAAGTCGCCGGCACCCTTCCAGCGTTCGAGGGCGGACCCGAACGACTCGTCCAGTTCGTCCTGCCAGACCATCCGTGCCGCCCCCGACGCCGTACCGATGACCGGCAGGTCCATCGCGAGCAGGCGATCGATGGTCGCGACCGCCATCGCCGCGCCGCTGGCGCCGGTGATACCCACGACAACGGGGAGGCGGACTCTGTGCCCGTTTGTGTCTGTCATGTCAGAACCGCTATCAGGGTAGCCAGAAGGACCGTCGTCGAGACATAGGCGTTCATCCTGAAGAAGGCCACGTTCAGCCGCGACAGGTCGGCCGGCGAGATCATCCTGTGCTTGTAGACGAGTATCGCGGCCGCCACTCCGACCCCCGCGAAGTACCAGGGGCCCAGGTCCATCCAGAGGCCGAGTCCCAGGAGGGAGCCGAGCGCGGCGGTGTCCAGCACCCTCGCCCACCAGAACGCCGCCTCGACCCCGAAGCGTTGGGCAACCGAGTGAAGCCCGCTGCTCAGATGGAACTCCCGGTCCTGCGTATGGTACAGGATATCGAAGCTGCCGGCCCATAAGGCCACCGCGGCGGACAGCAGGACCGGCTCACCGCCGAGGCTTCCCCTGACCCCGATCCACGCGGCTGCCGGAGCTATCGCGAGCGCCCAGCCGAGCATCAGATTGGTCGTCCAGGTGTAGCGCTTGGTGTAGGGGTACAGGACGAGGTAGGCCGCCGCGACGGGCGCCAGGACCAGGGCAAGCGTGTTGAGCTGAGAGGCGGCGAACAGAAACACACCCGCCGCCGCCAGCGCCAGCGCCGTCATCTCGGCCGCCCCGAGCCTTCCCCTCGGGAGATGCCGGTCCGCCGTGCGCGGGTTCGCCGCGTCGATGTGCCGGTCGATCACGCGGTTCGCCGCCATCCCCAGCGTCCTGGCCGCCACCATCGCCACGGTGATCCAGACGAACTGCTGCCAGGTGGGGAGCCCGTCGGCGGCGAGGATCATCCCGGTGTAGGCGAATGGGAGCGCGAATACGCTCTCCTGGAACCTGGTGGCTCCTAGGTACAGCGGAACCCGGCGCGCCAGACCCGGCAGACTCGGAGGCGATGCTACAGACCGTACTCGCTCCACCTCCTGTCCACCAGCTGCCTGATCTCATCGGTCATCACGATGTCTGGGGGCCACTCCCTGGTGCGGCCATCCATCGGCCCCTTGGCAGTGGCGTCGATGCCGACTTTGCTGCCGTACCTTGGCGTCGCGCTGGAGTGGTCCAGATCGTCCACCGGACCCTCGGCGAAGAAGATGTCCGCCCCCGGATCGAGGTTTGCCGTCACGCGCCACGCCACCTCGGAGAGGTCGTGTACGTCCACGAAGTCGTCGACGATGACGATCGTCTTCGTGAGCATCAGAAGCCCGAGGCCCCACAGCGCATAGGCCACCTTGCGGACGTGCCCAGGGTACTCCTTTTTCATCGACACGATCGTCAGGTTGTGGAATATCCCCTCCGCGGGCATGTTGATGTCGGCGATCTCCGGGAGCGTCATCTGAAGGGCGGGCAGGAGAATCTTCACCCCGGCCGCGCCCATGAAAAAGTCCTCGGTGGGGGGGCGGCCGACCACGACCGCCGGGTAGATTGGCTCGCGCCGGTGGGTCACGGCCGTCAGGTGAAACACAGGGTAGTCGTCGGCCATCGAGTAGTAGCCGGTGTGGTCGCCGAACGGACCCTCTTTCCTGAGCTCACCCGGCACAACGTAGCCCTCCAGGACGAACTCGGCCTGGGCGGGCACCTCCAGGTCGACGGTCTTGCACCTGACCATCTCGACCGCGTCTTCGCGGATCAGGCCCGACACGGCGATCTCGTCCATGTCGGGCGGCAGCGGGAGGGCCCCGGTCCAGACCGTGGTGGGGTCTCCTCCGAGCGCCACGGCAACCTCCAGCCTCTGCTGGCCGCGAGCCTCGCCTTCCCGGTAGTGGTGGGCGCCGACCTTGTGGGTCTGCCAGTGCATCCCGGCGGTCTGCGCGTCGTAGATCTGCATCCGGTAGATGCCCACGTTGCGCCGGCCGGTCGCCGGGTCTCTCGTGATCACCAGAGGCAGGGTAATGAACCGGCCCGCGTCCATCGGCCAACACTTGATCGCCGGCAGGATGTCCAGGCTCGCGTCCTGACCCTCGATCACCACCTGCTGGCACGGCGCGCTCTTCACCGTCTTGGGCTGCGTGCGCGCCAGTCCGACCAGGTCCCCCATGGCGTGCAGCTTGCCCATGATCCCGGCCGGAGGACCCTGTACCAGGGCCAGCGTCTTCCGCACGCGCTCGGTGATCTGGTCGACGTTCTCTACGCCCAGGGCCCAGGCCATCCTCTGGTGGGTGCCGTAGAGGTTGATGAGGACCGGCACGTCGTACCCCTCGACCGACTCGAAGAGGAGGGCCGGGCCCCCGGACTTGACGGCGCGGTCGGCTATTGCCGCTATCTCCAGGTCACGGCTGACCGTCGCCTTTATGCGGCGTAGCTCCCCCTTCTCTTCGAGGAAGCCGATGAACTCACGCAGATCCTTGAACTTCATGGGCGGTTGGCGGCCGGACCGGCCGCGCGAAGCTCCGTCGAGGAGATATCGCTTCGGAACTGGGACTCGGTCAGCTCCGAGAACATGTCCTCGAAGCCGGCGGGGACGGTGAGTCCCTCGAGGATCCTGAAGACGCCCCCGGACTCTCGTCCGGCGACCAGGAAGCCGCAGCCGGCCTTCCGAATGTCGGCAAGCAGCTCTGAGATCGACCCGATGCCGTCGCCCAGGTACCGAATGTCGAGGAGCCGGGTCGCGGTGTCTCTCCCGATGACGAAGGTCGCGCCTGGAAACAGCCGCGCCTTCCGATAGAAGCTCAGGCTGCGCGTGACCACCACCGGATATTTCCCGGCGAACTGGCGCAGGCGCTTCCGTACCTCCCGCTCTTCGAGGGGCGGCTTGTCGACGTTCTCGACGGAGAGCTCAAAGGTAACGCCGGCTCCCAAAACCTGCGACGCGACATCGGCGAGCTTCCGGTGTCCCTCGTGCAGTGGATCGAACGATCCGGCCAGCACGGCCCCGGTGACCGGCTCGTCGGCGGCCATCGTGCCGTCCGGGTGCACCGTGACGGTCTCGACGTGACCGGCGAGAAGCTGGGCTATCGGGTCGTGCGACTCCCGGCGGACGTCGAGCCGCTCTCGATCGTCGAGGTCCAGTTTCAAGCCGGTCTCCAACCCGAATCCCTCGGCCAGGGCCCGGAGGACCAGTCTGCTGACCAGGCCGTCCTCGGCCAGCCTGTCCCTGAGTCCCTTGACGAATCCTAGGTCGTAGGTCGCGACGCCCCCGTCGGTCCAGACCGCGACGGAGCAACGGTGATCGCCACGCTTGGGCCGATCGGTTGCTAGTGCCGCGGTGCAGCCGAGGCCGGCGATTGGCGTACCGGCCTGCTCCCGTAGCCGGAGCCCACGGCAGTAACACGCGTGGGCCATCTTGACGGCCGTATCGGTCGAGGCGGGCCGGCCGATCTCTTCGCCGACGAGTTCTTCCAGAGATTTCGCGCCGTATGGAACGACCGCTTCGAGCACCGTCCGAGAGGCCCCCGGCGCGGCGAGCAGCCAGGTCAGGGCCTGTGCGCCGCCGCCAGTCACGGCGACCGCAGCCATCGCGGGCGAGGCGTGAATCTTTTCCACAAGCGTCGCGATCTCATCGTCGGGTCCAGAGGGGGGAGAAGTCATTGCTCGGGGTCTCTCGATCACTATAGACGGGCTGGTTGCCTGCCGCAACCGGGACCGGCGGCGACGGCGCCTCCTGTCGTTTCTTGATTAGCCATCTGGATATGTGTTTAGATAATGTCCAGACCGGCGGAGCGTGGCTCGACAGGTCCGACTATGTCGAGACCCTCGATACCATCGGGGCTCCCCATGAGGGGCTCCCCATGAACGGAGAAGCGGCCCGACCGTCCCCAAATGTACCGGCTCACGACCCTTATTCTCGCCGTCTGTTTCGCCGCTCTCGCAGCAGGCTGCGCCGATGGCGGCGGATCGAGCACCAGTGCCGGTCCCGCCGACGCGGTTTCACGAGCACCCCGACCGGACACCGGCAGCGCGGTCCCGAGAGCACCTCGGCCGGACGACGGCAGTGCCCCGCCGGCCATCGACATCGACTCCGCTCCGATCGTCGTCTACACCGACGACGGATTCACCCCCAGCAGGCTGGAGATCGAGGCTGGACAGACGGTCGTGTTCGTGAACGAGTCCGGCGGGCAGATGTGGCCGGCGTCCAACATCCACCCGACGCACGAGATCCTCCCGGCCCTCGACGCACTCAAGCCGTTGGAGCCCTCGGAGTCGTGGTCGTTCACCTTCGACGAGCCCGGCTTCTGGCGCTATCACAACCACATGTCGCCCTCCAGCGGCGGGCTGATCGTCGTTGCCGGCGAGTCCGTGGCGAGGGTTCTGAAGCCCCTATCCTCAGACGCGGACGGCATGGTCTTCAAGGAGCTCGGAACGGTGCCGCTCGACGATTCGATCGCCCTTCTTCAGGACGACGACCTGGTCCGTCGTTACCTTCAGGACTACGGCCCCGCGGCCACGATCGAGCTCATCGCCGAGACCGCCCTTCAGACGGGCGTCGACTGCCACGGTCGGGCGCACGAGCTGGGCCGGATGACCTACGATCTGTACGGCGCCAGCGCCTTCTCGCTCTCGGGCCACGAGTGCCACTCGGGAGGCTACCACGGCGCGACCGAGGCCCTGTTCCGTGACCGGGGGACCGCCAACCTGCAGGCCGACATCGCGGTGGTGTGCGCGAACGCGTCGAACGGCTTCTTCCGGCACCAGTGCATCCACGGCGTCGGGCACGGCCTGATGGCGTGGACCAGCTACGAGATCTTCGACGGCCTGGAGCTGTGCGACGCCCTCGGGACGGTCGGCGACCGGCAGTCGTGCTACTCGGGGGTCTTCATGGAGAACGTGGTCGGCGGGCTATCCGGCTCCATGGGCCACTTCACGGACTACCTGTCGGACGACCCTCACTACCCCTGCAATGTTCTGGACGAAAAGTACGTCGCATCGTGCTACTTCTACCAGACGTCCCGGATGGTCCAGCTTTTCGGCGGGGATTTCGAGCGGGTGGCAGCGGCGTGCGCGGAAGCCCCAACCAGCTCACGCCGCCTGTGCTTCCAGAGCATGGGACGGGACGTGGGTGGCTCCACGAGAGGCGACCCGGCCCGGGCGATCGTATCCTGCTCGTACGTCGACGACCCAGAGAACAGGATCGAATGCCTGGAGGGCGCGGTCCAGGACTCGTTCTGGGACCCATCGGGCGCGGACAACGCCCTGGGGTTCTGCGGTCTCCTAAAGGTCGACGGGGAGGTGGACCGCTGCTACGCGACGATCGTCGGCCGAGCCCATGACATCTATCCGGACCGCGCGGACCTGGCCGCCTTCTGCGCGCGAGTTCCGGAGTCGCGTCGAGCCGGGTGTCCTTAGGGACACCCTCGGACTCCCGCCAAAGGGGCTCCTCCCGTTTGGATTCCAGGGTCTTTTCAAGGTCCGATACTGGGCCATCCAGCATGTGGGTCCACAGGTCCGACTTTCCCGAGCGCAGGGATGCACAGGGCGTGCGACAGGCCCCGGCGGGGGTTCCGAAGGGGGCAGAGCCCCTTCGCGGTCCGCCTAAGACGGAGGGGTGCCCCCGGAATCTCTGGCGGCGTGGCCTTTTGCAAGTCGCCCCTCCCGGTCTTCATAGCTGCCGGTCTCACCGGCCGGGTGGGTGGGAAATAAGAGGGCACCCCGACGGGGAAGGTATCTGGGGAGTCTGGGGAGTCGGCGGAAAATGAAAAGGCCCTATCCGGACTTCCCGTTACTTGACAACCCAGGCCATTCGCATCAGGGTGTTGACCATGGGCAGCGAGCCGAGCGACGAGCGCGCAAACGAGAGGAAGAGGCTCGAAGCGTACCTGGCCTCTGGCCTCCGAGTCGAGGGGCGATTACGCTCCCTCATGAGGCGGATCCCCAGAGATCCTCGTTGTAAATTTTGCAACGCGCCATTCGGAGGCATTGGCGGACGTGTTTCAAGCCTCGCCCTCAACAAGCGTCCCTCCAACTACAACCCCCGCTTCTGTAACAGCTGCTTCGACTACATAAGAAGAACAGAGTTCGGAGCAGACTTAGAGATGTCCCTCCTGTTTGCAGATGTACGTGGCTCAACCAACTTGGCGGAGGGGATGAGCAACCCCGAGTTCAGCCAACTCATTAATCGTTTCTACAAGGCCGCGACCGACGTGCTGATCAAGGGCGATGCGTTCATTGACAAGCTGATCGGAGATGAGGTCGCGGCGATGTTCATCCCAAGCATGGCAGGTGCCGAACACGCGGGCAAATCGATTGAAGCGGCCCGCCAGATCCTCCGGGTGACAGACCATGGTGCCCCTGACGGTCCCTGGATCCCGGTGGGGGTTGGCGTCCACACGGGGCAGGCTTACATGGGTGCAGTGGGCTCCCCGGAGGGCATCAGCGACATCACGGTCCTTGGGGACAATGTCAACGTCGCCGCTCGGCTGGCTTCTGTTGCGGGAGTGGGCGAGATCCTAGTAAGCGAGGAGAGCTCCAGGCTTGCAAACCTCGACATCACTGGATTAGAGAAGCGCAGGCTAGAGTTGAAGGGCAAGTCCGAGGCGACTAACGTCTGGGTCATAAACGTCGGACCAGTCTAGCAGCCCTATTGGAATGTGACAGGGACCAAATGCTCAGGGCCCTCCGCGGAGGTCTCTGGCGGCCCTGTCCAGGTACCTTCTCATGGAGCGACGTGAGATGACCGGTTCTGGGCCCCTTCTGATCGCCGCCCAGAAACGCCGTCACCGGTCGCCCCCGCCCCCCCGGGCAAGAATGATTTCTGAGGGACACCCTCATCCTTCCGCGGAAGGACCGCCAAAGGGGCTCGCCCCTCTGGACTCCCCTTTCTTCATCCTTCAAGCGGTCGGCCGAACCTAAGAGTCGCGCTGGATGTATACGACGTGCGTCTGGAGGTTCTCGTAGAGTCCGTGCCGGCCGTCGGCCCCGCCGATTCCGGACTTGCGCCAGCCCGCATGGAACGCCTGTATGGCCTCGAAGTTCTCGCGGTTGATGTACGTCTCCCCGAACCGGATCTCGTTGGCAGCCCGCATCGCGGTGTTGAGGTCCCTGGTGTAGATCGAAGAGGTCAGGCCGTACTCCGAGTCGTTGGCGAAGGCGATCCCCTCGTCCAGATCGTGGAAGGTCACAATCGGTGCGACCGGACCGAACGTCTCCTTCCGGATGATCTCCATGTCCTGTCTGCAGTTCGCGATCACGGTGGGCTCGTAGTAGTACCCGCCGTCCAAATCGGCCCGCCTGCCGCCGGTCAGCACCTCGGCCCCGGCGGTAACGGCACTCTTCACCAGCCTGTCGACCTTGTTGAATCCCGCCTCGTTGATCAGCGGACCCATGTCGGCCGTCGGATTGGCGATCGGGTCGCCGTAGGTCCCGTCCTTCATCGTCGCGACCAGCTTCTCAGTGAACTCGTCGGCGACGCTCTCCTGCACGTAGATCCGCTCGGCGCAGTTGCAGACCTGGCCGCTGTTGATCAGCCGCGAGCTCTTCACCGCCGTGGCGGCCATGTCCAGGTCGGCGTCGCCGAGCACCAGCGCCGGCGCCTTGCCACCCAGCTCCAGGTTGACCTTGGTGATGTTCTTGGCGGCCGCGCTCATGATGACCGATCCGGTCTCGACGCTACCCGTGAAGCTGATCATGTCGATGGCGGGGCTGCCCGCGAGCTGCTGACCCGCGCTCTTCCCCCGGCCTGAGACAAGGTTGAAGACCCCCGCTGGCAGGCCGGACTGCTCGACGAGCTTGGCGAACTCGAACGCGTTGTTCGGAGTCTCCTCGCTGGGCTTGATGACGATGGTGTTCCCGCATACGAGCGCCGGCGCCATCTTTCTGGCGATCAGGAAGAACGGGAAGTTCCAGGGCAGGATGCCTCCGACGACTCCAAGCGGCTGCCGAAACAGGAAGATGTTCTCGTTCGGGCGGTCGCTCTGGATGATCTCGCCCTCGATCCGGCGTGCCCACTCGGACATGTAGTCGATGTAGTCGGCCGTGAAGGCCACCTCCACCTCGGCGAGGCTCAGGACCTTCCCGCCCTCCTCGGTGATCACGCGAGCGAGCATGTCGGCATTCTCGCGCACCAGAGCCGAGATACTCCGTAGCTGCTGGGCTCGGGAGATCGCCGGCTCCTTGCCCCACGCCGGCTGGGCCGCGCGGGCGGCTTCGATGGCGCGGGCTACGTCGTCCGGGCTGCTCTCCGGCACCGAGCCGATCGTGGCGCCGGTCGACGGATTCATGACCGGGATTCTCTGAGTCTGCTTCGAGCCATCGAACCGGCCGTTGATGAAGTTCTCGTACTCTCTCATCCGGAGCCTCCTCTATCGCTCTTCACCTGGTTGCATCGCTTCGGACTTCGCCTCTTTCGCGCGCCCGGCCGCCGCCGGTACGGAGTGTGCAAATCATAGCCGCGGACGGAAGGGTCCGCAAGTCCAGGCTGGCGGCGGGCAGAAGGGCCGTGCTACCGGAGCGGTCAGCGCCCCGGCCAGACTCGCAGCACGTACAGGTAAGGGTGTAAGCCGATTGCCGAGAACAGAAGAGCACGCATGTTTGGGCGATGTCAAGGGCTTCGGTCGCTAGCGTGTCGGAGCGAGATGCGGAGCCTAGCTAGCCAGTTGTCATCGGTCAGGTAGTGGACGCTTCTCAGCTCCTCGTCGAGACGCAGGACCAGTGACCCCTCCCCCGTCCGGTCGACTGAAGTCGAGCCTCACCTTGCACTTGCCTTCCGCCAGAGCCACGTCCGCTATAGGTGTTGGAGCCGGTGTAGGTGTTGCAGTTGTTGACTCGCCACCTCCCAGCCGTCGACCGTATATGTGGTCTGGACACCACGGCAGGTCCAGGGCATTCCATCTGGCTTCGTAGATCTCGGCAGCCGAATCTCCTCCTGCCCGGGGAGCACTTGACCTATCCCCAGCACCGGGTTCCGCCGAGGCATCTCGCCCGCCAATCACCACTAGCACTGCGATTAGCGCGATCCCCAGACCCGCCGTAAGGAGCACGACTCTCGTCCATGTGCCGGCAAACATCGAAGCCAACCTCGCAGCCGGCGCCGGTCCTAGCGGCACCATTACCGGCAACAGACAGCGCTGCCGCTTACTGAGAACAATGTTATTAGAATGGCCCGGCTAACGTCAATCGACTGGGTCGGCACCTTCCACCGTTTCGACGACAAGAGTGCCGGTCGCCAGCATGGCAGAGCGGCAGGTCCCGCACCCGGCCTCGGTTCGTCAGAGCTCCCTTTTTAGTCACAGACAGCCGGATCTTGGTACTTAAGGCAGGTCGCCATCGCGGTGAAATCACCCGGGAACAGGTCTAGGGCATGGAATGGAGCATCTATTCTCGCGTTGGACCGCCAGCGCAATGGAGAAACGAGGACATTGTCACTCCAGGGCCGAACGGCCCCCGGTCGGCACGGACAGCCGAACAGACGGCGCGGAGTGCAGACGGCCTGAGCCGCCGTGCATTCCGCTTCTCAGAGGCGCTTAGTCGGAGAAGCCGCTTCGGTAGCCGGGTGGCGTCGCCGGAGGAGGACCGGGTGGCGTTCGCCTCTGTCGCCACCAGAGGAACCCTCCGACGGCTATGAGCGCGAGAATTGCCAGTCCGCCCACGGCGATTCCTATGAACGCCGCGATCGGGAGGCCCCCGTCCTCTTCGACGACCTCAGGTGCCGGCGTCGAGGTAGCGGTCGGTTGGACGGCCGTGGCCGTCGCGGTCGCGGTCCGAGTGGCCGCGGCGGGGACCGGCGTGGCAGTCGGGGTCTGCACGGCGGGTGTCGGCGAAGGACGCACCGGCGTCGGGGTCGGCGTCGAGGTCCGGGTAGGCGTCGTCAATATCGGCGTCGCGGTCGGACTTACAGGAGTCGGGCCGACAGCCGACGGGGTCGCTGTAGGTGTCGCCGTCGGCGCGACAGGCGTAGGTGTGGCCGGGACCGCGGTGAGCGTCGGCGTCGCGGTGCGCGTCGGGGTCGGCGATGCCAGCGGCACTTGAGTCGGCGTCGGCGTCGGAGCGGGAGCCGGTGGCTCAGCCTCCACCAGGACGGCGAACAGCGTGAAGTGGCTGATCTCGGCTGTGATCGTCTGGGTCTCGGTGTCGACGACGATGTTCGTCAGCGACTCCCACACCTGAGAGCCGGTGCGATAGAAAGCGATGACGAGCTTCTCCTCGTTGGCGCCCGGCGGCAGAAGAGTCCGATCGTAGGAGAACGTGACCGTGATTGGCGGGTCAAATGTGGCGCCGTCCGGACCCAGGTCGTAGGCGAACCCGATGACTCGCTGCGCCGCGGGCGCCGGCGGCATCTCGGCCATCGGCTCGATCGTGATCGCCTCCAGAGGCTCGCCCTCGGCATCGAGTGCCACAGTCCCAGCGGTCACCTCGACCGTCGTTTCGCCGTCGGAGCTCATCAGCTCGACCGGCTCCTGGACGACGCCCTCCTCGTCGGTCTCGACCACCTCCTCGACGGGAACGGGAACCGGGGTCGCCGTCGGAGTAGGGCTCGGGGTCTCGGTCGGCGTCTCGGTCGGCGTGGGAGTCGGAGTCGGCGTATCCTCCTCACCCGGCGGAGGCGGTGGCGGCGGTGGCGGTGGCGGTGGCGGCGGAAGGGACGAGACGGAGAGGTTGAGCTCTGTAGCACCGCTCGAGAAGATGGCGGTCCCTGCTACCTCCGTCGACGTCCCGACAAAGAACTGGATCGTCTCCCCGTTCAGTCCACCCTCTTTGACGTCCGTCGTGTCTGTGTCGTCCGCCAGGACCTGGAAGGTGTTGCTGTCGAATCCATAGGTTCCGTCGACGGTCCGAGGAATGTGATCGCCGGTGCTGGAGAAGGCGAAGTTGCAGTCGGCCGGGTCGCAGCTCGCGGCGGCGATGACGGCCCGGATGACTGTCCCGTCAGGGGCGCCAACACCCCCGACGGTGACCGTACCGTAGAAGACGTGGGGCGGCAGTGGTACCGCCTGTGTCGGGCGGCTGGCGAGCACGAGATAGCTGAATGCGACGGCCAGCGCGGCCATAAGGGGTACCCAGCGAGTCATCTTGTCAGTCAAGGGGGTCCTTCCCAAGATTTTTCTTGCTCCGATCTTCGCCGCTGCTCCCCGTTTCATCCTGAGACTGTCGCATCGGGAAGCGGGAAGGCCCCGCTGGCTGAGCTACGTCCTTACGAGGGGAATCGCCCGAAGGAGGTCCTTCGTTGCCGGCTCTGGACTCAGGAATCTTCCCTGAGGGGAGTGCAGATGGACGAATCCTTTCTGCACTCCCCTTCTTTTTCATCCTCGGGCGCCGGACTCCGACCGCGGCTCGTCCTGTTCGCCCGAGTCCCTGGCCGGACCTTTACGGTCCGTGGACGCCCGCCTCCTGCATGAACACGAAGAAGCCGCGCGCGATCTGCATCAGATCGCCAGGATTGGCCAGATCACCGAGGAACAGCGGGTTGAAGACGCCGCCCACGATCTCGACCTCTGCTTCCGTCGAGTCGAACTGGATGAACTTCTGGAACTCGACCAGGAAGGTAAACTGCGGAGCGCCGCTGACGATCAGACCTCGGACGCCTCGTTCCACGGTGCGGTTCTGCTCCGAGATCAGCGCGATCTGGTGCCAGCCTGCCTTGCTCAACGTGATGGTCGCCGGCAGCGACGGCGGGTTGCCGGTCGCGTCGAAGAAGACACCGTCGAGCTGCATCGTCACCGGGATGACGGGTCCCTCGGTGAAGCCCGGCAGCGGGGCCGACTTGGCAAAGGCGGTCTGATCCGCAAGGAACCAGTAGGCGAGGCCCTGCCTCAGTATCGTCAGGTCGCCGCCGACGCCCGGAATGAACTGCTGGAAGACGCCCTGGGTCGAGCCGGCTCCCACGCTCAGTCCACCAGTGAAGTGGAATATGGCCTGGAGGATGTCCGCGAGTTTCGGCTTCTCCGCCACCGGGGTGCCCGAGGGCGTCGCCACGGTAAGGGCGTCCGCCAGCGTAAGCACGTTGCCGGACACGGACTCGATCCGCCCGTACTCGATGCCCGTCGCGCCCGTACCGGCCGCATGGGACTTCGTGAGCGCGGCAGTGAGAGTGATCGCGCTGCTGGTCGTGTTGATGCTGGCGATCGTGCTCGTCTCGAACCCGGACTTGAATCCCAGCCCAAAGGCGTCCTGGACCCCGTCGATGACGATGAGCTGGCCCACGGAGAAGCCGCTGACCGAATCGACCGTAATCGTCGTCGCACCGGCGGAGGTGGCCTGGGCAAGACTGGTGTCGCCGGTGCCAATTGCCACGCGATCGCCCGTAGCGAACCCGGTGCTGTCCTGGACCAACACGGTTATGCCGTCGGCGCTGGGTGCGGTCGACGTCGTGCTGCCAAGCGCCGAGACGAGGGTCCCCACGAAGGTCCCGTCAAGGAACGTCATGTCAAGCGACTGGGCGAGCACGTCTTCGACATCGAAGGTCAGCGTGCCGACGGCCTGGAGGTTGATGCCCACGAGGTTGGCGCCGTCGAACAGGAAGATGTTCTGCGCTCGCAGCGCCGCCGTGACATCCCCGGATACGTTCGTCTCCGCCGAGTTGCCCGCCAGGTCCGTCGCTCGGACGGTGACCGAGAACTGGCCGGGCGGCACACCTAGAGGTACCGCGGCGAAGAGGACGAAGTTGCCCGAGATGGCGAACATGTCCCTGATGATCAGCGGCACCTCGGAGGCGCCCAGCAGTCGATCCTGGACGACCCCGTCGATGACAAACTCGACCTTGTCCACACCGCTGACCGAACCCGAGCCATCGGAGGCGGTCACCTGGAAGATGATCTCGTCTCCGGCGCGGGCCGATACCGCTCCGACGGGGAAGATCGCTCCATCGTCGCTGATGCTGGGCGGCGTGGTGTCGCCGATCACCACGAGGCTGGCCGTACTCGACGCATTACCGGCGTCCAGGGCGACCGCCTGGAAGGTGTTCAGCCCTTCCGCCAGGCCCACGGGCAGCGAGAAGCCGCCATTCTGAGGAAGCGTGTCCAGGCTGAAGATCTCGCGCGAGCCGAAGGTGTCGACCTGTGTGATGACGAGAGACACGAAGGTTTCGTCATCCACCGTCCCGCTGAGCGTCTGTGCCAGGTTGTTGGTCGTGGCCCCAATTCCGAAGAGGCTCACTGCCGGCGGCGTGGTGTCGAGGAAGCCCGACACGCTGTCCTGGCCGCTCAGGAACGGGCTGTAGCTCTGTGTCGCCGAGACGATGACGACGTTCTGGCCCTCCGCCAGAGGGAAGGGTGTGCTGAAGCTGCGGTAGTAAGTCACGCCATTGTCGACCACCGGTGTGATCGCCGTCGTGCTGACCAGTATGGTCTGCGTGTCGGCACCGGCGATGACGATGTCGTCCAGGAACCAACCGAGGCCGCCGTTGGCGAATCGGTTGACTGAATCGAACGTGAACCTGACCATCAGCCTTTGGCCGGTGAACTGTGCGAGAGGGATCTGAATCGGGACGAAGTCGGCCACCGGAGATCCGCTCTCCAAGCGGAACCGAGACTGCTCCACCTGGATAAAGGCGAAGGAGGGGTGGGAGCCCGCAGGCGGCGGATTACCGCCGAAGCCCGGGCCGACGATCTGTCGCAGTGCCTGGAACGGACCGACGATGTCGTTGTCGGCCGCGTCCTTGGTTACCACGGCGATCTCGATCAGCTTCAGGTCGTTGTCCGGGTCGGCCTGGGTGTCGTACCAGATCTGGAACGACAGATCCGTGTTCGAGCTGACCCCGAACGGCGACTGCGTCGTCAGCGTTCCAGCAGTCCGCGAGCCGAGGTCGAAGTTGCCGGCGCCGGGCCTGGAATAGCGCCAGGCGCAGGGCACGGACACGGCCTTGTCCGCCAGGAAGCTGGCGTCTCCCGTGCATGCGACGTGCCACCCGGCGGATCCGCCCGTGATGACTCCGATGTCCCACACGGCCAGAGAATCGACCGGGTCGACGTCGTCGCTCACGATCTCTACGAATGGAAGCTGGATGCCGACCGTCGTCGTCAGGATGGACGGGTCGCTCAGCCTCCCCGAGATCGTCGTGGTGGCGGTGGTTACCACGAACCCGTCCACGGGGCTCGTGAGCTGCACCGCGACCTGAGAATTGCGTCCTATCGAGAAAGCCCTCACGGCGCTCGAAACGGCGACGGTGTCCACCGTGTCCGGACTCGCGTCGACGGTGAGCTGGCCGGTGTAGCTGCCGGCAATAGTCAGTTCTACGGTGTTCTCCGGGAGCGCCGTCCCGAGGATGGTGTTGGACACGTTGTCCGCCAGGAACAGAGTTCGGTTTATGTAGGCCAGGCCCATGATGTCCTTGGGTCCGGAGCCGGTCAGGTCGAACTGCTGGAACATCTCGCCCGTGTCCTTGTTGAGTCGGGCCAGCTTGTCGGCCTGCGCGCCACCCGCCCGCCCCGTCGCCAGCAGCTCGCGGTTGGCGGGGAAGACGGCTCCGATGGTCATGTCCATCGCCTCGAAACCTTCGAGGAAGGGCAGCGACCCGGAGATCTCGTCGATCCGCTGCACAGGAGCGAACGGGTCGGCGGGATCGAACACGTACCAGACACCCTCTATCCCGATGTCACCCTTCGTGCCCAGATAGAGGAACTGGCCGTCGCTGGCGAGGCTGCCGATAGGGTCGGTCAGAATCGGGAGCTCCTCGAAACTCTGCGGAATGACCGAGATCGGGAACCTTTCCAGCTCTGCGCCGGTCATCGCATCCAGCCGGTGGAGGCCGGGGAATACGCCCTTGATGAACGTCGGACCGAACGGCCCGTCTATCTCGAAGGTACGCACCTCGTTGGTCACGACCCATAGAGAGCCGTTGTGGAACGCCAGGCCCTCCGCCTCCTTGCCGGGAGCGTCTACGGCACCGGCCGAGCCGAACGACGTGTCCAGGGTGATCGGCGTGCTGGTCGTCGCCAGCTTCATGATCTTATCCTTGGGCGTCGCGTCGACCAGGATGAAGAGCGTCTGTCCGTCGGTGGCCATGCCACGCGGGTTGTTGGTGATGACGGTCGCGGCCTGCGGTATGCGGGCGGACCGAATGGTCGAGCCGTTGGCCTCGGCCACGTAGAGGACCTGCCCAACGAAGACCGAGCCGGCGATGTCGTCCACGCCGCTGGTCACGATCGTGAACTCCGCGTGCTTCTGGCCCTCCTCGTCGAACTGGAAGACTGTCGAGTCCTTGACCGGGAAGAAGTTCTTCGTCGTCGTCAGGAATGCCAGGCCGTCGTAGCGCTCCTCGAAGAAGCCGGGGTCGTCCGGGTCAAAGAAGAAGACCCGGTCGACCTCCGAGCCGTCGGAGGGATCGATGTAGATGGCCTGTCCGCCGCCGAACTCCGGGAGAGCGATCAGCGAGGTCCCGTCGTTGTTCAAGCCGGTGATCTTATCGAAGAGGACCTGGCCGACATCCAGCGTATTTATGGTTGCGCCGGTCTGCGAGTTCAGCTCGACGATCGTCGGCGGAGGACAGCAGTTGTCCTGGTCCCGGACAGCCACGTACAGGGATCCGCCGAGGAATGTGATGCCGTCGGTGTCGTTGTCGGGAGCCGGGAAGTCTCTCAGCACGTTGACCGTAGAGGTCGCGGTCGGGCGCACGACGACTATATGGTCCTTGGCCTTGCCGGCTCCGTCGACGAGTATGTAAAGCTCGTTGGCGTTCGGGTCGTACGTCAGGCCCCGAGGACGGTTGGTCACGTCGGACGGCACGGCGGTCGTCGAGATCTCTCCGGTGCCGTCGTGAGCGACGTACAGGGTCTCGCCGTTGAACGTAAGGCCCTGGATGCCCGTCAGCGACGTGTTGAACTCGCGAACAACCTGTATCTCGAAGCCCGAGGCGTCGGCCTGCATGACGGTCCCACCCTTGGCCATGAAGAGCTGCGACTTGGAGGTGCGGTAGGCAGCCCCACGCGACCCCTGGGTGATCGGACAGCAGGTGAACTTCCTCTCCACGAGCTGCCCGCTGGTATCGACGATGACGACGTCGTTGAAGGGCAGCACCGTAATCAGGAGGTTCGTGCCGTCGTTGGTGATCCCTCCCATATCGTCGAAGATGAAGCCGTTCGGGAACCCACTCAAATTGAAGGTCGCTGCGATGGTCCCGTTCGTAGCTCTGACCTTGTAGAGCTTCCGCTCGAAGTTGTCGTTGGCAATAATCCACAGGAAGCCGTCGAGGAAGGTCATCCCCTCAGTCCTGCTGCTGGGAGCGTCCACGGCCCCGCTGGTACCGAACGCCGTGATGAGCTGGTTGGTGGCGGGATCGATCTTGAGGATCTTGTCCTTCGGATCGCCGTCCACCAGCACCCAGAGGGCCTTGCCGATGGGGCTGCCGATCAGGGAGCTGCCCTCGGGCGAGAACGCCAGACCCCTCGGGCTGATGGTCGCCGTGACGCGAAGCGCCCCGATGCTGACCTTGCCCGTGGAGCCGTCGATCTGCGCGACGTAGAGCACGTCCTGGTCAAACGCCAGCCCCTCGATGTTGCCGGTGATGGATCCGCCGTCGAGGGTGACAGTCTGCTCGCGCTCGATTAGCTGGCGAGCCGAGTCCATCGTCAGTAGCTTGTCGTTCTTCGCTGCGAAGAACTGGCCGCGCCCGGCGTGGCGTGTCAACGCCGTCGCTCCAAAGACGCCGCTGTTGGCGCAGCACGGGAACGACCGCTCGACCTCGAAGCCGTTCGCCGGGTCGAGAACGATGACGTCGTTGAAGGTCCTCGTATGAACGATCAGGTTAGTGCCGTCGTTCGTGATGCCGCCCAGGTCGTCGAATATGTTGGCCGTCGACTCCAGGTTGAAGGTGGTGACGAGGGCGCCCGTGGTGGCGTTGATCTTGTACAGCTTGGGCGCGCTGCCCTCGTTGGCGATGATCCATAGGAAGCTGGTGGTCGGGTCGCCCGTGTCCAGGAAGGTGATGCCCTCGGTCCTGTCGCTTGGGGCGTCGACGGCACCGCTGGTCCCGAACGACGTGTTCAGGTCTCCGGTGTCGGGGTCGACCTTCAGCAGCTTGTCCTTGGGATCGCCGTCTACCAGAATCCACAGAGCCTTGCCCGGGGTGGTGCTCGCAGACGTGAAAGCGATGCCCTTGGGCTTGGTCGTGACGGTCGTCGCCAGGAAGCTCTTGGTGATCGTGCCGGTGCTCCCGTGCGCGATGTACAGGAGGTCCCCGTCGAACGCCAGCCCCTTGATTCCGCTGATCGGGCTGGACGACTGAGTAACCATCTGCTCCCTTATGAACGACAGCGAGCTGTCGTAGATGCCGACGGTGCCGTCTCGGCCGGCGAAGAACTGGCCCCTGCCGCTGTTGTAGGCGAGCCCGCGTGCCCCGTTGTAGCTCGGGCAGCAGGGGAACGCCTCACTCGCTCCGGTGCGCTGTCCGGTGGTGTCGAGCACATAGACGGTGTTGAAGAAGGACCTCGTATGAACGATCAGGTTAGTGCCGTCGTTCGTGATGCCTCCCAGGTCGTCGAATATGTCTGCTGTGTTGCCGAGTATGAAGGAGCTCACCAGGGCGCCGTTGGCCGGGTTGACCTTGTAGAGGTACCTTTCGAAGTCCTCGTTGGCTACGAGCCAGAGGAAGCCGCCGAGGAAGGTCACGCCCTGGATGTTCTTGCTGGGCGCGTCCGCGGCACCGCTGGTGCCGAACGTGGTGATCACCGAGCCGGTGTCCGCGTCAACCTTCAGGATCTTGTCCTTCGGATTACCGTCTACGACGATCCAGAGGGCCCTGCCTACCGAAGCCGTGGACGGTGAGATGGTGATCCCCACCGGGTCGGTGGTGACCGACTCCACGAAGAAGCCCTTGTAGACCTTGCCGTCCGAGCTGCCGACGAAGAGAACCTGTTTCGAGCTTACCGGCTTGAAGGTCATGCCGCGGATGCCGCCGATGGGTGTGGTCGTGCCATCGACGACCGCGGCGAACTGCTGGACCTGCTCGCCCGTCTTCGTCCACTGCGTGATGGTCGAGCCCTTGCTCGTGTAGAGGAAATCGCCGCTGACGGCGAGGCCGTCCATCCCGGCGACGAACGAGTCGGTAAACGGGGAGTTCACCTCGCTGCCCGTCTGGCTGATGTTGTAGAACTTGAACCCGCCCTTGGTGGCCAGCCACAGGCTGCCCGTGGTCCCGCCGCCCTCGGCCGTGATGCCCCCGATCTGCTCGAAAGTGTCAGTCGCATTGAGTGTCGTCAGCGAGGCCCAGTCGGCCTCGGTGCTGCCGGCCGGCGGGCTGTCCGGGTCGATCTTAAAGATCCGGTGCTCCCTGTCGCACCTGGTGGAGTCGATCAGGTCGAAGCAGCGGAACCGGTTCTCGACGACCCAGAGGGAGTCGTTCAGGAACGCGATGCCCTCCAGATCGCTGCTGGGGGCGACGATCGCGGTCCCCGTGGCCACTCCGCTCGACGTGAACCTCAAAATCTCATCGACGCCGCCCGAGCCGGTGTTGTCGGAGATAACCCAGAAGTCGGTGCCGTCGGAGCCCAGTCCCCTTGGCGTGGAGCTGCCGGTGATCGTGAAGTGCTCGGCAAGCTCCGGTAGCACCGGAACCCCGGTCGGCGGGGTCGCCAGCGTAGTCGTGGGGATGGCGAAGGCGAACGTAGAGTCCGGGAAGCTCTGGACGCCCGATGGCGCGCTGGCTACGGCGTAGCTGGGGATGTTGAACCCACCCGTCGCGCCCGAAGGGGTCGTCGTCTGGAACTTGGTGTCCGGGAGATCGGGAACGGTGGTCGTCGCATTCGTCGAAATGCTGACCGTCGGGATCGTGAACGTCGAGCCGACGGCCGGCAGCGCTGCGCCGGTCGGGGCGCCCACGACGGGAATGGTGAACTCCAGATCGGTGTTCGGCAGCACGGTTCCGGTGGTGGTGGCCGGTGGGGTCAGGGTCGGAATCGAGAAGAGCGTCTCCGTCTGCGGAACAAGAGTGAAGACAGGTGCGGGATCGAGGAACACAGTGGGCGTCCAGGTGACCAGATACGTTATCCGGGCCCCTGCCGCATCGCCCTTGAACTGGCCACTGCCCGGGATCGTCGTGCCGGGAAGCGTGCCGCCGGGAAGAGTCCCACTCGGGAGCGTCCCGACCGAGATGGCCGAGACGTTGGTGAAGGTGACCGTGACGATCAGCGAGCCGGTGACTCCGGGCTGATTCGACAGGTCGAAGGTGCCCGCGGCGACTGGGAGCAATACGGTCATTCCCTGCGGGCCGCTTACGTTGAGCTGCACCTGATGGATGGTCGCCTCCTCCTGATCGGCGAAATCCACGATGCCGTTGAAGTCGATGGGCTGACCCAGAATGTACGTGGACGAGCCGATCGACAGATCGACGTCGCCGCTGTTCACGACACCCTGGACCACGCTACGGTTGAGAATGACCGCAGTGATCACTAGACCGAGGAGGAGTACCCCAGCGTAGACTAAAGATCTGCTATTCATCCCCACCTGCCTTCTCGATTCGCGGATGTTCCTTGTGTCCCCGTGCCACCGTGTGGGCCGCCTGACCCGGTCAACGCCGGGGCGCGACACGCCCGCGCGGAACAGCGAACGACGCGGCGTCCGGGAACCGGAACTCGACCAAGGGGAGATGCGCTACTCGCCGATACATCTATTAACCGGATTCACCGAGAGGCAAACGGCCGGCGTCTGACAGCTCTGAGCTCCGTTTCGCCGGGAGAATCGAGGACGTCGATGTCCCCTCTCCCTGGTCGGGAAGAAGGCCAGAGGACCGGTCGAGAATGGGAAATGCAGATCCCGACAAGTCGGGATTGCGGAGAGTCTCGATGCCCCGATGAATCGGGGCGTATCGGAGGGGATGGTCGAAAGGTCCGCTTCACGCCTCGCCGAGGGAATCGAGGACGTCGAGCGAGGCGGCTGCGTACACCGGTGCCCTGTCAGTCGTCGAGAATGGGGAATACCACCGCACGACGAGCGCCGTCCGCCCATCCGGGGATGCGAGAGACCGCCGAGTAGGAAGGCCAGCGCTCCCGCAATGAAGCCGAGAGGCGACCTAGCGAGAGAAGCCGGTTCTGTATCCGGGAGGCGCTCCAGGCGGCGGACCAGGCGGCCCCCGTCTCCTGCCGAGGAAGAAGTAGAGGTAAACTCCCCCGGCGCCGACCGCCAGAACACCGAAGATGCCGCCGAATATGATGCCGGTCAGTGCCGAGCCTCCGATGCCGTCTCCGGAAGCGCTCGGCGCCACGGCCGACGCACCCAGAACGGCCGCAAACAGCGTGAAGTGGCTGACGTCCCCGCTGACCGTCCCGGCCACCTCGTCGAGGACCACGTCTTCTATCTCGACCCACCGGCCTTCGCGACCACTATAGAAAGCGAGGACCACCCGCTGCTCCGGCTCATCCTCCGGGACCTCAGGAAGCAGGCTCGTGTCGTAGGTGCTGGTCACCCTGATCGGCGGATCGAACGTCGCCCCGGACGGGCTCAGATTGTAGGCCGCTCCGATGACCGTCTGGTCCCGCTGAGCCGGGGGCAGATCCGCGACGCGCCTCACCGCGATCTCGGTCAGGCGGCCTCCACGAGCCGACCTGGCCTCCGTGCCGGCCGGGATACTCAGGGCAACGACTCCATCGGTACTCGTGATATAGAGGGACTCCTGTACCAACGCCTGAGCGTCCGACTCGACCTCCAGCTCGGCCGCCTCGGGCGTCGAGGTGGGGGTCGGGACGGCCGTCGGCCTCGGGGTTTTGGTCGGCGCGGGCGTGGCGGTAGCCGTCGGCGTCGGCGTATGAGCGCTGGTCGGTGTCGGAGTGGCGGTGGCCGTGGGCCTCGGGGTAGGCGGCACCGGAGTAGGCGTCGGAGTGGGCGTGGGCGTCGGCGTCAGTGTAGCAGTCGGCGTGGGAGTTGGAGTGCTCGTCGCGGTGGGGGTGGGCGTCGGCGGCACCGGAGTAGGTGTTGACGTCCGTGTAGGTCTCGGCGTGCGCGTCGGGGTAGGCGGCACCGGAGTAGGCGTCGGCGTCTGAGTGGGCGTCGGCGTCGGTGTAGCCGTCGGCGTGGCCGTAGGCGTGGGCGTCGGCGTTGCAGTATGAGTAGGCGTCGGCGTCTGAGTCGGCGGCGGAGGCGGCGGAGGCGGAGGCGGAGGCGGAGGCGGTGGCGGTGGCGAGCTGACGCTGAGCTGCACTACCTCGCTTCGACTGATCTGACATCCACCGGGACCTACCGCGACGATGACGAGCTGCGCCTGATACGAGCCAACCGCCGTGGGTCTCCAGCCTATGGTGAAGCCCAAAGAGCTGCTCGATCCCTCGCTAACGAACTGCTCCGACCCCGTCAGAGTGGTTCCGGGAACGGTTCGGCCCGCCAGGAAGCCATCTGGCACCAGCAGACCGCCTGCCAGAGTCCCGGCGGTCGAGGTGTCGCCGGACAGCAAGGGGTACTCGGCTAGTGGACAGGTATAGGGCGGAATCGTCCCACCGGGCATCGTTCCGCCCCCCAACGTTCCATCTGGCAGAGTTCCAGAGTAGCCCAGGCTGTTGTAGCTTACGGCTACGGTGAAGCTGGTCGAGGTCACCCCCGGCAGCGAGGTCAGGTCGAAGACGCCCTCGGCCAGTGGAAGCGGGGTGTCAACGTGCTGCTGCCCGCCGGGCCCGTCCACGACGAGGGCTGCCTGGTGGATGAACGCCTCCTCATCCAGCGGGAAGCCGAGCGTTCCGGTGAAGACAACGGTCTGTCCGGCGACATAGGAGGATGAGTCGGTCGTCAGATCGATGTCGACGTTGCGAAGGACTCCTAAAACCGGGCCCCGGTTGAGGACGACCGAGACGGCTATCAGGCCGATCAGCAGGACGAAGGCGTAGGCTACTGACCTCTTGTTCATCGCACAGCGGGCAGCTACTAAGAAAAGCGTCTGGACAGTATAACTGCAACCTTGGTATGAGCCTTTCTGAAGGGAAATGATCTCGATGAGTCAGCTGATGAGCCGGCTAGGAGGAGGACGCGCGAGTCTGTGCCACCACCGCCTCTACCCCTGCCTGAAGTGACACCGTGTCGGTCCACCCTAGGATTCTGCGCGCCTTGGAGGCATCCAGGGCCACCCGGTCCGCCTCGCCAGGCCGTTTCTCCGCGTATACCGGCTCGACGGCCACGCCGACCGCCTTTCGCACGGCGTCGAAAATCTCGAAGTCGGATACCTCGATGCCTCGGGCCAGGTTAAAGATCTGGTTGTCGCCCACCGGCTCCATGGCCCGGAGGTTTGCATCCACGACGTCGCCGACGTAGACGTAGTCGCGCGTCTTGGTGCCGTCGCCGAAGATCGTCGACTGGACCCCATCGAGCATCTGCCCGACGAATATCGCCACCACTCCGGCCTCGCCCTTGGGGTCTTGCTTCGGTCCGAAGACGTTCCCGTACCGGAAGACCTTGTAGCGCAGACCGTAGGTGTCGCCGAAGAGCCGCAGATAGTTCTCCACCGTATACTTGGCCATCCCATATGCCGACTGGGGTGCGACCGGGTGGAGCTCGTCCATCGGGATGTGCTCCGGCTCCGAAAAGATGGCACAGGTGGAGGCGAAGATCACGCGGGAGACCTGGTGCTTGACGCATAGCTGCAGCAAATTGAGCGTGCCGACGATATTGACGGTCGCGTCGAAGCCGGGATCGGCCATCGAGCGCCGGACGTCGGCCTGGGCCGCATGGTGGTTTACGACCTCCGGCTTCTCCTCCTCGAACACCTTCGCCAGCTTCGCGGCGTCGGTGACGTCCACCTGGTGGAACCTGGCACCTGGGTTCAAGTTGGACGTCTTGCCCGTGAACAGGTTGTCCACCGATGCCACGTCATGTCCGGCCGCGACCGCGGCGTCCACGATATGCGAGCCGATGAAGCCGGCTCCGCCTGTTACCAAGACCCTCATAGGCTCCCCCAAGATACTGTTCGACTTCGGATTCGACACCGTAGGGGCATCGTGGACCGCGCTGGGGCGAGGGGGCCGGCTGCGGCTCCAGGCGACGGAGGGGTCATCGCAGCGACACACTAGCAGAGTTCAAGAGGCCACTCAAAGCCGGAATTGGGACCGCTTTCGGGGAAAACCTCCTGTCTGAGGCCGCTCCTGCCCCACCGGGAACAGACCGGCCGGCAGACGGGGGAGGGGGAAATCATGCGGCCGTGCCGATTGACATTTGCGGCGGGGGGGTCCTAGAATCGCTGGATGTCGCAACTGTCAGGCATTTCCGTAGCGGCGGCGGCGGTTTGCAAGGCGAGTACGATCCTAATGCGAAACACCCTCCGACCGCCCTGCACCACCCCAACCCCCAGGCTGGCTGGACGCCTAGAGGCCTAGATTGCCCAACGGCTGGAAACCCAAGCCGGGCGACAGGGTCATACGCCATCCTCGCCAGGAGGAGATCGGGCCTGTCCGGCTCACCGTAAGCCCCCGCTCAGTCCCCTCCAGAGCACTGGCGTCCCCGCTCATCCTGATGTACGCGTTCGCCGGGCTGATCGCCGCCGGAACGCTCCTCCTGCTTGCGCCCTTTGCCCACCACGGCGGAGGCTCGACGCCTTTCATGGAGGCCCTCTTCACGGCGACGTCGGCGGTGACGGTGACCGGTCTGGTGATCCAGGACACCGCCACGTACTGGACCCGCTACGGTCAGGTAATCATCCTGGCTCTCATGTTCATCGGTGGCCTCGGGTTCATGACGTTCGCCACCTTCCTGCTCGTGATCATCGGCCAGCGGGTCACGCTGACCCAGCGTCTCCTTATGAGGGAGAGCCTCGGTGTCGACCAGCTCGGGGGGCTTGTCCGCCTGACCGCGCGGATAGTGATGCTGGCGGCAATTATCCAGCTGGCCGGATTCGTTATCTTGTTCATCCGGTTCTCGTTCACATATACGCCCGCCGAGGCCGTGTGGCAGGCGGTGTTCCACGCGGTCTCCGGGTTCAACAACGCAGGGTTCGTGGTGCTGCCCGCCTCCGAGAGCCTCTCCGCCGTCCAGGGCGACGTCGCCGTAATCAGCATGATCGCCATCCTTGCTGTACTGGGCGGAATCGGCTACTGGGTGATTATCGACGTGGTGAGGTCGCGCCGCTTCTCCGCACTCACACTGAACAGCAAACTGGTTCTCATCCTCTCCGGGTTTCTCATCCTCGCGGGCGCTTTGGTGTTCTTCGCGGCCGAATACGACAATCCGGACACGCTGGGGGTCATGTCTGTGGGGCAGAAGGCCGGGCTGTCGCTGTTCGAGTCGATAAGTGGCAGAACTGCGGGCTTCTCGACGGTCAGCTTCGGCGACACGGAGCAGCACACCAACTTCTTTTTCACGGCTCTGATGTTCATCGGGGGAGCCTCGGCCTCGGTGGCCGGGGGGATCAAGGTCAACACGCTTGCGGTGGTGCTGGTGGCGGTGCTGGCGACGATCCGAGGGCGCCAGCGTGCGACGGCGTTCGGCAGAGAGGTCCCCCCGCAGCAGGTGCAGAGAGCGATGAGCGTAGGAGCCGTGGCCACCGTGCTGGTGTTCGTCATGGCGCTCCTCCTCACCTTTTCCGAGGCGGACTTTCCATTCATCGACATACTGTTCGAGAGCGTATCGGCCTTCGGGACGGTAGGGCTGAGCACGGGGCTTACACCCGACCTCTCGGGGTGGGGCCACCTCATCCTGGTCCTGACGATGTTCGCCGGGAGGGTCGGCCCCCTTACCGTCGTCCTGGCGCTGGCCCAGGCTGCCGACCGCGATGTCTACCGATACGCTAGAGAACGGGTTACAATAGGCTGATGGCCGAGAGTGACCGGTCTATGGACGGACCGGTCGGAACAATGGAGAAGAGAGGCCCTGCGCGCGCCTGCTTAACCGTCTGGCGTGTGTAGGCTACACCGATGAAGAAGCAGGTGGCAGTTATCGGACTGGGCAGGTTCGGCTCGAGCGTGGCCCGGTCTCTATACAACCTGGGGCACGACGTCCTGGCCATGGACCTCAGAGAAGAGCGCGTCCAGAGCATGATGGGCTCGGTGACCTACCCGGTCACGGGCGACGGGACGAACGAGACCGTCTTGAGGGAACTCGGCATTCTGGACTACGACGCCGCCGTCGTCGCCGTCGGATCGGACATCGCGGCCAGTATCATGGCCTCCGTGCTCCTGAAGACCCTGGGCGTCCCGTACGTCGCATCTAGGGCCCGAGACGATCTCCACGGAAACGCCCTGGAATTGCTGGGCGTGAACAAGGTGATCCACGCAGAGGCGGAGATGGGCGTCCGCCTGGCGCACAACCTGTTCAACCCCGACGTGCAGGAGTATCTGGAGCTCGCGCCCAACTTCGGCCTCAGCCGGATAAAGGTGCCGAGCCGCTTCGTGCAGATGAGCCTCAAGGAGCTCGGCTTCTCGAACGTAAGGGACAAGTACGGGCTCGCCGTCCTCGCGATCAAGAGGGGCAAGGACATCACACTGAACCCGGATGCCGACGACCGGCTGCAGTCGGGAGACCTTCTGGTCCTGGCGGGACGCGACGACCTCCTGGAGCGGCTTGAGGCCGAGTAGCCGGCAAGGAATTGCTAAGGTGACAACGGCTGACACTCGGGCCCACCTCGACGGGCGAAGGGGCATCTCCCGCATAATCGGCGGCGCCCGTGGGCTTCCCAGCGTCCTCGGCAAGAGGTCCTCCAAATCCGGCCTGTCCGCGGTCCTGGCCGTCGTCGGCGGAGACCGGTTCGACGAGCAGACGGTGCGCGTCGCCTGCCAGCTCCTGAACCCCCACCACGGAACGCTCCACCTCTTGTATATAATCGTCGTGGACCGTGCGCTGCCCGTCGACGCCGAGGTCACGCCCGCCACCGCCAAGGGCGACGAGGTCCTCAGGCATATGGAGGACGTGGCGAAGCCGTTCGGATTCGAGATACAGGCAGAGCTTCTCCAGTCGCGAGAGAGCGGGTGCGCAGTCGTCCAGGAGTCCGTGGACAAGCGGGTCGAAGCCGTGGTGCTCGGGGTTCCCTACAGGGAGCGGTACGGCACGTTTGGCCTCGGAGATACGGTCTCATACGTCTTGAAGCACGCCCCCACCCAGGTCGTTCTGTGGAGGGAGCCTCCACCGGAGGAGAATGGCGGCAGCGGTGGACCGGGCTGATCCCCCCCGCCGGTCCCGTCCGGGCTCGACCCCGGCACAAGACCAACAGGAAGTGAAACGGGTTCCTCCCCGCGTGATGCGAATTGTTCCAGTTCGACCAGACCGATAGAGGCCCCAAATCCGTGGTCATCATGGGTTGCGGCGGCGTCGGAAGCACGATCGCGGCCGCTCTCGCCGAGCAGGGGCACACGGTCCACATCCTGGACGTGAGCGCGGAGGCGTTCAGGCAGCTCCCGTCGAGCGCGGTGGACAGCGGCCAGATCGTCACCATCGTGGCCGACGGGACGCTGGAGAAGAGTCTGCGGCGGACGCCGATCGAGGACTCGGACCTGTTCGTCGCGGTCTCGGGTCTGGACAACCGCAACGCCATGGCTGCTCAGATGGCCAGACAGCTTCATGGGGTCGGTAATGTCGTCTGCCGCATCGACGAGCCGGTGAAGAACCAGATGTACCGCGATCTGGGACTCGGCGCGGTGAGCGCGACGAGCCTCCTGTCCGCGAGCGTAATCCAGGCGGCGAGGGGGCAGTAGCCATGTACGTGGTGATCCTCGGAGCCGGAGTCATCGGCGCGTCGCTCGCCAGATGGCTGGTCTCCGCCGACCACGAGGTAGCGGTCGTCGAGATCTCGCCCGCGAGGTGCGACGACATTGAGGAGGAACTCGGAAGCGTGACGGTCCGGGGCGACGGCACCCTGCCGGACGTGCTGGCCGACGCGGGGATCGGCCGGGCCGACGCATTCGTCGCCACCACCGGCCACGACGAGGACAACCTCGCCGCCTGCCAGCTTGCCGCCCACCATTTCAAGGTCCGCCGCACCATCTCGCTCGTCAGCGTGCCCGGCCACGAGGAGCTGTTCACCGCCCTGGGAGTAAACTCGCCGATAAGCGTACCCGACCTGGTTATGGCCCGGGTCCAAGAGGAGCTGGCCATTCAGGGGATGGTGCACCTGATGCCGGTCCAGGGCGACGCCGACAGGACGCTCGTGGCAATCAAGGTGCCGCCAGAGTCGGATGCGGCCGGCCGATCCTTGAAGGACATAGCCCTGCCCGGCGGGACGCTGATCTCGCTCGTCATCTCCCGGGACGGCACGATGTCGATACCAGGGGAAGACACGACGATTCAGCCAGATGACGAGGTGGTGGCGGTCACGACAGAGGACGAGGAAGAGGCGCTGAGAGAGCTGCTGACGAAGCAGCCGGGTGACTAAGAATGGCGAGCAGGCTGGCGTTTCTGGGACCGGCCGGGACCTACTCCGAGCAGGCAGCCATCGCCCACGACCCGGCGGCCACCCTGGTGCCGTTCACGTCGATTCCCGCCGTGGCCGGCGCCGTCGAGTCCGGACTGGCGGATGAGGCGATCGTCCCTATCGAGAACAGCCTGGAGGGCTCGGTCACCTTCACCCTCGACCTGCTGATCCACGACTCCTCGCTCGTCATCAGACGCGAGCTGGTCCTGCGCATTCATCATGCGCTGCTGGCGAAGCCCGGTACCAGGCGGGAGGACATCGAGGTGATCTACTCCCATCCACAGGCCCTGGCCCAATGCCGTGCGTTCATTTCGAAGCACCTTTCGAAGGCGCAGCCTGTGGCGTCGCTGAGCACGTCGGCGGCGGTGCAGCAGGCCGTCGGGAGCCAGGTCGCCGCCGGAGCGGTGGGCAACCGCCGTGCCGCCAAGATGTACAAAGCCGAGGTTCTGGCCGCCGACATCGAGGACAACCCGAGCAACGTCACCAGGTTCGTCGTCCTGGCGGCCAGGGACCACCCCCACACCGGCACCGACAAGACCTCGATCTGCTTCGAGTTCGACACGGACGGCCCCGGCCTCCTTCAATCGGCTCTGGGAGAGTTCGCCAGCAGGGGCATCAACCTCGGGAAGATCGAGTCCCGGCCGACGAAACTGAGTCTGGGCCGCTACGTATTCCTGGTCGACATGGACGGCCATCGCGAGGACGAGTGTATCCGGGAGGTCCTGGATGCGGTGAGGCGCCACGTCTCGGGCCTCAAGATATTCGGGTCGTACCCGCGAAACCCGACGCCGGTTCCCGACGAATCCGCCGGCCGACAATGAAACGCGGCCCAGGGGTCGGTGACCCCTGGGCCGCTGTGCGCTGGGCTAAGACCGGATACTAGCTTTCGGCCGCCGTCTCGTGCTCGCCGTCTGCCGAAGGGTCTCCGGCACCGCTGTTGCCTCCACGCCGAACTCGAGTCCGGACCTGGTCGACCACCGGCGCGACCCGCTCGCGCACGCTCTCCACGGTCGGCGCGACGCGCTCCCGCACGCTCTCCACGGTAGGACCGGTGCGCTCACGCACCCGGGCCGCCAGCTCCTCGGCGCGCTCACGCAGATGCTCGCTCTGCTCCATGAGGTTGGTCCGCATCTCGGAGCCGGCCCTGGGAGCTATCATAATACCGATCATCACTCCGACGATCCCGCCGGCGAGGAATCCGACGGCGAAGCTGCTGCCACTGTCATCGCTAGCCATCTTCCCTACCCTCCTTTTCTATCTCAAGCTACTCTTTCTTTTTCCCCCGAAGGCCCGAAAGAAACGAAAACACCTTGCCGAGACCGGAAGCCACGCCGGACCCGGCCGCCACAGGCCCCGCGATACGGCTGGATATCGCGGAGGTTATCTCCTCCGTGCTGCGCATCGTGCGTTTCACCGAGTTGAGGACGGACAGCGTCTTCAGGACCACGAGCAGGACCGCGATGATCCCCACGAGCAACACAGAGATGAAGGTGATGTCTCTGACGACGGCGATGATTTCCTGGAATTCCAATGGGGCCTGCTCATCGGTGTGGAATTACTTGCATGTTAGCACGTGAACCGTGCAGATAGCAACTCGTACAGCGTGCCTGCTGATCGCCTCTCGTCGCGACTAGAGGCCCGTAAGGGCGGGTCCCGGCGCCTCAGGACGTGGGGGTGCCGACACTCAGAGTCTGCGAGCGTTTTGCGGCCTCGTTGTCGGCAGCGCCTTGAGTCCGTCCGTGGTGGTGCCGGACCTCTCCGCTGGGAGTTCCGGGGAAGGACGAGGGTATCCATCGGAAATCACCTCTTTCTTGTTTTGGAGCGGGGCTCTACCGGGTGGGGTTGCGGAAGGCCGTCCGCCTCCCCAGGTTCTTCGCCGCGGCTCAGAATGACAACGGAATGGAGTGTGCGGAGGGGCGTGGCCCCTCTGCTGGGAGTCTGAGGGTGCCCCTCGGAAGTCAAACACCCCTTTCCCATTTTGGGGTGGGGTCGATCGGGCGAAGCCGCGGAAGGCCGTCCGCCTCCCCAGGTTCTTCGCCGCGGCTCAGAATGACAACGGAATGGAGTGTGCAGAGGGGCCATGCCCCTTTGCTGGGAGTCTGAGGGTGTCCCTCAGAAATCAAACACCCCTTTCCCATTTTGGGGTGGGACTCGGTCGGACGCAGACGCGGGGGTCCGGTCGATCAGGGACGGATCAGCATCCTCGTGGAGCCGGTCCCGTCTTTGCGCTGGGTGACGATGGAGTGGCGTCCCTTCTCAGCCCAAACTATGACGTCATAGGTGTTCAGGACGTCCGGGATGATGACCTCGACGAACGACTCCTGGTCCCGGCCCACCTGCTCGCTGAGGGCCGCGATTATGCCAGCACAGCTCTTTCCCGTGCCGTCTATCACCACCCATCCGTCGGCGGAGCCGTTGGTGGCCGATCCATTGGACGACCCCGGCTCCTGGCCGTCGAACACCCCGATCTCGCCCGTCTGGCGCATCAGGAGCTGCCGTCTGAACTCGGCCACGGCCTCCCAGTGGACCGCGCTGTCTCTGTCGCCCTTCTGGCAGACCGCGCCGCGGACCCCGACGATGTCCGGGTTTATGCGGGCAAGCTCGTCGAGGTTCTCCAGCCGGAGGTGGCCGGAGAGGGCGGTACTCATGCCGAGCTCCTTGCCATGGAAGACCATGTCCCTGAGATCGCTCTCGGGCAGGAAGTCGAAGAGGTTTCTGCCATCCTTGGTGAGGGTGTCGATGAGGAAGCCGTCGCACCGGCCGTCACGGGCCATCTCGACCGTGCAGTGGGAGTCGAGCCCGTCGTACATAGGGTTGTCGGCAAACAGGGAGCCGATGAGCTTGGTCTCGAACGCATCGAGAGCCTCGCGGCAGTCGAGCAGGATCTGGACCGCGTCGTCGTACTCGGTGTTCATGAACCCGACCTTCACCGAGGTCGCCTTGAGCACGCCCGCCGTGTAGGCCGCCATGGCCACCGTGCCCGACTGGTTGGGCACCACGCCGAGGGTGACGCTGGCATGGTTCTCCGGAGGAACCGCCTCGCGGACCTCCTTGACCACCTTCGGGTGCGCCGACCCGACCAGCGCCTCCTGGAGGTTCTTGACGTCGACGATGTCGGCGCCCCCCTTGATGGCCTCCAGGGCCTCGGGCAGGTTCTGGACGCTGACCATCAGGATCATGCTGACTCACTCACTGTTGCTTCCGATCCCCTGCGCACCGACTCGAGCGCGCGCCGGAGCTCGGTCTTTTCGTCTTCCGAGAGGTCGGCCAGGGGCTGCCGGACGTGGCCCCCGGCCATTCCCATCAGCTCGCCCCAGTATTTGCAAAGCGACGCCGGGAGGGCTCCGTTGAACTTCTTGACTGTACGGCCCCACCACTCGTCCGAGAGCTGTTTCACCGGGCGGATGTGTGCGTCGTAGAACTTGTCGTCCAGCTGGCCCTGGGTAGCCCTCTCGACGAACTGGACGTAGTAGTTCTCGCTGGGCGTGTCGAACCGCCAGTCCGAGGTGTTGGCGAACATGACCTGCTGCTCGAAACCCATCTCCCGTCCCTTGAACAGGATCCACTCGTCCGGGGTACTGATTATGGCCTCCCTCCCGAGGGAGACGTGCGCGTCGATCGACAGCTGCTGGTTGAAGCTGGCCTCTTTCACCCCGACCACGTTGGGTATCTCGCAGATTCCCCGCAGCCCCTCGACGCTCAGCACCGTGCCGAACTGGGGAGAGTTGTAGAACATGATGGCGAGAGGCGTGTGGTCCGCGAGGAGGCGGGTGAAGTCGATGACCTGCTGCTCGGTCCTGGTCACCATGTACGGCGCGGCGACGATCAGCAGGTCGAATCCGACCGCCTCGGCGTGGTCCGCGAGAGCGAGCATCTCCCTGGCCGACGTGTGCGTAACGTGAGCCCCGATCGGCCACTCGCCGTTCGCCTCGCCGGCGACGATGTCGTAGACCCGGAGCCTCTCGTCGTGGGTCAGGCTCCAGAACTCCCCCATCCCCCAAGTGCAGCCCGCACCCCGGGTCCCCAGTTTCCTGATGTGGCGGATGTTTCTTCGGAGCCCCTCTTCATCCACCTCGTCGTCCGGGGTGAACGGGGTCATCAGCGTGGTCCATTGACCCCGCAGATTCTCGCGAGCCCAGTCCGTGGCTTCGCCCTTGCTGTAGTCTGCCATGGGGATTAGTCCTCCGGATGGAGACGGTCGTCACGGCGCGGAGAGACCCAGGAGCCTCTGCGATCATCATAGCCACGGGGGTGGGGGAGTGTCAACACGGATGCGGAGAGCCCGGGGTCTTTTCTAAGTCCGATACTAGGCCATCCAGTGTGTGGTGCCACAGGTCCGACTTTCCTGAGCTTGGGGGCGCTCAGAGCGCGCGACAGGCCCCGGCCGGGGGTTCCGAAGGGGGCGGAGCCCCCCTTGCGGGGTTCGGGGTGCCCCAATCCATTGGGCGGGTGGGCGGGGACGAGATCACCCAGAGAGGGCACCCCAACGGGGAAGGTACGGCGGAGTAAGGGGAAAATGAAAAGGCCCTACGGGGGGCCACGTCGACGGGCTCAGAGTCAGCTCAGGTCGGCGGCAATACCGGCCTCGTACCGGCTGATGCGCTCGGCCAGGAGGGAGTTCTCCCCGGCCGACAGCTCGGGATCGGCGTCCAGGACGCGGGTGGCCTCACGCCGTGCCAGGGCCAGCAGGTCCAGGTCCGTGATGCTGGCGACCCTCAGGTCGGGCAGACCGCTCTGCCGGGTGCCGAGGTAGTCGCCCGGACCCCTCAGCCGAAGGTCCTCCTCGGCCAGCTGGAATCCGTCGTCGACCCTCTCCAGTATCTTGAGCCGCTCCCTCGCCTCCGCTCCGGGCGAGTCGGACAGAAGCAGGCAGTAGCTCTGGTGCTCGCCGCGTCCCACCCGCCCCCTGAACTGGTGGAGCTGTGCCAGACCGAAACGGTCGGCGCCGTCGATCAGCATGACCGTCGCGTTGGGCACGTCGATGCCGACCTCCACCACCGCGGTGGACAGCAGCACGTCGAGGTCGCCGCCCTGGAACCGCTCCATCACCGGCTCCCGCTCCCGTAGAGCCATACGGCCGTGAAGCAGGCCGAGCCGGAGGTCCGGGAAGACGTCGGCGGAGAGTCTCTGATACTCCTCGTTGGCCGCCCTGGCGTGAACCGCCTCGGACTCGTCGATCAGCGGGAAGACGATGAAAGCCTGATGTCCGGACGCCACCTCTCTGCGAATGAACTCGTAGGCCGCCGCCCGGCGCTCCGGCTCTACCCACCTGGTCCGGATCCGCCGGCGTCCCGGCGGCAGCTCGTCGATCGCCGAGATGTCCAGATCGCCGTACATCGTGAGGGCGAGGGAGCGCGGTATCGGCGTCGCCGACATAGCGAGCAGATGGGGCCTGCGCCCCTTCTCTCGCAGCGTGGCCCGCTGCATCACTCCGAACCTGTGCTGCTCGTCGACGACCACGAGCGCGAGGTTCGGGACCTCCACTCCGGACTGGAGCAGGGTGTGCGTCCCGATCAGGACGTCGACCTCCCCGGCAGTTATCGCCTCGTGAACGGCACGCTTGGTCTTCTTGGCCATGCTGCCCAGCAGCAAACCGATGTTGATCGGTGAGGACGCCCCCTCGACGGCCACGGCGGCGATGTGCTCTTCCTCGCGACTCTCGGGAGCGGCCGAGGCGAGCCGCGATATCGTCGAGAAGTGCTGCTCGGCCAGAATCTCGGTGGGCACCATGAGCATCGCCTGGTAACCCCTGAAGGCGGCCAGCAGCATCACCGCCGTCGCGACGACGGTCTTCCCGCTTCCGACATCGCCCTGGAGGAGACGGCTCATGGGCCTGTCCTGTCCCAGATCGCCGAGAATCTCGTCCAGCGATCTGCGCTGAGCGCCCGTCAGCCTGAACGGCAGCGAGGCCAGAAAGCCGTCGAGAGGGGTGTCTCGCGCGTCGAGCGGGATGCCTCCCGCATCCTCCTGCCAGGCTCTCTTGCGGCGGAGAACCGCGACCTGCATCAGGAACAGCTCGTCGAACCCGAGCCTGCGCCGGGCGACGGCCCAGTCCTGCATCGTGTCCGGGTAGTGCGCCTGGGCAATCGCGGCCTGGAGACCCTGGAGCCGGGTTCGATCGAGCAGGTCCGCGGGCAGGAACTCCTCTACCCGGCCGATCCCTGCGTCCAGCGCCTGCTTGACCATGCGGCGCAGGGTTCGCTGGGGCAGCCGTTCGACGCTGGGGTATACCGGCACCAGGCGTCCGGTGTGGACGAGCTGTTCCTGACCCTGGAGCAGTTCGTACTCCGGCGACTCGAAGACGGGCTGCCCTCTAAAGAGGCCGACTCTTCCGCTGATGACAAGCTGGGTTCCCGGGCCGAGCGTCTTGACCAGATAGGGGTTGTTGAACCAGATGGCCCTCACGTTTCCGGTCTCGTCTCCCAGGACGGCCTGGGTGGACCTTCGCCTAGGTCCCCGCCGGGACTCGGAGGCCTCCCATACACTGACGATGACCGTCTGGTCCTGTCCCGGTTGGAGCTCCGAGACCTTGCACACGTTCCCGAAGTCGTTGTGCCGGTGGGGGAAGAGGTAGATCAGGTCGCCGACGGTCTCGGTCCCCAGACGCCGGAGCAGCCGGAGGGTGTTGGGCGAGGCGCCCCGAAGCCGGTCGACGGTCGTGTCGAGCGCGAGGGTCCGGGCCCCGGCCTGAGGGTGGCGGTGCCGAAGAGGCCTGCGAGGCGCGTCGTCCGCGGCTCCGGGCCCGATCTTGGCCAGCGCACCGTCCACCCACTTCTCGCGCTGCGGGGGCGTCAGGACCGAGTAGGACGAAAATTCACCGAGGGCCGGCTTCAGTTCCGCCGTCCAGCGCTGAAGGAACAGGTCGAGGCCGCCGATCACGGTCGTGTCCTGAAAGTCGGCGGCTTTCTCCTGGCGCAGTATTCTGGCCAGGGATTCAAGCTTGGAGTCGGCGGTGGTCAAGTCACTGAGAGCCGGGGGTGGCGTAGGATACTAACTGGGACCGACGCTCTATCGTACTCCGCACCCTGTTCATAGTCATCCGGCGGCTATTATCGATCCTCCGACTGGAGAAGGCCTACTCCGAGCGCCGCCGGCCCGACATAAACACCCAGCACCGGCCCGAACCTGGCCATGATCGGCTCCCTGCCGTCTGGCAGAAGGCTCCCCAGCTCGCGAGCAATGGTCGCGGCCTCGTCCGGAGTGGTGCTGTGGATCACGGCCAGCTCGTCGACGGGCGAGAAGTCCCTGGCGACTTGCATCAACCTGGCGACGGCCCGGGCGCGAGTTCGGGGCCGGTCCAGGGGGTGGACCTCGCCGCCGGTCAATATGATCATAGGCTTGACCTTCAGGACGGAGCCGAGGAACGCCTGCGCCATCCCGATGCGGCCTCCCCTGTGAAGGTACTCCAGCGTGTCGAGCGTGGCGAAGCACTGGCAGCGTTCCACCGCGCTGCGCGCGACCTTCACGACCTCCTCCACCGAGGCCCCCTGGGCTGCCGCTCTGCCCGCCGCCAGAACGACCATCCCAATGCCCATCGACGCCTGGAGGGTGTCGACGACCTCGATCGGACAGTCTACCTGGACCTGAGCAGCGGCCTGGACCGCCGAGTTGTGGGTGGCGCTCACCTTGGACGACACCACGATGCAGACGATACCGTCGGCGCCGTCTCCCGCCTTCTCGAACGCCTCGACGAACTGGCCTATCGAGGGCGCCGACGTCGTCGGGAGCTCCTTCGCGGCGACCAGCCGCTCGTAAAACTCGTCTCTCGTGAGGTCGATCCCGTCTCGGAGCTCCTCGTGTCCGAACCGAACGGTGAGGGGGACCACGCTCACGCCGAGATTGTCGATGAAGCTCTGCGGGAGATCGGTGACGCTGTCTGTGACGATCCTGACTGTCATTGCTCCCCCTGCGGACTCAGTCCGCTATTCCATTCCTCCGCTTGGAGGCCTCTCCTCTTCAGCAAAGAGGGGAGTTTCCGCTGAGGGTCACCCTCATCCTTCCGCGGAAGGACCGGCATAGGGGCTCGGGCCTCCCTCTGGAACCCCCGCCTCGTCCGGAGATTACTCGATGGAGACGATGTAGTCGTAGTGGGGCTGCCCGCCGTGGACGAGCTCTACGTCGACGCCGCTCATCTGCTCCGTGACGTGGCTCAAGGCGGCCCGGGCGTCTTCTTCGGTCAGCCGCCCACCCCAGTACAGAGTGACCACGTCCCCCTCGGATGGCCCCGCAGCGGCGAGGAGCGAGGCCAACACGGGCGTCGGATCGTCTCCGGCTGCTACGATCCTGTTGTCGAGGAGGCCGATCGTCTGTCCCTCCGCGACCTTCACGCCGTCGAGGTCGGCCGACCGGGACGCGTTTGTGATCTCACCGGTCCTGACCGACGAGCGGGCATCCTTCATAGCGGACAGATTCGCCTCCACGTCGCGGTCGACGTTGTACGCCAGGATCGCGGAGACTCCCTCGGGTATGGTCGTCGTGGGCACGACCTCGAGCCGCTTCCTGGTCAGGCCCCTCGCCTGTTCGGCGGCGGGCACGATGTTGCGATTGTTGGGCAACAGTATCACGTTGTCGGCCGGTGCGTCATCGACCGCCGCCACGATCTCCTGAACGCTCGGGTTCATCGTGTCGCCCCCCCTGAGGACCACGGCGGCTCCCAGCCCGGCGAACAGCTCCTCGAGGCCCGACCCCCAGGCTACCGCCACGACGGCCGCCGATCCGGGGTCCGCACTGGCCCGGCGAGCGGCCAGGAACTCCCGGTGCTGCCGGTCCATGTTGTCGATCTTCACGTTGGAGATCACGCCGAGCGACGCACCGAGCGTGACCAGGGGTCCGGGGTCCTCCGCGTGAACGTGCACCCTGACCGCGGTGTCGTCGCCGACGACCGCTACGGAGCGCCCGAGCGCGACGACCCGCTCCCGGATGTCATCGGCGTCGAGGGACTCCCCCTCGACCACGAACTGAGTGCAGTATCCGTAGCGCTCGTGCTCGGAGGCGTCGAGGAACTGGACGGATACGGACCCGGCCGGGTGGTCGACGCCCACCGGGTCCGGCGGCCGGATCTCGGTGATCACGGACATCTCGCCGGACAGCGCCCGGCGGGCCCCCTCCAGGATCACGGCGAGTCCATGGCCTCCCGCGTCGACCACGCCGGCTTGCCGCAGCACCGGCAGCATGGCCGGGGTCTCGGCGACAGCCGTCCTGGCGGCGGCGGACACGGCCTCCACTACCTCGCGGACCGTCCCCCCGCGGGCGGCGCACTCATCGGCCGTCTCCGCAACGCGCGTTATGACCGTCAGCAGCGTGCCCTCGACCGGCTCGCCTACTGCCCTGTACGAGTGGTCCCGAGCGGCGCGGAGAGCACCCGCGAGGTCCCTGGCATCTATGCTTTGGGTGTCCTTCAGACGGGCGGCGGCTCCGGCGAAGAACTGGGAGAGGATCACGCCGCTGTTGCCCCTCGCGCCCATGAGCGCGCCCCTCGCCATGGCCACCACCACCTCGCCGGACCCGCCGCTGTTCGCCGCCTCCGCGGCCTCGACGACGGCCCGCATGGTGAGGAACATGTTGGTCCCCGTATCGCCGTCCGGGACCGGAAACACGTTGAGCGCGTTGATGGACTCGACGTTCCGCTCGAGCAGGCGCGTGGCGCAGCTGAACATCGCGAGCAAGTCCCGCCCGTTCAGGTGAGTCCTAACTCCGTTCCGGTCGGACGGAGGCGCGATCAACGTTGCCCGCTCCGGTTCGATATGTTACCTTTGTTAAACAATTCACGTACGGCTGGCCCCGGGAATTCGAGCCGCTGCCGGGGCGGCCACCGGAGCGCTCCACCGCGACGATACGGGCCGCGCTGGCCGCGCCTCGTCGGCGTCGATTCTACTGGAACGCCGGGACGGAGTCAAAGGCAAACGATGGCCAGATGCGATATGTGCCAGAAGTCGCCGCAGGCGGGTAACAACGTCAGCCACTCGAAGCGGCGGACGAAGACCCGCTGGCTCCCAAACGTCCAGAAGGCCACGATCGACGTCAACGGCACGCCCACACGGGTCCAAATCTGCACCCGGTGCCTGCGGTCCCTCTACAAGGTTGGGACCAAGTCCTGACGTCCGAAGAGTAATCGGTGCAAGTCCTCGTTGCCGGGCTCAACCACAAGACCAGTCCACTCGACCTGCTGGAACGGACAGCCTTCACCAGGAGCGGCCTTCCGGAGGCGATCGGCATCCTCAGAGACCGGGTGGGCCAGGCGGTCGTCCTCTCCACCTGCAACCGGACCGAGATCTACACGATCTGCGAGCAGGCTGACACGACCGCGGACGAGATTCGGCTGTTCCTGGCAGACTTCCACGATCTGGACGTCGAGGAGCTCGCCGCCCACACCTACCAGCGCACCGACCTCGACGCGGTGCGTCATCTGTTTCGGGTGACCAGCGGCCTGGACTCGATGATCCTCGGGGAGTCGCAGATCCTGGGCCAGGTGCGGTCGGCGCTGACGCTGGCGGCCGATGCGAAGGCCGTCCAGGTCCCATTGTCCAGAGTGTTCCACGGCGCGATCAGAACCGGCCGGCGCGTGCGGGAGGAGACCGACCTCGGGCGGAACGCGCTCTCGGTAAGCTTCGCCGCGGTCCGACTCGCCCAGCGGGTCCTGGGCACCCTCCAGGGGGCCCGGGTGCTGCTCGTCGGAGCCGGCGAGGCCGGCAAGCTCGTGGCCCGCGCGCTGCACATGTCCGGCGTCTCCGAGATCGTGGTCGCCAACCGAACCTTAGAGCGTGGCGAGGAGGTGGCGCGGCCTCTCCAGGGACGGGCCGTAGGGTTCGACGACATCTCCTCGATCGTCCGCGAGGCGGACATCGTGGTCACCGCGACGGAGGCGCCCGGCTACGTCATCTCCAGCGAGCTGCTGGCATCGGTGGCCCAGGAGCGCGTCGACCGGCCACTGTTCGTCTTCGACCTGGGGGTGCCTCGCAACGTCGATCCCGATGGAGGATCCCTCGACGGCGTGACCCTGTTCAACATCGAGGACCTGTCGACGGTAGCGGAGGAGAACGTCGCAAAGCGCGCCGAGGCGGCCGTAGAGGCGGAGAAGATCGTCGAGCACGAGGTATCCCGATTCTCCGAGTGGTGGGGCTCGCGCGAGGCGGTGTCGATCGTCAAGGCATTGCAGGGGCGCGGCGAAGAAATCCGGAGCCGAGAGTTGGATCGCGCCCTGCGCCGTATGGGAGACCTCTCACCCGAGCAACGCGAGGTGGTCGAAGCTCTGACCCGATCCATCGTGCGCAAGCTGCTCCACGACCCCACGCGGGCGCTGAAGGGTAAGGCTGCCAGGGGGCGTCTCCAGGCGGTACGCGACCTCTTCGGGCTGTCCAACGACGAGGAGTCGTAGGACACCGGCCTGGTCCCGGCAACTCTGGTTTCTGCGGACGCGGTCATCGGGGTGATGAAACATGAGGGGTGCAGAGGGGCGAAGCCCCTTTGCAAGAAGTCTGAGGATTCCCCTCAGATATCAGCTACCCCCCCTTCCCGGCCAGGAAGGGGGCCGGGGGGATGGTCGAAGGGTTCTTCAGCACCCTGCTAGAACTGCCGTACGCATCCGCACTGTTCGGCCGCTTACGTTCTCAGTCTCCTCCCGAAGTGACTATGAGACCTATTGCAACGGCGAGTAGTCGGTCGGGCTCAGGAGGGAGTTGCTCAGCCTCGTGAAGAGCGGGCCGTTGACCTCCGATGCGGCCTTTACCTTCAGCCACTCCGGGTCCTGTGCGAACGCGGCGAAGGCCCGGTCGCGGTGTCCCGCATCCTCGAAGCCCAGGATGTAGATGAGCCGGTCGTTGTAGTCCCCGACGCTGGCCGTCCAGTAGCCGATGTTCTTGATCCCGTGGCGCTCGAATATCCTGAGCGTGTGGTCCCGGAATCTCGCGTGCAGCTCGGGCATCTTTCCCGGGGCAGCCTCGTAGACGCGGTACTCGTAGATCATCTGGTCCTCCTTCTGGATTCGAGCCAATTCTCATTCGGTGCCACCGGCGTGTCAAGCCGGCGGCGATGCCGTCGGGAAGGTTTGTGAGGTCACAACCGAGTCGAAACTACGGTAGTGTCTCAGTTTGAATCTGCGTTCCTTGACAACCTACCGCCTATCGTATACATAACAGGTATGGTAAATCAACTACACGGGAGGGACGAGGTGGGCGTCGAACGGACGCAAGGAGTCTAATGGCAACGATCAAGCACATAGCGATATCGTCGCAGGACCCCGAGGCCACTGCCGGCTTCTACGCCAAGGTCTTCGGCCTCAAGGAAGTGGGTAAGATCGACACCGAGAACACCGAGGGGTACTACCTCACCGACGGACACATAAACTTCGCCATCTTGAAGTTCAAGAACGACGTTGTAGCCGGAGAGGAGTTCGGGGCGGGCTTCAGCGGAATCCATCACATAGGTTTTCAGGTCGACGACCCGGGCACGACCCACGCCAGGCTCCAGGAAGCCGACTCCCCGCCGCGGACCGAGATCAACGAGCGGCTGCAGGGCGGGATGGGAAAGGGCCACGGCGGCCGCAACATGGAGCTGAAGTACAGCGGCCCCGACGGGGTGATCATCGAGATCTCCCAGAACGGCTGGGTGGGCACGAACGGCCGCCTCTGATGGGTCTGCCGGCGCTGTCTGGAAAGGCGCAGACGGTCCTCGGGCCCATCCACCCCGACGCGCTCGGGATTACTCTGATGCACGAGCATCTGGTGATCGACGTGGGCTGCTACTTCGAGGAGCCCTCCGAGGCCAGCGAGCGGGCCTACATCCACAAGCCGGTCACGATGGACATCCTGGGCGCCCTCCCCCAGCGGTGGTACTACAACCTGGACACCGTCCAGCTTTGGGATGTCGATGCCGCGATCCACGAGGCGTCTCTGTTCAAGTACGCGGGGGGCCACTCGATCGTCGACGTCACCAGCCTCGGGATAGGCCGGGACCCCCTCGCGCTCGCGCGCATATCCCGCGCCACCGGGCTGAACATCGTCATGGGCGGCAGCTACTACGTCCCGGCCTCGCACCCGTCCGACATGGACGACAAGACCGAGGAGGCCATAACGGCCGAGATAGTGCGAGACATCACGGTGGGCGTGGGCGAGACCGGCGTGCGCGCCGGGATGATCGGGGAGGTGGGAAACTTCTTCCCGCTCAGCGACAACGAGCGGAAGGTCCTCCAGGCCTCCGCGCAGGCTCAGGCCGAGACCGGGGCGCCGATCTCGATCCACCCGGGTATGAACGACTGGGCCCCGCTCGAGATAGTTGAGCTACTGGTCAACGCCGGAGCCGAAGCCAATCGGATCGTCCTGGACCACCTTGGGCCGGTCGTGAGAGACAGGAAGGCCCTGAAAGAGCTGGCCGAGACCGGGTGCTTCCTCGAGTACGACCACTTCGGCGCCTACGAGGACACGTCTATCAGGTACAGAAACGAGACCGACTTTGCGGTCAGCGACGTCCAGGTCGTGGACGCGCTCGAGTTCCTGGTGGCTGACGGGCACCTGGGTCAGATCCTGCTGTCGCACGACGTCAACTTCAAGTACCAGCACACGCGCTTTGGCGGCAAGGGCATCGCCCACATCCTCGACAGCATGGTTCCGCGCATGCGAAGGCGGGGGTTCGCCGAGGATCAGATCAACGCGATGCTGATCGACAACCCCAGGCGCGCGCTGACGTTCCGGTAGCCGGGCCAGCTCAGACCTTGAGGTCCGCCAGCCTGGGCTGGACCTCCTTGGCCATCAGCTCCAGCGACCGGAACCACTTGCTCCTGTCGCCCTCCCAGTCGTGGCAAAGCAGCAGCGCAGTCCCGAACCCCCCAACGTCCTCGTGAAGCTTCCGCAGTCTATTGGCGCACTCCTCCGGTGTGCCGACTATCCACAGATGCTCGAGCATGTATTCGGGGGTCACCGCCTCGTCGGGCACGTCCGGGTGGTGCTTGAGGGGGGCGAGTCCCGTGGGACTGTTCTTGGTCAGCAGCGCTATCCAGTAGTCGACCCAGAACTGGGCGAACGGCCCGTTCAGCACGTCTTCCCTGGCCTGGTCACCGTCCTCGGCGACGTATATCTCTCGAGCGATGCGCCAGTCGGCCCTGGAGGGCTGCCTGTTCGCCTTCTGGGCGCCCTTCAGGACCACCTCCCAGTGGCTGGGCAGGTGCGACTCGTGCAGGAAGCAGTTGCTCAGGGGCAGCCAACCCCGCTCTCCGACCATCGCCAGGGTCCCCGAGTAGGGGCTGCTGCCGGCGACCGCGACCGGCGGGTGGGGGTCCTGATAGGGACGCATGTGAAAGCCGAGACGCGCTTCGGGGTCGGGGTCGGGCAGGACCGTGTCGTAGAGCTTCCCCTTGTGGTGGAAGGGCTCCCCTTCCCATATCTTCAGGATGATGTCGATGGACTCCTCCATCCTGTCGCGGAGGCTTCCCTTTTCGACATCGACGCCGAACATCTCGGTGTCCGTATGCGCGCCCGCCGAGCCGATTCCGAAGTAGAGCCGTCCTTTGGCCATGTGGTCGAGCATGGCGACGCGGTGCGCCACGTGGATCGGATTGTGGTAGTGCAGCAGGGACACCCCCAGTCCGAACTTCATCTGCTTGGTGACGCCCAGGCACCTGGCGATGAAGAGCTCAGGCGACGGCATGTTCTCCCAGGGCAGGGTGTAGTGCTCCCCCACCCAGGTCTCCGCGTATCCGAGGCCGTCGGTGTACTCGATCAGCTCCAGGTCCTCCTGGTAGGTCTCGGCGTGGGGCCTCTCGGGGCGGTGCAGGGGCATGAGGAAAAGTCCGAGGTCCATATGGGTTCTCCTTTTGTGACGAGGTTGGCGCTCCGCCGGCAGGACTCAGATCGTTGGGCCCGGCCGCCGAGGAAGCATTATAGAGCAACGGGGCGTTCCGCGCGCGGGCTCAGCCGCCACCGATCGAGCCGGCCACAGAACGAAGCAGGCGCACGCCGCGCGCGCCTACATGAGCGACCTGGGCCACAATATCGGCTACCCCGAGACACGATGTGGGGATCTTGAGACGGGTTCGGTACAGGCTCGAGGATGAAATGGGGCCGCCTCCGAAGCTGCGGTGAGACAGTGCGATGGGGCGTCGACACGGAGAGGAGCGGCTAAACGGCCGCGTACGACACCTTTTACTGTACCATTCTGTCTCATTGTGTACCGCGCCCCTTGAACACGAAAAAGGACCCACCGCTTGGTCGGTCCTCTAGTTACATGGCAGCACAGGTGTTCTGGGGCGTCAATCGTTGGGAACCAGGTAAGGGGGCTCCACTCTCTGCGCCCTCCTCAATTTTCTACAAAGAGCCCTGGAGTTCATAGACGGCGAGATAGCCGGATCGCGTCTGGCCCACCCGCCCGCCCGAGGTTGGGGACACCCCAAACCCCGCAAAGGGGACCTTGGCCCCCTTAGAACCACAGAACCCCCAAGGGGGTGACTGGGTGGGAGCGGATGTGTGCTGGGCCCCAACCGGCGTGATTCGCCGGCCACCCGCCCCGCGCAAGCTCCCCCTGCCCCGTTCGTTCGACTCATGCGATCTGCTGATGCTGGACGACATCGGCGTCCAATAGGCGACGGAGTGGGGGCCGAGCAACTGACGGTGTGGATCGAGCGGTGAGTTGAACGACTGGGCGAAGTAGCTTAGGTTCGCGTGCTCGCCATAACCCCAGCCGTCACTGGAAGTCAGGATGCCTATTTCGCCAGGGAGGTGGGCACCTTCTCATTCGCCACGGACTTGTCACTTCTGGCCTTTCGGCAAGCCCCGTTTACTTGTGCATCACGCGAGGTGACCTGAGTCGAAGCTTTGACTTCAGTTTCACCGATATCGGAAGCCGGATGCGCAGAGCCACATTGGCCACTTCGCGAAGTCGTTGGCATTCTCCGTGTCTGACCGACAGACTGTAACCGAAGTCTGACCTATCTCTAACCTCGCTCGACCCATTTCGTGATAAACGTTTGGCATGCTCGGGAAGCTCGGCCAGATCCCACTGCAGCTGACATCCCAGTCTGGCTCCCCAAGTATGGAACCTACCGGCCCTTTGGGTCTCCGTGTCGAAGGAATCGTCGAGATAGACGGCGGAACACGTGGCTGAAGGTCGTTCGGGATTGAACGCATGAAGAAGCTAACTCTAGCACTCGTGGCGGTGGTCGTTCCGCTGTTGGCTACGAACATCCCCATCGATGCTGCTCACGTCGACCCCGGCGTGACCGGACGAATCGACGTTTCGCCGCCGGGGCCTTTCAGCCTGGCAGTTAACCGCTTCACCAACCGTATCTACACTACAAGCGGCGGTTTCTTCCGCATACACACAGTGTCCGTCATCGACGGAGATACCGATGAGGAGATCACAACCATTGTCGTAGATCCGTTTCCCAGAGGCGTCGCCGTTAACCCCAACACGAACCGCATCTATGTAGCTCACGCCACCCGAAGCGGTCCCTTAACGGTCATCGACGGGGCCGACAACACCGTACTGACGACTATAGCCGTAGGCAGTGCACCGGTCAGCGTGGCTGTGAACCCCAATACGAACCGCATCTATACTGTGAACGCGCTCGACGATACGGTGTCGGTTATCGACGGGGCCACAAACCTCGTTATCGACACCATCAACGTTGGGGTCCGCGCTGCGGAGGTCGTCGTCAACCCTGCCACTAACATGATCTTTGTTGCGAACCGCGATAGTAATACGGTCACCGCCATCAACGGTGCCGACAACACCGTTGCAGCCACAATTCCCGTTGGGCCGGGTCCTCGGCGAGTGACAGCCGATCCCGTAGGCAACCGCATCTATATCGGTAACGTAGGGGACGGAACCGTCTCGGTCGTCGACGGGAACACGCTCTCCGTGATCGACACCTTCGCCTTTGGTGACGTGGGGCATCTGGACTTCAACCCCGCTACCAATAGGCTCTATTCGAGTGGCGGCGGCACAGGTTTCTTTGCCGTCGATGGCGACACGGGGGAAGTTGTGGGTTCTCTGAACCGCGCCTGTGGCAATACCCTGGACGTCGTCGTCAATCCCGCGGCAGACCGTGTCTACGTGTCCAACAATTGCGGCTTCATCGACGTTATCGAAGATCTAGCCGAAATCCATGGAATGAAGTGGGATGACCTGAACGCCGATGGAGTAAGGGACCCAGGGGAGCCAGGGCTGGAAGGGGTACGGATTAACCTTTATGCCTTAACGCCTCCGGACGACCTCGGGGATCTTTTCCGGGCGACCTTCACGGATGCGGACGGAAACTACTCGTTTCTGGACGTGCCTCCAGGATTCTACAGGGTTGAAGAAACCCCGTTCGGTCAAACCTTCCCACCCGACGGTCAACCCCACTTCATACAGCTAGGCCAGGGAGAGAGAGGTATCCTCAAAAAGTGTGTAACCAGTCAGGCGGTGTACCCTCTGTCTGAACAACACGGGCTCAAGGCCCGAGAGAGGAGATACACCGCCCATGAGGAAGGAAAGCACTGGGAGTAGGTCGGAGTCAAGGCCGGAGTGGGAGCAGTTGGAGGATTGGGTGCGAAGCCAGGTCCAGAGGCTGATCCAGGAGTTGCTGGAGGAGGAGGTGACGGCGTTTCTGGGAAGGGCGAAGTCGGCGCTCAGATCCGACTCGGACAACGATACCGGCTATCGGAACGGATACGGCAGAGCCCGGAGGCTTACGCTGAGTTCGGGAACGATACAGCTGAGGCGGCCGCGAGTCCGCGATACCGAGGAGCAGTTCGAGAGCCGGCTGCTGCCGCTGTTCGTCAACAGGACCAGGAAGATTGCTGAGCTGATCCCCGAGCTGTACTTGCACGGTCTATCCGAAGGCGACTTCGATCTGGCTTTGCGGGGGCTGCTGGGAGAGGACGCACCGGTATCGGCGAGCACGGTGGCCCGGTTGAAGTCCAAGTGGAACGATGAGCTTGCCCAATGGCGCAGCCGGCCCCTGGATGACCTCGAAGTGGTGTACATGTGGGTGGATGGAGTCTACGTCAAGGCTGGTCTTGAGAAGGAGAAGGCGGCGGTACTGGTGGTGATGGCGGCCCTGAGCGACGGGAGCAAGGTGGTGGTGAGCACTGTTCCCGGATACAGGGAGTCCACAGAGAGCTGATCCGAGGTGCTCAGGGACATCAAGCGCCGGGGCTTGAGTTGCCCGAGGCTGGTGGTTGGAGACGGACACCTGGGCATCTGGGGAGCTCTGCGCAACGTCTATCCGCAGGCAGCAGAGCAACGCTGCTGGAACCACAAGATCGTAAACGTGCTCGCCAAGCTTCCAAAGCGACAACAGGACCAGGCCAAGCTCATGCTGCGTACTATCCCCTACGCGCCGACTCGGGCGGAGGCTGAGCGTCTCAGGACGGTGTTCACCAGGTGGTGCGGCGACCACTCCTACGAGGCGGCCTCAGAGGCCTTGGAGCGGGACTGGGACCGCATGGTCACCTTCTATGACTTCCCAAAGGAGCACTGGGGGCACCTTCGCACGACGAACCCAGTGGAATCACCCTTCGCGGCCCTCAGGCTTCGGACAGACGCCGCCAAGCGCTACAAGAGGGTCGATCGGGCGATAGCGGTGATCTGGAAGATGCTGATGGTCGCCGAAGGACGCTTCAGGCGTCTGAAGGCCCCTGAGTTGATCGAAGACGTCTACCTCGGTGCACAGTATGCGGATGGAATCGCCATTGAATCAACGGCTGAGATGGTCGCCGCCTGATGTCGTTTACACACCTATTGACGTAACCTCGCGGCATGGCTGTTCATCATAGCAGCCACCGTCACCATGAGTTCAGGACTGCCGAGAACCGCCCAAGCCCAGGCCGAAAGAGGGGCAATCCCATCCCTGAACCTGGCGAGCAGCGAGCCGGGGCAGCTGGTCATCACCTGGGAGACCCCCGACCCGGCGCCCACGGACTACCGGCTCAGATGGGCCCCCGCAACCGGGGACTTCCTGTCCTACAAGGATGTCAACGAAGTCGAAAGAGGCAACCTCTATCCCCTCGGCGACGTGACCACGCTCACTGTCGACAACCTGACGCCGGGCGACAGCTACAAGGTCCAGATGCGGTCCCGCTACTACAACGCGGACCGCTCGGTCCATGAGTCAAGCGGCCCCTGGACGAATACCGCCACCCAGCGGGTCAAGAACAACCCGCCGGCAGCGCCCACCGGCCTCATTGCGGCACGAATTGGCCACAGCGTCCTGACCCTCACCTGGGACGACCCACAGGACGACACCATAACCGGCTACCGGGTCCTCCGAGGCACCGAAGCCGACAACCTGGCCGTCATCAATTCCGACACGGCCAGCAACGCCACGGAGTACGAGGACGACACCGTGGCGCCGGAGACGGCCTACCACTACGCGGTCTTGGCCCGGAGCGCCAACGGCGAAGGGGCTCAGTCAGACATCATCAGCGCCACCACCCCCGCAGCTCCCAAGTCTAAACCCGAATCCACCGAAGGACACGGATGGACGGCGTGAGGACAGCGGAAGGGGGTGGGTGAGGGAGCTACAGGGGAGATGGCCTGGGGTCTTGGGGTAGATGGGAGGCCGGCGGACGGTCTTCAGTCGCCGCACAGGGCCCCTAAGACCCTATGCGGGAGTTGCGATGCGCGGGATGGCGAGAGGATACGCAGCAGGGGACTCTCGCGACCGGGGTGGCGCGAGATTGCGGGGACGTTGGGTCAGTTGCAGGCTGGCCGTCAGGCCGGGAACGGAATGGCTTGCAGCCGGGCCAAGGCGCGACTGAACTGGGTTTCCCAAGGCCAGCGCCGGGGGAGATGCAAAGTGAGGCGGCGCGCCGAGCGGGTGATCCGCCCCACCAGAGCGAAGACCCGTCGCCTGAGGGTCTTGGTGATCAGGGTCCCCTCGCCCAGACCAATCCGCGCCGTCCAGCGGGCGAGGTTATGCGCCATCACCTGGACCGCCAGCCAGGCGCCGTTGGCGGCGAAGCGCGCCGACGGCATGTGGTTCAGCCCGACGCCGTACTTGAGGTCGCGTATGGCGTTCTCGACCTCGGCGTGGCGGCGATGATCGGCCTCCAGTTCCAGCGTCTCCCCATCGCGGTCGGTGATGAAGGCGTGATAGCTGTATCTGGCGAAGAGGGCGAGCTGGGAACCGGGCATCGGCTTCACCCGCCGGACAATGAGCCGCACCGGCGCGGCGTCCGGCTTGGTCTGGAACGGGGTGTAAGTCGTCTCGGCGACATCGGCGGCGCCGTCCATCCAGTAGGGAATGGGAGTCCAGTCCTCCTCTGGTATCGCCTCGATCAGGTCCCGCAGGCTGGCGCGCTGGCGGATGGTGATAGAGAAGCGGACATCCATTTCCCGGCAGGCGGCAACGACAGTGTGGGCGTAGAAGCCGCTGTCGGCCCGCACCGTGAGTTGTCCCCTGGCCCCGCCGTAGCGCACCCGCCCCACCGTCTCACGCAGGAAGTGGGCGGCGCCACGGGCGGTGTTGGCCCGGCCCTCGCGCAGCCGGGACATCAGCACCTCGCCGGTGCCGGCGGCAATGGCCAGCAGCGGGTGATAGCCGCGGGCGCCGGTATAGCCGTGGTGGCGCGCTCCCTCCTTGGCCAGTCCATAGGTCTCGCAGATGGTCGAGTCCAGGTCGATGGTCAGGGGCGAGTCGCCGGGTCCGGCCCCGGCCTTCCAGGCCCGGGCCAACAACTGGCGGCTCACGCGGTCAAGTTGACGGACATGCCCCCACCGGAAGCTGCGCAGGAAGGTCCCCAGAGTGGATGGCGCCTTGACCACGCAGCCTAGAACACCGACCGTCCCACCAGCGCGCAGCGCATCGGCGTCGTCGATGCAGTCGCCGCCTGCCAGCGCGGAAGCGACCAGCGTCAGCATCTTGTCCCCAGTGTTCGCCCGTCCCGGCGCTCCGCCGAGGTCAAGGTGATGGTCGACGAGTTCCCGCAGGCCCAGGTGCCGGGCTAGAGTGGCCGGCAGGAGCAGGCCGGCATTGGCCACCAGGCGATGGTCGTCAAAGACGATGCGGATACGGTCGGGTTTGTTCTGTGGCAGCATCTGTTGGGTGCTCCTTAGTTTCCGGGCGGGTTTCTGTTCCAAAACCATTATCCCAGATTCAGAGGAGCACCCGCTGGCTTCTTCAAGGGCTGTCCCCAAGGCCGTCCTTCGGTGGATTCGGGCTAAAGAGCAGCCGCGAAGATCGGGTGCCAGGCAGGACACACCCATCCCACCGGTCATCCTGGTCAGCAACCTGTCCCAAACTGCCAACCAAAATGCCACGTACAGCAGAGATCACGGACAGGCCTTCACCACTGGAAACAACAGCACCGGTTACAGCGTTACCAGCGTCTCAAGAGATCCGAATAACGACGCCATACCCCTTCAGATCTGCGAAGTTGACGGCAGCGTCCACCCGACCACGGTCTGTACGGACCTCACCCCGCCCTCCTCCTACCCACAGGGCAACCTGACCTACACAGTTCCGACCACTACGCCACTCACGCTGGACGCCGACACGACCTACATGTTGGTATTCAAGGCTCCCCCATCAGGGCTGCTGCGTGTGGCCGCCACCAGCAGCGATGACCAAGACCCAACCTCCCTTACGGGCTTCTCAATTGCCAACGTATTCCAGTGGTACAACACCAGCAACACCTGGGTGATCGGCAACGGCAGCAGAGCGATTCGCATCACCATCACCGGCAAAGTCAATCAAACCGCCCCAGGCGCCCCCACCGGCCTCTCGGCAACGGCCAGAGGGAGCACCAAGATCAACCTCTCCTGGACGGCACCGGACAGCACCGGCGGCTCCGACATCACCGGCTACAAGATCGAATCATCCTCCGATGCCGGCTCCAACTGGAGCGACCTCGTCGCCGACACCGGCAACACCAACACCGCTTACCAGCACACCGGCCTTTCCCGCGGTGACACCCGCCACTACCGGGTCTCCGCCATCAACTCGGTCGGCACCAGCGCCCCCTCCAACACCGCCAACGCAACCACCGCCACGGTGACCGACACCACCGCACCGACTGTGACGTCGATAACGCCCCAGGACCCGACCTCATCGCCTACCAACTCCGACAACCTGACCTGGCGGGTGACCTTCAGCGAGGCAGTTGAAAGCGTGGACGCGCCGGACTTCATGGTCACCGGCACGACCGCGACCCTGACCGTCACGGCGGTCACCAGCATGACCGACGTCTATGACGTGACGGCCTCCGGGGGCAACCTGGACAGTCTGGACGGCACGGTGACGCTTGCCTTCGCCGCGGACCAGAACATCGTCGACCCGTCTGACAACACGCTTACCGCCACCACGCCCACGGGTGCGAATGACCCCACCTTTGAGTTGGACAACACCGTGCCGACCTTCGTCTCCGGCACGGCCAACGGGACACTGATAGTCCTCACATTCTCGGAAGATCTGGACCCGAATTCGCTCCCACCGGGAGAAGCCTTCGACGTAAGTGCGCTGGGCGACTTCTCGGCACCACAACCCGTTGTGAACTCGGTTGCCATCGAAGGTACGATGGTCACACTGACCGTGACGCCGGCATTATTCACGGACCACACGGTGACTGTGAGCAATAATGCCTACGACGACGGAATGGGCAGGGTTCCACTCAAGGACTTCGCTGGCAATGCGGTCCAACCAGCCGTGATCGTAGGCAGTTACAGAGTGACGAACGAAACGCCGATCGGACCACCCGCGAGCCTCACGGCCGAGGCGGGCGACGGGCGGGTGCGGCTGGTCTGGACAGGGCCAGCAGGCGTCGATTTCCAAACCGCCAACTACCAATACCGTTATGCAGCAGGCACATCGGTACCGGAGGAAACGGACTGGACCGAAACAACTAACCTGGGGAATTTAACCACGCTGGTACAAGGGCTCGCCAACGGCACAGCCTATGCCTTCGAGGTCCGAGCAATCCGCAGCAGCAAAGTGGGTGCAACAGCCACGGTATCAGCAACGCCGCTGACAGGCGTGTGCAGCACGCCCGACCTGGGCGACAGACGGGAAGTCTGGTCCGCCACGCTGACGGTAGGGCGCAGTATAGACTCACAAAATGGTCAGACTAAGGCTGGCTACGTCCGGGGTAGTTACGGCAGCCTGGGCCAGAATGGCGACAGGATTATAATAGGCGGCGATTCCTACACCATCGAGTACATTTTCACAATCGTCAGAACTGACGGGTTCCGCAGGCAACTATTTTTAGAATTAGTCGACTCTCGCAGGTTTACGCCTGCTGTGAAAGGAGCACTACGGTTCCATTGGTGCAGCGATTCGTCCGGGTTGACCAACCCAACTCTCGCTGGTTACAGGGCTTCCAATGACAACCAAGCCGACTGGTCGCTCTACGACACACGGGAGCTTGCGCTCAGCCTGCCGCCGAACAACGACGCCACGGGGATGCCGGACATCACGGGGAGAGCCCTGCCCGGCCAGACCCTGACGGCCGGAATGGCAGACATCGCTGACGCCGACGGGCTGCCGCAGAATGCCTCAGACTTTGCGTGGCAGTGGATACGGGCGGCCGATGAGACCGACACTCCGATCCAGGATGCGACATCGAGCACGTACACACTGACGGACGACGATGCCGGCAAGCAGGTGAAGGTCGTGATGAGCTTCACCGACAGCCTGAGCGGAGTCGAGTCGCTGACCAGCGACGCCTACCCTTCGAGCAGCACGGTGCAACGGGTCCTGGTCAGCAACATCGGCCAGACCGTGATCACCCAGAACGACAACGCCGGTGAACTTCTAATATTGGACGCAGCGCAGGAATTCACCACTGGCTCCAACGAGACCGGCTACACCCTGTCCAGCATCGACCTGGAGCTCACTGTTGCAAGCACGAGCAACTTCCCCGTTGTGAAACTGTTCAGCGCCTCCGCAAACGGAACAGAGGTTGCCACGTTGACCGCGCCCGGAACCGCATCTACTGGGAAAACCACCTACACCTTCACGGTGCCCACAGCCATCACGCTGGAGGGGGACACCAGTTACTGGGTCATGGCTGAGACCGGCGGGGGTACGTGGCACACCGTCGGCTTTGCCGAAGACGCAACTCCCGCCCCGGACTGGAGCATTGCTGACAGAGACGAATTCCGTGTTTTCAGTTCAACCGGCCCCTTCAGCACAGATGCCCTAGTCGCGCTGATGATCAGGGTCAACGGCACGGTCAACAACCCATTCCTGGAGAACTTCCGCGCTGACGCCGGCAACGCGCAGGTCACGCTCCGCTGGGACAATCCAGAAGACTCCAGCATCACCAAGTACCAGTACCGCCAACGCTTCACTTCCGAAAGTGCCTGGGACCCCGACTGGACCGACATTCCCGGCAGCCAGGCCAGCACCACCTCGTACACCGTGAGGAACCTGGCGAACTGGACACCCTACACGTTCCAAATACGCGCCGTGCGCGGCAACGAGCCGACCGCAACGTCCGCGGCCTCCGCCACGCCTGAAGGGCCGCCGACGGCGCCCAGGAACCTGGCTGCACGCGCGCAGGACCAAGGCCTAACCGCATGGTGGCAGATACCCCCGGCCGGAGACGAGCAGGCGCCCGTAACTTCATACAAGGTCCGCTACCGGCAGGTGGGCATGGGCACATCACCCTGGCAGAACCTAACCCGCGCCAACGACGACCGCTCCGCTACACAGGAGATCAACAACCTCACGAACCGCCAGCACTACCAGGTGCAGGTGGCAGCCGTGAACCGGGTGGGCACGGGCCAGTGGGCTTCCGTCAAGGCGACGCCGCAGGCACCGGATTCGCCGCCACCAGCTCCGACTGGCGATGCAGCGCTCACCCTGGGCATCCTCGGACTGTTCTGGGACAACTCCACCACGGGGAACACTCTCTGGGCAGATACCTGCACCGGCCCCAGGAGTTTCCGCATCATCTGGGACGGACCCAAGGGCCACGACCGAGCAGCGGACGAATGGGCGGCACACATCAACACCAACCGGGGAGCCGGAGTGGTCACCCACGGCTTCAGGGAGATTCCCAAGCACCCGGGCTACTACGAGATGTACGGCACGGTGAACTTTGAGGGGAACGGCAGTCTCTCGGTCAACGTGAGAGGCCGGTTCGGCGAGACCTGGGGCACCTGGTCCCCAACCGGCAGTCTCTACTGCTATACAACGGAGAAACCCTCAAGGAACTGACGCCCGAGCGAGAGTGTGGGAAGGCTAAATTAGCCCGAAGGCCTGTCTGTAAACCCCAGGCCGAGAATGTCGAAATCAGCAACGCTCCCGACGGATTTGTCCCCGCTCGGGAGTTTTGCAATTTTCTCTTAGCAAGAAATTAATGAAAATTCAATCCCACGGGGAGGATTAGCAAAATGGTAACCCCAACAGAAGGTCCCTTGACCCACAGAAGACGCGCACTGCTCTTGCTACAACAAGGCAGGTGACGAAAGGTGACACAAAGAAAAGTACGGAGACCCTGGAAGTCCCTGTTCCTTGACACGCTTCGCGGAACTGGCAACGTACAGCTCTCGGCTAGCAACGCTGACGTGAGAGGTGGTCTCGTTTGTCTGAACAGCGCTGCCCGGTTTGATAAGTGGAATCGCGCTGCCGTGCGTTAGGCCGCCGCGGACTCGGCAGGCGCTCTGTCAAAGAACTGGTCCGGCGTCATTCCCCCAAGGCTCGAATGGGGCCGTCCGGCATTGTAAAACTCGAAGTACCGCCCGAGTCCAGTTCTGGCTTCCGGGACCGATTCGTAGGCTCTCAGGTACACCTCCTCGTACTTGACGCTCTTCCACAGCCGTTCGACGAACACGTTATCCTTCCAGCTTCCCTTCCCGTCCATGCTGATCTGGATCCCATTGGCTTTCAGCAGGCCGGTGAAGGCGTCACTTGTGAACTGGCTTCCCTGATCTGTGTTGAATATCTCCGGCGCGCCGTGGCGTCCCAGGGATTCTTCGAGCGCCTCCACGCAGAAGTCTGTGTCCATTGTGACCGATACCCGCCAGGCCAGCACCTTGCGGCTATGCCAGTCCATCACTGCGGCTAGGTACACGAACCCCCTGGCCATCGGAATGTACGTGATATCCATTGCCCACACCTGGTTGGGCCTGCTCACCTCAAGCCCGCGCAGCAGGTACGGATACACCGTATGGTCGGGCCGTCGCCGGCTGGTGTTGGGCTTGCGGTACAGCGCCTCGATGCCCATCCGCCGCATCAGTGTGGCGATGTGTCTACGCCCGCAGGAGAGTCCCTCCTGGCGGAGCAGGCCTCGCATCATCCTACTGCCTGCAAACGGATACTCAAGGTGCAGCTCATCGATGCGGCGCATCAGTCCGAGACCGGCTTCGCCCACCGGCCGTGGCCGGTAGTAGATGCTCCCGCGGCTGATGCCCACTGCCTTTGCCTGGCGGGCGAGAGGCAGCTTGTGATCGCGGTCGATCATCGCCTTGCGCCCGGCAATCCCGCCTTCGTGAGCGCGGCCTCTAAAAAATCGTTCTCCAACGCAAGCTCACCGATCTTGGCGTGAAGGACCTTCATATCTACCGGCTTTTCAGCCTGCCCTGTCCCGGCGCCAAATAACTGCGCCGCCCGATCCAGCAACTGGGTCTTCCACTGCGTGATCTGGTTCGGGTGCACATCGAACTGGCTTGCCAGCTCCGAAAGTGTCCGGTCGCCGCGCACTGCGGCAAGAGCCACCTTCGCCTTGAACTCTGCCGAGTGGTTACGGCGGGGTCGTCTGCTCATCTCTCGCTCCTGTCTCCGAGAGCACTATCATGCCCTCAATCAGGCAGCGATTCCACTTATCCCCCTGTTCAGATTTCCGGAGCCACTTCTCTTGTATTGCCGTTGTCGGCGGCCTCTGGGTTAGCATGGCAGAGTTTCCGGAAGATGCTGGAAACAAAATACTCTGACCTGACGGTAGTAAGTATCTCTGCCAACGGCAAGGACATGTCGTTCTCATCGGACACAGGCATGGCTGAATGTCTGGTCATTGCTCGCAAGAGTGAAGAGCCTACGGACAACTTACGACCATCACTCCAATCTCATTCGACATCCTTGCGCCGCCGCCCCCAGGGCTTCGCCGAAGCCAGTGTAATCGCTGGATACGTCAGTGAGTCGAAATCCAGGCGAAAAATCGAGGACGGACCGTATGGCGGTACAATGATCTCCATCGGCGATGCGAGAGTCGGCGAAGTATTAGCATCTTCGTTATCAGGGAATGGGGACAATTGGGGCAGTGTCCGTGTATCGGACTATTCATTGGCGCAAACTGCTTACGCTCTATTGCAATCCAAACTGTGGTTGCCGGGGAACCTATCGAGTCTTGAACTGCCTGCAACTGCCTTGGATACTCCAGGGAAACTCGGATTTTACCATCTCGACATTAACGGGCAACCTCCCCGCCATGGAGCACTACCACGGGGTCCATTCACCAACGGCCCGCCCAGTCCAACGGCTACCTATCCCTGCCTCTGGAGCCACAACGCTACCAGAGAAACCCGGATAGTATGCGAACCTGACTCGCAATTAAGCGTTCGTTCCGGTATGGAGGAAAAGGCTGCAACTGTATGGGCAACTGCTAGCCGGTCCCATCTGAACCGCGACTTCACTTTCGGGTCACAGCCCCTTGCAGTCGCCTTTACTGAACGGGAGTCAATAGGTGGCAGGGTTTGGCCTAACGTCATTTTTGATGATAAGCGTTTCGACTACGCATTCACGGTGTGGGGCAATAGCACACTGGGACTATTGTCATACTGGTGGCACTCTTCCAGGCAACAGTCCAGCAAAGCCTCCATTACCATCCGTGCCGCTGAGTCCCTCCCCGTCCTGGACTTCCGCGCCCTCAGCGACGACCAGCTTGCCACCGCCGAGGACATCTTCAACGACTTCCGCGACCGGGAGTTGAAACCCGCCTACCTGGCCGACGCCGACCCCAACCGCGCCCACCTGGATCGCCGTATAGTCTGCGACCTGCTGGGCTTCGACGAAAACATATACGAGGGAGTGCGCCGCCTCGCCGCCAAGTGGTGCGCCGAACCCTCCGTCCACGGCGGCAAGGCCCGCCCCAAAAACGCCAAGCTTGTGATGTAGTCTGGCCTACAGTCGATCCGGTAGTCGGTGGGCGTGGGGCTGGCCGATTCCCAGGAGACCGTTAGGGTGCCGGGGGCGTCGCTGGTCAGTATCAGGCCCTGTAATCCCAGAACCCAGGAATCCCAAAATCCGGGAAAACCGTTGTGCGATATTCCTGCTGGAACCCCTGATACCCGGCCCTTGGGGGGGGTGTTTTTCAGCTACGGAGCCGGTGACATCGTCGGTAGACGAGATCGAGAAATTTGCGAGTCTCCTTGAGCGCGGCTTCCTAACTCAGGACGAATTCGACGCCAAGAAGGCACAGCTACTCGGATTGTACAGGAGTGTATAGAAACTGAAGCCTACCGTAGCGGCAATCAACAGCCCCGCGGCCGCGGCTGGCAAGGCGGTCGCCGACAGGCGGCGCGCCGCAGTCAGGCTTCTGACCGCCGCGAACCAGATTGTGCCGTCGAGCGTCCTGCGGCTCTCGGGTTTAGCCTGACGGTCCTCCCATCATCATCCCGCACTCGGCTGCCGCACTGAAGAAGGCCAGGGGCGGCTCTCCCTCTTTGGATTCCAGAGATGCCGCGATTCCTTCGGGTCCGGCCAGCATGTTCATGACGCACTGCATGGCTTCCCTTCCTTCAGGTGGCAGGTCCAGGGCCGGACTGGCAGCCTGCCACTCCTCTTCGTTCAGGCAGCTGAGCGTGATTAAGAATCCCGCCATGCCCTGGACCATGGCGGCTTCCTCGCCGGATCCTTCCTGGTTGGCGAGCATCATGGCGCGCAGGTCGAAGTTCTGGAACCCGGCGCTGACGCAGGCTGAGGTGTCATCGCTCAGCGGTCCGGTCTGGTCTGTGAATCCGTTCAGGAATAGCTTCAGCAGGGTCTCGTGCTCCAGGCATCCGACCATTGCGTCCCTTTCCTGCGGCGACGCGAGATCCGGGCTGTTCATCAGAGTCACCAACTGCTGGGGGTCTCCGATTTCCGACAGGCAGGACAGCTCGGCGTCTGACAGATCGGACGTGAGGAGTCCCGTGTCGTTCATACCGGTGGGGCCGGGCATTCCAGACTCCGGAGTTGTTTCCGATGGCGCGTCGGTTGGCACCGGCATCGCGGTGGGGATTGGGGTCTCGGTCGGAGCCGGGACTTTGGTTGGCTCCGGGACTTTGGTCGGAGTCGGGACTTCTACCGGAGCGGCGGTTGGAGCCGGAATGGATGCGGACGTCGGGGCCTGGGCCGCGGCGGTTGGGGATGAACTCGTCTCCGGGCCGGAACAGGCCAATAGGGTCGTCAGGGCGACGAAGAGCGCGCAATACAGTAGTTTCGACATGGCAGTGGTGCTACTCCTCAGATTGGGCAGTTTCCCATCAGTCGGATAATACCGATGCTCGATCGGGATTGGACAGCGTCCGCCAGGTCCGCGGTCTTGCTGGCCGCTCGCTTCCTCGGGGCCGGTTCCCTCCCGTCGGCTTCTTGCCGTGCTTCCCGAAGTCTGAGTCGAACCAAATCCAAGCTGGCGGTGATCCCAAATTGGGATTTCAGACGTTCCTTCATCTGCTCCGCGGTCAGCCCTTGTCGGCTCCAAGAAAGCAGCTGGGCCGGGTCTAACTTCCTTGAGGCTGGCAAGGTTCACAGCCGCACGTCTCGGTGTTGTGGTGGGCGGTCCCTTCCCGTAGCTCCCCATGGTCCTTGTACTTGCCTCGACTGTATCAGTCCCCGTAGCAATCGCAGGCGGGGGGGCCATACTGACAATCCGGGGTGACTAACGTCCGCCACGGTGGCCTGGGTGTCGTTAACCTCGCCGGAACCTCACCGGACTGAGCTGGTCAGGCTTAGCCCGAATCCACCGAATGACGGCCTTGGGGACAGCCCATGAAGAAGCTAGAGGGTGCTCCTCTGAATCTGGGATAATGGTTTTGGAACAGAAACCCGCGCGGAAACAAGGAGCACCCAATAGATGCTGCCACAGAACAAACCCGACCGTATCCGCATCCTCTTTGACGACCATCGCCTGGTGGCCAATGCCGGCCTGCTCGTGCCGGCCACCCTCGCCCGGCACCTGGGCCTGCGAGAACTCGTCGACCATCACCTTGACCTCGGCGGCGCGCCGGGACGGGCGAACACGGGGGACAAGATGCTGACGCTGGTCGCTTCCGCGCTGGCTGGCGGCGACTGCATCGACGACGCCGATGCGCTGCGCGCTGGTGGGACGGTCGGTGTTCTAGGCTGCGTGGTCAAGGCGCCATCCACCCTGGGGACGTTCCTGCGCAGCTTCCGGTGGGGGCATGTCCGTCAACTCGACCGCGTGAGCCGCCAGTTGTTGGCCCGGGCCTGGGCCGCTGGGGCCGGACCCGGCGACTCGCCCCTGACCATCGACCTGGACTCGACCATCTGCGAGACCTATGGACTGGCCAAGGAGGGAGCGCGCCACCACGGCTATACCGGCAAGCGGGGCTATCACCCCCTGTTGGCCGTCGCCGCCGGCACCGGCGACGTGCTGATGTCCCGGCTGCGCGAGGGCCGCGCCAACACCGCTCGGGGCGCCGCCCACTTCCTGCGTGAAACGGTGAGCCGGGTTCGCCGTGCCGGGGCCAGCGGGCAACTTACGGCGCGGGCCGACAGCGGCTTCTACGCCCACGCTCTCGTCGCCGCCTGTCGTGAGATGGATGTCCGCTTCTCCATCACCATCCGCCAGCACAAAAGCCTGCGGAACCTGATCGAGGCGATTCCCGATGCAGACTGGACGCCGGTCCCCTACTGGATGGACGGCGCCGCCGATGTGGCGCAGACCACCTACACCCCCTTCCGGACTGAGCCCGGCGCCGCACCGGTGCGGCTCATCGTCCGGCGGGTGAAGCCCACGCCCGGTTCCCAACTGGCCCTCTTCGCCACCTACAGCTATCACGGCTTCATCACCGACCGGGACGGAGAGACCCTGGAACTGGAGGCCGACCACCGCCGCCACGCCGAGATCGAGAACGCCATTCGAGACCTCAAGTACGGCGTCGGTCTGAACCACATGCCGTCCGGCCGCTTCGCCGCCAACGGCGCTTGGCTGGCGGTACAGGTGATGGCCCACAACCTGGCCCGCTGGACGGCGCGGATCGGTCTGGGCGAGCAGATCGCGACCACCAAGACCCTTCGGCGACGGTTCTTCTCCCTGGCCGGACGGCTCACCCGCTCGGCACGCCGCCTCACCCTGCATCTGCCACAGCGCTGGCCTTGGGAAACCCAGTTCAGTCGCGCCCTGGCACGGCTGCGAGCGATTCCACTCCCAGCCTGACGGCGCCCGTCCGCAACTGACCCGCCATCCGCCCAACCGAACGTCCCCGCAAACTCGCGCCAGTCCGGTCCGCGAGCACCTCTCGCCGCGTCCTCTCCCCGCCATCTCGCCCTACCCAACGTCCCCAGACGGTCACAAGGTCTCCCCGCGGCGGCTGAAGACAGACACCGGCCCCATTTACCCGAATCGTGCCCGGACCATCGCCTCCCTTTGCCCCTCATCACCCATTCTGCTGCTGCAACGTCATACCTTCGGTGGATTCGGGCTTAGCCCGAATCCACCGAAGGACGGCCTTGGGGACAGCCCTTGAAGAAGCCAGCGGGTGCTCCTCTGAATCTGGGATAATGGTTTTGGAACAGAAACCCGCCCGGAAACTAAGGAGCACCCAACAGATGCTGCCACAGAACAAACCCGACCGTATCCGCATCGTCTTTGACGACCATCGCCTGGTGGCCAATGCCGGCCTGCTCCTGCCGGCCACTCTAGCCCGGCACCTGGGCCTGCGGGAACTCGTCGACCATCACCTTGACCTCGGCGGAGCGCCGGGACGGGCGAACACTCTGGGGACAAGATGCTGACGCTGGTCGCTTCCGCGCTGGCAGGCGGCGACTGCATCGACGACGCCGATGCGCTGCGCGCTGGTGGGACGGTCGGTGTTCTAGGCTGCGTGGTCAAGGCGCCATCCACTCTGGGGACCTTCCTGCGCAGCTTCCGGTGGGGGCATGTCCGTCAACTTGACCGCGTGAGCCGCCAGTTGTTGGCCCGGGCCTGGAAGGCCGGGGCCGGACCCGGCGACTCGCCCCTGACCATCGACCTGGACTCGACCATCTGCGAGACCTATGGACTGGCCAAGGAGGGAGCGCGCCACCACGGCTATACCGGCGCCCGCGGCTATCACCCGCTGCTGGCCATTGCCGCCGGCACCGGCGAGGTGCTGATGTCCCGGCTGCGCGAGGGCCGGGCCAACACCGCCCGTGGCGCCGCCCACTTCCTGCGTGAGACGGTGGGGCGGGTGCGCTACGGCGGGGCCAGGGGACAACTCACGGTGCGGGCCGACAGCGGCTTCTACGCCCACACTGTCGTTGCCGCCTGCCGGGAAATGGATGTCCGCTTCTCTATCACCATCCGCCAGCGCGCCAGCCTGCGGGACCTGATCGAGGCGATACCAGAGGAGGACTGGACTCCCATTCCCTACTGGATGGACGGCGCCGCCGATGTCGCCGAGACGACTTACACCCCGTTCCAGACCAAGCCGGACGCCGCGCCGGTGCGGCTCATTGTCCGGCGGGTGAAGCCGATGCCCGGTTCCCAGCTCGCCCTCTTCGCCAGATACAGCTATCACGCCTTCATCACCGACCGCGATGGGGAGACGCTGGAACTGGAGGCCGATCATCGCCGCCACGCCGAGGTCGAGAACGCCATACGCGACCTCAAGTACGGCGTCGGGCTGAACCACATGCCGTCGGCGCGCTTCGCCGCCAACGGCGCCTGGCTGGCGGTCCAGGTGATGGCGCATAACCTCGCCCGCTGGACGGCGCGGATTGGTCTGGGCGAGGGGACCCTGATCACCAAGACCCTCAGGCGACGGGTCTTCGCTCTGGTGGGGCGGATCACCCGCTCGGCGCGCCGCCTCACTTTGCATCTCCCCCGGCGCTGGCCTTGGGAAACCCAGTTCAGTCGCGCCTTGGCCCGGCTGCAAGCCATTCCGTTCCCGGCCTGACGGCCAGCCTGCAACTGACCCAACGTCCCCGCAATCTCCGCCACCCCGGTCGCGAGAGTCCCCTGCTGCGTATCCTCTCGCCATCCCGCGCATCGCAACTCCCGCATAGGGTCTTAGGGGCCCTGTGCGGCGACTGAAGACCGTCCGCCGGCCTCCCATCTACCCCAAGACCCCAGGCCATCTCCCCTGTAGCTCCCTCACCCACCCCCTTCCGCTGTCCTCACGCCGTCCATCCGTGTCCTTCGGTGGATTCGGGCTTAGGCTTAATGCCCGGTATTCGGGGCGACTCGCCAGGCTTGGCCTTTCCTTCCAGCACGTCAATGTGTCGCTGCAACTGGACGATGACGACCAGCAAGGTCTCCCGGCTGGCGGTAGTCAGGTCAAGAACGGTATCCATACTTCTGATTTAACATAACCGGAAAACCGACGCACTGTATTTTTTCAACCACTTCTGGTCAATTCGCCTCACCAACTCTGAACAGTTACAAACTGGGGTCAGCGTTGACAACCCGCTCCGAGATTGTCCACGTGATTCCCACCAGGCGGTTGACCGTTTCCTCGTCAAGGTCCTCAAGGTCGAGTTTCCCCAACAGCGTCGGAAGGACCACCAACGCCAGACGGTACATAAGTCTTAACCCGAATCCACCGAAGGACGGCCTTGGGGACAGCCCTTGAAGAAGCCAGCGGGTGCTCCTCTGAATCTGGGATAATGGTTTTGGAACAGAAACCCGCCCGGAAACTAAGGAGCACCCAACAGATGCTGCCACAGAACAAACCCGACCGTATCCGCATCGTCTTTGACGACCATCGCCTGGTGGCCAATGCCGGCCTGCTCCTGCCGGCCACTCTAGCCCGGCACCTGGGCCTGCGGGAACTCGTCGACCATCACCTTGACCTCGGCGGAGCGCCGGGACGGGCGAACACTGGGGACAAGATGCTGACGCTGGTCGCTTCCGCGCTGGCAGGCGGCGACTGCATCGACGACGCCGATGCGCTGCGCGCTGGTGGGACGGTCGGTGTTCTAGGCTGCGTGGTCAAGGCGCCATCCACTCTGGGGACCTTCCTGCGCAGCTTCCGGTGGGGGCATGTCCGTCAACTTGACCGCGTGAGCCGCCAGTTGTTGGCCCGGGCCTGGAAGGCCGGGGCCGGACCCGGCGACTCGCCCCTGACCATCGACCTGGACTCGACCATCTGCGAGACCTATGGACTGGCCAAGGAGGGAGCGCGCCACCACGGCTATACCGGCGCCCGCGGCTATCACCCGCTGCTGGCCATTGCCGCCGGCACCGGCGAGGTGCTGATGTCCCGGCTGCGCGAGGGCCGGGCCAACACCGCCCGTGGCGCCGCCCACTTCCTGCGTGAGACGGTGGGGCGGGTGCGCTACGGCGGGGCCAGGGGACAACTCACGGTGCGGGCCGACAGCGGCTTCTACGCCCACACTGTCGTTGCCGCCTGCCGGGAAATGGATGTCCGCTTCTCTATCACCATCCGCCAGCGCGCCAGCCTGCGGGACCTGATCGAGGCGATACCAGAGGAGGACTGGACTCCCATTCCCTACTGGATGGACGGCGCCGCCGATGTCGCCGAGACGACTTACACCCCGTTCCAGACCAAGCCGGACGCCGCGCCGGTGCGGCTCATTGTCCGGCGGGTGAAGCCGATGCCCGGTTCCCAGCTCGCCCTCTTCGCCAGATACAGCTATCACGCCTTCATCACCGACCGCGATGGGGAGACGCTGGAACTGGAGGCCGATCATCGCCGCCACGCCGAGGTCGAGAACGCCATACGCGACCTCAAGTACGGCGTCGGGCTGAACCACATGCCGTCGGCGCGCTTCGCCGCCAACGGCGCCTGGCTGGCGGTCCAGGTGATGGCGCATAACCTCGCCCGCTGGACGGCGCGGATTGGTCTGGGCGAGGGGACCCTGATCACCAAGACCCTCAGGCGACGGGTCTTCGCTCTGGTGGGGCGGATCACCCGCTCGGCGCGCCGCCTCACTTTGCATCTCCCCCGGCGCTGGCCTTGGGAAACCCAGTTCAGTCGCGCCTTGGCCCGGCTGCAAGCCATTCCGTTCCCGGCCTGACGGCCAGCCTGCAACTGACCCAACGTCCCCGCAATCTCGCGCCACCCCGGTCGCGAGAGTCCCCTGCTGCGTATCCTCTCGCCATCCCGCGCATCGCAACTCCCGCATAGGGTCTTAGGGGCCCTGTGCGGCGACTGAAGACCGTCCGCCGGCCTCCCATCTACCCCAAGACCCCAGGCCATCTCCCCTGTAGCTCCCTCACCCACCCCCTTCCGCTGTCCTCACGCCGTCCATCCGTGTCCTTCGGTGGATTCGGGCTTAAGGGCAGATCCACCCAATGAGGGGCCGAAATCCTCTTTCCAGACAGGCCCTCCGGATGCGGCAACGTCCACGCCTTGCACCAATCCCCACCCACGGGCGAAGCTGCCGGCGGATGGTCTGGCATTGTCATTCCCTGCACGGTCTTGCGTCACTCCGAGGGCAGCGCGGTGGTTTTTGGTGAACGTCGGCGGTTGGTCGACGCCGCGAACGTTGGTACCCACAACTCACACAAAGCCGGGTTACAGCGTTGATCCAGGCTGATCTCCGAATGTAACAAAAGTGCCCCTTATGTTACTCTTGGACCCATGAGTACCACATCACTGAGCACGAGGCGCCCTCGGGGAATCAACCCCAAAGGGGGTAAATTGCAACAATTACCCCGGGAGAGCAGTTACATGCTGCATTAGACCGGTCGGTAGATGAGCAGGACCATCACCTAGGCAGTTGTCCGAAAAACCGGGTCCACCTCAGGGATCTCCCGCTACAGTTGGATCTGCAGCACGTAGAACAAACCCATGACCGCCCCAGCTGCTCTTCTCCCTAATCGTCTAACCAAACAACCTAAACCTGAACGTTGCCTACCGGTTTCTTAAATTGTCCCTATTGTAAACTTTATGGTAGGTTACCCAAATTCGATCAACTTAGACATACGCCGTTATGAGAGGAACGCCAATGACCACCATTCCAGCTTGGGCGACCCGAACCTGCGGCGAGCAAGACTGCAACGAGCGCCCCAACCGCCCTAACCATCCGCTATGTCACCAGTGCTATCTGGATTTCCAGGACAGTGAGATAGACGAATGCCCGAACTGCGCCGGGGTCTACAAGCCTTCGGAATATCCCGTATGCCGCCGCTGTTACTCTCCAAGGCCACAGCCGGCCCAAGCAACCCGGACAGACGGTCGTCGACAGCATGAAGACGACAGCAGGGGTTGGAACCGGCAGCCAACGGATGAACCGGTAGCGGCTCCGCCTTTGTCCCTCATCGAAGCAATAGAGCTAGTGCATCGAAACATGACAGCGCACGAAGGTGCGTGCGTGAACCACGAAACCAGCACCATCCAACACCTGATAATGCCAATGTTGTCTGGACTAGGCTGGGATGTTTATGACCCTGATCAAGTGATCAGGGAATACAAGCCAGCGGGCCGAGACCGTTACCGGCAAGCCATAGCCGTGGACATCGCACTGCTTGAAAATGGCAAACCCAGGATATTCGTCGAGGCCAAGCGGCTTGACCGCGAATATAATCTTGAGTACGAGGAACAACTCGAAAAATACGCTTCCTTTCTGGACGACGGAAGGATAGCGGTCCTTACTAATGGAAGGTATTGGCTCGTCCACGAAGTCGTCGAGGGCAAGACGCAGCACCGTCTCACCGTAGATGTAAATGAAGGCGCTGCCGACGATGTGGCCCGCAAGCTCTACAACGTCATCGGAAGGTCCGCTGCAGGCAATGCCGCCGTAAAGGCCGCCCCAAACCGAATGCCGCTACACCCGGCAACCGTCTTCCAGCCGCCACGCGCGGCAACCATCGTTGAAAACCTTAGACAGTACCGTGAGAGCGAGAGGAGGCGACGCGGTGTCCCCGCGTATACCATCTTCAAGGACGAAATGATTGACTTAATTGCCACACAGCGGCCGACAGACCTGCGGCAACTGGGCAACATCCGGGGAGTCGGGCAGTCAACCCTGCAACAACACGGAGACATCATCATAAAAATCGTCCGCGGCACAGCTGACTATACCGAATGACGGGACTTACAACTGGCCGTTCTGAAAAGCAGGGGCGGGTATGAAACCCGCTCCTGTGCCATTATGAAACATAAGAACCAGAGCGCTCCGGCCCGGGCGCGTAATTCCAGCCACCGGGCGGCGCCGCCCGCGGACTCGCCCCGGGTGTACCTGGCCACCATGGCGCTGCTGGACCACCGGACCTGCCTCATGATCGCCGAGTCCGGAGCGCCGGCCCGTGCCATCCGCCGGGCCAGCCCCGCCCGGCCGCTATGGCCGGAGACCCCTCGCCCAGGCCCGCCGCCTGCGCCGCCGCCTTGACCCAGCGGTTGATTGTCTGGGCGTCTACCGAAGACCGACGGACTGGCATCGCCATTGAATCAACGGCTGAGATGGTCGCCGCCTGATGTCGTTTACACACCTATTGACGTAACCTCGGGAGAGATCCGGCGAGGTCTCGACTTCGGCAACCGCTCAACGGTTTTGGGAATCCACCTGGTACCCACGGGAGAGATCCGGGGAACGAAGTTCAACGACGAGAATAGCAACGGGATGCAGGACCCTGGGGAGTTGGGGGTCGTGGGAGTACGGATTTGCCTCCAACCGTCCTTCAGATGCACTTTCACCGGGGTAGGCGGCCTTTATTCGTTTGAGGACGTCGCCGTTGGCACGCAAACGGTGGTAGAAACTCTGCCATCGGGAACTATCAACACAACACCCAGATTCCAGCGAGTAACGGTCGCTCAAGGAGAAATAGTAGTCGTAGACTTCGGGAATAGAGAGCTCACGCCTTGCCCTGACGACATCATCATACCGGGCGCATGCGACGGCGACTTTGAACTTCCCCGTGGCCGACCTCTGACGGTCCAAAAGACGATTGACCTATGCGAGCCTTTCGAGCCTCCCCAGGCCACACTGTTCCTGGCCGACGGGACCACGAGGATGCAGCGGATGGTCAACTTCGGAGGCGGTGAGTGGGCGGTCGTGTTTGACCCGCCTTTCCCGTTCGGCGTCTCAACAATCAGGGTGGACGTTGACTGTGGGCCTACCGATACGCCCGGATACCCTGAGGCTCCAGAGAACATAGGACTCGATGACTTTTTCGAGATCGCCGATGTCATATTCGTCGACCCGAGTGGTGCCGTACTGAACGCGTGTACCGATGAGCCGATCGAGGCGGCAACCGTAACGTTGCTGAGGGAGTCACCGCCGGGAACCGGCAATTTCGTGCTGCCGCTGACTACGGATCACTTGCCCGCGACAAATCCGCTTACCACCGGACCGGACGGACGGTACGCATGGGACGTCGTGCCGGGCACCTACAAGGTACCGGTCGAAAAAGCGGGGTTCATGACGAACGAGGGTGGACCCGTATCGATCCCGCCCGCCGCGAGCGATCTGGACGTCGCATTGACGCCGAACGAAGAGTGTCCAGGGACCATCACCATCCGAAAAGAGGGCGACGCCGCGCTGGCCGGTGAGCGGTTCGACTTTGAGGGGGATCTTGGCGGCTTCTCGGTAACGGCCGGCTCGTCCGGCATGACATTCGCGCCGCTGGCCTTGGACGACTACACAGTTACCGAGGCTCCGACCCCCGGATTCGATCTAGTAAGCGCCGCTTGTGAGGGGGCGGACTTCACTCCAGTTCCGAACGGCGTAACGATCCATCTCGAGTCGGGGGAGCACGCAATATGCGTATCCACGAACCAACCGTCCGCATCGTCAGACACCACGCCACCTCGCTGCGAGGTCATCGGAGTCAACATCGCCCACGCACCGACCCCGACGAACCTCCTCGTCGAGGTAGAGGACACGGGGAGCGGGCTTGACGCGATCAACGGCCTGGTTGTGAAGAACGCCGTCGTGAACATCCCGGCGTTCTCCGCGGGCACGAACGCGGTGGTCGAGGTCGTTGCCGACAAGATCGACGAGAGTAAGAGGGCGAGAGTTGAGATTCAGGCCATCGACGTCGCAGGCAACAGCTCGACCTGCGATCCCGTATTGGCGACGCTGACGAGAGGGTCGCCTACGCTGCCGCTCACGGGAGTTTCGTTCAGGGAGAGATACCTGACCATCAGCCCTAATGGGCCGACCGGGTCCACCGTGATGGTGAACGTGAACGGCACGTGGTTCCAGACCGCCGCGGGTCAGGAGTCCATGACCATCGACCTGGGATCCGCGATGTCGGTCGGGTCGGAAAACACCGTCACCCTGTGGGCCTCGAGTGACACGGCGATTCTGCTGTCCGACGTGGTCCCCAAGAATGCGAGTATTTCCTCAGCGGCGCGACCGTGGTGGCACTCGGCATGGTCACAGGCCCCGCTCGTGGCGGGTGGATAGAGAAGGAGAGCACCGGTGAAGAGCGTCAAACTCTATGTGAAGCCGAGGCTCCGAAAGTACGGGAAGCTGAGATCGCTGGCTCAGGGAAGCTTCTAGGGGGCCGATACGCCGGAGTCATCCACCTGGGCAGTGGCCCAGGTCCAGAGCGTCCTGGACATCACCCACGTCGGAGCCATGGACCACCAACAGTTAAAGGTGCCCATCTAGCAACCGAATCCCGGCTGCCCAACTCCGGCCCGGCAGCGCCTGTACCACCGGCGTGAGCGGCACAGGTTGGCCCGGTAGGGACTCTCAGAGCAGGCTATCGGAGCCGACCTGGCCGACGCGCCCGGGTGTGACCGGGGGAATGGGCGGTCGTTCCGAGAAAAAACGGCCAGGAACAGTTAGCCGTGGCCGTTGCCCCCCTGGCGGAACAGGTAGTTCAGCATTGAGCCGTACCGGAACCAGGGGATCTGGTCTTCTGCGAAGGAGTGGTTGAGGCTCAGGACCTCGGTGGTCCCGTCGGAGTGGCTTACCATGCACCGCACGGGTGTTCCCGGGGCCAGAGAGGCCAGCCCGGTCAGGCTGATGCGGTCGTCCTCGCGTATCCGGTCGTAGTCGGCCGGATCGGAGAAGGTCAGGGGCAGCAGCCCATGCTTTTTGAGATTGGACTCGTGGATCCGGGCGAAGCTCCGGGCGATGACGGCGGCTCCACCCAGGAGCCGGGGCGACATAGCCGAGTGCTCACGGCTGCTGCCCTCCCCGTAGTTGCGATCGCCGACGACCACCCACCTCAAGCCCTGAGCCTTGTAGTGCCTGGCGATCCGTGAGATGGCTACGTCCCTCTCGCCCGTCAGAACGTTTAGCCCCTTGCCGGCCTCGTCCGTGTAGGCGTTGATGGCGCCCATGAACATGTTGTCGCTGAACTTGTCCAGGTGGCCGCGCAGCGCCAGCCAGGGTCCGGCAGGTGAGATGTGATCGGTGGTGCACTTGCCCTTGACCTTTATCAGGACCGGGACCTCCAGGAAGTCGTTGCCGTCCCAGGCGGGGAAGGGCTCCAGCAGCTGGAGGCGCTCGCTGTTGGGGTCGACGCTGACCTCGATGCTGGTGCCGTCCTCAGGGGGAGCCACATAGGCAGACTCGCCCGCGTCGAAGCCTCCTGGAGGCACCTCCGGAGCCTGCTTGGGCGGCTCCAGCTTGAAGGGTTTACCGTCGGCGCCAGTCAGCGTGTCGGTGAGCGGGTTGAAGGAGAGCCTTCCCCCCAGTGAGAGGGCTATCACGATCTCCGGGCTCCCAATGAAGTTCATGGTCTCGGACCGGCCGTCGTTGCGTCTGGGGAAGTTGCGATTGTAGGAGGTGACTATCGTATTGGGAACGCCGTCGAGCAGCTTCTCTCGCTTCCACTGGCCTATGCAGGGTCCGCACGCGTTGGCCAGCACAACCCCCTCTATGGCCTTGAGGGATGCCATCTGGCCGTCGCGCTCTATGGTTGCGCGCACCTGCTCGGAGCCTGGAGTTACCATAAGCGGGGTAGCGGCCTTGATCCCGTGGGCGCGGGCCTGGTCCGCCACGTCGGCAGCGCGACTCATGTCCTCATACGATGAGTTCGTACAGCTCCCGATAAGGGAGGTATCGATCTCGTCGACAAAACCGTTGGAAGGATCCGCCACCTCTGCTGCGAGGGCCGACAGGGGCCGGGCGCGGTCAGGAGAGTGAGGCCCGACGATGTGAGGCTCCAGCCTGGACAGATCGATCTCAACGACCCGGTCGAAGTAGTCTTGCGGATTTGCCACCACCTCCTCGTCAGGCACTAGCAGGTGGTGGTGCTGATCGGCCAGGTCAGCAAGCGCTCCCCTATCTGTGGCACTCAGATACCTGTTCATTCGATCATCGTGAGCAAAGATAGAGGTTGTAGCACCAAGCTCCGCGCCCATGTTGGTGATGGTCGCCTTACCGGTGCAGCTTATGGAGCCGGCGCCGGGGCCAAAGTACTCGATTATGGCGTTAGTACCGCCGGCAACGGTCAGCTCGCCGGCCAGGTACAGGATCACGTCCTTCGGCGCGGTCCAGCCCCCCATCTCACCGGTGAGGTGCACGCCGATGAAGCGTGGGTACAGCAGCTCCCACGGCAGGCCGGCCATGACGGCGTCTGCACCTCCCACGCCAACGGCACATGCGCCGAGGCCGCCGGCGTTAGGGGTGTGGGAGTCGGTGCCGATGATAAGCGCGCCTGGAAAGGCGTACTGCTCCAGCACCACCTGATGGATGATACCGGAGCCCGGGCCCCAGAAACCTACGCCAAACTTGGCGGACGCGGTCTGAAGGAAGTCATAGACCTCCTTGTTCTCTTCGATAGAGGCCACCAGGTCGAGGTTACCCTCCACCCTTGCCTGGATCAGATGATCGCAATGAATGGTGGTCGGGATCGACGTGCCGGTGAGCCCGGTTTGCAAGAATTGGAGCATGACCGTCTGGCCCAGCGCGTCCTGAAGGGCCACGCGGTCCGGCCTCAGGAGCAGGTAGCTCACCCCCGGCTCCAACGCCTGGGTCTCGGGATCATCCAGGTGGGACAGGAGAACCTTGTCCGCCAGGGTCATTGGCCTTCCCAAGTTTCGGCGAACGACGTGCAGTTTGCTCTCCATCGCCTCGTAGACCCCGCTCACGAACTCAGGTGTGGACTCGATAGTGACCATGACTCGGCCCTCCCACGAGACGAACGATTCAGAGAAGCGGCCTGGGAGACCAATTCGGCCGACCCGGGCCGCCGCCAAAGGTTCTGGATGCGGCGCCGTCTGGCGCGCGCGGCGCTAGCGCGACTGTCCGAAGTAGACGTAGTTCTTGTCGATGAAGTCGACCCACTGGTCCGGCGTGTCATCCTCGGCGAAGATGGCGGTCACGGGACAGACCGGCTCGCAGGCCGCGCAGTCGATACACTCTTCGGGGTTGATGTAGAACATGTCGTCTTCGTCTTTGGTGTAGATACAGTCGACTGGGCACACGTCGACGCAGGCCCCGTCTTTGACGCCCACGCACGGCTCGGCGATTATGTAGGTCATTACGGCTTCGACCTCCCGGTCTCAAGGGGGTGCAGACTTGCTTCGGGGGCGCTCGGCCCCTCCAGCAGCACTTTGATTATATCCCAGCGATTTTCCGGATTCAACTTAGGAGGGGCGGGCTCTCGACTGGATTCGCCGCGCCGCACCGGCCTTTCTCGGGGCCGGGCCGGTCGCGTACCCGCCGTTCGGCCCCCCGGGCGCACCGCCTTGACAGTCGCCGGACCGGACTGTTAACTGTCGTCTGCCGAGACGTGCCGTCGGAACGCGCCGCATCGAACCGAGGAGTTTCCCATGAATCAGCTCAAGGACAAGACGTGCATCATCACCGGTGCCGGGACCGGCATCGGCAAGGGGATCGCCCGAGCCTTCGCGAGGGAGGGAGCGAGGCTGGTCATCGCCTCCAGGAACAGCACCAACCTGGATGCCACCGCGGAGGAGGTCAGGGGAACGGGCGCGACCGTCCTCGTCGTCCCCACAGACGTGACCGAGGAGTCGCAAGTAGTGTCCCTGTTCGAGCGGACGATGGGGGAGTTCGGACGGCTCGACATCCTGGTCAACAACTCGGGCATCTTCGACGGGGGCCCGCTGGAGGAGCTGTCCGTCGAGACGTGGCGGAGGGTGCTCGACGTCAACCTGACCGGGGCCTTCCTGGGCACCCGCGAGGCGATGAAGATTATGAAAAAGCAGCGCAGCGGGAGGATCATCAACATCGGGAGCACCTCTGGCCAGGTGCCGCGGATGAACTCCGCGCCGTACACCGCATCCAAGCACGGGATGATCGGCCTGACCAAGTCGACGGCTTTGGAGGGTCGGGCTTTCGGCATATCCGCCGGCTGTCTGCATCCCGGAAACGTGGTCAAGGACGGCGGAGGCGGCAGTCCGATGTCGCAGGGCGGCGAGCCGATGATGACGCCCGACGAGGTGGCCACCATGGTCCTGGCGATCGCGGCGCTCCCGCAGCACGTCAACATGCTCGAGGCAATCATCCTGCCAACCGAGCAGCCGTACGTTGGGAGGGGGTAGAGGGTCCGGGGGTTACAGCTCAGGACACATCGGCGCAACCGGCTCAGTCGGCGGGTGCAGACTCCGCGACCTGGGCCCTGAACACAGGGATGACGTCCCTGGCGAACCACTCCAGCTGCTTCAGGATCGTCTCCACCGGAGTCGCGATCGGATAGCTGAGGATCATCTCGCCGAGGCCCGGGAACCTGCTCTGGACCTCCATCAGCGTCTCGATGATCGTCTCCGGCGGCCCGCAGATGTAGGCGCCCGCCTTCACGGAGTCCTCCACCGTGGGCATCCCCATGCTGCGCACCCGCTGGGGGTCCGCCGTGGCCCGAATCTGCTCGTCGGTCAGTCCGGGGACCATCCCCAGAGGAGCGAACATCTTGGTGTGCTCCTCGAAGTACGGTGTGGCCTCCTCCATGGCCTGCTCGGGCGTGTCGGCCATCCACACGTAGTAGCTGACCAGCAGGTCCTCTCCGGGCACGGTGTCTCGCCCGTGCCTTGCGAGCGTGTCGCGCCACTGGTGGACGAGCTTCTCGGAGGCTCCGCCCGGGGCGGCGCCTCCGCCTATCAGCCCCTTGACCCCGTGCTTCGCCATGAAGTCCATACCCCGCTGGCTCCCGCTGACTATCGGCTGCCAGGTCTCCACCGGCAGGTTCATTGGGCGGGGGACCAGGGTGATCTCCTTGATCTCATGGCCGCGGTACGGCACGGCGGCCGGGATGTCGTAATGCTTCCCGTGGTGCGAGAACGAGTCCTCGTTGAACGCCTTGAAGATGATCTCGACCTGCTCCTCGAACAGGTCGCGGTTGGCCTCCTGGTCGAGAAGCGGAGCGCCCAGAACCTCCACCTCCCGGGTGTGATAGCCCCGGCCGATGCCGAAGATGAGCCGTCCTCCGGTGAGGATGTCGGCGGTGGCAAAGTCCTCGGCCAGCCTGAGAGGGTGCCACATAGGCGGGATGTTGAAGGCGCTGCCGAACTTGATCCTCTTGGTCAGGTGCGACAGGTGGACGGCCATCAGAGGGATGTTGGGCACGCACTCGTAGCCCTCGGACTGGAAATGGTGCTCGGCCAGCCAGAACACATCGTAGCCGGTCCTGTCCATCAGCTGGGCTATCTTCGCGGTGTCGTCGAAAGCCGTCGCCAGGTGCTCGTTGGAGTAGTGCCGGTCGTCGACGGGCTTGCCGTCGAAGCCGACGTTCTCGATCGCGGGATACGCAGCGAAAAGCGAGCCGAACCTGGTGATCACCAGAATCCTCCTGGAGGGCCAACCGGTCGTCGATTTGGCGTCATTGTAAACGCTCCCGAAACGGAGTCAAGCGGACGCGATGCTCTAGGATGGCGCAGGGTAGCTCAGACACGGTCCGCTGTGATCGCTCGCTACCTGGGGCCTGGGGTGAGAGGGTACCGGGTTTAAGGCTTGGCCGTGGCGGTGGGTGGCCTGATGGCCGGAGGAGCGCCGGAGGCGATAAACTCGCCGGTTCGCCCGTCGACCGTCCCCGAGAGCACGCCTTCGGGAAGCTCGCAGAAGACATACCAAACGAGGTCGTCGCCTTCCCCTGTGAGACCCACATTGGCGTTCTCACAGCTTCCCCAGTGCGACGATGCGGCCCGCTGAACGGCGTCCGGACCGGTTCGCAGGCTCCCCATGCTAAGGTCTGCCGCCACGTGGCCCACCAGCGGTGAGACTGACGGGGGGTGCACCTCCCAGGACTCGGGAGGCGAGTCCATACCTGGAGCCACCACGACCACCACCAATGTCGAGGCGGCATCAGTGAAATGAAAGAAGTACTGGCCCGAAGAGACGCCGACTCCTATCTGCCGAAGTACAGCCGTCGACTCCGTCTCCTGCACCAGACGCCGGGCGTCGTCGGCCATCGCCTCCAGCGCCACAGCGTCGGGATCGCGGGCTGTCGTTTCGGCGTCCGTCGACGCGGAGGCAGAGCAGGCGGTCAGCGCAACGAGGGCGAGCGCCACAACCGCGAGCACCGTCCGTCGTAGATTCACTATCAGTGCGGTGCCGTCAGCCATTTCACTTGCCATATTCTCGTCTTCCAGCCAGCGCCTGACCCGGACTAGATCGTCTCCCGCTTGACCCTGGCGAAGGCCCTCATAAGCTCGTCGGCCTGCGCGTTCTCCCTCCCTGGGAAGGAGACCCTGATGTCCTTCCGCCCCGGGATAACGAAGAAGACGCTGGTATGCGGCTTCACCCGCAAGAGGCTGCTCATGATGAAGTACATGCCGAACATGAACGCGATCAGTCCGACCAGAAACAGGAGGTTGACAAACCTGGGCAGGTCCAGGGTGGTGTCCGCGAGCGCCCCGGCGACGGCGACGACGCCTCCCACGGCCGCCAGTTTGATCCCCGGCTCCATACGGCTCTCCTGCCCGCCGGACAGCATCTGCACCGTCAGGACGTCTTTTATGCCGGCTTCGTCCCAAGTCGCGGCGGGACCGGGGGCTCCCTTGAGCGCCAGAATGCGTCGGTCAGTAACAACCGCTCCGTCCTGCTCGAGCACGACCTGCTCGTCTTTCTGGAGAGTGACGTTCTGAGCTTCCATTGACCCCCCTGTTCGGTACTCGGTGCCACCGGGCAGTATACCCGACGGGCACGGATATGGGCCGGGCCACGCGAGCGCGAGGTCGACGCGGATCCGTTGCCCGTCTCCTGAGCTGAGATGCCGACCGGGTCCGATCGGGTATGCGCGTGGATGCCGGGCCGGGGCTATCCCTAATCGGAGGCACCGACAGCCCTCATGATCCTTGCGGTGGCACGGGGGCGCGAACTATACTCTCGTAGATGGTCGGTTCAAGTCACGAATCCGGCGCGAGCGCGAACGGTGGCGCCCGGTTGGCCGCGTCGGTTGTCTGATCCCCTCGCCGTAGCGATCGACGGTCCCGTCGCCTCGGGCAAGAGCGTCGTCGGCAGGCTCCTGGCCGAGAGGCTGGGCGTCCGCTTTCTGGACACGGGAACGATGTACCGGGCCGTCACACACGAAGCCCTGCGCCGAAACTTCGATATGGAAGATCACCAGGCGCTCACCCGTCTCGCGGAAGAGATCGAGTTCGGTCTCGTCCTCGCAGGCGGCGAGTACCGTCTGGCCGTCGACGGCCGGGAGGTCACCCAAAACATGCGGGAGCTCGAGGTCGAGAAGGGGGTCTCGCTCGTTGCCGCCGTTCGGGGCGTGCGGCGAGCGCTCGTGGCACAGCAGCAGACCATAGCGGATCAAGCGCCGATCGTGATGGCGGGGCGAGACATCGGGACCGTCGTGTTGCCCGGCGCGGCCCCAAAGGTCTTCCTGACAGCGTCGGTGGAATCCCGAGCGCGGCGCCGGCATCGGGAGGGCGCCCACGACGAGCCCGGGAGCTACGAGCGGGTCGTCGAGTCCGTAGTCAGACGGGACCGGCTCGACTCGGAGCGGGTGGAGTCGCCGCTGCGGCAGGCCGATGATGCGGTCCGGATCGACACCGACCGCCTCGAGATACACGAGGTCGTCGACAGGGTCCTGGAACTGATCCGGGGGGCGTGATGGACATCGTCTACAGGGTCTGCGAGTTCCTGCAGAAGATCGCCTTTCGGCTGTTCTCCGACTACAAGGTGGCGGGGGTGGAGAACGTGCCTCCGATGGGCCCACTGATCGTGGTCTGCAACCACCAGAGCAACATGGACCCTTCGATTCTCGCGGCGGCGCTGCCGAGGAGAATCTGGTTCCTGGCCAAGGAGGGTATCTTCCGCGTCTTCATCGCTCGGTGGTTCCTGCGCGCGTGGGGCGCGTTTCCGCTGCGGAGGGGGGAGACCGATCTTCGCGCCTACCGCTGGTCGCTGGAGAAGCTGGGAAGCGACCAGGTCCTTGTCGTGTTCCCCGAAGGCACAAGAAGCACAGGCGGGATGAGAAGGGCACGAATCGGCATAGCCCAGATCGCGCTGACGACTCAGGCGACGATTCTTCCGGTCGGCATGACCGGGACCGAGCGGCACGGGTCGTGCTTCAAGGTGTTTTATCCGAGCGGGCGCCTGCGGGTCAACATCGGCATGCCCTTCTCACTCCCCGTGGTGGAGGGCAAGCCGAGCAAAGAGGTTCTGCAATCGCTGACAGACATGATCATGAACCGGGTCGCGATGCTGCTGCCGGAAGAGTACAGGGGCGCGTACGCTACGCCGCGCGCCGGCTCCGCTGCGGCCGGTCACGAACGAGCGGTGGCAGGCGGGGCCGTGACTTACGCTAACGACAACGGTCCTGCCCAGAGCGCGCCGGGCGGCTAGGAGCCGCTTCCAAGAGAAGAGGACGGGGAGTGCGGGGAGGCGAGGCCCTTTGCGACTAGGAGCTTGAGGGCTTCCCTCAGATATCAGCTACCCCCCTTCCTGGCCAGGAAGCGAGCCAGGTCCGATGATGCTTCGCTCATCGAGACTCTCGATGCCCCGATGAAACGGGGCGTATCGGAGGGGATGGTCGAAAGGGTCGAAAGAGTCACTCCGACACCCTGCCAGGGTGCCGGACACCGGAGGTCAAGATGTGTGGAATCATCGGCTACACCGGCCTTAAGGCCGCCGCGCCGATTCTCCTCGAAGGGCTGACGAGGCTCGAGTATCGGGGCTACGACAGCTCCGGCATCGCGGTGTTCGGCCCGGACGGCGACCCGGTCATTCGCAAGTCGGCCGGCAAGCTCTCGGCGCTCAAGTCGGTCCTGGAAGACGGCCTTCCCGAGGGTACCACCGGCATCGGCCATACACGGTGGGCGACCCACGGAGGTCCCACGGACTTCAACGCCCATCCGCACACCGACTGCCGCAGCGAGGTCGTCGTGGTCCACAACGGCATCGTGGAGAACTACGTCGAGCTGAAGAAGGACCTCGCCGACAATGGCCATCAGTTCTCGTCGCAGACCGACAGCGAGTGCATCCCGCACCTGATCGAGTCGTACCTGGACCAGGAATACTCCTTCGAGGAGGCCGCCGGCAAGGCCGCCTCGGTCATCCGCGGCGCCCACGCGGTGGTCGTCGCCTACAGACGCGAGCCCGGCAAGGTCATCGCGTTCAGGCTGGGCAACGCCGGCGGAATCGTCGTCGGCTACGGCGAGGACGAGATGCTCCTGTCCAGCGACCTGCCCGCCCTGCTTTCTCACACCCGCCGGGTCGCGTACCTGGCCGCTGGAGAGCTGGTCTCCCTCACCCAGGACGCGGCGGTATACACCGACGTCCAGGGCGAGCCGGTATCGAAGACTCCCACCCACGTCCCCTACGACGACCTGTCGGCCGTTAAGGGCGAATATAAGCACTTCATCCTGAAGGAGATCCACGAGCAGCCCGAGGCCGTCATCAACACGCTTCGGGGCCGGGTCTCCTTCGAGAACACAAGCGTCGAGCTGGACGAGCTGAGCCTGTCGGACGAGCAGATAGCGGCCATCGACAAGGTTGTGCTGCTTGGGATGGGCACCAGCCTCCACGCGGCTATGGTCGGCCGGGTCTGGATGGAGTCGCTCGCGCGCATCCCGGCGGAGGCCGACAACTCCTCCGAGTTCCGCTACCGCGACCACATCATCGACGGCCGGACCCTGGTGGTGTCGGTCTGCCAGTCGGGCGAGACCGCCGACACCTTGGCGGCGATGGAGGCGGCCCAGGCCGCCGGTTCGCCCCAGATAACGCTGTCCAACTACGAGGGCACCCAGACCACTCGGATCGCCGGCTCGACGATCCTGATCCGGGCCGGGCTGGAGATCGGAGTCGCCGCCAGTAAGACCTTCATGTGCTCGCTGACCGATCTATACCTGCTGTCGCTGTACCTGGGACAGAGGCGCGGCGCGATCGATCGGGATTGGCTCCGAGAGTCGATCCAGGAGCTTGCCCGCCTCCCGGACATGATCGGCTCGCTGCTCGCGTCCGACGCGGCCTACCAGGAGCTCGCGCGGCGATACCACAAGCGATCCGACTTCCTGTTCCTCGGGAGGGGGATCAACTTCCCGCTGGCGATGGAGGGAGCCCTGAAGCTCAAGGAGATCAGCTATATCCACGCCGAGGGCTATCCGGCCGGGGAGATGAAGCACGGTCCCATCTCTCTGATCGACGAGAACATGCCGGTGGTAGCTCTCATGCCACGCGACAACCTCTACGAGAAGATGCTGAGCAACATCAACGAGGTCCGAGCCAGAGGCGGGATCGTGATCGCGATCGCGACCGAAGGGGACCAGGACATATCGGACAGGGCGGACCACGTGATCTTCGTCCCGGAGGCGTCCCGGTGGGTCACCCCGATCCTGATGTCGGTTCCGATGCAGCTGCTGGCGTACCACCTGGCGGTGCGCCGGGGCTGCGACGTCGACCAGCCGCGCAACCTGGCCAAGTCGGTCACGGTAGAGTGACGTTCACTAGCAAGACGATGAAATACCGCACTTGACAACCGATCCGCACACAGACCGAGGCATGTCCCTCTTCGACGCGGCCCGCGCCGCCGGAGTCCCGTTCGCCAGCAACGTACAACCTCGGAGCGGCAGCATCCTGGTGAAGGACCTCCGCCTCAAATACCTGGACTGGGGTTTCGAGAGCAACCCCACCCTCCTGCTGCTCCACGGATTCGCACAGACCGCCCACTCCTGGGACTTTGTAGCGCTGTCCCTGTGCGACCGGTTCCGTGTCGTCGCCTTGGACCAGCGCGGACACGGCGACAGCGACTGGTCTCCCGACGGCGACTATTCGACCGAGTCGGCCCAGGCTGACGTCCATGCCGTCGTACACTCGCTGAGCGCGGAGCCGGTGATCCTGGTGGGCCTGTCGATGGGAGGCCGGATCGCGTCGAGCTACGCCTCGCTCCACCCGGAGCGGGTGAGGGGTCTGGTGATCGTGGACGCAGGCCCGGAGATGCAACGGTCGGGAACCGGCCGCATCCGCCGCTTCACCCAGCAGTCCGACGAGATGGACTCCGTCGAGGAGTTCGTGGAGCGGGTGAGGAAGTACAACCCCAGTCGTCCCGTCGAGCAGATCAGGGGGAGCATCCTGCACAACATCAAGCAGCTCCCCAACGGCAGGTGGACCTGGAAGTACGACAGGCGGCTGGGGACCGGCGGGCCAAGGGTGGAGGCGGACCCGGCGCTGACGGCCCGGCTTTGGGCTCGACTCGACGGGATCGCGTGCCCGACCCTGATTATCCGCGGCGGCGACAGCGACGTCCTCGCCCCTGAGACCGCACAGGCGATGGAGGAGAGGATTCCCGACGCTCGGCTGGCGACGATCGAGGGGGCCGGCCACCTGGTGCCCGGAGACAACCCGGTCGAATTCATCCGTGAGGTTTCCAAGTTCCTGGGAGAGGTCGTGTCGGGCTGACGCCGACCTTCCCGTGGGCGGGTCACTCCCCACCCCAGATTCTTCACTCCGTTCAGAATGACATCAGTTGAGGCGGTCCATTGTCATCCTGAGAAGGGCCGACGTGTCGGGCCACCGAAGGATCTGGGGCTGGGCCGTTAGCCCTTGTTGAACGGCTCCAGGGAACGCGTCCCTCTGCGAAGCGGGTCATTCCCCGTCACCCGCCCTGAAGGCGACGAAGTCGGCCGTCCGGGTGGGGATCAGCGTGACGCGCCCGCCGATCGGGACGGTCGAGTCCGGACGCTGTCTGGACCGTAACGTCGCCCCCGACGGCAGACGCACTAGGAGGATCGCCTCCTCGCCACGGAACTCTCGCGAGACGATCGTGCCCTTGCCCTCGACATCCGGAAAGACGAGGAAATCGTCCGGGTGCACGAGGACGTCCACATCCGTCTCCTCCGGAAAACGCTCGCCGCCGTTCGTCCACCGCAGCCTCCCGATCTCGGTGTGCACCATCCCGTCGCGTACCCGGCCTCCGAGAAAATCGGAGGTGGTCGTAAGGCGCGCCACGAACGGCGTTCTCGGCGAGCGGTAAATCGCGTCCGGGGTGTCGATCTGCTCCAGACGCCCCTCTCGCATGATGGCGATCCGGTCGGCCATTGCGAAGGCCTCGTCACGGTCGTGGGTGACGAAGATCGTCGCGACGTCCCGCTCCCGCAGGATCACCTCGACCTCCCGGCGCACCTCCGACCGCATGGTGGCGTCCAGATTGCTGAAGGGTTCGTCCAGCATGACGGTGACCGGCCGCGGCGCCAGTGTCCTGGCCAGCGCCACCCTCTGCTGCTGACCTCCGGACAGCTCGTGCGGGTAGCGAGCGTCCAGCCTGTCGAGCCGGACCAGGTCCATCACCTCGGTCACCCGGGCGTGTCGCTCGGCGGCCGTCAGCCGCCTGAGACCAAACGCCACGTTCTCGGCCACGGTGAGGTGGGGGAAAAGAGCATACTCCTGGAAGACCATCCCGACGCTCCTGGTTTCGGGTGGAGCGTGAGCGGACGGGCCGGACACTCGGCGGTCCTGGACGAAGATCTCTCCCCTGTCGATGCTCTCGAAGCCGGCTATCAGGCGCAGGACCGTCGTTTTTCCACACCCGCTGGGTCCGAGAATGGCCAGGATCTCACCCTGGGCGAGGTCGAAGGTGACGTCCTCGACGGCGACGATCTCGCCGAAGCGCTTGCCGACCCCCGAGCACCTGACGACCGGCGGCGTCACGGCCTGGCCCTCCCGTCCCTGACCACTAGGAACGCCATCGGCACGGACGAGGTCAGGATCAATATCAGGGCCGGCGCCGCGGCGCGGGCGAAGAACGCCTCGTCGGCGGCCGACCAGATCGACGTCGCCAGCGTGTTGAATTCGAGTGGCCCCAGGATCAGCGTAGCCGGAAGCTCCTTCATCGTGATGAGAAACACCAGCGCAGCCCCGGCGAGCAGTCCCGGACGCAGCAGAGGCAGCGTCACCCCGGTCATCACCTGGAGCGGCCGGCTTCCCAGGCCGCGCGCGGCCTCCTCCAGCCGGGGGCTTATCTGAACGAGCGTGGAGCGCACGGCGCCGAGAGCCGCCGGGAGGAACAGCACGACGTACGCGAAGACCAGGAGCCATACGGTCTGATATACCGGCCCGGCGTAGTTGGCTCCGAAGAACACCAGCGCGAGCGCCACCACGATGCCCGGCAGCGCGTAGCCCGTGAAGCTGGCGCGCTCGATCGCACTGGAGAGCCTGCCGGCGTGCCGGACCGCAAGCCCCGCGACCGGCAGCGCGAGGACCACCGCCGCCACCGCGGCCAGCACGGAGACGTAGAGCGAGTTCCTGGTCGCGGTCCAGAGGAGCGAGAGCGGCTCTCCGGCCGAGGCTCCCCTGACCAGCCAGTAGAGGAGCACCGCGATGGGGAGCGCCAGCGCGAAGCCTGCCAGAGTCGCACATAGGCCCGCCGCCGGCCACCTCCACCTGCCGAGCCGTGCGACTCGATGCGTCCGCGCCGTACCGGCCCCTGTGCGGAAGTACCTGAGCCTCCCCCGGCTGTACCCCTCGGCGATCAGTATTCCGGCGGCCAGGACCACGAGGAGCAGCGACAGGACCGCGGCGATGGACCGGTCGAAGGCGGTCTGGTACTGCTGATAGATCGCCCAGGTGAAGGTCTCGAAACGGAGCAAGGAGACGGCGCCGAAGTCGCTCAGGGTATACAGGGCGACGAGGAGCGAGCCGGCGGCGATGGCCGGCCGGAGCTGGCGCAGGGTCACCCGGATCGCCGCGCTCAGCGGCCCGTGTCCGAGGCTGCGCGCCGCCTCTTCCTGGGCGGGGTCCAGGCCCGCCAGCGTCGCCCGAACCGTCAGCAGCACGTACGGGTAGCTCAGCAGCGTCAGGACGAGCACCGCGCCCGGGAATCCGCTGATGTCGGGAAGGCGCTCCACGCCGAACGGGCGCTCCAGTAGCTGCTGCACCAGCCCCTTCGGCCCGAGCGCCGAGACGACGAGGAACGCGCCGACATAGCTTGGTATCACCAGTGGGAGCGCGGTGAGGACTCCCCAGGTGCGCCGCAACGGCAGGTCTGTCCTCACCGTGAGCCACGTGATGGGGACGGCGATGGCGACCGATGCGCCCGTCACCGCCGCGACCAGCAGGACCGAGCGGCCCACGATCCACGCGGTCCGGGCGCGGAAGAGGAGCTCCCACGCCTCCTCGCTGGCACCGGCGCTCCGGACCACCAGGTAGAAGAGGGGGAGGAGCATCACCAGCCCGACCAGGATGGCCGGGACCAGGACTATCGGGGGTGGCGCCGAGTGACGTGGGCGCCATGTTCTCGAGAGGGTTTCGAGCAACGCGCCGCCCGGTCTATCCGGTGACCGGCTGGGGGGCGGAAGTTAGCATGGCCACGAGTTTGAGGAGAGTATGCACTTACTTGTGAGCTGAGTATAGACTAACCGCGGTGGAACGTCAAAGCTAACTCGGGGGTTCCAGACTGGCCCAGCCGCTCGAACGGGTGCGCAGATCCCGACAAGTCGGGATCGCCGGCAGTCTGAGGGCCTGCCCGTTACTACTCTCCGGGGGCGTCCGTCCCGCTCCAGATCAGGTCGGGGTCCGAGTCGCCGATGGCCGCGCGCTCGAACACGTCGGACCCGGCGGTGAAGCCGCCGTCGACGGGCAGAAGCGCACCGTTGACGAACGAGGCCTCGTCGGAGGCCAGGAAGAGGGCCGCGTTGGCGATCTCGTCGGGGCGGCAGACGCGACCCGGCGGGTACACCTTGCCGATCCGGTCCATGATATGCGGGTCCTCCGACTTGGCCGTCAGCCAGAAGTCGGTCTCCGTGGTTCCCGGAGCGATCACGTTGGCCCGGAGGCCTCTGGGGCCATACCTGACGGCGATGTTCTTCGTCAGGTGGATGACGCCGGCCTTGGCGGCGCCGTAGGCGTCCAGTCCGATCGCGGTGACGCCGTTGATGGACGATATGTTGACGATCGCGCTATTGCCGCTCTCAAGCAGCTTCGGCAGAGCCGCACGGCAGCACAGAAAGGTGCTCTTCAGGGCGAAGGTGAAGTTCCAGTCCCAGAGGGCCTCGTCGATCTCCTCCAGGCTGCGTCCGGCGCCGCCGCCGACGTTGTTCACCAGGATGTCGAGCTTGCCGAACTGCGACGCCGCCTCGTCGACCATCTCCCGGACCGTGGTCTCGTTCGTGACGTCCACTCTGAAGTAGTTTGCCTTGCCGCCGTCCGCGGTGATCCGGGAGACTAGGCTCGTCGAGCGGTCCCGGTCGATGTCAGCGACGAGAACCGAGGCACCCTCGGCGGCGAATCGCTCTGCGATCGCCCCGCCGATGCCCGAGCCGCCGCCGGTGACTATCGCGACCTTGCCCTCTAGCCGCATCGGATACCTCCACCTCGGTGACTTTCCCACCTCCCCAACCCTGGCAGGATGATGAAGAATTGGGTGTGCAGATCCCGACAAGTCGGGATTGCCGGAACTCTGAGGCCCTGCCCTGGGCTCGTCGAAGGGGTGTCCCTCAGAACCAGACCTCCTCGATCGGCAAAGGGAGCGCAGAGGGACGAATCCCTTTGCCGGGAGTCTGAGGGTGTCCCTCAGAAACCTTGCTTACCCACCCATTCTGAAAAAGTGGGCGCTTCCGGGGATGTCGCTCCGGACGCCAACGGCCGACCCACGGACAGGCCGACTGTGTCGGGGCGTGACGTCAGTGGCTAGGGCTGCCCGGCGTGCCCCGCTAGGTGGAAGACTTGCCGGCCGCGTAGTCCGCCTTGGCGCGCTCGATGGACTTGGTGACCATCTCTATGAGCTCGTCCTTCGACTCCGAGTACCACGCCTGAGAGTTCTGCAGGCTCGTGAGAGACCCCTGGAACTGGGGCATGACGTACCGGGCGACCAGCTCGTATGAGTGGAGGACCTGCTCTCGCGTGCCCCACTCGGTGGCCTGGATCAGCAGGCGGCCGAATCCCCCGGACTCCTCGTCGAGCCGGTGTATGGCGGCGACCAGATCGTCCGGGGTGCCCACGCACCAGCTGTTCGACTCGATCATGAAGTCTATGATGCCGTCTTTCGGCCCGTCGTAGGGGCTTGGGATGCCAATTGTGTCCTCGAAGTACCCCCTCTGATATTCGGCCGACCTCTCTCGTGCCTGCGCGATAGCCTCCTTGCGACTCTCGGCGAGGTGCACGTGGAGCACGATGCCCCAGTCGTCGCGGTTCATCGTGTTGCCGTGTTCCTCCGCGGTCTCCTCCGCGATCTTCCAGAACTCCGCCAGGTTTGGGGCGGCGCCCGGCGCACGGATGGTGTTGAGGCTGAGGACGAAGGCGCCGTACTTGCCGGCGCTGACCATCCCGGCCGGCGACTGGGCGGCGGCAACGGCGATCGGCATGTGGGGGTGGGTGTACGGCCTCAGGTGGGCCCGGGCCTCCTTGAGGGTGAACCACTCGGCCTCGTAGGTGATCGGCTCGGTCTCGGTCATCAGGCGGAGGATGATGCCCAGCGACTCCTCCATGCGGCGCCGCTGAGTGGGCGGGTCGATGCCCAGCATGTAGGCGTCGCCGACGAGAGCGCCGGGTCCGACGCCGAGCATGACGCGTCCGCGTGTGAGGTGGTCCAGCAGGATCATCCGGTTGGCCACCATCAGCGGATGGTGGTAGGGAAGGCTGACGACCCCGGTGCCCAGCATTATGTGCTTGGTCCGCTGGGCCGCGGCGCTGATGAACACCTCAGGTGAGGCGATAGTCTCCCATCCCGCGCTGTGATGCTCGCCGATCCAGGCCTCGTCGTAGCCGAGGTCGTCGAGCCACTCGATGATCTCGAAGTCCCGCTCCAGCGACAGCGTGGGGTTGTCGCCGAGCAAGTGGAACGGCGCCATGAATATTCCGAACTTCATCCGCGAGGCAAGTGCCATGGGGTTGATCCTCCTCGTGCTTGCGGCGATCGTGCCGTTTGACGCGCGAAGTTTAGCATAGCGGCGCCAGAGGCATCAACCTGGAGCGGCTATTCATGATTCCAGTGATGCTATGATAGTACTATGCGTGTCTATCTGGACGAATCATATGATCACGACCACAGTTATTTCATCCTTGGGGCGCTTTTCGATCCACCGAGCTCGACCATACATGAGGATTTCGTCGCCGCCAAACGACAACTCGGCTATGTCGATCCCGGTGGAGAGTCAAGGGAAATCAAGTACAGCACGACCCGCTCACACTATCACTTCAAGGTCGCCAGCCGAGCGGTCGATTGCTTCAGAAGCTCCCCTTCTTGGTTTCGGGCTATCGTGATCGGCCAACGCCCGCAGGCGGCCTTTGACCTGAATTACTTTGGGAACCGCAGTGAGCCCAAGGCCATGAAGGAAGCGCGGGCGTACAAGAAATTCACAGAGATGCTTCTGAGCAACAACACTTCAAACATGACCAACTCTGTCTTACTGACGGGCAGAATGACCAGATGCCGAGGAGATGCTTTCCTGTCGCTTATTACGGATCTGTTCGGTAGGGCAGGTGCCGGCTTCTCAGGTAGTACCGCCCCTATATTTCGTCATGTGCAGGAAGTAGACACAGCGCGCGAACAGTTCCATGTAGGGCAGATCGGAGATATTCTTCAAGGGGTGATTCTCGACGAGCTACTGCCTACAAAGAATAGGTATAAACAGAAGATTCGAGAATACGTCAAGCAAGAGCTTGCCATCCCCAGCCTGGCGCGTGCTTACTGGGATTCCGTGCCTTTGTGAAAGAGGAATCACCAGCACCCCAAGTACCAAGTATGGTATTGGCGGCCACAATATTGACAAGGAGAAGGCCCAGGCCACCACTTGTGTTAGCGGTAGTCCGCTTATACGCGTTTCCCGAGGGAAAGCAGCGGACACCTTCAAGCCGCGCCTGAGCCTATGAACTCAGTATAATCCCGGTCCAAGGCATTGTCAAGGGAAATTGGTAGGGTACATGTATTCTACCAATCTAGGAGTCTCGGTGTCAAGCCTTGACTCACCCTGTCAACCCATGGCCGGGCAGTCAAGCCCCTTTCAATTCAAAGTGGACACTACCCGATTACCGCATCAGCGAACCAGCCTGCATCGCAATCAGGGACAGGTAGCAGTGAGCCGAACCCTTGATAGAGCCACGCACAGTGATGTTGTTCAGCGTCCGTGGGACCTGGCAGTTGCTTAGAGTCAGCCTCATGCGGTCAGCACGATCGGGCGCCGATCCCGGACCGCGCCCCTGTGACCAGCACAACGCGGCCTACCAGCTCTGGATCGATCACTGCTCGACCGAGCGACGCCACGTCTCGGCCAGCTCAAGTGCGGTCATGAACCGGACCCCAGGGAAGCCCCGGATGTAGCCGATGAGACGCTCCAGCATCCGGAGGCGGCCCGGGCGGCCGCTGACGAAGGGGTGCAGGGTCAGTACGAACGATCGGCCATAGTGGTGCGCGCCCTCGAAGGCCGCGGACCAGGCCTCGAAAACCTGCGCCGGACTGGCGGGCGTGTTGATCAGACCCAGCGCCGGATCGAAGGCGTAATACGGGAAGTCGTCGAGCTCCCAGTGCACCGGGACCTCGACGATCCGCGTGCCGTCGGCGTCCACCATGTACGGCACGTCGTCGCCCATCAGGCTTGAGTCGTAGACGAACCCCCGCTCGGCCAGGAGGGACAGCGAATGCTCGCTGAGCTCCCAGCTTGGGGACCGGTACCCCTTCGGCGGCGCCCCGATGATCCTCTCGATGATCTCGATGCCCTTGTCCAGCACCTCGGCCTCGCGGTCCTTCGACAGCGTGGCAGGGGGCTCGTGCATGTAACCGTGGTGGCCGACCTCGTGGCCTCGCCGGCCGATGTCCTCGACCAGCTCCGGGTGGGTCTCTGCCACGTAGCCGGGGACGAAGAAGCTCGCTCTGACGTCCAGCTCGCCGAGGACGTCGAGGATTCGCGGAGTGGCGACGCTCGGGCCGTACTCCCGCATAGACATGAGGGTGGGCAGGTGAGCCGCGTTCGGGTTCCGGTTGATCGCCCCGGAGACGCCGTCGACATCGAAGCCGAGAGATACGACGCACCGGGTGTCGTCGAGCCAGAGGCCGGTCATGGGGTACCTCCTCGATCCCGTCTGACGATCCCGCCCAACCCAACCAGAGACCAATCATCGTCATCCCGAGGAGTCCCGACCTGTCGGGACGATCGAAGGATCTGGGGTGGAGGTCTCCCCTTCCCCACCAGATTCTTCGCTTCTCTCAGAATGACAGATCAGGCGACCCGCCTCAGGGCAGGTGGCTACGCGTCGAGCATTCCCCTGATCGTGTTGACCGCTTCGTCGAGTGGCGCCTGGATGGCATCGGCGTCGGACCGGCGCTTGATCTCGACGACGCCGGCCTTGAGGTTGCGAGGGCTGACGACGGCGCGGACCGGCAACCCCAGCAGGTCGGCGTCCTTCAGCTTGACGCCGGCCGACTCGTCGCGGTCGTCGTAGAGCACCTCCACGCCGGCCTCTTCCAGGGCGCGGTGGAGGGATTCGGCGGCGGCGGCCACATCCTCGGACCCGGCGTTGAGGGCGGTCAGCCAGACCTGGTACGGCGCGATCGACGCCGGGAACATGATGCCCCGCTCGTCGTGGTGCTCCTCAATGGCGGCGGCCAGAAGCCTGCCGAGACCGATCCCGTAGCACCCCATAAGGGCGGGCCGCGGAGTCCCGTCCTCGGCCGAGAACGACTGTCCGAGCATCTCCGTGTAGCGGGTGCCTAGCTTGAACACGTGGCCGACCTCGATCCCACGACGGGTGACCAGCCGGGAGTCGCATGTCGGGCAGGTGTGACCCTCCTCAGCCTGGGCGATGTCCGAGATGACGTCTGCCTTGAAGTCGCGCGGGTAGTTGGCGTTCCGCAGGTGGCGCTCGGGCTTGTTCGCTCCGACGACGAAATTGGCGCCCAGGTGGATCGAGTCGTCGGCGATCGTGCGGATCCCGCTGAGCCCAACGGCGGACGCCGAGCCCGCGACCAGACCCGCGCTCCTCACCTCGTCGGAAGTCGCCAGCCGCAGGTCGGACGCCCCCAGGGCGTTCCGGAGCTTGACCTCGTTGACCTCCAGGTCCCCGCGGATGGTGACCAGGACGACCTCGCCGCCGGCTGCATAGAACACGGCCTTGAGGGTCTTGTCGGTGGGAACCTTCAGAAACTCCGCCAGGCCCTCGATGGTCTTGACGCCGGGCGTGTGGACCTCCTCCAGCGGCAAAAGGGTCTCCTCCTGACGCAGCCTCTTCTTCGTGAATACGGCCTTCTCGGCGTTCGCGGCGTACCCGCAGCCCTCGCAGAAGACGATCGTATCCTCGCCCGAATCGGCCAGAAGCATGAACTCGTGGGAGTCCTTGCCGCCGATCGCTCCGCTGTCGGCCTCGACCATGATGGCCGGCAGGCCGCACCTCTCGTAGATGTTCTTGTACGCCTGGACCATTGCCCGATAGCTGACGTCCAGCCCGTCTTCGTCGACGTCGAAGCTGTAGGCGTCCTTCATGTCGAACTCGCGGACCCGAATCAGTCCGCCCCTCGGCCGAGGCTCATCGCGGAACTTGGTATGTATCTGGTAGAGGATCAGCGGCAGGTCCCGATAGCTGTAGACGTTGGCCTTGACCATGTGGGTCAGGACCTCTTCGTGGGTCGGGGCGACGATCAGCGGCCTGCCACGACGGTCGTTCAGCACGAACAGGTCGTCTCCGAACGCCTCGGTCCTCCCGGACTCGTCCCACAGCTCGCGGGGCTGGAGCACCGACAGGCGCAGCTCCTGTCCGCCAGCGGCGTCCATCTCCTCGCGGATGATCTGCTCGATCTTGCGGATGGAGCGCCAGGCGAGAGGCAGGTAGGTGTAGATTCCCGAGGAGACCTGATAGATGAGACCCGCGCGCAGCATCAGCCGGTGGCTGGCCAGCTCGGCCTCCGCCGGGTCGTCGCGCAGGGTCTTGCCGAATAGTTTCGAGAGACGCATAGGGCAACTTCACCAGTCCTGTTGGACGGCCAACCCGCCCTACCAGAGTGTCATCCTGAGGGTTTGTGAGAAATCCCGGCCCCGTTGTCATTCTGAGCCGCAGCGAAGAATCTGGGGAGGCGGAGGGCCTCCCGCACCTACACCCGATCAAGCCCCACCCTAAAATAATGGAGGTGTTATGATTTCTTAGGGAAATCCCCATCCATCTCAGACTCCCGGCAGAGAGGCTCCGCCCCTCTGCACGCCCGGTGCTGTTGTCATTTCGAGCGGCGGCGAAGAATTACGTACCTGACCGAGCCAGGCGGCCCTCGGCGTGACCCGACTCAGCCGCCGGCCTCGACCGCCTCGACCTCTTCCATGAGGGCGGTCAGCATGTCTGCCTCGGCGACGATCCGGCTCTTCTTGCCCTTGCGGAAGATCACCGCACGGCCGGCGCCGGCCGCGATGCCGACGTCGGCATCCTTGGCCTCCCCGGGTCCGTTCACCTCGCAGCCCATGACGGCGACCTTGATCGATGTGCCGGTCTTCTTGAGAAGCCCCTCGACCGTGTTGGCCAGCTTGATGACGTCCACATCGGCCCGTCCGCAGCTCGGGCAGGCAACCAGTACCGCCCCTTCTTTGCGCAGCTCCAGCGACTTGAGGATGTTCATCCCGGTCTCGATCTCTTCGCGCGGGTCGTCGCTCAGAGAGACCCGGATCGTGTCCCCGATCCCCTCGTAGAGCAGAACCCCTAGGCCGACGGCGCTGCGAACGCTGCCCGCCTTCGCCGTGCCGGACTCGGTGACTCCCAGGTGCAGCGGATACGGCACCAGCTTGGCCATGCGGCGGTAGGACTCGACGGTCGTGTCGATGTCGAACGCCTTCAGAGATATCTTGATGAGGTCGAAGTCGAGGTCCTCCAGGATGCCGATCTCCCAGAGGCCGGTGTCGACCATGTGGTCGACCACCGAATACCCGTCGTCGGACTCGCCGCTGCCCTTGGGAAGAAGGTTGACCCCGTCCGTATGCCGGGAGAGGCCGCCGGACATGCCGATGCGTCCGACCGGGGGGAGGCTGCCGAAATTCACACCGATCCGGATGGGGACCTCACGCGCCTTGGCCTCGCGGACGATCGTCTCGACCTTCCCCCGGTCCCGGATGTTGCCGGGGTTGAGCCGCAGGCAGTCGACACCGCTCTTGAGGGCCTCCATCGCGAGCTGGTAGTGGAAGTGGATGTCGGCGACGACCGGTATCTTCACCTGGCGCTTGATCTCGGCCAGGGCGGTCGCGGCCTCCATGTCGGGCACGGCACACCGGACTATGTCGCACCCGGCCTCCTCGAGCTGGTGTATCTGCTCGACGGTCGCTGCGACGTCGTCGGTGTGGGTCTTGGTCATGGACTGGACGCTGACGGGGGCGTCGCCCCCAACCTTCACGCCGCCCACGTATATCGGCTTGGTTACCCGGCGCTTTATCAAGATGGCCCCTCGAACTTACGCGACCTCGCCACGGCGTCTGGCCCGCCCGCCCGACCAAAGGGTTTTCCAGAGGGCACCCCCAGGCCGACGCCCTGGGCCCGGTTCCGCAGGCTACTGGAGCAGGCTCTCGCCGCTGACGAGTCTCACGATGTCGAAGTAGCTTATCACGCCTACCAGTATCAGGATAAGCAGGTATCCGACCATGTGGACCATACCCTCCCGCTTGGGCGAGATCTTCTTGCCGCGTCTGACCCACTCGATCAGGACGAACATGAGCCGTCCGCCGTCGAGGGCGGGTATGGGCAGAACGTTGATTATCGCCAGCGAGACGCTGATCAGGGCCGTAAGCTGCAGCAGCCAGAAGAACCCCAGCCGCTCGACGATCTCGCCCGTCGCCTGGGCGATCCCGACGGGCCCGGCGAGTCCGGGGTTGGACCCCGTAGTCAGACCGTCGACGACTCCGTTCTTGGTGAAGACGACGATGTCCCACATCGTGTCGGCGGCTGACGGGACGGCCCTCCAGATCGGCTCCCTCGTCCGGGTTACCCTGGCGTTCGCGAGCCCGATCATCACCCCGACGGCGCCCTGTCGCATCGTGTCGCCGACCTCGAGCTCCAGGTTGTAGCGCCGGGCGTCGGCGAGTGAGATCTGCCTCTCGGGGTCGACGACCTCCTCGACCACCTTCAGCGACGGCGGGTTTGCCCTGGGCACCACCATGACAGCATCGGTAACCATGAACTCGGGAGATTCTCCGAGGCCGGACACCAGTGCGCCCCGCCTCAGGACCAGCTCGATGGGCTCACCCAGAGTGTCGCCCACCCGGTCTATAAGATCGCTCGGCAGGCTCACCGGGTCGCCGTTGACGCTGAGAATGGTGTCGCCCTGTCTGATTCCGGCTTCGGCCGCCGGGGAGCTGGGGGCCACCGCACTTACGACCACCGATCCGCCGACCACGGTGTCGTGCGGGAGCATGAACAGGATCGTGAAGATCACGATTGGGACCATAACGTTCATGAACGATCCGGCGACCAGCACGATCGAGCGGACGGCCACGCTCTGGCGGGCGAAGCTCCTCGGCTCCGAGGGGTCCTCCTCGCCAACCATCTTCACGAAGCCACCCAGGGGAATCCAGTTGATGGAGTAGATCGTCTCGCCGCGGCGCACCCCGAACATCCGCGGGGGGAACCCGAAGCCGAACTCCGTCACCTTGATACCGAACCACTTCGCCGTCACGAAGTGGCCAAGCTCGTGAACGAACACGAGGAAGCCGAGCACGGGGACGATCAAAAGCCAAGCGGGAATCGAATCCACAGTCTACCCCTCCGCTAACCCCGACACACGCCGTCTGGCCCACTGGGCCGCCTCCAATAGCTCCTCGGGAGACGGATCGTCGGCGGGCCGATAATCTCTGAGAGCCTCGTCAATTATGGTGCCGATCTCGAGGAATCTGATGCGTCCCGACAGGAACAGCTCCACCGCCATCTCGTCGGCACCGCACAGCGCCGCCGGCCACGTCTTTCCCCGCATCCCTATCTCCAGAGCCAGCTTGAAGCATGGATATCGCTCTTCGTCCATCTCTTCAAACGTCAGAGCCCCGGTCTGGATGGGATCGAGCCTGGGAAGGTCCGGATTGGCTGCCCGGTCCGGATACAGCAGCGCATACTGGATCGGCAGGCGCATGTCCGGCGGGCTTAGCTGTGCCTTTACCGATCCGTCGACGAACTCCACCATCGAGTGGATGATGCTCTGCGGATGGATCACGACCTGGATCCGGTCCCAGGGAACGTCGAACAGCCAGCGGGCTTCGATGACCTCAAAGGCCTTGTTCATCAGGGTGGCCGAGTCCACGGTGATCTTGGCGCCCATGGACCAGGTCGGGTGGTTGAGCGCTTGCGCTGGAGTTACGTCGGCAAGTGCCTGCGGAGACCAGCTACGGAACGCGCCTCCGGAGGCCGTGATGATGAGCCTGGCAATCTCCCCGGTTTCGCCACTCAGGCACTGCCAGATGGCATTGGGCTCGCTGTCCAGAGGGAGAAGCTCGACGCGGTGCTTGCGGGCCAGGCCCGTCAGCAGCGGCCCGCCCATGACGATCGATTCCTTGTTGGCGATGGCCACGTTCCGGCCCGACTGAATCGCGGCCAGCGTCGGCCCGAGCGCCGCGTCGCCGACCGTCGCCGTCACCACCAGGTCCACCTCCGCATCCCGAGCCATGTCCACCATGGCGCATTCCGTACATCCGTCGGACAGGAGGGGAGCTTTCTCCTCGGCGGTTCCTTCGCAGCAGACCATCTTCGGTCTGAACTCTTTGACCTGCGCGCCGAGGAGCTGAAGGTTTCTACGGGCGGCGAGACCGACGACCTGGAGGCGGTCAGGGAATGCCCGGACCACATCGAGAGTCTGAGTCCCGATGGACCCGGTAGAGCCCAGGAGGGCGAGCCGCTTTACCGAACCCACAGCCACACTAGATAATATAGCACACCGAAATTGACCGACATGGAGTCGAGCCGGTCGAGAGCGCCTCCATGACCCGGGATCATCGAGCCCGAATCCTTGACTCCCGCCATTCTCTTGAGGCGCGATTCGACCAGGTCGCCGGCCTGCCCCGCCACACCGGCCACGGCGCCCAGGACCAGCGCCTGAGCCAGGCTCGCGTCCAGGTCGAGCGCATACAGGAGGCCCGCTCCCGCGCCGATCGACCCTACAAGCCCCCCGATTGCTCCCTCCCAGGTCTTGCCCGGGCTTGTCGACGGCGCCAGCTGCCGCCGGCCTACGGCTCTGCCGACGAGGAACGCGAACGTGTCGGCGGTGAACGTGAGAAACAGGACGAAGAAGACCCAGGCGAAGCCGTCGTCCAGACCTCTCAGCAGTGGAAGGTGAAGCAGGAGTCCGCCCACGTACAGCGCCGCGCCCGCCGAGACCCTCCAGCTCGCCAGGTCGAAGCGGCCCCGCCCGGACGCCAGAACGACGGCGGCGGACACCAGCGCACCGCCGGCCACGACCGGCAACAGAGATACGAGCACGGGGACACCGACGGCGATCATGTGCCCCCCCGCCACCATCGCCGCCGCCCATGCTGCGGTGACCACGAAGATGTGGCGGCTTCCGTCCCGGCGAAACATCTGGTAGAGCTCGAACGCTCCGACGGCCGCCGCAGCGGCAACCAACACGGAGAGCCATGGGAGCCCGGCCCAGATGAAGAGGAACAGGACCGGAAGTACGACGGCGGCGCTAACGAGACGAGCAGTCATGCGGCAACGGTCACAAGATTCTCAATAAAATGGAGATTGGAGAGCGCAGATCCCGACCTGTCGGGATTGCCAGGAGTCTGAGGGTGGCCCTCAGATACAAACGTTTCTCTCTTTTTCCCAATACCTGGCAAGTCGCGGTGCCCAGAATCAGTTCTGAGGACCCTGCAATGAAGAATGAGGAGTGCAGAGGGACGAAGTCCCTTTGCTGGGAGTCTGAGGGTGTCCCCCAGATACAAACATTTCTCTCTTTTTCCCAATACCTGGCAAGTCGCGGTGCCCAGAATCAGTTCTGAGGACCCTGCAATGAAGAATGAGGAGTGCAGAGGGACAAAGTCCCTTTGCTGGGAGTCTGAGGGTGTCCCTCAGATACAAACATTTCTCTCTTTTTCCCAATACCTGGCAAGTGGCGGTGCCCAGAATATCGGTTCTGACGACCCTGCCGGCCGCCAAGCCGGGGTCTTACCGAGTCGAGGGGTCAGGTGTATCCACCCTGCCGAACCGGCGGCGGCGATGGCGATACGCGTCCAGCGCCTTGGCCACCTCGTCCTGGTCGAAGTCGGGCCACAGCGCCGGGGTCGAGTAATACTCGGCGTAGGCGGCCTGCCACAGCAGGAAGTTGCTCAGCCGCATCTCGCCCGCCGTGCGTACGATCAGGTCCGGGTCCGGCGCATCGTCCGTGTAGAGGTACCTGGAGAAGACCTCTTCGGTGATCTCGTCAGGGGCAACATGGTCGACCGAGATACGCTTGACGGCGTTCAGTATCTCCTCCCGTCCCCCGTAGTCGAAGGCGACCTGCAACGTAAGCCCTGAGTTGTCTTTGGTGAGCTCGACGGCCTCGGCGATCGACGCGCGAAGCTCGTCCGGGAGACGGTCCAGCCGGCCGATGTGCCGTATTCGCACACCCTCCGCGTGGAGCTTCTGAGCCTCCACCCCGATCACGTCCATGAGGATCCGCATCAGCCCGCTCACCTCATCGTCCGGACGCTCCCAGTTCTCGGTGGAAAACGCATATATGGTGACGTACCGAACCCCGCTCTGGCCGAAGCTGCGCAGGACTCGACGGATGTTCTCCGTCCCGGCGCGGTGGCCAAACAGGCGGGGCTCTCCGCGTGCTCTCGCCCAGCGCCCGTTGCCATCCATGATGATCGCCACGTGAGTGGGAACCGCGGCCGCATCGTGGGGCCGGCCGCTGGACGCATCGGCCGGCGACCCATTGGGGGCGGAAACCTCCCGGGTCACACCTCCAGCACCTCGGACTCCTTCTTGGCGCGCAGGGCGTCGGACTTCTGGATGTAGAGGTCGGTCAGCCGCTGGAGCTGGTCCTGAGCTCTCTTCGTCTCGTCCTGCGAGAGCTCCTTCTCCCTTTCCATCTCCCGGAAGCGCTCCAGGCTATCCCGCCTGATGTTGCGGACGGCCACGTGGGCCTCTTCCGCCTTCCGTCCCACCAGCTTGACCAGCTCCTTGCGCCGCTCTTCGGTCAGTGCCGGGATGTTCATCCGTATGACGCTCCCGTCGTTGTTCGGCATCAGACCGAGGTCGGACGACAGGAGGGCCTTCTCGAGATCCTTCAGCGCCTGCTTGTCCCAGGGCTGGATCATGAGGACGCGAGCCTCGGCAACCGAGATCGTCGCCATCTGCTTGACCGGCGTCGGGACGCCGTAGTAGCTGACCGTCAGGTTTTCGACCAGAGCCGGGTTCGCCCGGCCGGTCCGGATCGCGCCCAGCTCTCTGACCAGCGCCTCCTCCGTCTTGGCCATCCTGGCCTCGGTTTCTTCGAGAACAGTCTCTACACCAGCCATCGCAAATCACTCCATTGTGGTGTCTTGAGGGCCGTGATCGGAGTCGCCACTCCCCGTCGGCAAAAGGGGGAATTTCATATCTGAGGGACACCGTCAGACCCCAGGGTTTTCTTGTCCAGCGCGTGTTGGTCTCGGCGGGTGACGACTTGATTCGACTGACCCCGGACGGGCTATGCACTCCCCAGGGTTCTTTGTTCAGCAGGGTTAGTCGTGGGCAGCGACGGCGGCTTCAGAGACGACGGAGCCGACCTTCTCTCCGCGGATGATACGCTCGACGTTGCCCGGCACCGAGACGTCGAACACGATGATCGGCAGGTTGTTGTCCATGCACAGCGACAGCGCCGTGCTGTCCATCACCCGCAGCCGCTGCTCCAGCGCGTCACGGTAGGACAGATAGTCGAGCTTCTTGGCTGAAGGGTCGATGTTGGGGTCCGAGGCGTATACCCCGTCCACGGCGTACTTCGCCATCAGCAGGACCTCCGCCTCGATCTCCACGGCTCGCAGCGCCGCGGCAGTGTCGGTGGTCATGAACGGGTTGCCGGTGCCGGCGGCGAAGAGGACGACCCGGCCCTTCTCCAGATGACGGATGGCCCGCCGGCGTATGTAGGGCTCCGCCACCTGCTGGGTCGTGATCGCGCTCTGAGTCCTGGTGTCGACCTCGTAGACGCGCTCGAGGACGTTCTGGAGTGCCAGGGCATTGATCAGCGTCGCCAGCATCCCGGCGTAGTCCGCCGTGGCGCGGTCCATCCCCTGCTTGGCGGCGTCGGCGCCGCGCCAGATGTTTCCGCCACCCACGACGACGCCCAGCTGGACTCCTAGGTTGGCGGTTTCGCGTATCTCCCGGGCCAGGTAGTCCACCGCTTGGGGATCGACGCCGTAGCCCTGGTCGCCCTCGAACGACTCCCCACTCAGCTTCAGTAGAACCCGTCGCCGCTTGACTCCATCGGTTCTCACGGCGCCTACTCTCCGAGGGCGAACCTGTCGAATCTGCTGATCCGAACATTCTCGCCCAGCTTTGCAGCGGTTTCTTGAACCAGGTCCTGGATCGTCCTGGATGGGTCCCTTATGAAGGCCTGCCGCAGCAGGGTCTGATCCTCGGCGTCCGCCCTCTCGTCCTCGGGAAGCTCCTCCCCGTCGAGATAGCGTGGGGACATCGCCGCTACCTGCATGGCCACGTCGTGGGCGAGCGCCTTGAACTCGGGTGTGTGCGCGACGAAATCCGTCTCGCAGTTCACCTCGACGATCGCGCCCACACGGCCTCCGCTGTGGATATAGGCTTCGACCAGCCCTTCGTTGGTGGCCCGGCCGGATTTCTTGGCGGCGCTGGCCATCCCCTGCTCGCGCAGTATCTCGGCGGCCTTCTTCAGATCTCCGTCGGCCTCTTCCAGGGCGCGCTTCGAGTGCATGACTCCCGCGCCCGTCCGCTCTCGGAGGGCTTTGATGTCATCGACGCTTATTGCCAACGCTATTCCTGTTCCTTGCCGTCGTCTTCGGTTTCAGTCTCTTCGCCGGCCGTGGCTTCGGCAGGTTCTTCCACCGGAGGCTCGGGAGCTGCGCCTCCTGTAGCCTCTGCCTCGGCGGGCTCTTCGGCCGCGCTCTCGGGCTCCACCGGCGCTGCCTCGGCGACCGTCTCCTCAGTCGCTGGGGGCACGGTTGGCGCTGGAACTGCCTCGGCGACCTTCTCCTCAGTCGCTGCGGGCTCCGTCGCGGCAGGCGCTGGTGCCGCGGCGGGCGCGGGGGCTGCCTCGGCGACCGTTTTCTCAATCGGTACGGGCTCCGTCGCGGTTGGCGCCGGTGCCGCAGCGGGCGCGGGGGCTGTCTCGGCGACCGTCTTCTCAATCGGTACGGGCTCCGTCGCGGTTGGCGCCGGTGCCGCAGCGGGCGCGGGGGCTGCCTCGGCGACCGTCTCCTCAGTCGCTACGGGCACGGTCGCGGCTGGCGCCGGGGCCGCAGCGGGCGCCGGGGCTGCCATCGCCGCGATAACCTCGTCCCCGACGGTGTCGTCGCCCTCTCCGAGCTCGCCCTCCAGCGCCTCCCTCCGGTTCGTGCCGTTGATGATCGCACTGGCCATCTTGCCCGAGACCAGCCGGATGGATCTGATGGCGTCGTCGTTTCCCGGAATAGGATAGTCGATCAGGTTCGGGTCGGCATCGGAGTCCACCAATGCGATGATGGGGACGCCCACCCGCCTGGCCTCGGCTACGGCGATCGCCTCCCTACCGATGTCGATAATGAACAGCGCGCCGGGCAGCTCGGTCATCTCCTTGATGCCGCCGAAGAACCTGTTGAGCCGCTTGATCATCTCGTCGAGCTTGAGCGCCTCTTTCTTGGGAAGCGGCTCGAAGCCGCCCTTCTCCTTCTGAGTCTCCAGCTCGACCAGGTAGTCCATTCGCGCCTGGATGGTCTTGAAGTTAGTGAGGGTTCCGCCGAGCCACCGGGTGGCGACGTACAGGCTTCCGCTCCTCTGAGCCTCCGCTATTATCGTGTCGTGCGCCTGCTTCTTCGTGCCCACCATGATGATCCTCTTGCCCTCGGCCGCGACATCCGCGGCGAAGGCACAGGCCCGTTCGAGCATCTGCAGGGTCTGCTGGAGGTCTATGATGTGGATCCCGTTACGCTGAGCGAAGATGTAGCGCTTCATCTTGGGATTCCACCGCCGCTTCTGGTGGCCGAAGTGGACCCCTGCCTCCAGCAGCGCCTTCATCGTGACCGGGCCATCCGCCGGGCTCGGTGCCGGCCGAGTCGGGACCTGCGGAGCGGGTGGGCTCACGGACTCCCCGGTCGTACCCTGTTGTTCCGCCTGTTGAACCATCAAGCCTGCCTTCCCGGTGTTTACCCGGTCCTGAAAGAAACGCCGCTGGCGTTTCCCGCACACTTCCCTCTTTAAAGAGAAACTGCTAGACGGGAGAGGCGGGACGCTCCAAGCCTCTACCTCCGCCCGAGTCGCACGCGCGGAACTAGCGAAGCCGTGCCCCACCGGACGGAGTATATCATACCGGCTTAAGCCCGAATCCACCGAATGACGGCCTTGGGGACAGCCCATGAAGAAGCTAGAGGGTGCTCCTCTGAATCTGGGATAATGGTTTTGGAACAGAAACCCGCGCGGAAACAAGGAGCACCCAATAGATGCTGCCACAGAACAAACCCGACCGTATCCGCATCCTCTTTGACGACCATCGCCTGGTGGCCAATGCCGGCCTGCTCGTGCCGGCCACCCTCGCGGCACCTGGGCCTGCGAGAACTCGTCGACCATCACCTTGACCTCGGCGGCGCGCCGGGACGGGCGAACACGGGGGACAAGATGCTGACGCTGGTCGCTTCCGCGCTGGCTGGCGGCGACTGCATCGACGACGCCGATGCGCTGCGCGCTGGTGGGACGGTCGGTGTTCTAGGCTGCGTGGTCAAGGCGCCATCCACCCTGGGGACGTTCCTGCGCAGCTTCCGGTGGGGGCATGTCCGTCAACTCGACCGCGTGAGCCGCCAGTTGTTGGCCCGGGCCTGGGCCGCTGGGGCCGGACCCGGCGACTCGCCCCTGACCATCGACCTGGACTCGACCATCTGCGAGACCTATGGACTGGCCAAGGAGGGAGCGCGCCACCACGGCTATACCGGCAAGCGGGGCTATCACCCCCTGTTGGCCGTCGCCGCCGGCACCGGCGACGTGCTGATGTCCCGGCTGCGCGAGGGCCGCGCCAACACCGCTCGGGGCGCCGCCCATTCCTGCGTGAAACGGTGAGCCGGGTTCGCCGTGCCGGGGCCAGCGGGCAACTTACGGCGCGGGCCGACAGCGGCTTCTACGCCCACGCTCTCGTCGCCGCCTGTCGTGAGATGGATGTCCGCTTCTCCATCACCATCCGCCAGCACAAAAGCCTGCGGAACCTGATCGAGGCGATTCCCGATGCAGACTGGACGCCGGTCCCCTACTGGATGGACGGCGCCGCCGATGTGGCGCAGACCACCTACACCCCCTTCCGGACTGAGCCCGGCGCCGCACCGGTGCGGCTCATCGTCCGGCGGGTGAAGCCCACGCCCGGTTCCCAACTGGCCCTCTTCGCCACCTACAGCTATCACGGCTTCATCACCGACCGGGACGGAGAGACCCTGGAACTGGAGGCCGACCACCGCCGCCACGCCGAGATCGAGAACGCCATTCGAGACCTCAAGTACGGCGTCGGTCTGAACCACATGCCGTCCGGCCGCTTCGCCGCCAACGGCGCTTGGCTGGCGGTACAGGTGATGGCCCACAACCTGGCCCGCTGGACGGCGCGGATCGGTCTGGGCGAGCAGATCGCGACCACCAAGACCCTTCGGCGACGGTTCTTCTCCCTGGCCGGACGGCTCACCCGCTCGGCACGCCGCCTCACCCTGCATCTGCCACAGCGCTGGCCTTGGGAAACCCAGTTCAGTCGCGCCCTGGCACGGCTGCGAGCGATTCCACTCCCAGCCTGACGGCACCCGTCCGCAACTGACCCGCCATCCGCCCAACCGAACGTCCCCGCAAACTCGCGCCAGTCCGGTCCGCGAGCACCTCTCGCCGCGTCCTCTCCCCGCCATCTCGCCCTACCCAACGTCCCCAGACGGTCACAAGGTCTCCCCGCGGCGGCTGAAGACAGACACCGGCCCCATTTACCCGAATCGTGCCCGGACCATCGCCTCCCTTTGCCCCTCATCACCCATTCTGCTGCTGCAACGTCATACCTTCGGTGGATTCGGGTTAAGGTGGGCAAACAGGGGTTCCCGCCCTTTTTGGCACGTGTTGGACGCGCGCATCGGAGAGCCTCGTTTGGACCGCCCGTCGACAGCAGTCCCAGCTATCGGCAGCACGGGACACCTCTCCGAAAACGCCTGTCATTGGCGTGGGCGTCGGGCTGGGCCACAACTCGGGTACGGAGGCGGAAATGACATTGCTAGCGCGGAGACCACTATGATAGAATCTTCTCAAAATCATAACGAGGACGGGAATCTAAAAGGAATGGGACTAGACAGGGTCGAGAAGGAAGCGATCATCCAGGAGTATCGTGTCGACGAAAACGACACAGGCTCACCCGAAGTACAGACGGCCCTGCTGTCGGCCCGGATAACCGGGCTGACTCAACACCTCAGAGTCCACAAACATGACGAGGCTACTCGTCGCGGCCTCCTGGGTCTGGTCGGCAAGCGTCGAAGGCTGCTCCAGTACCTGAACGGAGAGAACGTGGACCGCTACAGGTCTCTCATCGCCAGGCTGGGCCTGAGACGATAGCACCGGAGCCGGTGCTATTTTTCTTTCCGGGTTCCCCTCAGGAGGACTGACTTTCCTATGGCTTCGTCTTTTGAGCACACAGTCGGGTCCAAGACCCTTACGATAAGTACGGGCAAGCTGGCCCAGAAAGCCAATGGCTCGGTGGTGATGGGGCTGGGGGACTCGAACCTTCTCGTCACCGCAACGATGGGCGCCCCCAGGGAGGGAATAGACTTCTTCCCCATGACCATCGACTTCGAGGAGCGTCTCTACGCTCGAGGCAAGATCCCCGGAAGCTTCTTCCGGCGGGAGGGTCGTCCGAGCACCGAGGCCATCCTGGTCGACAGGCTCACGGACCGGCCACTGAGGCCGCTGTTCCCGAAGGGCTTCCGCAACGAGGTCCAGATCATCGGCACGTCCCTGTCGACCGACCTCGAAGAGCCCCTGGACATCCTGATGATCGCCGGGGCGTCGGCCGCGCTGACGATCTCGGACATCCCGTTCGACGGGCCGATCGGCGCCACCCGAATCGGCTACGTCGACGGCGATTTCATCGTCAACCCCACCTACTCGCAGCTCGCGGAGAGCCGGCTCGACATCGTCGTAGCGGGGACCGTCGCCGGGGTCCTCATGATGGAGGCCGGGGCCCACGAGCTGGCCGAGAGTATCGTGATGGAGGCCATCCGGCGAGCCCAGGACGTCAATCTGGGACTCATCGAGTGGCAGAGCGAGATAGCCAGAGCTGTCGGCAAGGAAAAGAGCGGCTTCGAGTCCTCCGAGCCGCCCGCCGAGCTTGCGTCGAGAGCGCGGTCCGTCGTCGGGAGCCGGCTGTCCGACGCCTACGACCTCCCCAGAGACTCTTCGGAGCGGTCGACCCGGATCGACGGGGTGAAGGCCGACGTCGTCGAGCAGCTTGGCTCGACCTACGAGGAGGCCGATGTCTCCCGGGCGTTCAAAGCCATCGAGGAGGACGAGGTCCGCACCCGGATACTCAAGAAGGGCGAGCGGCCGGACGGCCGCGGGCTCAAGGAGATCCGGCCCGTGTCGGCCGAGGTCGGCATACTGCCACGCACCCACGGGACCGGGCTGTTCAACCGTGGCGAGACACAGATCCTGGGCATCGCGACGCTTGGCCCGGTGGGAGACGCCCAGCGGCTCGACAACCTGGGACCGGCCGCCTCCAAGGGCTTCATGCTCCACTACAACTTCCCGCCCTTCTCCACCGGTGAGACCGGCCGCGTCGGCTCCCCTCGGCGGCGCGACATCGGGCACGGGGCGCTCGCCGAGCGGGCGGTGCAGCCGGTGCTGCCCAGCATCGAAGAGTTCCCCTACACCATCAGGATCGTGGCCGAGGCTCTCAGCTCCAACGGCAGCACCTCCATGGCCTCCGTCTGTGCCTCATCGCTGGCGCTGATGGACGCCGGGGTTCCCATTAAGACGCCGGTCGCCGGCATCTCCGTCGGGCTGGTCACCGGCGACGGCGGCGAGTACGTCACCCTGACCGACATACAGGGAGTGGAGGACCACACCGGCGACATGGACTTCAAGGTCGCGGGGTCGGCCGAGGGCATCACCGCGATCCAGCTCGACATCAAGGTCAAGAGCATCGACTACGAGATGATCGAGCAGGCACTGGCTCAGGCCAAAGAGGCCCGGCTCTACCTGCTGGGCGTGATGGCGGAGACGATCCGCGAGGCCCGCGCCGAAGTGAGTGAATACGCGCCGAAGATCACACGCATCCAGATCCCTGTCGAGAAGATCGGCCTCGTCATCGGCCCGGCCGGCAAGGTCATCCGCAAGATTATCGAGGAGACCGGCGCGACCGTCGACGTGCAGGACGACGGCTCGGTCTACGTGGGTTCGCCGGATTCGGACGCCGTCAAGCGGGCCATCGAGACGATCCAGGGCCTGACCAGGGAGATCAAGGCGGGCGACATCTTTACGGGTAAGGTCGTGCGGGTCCTCGACTTCGGGGCGTTCGTGGAGCTCCTTCCCGGCAAGGACGGCATGGTGCACATCAGCGAGCTTGCGAACTACCGGGTCCCCAGCGTCGAGGACGTCGTGAGTGTCGGAGACGAGATAACCGTGGTGGTACGAGCCGTCGACGATACGGGCCGCGTCAGCCTGTCCCGGCGCGCCCTGCTGGAGGGCGGAGAAGGGGCGGAGGACGGACTGGAAGAAGGCGATCGTGGCGATGGGCCGTCCGCAGAGTCCAGACCGCCGGTCGGCGACGGCGGCCGGCCGGGCTACGGCGGTCAGGGGGGCGGACGCGACCGCGGCGGGCCGCGATCCGGTGGCCCGGGAAGGGGCGGCCCGAGGCCGGGCTTCCGGCCACCCGGCGGACGCAGGCCACCACCCCGCAGATAGTCAGCAGCAGGCCGATCAAGAATGGGGAGTGCAGATCCCGACAAGTCGGGATTGCCAGGAGTCTGAGGATACCAAACTTCCCCCTCCTCTTACCAACAGCAGGCTGCAGAGGGGCAGAGCCCGGGAGTCTGAGGGTGTCCCTCAGATACCAAACTTCCCCGTCCATTTACCTACAACAAGCTGATGAAGAATGGGGAGTGCAGAGGGGCGAAGCCCCGTTGCCGGGAGTCTGAGGGTGTCCCTCAGAACACTTTCCCCCTTTTCTCAAACGAGGATGGCAGGGCTAGCTGGGAACACTTCCCAACTCCCTGCTAGATTCGACGGCGCTGGAGCGCAGCAATGGCCGGCACGAGGGTTGTGGTCCACGGCGTTCTGGGCAGGATGGGCCAGGAGGTCCTGAAGGCCGTCTGTGCCGAGCCAGGACTGGAGCCCTTTGGCGCCGCCGATGGGCGCGCGGCCTCTGACTCCCTCCCCCTGCCGGATGGATCGGGCACCATCCCCCTCTCCCATTCGCTCCAAAAGATCATATCCGGCGCCCAGGTGGCGGTCGACTTCAGCAGCGCCGAAGGCGCCGTCATGGCGATCCGTGTGGCCGCCCGGTCCGGCGTGAGCGTCGTCGTCGGCACCACCGGACTCTCGGACGACGATCTGCGGGAGGCCGGCGACCTGGCCCGAAAGCACCAGGTCGGTATAGTGATCGCCCCCAACTTCGCGATAGGCGCGGTGCTCATGATCCATCTGGCCCGGATCGCGGGCCGCCATTTCGACTACGCCGACCTGATCGAGACCCACCACGAGGCCAAGATCGACGCCCCATCCGGAACGGCGCTGGCGATCGCGCGGGCGGCGGAAGAGGGCAAGGGTAAGGCCAAGGGCAAGAAATACCTGGCACCTGCGGCGGACAAAGAGACCCTCCCCGGCACAAGGGGAGGAACCTCAGACGGCGGCGTCTCCATCCACAGCGCCCGGATGCAGGGCAGGGTCGCCCACCACGAGCTTGTCTTCGGTGGTCCGGGCCAGACCCTGACCATCCGGCACGACTCCATCGGGCGCGAGAGCTTCATGCCGGGCGTGATGCTGGCCATCCGCGAGGCGGTCAAGAAGCCCGGTCTGACCGTGGGACTGGAGAAAATCCTCGGGCTCTAGGCCCCTCGACCGGCTCACGGCGGCGTGTAGGGGCGTACGGCCGTACGCCCGCCCCCCTCGCCCCTGACCCTCCTGGAACTGACCTCCAAAAGCGGTTATCATCTATTCCAGGAGGAGAGGTTGAGCGGCTGTAGGATCGCGGTAATAGGCGCCACCGGCGCGGTCGGAAAGGTATTCCTGCGTCTTCTCGAGACCCGGGGCTTCCCGGCCGACTCGGTTCGTCTGTGCGCCTCCAGCAGGTCGTGGGGCAAGCTCCTCACCGTCAACGGGCACGAGTTGCCCGTCGAGGAGGCGACCCCGGCCCTTCTGGGGGACGTGGACGTCGCGTTCATCTCGGCCAGCTCCGACGTGAGCCGCGAGCTGGCGCCAGTGGCCGTGGGAGCCGGAGCCCTGGTGATCGACGACAGCTCGGCCTTCCGGATGGACCCCGGCGTCCCCCTGGTGGTGCCGGAGGTGAACGGCGGCGACCTGGCGCATCACCGCGGCATCGTCTCCATCCCCAACTGCTCTACGACGCCGCTCGTCATGGTCCTCAAGGCCCTCAACGACGTCAACCCCGTCCAGCGGGTGATCGCCGACACTTACCAGTCGGTCTCCGGGACCGGCTCGGCCGCGGTGGAAGAGGTCAGGAGCCAGTCGAGGCAGGTTCTCGAGGGCGACCGGGTCGAGCCCAGAGTGTATCCGCACCAGATAGCGTTCAATGTCCTGCCGCACATCGAGCCGTTCCTGGAGGACGGGTACACTCGGGAGGAGACGAAGATGGTGCAGGAGACCCGGAAGATCCTGCACCTTCCGGACCTTCCCCTCTCGGCCACCTGCGTCCGCGTCCCGGTGGTCGTTGGGCACAGCCTCGCCGTGCACGTCGAGCTGTCCCAGCTGATGGACCCTGTCGAGGCCAGGGAGCACCTCTCGAAGTTCCCGGGCATCGAGGTGCTGGACGAGCCGAACGAGGGGTTGTATCCTTTGCCGATCGATGCCGAGGGTAAGGACGAGGTGTTCGTGGGCCGGATTCGCCGGGACGCCTCGCACCCCAGGGGGCTCGCCCTGTGGATCGTGACGGACAACCTGCGTAAGGGAGCGGCGCTGAACGCGATTCAGATCGCGGACGAGGTTCTGGCCAGGGACCTGCTTGGCGCCCCGAGAAGGAGATAGCAATGGTGCACATCGGACGGTTGATCACTGCGATGATCACGCCCTTCGACGAGGGCGGTGAGGTCGACTACGAGGAGGCCAAGCGGCTGGCTCTGGCGCTGGTGGAATCTGGAAGCGACGGACTCGTCGTGTCGGGCACGACGGGTGAGTCCCCTGCCCTGACCACAGAGGAGAAGCTGCGGCTCTTCGCGGAGATCAAGGGCGCGGTAGGCGAGCGAGCCGCCGTAATAGCCGGCACCGGAAACTACAGCACCAGGGAGAGTTTGGAGCTGAGCAGGGAGGCCGAGCGGCAGGGGGCCGACGGCGTCCTTCTGGTGGTCCCATACTACAACAAGCCCCCGCAGGAGGGTCTGTATCAGCACTTCCGAGCCATCGCGGAAGGCGTCACCATCCCGTGCATTCTCTACAACGTCCCCAGCCGGACCAGCCTGAACATGAGCGTCGAGACAACGGTCCGGCTGAGCGAGGTCGAGAACATCGCCGGCGTCAAGGAGGCCGGCAGCGACCTGGTGCAGATCACTCGCATCATTCGGGACGCAAAACCCGGCTTCCGAGTGTGGAGCGGCAACGACGACGAGACCTTCCCCATCATGAGCGTGGGCGGCTACGGTGTGGTCAGCGTCGCGTCCCACCTGGTCGGCAAGCAGATCAAGACCATGATGGCCATGATCCTCGCCGGAGACCTCGAAGGGGCGGCCGAGGAGCATCGCAGGCTGCTGGAGCTGTTCAAAGTGCTCTTCGTCGTGTCCAACCCGATCCCGGTCAAGCACGCGGTCGGCAGGGCGGGGTTCCATGTCGGGAGGCCACGACTGCCTCTGGTGCCCGCCGACGCGTCGGAGGCCGCCACGATCGACTCAGTGGTGTCACGCTACAAGATCGACCTGCCGGTGGCCGTCGCCGTCAGCGACTAGGTGGAGGTCGTCCGAAGCGGAGGGAACCCCCTCTGTAACTCTCCCCCGGCGTGGGGATGGCAATGATCTGACAGGCGACGGGCCCACGGCCGTGCGCCCCTACGCCTAGGGGTGATTTGGCGGAGCTCGGAAAGAGGGTGCGGTAGAGGGGCATCCCGTATCGCTTGGCCAAGCAAGGGGGTTCAAAAGGGGGCTCATCCCCCTTTGCGGGGTTTGGGGTGCCACCCAAAAACCCAGGGCGGGCGGGTAGGAAGGAGAGCACCCCAAAGGGGGGCGGGAGGAGAACGCAGTCCAAGCCGGGGCGCACCCTTAGCCCGAGTGCAGACCGGGGATGGGGCGTAACCCCCTTCTACATGACCGGGCGGACGGATATCGTCTCGTGACGGTGGGGGCCCGTCGAGATCATGTCGATGCTGCACCCTATCAGTTCCTGTAGCCTGTCGACGTAGGTCCGCGCTCCGTCGGGCAGGTCTTCGAGGCGCGTGGCGCTTGCCGTCGGCGTATCCCAGCCGGGATGCTCCTCGTATATAGGCTTGCAGCGCTCTAGCGTCGCCAGCCCGCCCGGGAAGTCTTCCAGCCTCTCGCCGCTCAGGTCGTAGGCCGTGCATATCTTCAGCGGATGAAAGCCGTCCAGAACGTCCAGGCGGGTCAGCACAACCGACGTGTAGCCGTTGATCTGTGCGCTGTAGCGAGCCGCGACGGCATCGAACCACCCGACCCGGCGCGGCCTCCCGGTGGTCGCACCGAACTCCTGAGCCAGCTCCCTGATGGCATTGCCCGTCTCACCGTGGAGCTCGGTGGGAAACGGCCCGGTTCCGACGCGGGTCGTGTACGCCTTGAAGACACCGATGACGCTGTCGATCTGCTTCGGATGAATTCCGAGGCCGACGCAGGCGCCGCCGATCGTCGGATTGGACGACGTCACATACGGATAGGTGCCGTGATCCAGGTCCAGCAGGGCCCCCTGAGCGCCCTCCAGCAGGACCGTCTGGCCCGCTTTGAGGGCCTCGTAGATCTCCGCCTCCGCCGGACCGATGAAGAGCGCGAGACCGGCCGCCCACTCCTTGCACTTTTCGAAGACGGCGGCCACCGATAACGGCTCGCCGCCGTAGATGCCGGTGATCAGCGCGTTCGCATGTCCGATGGCTCGCTCCAGGCGGGGCAGGAGCGAGTCGACGTCCAGAAGGTCAGCCGCTCGGATCCCGGTACGTGCGGCCTTGTCCGAATACGCGGGCCCGATCCCCTTGCGCGTGGTGCCGATGGCCTTGCCGCCCATCGCCTGTTCTGCGAGACCGTCCAGCGCGACATGGTACGGCATTACCATATGGGCCCGCTCGCTGATGATGAGCCGCCCGTCCAGTCGGACGCCCCGCTTCTCGATGTCGTTTATCTCATCGAGTAGTATGTCGGCGTCGATAACGACCCCGTTCCCGATGATCGCGGTCGTCTGCTCCCAGAAGATGCCCGAGGGAACGATGTGCAGCGTGAACTTCCCTCGGTCGTTGAGCACCGTGTGCCCGGCGTTATTGCCGCCCGCGAACCGGGCGACTATGTCGACATCCCGGGAGAGGAAGTCCACGATCTTCCCCTTACCCTCGTCGCCCCACTGACCGCCCAATACGGCGTGGCCTGGCATTCCGTCTCCTAACTCGTCCTTACTCGTCGTTCGGGGGCAAATCCGGGGCCCGAAATTGCCGTGCGGAGTATATCACAGACGCCGTAATTTATTGGGCGTTCGGAGATGGCCAGACAGGGCTTTTCAAAGCCCGATACTAGGCCATCCAGCATGTGGTTCCACAGGTCCGACTTTCGTGAGCGTAGGGGCGCACAGGAAGTGCGACAGGCCCCGGCCGGGGGTTCCGAAGGGGCCAGAGCCCCCTTTGCGGGGTTTGGGGTGCCCCTGAATCTCTGGCGGCGTGGCCTTTTGCAAGTCGCCCCTCCCAGTCTTCATAGCTGCCGGTCTTACCGGCCGGGTGGGTGGAAATAAGAGGGCACCCCAACGGGGAAGATACGGGGGAGTAGGGGGAAATTGAAAAGACCCTAGATGGCCCGAAGCCTCCGCCCGTCGCCGCGCAGAGGCTGTGGTAGGATGGCTGCCAAATGTGCCCCGACGACCCATCAGGCCCCGCGGCCGGCCCCCGCGATCCCTCACAGTACACGGAGCCCTCGGACGCGCGCTGGCCGGTGTCCAGCGCCCGGCCGCGCACCTTCTTCAAGGCGCCCCTGTGCAGGGACCTCGACGATCTCGACGCCGACATCGCGCTTCTCGGCATGCCGTTCGATCAGGCGACGTTCGGGAGGCCCGGTGCCCGGTACGGGCCGGACGCGATAAGAGACGCCCCCAGAGCCTTCGTCTACTCCGACCCTCAGGGCAGGCAGGAGGACGCCGAGGGCTACTTCGACGTCGATCTGGAGGACGATCTGCTGCGGGGGGTCACCATGGCCGACTGCGGCGACGTCAGCGTCGTCCCGTCGGACGTTCTCGACAACTACGCCAGGCTTAACGCGGCGGTCGAGAAGATCGTCGAGCGTGGGTCGTTCCCGGTGGTCGTCGGGGGCGACCACTCGATCACCCCCGCGGTGGTGCGCGCCCTGAGCCGCTTCGACCCGCTGAACATAGTCCACTTCGACGCTCACATGGACTACACCCACGAGGTCCAGGGAGCGCTGCACACCCACGCCAGCCCCGTCCGCCGGTGCCGCGAGCTTCCATTCGTCGACCACATCACGTCGATCGGGATCCGTCACGCCCGGAGGCGCCAGTACGAGGAGTCGCAGAGGGACGGGGTCCTCGTCATCTCGGCCAACCGCTTCCGAGAGCTAGGCCCGAGCGGCGTCGTGGCAGCCATACCGCGTGGCGAGAACCTGTACGTGACATTCGACATCGACGTCATGGACCCGATTCAGGCACCGGCGACCGGCACCCCTGAGATCGGTGGGCTGTTCTACCGGGAGGCCCGGGACTGCCTAACCGCACTGGTGAAGAGGTCACATCTCGTCGGGCTGGACCTGGTCGAGGTCGCCCCAGCCTACGATGTCGCCGACATCACCAGCCAGCTCGCCGCCAGGCTCATCATCGACGTACTGGCGGCTAGGTTTCCGTCCCGATAGCCCGGAGCCGGAACCCGGTTACGAATTCTCGGCCGGGGACCCTTCTCCCTTGCCGGGCGTCCGCCGGGAGCGGCCGATGCGCCAGCCCCGGCGCCTCGGTGCGCTCTTGGGCTTCTCCGAGGCACCGTCGGCATCCTGACGGACTTCTCCGCTTTCCTGACGGGCCCTCCCGCTGTCCGGGCGGGCCTCTCCGCTTTCCTGACGGGCCCTCTCACTGTCCTGGCGGGCCTCTCCGCTTTCCTGACGGGCCCTCCCACTGTCCTGACGGGCCTCTCCGCTTTCCTGACGGGCCCTCCCACTGTCCTGACGGGCCTCTCCGCTTTCCTGACGAGCCCCTCCGCTTTGCCGGACGGGCCTCTCCGCTTTCCTGACGAGCCCCTCCGCTTTGCTGACGGGCCTCTCCGCTTTGCTGACGGGCCTCTCCGCTTTCCTGACGAGCCCCTCCGCTTTGCTGACGGGCCTCTCCGCTTTCCTGACGAGCCCCTCCGCTTTGCTGACGGGCCTCTCCGCTTTCCTGACGAGCCCCTCCGCTTTGCTGACGGGCTCTCCCTCCCTCCTGACGGGCCCCTCCGCCCACGGCACGTCTTCGGCTCCAGAGGTCCGAGAAGTAGGTCTTGGTGAAGAACTCCCTGTCGTCGGCAACCTGCGTCAGCTCGTAGGACAGATTGGACGTGAACGCCGCTACCTCGACGTACTTGCCCAGGTCCTTGACCGCCTGCACGGCATAGGCGTAGTCGCCGTCACCGCTCACCAGCACGGCCACGTCATAGAGATCGTTCCAGGCGAACCGAAGCATGTCGGTCGCCAGCATTATGTCGATCCCCTTCTCGACTGCGACGTCGCCTCTCATCTTGGACCCGCCCAGGCGGATGTCCATGTAGGGCGTCTTGTAGAGAGCGGCCAGGAACTTCTGCTGGTCGTCATAGGCCTGCGGATTGCGCTCTCGGTCCCTCAGGACGTTGTAGTAGTAGGTTCGGAACAGGGTCCGTCCCTTCGCGAGCTTGGTCGAAAACGCGTGGAAGTTCACGTCGAACCGCCCGCAATTCTCCTCCAGACTGTGGTACAGGTTGCTTCCGTCGATGAAAACCGCTACGCGGGTTGAATCTGGTTGCTGCTTCGAATCGTTAGTTGTCGTTGTACTTCTCCTATTTTCAGGTTGTCCGGTTAGTAGCTGTGTTTCCTACAGTCGGGATGATCCTACCTGGGCAAAGGGCTGGAAGCCTCTTAGGTGATCGCCCCCACTCCCTGGGAGGAGGGAGAAATGATATCTGAGGGACACCCCTTCGACAGGTCCGGCTATGTCGAGACTCTCGATAAATCGGAGTTCAGGGCAGGCTCTCAGACTCCCGGCAATCCCGACCTGCCGGGCTCTGCACACCCCTGGGTCTTGTTCACTCCTCAGAAACGCCATCGACTACGGGGGCGTCGATATTCCGAGGTCGCCCTCGACCCCCCACAGAGCCAGGTCGATGCCGTGGACGATCTCATCGACGTCGTCGCGCGTCACCGCGAGGGGCGGGCCCATCCTCACGATCCCGCTCTCCGACCTCAGGATCAGTCCCCTCCTCGCAAATGCCTCGGTCAGCCTGTCGTCGACGCCGGACTCCGGCGGGAAGCCGGCCCCGGTCTCCCGGTCGCCGACCAGCTCCATCGCGAGCATGAGGCCGAGCCCGCGAACGTCCCCCAGAATCGGATGGTCGACCTTGAGCCCTTCGAGCTGCTCTTTGAAGTAGCCGCCGATCGAAGCTGCGTTGCCGTCCAGATGCTCGGCCTGGATGATCTCCAGCGTTCGGACGGCGGCAGCCGTGGACACGGGATGGCCCCGCATCGGGAGCAGGTCCTCCGGCAGGCCGCCCGCCACCTCTTCCTTTGCTATCACCACTCCGAGCGGCAGGTGGCTCCCCTGATTCCCGATCCCCAGGGTTATCAGGTCGGGAGTCACGCCCCAGTGCTCAACGGCGAACATCCGGCCGGTCCGTCCGAAGCCGGTGACGACCTCATCGGCGACGAGTAGGACTCCGTACTCGTTGCAGATCTCGCGCAGCATCGGCCAGTACTCTTCTCCCGGTACGACCGCCCCCTCAGTAGTGAAGATGGGCTCGGCGACCACCGCCGCGATCGTCTCGGCGCCGTGCGACAGGATCAGGTCCTCGACGGCGTGAGCACATCGGACCGCGCAGTCGAACGCGGACCGTCCTCCCATCGGGCAGCGGTAGGGATTGGGCTGGGGGGCAAGAATCACGTTCGGCTCGAGGTTCGAGTCGTCCTCACCCGCCCGGACCGTGCTGAGACCGTCCGCCGCGCGGTAGCTGTCGCCGGGGGTGATGATACCCGTTCGTGACCCGTCGCCCGCCATCTGGTGGAATGCCCTGACGACTCGGAGGGCCGCGTCTGATGCCTCGTAGGCCGACCGGACGAGGAATATCCGTGGCTGCGGGATCGGAGAGGCGGAAGCGAGCCGGTCGATCAGGCTGAGCGCGGACTCTCCCGGCGAGCGGAACTGGGACGGGGTGACCCTGAGCATCTGCTCGTAGGCGGCCTGGGCGACCTCGAGGCGTCCGTAGCCCACGTTGACCGATCCGTAGCTGCCTCCGACATCGATCCACGACCGGCCTTCGGAGTCTACGACCCTGGCCCCCACCTCTCCGGCGGCGGCCGGTGACTCGCCCCGGAGGGCCTCTTCGCCGGCTACGGACTGATCAGTCAAGGAGGTGGCCCAGCGGTCTCCCGCAGGCCGGCCGGGCGAAGTGGCCGACCGACTCGACGGAACGTCTACTGTCGAGCTGTGATACGAGATACTGTTCGTCTTTTACGATGCAAATCCCTAACGTATAGCGCAAGTATACGTCCTTCGGACACCTCCCACAAGGCGAGCCGGGGTGCCGGTCCACCACGAGGGGCGCACGGTTGTGCGCCCGACGTCTACGCCGAGGAATCGAGGTCATCAAGCTGCGCGCCCGAGCCCAGATTCCCCACCTAGATAAGAGAAAGACCTCGTTGGCGCCCGCCACGAAGCGGGCTAAGATGTTTCTTGACCAAGAGAAACGATCACCAACGAGGTGCAGCTATTATGAAGCAAGGCTTACTGGCATTCCAGTACGAGCAGGAGAAGGGCTCGACGGGTATGACGGGGCTGTCCGGCCTGATGACGTACCTGGAGTTGATGCAAGCAGCGGGTTTGAGGTCATCGGTAGAGCGCCACGTGAGACTGCGGGAGAGAGGTCAGGGCTGGACGGACAGCCAGATGATCATCTCGCTGATGCTGCTGAACTTGGCAGGCGGCGAGTCGGTGTCCGACCTTGATCTCCTTGAGAAGGACAGAGGGCTGTGCAGGATGTTTCGAGAGTTCGAGACCTGTGGTATGCGTCTCAGCGAGCGCAGGGCGTTGGAGAAGAGATGGCGAGTCGAGCGTCGTCGGAGCGTGCCGTCGGAGTCTGCGGTGTTCCGGTATCTGGAGAGGTTCCATGACGCGGGCGAGGAGTCGATGCGGGAAGCTCACAGAGCATTCATACCTGCTCCCAATGGAGCTATGAAGGGTCTGCGCAAGGTGAACGCCGACCTGGTGGGCTTCGCGCAGAGCCGTTCGCCTCAGACCGAGGCCACTCTGGACATGGATGCCACACTGGTGGAGACGCGCAAGCAGGAGGCGCTCCCCAGCTACAAGAAGTACAGGGCGTACCAGCCGCTGATCACCTACTGGTCAGAGGCCGAGTTGATCGTGCATTCGGAGTTTCGGGACGGCAACGTACCTGCGGGCCATCAGCAGTTGCGAGTGTTGATTGAAGCGCTGGGCCGTCTGCCTGCGGGGGTGGAGAAGGTGATGCTGAGGTCGGATACGGCGGGGTACCAGCGGGAGTTGCTGCGGTACTGCGCGGAGGGTGGAGACGAGCGGTTCGGGGTGATCGAGTTTGCGGTTGGGGTCGACGTGACGACGGAGTTCCGCCGTGCGGTGTCCGAGGTCGCCGAGCAAGACTGGCAGACGCTGTACCGCAAGGTTGGGGAGCATCGTGTGGACACGGGTCAGCAGTGGGCTGATGTGAACTTCGTGCCTAACTGGATAGGGCACTCCAAGAACAGCCCTGAGTATCGGTTCATAGCTACCAGGGAGCGGTTGATCGAACAGCCTCTGCCGGGAATGGAGGGGCAGATGGAGCTTCCATTCCCCGCGATGGAGCTGTCCAACAGAGGCTGGTACAAGGTCTTCGGCGTGGTGACCAACCGGAGCATTACGGCAGATGAGTTGATCTGGTGGTCGAGACAGAGGTGCGGCAAGGGCGAGGAGGTCCACAGCGTTCTGAAGAGTGACTTGGCTGGGGGCCGGCTGCCGTCGGGGCTGTTCGGGGCCAACGCCGCATGGTGGGCCATATCGGTGCTGGCCTTCAACCTGAACTCTGCCATGAAGCGGCTGGTGTTGGGCGAACAGTGGGTGGGCAAGCGTCTGAAGGCGGTGCGCTTCGCCCTGATCGCCCTACCGGGCCGTGTGATGCGTCACGCCAGGAGGTTGATCATCCGTCTGGCCCGGGGCCATCCCTCATACGAGTTGCTGCTCAGGGCGCGGCAGAGGATATTGGCGCTGGCTGCCGAGCCGCATCGAGCATAGGCGACCCTGCCTGGAGCATCGGTTTGTAGGCGACTCTGCCGAGTTGCCAGGCTCGGCCATGCCTTCTTTGGCCTGAGAACAGCCATAATTGGCAGCGAACCGCTGCCGATACCCTCAAAGACGGCACCCGAGACCCTGTCCGATGCCCGATCATGTCATGCGTCACCCCTGGTCGACATCCGGACACCCCCTGAAAGCACACCAAGCAGCTCCCAACCATGTCAGGTGGGGAATCTGGGGGGTGCCGGTCCACCACGTCGTAGGGGCGCACGGTCTCCAGGGGGCAGAGCCCCCTTTGCGGGGCTTGGGGTGCCGGACGCCCGAGCTCACTGCCGCCCGAGACCATAGAATCGGGGCACCAACGGCACCGTCTCAGCGAAGAGGAGGGCTGGCATGTTCGACCTGATGATCGAAAACGGGCTGATAGTGGACGGCACAGGCAACCCGGGCATCTTCGGGACGGTCGGTGTGAAGGACAACACCGTGTCGATCCTGAAGGGCGACACGTCCTCGATGCAGGCCGGCACCCGCGTCGATGCCGCCGGGAAGGTCGTGTGTCCCGGATTCATCGACGTCCACGCTCACTCGGCGCTCATGATCCTCGTCGACCCCCACCACATGCCGAAGGTACACCAGGGTATCACCACCGAGCTCTTCGGGATCGACGGCAACTCCTACGCCCCTTTTGCCGACCCAGAGGACCTGCGTCGGATGATCCAGATCAACTCCGGACTGGAGGGCACGCCCGACCTGCCGAAGCTGTGGTCCACCGTGCCCGAGTACATGGCCATGTACGACGGTAACGTGTCCGTAAACGTCGCCTACGTAGTGGGAAACTCGCCGCTGCGGGTCGGCGCGATGGGGTGGAACGACCGGCGCCCGACCGCCGCGGAGATGGACCGCCAGAAGGGCTTGCTGCGGGATAGCATGGACGCTGGTGCCGTCGGCATGTCCACCGGCCTCGACTACCCTCCGGGCAGCTACGCCGACACCGACGAGCTGGTCGAGCTGTCCGAGGAGGTGGCGCGGCTGGGCGGCTTCTACCATACCCACGTGCGGTTCCCACTGGGAGACGGCTATCTCGACCCGCACCGCGAGGCGCTGCAGATCGGCCGCAGAAGCGGGTCGCCGATCCACATCACGCACCTGCTACCGGCAGGCCACGGCAAGTTCAGGGGGGCGAGGCCCATCCTCGAGCTGGTCGAGAACGCCCGCGAGAAAGAAGGTATGGACGTCACCTTCGACTGCTTCCCCTACAGCCACGGAGGCACCAGGCTGACCTACTTCCTGCCCCAGTGGGCCTCGGACGGCGGCCCGGAGAAGATCATGGAGGCGCTCCGCGACAAAGAGGCCCGGGCCCTGATGAAGAAGGAGGTCAACCCGTCGTTCGCCAAGGACGCAGGCGGCTGGGACGCGATCATGCTCACCTACTTCAAGAAGGCGCACAACCAGCGCTTTGAGGGAAAGACGATGTCCCAGGTCGCGGAGATGATGGGCACGGACCCGGTCGAGGCGCTGTTCGACCTGGTGCTGGACGAGGATCTCCAGGTCTCGTTCCACGCGGAGGGGATCGACGCCGCGACCCTCCCCCTGTTCGTTCAGCACCCGTTGCAGATGGTGGGTAGCGACGCGCTGCTCCTCGGCGACTACCCGCCGGCGATGGCCTACGGAACGTTTCCGGTGATCATCGCGAAGTACGTTCGGGAGGAGGGCCGGATGACGTTGCCCGAGGCCATCAGGAAGATGACCTCCTACCCTGCCCAGCGGCTGGACCTGCCGGACCGTGGGATCCTGCGCGACGGCTTCAGGGCGGACATCACCGTGTTCGACTACGAGGAGATATCCGCTCCGGCGAGCAGGTACGATCCGAAGCAGTTCTCGGTGGGCGTCGACTACGTGATAGTCAACGGCGAGATCGTCGTCGACCACGGCAAGCACACCGGCGCCCATCCGGGGCGGGCGCTGCGCAGAGGCCACCCGGGCCCGTAGCAGGACCTTGCTCCTCCATTGGCGCGGCGGGATCGGGCGGAGTCCCGATGGCAAGACTAAACAACGGGGTGTGCAGAGGGGCGAGGCCCCTTTGCCGGGAGTCTGAGGGTTTCCCTCAGATACTTCTCTCCCCCCTTCCTGGCCCGGAAGGGGGCCAGGGGGATGGTCGAAAGGGTTTTTGCTGGGGCTTCCCCAGGCCCTTTCGCGACCTCCGAACCTAGCCGATAACCGGAGACTCCACCCACATCTCGGTTGTCGCGGGCTGGACAACCAGCGCCTCCATGCGCTTGAGCAGGACCATTCGTTCAGGCAGGTTCTCGTACTCTCTTCAGTGATTGACCGTTGCCCACTCCGAGATCACCAGCGTCGTGCCCTGATCCGTAGCCTAAACCCGAATCCACCGAAGGTATGACGTTGCAGCAGCAGAATGGGTGATGAGGGGCAAAGGGAGGCGATGGTCCGGGCACGATTCGGGTAAATGGGGCCGGTGTCTGTCTTCAGCCGCCGCGGGGAGACCTTGTGACCGTCTGGGGACGTTGGGTAGGGCGAGATGGCGGGGAGAGGACGCGGCGAGAGGTGCTCGCGGACCGGACTGGCGCGAGTTTGCGGGGACGTTCGGTTGGGCGGATGGCGGGTCAGTTGCGGACGGGCGCCGTCAGGCTGGGAGTGGAATCGCTCGCAGCCGTGCCAGGGCGCGACTGAACTGGGTTTCCCAAGGCCAGCGCTGTGGCAGATGCAGGGTGAGGCGGCGTGCCGAGCGGGTGAGCCGTCCGGCCAGGGAGAAGAACCGTCGCCGAAGGGTCTTGGTGGTCGCGATCTGCTCGCCCAGACCGATCCGCGCCGTCCAGCGGGCCAGGTTGTGGGCCATCACCTGTACCGCCAGCCAAGCGCCGTTGGCGGCGAAGCGGCCGGACGGCATGTGGTTCAGACCGACGCCGTACTTGAGGTCTCGAATGGCGTTCTCGATCTCGGCGTGGCGGCGGTGGTCGGCCTCCAGTTCCAGGGTCTCTCCGTCCCGGTCGGTGATGAAGCCGTGATAGCTGTAGGTGGCGAAGAGGGCCAGTTGGGAACCGGGCGTGGGCTTCACCCGCCGGACGATGAGCCGCACCGGTGCGGCGCCGGGCTCAGTCCGGAAGGGGGTGTAGGTGGTCTGCGCCACATCGGCGGCGCCGTCCATCCAGTAGGGGACCGGCGTCCAGTCTGCATCGGGAATCGCCTCGATCAGGTTCCGCAGGCTTTTGTGCTGGCGGATGGTGATGGAGAAGCGGACATCCATCTCACGACAGGCGGCGACGAGAGCGTGGGCGTAGAAGCCGCTGTCGGCCCGCGCCGTAAGTTGCCCGCTGGCCCCGGCACGGCGAACCCGGCTCACCGTTTCACGCAGGAAGTGGGCGGCGCCCCGAGCGGTGTTGGCGCGGCCCTCGCGCAGCCGGGACATCAGCACGTCGCCGGTGCCGGCGGCGACGGCCAACAGGGGGTGATAGCCCCGCTTGCCGGTATAGCCGTGGTGGCGCGCTCCCTCCTTGGCCAGTCCATAGGTCTCGCAGATGGTCGAGTCCAGGTCGATGGTCAGGGGCGAGTCGCCGGGTCCGGCCCCAGCGGCCCAGGCCCGGGCCAACAACTGGCGGCTCACGCGGTCGAGTTGACGGACATGCCCCCACCGGAAGCTGCGCAGGAACGTCCCCAGGGTGGATGGCGCCTTGACCACGCAGCCTAGAACACCGACCGTCCCACCAGCGCGCAGCGCATCGGCGTCGTCGATGCAGTCGCCGCCAGCCAGCGCGGAAGCGACCAGCGTCAGCATCTTGTCCCCCGTGTTCGCCCGTCCCGGCGCGCCGCCGAGGTCAAGGTGATGGTCGACGAGTTCTCGCAGGCCCAGGTGCCGGGCGAGGGTGGCCGGCACGAGCAGGCCGGCATTGGCCACCAGGCGATGGTCGTCAAAGAGGATGCGGATACGGTCGGGTTTGTTCTGTGGCAGCATCTATTGGGTGCTCCTTGTTTCCGCGCGGGTTTCTGTTCCAAAACCATTATCCCAGATTCAGAGGAGCACCCTCTAGCTTCTTCATGGGCTGTCCCCAAGGCCGTCATTCGGTGGATTCGGGCTAAAGCAGGGTCTGACCGGACCGGCCGCCCGATCCGCGGCTCCCGTTGAGTCCGAGGTCTTCTCACACGTTGGCGAAGAAGTCGGACTGCCTCAGGACCTGCTCGGCCGCCGTGGTAAGGTGCGCCAGAGTCTTCTTGTACCGTTCTCCGAACACTTCGGCGATCGCCGCGTAGATACCCATACCGATCGCCGGGTCTCGGCGGCAGAGCGCCAGCAGTGGCGCGCGCGGCAGCGCGAGCAGGTCCATGTCCGTTATCGCCTCGGCGGAGGTGATGAGCGTTCCCGACCCCACGAGCGCCGCTAGCGGGAACGCCTTTCCCGGACCGGCGGCCCGGACGGGGATCTCACCGGCGGCGGACCGGGCCGTTAGCTGGGCGAATCCTCTGATGACCACGAAGAGCAGATTGCCCGCCTCACCGGCCTGCACGAGCGCCTGGCCCGCCGAGATCTGCAGCGGCTGACCTAGCGACGCCACCTCCTGAATCTGCTCGTCCGTCAGCTCTCGGAACAGGTCGACGCGGCGAAGCACGTCCAGCTCCGAATCCGTCGGAACGGAATAGCCGATGGCGGTTTCGGCAGCTTCCATGAGTCCACCTCCTGTGAGAACGGGAGGCCGCACGGGGCCCGTCGGTTCCCCGTGCGGCCTCGACCCTGATGCTCGCCCGGAATCCCGGTCTTGCGAGTGCGTTCCGACCACCATCTAGGGGCCGATCCTGCTCGTTCCCCCTCGTGCACTCCAAGCCGTCGATGCCTCAAAAGGCGCCGGGCGAGCACTGGCATTCGTCCATATTGCGTTCGCGCCCTTGCCACGAGACTACATATCGCCCACAACACTGTCAACATTGTGTAGGGTTTCACACTCTTTCCGTATCCCCTGAGGATTGTGCCGCCGCGACCCAACTGTTGCGAGCACGTCTACATGCGGATGTCGTAGGTGGAGGGTTGCACCCAGGGCAGCTCCGGCCCGGCAGCGTCGGTCAGCGCCACCCGTACAGCCGGGTGACAGGTGGAGCGAGGCCCTGTTCGTACAACCGCGGGCCGCGGCAGTGTGTGCCGGCACCCAGGAGGACCGCTTGGACGCTGACGGCGCGGCCACGGTCACCAAGCTTTCCCGCGGCGGGCCCCATCACCGCCAGGGCTTTTTCAAAATTCGATAGTTGGCCATCCAGTAGTCGTTCCACGACTCCGACCTTCCTGAGCGTAGGAGCGCACAGGGCATGTGCTAGGCCCCGGCCGGGGGTTTGCACGGGGGCAGGGCCCCTTCGCGGTCCGCCTAAGACGGATGGGTGCCCCTGAATCTCTGGCGGCGTGGCCTTTTGCAAGTCGCCCCTCCCGGTCTTCATAGCTGCCGGTCTTACCGGCCGGGTGGGCGGGAATAAGTGGGCACCTCAACGGGGGAGGTACGGGGAATAGTGGGAGAATGAAAAGGCCCTGGATGACCGCCTCGACGCTACCACCGGGATCGACGAGAAGGTACACTGGACCGGGTCCGGCGGCAGCGTCCCGGCCGTCGAACGGCGAGGAGGGCCGCCCGGTGGAGATCTTGCCCGGGATTCACGAGGTACCGGGAATCGCATGGTCGCGGATGTACCTCATCGAGGGCGATGCGCTGACACTTGTCGACTCGGGCATGCCCTGGAGCGCCCGGTCCCTGGAGCGCTACATCAGAGGGATCGGGAGGAGCCCCGAAGAGCTCGAGCACATCCTGATGACACACAGCCACCCGGACCATACCGGCGGCGCCCTGTCGATCTGCAGACGGACGGGAGCCCGGATCGTGGCTCACACTCTCGACACCAAGACCCACTCCAACCGCGACGTCTCCCTCAGCTACATGGGCGCCTTCACGAGTCTCAGGGCCCCGCTGCCGTTTCTTCAGAGGACACTCGTGACCGACGTGGTCGACGGCGGGGAAGTTCTCCCCCTTTCCGAGACGGTCCAGGTGATCCACACGCCCGGCCACACGCCGGGGAGCGCCTGCTATCTGCTTCCGAAGAGGGGGGTGCTGTTCACCGGAGACACCCTGTTCAGCGACGGCGCGCGGCTCAGCCGGTCGGTCCCCTTCCCGGGGTACGACGGCGAGGCGTACAGGGAATCGCTGCGGCTGCTGGCCTCACTGGACTTCGACGTCTTATGCGGGGGTCACGGCGCCCCGCTCGTGGGAGCGGCCTCAGACGTTCTCAGACAGCTACTGGTCGACCGGCCCGACCCCCCGTCGTGGCGACGATTCTTCGCGAGCATTCCAGGCCAGCTGTTCCAGCGAAGACCCCTGACCGGCGAGGAATAGCCCGCAAGTACATCCCTGCCCCTCGAGAAGGTCGTACATATACCTTCCCCTCGCAGGGGAAGGTTAGGAAGGGGTACCCCTCACCAAGCGCCCCCTCGCACGCCCACGCCCCCTCAAGTGCGCTGGGGTTCCAAAGGGGGCTCTGCCCCCTTTGCGGTCCTTCCGCGGAAGGATGGGGTGCTCCCAAACTCTTGGGCGGACGGGCGGGAAGAAAGAAGCACCCCAACGGTGGGGTGGGCATGCTTGAGAACGCGATTCAGGGCCGGTGACCCGATGAGGTCACCCTCGCGACACCCCGCACGACTGCGGCCATGTCGTGCGGAGCCCCCACCCGTTATAATGGCACCGGGCCGGAACCAATGCCGGCGACCGTCAAAAGGGGGTAGTTTCAACAATGGCGACACGCGTAGGCATCAACGGATTCGGGCGCATCGGCCGGCAGGTGCTTCGAGCGCTCAAAGAGCGGCATCCCGACACCCTGGACGTGGCCGCCGTCAACGATCTGACGGACACGACGACCAACGCCCACCTCTTCAAGTACGACACCAACTACGGCGTCTACCCCGGCAAGGTCGAGGCCACCGAGGACAGCATCGTCATCGACGGCAGCGCCGTCAAGGTCCTCTCGGAGAGGGACCCCTCGAAGCTCCCCTGGGGCGACATGGGGGTCGACGTGGTAGTGGAGTCGACCGGATTCTTCACCGACGCCGCCAAGGCCGCCGGCCACCTAGAGGGCGGCGCCAAGAAGGTCATCATCTCTGCGCCCGCAAAGGGCGAGGACGTCACAATCGTCCTAGGCGTGAACGAGGACAAGTACGATCCGAGCCGGCACAACGTCCTCTCGAACGCCTCGTGCACCACCAACTGCGTTGCGACCATGGCCAAGGTGCTGGACGACAGCTTTGGGATCGAAAGCGGCCTGATGAACACGATCCACTCCTACACCAACGACCAGAAGATACTCGACCAGGTCCACAGCGACCTCCGGCGGGCCCGGGCCGCCGCGATGAACATCATCCCGACCTCGACCGGCGCGGCCAAGGCCGTTGGATTGGTACTGCCCGGCCTGAACGGCAAGATTCACGGGATGTCTCTCCGTGTGCCCACGTCGACCGTCTCGGTGACCGACCTGGTCGCCGTGCTTGGACGCGACGCCTCGGCCGAAGACGTCGACCTGGTCGCCGTGCTTGGACGCGACGCCTCGGCCGAAGACGTCAACCGCGCTTACGAGCAGGCGTCGTCCGGCGGCCTGTCCGGAATCCTGGACTACACCGTAGAGCCGCTGGTCAGCAGCGACTTCAAGCAAAACCCCCATAGCTGCATAATCGACGGCCTGTCGACCATGTCTATCGGAGGCAACATGGTCAAGGTAATCGGCTGGTACGACAACGAGTGGGGCTATAGCTGCCGAACCGCCGATCTCGCCGACTTCCTCGTCAAGAAGGGGCTCTAGCGGAACACCTCCTCCCCCCGCGGGGGAGGTGCCTTTTGTTCCTCTTCCCCTCGCAGGGGGAGATTCAGAGGGGGCCCTACGAACCTCGCCCGCTCCCAGCTCGCCGCACATCACGCAAGGCCGCTGCAAGCCTCGCCACACCCTCCCGAATCTCATCCTCGTTGACCCCTGTATAGCCGAGCAGCAGCCCCCCACGTCCAGGCTGCTCCATGTAGTAGGTGGATAGGGGCGGCGCCTCGACCTCGTAGGAGGCCGCCCTCCGGTACGCCAGCTGATCGTCCACGCCGTCAGGCAGCCACCCCACAAGATGCATCCCGGAGTCCTTTGCGGGCACCTCCAGCAGACCTCCCAGCTCCTGCTCCGCCGCCTCCACCAGGGCCTCCTGCCTCGCCGCGTAGAGCGAGCGGACGCGCCGGATGTAACGGACGAAATGCCCCTCCGCGATGAAGTCCGCTAGAACCGCCTGCTCCATCGAGGGGGAGCCGCGGTCGATAAGCGCGCGCGCCGCCACGAAGGCGTCTATCAGGTCGTGCGGGACCACCATGTACCCGATGCGCAGCGACGGAAACAGGATCTTGCTGAACGAGCCGACGTAGATCACGCGGGCCTCGGTGTCCAGCCCCTGAAGCGCGGCCAGAGGTTGGCCCGTATAGCGGTATTCGCTGTCGTAGTCGTCCTCGAGGACCCAGGCCTGCGACCGCCCGGCCCAGTCCAGAAGCGCCAGGCGCCGGGGCAGGGTCATCGTGATCCCGAGAGGGTACTGGTGCGAAGGGGTCACGTGGATGAGCCGTGCGTCTGGCGCCCGCGCCTTTCCGATCGAGACGTCCAGCCCCTGCTGGTCCACTGGCACAGGCACGAGCTGTGCTCCGGACCCTCTGAGCGCGCCGCGTGTGCCGGGATAGCCCGGGTCCTCGACCCAGACCACGTCGCCCTCGTTGAGGAGCACGCGGGCGGCTATGTCGAGCGCCTGCTGCGAGCCCGCCACCATCATGACCTGCTCCGCGTCGCAGCGCACTCCCCTGGCCGCTCCCAGGTAGTCGGAGATTATCTCCCGCAGCGGCCTGTACCCAGCCGGGTCGCCATAGCCGAGCAGGTCCAACGTAGGCCGGCGCCACTGGCGGTTCCACAGCCGTGCCCACGTCTTGACCGGGAACGCCTCGAGGGCGGACAGCCCAGGGCGAAAGGCCCGCGGACCCGCGAAGTCGTGCGGCTCGTTCACGGTCGTTGCCGCCACGACGTCGCCCCGGCGAGACAGGGCGCGTCCGTCCCTACCGGGTGAAGCCGTCCGGGCGGCCGTCGTCCTGACCTGCAGAAGATCGTCCGGCAGCTCCCGGGCCACGTAGGTTCCGGAACCGGTCCTGCCCTCCAGATACCCCTCCGCGAGAAGCTGATCGTACGTGTTCATCACGGTGTTGCGTGCGATCGATAGCTCCGCTGCAAGGAGTCGAGAAGAGGGGAGCTTCGTCCGAGGGGCGAGCCTGCCCTCCAGTATCGTCATCCGCAGCCCCTCATAAAGCTGCCGGTACAGAGGTGTGGACGCCGAACGATCGAGGGCGACGTTGACTATCGGCGCAGACGGCGAACGGTTGGGCAAGTCGACTCCCGTCACTGGACCAAATGGCCCTATGATTGTACACGAAAGTGGCTCTTGTACCAAGCCACTTGCAAGCTATGGTAAACGGCGTGAGCTCTTGCAGCGTACAGGACGCGAGCGCCGCGACGGCTCGTTTACAAGCCGAATCGAGTAGCTATAATGGGTCGTGAGTGGATCCATTCCCTTCGCTGGGGAAGGTTAGGAAGGGGTGCACTAAGTTCGCGGTAGCTGACGGTGGGATCCATCCCTGCCCTGGACCTATTGGAGGCCTCCGGTCGGGTCCTAATGAAAAATGGGGTGCAGATCCCGAAAAGTCGGGAGGCCTCCGGTCGGGTCCTAATGAAAAATGGTGCTGATCCCGAAAAGTCGGGATTGCAACGCAGATCCCGAAAAGTCGGGATTGCCGGAAGTCTGAGGCGGAAAACCTCAGAAATTGATTTCTCCCCCCTTCCTGGCCAGGAAGGGGGCCAGGGGGATGGCCGAGAGGGTTTCACGAAGAACCCTGCTAGATTCACAGTAGCCGAGGGAGGGACAAAGGGATGACAGTAGAGACGACTACCAGGGAGACCGAAACCGGGACATGGCGGGTCAAGGCTGGGCTGGCGCAGATGCTCAAGGGCGGCGTCATCATGGACGTGGTGACCGCCGACCAGGCCAAGATCGCCGAAGATGCCGGCGCCTGTGCCGTAATGGCGCTTGAGCGCGTGCCCTCCGACATCAGAAAGGACGGGGGTGTGGCCCGGATGTCCGATCCATCCATGATCGCGGAGATCATAGAGGCGGTTACCATCCCGGTCATGGCGAAGGCCCGTATCGGCCATTTCGTAGAGGCTCAGATCCTGGAGTCGCTGGGCGTCGACTATATCGACGAGTCCGAGGTCCTCACGCCCGCCGACGAGAACAACCATGTGTGGAAGCACGACTTCAAGGTTCCGTTCGTCTGCGGATGCCGCAACCTGGGCGAGGCCCTGCGCCGCATTGGCGAGGGCGCGGCGATGATCCGCACCAAGGGAGAGGCCGGCACAGGCAACGTCGTGGAGGCGGTCCGGCACGCCCGCTCCGTCTTCGGCGAAATGCGCCGGATCCAGGGCATGAACGAGGACGAGCTGATGGCCACGGCCCGCGACCTGAAGGCTCCGTTCGAGCTGGTCAAGGAGATACACGGCACCGGCAAGCTGCCCGTCGTCAACTTCGCCGCGGGCGGGATCTCGACGCCCGCCGACGCAGCGCTCATGATGCAGCTCGGGGTCGACGGCAACTTCGTGGGATCGGGCATATTCAAGTCAGAGCAGCCGCAGATCATGGCCCAGGCCATCGTGAAGGCCACCACCCACTTCCGGGACCCGGGCATGCTCGCCGAGATCTCCCGAGGCCTCGGATCTGCGATGCCAGGCCTGGACGTGAGGACCATGCCCGAGGAGGAGCAGCTCGCCATGCGTGGATGGTAGCTTGCCACGAATCGGCGTCCTTGCCATCCAGGGCGATTTCCAGGAGCACCGGCAGACCCTCGAACGCATCGGCGTCGAGACGGCCGAGGTGCGCCTGGCTCGGCACCTGGACTCCATCGACGGCCTGATCATCCCCGGTGGCGAGAGCACGACGATAGTCCAGCTCATGGACATCTACGACCTCCGGAAGCCCGTCTCCGACCGAGTCAGGGGCGGATTTCCCATCTGGGGCACCTGCGCCGGCATGATCGTTCTCGCCAACCGGCTCGCCGACCACAGGCCCGACCCGCTGAAGCTCATGGACATCGAGGTCAGGCGTAACGCGTTCGGCCGGCAGGTCGACAGCTTCGAGGCGGACCTCGACATCAAGGGCGTCTCCGGCCCGCCTTTCCACGCGATCTTCATCCGAGCGCCGGTCGTCGCTCACACGGGCAGCGACGTCGAGGTCCTGGCGACCCTGGACGACGGGCGCCCGGTAGCGGTACGCCAGGGCCGGATACTGGCGACCGCGTTCCATCCCGAGCTGACCGAGGACCCCCGTGTGCACGAGCTGTTCGTGCGTATGGTCGAGGAGCAGACGTAGCGGCGGCATGATAAGGCGGTCTCACGCCCTGGACCTACTCGGGTGGCCTCTGCTCAGCAGCGCGGCCAGGCGCAACCGCGTCTACGGCCTGGAGCGGCTGGTGGCCGGCGACTCCTTCTGGCGGTCCGTCACCGACTCACCCAGGGCCCTGGCGTCTCGTCGGCAGCGCCCCTCGTGGGTGTCCGCCGAAGGCAGGCGCATCGACGTGATGGCGACGGCCCGCCCGCGTTCCGGCCCGAGAAGCTGGGAGGTAAGTCGGCTCCTGCTGGAGCCTCGCGGCGAGGACGACGTCCCGGACCTCCTGCTTCACGCATCCGGCTCGATAGCCCGGCGCGGTGGCGAACGTGTCTTCATGAGGATCCCGGCGGGCGACCCTCTCGTGGATCTGGCGAGACAGGGCGGATTCTTCCCCTGCTACGACGAGGTTCTGTTCAGCCACCGTCCGTCAGCGGCCGTGAAACGGTCTGAGATCGCCCTGCGCCCACGCCGTCCGGACGACGACCACGACCTGTTCCGGCTCTACCACGCGGCGACTCCGGCCGAGGTCCGAGCCGCGGCAGGTATGACGATGGAGCAGTGGGCCGCATCGCTGGAGAACCCGCGCGGGCGTGTCACAGACATGGTCTACGAGCGGGACGGAACCGTTCGCGGCTGGCTGATGGAAGTGCGCCGGGCCGGGGTGGCCTTGATCCTGACCACCGTGCACCCCGACGAAGAGTCGATCTCTACGGCCCTCGTCGACTACGCCCTGAGCCGAGCCGAGGGTGTGACCCGGATATCCTGGCTCGTGCCCGAGTACCACCTCCTGCTCGGGCGAGTCGTGGAGCGGTGTGGCGCGACCGAGACGGCCAGGTACACGATCTCCATCCGGTCTACCGCCGCCACCGTAAGAGACGGCGAGAAGCTGCCGGCGGCGACCTCGGTGCCACGATAGGATAGGGTACGGGGTATGGGGTACAAGATCGTAGACAAACCTCTTCCTCGCGCAGAAATCGTACATGAGTCCCTTCCCCTGCCAGGGGAAGGTTAGGAAGGGGTGTCCCTCGAGAACCCAACCTCGGAGTTCATCAGGTAACGACAATGCCTCATAGACAGGGGGTTCCAAAGGGGTCTCCGCCCTCTTTGCGTGGCTTGGGGTGCCCCCGACCTCTCGGGCGGTTGGGCGGGAAGAATGAGCACCCCAAGCGGTGTGGATGTTGCGAACGCAGTTGGGAAGCCACGTCGTCCTTTCCCCTCGCTGGGAAACGTCAGTGATCCGGGGGTTCCAAAGGGGGCTCTGCCCCCTTTGCGGGGCTTGGGGTGCCCCCAACCTCTCGGGCGGGTGGGTGGGAAGAAGAGAGCACCCCAGGGGGTCGGGCCCGTCATACCATGACCCCACATGATAACGTGACCAATGGGAGGTAACCCCAACACCAAGATGGAACAGTGGATCGATTCAGACCTCGAAGCGCTTGTCCAGATCCTGCCGCCCAGGGTACAGGATTCCCTGAACGGCAACCCGGACAAGGAGAACCTTCTGGAGATAGTGTTGGACCTGGGCCGAGGACCCGAGGCCCGGTTCCCGGACTCCACCCAGATCCTCGATCCCCGCGAGGTGATCGAGGACGACATCCAGTACGTCGCATCGCGCATCGGATCCTTCGGCGGAGACAACAGGGCCGGCATCGAGCGGACCCTCCACCGCATCTCCGCCGTCCGCAATCGCGGCGGCAAGGTCGTAGGCCTGACGCTCAGGGTCGGCCGGGCGGTTTTCGGGACCGTCAAGATCATCGAAGACCTGATAATGACCGGGAAGAGCACGCTCCTGCTCGGGAAGCCGGGCGTCGGCAAGACGACGATGCTCCGCGAGGTCGCCCGCGTCCTGGCCGATACCGCCCACAAGCGGGTCATCGTCGTCGACACATCCAACGAGATCGCGGGCGACGGAGACATCCCCCATGCGGGAATCGGCGGCGCACGCAGGATGCAGGTCGGCACGCCGTCCCTGCAGCACGCCGTGATGATCGAGGCGGTGGAGAACCACATGCCAGAGGTCATCGTGATCGACGAGATCAGCACCGAGCTGGAGGCGAACGCCTCGCGCACGATCGCCGAGCGGGGCGTCCAGCTTGTGGCCACGGCGCACGGCAATACGCTGGACAACCTCATAAGGAACATCAGCCTCTCCGACCTGGTCGGCGGTATCCACACTGTGACACTCGGCGACATCGAGGCCCGGCGGCGCGGCACGCAAAAGACCGTCCTGGAGCGCCGAGCACCGCCGACGTTCGACGTCCTGGTCGAGATCCAGGGCTGGAACCAGGTGACGGTGCACGACGACGTTGCCGACGTCGTCGACCGGATGCTGCGCTCTCTCCCGGTGATTCCCGAGAACCGAACCCTGGATAAGGACGGGAACGTTCACCGCACCAGAGCGGCCCCGAGCGTCGTCGGCTTCGCTCCCGGCGCGGGCATGGGCGGCCGGCGCGGCTTCGCGGCTGACGCGAGGGGTAGGGAAGCGGCGGCCAGCCCCATCGCGGCCGGCCCTGTCACGGTCACCCACATCCTGCCCTACGGCGTCAACAAGGGCAAGCTCCAGCAGGTGGTGAAGGGTGCCGGCGCCCCCGTCGAGGTCGTCGCGGACATCAAACACGCCGACCTTCTGCTGACCACGAAGAACTACTACCGGCGCAGGACCGCGGCCCTCCGCGGCGCAGAGCAGGCGGGCAAGCCGGTCTACGTCCTTCGCAAGAACACCGTGCCCCAGATCGAGCAGTTCATAACCGCCATCTCTCGAGGCAACGGACCGTCGGCCGACGTCCTCTCTCGGGCGATGGAAGAGGTCGAGGGTGCCATCTCCAGGGTGGAGAACGGCGAGAGCGCCGTGGACCTGTCCCCTCAGGGAGCCTACGTGCGACACCTGCAGCACCAGATCGTGGAGAGGTACGGGCTCTCCTCGTCCAGCACCGGCCGCGACCCCCAACGCCGGCTCATGATATACAGGCCCTGACGAAGAATCCCTTCCCCCTCAGAGGGAAGGGTAGGATGGGGGAGAACCGAACGAGCGGCCCCTCCGCATTCCCCTTTTCAGCACCTCCCTGCCAGGCTAGGGTCGACCGGCAGCTTCGTCGACACCTCCCATCGAGGCAGCGGGTGTCAATTAACATGAGATTAGTCGCCGAAGATAATGGGGCCGCCATGCGCGCTCCAGGGCCATAGACGAACCGCTCTCAATGGGATGGCGTATGACACGCAAGGGGGCTGGCGCAGAACGCCAGAACGCCTGCTCCTTTCTGGGTATACACAGCCGAGGATTGATAGGGTCCAAAACCGGGGCTCTGCATTTCTTAAGGACGAAGCCATGAGCGCTCAGGAAAGAGAAGATACGCGGCCCGCGTGGGACAAGATCGCGCCAGGGTATGACAGGACCAATACTTCCGCGCAAATGTGGGTGGCGAACGAGGGCCTCCGCCGTGCCGGGCTCCGTGCGGGCATGCGGCTCCTCGACGTGGCGGCTGGCAGCGGTTCCCTCAGTATCCCTGCGGCACGCCTAGGCGCGCGGGTACTGGCGACGGACCAGTCTCCCGTCATGCTCGAGCTGCTCGAAGCGCGTGCGCGCAAGGAGGGGCTCGACATCGAGACCCGTGTCATGGATGGCCACGCTCTTGAGCTCGACGACAACAGCTTCGACATGGCCGGATCGCAGTTCGGCGTCATGCTGTTTCCCGACATGCCGAAGGGCATCAGCGAGATGGTGCGCGTGGTCAAACCCGGTGGCCGGGTGCTGATGACTGTGTACGGCGACCCGCACAAGATCGAGTTCCTCGACTTCCTCGTGGGTGCCGCACAGTCCGTTCGCCCCGACTTCGATGGTCCCCCGATGGATCCACTTCCGCTCCCCTTCCAGCTGCACGACCCCGAAAGGCTGCGCAAGGAGCTCGCCACCGCCGGACTGAAGGACACAGAGGTCGAGACCATCACCGAGACCAACCGGTTCCAGACCGGGAAGGAGCTGTGGGACTGGATTGTGTGAAGCAACCCGATCGTCGAGGTGATACTCGGCAGTCTGAGCCTGACGAACGACGAACGAGGCGTGATCCAGCAGACGCTCGAGAAGATGGTGCGCGAGCGCGGCGGTGGCAGCGGCGCGGCCGAACTGACCAACCCGATCAACATCGGCACCGGGACGAAGTGAAGCCACCGCTCCGACCGGCTGTCGTGCGCCCGCCACCAGATGTGTACGGGCCCTGGCAACGACGGCAGCGGCCAACGTAGTCAAGGGCAACCCCACTGAAGAAAACCTCGGCTCCCATCTGAACCGAAGGACGACCTCAGCGGCTCCCGGACGCGATGGTCTTGACGACGCGCTCCGCATCTCTCCCTACGCCGCGGAGCAACGACGATGACAGCGCGTAGAGGAAGAACAGGCCGACGAAATAAAGCCCTGGCTCGTTGGTGACAACCCCACGGTGGTGCAACGGGTCTATCGGCTCTTCCTCCTCCCCGAAGACCGGAAGGTCTATCCAGGAGAAGTTGGGACGGAACCCCGTGCACCAGATGACGTTTGCCACATCGAGGACCTGTTGGTCCTCCAGCGCGGGCAGCCCATCCCGCACGCCTACGGTCCTGGGGACGCATTCGATCCCTGCGGCGGCGATGTCTTTGGGCTTGACCCGGACGACCACCCCGGCTTTGTGGAGGAGCTTCGGACGCACCTTCCGGCCGATGGGGGTGCCCAGGCTCAACACGTGGTGGAAAATGAGCCCGATGACCAGCGGTATGCCAAGGTATCGCCCCCTGACATTCTCGATGCGGAAGGGGACGTGGCCGGGGTGCCTCCCCGACATCCACGTCGGGTGCCCACTTGCCATTTCGAGGGCGATCTCGCAACCCGAGTTGTTCGCCCCCACCACGAGAACGCCTCCGTCCCGAAGCTGGGACGGGTCCCGGTACTCGCTGGAGTGCATCTGGACGACACTGGAATCCAACTCCTGGGCGAAGGGAGGCACATAGGGGATTTGGTAGCTTGACATCGCCACCACCACGTTTTCGGCCTCGAACCGCTCGTCGCCGGCCGTCACCAAGAATCGATCCCCCGCTTTGAGAGCCGGTCTACCCTAACGCCAGACCGAACCGGCAGCTCGAACTGGGCCGCGTAGGCCTCGAGATAGTCGCCCACCTCGTCCTTCGTTGGAAACGAGCGGCCTGGCGCGGGGAAGGGCATCCCGGGGAGACCGTTGTAACGAGCGGGGGTGAACAGGCGGAGCGAGTCCCATCGCTTCCGCCAAGCGTCACCGATCCGCTCGTTAGCGTCCAGAATTACGAAGGGAAGGCCACGTCGGCTCATGTGGTACCCGACTGAGAGGCCCGCCTGGCCACCGCCAACTATTACCGTTTGGACTCGCTCTGGTTCAAGTGCGTCGCTCATCCTGACACCTCCCTGGCTTGGCTGGCCACAGTCCCGACTCCTGACCTTCACTCAGGACGTGGCCCTGACATGTCGGAGCCGATCGCTCGGGCTTGACACAGAACGAAACGTGGTCTTTCTGGTGCGCCCGATTCTACCCCCGTCGGTGGCACAGAACAACGGTACCCCGTTTGGGAGTTGCTGCTGGTCAGGTGACTACGTGGGCAGGGCACTCGGCCCACCCTTAAGCGTGTAGCTATATACTCGTCCTCGTCGCCACAGGTACGGGCCGAGGCTGCTTTGAGACCCTCGCCCCGTCAAACATAGTGCCCGCAGTCTGAAATGAGGAATGTCGGTTAAGGTGCAAAGCCCCCCTCCGGGGGAAGGTCCGACTAACGTCGAGACTCTCGATGGAATCGGAGTTAGGACGGGGGAGACCCAACCGAGCGGCTCCTCTGCACTCCCCTTTTCAGCACCTCCCTGCTAGACTACGCCGGGGAGTTGCCTTTGTCGCTTTTCATATCCTTCGAGGGCGGTGAGGGTCGGGAAAATCGACCCAGGCCGCCATCCTGGTCCGCCGTCTGCAAGCCGCCGGCTATCATGTCACACCGGTCCACGAGCCCGGCACGACCAAGCTCGGGGAGTACCTCCGAGCGTTCCTGAAGCGGGAGTCGTCCAAGAAGAGGGCGATGTCGCACCAGACCGAGCTACTGCTCTTTGCCGCCGCAAGGGCCGAGCTCGTCGACAAGATCGTCAAGCCCGCCCTCGCCGAGCCGGGCGGCGTCGTGATCGCCGACCGCTATGCGGACTCGTCGATGGCCTATCAGGGAGGCGGTCGCAGATTGAGGTTGGCCCAAGTTGCGGTGGTCAACAGCCTTGCTACCCAAGATGTGATGCCGAACCTCACGTTTCTCCTCGATTGCCCGGTGAACGAAGGACTAAGCCGCGTCGGCGCCCATCAGGCCCTCTCCGCCCCGGCCACAAAGGGACACGTCCTCCAGCGTCGCGATACGGAGGGAACTCGGCGATTCGAAGCGGAGTCTGCCAAGTTTCACGAGCGCGTCCGCGACGGGTATCGCAAGCTATCCGAGAAGGAACCCGGGAGGTGGTGCGTGATAGACGCCCTGGCGCCAATAGACGACATCGCCGAGTCCGTCTGGGCGCGCGTGGAGAGAGAGCTTGTGCAGCGTCACCTAACCAGGGAGTCCGGCCGATTTCCTGGTTTCTGGGAGGAGGGTCTCGACGCCCGGCCTATCGACCAAGCCAAGAAGGAGCCGCAAGGATGACACCCGAGCAGATCAGCGAGTTTCTGGAAAAACCCCGGCTGGCCGACCTGGCCACCGTCCGGCCCGACGGCTCGCCGCAGGTGGCGCCGGTCTGGTACGACTACGACGGGACCGTTTTCAGGGTCGTGGTAGAGCCGGCGGCGATCAAGATCCGCAACGCGAGGCAGAACGACCGCGTCGCGATATCCATTCCCACCCACGAGCCGCCCTACGCCTACGTCCTGGTCAACGGGACCGCCACGATCACCGAGGAAGAGTACTGGCCGCTGCTGCTGCGGATGTCGGTCCGCTACCTGGGCAAAGAAGAGGGAGAGCGCTACGCCAGGAAGACGTACGCCGACATGAAATTCGTCGTCCTGACCGTGACGCCGTCGCGGGTGACAGGCTGGAGCGACGGCGAGTAGCCCGTCCTCGGAAGCCTGGGTCGGCTCACCCCTACCGGAACAGGTCGGTCAGGTCCAGCTCCGGGGGATTCTCGGCAAGCTCGCGGAGCCGGTCGACCGTTATCTCGAAGTCGATCTTGACCTTCTTCCCGATGGTCGCGACCTCCAGGCCCTTGAGCACGTCCCGGATCTCTTCATCGGGCAGAAGCCCCCTGGCCAGCTTCAGGAAGCCGTCTATAGTGTCGCCGGCCTGAGCGGCGGAGGCCGAAGTGCCGAACTCCATCGACACCGTCGCTTTGATCTCCCCACCGTCCTTGTCCACCTCTATCGCGACCAACTGAATGTCGGAGAAGGCTTCGACGTCGAACGGCAACCCGAGGGGCCGGTCGTCGAGGTCACCGAGCACATCGCTGGGGACCTCCACCACGAACCTCACCAGTGAGTCGCCGAGCGCCTCGTAGGCATCCATCACCGAGCCCGACGCGCCGTCCCGGTCACCCTCGAAGACGTCGATCACCTGCCGGACCATGTCCGTGTGCCCGACCACGAGGGTCTGGGCATCGAGGAACGCCAGTGCGGCTTCCTCGTCGCCGAGGTCCACCGGGAACTCTCCCAGACTGTCGGGAGAATCATCCACGCTGAAGACGTGGAGGTCGTGTCCGTTGTGCTGCGATGTCGACGCCTGCGTGTCGAACGCCTGCTCGATGGCCTTGAGCAGGTCCGCCTGGACGAAGCTGCCCTCTACGACCGCGGCGGCCTGCTCACCGGACGAGCTGCCGAAGAAGGTCAGGCGGGAGAACTGGGTGACGTCGATGCCCGTCTCAGCGTGAACCTTGGCCAGGGCGGCCTCGAACGTCGCTGGATCATCACCGTCTTTCGCGACGCTCTCGTAAAACTCTTTGAGGTCTGGGTCGCCAAGAACCCTGGCCAGCTCGACCCCTCCGATGAAGTCGACGCCTCCGGGCACGAAGCTCGTGGGCCGGGGCGCCGCCGCCGGCTGACAGCCCAGAGCCGCCAGGGCCGCCACGACGAGGACGATCGTGGTCAGATATCGTAGATGCGCCGATACCCGTTTGACCAGTGTCACTTGCCCCCTCCTACACCGGCAGGACGCCTCCGGCGTTACCCGCCGCCCCACGGCCACCACCAGCGACGCGTCTCCTCGGCTATCTTCAGTGGGTCGGCCTCCACGGGCAGATTCTCCAGAATCGCCTTCGGAGTATATTCTACCATCGCCCGCGCCCTTTCAGGACCGACGATCTCTGACGCCGCCGCTACCGCGCGGCTCAGCTCAGGCGACCGTGGACCTCGATGAGAATGCGTGTCCGACGCGATGACATGCACCAATCCCCTCCTCATCATCCTGACAGTCAGACGTTTGACCGGGCCGCTGAAGTGTCCCAGAAGACTCCCGCCCGTGACCTGGCTCAGCATGCCCCGCTCCACGAACCTCACGAGACGCTCGGGGTCCTGCTGGAAGGCCTCCAGCCTCTCGGGGTGTGCCAGGACGGGTGTGATGTTCTGTAGCTGCAACGAGAATAGGACCTCCTCGACCCACTCGGCATAGCCGAAGAAGGGCAGCTCCACCAGAGCGTAACGTGAGCCGTTGATCGGCAGCGCACGGCCGTCGGCCAGGTCCCGCGGAAGCTCCGGGTCGATGTGGTTCTCCATCCCCATCAGGAGGGTCAGGTCGATCCCCCGCTCCCGAATCCTCTCGTTCATCGAGGACAGCAGATCGGCCGCGTACTCGATCGAGTGGCCCTCGGTCACGTCCTTGCGGTGAGGCGTGGCCAGCATGACCCGTGTGCCGTCGCGGGCGGCCGCCTCGGCCATTGCCAGCGCGTCCTCGGCCGTCCTGGCCCCGTCGTCCAGCCCGGGAAGAATATGGGCGTGCAGGTCGTACACCGGCTCCTCGGCTATCTGCGAATCTGGATCCTGCGGAACGCCTCGGCGTAGGGCACGTCCGCTCGATCCCCCGCCCTCTGCGCGTTGGACCTGATGAACTCGTCGACGTCCCGGCTCGACTCGGAGCTGGAGACCTGGCTCGCGTGCTTCTTCAGCGCGTCGATCTTCTTCTGGATCGACTCGGTTATGTCGATGAAGAGGTCGGGGTCCTCGGCGCCCCAGAGCAGGATGTCGCCGACCTTGTGGGGCGCTAGACCCTCGTTCTCGATATGCTCCGGGTAGTGGAGCCTGTCCCGGCTGTACGGGAAGACGGCATCCAGGGACACCTGGCCGCAGACGCGATGGTCTCGATGTAGATAGAACGACCGGCGGAACGGGTCGGTGCACAGCAGGACGTCCGGCTGGTACTTGCGGATGGCCCTGACAAGCTGGCCCCGGAACTCGGCCGTGTCTTCGAGTCCGCCGTCCGGATGCCGAAGGTAGACGACATCCTTCACTCCCAGTACCGCCGCCGCCTGTCGCTGCTCCTCCTCCCTGATGGCCGCGAGCCGCTCCGAGGTCATGTCGGGGTCGCTGGTTCCCTTGTCCCCGTTGGTGCACACGACGTAGACGCCCGTGCTTCCCTCGGCGATCCAACCGGCGGTCGTGCCGCCACACCCTATCTCTCCGTCGTCCGGGTGGGGCGTGACCACCATGAATCGAGCCGGCCTGTCCATGCCCACGTCGGCCATACGCATGCTCCCTCCGTTTTCGGGGTCCCGATGCCGTCGACGCGATAACCCATCGACGGCCGTGTACTCGGGCCCGAGATATCATACGGCCCGGCGATCCGGCGGGCAAGGCGGCACGACCCGACGATCCCCAGGGTCCCTTCAAATATTAGGCCATCCAGTATGTGGTTCCAGAGCCCCTTCGCGGTCCGCCTAAGCCCGAATCCACCGATGCGGAGCGGCCTTGGGGTTGGAACAAGGGGTGAGGGCCGTGGGACGCGACGGTCCGCGCTCGATTCCGATAAATGGGGCCGGTGGCGGCCTTTGGTTGGAGTTGGTGGCGCCGATGGCGGTCCTGGGCAGCGGCGCTGGGGCGGGGTCGGCGGGACAGCATGCAAGGGAAGACAATCGCGGACCGGGCCGGTGCGACTCTGTGGGGTGGTTGAGTAGTCTGGTGGACGTGTCAGGCGCCGTCGGTGCCGTCAGGCAGGCAATGGCAGGGCTCGCAATCGAGCCAGGGCGCGAGTGAACTGGGTTTCCCAAGGCCAGCCCTGTGGCAGATGCAAAGTGAGGCGGCGGGCCGAGCGGGTGAGCCGTCCGGCCAGGGAGAAGAAGCGCCGCCGGAGGGTCCTGGTGGTCACCACCCCCTCGCCCAGACCGATGCGCGCGGTCCAGCGGGCCAGGTTATGGGCCAGCACCTGAACGGCCAGCCAGGCGCCGTTGGCGGGGAAGCGGCCCGAGGGGAAATGATTGAGGCCGACGCCGTGCTTGAGGTCTCGGATGGCATTCTCGATCTCGGCGTGGCGGCGATGGTCGGCCTCCAGTTCCAAGGTTTCCCCGTCCCGGTCGGTGATGAAGCCGTGATAGCTGTAGCTGGCGAAGAGGGCCAGTTGGGAACCGGCGTGGGCTTCACCCGCCGCACGATGAGCCGCACTGGGGCGGCTTCGGGCTCACCCTGGAAGGGAGTGTAGGTGGTCTCGGCCACGTCGGCGCCGCCGTCCATCCAGTAGGGGACGGGCGTCCAGTCCTCCTCGGGAATCGCCTCAATCAACTCCCTGAGGCGGGCGTGTTGGCGGATGGTGATGGAGAAGCGGACATCCATCTCGCGGCAGACGACGACCAGGGCGTGGGCATAGAAGCCGCTGTCGGCCCGCACCGTGAGTTGTCCTGTCCCCAGCATGGCGCACCCGGCCCACGGTCTCCCGCAGGAAGTGGGCGGCGCCACGAACGGTGTTGGCCCGGCCCTCGCGAAGCCGAGACATCAGCACGTCGCCGGTGCCGGCGGCGATGGCCAGCAGCGGGTGATAGCCCCGCTGGCCAGTGTAACCATGGTGACGCGCCCCCTCCTTGGCCAGTCCGTAGGTCTCGCACATGGTGGAGTCTAGGTCGATGGTCAACGGCCCTTCACCGGGTCCCGCACCAGCGGCCCAGGCCCGGGACAGCAGCTCCCGGCTCACCCGATCCAACTGGCGGACGTGGCCCCACCGGAAGCTGCGCAGGAAAGTTCCCAGGGTGGATGGCGCCTTGACTACGCAGCCGATGGCGCCAGCTGTCCCGCCGGTACGCAACACGTCGGCGTCGTCAATGAAGTCGCCCCCAGCCAGCGCCGAGGCCACCAGGGTCAGCAGCTTGTCTCCCGGGTTCGCCCGCCCCGGCGCGTCTCCCAGGTCGACGTGGCTGTCGACGACTTCACGCAGGCCCAGGTGCTGGGCTAGGGTCACCGGGAGCAGCAGCCCAGCATTGGCCACGAGGCGGTGGTCGTCAAACGCGATTTGGATGCGATCGGGATGGTTGCGTGGTAGCATCTATTGGGTGCTCCTTGTTCTGGGGTCGGCTTTGCTGTTTCAAAACCATTATCCCAGATTCACAGGAGCACCCTCTTGCCGCTTCAGGACACTGACCCGACGCCCTCCTTCGGTGGATTCGGGCTAAGACGGAGGTGTACCCCTGAATCTCGACAGCGTGGCCTTTTGCAAATCGCCCCTCCCGGTCTTCATAGCTGCCGGTCTTACCGGCACCGAGGTTGTCCACCGATAAGCCCTCTGCTAGAATACCGCTCGGCCTCGCCCCTCTGCGCCCCCCACTCGTCAGGCCTGTAGCCTGTCTGGAGCACCGGATGCCGCCAACCCACCGTCTTAGAAACTTCACATGGGACGATCTCGAGGCGCTTACCTCTCTCCACAACGCCGTGAACGAGATCGCCGAAACTGGGCGGGCGTTCGAGCCCGGCGACATGCGCCTGTTGCTGTCGCAGCCCGGCTACGAGCCCGCCGAGGACTGCTTCCTCGCCTTCTCAGACAACCATCTCGCGGGCTACGCGCTGCTGACGCCGGAGCCCCGAATCGACCGGGCCGTCGCCAGCGGCGGAGTCGCGAAGCAGTACCGCAACCTTGGCCTCGGACGCCTCTTGCTGGACGGGGTCAGCGGGCGCTCCTCGGCGTCGCGGCTCCACGTCCAGGTACCGGCCGGGTCCGAACCGGGGCGGCGCCTGCTGAAGAGCGCGGGCTTCGAGGTCGCCAGGCGCTATTGGAACTTGGAATGGGAGGGGAGCTCCCTCCCGCCGCCGCGGCTTCCCCACGGGTTCTCGACGCGATCGTTCGACCCCGGTAAGGACGAGGGGCTCCTGGCCGATCTCCAGAACGCGGCCTTCCAGCACCAGTGGGGCTTCTCTCCGAACACACCCGGCGAGATCGCCGCGAAGATGAAGCTCCGCTGGCACCGTCCCCAAGACGTGCTCCTTCTCCTCGACGGCGACACGCCCGTCGGCTACAACTGGACCGCCAGAGCATCGTCTGACTCGGGACTCACCGGGAGAATAGGGATGACCGGAGTGCACCCCAGCTATCGAGGCCGGGGGCTGGGACGGGGGATAGTCCTCGCCGGTATGGAGCATCTGAGGGCGGAGGGCGCGGGCCGCATAGAGCTTGAGGTGGACGCCGGCAACGTCCCCGCCAGGGAACTCTATCTCTCCATCGGCTTCCGTAAGATCGCCGAGAGCCTGTGGTACGAGAAGCTCTCAGCGCGGTAAGAGCCCGGCGTCACGGGTCCTGCGAATCGTCCGTCTCGCCTACCGCCAAAACGGCCGGAGACGTATCGGGAAGCACGATGCCGCCGGAGAAGACGAGCTTCATGGCATCCTCCACCGAGATGTCCGACTCGATGATCTCGGCCTCAGGAACGAACGCCAGATTGCCCGAGGTTGGGTTGGGCACCGTGGGAATGTACACTGCCACCCTGTCCTCGCCATCGGAGCCGCGGAGATGCCCCGTCACGAAGCCCAGGGCCCTCGAGCCCCTTCGAGGCCATTCTATGAACACCACCCTGCTGACGTGGTGCTCGGACGGTGTCGAGAGAGCGTCGGTCGCCTGCCTGGCGACGCCCGAGATGGTCCTGACGATGGGCACCTTGCTGAGGACGGCGTGCTGCCACTCGAAGACTACCCTCCCGGCCCTGCTGGCGACCAATACCCCGACCACATAGAGGACGATGACCGATAGGAGGATTCCGACCCCGTAGAAGTTGAGGGGAGAGTCTTCCCCCAGCCTCCCGATTATGGTCGGGCGGACCAGGTCGTCCGTGAAGTCGATGAGCAGCCGAAGGACGACGAAGGTGACGAGCAGCGGCACGAGGACCAGGAATCCGGCGAGCATCCGCCGCCAGACATGACTTTCTACACGCTCAATCGGCGAAGGCCGATCGGCCTCCTGGACGCCCCCCGCGTCGATGGATTGATGATCCTCGGTCCGTTCCACGGCTCATGCTCCGGCTGCACTCACCCACGCTCGACCGACAAGGCGGGAATAGAACTCCGTCATACCGTCGGTTACGCGATCCCACCCCATGCGCTCCGCCGCTAGCCTGGCCGCTCGGCCCATCGTGTCGCGGAGGCCCGGATTGGCCAAGAGGAGGTCGAGACGCTGGGCGAAGGGCTCCGGACAGCGCCATGGGATCAGATAGCCCGTTTCGCCGTTCTTCACGAAGGAGGAGAGGCCACCGACCCGGGAGACGATGACCGGGGTGCCGCAGGCCATCGCCTCAAGAGCTACTAAACCGAAGCTCTCGTAATACGATGGTAACACGAAAGCGTCGGCAGCGCCGTAGTACTTCGGTAACTCCGATTGCTTTACTGCGCCGGTAAAAGTCACGTTCTCCCCGAGCCCTAGCTCGGAGACGAGGCACCGCAGACGATCCAACTCCCGGTCGCGGCCGGGGGAGCCTCCGACGACCAGCAGCCTCACGTCCCGGCCGTGCTCCAGAAGCCCCATCGCCCGTATGAGGATGTCCAGCCCCTTGAGCGGCTCGATACGGCCGACGTACAGGACGACCTTGCTCTCGGCCAGACCGAGGTCCCGCCGGGCGCCGGCCATGTCCAGCGGTCTGAACAGGTCGAGGTCGACCCCCGCCGGAATGACCGTAACCTTGTGGGGAGGGGTACGATACAGCCTCGACAGCGCAGCCTTCTCTGCCTCCGTCGAGACGACGATGGCGTCGGCCTCATCCAGCACCCGGGTCTCGACCGCGACGCGCTCCGGAGTCTCTCGCTCGCCTGCCCGGGCCTGCAGCTTGGTCTTGGCGAGCGTGTGAAAGGTCGCCACGTGAGGAACGCCCCAGCGCTCGCTCAGCACAAGCCCGATCCGCCCGGACAGCCAGTAGTGGGAGTGCACCAGGTCGTACGACAGGCCTTCCGATCGCTGGAAGCGGTAGAGGTTGCTCAGGAACTCAGGGATGTGGGGGAAGAGGCCCTCCTTCGTCTCGTCGAGCGGGCCCGCGCTGAGGTGGATCACTCGGGCGTTCGGCCCCAGCTCTACTATCTGAGGGTCCTGCCGGTCGTGGTAGCGGGTGTAGACGTCTACGACGTTGCCCCTGCGCCCCAGCTCCTTGGCGAGCTGCAGGACGTAGGTGTTCATGCCTCCGGTGTCCTTCTCCCCCAGACGGGCCACCGGGCAGCCGTGAAAGCTAAGGACCGCCAGTGCTTGCTTGGGTAGATAACCGGTCATTCGCACTCACTCATTCCTGATAGACGGGATGGCGCCATTTGCGCAGGCCCTCTGGGGGTTCCAAGGGGGCGTTGCCCCCTTCGCGGTCCGCCTAAGACGGAGTGGTGCCCTTGAGCGCTGCGCGCTGGTGGGACGGTCGGTGTTCTAGGCTTTTGCACCCGGGGCGCCGCCCACTGAAACGGTGAGCCGGGTTCGCCGTGCCGGGGCCAGCGGGCAACTTACGGCGCGGGCCGACAGCGGCTTCTACGCCCACGCCGGAACCTGATCGAGGCGATTCCCGATGCAGACTGGACGCCGGTCCCCTACTGGATGGACGGCGCCGCCGATGTGGCGCAGTCCACCTACACCCCCTTCCGGACTGAGCCCGGCGCCGCACCGGTGCGGCTCATCGTCCGGGCCCTCTTCGCCACCTGCTATCACGGCTTCATCACCGACCGGGACGGAGAGACCCTGGAACTGGAGGCCGACCACCGCCGCCACGCCGAGATCGAGAACGCCATCGAGACCTCAAGTACGGCGTCGGTCTGAACCACATGCCGTCCGGCCGCTAGCTCGCCGACCCTTCGGCGACGGTTCTTCTCCCTGGCCGGACGGCTCACCCGCTCGGCAGTGGTGCCCTTGAATCTCTGGCGGCGTGGCCTTTTGCAAGTCGCCCCTCCCGGTCTTCATAGCTGCCGGTCTTACCGGCCGGGCGGGTGGGACAGAATACGTTCGAGTATTTCTGCAACCAAACACTAGTCTGTGCATCCAACACTCCAGCAGGTTTCCGGCCGGGCCACGGGCGTCAGACCGCGGCGAAGTACCGGGGTAGAGCTGCGCGTGCCGGGCCGCGGCGCCTCAGTCGACCGTCCGTGCTACGGCAAGCATCTCAGCGGCGTATCACTAGACGGCTAATGGTACGATCCGTGCCGCCGAGGTCGTACTTGTACCGCTCGGGCCCCCTCAGGAAGTAGAAGCACTTTCGACCGTTCTCGATGGCATCCTTGATCGACAGTGCCTTGTTGAGCAGACCGACGCTCAGCGAGGCGTAGACCGGATCGTAGCCGCTATTGTATAGCAGGTAGGAGCCTGAATAGTCAAAGTTAATGCAGGCGGCGACGCGCACGTCGTCGACCTTGAGGAAGGACAGCCTGAACTGGCCCCTCTCGGCCAGCTCCCGGGCGACATCGAGGAAGAACCGCTCCCGCGGCGGGGTCATGAACTCCCGCTTGTCGGAACCGCTGGCCCGGAACAGGCGGAAGAAGTCCTCCATACAGCCCAGAAGGTTTTCGGGATCTACGCACTCGTCTTGCCTGCTCTGCTGTTGAGTCTCCAGCCGCCGCAGCTTTCTTCTTAGCTCGTGCCTGTCCTTCTTCTTCAGACCGGCAAGGTAGTCGTCCCAAGTCGAGGGCAGCCTGGCCACCGGCGCCACGTCCTCCTGCTGGACATCGACGGTGAACCCCTTCTCCTCAGCCACCCTCGGCAGGTGGGTCAAAGTCGGCGAGCCCTCGGGGATCGAGCGCAGCTCGAAGGTGTCCCACTCCATCGTTGCGACGTGGTCCCACAGGGCGGCATAAAAGGCCGTCTCGGAGCCCTTTCGGACGAGGAAGTCGTGGTAGTCGAACAGGTCTGTGTCGCCGAGGAACGTCATCCCGCCGTCCCGAAGCGCCAGAGGCGCGATTCCAAGGACGGTGTCCCCGTCCTGGACCGATATCACGCGCAGCTCCGACCCGCCGCCGAAGTGCCGCCACCAGATCTGCTGCCACCAGGGGGTCACGAAGATGTTGTTGGTGAAGCAGTCGGGAAGGATCTGCTCCCACTGCTCGTAGACGGAATCGAACCCGTCCATGTGTATCGACGGTGCCACGTCTACCCTCGCTCCGCCGTGACCGGCGGCGCCGTTGTCAGGAACGTGTCGATTGATGCCACCTCTCGGCCGCCAGGCCCACTTACGGCGTATCGGGCGGCCCGGTCTCCCTGTTAGATGCAGGCGGCGCCTGTCTGGTCTCCCCGACCCGGCGCCCTGCCGAGGCTACACCGAGTCTCCAGGCCAGTCAAGCGCGGGTCCCGCGAGCGGGGTCTTTTCAAAGTCAGCGCGGAAGAGCCGTTCGACCAGCTCAAGCCGAAACAGTTGTGCGCCTCCAACATCTGAGGCAGCTGAGTCTGGGGGAAAGGCCACCCCGACGCCAGGTCGTGTAGGGGCGCACGGCCGTGCGCCCGACCCTGATGTCGCATCCTCCAGGGTGCGGTAGCCGATGGCACCGTAAGGCCCCGGCCGGGGGTTCCGAAGGGGGCAAAGCCCTTTCGCGGTCCGCCTTAAGACGGAGGGGTGCTCCTGAATCTCTGGCGGCGTGGCCCTTTGCAAGTCGCCCCTCCCGGTCTTCATAGCTGCCGGTCTTACCGGCCGGGTGGGTGGGAACAACAGGGCACCCCAACGGGGAACTTACGGGGGAGCAGAGGGAAATGCAAAGACCCTGCCTGTGAGCCGGCGGCCCCGTTTCAGACGAGGTCCAGGGCTCGCTCGACCGCTTCCAGCTCTGCCGGGCACTCCTCCAGCAAGTCGGTGTCGAGCCGGGAGGCGGCGTCCGGATCCTTCAGGCCCGTGCCGGTAATGATGCAGACGACGCGCCGGCCTCGGAGGTCCAGACCGTTGCTCGACAGCTTCAGCAGACCGGCCACCGATGCCGCCGCCGCTGGCTCGCAGAAGATGCCCTCTGTCCGGGCCATCAGGCGGTACGCCTCGATGATCTCGTCATCCGAGACCGAGTCAACGGTCCCGCCGCTCTCCTCTTTGGCCGTGAGCGCTCCCTGCCAGCTCGCCGGGTTCCCTATCCGTATCGCCGACGCCACCGTCTCGGGCTCCGCGACCGGACGTCCGGTCACTATGGGGGCGGCCCCCTCCGCCTGAAATCCCATCATCCTGGGCCGTCGGGAGGCCCACTCCAGCCGGACCGCCTCGGAGAAACCCATCCAGTACGCGGTGATGTTACCGGCGTTGCCCACGGGAAGGAAGACGTGGTCCGGAGCATCGCCCAGCTCCTCGACGATCTCGAAGGCCGCCGTCTTCTGCCCCTGGATTCTGTGGGGGTTCAGAGAGTTGACCAGGACGACCGGGTGCTTGCTGGCGAGGGCCTGGACGAGATGAAGCGCGTGGTCGAACGTGCCGTCCACGGGCACCACCCGTGCTCCATAGGCGATAGCCTGAGCGAGCTTGCCACGCGCGACGTTCGCCCTCGGGACGACTACCGCGGTCGGAATTCCCTGACTGGCGCCGTAGGCCGCGGCAGACGCGCTGGTGTTCCCCGTCGACGCGCAGATGATGCTCTCGCCCCCGGCCTCCAGCGCCTTGGCCACGGCCACCACCATTCCGCGGTCCTTGAACGATCCGGTTGGGTTGCATCCCTCGAGTTTGAAGTAGAGCTCGTCGCATCCGGCCCGTTCGCCGATCGCCTGGGACCTGACCAGAGGGGTGTCGCCCTCGCCCAGAGAGATCATCAGAGTTTCACCGGTCACGGGCAGGTGGTCTCGGAACCTTTCGAGAACGCCCTTCTTCATACCGAACCTCGGCACCTGCGCTCGGGGAGTGTCGTGGGGCCGGGCTCTCCAAAAGAGCCTTCAGAACCGGCCGCAGATAGCGCCCGTCCCAGGGCCGGGGTTGATGCCCGCCCACACCCGCGGAGAGGCCTTGCCGGCCCCGTGTTGCCGAGTCAACTCTAACCGACGGCAGCGGCTATGACAAGGCGTGGGATTCCTGGTCTCGAACCTCGACCCTGGCACCTTTGGACGGTCCTTCTCGACCTCGGCAGGCCGCCGGCCGGTACTTTTTCCCAGTCCTCAGCCCACCACCTCGCGGAACACGCGAAGGTAGTTCAGCCCCACAATCTTGCGCAGCTCCTCCTCATTGAAGCCGCGCTCGGCTAGCTTGACGGTGATAGCGGGCCAGTCCGTGAACTTGTCGAAGTCCGCTACCCGGTGCTGGTCGCTGAGCCTGTGCTCCGGTCGGAACCCCGACCACGAGAAGCCTCCCGGTGTGGCCCTGGGATCGGGGTCGGTCTGATAAAGGTAAGACGTGCTGAAGGGACCCAGCTCAGGCGGGTACTCCAGGTTGGACTCGGTCCCCGGCCCCGGCCCGCACTTGTCGCTCCCGATTCCAACGTGGTCGATCCCCATGACATCCACCAGATGCTCCAAGTGGTCGGCGAAATCGTCCAGGGTGGCGTTGGTGTCAGGACGAAGGAAACCGCCGATGGCTGCGACGCCGAAGAAGCCGCCCCTGTCCGCGATGGCTCGCGCCAGCTCGTCTCCCTTGCCGCGATCGTGGTAACAGACCGCGTTGCTCGCCGAATGCGTCACGATGACCGGCGAGGTCGAGACCTCCAGGGCGTCCCATCCCACCTGCTCGCTGCAATGGCTAACGTCCACCAGCATCCGCAGCTCGTTGAGCCTCTGCACGACCTCCAGCCCGAAGTATGTCAGACCGGTCTTATAGCGCTCGGTGCAGCCGTCGCCCACCAGGTTCCGCAGGTTGTACGTGAGCTGCACGACCCTCAACCCCATGTTGTGGAACATGTCGATGCGGCCCAGGTCGGACCCGAAAGGCATCGTCTCCTGGAAGTCGAAGATGATCCCGCGGACGCCGTCCCGATGCGCGTCTTCGATGTCGCTGGCCTTCAGCACCAGCCGCAGCTCGTCGTCTCCCAGCGCGTCGATGATCGCTCGGGCCTGCGTGAGCCCGGTGACGGACGTCTCGAAGGCACCCTCGATGGGGTGAGGTCCGGAGTAGGTGGCGCTGGCGACGGTCACCCCGGACTCCTCCCAGATGGCCATATACTGACGGCCCGCCTCTGGGTGATCCTGGATCTCGCGCACGGCCATCGCCTGCAGCCGCGCCCTGATCTCTCCACGGGACCTGCCCTGCGCCGCGAGTTCTTGCATGGCCTCGTGCATCGCCTCGGTATACAGCGTGCCCGAGGTAATGCCGGGCTGTTGACTGTCTATCACGAGGGCCTCGTCGTGAAACCGTCTCGCCTCCTCGGAGGACATAGTGGGCTTCCGTTTGGTACCGGCCATCGCCGTGCCCCCTTCGCGGGGCTTGGAGTGCCCCCAATCCATTAGGCGGGTGGGTGGGAACAAACGTGCACCCCGACGCCGGGTCGTGTGGGGGCGCACGGCCGTGCGCCCGACCCTCATGCCGCATCCTTCAGGGTGCGGTAGCCGATCGCCCAGTAAGGCCCGGTCAGTTATCCGTGCTATGGACATTCTCGGGACGCGGCATGGCCCCCTGGGTTAGAATGGCTTCGAGGGTTGTCCGTGTTCGATTTGCGAATCCGGAGGGTGCCGTGGATCTGACCATCATCGCCAAGCACATAGACCTGACCTCGGAGGCGGAGACCTACATAAACAAGAAGTTCAGGAGGCTCGAGCGGCACCTCCGGTCGCTGTCCGACGCCAAGCTCGAGGTGTCCCGGACCTCAGCCCGCGCTCGCGACGAGAGGTTCGTGGCGCAGATGACCCTAACCGTCGACGGGTCCGTTCTCCGCGGAGAGGTGTCAGGCATGGATCTGTTCGCCGTCGTCGACGCGGTGACGGACGTGCTGGATCGCCAGGTTCAACGGTACAAAGGCAAATCGACCAGAACCGAGAAGTCGAAGCGGTCTGGAAGGGCCGGGGCCCACCGGGCCGCCGAGCCGCCGGAGCCGGGTGAGGACGTCGACGCCCCTGGTATCGTCCTGCCCGAGCTCGGCAGGGTCGTCCGAGGCAAGCAGTTCACGATGAGGCCAATGTCCGTCGAGGATGCCATCCTCGAGATGGAGCTTGTGGGTCACACGTTCTACCTCTTCAACAACATCGATTCCGGACGACACAGCGTCGTCTACAGACGACGGGACGGCGACTACGGGCTGATCGAGCCCAGGTTCGGATAGGAGCCCGACTCCCCGCACCTTTCGGTCCGGCGGGTGGGCGAGACGCCGCCGAGTTGCTGGCGATAGCAATCCAGAACGACCGCCCCTGCCTGTCGAAAGGACGAGCATGAGCCTGCTCACGGGTCAGGACCGCGAACTTGCCGGGAGCCCGGCTCCTGGGGGTTCCAAAGGGGGCTTCGCCCCCTTTGTTGGGTGTGGGGCGTCCCCACACCCTTCGGGCGGGAGGGTGGGCGAAACGCCGCCGAGTTGCTGGCGGTAGCAATCCAGAACGACCGCCCCTGTCTGTCGAAAGGACGAGCATGAGCTTTCTCCTGGAGCAGGACCCCGATGTCGCCCACGCCATGGAGGACGAGGCCGAGCGGCAGCGGCGCAACATCAACCTGATCGCCTCGGAGAACTACACCAGCAGGGCTGTCCTGGAGGCTCAGGGCTCCGTGCTGACGAACAAGTACGCCGAGGGTTACCCGGGCAGACGGTACTACGGCGGCTGCGAGCATGTCGACGTCGCCGAGACGCTGGCGATCGAGCGTGCCAAGACGCTCTTCGGCGCCGACCATGTCAACGTCCAGCCCCATAGCGGAGCCCAGGCGAACATGAGCGCCTACTTCGCCCTGCTGAAACCCGGCGACACGGTGATGGGCATGCGGCTGGACCAGGGTGGCCACCTGACCCACGGGAGCCGGGTCAACTTCTCGGGCAAGCTCTACAACTTCGTGTCGTACGGAGTAGACAGGGAGACCGAGCTCATCGACTACGACGAGGTCGAGTCCCTTGCCAGGAGCACCCGGCCGAAGCTGATCGTGGCCGGAGCGACGGCCTACCCCAGGATCATCGACTTCGCTCGCTTCCGGGAGGTCGCCGACCAGGTCGGGGCGAAGCTGATGGTCGACATGGCCCACATATCCGGACTCGTCGCGGCCGGAGAGCACCCCTCCTGCGTCCCTCATGCCCATGTGGTCACCTCGACCACTCACAAGACCCTCAGAGGCCCACGAGGAGGATTCATACTCTCGATCGGAGAGGTCGCCAAAGACATCGATCGCGCGGTCTTCCCCAACGTCCAGGGCGGACCGATGATGCACGCCGTCGCGGCCAAGGCCGTCGCGTTCGGCGAGGCGGCGAAGCCCGATTTCGTAGAGTACCAGAAGGCAGTTCGGGCCAATGCTCGGGCCCTCGCCACCGAGCTTGGCAGGGGCAGCGCGCGGCTGGTGTCCGGCGGGACCGACAACCACATGGTCCTCGTCGACCTGACCCCGCTGGGCGTGAACGGTAGGGAGGCCGAGGACGCGCTGGGCCGCGTCCATATCACCGTGAACAGGAACGCGATCCCGTACGACCCCAGGCCGCCCAGAATAACGAGCGGGCTCAGGCTCGGGACACCCGCGCTGACGAGCCGGGGCTTCGGCGCCGAAGACATGATTCAGGTGGCCCGGCTCATCCTGAAGACCCTGGCCGATCTCCGAGGCGGCAGCGCCGAGCAGGAAATACGCGACGAGGTGCACGAGCTGACCTCTCGCTTCCCGGTGCCGGGCATCGACGCCTGAGGTTGTCTGCCTCGACGGTCGCCGGTAAGGTCCAGACCGTCCTCGGTCCCCTGGACCCGGCCGAACTGGGCGTAACCCTGCCCCACGAGCACCTGCTGATCGACCTCTCCTGGTCCGTCCGCGAGTCGGCGAGCCCGGAGGACAGGGAGCGCAGCGCCCAGCCAATCCGCCTCGAGAACCTGGGATGGGTCCGCCAGCACTGGCAGCGCTCGCGACCGAACCTGATCCTCGACGACGAGGGCCTGGCGCTCCAGGAAGCGGTGCGGTACAGAGAGGCAGGCGGCGGAGCCATCGTCGATGTGACCAGCAACGGGATCGGCCGGAACCCCGAGGCGCTCGTACGGATCTCCAAGGCCGCCGGCCTTCACGTCGTGATGGGCTCCGGATACTACGTAGGTACTTCCCTCCCTACCCATTTCCACAGGACGAGCGAGCAGCGGATAGCCGACGAGATCGTAAGAGACGTCACCGTCGGCGTGGGAGACACCGGGGTACGATCGGGCGTCATCGGGGAGATCGGCACATCCTCGCCCATCTCCCCCGACGAGGAGAAGTCCGTCCGCGCAGCCATAGAGGCCCAGAAGCGGACCGGTGCTCCGCTGAGCATCCACGTTGGGCGGCACCCGGACGTCGCGTTTCACGTTCTCGACATACTTCAAGACGCGGGAGCTGACACCGCCCGGACCATCCTCTGCCACATGGACAGGACGCTCGAAGACCGCGGCGCTCTGAGAGAGGTAGCCGAGAGCGGCGTCACCCTGGAGTACGACCTGTTCGGGATCGAGGCGTCCTACCTGCCGGGCAGCCGCTTTCCCATGCCCAGCGACGCCCAGCGCCTCCAGCGGATCGAGTGGCTGATAGAGGACGGCCACGTCGGCAGGATCGTCGTCTCCCAGGACGTCTGCATGAAGATCCGCCTGGAGCGCTACGGAGGAACCGGCTACGGCCACATACTCCGCGACATCGTCCCCTGGATGCGCGAGCGGGGTTTCACCCAGCGGGACCTAGACGCCATCCTGGTGGACAATCCGAGGCGGCTTCTCACCCTCGTATAGCCGACCACAATCGACGATGAAACAAAGGGCGTACAGAGGGGCAAAGCCCCCGGGAGTCTGAGGGCGTCCCTCAGATACCAGTTCCCCCGTTCCCGGCGATGAAATATTGGGGAGTGCAGAGGGGCAAAGCCCCTGTGCCGGGAGTCTGGGTTCCCTCAGATACCAGTTCCCCCGTTCCCGGCGATGAAATATTGGGGAGTGCAGAGGGGCAAAGCCCCTGTGCCGGGAGCCTGAGGGTGTCCCTCAGATTTCAGTTCCCCCGTTCCCGGCGACGAAATATTGGGGTCTGCAGAGGGGCAAAGCCCCTGTGCCGGGAGCCTGAGGGTGTCCCTCAGATATCAGTTCCCCCGTTCCCGGCGACGAAATATTGGGGTCTGCAGAGGGGCAAAGCCCCTGTGCCGGGAGCCTGAGGGTGTCCCTCAGATATCGGTTCCCCCCTCCCGCTTCCTGGCCAGGAAGGGGGCCAGGTCCGATGATGCTTGGCTCATCGAGACTCTCGATGCCCCGATGAATCGGGGCGTATCGGAGGGGATGGTCGAAATGGTTTCCCAGCGCCCTCCTACGACATCGAACGGTCAACGGGCTTCGTACCGTATACGATAGGCAGGGCTCCTACGACCGACCCTTCAGAGGTAGCGTTCTGCGAACAGTCCAGCTTCCTGATTTCTTGAAAACGACGGACCGGCGCTCCCGCCTCACTGAGCTCGGCGCAGGCATCCTGGCGCTGCTGGCAGCTGTCGGCATCGCCGCCTGCCAGTCTCCGTCGCTCCAACCAGTGACTCCCGCTCCGGCCGCGGGCCAGGCACAGGGACTGTCGGGGGCTCAGACGGACCTGCTACGGGACTACGCCGGCGACGTGGAGTCGGCCGCACCGGCCGGCGCTATCGGCGGAGAGGCCGGACCCGGAACCGGCGATGTCATGGGCTTCGTGCCCCAGAAGGTCACCGGAAACCCGGACTCGTGGCCGTTCGTCGCTCTGGACGACCCCGACTTCGTCACCGCTGACAACGCCGGCTTCCTCGACCCGGGCGATCTGGTGCTCGGAGTCGCCCTCGGCGGCGAGGCCAAGGCCTACCCCACCGCGATGATGTGGTTCCACCACGTCGCCAACGACACGATCGGAGGTCAGCCGATCGCCGTAACCTACTGAGTGGTGTGCAGCTCGGGGGTTGGGTTCAACCCCGTGGTCGGCGGACAGAGGCTCATGCTGGACATCTTCGGCCTCTACAACGCGGTGATGGTGATGAGCGACCGGGCAACCGGCAGCGTCTGGTCGCACCTCGGCGGGAACGCCTTGGACGGCCCCCTGAAGGGGGCGGAGATGGACTTCATCCCGATCCTCCAGACGACGTGGGAGAAGTGGAGGGAGCTCTATCCCGACACACTCGTCCTGTCCGACGACACGCCCTACCGCAGGTGGTACGCGGAGGCCCCCCTCGGCGCCCCCGGCATGGGGCAGGGCTTCATCCGCAGCATCGTGACCTGGGACACCCGGCTAACCCAGAACGAGGTCGTGCTCGGAGTGGTGGCGGGTGGGGAGTCGGTCGCCTATCCGCTCGCCGTCCTTGTCGAGTTGGGTGGTGTCGTCGTCGACGTCATCGGCGGCGAGCCGGTCGTCGTGTTCGCGGACGCCGAAAGCTCGTTGTCCGCCGCCTTTTCTCGGCGAGTCGGAGGACGAGTCCTGGATTTCGAGAACGTATCCGATACCGGCCTCGATATCGTAGACGAGCAGACCGGGTCCGTCTGGACGCCCGACGGCCGCGCCGTATCCGGGCCGCTTGAGGGCGAGTCGCTGGCGTTCGTAACGTCGTTCCTGGCAGAGTGGTACGGTTGGTCCGCCTACCACCCCGCCACCTCGATATTCGACCCCGGCGGCTAGCCGGACGGGCGCCTCACTCCGGAGGCGCCTTAAATCCTACCTAAGAAGTATGTTCAGACGACTCGTACAGCGTGATGGTCGCCTTCAGCCGATCAGAGTAGCGGTAGATGTCGTCGAGGCCGTCGATCTGCACCCGCTCCTCTTCTTTGCCGTTGTCGAACAAGCCCAGGTACTTTTGGGCTGCGTTGAATCGCAAGCGACATACGGGCTTACGATTGTTGTCGTCGAGGAGGACACCGCAGTAGCTCCGTACGTCTCGCATGGCGATCCTCGTTACGTCAATGGAGTCCGCCAGTACTGCCTTGACGATGTAGTACCCCTGAATCTCCTCCTCCGTGGTTACGATTCCGCTGTCTTCGTCAGAGTCGTCTTGAGCTATGGCGGTACTTTCGTCGCCGGGTGGTTTCTTCCCACTGGTCGCGGCATCCTCCTCGCGGGCCTGCGCCCATCGAAGCCTGTCGGCGATCTTCTCGTTGATGAATTGCTGAAACGCACGCTTCGAGATTTGAGTGAATTGCTCCCTGGCCGACTGCGTCATCCGGCCGGAGTAGACCTGCGTCGCGAAGAACCTGACGAAGTCATCGGTGGGATTTGCCAGCTGCTCCCCGAGGATGTGAGTGATCTCCCGCGTGTACTTCAACTCTCGGGCGGCGTCCAAGATGTTGTCGAGGTCGAAAGAGGGCTTGGTAAATCGCTTGAGCTCTTCGATCTGAGCATCGGTGAGCCCGAGCATGTTGACTTCCAGAAACGGTTTGGCATCCATCATGTTCGGCTTGTCTATGTCGGAATAGAAGCGGTAGAGCACGCCGTTCGTGAGAACACCAAATCGCGCGTCCGTGGAGGTGAAATACCGGAACAGCTGGGATGTATGGGTCAAGGTTTGCATTCGACGACTTGCACTCGAAAAGTATGATGGGCCTGCCATCCTTCATGATGGCATAGTCGACCTTTTCTCCCTTCTTGCCGGTAACATCCGCGGTAAACTCCGGAACCAACTCGGTCGGATCGAATACGTTGTAGCCCAGCGCGCTGATGAAGGGCATGACCAGTGCGTTCTTGGTAGCCTCCTCGGTATTAAGGCTCGCCAGCTTGCCCGAGACGCGCCCGGCAACGGCCTGAATCTGATCTGCAAAATCCATGATCGCCTCCATCCAATACTCGTACAGGCTGGTGAAATCGTAGAACGAAGTGCCTGCCCTGCTGTTCTCCCGCGCGCCGCACGGCGATTCGTCGCGCCGATTCTAGCACGAAAGGATGCCACGATGGAGGTCTTGCTTGGCACGGGATTCTCGGAGCCGGGAAGACCACTTGCGGCGGCATCGAGGCGCGGATAAAATGCGGGCCGTTGGCCAGCCACGGATTGGGGCGAGCTTCAGGCGTCAGATCGTGTAGGGACGCACGGCCGTGCGCCCTGAGGGGGCGGAGCCCCTTCGCGGGGCCTGGGGAAATCCCCAAGAACGAACCCGACAGGGTGGGTGGAGGACAGGGTGTGCAGAGGAGACGAATCCCGTCCTGCCCAAACGCAGATGCCGCCTCCTGGGGGTTCTAAGAGGGCGGAACCCCCTTAGCGGGGGCTTGGGGGAATCCCCAACGGCGGGCGGAGGACAGGGTGTGCAGATCCCGACAAGTCGGGATTGCCGGGAGTCTGAGGGTGCCCCTCAGAAATGATCTCTCCTTCCCCCTTCCTGGCCAGGAAGGAGGCCAGGGGGATGGTCGAAAGGGGTTCTCCGACAAGCTGCGAGTATCCAGCCGATCAGGAAATCCGGCCACAGGAGGCAGTCGATGGCAACGACCTTGAACCACACGGGATTCGTCGTGAGGAACCTGGAGAGGTCCGTCCGGTTTTACACCGATGGGCTGGGGCTGAACGTTGACAAGAACCTGGACATCGACGGGGAAGGGCTGTCGCAGGTAGTCGGCTACGAGAAGACGCACCTCAAGGCCGCACTCCTGACCGGGGACGACGGACACACCCTGGAGCTCATACAGTACATGAACCCCGAAGGCACCCCCCGGCAACAGGACCAGCAGTATGAGCGGCGTCTCATCGGCGCCACGCACCTCGCCTTCATCGTCGACGACGTTAACGCCACCTACGAGCGTCTCATCAGCATGGGCGGCCAGAAAATGAACCCACCCGCGCAGGTCCGTCCTGAGCTCAAGGCAACCTACTTCCAGGACCCGGACGGGAACTGGATCGAGCTGGTCCAGGACGATATTCACGCGGGCGGACGGTTCCGCGTCCAGCAGGTGACGTACCAGTCCGAAAGGATGTAGAGGCCGGGATCTGGACGGCCGCCGGGGCCCGGCTTTTTCGTTGACGGGTACTGAGGCCTGTGCTATTCTTCGTGAAAAGTTGCACAGACTAAGGGTCGATGAGGGAGCCATCGGGTGAGGCAGCGGGGCGAGCCCGGCCGGACCAGCCAGGCGGCCTTCCAGATCGTAGCGGCCGCCGCAATCGTGGCAGCGTTCGGACAGGTCGCTCTCGGCGGCGTAGTCCGGGTTACGGGCTCCGGCCTGGGATGCCCCGACTGGCCCCTCTGCCACGGTCGGATCATCCCGCCGATGGAGCTGGCCACGATCATCGAGTACTCCCACCGTGTGTCGGCGACGGCGGTCGGCGTACTTGTGCTGGCGACGGCGATTCTGGCCCTGCGGGCCTATCGCCGGGACGGCAGAGTACTGATCCCTAGCGTGCTCGGACTGGGCCTGGTCGTCGCGGCCGGGGCACTGGGCGGGATCACCGTGCTCACCGAGCTGACCTGGTGGGTCCGTTCGATCCACCTGGCGATCGCCGAGGCACTGCTGGCGTCGATGATCGTCGCGCTCGTAGCCGCAAGGGCCCAGGGGGCTCCGGAAGGCTCGTCCAGCGAATCCCGCAGGTTCAATCTGCTTGTGCTGGCGACGGCCGCCGCGACACTGGGCCTGATCCTGTCGGGCTCGTACATGGTAGGCTACGGCGCCGGGTCCTCGTGCGCGACGTGGCCGCTGTGCAGGGGTAGCCTGCTTCCGGAAGGGGGAGCGTCTCTGGTTCACATGGCACACCGCTACGCGTCTGCCCTGGTGGGCATATTGATCGTCTTCACCTCCGCTGCCGCCTGGTCTCGCCGGGCGCAGCGGCCACAGCTTGGCTGGGCGGCGGCGGCGCTGATTCTGGCATTCGCGGTCCAGATAGTCGTCGGCGCCGCGACCGTCATGGCGGGCTTCTCCATTGACCTCAGAGCCATCCACCTCAGCGTCGCGACCCTGGTCTGGATGATGGTTACACTCCTCGCCGTGCTGGTGCTCCTGCCCCAGATGCACACGGCGGGCGAATCTCCGGACCGCGGCTTCAGCCTTGGAAGGGCCGCCCTGTGATAGCTCGTACCGCCGCGGCCTCTCGGAGCGTCCTTCACGACTACGTCGCGCTGACCAAGCCCCGTATCATCTCCCTGCTGCTCGTGACGACGCTCGGCGCGATGTTCCTCGCGGCTGGGGGCGCTCCGCCACCCACGATCGTATTCCTGGTGCTTCTCGGCGGGACCCTCGCCGCCGGAGGCGCCAACTCGCTCAACCACTCCCTCGAGGGGGACGTCGACGAGAAGATGGGCCGCACCCGGAACCGGCCTGTGGCCGCCGGCAGGATCTCCCCTCGCGAGGCCATGATCTTCGGGGTCGCGCTGAACGTGGTCTCCTTCGCAATCCTCGCCTCGACGGTCAACCTGCTGAGCGGACTCCTGACCCTGAGCGGTACGGTGTTCTACGTCCTGGTATACACCGTGGCCCTGAAGCGGTCGACCCCGCACAACATAGTCATCGGCGGCGCCGCCGGCGCCGTCCCGCCGCTCGTGGGCTGGGCGGCCATCACTGGCTTCCTGGAACTTCCATCCCTCTACCTCTTCGCCATCGTCTTCTTCTGGACCCCGCCCCACTTCTGGGCTTTGTCCCTGCTCATCAAGGACGACTACGCCAGGGCGAAGATCCCCATGCTTCCCGTGGTCACCGGCGTGGACGAGACCAAGAGGCAGATCCTCCTATATACGGTGATCCTGGTTGCGCTGAGCCTCATGTTCTACACCACCGAGGCCGTCGGACTCGTGTACCTGTCGTCGGCCATGGCGCTCGGGATCGGCTTCATCTTCTACACGTGGCGCCTGCTCAGGCTCCCCGACATCGAAGGGGCCAAGCGCGCCTATCTGTTTTCCTTGGCCTACCTAACGCTGCTGTTCGTCGCCGTCGGGGCCGACAGCTTCTTCGCCGTCTAGCCGGATGAATCAAATGCAGATCCCGCCTGTCGGGAGTTCTAAGGGGGCCTCGGCGGGGCGGGCAGCCGCCTAGCGGGATGACGAAATACGGGGTGTGCAGAGGGGCGGAGCCCCTATGCCGGGAGTCTGAGGGTGTCCCTCAGATATCAACTACCCCCCCTTCCTGGTCAGGAAGGGGCCGGGGGGATGGTCGAAAGGGTGTTTCAACGCCCAGCGAGTGGACTCTGAATAGATGGACAATCAAAACGCCAACCTAATCGTGAGCGAGCTGCGCTAGAGATGTCGAGACGCAGATATCTACGGATCGCATGTCTTGGGACGCTCGCGCTTGCGCTCGCCGCGCTCGCTGCATGCACGCCCGGTGACCCGCAGTCCACCTTCGACCCGACGGGGCCCGTCGCCCGGTCGCAGCTCAACCTCTTCTGGTGGATATTCTGGGCGGCGGTCGTGGTGTTCGTCGTCGTCGAGGCCGCCATCGTCTACGCGGCGATTCGATACCGCCGGAGGCCGGGCGATGGCGACCCGGAGCAAATTCACGGCCACACCCCGCTCGAGATCGGCTGGACCATCGTTCCCGCGATCATCCTGGCCGTCGTAGCGGTGCCGACGGTTCTGACCATCTTCGACAACGCCAACTCGCCCGAGCCCGGCTCGATGACGGTGGAGGTCATAGGGCACCAGTGGTGGTTCGAGTTCCGGTACCCCGAGTACGATTTCATCACCGCCAACGAGATGCACATCCCCCTGGACGAGGTGGTTAACATATCGCTGGATTCCGTCGACGTGCTTCACAGCTTCTGGATACCCAAGATCGCCGGGAAGGTGGACCTGATCCCCAACAACATCAACACGATGTGGATCATGGGGGAGGAGTCGGGAGTGTTCCTGGGGCAGTGCGCCGAGTTCTGCGGTGTGGGTCACGCCAATATGCGGTTCCGCGTAGTCGTCGAGCCCAGGGCGGAGTTCGACGCGTGGGTCCAGGCCCAGCTCACCCCCGCAGCCAGCCCGGTCGACCCGCTGGCTGCGGACGGCGAGACCCTCTTTACGTCCTCCGGCTGCGGTGGCTGCCATACCGTCGACGGTCTGAGGGGCGCCGGCGGCACCAGAGGGCCCAACCTGACCCACGTGGCCTCGCGTAGCCACATCGCATCGGGAATAATCGAGAACACGCAGGCCAATCTACGCGCATGGATCACCGACCCGGATAAGGTCAAGCCCGGCAACGTCATGGGCACCGAGGCGGCCGTGTACACCAATCCCGACCGGCGGCTCACAGAGCCGCAGATCTCCGCCCTGGTGGCCTATTTGAGGAGCCTGAAGTAGTGGTTTGGCCCAAGACTGTCACGTATAATACCTGGCTATTGGCTCTGTCTATTCGCTGGAGCCGAGCGCACGGAGGCGAGCGATGACTTCGTTGGCGATCCCGCTACCCAAGCGGCCCACTCACCCCACCGGGGTATGGTCATGGATCACCACCGTCGACCACAAGAGGATCGGCATCCTCTACGGCGTCACCGCCTTCATCTTGTTCATGACCGGCGGGCTGGAGGCGCTGCTGATGCGCGTCCAACTCGCACGGCCCGGCCAGGAGTTCATCAGCCCAGAGGTGTACAACCAGCTGTTCACCATGCACGGGACGACGATGATCTTCCTGGCGATCATGCCGATGGGCGCGGCCTTCTTCAACTACATCATCCCCTTGCAGATAGGTGCCAGAGACGTCGCCTTCCCGCGTCTGAACGCGTTCAGCTTCTGGACCTTCCTCGCCGGCGCCATCATGCTCAAGCTGAGCTGGTTCCTCGGGGGAGCGCCGAACGCGGGGTGGTTCGGGTACGCCCCGATAACCGGCGAGGTCTACAACCCGGGACAGGGCATCGACTTCTGGATCATGAGCCTCCAGCTCCTCGGGATCGCATCGCTCGCGGCGGCCTTCAACTTCATCGTCACCATCATCAACATGCGGGCCCCCGGCATGTCCCTGATGAGGATGCCGCTGTTCACCTGGATGACGCTGATCACCTCGTTCCTGCTCGTCCTGGCGTTTCCCGTGATAACGGTCGCGCTGATCGAGCTGATGTTCGATCGGTTCTTCGGAGCGAACTTCTTCGTCACCTCGGCCGGGGCGAACCCGATACTCTGGCAGCACCTCTTCTGGGTCTTCGGCCATCCAGAAGTCTACATCCTGATCCTGCCCGCCATGGGGATCGTCTCCGAGGTCATACCGACCTTTTCGAAGAAACCGCTGTTCGGCTATCCGGTCGTGGTCCTCTCGGGGGTCGTGATCGCGTTCATGGGGTGGATGGTGTGGAGCCACCACATGTTCACGGTGGGTCTGGGTCCGGTGGCCAACTCGGTGTTCGCCCTCACGACTATGGCCATCGCGGTCCCGACCGGCGTAAAGATATTCAACTGGCTCGGTACCATGTGGAAAGGGTCCGTCCACTTCACGACGTCCATGCTCTTCGCGATCGGATTCGTGACGATGTTCATCATCGGCGGCCTCAGCGGCGTCATGCACTCGGCGGCGGCCTCGGACGCCCAGCAGCAGGACACCTACTTCATCGTGGCACACCTGCACTACGTCCTTTTCGGCGGCAGCATCCTGGCGCTGCTGGCGGGCGTCTACTACTGGTTCCCGAAGATCACCGGCCGCCTCATGAACGAGACCATCGGCAAGATCAACTTCTGGATCGTCTTCGTCGGCTTCAATCTGACCTTCTTCCCGATGCACTTCTCCGGACTGAACGGCATGCCCCGGCGCATCTATACCTACGACTCGTCGATGGGCTGGGACCTGATGAACATGATCTCCTCGGTCGGCTCAGGACTGCTGGCCGTCGGCATGCTGGTGTTCGTGTACAACCTCGTCCGGGGCGCGAGGAAGGGAGAGATGGCCGGGGCCGACCCCTGGGACGCCAGGACCCTGGAGTGGTCCATCCCGTCGCCCCCGCCGGAGTACAACTTCGAGCAGATTCCGACGGTTCACGGAATCGATGCCTTCTGGATGCAGAAGCGCGAAGGGGTACGGATGATGCCGCCGGGCGGCGGCTCCGGCGAAAACGGGTCTCCCTCGATCCATCTTCCCCAGCCCTCCTTCTGGCCTATCCTCGTGTCGATCGGCCTCCTGATCGGCGGCTACGGCCTGATCTTCAACCTCGCCGTCGCCGCCATCGGCGGTGCGATAGCGATGGTGTCAACCTACGCATGGTCGTTCGAGCCGGTCAACGAGCCCGCCGAGCAGCCCGAGTACTGACGGAGAGCATCACTTGGAACAGGCGTCCGCCGCCCCTCATCACGCAGACCACGAGCCGACCAGTACCGGTCTAAGCCACAGGAAGCTGCTCATCTGGGCCTTCCTGGCGTCGGACTGCATGTTCTTCGGCTCGCTGATAGCCACATATCTGGTCTACAGGGGCAAGAGCCTGTCGGGCCCGCTCCCGATCGACGTCTTTGACATCCCGGTCACGTCGATCAGCACCTTCGTGCTCCTGATGAGCTCGATGGGCATGGTACTGTCGTACGCCGCGCTGAGACGAGGCAACATCAAGGCGTTCCGCATCTGGCTGGCCTCCACGGCGCTCATGGGCATGACCTTCCTGGCGTTCCAGGTCTTCGAGTTCAGGAGCTTCGCCAACCACGAGGTGGTCGTCGAGTGCGCCGAGCTCACGGCGCAACCGGAAGACTTCACCGCCCTCGAACACACGGTCGCCGACGCCAAGTGCGCCGAGGGCGCCCACGACGTCGAAGAGATCGTCGGGCTGACGCTTAGGACCAACCTCTTCGGGACGACCTTCTACACTCTGACCGGGCTCCACGGCGCCCACGTGACCCTTGGGGTCATCTGGCTCCTCTCGCTGCTGTTCTACTCGTTCCGTGGGGGCGTGACCCCGGCAAGGCATCTGGACCTCGACCTGGCGGCCCTGTACTGGCACTTCGTCGACATAGTCTGGATAGTGATCTTCACCGTGGTGTACCTGTTCGGGGTCTTCCCGGGGTTCGAGGGCTAGTGGCCGAGATGACCGAAGAAGTCACGACTCCAGATCAGGCACAGCCCGCCGACGCCGGCCCGGCCTCCACTGGCCACCCCACACCGCTGATCTACTTCAAGGTCGCGATGACGCTCGTCGCCATCACCGCTGCCGAGGTGGGCATCTTCTACGTCGAGGGGCTGGGCCGCGGGATCATCCCCATCCTCGTCATCATGTCAGGGGTGAAGTTTGCCCTGGTCATCATGTTCTACATGCACCTGCGGTACGACGACCGGCTGTTCACCCGCATGTTCATCGGCGGCCTGGCGCTCGCGGGATCGGTAGTCTTGGCGCTGCTGGGCCTCTTCCAGTGGTTCATCTAGCGGGATGACGAAACATAGGGTGTGCAGAGGGGCGAAGCCCCTATGCCGGGAGTCTGACGGTGTCGCTCAGATCTCAACTACCCCCCTTCCTGGCCAGGAAGGGGGCCAGGGGGATGGTCGAAAGGGTTTTTCAACGCCCAACCGGGTGTTATTTCGGGACGAGCCGCCGTCTAGAACGATGACAAACATGGAGTGTGCAGGGGGGCGAAGCCCCTATGCCGGGAGTCTGAGGGTGTCCCTCAGATATCAAATACCCCCCCTTCCTGGCCAGCAAGGGCCGCCGTAGAGCGGGATGACGAAACATAGGGTGTGCAGAGGGGTGAAGCCCCTATGCCGGGAGTCTGAGGGTGTCCCTCAGATATCAAATACCCCCCCTTCCTGGCCAGCAAGGGCCGCCGTAGAGGGGATGACGAAACATAGGGTGTGCAGAGGGGCGAAGCCCCTATGCCGGGAGTCTGAGGGTGTCCCTCAGATATCAAATACCCCCCCTTCCTGGCCAGCAAGGGGGCCAGGGGGATGGTCGACGGAGTTTCCGAAGACCCTGCTAGGGACACGACGGCGAGGGGGCCGGTTTGGCAGAACCCATAGGCTCGCTCTGGACCCACTGGCACGGCCATCCCGACGTCCTGATCGGGCTGGCGGTGTTCCAGGCGCTCTACCTCCTTGGCGTCGGCCCGTTGAGGGAGCGGTACGGGCTCGCGGCAAGCGTCGAGCCGATCAAGGTCGCCACCTTCACGGCGGGTGTGCTGGTCATATTCGTCGCCCTCGTCTCACCCCTGCACGAGCTGAGCGACAAGTACCTCTTCAGCGCCCACATGTTCCAGCACATCCTGCTCACGCTGGTGGCGCCGCCCCTGCTGATCAAGGGGATTCCGCCGTGGCTGCTGCGGCCTCTGCTGCGTCCGGCACTGGCGTATCGAGCCGCCAGGATAGCGACACATCCGATACTGGGGTTCGCCCTGTTCAGCATCGTGTTCTCGATGTGGCATCTGCCCACGTTGTACAACCTGTCGGTGACGAACCACGGCGTCCACGTCTTCGAGCACCTGAGCATGATGGTGGCTGCGGTGCTGATGTGGTGGCCCATCACGAGCTCCATGCCCGAGCTTCCACGTCTCTCGTATCCCATGCAGATGATCTACCTGTCCATGCTGTCGATTGCCCAGATAATCGTGTTCGCCCCGGTTACCTTCTCACGGGAGCCCCTCTACCAGTGGTACGTCGACGCCCCAGCGATCTGGTCCGTGCCCACCCTGGTCGACCAGCAGATAGGCGCCATCATCATGAAAATAGGAGGAGGCGCCCTCTTCCTCGTGCTGATGATCGTCGCTTTCTTCAAGTGGTACCACCGGGAGGAAGAGAAGACGGTTATCAGGACGCCCGAGCCGGAGTATCAGCCGGGTCCCCCGATGGCCGGAACACGCTCGTGACCGGCGATGACGCTCACGCAAGACAAGACTGATCCGCCGGCCACCCGGGCCGGTGCCTCGTACAGGAGGGTAATTTGGACGACAAGCCCGTAGACCGAGTAAGGATGGCCATGCTGTTCCCGCTGCTGGCGGTGCTGGTGATCGCCGCCTACGCCGGTGGCCTGGGAGTACTCTTCATCGTGCTCGAGAGCACCGCCCTGGGCGTGTGGCTCGTGGTCATAGTCGGCATGGCGCTGGTCATAGTCGTGCCCACCGTTGCGGCGATCGCGGAGCACAGGTCCGAGAGCCGATAGAGCGGCCCTCCTGCAGTGGTGGCGATGCGACGAGTGCGGCACCTCTTCGTCGGACCGAGGCCGCATCGGGCCTCAACAGCCTGGACAGCCCTGCTCCTGGCGTCGGCCTTGGCCGGTCTCGTGGCATGCTCCACCTCCGGGTCCACCGAGTCCGACCCGATGCTGGGGACCGTCCTCAGCTCCTCCAACCCTGCCCCGGACTTCGAGCTGACCGACCAGTTCGGACAGCCAGCCGCACTCTCCAGCTACAGCGGGAAGGTGGTTGTGCTCACGTTCCTCTACACCTACTGTCCGGACATCTGCCCGATCGTCACCAGCCACCTGCGCGATGCCCACGAGATGCTGGGTGACGTCGCCGGCGACGTGGCCTTCGTGGCCGTCAGTGTCGACCCGGCGAGGGATACGGTCGAGCAGGCGCACGCCTACTCGATCCGATGGCAGATGCTCGACAGATGGGCCTTCCTGGTGGGTGACGAGGAGGCGCTGAGTGCGGTGTGGGGCGACTACTACTTCGAGCCGTCCGTCGATGGTCAGTCCAACGGAGACGCCGAGCCACAAGTCACATGACGGCGGGGGCGACGGTCTGCGGCAGGAGGTCGAGGCGCGGTATACCGTGTCGCACTCGGCCCCCGTATACCTAATAGACGGGGAGGGGCGGATGCGGGTCGTGTTCACGCCACCCCTGGAGCCCGAGGATATCGTCCACGACATCCTCCTCCTCCTGGACTGAGCAGGATTCCAATCATGTAGTGATCAGGTTCAGCAGGAGTGCCAAGAGGCGAAACCCGTCCTCACTGACTTCTTGGGGGCTCTAAGGGGGCCCGGGGCCCCCTTAGCGGGGGCTTGGGGGTGTCCCCCGAGGAATAAACCCCGCGGGGCGGGCAGGCAAAACACCCCGGGGTGGGGCTCGCCTAGGCCGCGTCGGACTTGTCCAGCGAATTAAGGGGCGAGGGCGCTAGGCGGCAGCCTCGGCCTTCTCCTTCGTCTGACGCACGATCTCAGCGAAGCCCTCCGGGTCGCGAATCGCCAGATCGGAGAGCACCTTCCGATCGATCTCGGCCCCAGCGAGCTTCAGCGCGTGGATCAGCCGGCTGTAGGTCGTGCCGTTGGCCCGCGCCGCCGCGTTGATCCGGATGTTCCACAGCTTCCTCATGTCGCCCTTCTTCTCGCGTCGATGGGCGTAGGCATACTGGAGCGCATGGATGATCGACTCGTGGGCGCGCCTGTAGAGCGAGTGCCGAACGGTCCGGTGACCCTTGGTCTGCTTCAGCAGTTTCTTGTGACGGTGGCTCTTCGTTACGCCTCGTTTGACCCTGGCCAAGTTACTCTCCTGGTCTGAACGGCGGCAAGCGACGACGCCGTGAAGCTAGGTTCGCTGAGGATTCCGCTTCTGAAGACTAGCGGCCGCCGTAGGGGAGGAGGCGGGTAACGCGCCGGGCGTCACCGTCACTGACCGCGAGCTTCTTAGAGAACAGCCGGCGGGCGCTGGCCGACTTCTTGCGGCGCAGGTGACTCCTGTGCCCCTTCATGCGCAGCAGCTTTCCCGTGCCCGTGATCCTGAACCGGGCCGCCGCGCCCTTGTGAGTCTTAAGCTTTGGCACCGCTTGGCTCCTCTTCCGCCTTCACCGCCTCGGCGACCTTGACGGCCTTGGGCGAATCGCTGGTCTCCGCTTCGGCCTTCACCGTCTTGGCGACCTTGACCGCCTTGGGCGGGTCGCTGGTCTCCGCTTCGGCCTTCACCGTCTTGGCGACCTTAACCGCCTTGGGCGGGTCGCTGGTCTCCGCTTCGGCCTTCACCGTCTTGGCGACCTTAACCGCCTTGGGCGGGTCGCTGGTCTCCGCTTCGGCCTTCACCGTCTTGGCGACCTTAACCGCCTTGGGCGGGTCGCTGGTCTCCGCTTCGGCCTTCACCGCCTTGGCGACCTTTTCCGCCCTGGGCGCCTTGGGGGAATCACCGGCCCCCGCTTCAGCCTTCGCCGGCTCTGGCGAATCGCCGGGCTCCTCTTCAGCCTTCGTCTTGACGACCTTGATCGGCTTGGGCGACAGGATCATCGTCAGAGCCCGGCCCTCGAAGCCGGGGGGCTTCTCCATCAGAGCGTTTTCCGCAAGGTCCTCGGCCACCGACCGGAGCACCGTCATCCCCAGGTCCGGGTGGGTGATCTCCCGCCCGCGGAAGAGCACCGAGACCTTGACCTTAGAGCCCTGGTTCAGGAGGCGATGTACCAGACGCGTCTTGGCATTACGGTCGTGGTCGCCGATCCGGGTCCTGAACCGGACCTCCCGCAGCTGGTTCGTGACCCTGGTCTTCTGTACCTTCCGGGCCTCGCGCTCCTTCCGAGTCGCCTCGTACCGGTGCTTACCGTAGTCCATGAGCCGGCACACCGGGGGATCGGCCGCGGGGGCAACCTCGACCAGATCAAGGCCCTGCTCGGTGGCCATCCCGAGGGCCTCTCTCGTGGGCATCACACCGAGCTGGCCCCCCGCTTCGTCGACAAGACGCACCTGAGGGACCCGTATCCGCTCGTTGATACGATAATCTTTAGGTATACCGCCACCTCAATTAGCTATGAGCAGCTAGAATCCGGACGTTACCGAATACTAGCATACGCCCGCTGGGCAGGCAATAAGCCCCACACCGTTGGGACTCCCTTCCGTTTCTCCTTTGAGGCCTCCGTTCGGCTTGGGGATGACTCTTGGTCCCCCTCGCGAGTGAACCGGTCGCGACTGGCCCACCCGCCCGCCCAGAAGGGTTTTGTTCTTGGGGGACACCCCCAAACCCCCGCGAAGGGGGCGAAACCCCCTTAGAACCCCAACAGACACGTCGGCGTCCGGAAGGTTAGGAAGGGGGCGTGACGCCCCCTCAGCTACGATTCGCCGTCTCGTTCTTGATGCGCTCCTGGATGTCGTCGACAGGCATGGCGCCCAGGTTTTCGCCCGAGCGGACCCTGACCGCCGCCGCCCCGGCCTCGATCTCCCGGTCGCCGACGACCAGCATGTACGGGATCTTCTGGAGTTGCGCGTCCCGTATCTTCGAGTTCATGCGCTCGTTCCTGAGGTCCACCTCAATCCGCACCCCGGCGGCGGTCAGACGCTCCCGCAATCCCTGGGCGTACTCGTCGTGCCGGGTGGCGATCGGGATTACCACGGCCTGCACCGGCGCCAGCCAGACCGGGAAGGCGCCGGCGTAGTGCTCGATCAGGATACCAACAAACCGCTCCATGGACCCGAGTAGCGCCCGGTGGATCATGTACGGCTGGTGCTCCTTGCCGTCCTCGCCGATATAAGTCAGGCCGAATCGCTCGGGCAGGTTGAAGTCGAACTGGACCGTCGTGCACTGCCACAGCCGCCCGATGGCATCGGTGATATGGACGTCGATCTTCGGGCCGTAGAAGGCGCCGCCCCCTTCATCGACCTCGTAGTCGATCCCCCGCCGCTCCAGCGTTCCTCGCAGCGACTCGGTGGCCAGGTCCCAGCGCTCGGTCTCACCTACCGCCTTCTCCGGGCGCGTCGCCAGGTTCACCTGGTACTCGGTGAAGCCGAAGCTTCGCAGCAGGTGGAACGTGAGATCCAGGACGCCCGCGACCTCGTCCTCGACCTGATCGGGCCGGCAGAAGATGTGGGCGTCGTCCTGGGTCATGCCACGGACCCGCAGCAGCCCGTGGAGGACGCCTCCTCTCTCGTATCGGTAGACCGACCCCAGCTCCCCGATTCGCATCGGCAGCTCTCGGTAGCTGCGCAGATCGTTGCCGTAGTACAGGATGTGGAACGGGCAGTTCATCGGCTTCAGGTAGTACTCCTGCCCGTCCGCATCCATCGGCGGGTACATGTTCTCCTTGTAGAACTCCAGGTGGCCGCTCGTCTCCCACAGCGTCGACCGCCCGATGTGGGGGGTGTAGACCAGGTCGTACCCGGCCTTACGATGCTCTTCCTTCCAGAAATCCTCGGCGATGCCCCTGAGTCGCGAGCCCTTCGGGTGCCAGATGATCAGGCCGGGACCGGTCTCGTCGTGAACGGAGAACAGGTCCAGAGCCTTACCCAGCGCACGATGGTCGCGGCGCTTCGCCTCCTCGATCCGTTCGAGGTGCTGGTCGAGCAGGTCCTGCGACTCGAAGGCGGTGCCGTAGATGCGCTGGAGCATGGGGCGGTGCTCGTCGCCGCGCCAGTACGCCCCGGCGACGCTCAGCAGCTTGAAGGCCGGGACCTTGCCCGTCGACGCCACGTGCGGTCCTCGACACAGGTCCTCGAAGTCGCCGTGCCTGTAGGTCGTTATCGGCTCGTCCTCCGGGATCCCCTCGATGATCTCCAGCTTCAAGGGCTCGTCGGCGTTCATCTCGATGGCCCGGTCCCTCGGGTACTCGGAGAGCTCGAACGGGAGGTCGCGAGCGATGGTCTCCCTCATGCTCTTCTCGATCCGCTCCAGGTCCTCGGGAGTGAAGGTCTTCTCGACCAGGAAGTCATAGTAGAAGCCCTCGTCGGTGGGCGGACCGATGGCCAGCTTGGCATCGGGGAACATCCGGGTCACGACGTCGGCCATGACGTGGGCCGCCGAGTGCCTGATGCGCTGCCTCAGCTCCGCCGGTTCTGAATCCTGTTGCACGGCCATTTCTTGAAGTTCCTCTCGGTGCTCCGGCCCGCGGGGCGGGTCGGTCGGCTACGGATCATCGTTGCACAGCAAAGCCTCCCGGACTCCTCAGAATACGGGAGGCTTCATAGTCGTCAGGTCGGTTTGGCGGAGGTGCGTCAGCCAGTCCCCAAGGTCGATGATCCTGTACTGGGTCTGTGTCAATTGTAGGGTTGCGCGTGTCGAGGGTCAATACTGGCGGGACCTCCGTCTTCGACCTTCGCCCGTGGGGGACGGGTGGTTCGGCGGGCTCACCACGAACGTGGAACCTCGCGAGCGCTGGTGAACGGGTTTCCTACCGAGCCGTATACGAGAATATCGACCAGCGCCTCCTTGTTCGGCAGGACTCGTCTTCCACTGCAGGTGTCGAGGAAGTTCAGAGCTCGCGGAACGGTCGTGAGACAGAATCCCGGCTTTATGGAACGGAGTGCGAAGCTGAGTGTGTCGGGAGTGGCACGGTTTTGGCACAGGGCTTCTTCCCATCGAGACAGCAGGTCGTTGACCGGGGGAAGGACGGCGAGCTCGGTCCGCTCTGCGACCAGCTCCCTTTCGAGTCTTCTGAGCAGGTGTCTCATCCCTGCGGCGCCCGGGCGGTCCGTAGCGCAAGGGCGTCGTCGAGGGCCTCGAGCCGCCGCTGGATGTCTTTGAGGTCGTTAGCTTTGAGGCCATTGTACAGGGTGGTACTGGCGGCTCGCAGCCTAATGCCCGCGTCAGGGTCGTCCATGGCGTCGGAGAGCACGACGATTCCTCTGAGCATCAGGGCCTGGAGGGCGGCCTTCGCGATGTCGCCGGCCTCGGAACGGAGGGTATCGACCGAGCGACGGAACTCTTCGTCTCGGAGCCACCGGTAGAGGGTGGTGCGGCCGATCCCGGAGGACCGGGCAGCCTCAGCCACGGTCGGGGAGGCGGCAAGCTGCCGGGAGGAGAGGGTGACGAGGTTTTCTGTTCCGTTGTGTTCCAATGTGTGCCACCTGTCTGGCTGATTTCGGGCAAAGAGAAAGGGACCGGCCGCTGGCTCGGTCCCACTGGTCATACTATAGCACAACTGTTCTGGCGATGTCAAGGGGGCCGGTAAGCCCAGATTCCCCACCTAGATAAGAGAAAGACCTCGTTGGCGCCCGCCACGAAGCGGGCTAAGATGTTTCTTGACCAAGAGAAACGATCACCAACGAGGTGCAGCTATTATGAAGCAAGGCTTACTGGCATTCCAGTACGAGCAGGAGAAGGGCTCGACGGGTATGACGGGGCTGTCCGGCCTGATGACGTACCTGGAGTTGATGCAAGCAGCGGGTTTGAGGTCATCGGTAGAGCGCCACGTGAGACTGCGGGAGAGAGGTCAGGGCTGGACGGACAGCCAGATGATCATCTCGCTGATGCTGCTGAACTTGGCAGGCGGCGAGTCGGTGTCCGACCTTGATCTCCTTGAGAAGGACAGAGGGCTGTGCAGGATGTTTCGAGAGTTCGAGACCTGTGGTATGCGTCTCAGCGAGCGCAGGGCGTTGGAGAAGAGATGGCGAGTCGAGCGTCGTCGGAGCGTGCCGTCGGAGTCTGCGGTGTTCCGGTATCTGGAGAGGTTCCATGACGCGGGCGAGGAGTCGATGCGGGAAGCTCACAGAGCATTCATACCTGCTCCCAATGGAGCTATGAAGGGTCTGCGCAAGGTGAACGCCGACCTGGTGGGCTTCGCGCAGAGCCGTTCGCCTCAGACCGAGGCCACTCTGGACATGGATGCCACACTGGTGGAGACGCGCAAGCAGGAGGCGCTCCCCAGCTACAAGAAGTACAGGGCGTACCAGCCGCTGATCACCTACTGGTCAGAGGCCGAGTTGATCGTGCATTCGGAGTTTCGGGACGGCAACGTACCTGCGGGCCATCAGCAGTTGCGAGTGTTGATTGAAGCGCTGGGCCGTCTGCCTGCGGGGGTGGAGAAGGTGATGCTGAGGTCGGATACGGCGGGGTACCAGCGGGAGTTGCTGCGGTACTGCGCGGAGGGTGGAGACGAGCGGTTCGGGGTGATCGAGTTTGCGGTTGGGGTCGACGTGACGACGGAGTTCCGCCGTGCGGTGTCCGAGGTCGCCGAGCAAGACTGGCAGACGCTGTACCGCAAGGTTGGGGAGCATCGTGTGGACACGGGTCAGCAGTGGGCTGATGTGAACTTCGTGCCTAACTGGATAGGGCACTCCAAGAACAGCCCTGAGTATCGGTTCATAGCTACCAGGGAGCGGTTGATCGAACAGCCTCTGCCGGGAATGGAGGGGCAGATGGAGCTTCCATTCCCCGCGATGGAGCTGTCCAACAGAGGCTGGTACAAGGTCTTCGGCGTGGTGACCAACCGGAGCATTACGGCAGATGAGTTGATCTGGTGGTCGAGACAGAGGTGCGGCAAGGGCGAGGAGGTCCACAGCGTTCTGAAGAGTGACTTGGCTGGGGGCCGGCTGCCGTCGGGGCTGTTCGGGGCCAACGCCGCATGGTGGGCCATATCGGTGCTGGCCTTCAACCTGAACTCTGCCATGAAGCGGCTGGTGTTGGGCGAACAGTGGGTGGGCAAGCGTCTGAAGGCGGTGCGCTTCGCCCTGATCGCCCTACCGGGCCGTGTGATGCGTCACGCCAGGAGGTTGATCATCCGTCTGGCCCGGGGCCATCCCTCATACGAGTTGCTGCTCAGGGCGCGGCAGAGGATATTGGCGCTGGCTGCCGAGCCGCATCGAGCATAGGCGACCCTGCCTGGAGCATCGGTTTGTAGGCGACTCTGCCGAGTTGCCAGGCTCGGCCATGCCTTCTTTGGCCTGAGAACAGCCATAATTGGCAGCGAACCGCTGCCGATACCCTCAAAGACGGCACCCGAGACCCTGTCCGATGCCCGATCATGTCATGCGTCACCCCTGGTCGACATCCGGACACCCCCTGAAAGCACACCAAGCAGCTCCCAACCATGTCAGGTGGGGAATCTGGGTAAGACCGGCAGCTATGAAGAGTAGGGAGGATGGTGGCTTTCTGAGGGGCCGGGCCGGCAGGAATTCGGGAACCCGAAACCCCGCAAAAGGGGGCAGAGCCGAAGGACACAGTCACCGTTCCGGCGGCACGACCAGCAGAGGGGCGAAACGCTTTTGCACCTGCCCTTTGCGATCAAGTAGAGGCGTCCATCTCTGCCTTGACAGGGCAGCGGTTTTCTAGCTTACATCGGCCTTTCTGTGCGATAATCTAGACGAGAAAAGAGGGCTCGATATGCACCCGAACGTCTATCTGCGTACATTTTGGTCAACTGAGATACGTCCCGAGATTTTCGTAGCGATGAGCCTCGCAGACGAGTACGAGGAGCGGTTTCAGCAGATTATCCGCCCGGCGATCGAGGAGATCAGAAGGGGCAACGTAGCGCTCCGAGCGAACAGAGTCGACCTGTCGAAATCGGGCGACTCAATTCTTAGTTCCATCATGGATGGCGTCGCCCATTCCGAGATGGTGCTCGCTGACGTGTCAACGATTGGACGCGACGTGAAGACGGGGACTCCGTTCCGTAACGGCAACGTGATGTACGAACTGGGACTTGCCTTGGCCTGCCGTCAGCCCAGCGAGGTACTTGTCATACGCGACGACCATGACAGGTTCTTGTTTGACGTAAGCACAATCCCACACAAACGGCTTGATTTCACCGATTCGGAGAGGGCCAAGACCGAACTCAAGGAAGAAATGGTTTCCCGTCTCAAGGAGAGAGACCACCTCCAGGATGTGCGGCTTGAGCTCGCCGTGGCAACCCTAACGGGTCAGGAGCGGCAGATTCTTGAAGCCTTGTCAGAGTATGGACCGGAGCAGGTATTTCTGTTGACAGGAACGAATCTCGCTACTCTGGCAGGTGTGCCCCGACTCCTAGACAAGCAACTGATGGTTACGGTTGGGGTGAGAGAAGACGGTCAGGCTATGTTTCGATGGACCCGCCTGGGTTACGAACTAGCGAGCAACCTTGACTCGCAGGTGCCGAAGATGTCCATCCCGGAGCCCCAGGAGGACTCCACGGCTTGAGGCTACTGATCTACGACGCGAGTGGGGTGTACAACTGATGCTGCTGAGTCGCCCGCTGTAGGTCGTACGGCCGGTAGACCTTGAGCATGCGAGACGACGTCCAGCCCATGATGCCGACTAGCAGGCTTGCGTCCGCCTGCTCCCATACCCCGTACCCCGCGCTACGGCACGGCTCTACCGGCGAGGGCGCCGGTGCATTTCTCCTGATCGACGGCGATGGCGCCGTTGACCAGGACGTAGGGGATGCCGGCGGGGAACTGGCACGGGTCGTCGTAGGTGGCCTGGTCGATGATGCGGTCCGGGTCGAAGATGACCAGGTCGGCGAAGTAGTCTTCCTGAACCCGGCCTCGACGGGTCAGGCCGAAGCGGCGGGCGGCGTTGTCGGTCATCCGCTGCACCATCTGCTCCAGCGAGAGGATCCCGAAGGCCCGGCGCAGACGGCCGAGGAGCCGCGGGAACGATCCGTATGCCCGGGGATGGGGCATGCCGCCCAGGGGGATCATGTCGGTACCGACCATGTAGTCGGGCCTGGCGAGAAGCTCCAGCGAGTCCCGGTTGACCTGCTGCCACAGCGCGACGCTGGTCGGAGGGGCAGCCCGGTAGCCGACCCGGAGGTCCTCCTCCAGGAGCAGGCCGCAGAGCGCCTCGCCCAGCGAAGCTCCCCTCCGCGCCGCGACGTCCGGAAGGCTCATGCCCTCCAGGTGACGGTTCTTGGGAAGGTATGTGAAGACGACGCCGTCCAGCGGACGGGACCGCTGCGCCTCGAGGTGGTCGACAAGGCGTCTGCGCTCGGCCGGGTCCCTGAGCAGCCGAAGCACCGCGTCGGGGCCGCCCTCGTGGGCATAGCTGGAGAGGATGCTGGTGGGGAAGCTGCTCCCGCTGGGATAGGGGTAGAGCTCCAGGGTGCAGTCGACTCCCTCGGCCTTGGCCCTGTCGATCAGCTCCACCCTCTCCGCGACCTTGCCGGCGGTCTCGGGAGTGGTCCGGTGGTGCGAGAAGTGGACCCTGATGCCCGAGCGGCGGCCGATCTCGAGCGCCTCGGCAATTCCGCCGCCGCCGAACGCGCGGTCGGTGTTGACGTCTCGCAGGTGTGTCACGTAGACGCCGCCGGCCTCGTGGGCTGCGGCGCACAGCTCGATCAGCTCCGCAGTGTCGCTCCAGGCGTTCGGATGGTACGACAGGCCGGTCGCGAACCCGACCGCTCCCTGCTCGATCCCCTCGGTGACCATGCGCTTGGCCTTCTTCAGGAGGTCGCCGGTCAGGGGGGTGTCATGAAATCCGGCGGTCTCCAGACGGACGGCCCCGTGGGGCACGCAGTAGGCCGTGTTGATCGCGGTCTTCCGGTCGTAATGGGACCGGAAGGCGGTCACGCTGCTCATGTCCAGGTCCAGGGGGGGCTCACCGAGAATGCCCGTCAGGTAGCGTCGATTCATCCTGTAGTTATCGCGGGACAGCCCGGCGTAGGAGAGGCCGTCCTGCCCCATGATCTCGGTCGTTATCCCCTGCCGGAGTCCACAGGCGTGCTGGGGGTCCAGGAGGAGGGCGCCCTCCGTGTGCGCGTGAGTGTCGATGAAGCCGGGACAGACGACGTGGCCGGTGGCATCGATTGTGCGTCCGGCCTCCGATGCCGACAGGTCGCCGACCGCTCGGATCGAGTCTCCCTCGATCCCGACGTCGGCGCGAATGCCCTCCGCACCCGAGCCGTCGACCACGGTTCCACCGACTATGACGACGTCGAACATTGGCCCTCCTGGCTGGCTGGAGATTGGGGCGTCCCGAACGCGGCCCGCGCAGTATAGCACAGGCCCTGGAGCCGGTTGACACCGACTTCACGAGCAAATAGGGTGTGTCCGAAAACAGGCTCCCGGACCTCCGTTCAGCCTGAGGAGCCGCCCAAAATCGCTTGTCACTCGTCGAGCAAAGCGACAGGGGGTTCCAAAGGGGGCTGAGCCCTGCACGTACCCCCGAGAGGGAAGCTTCAGAGGGCGAAGGAGAAGCCCATGTTCGCGAAGGTCAACGGCACAGAGCTTTTCTACACGGTCCACGGTGAAGGAAGGCCGATGCTCGTCATGCACGGGGGGCTGGGGGTGGACCACACCGTGTTCCGCCCGTGGCTCGATCCGCTGGGAGACCGGTTCCAGCTCATCTTCTACGACCATCGCGGCAACGGCCGGTCGGAGAGACCTGCCAGCCTCGCAGGCGTCGATCACGGTACATGGGCGGCCGACGCCGACGCTTTGAGAGACCACCTCGGCCACGATCGCATCTTCATCCTGGGCAACTCGTACGGTGGAGTCCTCGGGCAGGAGTACGCTCTGCGCTTCGGCGATCGGCTGGACGGCCTCGTCCTGGTCAGCTCGCTGCCCGCGTGGGACTGGGGGGACGTGGTCCTGGCCAACGTGCGCGCCCGAGGAACACCGGAGCAGATAGACTTCGTCGTCAACCAGGCGGGCGAGCCGGTCGCCGGCGACGCCGAGCTAAGGAAGATATTTCAGCTGCTGTTCCCACTCTACTTCAAGAGCTACGACCCCAGGCTAGGGGCGGAGATCGACGCGAGGATCAGCTACAGCGCCGCCGGGTTCAACCGGGGCTTCGTCGAGTGCCTGCCCCAACTCGACGTGCTTTCCCGGTTGCACGAGATCGTCGCTCCGACCCTGGTGATCGGAGGCCGGCACGACTGGATCACACCCATCGCCGAGAGCGCCGACCGGCTGCACGCCCGCATACCCAACTCGGAGCAGGTCGTGTTCGAGCACAGTGGCCATTTCCCGTTCATCGAGGAGCAGGAGCGGTTCCTGCACGCCCGCATACCCAACTCGGAGCAGGTCGTGTTCGAGCACAGTGGCCATTTCCCGTTCATCGAGGAGCAGGAGCGGTTCCTGTCGGTCGTCGGGAAGTGGGCCGACGGGGTGGGTTAAGGGCTTTCAGGCCACCATCTGCTCTAAGCCACAGAGCTGCGCCGCTCGTTGACAAAGAGGAGATTCATCTGAGGGAACACCCTCAGACTCCCGGCAGAGGGACTTCGCCCCTCTGCACGCCCCCTTCTTGGTGGTCCCGGGCGGGCGGAGGAGGGACTCGGGATCGGACTGGGGCCTGCCGGAGCTAGGCGGGGGCCGACGCCTTGGCGTCCAGCCTCTCGCGTACCGCGGCCCTTATCTGCTTGACGCGGGGCAGAGTCGGGAACTGACCGTCCTCGGCCTTCTTGTCGAAGATGATCTCGCCATCGGCGTACACCCTCAGCATCCCGGCAACGCCCGGCGTGATCTTGATGAATAGCTTGTTACCGCCCTCGGCGAACAACTCGGAGGCCATCCAGACCGCCGTACCGTGATGGGCTCAAGGTACGCAGTAGACGATCTCCACGTTGACGGTGCCATTGGCTACCATGTGGTTCCTCCTTCTCTTGCCTAAACCGGCCTGCGGTTGCCGCCCCACCCCAGGAGGGTGGGGAAAGAGAGTCTGAGTCTGAGGGACCCGGGACACCCTCAGACACCCGGCGAGGGGCTCTGCCCCTCTGCACTCCCCGTCCTTAGGGGAGAGCGCGGATGTTTGAGTGACTCCGGCGAGGAGCTCTGCCCCTCTGCACTCCCATCTGACTTCTCAAAGCCTGGGAGGGTTGGGAGAGAATCTGAGGGACACCTTTGCGGCAACTCTCCGATTCCTCCGGTTCCTAGGTGTTGGTGCCGGGTGGCCGCCGCTCGATCACGTTGAGGACCCCGGGGTTAGCGAGGGAAAGGGGCAGAGTCCCCCTGAGTATTCTGGCCGCCTCCTGCCCGATCTGCAGCGCCCCGTTGTCAAACGAGGCATCGGACGTTCCAGCCGTGTGGGGCGTCACGATGACGTTGTCCATCTTGAGGAGCGGGTTGTCCGAGGATGTCGGCTCGTCCTCGAACACGTCGATGCCGGCGCCGGCGATCTCACCGGTCTGCAGGGCCCGGATGAGCGCGCTTTCGTCGACGGTCGGGCCGCGGCAGGTGTTGATGAAGTATGCCGAGGACCTCATCGCCTTGAAGAGCGAGGCGCCAGCCAGCTTCTCCGTGGACTTGCTCAAGGGGACGTGCATCGACACGAAGTCGGAGCGAGAGGCCATCTCCTCCATCGACGGGACGAGCTCGACGCGGTACTCCCTGGCTATCCAGGGCTGAACGTACGGATCGTAGGCGATCACCTCGAGGCCGAACACCTTGGCCTTGCGCGCGGTCGTTCTCGCGATGTTTCCGAAGCCGATGAGACCCAGCGTGCTGCCATCGATCGCCTTCATCGGAACAATGCGAGAGCGGATAGATGAGTCCCACCTGCCTGCCTTCACCTCGTTGTTCAGGTAGGTCAGCTTCTTGGCACACGCCAGGATCATCATGATCGTGTGATCCGATACCTCTTCCGAGCAGAACCCGGCGGTGTTTGCCACGATTATCCCGTGGTCGGTGGCGGCAACCTCGTCCACGTGATTGAAGCCGTGGCCGAAGCTCACGATCGCCTTGGCCGTGTCGATCTCTTCGATCACCCTGCGTGTGAGCGCCACCGACAGGTCGAGGATGATGTCGGCGCCCTTCACCGCCTCGATGGCCTCGCCCTCGCTGCTGCAGATGTGAACCTGCAGGTCGTAGTCGACGCCGGCCAGGCCCTGTTCAACCAGATCGAGCTCCGGCGCGGACAGGGCCAAATATGCGATCTTGTGCTTTGCCAAGCGTGTCCTCCTGTGTGTTCTTGAAACCGTCCGGTCATCGTACCCCACCCCAAGACGGAGAGCGAAAGGTTGTCCGAGGGACACCCTCGTCGTTCCTCGGAAGGACCGCCGAGGGGCTCTGCCCTTCGGCATTCCCCGGTCTTCGGACCAGGTATCCTGTAACTCCGTGCATCCCCACCCCTTCGGGGGAAGGGGGAAAATTGTTTCTGAGGGACACCCTCAGACTCCCGACAAGGGGGCTTCGCCCCTCTGTACTCTCCCCCCAGGCCCAGAGCTCACCATACTACAGCGAGCTGATCGATCGCGGCTTGTCCCACCGCCCGCCCTGAGGGGTCTATTCTTGGAGACCCCCCCAAGCCCCCGCTAAGGGGCCAAGGCCCCTTTAGAACCGCCGGGAGTGGCGATCTGTTCCTGACCGCCACGCCTTCAGCAGGCTGAGGGTCGGTCCACGGAGGGACCGGCGAGGGCTCGCCCCCCCCCCCCCCCCCTGCACTCCCCTTCCGCGTCCGGTCTATCTTCGCCTGCTCTGGAGCAGCTTGGCGTGCTGGTCGCGCCACCAGCGCGCGAACTCGACCTCGTCGTCGCGTCGGTCGTAGAAGGCGGAGTCGGCTCCATCGTGATTGTCGGTATACCAGTAGACGGTCTCGCGGACCCAGTCCGCCATCGGGGTGTTCCGCAGTCCGAAGTCACGGCGAGCCTTCGATATGGACATGACGTAGGCCGATGGGCGTGAGAACGGGTCGAACTGCCAGTCGTCCCAAGGCAGGTCGGTCAGGCGCTCCGCTGCATCACCGGGAACCGCGACGGCGGCGAGCGTTCGCCCCGCAGCCTTGGCGATCGCCTGGAGGAACCTCAGCAGGGTCGGGACCTCGTCCTGGCAGATGTTGTAGGTCTGGCGGACGGTGTTTGGCGAGTCGATGGCGTCGACAAAGGCCTGAGCCACGTCGTCCCGGAAGCCGAGGCGGAAGATATTGGACCCGCCGTCGCGGAGCAGTATCTCGCGGCCGTCGAGCACCCGCTGCATGTACCACCAGAAGCGGAGCGAGGGATCCTCGGGTCCAAGCGTCGCCGGAACCCGCATGACGACCCAGGGGAACTCAGGGACCTCCCGGAGATATTTCTCGATCTGGCGCTTGCCCTGGGCGTATTGGTCGATCTCGGAGGAGTACTCCCATCTCACCGCGTCGAGATCCAGGTCGTCCTCGCTCATGGGGCAGTGTGCCTGAAGGTCGACGAACTCGTCTATCCGAAGCGGCCGGCCGCGCTTGGAGGGGTCGGTCCAGGCCAGCGCGTGTCCTGGGCCGCCGTACGTGGAGACGGTGCTTGCGACCAGATACTTGCCGGTCTGGGCCCGGAGCGCCTTCACCGCAGCCTGCACATCTTCCAGTCGAAAGGCGAGGTTGTCGACGACAGCGTCGAAGGTCTTCCCTCTCAGGAGCTCGACGAACCTCTCGTGGTCGGTCCTGTCGCCCGTGATATGCGAGACCTCGCCCCAGAAGTCCGGCCGGGTGTTACCGCGGGTGAACAGCGTGACGGTGTCTCCCCGGGCGAGGAGTTTGCGCACGATCACCTTGCCGAAGTAGAGGGTTCCGCCGATGACCAGTACGTTCATTAAGCTGCAGACTCCCGGCGAGGGGCTCCGCCCCTCTGCATCTCCCAGTCTTCAGACCAGGTATCTTGTAACTCCGTACATCCCCACCCCTTCGGGAAAGGGGGAACGCTGTTTCTGAGGGACACCCTCAGACTCCCGACAATCCCGACTTGTCGGGATCTGTACTCCCCATTTCGCCACCGCCCCGTTAAGACAGGGGGGGGGCTCAGTCGATCTGGGGCCAGTCGGCTCCTATCTCGTCGAACCTCCTTCGAAGCTCTCCGACGACCTCGGGCGGTATCGGCAGCTCGGTTTCCGTTTTTTCGATGTTGGACTTCATGTGCGCCGGGTTGCGCGTGCCGACGATCGCCGTATCCACCTCCGGATGAGCCAGGACGAAGCCGAGCGACAGGGCGATCCGATCGTCGGGAGCTCCAGGGATCGGGCCCAGGCCGCTCATCGCCCTTGCCCGGATTACCAGCTCGTCCACGACCCCGTCCTCGTCATAGATCGAGGGGCGCGAGGTCGTACCCCAGGAGGCGTTGGCGATCGGCCGCTTAATGATGACTCCCATCCCCCGCTCTTCCGCCAAACCGAAGAGCTTTTTTCGCGCCTTTTGATCGACCACACTGAAGACGGTCTGGATCGTGTCGTAGAGGCCACCCTCGACCGCCCGCTCGCCGTGCTCGTTGTCGGCGCTGTACCCGACGAACCGTGTCTTGCCGTCGTCCCGGGCCCTGAACAGGGCCTCGACCACATCGTCGGGCGCCGGCGCGGTCAGGTCGTAGGCGTGGAGCTGGACGAGGTCCAGGTGGTCGGTCCTCATACGCTTCAAGCTACGGTCGATGCTGTCAGCCACAGTCTTTCCGGTCCACGGGGTTCCCGAATAGCCACCGGCGATGTGGCCGGCCTTGGTGGCAAGCACGAACTCGTGGCGTCTATGGGCGACCGTGCGTCCGATAAGCTCCTCGCTGATGCCGTAGCACTCGGCCGTGTCGAAGAAGGTGATGCCGTTGTCCAGTGCCGTGTTGAGGACCTGGGCCGCCTGGTCGACCTCGTCGAAGGTGAGCTGGTTGCCGATCTCGACGAGGCCGGCTCCCAAACGGCTGACCTTGAGGCCGGTTTTGCCCAGAGTGGTGAACTCCATCGGAGCTAGCTCCCTTGGTGGCGTTCCTGGCGGGTCGGTGCTGAGGCAGCGTAAGGGTAACATGGACCGGCCGGGCGTTCCAGGAGCCGCTCTGGCCGGCTAGGGCCATACCGTTTTCCCCCTACGCCCCCGTACCGTCCCCGTTGGGGTGCCCTCTCTGGGTGATCTCGTCCCCGCCCACCCGGCCGGTAAGACCGGCAGCTATGAAGACCGGGAGGGGCGACTTGCAAGAGGACACGCCGCCAGAGATTCAGGGGCACCCCATCCTTCCGCGGAAGGACCCGCAAAGAGGGCGCTGCTCCCTTCGGAACCCCCCGCCCGGGCCTGTCGCACGCCCTGTGCCCCTACGCTCAGGAAGTCGGGCCTGTGGAACCACATGCTGGATGGCCTAGTATCGGACTTTGAAAAGACCCTGCTGCCCGGTGGATCGCTTTGACTTTCCCAAGGGAGCCCCGTAGAATTCACCCGATTCAGGACTGGGTGCGGGGGGTTAGACATGGAGCGGATTCGAATAGACATCTATGGGGACTATGCCTGACCGTACGTTTACAATGCAGCCGTGTGGCTGGATAGAGTCAAGAAGGCGTACGGAGACAACCTAGAGATAACCTGGAGGTTCTTCTCGCTGGACCAGGTGAACGGCAAGGAGGGTCCGGACTGGCGGGTCTGGGACCAGCCGGAGGGGACCCAAGGCAAGTCGTTCCTGGCTCTGAGGGCCGGTGAAGCGGCCCGCAGGCAGGGCCCGGAGCTATTCGACCGGTTCCATCTCGCACTCTTGACCGCCAGACACGGCGGCGGAGCCCGGATCGCTCTCGATCAGGCCGCACCCCTGGTGGACGTGGCGGAGAGGGTTGGACTGAACGTCGGGAAGTTCAAGCAGGACCTGCAGGAGCGCCGGCTCGTCGGGGAGATCGCACGGGGCCACAGCGACGGCGTAGAGAAGCATGGCGTCTTCGGGACGCCTACATTCGTGTTCGAGAACGGAAGCGGTATCTTTCTGAAGACGTACATCCCCCCCGAGGAGGATTCGGTCCCGTTCTTTGAGCATTTCCTGGCGCTGGCGGTGAACAGGACGTTTTTCGGCGAGCTGAAGAGGCCGCAGCCGCCGTGGCCAAAAGGAGCGCTGAAGTAGCCGAGTCGGAGGCAGGGCAGCCGGGCCTCGAATGTCTCGAGCAGAGGCTGGGGGTCACTTTCCGCGACCGAGCGCATCTGCGCCGGGCCCTCGTCCACGGCTCCTACCTCAACGAGAACCGCGAGCTCCTAGACGAGTCCAACGAGCGGCTTGAGTTCCTTGGGGATGCGCTCATAGACCTGGCCGTCGCACACGAGCTCTACGCGCACCACCCCGAATGGTCTGAGGGCGAGCTGACGGCGTCGCGTTCCGCAATGGTGAGGGGCGATTCCCTGGCGCGTCTGGCGAAGGCTCTCGACCTAGGGCAGTGTCTCCTGATGGGGCGGGGCGAGGAGGCGAGCGGAGGCCGCGAGCGGCCGTCGAACCTCGCAGCCGCCTTCGAGTCGGTCGTCGGGGCCCTCTTTCTGGACCAGGGTTACGAGGCCGCCAGAGACTTGGTTTCCCGGGTCACCTCGGCCCACATGCCGGGCATGATCGAGCAAGACGCGCCCAAGAGTCCGAAGTCGGCGCTCCAGGAGATGGCTCAGGGCCAGGCGCTGGGAACCCCCTTGTACCGCATCGTCGAGGAGACGGGACTCGACCACCAGCGAATGTTCACGGCTGAGGTAGAGGTCGGCGGGACCGTCATGGGCAGGGGGGCGGGCCGGCGCAAGGCTCAGGCCCAAGAGGAGGCAGCCCGGCAGGCGCTTGAGTTCCTCGATCGAGGAGGTCCGGGCGCAGAATCCTGACGTGTCCGCGACGTCCGGGGGACCCTCTAGGCCGCGTGGACGGCTTGGGCTTCGCCGAGATCCTCGATCCAATCGGCGAAGGCTGCCAGAAGAGCACCAAGGGATGTCCGGGTGTTCTCGTCGTGGAGCCGACCCTCCGAATCGAATCTGTCCCACGCACCTCCGACGAAGACGTGGGGCTCATCCATCACCGCGGCGCCGACGGACCCCAGGGTGTCCCGCAGCTGGCGCTGTGCGGACACGGTTCCACCCCGTCCACCTGCGCCGACGATGGCAATCGGCTTGCCCCGGATCGATCCCACGCCTCTGTCCCGCGAAGCCCAATCGACTGCGTTCTTCAGCACGCCGGAGGTTCCACCGTTGTACTCCGGCGTCGCAAGCAGCACACCATCGGCATCGCGTATGGCCTGCTTGAGGGCGGTGACCGTCACTGGGTCTCCCCGTGCCTCGACATCGCCGTCGTACAGGGGGACGCCGTTGAGGTCGAGTAGCGTAATCTCCAGGTTGTCCGGGGCGAGCTCCCGTGCCGCTCTGAGAAGGGCGGTGTTGAAGGACCCCTCGCGCAGGCTGCCCGAGATCGCCACGATTTTCATCCGGCGGCCGGGTTCCTTATTGTTCACGTTTGTCAGTCCTTGAGCTCCCTCTCCAGCCATCTCGCCGCGACCTATTTTTCTTGAAGACTGCTCCCGATATGGCCTGATCTCTTAGTTGCCGTTGCAACTACATGCAGTATAGTTCCTGTTGCAACTGTTGTCAAGACAAGCACTTTCGTGCTAGGATGACGGCGTGAGCACACGATCGAATGCGGCGCATCTTGTGGCGTGGCGGGCTTTCCTGTCGGCCCACGCCAAAGTAATCCGGCTCCTCGAGGAGGAGATGGGCCGCGAGCAGGGCCTGCCGCTCTCGTGGTTCGATGTCCTGGCACATCTGGAGGGCGCCACGGAAGGACGGCTGCGGATGCAGGAACTGGCGGGCTCGCTGGTGATAAGCCGGAGCGGCCTGACCCGTCTCTTCGACCGGATCGCCGGGGCGGGGCTGGTGGCGAGGGAGGCGTGTGCCGAGGATCGCCGCGGTACGTATGCGGTGATCACGCCGCAGGGCAGGTCGGTGCTCAAGAGGGTCGTGCCCGGGCACTTTCGGGCCGTCGACGAGCACTTCTCCCGACACCTGAGCGACGGAGACGCCCGCCGAGCACTCGCGAAGGTGTTGGGGGCGAGCCCGGGCGATGAGCAAGTGTCAGCAGCCCGCGGGGAGCGCGCCTCCTGGCGGTCCTAGGGCCTTTTCATTTGCCCTGCTGCCCCGTACCTTCCCCGTTGGGGTGCCCTCTCTGGGTGATCTCGTCCCCGCCCACCCGGCCGGTAAGACCGGCAGCTATGAAGACCGGGAGGGGCGACTTGCAAAAGGCCACGCCGCCAGAGATTCGGGGGCACCCCTCCCTCTTAGGCGGACCGCGAGGGGGGCTCTGCCCCCTTCGGAACCCCCGGCCGGGGTCCGTCGCACGCCCTGTGCGTCCCTACACACAGGAAAGCCGGACGTGTGGAACCACGTGCTGGATGGCCTAGTATCGGACTCTGAAACGCCCTCCTGGCGGTCCCGGTCTGCTTGACGCTCCACGCGGCAGGGAACTACAATTCGTTCGGACCGGTACGATGCGCGCCATATCCGCAGCGCCACGGCCGGTTCAGGTGACGAGGTCTCTTCGCCCGGCCCGCTAGCTCAATTGGCAGAGCAACTGACTCTTAATCAGTAGGTTCTCGGTTCAAGTCCGAGGCGGGTCACTCTCTCTTTCGACCATCCCCCATGCCCCTTCCTGGCCAGGAAGGGGGGCAACTGATGTCTGAGGTTTTCCCCGTCAGGCTCCGCGCAATCCCGACTTGTCGGGATCTGGAGTCCCCCGACCTGACAGGGTGTGTCTGCGACACGGCATCCTGTAGAGTAGGGCATGCGCCGATTGTGGGCGGGACGGCCATCGTCATCGCGTCGGCATCCGCTGGAGACTGGGGATGGCGAGGACTTCATGAACAGACCTAATTGGTTCAACGACCACCCGGCGGCCTGTACCTGCGCGTCGTGCCAGAAGAGCAGCGCCGATAGGGTGAAGGTCCATGCCGCGGGCAAGGTGGGACGCAACGCGCCGTGTCCCTGCGGAAGCGGGAAGAAGTTCAAGAAGTGCCACGGTGGTGTCGGGCGTTAGATCCGCCGGACGCATTGCCGAGCTCGCGCTCGACCATCCCTGAGCTACGGGGGCGTCGGGCGTCCAGAAGGACTCGAACCTCTCCTACCATACCTTGTAGGCCCGTACTCCGCCGGCCGAACTACGCCCGTGGATCGGCTGTCCAATACACAGTTGATGAAGCGTGGTCGGAGGGTGCCTTCAGGGTCCAGCGGGAACATCAAACATTCGAGTAGCCGGCTCCCCACATACTAGAGGCGTTAAGGCCGCGGTTATGTGGCGCCGCGGACCCATGACCGTCCCGGACGCGACTCCCGTGGCGGTTCCAGCCTCGTCACCGTTGCTTGCCGAGATTCCACTGTCCGTCTGCGTCCCGGCGTCGTCACCCAGGTTTACCGGGGTCTGCGGCGGCCCTTGTGTGTCCTGCGGCGTCGGGTAAGGAATCGGGACAGGGTCCCCCGTCGTGGGGTCCGGGAACTGCGGTGGCGTGGGGTCAGGTGATCCGCCTCCAAGGATAGGGGCGAGTCCGTATGGATCTACGAGACCGACAGGATTGTTGGCCACATAGGTGTACAAGTTGACTCCCCGAATGACGGGGTCCTCACTCAGGAATCTCCCAGTACTGGCATCGTAGTAGCGTGCCCGGTAGTAGTAGAGACCGGTTTCGGCGTCGAGCTCCCGCCCGGTGAACAGGTAGCGGGTCTGCACCGCCGGGTCGGTCTGAGGTCACGTTGCCGTAGGAGTCGTAGGTGACGTGGTTTACTACCGCGCCGCCGCCGTCTACCAGGTCGCGGATGGTGCCCAGGTGGTCGGCCAGGTGCCAGACGACGTTGCCGAAGGCGTCCTCTTGGGCCAGGACCTGATCGACTCCGGGGCCGTGCAGGTAGCGCTGGTCCAGGGCGGGTCCGTTCGGTCCGGCCGCGCCATCGTCGTCGAGGAAGTCGACAATGACGTTCCGCCGGTCGTACACGAAGTAGGTAGTCACCTCTCCCGCGGTGTCTTTTGCCGTCTTGGAGGTGCGCCGGTCGACGGCGTCGTAGGCGAACTCCACCCGCTGGAGCTCGGCGCCCAAGTTGTCTTTGTCGATCACCGCCGACAGCCGGTTCCTGTGGTCCCACTCGAACTCGCGGACATCGCCCGTGACGATATCCGTGCGGCTGATGAGGTTACCTTCTCCGTCGTAGCCGTAGTCGAAGGTACCGTCGGATAGAAGCTGGTTGCCGCTGCCGGTCACGTAGTCGGCACCGGGCAGACTGGAGCTGACGCGGTTCCCGTTGGCGTCGTAGCTGTAGGCCTCGTCGGGGTTGGCTGCATCGGCATGGTCGGCGCCAATGAGCTGGTCTCGGTCGTCGTAGGTGTAGCCGGTGAGGCCGTCGACATCGGCGATGCCGGTGACGCGGCCGGCGGCATCGTAAACCATGTCGAAGGACGAGACGACCACGCTTGCCGGATTGCTATGGGAGAGAGAGGCAAGCCGGTTCAGCGCATCGTAGGTGTAGCCGCTCGCGACGACGGGCTGGCTACCGGCCAGGTCGGAAAAGCGCTCGATCAGAGTGAACAGGCCGAGCTCGTCGTAAGCCAGATCAACCCGCTTTTCGGCCGTCGCCGGGCCCGCCTGTGTCAGCCCGGTCAGCCGATCGTCGGCATCGTAGACGTAGCTCGTCGTCGCGCCCTCTTGCCCACCGATAGTGTCGACCACCGAGAGGACGTTGCCCGCGCCGTCGTAGGCGTAGTCGAGTACCACGCTGGCGGCCCCGAGCGTGCCAGCGCTGCCCTCTGTCTTGACTCGATTGCGACCGTCGTAGGTGAAGGTGAGAGAGCTCAGGTCGTCGGCAGCGGCCAGGAGGTTGTCGGCATCGTCATACGTGTATTGGATAACGTTAGCGGTCGAGTCATCGGGATTGACCCAGGTTTCGGTGATCAGGCGGTCCAGGTCGTCGTACTCGAAGCGGATCCGCCGCCCATTGCGGTCGGTCTTACCGGCCAGGTTGTCGACGGCGTCGTATTCGTAGACGATCGCGTTGCTCAGCGGGTCGGTCTCACGTATCAGCCGGCGACGAGCGTCGTACGCGAATTCGGTCCGGTTCCCAAGCGCGTCGGTCATCGCGGTCACGTCGTCGTTGGCGTCATAGGCATACTGGGTGCTGCCGTCGTCGGGATCGACGAGGTCTACCAACCGGTTCCGCGCGTCGTAGGTGGCACGTGTTTCGTTGCCGAGGGGGTCGACAGTTGAGATCAGGTTGCCCACCGGATCGTAGGCGAACAGGGTCTCCTGGCCGTCCGCGTCGATGGACTTGATCAGCCGGTCGAGCGTGTCGTACTCGCTTAGAGTCACCTGGCCGCGCGGGTCGGTCTTAGATATCCGGTTGCCATTGGCATCGTAGGCGAAGGTATGGACCGGAGAGCTCAGCGGACCGGCCCCGTCGGGGTCCGGCTGGATGAGCCGGACGAGACGATTCATGACATCGTATTCGAACTCGGTCCGGTTGCCGTTTTCGTCGATGATCGGATTGCCAGCTTGATCGTACTCGAACTGCTTGGAGGCTTCGTCCGTTGTGCCCTGGGCGAAGGTAATCGTCGTCACGCGGCCGAAGGCGTCGTAGTCGAAATCGGTCACTCGGCCCAGCGGGTCGGTGCGGGTGTCGATGAGTCCCTGTGGAGTGTAGGAGAACAGGGTGACAATGTCGTCGGTCTCAGTGCTTTCAGTATCAGGAAGACCTACTACGCGGGTGCTGGACAGCGCGTTCCCGTTGGCCGGATCGATCTCGATGAGCGTCTGGTGGCCGAGCTCGTCGGTGACGCTGGTGATCTGGCTGAAGACAGGGTCATAGGTAAATTCGACGCCCAATTGAATCGTGCCGACGGCGGCGATGGAGATACTTGTGGGTCCCAATGTTGGAGTCGACCCGTCCAGCGCAGTCGAGCTGGCCGGCGTGGTGGCCGGATGGGGCGCGACCATCGGTGTCGGGGCCAACTCCTCGGCCAGTCGAGCCACACGGTCGAATAGCTCGACGTCCGTGCTCGCATTCGCCACCATCGACAAGGTTCGGGACCCAGCAGATATCCTGAAAAGGCTCTCGACCCCGCCGACCACATCCGCTCCGTCAGGCTCCGCAACGACGAACGAACCGTTCCACCGGGCGCTCGCCTCGCCTATGACCCAGCTCAGGTCCGTCTGGGTGCCCCAATTGGACGCCGGCAGCACGTAGTAGAACAAAGCTACGTCAGCGTCGTACTCCTCGACCGTATTCACGCTCGTGACCAGAGCCGCCGCTGTCAGGCTGGTCGATCTGGGCGCCAACGAGAGGCGCGCGCGGGCAGTAGATTGGTCGAGACGGTCGGCGAACTGGGTTAGATAGGCAACGAAGACCGACTCTGTGGAGGCGGACGCGGCTACGACCGCTACCGCGGTGAGGGTCAAGGCGGATGCGCCATACGAGGGATCGAGGACAAATCCAGGGTCGAGGCCAGAAACAGTGATCGGATCGAACGTTCCCGCGCGCGAGCCATAGGTCACGACGGCGTACGCGTCACCGGCAATTACCGTCGTGCCCGAGAGCATGTCGATGTTGAGTGTCCCCGCCAGCGACGCAGCGCCACTCACCGTGACGCGGCCGAACTGTCCGGCCGCGGGACCGGCTATGTCCACGCTGAGCGCGCCGGTCGACCCTTGCGTGTACGCCCCACTCAGGGAGAATACCCGGGTTGCGGCGATCTCGATCGTGCCCGTATTGGTCAGGGAGGTCGCTGGTGACACCGTCAGGTTGCCGCCCGCGACGCTTATCGTCCCGCTGTTGGTGTGTGCCGCGGACGCCTTGCCCATGGTCACCACCCGGCTCACCGTCAGCGTTCCCTGGTTGTCGATCTGGGCATTGAGCGTGCGAGGCCCACCACCCCCAGCCAGGACGTCTATGCTCCCACCCACCGCGTTGACCAGAGTGCCCGAACTCACGTTCAGCGTCGCCGAGCGGAAGGAGACGTCGCCGAACAGCTCGATCGCTCCCTCGTTGGTGAAGCCGTTCGCCACCGTGAGTGTCGCATGAGCAATAGCTGCCAGTCCCTCTACCCTCAGCGTCGCGGCCACTCCGTTGCTCAATGCCCCGTTGATCGCGCTGGTGGCCCGCGCCCGTAGTGTCCCGTCGTTCACCAGCTCCGCGTTCACCGTGGTACCGCTCAGCGTGATGGACTTACCCACTGGGTTGGTCAGTATCCCTGGGCCGTTGACGGTCGAGTTGGTGAAGGTGAGGGCGCCCACGTCGTTGGTGAAGTCGACTCCCAGGTTGACGGCCACGCCGGACAGGGCCAGGGCGCCCTCACCGCCGATGCTCCCCGCGTCGTGGTTCAGTGTCCCGCCGCTGATCGTCAGCGTCCGGCCCGCGGCCAACGTGATGCGGCCCGTGTTGGTGAAGCTCGGAGAGGTTCCCGACTGATTCAGCGTCAGGTTGCCGCCGGTGACGCTGATCGTCCCGCTGTTGGTGTGGGCCGCAGACGCCTTGCCCATGGTCAGCACCTGGCTCACCGTCAGCGTCCCCCGGTTGTCGAGCTGGGCATTGAGGGCCCGGGGTCCCCCACTGCCAGCCAGCGCGTCGATGCTCCCACCCACCGCGTTGACCAGAGTGCCCGAACTCACGTTCAGCGTCGCCGAGCGGAAGGAGACGTCGCCGAACAGCTCGATCGCTCCCTCGTTGGTGAAGCCGTTCGCCACCGTGAGTGTCGCATGAGCAATAGCTGCCAGTCCCTCTACCCTCAGCGTCGCGGCCACTCCGTTGCTCAACGCCCCGTTGATCGCGCTGGTGGCCCGCGCCCGCAGTGTCCCCAGGTTCGCCAGCTCCGCATTGATCGTGGTACCGGCGACGGTCATGGTCTTCCCCACTGGGTTGGTCAGTATCCCTGGGCCGTTGACGGTCGAGTTGGTGAAGGAGAGGGCGCCCACGTCGTTGGCGAAGTCGACTCCCAGGTTGACGGCCACGCCGGACAGGGCCAGGGCGCCCTCACCGCCGATGCTCCCCGCGTCGTGGTTCAGTGTCCCGCCGTTGATCGTCAGCGTCCGGCCCGCGGCCAACGTGATGCCGCCCGTGCTGGTGAAGCTCGGAGACGTCCCCGACTGGTTCAGCGTCAGGTTGCCGCCGGTGACGCTGATCGTCCCGCTGTTGGTGTGGGCCGCAGACGCCTTGCCGATGGTCAGCACCTGGCTCACCGTCAGCGTCCCCTGGTTGTCGAGCTGGGCATTGAGGGCCCGGGGACCCCCACCGCCAGCCAGCGCGTCGATGCTCCCACCCACCGCGTTGACCAGAGTCCCCGCGCTCACGTTCAGCGTCGCCGAGCGGAAGGAGACGTCGCCGAACAGCTCGATCAGCCCCTCGTTGGTGAAGCCGTTCGCCACCGTGAGTGTCGCATGAGCAATAGCTGCCAGTCCCTCTACCCTCAGCGTCGCGTCCACTCCGTTGCTCAACGCCCCGTTGATCGCGCTGGTGGCTCGGGCCAGCAGCGTCCCGTCGTTCAGCAGATCCCCATTGATCGTGCTGCTGCGAAGGTTGACGATAGCGCTGGCCCTGATATGCACTCCTGCGGGGGCGATCACGGTGCTGCCGGTAAGAGCCAGCAGCTGCGTCCCGACGCTCCCGCCCACGGTCAAGGATCTGATCGTTACATTGGTCGAGAGGGTGACCTGATAGGTCCCGCCATCGAGCCCGATGAAGACGTTGTCAGATGGACCAGGGACGACGCCGGTGTTCCAATTGTCCGGATTTAGCCAATCCCCCCCTGCCAGGTTGACCCACCTGACGACACCGCCGGCTAGGTCATCGAGCACTCGGGTCAGGTTTCCGCGTTCGTCGTATTCGAAGAAGGTGGCATTGCCCTCACCATCCGTGCGAGCGACGACCAGGTGGTCCTCGTCGCGTACGGTAGCTCCCAAGGAGCCTATGGCGTCGAATGAAGAAGCCGCTTGCCCCAGGGTGTCAAGCGTCGTGGTGGTCATGTTGCCGTTGGCGTCGGCGTAGCTAGCTATGGGGTCGCCGCGATTGACCGCAAAGGGCGCGTCGATGAGTCCTCCCAGCCCAAATTGCCGGGGGTGGAGACCTCGCGTCGCTACCGGATCGACACTTACGAATGACCCGTCCTTGCGAAGCGCTCCGGTAGCCCGCCCGGAGACGGGGTCGTAAAAGGCCTCCTCCCGATTCCCCAGCTTGTCGATCTCGGCGGTCAGGTGGTGCTGGTCGTCGTACTCGAAGGTCCGCGCCGAACCGTCGGGGTCGGTGATTCGAGTCAGATTGCCTCTGTCGTCATGCTCCAGCTGGGTTGTGCGACCGGCAGGATCGGTGATGGAGGTGATCCTGTCCCCCACGCCCGGAATCTCCGTGTAGGTGAAGACCGTTTCCAGGCCCACCGGGTCGACGATCTTGATGAGTCTGCCCGCGGTGTCATACTCGTGGCGGGTCTCGTTGCCGTTGCGGTCTCGCACCAGCGCGAGCTTGTTCTCGTCGTTGAACAGGAACTCGGTCTGGTCCTTGAGGGTGCGGCTGAAGGTTCCGCCGGGGAGCCTCTTCAGCGTCGAGAAGTCTCCGGGGGGAGATTCATAGACGCCATCCTGGGGGTTGCTGAAGACCACCGTCGTTCCATTGCCGTCGATGAGCAGCACCGACCCATCGGCGTTCTCCACCAGCTCCTGCCACCCGGCCAGTGCCCAGCCGGCGCCGAACGGGCTGGAGATAGCACTGACGCTGATCAGGGTCCCTCGAGCCGCTTGAGAGAATCTGCCAATGAAATGTGTGGAACACCCAATAGAGATAACGCAGTTCGCAAAAATGCGACCGAATCCCACCGTCACCTGGTAAGGATAACGACCGCTGCGATCGATGCTCCCGACGGGCATCAGCGCGCCTCTAAAGCTTCCGGGTAGAGGCAAGTGCCAAAAACCACCAGACACCACGTTGAACCCACCCAGGTCGATGACCAGACTGGTGGCCATTCGCCCGTCGACCCCTAAGAACGGGACGTTGTCCATACCGAGGTGCACGATGGGCCGTGGGTCCGCGGTCAACGAGCTATATCTCAGGGTCAAGCCGCGGCCCACGCCCTGGGACTGGTAGGGTACGAGCTCGTGGGTCTCGATCAGCGCTCCCGTGTAGAACTGGATCTCAGAGCTAGCAGAGCCGCTCGCTTGGCCACCGCATGCCTGACACTCGTCGGGGTTGAAGTCGTCGTCTGTCGGGTCCAGGGTCTCTGGCGGCGGGGGCGGCACTGGGAAGTGCCAGCTACTGTTGCGGATGCCGCCGGAGATCGTTTCAATCACGCTTCCGTCGGCACTGACCCGCATTGTGCCCACCTGTTCAAACACGCCTGTGACAGGGCTGATCGACCAGAGCTCCATGTCGCTTCCAGCCGGGAAGCCAGCTCGGTTGGGGAACGTAATCGGCGCCGGTGTGGTGAAGACCATCTCGCCGGGCTGGATGGTCACGACAGTATCCGGAAGCAGGTCGTCCGGCAAGGCCGCCGGGGTTAGGTCCGGTGGAACCTCGGTGATGCTGAGCAATCCGGTGTAGAGGTTGCCGTCCTGATCCTCCAGACTGCCTGGAGCCACGAAGACTGAAACGGGCTCTTCACCTTCCCGCAAGACGACACTGACTGTGGTGTTCACCGCAGGGTCGATGGGCTGAGCATTCGCCAGGTCCAGCGGCGGCAGGAAGATGGGCCGGCCGATGACGTTGTCGACGCCCTCGAAGGGCGGATGGCCCAACACGAGCTCAACCCCAGGGCGTCAGCCTACAGCTGGCAGCGCCGTCTCTGGCCACGACGTTCCAGCTAAGCCCGAATCCACCGAAGGACACGGATGGACGGCGTGAGGACAGCGGAAGGGGGTGAGGGAGCTACAGGGGAGATGGCCTTGGGGTAGATGGACAGGGCCCCTAAGACCCTATGCGGGAGTTGCGATGCGCGGGATGGCGAGAGGATACGCAGCACTCGCGACCGGGGTGGCGCGAGATGGGGGACGTTGGGTCAGTTGCAGGCTGGCCGTCAGGCCGGGAACGGAATGGCTTGCAGCCGGGCCAAGGCGCGACTGAACTGGGTTTCCCAAGGCCAGCGCCGGGGGAGATGCAAAGTGAGGCGGCGCGCCGAGCGGGTGATCCGCACCAGTCGAAGACCCGTCGCCTGAGGGTGGTGATCAGGGTCCCCTCGCCCAGACCAATCCGCGCCGTCCGGCCATCACCTGGACCGCCAGCCAGGCGCCGTTGGCGGCGAAGCGCGCCGACGGCAGAACCGTCGCGTATGGCCTCGACCTCGGCGTGGCGGCGATGATCGGCCTCCAGTTCCAGCGTCTCCCCATCGCGGTCGGTGATGGGCGTGATAGCTGTATCGAGGGCGAGCTGGGAACCGGGCATCGCTCCCGCCGGACAATGAGCCGCACCGGCGCGGCGTCCGGCTTGGCCTGGAGGGGTGTAAGTCGTCTCGGCGACATCGGCGCCATCCATCCTGGGAATGGGAGTCCAGTCCTCCTCTGGTATCGCCTCGATCAGGTCCCGGTGGGCGCTGGCATGGTGATAGAGAAGCGGACATCCAAGGCGGCAACGACAGTGTGGGCGTAGAAGCCGCGTCGAGCCCGCACCGTGAGTTGTTGGCCCCGCCGTGCGGCGGCGCCACGGGCGGTGTCGGCCCGGACCTCGGCATGGACATCAGTGCCGGCGGCAATGGCCAGCCGGGTGATAGCCGACGGGCCATAGGTTGAGCGCTCCCTCCTTGGCCAGTCCATAGGTCTCGCAGATGGTCGAGTCCAGGTCGATGGTCAGGGGCGAGTCGCCGGGTCCGGCCCCGGCTTCCAGGCCCGGGCCAACAACTGGCGGCTCACGCGGTCAAGTTGACGGACATGCCCCCACCGGAAGCTGCGCAGGAAGATCCCCAGAGTGGATGGCGCCTTGACCACGCAGCCTAGAACACCGACCGTCCCACCAGCGCGCAGCGCATCGGCGTCGTCGATGCAGTCGCCGGCTGCCAGGGCGCGGAAGCGACCGCGTCAGCATCTTGTCCCCAGTGTTCGCCCGTCCCGGCGCTCCGCCGAGGTCAAGGTGAAACGGTCGACGAGTTCCCGTGCCGGAGTGGCCGGCAGGAGCAGGCCGGCATTGGCCACCAGGCGATGGTCTTCAAAGGATGCGGATACGCGGGTTTGTTCTGTGGCAGCATCTGTTGGGTGCTCCTTAGTTTCCGGGCGGGTTTCTGTTCCAAAACCATTATCCCAGATTCAGAGGAGCCCCGCTGGCTCTTCAAGGGCTGTCCCCAAGGCCGTCCTTCGGTGGATTCGGGCTAAAGCTAAACCCGAATCCACCGAAGGTATGATGTTGCAGCAGCAGAATGGGTGATGAGGGGCAAAGGGAGGCGATGGTCCGGGCACGATTCGGGTAAATGGGGCCGGTGATTGTGACCGTCTGGGGACGTTGGGTAGGGCGAGATGGCGGGGAGAGGACGCCGGCGAGAGGTGCTCGCGGACCGGACTGGCGCGAGTTTGCGGGGACGTTCGGTTGGGCGGATGGCGGGTCAGTTGCGGACGGGCGCCGTGGCTGGGAGTGGAATCGCTCGCAGCCGTGCAGGGCGCGACTGAACTGGGTTTCCCAAGGCCAGCGCTGTGGCAGATGCAGGGTGAGGCGGCGTGCCGAGCGGGTGAGCCGTCCGGCCAGGGAGAAGAACCGTCGCGAAGGGTCTTGGTGGTCGCGATCTGCTCGCCCAGACCGATCCGCGCCGTCCAGCGGGCCAGGTTGTGGGCCATCACCTGTACCGCCAGCCAAGCGCCGTTGGCGGCGAAGCGGCCGGACGGCATGTGGTTCAGACCGACGCCGTACTTGAGGTCTCGAATGGCGTTCTCGATCTCGGCGTGGCGGCGGTGGTCGGCCTCCAGTTCCAGGGTCTCTCCGTCCCGGTCGGTGATGAAGCCGTGATAGCTGTAGGTGGCGAAGAGGGCCAGTTGGGAACCGGGCGTGGGCTTCACCCGCCGGACGATGAGCCGCACCGGTGCGGCGCCGGGCTCAGTCCGGAAGGGGGTGTAGGTGGTCTGCGCCACATCGGCGGCGCCGTCCATCCAGTAGGGGACCGGCGTCCAGTCTGCATCGGGAATCGCCTCGATCAGGTTCCGCAGGCTTTTGTGCTGGCGGATGGTGATGGAGAAGCGGACATCCATCTCACGACAGGCGGCGACGAGAGCGTGGGCGTAGAAGCCGCTGTCGGCCCGCGCCGTAAGTTGCCCGCTGGCCCCGGCACGGCGAACCCGGCTCACCGTTTCACGCAGGAAGTGGGCGGCGCCCCGAGCGGTGTTGGCGCGGCCCTCGCGCAGCCGGGACATCAGCACGTCGCCGGTGCCGGCGGCGACGGCCAACAGGGGGTGATAGCCCCGCTTGCCGGTATAGCCGTGGTGGCGCGCTCCCTCCTTGGCCAGTCCATAGGTCTCGCAGATGGTCGAGTCCAGGTCGATGGTCAGGGGCGAGTCGCCGGGTCCGGCCCCAGCGGCCCAGGCCCGGGCCAACAACTGGCGGCTCACGCGGTCGAGTTGACGGACATGCCCCCACCGGAAGCTGCGCAGGAACGTCCCCAGGGTGGATGGCGCCTTGACCACGCAGCCTAGAACACCGACCGTCCCACCAGCGCGCAGCGCATCGGCGTCGTCGATGCAGTCGCCGCCAGCCAGCGCGGAAGCGACCAGCGTCAGCATCTTGTCCCCCGTGTTCGCCCGTCCCGGCGCGCCGCCGAGGTCAAGGTGATGGTCGACGAGTTCTCGCAGGCCCAGGTGCCGGGCGAGGGTGGCCGGCACGAGCAGGCCGGCATTGGCCACCAGGCGATGGTCGTCAAAGAGGATGCGGATACGGTCGGGTTTGTTCTGTGGCAGCATCTATTGGGTGCTCCTTGTTTCCGCGCGGGTTTCTGTTCCAAAACCATTATCCCAGATTCAGAGGAGCACCCTCTAGCTTCTTCATGGGCTGTCCCCAAGGCCGTCATTCGGTGGATTCGGGCTAAAGCTCTTGGACGCCGCGTCGCTGGAGGTCCAGCCTCTGGGGCGCGCCCTGCGAGCGGTTCAGATCGACCTGTTCGACGCGGAAGGCAATCCGATCCGGGACGCAAATTTCTTCTTCGCGGCTGCCCTGACGGTGACGCTGTCAGATCAGGAGGTGCAGGAGCTTGGTGGGCCCACCGCGATGTTAGACGAGGTCGTAGCTGGTCGACTGTCTATTCGGCGATTCAGGCCGTCCTCGGGCGAGTGGGACAGCATCCTGACAACGCACGACTTCTCGCGCCGGACGTTCACCGCCTTCCTGTCCAGCTTCTCAACCTTCGCTCTGGTCTGGACAGGCGCACCGGCTGCCACGCTCACGCCGGAGGCCACTCCAACGCCCGCACCCGCACCGGAGGCTACTCAGACGCCCTCGCCGACGGTGCAGGCTACGCCGACCGCCACGCCTCCAGCGGAGACGGGGGCGACGCCCACGTCTACCACGACTCCGACGCCGACTCCAACGTCAACGCCTGTGCCACCGGCTGAGGCGACAGCAACGCCGACGGCGCCCTCGACGCCGGTGCGGCCAACTGCAACGCCGACGCTGGTTCCGGCAGCCGTAGCGGCGACCGCGACGCCCACGCCAACCTCGACCGCGGCACCATCAGCCGTGCCGACGGCGACATCGACTGCAGAGCCGCTGCCCACCTTCGAAGCGCCGCCCGAGCCCACGCCCGCAGCGTTCCCACTGGAGGACGAAGGCGGCGGCATGAGCGGCGGAATCCTAGCGCTCATCATCGTGTTAGGGAGCATCGGCGGACTCGTCGCAGTGGGGGCAGGCGTCGTTCTGGCATCGAGAAGACGAGCCGCATAGACGGCGAGCTGGAGGGGCTATCTAGGGATCCAGGCCGATTTCTTCAAGGAAATCGTCTCGGATCGTCTTAACAGAGACGGCGTAGCTGATCCCACTCGTCGGGAAGGATTTGTACTCGCCGAGCACCGACGCGATTATCCCTATCACCTCTCCGTTCGAGCCGACGATGGGGCCGCCACTGCTGCCAATGTGTATGGCCGCATCGGTCTGCAACACCTCTCGTCGAGACTCCGGCTCATCGAGAAGACGGGACACGACGCCGGTCGTGATCGTAGCCGGACCTGCCAGGTTCAACGGGTAACCGATAGCCGATACCCAGGCTCCCAGCACGACGTCGGAGCTGCGGCCCAGCCTCGCCGAGCGATATTTGCCGTGAGGCAGCTGCAACAGGGCCAGGTCTCTGAGCTCGTCCAGGTGGATCACCGTGCCGATGACGGTCCTGGTGTCGTCGACCAGAACCTGCGCGCTGAGGCTGTCACCCACCAGATGGGCGCTGGTCAACACAAGCCCGGCTGGGTCGATGATCACGCCCGAGCCGGCGGCGATCCTGGTGCGGACCCGCACTACCGCCTGAAGAGCTTCGGACAGTGGAGGTGACGTTCGACGATTCTGCCAACGTGAGCTCGGGGGTCCGAATCCTGGAACTCGGTAGCTGCCAGGGTCGTTCCAGGAGAGGAGGTTCCGTCGACAGCTCCGTCGGAGACGCTGCCCGCCTGAGTAGGCAGCCAGGGACCGGTAACGACGCCCAGCGTAGAAATGATTCCCGCCGCCAGGCCGAAGGCAAAAAACGGCAGCCCTCTTGGCATATGAAACTCGGTGTCAGCGCTGTCTGTGGGGCAGCCGGCCGGCCAGGGGCGCCTGTCGAATAACACCGCCATTGTGCTGCCCGTCTGATGGAATTAAACCGTAAAGTACCGTCAGGCGACAGAACCTGAAGTACCAGGGTGACTGGGTATTTGGTACTAACCGTTAGCCCGCTGGGGGTATCTTGCCCGGATGGCCCAGGCAGAGAGGGACACCCTCAGACTCCGGGCAAAGGGGCTCGCCCCTCTGCACTCCCCATGTGTCGTCATCCTGCTGGGCGGATCACTTCTGGGCAGGACGACGGGGCGTTGCATCGCTTGACGGGCTCGGCCCCCCACTTGGGCGACGAGAGAAGGGTCATATCTGAGGGACACCCTCAGACTCCCGGCATGGGGGCTTCGCTCCTCTGCACACCCCGTATCTCGCTACCTGATCTTCTCGCTGTCCTTTTCTTTGAACGCCTGCCTGAGCTGGATGAGCACTGATTGGGGACCCTGGGCGATGACGACGGCGATGTCGGGATGGCGGTCGCGGGCGCGACTCATCAGGTATCCGCGGTCGGACAGCGGGACCCCGGAGCTGATGACGAGTGCATCGAACTCCGACGACTGGGCGAGGTCCAGGGCGACGCCGTCGCTCTGGGTGCCGGTCACGATGTAGGCATCGCCTTCAAGCGTGGCCGTCATCTTGTCCATTGTTTCGGAGTCCGGGTCGACCACGAGGACTCGGCGATGATCCGGCATCTCAGGCTCCTTGCGCGGCAAGCCGCTGCTCAAGCTCCTGGACTTCGCCGTCGCGCCGGTGGTAGCCCATTTCGGCGATCATGTTCCTGGTGGCGTCGAGGCTCTGGCGTGCCGAGTCCCCCTCGCCAGTCGCGAGATGCAGCCGAGCGTACTCCAGGCGGGCGTCGGCTTCGTAAAGCCTCATGGACCCACGCTCGGCTATGGCCATGGCCTCCTCCAGGTCCCGTTGCGCCTGATCGAAGTTGCCGCTCACCCGGTACAGCGCGGCACGGGCCAGTAGGCCGTGGGCGATGAACGCCTGGATGCCTGCCCGCCGCAGGCCCTCCACGGCCTGGTCCAGGTGGTTCCGAGCCTCTGCGAAGTCTCGGCGGTCGTCGCGCTTGGCCTGGAGCAGCGACGCTCGACCCAGGGCAACGTGGTCGAGGGCCATGGCTAGGAGCAACTGCTCCCTCGTTACCCATTCGAGTGTTTGCGCAGTCCGTTCTCTAACCTCGTCATACTTGCCCTGGTCGATCAGCAGGTCGCAGTATTGATAGCCCTGGAGGGAGTATAAGATAGGAAACCCGGGCTGGAACTCTTGCTGGATCTTCTCCGCCTCCTCGAAGAGCGCCTCAGCCTCGGCTATCCGGCCGGTCTGGTGCAGGGACTGGGCCAACCTGACTCTGCTGGCCATCTGTTGGAACTGGTCTCCGCTGCGATCGGCCAGCTCAACGGCCTGCCGCGCGTAGTCGACTGCTTCGCCGGTCTCCCCCATGATGAGATGGAGGTCGCTGAGGTTGCTGGCGGCGATTGCGGCGTTTTCCCACTGCTCTTGTTCAATCCGAGCCTCCAACCCAGCCTGCAACGGCTGTACGGCCTCGCGTAGTCGCCCCAACGCGCGCAGGCGGAAACCCGCCGCGCCAAGCACAAAAGCCTTGTCACTTTCGTTGAGGCCGTCGGCTGGATGGCTCCAGGGCGGGGAAAAGAACCACGACAACGCTGATGTATCTGCGCCAACGGCTCCAAGCTGAGCAAAGGAATAGTTTGTTCTCCCGTCGCGCTGGATGCGCCGGTAGTACACGTCGTCAAATGTCTCCTGGTGACGTCCGGCCTGGCAGCCGTGGGACACAGCCGAGTACAGGGGCGCCATCTCCTCGATCGTGTCAGGGAACTTCTTGGTGCTGTCTCGCAAGTGTTCGTACAGCCGGCTGTGGCCCTCCCGCCAGGCGTCCGGAGACTCTTCCCTGAGCCGCTGTCCGAAGTGTTCGCGCACCAGTGGGTGGGCGTCCAGGTCGTCAGATTGAGGGTCGGCCTCGGACAGGAGTCGTGCCTGACGCAAACGCGCGAGAGCCCGCCGCCATTGCGTGTCGGAAAGGTTCGCCAGCGTATCGGTCAGGGCGGGGATGGCCGGCGGCCGTCTGAGGACCCGGACCTGCTCTCCCGGCGCGGGTCGGTCGAACAGCCCAACGAGCCGAAGTACCGCCAGTGCAGGACCCTCGCCGAGTCGTTTCTCGTATGACGCCATTACACGCAGAGCCTGACCCCCTGTTCCTCGTCCTGCTCGAGCAGGTCTACTTCGCGCCAGCGGCGGACGTCGCCCCCAGCCACATCGTGGAGGTAGGTGCCCAGGAGGTTCAGCGCAAGGCCGTGGCCGCCGAACTCGTGCGAAGCCTGCTCAAGCTCGCTATCCCGCCCTTCAACTCCCAGCACTCGGAGAAGCTGGGCTCCAGCCTTGTCGGACAGGTGCTCCAGCTCCGTTACGGGTGCGGTAGACCGGCCAAATTGTTTCAGGTCACCCACCTCTTGGCGCGTGGTGATGACGCAAAGCCCCTCGTTGGACGCCGCCAGCTCGCGCACGAGTGCTGTCAGCGTGTGCTCCTTCAGCCGGCCTCCGTCCGGACCGGGCGGCTGCTGGAGCGGCTCCAGGCCGTCCAGCACGAGCAGCGTTTTATCGCGTTTTACCAGACGGGCCAGTCGCTCGCCCTTCCCCCACGGAGAGCCCGAGGTCGGGTCCTCGTCCCCAAACCAGCGCAGCGCAGCGTCGATCAGCTGATCCGCCGAGGTGACGGCCTCCCGGCTGCCCTGGCTGTAGAAGGAGATGGCGTAGACGCGCTCTGCCCCGCGGTACTGGTTCTGGGCCATCTGACCGAGCCAATAGTTCACCAGCGCCGACTTGCCCACGCCGCCGAACGCCACCAGGCTGATGACGTTGGTGGCGGAGTTGTCCCAGGCCTCGTCGAGCAGCTTGAGCTCGTCGTCCCGGCCGAAGAGGTGCTCGCCTGTCGCGGGGAGCTGGGCTATGGAGACCCGTTGCGCTGGGGCTACAACGGCTGTTGAGAACTGCTGTTTTCGCCGACGTGAGGCCAGGCTCTGTGGCTTACCCAGCGCGGGTTTCGGCGTCCCGGGCTGATCTGTTAGGCGACGATACAGGTCCTCGTATCCCCGTTTCGTGTCGACGCGATAGTGCGTCGCGCTCCTTAGCGGGTCAGGGATGTGTTCGAGGCTACCGTCTCCGAAAACCACGGGAATAAAGCGCCGGTTCGCCTCGGCTTCGTATAGGTGGATATAGATCAGATTGCCTTCCCACTTGACTCCCCGTCCCGCTCCCGGCTTCTCTTTTCGGAGGACGCGGCGGTAGTAGGTCTCAGTACACACCATGAGAACGAAGTCCGACTCTCGGACGTGCCTGTCCATCCATCCTTGCCACCCCTCGGGCGGAGAATCCTCGTACTGGTCAAGGCTCGCGTCTATGCCCTCGCGCCTCAACCTATCCGCAAGGGCGAGCACTCTATCTCCGTGTTCTTCGGAGTCGTGGCTGTAGCTGATGAACACTGTCGGGGCGGTCATGTTGCGGCCTTTCGTGTTGGCTGAATGCCGCAAGGGGTTCGGGATTCGACGATCAGGATACCGGGTCGATTGGCCTGGAGCAACCGTGGCGATTGACGTGCGGGGTCCAGGGGCCTTCGGGGAGGGTGTACGCCGGGGTTCTTACTGGGCTACGTAGCCGCCGTCGATGACGAGCTCGGTGCCGGTGACGTACGAGGCCTCGTCGGAGGCGAGGAAGAGCGCGCCCTTGGCGATGTCGTCGGAGGTACCGCTGCGGCCGAGGGGAATCTTAGGCATGATCTCCGCCATGGACTCCGGGTCCTGCGAGATGAAGGCGACCATCTCAGTGTCGATGAAGCCCGGGTGGACGGAGTTGACTCGGATGCCGTCTTTCGCGGCCTGGATGGCAGCGCTCTTGGTCATGAGGCGGACGGCGCCCTTGGAGGCTGTGTACGCCCCCTCTCTGGGGTTCCCCACCAGCCCCGCGGTCGAGGAGATGTTGACGATGGAGCCGCCGCCCGACTCCCGCATCGCCGGGATGGCGTGCTTGATCCCGAGGAAGACCCCGCGCGCGTTGATGTCCATGATGCGGTCCCACTCTTCGACGGTGGTGTGCTCAATGACCGTGGTTACGAAGATGCCGGCGTTGTTGATCAGCACGTGGAGCCCGCCGAACAGCTCGACGGTCCGCGCGACGGCGACGACCCACTCCCTCTCCTCGATGACGTCGTGCCGCATGTAGTGGGCCTTACCACCGAGCTCGTTGATCTCGGCCGCCACCTTCTCGCCCTCGTCGTCCCTTATGTCGGTGAGGACTACGCTGGCGCCCTCCTTCGCGAAGAGTCGCGCCTCGACGGCACCCTGGCCGCGAGCCGCTCCGGTTATCAGTGCTACCTTGCCGGTGAGTCTCACGGGGTCCTCCTAGCTCTGCTTTGCTCCGGGGTAATCCCGACTTAGTCGTCTCGAAGCCGGTCGTTCATCATTCTACGGCGAGGTTACTCACCCGTGTCTGGCCCGCCCACCCGCCCGAGAGGTAGGGGCACCCCAAACCCCGCAAAGGGGGCGATCCCCCTTTGGAACCCCGTGGGACCAGCCCGAAGACCGGGCGTTCCGGTTGGGAGGCGCTCTTCCTCACCTTCCCCTGCGAGGGGAAGATGGGTAAGAAAAAAAGGGTTGTTTATGAGGGACACCCTCAGACTCCCGCCAAAGGGGCTCCGCCCCTCTGGACTTCCCGGTTCATCGTCCCTCTACGAGTTCTCCTCCTAAGTGTGGTGTCGGCGTACCGCGTCGTTTGACGGGCTCGGCTCGCCGCCTGATTTGATAGGTAGGAAGAAGAAGGCTTGTTTCTGAGGGACACCCTCAGACTCCCGCCAAAGGGGCTTCGCCCCTCTGGACTTCCCGGTTCCACCAGAGACACCCCTTCGTCAAGCTCAGGGCAGGCTCTCAGGCTCCCGGTAATCCCGACTTGTCGGGATCTGGATTTCCCTTTCCGCAATGCCTAGAACTTGATTATGGCTCTGCCCGATATCTTGCCGGCGGCGAGGTCTTCCATCGACTGCTGGGCCTGGTCCAGGGTGTAGCTCCGGGTGACCAGCTTGTCGAGGGGGAACCGCCCCTCGCGGTGCATCCGCAGGTACATCGGGAAGTCGCGGTCCGGGATGCTCGATCCGTGGCTGCCACGGAATTGACGCTGGTTGAATACGAAGTGGGCTCCGTCGATGGTGAACACCTCGGGCCAGCCGATGAGGACCGCCATGCCCCCAACGTTGTCGGCGCCCGGTCCACCGCTGCGCAGCATCGGCAGAAGGATCTCCTGGGTCGGGCGGCTTCCGACCGCGTCGAACGAGAAGTCGGCTCCGCCGCCCGTGATGTCACGGACCGCCTCGACCGGGTCCACCTTGGCCGAGTTGACGCCGTGGGTCGCACCCCAGCCCTTCGCGAACTCCAGCTTCTCGTCCCTGATGTCGACCGCGATCACCGGATAGGCCTGGAGAAGCGAGGCCATCTTGATTGCGGAGAGGCCCACACCGCCCGCCCCGATCACGACGACGGAGTCCTCGGGCCGCACCTTCGCACTGTGGAGGACGGCGCCCGCCCCGGTGAGGATGGCGCAGCCGACGATGCAGCTCTCTAGGGTCGCATCCTGTTTTGGGATGCCGACTACGAGCTGCTCGTGAGCCAGGACGTCTTCGGCGAAGGTGTAGACCGGCCCTTTGGCCAGCTCGCCGCGAAACTTCACGCCGGTTGGGGACAGGCCGTCGATGAAATCGCGTCCCGGGTATCCGGCCCTCGGGACCCACGTGACGATCGCCCAGTCGCCCTCTTTGAGGTGCGTCACGCGGCTCCCGACGTGGGTGACGACTCCGGTCCCCTCGTGTCCTAGAAGCTGTGGGCAGTCCTCCGGCGCGGTCTTTGAGATCTGGTGGACCTGGGACAGGCAGACTCCGGTGGAGATCTGCTTGACGATCACCTGGTCCGGTCCGGGGTCGGGGACCTCCATCTCGTCCACGGCGAGGGGCTTGTTGGGCTCGACAAGGACGGCGGCTCTCGTTTTCATGGCGTCTCCTTGAAAGGGGGTTTGGGCGGCGTGGGCAATGGTACCATATCGTCCTGGGGGCGTCCGCGCCTAGGCACGCTCACGGACCTCAGACCAGGCGTCTGTTGCCTGCGCCTGTTTCGCCAACCCACCCTCTTAAGGGGAAGAGTGGAAAATGTATTTCTGAGGGACACCCTCACCTTGACCTCGGCGGCGCGCCGGGAGACTCCAGACAAAGCGGCTTCGCCCCTCTGTACTCCCCATTGGCGGTCGCCCCCTTAGCCCGAATCCACCGAAGGACGGCCTTGGGGACAGCCCATGAAGAAGCTAGAGGGTGCTCCTCTGAATCTGGGATAATGGTTTTGGAACAGAAACCCGCGCGGAAACAAGGAGCACCCAATAGATGCTGCCACAGAACAAACCCGACCGTATCCGCATCCTCTTTGACGACCATCGCCTGGTGGCCAATGCCGGCCTGCTCGTGCCGGCCACCCTCGCCCGGCACCTGGGCCTGCGAGAACTCGTCGACCATCACCTTGACCTCGGCGGCGCGCCGGGACGGGCGAACACGGGGGACAAGATGCTGACGCTGGTCGCTTCCGCGCTGGCTGGCGGCGACTGCATCGACGACGCCGATGCGCTGCGCGCTGGTGGGACGGTCGGTGTTCTAGGCTGCGTGGTCAAGGCGCCATCCACCCTGGGGACCTTCCTGCGCAGCTTCCGGTGGGGGCATGTCCGTCAACTCGACCGCGTGAGCCGCCAGTTGTTGGCCCGGGCCTGGGCCGCTGGGGCCGGACCCGGCGACTCGCCCCTGACCATCGACCTGGACTCGACCATCTGCGAGACCTATGGACTGGCCAAGGAGGGAGCGCGCCACCACGGCTATCCCGGCAAGCGGGGCTATCACCCCCTGTTGGCCGTCGCCGCCGGCACCGGCGACGTGCTGATGTCCCGGCTGCGCGAGGGCCGCGCCAACACCGCTCGGGGCGCCGCCCACTTCCTGCGTGAAACGGTGAGCCGGGTTCGCCGTGCCGGGGCCAGCGGGCAACTTACGGCGCGGGCCGACAGCGGCTTCTACGCCCACGCTCTCGTCGCCGCCTGTCGTGAGATGGATGTCCGCTTCTCCATCACCATCCGCCAGCACAAAAGCCTGCGGAACCTGATCGAGGCGATTCCCGATGCAGACTGGACGCCGGTCCCCTACTGGATGGACGGCGCCGCCGATGTGGCGCAGACCACCTACACCCCCTTCCGGACTGAGCCCGGCGCCGCACCGGTGCGGCTCATCGTCCGGCGGGTGAAGCCCACGCCCGGTTCCCAACTGGCCCTCTTCGCCACCTACAGCTATCACGGCTTCATCACCGACCGGGACGGAGAGACCCTGGAACTGGAGGCCGACCACCGCCGCCACGCCGAGATCGAGAACGCCATTCGAGACCTCAAGTACGGCGTCGGTCTGAACCACATGCCGTCCGGCCGCTTCGCCGCCAACGGCGCTTGGCTGGCGGTACAGGTGATGGCCCACAACCTGGCCCGCTGGACGGCGCGGATCGGTCTGGGCGAGCAGATCGCGACCACCAAGACCCTTCGGCGACGGTTCTTCTCCCTGGCCGGACGGCTCACCCGCTCGGCACGCCGCCTCACCCTGCATCTGCCACAGCGCTGGCCTTGGGAAACCCAGTTCAGTCGCGCCCTGGCACGGCTGCGAGCGATTCCACTCCCAGCCTGACGGCGCCCGTCCGCAACTGACCCGCCATCCGCCCAACCGAACGTCCCCGCAAACTCGCGCCAGTCCGGTCCGCGAGCACCTCTCGCCGCGTCCTCTCCCCGCCATCTCGCCCTACCCAACGTCCCCAGACGGTCACAAGGTCTCCCCGCGGCGGCTGAAGACAGACACCGGCCCCATTTACCCGAATCGTGCCCGGACCATCGCCTCCCTTTGCCCCTCATCACCCATTCTGCTGCTGCAACGTCATACCTTCGGTGGATTCGGGCTTAGGAAGTGGGAAACTACTTTTGAGGGATGCCCGTTCGGACCAATCGGATCGCGTATGTCCCACGCACCCGCCCTGAGGGGTCTTATTCTTGGGGGAGTCCCCCAAGCCCCCGCGAATGGGGCCAAGGCTCCCTTAGAACCCCCAGAACGAGGATCCGCGTCGGGACGACGAGGGGTCTGGGGCGGCGGCCCAGCCCCAGATTCTTCGCTGCGGCTCGGAATGACATCCAGTACGCTTTCGGACTCCCGACAAGGGGTCTTTTCCCCCGGACTCTCCGTTCGCCGCAGCCGTCTAAGAAGGGGTGGCGATGCTTCCGAGGGACACCCGTCCGACTAGCTCAGGACAGGCTCTCAGACGATTGGCCGCCGTCCCCCCAAGATGGGGTAGTATGGGGGCGCCCCAGATGGTACGGGAAGCTGGAAAGAGGAATCTGGAAACTTGAAGATCGAGAGCATAGAGACGTTTCTCGTGGACGCGGGGTGGCGTCCATGGACGTTCGTCAAGATCGAGACGGACGCGGGCGTCACCGGCTATGGGGAGTGCAGCGACGGCAAGTCTCCGCACGGCGTCATCGGGACGATTCAGGACCTTGCCCCGCTGCTGATCGGCCAGGACCCGCGAGCCTTCGAGATGCGGTTTTGGGACATGATCCGGGCCACGCGGCAAAGCCCGGGCGGCATCGCGGCCAAGGCCATCGCCGGGCTCGACTGTGCTCTGGTCGACCTCAAGGCCAAGGCTCTGGGCATCTCCGTGGTCGAGCTGTTCGGGGGTCCGACGCGAGACAGTGTCCGGCTGTACTGGTCGCACTGCGGAACATCGAGGGCGATCCATCCGGACGTCCTCGGCACGCCTCCGATAAGGACGATGGACGACATATCGGCGCTTGGCAAGGAGGTCGTCCGCCGCGGGTTCACGGCCCTCAAGACCAACATTGTGATTCCGGGGGAGCCCGCTGGGTGGGTTCACGGCGGCTTCGGAAGCGGACCGGGCACGACGGATCAGGTGGTCAGCCGGGCGATGCTCCGTCACATCGAGAGTCTTATCGGGACGTTCCGGGAGGCCGTCGGTCCGGACGTGGACATCAACCTGGACCTGAACTTCAACTTCAAGCCGGAGAGCGCCATGCGGATCGCCAGGGTGCTCGAGCAGTTCGACCTGCTCTGGCTCGAGATCGACATGTACGATCCAGGAGCGATCCTGCAGATCAAGGAGTCGACGACGACCAAGATATGCACCGGCGAGAACCTGTTCTACATGAAGGAGTACCTTCCCTACTTCGATCTGCACGCCGCGGACGTCTTTATGGTGGACGTGGTCTGGAACGGCTTCACCCAGTCGAAGAAGATCGGCGACCTGGCGGAGGTGTACCAGCTGAACGTCGCGCCCCACAACTACTACAGCCACCTGGGGTCGTTCATCGGAGCGAGCCTCTGCGCGGTCCTGCCGAACGTGCGCATCATGGAGATCGACATCGACGACGTCCCGTGGAAGGACGATCTGGTCACAAACCCGCCCGAGATCGTGGACGGCCACATGACCACCCCGACCGGCCTCGGCTGGGGCACCGACCTCAACGAGGACGCCGTCAGGGCGCACCCGTGGAAGAGCGACCGCGCCAACTGGTAATTTTCCAGAGACTGATTTCGCCGGACTCGCCAATCCACGGAGGCGTTGGATCGCCTCTGAAGGGAGCAGTCAATGCCAGAGGTCACCGGTCTTTCCGCAACTGAGCTTGCTCGGGCGATCCGCGACAAACGGGTTTCTTCGCTCGAGGTCGTCGAGGCGCACCTGAAGCGGATCGAGGAGGTGAACGGCAGGCTCAACGCCGTCGTGCAGCTATTGGCTGACTCGGCCAGAAAGGCGGCGGGGAACGCCGACGCGGGCATCGCCAGGGGAGAGATAATCGGGCCGCTCCACGGAGTGCCGTTCACCGTAAAGGACGCGCTGGAGGTCGAAGGGGTGATCTCGACGGGCGGGACCAAGGGCCGTGCGAGCTTCGTTCCGGACCGCGATGCGCCGGTCGTGGCGAGACTGAGGGGAGCAGGAGCGATCCTTATCGGCAAGACGAACGTGCCAGAGATAAGCTTTGGCCTGGAGTGCTCGAACCTGGTGTACGGGCGGACCAACAACCCGTGGGACCTGGAGCGCACGCCCGGTGGCAGCAGCGGGGGCGAGGCCGCCATCATCGCCGCGGGAGGCTCGCCGCTGGGTCTGGGCAGCGACGCAGGGGGGAGCATACGGTGGCCCGCCCACTGCTGTGGTATCGCCGGGATCAAGCCAACGTCGGGGCGTGTGCCGAGGACCGGCCACTGGCCTCCGTTCGGCGGCGTTTTCGCCGCGGTGACGCAGATCGGTCCGATGGCCCGGTCTGTCGACGACCTTGTCCTCACGTTGCCGATTCTGGCCGGAATGGATTGGGTCGATCCAACGGTGGTGCCGATCCCACTCGGCGACCCGGACCAGGTGGACCTGAAGGAGGTTCGGGTGGCGTTCCACGCCGACAACGGTGTCGCCACGCCGACGCCGGAGACGATGGACGCCGTGCGATCCGCGGCCGCGCTCCTGGAAGGATCGGTAAAGTCGATCGAAGAGGGTTGCCCACGGGCCATCGAGCAGGCGTCGCAGCTTCACATGGAGCTCCACGGCGCCGACGGCGGCGAGAGCGCGCGAGGCATTCTCAAATCGGCCGGCACCGACGAGATGGACCCTTTCCTCCAGAAGCGTCTGGAGCTCGCGGCCCCGCACCGGATGACGACCACGCAGTTCCTGGAGACGGTGGTGCGGTGGGAGGCTTATCGCAGCGAGATGCTGTCTTTCATGGAGGACCACGACGTGATCCTCGGCCCGGCGAGCGCCCACCCGGCATCGCTCCACGGCCGGTCGATGGACTACTTCCCCGGCGGCTTCAGCTACTCCCATGCCTACAACGTCGCCGGATGGCCCGCCGTCGCCATCCGAGGCGGCACATCGCCGGAGGGCCTGCCGATCGGGATACAGGTGGTTTCCCGTCCATGGCGCGAGGACCTGGCGCTGGCGGTTGCTCGTTTTCTTGAGAAGGCGCTGGGGGGCTGGAGCGGTTCCGCGCTCTGAGGGGTCAGCTGGTTCGCGGACTCCGGGAAAGGGCCTGGGGGCCTGGCTGGACGCGACCCCTTCCTAACCTTCCCCTGCGAGGGGAAGGGACTGAAGAACCCCGGCGTTGACCGGACGTTTCCCCCTGTCTACAATGGTCGAAACGGGCGATCGGCGCTCTTCCTATCGAAGGGGCAGGATATGACACAGGAGCTTGTTCCGCGGCAGCGGATCGGCGACATCTCGGTCATCACCCTCGACAATCTGCGGCGGCGCAACGCGCTCTCGCACGAGGTCCTGTCCGCCCTCAAGGCTCGGCTGGATGAGGCGAGAGACGACGCAGGGGTCCACGTGGTTGTCCTGCGGGCCGAGGGGCCGGCCTTCAGCTCCGGGCACGACCTGACGGAGCTGATCGAGGGAGATCGCGAGGCGTACGCCGAGATCTTCGACCTCTGCACGGAGGTCATGGAGACGATACGGCTGCTGCCCCAGCCGGTGATCGCCCAGGTGCGGGGCCTGGCGACCGCCGCCGGCTGCCAGCTCGTCGCCACCTGCGACATGGTCATCGCATCGGAGGAGGCGTCTTTCGCCACCCCTGGGGTCCAGATCGGGCTCTTCTGCACGACACCGGGCGTCGCGCTGGCGCGGGCGGTCCCGCCCAAGAAGGCGATGGAGATGCTTCTGACCGGGACGCCGATCTCGGCCCGGGACGCGCTGGCCTCCGGACTCGTCAACAGGGTCGTTCCCGTCGACGATCTGGAGGAGGAGACGATGTCGCTGGCCCGCCGGGTGGCTTCGTACAGCCCGTCGGTGATGGCGCTCGGCAAGGCGGCCTTTTACAAGCAGCTCACGATGGACCGGCCGGAGGCGTACAGGTTCGCCGAGAGGGTCATGGTGGGCAACCTGATGTCGCCGAACGCGAGCGAGGGCATCGGGGCGTTTCTGGAGAAGCGGGACGCGAAGTGGGTTAGCTGACCTCTTTGAAAAGAGAGAAAACTAGTATCTGAGGGACACCCTCAGACTCCCGGCAAAGGGTCTTCGCCCCTCTGTACTGCCCCTGTGCCTCCTAGCCCGTCGAGCCCTGGATTCGCCTCTCGTGGCCCTGCCACTCCCGGTCGCGGAGGATGTACTTCTGTATCTTCCCGGTCGCGGTCTTGGGAAGCTCTCCGAACTCGACGTACTTGGGGGCCTTGAAGTGCGCGATCCGGTCGCGGGTGAACTGGATGATCTCGTCCGAACTCACCTCGGAGCCGGAGCCCCTGACCACGAAGGCCTTGGGGACCTCGCCCCACTTGTCGTCGGGGACGCCGACGACGCAGACCTCGAGCACGCCGGGGTGCTCCATTATCACCTTCTCCACCTGCTGGCTGGAGACGTTCTCGCCGCCTGAGATGATCACGTCCTTGGAGCGGTCCCGCAGCTCGATGTAGCCGTCGGGGTGCCAGACGGCCAGGTCGCCGGAGTGAAACCAGCCGCCGGTGAACGCCTTCTCGGTCGCCTCCCGGTCGTCGAAGTAGCCGGACATGACGTTGTTGCCACGCATAACGACCTCGCCCATCGTCTCGCCGTCGCGTGGGACGTCCCGCATGCTCTCGTCGACCACCCTGAGTCCCGGCTCGGCGATGATGAACGAGACGCCCTGGCGAGCCTTCAGACGTGCGCGCTCGTCGGCCGGCAGCTCGTCCCAGCCCGGCTGGATGGCGCAGATCGTGTGGGGCCCGTAGGTCTCGGTCAGGCCGTAGGCGTGGTGGACGTAGGCGCCCATGCTCTCCATCGTCCGGATCACCTGAGGCGCGGGAGGGGCCCCGGCGGTCATGATCGTCAGGCCGGAGAGGTCCCGCTCCGCGGCGTCGGGAGACGAGTGCAGGGCCGTCAGGATGGTCGGGGCGCAGCACATGTGCGTCACACCCTCCTGCTCGATCAGGCAGTAGACCTCCCCGGGCTCGACGCGCCGCAGGCAGACGTGGGTGGCTCCCATCGCGGTCACGCCCCAGGTGTAGCACCAGCCGTTGCAATGGAACATCGGCAGGGTCCACAGGTAGACGCTCCGCCAGCTTATGCCGGACTCGATCGACTCGCCCAGGGCGTTCAGGTAAGCGCCCCGCGAGTGGTACTCGACCCCCTTGGGCAGCCCCGTGGTGCCGGAGGTGTAGTTGATCGCTATCGTGTCCAGCTCTGAGTCCAGGTCCGCACGGTGGTCGCCCGGTGGCGCCGACGCGAGGAACGACTCGTAGTCGGGACCGGGGATGTCCTCTGCCCTGGGTGCGGCATCGACGACCTGGACGAAGGTCTCCACGCCGGGAACCTCGTCCCTCAGGGCCCGGACCGCCGGGGCCATCTCCGAGTCGAACACCAGGACTTTGGCGCCCGAGTGGTTCAGGATGTAGCCGATCTCCCGGGCGGACAGCCGGATGTTGACCGTAACCAGGACGGCTCCGATGCGGAGGGGTCCGTAGTGCCCCTCGAGCATGGGCGGGATGTTCGGGACCAGGAAGGCCACCCTGTCGCCCTTTTGGACGCCCGCCCGCCTGAGCGCGCCGGCGAGGCGGTTCACCCGGTCGTAGAACTGGGCGTAGGTGTAGGTCCGGTCCCCGTACACCACGGCGGGCTTTTCCGGGTAGACGAAGGCGCTCCGCTCCAGAAAGGAGATCGGGTTGAGGCTGTGGTACGACACTCCGTCCGTCATCGATGACTCCTCCTGTTGGGTCTCTCTGATACGCATATGTGTGCACTAACTGATGCGTAGTTTGATGCGTTGAGAGGCTGGCGGACGGGGTCACGCCCGGGTCTTTTCATATTTCCCCTACTCTCCTGTAGCGCCCCGTTGGGGTGCCCTTGTTATTCCCACCCACCCGGCCGGTAAGACCGGCAGCTATGAAGACCAGGAAGGCTGGTTTGCAAGGGGCCACGCCGTCAGAGATTCGGGGCACCCCTTCGACAAGCTCAGGACAGCCTCCAAACCCCGCGAAGGGGGCAGGGCCCCCTTCGGAACCCCCGGCCGGGCCCGGTACACGCCCTGCACCCCCCTACGCTGAGGAAAGTCGGACCTGTACCGCGCGCTGGATGGCCAAGCATCGGACTTAGAAAAGACCCTGGGTCACGCCGGGTCCGGCTTCCAGACCTTGCCGTCCTTGATCGTCATGACCGGCGCGATGCGCTGTTTGGTCGTGACCTCGACGCCCTCGCCGTCGTCGTAGGTGAAGTCTCCCGACACCAGCTCGAGCACCGCGGCGTCTCCGACGGCTCCCGCTCGGAGGGTTCCGAGCGTGCCGGCCTCGCCGATGGCCTTGGCCGGCGTCTCCGTGACCGCCGTTACCACCTCTTCGAGCGACATTCCGATGCCCATGAACAGGGACATCAGGTCGGGCAGGACGTACGGCGGGGGGCCGGGCTTGTGCTTGTGGATGCTCAAGTCGGTGCTGATGGTGTCCGGAAGCATACGCTGCCCGATGGCCGCCTGCGAGACGTTGAGGCCGAAGTTGCCCCGGATGGCGCCGATGTCCATCACGATGCCCTTGGACTTCGCCTCGAGAACCTCGGTCCTTACGTTCCCCGTGGCGTCGAGGATGCTGTTCTCGGCGCTGTGGAAGATGTGGGTGACGATGTCGCCGGGCCGGAGGTATTCGAAGACCCTGGCCATGGGTATGGGGACTCGCGCGACGTGGACCATTATGAACGTGCCGGTGGCGTCCGCCACCTGTCTCGCGCGCTCCAGAGCGGGGATGCTGTTGGCCTCGCCGCTGATGCTGACGTCCAGCCGAATCTTGACGCCGATGGCGACGTTGGGGTTGTCCTTGATGCACCGTATGGTCTCTTCGACCTGCGCGAACCGGAGGTCCATCAGCTCGCCGGCGGCATTGTCCGGGAACATCGTCTTGGGGCCACCGCTAATCGTCATCGTCGTAGGCCCGAAGCCGCCGTCGCGGTGAGGGTCGAGCATGCCGAGCGCCGACAGGTTGACCAGCGCCATCAGACGGGTCTTCTCCCTGGTGAGGATATACTCCCTGAACCCGTCGAAGTGGGTCCACCCGGAGCTTCCGGCGTCGACTGTCGTCGTCACGCCGTTGGGCAGGCAGACCTCGTCGGCCGCCGTGGCGAAGGGCACCACGTGGTTGTAGTAGTGGCCGTGAACGTCAATCAGTCCCGGCGTCACCAGCTTGCCCGAGACGTCGATAACCTGCCGGGCGCCGTCCACGGCGCTTCCAGGTACGATCTCAGCCACCTTGCCATCACGGAAGGCGACGTCCTGGACGCCCCTGAGCCCCTGGCTCGGGTCGAGGACCTCCCCGCCCTTCAGCACAAGGTCGTAACGTTGAGCCATCTCCGCACCTCCAACTCTTTCTGGACAGGACGAATTCTCTCTGTCCCGGACGGAAAAGTCCAGACCGGTCGCAGTAAGGATCCTGACGTTCGCAAGAGCGATGCCTGAAGATGCGGCAATCTCCCTGCAGGCGCCAAAGTGCCCAGGGCGGTGCCTACCGGAAGATCCTTTCACCTCACGGCACTACCCATACCGCCTTGGGGAGCGTTCGAGGACTATGTACGACATCCGGGCCTGATAGTATTGCTACAATGGCCGTCTACCGCCCAGTGTGGGACCTGATGCTAGTCATGAGAGGAAGTGACGGCAGGTCGAATATGACTAGGCCGAGCGTGTTCATAGGATCCACGAAAGAAAGGCTGGACGTGGCTCGGGCGATCGAGTCTAACCTACAATACGCAGCTGATGTGACCCTGTGGACCTTGGTTTTCGAACTATCGAGAGGCTACTTGGAATCCCTTGTCGAGACTGCTCGTCAGTTCGACTTCGCCGTGCTTGCGCTCACTGCAGACGACCTTGTTCAGAGCCGGGGCCAGACGGTACTGGGTCCTCGGGACAATGTCCTTTTCGAGCTGGGGCTCTTCACGGGTCTGCTAGGTCGCGAACGCACATTCATCCTGGAGGATCGGTCCCAGAGCCTGAAGATTCCGACGGATCTGTTCGGCGTGACGATGGCGAGCTACGATGGTAGCCGTGCGGACAAGAACTTTGAAGCGGCCGTAAGCCCAGCGTGCACTCAAGTAATGGGAAGGATCGATGAGCTTGGTCCGCTTCATGTCGGGAGTCTTCCTGAGTTCTGTTCGCTATTTCGAGATGCTGTGAGAGAGTCCTTAGGCCTACAGCGCATCTGGGCTGAGTACAAGCTTGAAGAATGCTTGGGGCAGGTTCGGAGGCTGGTTTCGGCAGACGAGCTCGAGTATGGGGAGAATGACCACGACCTCGTCATGGGGCACCTGTATGGAAACACTTCAGCCGGAGACTGGATACACGCTGTGAGTTACGATGAGCTTGCGGACTGGAAGGACGCTCTGCTAGGCGTCCAATACTCGGACATCAATTTCGACACCGCCAAGAAGGGGGTAAAGGTCGAGCGGATTTTCGTGTACGATGATGTTGCGGAATTACGTGCTCTGCGCCCGGTTCTCGATCGGCAAAAGTCCAACCGCATCAAGGTCCGGATCGCGTGCGCGTCAGGATTGGACCGCGGCAAATTGCATCACGAGAACCGATTGATCCTCAGTGTCAAGGCACTCGGCAGATACACGGTGTGGCCAGAGCACAGTCCTGATGGGAAGCTGATCAAGGCGACAGTGTCGTGGAACCCGCGTACGATACAACGCTTCGAGCGGATCTATAAGATCGTGAGATCTGTATCAAAGCCTTGGGACGCACGAACTAAAAAGGAGGTGCCTGGAGATTAGGTATAAGTGCCGAAGCGAAGGACCCCTGCTGATTCTAGATGTAATCTGAGACAACGAAGGAGGTGGTTGTGAACATCAAGAAGTTGGGCCATGTGGTGCTGCGTGTGCGTGATCTTGCATCCTTCACGCAACTCAATCACCGGGGGGCCTTGGCAATGGCCCGCAGACACTATGTGTACTCTCTCCGAAGGACGGGCCGGACGACCTACATCGGCAAGACCACCAATCCGAGACGTCGGGCCGCGCAGCATCGACGAGACGGCAAGACGGGCAGCATGACAGTAGAACGGTCATTCTCCAGTGACCGGGCCGCTCGCCGATCTGAGGCGAGTCGTCTGTTCAACTTCCGCCGAAAGCACGGACGGAATCCTCGACACAACAAGACCGACAGCGGTGGATGGCTTCGTTGAGTGCCAAAGCCGTCCACAGAATTCAGCCCAACAATGTCGTGAGCCTAGTTTGACAGGAGGTCCCTGACGGACGTGCCAACACTCAAAGTTGTTTCACTCCGGGATGCGCAGCTTGAATTGTCCCTAACCGGAAAGCGCGGCGCGATAATGCGACAGTACATGGACTACATCGGACAGCTCGGGACCGGCCAAGCTGGAAAGCTCATCCCGGACGCAGGCGAAACGACGGCTGCCATCCGTCGCCGCCTCGGTTCCGCGGCTGAACTACTGGGCGAGAAGCTCGCCGTGAACCGGCACGGGAATGTGGTCTTCTTCTTTGGATACTTTTATGCGACCTCGACGGCGGGGGAGGGATGAGCGCGAGCTAGCGAACTGCAAGAAGACCCTAGGCGATCGCGAACCACCCTCCCAACCGGGAGGGTTTTTTAGTGCATGCAGACGGAGAAGGAGGACAGGAGATGGATGCAGGAGCGGAGGACAACGGCACAGGCAGTGAGCAGGCCGGCCCTGGCGGGAACGGTGTCAGGGTCAGGGCCGGTGGTATAGAGTTCGGGGGCCGTCGCGTGGTCATGATGGTCGGCCCCTGCGCGGTCGAGAGCCGGGAGCAGCTCGCGCATACGGCGACGGCGGTGAAGGCGGCCGGCTTCCCGATTCTTCGAGGCGGAGCCTTCAAGCCACGCACGTCGCCTCACGGCTTCCAGGGTCTCCACGACGAGGGCCTCCTCCTGCTCGATGAGGCTCGGCGCGAGACCGGCCTGATGGTCGTGACCGAGGTCATGTCCGAGATGGATGTGGAAAACGTGGCCCGGCACGCCGACATCCTGCAGATCGGTGCCCGTACGATGCAGGCGTACCGGCTTCTGGAGGCGGTCGCGGCGGCGGGCAAGCCGGTGTTGCTGAAGCGGGGGTTCCACGCCGGGATCGGCGAGTGGCTCCTGTCCGCGGAGTACATACTCAAGGCGGGTAACCCGAACGTCATCCTCTGCGAGCGCGGGATTCGCAGCCGGGACGGAGAGACTTTTGTGCTGATTCGATTCCGAGTTCACCAGGAACGTCCTCGACCTGACCGCGGTGCAGGTCGTGAAGAGGGAGTCGCACCTCCCCGTGATCGTCGATCCCAGCCACGCGACGGGCCGCCGGGACCTGGTCATCCCGATGGCTAAGGCGGCGATCGCCGCAGGGGCGGACGGATTGCTGATCGAGGCGCATCCGAACCCGTCGGAGGCCAGGTGCGACGGTCCGCAGTCGATCGCGACCGCGGACCTGGCGGTGCTCGCCCGAGAGGTGGAGCGGATCGCGAACGCCGTCGACCGTACCATCCAGCCCGAGCCGGTGCCGACGCCGCTGCCGACGTCGCCGGTCACGGCGGACCTTGTGCCGAGCGGGTCGCGCCTGTAGGGTTACCCGAGCCGGCCCGAAGCACTTCGGGCCGAGGGTTACGATTCAGAGCGGAGGCTTGAGCGATGCCTACTGGTCAGGTCGAGGAGCTCCTCGCCGCGGTTGAGAAGGCGGTGGAACGCGGGCTAGAGTATTTCGAAGGGCCGGGGGCGGCGTCCGGCGTCCGGGTCGGGGAATGGGGCATACGAGAGGTCCTGTCCCACATGGTGTTCTGGCACCGGGGGACGGTAGAGGGCATGGAGTCGGTCGGCCGGGGCGGCGGGCCGACAACGCTGCAAGGCAAAACGGATGAGCTTAACGCCGAAACGGTCGGGGGCATGGCCGGCCGGAGCGTCGGGGACCTGATCGAGGAAATTCGCGGCCTACAGACCCGACTAGCCACCGCGGTCCGCGCGCTGCCCGACCCAGGAGTGACGGTTCTGGTTCGCAACGAGGATGGAGAGTCGTCCGCGATTCGCCGTCTACAGGCGATCGCGCACCACTGGAGAGAGCACATCGACGAGCTGGAGGCCGCCCGAGCGGGGTGAGCTCGTGACGAGCCCAGCCCGTTGGGGTGGTTCTCTCCCCCCCCCCCCCCGCCCGCCCTGTGGTTTTTGGGGCACCCCAAACCCCGCAAAGGGGGCGGAGCCCCCTTCGGAACCCCAGAAGAGTATGTTAGTCGGGGATCAATCACCGGGCATTTGGCCGGAGCTACGTTTCGCAGGGCTGCTGTGCAGGAGCGCGGCTTCCCTACCCGGCCGGAGGTTGCGGGCGATCACGGAGCCTTCCCAAGGGGCATCCCTTACTGGGCGGTGAAGGTTCTGACTGTTCCGTTGACGTCGATCGTGTAGACGACTCCGGTTTCGAAGCCGGCGCCCAACACGATCTCGACGCTCACCCGACTGGCAACCTGATCGCACTCGACGTCAAGGTCGGCGGACCTCACGTTGAAGATCTGAATGCGGATCGTCTCGCCGACCTGGTCCACGCTGAAGCCGTCGAAGGACGCGCACGAGTCGGGCAGGACGGAGTCCACCAGCACCCTGTACTGCGGGGGCTCAGTTGCTGCGGCCTGGATCTCCAGTCTGTCGATCGGAGCGAGCACCTGTACGAGATCGGGGCCTCTCGTCCGCGAGTCCTCCCAGACGACGTTCGGGTCGCTCCGGCCGTCGAAGAAGTCGGGCAGCCGCCCGTCCCCCTCGCCGGTGAAGCCGCCTTCGGGATGGCCGACGAGGAGGCCGTCGCGGTTGTAGAGGGTTCCGTAGACGTCGCAGCACCGAGGCGGAACGTAGTAGACGGTCTCGCCCCGGAACGTGTACTGCGTCACTGACGCCGGCGGGTCGGCGACCGGCTCCGCCTCGAGCCTCTCGATAAGATCGGCGATGCCGTCCGGGATCTCGCCCCTCTGGGAGTCGGCAGTCCTCCCGACGTCGGCCGGACCGGCGAAGTCATCTGGCAGGAGCTGCTGAACCATCTCGACGATGAACGGCTCGCCGTTCGCCGTCCCCTGGCTGACCGTCTGCACCAGGACCAGCCTGCCGGTGACTCTGTCGTAGCCGAAGACCAGGTTGCTGACCTGCTCGATCCCCTGCTCGGGCGCTGAGATCGAGACCGACTGAGCGAACTGCACCACATCGCCCTGCTGGACCGAGTATCTGGTCTCGGGCCCACCCTCCACCTGCCCGGTGACGTTCAGACCGAACCAGATATCCCCGTGGCACTCCCAGTCCAGGGTAAGAACGGGGCTGAGGCTGGCGATCGATACGGCAATGCCGGGCAGCTCCTCCTCCTCCGCGCTGATGATCTGGCCGGCCGCATCGGCGATCACGAGATCGGACTGGAGTATGACGAACGAGTCCTCCACGAACACTGTGTCCGGCTCGGGGTCGTCCTCCGTCGGCGCTCTGACCGGCCAGTCGCGGTCCTGAATCGCCAGGACCGTGTACGTGACCGCCCACTGCGCGGCATCCGGCGGGAGCTGTCCTGGGAAGGGCCCCTCTATCCTGATCGGGCCGGCCAGGGTCCAGCGGTCGCCGACCGAGACTCCGAGGGGGGCGGCCGTACACAGTGCGGCCGCCCCCTGCTGGGCCGCCGCCGAGGAGCCCTCGGGGGTGAGGGTTGCGTCTGGGCCCTGCGCGCATTTGACCGCCGGGTGGATCGCCTGGACCGAGTGGGGCTGCCCGTTGGCAACGACTGTGTAGATCTTGCAGGGCTGGATGTCCGAGCCGAGCGGGAAGGTCGTCTCCAGGTTCTTATAGATCTCCGCGCAGGCGATGTCCCCGACCTCCTGCCGGTTGACGAGCTCGACCCTGAAGGTGTCGCCCTCGCGGCTCAGGTCCCGATCGGACAGGGTGTAACAGCTATTCGGCAGAGCCGAGACGATCCTCAGCTCCGCCTCCTCCGAGCCCGAGATCGGGAAGTCTATCGATACTTCATCTATCGGAGCAGGTAGGTATACCAGGGAGACATCGCCGCCAGACGGCGCCGTCGCCGTGGGTGCGGCTCCGCCCTCGCTGGAGCATGCGGCCGCGGCCATGAGCCCGGCCGCCGCCGCAACCAGGACCACTAAGACTCGCTTCAATGTCTCTCGCTCGCTCTCGACTGTTGACGCTCAAGGCGCAACCCGGCTTCAAGCGCCTGGATAAGATATACGAAAGGCGCACCGACCGGGATGTAGTCGGACCAACGAGAAGGATACTCATGGGTGGGCGAGTAATCAATCCCTGGGTTGGACTGCGTTCCTCCCCGCGCGAGCTCTCGTCGATCACGCTAATCGTAGCGCGGCTTGCCCGCCCACCCGCCCAAAGGGGTTGTTTATCCGGGGGACACCCCCGGGCCCCCGACAAAGGGGCTCTGCCCCTCTGGACATCCCTTTTCGTAGGCTGATCGGAGCGCGTGGGTCCAGCAGAGAGGCGTAGGAGAGCGGCCCGCCGGGCCTTCGACAAAGGGGCTCGGTCCCTCTGGACTCCCCGTCCTGATCTTGCGATGAGGGGTCAACTGCCTCCCCACGAACGACTTCGCGTTGCTCGATCCAGGCACAACAGCCCGTTCTTCCGGGGGAAGGACCGCCAAAGGGGCTCCGCCCCCGTGGACTCCCCGGAAAACGCGATCGATGGGCTAGCCTTCGTGCTAGGGCGGCTCGGCCCCTCCCTTGACCGGCAGCAGCATCAGGAAAGGCAGCGGAGAGGCGATCAGAAGGAAGACGGCCATGACGGGGAAGACCCAGTTCAGTCCGTAGGTCTGAGCGATGGCGCCAGCCAGTAGTGCAACCAGGGAGCCGACGACGGGTCCCAGTCCATACAGCACCGCAAACCCTCGGCCCTGCGCGTCGACCGGCAGGTACTTGCCGATCATCGTGTTGAGGAGCGGCGCGGTGGCGTTGAAGGGCACCCTGACTATCGGGGCCAGTGCGAGCAGCACGTTACCCTCGGCGACGCCCAGCAGTAGCAGCAACGGTATGGGCACAAGCAGAAGGAGGCTCAGGACTCGCTCGGGGGCGAAGAGGCCACCCAGCCAGCCACCGATGAAGCTGCCGACGGCGCCCACGAGGATCGCCAGGCTGATGAACAGCCCAGTCGTCGAGATCCCCAAGACCTGGCTCTCCTCCAGTCCGCCGATTACAGCGATGGCGATCGGGAGGAAGGTCATGAACCCGATCTGGGGAGCCTCCAGCAGGATGGCGGCGGCGTAGAGCAGGATCACGGGCCTCCGGCCAAAGATTTCCCAAAGACGCGGCTGGGCCTTTCTCTCGGCAGCCGGAGGGCGGCGGGGCACGTCGAACTCCTTCGGGACGAGCGGGAGCATTGGCAGCAGTGCCAGGGATACTATGCTCGCGAGCAGGAACGAGGACCGCCATCCCGTCGCCACGCCGACGCTCACGAGGATGACCGGAAAGACGCTCAGCCCGATGGCGCCCGCCGCCTCGTGAATGCCGAGCGCCTCGGTTCGTCGCCGGATGTTGCGGCTGATGGACGACAGCCCCACAGGGTGGTAGATCCCGGTACCTACGCCCAGCACGAAGAGGGACAGGGCCAGCATGAACTGATTCTGTGATAGGTAGACCATGAAGGAGCCCAGGGCGCACAGCAGAGCAAAGGCGGCAAGGAGCAGCCGGTTGCTGAACCGGTCCGCCAGAAAGCCGGCCAGCACCCCCGACAGAGCGCGGGATACGATTACGATGTTGGCGAGGACTCCGAGGAAGAAGAAGTTGTCGTACTCGAGGGCGATGAGGAAGAGTAGCGCAGGGTAGATAAGGTGCCAGGCGTCGGAGACCGAGTGGGCCACCGAGGCGAAGATGAGGAGCCTTTTCTCTTTGTTGTCGACTGAGATCAGCGTGAACGCCATGGACTCCTCATTGGGGTACGTCCTTCGCAGACGAGCGACATCTTAGCATCTCGGTCGGGCGTTGAACGGGCCCGGGATGTTAGTGAAGAAGATCGACATCGATGATCAGGTCGCAGCGGTGTTGGACGCGGCAGCCAAGATAAGTGGGTTCGGGGGTCTCAACCGATACAACATTGTATTGAGGCGGCTCTTGGACCTACCAGGTGATCAGGCAGGACCAGCAGACCAAAGTGTCTACTTTGAGGCTGACAGCAGTAGCGCTGGTCGAGCTTTCGGGATCGATGAGATGGTGTTGGACGTAACTCTCAAGGGAGCGAAGCCTCGCCGCTGGGTCGGTCCCAAGGGTGAAACCAAGGAGATCGAACATTGGGCGGAATTCGTCGCCTGTACAGCTGAGTGGCTGATCACAACAGGGTTGGTGGCGACGGACCAGCCGCCGATAGCCGGGTACAGAAAGCACCCCCTGCTGTCGCAATCGCGGCAGAAACTGGGGCATCCAGACCCGGCTCGGCGGGTCGGCGACGGATGGTGGGTCGAGACCTGGGGCAACATCAACACGAAGGCGCGCAACCTGCGGAGGCTTGTTCTCGCAGTAGGCTTCGATCCTCGCGGCTTCAGGGCGATCGTGCCCGTGAGTAGAACTAGTGACGGAGGCCCGAAGTGAGACTTGCTGAAAAGGTCGCGTTGATAACAGGGGCCACCCGAAGCCAATGGGCTGCAAAGGCCAGGGGGCCGCCGAGGCCAGGCTGCTCGCGAAGGAAGGGGCGAGCGTCGGGCTCCGTGGTTCGACCGGCCCACCACGAACGGGGATATCGTTCCCGCGCTTGTCGAAGGTCCCGAGAGCCGGACGGAGACTCTAGTCGTTGGCGGAGGCTATGGGCGCGGCCTCCTCACCGGTGAGGTCGGCCACGCGTGGCATGACGTCGTCTGCGAGGAGACGCATGCAGCGCTCCCAGCCCTGTTGATCGCCGGAGTGGTCCAGGACCATCGCGAGGAGCGTCCCGAACCCGCCCGAGGTCTCGTACAGGCTGCGTATCTTGCCGGCCACCGTCTCGGGGGAGCCCACGAGCCACAGGTGGTCCAGCATGTACTCGACCGTGACGTCGTCGTCGGGGATGCTCACGTCGTGCTTCATTCCGCGGGTGAGCGGGACTGGACCGAAGTGGAAGAGCGGATGCAGGTACTCCTTCCACGACCGGAACAGCATGCCCTCCCTGGCGGCGCGGAGGGCCTCTTCGTCGGTGTCGGCCACCCAGACGTCTCGGACGATCCGCCACTCACTGCGGGGAGGAGGCACACGGTTTCCGCGCGCGGCGCCCTCCAGGACGGCGTCCCAGTGGCTCGCCAGGTAAGCGGCGCCAAGTCCCAGACTCATGGGGATGTAGCCCTTCTCCCCCGCGATCTTGAGCGTCTCCGAGTTCGGGCTCGCCGCGGCGACGCCGATGGGTGGGTACGGCTGCTGGAACGGCTTGCGGAAGACCCGCAGGGTCGCCCACTCGTACTCCTTGGGGTCCGGTATCTTGACCGACCAGAACTTGCCCTTGTACTCGGACGGGCCCTCCTGGGTCCAGATGTGGAGCATGATCTCCAGGGACTCGCGGGTCATCTCCCGGTGCTCGCCCGAGTCGAAGTCGATCCCGAACATCTGCATGTCGGTGGGTATCCCGCCGGAGCCTATGCCGAGCAGCAGGCGCCCCTGAGCCAGATGGTCCAGGTAGGCGATGCGGTGGGCGAGCTCGACCGGGTGGTGGAATGGGAGCAGGTGCACGCCTGGGCCGAGCTTGATGTTCCTGGTGCGCATGAGCGCCTGCGCGATCATCAGATCGGGCGACGGGAACGGCTCCCAGATCGCGGTGAAGTGCTCGCCGATCCAGGCCTCGGTGTAGCCCAGCTCGTCGGCGAGAACGATGGTGTCGATGTCCCAGTGGTGAGCGTCGTAGGTGCTGCGCTCAGGGGGATGAGACGGCATCAGGAACATTCCGATCTTCATAGATCCTCCTTGCTCGGACGCGGACCGCTCTGTCACGTACGCCTGTGTTCAGGCGTCGATGGTATGAGCAGTCCGAGGGTGCTGTCAACCCTGGGGGTCAGCGGCGATGGGCGGACGGGGACGCCGCATCGGAGAGAGGGAGGGCCTTCGACGGGGGCTCCGGGCCCGGTTGTTCAGGCAACTAGACAGGGTGCCGAAGAACCCTTTCGACCATCCCCCTGTCCCCCTTCCCGGCCAGGAAGGGGGACATAGCTGATATCTGAGGGAAACCCTCAGACTCCCGGCAAAGGGGCTTCGCCCCTCTGCACACCCCATTTTCCGTCATCCTGCTAGGCAGGATCGGCGATGGCGAAAACGGCGGTCTCGGGGAAGAACTGCGCCCAGGCGAACCAGAAATCGTTGCCGTGACGAACCGTCTTGAGGCGCTTTCCAGCGAGCTCGCCGTCGACGGCCTCGCCGAGGATGTTCCACGTCGAGCCGGTCTCTACGTCCACGATCCGGCCGTCCCTGGCTTCGAAGGTCAGCTTCCTGCCATCGGCGAACGGCTCGTAGACCGCCGCCGAGCCGACGTCCCTCTGAGGCATGAAGGCTTCTTCGGGAGTCAGCTTCAATTTCTCTTGAAGCTGCTCGATGGCCCTGGAGCCCAGGCCGGTGCCAGAGGACCTGGGGGCCAGGTTGGTCTCCGGGAAGGGTGTCAGCGTGCCACCGACGTAGAAGATCACCAGGTCCCTGCCCGCGAAGGTGTCGTTTATCACAGGCCTCCGAACCAGAAGGCTGAAGGGGTAAGCGATCGCCTGTCCGTCGATCTCGACCGACACGACCCGCTCGACGGCTTCCAGCCTGGGGTCGATGTCGCCACGGAAGAGGAACGGCCGGGTCCCTTCTCGATCGTATCCGCCGTATGAGGGGCGGTCGTAGTTCCGGGCGAATCCGGTGTCGCGGGACAGCAGCCGGCCATTCGGGAACGACTCTCTGAACTGGCCCCAGGAGACCATTTGCACCGAGATAAACTCTAGCTGCTTGCCAGTCAGCTCGCCTACGATGGCATCTCCAGTCAGCTGCTGCCACCACGACTCCGTCTGCCGGTCCCACATTACCAGGTTGCTGAAACGCAGGTTTCCGGTGGTGCCGAAGTCCAAGAGTCTGCCATCGAGGAGGCGGCTGAAAGCGATGCCGCTGTTGCACAGGGGGCAGTAGGTCACCACGACTGGAGTCCCGCCCACCTCGTCGTTGACTATCTCGTGGGCCATCAAGATGGCCAGCGGATAGGCTCTGGCATCGCCGTTGATCTCGACGCTGATGACCGCCTCCTGGTCTCTCATGTAGCCGGGGGCCTCAGAGACATCGATGAACGTGGGGTTGTCGAGAGGGCGGATGCCGTCTTTGCCGGGTCCGCCCGAGCGAATCTCCTGGTACGGGACCGAGTGTTTGGAGAAGTCGGTCGTCCACTGGCTGGTGATGTAATCGGGCAGCCGGTAGCCGTCGTCGAGAAGCAGGGTGCTCGTCTCCGGCGTGGCGGTGGGGGCGCTTTGCCGCGTCGGCACGGCCGGCGTTTCGTCGGTGACGCCGGTCCCGGTCCCGCCACCGCAGGCGACCGCCACGATCGCCGCGACGCCGGCCGCGATAGGCAGCAGGCGACGGTTAGACCGTCCCCAGCTCTGCACTGTCTTCCTGGACCAACCTCCCACAGCTTCCTCCGTTATATGTCCAGTACGACCCGAATACGACTCTCCGATGTTCGGCGCGGGCGACGATGGGCCCGGTATCGGCATCATATACTTGGATGCAGCCGATGCCCGAGATGGTCTAGACTGATTTGAGAAGCCACGTCCGTGCGGCCGGGTGGGCCGTGGCAATCTGAATCGATCGGGACCCACGCAGGAGCTTCGCAATGCAGCCCACAGATTTTCCGGACGCTCCCGAGGAGCCCACGACGAGGCGGCCGAGCCGGCGGCGAGGGAACGATACCTGGTCGCTCGTGGTGATCACCCTGGCTCTGGGCGTCCTGTTAGGGTTCGCTCTGGGTGCCTTCGCGTTCAGGTCGAGCGAGGCCTCGACGGGATCGACGATCTTCGACGAGGACCTGGTCACGTCGCTGTTCGACAGGACGAGCCCGGCCGTGGTCGAGATCAGCGTGAGCCGGAGTGCGTCGTCCCTGCGGCCGGACGACACCGGCGCCGGGTTCCTTATCGACGCCGACGGCCACATCGTGACCAACAACCACGTGGTGGAAGGCGCAAACGAGATATCGGTGACTCTGTCCGACGGAAGGGTGCTGCCCGCCACCAGGATGGGGAACAGCCCGGCGGATGATCTGGCGGTGATACGCGTCGACCCCGCGGAGGTCAGGGATATCGTGCCCCTGACTCTGGGCGACTCGGAGAACCTGAAGCCGGGGCAGCTCGCCGTGGCGATCGGCAGCCCGTTCCGGCTGAAGAACTCGGTCAGCGTCGGGGTGATCAGCGGAGTCGGACAGGGTCCGGCTCTACTTCGGCGGCCGATCCCCAACATGATCTGGACCGACGCCACGCTCAACCCCGGCAACTCGGGCGGGCCGCTGATCAACTCCGACGGAGAGGTGATCGGCGTCACGTCGGCGATCCAGCTTGGTCAGGGAGGTCAGCCGACGATCGGCTTCGCCGTCCCAAGCAACCTGATCGCCGATCTGATGCCTGAGCTGCTGGTGCGCGGGGAAGAGGTCCGGCGTCCGTGGTTAGGCATCAACGGCATGGAGCTCACGACGGAGCTTGTCCAGGCGGGCGGGCTGTCGATCGACGAGGGAGTCTACATCAGGCGGGTGCTGCCGGATACGCCGGCGCAGGCGGCCGGGCTTCGGGCGGACCCGCTGAGGGTTCCCGACGGCCGCGGAGATGTGATCGTGGCCGTAGATCGCAGGCCTGTGAGGGCCGTGTCCGACATCGTCGACTACTTCAACGGCCTCAAGCCAGGCGACGAGGTGATCCTGACGATCTTCAGGGCCGACCACGCCTTGGATGTCGCGGTGACCCTCGCGGGGTACGTCCCGCCGGGGAGCTAGCGTGGGGGTCGGGCATTTGGCGGCCCCACCCCCAAGAAAAAATAGGGGGGTGATTTCTGAGGGACACCCTCAGACTCCCGGCATAGGAACTCCGCCTCTCTGCGCTCCCCATTTCTTTGGATAGCTACAAGCGACGTGTTGGCGTTTCAAGAGCCCCACCCCCAAGAAAATGGAGGGGCGGTGATTTCTGAGGGACACCCTCAGACTCCCGGCATAGGGGCTCCGCCCCTCTGCGCTCCCCGTTTCCTCGCCCAGCTTGGGGGTGATTTCTGAGGAACATCCCTTCGACGAGCTCAGGGCAGGCTCTCAGACTCCCGGCATAGGGGCTTCGCCCCTCCGCGCTCCCCGTTTCTTTGTTCGCTAGAGGCTTGCTTCGACCTCCGACGCCACCTCGTTGACCTGATGGACGACGTGGTCTATCTCGTCCTTGGTGATGGTGAGGGGCGGCGAGAAGAACATGGTGCCCATGAAGCCGCGCCCGAGGAGGCCGTGCTTCTCCATTGCCAGCCCGAGCTTCCTGTCGAACTGGTCCTCGGGAGCGAACGGTGTCTTCGGGTCGCGGTTCTTGACGAACTCGACAGCTGCCAGAAGGCCCATTCCTCCGCGAACGTCGCCGGTGATCTTGTGCTCGTAGAGCGTCTGAAGCTGCTCGAAGAGGTACTCGCCCATCGTGGCCGAGTTCTCGACGAGGTTCTCCTTCTCGATTATTTCCACGTTGGTCAGGCCGGCGGCACATGCGGGCGGGTTGCCTCCGAAGGTGATCAGATGCTTCAGGCTCTGCTCTCCTTCGCCGACCATCGTGTCGGCGACCTTCTTGCTGACGACCGCCGCGCCTATCGGCAGGTAGCCGCTGGTCAGGGCCTTGGCGACGGTGAAGATGTCGGGCTTGATCCCCCAGTTCTCAGTGGCGAACATCTTGCCGGTACGCCCGAACCCGGTGATGACCTCGTCGACGATCATGACGACGCCGTACCGGTCGCATATCTCTCTGATGGTCGGCCAGTAGTCGGGATGCGGAACGTGAATTCCGGCCGCTGCCGAGATGGGCTCCCCAATGAACGCCGCCACCGTGGAAGGCTCCTCGTGGAGGATCGCCTTCTCGATGTCACGGGCGCAGCTGAGGTCGCAGTCGCCTGGGGCGCCGCAGTCCACGCCGGGCTGGGCGACGTGTACGTTGCCGGGAAGCGGCGGACCGTAGTCGTTGGGCGAGTTCACGGGGTGGCCGCCCAGGGCTATGCACGCGTGGGTCGCGCCGTGGTAGGAGTTCCGCCTGCTGATGACCTTGTAGCGGCCGGGCTGTCCGACGTTCCTCTGGTACTTCTTCGCGATCTTGAGAGCGGTCTCCACGGCCTCGGACCCGCCACTGACGAAGTAGACCCTCGACTCTTTGTCGGGCGCCAGGCTAGCGACCTTGGCGGCCAGCTTCACCGTCGACGGAGAGACGGTCCCGCCGGGGGAGTAGCTGATGTCCAGCATCTGCTTGTAGACGGCCTCGGCGATCTCCTTGCGACCGTGTCCGATGTTCTTCAGCCACATCCCGGCGATGAGGTCGACGTAGCGGTTCCCGTCGGCGCCTTCGACCCAGATGCCCTCCCCACCGGTGACGAGCTTGATCCCAGTCTCGTCGGACATGTCTCCAGCCGGTCGAGAGTGGGGCCAGAAGTGGGCGCTGCCCAGTGCCTGCAGCTCCTCGATCTCCTCACCGGTCAGGCGCGTGGTAACCATCGGTACTCCTCCTGTTCAGTGTGTCGGAATAGGCCCTCGGGACGCCGCTGTTACGGGCTTCGGCCCTTGGCGGTCGTCCGGGCCGGTTGGATGGTATCACTTCCGGCGTCGCGGTGTCACCATTCGGAAAAAGGCTTGGTCGATGAGGCGCTCCAGGCTGCTGCCGTCGTTCGGCTCGCCACCCGTTCCGCTGCTCAGCGGGGAGGTGCTGAGCCGTGGGCCTGCTGATCCGCTCTGACGTCTAGAGGGCCTCCTACGCTCTCAGGAGAACCCCGGCGGCGACGACCGCTGAGACCAGGCCGAGTATCGCCCAATGCGAGGCTGCGACCCGGCCCAATCGCTCGTTTCTGTATCTCCGGTAGTGTCTGTACACCCGGTCACCTCATAACAGGGTCTTAAAAAGCCTTTCGACCATCCCCCTGGCCCCCTTCCTGGCCAGGAATTGGGAAGAGAAGTTATATCTGCGGGAGGCCCTCAGACTCCCCGCAAAGGGGCTTTGCCCCTCTGCACTCCCCATATCTCATCATCCTGTCAGGGGATAAGCCTTGCCGCCCCTACAGGCCCTGGAGAGTTGCTCCTTCTGCCAGTCACGACGCTCGTTCAGTGTTGGACAATCCTTCCGACCATCCCCCTGGCCCCTTTGGGGCGCCTTTCTGTTTCCCACCCACCCTCCCTGTGGTGTGGGAGCACCCTAGGGGCCCCGCCCCTCTGTGCTCCCCATTTCCTCGCCCCGCTTGGGGGTGATTTCTGAGGGAAACCCCTTCGGCGGGTCCAACTATGCCGAGACTCTCGATAGGATCGGAGCTCAGGGCAGGCTCTCAGACTTCTTGCGATCCCGACAAGTCGGGATCTGGGTTCCGCGTCCTCTTCTCTTGGATACGGCTCCTAGCCGTCACGGAATAATGCCAAGGTCTCTGAGGAGGTCCTGGGTGCCGCGGAGGTCGGCAAGGCCCGCCATGTCGATTTCGGGCCTCGCTATCTCCCCTATAGGAGTCAGAAGCGGATGGGTTGTCACTCCCTCGACGAGGGGATACTCCAGGGTCTCGCTCGCAAAGTACTGCTGGGCCTCCGTCGAGACCATGAACCGTAGGAACGCCTCGGCGTTCTTGCGATTCTCGGCTGTGTCCAGTATCCCGGCACCGGCTACGAGCACCACGCTCCCGGGTCCGCCCTCCCGAAGATGCGAGTTCCTTGCCGGGAAGTCGTCACCCTCTTCCTGGATGAAACGGTAGAGGTAGTAGTGGTTCACGAAGCCCACCTCGATCTCTCCGGCCCCGACCGCAGCGACTATGGGGGTGTTCTTCGGATATACCTTCGGCTCGTTGGCGTGCACGCCCTCCAGCCACGACCGGGTTTGAAGCTCTCCCCAAACCACTCGCATGGCGGTCACCATCGCCTGGAACGACCCGTTTCCGGGAGCCCACCCGATTCTTCCCTTCCACATGGGGTCCGTGAACCCGGCGATCGACGCGGGGAGATCCTGCTCGGACAGCGTGTCGGTGTTGTAGACGACGACCCTGGCACGGCCGGAGATTCCGAGCCACCGGCCCTCTGGAGACGTGAACGTCTTCGGCACCAGGGCCAGGATGTCCTTTGGGAGCACGGACAGTGAGCCGACGACCGCGCCGAGCCCTCCCGGGTCCTGGGCGAAGAAGACGTCGGCGGGAGTGTTGTCGCCCTCTTCGAGCAGCGTCGCGGCCAGCTCCGCCGTTCCGCCGTACTTCACTTTGACGTCGATCCCGGTCGCCTGCTCGAACTGCTCGATGAGCGGACCCACCAACGACTCGCTCCGACCCGAGTAGACGACCAGCGAGCCCGGAGAGTCGGGGGCCTCGCCCACTTCCTCGTTCGCGCAGCCTGCCACCGCGAGGAGAGCGAACAGCAGGACCGCTGCGCCGAGGAGCGCGCGGCGGACGAGCATGCAGCAACCTCGGGGGTGGAAATGGCAGTGACGCAGCGACGCACTATGTCGATACTTAGGCCACCGGTAAGTATATACTTACCTCCAAATAGTGTCAAGACTTACTAAGGGAGTGTGTGTACGCGTACTCGAAGAGTGCGCGCACGTCTGGTGTAACCGCAGGGTCTTTTCGTTCTCCCACTACCCCCCGTACCTCCCCCGTTGAGGCGCCTTCTTGTTCCCGCCCACCCGGCCGGTAAGACCGGCAGCTATGAAGACCGGGAGGGGCGACTTGCAAAAGGCCACGCCGCCAGAGACTCAGGGGCACCCATCCGCCTGAGGCGGACCGCAAAGGGGGTTCTGCCCCCTTCGGAACCCCCGGCCGGGGCGTGGCGTATGCCCTGCGCGCTTCTACGCTGAGGAAGGTCGACGGCCTGGAGCCACACGCCGGATGGCCAACTATCGGAATTTGAAAAGACCCTGGGCGTAACCGCGGCCGGCTCGCGGCCTTACAGGGGACCGTGTTAGAATCGGATCGTATACCTCCGCATCGGACCCGTTCGGTGGCACCCGGCGCGTCTCGACCATGAAGACCTCAAACTCTCTTCTCAGCATTCTGAGCTCGGACTCACCGGCGTCCACCGCCGTTACGATCCCCGGCGGCCCCGCCCTGAGCTACGGATCGCTTCGGGACGAGGTCGATCGTGTCGCCGAGCTGCTGGCGGGCGCGGGCCTGGAGCGCGGCAGTGCGGTTTCGATGGCTCTGCCGAACGGCCTGGAGTTCCTCGTGACGTTCCTCGCCGTTTTGAGGGCCGGTGCGATCGCGGCTCCTCTCAACCCCGCGTATACGCGTGAAGAGTTCGCTTTCTACATGGGCGACGCCTCGTCGCGGCTCGCGATCCTGCCGCCGGACGTCCTCGCCGCACGTGAGGCGGCCGGCGAGCTCGGAATCCCCGTTCTCGCCGCCTCCCCGACGCCCGGTGGAACCGTGGAGCTGACCCGCGAGGGCCGGCAGCTCACGAACCGGTCGGATCCGGAGCCACCCGACGGCAGCGACGTGGCCCTCTTTCTCCACACGTCGGGCACCACGAGCCGGCCCAAGGGCGTACCCCTGACCCACGCGAACCTGCTGGCCTCGGTCGAGAACATCGGGGCCAGCTACGCCCTGTCGCCGGAGGACGTGGCGATGGTGGTCATGCCGCTGTTCCACGTCCACGGCCTCGTCGGAGCCGCCCTCTCGACGCTGGCCTCCGGAGGGGAGATGGTCGTGCCCTCGCGGTTCAGCGCGGGCGCGTTCTGGCCGACCCGGACGGCGACCGGGGCAACCTGGTACTCCGCGGTCCCGACCATCCACCAGATACTTCTCGACCGGGCCGACGCAGACGGCGCGCCGCGCGAGAGCTTCCGGTTCATCAGGTCGTGCTCGGCCGCGCTGGCACCGAGGGTGCTCGGCAATCTGGAAAGCCGCTTCGGCGCGCCGGTGCTCGAGGCCTATGGAATGACGGAGGCCGCCCACCAGATGACGTCGAACCCCCTGCCGCCGGGCGACCGCGTCCCCGGAACCGTGGGAGCCGCGACCGGGGTCGAGGTCGGGGTAATGGACCGGGACGGGAGATTCATGGAGGCCGGGGATGTCGGTGAGGTAGCTATAAAGGGTCCCAACGTGATGGGCGGCTACCGCAACAACCCGGCCGCGAACCAGGAGTCGTTCAGCGACGGGTGGTTCCGCACCGGCGATCAGGGGTTCCTGAGCGGCGACGCGTACCTGACGCTGACAGGACGGATCAAGGAGCTGATAAACCGGGGAGGCGAGAAGATATCGCCACTGGAGGTGGACGCGGCCCTGCTCGCCCACCCCTCGGTGGCCGAGGCGGTCTGCTTCGCGGCACCGGACTCCAAGTACGGCGAGGCGGTCCACGCCGCGGTGGTGCTGAGAGACGATGCGGACGAAGCGGCGTTGAGGACGTTCTGCGGCGAGCGCCTGGCCGCGTTCAAGGTGCCCGACCGCATCTACGTCGCCGACAGCCTTCCGCGGACGGTGACGGGCAAGATACAGCGCCGCCACGTGGCGGCCGCGTTCCTGGTGGACGGGTAGCCGTCGGGCGCGTATAACGACAGGTCCAACCTCAACGGCGTCTGAGAGATGACGAAGAAGCCGAACCTGCTGACGATGCAGTCGGGCGGTCCAACGCCCGTTATCAACCGGAGCCTCTTCGGGATCGTCCAGGAGGCGTTCGACAGCGACGCCTTCGGCCAGGTCTACGGAGCGGTCCACGGCCTCGAGGGTCTCGTGGACGACCGGCTCGAAGATCTCGGGAAGGTCTCGAAGGCGAGCTGGCGCAGGATCGCCGCGAGCCCCGGCGCGGCGCTCGGCTCGACCCGCCGCAAGCTGACGACTGAAGACGTCGGCCCGGTCCTGAAGGTCCTTCGGAGGCGGGGAATCGAGCTCCTGATCATCGTCGGCGGGAACGACTCAGCCGCCACGGGACACGCCTTGGCGGCCGCGGCCGCGTCCGCCGGGGTCTCGCTGACGGTGATGAACGTCCCGAAGACGATCGACAACGACCTGATGGTGACGGACCACTGCCCGGGGTACGGCAGCGCCGCGAGGTTCGTGGTCCTGGCCACGATGGGGTCCGGCCGGGACGCGGAGGCGATGGGCCGAGCCGCACCGGTGACGATCCTGGAGGTGATGGGACGGGATGCCGGCTGGCTGGCCGCCTCGTCCGCCCTCGCACGGCGCGACGAGCGCGACGCCCCGCACGTCATATGCGTCCCAGAGGTCCCCGTCGACGAGGACCGGTTCCTCGACACCGTGGAGGACGCCTGCTCACGATTCGGGTATGCGCTGGCCGTCGTCGCGGAGAACGCCAGGGGTCCCGACGGCGTCCTCGGCGCACAGGGAGAGCCGCTCTTCGTAGACGACTTCGGCCACCCCTACTTCGACGGCGCCGGCCGGTATCTGGCCACCGCCGTAGCCAGGCGGCTGCGGACCAGGGCCCGTTACGAGGCGCCCGGAACCATCCAACGCTCCATGGCGGCATGTGTGTATCGCACCGATGCGCGGACCGACGTGCCCAGGACGGCGAAGAGGCGGCCGGGACGTGCTGCCGTCCGCTCGTGCAGCACGGGGGTGGCGCCGCTGGCCGACGTTGCCGACCGGGTCAGGACGATGCCGGACGAGTATCTGGATCGGTCCACCGGCTTCGTGACCCCGGAGTTTCTCGTCTACCTCCGGCCACTGATAGGCGGTCCCCTTCCGGAGTTCGGCAGGATAGGTTAACAGGGTGTTCACGAAGCCCTTTCGACCGTCCCCTCCGATACGCCCCGATGAATCGGGGCATCGAGAGTCTCGATGAGCGAAGCATCATTGGACCTGGCCCCTTCCAGCCCCTTTAGCGTGCCTGTCTCTTTCCCACCCGCCCGCCCTGTAGTTTGGGGGCACCCCAAACCCCGCAAAGGGGGCTCTGCCCCCTTCGGAACCCCCGGCCGGGGCCTAGCGCGTGCCCCGTGGGCTCCTACGCGCAGGAAAGTCGGAGGCGTGGAACGACCGCTGGATGGCCAACTGCCGGACTTTGAAAAGCCCCTGTCCCCGGTCCGTACATGGCCAGGAAGGGGGGAGAAACCAGTTCTGAAGGAGACTCTCGGGCGTACGGCCGTGCGCCCCTACGACCGAGGTTTAGACCCCGCTCCAGATTCTTCTATTCGCTCAGAGCCTGTGAGTGTTTCAAGGCTTTGTTGTTGGTGGCGCAGAATGACAACGGCAGGGGGTGTGCAGAGGGGCTCGACCCCTCTGCTGGGAGTCTGAGGGTGTCCCTCAGAAATCATATACCTCTCTATTTTGGGGTGGGGCCTAATCGGCGTACGCATGGGGGGCCTTCCGCCTCCCCAGATTCTTCTCTTCGCTCAGAATGACAACGGAGGCCCTCATCCTTCCGCGGAAGGACCGGCAATCCCGACTTCTTGTCATTCTGCTAGCGTCGGTTTTGTTTGTCCCGGCTCCGATTAACTAACAGGGTGGGCGAGCTCGTCGGCAGAGCGGGCGCGCCTTGACACTGCGGGCGGGCCATAGTAGCATTTTTCCGTTTTATGCGCGGAAAGCCGACCACGAGAGACGGAGGGCCCCCCGAAGCGGAGCAGCCGAACACATCTGAATAGTAGAGACTCTTATCCAGAGAGGCGGAGGGACCGGCCCTTCGAAGCCCGGCAACCGGTCGTGGCGCCCAGGCGCGCGATACGGTGCCAATTCCGGCGAGCCCAAATTGCTCGGGAGATGAGAGCGAGATCTTCGACCGAAAGACTTCTCTCATCCAGAGAAGTCTTTGTTTTGAGACCGGCCTCGTCCCGTGATCGTGGAACGAGGTCCCACCCCAGGCAGGACGCCGCTCGGACGCCCCCGGACGTTCCCTAGTGTGAAGAGACCCCATGACGACAGTTGAAGCCCCAGGCATCCAGTGCATCCGCTGGCACGAAGGCAGGGTCGACCTGCTCGACCAGACCAGGCTGCCGCAGGATGAGGTGTGGCTGAAGCTGAACGACTATCGAGACGTGATCGACGCGATCCGGCAGATGCGGATTCGAGGGGCGCCGGCTATCGGGGTTGCCGGAGCCTATGCCCTCGCCCTGGCCGCGGCCGAGTTTTCCCAAACACCGGGCCACCCGCTTATGAGCAAGTTGGAAACGGCGGCGGTCGAGATCAAGGCCGCCCGGCCAACCGGGGCCAATCTGGCGTGGGCGGTCGATCGGATGCTGTCGGCGGCGGGGCTGATAAAGTCCGGCGAAAGCATGGCGGAAGCTCTGGCCGCCGAAGCCATCAGAATCCAGCAGGAGGACGCGGACGCGAATCGCCGGATCGGCCGGCTCGGCGCCGACCTGCTCGACCACGGCAGCCGCGTGCTGACTCACTGCAACGCCGGGGCGCTCGCCACCGGAGGGTACGGAACCGCGCTCGGGGTCATCCGGACGGCCTGGGCCGACCGGAGGATCGTGGCGGTGTTCGCGACTGAGACCCGTCCGCTGCTGCAGGGCGCGCGCCTGACGGCCTGGGAGCTCGTCCGGTCCGGGATCGACACGACCCTTCTCCCCGACTCGGCGGCCGGACAGCTCATTCGCGGCGGTCAGGTGCAGGCCGTCATCGTCGGCGCCGACCGGATCGCCGCCAACGGCGACGTGGCCAACAAGATAGGAACCTACAGCCTGGCCGTGATAGCCAGGGAGAACCGGGTCCCCTTCTACGTGGCGGCCCCGACGAGCACAATCGACCTAACGATGCCGTCTGGAGACTCGATCCCCATCGAGGAGCGGTCTCCGGACGAGGTCACACATATCGGCGGAGCGCGGGTCGCCGCCGAGGCCGTTAAGGTCATGAATCCTGCCTTCGACGTCGTTCCCAACAAGTACGTTGCGGCGATCGTCACCGAGTCCGGCGTGGTCAGACAGCCCTACGCCGAGGGTCTGGCGGCGGCCGTGGAGGCTTCGGTTGGCCGGGGCTAGGGTCGCGTTCATCGGAGGGTCGGGCCTATACGAGATGGACGGCCTGACCGATCTGGAAGAGTCGGTCGTCGACACTCCCTTTGGGAAGCCCAGCGACGCGATCGTCACGGGGGACCTGGCCGGGTCCAGGGTCGCGTTCCTCCCCCGGCACGGCCGGGGGCACCGCCTGTCTCCAACCGAGATTCCGGCGAGGGCGAACATCTACGCCCTGAAGAGCCTGGGAGTGGAGCGCATCGTCTCGATCACGGCTGTCGGGAGCCTGAGGGAGGACTTCCGGCCGCTGGACGTGGTGGTCCCCGACCAGATAATCGACCGGACCAGGAACCGGGTGAACACCTTCTTCGGCGACGGGATCGTCGCCCACGTCGGGTTCGCCGATCCCTTTTGCCCGGAGCTGAGGAGTATCTTGACGGAGACGGCCCGCGCCCAGGGCACGACGGCTCATGACGGCGGAACGTTCGTCGTCATCGAAGGACCGCAGTTCTCGACGAGGGCGGAGTCGGAGATGTACCGGTCGTGGGGCGCGGGTCTGATCGGCATGACCGCGCTGCCCGAGGCGAAGCTGGCGCGCGAGGCCGAGATATGCTACGCGAGCATGGCCCTGGTGACCGACTACGACACCTGGCACTATAGCGAGGAGCAGGTCTCGGTCGAGCTTATCGTGGAGAACATGACGAGGAACGTGGAGACCTCGCGAGAGATGGTACGAAAGGTTGCCGGCGCCATCCCCTTGGACCGACAATGTGACTGTGGATCCGCGCTAGAGGGGGCGATCGTGACGGCACCGGAGCGGATCTCGCGGAGCGCGGTCGAGCGCCTGCTCCCCATCGTCGGGAAATATCTGGCGCCGGCACTCGAGGAGAGATAGATGCCAACGAGAAACGAGGGCGAAGCCTACTACCGCATCAGCATCGGCGAGGCCGCGGAGATGTACGGCCGGGACGACGTTGCCTTCGTCGACGTCCGACGGCCGGACGAGTATGCCGAGGGTCATGTGAAAGACGCGTTGTTCATCACGGTGGACGACGTTCTCGCGCGCATCGACGAGCTGCCGACCGGGAAGAAGCTGCTGTTCATCTGCGCTCAGGGCGTCAGGAGCGGCCTGGCCTGCGAGATGGCCGCGGCGATGGGCTTCGACCAGGAGACGCTCTACAACGTGGAGGAGGGGACCGCCGCGTGGATCGAAAAGGGGCATCCGACGAGCCATGGGGCAGACCCGTAGATGTCCGTACTCGTCGTGGGGTCGGTCGCGTACGATTCCGTCAAGACCCACGCCGGGAGCCGGGAGGACGCGCTCGGCGGCTCCGCCGCATATTTCTCAGTGGCAAGCAGCTACTTTACGAGTGTAAGCGTCGTCGCCGTGGTCGGGGACGACTTCCTCGCCGAGCATGTGGAGCTTCTGACGTCGCACGGCGTCGACACGTCCGGCCTGGCGCGGGCGAAGGGCGCGACGTTTCGCTGGTCGGGCGTCTACGGGATGGAGGACTTCAACACCAGGGAGACTCTGGACACGCAGCTAAACGTCTTCGGCGACTTCGCCCCTTCGCTCACTCCCGATCATCGGCGGCTGCCCTATCTGTTTCTCGCCAACATCGATCCCGGCCTCCAGCTAGACGTCCTGCGACAGATGGAGGAGCGGCCGGCGCTGGTGGCGCTGGACTCGATGAACTTCTGGATCGACATCAAGCCCGACGGGTTGACCGAGGTTGTGGGCTCGGTCGACCTCCTATTCGTCGACGAGGGTGAGGCGCGGCAGCTCGCCGGGGAGGTCAACCTGATCAAGGCGGCCCGGTCGATCCAGGCCCTCGGACCGCGGACCGTGGTCATCAAGCGGGGCGAGCACGGGGTGCTGCTCTTCCACGGCGAGGAGATCTTCGCGGCCCCGGCGTTTCCGCTGGAGTCGGTCGTCGATCCGACCGGAGCGGGAGACTCGTTCGCCGGAGGCTTCATGGGCTATCTGGCGGCCACCGGAGACCTGAGCCCGGGCGGGTTCCGCCGCGCGGCCGTGCTCGGGACGGTCATGGGTTCCTTTACGGTGGAGAGCTTCAGCCTCGACCGGCTGGCCTCTCTGATCCACTCGGAGATCGATTCGCGCTTCAGGGCGTATACGGCTCTGTCCCAGTTCCCGCCTCTCGGCAACGGCGTGTCGCTGCCCCAGCGACAAGGCGCTTGACTGCCGCCAAGCAAATGCGGATGAGGGGTGTCCGGCAGACATAACTTCCCCCCCTGCAGGGGGGCGTTCCGGATTGTCGGTTGGCGACGCGGCCACCGGCCGGTTCTGGAAGCCTAGACTAGGAGGAAGGCTTGGCAACTAGCACGACTCAGGGAGACATCAAGGACCGAGCCCTGGCGCCCGAGGGCGTCCTAAGGATCGACTGGGCGGCGCGGGAGATGCCCGTGGTCCGTCAGATACGGGAGCGATTCGCCCGCGAAAGACCGTTGGAGGGCCTTTGCATCGTGGCCTGTCTCCACGTAACGACCGAGACCGCGAATCTTGCCCTGGCCATGAGGGACGGCGGCGCGCAGGTCGTCCTCTGTGCCAGTAACCCACTGAGCACCCAGGACGACGTTGCAGCGGCTCTGGTGGCGGAGTACGGGATCGCCACCTATGCGATAAACGGCGAGGACAACGACACCTACTACTCCCACATCGGCGCGGCCCTCGACCGCGGTCCCCAGATCACGATGGACGACGGCGCGGACGTAGTGGCGACGCTGCACTCGTCGAGACAGTCGTTGATCGACGGGGTCATCGGTGGCACCGAGGAGACGACGACCGGGGTGATCCGGCTCACCAGCCTGGCCAAAGAGGGCCGGCTGAAGTATCCGATCATCGCGGTGAACGAGGCCGATACGAAGCACTTTTTCGACAACCGGTACGGGACCGGCCAGAGCACCCTGGACGGCATCACGAGGGCGACCAACGTGCTATGGGCCGGCAAGAAGGTTGTCGTGTCCGGCTACGGCTGGTGCGGCCGAGGCGTGGCGTCCCGGGCCACCGGAATGGGAGCCCAGGTCATAGTGACGGAGGTCAACCCCGTCCGAGCCCTGGAGGCGGCTATGGACGGCCACGAGGTGATGCCGATCGCTGAGGCCGCCGGGATCGGAGACATATTCATCACGCTGACCGGTGGCCTCAAGGCCATCGACGGCGGTACCCTGGCGCGGATGAAGGACGGCGCGATAATAGCGAACAGTGGCCACTTCGACGTCGAGATCGACATCGCCGCCCTGCGGGAGATGTCGGCGCCGCCCAGGCGGGTCCGGCCGTTCGTGGACGAGTTCGTGCTCGAAGACGGAAGGAGGCTCTTCCTGCTGGGCGAAGGGCGGCTCATCAACCTAGCCGCCGCCGAGGGGCACCCATCGGCCGTGATGGACATGAGCTTTGCAAACCAGGCCCTGTGCGCCGAGTACATCGCCAAGAAGGGCCGAGATCTGGAGCCCGACGTGTACCCGGTGCCGCGAGAGATAGACGAGGAGGTCGGCAGGCTGAAGCTCGAGGCCATGGGCATCGGCATCGACACGCTGACCGATGAGCAGGACGCCTACCTGGCAAGCTGGGCGATCGGGACGTAGACCTCTTTGCCATGCCCGGGGAGCCCCGACGAGTCGGGGTGGCGAAGATAGCAGAAGGAGCAAGAAATGCCGTTTAGCTTCACAGATTCACCATCCTACCTCTTCACGTCGGAGTCGGTGACGGAGGGTCATCCGGACAAGCTGTGCGACCAGATCTCGGACGCGGTGCTCGACTCTATCCTGGCCAGCGACCCGGAGGCCCGGGTGGCCTGCGAGGTCGTCACCACGACCGGGCTGGTGATGGTCATGGGAGAGATCACGACCGAGACGTACGTCGACATCCCGGCCGTGGTCCGGCATACGCTGAGGGACGCGGGGTATGTCGACTCAAAGTACGGCTTCGACTACCAGGCCTGCGGGGTGGTGGTCTCCATCCACAGCCAGTCGCACGACATCGGCACCGGGGTGTCCAAGTCGGTGGAGGTGAGGGATCTCGACGACGGGGACGGCACCGACGAGGACTCGCTCGGTGCGGGGGATCAGGGAATGATGGTCGGCTTCGCGTGTACCGAGACACCCGAGCTGATGCCGCTGCCCATCTCGCTTTCGCACCGGCTCTGCAAGCGCATGGCGGACGTGCGGAAGGACAGGATCCTGCCGTACATGCGCCCCGACGGCAAGTCGCAGGTGACCGTGGAGTACGAGTACGGCGTTCCCAAGCGGGTGGACACGGTGGTGCTGAGCACCCAGCACAACCCGGAGGTGAGCCAGTCCGTAATCAGGCGCGACCTGATCGAAGAGGTCGCCAACCACGTCATCCCAAAGTCGCTTACCGACAAGAACACGAAGTACGTGGTAAACCCGTCCGGCCGGTTCGTCATCGGTGGCCCGGTCGGCGACACCGGCCTGACGGGCCGTAAGATCCTTGTGGACACGTATGGCGGGGCGGCGCGCCACGGCGGAGGCGCCTTCTCCGGCAAAGACCCGACGAAGGTGGACCGCTCGGCGGCCTACGCCGCCCGCCACGTCGCCAAGAACCTGGTGGCCGCCGGTCTCGTCGACCGTATAGAGCTTCAGGTTTCCTACGCCATCGGCATGGCCAGACCCACCTCGATCTCCATCGAGACGTTCGGAACGAACAAGGTGCCGGACGACACGATCGTCAAGCTGATCGACAAGCACTTCGACCTGAGGCCGGGGGCTATCATAAGGGATCTCGGCCTGCGCGCGCCGATTTACAAGCAGACCGCGACTTACGGCCACTTCGGACGGGACGACCTGAACCTGCCCTGGGAGCGCACCGACAAGGCCGCGGTCCTCAGACGCGAGGGGTTCGTGGGAGAGCAGCAGCCCGCCACCGACGCCGACTCACGCGTCTCATGATCGACAACCGGCTGCACGGCCCATGGCGATAAAGTTCGGCACAGACGGCTGGCGGGCCGTAATTGCCGAGGAGTACACCTTCGGCAACGTCCGGCTCTGCGCTCAGGGGACCGCGGAGCTCCTCATCGATCAGGGCTTTGAGGACCGGGGCGTGGTCATCGGCTACGACACGCGCTTCGGCTCCGGCGAGTTCGCCGCAGCCGTCGCGGAGGTCACCGCCGCCAACGGCGTCACGACCTTTCTCGGGGACAAGCCCGCGCCGACCCCCGCGGTCAGCTACGCGGTGGTCAGCAGAGGCGCCGGGGGCGGGGTCGTCATAACGGCGAGCCACAATCCGCCGCAATGGAACGGCTACAAGTACAAACCCGACTATGGCGGCAGCGCGTCGCCGGAGCTTGTCGAGCGGCTCGAGCGGAACATCGCCGGCGCGGAGGCCGCCCAAACCGTACGCCGCATGGAGCTGGCCGACGCCGAGGCCAGCGGTGCCGTCAAGCTCGTGGCTCTCGAGGAGGGCTACAAAAAGCAGCTCGCCTCCCTCGTCGACATCGGGGCCATCAGGCGCGCCGGGCTTCGGGTATTGGTGGATTCGATGTACGGGACGGGGTCCGGCTATTACACCAGGCTCCTGTCGGGCGGCGACACCCGGGTCTCGCAGCTGCGCGGCGGACGGAACCCGGCGTTTCCGGGCATGTCCCAACCCGAGCCTCTCGCCCACAACCTGCACGGGCTCATCTCCACGATCCGCAGGCGGAGGGCAAGCGTCGGGCTCGCCACCGACGGCGACGCCGACCGGCTGGGCGTCGTCGACGAGACCGGCCGGTTCATCACGACGCTGGAGACGTTCGCGCTGCTCTGCATGTACCAGCTCGAAGTGCTGGGGCGCCGGGGACCCCTCGTCCGTTCCCTGACGATGACGAGCATGGTGGACCGGCTCGGCGAGCTCTACGGCGTGCCGGTCTTCGTTACGCCCGTGGGGTTCAAGTACCTCGGGCCGGTGATGATGCGAGAGGACGCGCTGGCCGCCGGGGAGGAGAGCGGAGGATACGCCTTCAAGGGTCACATCCCCGAGCGCGACGGCATCCTCAGCGGCCTGATGGTCCTAGACATGATGGTGAAGACGGGCAAGTCGGTGTCGCAGCTACTGGCGGATCTCCATGGCAAGGTCGGTCCGCACTTCTACGATCGGTGGGACGTAAACTTCCCGGAGCGGGATCGGGAGCAGATCGCCGGGCGGATCGACGCTGCGCATCCGAAGAAGCTCGGGTCTCACCGAGTCGAGGACCTAGAGACGGCGGACGGCGTAAGGTTCGTCCTCGACGGCGGCTATTGGGGACTTGTGCGCTTCTCCGGCACCGAGCCCCTCCTGCGCCTCTACGCGGAGGCCGAGTCGCCCGAGGAGGCTCAGACCATCCTCGGGGAGCTGCGGGGGTTAGCGGGGGTGTAAACCGGCGTTTCGAATACGCTGATCGGGAGACGAAATGCCTGACGTCGCCGAATGAGTCCCGGCAGGGTGTCGGAAACCCTTTCGACCATCCCCCTGGCCCCCTTCCTGGCCAGGAAGGGGGGAAAAATCGTATCTGAGGGAAACCCTCAGACTCCCGGCAAAGGGGCTTCACCCCTCTGCACTCCCCATGTTTCATCGTCTTGCTAGGCCTCAACGCATGAGCTCGACTTCGCGGTTCAGGGGATCCCCCTGGGCCCCCCAGTCATGAAGGGGGGAGAAATTATATCTGAGGGACACCCTCAGACTCCCGGCAATCCCGACTTGTCGGGACCTCAACCCCCATCATCGTCTTGCTGGACACGATCGACGAAGAAATGCTTTATCTGGTCTCGGTCCGTCTAATCTGCACGCGCGTGTATAATCCCCTCATGACGAGCCTGGGATACGGTTATGGCCAATGACGGCACGAAGTCGATGCTCGCGGAGCGGCCGTTGCTGATGCTTCTGGACGGTCATGCCCTGGTCTACCGGGCCTGGCACGCCATCCGGGAGCCGCTGAACATCAGGAGCACCGGCGAGGAGGTCCGCGCGGTCTACGGGTTCCTGAACAGCCTGCTCCGTGCCCTCGCCGACTGGCACCCGACCCATATCATCCTCACCTTCGACACGTCCGCCCCGACCTTCCGAGACGAGGTGTTCAAGGAGTACAAGGCCCAGCGTCCGCCTATGCCCCCGGAGCTGGCGGCTCAGTTCGACCGGGTCCGGCAGGTCGCGGGGGTTCTGGAGATCCCGATCATCGAGTTGGACGGCTACGAGGCCGACGACCTCCTCGGCACCCTCGGCCGCCAGGCGGAGGAGCGCGAGGTCGAGACCCTCATCCTCACCGGCGACACAGACACCCTGCAGCTCGTCTCCCCGTGGGTTCGGGTGGTGCTCAGCTACAGCGTACAGAAGCGGACGGTCTACGACGAAGCGATGGTCCGCGAGCGGTATGGCGGCCTTGGCCCCGAGCACGTGGCCGACCTGAAGGGGCTTCAGGGCGACACGTCGGACAACATCCCCGGAGTCCCGGGCGTCGGCTCCAAGACGGCGATCCGGCTGATCTCCGAGTTCGGAAGCATCGAGAGCCTGTACGGGCATCTGGACGAGGTCACTCCGCCGAGGATTCAGGAGAGTCTCCGGGAGAACGAGGAGGTCGCGAAGCAGGCAAGGTGGCTCACGACGATCGCCCGTGACGCTCCGGTAACCCTGGACCTCGACGCCGCGAAGTTCGGCGGATACGACCGGTCCAAGGTGGTGGCGCTGCTGAGAGACCTGGAGTTCTTCAGTCTGGTGCGGAGGATTCCCGGCGAGTCGCCGGAGGAGCCTGGGGCGGAGGAGAAGCATTCCGGGTCGGTCGGTCGGCCCGAGGTCGAGACCGTCGTCGTAACCTCGCCCGAGTCCCTTCGCGAGATGACGGAGTCCTTACGGTCATCGGACCTCTTCGCCTTCGACACCGAGACCTCGGCGCTCAGCGCCACGGGCTCGGACCTGGTGGGGATCTCGTTCTCGAACGCTGCCGGGCACGGATGGTACGTGCCCGTCGGTCACGAGGAGGACGGTCAGATGGCCCTGGATCGGGTGGTCGACGGGATAAGGTCGCTCATGCAGGGCGAGTCAGTCCGAAAGGTGGCCCACAACGCGAACTACGACATCACCGTCCTGGCGCGGTACGGCGTCCCGGTAACTAACTTGGTCACCGACACGATGGTGGCGGCACACCTGGGCGGAAGACAGGCTATCGGTCTGAAGGCGCTCGCCCTGGACTGCCTCCAGGAGGAGATGACCCCGATAGCCGATCTGATCGGGACGGGGCGGAAGCAGATCTCGATGTCGGCTGTGCCGATCGAGAAGGCGGCGCCTTACGCGGCCGCGGACGCGGAGGTCACCCTCAGACTCTGGGAGTGCCTGCGTAAGGAGCTCGAGGAGAAGAGCCTGCTCAAGGTGTTCGAGACCGTCGAAATGCCACTGGTCCCGGTACTGGTCCAGATGCAGCTCGCCGGCATCGCGCTGGACTCACAGCGGCTCGTCGACATGTCCGGCGAGCTGGGGACGCAGATGGCGTCCATCGAGGCCTCCGTCTACGAGGCGGTCGGCCACGCATTCAACCTGAACTCGTCTCAGCAGCTTGGAGACATCCTCTTCAAGGAGCTGAGGCTCCCAACGACCAAGAGGACCCAGAAGGGCTACTCCACGGACGCTGCCTCCCTCGATTGGCTCAAGCAGATGCTGGACAAGGGCGAGGTGGACGACGTGGACCCCAAGGCGTACGGGGTGCTGGACCAGATTCTCGAGTACCGGCAGGTCTCCAAGATCAAGTCGACGTACGTGGACGCCCTGCCCGGACTCGTCGATCCTCGGACCGGGCGCATTCACACGAGCTACAACCAGACCGGATCGGCGACAGGGAGGGTGTCGAGCAACGACCCGAACGTCCAGAACATTCCGGTCAGGACCGAGCTGGGCCGTCGCGTCAGAAAAGCGTTCGTGGCCCGACAGGGGGACTACCTGCTCCTCGCGGCCGACTACTCACAGATAGAGCTGCGGGTCCTGGCGCACCTGTCAAAGGACGGCGGGTTGGTGAAGGCGTTCGCCGACAACGAGGATATACACTCCGCGACCGCGGCGTCGGTGTACGGAGTACAGGTGGACCAGGTCGACGCGGATATGCGTCGTATCGCGAAGATAATGAACTTCGGTGTCATCTACGGGCTGAGCGCCTTCGGTATCAGGCAGCAGACCGGATTCAGCCCCGAGGAGGGTGCGGCGTTCATCGAGACCTATTTCGGCACGTATCCCGGCATCAAGACGTATATCGACTCGGTCAAAGCGGACGTCAAGGAGCGAGGATACGTGGAGACGCTCCTGGGACGCAGGCGCTACATTCCCGAGATCCGGTCGAGCAACTTCCACGTCAGGTCGGCGGGGGAGAGGATGGCGGTGAACATGCCCATGCAGGGCACCGCCGCCGACATCATCAAGATCGCGATGATCCGTATCCACGAGCACCTGGAGACGTCGGGGATGCGCTCGAAGATGATCGTCCAGGTGCACGACGAGCTGATCTTCGAGGTCCCCACGGACGAGATGGAGCAGATGTCCGAGGTGGCCAGCACGCTGATGCCCGGCGCCATGGAGCTGGTGGTACCCCTGAAGGTCGATCTCAAGAAGGGCCTGACCTGGGGCGATATGGAGTGATGGCGAACGCCCGGCGGTTATTGGCTCGGCTTCCCGGACGAGAGTTCTCGGCGACCACGGTGCGCCCTTTGTGACCGGTAGGGTCTTTTCATTCTCCCACCATTCCCCGTACCTCCCCCGTTGAGGTGCCCTCTCTGGGTGATCTCGTCCCCGCCCGCCCGCCCAATGGATTGGGGCACCCAACCCCGCGAAGGGGGCTCTGCCCCCTTCGGAACCCCCGGCCGGGGCCTGGCACATGCCCTGTGCGGTCCTACGCGCAGGAAAGTCGGAGGCGTCGAACGACCACTGGATGGCCAACCATCGGACTTTGAAAAGGCCCTTTGTGACCGGGGTGCGCGTTGACACGGGCGTGCCTCATTCATTAACATGGAAGGGACGAGTAATCAGTAGAGGAGCACAAAGTATTGCCGGAAGATCAGGATATCCCACAGGATGTCACCCTCCTGGAGGCCGTCGGGCAATACGTTAGCAACCTCAAGGCAAAGATCGATCACAGTACCACCCACACCGAGCTGTCGCGCTTCGTGCAGTGGTGCGGAGCCGAGCGAACCCTCTCTGGAATAAGCCCCCTGGAGATCGGCGACTACGCCGAGCAGCTAGGGGGGAGCACCACGGTCCAAGCGTCCGAACGCCTTCAGGTTGTTCGGACGTTTCTTACTTACGCCAGGAAAAAGGGCCTCATCGAACGGAACCTGGCTCAGCATGTGAGAATCCGCAAGGCCAAGAGCCGGATCGGGCGTAGCGAGGCGGCCGACACCAAAGAGGCCGTCGAGCTGACGCCACAGGGCCACGCCCAGCTCGACGCCGAGCTGGGCAGGCTGAAGTCGGAGCGCGCCCCGCTCGCGGCCGAGATCGGGAGGGCCGCCGCCGACAAGGACGTCCGCGAGAACACCCCCCTGGAGGCGGCCCGCGAGCAGCTCGGACACGTGGAGTCTCGGATTTCCGAGATCGAAACGATGCTGAAGGTCGCCGTCATCATCGATCCGACCAAGCGGGGCAACGGGAAGACGGTCCGCCTGGGCAGCACGGTCGTCCTCAAGGACGTGGACTCCGGGCGGGAGAAGACCTTCATTGTGGTCAACGCCTACGAAGCCAACTCTCTCGAGGGCAAGATCTCGGACAGGTCGCCGGTCGGGAAGGCTCTCATGAGCAGGTCGGCCGGGCAGGAGATCCTGGTCGACACCCCCCGGGGGACCCTGAGGTACCGGATCGTCCGGATGCCCAAGTAGGCGGCATCGAACACCGGGGTCGCCCGAGGACCCGCGATCGCGGGCTCTTTTCTTGTGTCTGGCCCCGCTCGCCCTGCCCGCCACCCCCTCCTAGAAAAGAGGGGGGTGAAATTGAATCTGAGGGACGCCCTCAGACTCCCGGCAATCCCGACTTGTCGGGATCTGCACTCCCCGGCCCCCGCGACTCGGCTGGGCCGTCCGCAGGACTCGTTGCGGCCGTTGAGCGCGACTGGTACACTCGGCCTGCCCCACGAAGCAACGAGCCTTGACCGAGTGCTCCACGGAGCGCCGCAGAGCGATACCCCAGGAGGTACCCATGGGCGAATTCGACGGTAAGGTCGTGATTGTCACCGGCGGCGCGATGGGCATCGGCGCCGGGGCTGCGGTGGAGTTCGGCAGGCAGGGCGCCAGCGTCGCGATAGCCGACATCAACGCGAGCGCAGCCCAGGAAACGGCGGACCGGATTCAGGATGCGGGCGGAAAAGCGATCGTCGCCGAGGCGGACCTGTCTCGGCCGGCCGACTGCGAAAGAATTGTCGCCGAGGCCGTGTCGGCGTTCGGGGGAGTCGACGTCCTGTTCAACAACGTCGGGATACAGCCGCCCGAATCGTACACGAACGTCGAGGATACCTCAGAGGAGATGTGGGACCGCATCATCGGGGTGAACTTGAAGAGCCGGTTCCTGATGGCGAAGTACGTTATTCCCGAGATGCGCAAGAGGGGCGGGGGGGTCATCATAAGCACGGCGAGCATCCAGGGTCTGCAGTCGCAGCAGCTTGTCCCGCCGTACGCCGCGTCGAAGGGGGGCGACATCTCGCTGACCCGGCAGATTGCGCTGGACTACGCGCGCGAGAACATACGTGTCCTGACGGTCTGCCCCGGCGGGGTGGACACCCCGATGTGGCGGGCAGCCTTCGGGGAGGACGAGGACGTTATTCAGACGAACCTGCGCGATGCGGGAGAGCTGCACCCGGTCGGACGCATAGGGCAGCCCGAGGACATCGCGAACGTCGTGGTGTTTCTGGCCAGCAGCCGGGCGTCGTTCATGACGGGTGAGTACGTCTGCGTCGACGGCGGGTTGATGGCCAAGGGTTCCTGGGGCGAGTACTGACCCCTACTGCTTGGCGGCCACGGCCTCCTGGACAGGTACGGCCTCTTCTTCAATCTCCGCCTCGTGAGGGTCGGTCACCTGCGCGGCCGGGACCGGCTTGTCCTTTGCCGAGCCCCCGAAGATACCGAGGACCTTCGATACGAACCCGGAGATGGCCTTCGTCAGCGAATTGAGTATGTCAGACATCTTTCCTCTCCTTATTGCGACGCCTCTGAGCGATGTCTCTAACCGTATCAGCAGCTTCCTCTACGCTGCATGGCCGAAAGGTCCTCCGGTCCCCGGTACCATGGTCCTGTTAGTCTCTATTCGCCCCCAACGAGTGACGAGACCGCACCATGCCTGATGCGGCCGCCGAGGCGGACACCCGGGACCTAGTCGCCGACCTGGAGAGTCAGGTCGAGGGCGAGGTGCGGTTCGACAAGATGTCGCGCCTCCTCTACAGCACCGACGCGAGCATCTACCAGATCGAGCCGATCGGAGTGGTGATTCCCAGGACCGCCGAGGACGTCGTCGCGGTGATCGAGACGGCGGACCGGCACGGTGTCCCTGTGCTTCCCCGAGGTGGGGGCACCAGCCTGGCCGGTCAGACGGTCGGCCGGGCCGTGGTGATCGACTTCTCCAAGCACATGAGGGCCGTCCTCGAAGTGAACGTCGAGGAGGGCTGGGCGCGGGTGCAGCCCGGGATCATCCTGGACGAGCTCAACCACCTCCTCCAGCCCGACGGCGTATTCTTCGCGCCCGATCCCAGCACGAGCAATCGGAGCAACGTGGGCGGCGCGCTGGGGAACAACTCGTGCGGGGCGCACTCCATCATGTGGGGCAAGACGATCGACAACGTGATCGAGATGGACGTGGTCCTCGCCGATGGGACCGTCACGCGCTTCGGCGATCTCGATGGCGAGGCCCTCGGGTCCAGGATGCGTCTCGACGGGTTGGAGGGCGACATCTACCGGAGTCTGCCGAGAATCGCCGAGGCGAACAGAGACGAGGTGCTGGCTCGGTACCCCAAGATCATGCGGAGGGTCGGCGGCTACAACCTCGACGAGCTGGGCGACGGCAAGGCGTTCAACATGGCCAGGTTCGTCGTGGGCTCGGAGGGCACGCTGGTCGCGATAACCGAGGCCAAGGTCCGGCTCGTGCGGCGGCCGAGGTTCAGGGCACTGGCGGTGATCCACTTCGCCGATCTGATCGAGTCGATGGAGGCGACGGTCGTCACGCTGGAGATGAACCCCGCGGCGGTGGAGCAGATGGGCAGCATGATCCTGCGTCAGGCTCGGACGAACCTCGAGTACTCGCGTACGATGGACTTCATCGAGGGCGACCCGGAGTCGCTGCTCGTCGTGGAGCTGGTCGGAGAGTCGGAGTCCGATCTGGAGAGCAGGCTGGACGAGCTGGAGCGGCGCCTTCGGCAGCGACGGCTGGGCTACGCGGTCAGGAGGCTCAAGACTTCGGAGGAACAGGCCAGGGTGTGGGCGGTCAGGAAGGCCGGCCTCGGGCTGATGATGAACGTTCGGGGCGACGCAAAGCCGCAGCCGTTCGTCGAGGACACAGCGGTCTCTCCCGAGCGGCTGCCCGACTATATCCGGCGGTTCGACGAGATCGTCCGAGATCACGGCACGACGGCCGGATACTACGGCCACGCGAGCGTCGGCTGCCTCCACATCCGCCCGCTGATCAACCTGAAGCGGCAGGAGGACATCTACAAGATGGTCTCCATCGCGGCGCAGGTCAGCGACCTCGTCCTGGAGTTCGGCGGGGCGATGAGCGGCGAGCACGGGGACGGGCTGGTCCGGAGTCCGTGGAACGAGAAGATGTTCGGAAGCCAGCTCTACGATGCCTTCCGGCAGGTGAAGAGCGCCTTCGACCCGAAGGGCGTCATGAATCCCGGGAAGATCGTCGACTCGCCGCCCATGACCGAGAACCTCAGGATCTCTCCCGCGTACCGGACGCACCCGGTGAAGACCGGCCTGAGCTATGTCGATGAGGGTAGCTTTGCCGGAGCCGTCGAGATGTGTAATGGGCAGGGGGCGTGCCGGAAGGTCCTCGGCGGCACGATGTGCCCGTCGTACATGGTCACGCGCGACGAGGAACACTCGACCCGCGGGCGCGCCAATGCGCTGCGCGCGGCGATATCGGGAGCCCTTCCGATCGAGGAGCTGACCGGCCAGAGGCTCTTCGACGTTCTCGACCTATGCCTCGAGTGCAAGGGCTGCAAGGCGGAGTGTCCATCGAACGTGGACATGGCGAAGCTCAAGTACGAGTTTCTGTACCGCTACCACACCGAGCATGGCTACCCGCTGCGGAACCGCATCGTCGGCAACATCGCCGACCTCAGCCGCCTGGGCTCGTTCCTGACGCCCGTGTCGAACTGGCTGCTCAGGTCCGAGGCATCGGCCACGGTGTTGGAGGGGGTGGCCGGCCTGGACCGGAGGCGTGCCCTCCCCGCCTTCGCGAGCCGCACCTTCACCCAGTGGTTCAAGGCCAGAGGAGGTTCCGCCAGGACGTCCAGCACCAGGGGCCAGGTCGTCCTCTTCGCCGACACCTTCACGAACTACAACCACCCCCACCTGGGAATCGCGGCGACCCGGGTGATGGAAGCTCTCGGTTACGAAGTCATCGTGCCGCCCACCCGATGCTGCGGCCGTCCCATGCTCTCGGCGGGCATGCTGAACAAGGCACGAAACAACGCCCGGGTCAACATCGACGCGATATCCCCGTACGTCGAATCGGGAGCGAAGGTGGTGGGTCTCGAGCCGAGCTGCATCCTGGGCTTCCGGGACGATTACGTCGACCTTGTCGGAGGGGGGCCGAGAGCAAAGGCCATCGCTCGCAGCACCATGCTGATTGAGGAGTTCGTGCTCTACGCTCAGACCGCCGATGGACCCAGGTTCGACCTGGGAGACCGGCCGAGAGACGTCCTTTTCCACGGCCACTGTCACCAGAAGGCGCTGGTCGGCACCGGCCCGGCCATGGAGGTCCTTCGGTCGATCGGAGGCTGCCGCCCGAAGGAGATCGAGACCGGCTGCTGCGGGATGGCCGGGTCGTTCGGCCTGGAGAAGGAGCACTACGATGTGTCGATGAGGATCGGGGAGCAGAGTCTCTTCCCCGCGATCCGGTCCGAGGACGGGGACTTCGAGGTGGTAAGCGAGGGCGTGTCCTGCCGGCAGCAGATCGAGTCGGGCACGGGTGCGCGCCCCAAGCACCTGGTAGAGCTGCTGGCTGAGGCGCTGTAGGAACGCTGTTCGACCATCCCCTCCGATACGCGCCGATTGATCGGGGCATCGAGAGTCTCGATGAGCGAAGCATCATCGGACCTGGTCCCCTTCCTGGCCAGGCAGGGGAGAGAAATATCTGAGGGAAACCCTCAGACTCCTTGCAATCCCGACTTGTCGGGATCCGCACCCCCCAACTCTGCATCCCCCGGGCGACAACCAGCGGCGTTACCCCTCCCCACCAGAGGGAAACAAGAGTCTTCTGAGGGACACCCTCAGACTCCCGGCATAGGGTCCTAGCCCCTCTGCACACCCCCGTATTCATCAGCCTGCTAACGCGGGTGGCGTCCGGTGCGCGGGCGAGTTCCGCACTCGTGTGCGATAATGGTACCTGACCGACCAAACCCAATTCGGAGGCTACCGCTGATGATCATTGGGATCCCCAACGAGATTATGGCCGACGAGCGCCGGGTATCTCTGACGCCGGACAAGGTCGACCTGCTGGCCCGAGAGGGACACACTGTACTTGTCGAGGCCGGTACCGGCGAGGCGGCCAGCTTTCCGGACGCAGACTTCCGCCGCGCGGGCGCCACGCTCGTCAGGCGGGCCGAGGATGTGTACGGCGAGGCAGACATGGTGGTCAAGGTCAAGGAGCCTCAGCCTCCCGAGTACGGTCTGATCCGCAGGGATCAGATCATATTCGGCTACCTGCATCTCGCACCCGAGCCGAAGCTGACGCAGGCGCTGATGTCTTCCGGGGCGACGGCCGTCGCCTACGAGACGGTGCAGCTAGAGGATGGCAGCCTTCCGCTCCTCTATCCGATGAGCGAGATCGCCGGCAAGCTGGCGCCGCAGATGGCGGCCAGACTCCTGCAAAGCGACAGCGGGGGTCCCGGCAAGCTCCTGGGCGGGGTGCCGGGCACCCAATTCTGCCGAGTGGTGGTCGTGGGCGGAGGCACGGTGGGCTTCAATGCGGCAGCCGCTGCCGCAGCCGCCGGGGCGGCCGTAACCGTCGCGGACGTGAACCTCGACCGGCTCAGGCAGATCAACGAGATATCCGGCGGGACGCTGGGGACGGTCGTCTCCTCTCCCGCGACCCTCGCCGAGCTGGTGCAGGAGGCCGACGTGGTCGTGGGTGCCGTCCTGATCCCCGGCGCCAAGGCTCCGAAGGTCATCGACAAGGAGCTGCTACACGACATGCGTGACGGGACCATAATCATCGACGTCGCCATCGACCAGGGCGGCTCCGTCGAGGCGATCCGCAAGACCAGCATCAGCGAGCCGGCCTATTCCGTGAACGGCGTGACACTGTGTGCGGTGCCGAACATACCGGGAATGGTCGCGAACACCTCCAGCACCTCGCTTGCCAACGCCACCTACCCTTACGTCCTCGAGCTCGCCAACTCGGACCTGGACGCGATGATCAGGGACCGGAGTCCCCTGGCGATGGGGATCAACGTATACAGGGGCCATGTCACTCACCCGGCCGTGGCCGAAGCGCTCGACCTGAGCTACGTCTCTCTGACGGAGGCCTGCGCCGCCTAGGCGGCGAGCGACCGCCCGTCCACGACCGCGCGCGGGGCAGCCCCGGCCCCTACTGCGCGCCATGGCACGCTACGGCGACTCTCAGGACCCGAGCAAACGAAGGCACGACATTGGGCATCGAACATCTCGCCGTCCCACCCGAGCTGCTGACCGCATCCTGCAACCCCGATGACCTTGGGTTCGAGACGACCGACGAGGTCTCGCCGCTCGAAGGGACCATAGGCCAGGAGCGGGCCGAGAGCGCGCTGGAGCTTGGCCTCAACATCGACGCCCCTGGGTTCAACCTGTTTGTTGCCGGTCCGCCGGGCACCGGCCGGAATACAGCGCTACGGTCGTACGTGGAGCGGGTCGCGAGACGCAAGAGCGAGCCCCCGGACTGGGGATACGTTCACAACTTCCGCGACCCGGCGCAGCCGGTCGCCATCAGCCTGTCCTGCGGAATGATGCGAGCCTTCGCCGAGGACATGAACGATCTGGTGGACGGCTGCCGCCTCGAGATCCCCAGGGCCTTCGAGGGCGACGATTACACGCGCAGGGTCGACGAGGCGATGAAGGAGATCCAGGCCCGCCGGCAGAAGCTGACCGAGGGGATCGACTCGGCGGCCCGAGCCGAGGGCTTCGTGCTAACCTCGACCCCCGCAGGCATCAGCCCGGTCCCCGTCGTGGAGGACCGGCCGATGAGTGGCGAGGAGTTCACCGCCCTATCCGACGAGCGGCGGGGGCAGCTTCGAGAGAAGTCGGACGCCCTGCAACCCCAGATAAACAGGTTCATGGCCGACATCAGACGCCTGAACAAGGAGGCTGTGGAGCGGGCTCGCGAGGGTCGACACAGAGATCGTCAAGTTCACGCTGCAGCCGATCATCCACGAGCTGCAGGACAGGTACAGGCCGTTTCCGCCGGTGGTGGAGTACCTCGACCGGGTCGAGGCCGATCTCGTCGCCCATCTGGACGTGTTCAAGACCAAGGAGGAGCAGCCCTCCGGTCCACCGGGCCTGCCCGCGGCGCTGGGAGAAGAGGACCCGTTCGTCAAATATCGGGTGAACGACCTGGTGGACAACTCGATGTGCGACGGCGCTCCGGTGATCTTCGAGTACAGCCCCAGCTACTACAACCTCTTCGGCAGGATCGACTATCGGGCGCGCTTCGGCGCCATCGCGACCGACCTGACCATGATCAAGGCCGGGGCCCTCCATCGGGCCAACGGAGGCTATCTGGTGGTGCAGGCGAAGGATATTCTCGCGAGCCCGATGTCGTACGAGACGCTCAAGAGAAGCCTCCGGAGCCAGGAGATCAGGATCGAGAACATAGGGGAGCAGTACAGTCCGCTGCCCTCTGCGACGCTGCGTCCCCAGCCCATACCCCTGAACGCCAAGGTGATCGTGGTCGGAAGCCAGGGGACCCTCCGGTGGCTGCAGGCGCTGGACGACGACTTCCGCAGGTACTTCAAGGTGACCGCCGACTTCGACACGCTGATGGAGCGATCGACGGAGAACCTGGGAAAGTACGCTTCGTTCGTCGCGGAGCGCTGCCGCGAGAGCGGGCTAAGGCCGTTCCACAAGTCGGGCGTGGCGTCGGTGATCGACTATTCGAGCAGGCTGGTGGAACACCAGGACAAGCTGACCACGCGCTTCATGGACGTGGCCGACATCATCACCGAGGCCAACTACTGGGCCGGAGTCGACAACAGCAATGTTGTGAGCGGCGCTCACGTCGAGAGGGCCGTCTCTCAAAGGAATTCCAGGAACAGTCTCACAGAGGACCGGCTCCAGGAGCTGATCGAAGAGGGCACGATCCACATCGACACCGAGGGCGCGGTGGTAGGGCAGGTGAACGCACTGGCGGTCCTGGCTGTGGGAGACCATGTCTTCGGGAAGCCCAGCCGTATCAGCGCCAGGGTCTCGCTCGGCCGCGGGCAGCTTATCAACGTCGAGCGGGAGACCAAGCTGACGGGCCGCATCCACGACAAGGGGTTCATGGTTCTGACCGGCTACCTTCAGGGTAAGTACGGGAGGGACAAGCCGTTATCCTTGTCGGCGAGCATCAGTTTCGAGCAGACCTATTCCGAGGTGGACGGCGACAGCGCGTCTTCGACCGAGCTATACAGCCTTCTATCGGAGCTGTCCGGGCTGCCGCTGAGGCAGGGGATCGCCGTCACCGGCTCGGTGAATCAGGCCGGCGAGGTCCAGGCCATCGGCGGCGCTACGGCGAAGATCGAGGGCTTCTTCGATCTGTGCCGGGCACGTGGCCTCACCGGCGATCAGGGCGTAATGGTCCCCAGGGACAACCTGAAGAACCTGATCCTGAAGAGGGAGGTCGTGGAGGCGGTCCGCGACGGCAGGTTCCACGTATACGGGGTGTCGACGATAGACGAGGGGATCGAGGTTCTGTCGGGCACTCCGGCCGGCCGTTCTCGCGACGGCGGGACGTACGAAGAGGGCACGGTCCACTACCTGGTGGAGGAGCGGCTGACCGACCTGGCCGAGAAGGCTCGGAATCTCGACAAGCCGGACGCCGGGGAGAACAAGGGGCCGGGTGGCGACGAGGAGAACGGAGAGGGCTGAGCTACGTGGCCCCCGAGCGCGGGTGTCCGTCCAGAAGCCTGTCGATGTTGATCGCCTTGTTGCCCCTGGTGTATCGGACCCAGAGGGTCTCGCCGACCTCCAGGGCGTCGAAGGTGGCTCCATCGACCTCGACCATGTCCACACCGAGGCGGATGAAGGACTTCCCCTCGGGCGACGTAGCCTTGGCCCCCAGCGGGCCTTCGTACACCTTGTAGGGCGGAAGCGAATCCCAGAGGGACATCAGTACACCTCGGAGCAGCCGCCGAGGCAGATCCAGTAACTCTCTAAGCTCCATCCATTACCACCCGCAACGGCGAGCTCCGCCTCCGTCTCGAGGCGCGAGCGCCGCTGAGGGGAAAGATTCTCACGTATCATGTCGCTCGCCGCACGTCTCCGGCCGAGACCAGGCCCAGCCGGTTCCTCCCGATCCATCCTTCCCTGTCCAGGTTACTACGCCGCCTGCCGACCGGGTCCAGCCCCTTGAGGGCCAGCCCTGGGTCGATATAACCATACACCAACCGTGAAGCAGGTCGCCTGGCCGGCCGGCCAGTGGGGTTTGTTCTTGGAGGGCACCCCCAAGCCCCCGCGAAGGGGACCGAGGGCCCCTCAGAACCCCCAAGAAGTAGGATCTGCCTCTGGGCACCCCATAGCCGATGATCCACCTTACAGGGCCTTCTTGAGGGCGTCCTCGACCTCGGTGTAGGTGGCGAAGGCCTCAAAGCGAGCGGAGACCCGGCCCTGGCGGTCGATGACGAAGGTCCACTCGATGCTGGGGAGCCTCCACTCGCGCACGGCCGGAGATATAACCGCCTTCGTAAGGTCGCCCTGGATCTCCTCCGGGTTGTCGTAGAAGTCGACGTGGACGAACTGGGCCCGGCCCCCGTACTCGTCTTTGAGCTGCTGGAGCACCTCGACCTGCGGCCCGCAGACCGCGTTGGTGCAGAACGCAGGGCTGGCGAACACAACCACCGCCGGGAGGCCACTGCTTACCGCCTCTGCGACCGTGAGCCGGTAGAGGTCACGGTCCTGGAGGGAGCCGGTGGTAAGCTGCGACAGCCTCTCCACGTCGTCGACCGTTCGAGTATCGCTGCTCACCGCCAGGTCTCCGACCCGCGGCGCGAACGTGGGGTCGACGACCTCGAACTCCAGATCGGCCCTCCGCATCGAGCCGTCCTCGGACTCGACGCCGATCTCGACCGCCCACCTGCCGGGAGCGTTGAAATCCAGAGGGGTGGTGTAGAGCCCGCGCGCGCCGTAGGGCCACGGGTGATAGGTCGCCACGGCGGTCTCCCGAGCCTCCCGAGACAAGCCGTCGGCGGACAGGAGGAACGACGAGACTGTGACGGTCGGAACGGTCACGAAGCCCGTCGGAGTTGTCAACACGAAGCCGAAGCGGTTGGTGCCCGGTCCCAGGTCGCCGGTGCCGAGAATGACCTTCAGGCCGTCGGTCGAGACTGCTCCTTCGATCAGGGGCAGCTCGTCGGGCCGTTCGGGAGCATCGGCCGACTCGTGGACACCGACCACGACGATCTCGGGGGTGCCGTCATCGGCACACGCGGCGGCCAGAGCCAGCATCAGGACGGCCGTTGCGGCGAGGGCGAGTTTCAAGTCAACCCCGCTTCTAGGTCCCAGCGTCGGTCTGGTAGGAGCCGAAGGTGTAGGCGAATAGAGAGAGGTCTGGGGAGTTGGTGCTGAGTCTTAGCTCGTGTCCTTCGAACATGGCGAGCTTGACGACGCGGTACATCTTGGGACTGTCGACGACGATATAGGTGGTCCCATCCTCAGCAAAGGTGACGTCCTCTCCGGCCTGGTCCGGAGCAAGCGGGGCTCCGTCGATCGTCACCCGGACCTCTACCGACGGTGTACCTCGCTCGGGTCTCATCACGGCGTTGACAGTGGTCGCGTAGAACTTTATCGCGATGTAGTCCTCGTAGTTCTCCGTCTGCCTTGCGTGGGTCAGGCTCTCGGGGCCGTTGCGCCACTCCCCCTGCAGGTAGATGAAGTGGTTCTCGTAGTCGCCGGGGTCCGTGTACGTGATGTCGACGTCGGTGCGGAGGTAGTAGTCCTGGTTCCTCACGTAAGGCGGGGTCCCGAACTGGAGAGCACCGTAGTTGCGCTCAAAACCGGCGTAGAGCTCTCGACTCGTGCTAGTCTCTATGTCGTCGGTCAGCGCCGCGGGGTCGCGCACTTTCTCAGGCTCCAGCTCAGACGAGATGTTGGCGACGCTCGTTCCCGCCTCTTCCAGCAGGTCCCGTATCTGCTGCTCGGTCTCGTCGTAGGCGCCCTCACCGAAGTGGGTGTACCGGATGTAGCCGTCGGCGTCGATCAGGTACTTGGCCGGCCAGTACCGGTTGTTGAAGGCCTTCCACGTGGTGTGCTCGTTATCCTGGGCTATTGCGTACTCGAGGCCGTGCTCGGCGGCGGCATCCACGACGTTCTCGCGGACCTTCTCGAACTCGAACTCGGGCGCGTGGACGCCGACTATCACCAGGCCCTGGTCGGCGTACTTGTCGTGCCACTGCCTGAGGAACGGGAAGGTGCGGATGCAGTTGATGCAGGTGTAGGTCCAGAAGTCGATCAGGACGACCTTGCCTCGTTGGCTCGCGAGGGTGAAGGGCTCGGAGTTGATCCAGCTGTTGATGCCGGCCAGCTCTGGGGCCAGCTTCGCGTTCCGGTCCCTCCCGATCGGGGTGGGAACGGCGGTGGGCTCCCTTTCTTCAGCGACGGCGACCTCGGCCGCGGACTCTGTCTCTTCCAGGGACTCGAAGCCGACCGGCGGTACGCGCTCTTCGCCACAAGCGGCCACGGCCAGAGCCAGCAGCGAGACGGCCGTTACCGCCAGTATCCATCGTCTGTGCTGCCTCACCTGTCCTCCTGATAGCTGGCCGACCCCCGGCCCTTGCCTACCTCTCGATCGGGAGGTCTTCCCGGTTTCCCCACTCGCGCCAGGACCCGTCGTACATCTCCACGTCCGGGTACCCCAGCAGCTTGAGGGCGAACGTTCCGTGCGCCGCACGGATGCCACCCTGTCAGTAGGGTGTTATCCGCTTCTCGGGAGTCACCCCCGCCTCCTCGAACAGGCGCCGCAGCTCGGCCGCCGGTTTGAAGCTGCGGATGTCGTCCGAGGTGACGAAGTTGAGCCACTCCAAGTGCACGGCGCCGGGGACGCGTCCTCCGCGCTTCGTACCTCTCGGGTTCTCTCCGGTGTACTCCTCATTTGATCTTACGTCTAGCGAGACACAGCCGGATTGGCCCAACCTGGAGCTCAGGTCCGCGGCGGTCGCCAGCCAGGTCGGAGCAATCTTCGGCGTAAACGTCGCGGACGGATAGGCCGGTCCCTTGTTGTCGACGGACCGGCCCTCGGCAAGCCACTCGTTCCACCCGCCGTTCAGGACTTTGACCCGGTCGTGGCCATAGTAGGTGAGGACCCACCAGAGGCGGGTAGCGTAGAGGCTGCCGAAGCCATCGTAGGCTATCACCAGGGTGTCGTCGCCGATCCCGCGTTTCGACATCTCCGCGGCGAACTGGTCCGGGGTCATCACGTGGGTGCGGTCGTCCGGGTTCTTCCAGTAGTTGTCATCGACCCCCACGGCGCCTGGGATGTGGGCCCGCCTATAGGCCTCGCGGGGATCGCAATCGACGATCCGGACATCGGGGTCGCCCAGATGCTCCTCGACCCACGCGGTGCCGGTGACTAGCTCGGGGTGGACATAGCCTTCGGATTCGGGGGACATTCGACGGCCTCGCGGTGGACGGATCGGGCGGCGCCGCCTGTGGCGGCCTCTCGATCTATCGTAGCACAGCCGGCTCGCCTGAACGACGGGAGCGCGGGGTATCGGGGAGCTAAGGTTGTGGGCACCGTCACCCCTCCCTATAATGGCGTCGGGCTGGCGGCGAGCCAGCCGTCCGTGCGGTGCAGGGCGCACGTCGTGTGCCCCTACGCGGGCCAGAGGGACGACGGCGCATGAGACGGAGCGAAACGAGTGAGCCGATGGTGACAGGCCACAAACCCCTGCTCGCCGACTTCAGCCTCGAAGGTAGAGCCGCCGTCGTGACCGGCGCCGGACGTGGCATCGGGCGGACGATCGCGCTGGCACTGGCTGAGGCCGGAGCAGACGTCGCCGTCTCGGCCCGATCCCTTCCAGAGATCGAGGCGGCGGCGGCCGACATACGAGCGCTGGGGAGGCAGGCCGTCGCGGTCGCGGCCGACGTCTCCCGCTCCGAGCAGGTGGACGCTCTGGTCCAGAAGACACTGGACCGGTTCGGCAAGATCGACATCATGGTGAACAACGCGGGGCAGTTCAAGGAGCTGGCGGTCGTCCCGTTCCCCGACCGCACCCTCGGACCTCCGGCCGTCATGCGCGAGAGCTCGTCCCGGATGACGAACGAGGAGTGGAGAGAGGTCATCTACACGAACATCGGCGGCGTCTTCTTCGGGTGCCGGGCAGCGGCACCTCACATGCTGGAGAGGGGATACGGAAAGATCATCAACCTGACGTCGGTGGCGGGGACCAGGGCCTACAGCCTGGAGGCGGCCTACGACGCGAGCAAGGCGGCCGTCAACATGCTGACCAGGACGCTGGCTCTGGAGTGGGCGTCGTACAACGTCTGCGTAAACGCGCTCGGTCCCGGCGACTACAACACGTCCATGACGGCCGAGGCCTGGGACGATCCCAAGCGGCGGAAGGCGTACCTCGACAGCATCCCGCTGGGCCGCGAGGGGGATTTCAGGAACCTGGCGTCGCTGGCGGTGTTCCTGGCGAGCCCGGCTTCCGACTACATGACGGGGCAGATCGTTCATATCGACGGCGGGCTGTCGGCCGGTTAGGGTCCGTGGGACGCGTGCTCAACTGTGCTTTTGCCCGCCCGCCCGCCGGAGAGATTGGGGGACGCCCCAAGCCCCGCAAAGGGGGGAAAACCCCCCTTTGAAACCCCAGGAAGCGGGATCGGAGTCCGGCGGTTTTACTGACGACACGGACCCGGTGATCCTGAGCGTAGTGAGGAGTTCGTATGCCCGACCCCAGATCCTTCGTCGTCCCGACCCGCCGGGATTCCTCGGGATGACAAGGGGCGAACGCGCACGCCCTGCGCCCCCAACGACGGACGACACGCGGAGACGGTGAACCGATGGTGAGCGGGAACGGGCCTCTTCTCGACGATCTTCGGCTCGACGGCAGGACCGCTATCGTTACCGGCGCGGGACGCGGAATCGGCCGGACGATCGCGCTGGCGCTGGCGGAGGCCGGCGCCGACGTGGTCGTGGCCGCTCGAACGGTATCGGAGATCGAGTCGACCGCGGAGCAGGTCCGGGCGCTGGGGAGGCGGTCCATGCCGGTACCCGCAGACGTCTCGAACCCGGACGACGTCGACGCCCTGGTAGACAGGACCCTGGAGGAGTTCGGCAAGGTCGACATCATGGTGAACAACGCCGGTCTCTTCAAGGAGCTGGCGGTGGTGCCGTTTCCGGACGTGACCCTTCAGCCGCCCGAGGTGATGCGCGAGAGCTCTTCCCGCATGACCGACGAGGAGATGCGGTCGGTGATCGACACGAACATGGGAGGCGTCTTCTACGGCTGCCGTGCGGTGGCGCCGCACATGCTGGAGAAGGGGTACGGCAAGATCATCAACGTCAGCTCGTGCAATGCAAGCCGGGCCTACCGGCTGGAAGCGGTCTACGACTCGAGCAAGGCCGCGGTCAACATGCTGACGCGGACGATGGCGCTGGAGTGGGCGCCCTACAACGTGTGTGTCAACGCGCTGGCGCCGGGAGAGTACAACACGGCGATGTCTGCCAACGCCTGGAGTGACCCGGAGCGTCGTGAGGTCTATCTGCAGGGAATCCCCCTCCGCCGGGAGGGAGATATGCGAAACCTCGGGGTGCTGGCGGTGTACCTCGCGAGTCCAGCGTCCGACTACATGACCGGCCAGATCGTGTACATCGACGGCGGAGTCACGACGAGCTGAGAGGAGAAGATGCCCAATTGGGAGTACCTCCGCGAATACGTCGAGGCGTCGACTATCGAGGAGGAGAGGGGAATGCTACGGATGGGCACGGCGAAGGATGATGAACTAACGGGTGTGCAGAGGGGCGAAGCCCCTTTGCCGGGAGTCTGAGGGACCCCCTCAGATACCATTTCTCCCCCCTTCCTGGCCAGGAAGGGGACCAGGTCCGATGATGCTTCGCTCATCGAGACTCTCGATGCCCCGATCGATCGGCGCGTATCGGAGGGGATGCTCGAAAGGGTATTTCAACACTCTGCTAGGCTTTCGCAAGTCCACCAACGAGAAGGGTTCAAATGAGCCGAGAAGATCAAAAAGGGAAGGTCCAGACGGTCCTGGGGACGATTGAGCCCGAGGCGCTGGGGCAGACCCTGACTCACGAGCACGTGCTGATCGATCTGACGTGTTACTTCGAGGCACCACAGGAGGCGAACGCCCGGAGCTACATCCACGCTCCCTTTACGATGGACCGGCTGGGGAACAGCCGGGTCCATTGGCGGTACTACCGGGACAATCTGACGCTGCTGGACGAGGCCGAGGCGGTGAGGGAGGTCTCGGCGTTCCGGGTGGCCGGCGGAGACAGCCTCGTGGACGCGACGAGCATCGGCATCGGCCGCGACCCTCTGGCGCTGGCGCGGATCTCAAGGTCCACGGGGCTGAATATCGTGATGGGGGCCAGCCACTACACCCCGTTCTCACATCCCCCTGACATGGACGCACGGTCGGAGCAGACGATCGCCGACGAGATCGTCCGAGACGTCACTGTCGGAGTCGGGGAGACGGGCATCCGAGCCGGCATCATCGGAGAGGTCGGGTGCTGGTGGCCGATGACCGATAACGTGGCCAAGGTCTTGCGCGCCTCGGCCAGCGCCCAAACCGAGACCGGCGCGACCATTCTCATCCACCCTGGGTTCCACGACGAGGCCCACGACGAGATCATGGACATCCTGGTGAAGGCGGGCGCCGACCCGATCCGGGTGATCATGGGTCACCTGGACCTTACCCGGAACGACATGGGCGCGCTGAGGGCGTTGGCCGAGACCGGATGCTTCATGGAGTACGACACGTTCGGCAGCGAGGACACCTCGCACGCTACCCTATCGCACCTGGACGGCATCTCGGACGTGCAGCGAATGGAGCGGATCGAGCTCCTGATCGAGCACGGGCATCTGGACCAGATCGTCGTGGCACAGGATGTCTGCACGAAGAGGCACACCACCCGGTACGGCGGCAAGGGGTTCGCCCACATCCTGGAGAACATCGTGCCCCGGATGAAGCTTCGGGGATTCACCGACGAGCAGGTCCGGGCGATCCTGGTGGACAATCCGCGGCGCGCTCTGACGGCCCGGTAGGTCCGGGCAGGCCAGTGCCGTCTTGTCATCCGGAGGAGTCCCGACGCATCGGGACGGAGAAGGATCTGGTGTTGGGCCTGGTTTCGATCCCCACCTCCCCAGATTCTTCGCTGCGGCTCAGAATGACAGCATGGCAGGGATCCACTCACAAGCTCTGAGAATGACAATGCGGTGACTGTGGCGAACGTGTCACGGCCGCCGTGGCTGAGAGTAGCCTCCCACGACCAACACCTTCCCGTCCGCCAGGCGCGTTGCCGAGTGGTCCACGCGGTTCACAATCGACTTGCCGCGGATGTCGAACTGTCCGCTCGCTGGATCGAAGATCTCGAAGTCGAATATCGGACCGGCCTTGTCGCTCCCGCCGGTGATCAAGACCCCACCGTCGTCCAACAGGGTGGCGTTATGGTGACTACGCGCAACTGCCATGTCGCCAACCCTGACGAACTGATCGGTCTCCGGATCGTACAGCTCGGCGGCAGCAAGGTCGCCTTCGCCCTGGATTCGTCCGCCAGCTATCAGGACTCTTCCGTCCGGCAGCACAGTTGCTGTGTGCTGCGAACGACGTACGTGCATGTTGGCCGCAGGCATGAAGCTCCTGGTACGGGGATCGTATAGCTCGGCCGCGGCGGTCGAGCTCACTGGTTGGGGCGCCGAGCCCCCGGCGATCAGCACTCTGCCGTCGAGTAGCAGACTTGCCGTATGGACGAGACGGGGAGTGACCATCGGGCCGACGGGAGAGAAGAGCCCGGTTGACGGGTCGTATATCTCCGCGGTCGCCAGAATGCGCCCACCTTCACCCTCCTCCCAGCCGCCCACTATGAGGACTGTCCCGTCGTTCAGGAGGGTTGCGGTGTGCCCCTTTCTTGCAAGGCCCATGTGGCCGGTCGGCGCGGACGTGCCCTCCTCCGGGTCGTACAGCTCCGCCGACGCGACCGGATCGCTGGATTCGGGCCCGCTGCCTCCCACGATCAACACCGTGCCATCGGGTAGGAGCGTAGCGGTATGCTGTCTTCGAGCCAGCGTCAGTGATCCACCCGGAGAGAACAGCCCGAGTCTAGGATCGTACAGCTCCGTTGATGCGAGATTGCCTACGTCGTCGTTCCTCCCGCCGCTGATCAGGACGCGACCGTCAGGCAGCAGGGTTCCCCCGTGGTGCCTGCGGTGTGCGGTCAGTTCGCCCGACCGTGAGAAGGTCCCATCATCGGGAAGGTAGATCTCCGTAGACGAGACCATTCCGGTAGGCAGTAGCGTCTCCGGGGGGCAACGTACGGACTTCTCGTAGTTTGAGACGATGCGGCGCATGGTTTCTTCGTTCTGAAACAGGGCCGTCAGCCGCGCCTCTCCCTCGGACGTCAGAAAACGGGGAGCATTGTCGGCAACGGTGATCACCTCTCTCCCGTTCTCGAGCCTGACGATCTCGGTCGTGCTGGGAGTGCCGTCCGTGTTGAGTGGCAGCGCGGACCCAGAAGGCAGGTGGTATACGACGATCGAGGACAGGTAGTACCCACCCGCCTGAGAAAAAATGCACGGCGAGTACCAGACCACGATATCGTCGTCGATCACAAGCTTGTCGTGGTCAAGCCTCTGCTCAAGCGACAGTCTGAGACCCGAAGACGCCGGAGTCGAGAAAGGGGTCGGCGTTAGTGGGGCGGCGGCGGGTGTCGACGGCGAGCAGGCTACAAGCCAGAGAAGCGCTGCGGCTCCCACCGCCAGTGTTGATCGTCTAACCCTCATGGCCATTGGTACGACCGGGAGGTCGAGGACCACCTCGCTAGTCGATGAGCTTCAGGTTGTCGAGGGACTGGGGTATCTCGCCGGATTCGAGCCGCTTCGTGTGCCTGACGACCGAGTCGTTTGACGGGGTGGCGATTCCGGCCTCGATGCCCTTCCGGGAGATGTAGCCGTTCAGGAAGTCGACCTCGGTCCTGCGTCCCTTGTGGACGTCCTGAGCGAGCGACGGCCGTCCTGTGCCGATCAGCTTAGCCCCATCCACCAGCCTGCTTTCGAGGTCTTCGAGAACGGCCCCGTCTGTCGCGGCGTCGACGAACATATCCGGGGGGATCCCCCCGATGGGCTCGATGCGGACGCCGAGGGCGGTGCCGACCCGCACGACCTCGGAGGCGATCCGGATGGACGTCCGCCTGGGCTCGGGCTTCTCCCGCAGCTCTGCCGACTTCACGCCGGTGAGTCCGGCGACGGCGTTGGACATGGCGTTGATGGTCAGCTTGGACCAGCGCTCGCCCCACAGGTTGGACGTGGTCTTGGTCGTGCCGACGGCTCCCAGGATGTCCGTCATCTCGGTGAGCCGCGGGGTGATCAGTCCGCTGGGCTCACCCAGGGTGAAGGCGGGCCTGGCGGCCGGGCTGGTCCGCCGCGCGTGGCCGGGCTCGGACATCTCCGCGCCCAGCGTGACGACGCAGCCGATGACGCGGCTCCATCCCATGAGGGCCGCGATGGCGTCGTCGTTGATGCCGTTCTGGGCCGAAACGAAGAAGCCGCCCTGGACCAGGTACGGCTCGATGAACCGCACCGACCACTCGGTGTCATAGGACTTGACGGCGAGGATGACCGCGTCGAACCGGGGCTTCGCGGCGGCGACCTCGCACAGGTGAAGCGCGTTGGGGTGGACGGTGAACTCCTCTTCGTGGCTGGTCACAGTCAGGCCCTTGGTCCTCATGGTCTCGACGTTCTCGGGCCACTGGTCGATCAGGGTGACGTCGTGTCCGGCTCGGGTGAGGTAGCCGCCGGTGACGCCACCGATTCCGCCTACTCCCAGTATCGCGAGTTTCTTGGTCATGGGTTACTTAACCTCTCAGGTTTGGGGATACTTTCCCCCGCATTATTGCTGACCGGTGTACCCCACCCCAACGAGGTGGGGGAAAGAGGGTCTCTGAGGGACACCCTCAGACTCCCGGCAGAGGGGCTTCCCCTCTGCACTCCCCTTTCACCCCAGGGCTGGACCGGATCGGCGATCTGGCTTCAACTCCGGCGGTCTACCAGCCGTCCATCGACGACAGGACCGCTGGCCACCGGCGTAGAGGGGAAAGGGGGTTCTCGAGGGACACCCTCAGACTCCCGGCAGAGGGGCTTCCCCTCTGCGCTCCCCTTCTCCCCAGGGCTGGACCGGATCAGCGATCTGGCTTCAACTCCGGCGGTCTACCAGCCGTCCATCGACGACAGGACCGCTGGCCACCGGCGTAGACGGGAAAGGGGGCTTCAGCGATCTGGCTTCAACTCCGAGGGACACCCTCAGACTCCCGGCAGAGGGGCTTCCCCTCTGCACTCCCCTTTCACCCCAGGGCTGGACCGGATCAGCGATCTGGCTTCAACTCCGGCGGTCTACCAGCCGTCCATCGACGACAAGACCGCTGGCCACCGGCGTAGAGGGCAAAGGGGTCTCTGAGGGACACCCTCAGACTCCCGGCAGGGGGGCTTGCCCTCTGCACTCTCCTTTCACCCGGCGCTCCCCGTTGGGCTCGGGGGGTGTTGGCTGGGACGCTCTCATCGCACCGAACTGCGTTCCCGGCTTCCCCACCCTTTTGGGGTACTCTTTTTCCGCCCACCCGCCCTAGGGGACGGGGGTACCCCAAACCCCGCAAAGGGGGCAGAGCCCCCTTTGGAACCCCCGGATACCGTGGACGTCCGCGTGCGTTCCCCTTTCACCGGGCGCTTCGTTCCGGCCAGCAGCATTATATGGTCGGGTTACGGGGAGGACAAGCAGGCGGGAGCTGGGGTACGGGGTACGGGGTATGGGGTATAGAGCGCGGTCAGCCGATTCTGTCGAGGAGGCCGCCGATCGTGAGCCAGTAGAAGACGATGTAGGCCCCGGCGATGAGCATGAGTCCGGCGCTGACCGGCTGGATGTAGGGGAATATCCTTCGCATGCCCTTGAGCATGGCCGTCTTGAAGAGGGCAGCCAGGAGGGTCAGCACGACGATGACGAGTCCCATCCCGAACGCGAAGAGCAGGAACTGGCCGATTGAGCTCAGGATGTTTCCTGCGGTCAGCGTCGTGATTCCGATCACCGCCAGGAAGATCGGGAGGGTGCAGCTCAGCGAGGCCGTTCCGTAGCTGATTCCGAAGATGAAGTAGCCACGGGGGTTCATCTCGTTAGGGTCTCCCATCCGGCTGGACAGGCTCTGAGCGAAGGCCGTGTACATCTTGCCACCTCGGAACAGCCACGTCCCTACCAGAACCAGGATGACCCCGATTACCAGGCCGATCCACGGGAAGAAGGAGACGAGGGGCCGCGCGCCACCGCTTATGGCCGCGCCGACGACCCCAAACATCACGGCGAATCCTGCCGTGACGGACGCGCCCACTAAGAGCGCGCGCCCGAGCCTGTTGACCATCGGGGGCTGGGCTGCGCCCTCCTCGTCGGTGCCAAGATAGAGTCCGAGGTAGGCCGGGAGCATCGCGAAGCCGCAGGGGTTGAACGCCGAGACGGCGCCCGCGAAGAAGGCGAACCCGAGGGGCAGGAAGGAGACCGCGCCTTCGACCCGCGACCCTGTCCGGCCGGAGAGGGTCTCGACGAAGATGTTGAGGCCGCCGATCCCCTCGCCGCCGTTGGTGATGAGCGCGCCGATCACCGCCACCGCCATGACGCCGGCGGCGAGGACCACAGAGACCGTGTACCCGGCCCACCGGTCGAGCCGAAGGACGGATCGTGGCTGTATTGCGCCGCCCTCCATCACAAGCCCCCCTCTACACCCATCGCCGCCGCACAGCGGTAGCCAGCAGAACCAGGAGCACAGCGGACAGTCCGGCAGCCCAGTCCCAGTGCACGCTCCGCCCGAAGAGCGGGTTTATCGTGGCGCTCAGCACCAGCGCCGCGGCGACAAACACTGAGGCCAGTCCTACGGCCAGAGGCCACGGCCGCATGTCTTCTTTCTTCCGCGTCTGTCCCTTTTGCATCGCCATCTACGCCCCCGACGCCGCCATCAGCTCCTCAACGAGCTCGACCAGCTTGGCCTCGGTCAGGAGCCCGGTCCAGGTTCTCTTGACCTTTCCATCAGGTGTCAAGAACACAGTGGTGGGCATTCCGAGAACCCTGTACGTACTGATGACGCCCGGCTCGTTTGTGGCCCCGGTCGGGTAGGTGACACCAAGATCGCGGATGAGCTGGGTAGCGTCGCTCTTGTTACCGAGACCGACGAAGGGGCCGATGTCGACGCCGAAGATGACGACTCTGTCCTTGAACTCGTCGTGGACCGCCTGGATGTCCGGCATCTCGGCCCGGCAGGGCGGACACAGCCCAGCCCAGAAGTTGAGGACGACGGGCTTCCCGCCATCGAAGAGCCCGGAGAACGAGAGCTCACTCGCGCCCACCTCTTCCTCTCCAGTGTACACCTCGATCGGGAAGTCGAGCGGCACGCTCACCGATACGGCCTTGGGGGTGTCGACTTGGACCGTTCGCTCGGACTCCTGAGTCGGACCCGGCGCGGACCTGGTGGCCGTCGGGTCAGTCGCCGCCACCTCGGCGGTGGAAGACCCTCCACACGCGGCGGCGACGAATAAGGCCGCGGAGGCCGCTGCCGCCAATCCCGCCGATCTGCGATTCCTCAAACTTGTTAGCCTCATCAACGAAAGCCTCTCAGCGGACCGCGTATGCCGGCCGCCTGCCCAGGATGGTCCCTAGATATGTACGTTTGGCTATTGGTACTTTGGATGCATCGCCCGGGCGGGAGATGCGGATCGGAGCTGGGATCGGTCCGCAGCGCCGGTCTTCTGGCGGCCCCCGCGAAGCGGTGTCTCCGTTGTTCTAGAGACTCGGACCCTTCATTGCCCACCCACCCGAGAGGAATTTCTTGCGGGATGCACCCAAACCCCCGCGAAGGGGGCAAAACCCCCTCGGAACCGCCACAGGGACTGCCAGGGCAGCGCCGTTCGTCGGCCGGAAGCCGGATGGCAGCTACTGAGCAGATGCAGGGGCTCCACCAGCCTGACAGGGTGTTGAGAACCCCTTTCGACGATCCCCCTGGCAATGATATCTGAGGGTTTCCCTCCTCCTTCCGGCGAGGGACCGGCAATCCCGACTTGCCGGGATCCGAACACCCCATATTTCATCATCCGGCTAGGATGTCGTCAGTTTTGGCGCGACCCTGGTCCGGAACGTCTCGACCGCCTCGACGGGCAGATCGTAGGTCGTCGTGGGCTGGATGAAGATACGGGCGTTACTGACCTCGCTCGCGACCTGCTCGATGTGGTCCACCCAGTGTTCCGGTGGACCGAACAGTCCGGTGGCATCGCAGAGCTGCGCGAGTGAATCGGGCGGAATCTCGGCCGCGGCGCTGACCGGCGGAACTTCGATTCCGGCTGCCTCGATCCAGTAGGCCTTCAGGGGGTCGGTGATCCACTGGTAGCAGAGGTCGCGGGCCGACTCCCTGGCGCGGTCGAGATCGTCGTCGAAGCGCCCGCCGCACACCAGGATCAGCGGGAGGTCCTCCGCGTTTCGCCCCGCCTTGCGGGCGCCGTCGCTGATGATCTCCTGAGCCCGGGCCACGGCTCCCCGGTGCAGCCCCGCCATCAGCATCGCACCGTCGCCCACCTCCCCCGCCAGCTCCGTCATCTTCGGACCCGAGGCCGTGACGTAGACCGGCGTTGGCACGTCGTCTACATGAAGCATCTTACCCTCGGTCATCCCGGGATAAACCGACTCTCCCCTCAGCAGCCGGCGCATCTCGGCGATCGCGGTGCGCATGTCGGCGACGGTTGCGCGAGTCCGGTTGATCTGGCGGACCGACATGAACCCCGAGCCGACCGCCATAAGGATCCGTCCCGGCGCGATTTCCTGCAGGGTCTGGGCCACGGAGGCGAGTACCATAGGGTGACGTGTGACCGGGTTGGTGACCGCGGGGTACAGGTCTATGCGAGAGGTGTGCATGGCCGCGGCAGCGAGGGCGACGAAAACGTCTCTGCCCGTATGCTGATGGTCGATGATCCCCACTCCGCTGAATCCGGCGTCCTCGCACCTCCGCGCGAACTCTGCGATCTCTTTGATGGGCGCACCGACCGGGACCCGGACGTCTACTTTGATCGGCATTCGGTACCTCCGGCAGCGGGCTGATTCAGCTGCCTATTATACAGGAGGGCTGGCCTCTCAACCGGGAGCCGGGTGTTTAGTAGGGTCTTTTTCGTTCTCCCACTGTTCCCTTACCTCCCCCGTTGAGGTTCCCTCTTAATTCCCACCCACCCGGCCGGTAAGACCGGCAGCTGTGAAGACCAGAGGAGGCGGCTCGTAAGGGGCCACGCCGCCAGAGGCCGGGGCACCGCAAACCCCGCGGAGGCGGGCTCTGCCCCCTTCGGAACCCCCGGCCGGGGCCTAGCGCATGCCCTGTGCGCTCCTACGCTCAGCAAGGTCGAAGGCGTGGAACAACCGCTGGATGGCCAGCTATCGGACTTTGAAAAGGCCATGGGGTGTTTAGGAAGCCCTTTCGACCATTCCCGGGGCCCCGTTCCTGGCCGGGAAGGGGGAGAAATGATATCTGAGGGACACCCTCAGGCGCCCGGCAATCCCGACTTGTCGGGATCTGCACTCCCCGGCCGCAAGGGACACCGCGTCGACCGGAGCTCATCGTTCCACCGAGAGGGCGCACGGCCGTGCGCCCCTACACGCTCGGGGGCCAGGCTTCAGGCGCCCGGCAGAGGGACCCCTGCACTCCCCGTACTCCATCATCCTTGTCTCTCCGGCACGAAATGTGCTTGTGAGAAGTTTCACAGAGATTGTAAAATGCGTCACAAACATGTGTGGACTACGAAAAGAGCGTGATATTTGTCACAATTTTGACAAATTAGTAAACGCTGGTTATCGTATCTGATAACGGTCCTGGGCTCGGAGCCGATCGCCGCGCGGCTGTCGTCACCGATGCCGGTCACCGGGATTCGCTGGAACAAAGCTCTCCGCTATCGCCAGACCCTTATTCACCGCAGGAGGTTAGGGATGTACGGGAAGGTGCTCATTCCGCTGGACGGCTCCCCCGAGGCGCAGCGCGTGCCCGGCATGCTGGAGGGGAAGCTGTCTGCCGACGCCGAGGTGATCATGCTCACCGTGATCCCGCCGGCCCGGTCTCACACCGTTGGAGGCCAGCTAGTCGATGCGAGCCAGGAGGAGGAGACCGAGCGCGACGAGGCTCTGGGCTATTGCCGGACCGTGGTCGACCGCATCGGCGGCGACCTAACGTACCGCTGCGAGACGACGGTGTCGGAGTCGGTGGCCGAGGGCATCGTGGAGTTCGCGAAAACGGAGGACGTGGACCTTATCGCGATGTACACCCACGGGCGCAAGGGTCTGGCCAAGCTCATCAAAGGGAACATCGCCGCTGATGTCCGGAAGCGGACGACGATCGATGTAGAGGTGTTCAGACCTGCCGAACTTGCTCGAGTCTAGCCTCACCGGCACCTCGTTCGCGTCGCGGTTCGCGGCTCTGCTCCAAGAGAACGAGCTGTTCGCGTCGCTCTCCGACGATGAGGTAAAACGGCTTGCGCCTCTCTGCTCGGACTTCGCCGCCGTGGAGGGGTCGGTGCTGTTCAGGGAGGGCCGGGCGGCGTCCCGCCTGTTCCTCGTAACGGACGGTCAGATAGCGCTCCGGAAGGGGATTCGAAGTCCGCTGGGCAAGAGGTGGCGCCATACGACGGTTGCGGTCTGCCGGCCGGGAGAGGCCGTGGGCTGGTCCGCGCTGGTCCAGCCGTACAGGCACCCCCTGTCCGCGGTCGCCTGGGAGTCGAGCAGACTGTTACGCATCGACGCCAAGATAGTGCGGAAGATGCTGGACTCGTCCCCGGAGCTGGAGAACAAGGTGATGAAGGCCCTGTCCATGGTCGCCGCCCACAGGCTGACCCAGATGGCCGAAGCGCTGGGTCGTGAACTATCGTATGCGACGATGCGGTCGTAGGTGGTCTCCCCTCGATCAAGAGAGGAGCCGGAGGCGTCGCTTGAGCCTGGTGCTGATGGTGGAGCGCGAGGTCATCCCCGGCGCTCAAGAAGAGATCAAGGAGCTTCTCAGGGAGCTCCGGTCGAGCGCGACGCGTCAGCCGGGGTTCGTGTCGGGACAGACGGTCGTGGACGCGTTCAGCCCCACGATCTTCATGACGATCAGCACCTGGTCGAGCATAGCATACTGGCAGACCTGGGAAGCGGATCTGCTGCGAACCGAGATAATCGAGCAGATCGACACGGTGCTCCAGCGGAGGCCCAGGGCACGCATCTGGCAGACTGACGAAGACGCTCCGGTGGGGGCTCTCTGAAAGGCCCAAGGCACTGGCCGGCTCGCCCCAAACTGCGTTCGTAAAGTCCCTTACTGGGTCGCTCGACTGAAGCTGCGCCACGCTGCAAAGCCCGTCCACACTCAACCATGGCTTTCTGTCCCACCCGCCCGCCCGAAAGGTTTGGGGACGTCCCAAACCCCGCAAAGGGGGGCTGAGCCCCCTTTGGAACCCCCGGCCGCATTGCATACATGGCGAGGGAGGCCTCACTTTTCCAGGCCGGGTCTGGCTAAAAGAAGAGGCACACGGGATTGCCAGGTGCCTCTTTCTGTGTCCGGTGTTTTCAGGTCTCGCCCGGTCGCGTAGTGGTAGCGCCGTCCGTCCTCACGGTGCGGCGTAGAACAGCCTCTTAGGGTCCTCTTTCCCTCATCGTTTTTGAGACATAGCTGAGGTATACTTGCCCGGATGCCAGCCCTGCTCCAGGCCCAACGACTGTCCAAGCACTACGGCTCCACCATCGCGCTCGACTCGGTCGACTTCGAGGTCCACCCGGGCATCACCGGCTTGTTAGGACCCAACGGCGCCGGCAAGAGCACCGCGATCAAGCTGTTTCTCGGGCTCGCTAGCCCCACCTCGGGCTCGGCCCAGGTGCTGGGCGAGAAGCCGTACGAGTCTGTCGAGGTTCGAGCGAAGCTCGGCTACATGCCCGAGCATGACGCGCTTCCGACGGCCATCACCGCGTCGGAGTTTCTCTCGCACATGGCCCAGGTGGGCGGACTGCCACCGGCGGAGGCGCGGACGCGGGCCGCCGACATCCTGCGCCATGTTGGGCTGGACGAGGAGCGGTATCGCGCCGTCGGCGAGTACTCCACCGGAATGAAACAGAGGGTGAAGCTCGCCCAGGCGCTGGTGCACGATCCGGTCGTCGTCCTGCTGGACGAGCCCACGGCCGGTTTGGACCCGCTCGGGCGAGACGAGATGCTCAACCTGATTCGGCGTATCGGCAAGGAGTTCGACATCAGCGTTCTGATGTCGTCGCACCTGATGGGAGACGTGGAGCGCACTTGCGATCGTATCATCGTCCTCGAGGGCGGCCGGGTCGTCGAAGAGGGCGAGGTGTCGGGCTTCACCCAGGAGACCCAGACGATCTACATCGAGGTGGACGACAATCGCGAGGAGTTGGTCGCCGCGCTGGCGAATCGAGGGCTCGCGGCGACGATCGAGGGCTCATCGATCGTGGTCGAGCAGAGCAAGGAAGAGGAGTACGACGCGATAAGGGACGCGATCATCGAGGCGGATGCCCGGCTCCGCCGGCTGGCACCGCGGCGGCATCAGCTTACGGACATCTTCAGAGGCTCACCCTCATGACCGGCGCCCGGGGCGAGGTATTCGACATTGGCTATCAGCGCTACACAGGGCCGCGCGAGGGGCGAGCGCGCGCCCGCAAGGCGCTGTGGCTGAACGGGGTTCGCACGGCAGTCGGGCTGGGTCGTGGGTGGCCGTCGAAGGTCCTTCCGGCACTCCTGTTCGCCGCCTTGATGGGGGTCGCTACCGTACTCGTGCTGGTCAGCACGGTGCTGCCGATCGAGGACGTGGTCCCGGGGCATGCGGACTTCTACGGCTTCTTTCTGGTCCCTGTGTCCCTAATCATAGTCGCTGCCGTTGTCGCTCCCGAGCTCATCTCGGCTGACAGGCGCAACGGAGTCATCAGCCTGTATCTCGTGCGTCCCCTGACTTCCAGCGACTACATCCTAGGACGCTGGACGGCGTTCCTCTCGGTGTCCCTCGCGGCCGTGTATCTCCCGCAGATCGTGCTGTTCATCGGGCTGACGCTCGGCGCGACAGATTCGCTCGACCACCTCCGGGACAACTGGCTTGTCGTCCCCCGTTTCCTGGGCGCGGGCTTCGCGGTGGCGGTATTCATCACTACCCTGCCAATGGCAGCGGCTGGCTTCACCAACCGGCGGGCCTACGCCACAGTCTTCGTAATCGGCCTCTGGTTCATCACTCTTGCCGTGGGCGCCAGTCTGACTGAGTCGATCGGAGGAAGCGCGGCAAAGTGGCTCACGCTAATAAACATCGGCAGCGTGCCGGTCCTGATGAACGACATCATCTTCGGCGTCGACGAGAGCATTGGCATCGCCAACAATGTCGCCAGAGAGCTGCCGAACGCCGTCATCGTGGCCTGGTACACGATACTCACGGCGGGGCCCGGCCTTGCGCTCTGGCTGCGCTACCGGAGGATGACGCCTTGAACTCGCCCGCGCCGACGATCGTAGTCAACGGGATCTCCAAGTGGTTCGGCAGCGTCGTCGCGGTGAACGACGTCTCCTTCGAGGTCTTCCCAGGGATCACGGGGCTTCTCGGACCGAACGGTGCCGGCAAGACGACTCTGCTGCACATGATCGCCGGCCTGGCCGCTCAGTCGGACGGAGAGGTGAGCATGCTCGGAGAGCCGGTCCGCGACAACCCGCAGCTCTACCGCAGGCTGGGGGTGATGTCCGAGCACGAGGCGGTCTACGGCTTCTACACCGGGCGCGAGTTCGTCGAGTTCTCCGGGCGTCTGTACGGGCTCGATCCCCTGGACGAGTACGTCGATCGAGCAATCGACGCGGTGGGGCTCGTTGAGGTTCAGGGGCGCCCGCTGGGGACGTACTCGCGCGGGATGAAGCAGCGAATGCGGCTGGCCGCGTCGATGGTCCACGATCCGGAGGTCCTCATCCTGGACGAGCCACTCAACGGCACGGACCCGCGCCAACGTATCGAGTTCCAGGAACTCCTTCATGTGCTTGCGAACCAGGGGCGCACCATATTGATCTCGTCGCACATCCTGGAGGAGGTCGAGACGCTGGCCGGCAGCATCCTCCTGATGATAAGCGGGAAGCTGGCGGCCTCGGGCGGGTTCCGGGCCATCCGGGCCCAGCTCGACGAGCGGCCGTACACGGTCCGTGTCTCGACGAACGACCCGCGGTCGATGGCGGCCTCACTGGTCCGCCTGGAGGAGGTGGAGTCGGTCGCGTTCGACCCGGACGGGGCGCTGGTGGTCCTGAGCCGAAACGTGTCGGCGCTCCAGCGCTCGATTCCCCGGCTCGCCAAGGAGAGCAACGTACGGCTGCTGCGCGTCGAGCCGCTCGACGACTCGCTGGAGAGCGTGTTCAGCTACCTGGTGGAGGCCTGATGGGTCCACTGCTCCGGCTGTCCCTGCATCAGCTCGCCGGGCGCACCCGCCTGGTCGTGGTCGTGCTGCTGGCCGCCCTGCCGGTGGTACTGACCGGGATCATCCGCGCCGTCGGCAACAGCAACCCGGAGGAGTTCGCGGGAGGCATCCTGGACGTCATGCTCGTCGCGGCGATACTGCCGATAGTCATCATGGCCCTGGCGACGGCGGCGTTCGGTCACGAGGTGGAGGACCGGACGCTCAGCTACCTGGTGCTCAAGCCGATAGCTCGTTGGCGCATCGTGGCGCCCAAGTATCTCGCGGTGCTGCTCGTCGGGGGTCCGTTGCTGATCGTGAGCGCCGTCGTGTCCACGCTGATCGCACTGGACGGGGACATCAGAGCCGCGGCGGCGGTCGGCGTGGCAATGCTGCTGGGGGTCGCGGCCTACTCGTCGATATTCACTTGGGCGGGGCTCATGACGAGGTGGGCCCTCGGCTTCGCCCTCGTCTACGTCTTCCTTTGGGAGGGGCTGCTCTCGTTTTACCTGGGTGGGATCCGCTACTTGAGCGTCAGAGGCTACTCTCTGGCGGTGATGTACGGGATCGACGAGGGGTCTCTGGAAGAGCTGGGCGCAAAGGCGATCGAGCTCCCGGCGGCCATCGGGGGAGCGGTCGGGGTGACCGTGCTCTTTCTGTGGCTTACGGTGCGGCGTCTTCGCAGGATGGACGTTCCGTAGCAGGGTGTGTAACGATCTTTCGACCATCGCCCGGGTCCGCTTCCTGCCCAGGAAGGGGAGAGAAATATCTGCACTCCCCGTTCGCGAAGGACGGCCCTCGACCGGCGCTCATCATTCCACTGAGAGGGCGCACGGCCGTGCGCCCCTACACGTTCGGGGCCAGGGGCTCAGGCTCCTTGCAAGGGGCTTCGCCCCTCTCTGCACTCCCCATGTCTTGATCCTCCTGCGAGGGGTAGCCTTGGAGCCCTTACAGGCTCCTGGAAAGCTGCTGGTTCTGCCAGTCGAAGTCGACGTCGCCGACACAGTCCCACCGGCTAATTCAGCGCATCTCCCTGACACGACGGCTCGCAGGGTGTTGGACAACCTTTCCGACCATCCCGCTGGCCCCCTTCCTGGCCAGGAAGGGGGGAGGGGTAGCTGATATCTGAGGGAAACCCTCAGACTCCTTGCAAAGGGGCTCCGCCCCTCTGCACTCCGCGTCCTCTTCTCTTGGGAGCGGCTCCCAGCCGCAAGTGGGCTCAGCCTCCCTGGGCTCCCCGAACCGTTCTCTTGGAAGCGGCTCCTAGCCGCACTAGGCTGACTGCTGGTGTACTACAGATCCCGAGGTTACAGGGTGGCCGGTCCCGTTCGAGGACCCGACGTACCGGTAGCCCACCCCTCTGACGTTCGCAACGAACGTGGGCTTGACAGGATCGTCGCCCAGCTTCTTGCGAATCCGCTGGATATACTTCTTCAGGAGCGAGCCGCTGTCGTACCGGTCCTCCCAGAGCAGCCTCTCGAGGAACCGGTGGGAGACGACCGCCGAGCGGTTCTTGACCAGGACGTAGAGTAGGCGGAACTCGGTCGGGGTGAGATCCAGCCGGTCCTCGCCAAGGAACGCCTCATAGGTGGTCGGGTTGATGCCGAGCTTCCCGCTCCAGATCACGGGACCTTCGGCCGTGCTCGACTCTCCGCGGAGGCGCCGGAGCAGCGCTACCATGCGCGCTATGAGCTCTATCGGGCCGACCGGCAGGCGAATGTAGTCGTCTGCTCCGAACTCGAGCGCCTTGACGAGCTCGACCTCTCCGCCGTCCATCTCCCACACCATCAGTGGGACCTCGGAGAACTGACGAAGCTCGCGGATCGCGTCGAGCAGGCTCATTCCTGAGCGAGGATCGGTTTGCAGGAGAACCAGGTCGGCCGCCTCGGCCTCGACCGTATCGAGCCCGGGCCTTATCTCAGGCGTCTCGGTCACGTTTACGTCCGGCCAGCGAAGGCGAAGGGAGACGGTGACAGCCTCCTGGACCTTCGGCACCAGCCCTATACACAGTACTCGCATTTCTTAAACCTTCCCAGGACGGAGCGCTCCCTAGCATAAGGACCCGGCCGGGGTCCACAGTTTGTCGTTCGATCTCCGCCGCCGGCGAGGCCGGGCCGACCGTTCCTATGGCTATACGGCGAACGGGGGCTGCTGGCCGCGGGCCTCGAGGATGCGCCTCACCTCGCTCCTGGCGCCGACGGCTGGGCTCTGCTGGGCCTGCACCTCGCCGTCCACCGGTGTGACCGGCGGCGGCGAGGCATCTCCCGCGGGCTCGAAATAGCGGATGACGGTGCGGAAGCTCTCGGAGAGCTCCGCGAGCCTTTCTCGCTCCATCTCTATGCGGGTCAGAGTTTCCTTCAGCCCGCCTACATCCTGAACGGCCATGTGAATCAACCTCCTGGTGATGCGACCGGGCCCCCGACGACGCCGGGTGTCCCCTCCTATCGAGGGAAGGGGGCCTACCGGGAACCTGGCAGACACATCCTATTGCAGGTGGCTTCCGGCGCCGATGTCCAGGCGTCCTAATTTTCGTGGTCCTTTCGTACACGCGTCGGATTAGCCGGGAGCAGCCGTCCGACGAAGCATTCTCGCGTCTGCTCCGGACTGAAGAGGTCAAGGACTACAGGATCGACCCCAGTAACGGAGCGGAGGAGTGTCTGGTCCCTAGCGGTAATTACCACTTTACACTTCCCAGGGGGCGACGGGAGCAGCATCCTTACTTCTGTGGCATCCTCGGCGTTGTCCAGGATCAACAGCCCATCGAACCGGGCCAGAGCGTCCCTCAACAGTCGGCTAATCTGGCTGTCGGTGTGGTCTGCTGAGAAACTTAGGCCCAGCGCTAGGCTGAGACCGACGATGCGGGAACGTGCTGAGCCAGAGTCCAACGAAACGTACAGAGATCGATCAGCGTAGTGGGTCCGGGCGTAGTGGATAGCCAGGAGGCTCTTCCCTACTCCGCCACCACCGCCCACACCGACAGCGCCCCCAATGCCCACGATGTCTTGTGAGGAGAGCCGGGTGCTTAGCTCATCGAACTCAGGCCTGTCGACCCTGTAGTCCTGATCAGAGGGCAGGGTACGCTCGGCGTGACTTGTCTGGGGTTCGGGCTGGTCAGCTCCCTGGTAGATGTCGCCGATGTGGATACCGCCAGCGGTGACATGGTCGAAGTCAACCGCAGCAGGCTCTCCGTCGCGGCCCGCTGCGGCTACGCTTTTGGGGGTTCTTCGTCGCCGCTGCCGGCGCGGACCTGCCGAATACTCACCTCGCCAGTGAATTCGCCCTTCGAGATTCTCACGCCGGTTGCTGTGGCGATAATGTCCTCAATGTTGAGCGACGCGGCTTTGATATCTTGCAGGTCAACGCCAATCGAGGCGGCGGTCTCCGGCGCGTGGGCCTGAATAGCGTCCATTATCTTCTTCGCCTGGCGGAGCAACTCCTCATCGCTGCCTGCGCCAGCCTTACTTAGATCCTCTTGCACAACAGCGCGTCGGGCCTGTGAGTCTGGCGACTCCTCGAGCTGTGCCAGGCTAATGCTGGAGTACTTGCGTGTTATGAGAGCTTTCAGTCCGGAGTATGCATCTCGGATCGCCTGCTCTGCCGTCGCCTTTATCCCTGCGGCAGCGCCAAGGGCCGCCGCCGTAACTATCAACGTGATCGGATCCATAGGGCGCCTCCAACCTCAGTCTCAATGCTCCCGTGGATTATATAGCGCTGGGCTGAGTGAGTGCCACAGGGCAAGAAGCGGCTTTGAAGACGAGGGGACGTGAGGGCGAAGGGTCTGGGGGGCTAGATGATCTCGGTGATCCGGCCGTCCTCGGCCATGAGCATCACCTGGGTGCCCATCTTCTCCTGGACCCAGTCGAGGGGGAGGTCGATCGCAAGGGGGAATTTCTCGTCGTGGCCTTTGATGTTTATCAAGAGTGCCGGGCCCTCGACAAGGGCTGAGAGCTCTCCACGGACTATTCGTCTGGCCATCGACGGGCCTTTCGTGTCTAGCTGGGTGTTGAAAAAACCTCTCGATCATCCCCCTGGCCCCCTTCCTGGCCAGGAAGGGGGAGAAATGATATCTGAGGGAAACCCTCAGACTCCCGGCAAAGGGGCTTCGCCCCTCTGCACACCCCGTCCTCTTCTCTTGGAAGCGGCTCCTAGCCGCTAGAAGTGAATGGCGGCCTCTCCACCGTCCAGGAGGATGACCTGGCCGGTCATCCAGTCGGAGGCGGGGCTGGCCAGGTATACGGCCAGCAGGCCCAGGTCTCGGACGTCGGTGAAGCGGCCCAGGGGCAGCATGGCTTTGGCCTTGTCCAGGATGTTGGGGTTCTCGAACACCCGCTGGGTCATCTCGGTGGAGAACCAGCCGGGGCTGATGCCGTTGACGTTGACGCTGTAGGGACCCCACTCCAGCGCCAGGACCTTGGTGAGCATATGCACGGCGGCCTTGCTGCTCGCGTAGGCCGCCTCGAAGGGATAGGCGAGCTGCGCACTCGTGGACGCGACGTTGATTACCTTGCCACTGCGCCTCCGCAGCATGTGCTCGCCGACCGCCCGGCAGCAGTAGAGGACGCCGCCCAGGTTCGTCTCCAGGATGCGGTGAAACAGGTCGTCGCTCATCCGCTCGTCGTGGCCCCAGTCCCAGTGGGGGTCCTCTTTGGGAGCCTCAGGGAGGGGTGAGATCGGGCCGACGGCGACCTGACCCGCGTTGTTCACGAGGATGTCGATCTTCCCGAGAGTGTCAATGACCCGCCGCACGGTCGCGTCTACATCGGCTGAGTCGGAGACATCCAGAACCTGAGCGCTCGATCGTCTGCCGAGAGCCTCGATCTCAGCGGCGACGGCGCTCACCGGCTCCGAGGAACGAGCGGCGACGGCCACGTCGGCCCCGGCCTCGGCCATGACCAGGGCGATCGCACGGCCGATTCCCCGCCCTCCTCCGGTCACGAGGGCAGTCTTGCCTTCGAGGGAGAAATCCTTCAGCAAGGGGCGCCTCCTTCGCTCGACGGGCTCCGGCACCGTCCTCGCCGGGAGGTGTCCGACGAGAGCCCGTGCGGCATCACGAAGCCGGATACGTGTCCAGGGACAGTTCGACGGCCTCCGGGCTGACGAGCGCGACGCTGGCTCGGATATCTTCGAGGTGCTTGCGGACCGCTTTCCCACCGATGCCGTCCGGCGCGTAGACCGTGAACAGCACGCGCCGGGTGCCGGACGTCAGACGAGTACGCTGGTCGGGCCCGTACAGCACGCTGGAGATGACGCCGGACTCGTCGCGCATCATCATGTCACCTTCTTTCAGCGTCTGCTCACGGCCGCTCATGGTGACGTACATCTCGTCTCCACGAGAAACGTCTACCGTCACCGGGCCGGCGACGTTGTCGAGGTCGTGGCCGGCCGTCAGCAGCATGTTCGACACCTCAGCGGCGAACATCGCCTCGACCAGGGCCGCGCCGCTCTGAAGAGGCTTCCCTTTGAACAGGAGCGATTCGAGCTGAAGCCTTACGTGATAGGTCTTGCCAAAGAGGCTGTAGTGTCTGCGGTAGGCTTGAAGCTCGGGCAACGACGCCAGGTCGGCCCGCTGGATATCAGCGAAGCGTGAGCGAACGCCCGCCTCTACCTTCTGAACATGCTCCCGAAGGGCCGGATGGCTCGGCGGGTTGGCAACCCCGTGCATCCCAAGCGCTCCAGCGACAGCTCCGGGAAAGGCCGTTGGCCAGGCATCCGATACGACCAGCACGTCTCCGTCCCCTATCCGCCGAGGGCGGCGTCGACCTTGTTCAGGGCGGCGGCCATCTGACGGGCGTGGTCCTCGGTCATGTTCATGTTGAAGTCGAATCGGACCGCGCGGCCGAGAATCGAGAGGGTCTGGGGACACATGTCGATCGAGTACTCGACATTGCCCTTGTAGCTCGGGTCTTTCCAGGGATATCCCGATGGGTGGGGTGAGCTCTTCTCCAGGATGGAGTCCCAGTAGCTGTAGATGTGCCTGTCCGGGAAGCCGTCGTTGTAGATCGTTCCGACGACGGCGCCCTCCGCGGTCAGGGCGTGCTCGTAGGCAAGGGCGAGCTCCTTGTCTTGGACTATTATCGAGGCGGAGACGCCTGTATCGCCCGACGGGTCGTCGACGTGCTGGAGGCGGTAGCCCTTGGCCTCGTCCAGACCGTCGAGGAAGGCCTTCTTAAGAGCGCGCTGGTGGCCGAGGATGTCCTCGATCTTGCCGAGCTGCACCCTGCCCATCGCGGCCAGGACCTCGCTGGGGCGGTAAGTCTGCCTCGGAAAGGCCTGGTTATGCCACTCGACGCCCTCCGACTTGGTCCAGAGGGGCAGGCCGGGATCGGCCGCAAAGCAGGCGCGCTCGTAGATATCGCGGTCGTTGGTGAACACCATCCCGCCCTCGCCGGAGCTGATGGTTTTGTAGTAGTTCAGGCTCCACGCTCCGACGTCGCCGTAGGTTCCGACCTGCTTCCCCTTGTACTCGCCGCCGACGCACTGGCAGCAGTCCTCGACGATCTTCAGGCCGTGCTTGCGGGCGATGGCGACCAGCTCGTCGATGCGGGCCGGCACGCCCCGCATGTGTACGATCACGACGGCCTTCGTGTAGGGCGTGATCTTGCGCTCCAGGTCCGCGGGGTCGAGGCCCAGAGACTCGTCGACCTCCGCGATCACGGGGACGGCTCCAGTCGCGATAATCGCCGCTGCAGTGGCAATGTAGGTGTACCCGGGGAGGATCACCTCGTCGCCGGGGCCTGCACCGGCTCCGGTGAGGGCACACACGAGCGCGCTGGTGCCAGAGTTGACCATCACGGCGTACTCGACGCCGAGAAATTCCGCGGCCTCTTTGTCGAACTTGTCGACCTGACTGTAGTCGGTGTAGCGGAAGAGCTTCTGGCTGCGGAGCACCTCGGTGACGGCGTCGATCTCCTCGTCGCCGATGATGCTCGGACCCGAGACTCCGTCGGGCAGGGGGGCCTGTATGGCGAGGGGTCCTCCGTCTATCGCGAGCTTGCCGGGGTTTTGCATTATGCTGTCCTCCTTTGGGGTGGTTACCCCTTGGCTGCAATTATCTGTCTAGCGGGACGTCCCATCCCAGTTTGGGGTGCCTCTCTTTTTCCCACCCGCCCGCCCTGAGGTTGGGGGCACCCCAAACCCCGCAAAGGGGGCGGCGCCCCCTTTGGAACCCCAGCTTGAGCTGGTTCAGCGGGCGCTGGCGCCGCGGCCAGCCATATCTTACCGCACCGCGTGTGAGAAAGTCAGCCGGTCGCCTCGGCCGGTGCGGGGTCCTGCAGACCGAACCGGATGAACATGCCAGCTGCCACCAGAGTCAGCGGGGCGAAGCCTATCACCATCAGCGCCAGGCTCAGGTCGGCGAAGGTCTCCTGGAGATAGCCGGTCATCAAGGGGCCGAGGAGGGTTCCGGCAGACACGGCGGTCAGCATGAATCCGACGCCGATGGCGATCTCGCGTGGCCGGACACCGGGTAGCTGGAACGGTACGGTGTAGATGAGAGGGAAGAAGCCCCAGCCCACTCCGTTCAGGACGGCAAGGCCGAACAGGAGCGGGATGGAGTCCGTCAGCGCCATCCCTACGTAGCTGCCCGCGGTGAGGGCTCCCAGAATCTGGAGCATGGCGTTGCGGTGTCCCGCGTTCACGGCGAGGTATCCGACGCCGAGGCCGGCGAAGCCGCCGACGAATATCCCCGTGGCCAGGATCGATCCGGACCACTGGAGAGATATATCGTAAGTGTCGAGCAGCAGTGTCGGGAAGAAGGCCAAGAACGAGGACCATGCCACGGTAGCGCCGATGAAGCCAAACCCGGCGATCCACAGGTCCCGGTGTTTCAGGGTGCCCTTGATGAGGCCGGTCTCCGGTGGAGCCTGACCGGTCTTGCGGCCGGCGATCGGCCGCTCCTTGCCCAGCACGACCCAGAGGACCAGGAGCGCCGCGTATATCGCGGCGAACATGTAGAACACCACCCTCCAGTCGTCGTCCAGAACCTTCAGCACGAGCGGAACGAATACCAATCCGCCGGCCATCACGAAGCCGAAGACGGCGTTGCTGAAGCTATTCGCGATGACGATCTTCCGTGGTGGGAACCATTGCTGTATGAGGATGGCGCCCGGCGGCTCGATGCCCAGAAGGACGATGCCGAAGGCCAGACGGGCGGCGATCAGGATCCCGAAGGCGAGGGCCCAGCCGTGAAGAAGGAGGAGCACAACGCCCAGCGCCACGCCTATTCCGGTGACGAGCTTGGGACTGTACTTGCTGAGCCACCAGCTCAGGGGGATGGTGAGGACGAGGTTTCCCCAGAAGGCGGCTGAGCCGAGCAGCCCCTGCTGGCTGGGAGACAGGCCGAACTCCTCGGTGATCGACGGCAGGAGGATGCCCACGGTGAAGACGACGACGAAGCCGACCAGGGTGCAGACCAGCCAGAGGCCGTACGAGACCCAGGCGTAGGGGGGGATCCGGTCATCTAGTGGTGGTGGGCTCGCCACGGGCGTTCATCCTTCATGTTGCCGACTGCGGTACAGTTACGGAGCCCCGATGGGACTGGCCACCCCTTGGAACGAGAGAGAGTAACTGAGGGACACCCTCAGACACCCGCCGAGGGGCTTTGCCCCTCTGGACACCCCGTTCACCGTTCACTCCGCAGGAGGTCTCGGGCACCCTCAATCCCGACGTGTCGGACGCCCCGTTCACACGATACCCTGTCCGGGAGGTCTCGGGGTCACGGCTGGACCCAGGGTCCAAAAAGGGAGGCCCCTGGACAGTCCAGGGGCCTATCGTCGCTGGTCGGCGTTGCGCAAGAGGACGCCGCTACTCGTTAAGGAAGTCGATCACCAGCTTGCTCACCTGCTCGCGCTGCTCCAGATGGAAGGCGTGGCTGGCCTTATCGATCATCTCGACGCGGGAGTTCTTCAGCAGGGCAGCGAACTCCTGGGCGTAGATCGGGGGCACAAGGCCGTCCTGTTTGCCCCACAGGATCAACGAGGGGGCCGTCACTCGGTGGATGCGTCGTTTCAGCCCCTTGTCGGGGATCGGCCAGGTGAACTGGGCGGAGCAGGCCAGGGCCCAGGTGCGCTTGATCTTCGCCTCCGCGGCCTCCTCGGGGTCCTCCGGCAGCGCGGTCATCTCCTGAGCCAGCGGTCCCTCCGGATCGTAGAAGACGAGCTTGTTGAGATCTTCGGCCGTCATTCCCATCCAGTCCTGGACCGGATGGTCGTCGCGCCACAGGCCGAGAGGCGCCATGAGAACGAGCTTGCTGACCCGGTCTGGGTTGGTCGCGGCGACCTCAGCGGCGACCATGCCCCCGAACGAGAGGCCGACGACCGCGGGGGACTGAAGGCCCAGCTTGTCAAACAGCTCGTAGTAGTAGAGAACGAGCTCCCAGAGGCCGCGGATGTTGCGGACGGCGTCCGGGTCGTCTGCCGTGCCCGGATGGGCCGGAGCGTAGACAGTGAAGTGCTCGGCCAGGTCGTCGAGGAACGCGTCCCATCCGAGACCGCCGGCCCCGTGAAGGAAGACGACCGGTGGACCGCTCCCCTGGATCGTGACACGGGTCTCGACGGTGTCGTTGAAGGCCCTTACGACCTGGTCGGTTGCTGCGACCATCTCAGACAATCCTCCTCAATTCTTCTTCTGGCAAAGGGGCTCGCACCTCTGCACTCCCCGTCCTCTTCTCTTGGAGGCGGCTCCTAGCCGCCGTTTCGACCATCCCCCTGGCCCCCTTCCTAGCCAGGAAGGGGGAAGAGTAGCTGATTTCTGAGGGACACCCTCAGACTCCCGGCAATCCCGACTCGTCGGGACTGCACTCCCCATATCTCATCATCCTGCTGGACTCGCAGCTGGTCGGTTCCGCCTCCCTGTTCTCCCCGTCCTCTTCTCTTGGATGCGGCTCCTAGCCGCCATACCCCATAGTGCGTGGCGCTTTGCTAGTCGGCGGCGACTCCGTTGCGCTCGCGAAGGCGCTCGGGCCACCACAGGTTCTCCCATCCCTCGTCGTCCCAGATGTGGTGCACCTTCGGGAGCACCTCTTTCGCGAAGAGGGCGATGTTCTTCTTGGTCAGCTCGTGGGGCATCGAGCCGATGTGCAGCAAGACCATCAGGTTGCCCACGCGGAGCTTCCGGACGGCTTCTTCCAGCTGGTCCGCCACCGATTCGGGGCTGCCTCCGATGACGAACTGGTTGTCGATGTAGTCCTTGTACTTCCAGTTCTTCCGCTCGTTGATCACCTTCTGCGTGATGTTGTACGCTCCGGTGTTCTTGGCTTTCGTGGACCTGGACAGGCTCACGTAGTCCTGGTGGCCCGGCGCCGCGAAGAAGAAGGGCGCGATGGCCAGGCTCTTGTCGTAGAAGTACTTGATATGGTCGAAGTATTCCTCCTCGGCCCGCGCGTCGGTCTCCGAGACGACCACGAGCTGCAGGAAGCCGGCGCGGTACGGGTTAGGGTCCTTTCCCAGCTCGTCCAGGCGGTTCCAGAACCCGTCCATGGTGTGCTTGGCCAGGTTGTTGCCCCAGTAGCTGAGGAAGCAGTAGCAGTAGTCGTGCTCCGCGGTGAAGTCCCACGTCGAGACGCTGCCGCTGCCCGGTATCCAGACCGGCGGATGCGGCTGCTGGATGGGCTTGGGCCAGGTGTTGACATAGCGGAGCTGGGTGTACTTCCCGTTGAAGGCGAAGACGTCCTTGCGGGTCCATGCCTGGATGATCAGGTCGTGGGCCTCGCGATACCGCTCGCGCTGCTCCATCGGTGGGATGCCGTAGCAGAAGTTGACGTCCGGGGAGGAGCCCAGGGGCATCCCGGCTACCAGGCGGCCGCCGCTGATGCAGTCGAGCATGGCGTACTCTTCGGCGACCCTCTGCGGCGGGTTGGTCGTCGGGAGGGTCGCGCCCATCTGGACGAGGGCGGCATTCTTGGTGCGTCTGGCCAGGGCGGCACCCATCAGGTTGGGCCCCGGCATGAAGCCGTAGGCGTTCTGGTGGTGCTCGTTGACACAGACGCCGTCCATGCCCATCTCGTCGGCGTACTCCAGCTCGTCCAGGGTCCAGTTGTAGTACCGGCCGACCTGCTCCGCGTCGCCGATCTCGGACCATGGGAGGTCGACCCATACCGAGTGGTGGCGGTGCTCGAAGTCGTCCGGCAGGTCGCGGTAGGGCATCAGGTGGAACATCGAGATCTTCATTCGTTGTCTCCTCTTGCCTCCACGACGATACGCTCGCCCGCGGAGTACTCCGGTTTCCGACAAGTCTCAAGTGGGCCGAGAGGTCATTTCGCCCGGTTGTGGCATCGTATTCGGGGGAGACCGTCGTGTCAAGCGAGTCGATGGGGCTCGCCGGCAGGCGGTCGATCCGATCCAGGGGTCCCGGCCGTAATGGAATCTTAAGATTTAGGAGCTACTATTATTAGGAGTGTGCTGAGGACTTTCGACCATCCCCTCCGATACGCCTATGCCCCGATTCATCGGGGCATAGAGAGTCTCGATGAGCGAAGCATCATCGGACCTGGCCCCCTTCCTGGCCAGGAAGGGGGGAGAAATGATGTCTGAGGGACACCCTCAGACTCCCAGCAGAGGGGCTCCGCCCCTCTGCACACCCCATGTTTCATCGTTTCGCCGGTGGGGTTGCGTAGCCGAGGTGTCTAGGAGAATGGGAGAAACGATGCCCGAAGGCAAGCCTCGGACTCCCGCAATCCCGACTCGTCGGGACTGTACACCACGTGTTTCGTCGTTTCGCCGGTGGGGTTGCGTAGCCGAGGTGTCTAGGAGAATGGGAGAAACGATGCCTGAAGGCAAGCCTCAGACTCCCGCAATCCCGACTCGTCGGGATCTGCACACGCCATGTTCTGTCGTCTCGCCGGTGGGGACGTGTAGCCCGAGGTGTCGAGGCGAGTAGGACGGTCGATGTATACTGGGTCGATTCTGGGAACGAGTGTAAGCCGGTGGTAGCTTCAACCGTGGCCGACCGAGTCCTGGTGGTCGACGACGAGCCGATGGTCACCGAGGTCGTCGAGCGCTATCTGCGCCTCGAGGGCTACGACGTGGCGCTCGCCGCCGACGGGGGCGAGGGGCTGCGCCTCGCCAAGGAATGGGGCCCGAATCTGGTGGTTCTGGACCTCATGCTCCCGGTTGTCGACGGGCTGGAGGTGTGCCGCAGGCTGCGCAACGACACCGACGTGGCCATCATCATGCTTACCGCCCGAGGCGACGAGTCCGACGATCCGGTCGGACTCGAGCTGGGCGCCGACGACTATATGGTCAAGCCGTTCAGCCCGCGGGAGCTGGTCGCCCGAGTCAAGTCGGTACTCCGCCGGACCGGCGGTGCCCCGGCTCAGGGCCGCGGCGCGCTGATGCGCTTCGGGGATCTTTCCATCAACCCGGAGACGCGCGGGGTAAGGCTCGGCGACGGCGAGGTCCGCCTTACCGCAAAGGAGTTCGATCTCCTCCTGTTCCTCGCGTCCAACAGGGGCCGGGTCTACACGCGATCGCAGCTCATGGATCAGGTATGGGATTACTCCTACGCAGCCGACTACAGCACCGTCACGGTCCACATCCGGCGGCTGCGGGAGAAGGTCGAGGTCGACCCGATGAAGCCCGCTCACATAAAGACGGTTTGGGGAGTCGGCTACAAGTTCGAGGAGTAGCGGAATGCGAGAGTCGGTGAAACGAGCCGCGCTGACAACCGTGGCGCTCCTGGGGATGGTCGGGCTGGTGCTGGCGCTGACCGTGTGGCAGCTCGACCCGCCGGCGCGGGACCTGGTAGTGCTCGCCGGCTTCCTGCTGGCCTCGGCGGGGGCTACCGTCGTCATCAGCGAGGCGGCCCGCCGGTTCGGGCCGGGGCCCTGGGTCCGCAGCGTCCGTGGACGGCTCGTCCTGGTGTCTCTCCTGACCGCCGGGATCGCGCTGTTGAACGTCGGCATCATCGCACTCTTGATGTTTATCGAGCCCCACGACCTGTGGCTGCTCGCCGGTCTGGTCGTATTCTCCTCCGGGCTGTCGATCTTCGCGGCGCTGGCGCTCTCCGAGAGCACGGCCCGACGAGTCCGCTCGCTGGTGGACGCGGCGAGGGGCATGAGCGATGGGCGGATGGACGTTCGCGTCGCCGTGGGCCCGCACGACGAGATCGGCGAGGTGGCGTCGGCATTCAACGGGATGGCCGAGCGGCTGCAGGCCAGCTTCGAAAGGGAGCGGAATCTGGAGCAGGCCCGCCGAGAGCTGATCGGCGCCGTGTCCCACGACTTGCGGACGCCACTGGCATCCATCCGCGCGATGGTCGAGAGCATCAACGACGGTGTCGTCTCGGACGAGGAGACCATCAGCCGGTACATGCGTGTCACCCAGTCGGAGGTGGAGAACCTAAGTCAGCTAATCAACGACCTGTTCGAGCTGTCGCGGATCGACGCCGGAGTCCTGGAGCTCGACAGGGACGAGTCGTCCGTAGACGAGCTGATCTCCGAGACTCTGGAGGCCCTGGCTCCCCAGGCGCAGACCCGAGGCCTGAGTCTGGAGGGCGACGTGGACGATAACCTGTCCGCAGTGCTGATCGACACGCGGCGGATGCAGAGGGTCCTGTACAACCTGGTCCAGAACTCGATCCGGCACACCCCGCCGGACGGGAGCATCTCGATCCGCGCCCGGGACGCCGGCACGGTCGTCGAGGTCCAGGTCTGCGACACTGGGGAGGGCATCCCGGAGCGCGAGCTGATCCGTGTGTTCGAGTGGTCCTATCGTACCGATCGCTCCCGCTCACGGGATTCCGGCGGGTCCGGGCTCGGGCTCAGCATAGCCAGGGGGATAGTAGAGGCGCACGGCGGACGCATCTGGGTGAACAGCGACGTCGGGCGAGGAAGCACCTTCTGCTTCACCCTGCCAAAGGCGCCCGCCCAGGCCATGGGTAGGTAGGGCCCTCTCCAAGCCTCCCACGCTTGCCCGACACCACTGGCAGCGCCTACCACATACGGTTTCGCTTCATCTAGGGGTTTTCACGGAGTTCGTCGTGTGCAGACCACCGATGTCTTTGCTTCCGGTCCCCATTAGTATTCCAATTAGCGCAGACTACCCATTTGGGGGGGAAGACAGGATTGCTGGTCTAGGAGAGTCCCACCGCCCGTCCGGGGACCGCTGCCACGGTTCGCCGCGACTCGATCCGACAGGAGGTCGATGGCCAACGCCAAGGTCGCCATCCTGGACGCGGACCAGGCCGCGAAGGACTACATCAGCGACGTCCTGGAGCTAGCCGGCTACATCACCGTTTCCGAGGTCGGCATGGCCGGATTCTCCCGGCTGGTGGAGACGAACCGCGTCGATCTCGTCCTTATGTGCGCCAGGTCGGCAAGCCAGAGCACCCTCAGCCGCCTAGGGAACATCGGGAATGTCTGGAGGGGGCCGATCTTCGTGTTGAGCGATGCCGACACCCTGAGCGACGAGGTAGATTTCCTGGACGGCGGAGCGGACTCGTGGCTGGCCATGCCCTTCAGGCTGAAAGAGCTGCTCGCGATGATGAACTCCCTGCTTCGCCGGACACAGCCTCTGGAGTACAGGATCGAGGGGATCCTGCGCCAGGACCCCGGAGTCACGCGCCGTCAGCGCGAGGTCCTTCAGTTCATCGTGAGGCACTCCTTCGAGAGCGGCTACCCACCCACCATCTCCGAGCTCCAGCGAGGGTTCGGATTCAAGTCCCCCAACTCCGTGATAACGCACGTCCGGGCTCTTCAGAGCAAGGGCTACCTGATGAAGCGTCCACGCACGGCCCGGGGACTTATCCTCAACCCGAACCTTCGTGCCGCATCCTCCGGCTGACCCCAGTCATCTGACCCCGGTCTCCCAGTCAACCCGGCACGGCATCGCAGACCGATGGGTCCGGGCTACCCATCCGTCTGCCGGTGCATCCACGTAGTCCAGATTACCTATAAAACATAGGACCTTTCCGGCCTATATTAGTACCTTCGGCTGTAATACGGTTGTTAGACACCGATCCCACCGGCAGTCCCGCCGGCCTGCCCCGTTGGGCAGCCGAGCGGAGCGGAAGCTCGAGATTGTTGAATCAAACGAACGGCTCGACCCTATCTACGAATAGGTACGCGCACGTGGTGGACGAGGATCTGCTGGAGGAGCTTCGCTCGCTCGGCCAGGAGCTGCGAGGCGTACGGGTCGCACACATCAACGCGACCGCGAACGGCGGGGGCGTCTCTGAGATCCTCCGCTCGGTCGTGCCCATGTATCGCGGGCTGGGCGTCGACGCGTCCTGGCTGGTGCTCCAGGGCGACGAGCCGTTCTTCAAGACGACCAAGAAGATGCACAACAGGCTGCAGGGCGCGCCGGTGAGGGTCTCGGCCAAGGAGTGGGACGCCTACCTGGCCGCGAATCGCCGCAACGCCGAGGCGATGTCGTCGGACTACGACTTCGTGTTCGTACACGATCCTCAGCCCGCCGCCATCCCGCAGTTCGCCCGAGAGGTCTCGACTCGCTGGGTCTGGCGTTGTCACATAGACACCTCGACCCCCGACGACGCGGTGTGGCAGAGGATCGCCGATCTGCTCAGCCCGTACGACGCCGCGATCTTCAGCATCCCCGAGTTCGCCGGCCCGAAGATGCCTGAGATTCCGGTCTACTCGATCCCGCCGGCGATAGACCCGCTGATCCCGAAGAACATCGAGATGCCGCGTGACCAAGCCTTGGCCCTGATCGCCGGTAGTGGCGTCGACCCTCTGCGACCGTTCATAGTCCAGGTCTCCCGGTTCGACCCGTGGAAGGATCCTCTCGGGGTCATCGCCGCCTTCGAGCGCGTGCAAAAGCACCACAGCGATCTGCAGCTCGTGCTGCTGGGGAACTTCGCCGACGACGACCCCGAGGGTCTGGTCATCTACCGCAAGGTGCTGGCCAGGGCCTCGAAGCTGAGCAACGTTCACGTGATAGTCGAGAACCTCGACGGCCTCGTCAACGCCCTCCAGACGCTCGGCCGAGTGGTGGTGCAGAAATCGTCGCGCGAGGGTTTCGGGCTCACCGTGACGGAGGCGCTCTGGAAGGGGACGCCGGTGGTCGCGGGGAACGTGGGCGGCCTGCGCCTCCAGCTCAAAGAGGGCGTCGGCGGCTTCCTGGTGGACAGCGTGGAGGAGTGCGCAGACCGCGTCGACTACCTGCTGACCCATGAGGAGGAGGGCGCCGCCCTGGGAGCGGCGGGACGCGAGCACGTCCGCCGGAACTACCTGATGCCCCGCCTGCTAAGGGACGAGCTGCGAGTGGTCAGGGACCTGCTGAACGGCTCCCAGGCTGCTGTGCCGGTCTCGCAGAACGGGCACGCAGGCGCGGCGAATTCGCTCTAGCCTACGCCTCCCCAGTTATGTAGACTGAGGAGAGGGCAGCATCTGAGGGACATCCCTGAGACAGGCTCTCAGACTCCCAGCATAGGGGCCTCGCCCCTCTGCCCCTTTTCCTCACCCTCCCGTTCCGGTGGTCACAAGCGGATGCCCGAGCTCCCCGACATCGAAGCTCTCAGGCTGTACCTGTTGGACCAGGGCATCCTGGGACGATCATTGAGCGGCGTAACGGTCCTGTGGCATCGTGCGGTCCGGCGTCCCTCCTCCGAGGCCTTCGTGGAACGAGCCACCGGCTGCCGGATCGATGGACTGCGCCGGCGGGCCAAGTATCTCGTCTTCAAGCTGCACCGTGCCTCCGGAGAGCCCGACCTGTCGATGATCGTACACCTAGCAGGCTGCTGAAGAAAGGGGTCCAGGTCGGAAATCGACGGTCCAGGTCGTTGAAGCCGTGGTTCTATTGGAGGAAATCGTGCCGTTCACACGGGACTTTTAGCCCATTTGGCTTCGCGGACCGTCCCTCTTGGGGCACGGGGCATAGGTAGCCCAGTGTCAGGTCATGCCATCCGGGCTACCGGAGTTGCCGCCGCCTGCCCCAGCAGCTTGGCCATCCGAACCAGGTTGTAGGCCGTGGCCACCAAGTGCCCCACCAGACCAGTCCGGTCCAACCCCCGATACCGGGTCCGCCGGAACCCGCCCACCGTCTTCATCCACCCAAAGACCTCCTCAACCCGTTTCCGAATCCGCTGACTGACCGCGTACCCCGGATGCCGGGTGGTCCGGCCGTCAATGGCGCTAGACCGCCCCCTGGTGTTCTGCGCGACGTGAGGCGTCACCCCACGCCGGCGCAGGTCTGCTACGCAGTCCCGAGTGTCGTAGCCTTTGTCTCCGCCCAGCGTTCGGGGATGAAAGCCTCGCTCCCGGGCTTGGTCCAACAGTCCCGGCACAATATCCCGCTCCGCCGTACCCGTCGCTTGGGTGGTCTGAAAGTCCACCAGCATTCCATGCCGGTTTTCCATCAGGGCGTGGGCCATGAAGACCAGCCTGGCTTCCTTGCCTTTACCCTTGCGCAGCAACCGGGCCTCCGGGTCCGTAGTGCTCTGATGGGTGGCATTGCTACGCCGTTCCCCATGAAAGTCGACCGAGGGGTTGCCGGGGTCAGCATCGGTTGTCCGGGGCGGGTCGCCGTCCCTGGGTTTGAAGCTCTTTAGGCTGGCTGCCGCCTCAATCAGGGTTCCGTCCACCGTGAAGTGCTCGTCCGACAGCAGGCCCTGCCGGTCCGCTTCCAGCACCACTTCGTCGAACAAAGCCTGGCCCACTCCATGCTTCAGCAGCCGCTCCCGGTTCTTGGTGAAGGTGGTGGCATCGAAGCTGGGCTCAATGAGGTTCATCCCCAGAAACCACCGGAAGAGGAGGTTGTAGTCCAATTGCTCGCAGAATGCCCGTTCACTGCGCACCGAATACAGGGCAATTAGTAACGAAGACTTCAGCAGCCGCTCCGGCGGGATCGACGGCCGGCCCACGTTAGCGTACATCCGGTCCAGGTCCGGGGATAGCGCCTTCAGGGCTTGGTCCGCCAGCTTCTTGATAACCCGCAGGGGATGGTCCGATGGCACTCGCGTTTCCAGGTCAATGAAGGCCAGCAGAGTCACCTGTGGATCTTGTCTCCCGCGCATCGGCTCAACCTCCGCCCAAGGTTGTCCTATTTTAGCCCGTTCTCTCTCCACTGTCGGCCCACACCGGGTTTTTCAGCAGCCTGCTAGGGATGACCGGGGCGCTCGTCTTCAGACCGTCGGACCTGGAGCCTCCCCGCTACACCTGGACGATCTTCCATCTGGACGGACCGCGAGACCTGTGCTTCCCGGACCCCCGCAAGCTGGGCAAGCTATGGCTGGTCGAGGACGAGAACGAGATCTTCGCCGGTCTGGGGCCCAAGCCGCTGGACACGGCGTTCACCACTGAGGAGCTGGGGCGCCGGCTCGCCGGCCGAACCGCGCCGGTCAAGGCTCTTCTCTGCGACCAGTCGGTCGTCGCGGGGATCGGGAACATCTACGCCGACGAGGTGCTTTTCGCAGCGGGCATCCATCCGCTGACCCGAGGCGGTGACATCTCCGAGAGGGACGTCGAGAGGCTGCACCGGGCGATCGCCGAGCTGCTGCCGGCGGCGACCGTCAGGCTCTCCGGCCTGATCAAGAACGGGACTCCTCCAACTGAGTCGGAGCGGGGTCTCGAGGGCCTGGTCGTTCCCAGGTCGGAAGGCGAGCCGTGTTCTGCCTGCGGGACGCCGGTGGAGCGAGTCACGATTCGCGGCCGCAGCTCCTACTTCTGCCCCCGCCAACAGGGCTGGCCGTAGCAGGATGGCCGTTCTTGGCTACTCGGCCGTGATGCCGCCGTCCAGCACGAGCTCCGCGCCGGTGATGTAGCTCGACTCGTCGGAGGCGAGAAACAGGACTCCGTAAGCGATGTCCTCCGACGTGCCGATCCGGCCGATCGGGGTGCGGTCGACCAGCTTCTGCCTCGCCACGGGATCGTTCATGAGGCTGGCTGATTGGGGCGTCTCGATGAAGCCGGGATGCACCGAGTTGACGCGGATCCCCTCCTTCGCGTACTGAACCGCCGCCGACTTGGACAGGATGCGCACGGCTCCTTTGGAGGCGGGGTAGGCGGCCCCGCTGGCCGATCCGACCAGGCCATAGACCGACGAGATGTTGATAATCGAGCCGCCCCCCGCCTTCCTCATCTCGGGCACGGCATGCTTGATTCCCAGGAAGGTTCCGGTGGAATTGACCCCCATCACGCGGTCCCAGTCCTCCTCGGACTGCTCTTCCAGCATCGCGAAGGGGGCCCGGCCCGCCGTGCCCGCGTTGTTCACGAGCACGTTCAGCTTTCCGAAACGCCGGACGGCCGTCTCGACCGCGCGCACCCAGTCGGTCTCGTCGGTCACGTCCAGCCGGAGATAGGCGGCGTCCTTGCCGATCTCCTTCTCGACGGCTTTTCCCATCTCGTCCTGGATGTCACCGAGGACGACGCTGGCTCCCTCGGCGGCGAACAGTTTCGCCTCGACGGCGCCCATTCCGCTGGCCGCCCCGGATATGATCGCCACCTTCCCGTCGAGTCTTCCCATGATCGGCCTCCCTTGCCGTCGTACGGCCCGCGATTGCCACTCCGGGATTCCGCGAGCCCAAGATGGGGCGACCGCCCGCCGACGCTACTTGAACGTCAGCACGTTTCTGGGGTTCTCGACCAGGATCGCGTTGATCTCGGCGTCGCTCCAGCCCCGCTTCCGCATCCGGGGCACGATGTTGTCGAGGATATGTCCGAACGACTTGCCACCATATCGCACGTACTGATGCTTCGTGCACACGTCGTGGGCGATGACGATCTTGTCGCCGAAGCCCCGCTCGATCAGGAGCTCGAGCGACCGCATCCGCTGCACGTCGTTCCGCAGCTCCAGCTCCTGTCCGGCCAGGGAAGACAGCGAGGTGTCCTCTCCTCCGAAGCCGTCATACTCGATGTAGCAGCCGGAGTCCGCCAGGCTCTTGAGCCAGTCGTCGTCGCCGAACATGTCCAGATGGCCCATGATGATGCGCTGCGGGTCGGCCCCGGCTTCGAGGAGGGTCTGCATGATCGCTGGTGGTGAATCGAGATGGAAGCCCACGTGAATGAGGATGGGCGCCCCGGTCTCCTGCTGGGCGTGCACGGACGCCCTCAGCACCTTGCGTTCGTTCTCGCTGGTGGGCCAGAAGTTGCCGATCTCGCCGATGATCCCCGCCTTAACGCCAGTGTCGCCGACGCCGACGGTGACGTCGCGGATTATCTCGTCGGCGATCGTCTGCTCGGTCCTCGTATCCATGTCCGGCGGGTGGGAAAGAGGTACGTAGTGACTGGCCCCCATGATGACGTGGAGGCCGGTGGCGCGGGAGATGCGGGTCAGGGCGAGCGGGTCGCGCGCGATGCCGATGCTGGTGGCATCGACGAGCGCGTTGCCGCCGCCGTACGTGTAGTGGTTGACCTCCTCGATCGCTGTCTGCACGTCCAGCAGCTTCATGGTATCCAGATTGTAGACGACCCGCCGGTCCAGTCCGCCGAGCCGGTCCATGGTGACCGGGGCGTGTATCCAGGCTCGCTCGCTCGCCTCCTCAGGGACCGTGAAATAGCATTCCATGTCGATCAGAAGGTGCTCGTGGGTCAGCGTAATGCCTAGCTCGCCCGGCTCGATGGGCCCCAGCACGGTCTGCACCTTGCCCCTGATGCTGTCGGTGGTCATCCGATCCTCCTGATCCCTGGTTGATGTACCATGTCGTCACTCGACGGAGCGGCCGAATCCTCATGGGCGAGTCTAACAGCGCATCCCGGCTGGGTCAATCCTGTTTGTGATGGGACAGAGAACGCGGAAGCGGATCTTCAGGATCGAGGTCGCGAACCGTGACTGAACGCGAGGGCTCCGACCAGCCGGCGCAGCTTCACGCGTTCGTGCGAGGGCGGGTCCAGGGGGTGTTCTTCAGGGACTTCACGATCGTTCACGCGAGGGGGTTCGGGCTCGTTGGGTGGGTACGCAACCGTCCAGACGGCGCCGTGGAGGTGCTCGCCCACGGAGACCGGCCGGCCCTGGACCGGCTGATCGAGCGCATGCGCGAGGGGCCGCCCGGTGCTTTCGTGTCTGAGGTCGAGGCTGGGTGGGACGTTCCGACGGAGAGGTTCGACTCGTTCGAGGTCCGGGGATAGCCCGGGGTGTCCCTTTCTAGATTCTGGCCCACCGGCGGGCCGATTCGGAATAGCGGCAGGAAAGCGGCGGCGTGGCCTAGAGTGTAACTCGTATTGACAGCGTCGTCCGATCCATCATGAAATAGACGGCGGCGCCAAACACCGACGAACCGAGGAGAATGAGATGCCGACAGACCCGAATACCCGCCCTCCCTTCCCTCCGTTCACCAGCGAGACAGCGTCCCAGAAGGCACGAATGGCTGAAGACGCATGGAACACGCGCGAACCCGAACGAGTGGCGCTCGCCTATACGGTCGACAGCACCTGGAGAAACCGTGCCGAGTTTCTCTCTGGGCGCGAGGGGATCGTGCAGTTCCTCCAGCGCAAATGGGCCAGGGAGCTGGACTACCGCCTCATCAAGGAGCTGTGGGCCTTTGACGGCGCGCGCATTGCGGTGCGCTTCGCCTATGAATGGCGTGACGATTCCGGCAACTGGTTCCGCTCCTATGGCAACGAAAACTGGGAGTTCGACGAGAGCGGCCTCATGCGCCGCCGCATCGCAAGCATCAATGACCTGCCGATTGAGGAATCGGACCGCAAGTACCGATGGCCCCTGGGTCGCCGGCCGGACGACCACCCGGGGCTATCCGAGCTTGGGCTCTGATACTTCTTGCCCCACAGGGTGTTGAAGAACCCTTTCGACCATCCCCTGGCCCCTTCCTGGCCAGGAAGGGGGGAGAGAAATATCTGAGGGAAACCCTCAGACTCCTTGCAAAGGGGCTTCGCCCCTCTGCACTCCCCATGGGTTGATCATTCTGGGACCCTGGCAAGTGGGTCCGCCTCCCCGAACTCTTCTCTTGGAAGCGGCTCCTAGCCGCCCGTCTGCACACTCGATATTTCGTCACCCTGCTAAGGCGTGACTCGATGGGGCTCTAGGGCCTCCCAGTCGAAGCTCACCCCGTGACCGGGCCTTTCCGGCGCTTCGGCGACTCCGTCCTTCAGGACCAGAGGGTTGCGGATGAAGCGGTCCAGTCCAAACCCGTGTATCTCCAGATATGACGCATTGGGCACGGCGGCCAGCAGGCTCACGTGCAGGTCGTGTACGCCGTGTGACGTGACCGGCAGGTTGTGAGCCTGTGCCAGGTGCGCGACCTTCATCCAGACCGTGATGCCGCCGATGTTGGAGACGTCCGGCTCCGGGAAGGCCACCCCGCCACCGGCGATCAGCCGCTGGAACTCGTAGAGGGTGTGCAGGTTCTCTCCGGCCGCGATGGGCAGGGCTCCCTCCGTGGCGATTCTGGCGTGTCCGTCGAAGTCGTCCGGGATCGTCGGCTCCTCCAGCCAGAACAGGTCGTACTCGGCCAGCGCCCGCGACGCCCGAATCGCCTGGGCGACGCTCCAACTCATGTTGGCGTCCGCCATCAGCGGGAAGTCGGCACCCACCAGCTTCCTGACGGCGGCGACGCGCTCGACGTCCTCGGACAGGCGCTCTCGACCCACCTTCATCTTGATCGCCCGGAACCCTCTTTCGAGAAACCCTTTCGTTTGTTCCAGGAGCTGCTCGAGCGTGAAGTTCAGGTCTATGCCTCCGGCGTAGGCGGTGACCCGGGGCGAGTGCCCTCCCAGGAGCCGCCACAAAGGCTGCCCTGCCGAGCGCCCCTTCAGGTCCCAGAGGGCTATATCGACAGCCGACATGGCAAGAGCGACCGCGCCCCCACGTCCCGGCCAGTGAAGCCGCCACCACATCGTCTCCCAAAGATGCTCGGTCAGGCTGGGGTCCCCGCCGAGGAGCAGCGGGGTGAGGTCTTTTTCGATCAGGGTGCGGATCGCATGCCCTCCCACCTGGACCGAATAGGTGTAGCCGAGGCCCTCATCGCCCGTGTCGGACACGACTCTGACTGTGACGAGGTCGAACTCGGTCATGTCGCCGTGGGTCGAGTCGCCCACCGGAACGGGTAGTGGCAGGCGAAAGTGGCCGGCCTTGACTGCTGCGATCTTCAACTCTCTCTCCCTGTCTTGGATCGTTGAGCTATTCCAGTCGACAGGCGAATCATAGGCCATGAGGGCCCAGTTTCCAATCGTCGCCCGGCTCTAGTGGTCCAAACGTTACAGTTGATGAACGCCGCGTCGGTCCCTGTCACCGGTGGAGCGTCATAGCTAGCCTCTCTCGGACTGACTGCTGTAGATAGCTACCTCCTAGAGAAGGTACGCCGGGGGCGCAACCCAAGGTATTTGTAGACGAGCTCAGACGTCGCAACTTCCTTTCACTGGCCCCGAAGGGCATCTGCTGCCTCCGCCCGTTGAATGGCGTACCTGATCGAACGTTCCAACGCGGATGCGTCGATTTTCCCCTTGACGAGATAGTCGAAGGCGCCCGCTTCCGCTGCCTTGATGTCTACCTCATGATCGTCCAGCCCGGTCATTAGCATCATGGGTCGGTTGCCACCACTCTGCGAGGCCTCTCGAATCAGGTCGAGCCCGTCACGTGCTCCCAGACGATAGTCAACCAGGTACAAGTCGTGCTCCTGGCATGATATCGCCCGTCAGGCGTCGTCATACGTCGAGACCCAATCCAGATGGAATCTCCACCCCCCGATATCGGACAGTAGCTCGCGTGTGAGAACGTAATCGCCCTCGTCGTCGTCGACTACCAGAACTCTGATAGTGCGCTCGCTCATCAGTCTGTCCCCCTCGCCTCTTTGCCGACACACCCAGCTAGCCGCAACCGTCAAGGTACTTCACCCGCGTCGCCGTCTCGTCAGAAGGGAAGCCGCTGACCAAGATTACCGGGACGCGAGGACAGACGCGTTTGGCTTTCTCTATATTCCGGCCATCTCCGGCCTGACGACCTCGGAGATGATCAGGTCTATGTGCTCACGCACCAAGATGAACATTGCCTCTTCCCCGTTGGCCTCGGTAAGGACCTCCTGAGCGTCCTGGGCGAGGGCCTGCTGCATCAAATCGCGCATCATCTCCTCGTGATCGACGACCAAAATACTCCTGCTTGGGCTAGGTGGTGTACCTGAGCTGCGATCGTTCATTAGCGGACCTCGATATGGATGCACTAGCAGGGTGCTGAAAAACGCTTCGCGCCATCGCCACGGCCCCTTTTGGGGTAGACAAGGGGAGGAATTTATATCTGAGGGACACCCTCAGACTCCCGGCAAGGGGGCTTCTCCCCTCTCACTCCCCATTCTTCAGCGCCCTGCCAGTATTTTGGGCTTCCCCGGGGGCTTTGCGAGCGATAACAGACGTGCGGGTCGAGCATCGCGTCTGCTGCTTTCGTGGTCAACGCCTAATCTGATAGAGCGCCATAGGATTGGACGTCAGTGGCCCTGAGGCGGCAGCTCGACAATTTCAAACCAGTACTTTTTCAAGGTCATCATAACGTCCACGAGTCCCTCGAAGGTGACCGGCTTGGGGATGTACGAGCTGACACCCAGATCGTAGGTGCGGAGGATATCTTCCTCCGCTCTCGACGTCGTGAGGACGACGACCGGTATCCCTCGGAGCGAGGGGTGCGGAGCGAGGGCCAGATAAGCCCCAATCCCCTTTCTGGCCTCAGTCCCATTTCGGTGTGACTTAATTTCCGCTAAGGCCGTGCGTCCGTCCTTCCGGGGCATGTTAAGGTCCAGGAGGATCAATCCTGGTGCCGGCGAGCTTCCCATGTCGGCGAAGTTGCCACGATGGTGGAGGTAGTCCATCAGCTCCTCACCGTCGCTGACAAATCGAACATCGTTCGATAATCGGGACTCTTCCATCGCTTCCTTAGCCATGAGGCAGTCATCTGGGTCGTCGTCGGCCATCAAGATGGTTATCGATTGTTGTTGCCTCGTCACTTAGTCCTCTTTCCCGGGAACTCGGGCGACGGGCAGCGTGACCGAGAAAGTCGAGCCTCGGCCGAGCGTGCTCTCGGCCGAGATCACCCCCCCGTGGCGTTGGACGATCTTGCGGCACACAGCTAATCCCAGACCGGTCCCTTCGTACTCGGTGCGACCATGCAGTCTGTTGAAAATCGCAAAAATCTGTTCCTTGTAAGCATCCTCGAAACCGATGCCGTTGTCTTCGACGACTATCTCACAGAGTTCACGCGGCTGAGGATCGTCGCTCGAGGCTGCTGCGTGCACGATCCTCCCGCTGATCGTCACGACGGGCGGCTCTTCAAGACGTCCGAACTTCAGCGCGTTCCCCATCAGATTTTGGAGCAGCTGACGGATCTGTGTCCGGTCGGCCTCAATGGTAGGCAATTGGCCTATCTCCACTCGGCCATTGGTCTCCTCCAACCGGATTTCAAGGTCAGACACAACTTCCTGCGCCACTTCGTTGAGATCGACCTCCATGAAAGGCTTGGCCTTAGTAGTTACTCTGGAATACGTAAGCAGGTCATTAATCAACGTCTGCATGCGCCCGGAGGCATCCCTCATTCTGCTGAGATAATCGATGCCCCGCTCGTCGAGGGCGTCGCTGTATCTGCCCATCAACCTGTCACCGAACGCCTGCACCTTGCGCAGGGGCTCCTGCAAGTCATGGGCAGCCGCATATACAAATTCCTGCAGCTCCTGGTTGCTCCTTTCGAGCGCGTCCGTCCGATTCTCAAGCGACACATTCGCAGTTTGCAAGTTACCGGCCATCTGATTAAAGGTTTCCGCTAATACTCCCATCTCATCACGGCTGCCAACATTCACACGTGCACCCATATTGCCAGCACCAATCTGAATGGAGGCCTCCGTTAATCTCTGAAGGGGTGAACTTACCCTCCGAGAGAAGAAGATACTTATTGGAACCGCAAACGCTACTGCCACGGCCACAGCTCCACCCATAATGAAAATCATGTGCCGAATTCGGCTGTAGGCTTCAGCGGTGGGCAGTTCTACCACGGTGTTCCAATGCACGCTTCGGATGGGGGATATTGCCGCTATTACTTGAGTCCCTCTCAAACCTTGATATGTAGTAGGTTTCGGAGCACCCGATGTTAACTTCTGGATGAAAGAGCGCTGGGAGATGTCTTGCGGACGGTAATTCGCAGCAGTACGTTCATTTTCGGCGATCAGAACGTTGCGGTTGTCAAGAACGTAGGCGTAGCCAGTCTGCCCCACGTCAACCTGAGAGACCACGAACCACAGGAATCTTAGGTTAACCCGCGCTAGCAATACACCATCCACCTGATCCTGTTGGTTTCTAACGGGAACCGAAAAGATTGTCATTGGCAGTTGGGTGGCTGAGTCAAGCTCAACCGAGCCCACAAAATATTCTTCGCGGCTGAGCGCGTAGATAAATGGGGGCGAATCAGCAAGATTATCTGCTTCTAATTGCCCATAAGGTGAAACTTCCGCAATAATTCGACCGGTGCTATCGATAACAGCAACTATTTCATAGGCGCTATTGTTGCGAATTACTGCCCCCAGCAAGCTCAGCAGAGTCTCAGGCGGCAGCTGTGTCAAGCCTTGTACTCTCGCCAGGTAGCTGAGCTTGCTCTGTAAGTCTTCCACGTAGGCATTTATCTCGTTCGCAACAATCCGGCTGCGCCCTTGCACGACATCGAACGATTGCTCACGTTGAGTGTGGAAGCTGATGTAGATGCGCTGCCCGGTCAGAATCCCCGCCGTCGGCACCAAACTCAGCACAATTAGAACGACGATGCCGTACCTGAGCTGATTAGCTATCGAATAAATCGAACTCTTAGGTATGCCAATGTCGACATCCGTATTATCTAACGCCCGAGCCCCTTTGTGCGTCAACGACATCATGACGGGAGTGCCCCAATCGGTGATGCGCCCTCCTATGGGCACAGGGTCTGCTCAAAGCGAGACATCTATCTCGCCTAGTAATATGTCGTTTCGCGCATCGTTCACAACTTCTTCTTGCGCGGGGGTCAAGGAACCATAGAAAGGAGCTAGGTCATGTACGTCCTCTCGCAGCCCAAACTTATACTGCCTGCCCTCGAAATGTCCCTTTTGGACTAGCAGGGCGCCTTCCAAGATCGCCTTCGGTATGTCCAAGGTCATGCTGGTTAGGATGGTATCCGGTGCAAGTTGATGTTGGTCCCAATACACCCCTATGGCATGAACTCCTGCCTCTTTGGCGACTTCAATGTCGACCGGATCATCCGATACCTGGGAGGCGGCGCTCTGCCACCACACCAAAAGAAGCTTGATCGGCGAGCCCCATGACAACATCGGCTCCCGAGTCAATCGAAGCCCGGGCAGTTTCTCTGACCTTGGCTTTGTCGGTCCAACTTCCCGTCCACTCGATGAATACTTCTACTTCAGGGTTGATAGCTTTGGCCCCTCGTTCAAACTGAGTGGCCTGCTCATGGAGAAGTGCGTTTTCCTCGGCGCCAATGAAGGCAACTTTGTTTGTCTTTGTTTTGAGGGCTGCCACCACCCCGGTCAGATAGCCCATTTCGCCTGAGCGAAGCGATACAGCGCCAAGGTTCTTGTTATTTCCCCCATACCTGCCCACTAACATGAACTTGGTGCGAGGAAATTCTTCTGCCACTGTCTCGAGGTCATCACGATATCCGTCGCCGTGACCAATAATAAGATCAAAGCCTTCTTGAGCATACCGGCGAAACATTCCCTCAACATCAACGTTGGGATCAAAGGGGACGTGCGTGTTGTAAGCCACTTCGGCCCCAAGCTCGCTTTTGATTGACTCTAGCCCCTCATAACCCACTTGCCCCCAAGCGTTGTCATCTATCTCGCCCGGAATCACCATGGCCACCTTAAAAGCATCTATCTCGGCATCAAAGGAGTCAGTTTGTTTCTCGTTTCCCGTCCCTGCACAGCCTGCCAGTGTCAGGCTACACAACATCAGTAAGACTCCGCCAATGGCAACGCGTCTTCCGATTTTCCAAAGCATCTTGGGCCCCCTTCTTTCCCTTGGCTGTCGGGTCTTCTTGATACCAGATCTAGAAAGATGAGATCAGTGGAAGCAAGGGCTCAGTGGCTGCGCCGCGGCGTTCTGGAGGCTCATGACTCCGATGTAGAGCCCACGGATGACAGCGAGTCGCCGCAATCTTGAAGCCGATTCCAATCCTCCATAGGACCTCAGTAGCACCAATCTGGATCCGAAACCCCCCCGAAGCTAGAGTCGCATTTGAGACGGCCGTCCTTCATGTGTGACAGCCGCCAAACGCCCTGGGTGTCGACCCGAAAGCTTCCGTCTTCGACCGACTGAGCCGAGATTGGCCTATAATCGTGGCGTGACGCCCACCCGGAGCCGGACGGATCTCCAATGACAAGATTCTCGAAGGTGACAATCACGGTTCTCGCAGCGGTGGCGCTGATGTCCGTCGCGTGCGCGGCCGAGGGTCAAACGGAGAGCCCTCTCGATCCAGGCGACCAGGGGGCCGCGGCCCGAGCCATCGCGGACGAGCTCAACAACGAGGGCGCACGGCTGTTCAGGTTCGGACGGTACGACGAGGCTCTGGAACGGCTCGACCGGGCGGTTCGCCTGGCTCCGCGCCACGCGGCGGCTCTGAGTAACCGGGGAGGCACCTACTACAGGCTTGGCCGGATGCGAAGGGCGATCGAGGACCTGGACGCCGCCATCGAGATCGATCCGTCGATGGCCGAAGCGTACACAAACAGGGGCATGGCCTATCTCGCTCTCGGGGAGCGACAGCGCTCTCTGGATGACCTCGACCGCGCGATCCGGATCGACGCCGACCTGCCGGGCGCCCATTACGTCCGAGCGGTGGCATACACCCTGCTGGGACGTGACGCGGAGGCCGACCTGGACGTCTCACGAGCCGTGGAGCTTGGCTTCGCCCGCGGCCGTGTCGTGAGGGAGGTGGAGCAGGCCAGGTTGTCTCGGTAGGAAGACGAAACCGGAGGAGCGGACATGCAGCGGACGAACATATCGAGCGGAGGCCGTTGGGAGCCGGTGGTTGGGTACTCCAGGGCCGTGCGGGTCGGTCCGTTCGTTCATGTCGCGGGCACCACGTCTGCCAACAACGCCGGGGAGGTTCGCGGCATCGACGCCTATGAGCAGGCGGTCCACGTCCTGAAGACGATCGAAAGAGCCCTGGTGGAGGCCGGAGCCGGTCTGCGAGATGTGGTGAGGACACGGGTGTTCCTGAAGGAGATCGACGACTTCGAAGCGGCGGGGAGGGCTCATCGAGAGTTCTTCGGCGATATTCTGCCAGCGAACACGACGCTGGTGGTGAAGGAGTTCGCCTCGCCGGACATGCTGGTCGAGATCGAGGCCGAGGCGATCGTCGACTCGCCCGGCGGGCCGGACGGTCAGCAGTAGCGATCCGTCTCCGGCCTATTGCAGAGGCGAGAAGGAGGCGGGGAGCATGATCTTGTTCTCCATCCTGAGGGGGGCAATGCTGGACCTGGGTGGCCAGCGGCCGCTGCTCAATGCCTTCTCCCTGACGCTGTTGCGCTCGGCCAGGCTCCGGTAGGCCCAGATGTGGACGAGCTTGTTGAGTCCCCCCAGCTCCGAGTACCAGCAGCCGATCAGGGGCGACAGCTTCTTACGGTCCTCGATGACCTCGTTCCAGGCTTCGAGTACGGAGGGGATCGACGCCAGCGGATAGGTGTAGGTTCGCATCTCGTATATCGGCCCCGGATCGCCGGGGCTCATAGGGTCCATGAAGGGCGCCGGCAGGTAGATCTCCGACTCCATCGCGGTGATGAACTCGGCGGTATCGGGGGGCCACTGACCACCGGCGACCGCCTGCGCCCGGATCTCGGTCCTCTGACCCAGGTCCTCGTACGGCCAGATGTGCACGACCTGGTTGAGCGGGCCTATGTCCGTCCTCCAGAAGCCGACCAGGGTCGACAGCTTCGTCCGGGCCGGGATCTTCTCGGCGACCCGTCTGTCGAACTGGTCGTAGATTCGAGGCTTCAGCTCGTAGGTGCGTATCTCGTAGATCATCTAGTTGCCTTCCTTTCTGGATATCCAGGGGGTCTGGTGGCCCATCCCCGCCCAGGGGGGGAAATAAGAGCTTTCTGAGGGACACCCTCGGACTCCCGGCAGAGGGGCTTCCCCTCTGCACTGCCCTTTGACGGGGGACTCCATCAGGTCTGCGATCTGGCCGCGCCCCTCCCCACCCAGGGGGGAGAAATAAGAGCTTTCTTAGGGACACCCTCAGACTCCCGGCAGAGGGGCTTCCCCCCTGCACTGCCCTTTGACGGGGGACTCCATCAGGTCTGCGATCTGGCCGCGCCTCTCCCCACCCAGGGGGGAGAAATAAGAGCTTTCTGAGGGACACCCTCAGACTCCCGGCAGAGGGGCTTCCCCTCTGCACTGCCCTTTGACCGGGGACTCCATCAGGTCTGCGATCTGGCCGCGCCTCTCCCCACCCAGGGGGAGAAACAAGAGTTTTCTGAGGGACACCCTCAGACTCCCGGCAGAGGGGCTTCCCCTCTGCACTTCCCTTTGGCACAACTCCGCCGATCTGGTTCGGTCAGGAGGACTGGAATCTGTCGGGACCGAAGATCGAGAGGTATTCCGATGGTTCTCCAGCGATCTGGCCGGCGATCAGCGATCCGGTGATGGGCGACAGGACGATGCCGCTGCGGTAGTGTCCCGCCGCAATGCTGAGGCCGTCCAGCCCGGACACGGCCCCGATGATGGGGAGATCGTCGGCGGACGCGGGGCGGAGGCCGGCGATGGCCCAGGTGAAGCTGGCCTCTCCAAGCGCAGGTACCAAGCGGACGACCCGATCCAAGATTTCACGAACGCCCTCGGCCGTGACGCGGGAGTCGAAGCCCGAGTCCTCGACGGTGACCCCAACGACCAGCGATCCGTCCGCCCGCGGGACGATTACGCACTCGTCGTTGGTGACGTTGGTCCGAACGCTCCCGGCGGCCGGCAGGAGATTAAGGTTCTGGCCTCTGACCGGACGCACCGGGATGCTTACCCCTATCGACTCCCCCAGCACCCGGCTCCAGGCGCCAGCCGCGATGACGACGTGGCCGGCCTGGATGTCTCCCTCGTGCAGTCGAACCCCGGTCACCTGCGCGCCGCTGCGCGTGAGACCCACGATGTCCACGCCGAGACGGACTCTGGCGCCCAAACGGGTCGCGGCGGCAGCATAGGCGTCGCTGAGCCGTTGGTTGTTAACCGCCGAGACGTCCGGGACGTGCAGGCCGCCGAGGATGGACTCGCTCAGCGCGGGTTCGAGCTCGCGAGCTTGCTCCGAATCGAGCCACTCCGCGGCGAGCCCCTGCTCGGCATGCGGTCCGACTTCGCCCCGGAGGAGGCTCGCCTCAGCGTCCGTGAGGGCCACGTCCAGCCTGCCGCACTTGATCAGCTCGGCGTCGACGCCGCCCAGCTCTTTGAGCTCCTCTATTTCAGACGGAAGCACCGCATAGCTGTCCCGGGACAGCCGTGCCAGGCCGTCGCTCCCGTGATGGCCGTACACGATCCCCGAGGACGCGGTGGTAGCTTCGCCACCCAGCCGTCCTCGCTCGAGGACAAGCGGCCTCATGCCGCGTTTCGCGAGATGGAAGGCGATGGAGCAGCCTATCACCCCTCCGCCTACGATTACTACGTCGGGTTGGGAGGACATTCGATCCTTTCTAGGCTCCCTGTGCGCTTATCAAGAGCCGCCCTTTCTCCAAACCTCACCCCCCTCCCCACAATGGTGGGGGGTAATTCCCGAGAGACACCCTCGGACTCCCGGCAGTGGGGCTCCGCCCCTCTGCACTCCCCAATTCTAGGTCCCTCTGGAGGCCGTCGGCGGTGCGGTCCCTCCCAACCCAGGAAGAATAAGGGTGATCTGAGGGACATCCCTTCGACAGGTCCGACTATGTCGAGACTCGCGATAAATCGGAGCTCAGGGCAGGCTCTCTGACTCCCGGCAGTCCCGACGAGAGCACGCGAAGGGAGTTTCCCGGGACACAGACTCGAAAAGCTCCGGCCATCTACATTCGCCGTTTGGCTATCGCCCGGCTATCCGGCGGCTCCGCCGGGCAAGAGCAACCGCTCAGGCAGCAGCTGCGGGAGGAGGCGATGCTCTCTTCCGTGGACCAGCAGCTCGGCGAAGATCTCGGCGACCCCGGACGATACGTGGAAGCCGTCGGTCGCGGGAGAGGCCAGGTAGACGCCATCGAATCCGGGGATGGGTCCGATCATCGGGACGTTGTCGGCGGTCTCGGCGGCGGCGGCGGCCCCCGCCTCGACGACCTCCGCCTGCAGGCCGGGAAGTATGGCCCGGACTCTCTCAAGAAGCCACTCCCTCCCCTCCTCGGTGGTCCTGGCCTCGAACCCGGTGTCGTCGTGCCTGCTGCCGGCGTGGGTCAGGCCGTCTTTGCGGGTGATGACGTTCACGCCGCCCCAGTTGACCGCGAACGGCTGTGCCCTGCCGATGATGCGCAGGTGAAGCTTTTGCAGGGCGTGGGGGCGGATGGGGAGGTTGATGCCGAGCCAATCGGGGGCGACCACTCCGGCATGGCCTCCCATCGCCAGGATCACCGTGTCGCAGCTTATGTCCGGCACACCCTGGAGGAGCACGCCCGTCACCCTCGCGCCCTCATGACGCAGCCCGACGGCCTCGGCGTGGACAACTGTGGCGCCCAGGTCTTCGGCCGACGCCACCAGAGCTGACACGAAGCGCTGGCCGTCGATCTGGATGCAGTCCTGGTGGAGCAACCCGCCCCTGACCTCCGGCGAGAGACGCGGCTCGAGCCGGCGTGCCTCGGCTCCGCTCATCCACTCGGCTCTCAGGCCGGCGGCCTGCATCGCTTGAAGGTCGCCCGTTGTCGTCCGGACCTCGTCGTCGTCCAGAGCGGCGAAGAGGTATCGGACGTCCTGGTCCAGGATGTCGATCCCGGAGCGCTCCTTGATCTCGGGCAGATGGCGCCGGAAGAGGTTCAGGCTCTCGACACCCAGATCCAGCTCCAGATCGCCGTAGAGCAGTCGGTTGGGGATGACGTTACCCGCTGAGGTGCCGGAGGCGCCGGACCCAACGGAGTCTTTCTCGACGAGCGTAACGGAGACGTTCTCCTGGGCCAGGCGAAAGGCGATGAAACAGCCGATCACCCCGCCTCCGACGATGACCACCGACCCTGGCTCATGTGGCATGGTAAGGACTCCCTGGCGAGTGCCGAAAGTGCCGCTTTCAGTCGCCCGTCGCCCCACAGTTTTGAGAGGTGGGTTGTGAGTTTCTGAGGGACACCCTCAGACACCCTCAGACTCCCGGCAGATCCCGACGAGTCGGGATCTGCACTCCCCTATGTCCGCCTATTTGAACTGCGGCAGTACCTTCTCGCCGACCATCCTGATGGACCAGTCTACGACCTTTGGGTCCAGCTCTCCGCTGTTGATCGTAAGGAACAGGTTCCGGACTCCTTCGTCCCTGAGGGAGGCGATATGGTCGGCGACCTGCGACGGGGTCCCCATGATGAACAGCTGCTCGAAGTCCTTCTCGTCCGTTTCGATTGGCGGCGTCGGAAGGTCCGGCGGGTTGAACATCTCCCGGTTTCGCAGCTCGTGGTCGAGCTCCTTGTGATAGCCCTCTTCGGCCAGGTCTCTGGCCTCGCTGAAGGTGTCGGCGATTGCGAGCTTCTTGGCCGCCCAGCTCTCGTTCAGGGTGGTCTCGATCGTTGCGTCGTCGAGGCCGGCCCCCACCATCGCTTCGTGGAACATCTTCAGGCGGCCCGTGATGATCTCGTCCGACCGGGACCCGATCAGAATCGGACGGGCGATCTGGGCCATCGCAACGACCGACGACTCGCCCAGGCACGCGCGCACCAGCAGGGGATGAGGCTGCTGAAAGGGTCTGGGCCGGAGTATCGGAAGCGAGACGTTGAAGAACTCGCCCGAGTGGACCAGGTCCTTGGAAACCCAGGCCTTGACCAGCAGCTCTTCGGACTCCGCCAGCATCGCCCGGCCCCTCTCCAGGTTGGTGCCGAACCCGATGTACTCATAGTGGTTGTAGGCCGAGCCCCGACCGGTACCGACGATGAGCCGTCCGCTGCTGAGCTGGTCCACCAGGGCCGTCTGGGCGGCCAGCAAGACCGGATGATGCAGTGCGAGCTGGACGACGGCGAACCCGATCTTGATCCGGCTCGTTCTCACGGCGAGCGCCGCTCCGAAGGTCACCGGGTCGGCGTAGGCGGCTGTGCCGCCGAAGTGGTGCTCGGTCAGCCAGACGGCGTCGAACCCGACCTCCTCGGTGAGCTCGGCCTCGCGCAGCGCCTGGTGCACGACGGCGCCGTCGTTCTCGGGGTGCTCGCTCATCGGGAACATGAGGGTGCCGAATCGCATTCGGGGCTCCTGGTGTCCGGTCGATCGGACCGCGGTAATGAACCGCTACGGCAGGGGATACGTAGGACGCTCGCCGAGCCGCACCGGGAGGGACAAAAGCTGCGGGCCTGCCCCACCGACCCAAGTCCATGGGGCAGACCCTTCTTAGCGGCGCGGTTGTGAAGCCTGCCGGGCTGCTACCGTCGCTCTAGCCAGGCGTTGGCGTAGTAGGGAACCCCCTGGATCGACGGATTCTTGAGCTCCGCAGTGTGCGGGTAGAGGCTGAAGAACTGACCCAGGTGGACGATGATGACCTGCTCGTACAGGATCGTCTCCAACTCCTCCTGGATCGCCCTCTTGGTCGCAGCATCCTGAGCCGTAGCCCACGCCTTGCGGAGCCTCTGGACCTCAGGGATGACGGCCGTGAACGGATCGTTCCCCGCAGCGGCCTCATCCGAGATAGGATCGCCGCAGCACCAGTGAACGGTCCAGCTCGCGGCGATCTGCCAGGTCTCAGGGGACCGGAATCTCGTGACCACGGAGGACCAGTCGAGCGCCGGCATGTCGATGACGAAGCCTATCTCCTCCATCTCCTGTTTGATGACGATGCCGGTAGGGGTGATGGTCGCATAGTCGGTGGGATTCAGCAGTACCAGAGTCTCACCGGCGTAGGTCGACTCGCCCAGCAGTCTGGCGGCCTCGGCCTTGTCGTTCAGGTTGTAGTACTCCGGCCCGACGCTGGTCTGATCGAGAGGCGTCCCGCAGTAGTAGATCGCCGAGCAGAGCACCCACAGGTTCGAGGGGCCCAGGCTCAGCATGACCTTCTCTATGTCGACGCCCACACGGACGGACTGACGAGCCGAAATGGCCTGCGCGTCGTGGCGCTCTCCCTCCGGGGCCTCGTCAATCGGATGCCCGAAGGGTCGAATGGTGGTGTTCAGGATGATGTTGGACCTGTGGCCCGGCTTGTACAGGGGTACAACCAGGTCCGGGTTGGAGTCGAGCCGGTCGAAGAAGTCGAGCCCGGCTCCGTCGACCAGGTCCCACTCACCGGTCTCAAGTCCCGCGAGCTTGGTCTCTTCGTCGGGAACCTCAAGGAAAACTAGCTGGTCGATGTATCCCTGTGTTCCGCCCACCATGTGGTTAGCCGGCTCGTTTCGAGGGATATACGCGGTGTTTCTGTCAAGTACGATCTGATGGCCGACGTCCCACTTGTTGAACTTGTAGGGTCCGGAGCCTGTCCAGTCCTCGACAGCCTCGGTCGGCGCGTTGGCGGCGAGCTCAGCCGGCATCACCACCGGGAACTGCCAAGGCATCGCGAACGCGGCCAGGACGGCACCGTAGGGCTCATTCAGGTTGACCGTGAAGGTGAGATCATTCACCGCCCGGAACGGATTCTCGGCCGTGAACTGACGCATCAGGGTGGGGTGGCCGCTGAACTGCCCGGCCAGCCACCTGTCGAGGGACGGGATTACATGCTCAACGGTGACGGGCCGGCCGTCGTGGAAGTTAAGCCCTTCCCTGAGGGTCATCGTATAGGTCTTGGCGTCGGAGCTGAGGCTCCAGCCCGAGACCATGCGAGGCGCCGAAGCGAGATTGGAATCCAGTCCAAAGAGTCCCTCGTACATGTGCGTCGACACCGCGATGGTCACGTACGCCGACGTCCAGATCGGGTCCAGGCTGGCGATGCTGGCCTGTGACACGATCCGCAGGGTGCCACCGAACCGGGGAGTGCCGGTGGACGGCGGAGTCGGCGTGGCGACCAGGACTCTCTCGATCTCCACCTCCCTCTCCACCTCGACCGTCACGATCTTCTCCATCACCACCTCTACCTCGGTCTCCACCTCGACCGTCACGATCCTCTCTACCTCGACCAGCCGCTCGACCTCGACCTCCTTGATTACCTCTTTGATCACCTCGACCTGCTTGATCACCTCCCGCTCGACCGGGACTTCGACCGTAACTATCTTCTCGACCTCACGGATGATCGGGTCGGGGGCTGCCACCTCCTCGGCGGAACAGGCCACCAGCACAACGGAAAGGACCATCATCGCTACGATACCGAGTATTGCCGGCCTCATATCACCCTCCTGAGCTCTCTTTGGTATGTGCTCTCTCGGACTCGACAGCCGCTCGGTCGTGGTGCAGGTGCAAAGACCGCGCCACCCTAGGACACCGCCAACATGCCGACCTCTAGAGATCGGCAGGACGTTATCACGATACCCCGAGTTAGTCAAACCCCCTTCGCGTGTCAATCTTTCGCCGCCCGGTCAGGGTTGTGGGTGGAGGCTACCGGGGAGATGGGTTCGGCTTGATGATGTAGAATAGGCGTCGCGGCCGCATCGGCTACATCGGGATCGGGCGCCCAGGCAAGCGGCGCAATGCGGCCTAAGAGAGGGTGACATGAGACGGAAGGGGTCGCTGTCCGTCCTGGTCCTGCTGGTGGCAATCGCGATAGCCGCATGCGGAGGGGGGGAAACGGCCGCGGACGCCCCCGCACAGACCGTCGTCACGTCGGGGTCGGACGCCGTTAGGGCCGACTGCAGCATGTACAAGGACCGCGAGCTTGCATCTCTCGAGGTGGCCGCGGATGGTCGTTACAAGTATGTCGGCAAGATAACGGAGCCGCTGAAACTGGACGCCGGGGTCAGGTATACGATCTGCACTTACGGGACCGTCAAGATCGCGAAGGCGGAGGATGCTGTGGCCGACGCCGAATACGGCTATGTCAACAATCCGCCGGAGTCCCTGAAGGACAAGTGTGGGACACCGGGGAGCGAGGTCGAGATCGGGCTATGGATGACCGGGGTCACGATCGTCGGCCCCGAGGCCCCTCTCTGGGGTGAGTACCGGCCGGATCACGTGTACACGGCGACCGTGGAGGGGACGGGCGAAGCGATAAGCTTCGTCTACCGGGATTGCGACCACGGCTCCAACACCTCCGGCAACACCGGCAGCCTGTCCGTCGTCATTGCCGAGGCCGGTCCCTGATCGGGACAGCCCCCGGCCGGCGCTATCTCATCCAGTCGCGGGCGAGCCCGGGATATCCCTTGCTGATGCGGGAGAGGGCCTCTGCGGAGAGCAGTCCGTAGGTAGCCACGGCGTCCGCAGCGACGGTCCCATCGGATAGCTCCAGGCGGCCTCGCGTGTCGAAGAATCCGCGCCGAGCCCCGGTCTTCTCCGCCACGGCGGTCACCGTCTGGCCGATCTCGACCGGCCTCCTGTAGCGGACGTCCATGCGCGCGGTCATGCTCCACCTGTTCTCCAGCACGGACACCCGGCTCATGACCTCGTCGAGAATCGCGCCAATGATCGCTCCGTGCAAGTACCCCGGGAAGCCCTGATACACGTCGGTGACCCTGAACGTCGTCCGGACCGTGTCGCCGTCGCGCTCGAATCTCAGCCTCAGACCGGATGGGTGGCGCGGCCCGCAGACGAAGCAGAGCCCGTAGTCGGTATCGTCGTTCAGCGGAAGGCTTCCAGGGGACTGGTGCATGGGTGTGAACGGAGGGGTCGAAGGACTCAGACCAGGAGGCCTTCGTGAACTCCGATCTGGTACATGAGTAGGGCACCGAGGACGATGCTGACCAGGCCCGCGACGCTGGACACCATCCAGCGCATCGGCCCGCGTCCGGCCGCCAGCGCGAATGGGACGCCCATCGCAAGCGTAAGTAGTGCCATCGACACGACGGACCCCACTCCGAAGAGGACGATGTAGCCGATACCGGCCCAGAAGGAGGGCACGGTGGTCAGCACGAGGAGCATCACGGCCGCGCTTCCCGCCAGTCCGTGAACGACCCCGACAGCGAAGGACTTGGGCCGGAACACCGGCTTCCCAAGCCGGAAGAGGCCGTGGTGGTCGTTGGGCGCGAGCCCGGGCTCGTGCGCATGCAGGTGCCTGTGGACCTCGCTGCGGTGATCGTGGCTGTGGAAGTGGACCCTCCGGCGACGCAGGTTCCAGAACACCTGCGCGCCCAGCAGGACGAGCATGACGCCGACTCCGAACTCAAGAGCCATCGAGTAGGGCTCGGGGAACGCCACGCCGAGCGCCAGGATTACGACCCCTACCAGCAGGAGAGGGACACTGTGTCCCAGACCCCAGGAGGCTCCGACCCACACACCCCGCCAGGGGTTGCGCTCCTCCCCGACTATCGTGGAGACTGCGGCTACGTGATCGGCGTCGGTGGCGTGCCTCAGCCCGAAGAGAAATCCTACGAGCAGAGCAGTTCCCAGAACTCCGGCTTCCAAGTCTCTCCCTTCCTACTAAACCGCTACTGCGTCTGATCCTAAATGCCTAGCCGTGAAAACCTTGTATCGCAAACGGAGAGACCTGTCAATCCTTGGCCCCTGCACTGGGGCCTTTTCATTTTCCCTCTACTCCCCCGTACCTTCCCCGTTGGGGTGCCCTCCTATTCTCACCCACCCGCCCAATGGATTGGGGCACCCCAAACCCCGCAAAGGGGGCCCTGCCCCCTTCGGAACCCCCGGCCGGGGCCTGTCGCACGCCCTGTGCGCCCCTACATTCAGGAAGGTCGGACCAGTGGAACCACATCCTGGATGGCCTAGTATCGGACGTTGAAAAGGCCCTGCTCCTGCACACCCATCTCCGTATACTATGTGCGAAGACTTCAGACGCCTGGGGGAGCCGGAATGTTCTGGACGCGGAGCAAGACGCGGAAGAGTGGCGAGTCGCCGCCACGAGTCGTGATCCTGGGCGCGGGCTACGGGGGAGTCTATACCGGGCTTGGACTCCAAAAGGCCGCGCGGCGCCGGCAGATCGAGTTGGTCATCGTCAACCGGGAGAACTACTTCGCCTTCCAGCCGCTTCTCGCCGAGGTGATATCGGGCAGCATCGAGCCTCTCCACGTCGTCAACCCAACGCGGAGGCTGCTGCCGGCGGCCCACTTCTACCAGGCCGAGATAGTGAACGTCGACGCCGACGAACGGACCGTGCGCATCAGACACAAGGGGCGGGCGAGGGACAGGTGGATCCCGTACGACCACCTGGTGATCGCCATCGGCAGCAGCACAGACATGTCGAGGCTACCTGGCGTCGAGGAGCACGGCTTCCGCCTGAAGACCCTCGGCGATGCCTTCTTCCTCCGCAACCACCTGATCGGCATGCTGGAACAGGCCGCCGAAGAGTCCGACCCCCTACAGAAGAAGGAGATGCTCACATTCGTCGTCGCCGGCGCCGGATACACCGGAGTCGAGGTCGCCGCCGAGATCAACGAGTTCACCCGTGAGGCCGCTCGAAGCTACCGCTACGTCGAGCCGGACGACATCAGCGTGATACTGCTCCAGGGGAGAGACAGGATCCTGCCGGAGCTGTCGGACGTCCTGGCCAGGTTCAGCCACCAGATCATGAAGAAGCGCGGGGTCGAGATCCGGCTGAACACCAGGCTCAGGAGCGCGACGGCCCAGGGGATCGTGCTGTCGGACGGCAAAAAGATCGCCACTCGGACCCTGGTCGCGACGATCGGCTCCTCCCCCAACCCGGTTCTGAAATCGATATCCCCCCCCTTTCCCATGGACGAGAGGGGCCTGCTACGGGTCGACGAAACCCTGGCCGTTCCCGGGTACCCCAACGTCTGGGCGGTCGGGGACTGTGCGGCGATCCCCGACTCTACGACCGGGGGCACGGCCCCTGACACGGCCCAGTACGCGCTGAGGGAAGCGAAGCAGGCGGCCCGGAACATACTAGCCTCGCTGGAAGGGCGGAGCCCCAGCCCTTTCCGCTTCCGAAGCCTGGGAGTGTTCGTTCCACTGGGCAGGCACTCGGCGGCGGCCGAGGTGTATCTGTTTGGGCTGACGCTGAAGCTCAAGGGGTGGGTAGCCTGGTGGCTCTACCGGACCTACTACCTGTTGCAGATCCCGCTATTGGAGCGGAAGATACGGGTCGCGATCGACTGGACAGTCGAGCTATTCTTCCACTGGGATATCGTCCAAATCGACACGACTAGGACCGAGCTCATGTCCCGGGCGCACTTCGAGGCGGGACAGCTCGTCTTCGCCCAGGGCAACCGGGCGCGGAGCTTCTTCATCGTGCTCGACGGGCAGGTCGAGGTGCTCCGAGAGGAAGACGGGACAGAGACCAGGGTCGCGACCCTGGGCAAGGGCGAGTTCTTCGGTGAGATGGCCCTGCTGGCAGGCGGGCGGCACACCGCATCGGTGCGGGCCAAGACCCCTGTGGATCTGCTGGTCATGAACGGCGACGACTTCACCGCCCTTACCGGGTCGTCATCCCAGTTCGGGGAGCTGTTAAAGGGAGTAACCGAGCTGCGCCAGTCGAGCGGAGCTACGGCCGCCCCGGACGACCCGGTGGAATAGAGCCAGGGTCTTTTCGTTTTCCCCCTACTCCCCTGTACCTTCCCCGCTGGGGTGCCCTCTTATTCCCACCCACCCGACCGGTAAGACCGGCAGCTATGAAGACCGGGAGGGGTGGCCCGCAAAGAGCCACGCCGCAGAGATTCGGCTCACCCCATCCTTCCGCGGAAGGATCGCAAAGGGGGCTCTGCCCCCTTCGGAATCCCCGGCCGGGGCCTGTCGCACGCCCTGTGCGCCCTTACGCTCAGGAAAGACGGACCTGTGTGACCACGTGCTGGATGGTCTAGCACCGGACTCTGAAGAGCCCCTGAGAATAGAGCGGTCCGGGTTGACACGGGCACGAGCCCCGGTTACGTTTCGAGATCATCGACCCCCCACGGCGGCAAGGAGTCCAGATGTCAGCGGTACACGACCTCGGCGGCCGGCCCAACGACGAGCCAATCGACCGGAGCGAGCACGTTCTCGCCGACTGGGAGCGGAAGATCGACGCCATGGTCTCGCTGATGACGCGCAAGAAGCTGATCCGTGTGGACGAGCATCGCCGCGCGATCGAGTCGCTGCCGGCCGAGCGGTACGAGAGCATGGCCTACTACGAGCGCTGGGCCCACGGCCTGGAGCAGCTCATGATCGAGAAGGGGATCGTTTCGGCCGAGGAGATGGAGAAGAAGGTCGGGGAGGTCCGGACGAGATACAGGGATGGAACCCGGTGACGGACAGGCGCTTCGAGCCTGGAGACAGGGTGCACGTGAGAACGGGCACGCCGGCCGGGCACTGCCGCACTCCGGCCTACATCAAGGGCAAGGTAGGACGGGTGGTAACCGTCCACCGCTCCTTTCGGAATCCAGAGGACCTGGCGCACGGTGGGGACGGGCTTCCGAAGCGAGCCCTCTACCTGGTGGCCTTCCCCCAGCGGACTGTGTGGGAGAGCCGCTACGAAGGGCCCGGCGGCGACACCCTCTGGGTCGACCTTTACGATCATTGGCTGGATCCGGCCTGAGCATACGGAGGCGATCATGAGTGACGAGCACGCCCCAACCCATCCAGACATTGCAGATGCGGGCGGCTACGCCCTGAGGGTGGAGGCCCTGGAGGCCCTACTTGCCGAGAAGGGCACCCTCACGACCGACGAGATTCGCGAGACGATCGAGGCAACCGACGCCCGCAGTCCGGTCGACGGGGCGCGGGTGGTGGCGCGGGCCTGGGTCGATCCCGAGTTCAAGGCCAGGCTCCTCTCTGACCCGAAAGGGACACTGGCCGGCCTGGGCTTCGCCACGCTACCTGAAGACCCTCGGATCGCGGTCCTGGAGAATACGGACGAGGCCCACCACATCGTGGTGTGCACCCTGTGCTCCTGCTATCCACGGGCCCTGCTGGGGCGGCCGCCCGACTGGTACAAGAGCTTCGCCTACCGCTCCCGGGCTGTGACCGATCCCAGGGGGATCATGCGGGAGTTCGGATTGGAGCTGTCCGACGACGTCGAGGTTCGGGTGGTCGACAGCACCTCCGAGATGCGCTACATGGTCCTGCCTCAAAGACCTCGCGGCACCGAGGGCATGAGCGAGGACGAGCTGGCGCAGCTCATAACGCGGGACAGCCTGATCGGCGTGACGAATCCGCGCACTCCTGAGGCGGCCGCCTCGTCGGCTTGACCGTCCGAGTCTTTCTTTCCCCAGCCGCCAGACATCGAGGAGAAGGATCCCAAACAGGACCGGCAGCGTTCCCAGGCCATTCAGGTTGTAGGCTAGGGCCTGAGAGAGCTTGCCGTCAACGCTCGGCGGTCGTCCGCCGCCCTCCAGCGAGGTCGCCGAGGAATCCCATCTTGAACCGCTCCCCCTGGTACGCTTTGACCATCAGCACGATCCACAGGATGATCCACACCACGCCGGCGGCGACCCTGATCAGGTCGCTCAGGGGCTGCCCGAAGGACTCTAATGGGCCGAACCGCCCGACTATGCCGGTGAACACCAGGAGGACGACCCATCCCACGAAGGAGGCAACGCCGAACGCAATGGCCTGCCGCGCGTGGAAACGGACGTACTCGTCGCGCCTTTCGATCAGCAGGAACAGGACACCCGTTACCACGGTCAGGACGTAGCACAGCGCTGCGGACACGCTGGGCTCGAGGCCGGTGCCACCGGCTCGCTGTTCGCCCACCAGCGGCAGCAGATTCTCTCCGCAGTGCATGCAGAACTTCGCCGACCGGCTGACGGCCTCGCCGCACTCGGAGCAGAATTTCTCGTCCGCCCGCTTCTCTCTCCCACCTGGCTGTGTCATTGCGCCGCTCCTATCAGTTGTTGAAAAAACCCTTTCGACCATCCCCTGGCCCCCTCCTGAACAAGAAGGGGGGAGAAATCATATCTGAGGGAAGCCCTCATCCTTCCGGCAATCCCGACGGATCGGGACTGCACACCCCATATTTCATCATCCTGCCAGGGTGGGTTACCAGGCCTTTCGAAGGACTTCCATCACCTGGTCCTCTGTCGTTATCGGGACGGGATTGTCCGGTGAGCCTCCGGCGCGGACCACGCTAGCGGCGAGGTCCGGGAGGGCGCCCTCCGGCACCCCGACGTCCCTTATGCGGTGTGGCATACCCAGACCGGCGATCAACCGGTCCACGGCCCTTGCGCCCTGTATCGCCGCGGCTTCGTCGGACAGTCCCCGCGTGTCCCCGGCAGCAGCCCGAGCGAACATCGCCTGCTTTCCGACCGAGCGAGGACGATTGTACTCCATGACAAACGGCTGTGTCACACAGGAGGTGTACCCGTGCGGGACATCGTGGCGGACGCCCAGCTCGCGGCCCAGGACATGGCTGAGTCCAAATGAGCCGTTGGGCTGTCCCGCCATCGACAGCCATGCGGCGATCTGGCACTGGAGGCGCGCATCGAGGTCGGCGTGCTCCTCCCTCGACTCGGGCAGATACCGGAAGATCAGCTCCGTGGCGGAGAGGAGCGGGGCGTCGAGCATGGGCTGATTGCCCTTGCAGTACAGCCGCTCGATGGCGTGGTCGAGGGTCTTGATGCCGGTGGAGAGCCAGAGCTAGTCGGGCGTTCCCACCGTCATCTTGGGGTCCAGGACGACCAGATCGGACCCCAGGTCCGGATGGCTGATCCTGATCTTGGCGCCGGAATCCGGGTCCAGGACGTTGCCACCCCCGACGTTGAACTCTCCGGCCGAGAGGGTGGTCGGAATCGAGATCTGGGCCGGCAGTGCCAACTGCTCGCCGCCCAGGACGATCCTGCCCGGGTGTCCGGCGGTCAGCTCTCGAACGCCCTCGGCGTCCGAGATATTCCGGGCGACGAGGGCCGCGATCATGGCGGCTGCGTCCGATATCGTGCTTCCTCCGATGCCCACGAGGCAGTCGGCGCCGCTGTCAATTGCCAGCCTGGTGGCCTCCATCGCGGCCGGAAGCGGGGCCCTCATGGTCAGGCCGGAGTAGACGCCGACGCACGTATCGCCAAGAATCGACACGGTTCTGCTGACGGCGTCGGTGGACTCGGCTACGGTCCGTCCGGAAAGGACTAGCGCCCGCTTGACGCCGAGGCGTTCGAGTTCGTCCGGGAGCCGCGCGACCGCGCCCTGTCCGAATACGACCCTGGGCCTGGGACTGGGGATGTACTCGCCGCTTAGATTGATCATCGGGAGCTCAAGACCCGGCGATCGCGGCGATGGTCTGCTCCAGGGTGCGGCCGGTGTCGAGCGTCTCGGGTGTCTCCTTTGCCAACGGGGTGGCGGCGATCATTCGGTAGACCTCGGCGGCACCCAGGTGGAAGCCGCTTGTGACGCCGACCTGCTCGAAGGTGGCCGCGATCTCCTCCATCTCGGCGACCCACCTGGGCGCTTTCACGACCATTCCGGGGAGCTGCTTTTGCATCTGGGCGACGGTGGCCTGCTGGCTGTAGGCGAGCTCGGACGCCAGCTCTTCTGACAGGTCCATTCGCCGCGCGGCCGTCAGGAGAGCCACCCACAGGGCCTGGCTGCCCTTCGTCAGAGCGGCGTAGCACATCTTGATCCCGGACGCCGCGCCTATCTTGTCGCCGATCGGGCGGACCTGAATGTCGGGGCTCTGCAGGCGGGACATCACGGACGCGTGAACGCCGCTGGTGTAGAACCGGGGGGCGTCGCCCTTCCCCGGCGGCGGCCCGATGATCGATGCGTCGATGAACCGGCCACCGGCCGCGGTGATTACCGAGTCGATCTGCGCGGCCATCCTGGGGGAGACGGCGTTGCACTCGGCGAAATAGGGGCGCGCTCCGCTCTTGCTGGTCGCGGCGGCCACGGCTCTGGCCAGGGGCATGGCTCCGGCGGGCGCGACGATCGACAGGATCAGATCGGAGGCGGCGACCAGCTCTGTCATGGTGGGAAGCTGCTCGAGTCCAGCCTTCTCGGCGAGGCCGCGGGTCCGGGCGCTTCGACCATCCAGGCAGGTCACGACGCGGAAGCCCTGCTCCCTGAGGACCCCGCCAACGGCGTGGCCCATGTCGCCGGGGCTCAGGATTGCGATGGTGTCGACTTTCATGTTCGGCCACACCTTTCTCTGATGGGAGAGCTCTCCTTCGACGGCGCGGCTCCCCCGTTAACCTTGGCGTCTGAGCCCACCCGCCCGCCCCCGGGGGGTTGGGGACACTCCAAACCCGTCGCAAGGGGCTCCGCCCCTTGCAGATCCCGGGTGACCTCAGCTGGTGACAGCGCAGAGACCGACCAGACTCACGTCACCGAGACGCTCGCTACCGTAGTCGAAGAATTTCTTCTCTGGCGAAGATGGGGCCCACTTTGAACCCGAGCGAGGGTCGAGTGTACACCTCCGGCGGAACGCCGATGTCCGCGAGGTACAGCTCTCCCACCTGCTCTCTGGCCTGGGGAACGCTCAGGCCGTCCTTGGGAAGCGCGAGAGTCATGGTGGCGGAGGCTCGGATCGCCGGATCGTATACCTGACCGGTGGTCGAATCGACTCCGCTGGGCACGTCGAGCGACAGGATCGGGGCTCGGTGGCCGTTGGCGGCCCGGATCAACGCCGCGGCCGGACCCGCGGGTGCACCACGGAGGCTGTACCCAACCAGTGCATCGACGATCAGGCCGGCCGGAGGGATGTCCGCGGCGTTCCCTATCTCCCGGATCGTGACCCCCATCCTCTCCAGGATCGCAAGCTGATGCCGGGGAACCTCGCCCATTCTGCCGCTCGCCCCAGAGGGGAGCACCGTCACTCGGGCGCCCCAGTTCGAGAGCCGCCGGGCGCAGACGAGGCCGCCGCCGCCGTTACCACCCGTCCCGGCCAGCACCAGGACCTCGTGGCCGAGGGCGTCGCCCCCGAGGAAGCGGCTTCTCACCAGATGAGCCAGGTGGCGGCCAGCGTTCTCCATCATCTGTATGAGCGATATGCCGTAGTCCTCGATCATCAGACGGTCGACCTCACGCATCTGGCCGGTCGACACGCTCGGAATTTTCTGGCCGTGGAGATCGGTGGCCATCGCTTTGGGGGACTCCTGAGGGCTATCCGGTTAGAGACGGCGGCCTCATGTTAGCAGGGGAGGAGTATCACCACAAAAGAGATGCCCCCGCCGCCCTTGTCGGGCGTTTCGGAGGCATCGTTGCAAGATGGGGCAAGGTCCGGGGAAGGGCTCGGCCTTCAGGCGGGAGTGTTGAAGAACCCTTTCGACCATCCTCTCCGATACGCCCCGATTCATCGGGGCTATCGAGAGTCTCGATGAGCGAAGCATCATCGGACCTGGCCCCCTTCCTGGCCAGGAAGGGGGGAGAAACTATATCTGAGGATTTCCCTCTCTTCAGACTCCCGGCAATCCCGACAAGTCGGGATCTGCACACCCCATATTTCACCTTCCTGTCAGGCGGGAGGGTTCGTCATGGGGTCTGTGCCAGGGTCGCGGCCCTCGGACACCTGACTCAGACGCTTCAGGTAGTGCTGCCAGCCCTCGGTATGCTGCGGGTGGTGGTCGTCCGGCAGTCCGAGATGGCGCAGGGTGACGATGGTGGCATCGCCCCGCGGGACCAGGGTGATCTCCACGGTCGTCGAGCCCGGCGGAACCTGGGTGTCTTCGTTGTCCCAGCCCCAGGTGAAGACGACGCGGCTGTTTGGCACGACCTCGACGAACTCGCCCCTTGCGATGTCCCGCCCCGTGACGTTGACGTCGTAGACTCCGCCGGGCCGTGGATCGAGCTTGGCGCTGGTACCCATCCACCGGACCGCCAGCTTCGGGTCGACTAAGAAAGGGAAGATGGTCTCGGGCCGTGCGGCAATTCGTACGCTGACCTCGAGGACCTTAGTCTGTGTCATCCGGTTTCGGCCTCCGTTCCTCTGACTCCGCCACCTCGGCGAGCAGCTCCAGGCTGTGGCTCCAGAACCCCTCCAGGTAGGCCCTCACCTCTTCCAGAGCCTCCGGGCGCGCTCTGTACAGCCGCCTGGTGCCCTGCTTCCTCACGGTGATGAGTCCGGCGGCGAGGAGGACGCCCAGGTGCTGAGAGATCGCAGGTCTGCTGACGTCGAAGCGAGCGGCAATCTCGCCGGACGAGAGCTCGTCCAGGCGCACCAGCCGCAGGATACCTCGTCGACGGGGCTCGGCTATCGCGCGCAGCGTGGCGTCCAGCATGGGGATTATGTAAGCATGTGCTTACCGGTCTGTCAAGCCGCCGGGGCCGGGGCACGGCCGTCCGGGACCTCACCACCCCTTTGATTAGGGGGGTTTGCTGAGGGACACCCCTTCGACAGGTCCGCCTGTGTCGAGACTCTCGATAAATCGGGGCACAGGGCAGGCTCTCAGACTGTCGGCGATCCCGACTTGCCGGGATCTGCGCACCCTGTCCTCCACGAGCTAATCGGATCGCGTCTGTCCCACCCGCCCGCCCTGTGGGGTTTGTTCTTGGGGGACACCCCCAAGCCCCCGCGAAGGGGGCCTCGGCCCCCTCAGAACCCCCAAGAGGCGGGATTTGCATTTGAGTAAGACAGGCCCGCACTCCCCAGTCCGTGTGGCTGGGGGACCGCTGCCAGAATCGCCCGCCAAGTTCCCTGTACCCTGAACCCCAACCCCTGACCCTACGTTGGGGGCTCCGCCACTCCGCGCTCCCCATTTACCAACGGGCTCAGTGCATGGTGGCTTCTATCCACGAGCGGCCCTCGTCGGCGAGGAGGCGGTCGGCGGCTTCAGGCCCCCAGGTCCCCTTATCGTAGCGGTGAATGGCGGTCCCGTTCGAGCCTTCTGAAGCCTCCACCAGGGCGTCGGCGATGCGCCAGGCCTCTTCTATCTGGTCGCTGCGGATGAAGAGTGAGGCGTCGCCTTCGAGGGCGTCCCGGAGTAGCCGCTCGTAAGCCTCGGGCAGCTGCCGGCCCTGGAACGCCGAGTCGTAGTGGAACTCCATGTCCACGGGCTGCATCTGCATCCCCTGGCCGGGAACCTTGGCCCCGAACTTCAGGTGAACGCCCTCGTCCGGCTGGATCCGCAGGCTGAGGATGTTGGACTCGAGCGGCCGATACGGCTCCTGGGAGAACATCATGTGGGGCGGCTCCCGGAACTGGATCGCGACCTCGGTGACCTTCTGGGGCATGGTCTTGCCCGTGCGGAGATAGAACGGGACGCCCTGCCAGCGCCAGTTGTCGACGAGCAGTCTGACGGCGGCGTACGTCGGCGTGGTAGACCCGGGGTCCACACCCTTCTCGTCGAGGTAGCCCTCGTACTGACCCAGGACGGCGTGCTTGCCGACGTCTCCCGGCGCCCAACGACGGATGGCCCTAAGGACCTCGACCTTCTTGTTCCTCAGATTCTCGGCGTCCATCGCGTTGGGAGGCTCCATTGCGACCATCGTGAGCAGCTGCAGGAGGTGGTTCTGCACCATGTCGCGCACGACGCCCGACCGGTCGTAGTAGCTCGCACGGTCCCCGACCCCGACCTTCTCCGCGACGGTGATCTGCACGTTGTCGACGTAGTTACGGTTCCACAAGGGCTCGAAGATCGAGTTTCCGAACCGGAACACCAGGATGTTCTGGACGGTCTCCTTGCCCAGATAGTGATCGATGCGGTACACCTGGTCCTCGTCGAAGACGGCGTGGACCGCGTCGTCGAGGGCTCCGGCGGACCGAAGGTCGACGCCGAAGGGCTTCTCGATCACGACTCGGCGCCATCCCTGATCCTGCCTCGCCAGACCCGCCTCGCCGATGCTCTTGATCGCCGGCTCGTACAGCTGAGGAGCGACCGAGAGATAGAAGAGTATCTTGCCCAATCCGGATGTGCCGTTCGTCTGTTCGAGCCGTCGCTGCAAGGCGACGAGCTCCTCCGTCTTGCTCAGGTCACCGCGAAAATACGAGAGCCTCGACGCGAACCTGTCCCAGTCGGTCCGGTTGATCGTCAGCTCGCCGAACTCCCGCGCACCGTTCCACATGAGCTCGCGGAACGAGGCGTCGGTGTGGTCGGACCGGGCGAACCCTACGATGCGCAAGCCCTCCGGGAGCCGCCCCATCGAGTAGAGGTTGAACAGGGCCGGGACCAGCTTGCGCTGGGCCAGGTCACCCGTTACACCCAGGATGACGACGGTCGTAGACTCGGCTGACATCACTCCGCCTCCCTAGTGTTTGGTTGCAGAGATACTCGAACGTGTTCTGTCCCACCCGCCCGCCCGTGGGGGTTTAGCTTGGGGGACACCCCCGAACCCCCGCGAAGAGGGCTCTGTGCCCTTGGAACCCCCGAAAGGGCAGTGCAAATACCTGTGTTCCACGTGCCAAGAGTGGGCGAGCGTGAACGACGAGCTATTAACGCAGCCAAGCACTAGTGTCCTGTCCCCTCAGCTAGTTCACCGAACGAGTCCGATGCCGGTCGGGCGAGCCCCATCCCAGGTGTATAGCCCACCCGCTTTGTGTTTTCGACCCCGCCCGAACTGCGTTCGCAAGCGCCCCACCGCCGTCTGCCTCCAAGCCAACCGACTCTTGCGGCGATCTTCTGGGACGGGACACCAGCTGACGTCACTCGGTCTTCTTGATGGCGTGGCCGCCGAACTGGTTGCGCATGGCCGCCAGGACCTTGGAGCTGAAGGGCTGGTCCTGGCGGGACCGGAACCGGGCCTGCAATGCGAGGGTGATGACCGGCAGGGGCACGGCCAATTCGACGCCCTCGTCGACGGTCCAGCGCCCCTCGCCGGAGTCGTCCACGTACGCGGCTATCCCACCGAGGGCGGGATCCTCCTTCAGCGACGCGGCGGTGAGGTCCAGAAGCCATGAGCGGACAACGCTGCCGTAGCGCCATATCTCGGAGATCTGGGCCAGGTCCAGGTCGAACTCGGACTTGGCGTCCATCAGCTCGAATCCCTCGGCCAGGGCCTGCATCATGCCGTATTCGATCCCGTTGTGGACCATCTTGACGAAGTGTCCCGCTCCCGCCGGACCGACGTGGCCGTAGCCCCTGTCCGGCCCCGGAGCCAGGGTCTGGAAGATCGGCTCGAGCCGCTCGAACACCTCGGCCTCCCCACCCACCATGATGCTGTAGCCCTCTTTGAGTCCCCAGATGCCGCCGCTGGTGCCCGAGTCCATGAAATTGAGGCCGCGCTCTTTTAGCATTGCCGCTCTGCGCACGCTGTCTTTGTAGTTGGAGTTGCCGCCGTCGATGATCGTGTCGCCGGCGCTAAGCCTTTCCACGAGCGACCTTATGGTGCTCTCGGTAGGATCACCCGAGGGCACCATTGACCAGATCGCCCGAGGTGGGTCCAGCTTGTCGATCAGCTCGTCCAGGGAGAAGGCGCCGACCGCGCCCTGGGCCACCGCCGCCTCGATGGCTTCCCGTCCACGGGCGTAGGCAACGACGCGGTGCCCCCCTTTGAGCAGTCTCTGCACCATATTGCCGCCCATGCGGCCGAGGCCGATCATTCCGAGGTCCATGCTTGTCCTCCTGATGGGATCGTGTTCTAGCAAGATTGGGCGATGTCCCCACCCCCCATGAAGAAGAGGGGAAAAGTGATTTCTGAGGGACACCCTCAGACTCCCGGCGAGGGGCTCCGCCCTCTGCACTCCCTTTGCCTAAACCCGAATCCACCGAATGACGGCCTTGGGGACAGCCCATGAAGAAGCTAGAGGGTGCTCCTCTGAATCTGGGATAATGGTTTTGGAACAGAAACCCGCGCGGAAACAAGGAGCACCCAATAGATGCTGCCACAGAACAAACCCGACCGTATCCGCATCCTCTTTGACGACCATCGCCTGGTGGCCAATGCCGGCCTGCTCGTGCCGGCCACCCTCGCCCGGCACCTGGGCCTGCGAGAACTCGTCGACCATCACCTTGACCTCGGCGGCGCGCCGGGACGGGCGAACACGGGGGACAAGATGCTGACGCTGGTCGCTTCCGCGCTGGCTGGCGGCGACTGCATCGACGACGCCGATGCGCTGCGCGCTGGTGGGACGGTCGGTGTTCTAGGCTGCGTGGTCAAGGCGCCATCCACCCTGGGGACCTTCCTGCGCAGCTTCCGGTGGGGGCATGTCCGTCAACTCGACCGCGTGAGCCGCCAGTTGTTGGCCCGGGCCTGGGCCGCTGGGGCCGGACCCGGCGACTCGCCCCTGACCATCGACCTGGACTCGACCATCTGCGAGACCTATGGACTGGCCAAGGAGGGAGCGCGCCACCACGGCTATACCGGCAAGCGGGGCTATCACCCCCTGTTGGCCGTCGCCGCCGGCACCGGCGACGTGCTGATGTCCCGGCTGCGCGAGGGCCGCGCCAACACCGCTCGGGGCGCCGCCCACTTCCTGCGTGAAACGGTGAGCCGGGTTCGCCGTGCCGGGGCCAGCGGGCAACTTACGGCGCGGGCCGACAGCGGCTTCTACGCCCACGCTCTCGTCGCCGCCTGTCGTGAGATGGATGTCCGCTTCTCCATCACCATCCGCCAGCACAAAAGCCTGCGGAACCTGATCGAGGCGATTCCCGATGCAGACTGGACGCCGGTCCCCTACTGGATGGACGGCGCCGCCGATGTGGCGCAGACCACCTACACCCCCTTCCGGACTGAGCCCGGCGCCGCACCGGTGCGGCTCATCGTCCGGCGGGTGAAGCCCACGCCCGGTTCCCAACTGGCCCTCTTCGCCACCTACAGCTATCACGGCTTCATCACCGACCGGGACGGAGAGACCCTGGAACTGGAGGCCGACCACCGCCGCCACGCCGAGATCGAGAACGCCATTCGAGACCTCAAGTACGGCGTCGGTCTGAACCACATGCCGTCCGGCCGCTTCGCCGCCAACGGCGCTTGGCTGGCGGTACAGGTGATGGCCCACAACCTGGCCCGCTGGACGGCGCGGATCGGTCTGGGCGAGCAGATCGCGACCACCAAGACCCTTCGGCGACGGTTCTTCTCCCTGGCCGGACGGCTCACCCCCTCGGCACGCCGCCTCACCCTGCATCTGCCACAGCGCTGGCCTTGGGAAACCCAGTTCAGTCGCGCCCTGGCACGGCTGCGAGCGATTCCACTCCCAGCCTGACGGCGCCCGTCCGCAACTGACCCGCCATCCGCCCAACCGAACGTCCCCGCAAACTCGCGCCAGTCCGGTCCGCGAGCACCTCTCGCCGCGTCCTCTCCCCGCCATCTCGCCCTACCCAACGTCCCCAGACGGTCACAAGGTCTCCCCGCGGCGGCTGAAGACAGACACCGGCCCCATTTACCCGAATCGTGCCCGGACCATCGCCTCCCTTTGCCCCTCATCACCCATTCTGCTGCTGCAACGTCATACCTTCGGTGGATTCGGGCTAAAGGGAAATCGGTTTCTGAGGGACACCCTCAGACTCCCGCAGATCCCGACAAGTCGGGATCTGCACTCCCCTCGTCGATCAGGTCCTGGCTGCCGCCGCCCGCGCCCCGGTGAAGAGACGGTAGAGCCCCCGATAGCGGTCTGCGATCCGGGTCACCGCCTCGTCGCGGGATATGGTGCCGTCCTTATGGTCGACCAGCGCCTGCCAGAAGACGGTACGTCCCACCGCGAAGCCGATGACCCCGCCGGTCTGCGCTCCCACCGTCAGCCACCTGCCGACGCGCTCGTCGTCCTCCCCTCTACCCAGCACGATGATGCCCACGCCGTCTCTTCCACCGGCCCGTGCTGCCGCGACGACGGAACGAGCCGCCTCGGCGTCCTCCGTTCCTTCGAGCTTCCAGACGTCCGGCTCGATCCCCGCATCCTGGACCTCTGCCAGGGCGCGGACGGTAAGCTCCGGGCGGATACTCAGATCGTAGGCATGTACGTCCCGGCCGGTCTTTTCGAGCTGGCCCTCGGTCGCCGGGACGAGTAGCTCGAACATGAATTTGTATCCCGCCGAACGCGAGTAATCGGAGAGCACTTTCAGACGCCGTCGCTGAATCTCGTTGACGCCCTGGTCGCCACCGGGGTTGTAGCGAACCAGGACCTTGGCGAACGTCGGGCCGGCCTCGTCGAGGCGCCGTCTGAAGTCGTCGCCGTATTCGAAGTCGAAGTCCGGCCGGCCGCTCTTCTCCACCGCGACACAGGTCGCGAGCCCCCGCTTCTTGGCGTCCGCGAGAAGCTCGTGCCCGTACTTCTGGTCGACCAGTATCGCTGCCCTGTCGGAGGGTACGCCGGAGTCCACGGCCCGCAGGAACGCGTCGAAGATGATGCGTTTGTACGCCGCGAGATTGGCCACCTCGTGCGGTTCGGCCTGACGGCCCTGGATGCCGAGCAGTCCCGACTCGAACGAGCCCCGGTGATCGAACGGCAGCACGAAGAGGTCTGCGCGATACCCGATGTCTGAGGTGACCATCTTGTCCTCCTGTGTCGGCCCGCTGCCTGCCGCCGACTACCCTCGAGAAACGGTTTCCGCCGAGGTACACCCCTGGCAGGGTGCCAGCGTCCAGACTGTTGCCCCACCCCGTGGGTTGGGGGGAGAGGGTTTTCTGAGGGACACCCTCAGACTCCCGGCAAAGGGGCTTGGCCCCTCTGCACACCCCCAAACACCCCAAATCTCATCATCCTGCTGGACTCCCGGCGGTCGAGCCTTCGCTCCTCTGAACACCCGTCCTCTTCTTTTGACGGCGGCTCCTGGCCGCTAGTGGGCGATTCGATTGTGCTCGTCGATCCGCTCTCTGACCACGTCCAGCAGCTGCTCGGGCTCGTGGACGATCCAGGCGTCCTCGACCACCTGCGTCGTGTGTAGCGCCGCCGTGGTAAACGGGGTGGCGACCGCGACGACGTTCATACCCGCGGCAAGCCCGGACCGGACGCCGTTGGGAGAGTCCTCGAGTACCAGGCACTCCTCGGCGGGCACCTCGAGCCTCTCGGCCGCCAGGAGGTAGATCTCGGGGTCCGGCTTGGGCTTTTCGACGTCTTCTCGGGTGAGTATGAGATCGAGCGTATCCTCCAGGTCCAGAGACCGCAGGACGTGGAGGACCTCGGGACGGGCCGACATGGTAGCCAGGCCGGTCCGGCAGTAGGTCTCCCGGGCAACGCGGAGCAGGCCGACCGTATGAGGCCACTGATTGTCTCTAATGACCTGAGGATCGCCGACCATGGCGTCGTAGATCGTCTTGCGCATAGTCGTCAGAACATCGACGGGGTCCGAGGCGCCGTGCTCGTCCATCAGGGCGCGTAGCTCCTCCTCCAGGTCGAGGCTGCTCATGACGTGGCGGGACGCGATCTCCCGAGAGGCTCCGACGATCTCTCGATAGGCATCGATGGCCCTAGGCTCGGGCTCGGCGAGTCCTCGGATTCTCTGAACCGCGATCGCGTAGGACAGGGCCTTGAGCCGTTCCGACTGCACCAGGGTGCCGTCGAGGTCGAACATGATCGCTCTGATCACGGCTGCGTCCTTCCTTCGGGAGGAACCGCGGTGCTAGTCCCACCCGTCAGCTCATCTCGTCGATCAGGCCGGTGATGCGGGAAGCGTCGGCTGCCTTGACCTGAAGGCGTGCGACGGGCCGGCCGTTGCCTTGCAGCGCCTCGAGGTCGCCCTGGGCCTGAGAGTCGGCCAGGACTCCGAAGCTGTAAGACTCGCCTGGGATAGCCACGTCTCCGTCGCGGTCCTCGGTGATCTGGAGGAAGAGGCCACTGTCCGGACCGCCCTTGTGGAGCTGGCCCGTCGAGTGGAGAAACCGGGGGCCGTACCCGACCGTCGTAGCGGTCCGGTGCCGCTTCATCATCTGGGCTCGAAGCCTGGTCAGGGACTGGTCCAGCTCCGGCGTCTGCATCAGGTAGGGCATGATCGCCAGGTAGGAGCCCGGCTTGGCCCGGCCGATAAGCTCGCGGACGGTCATGGCGGGCTCCGCATCCTGGGGGCCGCCCGATGATCGGGACTGCTCCAGAGACCTCCGCGCCAGGACCTTCGCCTGCTCGACGTCGGGCTGGTCGAACGGGTTGATGCCGAGGAGAGCCCCCGCGACCGCCGTCGCGAACTCCCAGAGGAAGAACTGGGATCCGAGGTCGGCACGGTCTCGAAGGTCGAGCCGCAGAACCGGGTGGCCCGAGAATTCCAGCTCCTGGACCGAGGCGTCGACCGGGGCGTGGTCGTCGCCGTCGAGTCTCATGTATACGAAGAACCGGTCGTCGCCGTAGTGGTTCGGGGGACCCAGCGGCTCGCCGGCCACGGGCACGATTCCACCGCCCTCCTTGCCCGTGCTCTCCGCTATGAGCTGCTCGACCCAGAGTCCGAAGGCCGCCAGCGACGGCGAGGTCACCAGTGTCAGCTTGTCCTTCCCCTCTCTGGCGAGTGCTCCCATGGCGGCTCCGAGCCACGCACCCGGATTCTCGCCGGCCGGCGCACGGTCCCGGCACGCCTCCTTCATCCGGACGGCCCGGTCGAGGAGTGCGGCGATGTCTATGCCCATCAGAGCCGCCGGGACCAGCCCGAAGTAGGAGAGGACCGAGTAGCGGCCTCCGATGTCGGGAGCGTTCAGGAAGGTTCGTCGGAAGCCGTCATCGCCCGCCATACGCCCGAGCGGGGTTCCGGGATCGGTGACGGCGACGAAGTGGCGGCCCGCGTCATCCTCGCCGACGGCGCTGCCGACGATGCTTCGGAAGTGTTTGTAGAGCGCAAGGGGCTCGACGGTGCCACCGGACTTGGAAGAGACGAGGAACAGGGTTCGCGCCGGATCGATCTGGCTTGTGACCTGCTGGACACGGGCCGGAATCGTGGAGTCGAGGACGAGAAGCTCGGGGAATCCGGCAGCGCTGCCGAAGACCTGGCGGAGCACCTCTGGGCCGAGGGAGCTCCCTCCCATGCCTAGGAGCACGACGTGACGGGTGCCGGCCTTCCTGATCTCCTCGGCGAAGGCCTGGAGGTCGGGGACCTGCTCGCGCATGGCGTCGGCGATCGAGAGCCAGCCAAGCCGATCTATGATCTCGGCCGGGGCGGGTTTCCAGACGGTGTGGTCCCTCCGCCAGATGCGGGAGACCGTCTCGTCCCGGTCGATCTCGTCCAGGGCCTCGTCTACGCGTCGTGCGGCCTCCGCGTTTCCCGAGATGGCGAAGCCGAGTCCGCGAGCCCGCAGACGCTCGGTCTTTTCCTCGACGTTGGCCAGGAGCCGGTCGAACGAGTCGGCAAACGACTTGACCCCGTCGGCCAGAAGCTTCGAGGTCACGCCGTCCATGCTGATTCCGGCGTCGGACAGAGCTTCGAGATGGTCGGACGCCTCCTGGAGGCCATCTTCCAACGTCGGAGCCGCGCGGCCGTGCTCCAGGAAGGCGGTCATCGTGGCGGGAGGCATCGTGTTGACGGTGTCGGGGCCGACCAGCGATTCGATGTAGAGGACGTCGCTGTAGGCCGGGTTCTTGGTGCCGGTGCTCGCCCACAGCGGACGCTGGACCCTGGCGCCATTCGTGGAGAGCGAGGCGAAGCGCTCGCTGCCGAACGTCCCCCTGAAGGCCTGGTAGGCGACCTTCGCGTTCGCGGCGGCCGCCTTGCCCTGCAGGTCTGAGAGACGCCCGTCCGGTCCGGCCCGCTCCCCGAGCTGCGTGTCGACCATCGTATCGACCCGGCTGACGAAGAACGACGCGACCGACGCCACCTTGCTCAGGTCTCCGCCGGACCGGCTCAGGTCCTCCAGGCCGTTTACGTAGGCTTCCCTGACCTGCTCGTACGCCTCCAGCGAGAAGATGAGGGTGACGTTGACGTTTATCCCTTCTCCGATCAGGCGCCGGATCGCGGGCACGCCTTCCGGCGTCGCAGGCACCTTGATCATCACGTTCGGGCGCCCCAGAGTGGCGAACAGACGCTCGGCCTCGGCGACCGTTCCGTCGGAGTCGAACGCGAGCGCCGGGCTCACCTCCAGGCTCGCATAGCCGTCGGCTCCGCGCGTCCTGTCGTAGACGGGGCGCAGGAGGTCGGCCACGTTGCCGATGTCGTCGATCGCCAGAGCCTCGTAGGTGTCCATCGCGGACATCGGGGTCCGGGCTAGCTCGAGCAGCGCCTCATCGTAGTCGGTGCTCCCCGAGATGGCCTTCTCGAAGATCGTCGGGTTGGCCGTCAGGCCGGTCACGCCCTGCTCGATGAGGCGTTCCAGCTCACCGGACGTGATCAGGCCACGCCGGATGTTGTCGTACCAGACCGACTGGCCCTGCTTCTGGAGCTCCTGAATTGCGTTGGTCATGAGGGACCTCCCCTGGTCTCGCCTCTATATACCCTGCCGGCGTCCGGGCTGTTCCCCACCCAGTGGGTAGAGGGGGGAGGATCTGAGGGACGCCCTCAGACTCCCAGCGAAGGGGCTCCGCCCCTCTGCACTCCCCGGTCCCACCTCCGTGTGGCTGCGGGACCTCCCCTGGTCTCGCCTCTATACACCCTGCCTGGGGGCTGTGCCCGAGCCGTTGCCCCGCCCCGTTGGGGGGGGGGGGGGGGGGGGGGGGGATTCTGAGGTACACCCCTTCGACAGGTCCGACTATGTCGAGACTCTCGGTAAATCGGAGCTCAGGGCAGGCCCTCGTCCTTCCGCGGAAGGACCGACAATCCCGACTTGTCGGGATCTGCACTCCCCGGCACCCCTGTACCCCATGCCCTGAACCCTATACCCTGCACCTCGTTATGCCCCGTCCCATGGTCGCGCCAGCTTGAGAGCGTCGTCGGCCACTCGCCGGGCCGTGAGTCCGAAGTTGTCGTAGATTGTCTGGTACGGCGCCGACGCCCCGAACGACGGAACTCCTACCGCGATGCCCTCGCCGCCCATGTACCGCTCCCAGCCGAGCGGGGTCGCGGCCTCTATGGAGACGCGCGCCCTGACCGCCGGTGGCAAGACGCTGTTCCGGTACTCCGCGGACTGAGCGTCGAACAGCTCCCACGAGGGAAGCGACACGACCGACGCGCCGACACCCGCATCCGCCAGAATGCCGGCGGCGTCCAGGGCGACATGGACCTCCGATCCCGTTCCGATGAGTATGACCTCCGGGCTGCCCGGGGCCGGCTTCAGGACGTATCCGCCACGCTGGACGCCCTCGGCGGGGGCGAGGCTGCCCCGGTCCAGGACCGGCAGGTTCTGGCGGGTGAACACTAGGACGGTCGGTCCGTCACGCCGGGTCATCGCGGCCTTCCACGCCTCCACGGTCTCGGAGGCGTCGGCGGGCCGGATTACGACCAGGTTGGGCACAGCTCGAAGGGCGAGGAGCTGCTCGACGGGCTGATGGGTCGGGCCGTCCTCCCCGAGACCGATCGAGTCGTGGGTGAACAGGTAGATGACCCTCTGTCCCATCAGCGCAGCAAGGCGCATCGGTGGTCTCATGTAGTCCGAGAAGATCAGGAAGGTCGCCGTATAGGGGATAATCCCTCGGTGAAGGGCCATGCCGTTCGCAACGGCGCCCATCGCGTGCTCGCGGATTCCGAAGTGCAGGTTGTGTCCGCCGTACTCGCCGAACGCGTAGTCTCCGTGGCCCTTGAGTATGGTCTTTGTCGAGGGGGCGAGGTCGGCCGAGCCACCGGTGAACGCGTGAACGCGCTTGGCCAGAGTGTTCATCACCCGGCTGGATGCCTCTCTCGTGGCCACCGGCTTGTCATCCGGGTTGAACAGCTCGGCCAGGGAGCTGTCCCATCCCTCCGGCAGCTCGCCGCTCAGGTCCGCGTCGAGTCTCGCGGCCTCGGCAGGATACTCGGCCCGATACGAGCTCATCGCGGCCCGCCAGTCCGACTGCCACGTCTTCCCCCGGTCCAGCGCCTTTCGAAGGTGTTTTCCTGCCTCCTCCGGAATGGTGAACGGCTCGTCGTACGGCCATGCCAGGCGCTCCCGAGCCAGCTCGATCTCATCGGCGCCCAGCGGCTCGCCGTGCGCCGATCCGGTTCCCTGTTTATTAGGACTTCCAAAGCCGATGACGGTAGGGGCTACGATCATGGTCGGCCGGCCGAGGTCCTCGCGCGCCTCGTGTATTGCAGAGTCGACCGATGCGACGTCCATACCTTCGATGGGACCGATGACGTGCCAGCCATACGCCTCGAAGCGTTGGCCTACGTTCTCCAGGAACGAGATGTCGGTGTCGCCCTCGATCGAGATCTGGTTGTCGTCGTAGAGGCAGATCAGCTTTCCGAGCCGGAGAGTGCCGGCCAGGGAGGCGGCCTCCGAGGCGACGCCCTCTTGCAGATCGCCGTCCGACACGATGCAGTAGGTGTAGTGGTCGACTATCTCATGTCCCGGCCGGTTGTAGTGGTCCGCCAGCCACCTCTCGGCCATCGCCATGCCGACGGCCATGGCGAACCCCTGGCCAAGGGGCCCGGTCGTGGCCTCGACGCCCGGGGTGAGCCCGTACTCGGGGTGGCCGGGGGTCTTGCTGCCCCACTGACGGAACCTCTTCAGCTCGTCGAGCGGAAGGTCGTAGCCCGTTAGATGGAGGAGCGCGTAGAGCATCGCCGAGGCGTGCCCCGGCGAGAGGACGAAGCGGTCACGATCGGGCCAGTGAGGATCCGCCGGATTGTGCTTGAGGAACCTGTCCCAGAGGGTGTACGCCATCGGGGCGGCGCCCATTGGGGTCCCCGGGTGGCCCGAGTTCGCTTTCTGCACGGCGTCGACGGCCAGGAACCGCATGGTGTTGATGCAAAGCTCGTCGAGTTTGGAGTCGGTCACGGTCAATCCCTGGGAGCAGCAGAGGCCACGCGCTGAAATATTTCGCGTCGCCGACAGGTCGGAGCCGAGCTGGCTGAGCTCCGGTCCTCTATTCGATCCACAGAGGGGCTGAAAGGGTTCAGGTTGTCAGACGGGGCGCCATGCCCTTTTCCCTAGCCGGGTCCCTTCGACCATCCCCTCCGATACGCCCCAATGAACCGGGGCATCGGGAGTCTCGATGAGCGAAGCATCATCGGACCTGGCCCCCTTCCTGGCCAGGAAGGGGGGTTAGCTGATATCTGAGGGAAACCCTCAGACTCCTGGCAAAGGGGCTTCGCCCCTCTGCACACCCCGGTTTCATTATCCCGTTAGTCGGCCTTTCTTGGCTCCGCCATGCGCACATTATCGGGGTCCCGGCGGTTTCTTGCAATGGAGCGGCTGAGACCCGAAGAACGGCGGTGGATGCCGTGCGGGCTGAGCCCGCGATCGTGTCTCTGTCGACCGAGGCGCGAGGCGTTTTGCCGGGGGTATTGACGGCGAGGCTCGAAGTTCACTAGAATTACCTTAGCAGTCTCGGGTGTCGACTGCTAATCGTTCCATCGCAAGATTTTGGAGAGGAGGGTCACGCGTTGACGACAAAAGCAAAGGTCGCTTTCAAGCCGTTGGGGAACAGGGTAGTGGTTCAGGCGTCCGATGAGGATGACCAGGTGAGCTCCGGCGGCATCTACATTCCCGATACCGCCAAGGAGAAGCCTCAGGAAGGTACCGTGGTCGCGGTCGGGCCGGGTAAGCTCGCGGACGACGGCAAGCGTATCCCGATGGAGGTCGCGGTGGGCGACACGGTGATCTACTCGAAGTACGCCGGCACCGAGTACAAAGAGGGCGACGAGGAGTACCTCGTCCTGCGAGAGGACGACATTCTTTTCAAGAAGTAGGCTCGCGCTCACGATAAGATCGTAAGAAGGAGGAATAGATGACTGCCAAGCAGTTGAAATACAGCGAAGACGCCAGGGCCGCGATGAAGCGCGGCATTGACGCCATGGCCGACACCGTAGGCATCACGCTGGGCCCCAGGGGACGGAACGTGGTGCTCGACAAGAAGTTCGGACCGCCACAGGTCTGCTCGGATGGCGTCACGATCGCCAAGGAGATCGAGCTGGAGGACGCCTTCGAGAACATGGGCGCCCAGCTTCTCAAGGAGGCCGCCTCTAAGACCAACGACGTCGCCGGCGACGGCACGACGACGGCGACGGTGCTCGCCCAGGCCATCATCTTCGAGGGCTTCAAGAACATCGCTGCGGGCGCCAACCCCATGGCGCTCAAGCGGGGGATCGACAAGGCCGTCGTAGCCCTTCGAGGGTCGATCGAGAAGATGTCGACCCCGGTCGAGGGCCGAACGCAGATCGCCCAGGTCGCCGCTCTCTCGGCCCACGACGAGGAGATGGGCCAACTCATCGCCGAGGTCATGGAGAAGGTCGGCAAGGACGGAGTGATCACGGTCGAGGAGTCGAAGGGCCTCTCCTATGAGCAGGAGTTCGTAGAGGGGATGCAGGTCGACCGCGGCTACATCTCTCCCTACTTCATCACGAACCAGGAGCGGATGGAGTCGGTGATCGACGACCCGCACATCCTCATCACCGACAAGAAGATCTCCGCGGTGTCCGACATCTTGCCGGCTCTCGAGAAGATTCTCCAGACGAGCAAGAACGTGGTCATTATCGGCGAGGACATCGATGGCGAGGCGCTCGCCACGCTTGTCGTCAACAAGCTGCGGGGTACCCTGAGCGTCCTGGCCGTCAAGGCGCCGGGCTTCGGCGACCGGCGGAAGGCGATGCTGGAGGACATGGCGACCCTGACCGGGGCCACCGTCATCTCCGAAGAGGTCGGCCGAAAGCTCGACACCGTCACCGTCGATGATCTGGGCCGCGCGCGCAGGGTCGTCGCCACGAAGGAGAATACGACGTTCGTGGACGGCGGCGGGTCGGAGGATGCCATCCGGGGCCGAATCAACCAGATCAGGGCCCAGATCGACGACACCACCTCTGACTACGACCGCGAGAAGCTACAGGAGCGGCTGGCCAAGCTCTCCGGCGGCGTCGCGATCATCAAGGTGGGCGCGGCAACGGAGGTTGAGCTCAAGGAGAAGAAGAACCGCGTCGAGGACGCCCTCTCCGCCACCCGTGCGGCAGTCGAGGAGGGCATCGTCCCCGGCGGCGGACTCGCCATAATCAGGGCCAGGGACGCAATCGATGGGCTGAAGCTGGCAGACGACGAGTCCACCGGCGCGGATATCCTACGCCGGGCACTTGAGAGGCCTCTCAAGCTCATCGCCGAGAACTCAGGCGTTTCCGGAGAGGTGATCCTGTCCGAGACGCTGAAGAACGAAGGCGACTGGGGCTACGACGCGGAGGCCAACGAGTTCACCAATCTGCTGAAGCAGGGCATCATGGACCCGACCAAGGTCACCCGCGCGGCGGTGGAGAACGCGGCGAGCGTCGCCTCGATGGTCCTGACGACCGAGTCCCTCATCACGGAGGTCAAGGAGGACAAGCCTGCGATGCCGGCTGCTCCTCCCATGGACTACTAAGCGAACCGATCGGCGGCACGCTCAGGAGGACCCCGATGTTCGGGGTCCTCCTGCTTTTTCCGGCATTGGCCTAATACAGCCGCGGTCCCACTGCTATAATGCCGGCGTCCCGGCGAGACTATGGCTACCGGTCCGGAATCTCCTTGGCCACACGAGGGAAGCAAGTCGTGGAGCACAGTGGAAAGGGCGCAATCGTCACTGGAGGCGGCGGCGGGATCGGCCGGTCCATCGCGCTCGGGCTCGCCGGCGAGGGAGCCGCGGTTACGATCGCCGACCTGAACATCGAGGCGGCTCGGAAGGTCGCTCAAGAGGTCTCGGATCGCGGCGGCGAGGCCATTGCAGTTCAGACGGACGTGGCGGAGAAGGCCAGCGTGGACTCGGCGGTCCGGCAAACGCTGGACACCTTCGGCCGGATCGACATCCTGGTGAACAACGCCGGCGTGCAGCACGTGTCGCCCATCGTGGACTTCCTCCCAGTGGCACGCTCTGGTCGGCGTGATACTGACCGGGACGTTCTTCTGCACTCAGGCTGTGCTGCCGTCGATGATCTCGCGAGGCAGCGGGCGAATAATCAACATCTCCTCGACTCTGGGGCGTATCGGGCAGCCGTACAAGGCAGCCTACTGCGCCGCGAAGCACGGCGTTATCGGGCTGACGAGGGTTACCGCACTCGAGACGGCAGAGCACGGCATCACGGTGAACGCCATCTGCCCCGGCGTGACGAAGACCGAGATCGTCGAGAATCAGCTGGACGGTCTCGCGCGAACGTACGGCATCGGCCGGGACGAGGTCCTCGAAAAGGTGTTCTTTCCGCAGATTCCCCAGAAGCGGCTGATGGACCCGGGTGAGGTCGCCGAGTGTGTCCTGTTTCTGGCCTCGGACAGGGCCTTCGCCCTTACCGGTCAGGCTATCAACTTCTCCGCCGGCTGGGTGATGCAGTAGACGCCCCGAGCACGTCCGCGCATGAAGGAGAGCGATGAATCGGCGAGAGCTGACGGACCAGGTTACCAAGTATTTTGGGTCCTCCGATCACTGGAGGCGGCTCCTGGCGCTGCTTCAGGACCCGGACCCGAGAAACTCCCACGTCCACACCTACGTGTACACGTCGGTCCATCCCGAATCGCTCCATGACATTCTCGTAGCGTACTTCGCCCTGCGGGGCTGGCCGCTCGTCCGCCGCATCAACCGCATCAGACCGCGGCCGGGTATCGGGGCCCTTCACGGGATCGAGCCCGAGGGGAAGCTTCACTTCGACTTCCATTGGATATACAAGCCCGACGTTGGTGTCACCCCTGCCGACGGCATCGAGGGCGGCTCGAACCTGCTGATGTGGAACCGCTTCTACATCGAGGAGTTCAACCGCTCGTTCCCCTTCCGGAGCGTCGGCCCGCAGGAGGAGGAGGCCCTTCGCAGCTACTTCTCCTCCCGGCACTGGGAGGAGGGGCTTCAATTTGTGTCGCGGCCCGACGTCCCCCACATGCACATCAACGTCGAGGTCGGTGTTCATCCAAGTGCCGTCGCCGAGCACGCCCTGGAGGCGCTGAAGAGGCGCGGATGGGAGGTCTACTACGTCTGCCCGAACGCGTTCCTGATGGGCACGACCTACAGGGGGAAGCTGGTCTTCATGGGCAAGAAGCCGGAGAAGGTCTACGACATCGGATGGAAGTTTAACCCGGACGTGACCATACGGCCGGCCGAGGAGACGTGGATGTTCCCCGACCGAGTCGGGTACGACGTGATGACCGACGCCATGACCGCGGAGGAGACCAACAAGCACCCGTTCGTGACGCTTACGCCCGACGAGGTTTCGGCCGTGGTAGAGGCGTGCGCTGGGAGGTAGTGTGGCGCCCTCACGGAGCGGCGGTGGGGCCGGCTGCCGCGGTCCAACGCCCCAGATTCTTCACTCCGTTCAGAATGACACCGATGAGAGGGAAAGATGCTCAAGGTAACGCAGGACATGGTTCTGCCGACGGCGGTCATCGGCTCGTTTCCGCGACCGGCGTGGTACACGCAGAGTCTTAATGGCCGCCCTTTCAAGGTCGCTCTGGGCGATTCCGAGTTCCGCGAGCAGTACCTCGACGCGGTGGCGGCGGTCATCAATGCGCAGGAGAGCGCCGGCCTGGACATCCTGACCGACGGCGACAGCCGATTCGACCTGGCGGTGGGCGGCAAGTCGTGGTTCTTCTACCCGATCGAGAGGATCGGGGGCATCTCGGGGCACCGGGACATGTCGCCCGCCTGGGCGACGCGGATAGGGTTCCAGCCCGGGCACATCCTGTGGGAGGTGGCCGAGGCGTACCAGCCTCCGGTGGTCGTCGACGCGGTCAGCCGCGGGCCGCTTCAGTACGACGCGGCATGGAAGGTGGCGCAGCGTATGACCGATCGGCCGATGAAGTTCGGTGCTATAACCGCGCAGGCAATTCCAGGCATGCTGTGGAACGAGCACTATGGCAGCTACGAGCAGCTGGTGGACGGCCTGGTCGGGGTCATGAACGCCGAGCTCAAGGACCTCGCTTCGGCCGGATGCCGGATCGTCCAGGTGGAGGAGCCGCGTCACCACTTCGCGGCCCTGGACCCCAAGACGACTGACAAGGACCTGGAGTCGTTCACGGAGGCGTTCAACCGCGAGGTGGAGGGTGTCGACGCAGAGATCTGGGCCCACACGTGCTGGGGCAACCCCAATCAGCAGAGCATCTTTTGGGAGATACCCAGCTACGAGCGCGCTGTGCCGCACCTGCTCGAGCTGAACGCCGACGTGATCACGTTCGAGGCGGCCAGCACCGCCGGACGAGATCTACCGCTGCTGGGTAAGTACCCGACCGACAAGAAGATCGGCATCGGGGTCGTCAGCCACAGGAACACGGTGGTCGAGCCACCGGACGTGGTGGCTGCGCTGATCCGGAGGGCTCTGGAGTACGTCCCGCCCGAGCGGCTGGTCGTCACGTCGGACTGCGGATTCGGGCGAGAGGGGCTGTCGCGGCGTATTGCCTACTACAAGTGCGTCTCGCTGGTACTGGGGACGAATATCGTACGTCGGGAGCTCGGCCTTCCCGAGGCGAGGGTGAGGGCCGCCGATCCGGATCTCTCGTTCGCCGACCCGAGGGGGTTCGAGGGCCAGCACCGGCCGTAAGGGGGCGGGTCCAGCACTGCACCCTAGGCTGCCCTCTCTAGGTCCAAGAGATTGCTATCAGAGGTGTATTAGCAAATGTCAGCTCGCTTGCGCGTTGTGACAATCAGTGTGGCGATGGCTGCGCTTGTTGCTGCCGCATGCACGTCTTCCAGCCTTCCCCCTTCTACATCGACCACCGTTCTAGATCGGACCTTCAACGTGGATGACGTTGGCCTCTATATCAATTGCGCGGCGCCGGAATCGGAGCCTATGGGTACTCATACGATAATCTTGCTCCACGGCAGTGGCGAACGGGCACACTCCGGGATATGGACCAAGGTGCAGCCTCGCCTAGCCCAAGAGGCATTAACTTGCCGATATGATCGGCCCGGTATGGGGAAGAGCGCCGGCCTTCCCTCAACTGGACCGCGAAGCGGGAGCGATCTTGTGGCCACCCTGCGAGAGTTGCTCGATGTGGCTGGAATCGACGGACCCTTCATCGTTGTTGGGCACTCTTTCGGCGGCTTTGTGGCCATTCTGTTTGCCGCAAAGTATCCGGAGGACACCGCCGGCGTTATCCTTGTTGATTCGCCGCATGAGGACATGATGGATGATGTACCTGTAGCGCCCGAAAACATCGACAAACAAGCGTTAAAGCAGGAGCTTGAGACCGCGGGCGATCTGGCGGACATCCCCTTAGTTGTACTCTCCCGGGGGAAAGATCTGACAAAGCGATGGGAGCGATTTCAGTCGCAACTGGCGGAGCGCTCCTCCCGAAGTCTCTCGTTGACCGCTGAGGGAAGCGGCCACCAGATTCCAGTAGAACAGCCGGAGGCCATCGTGGAGGCTTACAACTCTTTACGGGACTAATGACAGAAGGGCGCACCCGGGATCACCCGTAGAAGGGGGTGCACGCGAAGACGTTCAACGCCTGATCCGCGCACTCCATTTGGTAGGATTCGCGACAGCGGGGTTGTCATCTTTGGATACTTCAACGATCGCGACCCGCCCTTCCACTCTGAGGGACGGGCCGTTGATTTATTCGGGATGGGGGTGGAAGCTGAACGAAGTCTAGACCCCAACCATCGGATTATGATGTCCGGTCACGTTCCAGAGCGGTCGCTGAGCGCCTCGTAGAGCGCGCTACCGATCTTGTACATCCGCCCCCCGTCCTCCTCTGGCCCGAGCAGGTTATTGGATATGTAGGCCCAGCTAACTCGGGCATCCAGGTCGGCGGCGCAGCCAGAGCCGCCGATGGCGCCATGACCTATGGTTGGCAGGTTTGGTGTGAAAGGAGTGGGTTCGGCGACTACCTGGAAGCCAAGCCCCCACTGGATCGGATCGCCCCCGAAAGCAAGATCCCTGCCGTGGACTTCTCCTCGAAACGCGTTGGCCACGGCGTCCGGGCCCAGTAGACGAAGCCCGTCGACCTCTCCGTTGCACGCGAGGACCGACATCACCCGGGCAACGGAGCGTGCGTTGCCATAGCCGTTGGCACTTGGAATCTCCGCGGTTAGCCATCCAAGCCAGTCGCGGCCCGCCTCCCATAGGGCTGGATTCTCCCTCAGGCTCCTCAGAAGGGCTTCGAGCTCGGATGCCGGCTCGCCGGACTCTTCAGGGATCGGCCCAGACGGAGAGAACATTTCAACGGCTCGTGCATGCTGGTCTTTCGGAAGCCCGATGTGCACATCTGCGTCGAGTGGCCCCGCGACCTCGTCCCTGAAGAAGGTGCCAACGGTCTTGCCTGAGATTCGTCTGACGAGCTCTCCTACGAGAAAGCCGAAGAGGGTCCCGTGGTAGCCGTGCTGGGTCCCAGGCTCCCAGAGCGGTCTCTGCTTCTCGATAGCTGCGATCATTCGCTCCCAGTCGAAAACGGCGTTCGCCGGCAGCGGCTCTTCTATGACCGCAATACCAGCGCTGTGCGACAGGATGTGCCGGGGGGTGATTGCACTCTTTCCAGCCTGACCGAACTCAGGCCAGTATTCGGCTACAGGCGTATCGAAGTCGAGCCGTCCCCGGTCCACCAGTATGTGGGCACAGAGGGCCGCCATAGACTTGGTGATCGAGCGGATGCATGTGATCGTGTCACGTTCCCAGGGACGGCTTCCCTCCTGATCTGCGTGTCCTGCCCATATGTCGACGACAAACTCTCCGCCGACGGTGGCGGCGAAAGAAGCACCCACCTCGCGCCCGGTCTCAAAGTTCGCAGCGAATGCATCACGGACGCCGAGAAAACGCTGTGCGTACTCTCCGTGAACTATCGGACCCATCGCTGGATGCTCCTATTGTGGCACCGAAGGCGGGTCGCCCTCCAGGTACGTGGTCTTGCCCTCCGCGAACGGGTCGACCATCGGGAAGAAGATGTACATCCTTGCGTTCTCTTTGACGGTGAACCCGTGCGGTACGCCCGCGGGGATGTGCCAGGTGTGATCGGAGCCCGCCGTGAGCGTCTCATCGCCGTGCCGGACCTCGAGGGTGCCCTCGGCGACCAGGATGACCTCGTCGGTTGTGTGCTTGTGCAAGGGCGTGGCCGCCCCCCGGTCCAGCTCGTTGTAGTAGAGGGTGAGATCGGTGGCGCCGCGGGAGCGCCCGGCAAGCTCTCGGGCCTTCATCCCGGGTCTCCAGTCGAACAGGGGCTCTCCCTGATTGTCGATGAGGGACATGGCTCCTCCTTTGCGTGCGGCGGACGTATCGGCGCCCAGTATAGCCGATCTCCGATGACCGGAGACAGCCGCGCGATCCCGCCGGGTCCCATGCCAGGCCAAAACCGCCTATAATGCTGGGCAGCCGATTGTCAGGGCGGGAGGGCTCCTCAATGAAAGTAGTCGGGTACAGCGACAGGCTGAGCGTGCAGCCGGGTCAGACGATTCGCTTCATGGTGAGCTGCGAGCTACCCTCCTATCGGGCCGACGTCGTCCGGCTCATCCACGGGGACGACAACCCGAAGGGACCTGGGTTCGAAGAAGAGGCGGTGTCGACCGCCGCGAACGGGGAATACCCGGGCCGAGCTCAGCACATCTACTCGGGCTCATACGTGAGCGTGCCGGATAGCCCGCTGTTCGAGTGCCCCGACGGGTTTACCATCCAGGCATGGGTGCGCGCCACGACGCCGCAGAAGGGTGTACAGGGGGTCGTGACCAGGTGGTCGGGCTCGGACGGCTACGGCCTCTTCATCGACGGCGACGGAGGCCTGACGCTGTGGGTCGGCGACGGCGACGGCAAGGTCGAGAAGGTGAGCACGGGAAGAGCGATGAGGGCGCCCGACTGGTATTTCGTCGCAGGCTCATACGACCGCGCGACGGGACAGGTACGCCTCCACCAGGAGCCTCGCACCAACTGGCCGATCGACGATTCGAGGGCGGTCGTCGAGTCCTCCATATCCGCGGACATGGCGTGGACCGCACGGCCGGGTCTGCTCATGGGGGCGTATCGGGAGCACGCCGGCACCGGACCGGGCACCCTTGGAGGATTCTTCAACGGAAAGATCGAAAGCCCTCGTCTATGGGCCAGACCGCTCGACTCAGGGGAGATTCAGTCGCTGCGTCTCGGCACCCCGCCTGGAAGCCTCGGCGACGGGTTGGTGGGGTCGTGGGACTTTTCGGCCGACATCTCATCCAGCAGGGTGACCGACACCTCGGTTCACCGGCTGCACGGCCGGACCGTGAACATGCCGGCCAGGGGGATGACGGGCCACAACTGGACCGGGAGGCACACGGACTTCACGGCGGCTCCGGGGGAGTATGGAGCGATCCATTTCCACGACGGCGACCTGGACGACGCGGGCTGGGAGACGGATTTCGAGCTCGAGGTGCCCGATGGGCTCAGGAGCGGGGTGTATGCGGCCCGCCTGCAGGCCGGTGAGGATGAGGATTACGTGCCGTTCTTCGTGAGGCCCAGGCGCGGGACCGCGACCGAGCGCATCGTCTTCCTGGCCCCTACCAACAGCTATCTGGCCTACGCGAACGAGCACATGGCCACCCACCCTGATGTAATCAAGGTCGTCGGCCTCGAGCCGGGGGAGTTCCCTGCGACGCCGCAGGACAAGTACATCGTGGAGCAGGATCTGCTCAGCATGTACGACCTGCACACCGACGGCAGCGGAGTCTGCTACTCATCGCGCCTGCGACCCATCATGAACATGAGGCCCAAGTACGACATGCCCATTCTCAACAAGGGACGGGGCAGCCCGCACCAGTTCAACGCTGACCTTCACCTGACCGACTGGATGGAGGAGAAGGGTCACCGGTTCGACGTGGTCACCGACGAGGACCTGCACTTCGAGGGCGCCGACCTGCTCGCTCCGTACAGGGTGGTCGTCACCGGCAGTCACCCGGAGTATTGGTCCGAGCAGATGCTGCTGGCGTTGCAGGCCTACCTGGCCGACGGAGGCCGTCTGATGTACATGGGTGGCAACGGGTTTTACTGGGTTACCTCCTTCGACGCTGAGCGGCCGCACGTCATAGAGATCAGGCGTTGGGGAGGTACCGGGTCCTGGAAGGCTTCGCCGGGCGAGTATCATCACAGCACCACTGGAGAATTGGGCGGGCTCTGGAGGAACCGGAACTGGGAGCCGCAGAAGATGCTCGGGGTCGGATTCACGGCACAGGGAGTAGACGCCAATCGACCGTATAGACGCCAGCCCGGAAGTCGCGATCCAAGGGCCGCCTTCATCTTCGAAGGGATAAGCGATGACGAGCTGATCGGGGACTTCGACTCGCTGGTGCAGAGCTACGGTGCGGCCGGATTCGAGGTAGACAGGTTCGACCACGACCTGGGCACGCCCGCTCACGCTCTTCTGCTCGCAGCCTCGTTCGGCCACTCCGACGGGTACCAGCACGTGATCGAGGAGGCGACCGCTTCGGGGTCGCCCGAGGGAGGAACAGTTAACCCGCTGGTGAGGGCCGATATGTCGTACTTCGAGGGACCCAAGGGGGGCGGGGTGTTCTCCACGGCATCGATCAGCTGGTGCGGGGCCCTGTCCTACAATGGGTACGACAACAACGTTTCGAGAATTACCGACAACGTGCTCACGCGGTTCGCGTCCGACGACCCTCTGGGCTGATCGGGGGAAGTTATTACGGACCTCTCCAACTCGGAAGTGCGGGCTCTCGCCAAGGCCGTCGGCCTCAAGATCGACGAGCCTGACCTGACCGAGGTTTCGTACCATCTGAACGCGCTCCTGGAGGCAATGGACAGTATCCAGGAGCCGGGACTGCAGAAGGTGGAGCCGCTGCCGATCGTGATCCCGCCCACCGTGGTACCGGGGGAAGAAGGCTAGCATGGATCGCTCGGAGCTTTGCTTCCTGCCCGCGGCCGAGATCGGACGGATCATCCACGCCGGAGAGGTCTCGCCCGTCGATGCGACACAGGCGTACCTGGACCGCATAGACGAGATCGACCATGTTTTGAACTCCTACTTCCTCGTGGCCAGGGAGGAGGCCGTCCAACAGGCGAAGGAGGCCGAGCAGGAGATCGCCGCCGGGAAGAGCAAAGGTCCGCTGCACGGCGTGCCCATCGCCATCAAGGACCAGTGCCATGTCAAAGGCTGGCGGACCGCCGGAGGGTCCGCCGTCTTCGACGAGTACGTCGCCGACGTCGACGCGACGGTGGTCGAGCGGCTCCGGGAGGCCGGCGCGGTGATCCTGGGGAAGCTGTGCATGTCGGAGCTAGCGATCGCCGAGACCATCGACTTCCCGTTCGGGGTCCCTAGGAACCCATGGAACCTGGAACGGGTTCCCGGCTCATCGAGCGCGGGCTCGGGAGCCGCCACGTCCGCCTTTCTGTGCGCCGGCTCCATCGGCGGGGACACGGGGGGCTCCATCCGGATCCCGTCGGCCTATTGCGGGCTGGTGGGACTGAGACCGACGTGGGGACGGGTCAGCCGCTACGGGTCGCTGGCGGCCTGCTGGTCCATGGACACGCTTGGGCCGATGACCAGGACGGTCGAGGACTGCGCGCTGATGCTGCGAGTGATCGCCGGGCATGACCCGAACGATCCGTACACATCCAGGCGGCCGGTGCCGGACTACAGCGCCTCCCTCAACAGGGGCGTTCGAGGGCTGAAAGTAGGCGTAGTCAAGGAGTTGATGGACGCAGAGCTGGTGGACGCGGAAGTGGTCTCGTCCGTCCGGTCGGCCGCCGACCGGCTCGAGGACCTGGGCGCGAGGACCGAGGAGGTCTCGATCCCTCTGGTGCGGCATGCCGGGCCGGTCCACTGGACGCTGTGTTACGTCGAGTTCGGGCAGATGAACCGGGAGCTGATCCGCACTCGGGCCGCCGACCTGACTCACATGGTCAGGATAGCCGTTCTCGCCGGAAGCCTGGTGCCGGGTGTCCCCTACTTCAAGGCACTTCAGCTAAGAGATGATGAGGAATCAGGTGCTCGAGGCCCTGTCCCGGTTCGACGTCCTCATATGCCCTACCATGCCCTCGGGTGCGACGAAGCCCGCCTCGTCGCGCCACACGGCGGACAAGGAGTCTGTGCTGGATGCCCTGACCGGTCCGGTTCAGCTGACCGCGCCCTTCAACCTCTCGAGCGTTCCGGCGCTTTCGGTCCCCTGCGGGTTCACCTCGGACGAGCTGCCAATAGGGCTGCAGGTAGTCGGACGGCCCTTCGACGAGGAGACGGTGCTGCGCGTGGGGCACGCGTATCAGGAGGCGACGGAATGGCACAAGAGGCGGCCGCCGATCTCTTAGAGAGGGAGCCCCGGACGACAGGCCCGGTGGTTCGACGGGCTCGCCACGAACGGACAACGCGACACCGACGAGGATGGGTTGGCGGGCTCTACACGAACGCAGAACACGACAACAGGACGAATTGGAATCCCACGAGGTTGTACTGACGATGAATAGGTCTCGAAAAGGTCAACGAGCGATCAGGCTTGCGATCTCTGTCGCCGTCGTAATCGCCGCGAGCGTCCTGCTGGCCGCCTGCACCAGCGGCGCCCGGGCGAGGCTGTCGACTCCGGCGCCGTCGCCGGAGCCCATCCCCGAGTCGATCGCCGGGTGCCCGATCCGAGCTGGAACCGATTGCCCGGGGGTGGACCTCAGCGGCGTGGACCTGGGCTCCGTTCGGATCCTCAGAGATTTCGTCCGAGACGGAACGGACCTCAGCAATTCCAACTTCCACGGCGCAAACTTCAGCAACGCCAGGCTCGTCCAGGTCGTCTTTAACTCCACAGACCTTGGAGAGGCGAATCTTCGAGATGCAGACCTGGAGACCGCCTCGCTTTATCAAGCCGATCTTCGAGGAGCGGACCTGACGGGCGCGAACCTGAAGCTCGCAGACATGGATGAGGCACAGACGGAAGGCGCCATCTTCTGCAACACCAGGATGCCGGACGGCACCACGAACAACTCGGGGTGCCCTTAGCGGGGCGTCGGAAAACCTGTTCGACCGTCGCCTCCGATACGCCCCGATTCATCGGGGCATCGAGAGTCTCGATGAGCGAAGCATCATCGGACCTGGCTCCCTTCCTGACCGGGTCTCACGTGGCTGTCATTCTCAACGGAGTGAAGAATCCGGGGAGGCAAGGGGGGCTAGCGATAACCGTGTTGCTGCCACCCAATCCCCAAATACTTCGTCGCTCCGCTCCTCAGCATGACAATCGCGACTAGTTAGAGCCGGTACTGACGCCCTTAGCAGGGTGTTGAGAAGCCCCGTTCGACCGTCGCCTCCGATACGCCCCTATTCATCGGGGCATCGACAGTCTCGATGAGCGAAGCATCATCGGACCTTGACCCCTTCCTGACCTCTCCTCATCACACCATTGGCCTCGACCTGTGTTGCGGACCGCACTCCGATGTCGCGGCACGGCCTACGCGCCGTGGGACAAATTGGTGGCCCCTATTGGGACCATCGTTCGATGTCCGTGCGGGACGTTCGAACCTAAGATTCGAACGAACGGGAAGGCCTTTGGACCTTCCGTCCCGAACAGAGAGTTTGGAGGAGACCGATGTTCAACCGCGTTCTGCGGCCGTCTGAGCGGGGACCCCGAAATCCCCCCCCGCGTTGGCGCAAGACTCTGAGTATTGCCGGGCTGGTGGCCCTGGCAGTCGTTCCGGTGCTGGCGGTGGGCTGCACGAAGTCCTCGCCAGCGCCCGTCCCCCAGAAGACACAGGAGGCGGTGGCAACGGACCCTGTAGCACCGGACCCGGCGACGCCGACCGCTACGAGCGTGCCGGTCCCGGAGCCGACCGCCACACCTGTTCCCGTCGCGGTGGACACGACCCCTCAGAAGAGCCCGGATATCGCTGAAGAGATCGACGAGATCGAACTGGCAGAGACGCTATTCCTGGAGGTCGTGGAGCCGGCCGACGAGAGTATCGTCGAAGACGCTCCCCTGGCCCTGGTAGGCCGCACGACACCTGACGCGGTCGTGAGCGTGCAGGGGGAAACCGTGGACGTCGGTCCCGACGGTCAGTTCGTGGCACTGGTGTCACTGGAACCCGGTCCGAACGTCATCGAGGTGGTGGCCAGCGACCTTACCGGACAGGCGGAGACCTCCGTTCTGGCCGTCATCTACATTCCTTGAGGCCGGGCTCCGGCTCTCATTTCCCCTGTTGGGCGGTATCGGGAGGACGAGCATGATCTCGCGACATCTAACAAGAAAACTCGGAGTGGTCCTTCTGGTCGCGGCTATGCTCGTGGCTACCATGGCGACCGCGGCAGCGGCGTCGGACCACAAGGCTGGGGTCTTCGGGACGGTCATCACGGCAGCCGACGCCGATGGAACCCTCGAGATACGCAGCAAGAGGGGCGTAGTCCAGGTCCGCATCACGAGCGACACCCAGTACCGGAAGCGTGACGAGAGCGACGTAGACGCCCAGTCCATCAAGGTCGGCGACAAGATCGGCGCCTCGGGCTTCTTCGAGGGCGACGTCTTTGTCGCCGATATAATCATGGTCATCCGGAAGAAGGCGATTACCGTTCACACGACCGGCGTGATAACGCAGGCCGACGACGGGACGCTGGCAATCGTCACCGAGGACGGCAGCAGCGTGACGATAGAGTTCGGGCTCAATGGGGATGTCCCGGCGCCCGGAACGGTGGTGACGGTCGTAGGCCGCTTCGTCGTCGGCTCAGGGACGCTGAGGGCGCAGGGCCTCCAGCGGCTCGATCAGACTCTGGACCGCCTGGCGAATCACCTGGACAAGCTGGGTGACGTCGTAAGAGACCCACGGCAGCGGGTCCACCACATCGCACGAATACAGCGGATGTTGGAGAAGGCCAGCAGTCGGCATATCCAGATCCTGGAACGCGTGACGCGGCACCTGCCCGAGGAGGCTCGGCCGGCGATGGAGAAGGCTCTCCGGAACCTGGACGAGGCCAACAAGGCCGTGCTGAGGGCGTTCAACCAGGCTCTCGAGATAGCCGAGGACACCGAGCAGGAGCATCCGAGGCGCGGTGGGCGCCCCGACGTTCGGGTTCCCGACGGCGTGGAGCCCTCACTGAACGACATAGCCGAGATTCTGGGTCTGTCAGAGGACGAGCTGGTCGAGCGGATGGGCCGCGGACTCGCGCTGGCGGCTATCGCTAACGAGCGCGGGTTCTCGGAGGACGATTTCAAGGAGCGGGTGCTCGCGCTCGTCCGGGAGAGGGTCGACGGCCTGATCGCCGATGGGGACCTGAACGGAGACGACGCAGCGGCCATCGTCGACAAGGTCAGAGACGAGGCCGAGCGCCATCTGGTCCGGGTGATCTCCGACGAGGAGTCTCGCAGCGAAGGAATCCCGTTCTCCACCGAGGACCTGGCACTAATTCTCAAGATCGAGGCGTCGGAGCTGGTCGCCCGGCTTCACAATGATGAAAGCCTGCTCCAGATCGCGGAAGAGCTGGGGCTCACCAGAGAGCGGCTGCTGGACGAGATGATAAGCCTGGCCAGGACCCGCGCCGATGCTCTCATCGAGCGGGGAGCGATGCGCCGGGAGGATGTCACCAGGTTCCTGCGAGCCTTCCGAGGGGAGATCGAGGAGCGAATCCAGGACAGGCCGCGGCGGGACCGCGGCGAAGACCAGGAGCGCCCGATCACGCCCCAGGCCGTGGCCAGGCTCCTGGGAATCACCGAGCACGAGTACTTCAAGCACTTCGAGAACGGAGGGACGCTGGCTGAGCTGGCGGAGCTCCGTGGCCTGAGCGTCGACGACCTCGTCGAGAAGATCGGCAGGGAGGCGCACAGGCGTCTGGAGCGTCTGGTACGGCTGGGGGAGATCAGCGCCGACGATGCGCGCCGTGGCGCGGACGAGGTCCGCGAGCAGGTCGCGCGGGAGCTCGATGGACAGACCACCCGCCCGATAGGCCGTCCGGACGACGCAACGCTCCAGCTCAGAGAGGTCCCGTTCGACCTCGAGAGGGCGGCCGAAGCCCTGGGTCTCTCGGTCGAGGAGCTGCGCGCTCTCTTGTCCCAGGGGATCACGGTGCTGCGTCTCGCCGACGAGCGCGGGATACCCATTGAGAAGATAGTCGCCCGGGTTACCGCCGCGATGGCGGAGAAGATCGGAGATCTGGTGGACTCGGGTCTCATCGACGCCGGCCGGGGCCGGCAGATGCTGGCGAACGTCCGAGAAGGCGTACGAAACGCTCTGAGGGAGTTCAGGGTAGTCAGGGTAGACAACTCCGGCCGCGGCAGCGAGAGGGACCGCCTTGCGGCGTCGTTCCGCCCGTTCCCGGATGTTCCTCTGACCATCGGGGATATGGCCGAGGTCCTGGGGGTCTCTCCGGAGAAGCTGATCGAGCGGATCAAGACCGGCGCCGACTTCCGAGAGTTCCTGGTAGATCACGACTACGCCGTCGACGAGTACGTGGCGGCGGTCGTGAGACTGGTGGAGGAGCGCCTCCAAGCCGCGGCGGCACGCCGCCAGATCGCCGCCGGCGAGATCGGAGAAATGGTGCTTCGGCTTAAACGCCGGCTGCTGGACGAGCTGTCCGGCGAAGATCGCGCCCATCGGCCAGTGACGGTGCGAGCGGACGAGGCCGAAGGCCGGGACACGATCACCGTCAGGGCGTTCCCCTTCAATCTCGGCCACATAGCCGACATACTGAACCTGTCCGTGCGCGACGTGAGCGAGCTCCTTTCTCAGGGCCACACGATGGCCGAGATAGCTGAGAAGGCGGGAATCTCGTTGGAGGAGGTTGCCACCGCCCTCGTGCGTCCTCTAGAGGAGAAGCTCGCCCGGTTGGCCGACGCCGAGGACATTACCCCGGAGGAGGCTCACGAGGCTCTCAACCAGGCCCGGCTCGAAAGCATCCGGCATCTCGAAGCCTTCCGGGTTTCGCCGGCCGAGCGGGTGGAGCTGAGCGAGGACGGATCGAAGCTCGTCATCTCCGACCGGCCCGTCAGGATTCACACCGATGTAGATGAGCCCGATGGAGTACGGCTGACCGATGCCGACCCGTCGGATCTGACCGCCGAGCTGCGGGCGTTCCTGCCGCGCTTCGACAGCGAGGAGGACGTCTACCGGTTCCTCGGCGTAAGCGAGAGGGCCCGAGAGCTTCGCGGCCGGGATCTGAGCTGGAACCAGGTGGCCCGAGAGCTGGGCTTCGGGCCCGACCTGATGCTCCGACGGCTGCTGCAGACCGCCGAGGAGAAGATCACGACCGTATTCAGCTCCCGCACCGGGCTATCAGATGAGGCGAAGCAGCTTCTCGTCCACTTCGAGCGTCTGGCTGGCGAGTGGGTCGCTGTAATCTTCCCCGGCAGGATCGGCGACCCGTCACACGACGACGACTCGGTCACTCGCAACGAGCCCGCGGCCGACACCGACGAGACGGTCACCCGCGACGAGCCCGCGGCCAGCACCGGCGAGACGGTCACCCGCGACGAGCCCGCGGCCAGCACCGGCGAGACGGGTGAGGTCTCGATACTGGACGGGGACTTCACTCCGCAGCTAGTGGACAGCGTCGAGGACGTCTGGCGGATGCTCGGGGTCTTCGAAAAGGCGGCCGAGCTTCGAGGGCTGGACCTGACGCAGGCGCAGGTCGCCCGGGAGCTTGGCCTCACCGACGGCAGCATGATGGACCGTCTGTTCGACCGGTTCGAGGAGACGATCAGCAAGGCGATCAGGTCCGGCACCCTTACGTCCGCCAGGGCCATGGAGCTGCTGACTCACTTCGGCAAGGTCGCCCAGGAGTGGGTGGCCGTCATCTTCTCGGACGTACCGGAAGAGCCGGAGGTGGTTCGCGTGGACTCGGACAGGACGTAGTGGACGACGTTCGGCGGGTGCTCGGCATCTTCGAAAAGGCGGCGAGGCTTCGCAGGCTGGGACTCACGCTGGAGCATATAGCTCGGAGGCTGGATTACACCGCCGATCGGATGCTGCTGCATATGGCCGGTGTATGCGAGGACTATGTCGGCGAGGCTCTCAAGTCGGACCTGATCTCGTCCAACGACGCCACCGAGCTGATCTCCCGGCTCGAACGCTTCGCCGACAGGTGGGTCGACATCATCTTTGCGGATGGCCCAGATGTATCGCCCATTAGATCTGCCGGCGAGCACTGGAGCCCATCGAGTGGCAACGACGGGACGGCATCGGGCGACACGGCCCTCGACGGTCCAGCCGAGGAGCCACCGACCTCCATGCCGCGACAGGCGATGGAGTGGCATCCGAAGCCACGGCTGTCTCCGGCTCAGCCACCGGCCGACGGCGTCGGCGAGACGGCGAAGGGTCCGGAGAGCGATGGCTACGAGCCTCCCGGTCCCCCCCTCGACGGGCGAGAGTGACGGCCGGCGACCGTCGCTCCCGCCGCACAGGTCCCGATCGTCCGATCTAACGGAATTTCCACGAACCGGCTCCCAAGCTTTCCCGCCCCTCAACGCTTCCTTTACTCACGCGTCGTGTAAATTAACCCGCGCGCCCTAGACTTAGGACTGGAACCAAGTCTCTCGGGACGCACCTGCGGGTCTGCCGCCACGGGCGATCTCCGTTTCCGTCGACCGGAGACTGGCGACTACGACGAGGAGTATAGGTGATGCAAACCTGGGACAAGGCGCAGAACGGCCACGAGACCCACAACAGCGTCCAGTCGCTCGACAGACCGCACCCTTCCAACCTCGTGGCCCTCAGGGAGCACGTGCTTGTCCTGGGACAGAACGAGATCCTTTCTGAAGGGCTCAAGAGCATCGTCGCCAGGGTCGCCAAGTTCCAGCTGGTTGGATCGGCCACCCGAGTCGACGAGCTGCTGAATCTGGCGAGCATTCACCAGCCGAAGGTAGTCCTTCTGGCTGTGGCGAACGGGTGCGATTCGGAGCTTGAGGCGGTCAAGACGCTGACGGACCGCATCTCGGGGCTGTCGGTCCTGGTCCTGGACAGTCAGCCGTCCGTCAACCGCATGACCACATTCATGGTGGCGGGAGCCCGCGGCTACTTCGCCATGGAGGCGAACCTCGGCGAGCTGCTGGCCTCGCTGGACCTGAAAGCCTCGGGCATCTTCAGCGCGGACGCGAGGCTGGCCGACCGGTTCCGGCCGCAGCTACAATCCGGGATGGCCGCCGACGGGTCGGCCCCCGCACTGAACGGCAAGAAGCTCAGCGACAAAGAGAAACAGCTCCTCGAACTCCTGGCGGTGGGCAAGACGAACCAGGAGATCGCGGACATCCTGAACTACAGCCTGTCCACGGTGAAGAACCTGTGCCAGCGCCTGTTCATCAAGCTCGGAGCGGAGAATCGTCTGCAGGCCGTGCTCATGACGTACGGCCGCCAGCCCAACGGCGCCGCCTAAAGACAGTTTCGACCGTCCCCCCTCGCCCCTTTCCTGGGAAGGAAGCGGCTAGCTGATAGCTGAGGATTTCCCTCTCTTCAGACCCCCGGCAATCCCGACAAGTCGGGATCTGCACACCCCTCGCTCCCGGCCTCCCGTTGGTATCAGACCACGGCGTGAATGGCGCCTGTGGACGCACAGCCGCGCGCGCCTACACAACGTGGCCTCATCCGCGTTAGGCTGACCAGCACGCCCCGTCTTCCTCTCTTGGACACGGCTCCTAGCCGCGACATTGAGGCCAGACCAGAGGCCAACCGCCGGAGTAGCCCGCCGACTGTACCCCCGGACGGCCCACGGACTCGAAGGCGGCCCCTAACCTAGGGTTGCGCTGTCACTTTCTACCGAGCCAGACCTGAGGGGGCGAACGCTTATGGAGCAAGCATTCCGGAATCCGGGGGGCACGCCCGTCATGGACCGCCGCGGGGTCTTGTCGAGCCTCGGCCGGAGGCAGCAGCAGGTGGCTCTCCTGGTCGCCCTGGGCGAAACGAATGGGGAGATAGCCGCCGAGCTGGGGATCTCCGTTTTCACGGTGCGCAACGAGGTCATCAGCATCCTTCGGAAGCTGAGCATCAGAAACCGGAGCCGCCTGGCCTTCTTGATAGGCCAGGACCAGTTCGCCGTCGAATCCTGAGTGCCGGGAGCCGTCTTCCGGCGACCATAGTCCCCTGCCGCCGAGCAGTACCGATGTGATACCATCGGGCCGCTGGGAGGTGATCGTATGAACCTTCGGATAGAGTTGGCCCGCTTGATGGCTCTGGGGGGAGTGGCGTGCGGGATCATCGGCCTCGTCATCGGAATTGCCGACCGCCAGTGGAGGCTCGGCGTAACGGGCTGGTTCATCGGCGGCACCCTTCTGGCCGTCCTGGCCCTGGTGGTGCTCGCCGACGAGTATTTCGCCTCGCGCGGTACCGGGTCCGATGAAGCCGGCGACTGAGGCCCCTTCCCTGTAGATAGGAGAGGCCGCGTGTGGGACCGAGTGGGCTGGTCGCGGCTGGCTCCGGCGGTGGCGGTGGCCGCGCTGGTGGTCGGCGTCGCGTGCGGGCCTACGTCCAGCTCAGACCCCGACGTCTCCGCCACCGACCGGGCCGAAGTGACCGCCACTCAGGCTACTCCGACCGCCGCCCCCGATCCCGAGATCGCCGAGGCGCGCGACGTCCCGGCCGATCCTGCCGCCGACGCCGAGGCTGCGACCTCGGAGATGGAGGCGGCCGGGATTCGTCAGAGTTTCCCCCTGTCCTTTTTCGGCGCGTTCGAGGTCGAGTTCCAGGTGGCCGTGATACAGGTCCTGGGCGCTGACAGGTTCGAGGTGATGTACCCCGACGGCTCGACGCTGGTTGTGGGTCTTCTGGGTGCCGACGTTGTCGGGGCCCCAAGCGCGAACGGGGATGGCGGCGGCGCGAGCGGCTCGTGCATGGGTGGACTGGCCGGTCAGGCGGTCGAGTTCGCTTCGAGCGCGGCCCTGGGACGCGTGGCGGGTATCGTGCTGGATCCGGCCTCCACGGCCCCGACCTGGAGCGACGGGCCCCTGGTCTACGTAAAGGTCGATGGTCACGACCTGGGCGCCGCCCTCATCGAGGAGGGGCTCGCGACGACGTCCAGCCTCGATGAGTTCGGGCGGCGCGACGTGTACCTGCAACTCGAGGAGCAGGCAAAAGCCCGGTCCGCCGGCCTCTGGAACTGCTAGCGAGTTTCCCAAACCGGTCGGCTCGGCGCTCCCCGTCCTCTTCTCTTGGATGCGGCTCCCAGCCGCCTGCACTCCCCGTATCTCATCACCTTGCTGACGAAAGCCCCTTTCGACCATCCCCTCCGATACGCCCCGATGAATCGTGGCATCGAGAGTCTCGATGAGCGAAGCATCATCGGACCTGGCCCCCTTCCTGGCCAGGAAGGGGGAGAAATCAGATCTGAGGGAAACCCTCAGACTCCTTGCAAAGGGGCTTTGCCCCTCTGCACTCTCCGTCCTCTTCTCTCGTGAGCGGCTCCTAGCCGCCGAGAACATCGCCCAGGAGCCTGGCGTTGACCACGCCCTGGTCCCAGTTGTTGGTGTTCACCACCAGGTGCAGCTCTTCGACTCCCTGCCGCATCACGTCTATCTTCGGCACCCACTCCTCGATCTCCTCGCGGGTGTAGTAGTAGTCGAAGCGCTCGGACGAGGATTTCAGACCTTTCTTCTCCCAGGTCGAGCGGTTGCGTCCGTGGAATCGGACGAGCCCGTAGGGGCCGGTGACGTCGGCCAGCGGGGGCACCGACGACTCGAAGCCCTGCGGCTCGTCGACGGCGATGTAGGAGATCTCGTTGTAGCGCAGGAAGCCCAGCGTCTTCTCCAGGTTGTCGCCGTCGAGCCAGTACCGGTTGCGGAACTCGACCGCGACGTCGTACTCGGGCAGCCGCCTCTTGCACTCCTCGATGTGGCTATAGGAGGCCTGCCGGGGCATGAACCAGGGCGGGAACTGGAAGACGACGACGCCCAGCTTGCCGGCGGTGTGGAGGGGAGCGAGAGCGCTCGCGAACATCTCCCATGCCAGGTCCCTGAGATCCGGGGGCACGTCGCGGTAGTAGAGGCCCTGCGTCGCGCCGGGACCGCCGGGAAGAGCGTTCCTGACATCGACTGGGAGCGCCTTGGGAGGCGTCCGGTGCGTGGTGAAGAGGCGGAACGCCTTTACGTTGAAGGTGAACCCGTCCGGCGTCCGCTCGATCCAGAGATTCGAGTTGCGCTCGGAGGGCATGCCGTAGTAGGTGCTGTCGACCTCCACCATCGGGAAGTTTTCCGCATAGAAGCGCAGCCGGGCCTCCGCCGAGGTGCATCCGTCGGGATAGAACGCGTGGGAGTCTATCAGAGGCTTGTCAGTCCAGGAGGCCGTGCCGATCTTCACTTTGCTCAGGGCAATCCACCTCCGCAGTCGGCAGCGACGCCGCCGGAAATCCTGACGATATCTTAACCTCCTGGGCCTCGCGGCAGCTTTGGCGCAAGTTTGACAAGCTGGGACCGCGCCGCTACGATGCCCGTTAGCCATGCTGAGATCGTGCAGGACAACGAAGAGCCACATCAGGCGGAACCTGACCAGTCGCGTCCGGCCATTGCTCCCCTCCTTTGGCGAATCCTCAGTTTCCGTAGGGCGTGCATCGTCTGAATCCACCCCGGACATACCTCTTCTCAGGCGGGTCTTCCCCCACGAGCCATAGCGGGCCGATCCAGTCGGCCCTGGCGCCCGCTCAGTGTCGCCAGTTTCCATTCGAGGTTTTGGGCGGGCCTTTGGTTTGACCGACCCTGAGTATCTGGGAGAGGCGGGGCATGGTCTCGAGGTTCACCGAGCAGGATACGGAGCAGTTACGACCCGGAGGACGCACTGTATCGCTCCTTTTGGGATGAGGCGGGGAGCCTCCATCGGGGCGTCTTCGACAACCAGACAGGGGACGAGTTCTTCGGAGTTGGGCCCGGAGGAGGTTATACCGTGGCCGAAACGGACAGCCGGTACGTTCGAATATCTGTCCGGAACCTCTGGAAGGTCTTTGGCCCCCGGGCCTCGTCTGTCTTGAGCGAGGAATGGGTCCCCGATGCGTCGAGAGGTGAGGTGCTGGAGCGCACCGATCACGTCATCGGCATCAGGGACGTCTCCTTTGACGTCCACGAGGGTGAGGTCTTTGTGGTCATGGGTCTTTCAGGCTCCGGAAAGTCTACCTTGGTGCGCTGTCTCCTGCGGCTGATAGAGCCCACGCAAGGGGTCATCGAGATCGACGGTGAAGACATCATGGAGTGTACCGACCAGCAGCTTATCCATCTGCGCAGAGGAAAGATGGGCATGGTCTTCCAAAAATATGGCCTTTTGCCTCACCGGCGGGTCATAGATAACGTGACCTGGGGCCTGGAGGTCCAAGGCGTGGATAAGGAGGAGCGCCTGGAACGGGCACAGGGGATTTTGGAGATGGTGGGGTTGAAGGGCTGGGAAACCAGCTACCCGAGGATGCTGAGTGGCGGCATGCAGCAGCGGGTAGGTCTGGCTCGGGCATTGGCGGTGGATCCGGAAATCATTCTTCTGGACGAGCCCTTTAGCGGCCTTGACCCTCTCATACGGCGGAACATGCAAGAGGAGCTCATCAAGCTACAAGCGCAGCTCCACAAGACCATGGTCTTTATCACCCACGACCTCAACGAGGCATTGAAGCTGGGCGACCGGATCGCCATCATGCGGGATGGAGAAATCGTCCAGCTAGACACCCCAGAAGAGATAGTCCTGAACCCTGGAGACGAGTACGTTACCGAGTTTATACGGGATGTCCGCCGGGAGTCGGTGTTGAAGGCCAGGAGCGTGATGAAGGAACCAAGGACTGAAGGACTAGACTCTGATGGTCCTTGCTGCAGTGCCGATACCCGTTTAGAAGAGCTGATCCCCGTACTGATGCAACACCAACAACCGATCCAGGTCCGGAACGAAGCCGGCGAACTCGTAGGTGAGGTACACCGGTCCGACGTAATGTTAACGATGACCCAGGTATAGGCAAGAGAACCAAAATCAAAGGAGGAAATGTGCATGTTTAAATTAGTTGGTAGGATCCGGTTTCTCTACATTATGGTGGCGCTGTTGGGAGCAGCGCTATTCTTGGTGGCCGCAGCATGCGGCGATGAGGAGGAAGAGGGAGCGGGAGCAGCGGCCAAGGAGACGATAATTTTCGCCGACCTGGACTGGGACAGCGCCCAGATCCAGAACGCCATAGCACGCCGCATAATCGAAGACGGCTTCGGATACCCCACCGAGGCGATCTTTGGGGGGACCGTTCCTCTCCAGGCGGGCCTCCTCAAGGGTGACATTCACGTCACCATGGAAATATGGCTGCCCAACCAGCAGGCCTTCTGGGACAAAGCCCTGGCCGGGGGTGACATCATACCCGTGGGGAAGAGCCTGGATGACAACTGGCAGAGCGCCTATGTAGTCCCCACCTACGTGGTGGAGCAGAACCCGGGACTGGTGACGGTCCAGGACCTGAGGGAGCACGCGGACATCTTCCCCCAGGAAGGGGGCAAGATAGTCCTGCCGCAGTGCCTCTCGGCATGGGCGTGCTCAGAGCTCAACGAGGCCCAGTTGATAGCCTACGGCCTGGATGACATTATCACCCTCCAGGACCCCGGGTCTCAGGCCTCCCTTTTCGCCTCCCTGGAGGGGGCCTACGCCAAGGGCGAGGCCTGGGTGGGCTACATGTGGGGCCCCACCAAGCCCGCCGCCGAGCTGGACCTGACCCGCCTTGAAGAGCCTGAGTGCGCTGCGGGCGCTGGCCCGGGGACCGGGTGCGGCTACCCCGTCGCCAACATAAGGATCGTAGTCCACCCCACTTTGGTCCAGCGGGCGCCTGATGTGATTGAGTTCCTGAGAAACTGGGACTTTACCGCTGCCGTCGACGTGGCTGCCAATGCCTATAAGGCAGAGACTGACGCGAGTTTCGAAGAGGTGGCCACCTGGTTCCTGAAGAACCATGAGGCTGCGTGGACCCGGTGGGTGCCCGCGGACGTGGCCCAGAAGGTGAGGGATGGCCTTGTGGGCTAGCAGAGAAAAATAGCCCCGTTGATTGCCGACGATGGGGGGGCGGCGATAAGATGTCGCCGCCCCTCGTGTTTCCTATGCTCCTCTGATCAACCTTGCGCGACCGGCTACTCCTGGGTAGCCTTCGCTTGGGCCGTGGCGAAGCCCTGGGTGATGCGGTCGATAATAATTGCCAGGAAGACGATGCTCATTCCTGCCAGGAGGCTGTTGCCGATTTGCAGCCGGCCGATGGCTTTGAGTACATCCGCCCCCAGGCCACCGGCGCCTACCAGGGAAGCCACTACTACCATGGCCAGTGCCATCATGGTAGTCTGGTTAATACCCGCCATAATGGTTGGCAAAGCCAGGGGGATTTGCACCTTGATAAGGAGTTGCAACGGTGTAGCCCCAAAGGCCCTAGCCGCCTCCAGGGTTTCGGGGGAGACCTGCCGGATACCCAGGTTGGTCAGCCTGATGGCCGGGGGCACGGCATAGATGATGGTAGCGATAACCGCAGGGACATTGCCCAGGCCGAAGAAAAAGATTGCCGGTACCAGGTACACGAAGCTGGGCATGGTCTGCATCCCATCGAGCACCGGCCGCAGCACGGCGTCCACGGCGTTGCTGCGGGCAGCGATAATGCCAACAGGTAAGGCTATCAGGGTGGATATGGCCACCGCGGTCAACATCAAGGAAAGGGTCTCCATGGCACTGGGCCAAAAGCCCACAAATCCAATCGACAAGAGGCTCACGCCGCTAAAAAGGGCCACTCCAAGGCCGGCCATCCGCCAAGCCAGAAGGGCGACACCGGCTATGAGCACCGGGTAAGGCAGCCAAAGCAAGGCATCCTCAATCCAGGTCAGCACCTGCTTGATCACATCGCCGATAAAGTCAAAGACAAAGTCTCCCTCTCTGGTCACGTAATCCGTGGCAGTATCAACGGCACTGGCAATATCTTTATTGAGGAATACTTCCCTCCCTTCTACCTCGTCGATGTCCAGCTGATCTTCTCCTTTTGTGACCGTGTATGTCGTAGCCAGGTCGAGGTCGGTTATCAGCCAGCTGCTGCCTACCTCCAGTGTTGAGACCGTGGCGCCATCCGAGAGACCGATTTCTTTGCCCCTCAACTGGATCCTTAGATTTTCCGAGATTACGCTATTGTCCAAATCTTCCTGTGTTTCCGGGCTGACGCGAACCGCTATATCGCCAACGTTTAGGTAACTCTGCTTTGCGACAGTGTACTTCTTGCTGGGATCGGTTATTAACCACGATCTTCCTTCCTCTACCGTTGAAACCCTGGCACTATCGGACAGGCCGATATCTTTAAGCCTAAACCCCTCTCTTAGATTTTCCGGGATAATCCCCTTGGCCAAATCCCTCTGGTATTGCGAGCTACTAACCTTCAGTAGCCCATCACCGATGTTCAGCACACCGCCCTCTTTTACGACGACGAACACTTCGCTGGGAGCCGTTATTAGCCATTCGCGCCCCTCTTTCACGGTTGAAACCGTGGCACGGTCCGAAAGGCCGGCCCCCTTATCGCTAAACGCCCTTCGTAGATCACTAGAAATGATCCCACTTTCCAAATCGCCTTGTAATTCCGCGCTAACGCTCGCCAACCGCGTTGGTACCTCTTTGTCCAGCACCTTGGGGAAGGACAGAGTGTCCCCCCAGGCCAGCACCAATGCCACCGTCAACAGGATTACCAAGATGAGGCCTAGACCGGTTATGTGCCAGCCCGTCAAGTTCCTGGGCCACCCGATACCCGGCAGGCGAGAAGCTATAGCTTCCCTCAGTTGCCCCCTTGACGGTATGGCCATCGGGGAGCCTAGGTGAACCTTCATACCTGTCCTCCTACCTTGGTTTTGGCTAATTTCAAGGGTTGCCCTATCGACGAACGCACTCTACCATAAGGCGAGGGCCGCCTGGTAACGGGCATTATCGGTGGCAACTGTAGATCGTCAGCGAAAATGGGACACATCTGGAGGTGAGAAACACGAGGAGTAGTAGTGGCGTGAGCTCCTGAGGTAGAGTTACCTCACGAAAGGAGCAGGCGTGTCCCATTCAGGTTCAGACAGAGCCCTGGCGGCAAAAGAGCGAAGCCAGGAGACGAGGTCCTTCGTGGGTCGGGTGGGGCTGACACCCCGTCGCGGTCGGCCGTCTACTGGAAGTACAGTCGAAGTGTGAGGACCCCAGCGAGCACCCCCAGGAACACGGACCCGAGGGAGCCCACTATCCCCACCATGGAGAGCCGCTGGATGGCGGGGTCACCCGTCGTGAGCCGCCTCCATCCCATGACGGTCTTGAGCACAATCCAGCCCCCCGCGATGCTGGCGACCGCAGCCACGTGCCCCTCTACCATGAGTGGCTCCGATTGACCGGTCGTAAGAAGTAACAGGGCAAGGGTGGTGAACACGGCGCGCTCGACGACCCCCGTAGCGAACGCCACCATGTCCGGCGGCTGCGTGCTGGTCAGGTAGAGTAGCTCCTCCCCCGTGATTGGCTTGCCCCGGTAATGGTGTCGCAGCCACCAATGGAGGGGTACAATCAGCATGCTGACGGCGACCGCACTGGCCACTCCCATGAAGCCAAAGGCGAACTCAGCCCAATGCGGGTCCGAGGGGTCGCGGAACAGGAAGAGGCTCAGGCCCCATAGGGCACCAAAGACCCCGAGAGCGGCGATACCTGCCAGTTCTAGCCAAGACGGTCTTCCCATATCGCCATTCTACCACTCGGAGTAGAGGATTTACCTTACACAGCGTAAAATACGTTCATGGTCTCCGCCCGAGGTCACCGAGGCACCCTGTGGAGCCCCTGTTTTGCACTGCGTAGGAGAACCGGAAGCGGGAACGCTTCGCGCGACCGGCGGCCCGGCGGTATACCCTGGCCGAGACCTTACTTGAGGCGCCATGAACCTGCCCCGAGTCCCACAACGAACCACCCCCGGCTTCGCCTTCTCCATGGTAGAGCGGGCACTTAACGACTGCCTAGGACGCCGACAGTTCGGGAAGCCGGAGCAGGCAGAGGTGCTGGCCCTCTTCTTCGGTACGGGGGAGCCCGAGTGCGTCTATTGCGGGTCTCCCGAAATCGGGCGCTGGGACCACGTCGTGCCTGTGATGCAGGGCGGAGAGGCCGTGCTGGGTAACATGGTTCCTTCCTGCCCCAGATGCGACGACTCCAAGCGCGACCTACCCTTTGAGGAGTGGATGGTCAGCGACGCCCGGTGGTCACCCGCGACCAGGCAAGTCCCGGATGTTCAACAACGCGCCGAGCGAATCAGTGAGTACGTGCAACACTTCGGTTACGCCCCGCGGACTCTGGAACAACGACTTGACGAGGCCGAATGGTCTAGGGTGGCGCAGATTCGCTATACCTTGCAGCTGGCGCGCCAGGAGATGGACTCCCTCATCGCCGACTATCGGGCAAGGCCGGGGACCCGCTGACACCCCGTCGCCGTCGACCGCCTAATGGGAGTAGAGGCGAAGGGGCAGAACCCCTGGGTTGACAAACGGGGTCCGGGAACTACAATCGCGGACATTGAGGAAGTCCATTAGGAGGGTAGACATGGTGACGCCACAGACGATACGGGAGAACAACCAGGGGTTCACGGACGCGTTCAGCCGGAGGGATGCCGTGGCGGTCGCCGCCTTTTACACGGAGGACGCGACCTTGTCAATGCCCGGCTTACCCGAGCCAGCTAAAGGGCGGGCAGCCATTGAAACACAGTATGCGCAGCTGTTTAACGGCTTCCCCGACATTTCCATGAAGTTCACCACCGAAGTGGTTGAGGGCGACACGGGGGCCGTTGAGTGGCTCATGGTGGGGACGCAGACGGGGACCCTGGTGGGCGGGCCCGAGCCTTTACCTCCGACAGGGAAGCAGGTGATTATTCGGGGCGCCGCGGTGTTCAAGGTCAACTCCGGGGGCAAGCTGACAGAGGACGCCATCTATTTCGACCAGCTGTCCATGATGGCGCAGCTGGGGCTGCTTCCTGAGCCCGGCTAGCCCCATCGCTGTTGAGCTGGCCATCGATGATTAGCGACTAGCGACGGCGGCGGGGTCGCCCAAGCTGTAGGAAAATACAGCTCAGACGATTGTGGCTAACGCCCCCTCTCCCCGTTTTCAAGCCCCGGACGCGCTCCTTCCGTTCGGGGCCTTCTCTTTACCAGGGGGCTGGCGAGTCCGGTGGAGTGCGAATCGCACCCTAGCGCACACGGATGGCATCCCCAGGGCTGTACCTCTTGTGGGCCTCCTGAGCCAGCTCCCCTGCCACGGCGGCGATGTAGCGACGTAGCATGGTGATGTTCTTCCAGCCCATGACTTCGAGGATGTCGCTGTCCTGCATGCCAAGGCGCTTCATTTGGGCCGCGGCGGCCCGTCTGAACGCGTGCACGCCCTTCTCCTGGACTCCGGCCCTGCGGCAGAGTCGGCGCACTATCTGTAGGACCCCCGAGCCCGTGAGCGGCCCCTTCTTCCCCTGCCACAGCGGTCCGTCCGTGACACCCCACCTCCTCGCATATCGCTCCAGCGCCTGCAGCGACGAGGTACCCAGGGGGACGACTCTGACGCCGGTCTTGCCGTCCAGCTCGACGACGCGCGCCTCCCAGTTAGGCATCCCCATGGAACCCTGTACCGAGTCAGCTTCGTGTCCCGAGTGGGGTCGCCGGCGATGTCTCCTTCGCGGTGGAGGAAGCGGAAGAAGCGTCGGAGAGCGAGCTGGGCTTCGTAGACCGTCTTGGGTGCCACACGCGCTTGCAGTTCAAGAACGTAGGCGCGAATGTCCCCTGAGGTTACTGACCCTGGGTCCTTGCCTTCACAATGAGCCGCAAACCGCTCTACGTCCCGAACGTAGCAATTGATGGTGTGAGGCCTGAGGCCCTCGACGCTGAGAGCTAGCCGAAATCCACGGATAAGTACCGAGTAACCGACCGCTGTTTGCACGACATCCCTCCATTTTCTAGAGGGATGATAGGGCGGGAACACCTGTATACAGGTGCGTGGCTCCGCAGGTAGGATTCGAACCTACGACCAATCGGTTAACAGCCGACCGCTCTACCACTGAGCTACTGCGGAGTGTTGAGGAGGTGCGGGTGCGGACGGGTCCTGCACCCGGTGGCGGTGCGAACTATTATAGCATCGCCGTGTTGCGCCTCACCAGCTAGCGCGGCGGGTCACCCGATGCCCAGCCAGGGAATCGAGCCGACTCCCAGAGCGCAGGCGTACGCGACTCCCGTGTTCTTGATGATCTTGCCCGCGAAGACGATGACGAGAAACCGGCGCAGCGGGAAGCGGAGGCCGCCGGCTGCGATGCCGATCACATCGAAGAAGGGGTTGGGTACAATCGATATCACGAAGATGACCAGTACCCCCCTGCGCTCCATCCACCCCGCCACCCTGGCGTAGAAGCCACGGCCCTCGATGACCCTCCTGCCACCGTAACCGACGGCGTAGCCGGAGATCTCGCCGATGGTCTCGGCGACGGTGGCAACGAGCGCCACGAAGATCGGGACCAGCGTGAGGCTGAGCGCGCAGACGGAGAGGAGCCCCGGCACCGGCACCACCATTGCCGCACTGCCCAGCAGGCTCAGGAGGAAAACGGCCGGGTATCCCACCTGGGGCAGGCTTGAGAGAGTCCCGCGCAGCAGCCACAGTGCCGCCAGCATGCCCAGGACGGCCAGAACGGCAAGGCTCTGGATCCAGCGTTCCCACCTGCGGTAGACGAGGGTCAGCCCCCTGAAGCTCTCAGCCGACGTCATGCGCATGCGGCGCGCTCCAGCGGAAGGACAGGCATGCCGACGTGGAGGCTAGTCTGACAGGAAGTCGAGGATGAGCGAGTTGAAGGCGGGCGCCTTCTCCATATGAGGCCAGTGTCCGCACTTGTCGAAGATCTCGACTCGCACGCCGGGTGCCGCCTGCGCCGCCCTACGGGCGTGGACGACCGGTATGATCCGGTCCTGGGCTCCCCACACCACGAGCAGGGGGCTCGTGATGTCCCGGAGTGACCTGGCGAAGATGTATTGTGGCCGCAGACCAAAGAGGTTCACCGATCGTCGGATGGTTCTGACTACCGCTTCCTTGGCCCCGGTCATCTGCCGGGACCGGTAGAGCTCGTCCAGTAGCTCCCGGGTCACGAACTTCTCGTCCCAGAAGACGTTGTAGAGCATGTATTTGCTCCCGCCGACCCTGGAGCTCTCCAGCACGTTACCGACGAGGGGCAGCGCCACCAGCCGGATGTACGGGGAGATCTCTCTCCCGAGCCCCGCGCTGTCCACCAGCACGAGCCTGGAGACGCGGTCCGCGTGTCGGAGGGCCATCATCAGCCCGACCGCTCCTCCCACCGAGTTCCCGACGATCGCCGGCCTACCGAGCCTCAGCTCATCGAGAAATCTCACCATGAACCGCAGGATCGTGTCCGGAGCGTAGTCGATGTCGGGCTTGTCCGTGTCCCCGTGGCCCGGGAAGTCCAACGCGTACACGGTATGAGATTCGGAGAGCGGGCCGATGTTGTCCCGCCAGGTGACGACCGAAGCTCCGAGACCGTGCAGCAGAAGGACCGGTGACCCGTTCCCCGCGGTGACGTAATGGGTCTTCAGGCCATCAACGTCGATGTATCGGGACTCGCCGGGCAGAGCAATCATACACGATCGGATGGCGGTGGGCGGCCGCTGGGATTCTTGCACCCGAGTCCGAGCTCGGGAGTGGCCCGAGCGTCCAAAAGCGGAATCGAGCCTCCTGAGAGGTCCCCTGAGGGCTCGATTCCTGCATTGCTGTCCGAACAGGGGGGATGACGGTACCAGCGCACGGTCGCGCGCGCCTATCCGGTCGGCACCGCCTCCGCGGCGGCAGGAGAGCTGCTGAACGTCAGACCGCTCTCGCCGGCGTCGACGACGATTTGGTCTCCCGCCTTGAACTCGTGCGCCAGGAGTTTCTTTGAGAGCGCGTTCTCCACGAAGCGCTGCACCGTACGGCGGAGAGGCCGGGCCCCGTAGACCGGGTCGTAGCCCTCGTCGCCGAGCCATGCCTTGGCCTCGGCGGTGAGCGATATCGTGACGCCGCTCTCGACCAGGCGTCCCGCGACCTCGGCGACCATCAGGTCTACGACCTCCAGGATGTGATCCCTCGTAAGCTGCTCGAAGACGATGATCTCGTCGATCCTGTTCAGGAACTCGGGCCGGAACGTCTTCTTCAGCGCGTCCTCGATAGTCGAGCGCATCCTGGCGGACTGGGCTTCCTTGCCAGACTCGCGCAGGAACCCCACGGCCGGCTTGTCTATCTCGCCCGTGCCCAGGTTGCTGGTCATGATGACCAGCGTGTTCCTGAAATCGACGGTCCTTCCTTGCCCATCGGTGAGGCGTCCGTCTTCCAGGATCTGCAAGAGCGCGTTGAAGACGTCCGGGTGGGCCTTCTCCACCTCGTCGAAGAGGATGACACGGAACGGGCGCCGCCGCACGGCTTCCGTGAGCTGACCCCCCTCGTCGTAGCCGACGTAGCCCGGAGGAGCACCTATCAGCCTGGACACGGTGTGCTTCTCCATGTACTCGGACATGTCGATGCGCACCATGTTCTCCTCGTCGTCGAAGAGGTATTCGGCCAGCGCGCGAGCCAGCTCCGTCTTGCCCACTCCGGTCGGTCCCAGAAAGATGAAGCTGCCGATGGGCCGCTTCGGGTCCTTGAGCCCGGCGCGGGCGCGGCGTATCGCATCGGACACGGCCACGATGGCCGTATCCTGTCCTATTACGCGCTCGTGGATCCGCTCCTCCATGTGGAGGAGCTTTTCGGCCTCGCCCTCGAGCAGCCGGTCGACCGGGACGCCCGTCCAGCTGGCGATCAGCCGGCCTATTGCCTCGGCGTCGACCACCATGTCGACGTTCACATCCTTTAGCTGGTCCGACCTGTCGCGGTTGAACTCCTCCTCCAGGCGAAGACGGTCGGCCCGAAGCTCCGCGGCGCGCTGATACTCGCTGCGCTGAGCTGCCGCCTCCTCTTCGTCCTGAAGCTGCCGCATCCGCTTCTCCTGGTCCTTCAGGTCCCTGGGCAGAGCCTGAGCATCGATGCGGACCTTGCTGGCCGCCTCGTCGATCAGGTCGACAGCTTTGTCGGGCAGGAGCCTATCGGAGATGTAACGCTGACTTAGGCGCACGGCGGCGTCCAGGGCGCCATCCTCGATGGTGACCTTGTGGTGGGCCTCATACTTCGGTCTGAGCGCCCTGAGCATCTCGAGGGCGGTCTCCAGATCGGGCTCCTCGACCAGCACAGGCTGGAAGCGGCGCTCGAGGGCCGCATCCTTCTCGATGTACTTGCGGTACTCGGACTCGGTCGTTGCGCCCACGCACTGCAGCTCGCCCCTTGCGAGGGCCGGCTTCATCATGTTGCTGGCGTCCACGGCCCCTTCGGCAGCGCCTGCGCCGACGACGGTGTGGATCTCGTCTATGAAGAGGATGATCTCTCCCTGTGCCTGCTTGATCTCGTCCATGACGGCCTTCAGCCGCTCCTCGAACTCGCCCCGGAACTTGCTGCCGGCCACCATCGCTCCGATGTCCAGGGACAGGACCTTGCGGCCCAGGAGCTCTTCCGGTACGTCGCCGGAGACGATCCGCTGGGCGAGCCCCTCGGCGATGGCCGTCTTGCCGACGCCGGCGCCGCCGATCAGGGCAGGGTTGTTCTTCGTCCGGCGGATGAGCGTCTGCATCACCCTCGATATCTCGAGGTCCCTGCCGACGACGGGATCCAGCTTGCCGTCTCGAGCGAGCTGGGTCAGGTCGACGCTGTACCGCTCCAGGGAGCGGTAGCGGCTCTCGGCCCTCGGGTCGGTCACGCGGTGGCCTCCCCGAATCCTCTGAAGGGCCTGGTAGACGTTCTCCAGGTTCAGTTTGAACTCAGCCAGAACCTTGGCAGAGTCGCCTTCCTCCTCCTGGATGACGGCCACGAACAGGTGCTCGGTGCCTATGAAATCGTCGTTCATCCGGTCGGCCTCAGCCTTGGACCACTCCAGGATTCGGGCGGCCCTGGGAGCCACGTAGACCTGGGAGGACTCGTACTGAGTCTTTGGCGCGGCCTCCAGCAGCTCGTCCAGCCGGCTCCGGACGGCCGTGACGGAGACGCCGAGCTCCTTCAAGATCTCGACCGGCACGCCCTGCTCCCGCTCGAGGAGCGCCATCAGGATGTGCTCCACGTCCCACTGACTGTGCCTGTAGCGCCGGAAGATGTCCTGCGACTTGGATATGACTTCCTGCGCCTGCTCTGTAAACTGATCTGGTCTCAAAACCACTTTCCTGTCACCTTGATGCTTGGCTAACTAGCGGAGTGCTGTGGAATCGTTTCGACCATCCCCCTGGCCCCCTTCCTGGCCAGGAAGGGGGAGAAATCATATCTGAGGGAAACCCTCAGACTCCTTGCAATCCCGACTTGTCGGGATCTGCACTCCCCGTATCTCGTCATGCTGCTAAGGATCGGCCCGCTCCACCCAAAAGGGGGAGAGAAATGTCTGAGGGACACCCTCAAACTCCCGGCAAAGGGGCTTCGCCCTCTGCACGCCCATATTTCATCATTCTCTTAGTATATCTTGTTGACGTGTTCAGATCAACTAATATGATGCTGTGCCACTCAAGTTCGGTGCCTGTTAGACGATCCCAGGCTATCGTCGATGCTTGTGGGGGCGCCCATTACAGTGAAAACCACAATTGACCCGGTCGCCAACCGGCGATACTCTTTCGGCTTCCGAGCTGCGATTCCGGAGGTGGAGCGTACATGGGGCGACATCTGGCAGCGATCGGAGCCTCATTTCTCGCTTTTGTCCTGGTAACAACTCTCGGCATGGACGCGATCGTGCGGGCTGTTACCGAGGATACGGTCGAGATCCAGGACGGCGCAGGCAACGTGGCAGACTCCGTGCTGCTGGGCGACGCCGTGACCTTCTTCGTCCAGGATTCCGATCTTGCCACGACGGGCACGGGCGTCGGGACCTGGACGGCTATCGAGACCGCGGCCCCGGCGGGAACATGGTGGAGCTTTGCGACCGGGGCGCCCGATCCGGCCGCGTTCGCGCTCTCGGCCGGCGCCGGATACGATTCCGCCGAGCCTGCCAATACGCCGCTGTCGACGGGAGCTCCCTGGACGGTCAGGGTCGACGGGATCGACGTGCTGGTCGCCAACATCTCGGCCTCGACGGGCAGCGTGACTCTGCTGACCGACGTCGAGCCCGGCAGCACCGTTGAGATTCGCTTCGACTTCGATGTTCTGGACATCTACAGCTCGTCAGACCTGCGGGTCCGCGCCAGCAGTACGTCCGATCCCGAAGGAGAGTGGGTCTCTCTAACCGAGGTGGTCAGCGAGACCGACCTCACCGGCAGCCCGACCTCGGGCCTGTTCGTCGGAGGCGTCGGGCTGAGCCCGGATTCCCGGGCGGCGAGCCCGGTCGACGGGCTCGTCTTCGCCCAGCACGGCGAGACCTTCACCGTGACGTACTACGACGCTGCTGGGTCACCCATTGCCTCGCACTCCGCAGGCGTCGATGTCTCGGTTCCCGAGCCCATACCGTCGGCCGGACCAATGGCTCTGGCCGGCCTTGGGATTGCGCTCGCACTGCTGGTGGCGTGGCGATGGAGAGCCGAGTCCACCGCCGGACCCCGTCAAGCCCACTGAGTGTCATCCCGCTTCCTCTTCGAGTAGTAGAACCAGGCGGTCGGGGCGATGGCCATTACGAGGCCAAGGACCAGCAGCATGATGGCCAGCCCGAACACGCCGCCGGCGAGGCCGTCGGCCACGGATACTCCCATGTCAAGCGCCTTGTTGACGGCCAGTGTCTGCGTATCGAAGAAGTCGCTCCCGGCGTCTATGTTGCTCAGGGCCTCCTCTCGGGCGTCATCCAGGCGTGACCCGACCACTGCGCCGTACACCGGGCCGAAAGTGATCATGATGAGCACCGCACAGATGGCCAGCGCTCCGCCGGCCCAGGCCGTCCGGCTCCACCAGGTCGTCCCGCCCAGGAATCCAATCCCAAGCAGCAGTACGATAAGGGGTAAGTAGACGATCCAGCGAAAAGTGCGAATCTGCTTGAGTATTCGTCGCCCTCTGTCCAGGTCGTCGACTCCGCTCCCGAGGTCTTCCCGCAGATCGGTGTCAGTGTAAGTCCAGCCGTCAGCGAGAAAGGCTCGAGTGTCGTCGAGGGCCTTGAGCACGTCCGTGGAGTCGACTCCCAGGTCGACGATCTGCTGGCGCAGGTCCGTCTCGTCGTAGGTCCAGCCGTTGGCGAGAATGTCCCGGACGTCGTCGATCCCGTCGGCGATGGCCTGCTTGTCCGTAGCGATCAGATCGCTGCGGAGCTCGGAACTCGTGTAGGTCCAACCGTCTCTGACAACCTCGCGGACCGTGTCGACGAGCTCGACATTCTCCGAGGCTCCGGCGGCCTCGAGAGTCTGGCGAAGGTTCTGGTCCGTGAACCTGATGGTGTTGGGGACCGAGGATAGAATGCGGCGGTCGATCTCCCCGGCGATGTCAAGGTCGAGCACCTGGATCGTCTGGGCGAGATCGATCCCCCCCGGGACGCAACGGCTGAGTACGCCGAGGTCACCGGCGGCCAGGTCCAGTAGCTGCGACGAGGTACAATCCGGAAGCCGGGCGCTCGCCTCTTCCAGCCGTTGAATCACGAGCGCCTCGATCACCTCAGAGGCGTCGCGCTTGTTGTCGACAAGCGAGATGTCGACGAAGAACTGGTCCTCCGCGCCGGTCAGGTACGGCCCGATGCTGTCGATAAGGGCCTCGGCCTGCTCCTGAACCCAATCGACGGGCGCCACCTCCCTCAGGGCCGACACGACCTCGACTTCCGTCACCGAGATGCCGAACGGGAGCTGGATATCCCCGGCCAGGCTGTCCAGGACGGCAGGCTCGACGACCTGGTCGTACAGTAGCGCGTAGGCATCTGTCTCTCTGAGGATATCTTTGATCTCGGCCAGGGCGATCTCCACCCTGTCTGCCAGCTCGACCCGTATCTCGAAAGAATCCTCGGTCCCGACGAGGTAGGGCGTCGCCTGCTCCAGGATGACATCGACCTGCGCGTCGACCCACTCGCGGGTCGCGACGGCGCGGACCGCGGAGGTGAGCCGGGTGCTGGACACGTCGATGTCGAGCGGGAGCTCCTGAGCGAGCGCGTCGTCGATCTTTGGAGCGACGATCTCGTCGAACAGGAGCTCGTAGGCATCAGCCTCCCCGAGCAGGGCCCGGACCTCGGCCAACGCGACCTCGACGCGATCGGCCAGCTCGACCCGCAGCTCGAATGTGTCTCTCTCCCCGACGACATAGGGGGTAAGCTCGTCCAGGGCGCTCTCGACCTGGGCCTGAACCCATTCTCGGGGAGCAACGGCGCGCACCGCGTCCGCGATCCGCTGGCTGGAGATGTCCACGTCGAGGGGAAGCTCGTTTGCCAGCGCGTCGTCGATGGCGGGGGTGATTACCTCGTCGAAGAGCAGGCCGTAGGCGTCGGCCTTGCGCAGCAGCCCCTTGATCTCGGCGACGACCGTGGGCACCCGCTCACCCGCCTGTATCGTCAGCGTGAACTCGTCCCGCTCTCCGTTCAGATACCGGCCTATCTGGTCGAATGCCTCTTCGACCTGCGCCTGGATCCATTCCGGGGGCACGGCCCTGTTGACGGACGACACGATGTCCTCGGTTGAGAGCTCCGAGGCGACCAGCGGATTGCTGTCGAAGCTGTCGGAGAACTCCTCGGGGCTCAGCTCGCGGGCTTCGTCGACGGCTGAGGTCAGCAGGTCGACCACGACGAACTCGTAGAGGTTCGCCTTTCGAAGCTCACGGGGGAAGAAGTCCGGGTCCAGGAAGGTCCCGCTGACCTGTACGACGACGAGCGCCACCACGAGGAACAGCAGCAGGGCGATCCCCGCCGGTATGGTGAGCAGCCTCCGCACCAACAGCATGATAGGTTACTGTAGCCCAGCGCCAAAGTGGGAGGCAATTGCTTTGAGGACGATAGTTGGGGGTATTCTCCGGCCCGAGAATCCCAGGGCGACTGCGTTTTCCGGGGGCGGTAGCCTCCTAATCAGGACCGATACCAGGGGTCCGGCGGCCGAGCCCATGCCGGCGGATCATCCGATCTTGTCGTGCCCAGCAGGTGGTCCTCACTCCACACGCCGCGGACCAGACGCCGGAGGGGTTGAGCTTCTCAGCGAGGGCGCCGTCGATAACGTCATCGCGTTGCTCGAAGGGCGGCCTCGGAACGTCGTCACCGGTGGCTAACAAGGTGTCTAAAGACCCTTTCGACCATCCCCCTGGCTCCCTTCCTGACCAGGAAGGGGGGAAATCATGTCCGAGGGTTTCCCCCTCAGACTCCTCGCAAGCCGCTTCCCTGTGCTCCCCGTGCTCTTCTCCTGGGAGCGGTTCCTAGCCGCCCCTACAGGCCCCTGGAGAGCTGTTCCTTCTGCCAGTCGAAGTCGACGTCGCCAGCGTAGAACTTGTCGGGGTTTTCCACGGCCCAGATCTGCTTGCGGATGATGTAGTTGTCGGGCTCCAGGTCGACTCCCTTGCGCCACATGGCAACGGCCTCGCCGACCCTACCGGCTTGATACAGCTCCTGGCCCGTGCGAAAGTAGTCGTTCGCCTCGGCGTGACGCGGTCCGACGGACGCGGCCTCGTCGTCTGGACTCGCCTGCGCGCCACCTCGGACCCACTTCTCGACGAGGTCCCGTTTGTCGGCCCGGCGGATGTCGAAGGTGCCCAGCTCTTTGTAGCGTAGGATGCCCTGCTCGTCTATCAGGAAGCCGTTCGGAATGGCCTTGAAGCCGTAGAGCTGACCCAGCAGGTTGGCCCGGTCGACGACGGTCGTGAAGGTGGCCTTGGCCTTCTCGACGAACGGGCGCGCCTTCTCGGCGCCCTGCACGTCCATGGCCACCGAGAGGATTTCGAAGTCATCGCCGCGGTGCTCGTCACAAAACTGCTGCCATACAGGCAGCTGGTGACGGCAGTCTCACCATGAGGCCCACATGAACAGGATGAGCCTCTTGCCCCGATAGTCGGAGAGGCTGACGTCGTCACCGTCGAGGGAACGAAGCGTGAAGTCCGGGGCCTGCTCGCCCTCTTTGACTGGTCTCGTTACTGTCGTCATACTCTAACTCCCTAGCAGGATGCTAAGAACCCTTTCGACCAGCCCCCCCGGCCTCCTTCCCGTCCATGAAGGAGGGAGAAATCATTTCTGAGGGAAACCCTCAGACTTCTTGCAATCCCGACGAGTCGGGATTTGCACTCCCCGAACTCTTCTCCTGGCAGCGGCTCCTAGCCGCCGCGATGCATCCAGGCCAACGGCCCGGCTCAGAAGCTTCAGCCTACCCCGTGGAACCCGACCATCACCTCGTCGCCGTCGACCATGACGGGGGTGATCCTCTCCCCGCCGGTGAGCTTCTCCAGGTCGGCCCACGCCTCCGGGCGCAGCGCCAGGTCGATCTCGGTGTACTCGCGCCCCTCTTCCTTGAGCTCGTCCTTGAGCGCATCGGAGTACGAGCACGTTGGATGTGTATAGACTGTCGGATTACTCAAGAGCTTGGGTCCTTTAGGAGGGTTTTGAAAACCCTCTCGACCATCCCCTCCGATACGCCCCGATGAATCGGGGCATCGAGAGTCTCGATGAGCAAAGCATCATCAGACCTGGCCCCCTTCCTGGCCAGGAAGGGGGAAGAAATCGTATATCTGAGGGACACCCTCAGACTCCTTGCAAAGGGGCTTGGCCCCTCTGCACTCCCCATCCTCTCCTCTTGGAAGCGACTCCCGACATCACCGGGAGACGGGGAACTAGACCGCGACCTCGATCTCCTCGACGTCGGCGTCCGGCAGCCGCTCTCCGTGTTTCGCCATGCTGGCGATGTAACCCCGAATGGCCTCCTCGATATTCTCAAGGGCCTCCTCTCGGGTTCGGCCCTGGGAATGACACCCAGGCAACGCCGGGCAGCTGACCGCAATGAACCCGTCTTCGTCTCGGGCAAGGGTAACCGCGAACTTCAACACTTCCTCCTCCCGAGTTAGATGCTCGACGTGACGTCGAGGAGCAAATCGGGAGTTTGGTCTCCCGGACATGGCACTTGGTGGTGGTGGAGATAGGGGAACCCGCAATCGAACCTATTATACCTGGATTCAGTGGCTTGCTACCTCCGGTTCTACCACCGGCTTCGGGCGGCGGACTCCCCCACACGGTTGACCCAAGGGTACGCCGAGCTGGTGCGCGAGCTCCTGCCCTAGTCCTCGCCGGGATACTCAAGCCGGACTTCGTAATCTAGCTGCTCGCCCGCGTCCGAGCCTATGCCCACCAACGTCTGGATGCAGCCCAACAGCGAGATGTAGTAGGGCGTAGTCCCGAAATCCCCTCTGAATTCCTCGTCGCACTTCGGGCAGCGCCGCTTATGGCCCTCACGACTGTCGACCAGGATTCTCTCCACCCCATCGCAGGCGTCGCGAGTGCATCGAAGCTGGATCGCCATGATATCCCCTAGCCCATAGGTTACCCGTGTCTCTTTTTCCATCCCGTCCCTCCTCCTTAGTTCGGGTATGCTCCGGATTATATCACTTGCCCCCTTCGAGGGGCTGTTTCTTTTGGTCGAGATTAGGCACTTGACGCCATTAGCTAATGGTGGTAGGATAGGCTCATTCTGCACCTTAGAGGCGTACACATGGCGACAGCACGGGAGAAGGCATTGAATCGGGCGAGAGTTGCCAAGCACACGCGGCGCAAGAAGGAACGGCAGGAGCGGACCCATAGCATGCTCGGGGAGCTTGTCAAGAAGGTGGAGCGCCACCCCATCATCACCGATGATGGCGAGTTCATAGGCTACGCCTACAAGGTCAAGGCTGATAAAGACTTTGAGGACCGTTTCGCTGTATGGGCCGCCGAACACGGGCGGACTGGCCGACAGATGCTCGACGAATGGATGGCGGTCTACCTTGATGAAGCCCAGAAGATGCAGGATGAACTCAACTAAGCCAACAAGAAACGACCCTGGGCTGTCGCTAGATGACCCAGGGTCGTTTCTGGATGAAGAAAAGAACATGACCATGATAACAAAAGACGACGACGAATTCAAGGTGAAGCCCGAAACGCCAGAGGAAACCAAGGCCAGGTTAGAGCAGATAATTGCGTTCTGGGCCGACGACGACGACATAAACCAGCGCCGCCTAGCTCTTGTGTTCGAGCTTCGTTTCGACGGCCAATTATGGCCGGATGAGTACCGTTTCGACCCTCGGCGGAACCGTTGGATGGAATTCGTGTCCAGGCGGGAAACGCCTAGCGCGGGGCACTGGACGCCGGCGCAGACCATCCTTGACGCCGTGGGCGGGCTGATTGCAAGGCTTTGCGGAGACAAGCCAAGCGTCGCCGCCAAGTGGCTCAAGGTCGCCGTCTACCGCGATGTTCTGGCCTTGGCAAAGGAACACTTGACCATCGACGAATGGGACGCCGACGGCTTTCTGATGGGCCTGCCGAACGGCGACGTTTGGGACTTGGAAAGAGGATGGGGCGAGCCGAATTTCAGGCGCTTGCCGATCACCAAGACGACCGACGTTGACCCTGACGAGTACCAGAGTAAGACCATTTGCAGGGGCGGTTGCACGTGTCTCTGGCATAGCTTCCTATACGACGTGACGGGCGGCGATCTAGACATGCAGGAGGGCCTGCAAATAAGCGTGGGAGCTTCACTGTTCGGGGGCAATCGTGACCATCGGTTGAACGTGGTTTGTGGCGATGGTGGGACGGGAAAAAGCCTGTTTCTCAACACCATTGCTAAAGCCCTGGGAGACTACGCCGGAGCTATGCCAGCGTCTGTGCTGGCCTCCAAGGGCAACGATCACCCGACCGGACTAGCAGGCGTCGTTGACAAGCGTTTCGTCGTGGTGCCGGAGGTGTCGGGCGGTATGTGGAAAGAGGAAACCCTAAAGACGATCAGCGGCGGCGACGCTATCCCGATCCGATTTATGAGAATGGATTTTTTTGTGGTCAAGCCGGAGTGTACGCTATGGGTGTCCACCAACGCGCCTCCGGCCCTTCGCATGGTGGACGATGCAATCAAGCGGAGGCTCCGAATCTGGCCCTTCACCCACAAGCCTGTAGAGGTTGACCCTCGGCTGGGTGAGAAGCTACAGGAGCCGGCCATGTTGGGAAACGTCCTACAGTGGGCTTTGACGGGCGCGGAGATGTACGCCAGGCTAGAGGGGGAGATACCAGACTGCGACGCCGTGGAAGAGGCCACCAGCGATTACTTTAGCGACGTGGACACCATCGGGGCATGGCTGGAGCAGTGCACTTCACTAGCCCACATACCCGAGCATGACACCGGCGCGGCGGCGGCGTTCAAGCACTACTCGGCATGGTGTGAGGCGGAGGGCCAGCGGCCCACCAGCCGGACGGCGTGGGGTATCTCAATGGGCAGGCGCATGGAGAGGCGCCGGGGTAAGCGTGGCCATGTCTACCCGATAGAGCTAGAGCTTTTGGCCGAAGGTGTAGGGTTGGTGAATGGTTCAAGGCCAAACCCTACACCCACTGTGCCGCCTGATTCAGCTACGAAACAGGGGCGGTTGTGAGGCCTGGTGTAGGGTATGCAGGGTTTTCCCGACATACTCACATGATGTGCCTGTGCGCCTGTGCCTGTGCGCCTATGCGTGCGCCTGCGCCTGCGCGCGTGGGCCGATAATGGCATAAACCCTACAACCCTACACCCGATGGGGGGACGGATCGATGATATTAGCTACGAAACAGGGGCAAAATGGCTTGGCACAGCCCGACTCCAAACCCTACACCAACCCTTACACCAACCCTACACCCAGGGGCCGGGGCGGGGACCCCTGTCCCTTCCCGAAACGTAAAGGGCCGAGACCGCAGCTTACTTCCCAGCAAACACACTCTGGGCCGGGTTCTGACCGCCTGGTTGAGCACGCTGACGCTCTCCGGCGGTGATCTGGACGGGCAGCCGTTCACCGTCTGGCCCTGGGAACGGCGGTTCCTCATGGGAACATTCGGGCAGCCAGGCAACGCGGCCCTGAGCATCGGGAGGGGGAACGGCAAAAGCGGATTCGTCGCGGCGCTGGCTGCGGCCGTCGTCTGTCCAGGTGCACCGCTTCATGGGACGCGCCGGGAAGTCGTGTGCGTGGCGTCGAGCTTCGGACAGGCGCGGGTGATCTTCGAGGACGTGCTGTCCTACATGGTGGGCCTGGGCCATGACCTGGGCGACCGGAGCTTATGGCGGCGTCAGGATAGCCAGAACATGGCTACGTTGGAGTACCGGCCATCGGGGGCGAGGGTGAGATGTCTTGGAAGTGATCCCCGCAGAGCTCATGGGCTCAGGAGCTACCTCGTGCTGGCTGATGAGCCCGCGCAATGGGAGTCGTCGTCTGGAAAGTCTGAGGCCATGATATCGGCGCTGAGGACCGGTTTGGGAAAAGTGCCGAACTCTCGTCTAATAGCCCTGGGAACGCTGCCAGCGGACGGCCAGCACTGGTTCTCAACGATGTTACGCTCGACGGACACCTACACGCAGCTACACGCGGCGTCGAGGGATGCGCCGATATACAGGGCTACGACCTGGGCCAAGGCCAACCCGTCGATGCAATACCTCCCGAGCTTAAAGGCTCAGATCAAGACAGAGGCGGCGGCGGCGCGGCGTGACGGTGTGCAGCTCCAAAGTTTCAAGTCCCTGAGGTTGAACCTGGGCGTCAGCGATATCGTGTCCGGGGTTTTGCTTGAGGCCGACATTTGGGAGAACATCGAGGGTGAAGCGGACCGGAAAGGGGAGTACATTTTGGGCCTAGATATTGGGGGCAGCACGGCTCAATCCGCAGCTGCGGGATACTGGCCTGAAACCGGAGCCCTTGATGGGTTTGCGATGTTCCCTAAAAACCCGGATTTAGCAACGCGTGCGACGAACGATGGGGCTGGCAACCTGTATGCAGAGTGTCACCGGAGGGGCGAACTACTACTAGAGGGGGATCAGGTGTCGAACATCGGGGCGCTTCTATCTGAGGCGCTGGACCGCTGGGGTACGCCAGTGGCGATCGCGAGTGACAGATTCAAAAAGGGCGAGCTAATCCAGCACTTAAACACCGCCGACTTTCCCATTGCGGACCTCGTGCTACGCGGCATGGGCTTTAAGGATGGTGCTGAGGATGTCCGCGGCTTCCAACTAGCGGCACTGGACGGCCACCTAGTCCCGGTCAAGTCTCTCCTCATGCGGGCCAGCATGAGTGAAGCCAGAGTCATAGGCGACCCTTCTGGAAATTGGAAGCTGGCGAAGAACAGCGAAGGGGGCCGGCGAAGCCGCGCCAAAGACGATATTGTGGCGGCGGCTATCCTGGCCGTTGCGGTCGGTCGGCGCGGCTCAGACGTTTCAGGCGGCGGGCCGGTCTACGCGGTGGCAGGTTAGGTGTCGATTTGGAATCTACACCTGTGGATTGGGAATCCATAAGTTAACTATGAACGTCCGGAGTCTCGCTAGGTGGAAAAAGGTTAGAAGAGCTGCTATCGAGCGTGATGGGTATCGGTGTCGTGCTTGCGGCAGGGCGGCGGGCCGGTTCGAGGTGGACCACATCGTGCCGCTAGAGGCTGGTGGGGCGCCCTTCGATTTAGAGAACACGCAGACGCTCTGTCGTCCGTGCCACTTCGACAAGTCAACCCTCGATCGTGGTGGCGTCCCACACGTGCCGGATGCGGCCTGGCAGCGCCTCGTAGGGGAGTTACTAGACGTGGTATAATGGCCTATTCGAACTACCTTATATGGGGGTATGACTTGACGCGTTTACAGAAACTACAGCTTCGACAGAGCGAAGTCCGGGTTGACCTCGGCAAGCTTCTGGACACCCCGGAAGCCGAGCGGACGGACACCTACGGCGACGACCTGGGCAAGCTGACCAAGGAAGTCAGGAGCCTGGAGACGGACGTAGGGGCGGCCATAGCGATCGGTGACGACAAGGTGGCCGAAGTAGCCACCTCAGCCACCCCGGAGGGTAAAGAGTACCGCGAGCTGAGGTCCAGCGTTGACTTTGGCCGGTATGTGTCGGCGGCCATGGGCGGCCATGGCGTCACCAAGGGCCCGGAGCTGGAGCTTAACCAGCACCTCAAGATCGCGGACGGCTACTTTCCGATGGAGCTGCTAGCGGGCCAGCCGGAAGTCCGGGCACTCCGGGACGGCGACGCTGAGACCAGTCAAGGGACTTGGCTCGACAGGGTCTTCCACGGGACCGCAGCCGCGAACGTCGGTATCAGCTTCCGGCCAGTTGCGCCAGGCGTTGCGGCCTTTCCAGTGACCACGGCGGGCGGCGCCCCGGTACAGCGCGGACGGACCCAGGCAGCGACGGAGAAGACGTACACGGTGAACGTCACTGAGATTAAACCCTCTCGCAGGGCAGTCAATGGGGTCTACTCGATCGAGGACGATGCCCGCCTGCCTGGGATCGGAGCGGCCATCCAGAGGGATATGCAGGCGGCTATGGTCGAGTCTGTTGACCTGGCGGTGTTCACCGGCGACGACGGCGCGAATGAGACGGGCGCCGATGTTGTGGGGATGCAGACGGCGGCTATCACCGAGGCGACCTTGAGCCAGGCCAACAGCAAAAAGGCCGACGAGACCCTGAAATTCTTTTTGGAATACGTCGACGGCAAGTATGCCGCAAGCCTGAGTGACGTTCGGATCGTTACCAGCGTGGGCGCAAACGTTTTGTGGTACGGCTCGGTTCACGCGCCTACCGTCGATAATCAGAGCATCGCGCAGTTCCTAATGGCTTCGGGGTTGAGCTGGACCGCCAGGGGCGGGATCGACGCTAACACTGGCAACGGGAAGTTCGGGGCTTACATCGGCCTGGCACGAGGAATTGAAGGCGCAGGGATCGCGGCTGTCTGGGAACAGGGCCAACTGGTCCGCGACATCTACGGTTCCCACGCCACCAAGGACGAAGTCGCGTTGACCCTCAACTACCTGTGGCAGCTCGCGTTTCCACGGACGGACAACTTCAAACGACTCAAATTCGTCACCTAAGCCGTGCCGAATCTGCTCCTCAGTGGTCCCGCTGGGGCCAACAAATCCGCGGCGGCGCGGGAGCTGCTAGCAGCGGCCTCCGCGCCGACGATCATGATCGAATTTCAGGATTTGTACGCCGGCCTCCTGGGCATTCGGCGCGACCCTGAGACGGGGCGCTACCCACCCAGACGGCCGCAAGACGCCTACGCCTTGCCTTTGACGGAATATCTACGCCAGGCGGCGATCACCGGCGCGATTACCCAGGAGCTGGATGTGGTGCTGACGAACTCGGATGGCGACGCCGACCGGCGGGCCTTCCTCCTCGGACGCCTCGGGTCAACCGCCTCTGAGAGGGTCATCGATCCCGGCATCCAGATTGTTACGGAAAGGTTGTCGGTGCAAGGGACCCTCGATCCTGACTGTGCCTCTGCAATCCAGCGTTGGTACGGTCGGTTAGGAACGTTGTAATGGATGAGCTAGTTTTCGAGATTCGCCAGGCAGACGATCCCACCCGACAAACAGCCGGTCGGCTCGTGGGAACGCTTTTGCGGTATGGGGAGGTCTGTAGAGACAGACAGGAGATTTTTGCTAAGGGAAGCCTTACTTGGGATAATGAGGCTGGAATCTTAATCAATACCATGCATCAGAGGACGGCTCCGCTGCTACGGGCGTTCCCTTATCTCGACGGCGATTCGGTGAAGATTGACGCGAAAGTTCCGTCAACGGCTGCCGGTCGCGATGCAATAACCAACATCAAAGAGGGTGTATATTCGGGGCTGTCCATAGAGTTCAAGTCACTGTCCGAAGGTCGACGCGGGAACTTGCGCGAGATTAGGAAAGCCCATCTCCGGGCTGGCGCCCTGGTCGACGTTTCGGCCTATAGCGGCTCAAATGTGGAAGTCCGTGCAGGGACCGAAGCGCGGGAGTGGTCGGTCGAGGACGTACTTAGATGGCTATAACCCTTATCCAGCTAGCGGCGGCCCTTCGTCTAGGTGACGGGGAGACCGCGCCAGTCGAGCCCGTAGCAGGGTTGCTGTCAAGGCTCCTGGAAGTGTCCCAGGCTTTCGTTGCGATAGCCGCGCCGGATGCACCGGAAGCCATAAAAGACGAAGCCGCAGTCAGGATGACGGCGACCCTCTACGATGCGCCCACGGCGGCCTCTGGCGACCGTTACGCGTCGGCCTGGCGTAATAGCGGGGCGGAGCATTTAGTCTCACGTTTTGTAGTCCGTAGGGCTGGCAGCGAGGGAGAGGGTGTGCCGTCCGTTGGTCCTTCGACCGGCGGTCTTGACGACGACCAGGTGCGGGCCATAGTCGACAGCCTGCTCGCTGACCACGCTGACCTTGACAACGTCCACCACACCCCGCCGACTGGAGGCGGGGACGTGACGGCCCACAACGCCGCCTCAGACTCCCACGAGGACATCAGGGAGTCCCTTGAGGGGCGGATAACTCAAGACTCAGTGGAAGACACGGCCAACCGCCTGATTAACGCGGCGGGCCATGCCAGCAACACAGGCTTGACGGAGGCCAACGCCGCGATAGGGCGCAACGCCACCGCCTTGACGACGCATGAGGGAACACCCCACGGCGGCGGGAATGGCGGAGGAACGCCTGCGGAGGTCTATGCGTTTACGGCTACGCTCGCCGACATCGCCGACGTTGCTTCAGGCACGGCGTTCGCCAATCTCACAAGCGGCCTGACAGCGGGAGAGCTGGTTAACCAAGGCTCCGGCTTTACTGTCGAGACCGCCGCCAGCCGTGACCAGTTGGTTATCGCCAACGCCGGCACGTATTTAGTCACGGGCACGCTCATTGGCGAAGTCGATGCGGTAAGCACTGGCGCTGATAGGGGGCTATTCAGGGCGAGGATAGCACGGGAGCGGAGTACCGTAGTCACGGGGCTAGCGCCTGAAGGGACGCCCTCCTACGCAAGGAACCAGCTAGGGGACTTCGCGCATCGTCTTGGCAGTAGCGTTTCAGGCGTCTACGAATTCGAGGCGGGCGACAAGATTGAGCTTCAGGGCCTTTACGAAGGCCAGGGGACATCGACCGTCCAGTTCAATCTTTCCGGCGCTCGTTCCGGTATCTCAATTGTGATAATTGGGAGATGGGGCTAATGTGGCCTTTCGGCAAGCCTGAGACGCGGGCCGGGTACACCGACGCGATAGTTCAAGCTCTTTTGCAAGAGGCTACGGGCTCGACGCCCAGCGTTTCCAGCCTCGGGGTCGTTGAGGCCTGCGCGGGCCTCTGGTCGAGGAGCTTCGCCAGCGCAACGATCACGCCGGTCAACGCTGCGACGATGGCCTTGACGCCTGCCGTCCTTGAGACCATAGGGCGCAGGTTGTTGTTGGCTGGTGAGTGTCTGTTTGAGATCATGGTTGAAGATGGCATGGTCAAGCTGGTAGAGGCGTCGAATTGGGAGATAGAGGAACGCGGCGCATGGCTCTACCGTGCGGACTTTTCGACTCCTGAAGGGACTTACAACCGGACACTAACAGCCGACCGGATTCTTCACCCCCGCATCGGCGCCAGCTCAAAACGGCCATGGCAGGGGGAGTCACCCATACCCATCGCAACGGCTCGGCTCGGAGCTGAGATCGAAACGAAGCTGACGCAGGAAGTGGGCGGGCCTGTTGGGAACGTCCTACCTCTACCGCACAAGGGCAGCGTGACGCAGCTACAGGCTGACATTGAGAAGCTGGCGGGCCGGACGGTACTCGTGGAGTCCACGGCGGGCGGCTACGGCGACAAGGAATCCGCGCCTAAAATGGACTGGCTCCCGCGACGCATCGGGGCGGACCCGCCGGAGTCGATGATCGGACTTCGGAGGGACGTACAGGCATCTATCCTGGCGGCATGCGGCTGTCCTGGGAGCTTGCTTGAACGGTCCGATGGAACGCTTGCACGAGAAGAGATGCGTCGGTTCCTTCATTCCACGATCTCGCCAGTGGCGCGTGTCGTTGCGGACGAGATGGCTCTCAAGTTGGACACTCCGGGGCTGGCGTTCGACTTCTCGGCGCTGTTCGCCAGCGACCTGTCCGGGAGGGCCAGGGCGTTCCAGTCGATGGTCAACGGCGGCAAGTCGGTAGATGAGGCGGCGGCGCTGGCTGGCCTGATGCAGGTGGACGATGACGACGGGTAGAGACTATGCGCCGGTGTTGGACCGCTTGATTCAACGCGAGGTGTCCACCGAGGTTGAGGTGCCGGCGACGACGACCTACGCCTACGATGCCCAGGAATTGCAGTCGGGCAGGATTGATGATGGTGAGTGGCGGCGGGATAGCGACACCGAACTTGGCATCGGCCTGAATGATAGCAACGGTCTATCCTTCCCGGACCTGACCCTACCGACCAACGGTGTTGAGGTGTCATTTGACGGCGCGGCGGCCACCATCCTGAACGTCACGGGCATGGAGATACTGCGCGACCCTCTCTCCTTCATATCACTAGGCATCCTGTTGACCTTCGACGGTACGCTTCCAGCATCTGGTACCTCCCTAACTATCATGCTTCCATCCGGTGGGACGCAGATGGTCACGCAGACGGCTACGCGGAACGTTTGGGCAGCACGCAGGGATTATCGTGGTAGGGACTTCCTGCAAGCCAGAGACGCCGGCCTTTTTACGATAACGGCTACCCGGTTTATCGTTCGCGCCGAAGGGCCAGCATGGGCCACAGGTGACACCTTCACCGACGACAAGGGCGAGACCCAGAGCGTTCAAGGCATTGGCGAGATAGGGCGCGGGCGCTGGCTCGAGCTCTTGACGCAGGGATGACCGCCTGTCCCAGAAGCGGTTGCGGGGGCACTTTGGTCACGTGGTATGAGACCTGTAGCCTGTGCGCCCGACCTTTGGCAGGCGGAGCCCGACCACCGAGCGCCGAGGAGGAGCACAGCCGGGGGTCCGGAGTGGTGACGGAACCCAACTACTTTGCCGGCATTTACGCCCTTGACTATGTTCCGACGCCAGAGGAGCTCTCCAGAGCGGTTTGGTAGGGCGCCAGGTCTAGTCGGGTAGGTCCTTCGCCTTACCTGCCATTTCTGATTTCGGCCAAGATTCCCTTTTCCATGCTATCCATGCGTCGGAGAATATCCCCTCTCCCGGTATTGCTACCTCCTTTGCTACCACCTACCACCGACTTATACCACCAGTATAAGGCAATTATAGGGTAGAGGCTAGCTACGGAGCAAGGGGTTTGGGGAGGGGATTTGGTGGAGATAGGGGGACTCGAACCCCCAACCTCGGCATTGCGAACGCCGCGCTCTCCCAGTTGAGCTATATCCCCACGCGGGCGCCCCGGCAGCCCAATTGTAGCACATGGACCCCCTTCAGCTGGCGCCCGCTACATCGCTGGTATACACTCGATTATGGCGCCCGGCGGAGGGCCAGTCACTGGTCAACGAAGTACGACCCGGCGCGCCGGAAGGTCGATATGCCCCCCCTTCGTCACCTGACGAGTACATCGCAGATGGACCGCGCCTGGATAGAGGGCGAGCTGTTCCCTCTGTGCGACCGGCTGCGTCAGGACGGAGCGCCGGACCAGGTTCTGACCGGACGCTCGCTGTACTGCCTCTTCTACGAGCCGAGCTTCCTGACCAGGACGTCGTTCGAGCGCGCGATGGGGCTGCTGGGGGGGCAGGCCTACCATACCGAGGACGCATCCCAGTTCTTCCCGGTCACCACGCCGAACTACATCGACAACATCGTCAACCTGCTGTCGAGCCTCCATATGGACGTGGCGGTCGTGCGCAGCAGCGACGCGGGCGTGGTCGAGAGGGCGGCCGAGGCCGATACGGTCCCGGTGATAAACGGCGGCAGCCGGGACGACCACCCCACCCAGGCGCTGGCAGACATCTATACGCTGAGCCGGGAGCTGGGCCGCGTCGACGGCCTGACCATGGGCATCGTCGGACGCCTCGAACATCGAAACGTGAGTGCTCTACTGCGAGCCCTGGCCCTTTTCAAGGGGGTGAAGGTGATCGCGGTACCGTTCAGCGGTCAGGTGGACCCGGAGGTCCAGGCCCTCTGCGAAGAGCGCGGGATGGCGTTCGCCACGGGCGAGTCCGTGGACGCGCTGACGGAGGCGGACGCCATCTACCTGAACGGGCCGCGGACCCTCGCTCATGTCCAGCTTCTGAGGTCGAGGAACTCCTTCAACCTGCGGATCGACGAGCAGTTCCTATCCCGGCTGCAGGCGCACTGCGTGGTCCTGGACCCGATGCAGAGGAGTGGGGATTTCGTCGTCTCGACGGAGGACAAGCGCTTGTCCTACTATCGTCAGGCGGAGAACTCGCTGTTCGTGAGGATGGGCGTCCTGTCGCAGATGCTGGGCTGACAACGGCCGGCTCACGGGCCGCCGAAGCGAAGTATGCGGGACATCATCGGCACGACCGCCGGTCCGAACGACGCCACCAGCTTCCCCAGATACCGGTGCCCTAATACCTTGCCGATGAGCCCGCTGTGCCAGTCGAACGAGAAGTCGGGCGAGTCCATGAACTCGTGCTGAGCGTCGGGGGACAGGAAGGCATCGACCAGTCGCTCGATCTGTCCGTCACCCAACCCTTCGTAGAGCCGGCGCGCGTTGTACCCCACGCTGATCTCGGGTCCCAGCACCGCTTTCCACCGCTTCTCGTACCGGCTGAGCCTCCGACTCGACAGATCGCCGGCAGCCAGGGACTCGTACACGGTCTCGGCTGCCAGCTCGCCGGAGAGCAGCGCGTAGTAGATTCCACCGCCGGTAGTCGGCTTGGCGAACCCGGCAGCGTCGCCTGCCACGAGCACCCTGTCTCCGTAGGTCCTCGGGAGCGGGCCCAGAGGAATCCCCCACTGCTGCGGCGTCATGATGGTCCCCTGAATCTTGCCCTTCTGCTCCAGCATAGACAGGAAGCTTCCCATGTGTCCGTTGAGCCGGCTGCTGGAAGCGAGACCGACCAGGGACCGGGACCCGCTGATGGGAACGAGCCAGCCGAACGAGCCGGGAGCGATCCCGTTCCCCAGGTAGACTTCGGCATCCTCGAGCCCCTCGGCGACGACCTCGGCCTGGCTGCCTAGCATGTACTCGCCGCGGTGTCCGTTGACAAGGTCGGCCATGCGGGTAACCGGCGACCCGAAGCCGCTGGCGACGATCATGACCCGTGCTTCGCAGCGACGCCGGCCTCGGCGTCCCTCCGTTGTCAGACCGACCCCACTGGACGAGACCTGGACGCCGGTGACCTTCTCGCCCAGCTCGTAGGTCGCTCCCGCATCGACGGCGCGTTTCGCCACTGATGCGACGAACGACACGCGGTCTATGACGTATGCCTGTGGCGCGCTCTTGGCTACGCGATGGCGCTTTCCCGAGGGGGCCACCACTGTGACTGCTCGGGCCGCTCGATGAACGTGGGCTGGGTCCGGTCGAAAGCGTTCCAGGCACTCGCGTCCGATGATTCCGGTGCAGAGCTTGTCGCCTATATTCTCTCGCCAATCGAGGACGAGAACCTTCAGGCCCTTGCTCGCAAGCATCTGGGCGGCGATGTTACCTGCGGGGCCTGCCCCCACGACGACGACGTCGTTCAACGGGATGATCCTCCTGCGGCGCACTCTCCGGAGACCGTAATGGTAGATACCCGCCGACGGAGCGGGCTAACCGGGCGATGGAATGATCCGATCGTCCGATCTCGCCGCGGGCCGGTGCGAGCCGCCGATCTACGAAACTGAAGGCCCGTGAAATGTTAGCGCAATGACAGGCGGGTGGCAACAGGAGCCACGGCGGGCGGACCCGTCATCGCAGGCTGTCGGAGATCTCGTCGGTCTTGGCCGCCATGATGAAGTCGTTGCGATGGAGTCCCTTGATCTTGTGGGTCCACCAGGCGACGTTGACCCTCCCCCACTCGACGGTGATGCGCGGGTGATGGTCCTCTTCGTCCGCAGCCCTTCCGACGGCGGCCCCCAGTGCCATGGCGCCTGCGAAGTCCGCCGTCTTGAAGGTGCGTTCGAGATGAGGGATCCCGTCCTCCTCCGTGATGTTCCACTCGGAGACGGAGGCGCGGAGTCCCGGAAGCTCCTCGTCGGTCACCTTCGGTGAATCGGCACGGCATGCCACACATCTTTCCTTCGTCAGGGACATAACTGCTCCTCCTGGGTCGCGGTGCTTGTGGCCGGTGGCGATGATCGCTTATCGTAGCACGGTGGCCGGCCCTGGGGGCGACGTCGGGAGACGCCGCCAGGCCCGCGCTGGAACGCTTCCATTGAAAGGCGGGACGATGGACCCTCTCAAGACCGTGAAGATCGGGAAAACGGAGGTGGCGGTCACCAGGCTTGGCCTGGGTGGCGCCCCCCTCGGCGGCCTCTTTTCCGACGTGAGTCAGGACGACGCGGTTGCCACCATCCACCGGGCCCTCGACCTGGGCGTGAGGCTGCTGGACACGGCGCCGCAGTACGGCCTCGGCAAGAGCGAGCGGTATTTCGGTCAGGCCCTCGAAGACATTCCCCGGAGCAGCTTCGTGCTCTCGACCAAGGTGGGCCGGGTGCTGGAGGCCGCCGAAAGGCCCCCAGACCTGCCGCAGTTCGCAAATCTCCCGTCGGTCGACTTTCGCTGGGACTTTAGCCGGGACGGGGTGTTGAAGGCGCTGGAGGACAGCCTTGAGAGGTTGCGGCTCGACCATACGGATATCGTGCTGATCCACGATGCCGACGAGCAGGAGGAGAACCTGCCGCGGGTGCTCTCGGAGGCGATGCCGGCGCTGGTCGACCTTCGAGCTCAGGGCGTCGTGAAGGCGATCGGCATGGGGATGGACAACTGGGAGCCCCTGATGCGCCTCGCCGAAGAGGGGGACTTCGACTGCTTTCTGGTGGCCGGCCGCTACACGCTACTCGACCAATCCGCCGGTCCGGAGCTGTTCCCGCTCTGCGAGAAGAAGGGCATCAGTATCATCCTCGGAGGGCCGTACAACAGCGGCGTCCTCGCGTCGGACCTGTCTCCCGACGCGACCTACTTCTACGAGCGCGTCCCGGCCGAAGTACTGGAGAGAGCCCGCGGGATCAAGTCCGTCTGCGACCGGCACGGCGTCCCTCTCAAGGCGGCGGCCCTCCAGTTCGGGCTGGCGCACCCGGTCGTCGCCGCGACGATCCCGGGAGCCCGGTCGATGTCCGAGGTGGAGGAGAACCTTGAGATGGCGCGTCATTCCATCCCAGGGGCGCTGTGGGCCGAGCTGCGGCAAGAGGGTTTCGTTCCCGACTACGCGCCGACGCCGTAAGCCGGGCCGGCTGCTCCCGGCATCGACTTCACAGGGAACGCCCGAGCTTGCCGCGCACCTAGCCAGCGTTGTACGGCCTTTTCATCCCCCCCCCCCTGCTCCCCCGTACCTTCCCCATTGGGGTGCCTTTTAATTCCCGCCCACCCGCCCAATGGATTGGGGCACCCCAAACCCCGCAAAGGGGGCTCTGCCCCCTTCGGAACCCCCGGCCGGGGCCTTTCGCACGCCCTGTGCGCCCCTACGCTCTGGAAAGTCGGACCTGTGGAATCACATGCTGGCTGGCCTAGTACCGGACTTTGAAAAGATCCTGCCAGTGTCGCGCGCGCTTCCGAAGCACGGTGGCGACTGATATAATCGAGTAGTTTTGCCCCACGCAAGCTTCCAGGCACGAATCCATTGTTGAAGGTCCGAGGGCCGCAGGGTCTGGCCGACCTGCCTCATTTCGCGGCCCTGAGACACAGGGATTTCAGGAACACATGGTTCGCCGGAATCTTCTCATCAGCCTCGTTGTGGACGTTCGTCGCCGCGGCCACGTGGATGGTTCAAGAGGAGTCCAACGCCATATGGGTGGGAGTCATCGTATTCAGCTCGATGATTCCCTTCCTCGTGGTCTCTCCGTTCGCCGGTCTGATGGCGGACCGCCTCGACCGCCGGAATCTGGCCTTCACGGCTTCGGCGGCAGGTGCCGTCGTAGCCGCGACGCTTGCCGGGCTGGCGCTTTCCGGGGCGCTTCAGATCTGGCACGTCGCGATACTCGCCTTCGTCGCGGGCTCCATGAGGGCAACCCAGGAGCCTGCGATCCAGTCACTGGTGCCAAATCAGGTGCCTCGGGAGCTGCTGCTCAACGCGATCACCCTCACCGCAGCCACCCGGCATGGGCCTCGCTTCCTCGGTCTGGTGGTCGCCGCTACGTTGTGGCAGGCCGGCCTGGTGGACGTAGTGGGTGTCCTGGTCATGAGCGCCGTGTTCCAGGGCCTCAGCGCCGTTTTCATGCTGCGGACCCACACGGTTTCGAAGGGGGAGGCGCGGGGAGAGCAACGGATCCTCCGCAGCATGGTGGATGGGCTCGCCTACATCTACTCGCACCAGACCATCGCCGTCTTCGTCATCATGGTGGCCTTTCACTGCGCGCTTGTGATGTCCTTCGATTCCATGCTGCCGGTGTTCACGCAGCAGAGCCTTGGCGCCGACGACGGCTGGATGGTCTCGTACATCATGATGGGATTCGGTGGCGGGTCCTTGCTGGCCACGCTGATGATCGCCGGCATCAGGAGCGAGCGCAGAAAAGGACAGATGCTGCTGATCACCGGGCTGGTCAGCGGCGTCGCTCCCGTACTGTTGGCCCTTTCGGGAAACCTGCCGATGGCGGTGGGGTTCGGGGCCGCCATGGGTGCCTCCCAGGCGACGTTCATGGCGCTGACCAACACCTACGTCCAGTCGATCGCTCCGGACCGGCTGCGAGGGCGCATCGCGAGCCTCTACGTCCTGCATGCCGGGGGAATCATGGCCTTCGCCAACCTCGGCTACGGGTTCTTCGCCAACGCCTTCTCGGCGCCACCGGTCCTCATCACGACGGGCATACTTTTCGTCGTCGTCATGCTCGGTCTTTGGGCGGGTCAGCCGATCCTGCGCCGAGTGTACAGCACGGGACAGCTCGCCGCAGCCTGATCGTGGCACCAGGTCCCGTAGATCGCGCGATTCCAGAGAACACATCAGAGGGGTGTCTTTGAAAGTTAGGAAGGCGGTCATCCCGGCGGCGGGCTTCGGTACGAGGTTTCTTCCAGCCACGCGGTCGGTGCCGAAGGTGATGCTACCCGTCCTCGACACGCCGACGATACACTTCGCGGTCGAAGAGGCAGCCAGGGCGGGGATCGAGAAGATCGTCCTGGTCCTGTCCGAGGGCCAGGACGCCGTGGTTGGCGGCTATTTCGGCCACGTCCCCGATCTGGAGCGGGCGCTCGAGCGCCGAGGGGACCGGGCGCTGCTCGATCGAATGAGGGCCATCTCCGACATGGCCGACGTGAGCTACGTCTATCAGCGGGAGGCTCTGGGCCTGGGCCACGCGGTCCTGATGGCGAACGACCTGGTCGGCGACGAGCCCTTCGCGGTCTTTTTGCCGGACGACCTGATATTCCATGACTCGCCGACGATAGGCGCGATGGTGGACCTGTACCATGAGCACGGCGGCAGCGTCATCGCCGTGAAGGAGGTCCCCGACGAGGCGGTCCCGCACCTGGGGATCGTCGATCCGGTGCCCGTGACAGACAGGGTCTCCGAGATCGTGCGGATGGTGGAGAAGCCCGCGCTGGCCGACGCCCCGTCGAACCTGGCGATAATCGGGCGGTACGTCCTCAGCCCTCGGGTCTTCGAAGAGCTTAGGAGGGTGACCCCGGGGGCGCTCGGTGAGCTGCAGCTCACCGATGCCATCGCGGCGGTCCTCCGCTCCGAGAAGGCCTACGCCTATCGATTTCCGGGCGTCCACTTCGACACCGGTACGCCCCTGGGCTTGTTAAAGGCATCGATCCACGTGGCGCTCCAACGCGACGCGACGTCGGCCGATTTGAGCTCCTGGCTAAAGGAACGATAGCCCGGGCGCACGGCCGTGCGCCCCTACGAATCTCTCAGGAATGATAGTCGGGCGGGCACCCGTGCCCCCTACGAAGTAGGAACTGTGGAACAAACGACTGACAAGAGCGAGCTGATTTCTTTGGAGGATCTGCGCGGCGCCCTGGCCGAGTTCGTCGCCACACTCCTGTTCGTTTTCATGGGAGTTGGGGCGGTGGTCGCCAGCGGCAGCCTGGTTGGCGGCGATCTGACCCCGGCCAGGCTGGTCGTCATCGCGATGGGTCACGGGCTGGCTATTGCGCTGCTGGTGTTCGCGATCGGCCACATCTCGGGGGGCTATATCAATCCGGCGGTCACCTTCGCCGCCGTGGTGACTCGGAAGATCTCCGTTCCTAAGGGGATCGTGTTCGTCGTCGCCCAGCTTTCGGGAGCACTCATCGGTGCGGTCCTGGTCTCCTGGGTCGTTCCGGACGCAATAGAGGGCACGTTGGGTGCGCACGGTCTGGCCCCCGGAGTCAGCGCGGGCATGGGAGTGGTGATCGAGCTGGTGCTCACGTTCCTGCTGGTCTTCGTCGTCTTCGCGACGGCAATCGACCCCAGGGGAGGAGCCGGCAACTTGGCCCCTCTCGCGATAGGGTTCGCCGTGCTGGTGGGCACTCTGGCGGCGGGCCCGTTCACCGGGGCGTCGATCAATCCTGCCCGGTCTTTCGGGCCGGCGGTCGTGGCGGTGGAGTGGGCCGACCACTGGGTCTACTGGGTGGGTCCGCTGGCGGGCGCCGCGCTGGCCGGACTGGTCTACCAGCTCGCCTTCTTGAACCGCGAGCCGCAGTCGGGGGTGTGATGGAAGGCAAGACGGTCATCGTCGTCTCAGGGAACCTGTTCTTCCTGCCGAGGATCCAGAACGCCGCGGGCCCGCACGGCCTGACTGTGAGGCAGGCCGCCACCGGAGACGTTTTCTGGGACAGCCTCGCCCAGGGCGGCGTGGCCCTCGTACTTGTCGACCTGGAGGCTGCTAGAGACACCTGGACCCCGATCGTCGAGGAGCTGATCTCTCGGGAGGATCGGCCCAGGATCGTGGCGTACGGTCCGCACTCGGACGTCGAGGGTTTGGACACGGCCAGATCGCTAGGATGCGACGCCGTCGTCACCAAGGGTCAGTTCAGCCGGGACCTCCATCTGATCGTCGCCGGCGGCGAGGCGACTCCGCCGGTTCAGGACGGCTGAGCGGGAGCAGGCTAGTCCACAGGATCTCCCAGGCTGTCGGCGAGTAGCTCCAGAAGGTCCTTGGCCTCCTTCGGTCCCGGCGACTCGACCGAGCCGACGCCCTCGACGAACATCTGAAGGCAGAAGGGACAGGACACCCCGACCGTATCGGCCCCCGTCTCGATGAACTGCTCCGTTCGGAGGTGGTTCACCCGCCGTCCCCGGCCCTCCTCCATCCACATGTGGCCGCCGCCCGCCCCGCAGCAGAAGCCGCGCTCCCGGTTCTTCTCCATCTCGACCAGCTGGAGGCCGGGAATGGCGTTCGCGATGGCCCGCGGGGCGTCGTAGACCCCGTTGTGCCGGCCCAGGTAGCACGAGTCGTGGTAGGCCACGGTGGTCTCAAGCCGGACGACCGGCCGTATCTTTCCCTGCTCGATCAGGTCGGCGACGAACTCGCTGTAGTGCTGGACCTCGTAGCTCGCGCCCAGATGCGGGTACTCGTTCTTGATGGTGTTGAAGCAGTGTGGACAGATCGTCACGATCTTCTTGACGTTGTAGCGGGTGAAGGTCTCGATGTTCTGTTTGGCGAGCGTCTGATAGAGATACTCGTTTCCCATGCGTCGCGCCGGGTCTCCGGTGCAGGCCTCCTCGGTACCCAGGATGGCGAAGTCGACCCCCGCGCGCTTCAAGACCGAGGCCATCGAGCGCGCTATGGCCTGGCTCCGCTGCTCCAGGGCGGCGGTGCACCCGACCCAGAAGAGGACCTCGGCGTCCGGGTGGTCGGCGAGCGTTTTGAGGTCCATGCCGTCCGCCCAGTCGGTCCGAGTGAAGGTCGTTCCCTTCCACGGATGGCCCCGCTGCTCCATACTCAGGAGGGCGCTGGTCGCGCCCTCGGGCATCCTGGCCTCCTCCATGACCAGGTGGCGGCGCATGTCCACGATGGTCTCGATGTGCTCGACGCCCACGGGGCACTCCTCGACGCAGGCGCCGCAGGTCAGGCAGTCCCAGAGAGCCTCCTCTTGGATCCGGCGCCCTATCAGAGGCTTCTCGTCCTGTTCGTCCGTCCCGCGGGCGACGCCGGGGCCTGTCTCGTCGACGTGGTCCTTCAGGTTCTCGACGATATGCATCGGCGACAGGATCTTTCCGCTGATGTTTGCCGGGCAGCTGTCGGTGCATCGGCCGCAGACCGCACAGGCGTAGCCGTCGAGCAGCTCGCGCCAGGTGAAGTCCTGGAGCCGCGACGCGCCGAAGCGCTCGGCGGTCTCCAGGTCGGTCGGCGTCGACAGGGTCCCCATCGGTTCGAGAGACCTGAAGACGAAGCCGAAGGGAGACGCGATCAGGTGCATGTGTTTGGAGAGCGGGATGTAGACGGCGAATCCCAGGATGACGGCGACGTGCGCCCACCAGGCGAGTTGATGCAGGCTCGAGGCGACCCCGCCGGGGAGTCCGGCGTCCATGAACAGGCGCCCGATCGCCGGGCTGATCGGGGCCGAGGCTGTCGGTCCGGCCCCGCCCGCGGCGACGTAGAACGCCTCGGTCAGCAGGGTGAGGATCATCAGCAGGGCGATCAGGACCAGGATGATCGCCGCCTCGGGCTGCTGTGTCAGGTCGAAGGAGAGCCGTCGAGGCGTCGCGACCCATCGTCGCAGCGCTGCCCATATCAGAACCGCCAGAAGCGTCGCGGCGACGATGTCCACGTAGTAGGCGAAGGCCTTCACGCCGACGTCGGTGAGGAGCCAGGCCGAGAACGGCCGCCATGCGGAGTCCGCGAAGATGAACAGGATGTAGCTGAGGGTGAAGGTCAGGAACCCCCAGAAGACGGTGACGTGGGCGAGTCCGGCGCGGTCTCTCCGCAACGATACGCGTTGGAGCACCTTGCTCTGTCCGAGGGTGGGGCCGATCGCGCCGATGAGGCGCCGGACCGGGTGGTCGAACCGGTTCACCGGCTTCCCAAGCATGATGAGCCGAACGACCCGGCGGTACAGAACCAGTCCGGCGGCGGCGAACGCGGCGGCCGACACCAGGTAGAGGCCGACCCAGGTCGGTATCGCGCCCAGGATGTCGTCTGGGGGCACCATTGCACTCTCCGGGAATCCGAGGCCGTCTGTCAGCCGCGGAAGGCGATCAGGACCGACGCCGCGGCCGCCAGCCACAGGACGATCGAAACGATGAGCGGCCCGTCGGTAAGGAGGATGTCCTCGGGGCTCTCGCCAAGGTTCCTAACGTGGATCAGATACAGGTACCGGAACAGCCCGTAGAGCACGAAGGGTATCGTGAGCATCATGGCGTGGTTGTCGGGCAGGTTCGGCGCCGTGAACGTGTAGAAGATGTAGGCGAGCAGCGTGGAGGTGGCCGCCACGGCGATCAGCTGGTCGAGCAGGGCGCCGCTGTAGGTCCCAAGGGTCTCGCGCTGGGACGACGCGGCCTCGCCGGCTACGGAGAGCTCGCTGCGGCGCTTGGCCAACGCTATCAGAAGCGCGCCCAGGCCCGTACACGTGTAGAGCCAGGGGGATATCGGAGCGTCCAAGACGACCGCGCCGGCGACGGCGCGGAGAACGAATCCAGCGCTGATCGCGAAGACGTCCAGGAGCACCATCCGCTTGAGCACGACGCTGTAGACGACCATCGTCGCCAGGTATCCCAGAGACACCCAGCCGAAGGCCTGTCCGAGGAAAAACGATCCGATCAGTCCCGCGGTGGCGAGGGTCGCCGCTCCGGTCCAGGCCGCCGGGACGAGCAGCTGCCCGGAGGCCACCGGACGGAACCGCTTCTTGGGGTGTGCGCGGTCATTCTCGCGGTCGAGGATGTCGTTTACCAGGTAGACGGCGCCGCTTATCAGCGAGAACAGCAGGACGGCCAACGTCGCCCTGCCGACCGCGGACAGGACCTCGCCCTCGTCCCCAATGCTCCAGCTCTCGTTGACGGTGAAGAACAGGGCGAAGTATATGATCAGGTTCTTGGTCCACTGCTTCGGGCGGACCGAGAGGATCAGCCCCTTGCCCACGTCGAGGAAGGCGGGCGCCAGGGATTGCTCGCGCGAGAACTCCATAGCCTCGATGGTACGTTCTGCGAACGATGGGAGTCAACGCATCCTCCCCTCTTGGGGTGCTCTCTTTCTCGCCCACCCGCCCGGAGGTTCTGGTGGCACCCCAAGCCCCGCAAAGGGGGCTCTGCGCCCTTTGGACCCCCATGTTTGGCAACGTGCCAGGGATCGTTATGGAGCATCCGAGGGAGACTCTCGGGCGCACGGCCGTGCGCCCCTACGTCCGGGGGTCTCGGCCGCTCCACCCCAGATTCTTCTCTTCGCTCAGAATGACAGGGGCCACGCCCCTCTGCACAACCCGTTCTTGGAAGAAACTGGTCCAGAACTCTTGTGCCGACGCTTGGACTTGCCGGGTGGGACACGATTATAATACCGCTGCAGCCGATTCGATCTCCCGGCCGGAGTCCGCTCCGCCAGAAGCCGAGGGCTGTCCGACGCAGTGTTACCGCCTTCCCGGCCCGGAGGCCCTTTGTTTACTCATCTCCACGTCCATACGGAATACAGCCTCCTGGACGGCCTCAGCCGACTCGAGCCGCTGGTCCACCGCACCAGAGAGCTGGGGATGGAAAGCCTGGCTATCACGGACCACGGCGCCATGTACGGCGCTATCGACTTCTACAGGATCGCCAGGGCGGCGGGGGTCAAGCCGATCCTCGGGTGCGAGATGTACGTGGCTCCGGAGGGGCGGGGCGGCCGCGGCGCCAGGGACAAGGCCTATCACCACCTGACAGTTCTGGTGAAGGACCGGACCGGATACGCCAACCTGGTCAAGCTCACCAGCCTGGCTCATCTGGAGGGCTTCTACTACAAGCCCAGGGTCGACAGGGAGCTGCTCGAGCGCTATCACGAGGGGCTGGTGGTCCTGTCCGGCTGTCCGAGCGGGGAGGTGCCCGAGCTGCTGGTCCAGGGCCGGACCGAGGAGGCGAAGGCCGCGGCCGGCTGGTATCGCGAGGTGTTCGGCGACTACTATCTGGAGCTGATGCAGCACGGAGGCGTCGAAGGGCTCCCGGCCATCAACAGCGGCCTGATGGAGCTGCATCGCGAGCTCGACATCCCGGTAGTGGCCACGAACGACGCCCACTACGTCCGGCAAGAGGAGGCGCCGCTCCAGGACATCCTGATCTGCATCCACACCAACACCAACATCCAGGACGAGAAGCGCCTGCGGATGACGGAGGACTCGTACTACCTCAAGAGCCCGGAGGAGATGGAGTCGCTCTACCCGGACCTGCCCGACGCGATAGCCAATACCCAGCGGATCGCCGAGGCTTGCAACCTGGAGCTGGACTTCTCCCAGCTCCGACTGCCCGAGTTCCCGGTGCCCGACGGGTCGAGCGCCGAGGACTTCCTGACGCGCCTGTGCCAGGAGGGCTTCAAGAGGCGACTCGAAAGGCCCACTCCCGAAGCCGAGCAGAGGCTGGCCTACGAGCTGGAGGTGATCAAGCAGACGCAGTTCGCCAACTACTTCCTGGTCGTCTGGGACATAGCCCGGTTCGCCCGGGAGCGCGACATATTCTTCGCGGTGCGTGGTAGCGCCGCGGCCAGCCTCACGCTCTACTGTCTGGGCGTAACCGACATCGACCCGCTGCCGCATCGCCTGGTGTTCGAGCGTTTCCTCAATGTCGAGCGCAAGGAGATGCCCGACATCGACATGGACTTCCAGGACGACCGGCGCGAGGAGGCGATCAACTACGTGGTGTCCAAGTACGGGCGGGACCACGTCGCGCAGATCATCACATTCGGCACGCTGGGCGCGAAGGCCGCCATCAGGGACGTGGGACGGGCGCTGGGCATGCCGTATGCGGACGTCGACCGGGTGGCCCGGGCGGTGCCGACGAGGCTCCATATGACGCTGGACGAGGCCCTGGAGACGAGTCCCGAGCTGGCCGGGATCTACGGGGAAGACGAGAGCATGAAGAAGCTGGTGGACACGGCGAGGGGCGTCGAGGGCCTGGTGCGCCACTCGAGTACCCACGCCGCCGGTCTGGTGATCTCGAAGGACCCCCTGGACACGTACGTCCCGCTGCAAAAGCCGGTCAAGGGCGACGAGCAGGGAGTAAGCATGACCCAGTACCCCATGGCGCCTATAGCGGCCATGGGACTCCTGAAGATGGACCTGCTGGGCCTGGTCAATCTGGCTATCCTGGCCAAGGTGCGCGACCTGGTAGTTCGGAGACACGGCAAGACGATCGAGCTGCGCGAGATCCCGCTCGACGATGCGAAGACGTTCGAGCTGCTGTCGCGGGGCGACACGGTCGGTGTCTTCCAGCTCGAGGGGTCGGGGATGACCCGCTACATCAAGGACCTAAAGCCCTCTTCGCTGGGGGACGTGGCGGCGATGATAGCCCTGTACCGCCCGGGGCCGATGGAGCACATAGACACGTTCATCAAGGCCAAGCACGGCAAGGCCGAGGTAACATATCCGCACCCCGCGTTCGAGGACATCCTCGAAGAGACCTACGGTGTGATCGTCTACCAGGACCAGGTGCTGCTGATCGCGCAAAAGTTCGCCGGATACTCCCTGGGCGAGGCGGACATCGTTCGCAAGGCGATGGGGAAGAAGATCCCCGAGATCATGGCCGAGGAGCGTGACAGGTTCATCCAGGGAGCGCTGAGACAGGGCTATTCTCAGGAGCTTGCGGACGAGGTGTTCCGCCTCATCGAGCCGTTCGCCGGCTATGCGTTCAACAAGGCGCACAGCGTCAGCTATGGCCTGATCTCCTACTGGACGGCATACCTCAAGGCCCACTACACGGCCGAGTACATGGTGTCGCTGCTGAACGCCTACACGGGCAACGCCGAGAAGACCACCGCGGCGATCGCGGAGTGTCAGCGGCTCCATATCTCCGTCCTCGGGCCGGACATCAACCGCAGCGAGCTGGAGTTTTCCATCGAGGCGGGCCCCGGCGGTAAGGAGTGCGCTCGTTTCGGGCTGGCGGCGGTCAAGAACGTCGGCGGCGCGGCGCTGGAGCCGGTTCTGGAGGCGAGGCGGAAGGCGGGACAGTTCACGTCCGTCGAGCAGATGTGCCGGGATGCCGACATGAGCGGATTGAACCGCAAGTCCCTGGAGAGCCTGGTGAAGGCGGGTGCCTTCGACGGCTTTGGAGACAGGGGGGCGGTGCTCGAAGTAGCCGAGCGGATCCTCAGCCTTGCACAGAGCGAGGCGAGGCTTCGGGAGTCGGATCAGACGACCATGTTCGATCTGTTCGGCGAGACGGTCCCGGTCCCGCTTGTGTCCATACCCCTGCCCGAAGTGACGACTCCCGAGGGTGAGCGTAGAGGGTGGGAGATAGAGCTGCTCGGCGTCTCTCTCTCGTCCGGCACCCGTCTCGCCACCGTCGTCGGCGACCTGGGTCCCAACATCGTATCGTTCCTGAGTCAGGTGACGCCGGAGATGGCTGGCAAGCGGGCGACGGTGGTCGGACAGGTCTCGGCGGTCGTGGAGCGCTTTACGAAGACTCAGCGCCCGTACACGATCGCCACGCTGACCCTCATGGACGGACCGATCGAGATCTTCGTCTGGGAGGAGCAGCGGGAGGAGACGCGGGAGCTCTGGCAGATAGGAACTAACGTCGTAGTGGAGGGTAGTCTGAGAATTAGGAACGACCAGATCAGCATGTCCTGCGCCAGCGCCGAGGAGTACGTCAACCCGGCTCTGCGCGATCCGGAGAGCGAGAGGGACCGGGAGCCGGCAACCGCCGAGAACGGCGCGACGGCGGGGCCGGCCTTGCCCGGTGGCGCGCTGCCGAACTGGCCTGCGCCGAGCGGGCCGCCGGTCACGAACGGGGCGGCCACCGCAAGCTCCACGACCCGGCAGACAAACGGCACACAGACCGCCCGCCGCTGCTTGAGCGTCCGCATCCGCGAGACGGACCAGCCGGTCGAGGACGGCCAGCTATTGGACGACGTCAGGAGGCTGCTGCTCGAGCACCGTGGTGCCGACGACGTCCATCTACAGATCGTGACCCAGAGTCGGATCGTGACGCTGGACTGGTCGCCGGTGAAGGTGAGCGTCTCCCCCGAGCTCGAACAGGGGCTCCGGGATCTGGTCGGCGGCCCCGACGGGGTGTGGGTGGAGGACCAGCCGACTTGAAGTGGGTCCTCCTGACAACTGCGCCCGATCAGCTGGTGGCCGAGATGTGGAGGGTCCTTCTTCTCGAGGGGGACGTAGCGGCGCTGCTCGACGCAGGGGACGTCGCGTCTTACCTGGGGGTATCGGCCAACCCGGTCCGCATCCTGGTCAGAGAGAGCCAGATCGAGGCCGCCAGGAGAGTCCTCGGGGGTCAGCTCGGAGAGGAGCCAGAGGACGGGGGGTAGGGTACGAGGTTCGGGGTATGGGGTACAGGGTTCAGCGGGTGGGCGCCTCTAGCTCCAGCAGTCTACGCTTCAGATCCAGTCCGGTCTTCCCGCGCCCGAAACCGCCGATGCTCCCGTCGCTGGCCACGACCCGGTGGCATGGAACGATGATGGGTAGTCTGTTCCTGGCCATGGACTGTCCGGCCGCCCTCGGAGCCCTGGCGCTCCCCGCCCGGGCGGCGACCCATCCGTAGCTGCGGGTCTCCCCCACCGGAATCGAGCGGCACGCCACCCAGGCCGCCCGAAGAAACGGGGCCGCGTCCTCGACGTCGATGGGCTCGTCCTCAAAGCTGACCGGGACTCCCTCGAAGTGCCGGGTGATCTTGTCCCTGAGATCTGTGAAGCGCTCCGGGGCCAGCTCCGCGTCCTCAAGCTCGGCGCCCAGGTCCTCGGCGCACAGGTCCGGAGTGGGCTGAGGCAGGGTCGTTCTCCGCAACCCCCTGGCTGAGGCCAGGGCGCCTACCCATCCGAACGGCGTCTCGAAGATGTCATATTGATAGTGCGCCACGTGAACCTCCTCGGTGGCCCCTCCCCTCCAAGAAGGGGGGATAATTTCTGAGGGACACCCTCAGACTCCCGGCGAGGGGCTTCGCCCCTCTGCACTCCCTATTAAGATGGTCACCTACAGAACGAGACTCCCCTGGTGCGGCCTGGGAAGCCGGAGAGACAGGCCCCCCCTCTCCCCGAATGGCAAGGATCGAAACCCGGCGCTATGGCTGGCGCGCAGGCAGCAGCCTTCGGAAGACCTGCCCCAGGAGACCGCGCCGGATCGCCCTCCAGTCGCGCTCCAGCTCCTCGGCGTTTTCCTCGGTCGATCCCCGCCGGCCGTATCGGGCAGCGGCGAACGCCGAGACGACCGATCGGGCGTGAGGCCCAATCGCGGGGACGGCGCGGTCCAGAGCCTCGGCGTAGTCTCCTGGTGTAAAGCCGGATCTGCGGCCCAGTCCGGCCATCGAGGCGAGCCGTCCCATCTTGGTGTACGCGCGCTCGGCGGGGTCGGCGCCAGACAGGCCGACCCGCCACAGCAACGAGAGTAGAAGCCAGACCGTTGCGATCCCGGCGAGAGCGCCGAGCAGTGGAGCCAGCCAGGACAGGACGCTGGTGACGCGACGCTGGCCCGGCACGGCCTCGCGTCCCAGGCCGACGGTCGACAGCTGAGGGGCCAGCAGGTTCTGGGCGACGGCGAGCTGCTCGAGCTGCGTCGGCAGGGTGTCGGAGTTAGGACCTGCGCCGGCGACTGCCCCGAGCTCGCGCTCCTGCTCGGGCCAATTCGGCGTGGGCTCGAAGTCGATCCATCCGTAACCGGGGAAGTAGACCTGGACCCAGCCGTGGCTGTCGGAGTCACGCACGGCGGTGAGTCCTTGCTCTGGCGCGAACTCGCCGGGCGCGTAGCCGGCCGCCAGCCTCGCTGGGACTCCCAGCGATCTCATCATCACGGTCATAGCGGACGCGAAGTAGTCGCTGTAGCCGACCTGTGTCTCGAACAGGAAGTGGTCGACGCCGTCGCTGTCTCTCGGAGGGGCTTCGATGTCCTGCGAGTACTCGAAGGTCGGGCCTCTCAGGTACTGCTCGATCGCCTCCGCCTTGTCCAGCGGGGTGGCCGCATCGCCAGCGACCTCGGCCGCCAGGTCGCGGACACGCTGTGGCAAGCTGGACGGAAGCTGCAGATAGTGGTCGGTGAGCAGCCCGTCGTAGCCGGTCGGGGCGCCCCTGAGCTCGTCGTCCGTGGCCGTGGAGACCGACGAGACCATCGAGTAGACCTCGTCCTCGGGCACCTGGTCCGCGAATCTCCAGGACACGACCTCCGGCGTTATCGAGTCCTTCCTGCGCACCGTCACCTGGACCAGCCTCCGGCGATCCAGGCCGTCTCTTCCAAACCCCAGCTTGATCACGACCAGGTCGCTGGGAAGCTGCCTCGCTATCTCTGACTCGATGAAATCGATCTGACCGGGCGTCAGCGTCGTCCTCAGCGTCTGGGCCAGCTCTTGAATATCGGGCGGCAGCTCCGCGTTGGCGGACAGGTCGACCAGGGCGATGTCGAACTCCTTCGGTGCAAGCGTCTCCACAATGGCGTCCCTGCTGATCCAGCTCAGGCCGCCGCCGGAGAAGAGGGCACGGGTGCCGAAGTTAAGGCGCAAGCTCTGCCTGACCGTGACTCTCTTCAGCAGCCCCTCGTCGGGCGGAGGCAAGGAGCTGGGGCCGACGGCCAGCTTCGTGGTCTCGCCGGCGATCCAGCCCTTGGACGTATACTCGCTGTAGGTCTTGTTCAGCCAGTACGACGGGTACTCGGTGTCGGCCCAGAATACGACCTCGCCCCCGAACTTGATCCCGCCGATGAACGGCAGCGTGTCGCCGAAGAAGCGTCCGCTCAGGTCCTTCTTGGACGCGATTCCGGAGAACAGCCGGGCGAATCCGTCCTCCAGGCCGGTGATGGGGGCGCGGGCGTTGTTCCAGGTCCGGGCGACAGGCCGCGAGACGTAGGCCTCCATCGGCAGAACCGCGGCCAGGACCAGTACGACAACCCCGAGAATGGCTATTGCGGTGAGTGTCGCAGAGCCACCGGTCCTGGTGAAGCCGATGCCCGCTCTGCGCCAGCTCTGCTGGCGCTGGACGATACTCATCCTCGCCACCAGGAGGATGGCCAGGAACATGAAGACGAAGAAAGCGAGCGAGAACGTGTCCGGGAGGAAGCTCAGGTGGGTAAGGAGTGCTGTCGCCCCGACCACCACGGCGACCCAGACGTTGTTCCTGCGGAAGATGAACCAGGAGCCGAGGTAGCCCAGGATCCACGAGAGGGTGAGGAGCCCGATCGACATCGGGATGAGGTCGGTGCTTATCCCGCCCGACGTGGCGGCCTCGTACCAGGCGTAAGAGCGGCTCCACACCTGCTGCACCTGCGTCGGCAGCGGCTCTCCCTGAACGATCGACGACGCCTGCCAGATCACTACGACGAATCCGACGGACAGCCCGAGAAGGTGCTGCAGCAGCCAGAAGATGCGGGTCTTGGCGAGGATGAGTCCCGTGAGCGACGACCAGACGGCGATCTGCATGAGTCCGGGCGTCTCGGTCCACTCGGCCCTCGAGACCTCCTGGGCGACGACGAGCAGCGCCGCCAGCAGGATCGCGTAGGTGATCCATCCCTGGCTCGGGCTGAAACGCTCCAGCGTCCGCCACAGGGGGTGCGTGCCCCATGCGTCCAACTGCTGGTCGAGAGAAGGCTGAACAGCCGCGTCGCTCGTAGTCACGCACCTGCTCCCAGCTCGACCGCCGCACCCACCTCATCCTGCACCAGGTTGTGGGTTCGGCTCAGGGCGGTCCGGATATTATCGCCGCGCTGGACGACGTAGGCAGGCAGACCCGCCGCCCGCACGTCTCCCAGGACGTCCAGCGTGTTCAAGAAGCCTCCGAACGAGGCTCCATCCACGAGGACGGCGGCCACACGGACCCTCCGCCGTGCCAGCTCTCTGAGCGCCACCACCCAATCCGAGCGAGGCGAAGAGGTCACCACGATGACCGAGCTGTGGTGGTTCCACAGGTGCTCGTCCCGAGGCAGGACCGTCCCGAGAGGCGCCCGGCCGTCGGCCTTGCTACGGGCGAGAAACTCGATGATCCGGTCGAACTGGCCGGCTCCCGTGTCCGGGGGCATGAGGTAGCGCTGCTCGCCGTACGCGATGAGCCCCACGGGGAGCTGGTCCTGAAGGTATCGCTTTGCCAGAGAGGCGCCGATCGAGACGGCGTACTCGTCCGTACTCTCTTCGAGCTCGCCGGCCTGGACGTCTCGATGCAGGTCGACGACGACCCACACGTCGCTGGAGCGGCCGAGATCGAACTCCTTAGACATGAGCTTGCCAAGCCTGGCCGTGGTGCCCCAATGGATGCGGCTCAGACTGTCGCCGAACTCGTAGTCGCGAACCGTCGACGCGTGCGGGGTGAGGTCATGGGTCCGCCGGTTCAAGGCGCTGTCGCCCGCAAGATCGGCGGCGGGAATGCCGAACTCCGGCAGGTCGTGAGTTCGAGGGTAGACAACCAGGGTCTCGGCGTCTCCGAAGGTCAGCTCCCCGCGGAAGACGCCGAAGGGATCCGAGCTGACGACCGACATCGGTCCCATCGTGTAGACTCCGCGCTTGCGTGCGGGAGCGGAGTCGGTCCAGGATCTGGAGCCGTTCGGAGGCACCGCGAGGGCCATGGCGTTGCGGTACCCCGGCAGGTCGGTCAGGTCCTCGACGAGGACCACAGGCTTGGGAAGCCTGCTCCGGTTCTCGACGGTCACCTGCGCCTCCAGGGCCTCTCCCACGCTCACTCTCTTGGAGCTGCGCCGCACCGTAACGTCTAGAGCCAGCGTGCCCAGCCAGGTCCAGAGATAGCTCAGTATTACGGCGAGTCCGAGAAGGTACAGGACTCTGTAGAACAGCCCGAATCCGGTGGCCATCCCGGTGATGAGCGTCGCGACCATGAGGATGACGATGAAGTAGAACCGCCGTTGGGGAATTGGACGCATCCCTGCCTCAGCCTCAGCGTCTAAGCCAGCCTGCCACCTGCGCGCCCGGCACAGGGACCTGCTCCACAATGGCGGAGATGGCGTCCTTGCCCGAGACGCCACGCATTCTCGCGGCGGCCGAGACGATGATACGGTGGCTCAGCATGGGCACGGCCAGAGGCTTTATGTCGTCCGGAAGGACGTAGTCTCTGCCTCTGATGAGCGCCCGCGCCTGCGCGCCTCGGAACAGCGCCAGCGATCCCCTGGGCGACGCGCCCAGGGATATGTCTTCGTGCTTCCGTGTCGCGTCTGAGATCGCGATTATATACTGCTTGATGAGCTCGTCGACGTACACGGTCTTCACCGATTCCTGAAGCTGCACGACCTCCTCGGGCGTGGACACGGCATCCAGCTTGTCGATCGGATGTGACATCGCCTGGCTGTCTACGATGGCGAGCTCCTCCTCGTTGGAGGGATACCCGAGGTGGATCATCAGGAGAAACCGGTCGAGCTGAGCCTCGGGCAGCGGGAAGGTGCCCTCATACTCAACGGGGTTCTGGGTCGCCATGACGGTGAAGGGCCGGGGCACCGGGCGGGTGACCCCCTCGACCGTCACCTGCCGCTCTTCCATAGACTCGAGGAGAGCCGACTGCGTCTTGGGCGTCGCCCGGTTTATCTCGTCCGCCAGGACGACCTGCGAGAAGACCGGCCCCTCACGGAACTCGAACGTGGACGACTGCTGGTTGTAGATCGACACGCCGGTTATGTCGGATGGGAGCAGATCCGGGGTGAACTGGATTCGTCTGAACGACGACCCGACCGTTCGGGCGAGGCTCCTGGCGAGCATCGTCTTGCCGACGCCGGGCACGTCTTCGATGAGAATGTGACCCTGGCAGATGATAGCGATCACGCCCTGCTCGATGGCGGCGTCCTTCCCGATTATCACCCGCTTGACGTTGTCGGCGATTCCCTGGGCGACTCCACGAGCGCCGTTCAGATCCAAGTGACCCTCCCACGCCTCAGTTACATGTTCAACCTGATCCGCCGGGCTTAGACCTGTCGAAGCCTGTTGGTTTGGGATCGGCCCCGCAGCTGACAGGATGGCGGCTCGGTCGAGAACGCAATCGCCCTTCTACAGTACGCACGAGCTACGAAACCGGACTTCCCCAGAGACGGTCCCCTCGTAAAGACGCGGTGCGGCGGACGATGCGTGCAATCATAGCTAATCCGGTGCCGTACTGTCCAGGCGGAGGCGTGGGGGAGCGGAGACGGGCCCCATCGCCGGTTGGCCACCCGCCCACGCAGAGTGGCTCAGATTGGGCGCTTCAAGCGGAGACCGGCGGTCGGCGTCCCGCCCACGGCCGGGCCTCTTCGAGCTGGGCCGCGAGCCGGAAGAGGGCCGCCTCGTCGCCGAACCGGGCGGCGAAGTGGGCACCCACCGGCAGTCCCGCGTCATTCCAGAAGAGCGGGACCGACATCGCCGGCTGCCCGGTCACGTTGGTCATGTAGGTGAACGGAGAGAAGGCCGCGATCCTTCGTCTCAGCTCGAAGGGGTCACCACTCTCGAAGCTGAACATGCCCAGAGGCACCGGGGGCTCGCCCAGGGTAGGGGTCAGAAGGAGGTCGTAGTCGACGAAGAAACGGGCGACGTCGCGGGACAGGCTCTGGAGGTCCTGCATGATGAGCAGGTACTCCGGCGCGCTGACCTGGCGCCCTCTCTTAGAAAGGGACCAGACGAAGGGCTCGAAAAGCCCTTGATCGAGCTCGCGCCCGGTGCGGCGGCTCCAGTCGTCGAGGGCCCAGGCCAGACCGGCCGACAGCGCCGTCGTGAACCACCGCCACAGGCTCTCTCCGTCGATGGGTGGACCGGCCTCGACTACCTCGTGGCCGAGGCCGGCGCACAGCGCGGCCGCGTCGCGCACTGCTGCAACGCAGTCCGGATGGACCTCCGCACCGGACGGGGTCGCTGTCATGAATGCGATCCGCAGCCGGCCGGGGTCCGCGCCCACCTCGCCCAGGAACGATCGTGCGGCCGGCGGCGCCCAGTACGGGTCTCCCAAATCGGGCCCCGACGTGGCGTCGAGAATGGCTGCGCTGTCTCGCACCGAGCGGGTCAGGACGTGCTCGGCCACCAGCCCGCTGAAGACCTCCCCGAAGTGCGGTCCGAGTGGGTTCCGAGCACGAGTGGGCTTGAGCCCGAACACCCCGCAGCAGGATGCCGGGATGCGTATCGAGCCCCCGGCGTCGTTGCCGTGAGCTATCGCGACCATCCCCGATGCCGTCGCGGCCGCGGCGCCACCACTCGACCCGCCCGGGGTCCGGGAGACGTCCCATGGGTTGTGGGTCGGCCCAAAAAGACAGGGCTCGGTGGTCCCCCCTATGGCCATCTCCGGCGTATTCGTCTTCCCCACGAAGATGAGTCCCGCCCTCTTGAATCGCTTGACCAGCTCCGTGTCTTGATCGGGCACGAAATCCTCGAGGAATGCGCTCCCCTCGGTGAACCGTACCCCGGCATACTCGGCCAGGAAGTCCTTGAGGAGGAACGGAACCCCGGCGAAGGGACCGTCCGGAATCGGGCCCAGGGCCGCCCGGCGTGCGTCGTCGTACATCGGAGTGACGACGGCGTTCAGCTCGGGGTTGATGCGCTCGATTCGCTCGATCGCGGCATCCACCAGCTCGATGGGCTTCACGTCTCCGCTGCGCACCATTCGGGCCTGCTCGATGCCGTCCAGATAGGCGAGCTCGTCGGCGTTTGTCATCTGTTGCTCCTTTTCCTGAAGGTCTTCGGGCTCGACCTGGCCTCTATTCCCCGTACCTCCCCGGTTGGCGTGCCCTCTCATTCCCACCCGCCCGCCCGATGGATTGGGGCACCCCAAACCCGGCAAAGGGGGCGCTGCCCCCTTCGGAACCCCCGACCGGGCCTGGCGCACGTCCTTTGCGCTCCTACGCTCAGGGAAGTCGACGGCGTGGAACCACACGCTGGATGGCCAACTTTCGGACTTGAAAAGGCCTTGTCTTCGCCCGGCTCCCAGAGCGTGATCTTAGCAGGAGGTGGTATCGTGAGACTACCCGCTCCCAGACGTCCGAGACCTCCAGGGCAACGAGGCCTTACCAGAGGAAACAACGTGATCGACACACTGATCTTCGACTTCGACGGGGTGATCATCGACACCGAGACTCCGGACTACCTGACGTGGCAGGAGGTCTTCCACTCGTACGGCGTCGAGCTTGACAGGGCGCTGTGGGGACGGTTCATAGGCGGCGGTACGGAGTTCTTCGACCGATACCAGCACCTCGAGGACCTGGCCGAGGCCAAGCTGGATCGCGTGGCGATCGAACGGACCAGGGACGAGCGGTACCTGCGCATGATAGAGTCCGGCCCCCTGCTGCCGGGAATAATGGACTACATTACCGGCGCCAAAGAGGCCGGGTTGAAGATCGGTATCGCCTCCAGCTCTCCAAGAAGCTGGGTAGTAGGTCACCTCGAGCGGCGTGGGCTGCTGGACCGCTTCGACTCGATCAAAGGAGGGGACCAGGTCTCCAGGATCAAGCCCGACCCGGAGCTCTATCTGGCCTCAGTGAAAGACCTCGGTGGCCGGCCGCAGACGTCGCTGGCGATCGAGGACTCGATGAACGGCTTGAGAGCGGCCAAGGACGCCGGCCTTCTCTGTGTAGTGGTCCCGAACGAGATGACCGGGGACATGGACCTCAGCCGCGCCGACCTGCGGCTGGAAGCGCTCACTGACATGACCCTCAGATCGCTGTTGGCCTGGGCCGACCAGAGCGCCCAATAAGACCCTGCTACAGCTGCCCCGTCCTCCGGGGGAACTGATAGGGTCCTGGAAGAGGCCATCCGCGCCCACGCGACGCCCACGCGACCTTCCGAACGCAGCTCTGCCCAGGTGGGTCCGTGCCCAACGACGGTCCGGCGATCGAGTTCGGGGGCACGCGTAGGAAGGAATGCCTACAGGCAGGGGGACTATCGGGCCATGCCAGGAAAGCTCACGGTGCTTATAGTAGGGCGCACCCGATCTTCGAATACAGAACCGAACTAACGAAGGATTGCTGACGGTATGCCCAAGACGTTGCTGTCCCCAACCAACACCAGGCTGTTCTTCCTCGCCCTGACCCTCGGGTTGATGACCGTGGCCGGGCACGCGTTTGCTCCACTCCTCCTCGCCCAGGAGGGCGACGGCCCCACCCACCTGGACAAGTTCTCCGAGCACGGAGACGCCTCCCACCTGGACATCTTCTCGGAGCATGGCGACGCGTCCCACTCGGATGTCTTCTCGGAGCACGGCGACGCCTCTCACATCGACATCTACTCTGCCCACGGCGACGCCTCTCACTCGGATGTCTTCTCCGAGCACGGGGACGCGTCTCATCTGGACATCTTCTCCGCGCACGGTGAGGCTTCTCACTCGGACGTCTTCTCCGCGCACGGCGAGGCTTCCCACTCGGACGTCTTCTCGGAGCACGGGGACGCGTCTCACCTGGACATCTTCTCCGCGCACGGTGAGGCTTCTCACTCGGACGTCTTCTCCGAGCACGGAGACGCCTCCCACCTGGATATCTTCTCCGCCCATGGCGAGGCGTCGCACTCGGACGTATTCTCCGAGCACGGAGACGCGTCTCACCTGGACATCTTCTCCGCGCACGGTGAGGCTTCTCACTCGGACGCCTTCTCCGAGCACGGAGACGCCTCCCACCTGGACATCTTCTCCGCGCACGGTGAGGTTTCTCACTCGGACGTCTTCTCCGAGCACGGAGACGCCTCGCACCTGGATATCTTCTCCGCCCATGGCGCGGCGTCGCACTCGGACGTGTTTTCCGAGCACGGTGAGGCTTCTCACTCGGACGTCTTCTCGGCGCACGGGGACGCGTCGCACCTCGACATCTTCTCCGCGCACGGGGAGGCTTCGCACTCGGACGTATTCTCCGAGCACGGCGAGGCCTCGCACCTCGATATCTTCTCCGCCCACGGAGACGTTTCGCACTCGGACGTATTCTCCGAGCACGGCGAGGCCTCGCACCTCGATATCTTCTCCGCCCACGGAGAGGTTTCGCACTCGGACGTATTCTCCGAGCACGGAGAGGTCTCGCACCTGGACATCTTCTCCGCGCACGGAGACGCGTCCCACTCGGACGTGTTCTCGGAGCACGGAGAGGTCTCGCACCTGGACATCTTCTCCGCGCACGGAGACGCGTCCCACTCTGACGTGTTCTCCCAGCACGGCGAGGTCTCGCACCTGGATATCTTCTCGGCGCACGGCGACGCGTCCCACTCGGACGTGTTCTCGGAGCACGGAGAGGTCTCGCACACCTCGACTCCGCGCACGGAGACGCGTCTCACTCGGACGTCTTCTCCCAGCACGGGGATGCTTCTCACCTCGACATCTTCTCGGCGCACGGCGACGCGTCCCACTCGGACGTGTTCTCGGAGCACGGAGAGGTCTCGCACCTCGACATCTTCTCCGCGCACGGCGACGCCTCCCACTCTGACGTGTTCTCCCAGCACGGGGATGCTTCTCACCTCGACATCTTCTCGGCGCACGGCGACGCGTCCCACTCGGACGTGTTCTCGGAGCACGGAGAGGTCTCGCACCTCGACATCTTCTCCGCGCACGGCGACGCCTCCCACTCTGACGTGTTCTCGGAGCACGGAGAGGTCTCGCACCTGGACATCTTCTCGGCGCACGGCGACGCGTCCCACTCGGACGTCTTCTCCCAGCACGGGGATGCGTCGCACCTCGACATCTTCTCGGCGCACGGCGACGCGTCCCACTCGGATGTCTTCTCCCAGCACGGCGACGTCTCGCACCTCGACATCTTCTCGGCGCACGGCGACGCGTCTCACTCGGACGTCTTCTCAGAGCACGGGGATGCGTCTCACCTCGATATCTTCTCGGCGCACGGCGACGCGTCCCACTCCGACATCTTCTCGGAGCACGGAGAGGTGTCCCACTCCGACGTCTTCTCGTTGCACGGGGATGCGTCTCACCTCGACATCTTTTCGGAGCACGGCGAAGCTTCTCATATCGACATCTTCTCGGAGCACGGTGAGGCTTCTCACATCGATCTATTCTCCGAACACGGCGAGGCTTCTCACGACACCACATTCTCCGACGGCATCGAATAAGCGTGAGCGCTGAAACGGCCCGTGCGACAGATGGGGAAGCATGCCGTATAGCAGGCTTCCCCCTTTTGCCGTCGCGGCGCTTCGACGGTAGGACGGGTATCACCGTCTTACCTAGACGACCTGGGTGGGAGGACCTGTGAGAAGCTTGCTTCCTAGTCTGCGGTCTCTAGCAGGAGGCCTCCTGCTGGTCGCGTCCATGATCGTGGTCGCCTGCGGTCAGGACGACCCTGCGTCGGGGAGCCTGGGTCCGCCTGAGGGCGCCGAGCCGGCGGGCAGGGCCGTGGATGAGCTTGGGAACGGCGACTCCTCCAGCTATCTGCTGCTCAATCAGAAGTGGGTCGAGGGACTGTCTACGGACTCGGTCGACCTCGAGGACGTCGACGAGATGTTCTGGCACATCTTTTCGAGACTCCCAGGCGAGGTGACCGTCTACCCCTCGGAGAACTACTACTACTTCATCCTCTACCTGGACAAGCGTCAGCTATGGGGCAACATCCGTCTCGCCGCGGGCAGGCGCGAGAGGGGTGTGCTCTCGTTCGCGTATCTCGAGTACAAGGAATCGCCGTACGTCACTGAGCCACGGGTGAAGAGATCGAAGTTCTTCACCGACGCCGACGGACTCCTGATCAAGGAGCTAGACCGGTTCACGTTCCAGGTGCGCTACAACGGGAAAGAGGTCGTCTTCAACCTTCATCAGCTGTCTCAGGAGCCGCCCAAACTGTTCGAGCTGGGGCCCGACGAGGTGTTCGTGATGAGGACGTTCGACGAGTCGGGGTACCAGTTCTTCCTTCTGTTTAACAAGCAAAGCAACTACCTCTTCTGGGTTCTCCATGAGGAGGAGCTGGTCCCGGACCAGTTCGAGACTGCGCGGGCGGACCTGGTGCTGGGCCGGCGAAGCGGCTTCGCGTTCTGGATAGACGAGGCGCACGGCGGCAGGAAGGTCCTTGCCGCGATTCGGGGTGCGAATGCCATCGTGAACAACTACTACGATGGGCCGTTCGACCAGCTTGCGGACAACTACGTGGACGAGACGAACATCTCCGCGTACCTACAGCTGGCCTCGCCTACACTCCGGGGTCGAATCGACAAGTACGGCTACTACACCGACAAGCAGGGCGGATCGTCACGTGTGGCGGTTTCGCCGTACTACGTGTACTTCAGCGAGAGCGACCTCATCCAGTTCATGGGGGCCGTCCGAGCAGCCGATGATCCGCGCTACATGATCTCTCGCCGGAGGGCGCCGACAACGACCGTTTCGTACCCAACTCCCTACCCGACGCCCTATCCGACTCCGTATCCGACGCCCTATGCGACTCCAACCGCGACACAGTAGCTGGCCCACGATTTATCGGCGCTCGAGCAATGGTCCTGCTCTCACGGCCTCAACGCACGCCGTCTACGGAGGCCGGCGCCGGAGGTGCATCGGCGCGCTTCTGCTGACAGCCGTGGCTGCGATCGCGGCCTCCTGCGGAGGCGGCGACGATCCTACGCCAACACCGACGGCAACGACCGCGTCCGAGACCGTCGAGTTTGCGGCAGATACGCCGGTGCCGACGCCGTCTGGAACGAGCTTCCCGACGTCGACCGCGACGCCTCTCCCGACGTTTACCCCCAGTCCGAGCCCAACCGCCTTCGCCTCTCCAACGCCGTCACCGTCGCCGAGTCCCACCGCAACCCCTTCCCCGACCCCGCCTTCCACTGCGTTCCCGACTCCGTTCCCGACCGCCACGGCAACTCTGATTCCGACCGCAACTCCGACGACACTGCCGACCGCGACTGCCACGGCATCTCCCACCGCAACGCCGACGACACTGCCGACTCCGACGGCCACGCTGTCCTCGACTGCAACGTCGACCGCGTTTCCGACGGCAACGGCCACACCATTCCCGACCGCGACAGCCACGCTATTCCCGACCGCCACAGCCACGCCGTCGCCTACTCCGTCTCCTACACCATCACCGACGCCGTTCCCGACCCCGAGCCCCACGCAGATTCCGACGCCAAGCAACTAGGTGCTAAGTGGGGACCGCCGTCTCCAGCCGGATGATGGAACATGGGGTGTGCAGAGGGGCGAAGCCGGTAGCTCACTCCGGTGGATCGGGCAGGTCCCCGGCCTCGGAACGGCTGTCCGAATGTAGAGCCAGAAGGAATTCCAGGGGCGTCGACATGCTGTTTCTGAGCCGCGTAGACGGGGAGCTCGGACTGGCGAGCTCGCCGGACGAGCCGCCATCCTGTGAGTCCAACGCGTCCATGTCGTCCGGTCCCGTTGGCCGGCCGACGACCCGGACGGCAGCCTGGATCTGCCGGGTGCCGAAGGTGCCGGAGACCGAGCTCAGCACTCCCATAAGGGCGGAGCCAGACGAGTAGGGATACGGGCGCTGCGCGGAGCGCAGGAGGTGCCCGGCGTCATCATCGTGGGCGACGAACAACGCGAAGTAGCTGCCGGCCTGCAGAGACACGTTGAGCGCGACGGACTCGTAGGAGGAGACCGCCGGGTCTCCGTCGTCGGACAGGGTGAAGGATGCGAGAATTCTCAGCGGGTCGGGACCCGCACCAAGGGCCGGCCGGATTTGCACGGTCAATGGGCGCGCGCCGGGGCACTGGGGCAGCCCCTCCGAGATCCGGAGACAGCTGTTGACGAAGGCCCCGATCTCGGTGATTGTCGTGCGCTCGGTCAGCGTAAACCGCGGACCAACCATCTGCTCGTCAAAGATCGCCAGCCCCGAGGATCCGGCGACGCTGAACCGCGTCGCACGCGAGGCCTGGCCCAGCGTATCGACGAGCGCAGCCTCTCCGCTGGCCGCGGCTCCGGTGACCGACAGCCAGCTGACGATCGCCACTCCTGCGACCGCCAGTGCGACCAGGTATCTCTTCAACCGCTAACCTGCCTAATCATGATCGCGACTCGGTCAGACCGTAGGTCAGCCGGGTTCGACGGCGGTTAGAATCAGGGGAGAAGGGCGTTGCCGACCACCGGCCAGCTCGGGAGTGCCGGCCTTGCCGGCCCAAACACGGATGCTCTAAGACTGCCCTGGCGACACTCGCGATCCTATGCCAGACCCTCCCATGCTGCTGTGAACGGGGATGGGACGGTGTAAACTGTCGAGGAATCACGCGGCAGGGCTCGTCCACCGAGTTGAAATATGGCTAACAACCCCCCTGGTCGTCGTGGTCTTCACGCTAGCGTTGGGTGTGCTGCGCGGGCTTGCGATCGCCGGTTGCGGGAGCGAGCAGAGCGAGCTGGTCTTCCAGATGGTGGTCCAGGACGGATCGGGCCCACCGGCCGACGACCCACAGCCGTTACACCTCCACTTCGGCAACTGCGGCGCCAATCTCGGCTCAGTAGATACCCCTCTGAACGACCTTCTGGCCGGAGAGTCGGTCACCGCCATCGACTCGACCCTGTCCGAGCTTCGTGACGGGAGTCACGTCGTGAACCTCCACAAGTCCTATTCTGAAATCAGAGCCTACACGGCCTGCGGCGAAATCCCCAACGGCTGACACAGCTCTCGCAACGTGTTGAGAGACCGTTTCGACCATCCCCTCCGATGCGCCCCGATGAATCGGGGCATCGAGAGTCTCGATGAGCGAAGCATCATCGGACCTGGCCACCTTCCTGGCCAGGAAGGTGGGGGAGCTGATATCCCCATATTTCATCGTCCCACTAGCATGTCGCTCCCCCGCTTCTCGCTTCCGCCGATCTTCCGCCCGGTGTTCGACCGACACCCCTGACTTATTTACCCTTGCTCCTGGGACCTTTGTCTGATGAGACCGGATGCCATTCGTACTAACCGGCTAAGGGCCGCGCGGTTTGTCATTTGGTGCCCCAGCACGCCGACAAGGACAGCGATGGCACGAATGCGCCGGAGAGGTTCCCTCTTCTCCGCTATTTCGTATCGACGACCCTCCTCGTCACAATAGCCATCGCCATCGCGCTAGCCGCCTTGTTGGTCAGACGAGCCGACAAGGACTTTGAAGACATCAGGACTACCCGAGGGGCGGCTGAGGCCGGTTACGTCGCCGAGCTGTTCTACCACGACATACTAGGGCCCGTGCAGCAGCAAGGGGCCACCGTCCTCCTGGCCGACGTCATCGGCGCGAGGGAGATGGACGCATTCACCAGCCGCACGACTTTGGGCCTCGACATCCTGTCGCTGACTTTCATGAACGTGGACGGCGCGATACTGTGGAGCAGCGACAGCCGCTCCAATGGCATGTACCAGCTTGACGAAGAGCTGCACGCCACTGTCGTCGACCAGGGGACCGCCGCTGCCGCACTCCACCGCCGTGTCGCCGACACATCCGGCGAGGACCGCTCCGTAGACCTGGTGCGCACGCTGTTTCCTCTAAGAGATGTCCGGCCGAACGCACCTGAGGAGGGCCAGCTCGTTGGCATACTGGCGGTGGACCAGGACGTCACCGAGGACCTTGCCAGGGCCCGGAGCGAGAGCCAGCTCTTATCGGGCGTTACATGCGCATGATCAATACGGCCGCAAAGGACGCGGCGGCGGTCGTCAGCCGGATGCGCGAGTTTTACCGCAAGAGGGACGGGGGGGGGGGGGGGTTCTTACACGGGGGACGGGCTCTCGCGCCTGCGAATCTCAACGACCTTGTAGCACAGGCAATCTCACTAACCCAGGTGAGGTGGAAAGAGGAGGCGATGGCGAGAGGCGTCGCCATAGACGTGGAGACCGACTTGCAGGAGATTCCTCCGGTGGCCGGCAACGAGTCGGAGCTGCGGGAGCTGCTGACCAATCTGATCTTCAACGCCGTCGATGCCATCCCGCTCGATGGAACGATAACCATCCGCACCCGCTCCAGTACGAAACATGCGGTGCTGGAGGTGAGCGACACGGGCTCAGGGATGACCGAGGACGTCCGCCATCGATGCCTGGACCCGTTCTTCACGACCAAGGAGTCGGAGGGCACCGGCATGGGGCTGGCGATGGTCTACGGGATCGTTCAGCGACGCGCCGGCGAGCTCGAGATCGAGAGCTAGGTGGGCAAGGGCACCAGATTCATCATCACCCTGCCTTCAGTCCGGTGGACCTGTTCCGGAAATCCGAGGAACTGCTGCTCCACCTGTCGGTCGGCGGGCCTCTCATCTGGGGCCGCCGGGGGCGCACCGGGCCGTCGACGATGGGGGCCTAGATATGGGCTCACGAGGACCGCGACTGGAGCCCCGGCAGCTGTCAGCCGAGGATGCCGCGTGGTGGGCCTGAGGGGACTGTACGCAGTACCATCTTTGAGTTGGCCGTCACTCTGTAGCCCTAGCGGTCATCCTAGTCTACCAGAGGGGGCCTGAGCTGACGGTAGACAGTACCCGCTTAGGCCCTTTGCTTGTGCATTGTGACGCGTAGGGGCGGAGGAGACGCAAGGCCCTCTAGGGCACCACTGCCAACAAAGCGCTCAGGGCCTAGACTAGCTACATGAGAGCCATCCTCCCCATAATCACCTCCTGAGGCGCCTTCAGGAGATGGGCCCATTCGCGAGCGGTTCCTCGTTTCTGGCCCCACAGTTCATTTCAAGAACTAGGCTCGCGGCTCCAAGGTCATATTGGGCCTAACTTAGTCCTGTCAGCTCAATGGATGTACCGTGCCGCGGGAACACGTGCGCCACCACTTCCCAGTCCGATCCACCGACTACGATCAATACGGGCTCTGGAGTGTTGTATTCAAGGGAGTTGGCGATCCGGACCATCTGCCTTGTGTCTCGCTCGCTGGGTTGACCTGTCCCAACGGACGGTGAATCGCCCTGGCCAACGCCGGCCGGGAGCCGCCCGCACCAGGTCCCGACACAACCATCGGCTCGATGCTCAAGCCAACGGCTCTGGGGTACTACACCGCCACTCACGACCTTACACTCCCCATCATCCTGTAAGAGGCTTCGCTCTCCTCCCTGCTGCCCAACTCAGAATTGCTTGCTCCCATGTGGCTTCAATGTGGCAGCGGTCATCCTTAGTCCAGGCTCAAAGAGAGTGCCCAGCAAACCCTCCTGTCTCGAATTCCGTCGGCGCACCCTTGACGGAAGGGACGCGGATGGGAGATGATGAGAGTAAGACGCAGTGCTATAACGAGAGCATGAAGAGAGACGATTCTCATCAAACCCAGAAACACTGACACCATCACCTTCTCCTCCAGCGACAGTCAGGAAGGGATTGGTGTTGGCATCGTCCTGTCAATGCGTTCGAGACAAGCTATACGGATGGGCAAGAGCTACTTGCTGAGTGGGTGAAGGTAATACCCTCACGGCAAGATGACTCAATCTGAGGTGGCTGGCGTGACACTTGGCGGTCCCAGACCCGGAGAACCCCTGGGGTTCGACATCGACGACGGAAGCGGACTCAGGGTGGCCCGAGCCCGCTTCGAGTCCGAGTCCAAGTTTGCCTGGTCGTTGTTCGACGGCTTCGACCGAATCCGCGTACTCACCTACTCGGCGGGGGTGAGCGCCATAGTCCGTCTGCTCGATAGCCACGCTTTCAGCGACTTCGAGTGCGTGTTCGGCTGCGAGAACACGCTGCGCACGCTACGGGACATCATGGCCTTCCAACAGGTCGCCATTGGCGACACCAGAGCGGCAATTAAGAATCTGCCGGACGAACGCCACACCTTCATTCTCAGCCGCGTCCGAGACGGGCAGGCCCGGTTTCGAGTGCTGCGCAAACAGATAGCCCACGCCAAGCTGTATCTCCTGGAGAATACTGAGTCCGGTAGGACACGCGCCCTCATCGGGTCCGCGAATCTGTCGGAGACCGCTTTCGGCGGACGCCAGTCGGAGACGCTCGTGTGCTTTGACGATGACGCCGCCGCCTGGGGCCACTACCTGGGCATGTACGAGGCAATCAGGGATCAGGCATCCGATGAGATTCCCCTGCCGTCCGAACGAGTGGAGCACGCGGAGATAAGCCTGCTTGAGGTGCCGGTGCTGGATCCCAACGATTACTCTACTCTCGTGATTGACTCTACGGAGGCGGAGCAGCAGGAAGGGAATGTCATCCAGCTAAACGTCCCCACGCAGATAGAGCGCATAGAGAGAATGAAGGCGGCGATTCCGCCAGTGGTGGCCAACCTCATCCCCCCGCCGCGCAACGGGAGGCAGCAGATAACCCGCGAGCTAAGACTGGAGATTGCCAAGGAGTTCAGCCGCATCCGCGTCGTCCAGACCGAGGAGGAAGCCGACCACCGGGAGCTTTCCATCGACAGGGACGCGAAGACGGTCTCCCTCTTCGGCGAACCGTTTTCCCTGGAACACGACCCCATTGCCGCCCGCAGCGACGCCAAACTGCTGGTCGAGTTCTTCAGCAACTACGAGGGCACCTTCGAGGGCGGACTGGGGGTGGAGAGGCTCCAGCGCGACTACTTCATACTCTGGTCGTGGCTCTACTTTTCGCCGTTCATGTGCGATATGCGGACCCTGGCCGGCCACGACGGAGACATCTTCAGGTTCCCGTCTTTCGCCATAGTCTACGGCAAGCCCTCATGCGGCAAGTCCAGCCTCATCGACACTTTGATGACCTCGATGTTCGGCAAGGCATACAACGTAGACAAGCGAGAATTCACCAAGGGCAGGCTCCGGGATATCCAGCACGCCTACAAGCGGTTCCCCGCCGTGTTCGACGACATCGGCAGGCCCGCCATACGCAACCACGGGGAGGACGCAATCAAGGACGAGGTTCCCCCACTGGTCGCTGAATACCCCTGCTTCGTGCTGTCGATGAACCAGGAACTCAAGGCTTTCACTGACCAGATCGTCAAGCGCAGTCTGATGATCTACACCACCACGGCGCTTCCTTCCTACAAGGAGAGCCTGCGGCACGACTTGCACATCAAGATACAGGGGGTGCGCCGGGGCCTGTCCACCAACCTCTACCGGGAATACCTGAAGAGGGTGCTGGCCCGACTGGATGACACGCCCATACCCGACGACTGGCTTGAGTTCTCCTCCTCCGTGCTGTCCGGGTTGATCGCAGACCTGCTGGAGGACAGCCCGCCAAGGTGGTGTACGCCCATTAAGTGGAACGACTACGCGGACAAGCGCCACGAGAGGGTCAAGGCCCAGATAGACCACCTTCTGAGGTCGGCCACGAAGATGAAGAAGGAGGGCCCTCAGCCCACAGGCTGGATACTGGAGGACGATAAGGTCATCGTGATCGAGCAGACCGACACCTTCGGGCGGCGGGAGTTCGACTGGGAGAACGTGCCTTCCACCCTGATAGACGACAACGCCAGCGTCGGCGGGCGGACCGTGCTGAACCGCACGGAATTGGAGGAGTTCCTGGGCAGGAACCTCAGCCGAGGCCGGAACGGTCTGCTAGGCAAGGTTCTGGGTAGGAGATGACCGAAAGCTACCATAGGCGACGGACATTGCCCTCGGCCTTTACTTCCGAGTGATTGAAGTTGGCCGTCCAGCGGGGCAGAGTAAGACGCTATACTACCGCAATAGGCAAGAAAGAGAGACCATGCCCGCCAAGTCCAGGAACACCGACACCATCACTTTTTCCCTGCCACCGGAGATGGCCCAAGACCTACGGCAGGTGGTGAAGGAGGAGGACCGCACCGTGAGCGAGCTGCTCCGGGAAGCTATCCGCCTCTACATGGAGGAGCGCGAATGGAGAAGGGGAATGAGGTACGAGAGGTTCAGAGAGCGGGAGAAGGAATAGGAAAGTGTCAACCAGAGGGACACCAATGCGTGCCTGGCGGTCGTGCACTACCATCATCGATTCGGCCTCACGCACCAGCCTGGCCAGGTCTCCTTCGACCAAATCGCCGAAGCCTTTCAGGTGACCTGGCCTGAAGGGAACAGCGGTTAGTATCCGGCCACAGAGGAGGCATGACGAATCCAAATCAATGGCACGACACAGTCAGAGACAGGATCGCGCAGGAGTACTTCAACCTTCCACCACTCAGATGTCGGTTCTGCAAGTTAGAGACACCCATTGCGACCGAAAAGGTCGCTTATGTCGTAACCGAGCACCGGCACGGGCAGTTTCGGGCCGATGTCGCTGCTTTGACCCAGCAAGGGGAGGTTGTCGGCGTCGTAGAGGTCATTAACACCAACCCGCCCAATGAACAGACCCTCACCTCGCAGTCGGAGTTGGCGTCTGTGTTCTATGTCACCTTGGATGCCCTTGACGACGGATTCGCCGGATACTGCTCGCCGTTCTGCTGGAGAAACCGGAACGAAGAGAACGTCTCGCCTTGGAGCGTTCCAGCTTGCTCAAACTGTGAGCGACCCTATCACACAATGGAGTACCAGTACCGGCTTGTAGATTGGGAGAACCCCGGCGAAGAAGTCTGCATCGAGTGCGCCGCCAAGACATCGGGTGGCCAATGGCGCTCTCCTGGCGAACTCGTCATGGGTGATCCGGAAGACCGGATTCCCGGCACGGATGCGGACGTGCTCGATCTGTTTATTTCGTTCTCCGACGCGGAATTTGGGGCTATGGTCTGGACCAATAGAACTGCGACGCCAGGAGAGGCGCGGACGCCTGAGACGGAGACGGCGGTTCGCCTGGACCAGGTAGAGGCTGCCTTCAACTCGGGAGACTGGAGCGGTGGGGAGGCGCTGCTTCAACCCATCGGCGCTCCTGCATGGGACAGGCCGCCCGGTTCTACATTGTTCGCGTGGGATCACAACAACTGCGTTCGCACGGCACTCGCTTGGCGTCTCTTGAGAGAGTATCGACTTAGCTGCCTCCCGCCCTCGGTTCGGGAGGCTATCCAGACACGTCAACCACTGGCCGAGATCGCGACCGAGATTGCCCCGACAGAGGTGGTTCATAGGGGTTTCCCCGATGGACGGTTTACCGCTTGCGGGATCGACAGAGAGAATACCGATGAGCCAGTAGTTGCAACAATGCAAGGGCTGCCTACCTTGATGGGGTCCACTTGACCCGATCGCGCGAGGGGAAGTACGATAGAAATTGGCATCCAGGGGGAGCCTCGAGAGAGAAAACAAGCAAGTATGCAGAACCCGGCGAAAATCCTTCCGATACTGCTATTGGCTATTGTTGCCGTGGCGCTGGCAGGCTGCAACAGCGGCAGCGACGATGGCCGCATCACCGCCCTAGAGGAAGGCTTGAGCCGCACCGAGGCGCAGGAGCGCGAGGGCCAGGAGGCTGCCGCGGCCGAGCGAGCGGAAATTGCCGGACGGCTGTCCGCCTTGGAGCAGGCCTTGGAGCGTGCTGAAGCCGAGCGCGATGCCAACGAGGAATTGAACGCGGAGACACGCTCCAAGGTGATGTCCCTGCTCACCGGAATGCCTGGCGACAGCAGTGTGGTCGCCATGAGGCCCACCGACGAGCAAATGCTTCAGGAAGTGGGTATGGAACGAGAGAGGCTGCTGCAAAGGGAACCGCGCTTCATGATGGAGAGCGCCAGCCCCGAACAGAAGACAGTCATTGAAGCCGCAACCAATTGCCTGGCCCTACGTGATCAAGGGATGCCGGAGCAGCTGCAGGAACTAATTCTGGAAAACTACCGGCTCAACGCGGAGCGCACAGAAAACGACGCCGAATTAGTGATGATGACCTATATGGCATGCGGCACGGCGGGAATGGAGCCGGGAGAAATCGGCTCTCCCTCCGCCGAGCGGGCCGATGCGACAGCAACGCTGGTAGCCTGCTACGCGGAGCACGAAGGTATTGCCGGGGACCAGCCGTCGGTGGAAATGGTGGAGCAGACACTCAGCATCTTTGAGGACGACGTGACGGCGACCGCCATAGCCAGGATGATTTGCCAGGACTTGTTCCAGGAGGCGACGCGGCAATAGCTCTTAAAGGCGGCGATTCTTCCATTCATGTCGTCCTCTGCTTCATTTGACCGGGACGGACTGTTCCGCGAAAGTGTTCGCTGATCCGGGTACGATTTCCCTTTTTTCTGTCTGCACATCGTCGCCGGTGGGCAAAAGCACGAGTGGGGACTGAGCTTCCTATTCCCGTACAGCCCTTTGACATGGAATCGGGCTCCCTGGACGCGCAGGCTGACACGTCAATCGGTTCTGCGATCAGCTCGGAGAACCTCACCTGTCCGCACACGCAGACCACGTTCGATTGCACAGTCGGGGTGCAGGTCAACGCTTCCCATGATCGATGGACACGGAGGGAGAATCCGATTCCGGGGGGTCACGCTTCGACGACTGACTGACCAGCACCAATCCCAGCTCGGGCCAGCTCTCTAGTCCGACATCTCTTCACCCAACACCCCAGATTCCCCACCTAGATAAGAGAAAGACCTCGTTGGCGCCCGCCACGAAGCGGGCTAAGATGTTTCTTGACCAAGAGAAACGATCACCAACGAGGTGCAGCTATTATGAAGCAAGGCTTACTGGCATTCCAGTACGAGCAGGAGAAGGGCTCGACGGGTATGACGGGGCTGTCCGGCCTGATGACGTACCTGGAGTTGATGCAAGCAGCGGGTTTGAGGTCATCGGTAGAGCGCCACGTGAGACTGCGGGAGAGAGGTCAGGGCTGGACGGACAGCCAGATGATCATCTCGCTGATGCTGCTGAACTTGGCAGGCGGCGAGTCGGTGTCCGACCTTGATCTCCTTGAGAAGGACAGAGGGCTGTGCAGGATGTTTCGAGAGTTCGAGACCTGTGGTATGCGTCTCAGCGAGCGCAGGGCGTTGGAGAAGAGATGGCGAGTCGAGCGTCGTCGGAGCGTGCCGTCGGAGTCTGCGGTGTTCCGGTATCTGGAGAGGTTCCATGACGCGGGCGAGGAGTCGATGCGGGAAGCTCACAGAGCATTCATACCTGCTCCCAATGGAGCTATGAAGGGTCTGCGCAAGGTGAACGCCGACCTGGTGGGCTTCGCGCAGAGCCGTTCGCCTCAGACCGAGGCCACTCTGGACATGGATGCCACACTGGTGGAGACGCGCAAGCAGGAGGCGCTCCCCAGCTACAAGAAGTACAGGGCGTACCAGCCGCTGATCACCTACTGGTCAGAGGCCGAGTTGATCGTGCATTCGGAGTTTCGGGACGGCAACGTACCTGCGGGCCATCAGCAGTTGCGAGTGTTGATTGAAGCGCTGGGCCGTCTGCCTGCGGGGGTGGAGAAGGTGATGCTGAGGTCGGATACGGCGGGGTACCAGCGGGAGTTGCTGCGGTACTGCGCGGAGGGTGGAGACGAGCGGTTCGGGGTGATCGAGTTTGCGGTTGGGGTCGACGTGACGACGGAGTTCCGCCGTGCGGTGTCCGAGGTCGCCGAGCAAGACTGGCAGACGCTGTACCGCAAGGTTGGGGAGCATCGTGTGGACACGGGTCAGCAGTGGGCTGATGTGAACTTCGTGCCTAACTGGATAGGGCACTCCAAGAACAGCCCTGAGTATCGGTTCATAGCTACCAGGGAGCGGTTGATCGAACAGCCTCTGCCGGGAATGGAGGGGCAGATGGAGCTTCCATTCCCCGCGATGGAGCTGTCCAACAGAGGCTGGTACAAGGTCTTCGGCGTGGTGACCAACCGGAGCATTACGGCAGATGAGTTGATCTGGTGGTCGAGACAGAGGTGCGGCAAGGGCGAGGAGGTCCACAGCGTTCTGAAGAGTGACTTGGCTGGGGGCCGGCTGCCGTCGGGGCTGTTCGGGGCCAACGCCGCATGGTGGGCCATATCGGTGCTGGCCTTCAACCTGAACTCTGCCATGAAGCGGCTGGTGTTGGGCGAACAGTGGGTGGGCAAGCGTCTGAAGGCGGTGCGCTTCGCCCTGATCGCCCTACCGGGCCGTGTGATGCGTCACGCCAGGAGGTTGATCATCCGTCTGGCCCGGGGCCATCCCTCATACGAGTTGCTGCTCAGGGCGCGGCAGAGGATATTGGCGCTGGCTGCCGAGCCGCATCGAGCATAGGCGACCCTGCCTGGAGCATCGGTTTGTAGGCGACTCTGCCGAGTTGCCAGGCTCGGCCATGCCTTCTTTGGCCTGAGAACAGCCATAATTGGCAGCGAACCGCTGCCGATACCCTCAAAGACGGCACCCGAGACCCTGTCCGATGCCCGATCATGTCATGCGTCACCCCTGGTCGACATCCGGACACCCCCTGAAAGCACACCAAGCAGCTCCCAACCATGTCAGGTGGGGAATCTGGGGCGGGGTCCCGCCCTTGCAATCGGGGCTGAAATATGGGATGAGGGGCGAGGATAGTGCGTCCCCAAGGTCACCTCATCGTTTCTCCAGGGCCTCGTAGGGCCGCTCCAGCCTGCTTCCTCAAGCCCCGCCTTGATGACCGCTAGTCGCCCTGGCACCCCACAGCCACGGCGAGTCCGATCGCCTTTGTGAGCATCAAACCACTCCACGAGAAGCACCCCACTTCATCCTGGAACGGATCGACTACCTGATTCGCTGGCCCTTCCCCCTGACATCAAAGACGATTGCTTTCCCCAGAAGGAACGAGGGCCCCAGGTGGGCCCTCGTTCCAGGACTACCTACGATTCGCCAGGTTCTGGATTTTACCTCGACCTGTTCCTGACGATGAGGGCTATGACTATCGCCAAGAGCGCTCCCCCGATGATGATGACGAGCAGCGCTATCAACCACCCTGGTGTCCCGCCTTCATCTGGCTGCGTGGCAACGGCTGTCGGCGCCACCGCCGGTGCTTGCGTAGTTGACGCGGCAGGGCCAAAGTCGCGCTTGGCTGCCGGCAGGTCCTGCACCAGCCGGTACGCCGGGGCGAAGATGACGGAGCGGCCTGACTCCACCAAGCGGTGGCCCATGGCGCACAGGGCATGGGTCTTGCCGGCGCCGGGCAGTCCAAAGGCTAGGACCGGGCTCTGGGTCGATCAAGTTGATGAACCGGGTCTCAGTGCCCCTGCTTTCGCACAGAAACGGGAGTGGGCACCGGTAGGCGGGAAGATTGTCGGGCAAACCAGTACTACAGTTCGCGGACTGGCCCTTCAAAGAACCTTCACGTTCAGGTTCCGCTTGGTCCCGTAGGAAAAGGAACTGGGCCTGGTTACCTCTGCAGACCGGCAGAAATAATAGTCAACTTGACGGTCACGTCTGTGAGGAGATGCGACTCCTAGAACTTCCAATAGGAAGGGGGCACTCGACATTGTGCCGGGTGCCCCCAGTTTTCCGATAGGCCATCAGGGTTGCTCAGTCGCGCGGCCGTCTCATTAGCAAGACTCCCCCTGCGACGCCCAGGACAGCTACCAAAGAGAGGATCAAACTCACGATCCCCAAGACGCTGGAACCGGTATCCCCGGTATCGCCCTTGGGCCCGGCAGGTCCGGTATCCCCGGTATCGCCCTTGGGCCCGGCAGGTCCGGTATCTCCGGTATCTCCGGTATCTCCGGTATCGCCCTTGGGCCCGGCAGGTCCGGTATCTCCAGTATCTCCGGTATCGCCCTTGGGCCCGGCAGGTCCGGTATCTCCGGTATCGCCCTTGGGTCCGGCAGGTCCGGTATCCCCGGTATCGCCCTTGGGCCCGGCAGGTCCGGTATCTCCGGTATCTCCGGTATCTCCCTTGGGCCCGGCGGGTCCGGTATCCCCGGTATCGCCCTTGGGCCCGGCAGGTCCGGTATCTCCGGTATCTCCGGTATCTCCGGTATCGCCGGTATCGCCCTTGGGCCCGGCAGGTCCGGTATCGCCCTTGGGCCCGGCAGGTCCGGTATCTCCCTCGGGCCCGGCACGTCCGGTACCTCCCCTGGGCCCGGCACGTCCGGTATCTCCGGTATCGCCCTTGGGCCCGGCAGGTCCACGCAGCCCTGCGGTGGGTTCCGGCGTGGCCGTGGGCTCCGGAGTGGTAGTGTCGTCGCCAGCCTCCACCGTTATGGTGTCATCGCCGCCCGCGCCGGAGAAAGTATGATCACCATCCTGCACGTCGTCGCCGACCATAACATCGTACGTGAAGGACTCCACCGATATCACTGTGAAGTTGACGATTGTGCTGTCGGTGGCGTCAACTGTGCCACGAACAACTCCCTTAGTAGCATGACCGACCACCTTGGTCGCAGACCCATCTACGTAGCTGAACCCAGCCGGCAGTGTTTCCACGACCTGCCCAATAGCTTCGTCAGCGCCGTAGCCCGTATCGGTGATCGTTACCATGAACGTCTCACCCTGGGCCACCGGGTCCGCAGGCAACGACCTGCTAACACCGCCCGGCGTGGTAGTGTCGGGAGGTGTCGTCGTAGCGACCGGCGTCGTCGTGTCGGGCGGCGTGGTAGTGCCACCCTCCACCGTTATGGTGTCATCGCCGCCCGCGCCGGAGAAAGTATGATCACCATCCCCCACGCTGTCGCCGACCATGACCTCGTAGGTGAAGGACTCTACCGACACCACCGAGAAGGTGACGATTCTGCTGTCGGTGGCGTCAACTGTGCCACGAACAACTCCCTTAGTAGCATGACCGACCACCTTGGTCGCAGACCCATCTACGTAGCTGAACCCAGCCGGCAGTGTTTCCACGACCTGCCCAATAGCTCTGTCAGCGCCGTATCCCGTATCGGTGATCGTTACCGTGAACTTCTCACCCTGGGCCACCGGGTCCGCAGGCAAATCCCTGCTAGGACCGGCCTGCTGCGCGAACACAGAACTCGGGCTCAGGCCCAACAATCCTATAACCCCGGCGACGACCAGCACCAGCGAAAACGCTTTTCTGATCAAGCCCTTTCTCCCTTTAGTTCCGTTTGCCTCGCGAGGTCTAGCGGAGCGTTATCTCCGCGTCAAGAGCCACTGAGGCAAACGGAACCTCTTCACTTCTGATCCGAATGTCCTATCTCCACTCGCAGCCAATAACTAGCTGCTGAAGTAGAGTTCGACGATATCTAGGATTCGCTCCGAGTCGATACCGCTAACGTCGTTAAAGTAATCTTCCACGGCATTGAGGACCTCGGTCCCGTCAATCATCCCGTCCTCGTTCGCGTCGTACGAGTCAGCCAGGCCCATGTCGGTAACCGTAATGGTCACCGCGATGGTGGCGTCGGCGGCGGTGTTACCGTCACTGGCTGTGACGGTAACCTCGTAGGCGTTGTCCGTATCGGCGTCCGCCGGGGCCTCGTAGTCCAGCGCCGCCTTGGTCATTAGCTGACCGGTGGTGTCTTCTATGTCGAACGAGGCCATGTCTGCGCCGCCCAGCGTGTAGGTGAGCGTGTCGCCGGCGTCGTCGTCCGTGGCCGCGACCGGGTCGCCGATGTTCTCACCGGCGGCCGTGTTCTCGGCCACACTTCGCATGCCGTCCTCCGTGGCTGCGAACGCAGGTGCGTTGTTTGCGGGCGCCGGGGCCTCGCCAGTGCCCTCCATCGGCGTCGACGGGGCCTCGTTCCTGTCCGTCACCGTGATGGTCACCGTGATGGTGTCCACCAACTCGGAGTCGTCCGTGACTTTCAGGACCACCTCGTATATGCCGTTCCTGCCCTCAGCCTCATGGTCCAGGTCATGGGCCATGTCATGCAGCTTGACCCTTATCTGAGTGGTTTTGCTTCCATTCACCTCGAAGAGCTCGAAGAACGCCGTGTCTTCGCTGTCGTTATCGCTATCCTCCAGGCTGTACGTTAGGCCCACCCCTGTCGGGTCGTCGGGGTCCATGGCCAGGGACAGGGGCTCGCCGACGAAGGTGGTGGAAGGCGCGTTTTCGGCCACCATCCGCATTGCGGTCCCCTCCGTCGCGGTCTCCTCCGGGAACTCCGGCGACCGCTTCAGGTCTTCCACCTCCAGCACCGCATGCGCCGCTGTCGCTTCCGCCGTGCGGTCATCCGTGTCAGCACCGGATCATCGTTCTTCGCGTCCATGTAGGTCGCCGTCACGTGCAGGAAGTAGCTCGTGTCGGCGTTGGTCGGCGTGTAGGTGGCGCTGGTAGCGGTGTCTATTCGGTTCACGGGGTCATCGTCGGTCGCGCCGGGAGGATCGAATTTGGGACCTGCTCCACACCCAGGTGACGCGGTGACGCCTCCGTCCGGGTCGGTCAAATCGGCGGTTATGGGTCCCATGGGCATGGGGCTGGACCAGCTCGTTGCCGTCCTTATCGCGCAGCGTTATCTTTCCTGCCTCATCGATGTTCATGACGGCTATGCACACGTCAAACTCGCCGCGCCCGCCGTCGTTGTCGATGGCGACGACCGTTACCTTGTAGACGTTGTCCCCGTCGGCGTCAGCCGGGTTTTCGTAGTCCGGTTGGGTCGTAAAGACAAGGGTGCGCCCTACGGTACCGATAAGCTGGAACTGACCGGCGTCCTCTCCCTCCAGGCGCCAGGATTTGACACTGGCACGGTCGTCTTCGTCATCCACGTTGTAAACGTTTACGGCTGGGTTCTGTGTCTGTGTTCCCCACAAATAGCGGGGATTTGGCGTTCGCGGCGCCGCCGTCAATCTCGTCGATGGTCAGCTCCGGCCGTCCCCTCAACACCGGGTCTTCGTTCCTGTCTTCGGCCGTGATGACCACCACGATGTTGTCGCCCAGGCCGCTGGGGTCCGTGACCGTGACGACCACGACGTATTTCCCATCGTTGCCGGAGGGCCTCTGCTCTCGAAGTCCAGCTCTTGCGCCACCGTGATCTGTCCCGACGCCTTGTCAATGTCGAAGGCGGCAAGGTCGTCAGCTCGTCGTTGTCCCAGTCGGCGGGTAACGCCGGTGTCGTCACGCCGGCCAGTAACCGACAACGGCGCGCAGCCCGTAGGTCAGTATATCTGTGTCGGAGGGGGCCACCACCGTGGCCACAACCGGACCGTCTACGTCATCGCCCACCTCAGCGGTCTCCGCCACACTTCGGTCGACCTTATCACCCTCAAAGTCAGGGGACTGGTTGGTTGCGCCGAGGCCCGCCGCCTGCACCGGGTAGGCCGACATCGCATGCGCCGTCTTGCCCTCGCCATGAGGTCCGTGTAGGTCGCCGTTACCCGCAGGTACTTGCCTTCGTCTGAATCCACCGGCGTATAGCTCCGCTGTATCAGCTCCGCCTCCAGGCGCAGTCCCCCAATGGGCGTCGTTGTCTCAAGGTCAACCTGAACGAACTTCGGAGACTTCCCACGCCCACGTGGGTCAGTTATGGCTGTGGTACGCCTCCGTCCGGGTCGGTCAGGCTGGCCATTATCACGGTATCGGTATCGCCATTGTTTGCATCATGAACCTCGGGCTGCAGCCATGAAATGACCACCTCCCCGTCCTCGTCCACGTCGGTGACGGTGACGGTGACTGGCGTATCCACGGTTTCAGCTGGGCCGGTATCGCCGGAGGCCCTGCTGGCGATGGCCCTAATGACTACGCTATACGTGTTGTCGTCGGCATCGGCACCGGTGTGGCCGTGTTGTGCCGACCACGTCCTTCGGGTTCTCGTAGTCGGGCGAGCTCACGAACTGGAGCACGCCGCCGTCGATGGTAAAGAGGGCCGCGTCGGCGCCTCTCAGGTCCCAGCTAATCGTGTCCCCCTCGGGGTCGGTCCCGACGTAGGTGGCTACGGCCGCCGTATTCGGCGCGTCGTCTTTGATCTCGGGGTAGCATCACGCAACCATTGGGGTCACTACGTCGCCGTCCTCATCCGTGATCGTGATCGTGGGGGATCTCGTCGACGTCGGTGACTATGATGACCACGTCGACTTCGGCATTCTGGCTTGCGTCGCCGCCCATGACCTCGACCTTAACGGTGACGCTGAACCTCTGCTTTTTCATGGGGTCGTCGTAGTCCAACTCTGGGTCGGTAGAACTCTTACCGTCGGCGCCGCCGACAGTGATCTGACCCTTGTCATCCGTTTCGTTACCGATGTCAAAGTACTTTGCGTCGGACCCCTCCAGTGAGTAAACCAGAGTTCCGTGCCCCATGGCCGCCACCGGGGCGCCGACGTTCCCGCCGGGCGCGGTGTTCTCGGCCACCTCTCTCGTCACGGTGCCCGTCTCATCAAAGGTGGGCACGCTTGCCGGGCCGGGCGCCAACCTCACCACGTTTCCGTTGTCGCCATCACGGTCCTCAGCGAGGCGATGGCGGTAATGCGTTCGTCCTGCATCGACGTCGGATCGTCTTCGGCGCTGTGCGGGTCCGTGTATGTTGCCGTTACCCGCAGGTAGTCGCCCCTGTCATCTTCCGTGGGCGTGTACCTGTTTGTCGTCTCGCCGACGATATGGGGACAAATGTTGTATCCGCCGCATCAGTATCAGTGCCTTGGACCACTGCCAGGTGACGATGTGGACGCCCTGATAGGGCTCACCCAGGTCGCCGCCCTTGTCATCGGGGTCCTGCACCTCCGCAACGAGCATCTCGTTGAGGTAAGCCGTCTCCCCTTCCGTAAACACCACCTTCCCCGCTTCGTCGACGTTGGTGACGATCAGCCACACGTTTACCTTGCCGATGCCGGCAACGGCCCCCAAGGGACCGGTGTCCGTGGCTACGAGGGTCACCTCATAGACGTTGTCATTATTCGCGTCGGTCGGATTCTCGAAGTCGGGCGCCTCTTTGAACTGGATATAGCGCGGCTCAAACCCTCCGCTGAGATCGAAGGCCGCCGCGTCGTCTCCCTCCAGCTGCCAATCGGCAATGGAGTCGAGGTAGTCCGGCTCTTCGAACACGTACTCGTTTTCACTATAGGTCCGGCTCCCGTCGTTTTGGGGTTGCACATCGGGAGCATCGGGAAGGCTCACGTAGGCCCCCTCGGTCAACTCAGGGACGCTGATCTCCGCCCGTCCGGTCACTATCGGGTCTTCGTTCACGTTTTCGGCCGTGATGGTAACCGTGATATTGTCGGCCTCGCCGGAGGGGTCCGTGGCCCTGACGATTACCTTGTACTCGCTAGCCGTGGCTCCGGCTGTCCGGTCCCCGACCGCGTCGTAGTCCAGTTCTTGCGCAACCGTGATCTGTCCCGTCGCCTTTTTAATGTCGAAGAACTCATCATCGCGATCGTTGGGGCTGGCGTCTGCGATCAGCTCGTAGGTCAGTATGTCGTTGTCCGTATCGGTGGCCGTAACCGGGGCGCCCACGGGGGCGCCCACGGCCGTGCTCTCGGGCACCGTCCTGTTGTCCGTGTTATCTTCGAAGTCGGGGGAGGCGTTCGCATTAGCGGACACCGCGGCCCGCACCGGGTTATCAGATTTCGCATCCGCGGTCTTGAGGTCGCCGCTTTGCGGATCCGTATATTCAACATGGACCCACAGGTACTTGCCTTCATCTGCCGCCTCGGGGGTATAGGAGTTTTCGTTTGCATCTGTTGTTATATCGGTCCAATGGAACGGATTGCCAACCACGGGGTCGGCAGCCTTGGAGATGTACCACGTCCACGCTTCCGACCCCGCGGTGTCGCCGTCCGGGTCGGTCAGGGTAGCCGTTATCGCGGTGCCAACCTCGGGCTGCAGCCACTGCAGGGTCAGCTCACCGGGATCATCCGCGTTTCCGACGATCACCGTGAGGGCGATGTCGGTCCTCTTGGCTGGAAGGGGGGCGTTTGCCCCGGCCCTCATCTCGGTGGCGCTCACCGTTATCTGGTAGTTGTTGTCGATGGGAGCGAATTCGCAGATCCCCGCTGAACTCGTCAGTGGCACCAGTGTCAGCGAGAGCAGGGTTCAGGTTGAGGCCCCGGTCCGTCGGGTTCTCGTAGTCTGGCGACTCCATGAAGGTGAGCACGCCGGCGCTGCTGATTTCGAAGTCGGCGGCGTCGACTCCCCTCACGTTCCACTCGATCGCGGACCCCTCGGGGTCTGTCGAATCGAAGTCCCGCACCGCATCCGTGCCGTTCTCGGCGTAGTGGATGTGGTTAATGTGATCAGGGTCCATTACCCCGTCGTGCGCAAAGACTCCATTCGGTGCAGGATTGGATAGCACCAATATCGCCATCATTGCCAACAAGGCACCGACGCGCATAACTACCGATTTCTTTACTGCGATGGACGGACGGTCCAACATACAATTCCTCCCATGGCCGACGCAAATCTTCCAATCCCTGTGTGGACACCGCGCAAGATACTAGCATTCCACATAGGTTGTGTCAAGGCTTGATTCCCTCGTAACAAGGCCTGTTTGAGATGAGCCCTGGCGTGCGAAGGTGGCCAGGAAGGGAGGAGGCCACGGGATGCCGGCTGCTGGCCTCACCGCCCTATCTGCTGCGCTCAGGACAAGCGTGATCCCGTTGCGGTACCCCTTCCGTGGCTCAGGGCACCCGGTGGAAGTTGTGGAGCGGCGCCCTCATGCGGCCGCGACCGCAGGTACCGTCCCGACCGCCCGCTGAGCCGTGTTCTCCATCTCCACCAGGCGTGCATGGACCATCCGCTTGAAGTTGCACGCCTACGCCTTCAGGTAGACGGCAAGCCGCACCCGACGGCCCCCTCGCACCCGCAAGCGCCCAAGCCCGTGGGCGCGCTTCAGCTCGGAGTTCGTTCCCTCGATACCAGCCCTTATGTCATACCGCTTGCGCCACTCCTCGGTGGCCTCGGCCCTCCGGCGCCGCTCGATGTTCACCTTCACCAGGTCCGCCTTGAGGACGTAGGCCCCCGCACGCCGGTCCAGCTTCACTGGGCAACGGGATCGCAAGGGGCAGGGCTCGCATGTTGTCCCGGCAAAGTGGACCTCTACCCGCTCCGGCGCATCCTTTAGCTCGTACTCCTCGATGGACGGGTGGCCGGCGGGGCACACCGTGGCCTGCTCCCCTGTGACGTCGATCTGAAAGTCCGCGGCGGTGAGCGGCGGTGGTCCGTCACCCTCTCCTTCGTGCGAGTTCCCCGGCGCCGACCCCGCCACCGGGCTCACCAGTTCCGTTCCCCGGCGCGAGGCTTCGAAGGCATTGCGGCCCGACCCATACGCCGTGTCGGCGAAGAGCTCGTCCGGTCGGACCTTCCGCTCCGCGAGCCCGTCAACGACCGGCACGCTCACGTCGGTGTCGCTCCCACTCGAGGGGGTCACCTCCACGTGGGTGATGAGCTGGGTGGCGTTCTCCTCGTGGCAGGTCTCCGCCACCTGCACCTCGTACCCCTTCCCCTTGTGGCCGCTGTAGGTCACATCCGGGTCGTGGGGCGATTGCAGCGAGTCGGCGGACACCTGCTTCGGGTCCTTCAAGGCCACGGGCACCTTGCATTCCCCAGCATCGTCGTCATCGCCCCTGGGGCGCCCGTCCCGGTGTTTGCCCACATGGCACTGCTCCCGCAGCAGCCGCTCCAGCAGCCGGTACTCCTCCAGCTGGGCAGCAGTCGTGCCATGGAACCGGTCCACCAGCCGGTAGAGGTCCCGGGCACAGACCGAAAGGCGTCGCCGACCCTCCCCCGTGCGGGCGTCCTCGTAGTGGGTCGCCTCGTCTTCTTCCTTCAAATAGCGCCCTAGGAGGCCCTCCGGAACCCCGGGGCGAAGCTCTGGGTGCTCCCAGCGCAAGGCCCGCAGGAACAACCGCATCGTCTCACAGAACAGGCCCAGCCGGGTGAGTGTGGCGATGTTGCTCATGATGTGGGTGGAGTCCAGCCGTTGCTTTCCGGTGCGTATGCCCAGCGCCTGGATGATCCGGTCCGTGGTCTCCTGGAAAGCCAGCCGGCCACCGTCGTGCTGCATCAGGCGAACTCGGAAGTTGTGGAGGGTCTTCTGGGGCAGGTGGGTCTCCTCGATGTCTAGCCGCAGGGCGTGGTGCCAGAGCAGGTTGAACTCTAGTTGTTCCAGAGCTTCATCGTCGGTGAGGTTGAACATCTCTTTGAGCAGGTGGACCCCGAGGACGGTCTGCACCGCCCGGTTGGGACGGCCGTTGTCCACGCAGTACATGGGAGCAAAGCGCTCCTCGTCAATCAGGGGGAGCGCCTCGTTTCGGAAAACCTCGGCCCAACTTCTCTCCAGGCGCTTAGCCTTCTTCGGCGTCACCAGGAACCGGGACTGCCGGAGGCTCTCTTGCGGGTCTCGTATTCGGAACATCCTCCCCTCCCTCGGCCAGGCGCAGCGCATCGGCGTCGTCGATGCAGTCGCCGCCAGCCAGCGCGGAAGCGACCAGCGTCAGCATCTTGTCCCCCGTGTTCGCCCGTCCCGGCGCGCCGCCGAGGTCAAGGTGATGGTCGACGAGTTCTCGCAGGCCCAGGTGCCGGGCGAGGGTGGCCGGCACGAGCAGGCCGGCATTGGCCACCAGGCGATGGTCGTCAAAGAGGATGCGGATACGGTCGGGTTTGTTCTGTGGCAGCATCTATTGGGTGCTCCTTGTTTCCGCGCGGGTTTCTGTTCCAAAACCATTATCCCAGATTCAGAGGAGCACCCTCTAGCTTCTTCATGGGCTGTCCCCAAGGCCGTCCTTCGGTGGATTCGGGCTAAGCGGCATCTTCCAGTGGACCGTCAGCAGGAGAGGCAGAGGGTCTGCAGAGATCTCGGAGACTCTGATATCCCTCATGCGCGATAGCCGCCACTCCTACGACGAGCCGGTCAGATATTTGTTGGACCAGCCCGAACGGATCGGCCTACAGCCCGAACAACTGCAGGAAGCGCTAGAACAGGCTGCACGGGGAAGCTACGAGGGACCAGCGATCGAATCGCTGGCCGCACTATTTCCAGATCATCATTTGGTGCAGGACGCTTGGCGGGTCCATTCTCAGTTTATGGCATCCAGCGGACACCGCTCAACCCATCGTATCAACCCATCGTATCAACCCTCGAACTTACTTTGCCTTGGCCTACTCAGTTGCCTCAAGCGACGAGATCGTTGCGCAGATTCAACGGCACCACGACCGCCTCCGCAAGATTGGTATTCCTTACTTTGATCGGATATTCGCACGGCACGTCTCTTACCGATTGCGCCGTGATGACATTGCAGTCGGCAGAGTCCGAGATGCCATTGTGAATCCTGACACGTCTGATTACCTGGCAGCCGTGTTTGTGTCGCTTCTACGCAATGCCGTTGGCCTGGACGACGAACTATTGGCAGAGATCGAACGTCGTATCTCTCAGCAGACAGGTCGCAGATTGGCAACGGTGGTGCGCGACCCTCATGCGGGGGCCAACCTGCCGGTGCGCGCTATCCTGGTGGGGGCTGCTGAGGGCGCTCGCGACGAGCGTTCCGTCTGAGTGAATTTGCGAACTTCGCTCGATGGCACAGTTCCTTAGCGGTCAAGTGTGGAGCCTTAAGAACGACTGCCATCCTGGAAGAGTTGTTACGAGAGAGTTAATCTTCAGCTGGCTGGACAGCAATGGGGCGCGAGCGGAAAGCGGTTTTGGGGTTCGTCTCGGCGTTGAACGAACCGGGAGCACTCGACGAGATGGGCATTGGCAGGATCCGCGACACGATCGCGGACAGGGCGCCCACGTCCCTGAGGAACTGCAGGCGGCGCTGCTGGCGCTGCTTGAGGTAATCGGCGAACTCAGCGCCCGCATCGCCGCCACAGCCGGATGTGCGTTCAGATATCAAGACTGAGACGCTAAATCCGCCTCGCGAGTCGCATTAGCTCCTCGTGGTTGGGGAAGTCGCCTACCATCACCTCGACGAGTGACGTCAACGACATAGTCCCGCCACCGCCACCCAGGCCCAATTGCTCAAGGGCGCTCCACCAGCGTGCATGGCCGACCCCTTCGAGCGAAATCCGGGAAAGATCGCCGCCACCGCGTTGCCAAATGGCGCGGTCCGATGGTCCGGTCGGATAGAGTGTCGCAGCGATTTCTGTCAGCTCGGTAGGCTTGGCCTCAGTCGGCGCCGATTCTGACGACAGTCGGATATCGAGCGCCAGCAGCTCGAATGCGAAGGCGGCGGCATTGGCTGCCGCCAGGTCTTGCCCACCCTGTTCGTCGGTACGGGACTTGTCGTCGAGCAGGTCGGAGATCCCCCGGACGGCGATCGCAGCAGCACTCTCGTGTTGGGCGACGGCAAGCAACACGCCAAAATCCTCCATCGCCAGTGCGACGGCATCGCTGAACGACCGGCGGATCGCGATCGCGAGAGTCGATTGCCCATCGGCTACGACCTTTTCTACGATTGCGAGTGGTGATACCAGCGCACGGGCCTGCTCGCCGTTGAGTCGCTTTGCGTCTCCCGCAAGCCCGCGCAGCCGCCACGTCCCGTTCGCAACGACCCCTCTCGCAGTCTGGACGAGCCTGTTGGAGACGGGACCGAATTCGGGCCGGGGCCGCGCGACAACGCGACCGGCGCCGCCCTCTGTTTGCTCGGCCTCGATTCTCCCTGGCTCGACCCAGTAGACCTTCCTCGATGCAACTACATCGCCGATGCCGACGTCCTTCACGCCTCCTGCGATCCCGATGACTACCACGGTTTCTGGACCCAAGTCCCGAAGCGCAGCAGATGTAGCAGTGGACGCGTGAACGTTACCCGCTCCCGTCTCGATGACAGCGACGGTCACAGCGGTGCCGTCACTCTCGAAGACGCCGACATCCCCAGTCGTCGTTCCCGACCTCATAACATGCATATCACTCAGATGTCGCCGGACTGATTCACGCTCCACCGCGAGCGCCGTCACGATGAGGACGTCCGCGCGACGAGTGGTTTCTGCGTTCAAAGGAGTCTCCGCAGTCGCCTGAGATCCTTCCGGTCGTAGTCCTCAATCATGACGTCTAGCATGACTGACAGCGCCGGTGCCCCACGTGCCCGTGTAGCGATCGCGTCCGCCGCTAAGCTCCATCGTTCACGCGGCGTCGGTGCCTCGGACAGATCGGCCGGGTCGCCACCTGAACGCGCCCACAGACTCCGGTCCATCGGTCCCCTGATGTACAGCTTGACCATGAGTTCGTGCGCGAGATGCTGGATTTCATCGGCTGTGGGAGTCACTCCTCGGACACGGAGCATGAAAGTCACTCGATCACTGAGACTGAGGAGCACTGAAGCTATGGTAGCCGCCAGACGGAGATCGGGACGGTTCTTAGCGCGTTGGGCTAGCTTCTTCGCGACCTCCTTGAGCTCTCGAGAGACCACAAGGTGCCCCAGCCGACTCGAACAGTCTGCTGGCAGCTTTGGACCCTTTGTGACTGCCAAGACAGTTTCCGAAGTAACGTGATCGGCTAGCTGCTCGAGTACGTCAACGGCTCTGTCCACCCCGAGCAGGGCAATGGCCTCCAAGTTTTCTGGACGCAGTATTGCGACGATAAGGTCCGGTTCGAGCGAGGCCAACTGATCCGTCGGTGAGAGTGCAAGGGCGCGGGCGGTGCGTTCGAGGAACCTGTCACGTATCCCGAGCGGCAGATACTCCCAAACCCTAGCTCGTCGCGGGTAACCGGACAGGTCCGCTCCGTCGCTCTCGGCTGCAGCATTGAGAAGACGGTCAGAAACCGATTCGCCCTCCATGAGTGCACCCAGCAACTGTGGGACCGCCTCAGCGGCTGGCGCCACCGACCAGGGATCCGCACCAGCCTCAATGGCAGATAGCCAGACCGCTCGCCAGGTTGGGTCGGCGACCCGAGCAGGCTGGAGGAGCGCAGGATCTTGCGCGACCAACTGCCCAGCCACCTGGAGCAGCGCCGCGTCTGGGAGAGCCAGCGCCGCATTGACCGTCCCAGATGGATCGACACGGGAGGTGAGCATGTCGTCGCTGATTGAGCTGCGCCCCGCGATCTGTGCGTAGTTACGCCATGCAAGGATTGGATCGGCGATATCGCAACAGACAGCGTGAGTCATCGGCCACCCGTGTCGCAGACTTGTTTCGGATAGCCACGCGGGGGTCGTGCACGAAAGAGCCCAAGTCGAGAGGTGGAGGTCGAGGTCACCTTGATCAGTACATGCGTCTGCAAGCCAGTCAAAAGTCTCCTGCTGGTCTCGGACGGCGAGATCGGTGAGACGCGCCTTCGTCGATACGGGGTCGTGGCACGCTGCATCCATCAAGACTATGGCTAACGTACGCGACCACTCGTCAACGGTTGCCCCGCGGGCGGCGTCAACCGCGGCAGTGAGATCGTCGATCGCACCTGAGTCAGCGATCCCTCGCACGGCCCAACGCGACAGCAGCTCGGGGAGGTCAGGACCGCTTGGATAAGCCTGCACGGGGAACGTCCTGAGGCCTCGGACGTGCGCGAACCCAGCGGCAGCCGTCACCCGGGAGATCCGGGCGACGACAGCAGTCTTGAGATCGGCTCCTTGCTCCTGATCGGGCGCCAAAGCGGCGAGCAGGTGTGTGAATCCGCGGAGCCGTTCATCCACTAGATCATCAAGCTCAGCGCAGAAGTCCGCAGCCTCGACCAGACGCGTCCACTCGACTAGCGTTGGTTGCTCGATAGCCAGACGGGACGCCAGTTCGACGGCGCGATCCGACTCGAGACGTAGGGCCGCCGCAGCGGTCTGGCCCGCCGCCGGCGGCTCCGAAGGATTGACAACGGGCCACGAATCAAAGCGCTGGCGCGACTCAGCAGGCGCAGTGAACACCATGAGCTGCTGACTCGCATCATCGATCGGGTACGGAATGGTGCTCGGGTGCCAGACCATCCCGAAGACAAGCCGACGCCGGTCCTCAGGCGCCAGAGCATCCCAGAGTGCGGCGACCATTCCAGAGAAGCCAGCTTGGCCCAGCCATACAGCTTTGCCGCTCGTTGCCGCGCTCGCCATCGGAGGATGCCGATCAAAGGGAGTACAGCATCCCTGCCTGAACAAGGCTGTCTCTGCAAGGAAGAGACAGAGATTCCGATGACTCCACCCTCGCCCTACCGTGAGCGGGTGGTTCATGGTGCGACGCTTCAATCAGCAGTTCCTTTCGTGACCATAACGGCACTCTGGCTAGCAGCGCGCGGCGTGGTAGGGTGGCCGCCGCCACATTGTCGGGAAGGCTTCAGACACGATTCCGCCTCTGGCCCTCGCGCCTGCTTCCCTAGCCACCGGCCTACTCCTGGCCGGGTTCCACACCTGGAACGTTCAACCTATGCGCTTCTTGGCGCACCCACCCCGATCATGTAGGCGGACTGGGCCATCGTGTTGTGGATGGCATGGGAGAGCTCGATGCGCTCCCTCTGGAGCTCTCTCTCCCTCTCCACCGCCTCCATCCTCCTGATCCGCTCCACCCTGGAGATCAGGTTGACCACAACCACCACCAGGTACATCCCGGCAACCCTTATGAGCAGAATCTCCTCATCATTGGCTGAGAAGTCCAGCCCGGGCTCGACCGCGAGGCAGAGGGCCGCGTAGAAGGCCGCCGCCATCGTGACCCAGACGAGGGTGAGCCTGACCGATCCGAAGACCACCGCGAACAGGGCGAGGGATGGGTAGTACCCCACGAAGAAGGGGGACTCGAACCCCCGGTGCGCCGCAACCCCGGCGCTGAGCATCGCCAGGTCCAGGGCGCTCAGCGCAAGCATCCACCGCCAGGACACGGTCCTTTCCGTGGCGAGCCGGTAGTGCAGGTACCCGTTGGTGGCGAGCAGCAGTATTGCAAGGGCTGCGTTCGGCCCATAAACCACCTCGTCGACGTTGAGTGGGTACAGCCAGGCGAAGGTGGCAATAGACAGGACGAACCAGCGTCCCCAGACATAGACCCTGGCCACGCGGCGCAGTTCGCCCGGCTCCGGCAGGTCGAAGCTCCGCAGGAAGGTGGGAAACGCTCTGACCGACGTGCTCACTGGATTCAGGACTCGTCTCCATCAGATTGGATTACGGCAGATTGCCGCTGGAATGCGATATGTCTCTCCACCCGGGGCGGTGGGCTCAGCCTCGAAAGGAGAGGGCCAAAGTAGTCAAACCGGCTAGGTGGAAATACCCGTCCAGCATTCATCTATATCCTAGAATTTAGACCAATGAGATGAAGGCATCAAGGGCGTATCAACCACACCGCTTATAGGCATTTGTCTATGCCTTGCCCGGTCATGAGGGGCAGTCTGCGGTTCTTGCCGGAGGGGTTCGGGAAGTTCGAGATGGTCGGGCACGCCAGGGACGGAGAGGAGGCGGTGGTGGTCTGGGCTGTGGGGAGCGGACTGCTTCGGCGATTTGCAGCGGCTGCGCACTGCGGCGAAGCAGCTCCGCATCAAGCTGGGCGACGACACTGACCATCCCGCCTACACCTTCATCGCGCCCAGCGTCGGATACCGGATGCCAAAGGGGGAGAAGCAGAGAGAGTGAAGCCCCAATGGCGAGACGCTCCTTACGTTCCTCCGTCCCTACGCATCACACTACGGGAATCGAGAGACCTCGGTGCGTCGACAGGCTACCTAGCCACATCTCGAAGATGGTGGTATCTACCGTATGCGGTGGTGGGCGGGCTGGGGTTCGAAGCCAGGACACCCGGATGAAAAGTCGGGCGCTCTGGCCAAACTGAGCTACCGGCCCATGGCTAGAGGCGATGACTGGCGACGGCGCTCCGAACGATGTCTATCTAGAAGAAGTAGAGTCGGACGACGGCTATCACCTCGTCCCTGGTGATGAGGTCGTCGAAGTAGTCATGTACAGCCTGGATGACCTCGTCTCTGTCGATTAGCTCGTCGTGGTCGGTGTCGTAGGTGTCGCCCGACTCGCCCAGGCTCAGGTCGGTGACGGCGATGGTCACTGTGACGCTGGCGCTGGCGCCGGACGGGTCGGTTGCGGTGACGGTGACCTGGTGTTCGTGGTCCGGGTTGCCGGCGTCCTCGAAGTCCAGCGTGGTGGTCGCGCCGACGCGGATCTGGCCGCTGTCGGCGGCGACCTCGAACAGGGCGGCGTCGGGGCCCGCCAGCGTGTAGGCTAGCGCGTCGTCGTCGGTGGCGGCCACGGGGTCGCCCACGTTGCCGCCCCCGGGCGTGTTCTCGGCAACGGAGCGGGTTGTTGTCGCGCCCTCATTGAACATGGGCAGGGCGTTCTGCGGGGTCGCGGACGCGGCTGCCGACCAGGCGCCGGCGCCCCACTCGTTGATCGCCCGTAGCTGCACGTCGTACCCTGTGCCTCCCGTCAGCCCCGTGACCGCGTACTCCAGGGCGCCGGCGCCGGCTGTCCAGACCTCTTCCACAACCGTCCAGTTGGACTCCACCGTCTTGTCCGCGTCGCTCTGAATATGGCGCAGGTCGTAGGCGGTTACCTCCGAGCCCGTGGTCGGGACGGGGGCGGTCCAGGCGACGGCCAGCGACCCGGCGCCGGGGGTGACGGACTCCACGGTCGGAGCGTCAGGCGTGGGCGCGTGCCCATAGACGATGAGGTTCCATCCTTCGAAGGCGCCGTCCACGACGTGAATGCGGTCGGTCACTCGCAGCTTCCAGACGCCGTTGGGGTCTTCGCCCAGGTGCCTTGCCGAGCCGAATCGGAACGCGCCGCGCAGCGGCACGAAGTCATCGAGTGGGTCGTAGTAGTCCGTAAAGGTGTCGAAGTGGACCGCCAGCTTGGAGACGGCCCCCGACGGCGACTCCAGCTCGATATCCAGGTCCCGGAAAGAGCTGTGCAGGAACGCGACGTTGACCTCCACGAACTCGGTGAACCCGATGCCCGTGTCCAGTGTCAGCTCGCTGACGATGGTCGTCGGGTCGCCCGTGGGCGGGGCGTCGGGGACCAGCTCGCTCAGCTCGCCCGATCCGACCCCGCGTACCTGCAGCGGCGGAGCGGTCGTCCATCCCTCGGCCAGGGCGACGGCGGCTCCGGCGTCGACCAGGCCGAAGCCGTACTCGTGGTTGAAGTGATAGCGGTCCGCGTCGCTGGCGGAGCGATACCTGCGGGCGCCCTCTGCCCAGCCGGAGCTGTCGGCGTCGTTCTTGACCGCGGAGGCGGCCAGAATCAGCTTCAGGTCCCGCCAGGTCAGCTCCGGGTTGGCGCTGCGCATCAGCGCCGCCACGCCCGAGACGATGGGGGCCGCGGCGGACGTGCCGCCGAAGTCCTTCACGTAGCGGTCGGAGTTCTCGGTAGTGAGAATGCCCAGTGTTGCGCCCCGGGGCCCCGTACGGTTGTTCGACGGGGCGCAGACCCACAGGTTGGCGCCCATCTCCGAGTAGCCGGCCCTGTTGCCGCTGGTGTTCACGGAGCAGACCGCGGTCACGCCAAAGTAGTTGACGAGCTCGTCGAGGTTCGAGTCGTCTCCCCGCTGGTGGCCGTTGCCCGCGCTGAAGACGTAGAAGGTGCCCTTGCCGTCGTAGCCGGCGGTGATCCCCGCGTTCACGGACATCTCCCAGAGCGAGGTGGCGAAGCCTAGCTCCGGGCCGTCGAGAGACCCCCAGCTATTGTTGGACACGGCCGTCACAACCGCATTGCGGGTCATGGCGTCCGCCTCGTTGAAGAGCGATGGTGCGGCAAGGAAGTTGTACCCGTAGATCGTGGCTCGCGGGGCCACGCCGCGCACGCCGACGGCGTTGTCCCGGGCCGCGATGATCCCGGAGACGTGCGTCCCGTGGTGCTCGAAGGGGTCGTAGATATCCCCCGACTCGGTGTAGTCATAGTTCAGGGCGGTGTTTACGTTGTCTCTGAGGTCCACGTGGGTCGTGTCCATCCCGTCGTCCACCACGGCCACGGTGACGCCCTCGCCCCTGGCGCCCTTCGCCCAGGCGGACTCGACGTCGATGTTCGTGTAGTCGGGGCTCTCCAGGTGCCACTGGCACGCATACAGGGGGTCGTTGATCTGCGGATCGTTCAACGCGCGGGTCTTCGCTTCGCACTCCTCCGTGTACTCGGTGTACTCCTCATCCTCGTAGGCGTAGATCGTGTAGGGCACGGGACGAGGCGCCAGCTCAGCGGGAGTGGTCACCCTGAGGTAGTACGTGCCCGGGCCGAAGTCGTCCAGAATCCGGAAGCCGTGCCGGAACCGAAAGACGAATCTCACTATCAGGGGATAGACATTCGCGGAGATCTCCCTGCCCTGGGCGTCCAGCAGGTCGGCGCTGATGGGCGCCAGGTTCGTGGTCCTGGCCTCGATGATCGCGTGCGTCGATTCGGGGAAGTACAGCCTGAAGTAGTCCGCGTCCTCTGCGGTGTCGATCGTACCCCCGGCGGGCGAGCCCAGCACCAGGCGCGCCGCCGTGCCGGTGGAGCTGCCCGGGTCCGTCACCGCCTGGGCGTGCATGGTGTACTCTCCCGGCTCCCCCTCGTAGCTGGCGACAACCACGTAGTAGATGCCCGGGGGCACACTGCTCCGCACACTGAAGTTGCGGATACTGCCCGCCAGGAGGCCGTCGTCACTGAATGAGAGCAGAGCCCTGCTGCTGTCGTACAGGCCGCCGACCGTATCGTACTCGCCCGTCGCGTATGCCCAGACGTCGGTGATGCCGGACGCGCCCGACAGGTCGATCTTGAAGACGTCGTGATCGTCGCCGTGTTCGATGCGTCCCGCCATCGACGACCCCAGCGATATGGGCGTGGCCGTGGCGAAGGTGTCGCCGTGGTCGTCGGCCGTCTGGGCCGCCGCGGCCCCCCCGCTCAGCCCCGCGCTCAGGAAGAAACAGAGGGCGATCAGGAGGAGTGCGAGCCGCCCCTTTCCCGGGAGACGGGAGACGGGACATATGGGAGATAAGGGTGAGATGGATTTCACTTTGCTTCAACCTCCGTCCGCCAGTTGGGACTGGAGATCAGGACGCCCTCCTGGCCGGCCAGCGCGTTGGCCAGCTCCAGCGACGGGAAGCCCGGTTCGGTCTCGATCAGGAAGCCGTTCTGCAGGAAGCCCAGCTCGGCGACCCTCTCTGCCGATATCTCGTTGTGGGAGAAGAACCCCCCGACCTGGGCGTCGTCCCAGCCGGGGTCCAGGGCCAGCAGAACGCCGCCCGGCAGCGTCATCAGCCCCCCTCCCGACTCGGAGCGGAACACCGGGCGGGCGTCGGGGCCGTGCCTGGCCTGCTTCCGGACGACGCTGTCCCCGGCGCCCTCCGAGACCACGACGTCCTCGGGCGTGTTGGCGACCGTCTTCTGGACGACCAGGTCGCCCTGGAGCACCACCCGCATCGTCCTGTCGCCGTCCTCCCAGGTGACCGGTTCCTGGTCCGGGGCCGCTGCCGCTTCGGAGCGGGTCGCCTGCGTGGAGCGCTCCACCGGCCGCGCCTTGTCCGGCGGCTCGGGGAGCTCGATCGGCATGGGTTCAGTCGCCAGGATCGGTCCGGTGAGCACCAACCTACCCGTGAGCGTGCCCAACAGCACCACGGCAATGGCGGCTATGGCTGGAATGACAAGTCTGCCGAGTTTCATGTCGATCCCCTCTTTTCGGAATTATCCGGTCCCGGATTGTACACCGTCAGCGAAAATGGGACAACAGATGGGGTAGACCCAGATTCCCCACCTGACATGGTTGGGAGCTGCTTGGTGTGCTTTCAGGGGGTGTCCGGATGTCGACCAGGGGTGACGCATGACATGATCGGGCATCGGACAGGGTCTCGGGTGCCGTCTTTGAGGGTATCGGCAGCGGTTCGCTGCCAATTATGGCTGTTCTCAGGCCAAAGAAGGCATGGCCGAGCCTGGCAACTCGGCAGAGTCGCCTACAAACCGATGCTCCAGGCAGGGTCGCCTATGCTCGATGCGGCTCGGCAGCCAGCGCCAATATCCTCTGCCGCGCCCTGAGCAGCAACTCGTATGAGGGATGGCCCCGGGCCAGACGGATGATCAACCTCCTGGCGTGACGCATCACACGGCCCGGTAGGGCGATCAGGGCGAAGCGCACCGCCTTCAGACGCTTGCCCACCCACTGTTCGCCCAACACCAGCCGCTTCATGGCAGAGTTCAGGTTGAAGGCCAGCACCGATATGGCCCACCATGCGGCGTTGGCCCCGAACAGCCCCGACGGCAGCCGGCCCCCAGCCAAGTCACTCTTCAGAACGCTGTGGACCTCCTCGCCCTTGCCGCACCTCTGTCTCGACCACCAGATCAACTCATCTGCCGTAATGCTCCGGTTGGTCACCACGCCGAAGACCTTGTACCAGCCTCTGTTGGACAGCTCCATCGCGGGGAATGGAAGCTCCATCTGCCCCTCCATTCCCGGCAGAGGCTGTTCGATCAACCGCTCCCTGGTAGCTATGAACCGATACTCAGGGCTGTTCTTGGAGTGCCCTATCCAGTTAGGCACGAAGTTCACATCAGCCCACTGCTGACCCGTGTCCACACGATGCTCCCCAACCTTGCGGTACAGCGTCTGCCAGTCTTGCTCGGCGACCTCGGACACCGCACGGCGGAACTCCGTCGTCACGTCGACCCCAACCGCAAACTCGATCACCCCGAACCGCTCGTCTCCACCCTCCGCGCAGTACCGCAGCAACTCCCGCTGGTACCCCGCCGTATCCGACCTCAGCATCACCTTCTCCACCCCCGCAGGCAGACGGCCCAGCACTTCAATCAACACTCGCAACTGCTGATGGCCCGCAGGTACGTTGCCGTCCCGAAACTCCGAATGCACGATCAACTCGGCCTCTGACCAGTAGGTGATCAGCGGCTGGTACGCCCTGTACTTCTTGTAGCTGGGGAGCGCCTCCTGCTTGCGCGTCTCCACCAGTGTGGCATCCATGTCCAGAGTGGCCTCGGTCTGAGGCGAACGGCTCTGCGCGAAGCCCACTAGGTCGGCGTTCACCTTGCGCAGACCCTTCATAGCTCCATTGGGAGCAGGTATGAATGCTCTGTGAGCTTCCCGCATCGACTCCTCGCCCGCGTCATGGAACCTCTCCAGATACCGGAACACCGCAGACTCCGACGGCACGCTCCGACGACGCTCGACTCGCCATCTCTTCTCCAACGCCCTGCGCTCGCTGAGACGCATACCACAGGTCTCGAACTCTCGAAACATCCTGCACAGCCCTCTGTCCTTCTCAAGGAGATCAAGGTCGGACACCGACTCGCCGCCTGCCAAGTTCAGCAGCATCAGCGAGATGATCATCTGGCTGTCCGTCCAGCCCTGACCTCTCTCCCGCAGTCTCACGTGGCGCTCTACCGATGACCTCAAACCCGCTGCTTGCATCAACTCCAGGTACGTCATCAGGCCGGACAGCCCCGTCATACCCGTCGAGCCCTTCTCCTGCTCGTACTGGAATGCCAGTAAGCCTTGCTTCATAATAGCTGCACCTCGTTGGTGATCGTTTCTCTTGGTCAAGAAACATCTTAGCCCGCTTCGTGGCGGGCGCCAACGAGGTCTTTCTCTTATCTAGGTGGGGAATCTGGGTAGAGTAGTTTAGATAGAGGAGCCAAAGATGTCCCAGACAGAAACAGTTAAAGCAGTGGCCGCTGATGAGCCTACAGAGGCGGTCCGGTCCTTCGTCCGCACTGTGAAAAGGCCGCTACTCGGCGCAAGTACACCCCGGAAGGGAAGGTTCGCATCATGCTGGAGGGCTTCCGCCGCGAGGTTACCGTGAGTGACCTGTGCAGGCGGGAGGGGATCAAGCCACACTCCTACTACTCGTGGACCAAGGAGTTCATGGAGGCGGGCAAGGAGAAGTTTGATTCCCTCGTAACAAGGCCTGTTTGAGATGAGCCCTGGCGTCTGGAGCGGAGGAGGCCACGGGATGCCGGCTGCTGGCCTCACCGCCCTATCTGCTGCGCTCAGGACAAGCGTGATCCCGTTGCGGTACCCCTTCCGTGGCTCAGGGCACCCGGTGGAAGTTGTGGAGCGGCGCCCTCATGCGGCCGCGACCGCAGGTACCGTCCCGACCGCCCGCTGAGCCGTGTTCTCCATCTCCACCAGGCGTGCATGGACCATCCGCTTGAAGTTGCACGCCAACGCCTTCAGGTAGACGGCAAGCCGCACCCGACGGCCCCCTCGCACCCGCAAGCGCCCAAGCCCGTGGGCGCGCTTCAGCTCGGAGTTCGTTCCCTCGATACCAGCCCTTATGTCATACCGCTTGCGCCACTCCTCGGTGGCCTCGGCCCTCCGGCGCCGCTCGATGTTCACCTTCACCAGGTCCGCCTTGAGGACGTAGGCCCCCGCACGCCGGTCCAGCTTCACTGGGCAACGGGATCGCAAGGGGCAGGGCTCGCATGTTGTCCCGGCAAAGTGGACCTCTACCCGCTCCGGCGCATCCTTCAGCTCGTACTCCTCGATGGACGGGTGGCCGGCGGGGCACACCGTGGCCTGCTCCCCTGTGACGTCGATCTGAAAGTCCGCGGCGGTGAGCGGCGGTGGTCCGTCACCCTCTCCTTCGTGCGAGTTCCCCGGCGCCGACCCCGCCACCGGGCTCACCAGTTCCGTTCCCCGGCGCGAGGCTTCGAAGGCATTGCGGCCCGACCCATACGCCGTGTCGGCGAAGAGCTCGTCCGGTCGGACCTTCCGCTCCGCGAGCCCGTCAACGACCGGCACGCTCACGTCGGTGTCGCTCCCACTCGAGGGGGTCACCTCCACGTGGGTGATGAGCTGGGTGGCGTTCTCCTCGTGGCAGGTCTCCGCCACCTGCACCTCGTACCCCTTCCCCTTGTGGCCGCTGTAGGTCACATCCGGGTCGTGGGGCGATTGCAGCGAGTCGGCGGACACCTGCTTCGGGTCCTTCAAGGCCACGGGCACCTTGCATTCCCCAGCATCGTCGTCATCGTCCCTGGGGCGCCCGTCCCGGTGTTTGCCCACATGGCACTGCTCCCGCAGCAGCCGCTCCAGCAGCCGGTACTCCTCCAGCTGGGCAGCAGTCGTGCCATGGAACCGGTCCACCAGCCGGTAGAGGTCCCGGGCACAGACCGAAAGGCGTCGCCGACCCTCCCCCGTGCGGGCGTCCTCGTAGTGGGTCGCCTCGTCTTCTTCCTTCAAATAGCGCCCTAGGAGGCCCTCCGGAACCCCGGGGCGAAGCTCTGGGTGCTCCCAGCGCAAGGCCCGCAGGAACAACCGCATCGTCTCACAGAACAGGCCCAGCCGGGTGAGTGTGGCGATGTTGCTCATGATGTGGGTGGAGTCCAGCCGTTGCTTTCCGGTGCGTATGCCCAGCGCCTGGATGATCCGGTCCGTGGTCTCCTGGAAAGCCAGCCGGCCACCGTCGTGCTGCATCAGGCGAACTCGGAAGTTGTGGAGGGTCTTCTGGGGCAGGTGGGTCTCCTCGATGTCTAGCCGCAGGGCGTGGTGCCAGAGCAGGTTGAACTCTAGTTGTTCCAGAGCTTCATCGTCGGTGAGGTTGAACATCTCTTTGAGCAGGTGGACCCCGAGGACGGTCTGCACCGCCCGGTTGGGACGGCCGTTGTCCACGCAGTACATGGGAGCAAAGCGCTCCTCGTCAATCAGGGGGAGCGCCTCGTTTCGGAAAACCTCGGCCCAACTTCTCTCCAGGCGCTTAGCCTTCTTCGGCGTCACCAGGAACCGGGACTGCCGGAGGCTCTCTTGCGGGTCTCGTATTCGGAACATCCTCCCCTCCCTCGGCCAGGCGCAGCGCCCACGACCTTTTATTACATTATCCTCCCATTGCCCCCGGAGGACGAGGGGTTTTGAGGAAGTTCCAGCGATTTAGCACATCTGAGCGCTACCGTATGTTGGAGTAGTATACGGAACAGAGACTGTATATTGTACCCAGACGTGGGTACGTTTGTTCTAATTCGACCTACACAGACTTTTTGCGAGAGAATCAAGCATAACTCTTCATAAGACTTGCCTTCTTGCGCTTGGCATTACTTTAGCTTATAGTGTAAGGGTTCAGTTACACAGTGCCGTAGAGGAGTGATTGCCATGTTCGAATCCAGCATAACCATCAAGGGCCAGACGACGTTGCCCAAGGCCGTCAGAGACTCATTGGCAGTTAAGGCAGGAGATAAGGTTCGCTATGTCATCGTGGACGAGGGAGTGCTGATCATGCCGGTACGTCCCACCAGCCGTCTTTTCCGCAGCTTGAAGTATGACGGACCTACTGTGAGCGTAGAAGAGATGGATAGGGCCGCCGCAGAAGGGGCAATTGAAAGATGGAAGCAGTCGACGCAAACGTAATCCTGCGGTACCTCGTGGGTGACAACCCTGAACAGGAAACTGCGGCCCGCACTCTAATGGATGGATTGACACCTAGCAATCCGGGCTTCATCTGCCGAGAGGTTGTTATAGAGGTGGCCTGGGTGCTAGAGAGGAGCTACCGCTTCACGCGAGCCCGGGTCGCCGAGGCATTGATGGACTTGACGGCTTCGGACAGCCTCGTGGTGGAGAATTCGGATGACGTGGCCACTGCCGCGCACCGCTACCGCCAGGGAGGCATTGGTTTGTCAGACCTCATGATCCTTTCGGCAGCCGAGCGGGAGGGAGCCATACCACTGCACACCTTTGACCGCAGGCTTGCCCGTATGGACGGAGCAGTCCTGGTAGGGCAATGGACAGGAGGAGAGTCGCCATGAAGGGCTCACAGAAACCCGAAGCAGAGGGGGCGATAATGGCAATATGTAGCTCAAAGTCTCGTCTGTTCTAATTGAGCTACGGGGCGAAGGTTGTGTCGACGTCCAGCGATTATGTCAGGGTAATGGACCAGCGATTATGTCAGTGGTTGCTGTGTCAAGCCAATAGTTAACCAGTTCGATGATTGAGAAAGCCCCCACCTCCAGCTTCGTGTGACACCGTGGGTGGCAGTGATGGTGACTCGATCCGAGCGGAGCAGCCCGCGGATAAATGGACAACCCTGGCGGGATTGCCCACTTACCCACAGGCCGGTTGTTATGGACCGAAGGCGGTTCCACATGATCAAGAGTGAGCAGCGAGCTCCCTGTCCGGATAGACAGGTGGACTTGAAGCCTCAACGTACTTTCGGACGGTGATGCGGGATATGCCCAATTCCCGGGCGATTGCCCGAAGAGAAAGGCCTCGACGCTTGGCCCTCTGCACTGCTTTCCAACGGGCTCGCTGACGAGGCGTCGGCGGTCTGGGTGGTTGAGCCTTAGCCCGAATCCACCGAATGACGGCCTTGGGGACAGCCCATGAAGAAGCTAGAGGGTGCTCCTCTGAATCTGGGATAATGGTTTTGGAACAGAAACCCGCGCGGAAACAAGGAGCACCCAATAGATGCTGCCACAGAACAAACCCGACCGTATCCGCATCCTCTTTGACGACCATCGCCTGGTGGCCAATGCCGGCCTGCTCGTGCCGGCCACCCTCGCCCGGCACCTGGGCCTGCGAGAACTCGTCGACCATCACCTTGACCTCGGCGGCGCGCCGGGACGGGCGAACACGGGGGACAAGATGCTGACGCTGGTCGCTTCCGCGCTGGCTGGCGGCGACTGCATCGACGACGCCGATGCGCTGCGCGCTGGTGGGACGGTCGGTGTTCTAGGCTGCGTGGTCAAGGCGCCATCCACCCTGGGGACCTTCCTGCGCAGCTTCCGGTGGGGGCATGTCCGTCAACTCGACCGCGTGAGCCGCCAGTTGTTGGCCCGGGCCTGGGCCGCTGGGGCCGGACCCGGCGACTCGCCCCTGACCATCGACCTGGACTCGACCATCTGCGAGACCTATGGACTGGCCAAGGAGGGAGCGCGCCACCACGGCTATACCGGCAAGCGGGGCTATCACCCCCTGTTGGCCGTCGCCGCCGGCACCGGCGACGTGCTGATGTCCCGGCTGCGCGAGGGCCGCGCCAACACCGCTCGGGGCGCCGCCCACTTCCTGCGTGAAACGGTGAGCCGGGTTCGCCGTGCCGGGGCCAGCGGGCAACTTACGGCGCGGGCCGACAGCGGCTTCTACGCCCACGCTCTCGTCGCCGCCTGTCGTGAGATGGATGTCCGCTTCTCCATCACCATCCGCCAGCACAAAAGCCTGCGGAACCTGATCGAGGCGATTCCCGATGCAGACTGGACGCCGGTCCCCTACTGGATGGACGGCGCCGCCGATGTGGCGCAGACCACCTACACCCCCTTCCGGACTGAGCCCGGCGCCGCACCGGTGCGGCTCATCGTCCGGCGGGTGAAGCCCACGCCCGGTTCCCAACTGGCCCTCTTCGCCACCTACAGCTATCACGGCTTCATCACCGACCGGGACGGAGAGACCCTGGAACTGGAGGCCGACCACCGCCGCCACGCCGAGATCGAGAACGCCATTCGAGACCTCAAGTACGGCGTCGGTCTGAACCACATGCCGTCCGGCCGCTTCGCCGCCAACGGCGCTTGGCTGGCGGTACAGGTGATGGCCCACAACCTGGCCCGCTGGACGGCGCGGATCGGTCTGGGCGAGCAGATCGCGACCACCAAGACCCTTCGGCGACGGTTCTTCTCCCTGGCCGGACGGCTCACCCGCTCGGCACGCCGCCTCACCCTGCATCTGCCACAGCGCTGGCCTTGGGAAACCCAGTTCAGTCGCGCCCTGGCACGGCTGCGAGCGATTCCACTCCCAGCCTGACGGCGCCCGTCCGCAACTGACCCGCCATCCGCCCAACCGAACGTCCCCGCAAACTCGCGCCAGTCCGGTCCGCGAGCACCTCTCGCCGCGTCCTCTCCCCGCCATCTCGCCCTACCCAACGTCCCCAGACGGTCACAAGGTCTCCCCGCGGCGGCTGAAGACAGACACCGGCCCCATTTACCCGAATCGTGCCCGGACCATCGCCTCCCTTTGCCCCTCATCACCCATTCTGCTGCTGCAACGTCATACCTTCGGTGGATTCGGGCTTAGGGTGGACGGCTTCACTCTCGCGATCCGTGGTCAATCTCCCTGCGGCGAGTCCCCGGCCGATCGCGGTCATCGCTCCCAGTCCTTCTCGCTCGTGACCACCGATCCCGTTGGTGTCCATGCCTGCAGCGAGGTTCTCCACGGTGACGCTGCCAAGACCTCGAGTGGCGTTCAGAGTCCGGAGGACACCAGGACGCGGTGGCGCTTCCTGGGTAGGGACGATTTGGTTTTGATAGCACACTACTAGCTTGCCGTCCAATCGCTCCTGGACCACCACGTGCGCTCCAACGTAAGTGGACCGTTCGCTCGAAGGAAGCAGTTGGAGGGTATGCCAGTTGTACTTGACTGTGTTGTCTCTGGCCACCTTGCGGCTATGCTTGAAGCACAGTATGCCTGCCAGGTTCAGGTCCGGATCTGGAGAGCGATATGCGTTGGTGGACTGTGCTGGTGGCACCCCGAAGCGCTTGTTGAAGCGGGTCAAGAAAGCCCACAGGACTTGGTTGGCCTCTGAGATGGTTCTGGCCCCAGCCAGACGTAGTTCGGTCACCAGCCGATCCTGGAAGGTGCCGTTGGCCCGTTCTACCCGACCCTTCGCCTCCGGAGAACGCGCGAAGATCTGCTCCACCCCAAGCTCTGCCATCGCACGACCGAATTGGGTCGGCGCAGGCGATTGATGCGAGCCAGGTACATACTTGAAGACGGCGTGGCGGTCACTGTACAGGGCCAAAGGAACCCCACAACGCCGGATCAGCTCTTGCATGAGGAGGAAATAGCCATGAGTGTCCTCTTCATGGCGAAACAGTGCGTAGGGCACGGTGCTGGTGGCATCATCGATTGCCAACAGCAGGGTGCATCGAGGGCCCCGTTCTTCTAGCCAGGCATGAACGCTGCCATCTACTTGCACCAACATGCCTTCCTGGCTCATGCGCTGGCGACGGACCCGATGCAGTGGGGGTCGACGTCGACGGGGGCTAGCCATGCCGGCGCCTACCAGGATACGCCGGACCGTAGAGCGCCCCAAGACGATCTCTTCCCGCTCTGCCAGGAGCTCGGTTAGGTGCGTATGATTTACTCTTGCATACCGTGTGCGTGCCAGGGCCACAACTTGAGTCCTGGCCTCCTCCGGGATGGAGTTGTTCGCTCGGCGACCTCGGTTCCCATGAGCCAGTGCGGCGGCACCCTCCTTCCGATACTCCGCCAGGATTCGCCAAACGTGGCGTTCACTCACTCCCAGAACCTCTGCCGCCTCATCCACTGATATCTGACCTTCCAGGATACCGTTGAGCACTTGGAGCCTTGCCTGTTCTTTCTGGGTCAATGTCAATCCTTTCATGAACTGACATTTTCCCTGACCTGTTAACTACTGACATAATCGTAGACCATCGACACCCCATGTCCTAAGATTACTCCGCCCTTGACACTCACGGTGTCCGGATAGCGGAGTGCGATGGCAGCTTCAATGATGCGCCCGTTGGCACCCACCTTCAAACCGAGGCGGGACTTGGCCTTCGGTTCGACGGTCCGAGCGGGCAGATACTCAGTCTCGACCACTACGGGCGAGCGACCGGGCGCATTCACTATAATGTCGGGGCGTAAGCTAGGATGCCCGGCGATTGCCTGGGTGTTTTCGGACCACACCTGGCTGCGTGGCAGCTTAGCCTGAAGCAGGCTGCCCAGAGCGTTGTTGGCATTTGGCTCCGTTTGACGTGGCACCAATACTCCTGGCAACCTTTGTCGATGTCCAGCGAAAAAGTCCTAGCTAACTGGCCAGCAGAAATGTCACATTCACTCCATGGAGAATGTGACTTTGACTCCGAAAGAACAGACGAGACTCCAGGTTCTGAACAGCCTGCTGGTAGAGCATATGACTCTGGATCAGGCGGCTACACTGATGGGAGTGAGCCCACGCCACACCCGGCGCATACGTGGCGGATTACCGGAAGAACGGCGCTGCATCCCTTGCCCATGGCCACCGGGGTCGGAAGCCGGCCAACGCTATTCCCGAGGCGACCAGGAGCAGGGTGGTTCACCTGGCTCGCACGGTGTACGAGGGAGCCAACCACACTCATCTATCAGAATTGCTCAGTGAACGCGAGAGCCTCGACATGGGCAGGACGAGGCTACGGCGCATCCTGGTCAACGCCGGGCTCAGCAGTCCGCGGCGAAGGCGCCCGCCCAAGCACCGGGTGCGCCGGCAGCGGATGCCACGGGAGGGCATGCTGATCCAGATGAATGGCAGTTACCACCGGTGGCTGGGCGAGGACGGACCTCAGTTCACCATACTGTTCGCGGTGGACGATGCCACGGGCTGCGTGGTCAACGCCCTCTTCTGCGATCATGAGGATACCAGCAGTTACTTCCTGCTGATGCAGGGCCTGCTCCGGCGCCGCGGCATACCCCTCGCCCTGTACACCGACCGCCACCCGGTCTTCAAGCACAAGTCGGAATATCAGCCCGCCGGCACGCCCACCCAGTTCGGACGGGCAATGGAGGAACTGGGGATACAACTGATTTTCGCCATGTCCCCGCAAGCGAAGGGACGGGTGGAGCGGACGGCCGGAATCTTCCAGGACCGGCTGATCACGGAACTCCGGCTTGCAGGAGCAACCACCCTTGAACAGGCCAAGGCCGTGTTGAAGCAGTTCCTGCCCCGGTTCGACCGGCGTTTTGGGGTTCCAACCCAGTGCCCCGAGCCGGCATTCCGGCCTTTGCAGCGGGACGATCTGCCCTTGGAGCAGGTCCTGTGCTTCAAGCACCGCAGGAGAGTGGCCAGGGACAACACCGTGAAGTACCAGAGGCACACCCTGAACTGCTTCCCGATTCAAAGCGCCGCAGCTACGCCGGAACGGTTGTGGAGGTCCTGGAGGGATTAGACGGCCGGCTATCGCTACACCATGAGGGACGCATCATCGCTTCCCAGGAAGCACCGCCCAGTCCGGCATCTCTCCGAAACCGCAACGGGACTTCCTCAACCGCCACCATCCCGACTCCCGATCCTGGGCTCTCGTCAAAACATTCGGTTAGAGATCTCGAACTGCTGAGCGCAAAGCCAGATCAAGAGGAAGATGCTCATGCTGCGGCAATTGACGATCCGGACGTAGCCGGGTTGCAGGTAGTCGCATCACTGCGGAAGCCGACCTTTCTGCAGCAGGAGAGATGGAAGGCGGTGCAGCAGGCGAAGCTTAAGCCCGAATCCACCGAATGACGGCCTTGGGGACAGCCCATGAAGAAGCTAGAGGGTGCTCCTCTGAATCTGGGATAATGGTTTTGGAACAGAAACCCGCGCGGAAACAAGGAGCACCCAATAGATGCTGCCACAGAACAAACCCGACCGTATCCGCATCCTCTTTGACGACCATCGCCTGGTGGCCAATGCCGGCCTGCTCGTGCCGGCCACCCTCGCCCGGCACCTGGGCCTGCGAGAACTCGTCGACCATCACCTTGACCTCGGCGGCGCGCCGGGACGGGCGAACACGGGGGACAAGATGCTGACGCTGGTCGCTTCCGCGCTGGCTGGCGGCGACTGCATCGACGACGCCGATGCGCTGCGCGCTGGTGGGACGGTCGGTGTTCTAGGCTGCGTGGTCAAGGCGCCATCCACCCTGGGGACCTTCCTGCGCAGCTTCCGGTGGGGGCATGTCCGTCAACTCGACCGCGTGAGCCGCCAGTTGTTGGCCCGGGCCTGGGCCGCTGGGGCCGGACCCGGCGACTCGCCCCTGACCATCGACCTGGACTCGACCATCTGCGAGACCTATGGACTGGCCAAGGAGGGAGCGCGCCACCACGGCTATACCGGCAAGCGGGGCTATCACCCCCTGTTGGCCGTCGCCGCCGGCACCGGCGACGTGCTGATGTCCCGGCTGCGCGAGGGCCGCGCCAACACCGCTCGGGGCGCCGCCCACTTCCTGCGTGAAACGGTGAGCCGGGTTCGCCGTGCCGGGGCCAGCGGGCAACTTACGGCGCGGGCCGACAGCGGCTTCTACGCCCACGCTCTCGTCGCCGCCTGTCGTGAGATGGATGTCCGCTTCTCCATCACCATCCGCCAGCACAAAAGCCTGCGGAACCTGATCGAGGCGATTCCCGATGCAGACTGGACGCCGGTCCCCTACTGGATGGACGGCGCCGCCGATGTGGCGCAGACCACCTACACCCCCTTCCGGACTGAGCCCGGCGCCGCACCGGTGCGGCTCATCGTCCGGCGGGTGAAGCCCACGCCCGGTTCCCAACTGGCCCTCTTCGCCACCTACAGCTATCACGGCTTCATCACCGACCGGGACGGAGAGACCCTGGAACTGGAGGCCGACCACCGCCGCCACGCCGAGATCGAGAACGCCATTCGAGACCTCAAGTACGGCGTCGGTCTGAACCACATGCCGTCCGGCCGCTTCGCCGCCAACGGCGCTTGGCTGGCGGTACAGGTGATGGCCCACAACCTGGCCCGCTGGACGGCGCGGATCGGTCTGGGCGAGCAGATCGCGACCACCAAGACCCTTCGGCGACGGTTCTTCTCCCTGGCCGGACGGCTCACCCGCTCGGCACGCCGCCTCACCCTGCATCTGCCACAGCGCTGGCCTTGGGAAACCCAGTTCAGTCGCGCCCTGGCACGGCTGCGAGCGATTCCACTCCCAGCCTGACGGCGCCCGTCCGCAACTGACCCGCCATCCGCCCAACCGAACGTCCCCGCAAACTCGCGCCAGTCCGGTCCGCGAGCACCTCTCGCCGCGTCCTCTCCCCGCCATCTCGCCCTACCCAACGTCCCCAGACGGTCACAAGGTCTCCCCGCGGCGGCTGAAGACAGACACCGGCCCCATTTACCCGAATCGTGCCCGGACCATCGCCTCCCTTTGCCCCTCATCACCCATTCTGCTGCTGCAACGTCATACCTTCGGTGGATTCGGGCTTAGGGGATGTCCATTCGACGGATGGCCAGGGAATTGGGAATCCATAGAGACACGGTAAGGAGATACATTGACGCTGAAAATCCACCGACGCGTCGGTCCCCGGTCGCATCCACAGTGTCGCCATCTGATACCATCGCAGACCAAACGGGTGACATTTCTGCCGAACAGTTAGGCGGACATTTATCCTGAACAGCGACAGCCACATCTCGGCTCTTGAGCCGCCCTGGCGGTACATTATCTCTCTGCCATTCACATTGGCGCAGACCGCGAAGCGTGACGGGCGCCGAGGCCGACTCAGTCGAGTATCTGGGACAGGAACATCTGGGCGCGCTCGTGCTGGGGGTTGTTGAAGAAGTCGTTGGGCGGGGCCTCTTCGACTATGTTGCCCTCATCGAACATGATCACCCTGTCGGCGACCTCCTTGGCGAAGCCCACTTCGTGAGTGACGATGATCATCGTCATGCCGGACGTGGCGAGCTCCCGCATGACGTCCAGGACTTCCTTGATCATCTCGGGATCCAGGGCCGAAGTCGGCTCGTCGAACAGCATGATCTTGGGCTGCATGGCGAGCGCCCGCGCTATCGCCACCCGCTGCTGCTGACCGCCCGAGAGCTCGGCGGGGTACTTGTCTGCTTGCTCGGGAATGCCCACCCTCTCCAGGAACGCGATGGCCGCCTCTTCCGCCTGCGCGCGCGGCCATTTCCTGACTTTCATCGGCGCCAGCGTGATATTGCTCATTACGGTGAGGTGCGGGAACAGATTGAAGGACTGGAACACCATGCCGACCTCTCTTCGGATGGCGTCAATGTTCCTGACGTCGTTGGTCAGCTCTATGTCGTCGACTACGATGTTGCCCCGCTGGTGCTGCTCGAGGCGGTTGATCGTGCGAATGAACGTCGATTTGCCCGAGCCGGAAGGGCCCAGGATCACGACTTTCTCGCCCCGGCCCACGGACGTCGTGACCCCCTTGAGCGCGTGAAAATCCCCGAACCACTTGTGGACGTCTCGACAGACGATGATCGGTTCCGTCGTAGCTTCTCTGATCTCAGTCATAGTGGTTCTCCGCGGTTTCCAACTAGCGCTGGCCGACGCCCAGGTGATGCTCTACGCGTTTGCTGACGTACGACATGCTGTAGGTGAATATCCAGAAGACGATCGCCAGGAAGACGAACAGCTCACGTGGGTTGTCCTGGAACTCCAGGTTGCTGCTGATGAACGCGCGGCCTATCTCGACGATGTCGAGCATGCTGATGATGTACACCAGGGTGGTGTCCTTGAATAGCGAGATGAACTGGCCAACGATCGCTGGGATGACGTTGCGAATGGCCTGTGGCAGCGATATGAGGAGCGTCGTTTGCCAGCCGGGCAGCCCCAGCGCCCGGGCGGCTTCGGCCTGGCCGGGGTGCAGGGCCTGCAGTCCTCCGCGGATGTTCTCCGCCATGTACGCCGAGCTGAACAGGGTGATGATGATGGCGGCGCGGCTCAGCGAGTTGAGCGGGAAGTTTTCGGGGAAGGCCAGCGGCACGAGCGTCTGGGACATGAACAGCAGCGTGATCAGCGGCACGCCCCTGAACACCTCGATAAAGACTATGCATATCACCTTGACGACCGGCAGGCCGCTGCGACGGCCCAGAGCCAGGGCGATGCCGATGGGAAGGCAGAGCGTGATGCCTATGACCGCCAGGATCAGATTCAGCATCAGGCCGCCCCAGTCATTGACCGACACGGGCTGCAGCCCGGGTACTCCGGACAGCCCGCGGAGCAACACAAGGGTCAGTACGAACGCGGCGACGCTCAGAATAGCGAGCCTGAGCGGGGTCCTGAGCGGCGTGTAGGTCGCCACCGCCCAGCCGATGGCGGTGGCGGGCGCGCAGGCCAGGAGCAGAAGGCGCACGTCCAGCCCCATCTCGTTCAGGCTGTAAGGTAGGAAGGCGAAGGCCGAAGCCGCCACCGCAAGGACTATGGCCGCGACTCTGGCTGTGCCTCCGCCGGCAATTCCCCAGGCCATGCCCAGGAGCGCCGCTACCATGATCAGGCCGGCCTGCGGCCTCCAGAAGCAGTCCTGTCCGGCGCAGGCGGCTACGGTGTTGTACTTACCGATGACGAACCGGCCGCCCAGCGCGGAAATCACGGACCATTCGGCGTCTCCGAGAACCCAACCCAGGCCGAACCACAGCCCCAGAGCCAGCGCCGTGCCGCATATGACGGTCAGCAGCGCGTCGTACCAGGTGCCGAACAGATTTTCGCGCGCCCATCCGGCGGCGCCGGTGGTAACCCGGGGGGGCCTAGCCAGCGTATCGTTGTAGCTCGCGGTCATCCGTCAGCCTCGGGTGAAGCCGATGCGCCGGTTGTACAGGTTGCCTATCAGCGACCACGTCAGACTCATGGCCAGGTAGGCCGCCATGACTATTATGAAGATGGAGATGGCCGATTCTCTCTGTGTCATGGTCCTGGCGACGTTCATCAGGTCGGAGTATCCGATGGCGCCGGCGAGGCTGCTGTTCTTGGTCAGGTTCAGGTACTGGTTGATGAGCGGCGGGATGATCACGCGGAGGGCTTGTGGGAAGGTCACTTCCCGCAGGACGCGCAGAGGCGACAGGCCGAGGGCCGATGCGGCTTCGGTCTGACCTCTGCCGACCGACGTTATCCCGGCGCGCACGATCTCCGCGATGAAAGCGGCAGTGTACGTCACCAGTCCGACCAGCAGGGCCAGCAGCGCGGCCGGTGCGGTAAATCCGCCGACGATGTCATGGAATCGGCCTCCCTCCGTCGGCGTCGATATGACGAATGGAGATTCGCCGGTGACGGCGGTCACGACCAACCATGCCGCGGCGCCGATGACGACCGCGGCGACACATCCGGCCAGCACAGGGTGCGACGCCTTCCCACTCTCGACCTCGCGCCGCGTCAGCAGCCGGTTAACGCCGATCGCGGAGATGACGGCAACAGCCGCCAGTGCAAGCCAGGCCAACGCCGCGTACAGCCCATTCTCCGATATCCAGGGAATGGATATGCCCCTGTTGCTGATGTAGAGGTAACCCTCGATAGTGTAGCCCTCGCGCGCCTCCGGCAAAGCGAGCCAGGCGTAGAAACAGAAGCCCAGGATGATCACCAGAGGCACGTTGCGGAAGAACTCGACGTATACAGCGGCCAGCTTCGAGACGAGCCAGTTGCTCGACAGCCGGGCAACGCCGATGACTACCCCCACCACCGTGGCGAAAATGACCCCGGCCACGGCGACGAAGACTGTGTTGACGGCCGCGACGAAGATTGAGTAACCGTAGCTGTCCGATGCAACCCAGGGGAGGAAGGTGTGGCCTATGCCGGTCTGGTACGCGGTGGAGAGGAAGCCGAAGCCATACGGGATCTCACGTTCCTGTATCGCGGTACCGACGTTCACGAAGAACCAGACGACGAGCGCCACCACCACGATCCCGGACACGATCTGGGACGTCCACTGTAGGACCTGGACGTGCCGCCAGAGCGGGATGCCCTGGTACGTCAGATTTCGCGGTATTGACGACATGCGGCTCTCAGAAGCTCCCGACCGCGGCGCTGCGCGATTCCGCGGCATCGCCGGACGTTGCGCCCTTCCGAATCCGGTCCATCAGACAAGAGGGGCTGGCCGGAAGCGCACTTGCGCATTGCAAGCGGCTTCCGGCCAGCCCCGGCGGGGTCTCTCTACCTCAGAGGCGCGGCGTATATCTGTCCGCCCTTGGGGCAGTCGCCGCATGGGGCGTCGCCCCACAGGGCGTTGCGCCCGTTTTCGCGCGGCAGGCCGATTCCGTTTGGTCCGAGGTGGCGGTCGTATATCTCGCCGTAGTTGCCCACGGAACGGATCACGTCCTGCGCCACCGTATTCTTGAGGCCCAGGCTGTCCTGGCCGAACGAACCCTCGAGTCCGAAGAGGCGGTCGACCTTCGCGTCACCGGTCGTGGCCGTGGGCACGTTCCCCGAGCCCACGCCGTAAGCCTCGGAGTAGATGAGGATGCTCATCACCGTCTTGACGATATCGAACCACTGGTCGTCCCCGTGGGGAACCACCGGTCCGAGAGGCTCCTCGGAGATCGTCTCCGGCAGGATGACGTGATCGTCGCGGTTGTCGAAGGCGCTGCTGATGGCGGCGAGCTGCGAGCGGTCGTTGGTGAACGCGTCGCACTGACCCGCCAGGTAGGCTGCCACCACGGCGGGGGTGCCCTCGAAGGTCAGCGGCTTGATGCCAAGACCGTTCTGACTGGAGAAATCCTGGAGGTTCAGCTCCGTGGTCGTGCCGAGAGTCACGCAGACGGTCGCGTCCTTGAGCTCGAGAGCGCTGGAGACGCCAAGGCTCTTGTTGACCAGGAAGCCCTGCCCGTCGTAGAACATCGTCTGGGCGTAGTTACCCCACTGCGCGTCGCGCGAGGTGGTCCAGGTGACCGTACGCACCAGCATGTCGACCTCGCCGGACTGTATCGTCGGCCCGCGCTCGGTGGCCGAGATCAGGCGGATCTCGAAGGCGTTCGCGTCCCCTAGGACGGCTGCGGCCAGCGCGCGACAGAGGTCGATGTCGAAGCCCGTGTTGTTGCCGGCCGCGTCGATCGATCCGTAGCCAGCCACGTCGTTGCGGCTGGCGCAAATGACCTTGCCCCGATCCTCAACCGCCTCGAGCCGACTGTCCCCCCCAGAGTCAGTACATGCGACCAGTGCCAGGATCGTAGTCGCTAGAGCCATAGTCAAGAAGGCCAATCGAGTGCTCAACGGTCATCCTCCTAATTCCAGGTGTTCTTCGTTGCCGACGTCCCAACCCGTACGTCCAATTCGACTGTTCTTAGCAGCGCATTATACCACGACGCGCTGTACCACGGGCTCGCGCTTCCGCGCCCGTGCGCGGAGCGGATTTAGGACCAAACCGTTCTTGCGCTGGCTCCGACGCCCTTCTCGAGCCACCGACTTGGGCTCTGGGTCTGATGCGGCGTGGCCGGCCCGCCGTCTGTATAATTCGGCATGATTCACGGCCCGGAGGACTGGATGACCACGGCGGCAAACGACGGACCAGCTCGATCGCCGCAAGAGGGCGCCGTCATACGGCAGCTCGGAGACGGCCTGGTGCTGCGCCGCGGCAGGGTCGAGGACCCCGAGGCGCTGGCCGACTTCACCGCGATGCACGTTGGCCCCGAGGCCCCCGACGAGGGTATCAGGCACTGGACGCGCGACCTGATGAAGGGCGACCCTCCCGGGTTCGGCCCCCAGGACTTCACGATAGTCGAGGATAGCCGCACCGGGGCCATCGCGGCCACGATGAACCTGATCTCTCAGACCTGGTCCTACGAGGTCGTCGAGTTCGCCGTCGGCCGCATCGAGCTGGTGGGAACCGACCCCGACTACCGGCTGCGCGGCCTGATGCGCGCAACAAGCGATCGGCGATGGAAATGGTCAACGAGCATTGGGGGAGCAGGTTGTTGGATGGGGGAAACACGAGCTTCGCAAATATAAATGCCTCGAAACCGGTGTGGTGGATTAACATAAACCCCTCCAAATTCAAGAGCGACCTGCATCTCCTCTTGGCGAAGGAAGGAGATGGTGGCTTGATTTGGTTGCGAATCGAAGGCAATTCCTTTCCCGACGTGAGAAAGGTGTTCAGAGTGCGGCAGGATAAAGACTGCATTGATTTGGAAATTTCGAGCAGACCTCCGAAATATATGACCGACGTCAAGAGCGGTGGTACGGAGTACGACTTCACTAAGCACATTGAACACGAGTGGGGACCCGCCCAGCATGGAGGGAACCCCAGGCACTTCAGGAAGTAACCCAGAGGCTCTGTCGTTACAGCATGGGCCTCTGGGTTGTCTCGAAACTTTCCGCTCGCTCAGATAGCCGCTGTATGAACTAAAGCGACAACCCCAGACGCGACGCGACCCCTGATAGCCTTCAGAATCTCCATTCACGGCTGAGCTTAATCGTAATGACCTGGAGGCGGCTCAACAAGATTCAGGAGCGGAAGGGCCACCATACTTGACGACAGACAGAACCATCTTTGAGATGTGGCTCGCCCGGTCGATGAGGGACTCCGGCACATGCCGGAGCAGGCCGCCCACCAGGTCGGCGTGGGGATCGACGACGACGATGGCGTCGCCGTTCCTTCCCGCAGCCTTCTCCATCATCTTGTGGACGACGATGTGGTGCATCAGTGTGGACTTGCCCATGCGGGTCCTTGCCACGTAGAGGTGGTGGCCTCTGAGCAGGTCGTCGGGGAAGTGGATGGGACGGGGCCTGCCCGCCGTGGTCTGTCCCACCGGAGCTCCCCCCCGGACGCCCTTGGCCAAGGGCATCAGCACCCTTGCCCCGGACCGCTCCACCAGGGGCGTCTCGTCCCCGTCCCCCGCCACTGGAGCAGGTAGGGGTCGCTCACCCTGGTCAGCACGCCGTTCTTGAACTTGTCGTCGGCCAGCAGGGTCAGCGCGTCCAGGATGGTCAGCTGCTCGTCGTCGGCCGTGGCGGGGTGCTCGTTGGCCTCGTGGAGGGTCTTGACGGTCTGCTCGAGGATGGACTGCATCCTCGGCCCCCACTGGTCCCACAGACCCTTGGCGATGCGAACCACCGAGTCGGCGGTGCGGTCGCGGTCGGAGAAGATGCAGGCGTCCAGCAGGTTGACGCCGGGCGCGCCCCGTTTGTCGGCCAGGTCGATGAGGCGCACCCGGTCGATGAGGGACTCCGGCACGTGCCGGAGCAGGCCGCCCACCAGGTCGGCGTGGGGATCGACGACGACGATGGCGTCGCCGTCCCTTCCCGCAGCCTTCTCCATCATCTTGTGGACGACGATGTGGTGCATCAGTGTGGACTTGCCCATGCGGGTCCTTGCCACGTAGAGGTGGTGGCGTCTGAGCAGGTCGTCGGGGAAGTGGATGGTACGGGGCCTGCCCGCCGTGGTCTGTCCCACCGGAGCTCCCCCCCGGACTCCCCTGGCCGAAGGCATCAGCACCCTTGCCCCGGACCGCTCCACCAGGGGCGTCTCATCCCCGGCCCCCGGCGGGTGCCACAGGGCTGCCGCCTCCCGGACGCCCAGGACGCTGCGCTTGCCGAACAGTCCGGGGCCTGTGGGGTGCATCGTCGAGGGGTCGGGTACGATGGGTCGGACCTTGCTCGCTCTGAACCGCGCCCCCGCGGGGTGGTCGTAGTGGCGGTAGGCGGCGGCCACAGGCTCCAGCAGCATCCTTGCCCGCTCCCGCGCCTTCTTCTGGTCGGACATTCCGGACAGGACGGCCACCAACTGTAGCTCGCCGTCGAAGGCGATGCGGGAGACCTTCTCCTTGATGATCAGAGGGTCGTAGACGCGCTTCCTGGCCCTCTTCCAGCGATGCCACAGCCAGCCCCCGGCGGCCAGGGCCGCCGCGACGCCGATGCCCATGAGCGCTGCCTTCCACGTCTCTCCCGCCTGCACCCACAGGTAGCCTTTCAGGGCGGCCAATGCCGCCACGCCCAGGACGGCCATCGTCACGCCGTCCGTCTGGAGCGGCCGGGTCTGGTAGGTGTAGAAGGGGTCCCGCCTGTCCTCCACGGGACGCTTGTGGGCCTTCTCCATGTGGGCCTGCGACCAGTCGGGTCCCATCGAGCGCAGCATCAGCCGCGCCACGATGCGCTCCTTCTCGCCAAGGTTGGACAGCGCGCCCAGGATGGCGATGAGGGGGTCGGAGCCGGGGTCGAGCAGGTCGTCGTCCCGGAAGACCCTGAGCGGGATGTACTCGGGGCCGTCGGCCCTGAGCGTCATGGCCCACGCTTGCTCGCCCTCGTCGATGCGCAGGGCGTCGTCCTCCGCCGATAGCGCGTGGATGCGGGCCTGGGGGTAGTGGGCGGCGATCTGCCCTGCACCACCTCCTTGTCGAGGCAGCGGGCCATCAACGTCACGCCGTCCGCGTCCCCGGCCAGCTCCAGGGAGAAGGGTTCGGGGACGGCGATGGAGCCGAGCATGTTCTCTGCGCCCAGCAGGGTGCGCTCCCCGGTCCTCGGCGGCGTCACCGCCAGCAGCACGGGGGTCTTCCTGTCGCGGTCGTCGGAAAGCCTCTTGAAGAAGTTCAGCTTCATGGTTTTCTTCTTTTCTCTATTGGGGTCGTCGGTCGGTTCGTAGTCGCGCCGGTGTCCCTCGTCCATCCGTCTCGTCCTCCTTTCGCTCTGCTAGTGCCTGCCCGGTCTCCACTCGATCACCTCCGTCTCCTCCGGGGTGGCCTCGATGCGCACGGGGAAGCGGTGCCCCTTGGCCAGGAGCAGCCCGTCTCCACGCGGGCACGAAAGCAGCCAGCGTTGGAGGTCTTCGGGCAGGTCGAAGGCGTCGCCCACGGTGCTGATGGCCGCCGCGTCCTGCTGAAGCAGGAGCTTGAGCAGGGCAAGATGATCACGGTGACGGTGTCGTTCACCGACGCCGCCAACAACGCCGAGACGCTGACCAGCGCGGCGACGGTGGCGGTGGCGGCGAAGCCGAACACCCCGGCCACGGGCGCGCCAACCATCACCGGCACGGCGCAAGTCGGGCAGACGCTGACGGCTGCCACGTCCGGCATCTCGGACGCCGACGGCCTGGGGACCTTCAGCTACCAGTGGATCCGGGTGGACAGCGGCGCGGACGCCGACATCTCCGGGGCGACGTCGAGCACCTACACCCTGGTTGCCGCCGACCAGGGCAAGACCATCAAGGTCAAGGTGAGCTTCACCGACGACGCCAGCAACGCCGAGACGCTGACCAGCGCGGCGACGTCGCCGGTGACGGCGGCGCGGACGGTGGGCCACGCGCAAACCACCGAGGTGTGGAGCGCCACCTTGACGTCGGCCAACAGCTGGGCGGGATCCGGTTCCATTAATTACGACGGCTATGGCTCGGACGCCTCTCAGTACATCCCGTCGAACCACGGTTCGCTGAGTCCCAACTCGTTCACCATCGGCGCGACCACCCACAAGGTTGAATGGCTGGCGGTTCGGGAAACCGGCGATCAGGCGCTGTTCTTTTTCACGGACACCAAATTGGGCAGGAACGAACTGGCGGGATATTTCCTGGAATTCATCGTGAACGGGGTCAAGAAGACGCTGCAGGTAAGTGACGCAACCGCCGCGTTAGACGGGAGTGAGGTCGTCGGACTGTTCTGGAGGCACGCCGTCCACGGCTATGGGGCCAGCGATTGGCAGACCAAGACCATATCGGTCAGGCTGGTTAACACGGACGACTGCGCCAACAATACGACCACCACCTGCTCCGTTTCGCCGGTGAGCTCCGTAACCGGCGATATTGAAGTCGCTAGCGATGTTGATTATTTCCGTCTCTCCGTCACTTCGGGCCTCACGTACCATATCGATCTGGAGGGGTCGCCGACAAGCATGGGTACGCTTGCCAACCCGTTTATTAGACTACGGGATGCAACCGTCAACTCGATCGATTCTGATGATAATGGGGGCACCGGCCTTAACGCTCGCCTTACCTGGACGGCCGACCGTACGGGGACCGTCTATCTCCTCGCCAGCGAAAATTCAAGACCTTCTGAGACCGGCACCTACACCCTGACTGTTTCCGTCGGCATCCCGGATTGCGGCAGGTCCCATTGGGACCGGAACAAGTCCCTCGCGACGCAACTCCTGGATGCGTCTTGTGAATATCAGGCGAGGAGCCGGAACATCCTGGCGGATGGACAAGTCAGCGCTCAGGAACTGGCGGAGATAAGGCCGCTGGTGAGGAGGCTCCGGGAGATTGTGGACGATCTTCCCTGCGGCTCTGGCCCACACCGGTACTACGACCCCGCCGGCGAGCAGGATCTCTACAAGGGACCGCCGCCGGAGTGTCTGGTCCGCACGACCAAGTCCGGCGGCGGGGGGCTGCCGTGGAATGAGATCCTGCTTTCTCCCGCGTCGCAGGACGCCAACAGCCCGGCCACGGGTGCGCCGAGCATCAGCGGAACGACCCACGTGGGCGAAACGCTGACGGCGGACGTGTCGGGCATATCGGACGCTGACGGGCTTGCCAATGCCGTCTTCAGCTACCAGTGGCAGGCCGACGCCGTGGACATACCCGGCGCCACCGGCTCTACCTACACGCTGACCGACGCCGACGAGGGCAAGGTCATCAGCGTTGCAGTGACCTTCACCGACGACGCGGGCAACGAAGAATCGCTGACCAGCGCGGCCACAGCTGCGGCGGAACCGCAAGCCAACACCCCGGCCACGGGAGCGCTCGCCATAACCGGCGCGGCCCGGGTGGGCGAGACCCTGGCCGCGAACACCTCCGGCATCGCCGACGAGGACGGCTTGGAGAACGCCGTCTTCAGCTACCAGTGGCAGGCCGGCGGCGCGGACATCTCCGGCGCGACGGACTCCACCTACACGCTGGTCGACGACGACGCGGGCAAGGCGGTAAGCGTTGCGGTGTCCTTCACGGACGACGACGGCAACGAGGAGACGCTGACCGGCGCGGCCGGGACGGTGCCGGCCGACGACTACACGGTGAACGAGATCTGGGGGACTGGGAACTGGGGACGGGTCACCGTCGGCGGCTCCGCCACCGGCGTGGTGGAAAAGCCCGGCGACCGCGACTTCTTCGGCGTCAACCTGAGCCGGGGCCGGACCTACCGCATCGACGTGGCGGGCCACGGAGACGTGGGCGCCCTGGAGCAGGTCCGGCTGTACGGCGTGTTCGTCTACGCCGAGGACCTCGAATGCTCCGGCGCCTACGACGACCCGGGGGTGACCACCTACGTCTTGACCGCCGAGCACAGTGCGCCGCACAGCGTGGCGGTGAGGGCCGAGGGCGACGGGACCGGGGTCTACCGGGTCTCGGTATCCGAGTCCGACGACACCGGCACCGGCTGCGACACGGCCCCTGTGGCGGCGGCGCAGGCCGCCAACACCCCGGCCACGGGCGCGCCCGTCATCACAGGCACGGTCCGGGTGGGCGAGACGCTGACGGCGGGTACGTCGGTGATTGCCGACGAGGACGGCCAGAGCAACGCTGTTTACAGCTACCAGTGGCAGGCCGATGGTGCGGAGATTTCCAGCGCAACCGGCAGCGCCTACACCCTGGCCGGCGCCGATAAGGGCAAGGCCATCAGCGTGAAGGTGAGCTTCAGCGATGACGCGGGCAACGCGGAGACGCTGACCAGCGAGCCGACGGGCGCTGTGGAGGCGAAGCCCAACAGTCCCGCCACGGGCGCGCCGGCCGTCACCGGAACCGCCAAGGTGGGCGAGACCCTGACTGCCGACACTTCGGGCATCGCCGACGCCGACGGGCTGGACAACGTGTCGTTCACCTACCAGTGGCTGGCCGGAGATGCGGACATCCTGGACGCGACGGCCTCTACCTACACGCCGGTGGTTGACGACATGGGCAAAGCCATCAGCGTCACGGTGAGCTTCAGCGACGACGCGGGCAACGCCGAGTCGCTGACCGGCGAGCCGACGGGCGCCGTGGAACCCGGGACGGAGGAGGCGCAGGCCGCCAACAGCCCGGCCACGGGTCTGCCGACCATCAGCGACACGGCTCAGATGAGCGAGACCCTGACGGCGGACAGGTCGGGCATCGCCGACGCGGACGGCCTGAGCAACGCCGTTTACAGCTACCAGTGGCAGGCCGATGGTGCAGACATCCCCGGCGCCACCAGTGACGCCTACACCGTGGCCGAGGCCGACGAAGGCAAGGCCGTCAGCGTCACGGTGACCTTCACCGACGATGCAGGCAACGCGGAGTCGCTGACCAGCGCGGCGACGGCTGCGGTGGAGGCAAAGGCCAACAACCCCGCCACGGGTCTGCCCGCCATCACCGGCACGGCGCAGGTGGGCGTGAAGCTGACAGCCGACCTGTCCGGCATCGTCGACCTGGACGGGGTGACCAACGCCACGCCGCGCTACCAGTGGCAGGCCGACGGCGTGGACATACCTGGGGAAACCCTGAACTGCTATACGCCGGATGACGCCGACGAAGGCAAGACCATCAGCGTGAGGGTGACCTTCACCGACGACGCGGGCCACGAGGAGACGCTGACCAGCGCAGCCACGGCTGCGGTGGAGGCGAGGCCCAACAGGTCGGCCACGGGCGCGCTCACCATCATCGGCACGGCCCGGGTGGGCGAGTTGCTGACGGCGGACGTGTCCGAAATCGCTGATGCGGACGGGCTGGACAAAGCGGCCTTCGCCTACCAGTGGCAGGCCGGTAGTACGGACCTATCCGGCGCAACCGATTCCAGTTACACCCTGGCCACCTCAGACGAGGGCAAGGCAATCAGCGTCACGGTGTCCTTCACCGACGGCGGAGGCAACGAGGAGTCGCTGACCAGTGCGGCCACCGGCGCCGTGGAAGCCAAGTCCAACTCCCCGGCCACGGGCCAACCCGCCATCATCGGCACGGCCCTGGTGGGAGAGACCCTGACGGCGGACACTTCCGGTATTGCCGATGAGGACGGGCTGGACAGCGTGTCATACAGCTACCAGTGGATTTCCAACGACGGCAGCGCGGACTCGGAAATCGGCGGGGCCACCGGTTCAACCTACATCTTGGCCTCCGACGACGTGGGCAAGACCATCAAGGTGCGGGTGAGCTTCACCGACGACCGGGGCCACCGGGAGGAGTTGACCAGCGCGGCCACGGATGCGGTGGCGGGTCTGCCGCCTCCGCCGTTGACCGCCAGCCTGGAGAACGCCGCCACGTCCCACGACGGAGAGAACGTCTTCACCTTCGAGCTGCGGTTCAGCGAGGAGTTCGGCATCAGCTACAAGACGCTGCGGGACCACGCCTTCACGGTGACCGGGGGAACGGTGCGGAAGGCGCAGCGGCTGGAGCAGGGCAGCAACATAGGCTGGCGCATCACGGTGAGACCCAACAGCGACGGTCAGGTCACCATCACCCTGCCAATCACCGAGGACTGCGACGCCCAGGGTGCGATCTGCACGGAGGACGGCAGGATGCTGTCCACCGAGCTGGAACTGACAGTCAGCGGTCCCTAGCCCGAGACGCGACAAGGGGGGCGGCGCATCTTCTGCTTGCGCCGCCCTTCTTAACGCAAGAGAGGCCGCACAGATGGATGAAGCGTGGGAGGCCGCCGCAACCTCCCAAAAGGCTCCGGGATGGGCTGACTGCGGAGCCTGCCCTCCGTGTACCGTCCTGACCGGGGATTCCGTACGGCCCCGGACATCGCAGTTGGAGGCAGATTGCAGCCATCCTGCGTAAGGACCGGACAATGCCTCGACAGCGCATCCACCACAGCAGAGTGACCTACCAAGTCCCCCACGACTTCCCGGAGCGGCTTGAGCGGTTCAAGGAGGAGTCGGGCCTGTCGTGGGCGGAGATCATCCGCCGTCTCGACATCCACCACGAGACGATGCGGCGCTGGAGGAAGGGGCGGGCCCGCCCCAGCATGCGGAACATGATGGCGCTGGTGGCCCTGGCAAGACCCCTGGGCCTCGGCCACCTGTTCACCGATTAGGGAGTCGGCGCTCCGGCGAGCGCCTGCGACCGCAGAGGCCGGAAAAGCAAAAAGGGCGACACATTGCCGGGCCTCTCCCCATCCGCACCCGTCACGTCGGCGTTGCCTAACGAGAGCGGCTGCATCATCATAGAGGCACCGTTGGCGGCGGTCCCGCAGGGAGCCGAGGCAAAGACCACGCCGGAGGGGAGAGGCCGTGAGGGGACGGCCCGGCGCGGACTTCCGCCGGTGGAGACCGATTCGCGGTCCGGGCCGCAGGCCGTAGCCTGCGCCATCCAGGGCCGCCCTCCGCGCAACGAGGGACCAGCCCGATAGGAGAACGCCAGGACATACAGGAGGAGCGTCATGAACGAGGAGCATGACGGGACGAACCAGGGGAAGCCATCGGAAGAAGAGTACCAGAGGTTCCGCAAGATGATAGACGGAGTGGGTCGCGAGGGCCTTCAACGGATGGTCGAGCATCTGACGGAGAGGATCGAGGCGAACCCTCGCGACACCGAAGCCCTGGGCGGCAGGGGGCTGGCGTACGCCGAGCTGGGGGACCACCGCCGCTCGGCGGAGGACAACGGCAGGATCATCGCCCTGGAGCCCGACAACGCCGGGGCCTACCTCGACAGAGCCCGCGCCTACTCCGCGATGGAGGAGCACCGCCTGGCGGTGGCGGACTACGACGCCGGCATCCGCCTGGCCCCAGGCGACGCCGTGACGCACTACAGCCGTGGGGCGTGCAAGGCGGAGCTGGGCGACCTGGCCGGGGCGATGAGCGACTTCGACGCCGCCATAGAGCTCGAAGAGAGGTTCGGCCTCGCCTTCTACGCCAGGGGGATCACCAACGTCAATCTCGGCGCACACGAGGCCGCGCTCGGCGACTTCGACGCCGCGCTGGGACTCGACCCCGACAACGCCTCGGCGCTCCGGGGCAGGGGCGTCGCCCTGGGCAGCCTGGGCCGCTACGACGAGGCGGTCAGGGACTTCGACAGGTCCCTGGAGCTCGACCCCGGCAACGCCGAGACCCTCGCGGCCAGGGGGCTGGCCCACACCAGCCTGGAGCAGCACGAGCTGGCGATAGAGGACTACAGCAGGGTCATCAACCTCGACCCCCGGAACAGGGACGTCCTCTACAGCCGGGGGATCGCCCGCATGTACGCGGCCCGGTTCGAGAGCGCAGTCGAGGACTTCGAGGCCATCATCGGCATCGAGCCGGGCAACGGCGCGGCGCGGGCGGCGAGGGGGTTGGCCCGTGAGGCGCTGGGGACGCAGGGAGGCGAGGGGCAGGCGGCGCGGTAGCGCCGCCGCGCGGACGTGAGCGCCCGCTGCCCCTACTTCGGGGATGTCGAAGACGGGCGGTGATTCGGGCAACAAAAAAGGGCGGCATACATGGGAAGCCGGGGGAGGCCGCCGTCGCATCGACGACGGCCTCTCCCCTGGGCTTCTATGCGGCGGCCAGCTCCGGCCGCTTCAGCATGGCGGAGTAGCCCCGCTCGACGACGTGGGTCACCGACACCCGGCCCCTGCCGTCGTACCCGGCGCGGTAGGCGTACTCCGCCTTCGCGCCCCAGGGCACATGGCCGCCGACCCTGACGGTGCCGCCGCCGGACTTGGCGCCACGCCCAGGCCCACCGGCGCCGCGAACGACCATCCCGCTCCGCTCGCCCTTCCGCCAGCCCAGCACCTTCACCTCGGCGGGCATGACCCGCTCCGCCCTCGTGGGCTGGAACAGGACGCCGTGCAGCTTCTTCAGCACGTCCGGCGACAGGTTGTTCCTGCCGTTCATGATCTGGGAGAGATTGGAGGAACTGATGCCGGCGCGCCGTGCGACCTCGTTCTGGCTGAAGCCGTGGGCGTTCATCCGCTCCCACACGGCCTCCCGGTCGATGCCGGCGGGCTGCGCGGGAGCGACCTTCGCCGGAGCCTCCAGCGCCGACTCCATCCTGGCCTGGACCTTCACGCCCATGTTGCTATGACCCCGCGCCACCATTGACATGTAGCTGTAGGAGACGCCCACGCGGTCGGCCAGGTCCCGCAGGCTCATGCCCAACTCCCTGGCCCGCTCCCGGATGTAGCTGCTCTCGCCGCTCACCACGCATCCCTGGCGGTTGGCGCACTGTGCGGGCGCGACCTTCGCCGGAGCCTTCAGCGCCGACTCGACCCGCGCCTGGACCTTCACGCCCATGCTCTGGCGGCCACGGGCAACCTGCGTCATGTAGCTGTAGGACACGCCAACGCGGTCGGCCAGGTCCTGCATGGTCATGCCCAGGGTGCGGGCGCGCTCCCTGATGAAGCTGCTCTCGCCGGTGACGACACCGCCCTGGCGGTAGACGGCCCCCTGCCCAGGGACCTCTCCCAAGACCGCCGCGACCTTCTCGCGCATCTTCGGAGTCCACTGCCTTTTCCCGTTCGCAATCTGCGACAGGTAGCCAGCCGACACGCCCATCAGGGCCGCAAGCTCCTTCATGGTGAGCCCGCGCCGCCTTGCCGCAGCTCTCAGCTCGCTCTCCGCCGCCGTCCTCGTCGTCCCAGTTCCAGTCGTCTGTGTTGCCGTCGTCATCGGTCCGTCCTCCTTCTGTTGTGTTGTGTTGCCTTTGGCCTGCGCCCGGTTGCGGGCAAAGAAGAAGGGCCGCCCCCGGCGAACGAGGACGGCCCTTGTGAATGGGGATGTGTTGTGAGACCCGGAGGCCCCGCCGTCAGCGGCGATGGACCTCGTTGACGTGCTTAGACGCCTCCTTTCAGTTGTTGACCCGTGCAGGCATCCGTGGCGCGGGTACTTCGTGATGGGGTTGATTGACGCTGGACGCACTCCGCCCACGGTCGGAAGCCTGACGCGGGAGACGGAGTGGGGGTGAGAAAAGACGCAGCTCGCCCAGGGTGATTCGTCGGGGAATCGACTCCGGGGGAGCTGCTACGAGGGGAGCGGCTGTCCTACGACCTAATCAGAGGCCAGCGCATGGGAGAAAGACGCAGCTTGCCCAGGGTGCGTAGCGTCAGAGTTGGGGGAAGCTGCGAGAGGTTAAGCGGCCGGCCCACGATGTGACCGCAGACCGACGCATGAGAGAAGACGCAGCTCGGCCCAGGGTGAGTAGCGTCAGTGGGAGAACTGCGAGACGTGAAGCGGCCGGTTCCGCTCAGAGAGGCAGACCGGCGCATGGTGAGGCGGCTGCCCTGCAACATCGGTCGCAAGCCAGCGCATGTCGAAGGTGCGGCCTAGCTGTCAGTCAGCCGTGCCGCGGGCATGAGGAGTCGGCGGAGCGATAGACGCACTCCGACCGACTTGTGGAGGACGAAGCACAAGGCGCGCTCCGTCCCAGTTGTCCAGCGGCGAGAGCGATCGACTCCCAACGCCAGACCTGAGTCCAGCGGAAGGAAGGATCAACCCCAGCCGCCAGACCGGTGTCCAGCGGGATGAAGCGATCAACCCCAATCGCTGAACGGGTGTCCAGCGGGCGAAGGGCTTATCACTCCAACCGCCGGACTGGACCGCGAAGGACCAGCGTCAACTCCGGACCAGGACCAACGTCAACTCCGTCCCGAATTTCGATCTCCTCTGAATCTGGGATAATGGTTTTGGAACAGAAACCCGCGCGGAAGCAAGGAGCACCCAATAGATGCTGCCACAGAACAAACCCGACCGTATCCGCATCCTCTTTGACGACCATCGCCTGGTGGCCAATGCCGGCCTGCTCGTGCCGGCCACCCTCGCCCGGCACCTGGGCCTGCGAGAACTCGTCGACCATCACCTTGACCTCGGCGGCGCGCCGGGACGGCGAACACGGGGGACAAGATGCTGACGCTGGTCGCTTCCGCGCTGGCTGGCGGCGACTGCATCGACGACGCCGATGCGCTGCGCGCTGGTGGGACGGTCGGTGTTCAGGCTGCGTGGTCAAGGCGCCATCCACCCTGGGGACCTTCCTGCGCAGCTTCCGGGGGGGCATGTCCGTCAACTCGACCGCGGAGCCGCCAGTTGTTGGCCCGGGCCTGGGCCGCTGGGGCCGGACCCGGCGACTCGCCCCTGACCATCGACCTGGACTCGACCACTGCGAGACCTATGGACTGGCCAAGGAGGGAGCGCGCCACCACGGCTATGGCAAGCGGGGCTATCACCCCCTGTTGGCCGTCGCCGCCGGCACCGGCGACGTGCTGATGTCCCGGCTGCGGCGAGGGCCGCGCCAACACCGGGGGCGCCGCCCACTTCCTGCGTGAAACGGTGAGCCGGGTTCGCCGTGCCGGGGCCAGCGGGCAACTTACGGCGCGGGCCGACAGCGGCTTCTACGCCCACGCTCTCGTCGCCGCCTGTCGTGAGATGGATGTCCGCTTCTCCATCACCATCCGCCAGCACAAAAGCCTGCGGAACCTGATCGAGGCGATTCCCGATGCAGACTGGACGCCGCTCCCCTACTGGATGGACGGCGCCGCCGATGTGGCGCAGTCCACCTACACCCCCTTCCGGACTGAGCCCGGCGCCGCACCGGTGCGGCTCATCGTCCGGCGGGTGAAGCCCACGCCCGGTTCCCAACTGGCCCTCTTCGCCACCTACAGCTATCACGGCTTCATCACCGCCGGGACGGAGAGACCCTGGAACTGGAGGCCGACCACCGCCGCCACGCCGAGATCGAGAACGCCATTCGAGACCTCAAGTACGGCGTCGGTCTGAACCACATGCCGTCCGGCCGCTTCGCCGCCAACGGCGCTTGGCTGGCGGTACAGGTGATGGCCCACAACCTGGCCCGCTGGACGGCGCGGATCGGTCTGGGCGAGCAGATCGCGACCACCAAGACCCTTCGGCGACGGTTCTTCTCCCTGGCCGGACGGCTCACCCCCTCGGCACGCCGCCTCACCCTGCATCTGCCACAGCGCTGGCCTTGGGAAACCCAGTTCAGTCGCGCCCTGGCAGGCTGCGAGCGATTCCACTCCCAGCCTGACGGCGCCCGTCCGCAACTGACCCGCCATCCGCCCAACCGAACGTCCCCGCAAACTCGCGCCAGTCCGGTCCGCGAGCACCTCTCGCCGCGTCCTCTCCCCGCCATCTCGCCCTACCCAACGTCCCCAGACGGTCACAAGGTCTCCCCGCGGCGGCTGAAGACAGACACCGGCCCCATTTACCCGAATCGTGCCCGGACCATCGCCTCCCTTTGCCCCTCATCACCCATTCTGCTGCTGCAACGTCATACCTTCGGTGGATTCGGGCTAAAGGAGCAGTACCCTCGTGGGAGACCGGGGGAGAGCGAATCATCCTCCGGTCGTACCCGTGCAACAGGGATCACGCACCCAGATTTCTATGGTCGGAAACCTTGGAAAAAGCCTAACAGCACACTCATTATCAACGGCCCGAGACCCGCAAAAGAGGGCCTGCGGCGCCCCTTTCCAGAACCGCCGCCAAATCGTTCACAAAACTTAACAACCAACCCTTCGCACTCCCGGCCCGGCTACCGCCACAGGAGTCCGAAGCTAAGCCTGTTCAGAAGGTCCCGCTTTCTGATCGCTCTCCGCGTGTCGAAGAGCGTCGTCTGACGCCAGTTGACCTGCCCGTTGCGGTCGAAGCCCCTCAGCGGAAACCGAGCCGGGGGAAGCGTCATGCCGTGGTCTTCGAGCAGGGCCAGCTCCAACGCCAGGAACCGCTCCTCGGTGCGCAGCCAGGACAGGCCCTTCCCCTCGTTGGGGTGCGACGCCTTCATTCCCCGCCACTCGACGATCATCGGCCACGCATCCCCGAACACCTCCTCGTCGTCCTCGGCGAGCTCCCGCGTCACCAGGTCGGGGTACTCCCTCCGCACCCTGGGTCTCGGAGGCGGCTTCCTGCCCATGCCCGACGCACTCCTCTCCGAGCCGTCCGCTTCCGCCTGGGAGGGACCGGCGCCGGCATGACCGGCCCCGGTCCCCTGTGCGCCATCCCGACGCACGGCTTCGACCCGGCCCTCGACGGCGGCCACTCGACTGCGCACCTCCTTGCCCAGCGAGTCGTGACCCTTCTCCAACACCTCGTGGCCCTTCTCCAGCGCCTCGACCCGGTTCTCCAGCCTGTCGTTGCGCTCCCGCTGCCGGGCCGCAGCCGAGCCGACGCCCTCCTGCAACGCCCGCTCCAGCGCCTGCCGAACCCGCCGGGACAGCTGCCCCGTCTTCGCGCACTCGGCCACCGTCCGCTGGTCGGTCTCCAGCACCCGCGCCGCGCTCTTGAAGCCCTTGTCCCGCACCAGCTCTTTCAGCAGCGCCATGAGCCGCATGTGGTAGACGTTCTCCACGTCTTTGCTGTCCTCGATGCCGTGTTCGGTCGTCTTCATGGCTCTTTTCTCCTTCCCAAGACTTCACCTGAGTCTCCGGTCAACCACTTTCCGGCCTTTTCCCCGCTCTCCGGCCACGTTTTGGGGGCCGTAACGCACCCCCACTTCAATCGCTTTTTCCGGGGCCTGATGTCATTGAGACGCCGCTCAGACGGTCCCGCCGATGTCATTACCCACGTTTGGCGATGTCATTGCCGTCCGGAACGTAGTCTTACTGAAAGTGTTCACTGCTTACGTCCTGTAGGGGGGCGCTTTACCCCTGTTCCAGCTACGAAATCACGACTCTGGCCGCTCTGTTACCAAACTCAAACTCCTGTACACCCCCAATACTGCACGAAAGGGGCCGAAAAAAAGAGGGTCTATAGCCCCCCGCATCCCTGCGCAGAGCCACGGGGGAACGGCCCGTAACGCCCCGCATCCTTGCGCAGAGCTATGAGGGGTCTTTTTTCTCGTTTGATTTGTTCACACTTTTTTGCGACTGCCGCGATCCGGTGAACCGCGGCGAACGGAAGAGAGGTGAACGAGTTGGCGCTGAAAGCAAGACTCGGGTCGATAAGACGGCTCTTACCCCTGTCAGCCGCGCTGCTGTTGGCGGCGCTTCTGGCAATCCCATCGAGCAACCTCGCCCTGGCCCAGGCCCCCGGCCTGTCCCTGGTCAACGAGGACGAGGATTTCATCGAGCGCAAAGACGACGGGCGCTTCATAGCCCGCCCCCTCTTCAGCCGCGAGATCGAGGTCCTCTACTACGGCGTCCCGGACGCCGACACCGGCGACTGGATCACCGGCATGTACAGGGTGCAGGGCGGGGAGAAGAAGAGGAGCGACGGCTGGGAGTACTCGTGGGAGTACCCAGACCTCGACGACCACCCCTACCTGGACCGGGACCTGGCCTACCTGCTGGTCAACTCGGGGCGCTCGCCCTCCGGTCGCATCCGCCGCCGGATGCTCAAGGCCCTGGAAGTAACAGAGTTCCAAGACCTATTCAGATTGGAGGAGAGAGATGAACAAGACTGACGACTCGACCCGTTTCGACGGGCGTGACAACGACGGAGCGGACGAGACCCAGCCCCTGGAGGGCGGCGTCCTGCCGGAGGACTTCGGTGAGCGCATCGAACGCCTGAAGGAGGCCAGCGGCCTCTCCTGGCGCGGCTTCGCCAAGGCCCTCGGCGTGGACCCCAAGCAGCTGCGCATGTGGCGCAGGAAGGGCGTCGAGCCCTGCGGGGGAGCCATGCTCTCCATAGTCCGCTTCGCCTCCGGGATACCCGGAGGCATGGAGATCCTCCTGGGCGAGGGGTTCCAGATGACCTTCTTCGAGGAGGGTAGCTAGACCGGAGGCCCCGCCGGGCGCACGGCGCAACGGCGGCGCGGCGGGGCCGGAACCGACGACGCCCGCGCTCGCCCCTTTCCGTCGGCGCGGGCGGCCCGTCACAGACCTGTAACGAGAGGCCGGCGGCCCAACCGATTCGCCGCTGCGACTGCGCAACATGAAAGACACCACCGGAAAGACCAAAAACAACAGACGGCGGAGGCCCGGAGGACAGGAGCTTGAAGACGCCCTGGAGCGCTCCATGCCGTCCTATACGCCTGAACATCGCAGGGCGGTCCTGAAGGGGCTGCGCATCCTGGCCCGCGTCGCCATCCGCTCCTACATGGAGGAGCAGGCGGCCGCATCGCCCCGAGCCGAAGCCGGGGAGGACGGCGGCGAGGGGGTGGACTGATGGGGTGTGGGGGAAAGAGGCGGACGCCGGTGCAGGTCTCGGGAGCCTGAGATGGCGGTCGTGCACGACGGGGGGGCGCACGGCGGGCGCCGCAGCCTCCTAGTACATGATGAGATGGGTGGGAACGAGTCGCTGTGCAATAGGGTCCACCGCCAGCCTCAACCCTTCCAGAGTGTAGGCTCCCAGCAGAGCCGGGGCGTCGTCCTCTCCGAACACGACGAGAGTGACCTCGCTGGAGCCGTCGACCGTCGCCCAAGCTCTCCCAATGTCCATCTCCACCCGGCGACCGTCGGCGAGCAGGAAGACGCCCTTGTCCATCGGCTCGATCCCCAGCTCGCGCAGAAGGCTGCCGGGCAACGTCGTGTAGGCGGCCCCGGTGTCCACCGTCGCCTCTACCTCCCGCCCCTGTTGGCCGTCCATGCTGGAGATGCGCAGCGGCCACCTGAAAGTCCCCATGGAGAGAGCCTCTCCTTCTCAGTGTCTACCGCCACATTTTACTCCATTGAGAGCCGTCCTCATAGTGGCGCGGCCCTTGACAGGGGCAGCCGGTTCGTTCATGATAAGAGTATGATATTGTAATACACCGGAAGGCAAAAAAGAGAGAGTGTCCATGCCCAGAAAGTCCAAGGTCATCAGCTTTTCCATGCCCCCGGAGATGGCCGAGCAGGTGCAGCAGGTGGTCGACGAGGAGGGCCGCACCGTGAGCGAGTTCCTCCGAGACGCCATCCGCCTGTACATGGACGAACGGGAGTGGCTGCGGCAGGAGCGCCGCCAACGGGCGAAGACCCGCAGGGGCAGGAACGAACAGGAGTGAACAAGGAGAAGGAACCCATGAACCAGAACGCCAGCTACACACCCGCAGCCCTCTACGCCAGGGTCTCCAGCGACCGCCAGGACGTGGACCTGTCCGTGTCCGCACAGATGAGGGCGCTCAGGGACTACGCCGACAAGAACGACTACAAGGTCGTCCGGGAGTACGTGGACGAGGCCGAGAGCGGACGCGTGATGAACCGCCCCGAGTTCCGCAGGATGATCGACGAGGCCCGCAAGACCAAGGCCCCTTTCAACGAGATACTCGTCTGGAAATTCTCCCGCTTCACCCGCAAGCGGGAGCACGCCGTCGCCCTGAAGTCCATGCTCCGGCGCCAGGGCGTCCGCGTCGTCTCCATAACCGAGCAGGCCGAGGACAACCCCACGGGCAGGCTCCTGGAAGGCATCATCGAGAGCGTGGACGAGTTCTACAGCGAAAATCTTGGCCAGGAGGTCGTGCGGGGTATGAGGGAGGCCGCATCCAGGGGATTCTGGGTCGCTCCCATGGCCCCCTATGGCTACAAGAGGGTCAAGGTGCTGGACGGATCCAAGGAGAGGCCCACCCTGGAACCCAACGAGGACGCCGCCCTTGTCGTCAAGCGCATCTTCGACCTGGCCGAGTCCCGCAAGGGGATGCTGAAGATCGTCCGCATCCTCAACGACGAGGGGATCGCCAGCCCCAGGGGTAAGCTCTGGAACAAGCCCACCGTCCACAACATCCTCAGAAACGAGGCTTATTTGGGCACCCTGGTCTGGGGCAACAACGCCAAGGACAACGCCGACCCGGTGCGGGTGGAAAAGGCGTTCCCCGCCGTCGTCACCAAGGCCCAGTTTGACCGGGTGAACAGGATAATGCGCTCCCGCGCCCCCAGGGTCTCCCACCCCCGCAGAGTCGGAAGCACCTTCCTGCTGAGCGGCCTCGTAAAGTGCTACAGGTGCAAGAGGGCGCTCTCGGGCCGCTACTCCAGCAGGGGCACGTTCCCCTACTACGTCTGCCACTCCTTCGTAAAGCGCGCGCCCGGGTCCTGCGACTCGCCCAGGGTCGACGCCCGGCAGTTCGAGGAGCTGGTCGTCGGCTTGATTCGCTCCAACATCCTGACCGAGGGCAACATTCGGAGTCTGGTCAATGTCGTGGACGAGCAGATGGACGACGTGGCCGGCGAGGAGCGCAAACGGCTGGAGACCATCGAGTCGGAGCTTGCCGACGTGCGGGGCAGGCTCGACCGGCTCTACGACCTCGTGGAGACGACGACCGAGTTCAACATGGCCGACTTCGCCCATCGTATCCGAGACCACAAGGAGCGCCAGCAGCGCCTTGAGTCCGCCGCGGAGGGGGCGAGGGCAATCCTGGCTCAGCGCAGGGCGGTCCTCGACGACGTCAAGACGATCACCGCCTACGCCCAGGACATGAACAGGTTCCTGCAAAAGAGCGAGCTGACCGAACGCAGGGCTTTCATCGAGACCTTCGTCAGGGAGATCGAGCTCCTGCCCGACAACGCCGTCGTCCGGTACACTGTTCCCATGCCCGACGACAGCCTCATACCGGGAAAAAAAGCGCAGGAGATACCGCTGAACGGCTCGGTGGTATCTTCCGTAAAAGTTAGCCCACCAGACTGTACTGAATTCATAACTCGCCCGTTGAGGGCGATCTCTGCGGCGTCCGCTCCCCCCATAGGGCTGTCATCCGGCGTGGGTATGGAATAGACGATGGCGGCCCTGCCGGGCTTGACCACGACCTCCTTGACGAAGGAGTGGACGAAGGCTCTGGTCTCGGTCAGCTCGCTGGTCTTGAGGAAGTCGCTCATCTCCTCTGCGAAGGTGGCGATGGTGTCGGCGCTGTCGAGGAACTGCCTCCGCTCCTTCAGCAATGCCCTCGCCTCCTCTGCGGCGACCTCAAGGGTCTCCTTGCGCTCCCGGTGCTCTCTGATGCGGTCCGAGGCGTCGGCCATCTCGGTGTCGGAGGTCTCGATGAAGTTCCAGATGCGGCCCAACCGCTTCTTCACGTCCTCAAGCTCCCCCTCGATGGTCTCCAGCCGCTCACGCTGCTCGTGGGCCACCCCGTCCATCTCCTCGTCCAGCAGCTTCACCGGGTCTCTGATGTTGGACTCGGTAAGGATGTTGGCGCGAAGCTCATCGACGATGACCTTCTCGAATTTCTTGGCGTTGAGCCTGGGGGTCTTGCAGGCGCCCTTGCCGCGCTTGAGGAGGGAGTGGCAGATGTAGTAGGTGTACTTGCCGCTCTTGGCCTCGGCTGCGGTCATGGCCTTGCCGCAGGTCTCGCACTTGGCGATGCCGCTGAGCAGGTAGGGGCTGGAGGCGCGGCGGGGGTTCACCTTCTTCGGGGCGCGGGACTGCATCATCCTGGCGATGCGCCGGAACTCCTGCTTGGAGACGATGCAGGGGTGTGCGTCCTCGACCCGCACGGGCGGCGCGCCGTCCTTGGCTTTTTCTCCCCAGACCACGGTTCCGGCGTACGCCTCGTTGGTGAGCACGAAGTGGACGGTGGTCTTGAGCCACTTCTTGCCGTTGGAGGTGGGTATGCCCTCGGCGTTGAGGGTCTTGGCGATGTCAAGGGTGCTCCTGCCCTGGAGGGCCGTGTCGAAGATGCGTCTGACCACGGCGTCGGCGGGCGGGTTCAGTTCCAGCTTGGGGCGCGTCTTGCCCCCGTCCTGGACGTGGCCCGCTTGTAGCCGTAGGGGGCGTAGGTGGTCATCCAGAAGCCCCTGGAAGCGGCCTCCCGCATTCCCCGCGTGACCTCCTGGGCAAGATTTTCCGAGTAGAATTCGTCCACGCTCTCGATGATGGCCTCAAGGAGCTTGCCGGTGGGGGTGTCGTCTGCCTGCTCGGTGATGGAGACGACGCGGATGCCTCGCCTGCGAAGCATGGACTTGAAGGCGACGGCGTGTTCCCGCTTTCTGGTGAACCTGGAAAACTTCCAGACCAGGATGATTCAGACGCAATTGCAACGGAATCAGACTCAGGGGAATCTTCGTCGATGGGTATAGCCAGCGTGATGTCCACGTTGTTGTCCCTGTCGATGACGATCTGTTCCACGATCATCTGGAGAAGCTCCTTGCGCTGCTCGGGGGTCAACTCGTCCAGGCCCTGGCCGACCTCTCTCGCCCAGGCTAGGACAGCCTCCATCAGCCGCCGCTTCTCAGCTCCGCTCGCCTCTCCTGAGCACGGTAATCGTCCAGCTTCGCCCTGGCGCTCTCAAGCCGCTCGGTGATGAACCTGCGCTGATGGTCGAGCTGGGTCTCGGTGATCTTCCCCGACACGAAGAGCCTGATGGCACGGTCCTCTTCCATCTGGATGCTCCGCAGGTCTCGCTCGGCTTGGGCGGTCTCCCAGGCCTTCTCGTCCACCAAGGGCGGGACCGGCACCTCTATCCAGGTGTCCCTCGGCTGGTCGTATTCCTTCGTCCCGTAGTCGGTGGAGATAACACGGGTCTTTCCGTAGACCCAGGTGCCCGTGTAGGTGGCATTGGCCAGAACGTAATGGATGTAGGACTGACGCCACAGCAGCTTGCCGGTCTGGGTGGGGATTCCCTCGTCGGTCAACTGCACGGCAATCGAGGGGGACCCCATCCCCTCATGGACGTACATGTGGAAGATGCGGCGGACGATCTCCGCTTGCTCTTCCACGACCTCCGGCCTGCCATCGTCTCCGATGCGGTATCCGTAGGGGAGGCCGCCCATGGGAACCCGTCCCTGCTTGGCCGTCCCCGCTTGCCCAGGGTCGAGCGCTCCCGAAAGTTGTCCAACTCTATCTTGCCGATGGCCGCCATGAGTCCGAAGGTCTTCATGTCGATGGCGTCCATGACGGCTTCCAGCCGAATCTGGTGGGCCTCGACGACCTCCATGAGGGCGGCGGCTGGGTACATTCCCCGGCTGAGCCGGTCGGACTTCCAGCAGACGATGGTGTCGAAGCGTCCCTGTCTGGCGTCGGCCAGCATCCTCTGGAATTCCGGTCGCTTCTTCGACCAGCCCCTGCCTACCTCCTGGTAGCGGGCCGTGATGTTCAGCCCCTTGCTCTCGCAGTAGGCTTCCATCTCGCCTAGCTGCTCGGAGATGGAGGTCTTGTCCTCCGTGTCCTGGCTCTTGTCCGAGACGCGGGCGTAGATGGCCGCCCTCATGCCGCTTGCTCGTTTCTCCATCCTGGTTCTCGCCATGCCTGCCTCCTTTCGCATCCACTGTAACTAAAAAAGACCCGCCTCCTGTCGGGAGCGGGTCTGCGAGTAGTACAATGCTACTTGCATCACCTGTTCACGCAGGTGGCGCCACGGCCCGGGGTGTTTGCTGCATCGCCGGGCCAACTTGCTGCCCCCATAATACCTCTATTGGAGGGGCATGGTCAACGCTCCCGGTGTGCTTCCACCACCTCTCTCAGACGCCACAGTGCCCCTCGCACTCGTTGCCGAAGCCGTCTCTCTGTCCGTCCTCTCCCAGTTCCGCCTCGTCCAGCGCGACCGCCTCAGCCAGTGGGATTCGCAGGGAGTGGAGGTACGGCTCTTTGGCAAAGGCCAGCCCGCCGCGCAACCTGGCGTCGATCTCGACCGCCTCGGCGAACAGCTCCGGCCACCTGCTTGCTGTCCATTTGCACCAACGCTCCGGGGCTGTCCACCACCAACTCCCTGGGGCGTCGCAGCCTCGTGTGGCGCCACCTGACGGCCTTGCGGGGTTGTACTGCCTCTCGGAGTACCCCACGCGCCTTGAGACAGCCTATCACCCGATCTATGCTCTTGGCCGAGAGGGGGTAGTGCCTTCCTCGGACCGCAGTACCCGCAGCTTCTCCCGTCCCCAGCGGGGGTACTGCTCCCTGACGGCCCGGACCCTCTCTACCACCTCCAGCAACACCTGAGGCTGTCTCACCCTCTTGGGTCTCCTACTCCCAGGCTCCAACCTTCTCACTATCCACCGGAGTTGTAGGCGCGTACCCACCAGCTTATGGTGTCAGGACTGTACCCAAAGTGACGGGCTGTCAACCGCACTTTCCCTTCATGCATGCTCCTCAAACCATCGCACTACTTTCCATCGGCGCTTGGCTTCCATCGAGAGCTCCGCCGGGAGCCGTGCCAATCTCGCCGCTCCCGGCAGTATGGCCCCATATACACTCATCTTGACACCAGCATACCTCCCTTTCATCTCTCTCGCTGGTGTCCGACATCTATCTGACCCTAATCAGCAAGAAATATTGGTAAGGTAAATCTCGCATCTGCCGACTTTATGGCGGTGGCCTGCGATGTCGTCGCCTGACCATCATCGAGACGTCCGGACCAGTAACGCTCTGGTTCCAATTAACTACGACAGTTGAAGGATACCTGAGTGATGAGGACTTTCAAGCGAGGTCGTCCCGGCCCGGTTGACGGGAGCCCTATTCCAGGTGATTAACGTCGATTATTCTTGCACTACCAGGAAAGCAATCAGCGCCGATCATCCTGCTCACCGTTAGCCCGAATCCACCGAATGACGGCCTTGGGGACAGCCCATGCAGCAGCTAGGAACGCTCTGAACAAGTCAGACGGGATGTGGCAGAGTAAGGGCTGGCCCCACCTCATGCCGATGGAGGGCGGAAACGATGGACCAGCCGACGTTCGCGGACTTGGAATACCAAGGCAAGAAGCGCAAGACCCGCCGGGAGTTGTTCTTGGAGCGGATGGATGGGCTCATCCCTTGGCAGCGATTGGAGGAGCGTATCCGCCCGTGCTACCCCCAGGCCGGCCGCGGGCGGCGGCCCTATGCGCTCTCGGTGATGCTGCGCATTCACTGTGTGCAACTCTTCTATAACCTGAGCGATCCCGGCATGGAGGACCTCCTCTATGAGGCCGAATCGGTGCGCCGGTTCGCCGGGCTGCGACTGTCGGAAGCGTTGCCGGACGAGACCACCATCCTCAACTTCCGTCATCTCCTCGAAAGCCACGAGCTAGGCCAAGGCCTGTTCGAGGAGATCAACCGCCATCTGGAAGCCCAGGGACTGCGGCTGCGTGAAGGGACGATCGTGGACGCCAGCATCATCGAAGCGCCGTCGTCGACGAAGAATCGGGGAGGCGCGCGGGACCCGGAGATGCATCAGGCGAAGAAGGGGAATGAGTGGCACTTCGGGATGAAGCTGCACATCGGAGTGGACGCGGATACGGGCTTGGCGCATAGCATGACGACGACGGCGGCGAACGTGAACGACGTGACCGAAGCCCACCGGCTGCTGCACGGGAACGAGGCGCAGGCGTGGGGCGATGCGGGGTATCAGGGAGTCCAGAAGCGGGAGGAGCATCGGGAGCGACGGGTGGAGTGGCAGGTGGCGATGCGGCCCGGTCTGCGCCGGCACCTGAGTCCCGGGAGTCAGGAGGCGCTGGGGGAACATCGCAAGGCGTCGGTCAGAGCGAAGGTAGAGCATCCGTTCCTGTATGTGAAACGGCGCTTTGGCTATGCGAAGGTGCGGTATCGTGGCCTGGCCAAGAACACGCAACGGCTGGTGCTGCTGCTGGGGATGGCCAACCTGCTGATAGCCGCGGGCGGCCAAGCTCGGTGAGAGGGCCAACGGTGACCATTCCCGGCAGCGCTCCCTCCCCAGCCTCTCTTCCCCAACCGCGAATGAGGCGTGAGGGCTGCGGCCTGGGCTCCCCGATCCCAGTCGGCGCGTCGCCGGAGGGTCGAAGCGCCTCCCGTACCCGCCCATTCCAGTAGAATCCGGCTCACCCTTAGTTGTTCAGAGGTTCCCTAGAGGGTGCTCCTCTGAATCTGGGATAATGGTTTTGGAACAGAAACCCGCGCGGAAACAAGGAGCACCCAATAGATGCTGCCACAGAACAAACCCGACCGTATCCGCATCCTCTTTGACGACCATCGCCTGGTGGCCAATGCCGGCCTGCTCGTGCCGGCCACCCTCGCCCGGCACCTGGGCCTGCGAGAACTCGTCGACCATCACCTTGACCTCGGCGGCGCGCCGGGACGGGCGAACACGGGGGACAAGATGCTGACGCTGGTCGCTTCCGCGCTGGCTGGCGGCGACTGCATCGACGACGCCGATGCGCTGCGCGCTGGTGGGACGGTCGGTGTTCTAGGCTGCGTGGTCAAGGCGCCATCCACCCTGGGGACCTTCCTGCGCAGCTTCCGGTGGGGGCATGTCCGTCAACTCGACCGCGTGAGCCGCCAGTTGTTGGCCCGGGCCTGGGCCGCTGGGGCCGGACCCGGCGACTCGCCCCTGACCATCGACCTGGACTCGACCATCTGCGAGACCTATGGACTGGCCAAGGAGGGAGCGCGCCACCACGGCTATACCGGCAAGCGGGGCTATCACCCCCTGTTGGCCGTCGCCGCCGGCACCGGCGACGTGCTGATGTCCCGGCTGCGCGAGGGCCGCGCCAACACCGCTCGGGGCGCCGCCCACTTCCTGCGTGAAACGGTGAGCCGGGTTCGCCGTGCCGGGGCCAGCGGGCAACTTACGGCGCGGGCCGACAGCGGCTTCTACGCCCACGCTCTCGTCGCCGCCTGTCGTGAGATGGATGTCCGCTTCTCCATCACCATCCGCCAGCACAAAAGCCTGCGGAACCTGATCGAGGCGATTCCCGATGCAGACTGGACGCCGGTCCCCTACTGGATGGACGGCGCCGCCGATGTGGCGCAGTCCACCTACACCCCCTTCCGGACTGAGCCCGGCGCCGCACCGGTGCGGCTCATCGTCCGGCGGGTGAAGCCCACGCCCGGTTCCCAACTGGCCCTCTTCGCCACCTACAGCTATCACGGCTTCATCACCGACCGGGACGGAGAGACCCTGGAACTGGAGGCCGACCACCGCCGCCACGCCGAGATCGAGAACGCCATTCGAGACCTCAAGTACGGCGTCGGTCTGAACCACATGCCGTCCGGCCGCTTCGCCGCCAACGGCGCTTGGCTGGCGGTACAGGTGATGGCCCACAACCTGGCCCGCTGGACGGCGCGGATCGGTCTGGGCGAGCAGATCGCGACCACCAAGACCCTTCGGCGACGGTTCTTCTCCCTGGCCGGACGGCTCACCCGCTCGGCACGCCGCCTCACCCTGCATCTGCCACAGCGCTGGCCTTGGGAAACCCAGTTCAGTCGCGCCCTGGCACGGCTGCGAGCGATTCCACTCCCAGCCTGACGGCGCCCGTCCGCAACTGACCCGCCATCCGCCCAACCGAACGTCCCCGCAAACTCGCGCCAGTCCGGTCCGCGAGCACCTCTCGCCGCGTCCTCTCCCCGCCATCTCGCCCTACCCAACGTCCCCAGACGGTCACAAGGTCTCCCCGCGGCGGCTGAAGACAGACACCGGCCCCATTTACCCGAATCGTGCCCGGACCATCGCCTCCCTTTGCCCCTCATCACCCATTCTGCTGCTGCAACGTCATACCTTCGGTGGATTCGGGCTAAGGCATCGCGGATCGTGCCTAATTCTTCCACGGTGCTGCTCCAAGTACGACAAGGCGGACTCTAACCTCCCGGCATCGCCCACCCCCAACTCGTTCTGGAATGGAGACCCGCCTCGTTCGATTGCACGGATATAGAATCCGGCACACGAACCCATCGAAATCCAATTCCTCGAAGGCTACATCCGTTAGATGCTCATCGCCCAGCAACATCCCGAGGCCGAGTCGCCGTTTCTGGTAACGCTCCGCACTCGACGGGTCAAGCGACTCGGGGTCGATTGTCTCCAGCGAGTGAAACACGTCGGCAATCGCCTCCAGGCGCTCCGTCTCCCCCAACGCGTCCTTTTGCAGGACGCTGGTTGTCGTCCAGACCAAGACATCGACCGGGTAAAACGGATGAGGGTTCTCCGACCTCGCCGCCTGGACCGCCCGACGTAGGCGGTGGAAAGATTCCGACACTTCTCCCGGACTCGCGTCGCGGTTCACGGCGTCGACCGTTTCCGCCCCCAAGGCTGTCGCCAGTTCGGTCGCCAAGACCGACCTTAGCGAGCGCTGGCCACCACCAGCACCCAACTGCTCGATGGCCTCTTGGGCCGTCGCTTGTGCCTGTAGTAGGACCTCTTTGGCGTCGGGGGGTCTGTCTTTTGATTGAGAGCTGAGCGTAACCCATTCCCGTAGGAGGTTAGCCTCCTGCAGCATAAGCCGAGGGCTGCGTAGGTTCCTGGTCTCTCGAAGCTCGGTCAGGGCTCTCGCGATCTCTCGATAGAATGGTCGGTATCTCCGGGACTCCACGCCCTGAGGGCCGACGGCTCTCACAAGCTCAATCGTGAATGCGACCTCATCGTCGCTTTCCGAGCCCGCCGGTCCTGAGCGCAACGCAGATACCAGCTTTGCCAGCACCTCGATCTCCGCCCCGATCGATCCGAATCTCGCTTGGCCAATGAGACGTGCCTCAAGTGGATGCCTCGGGCCAACTACTACTCTTCCGGACGCATCTTCGTGCGAACGTAGAATGTCGAACTCTCGAAGCACATATCCGATGCTGGAGAAGTCTCCTCGCCCCCACGCCCGAACTAGAAGCTCGAGGGGAACGTTCAGTCCAAAGCGACCGGGGAGCATGACCAGATCTACGAGGTCCTGTATATCTGTCGCTCCAACGGCCAACTCGAACTGGCCACTTGCTAGTGGCAAGCTCGACCGGTCGATGACTCCAGGGCCGACACCGTCTTCGGCGTCGGGTGCAGCTTCACCCGGACCGCGTACGGCAAGACGATTCCCGACGGCAAGCTCATCATTCATTCGACGATCGACCCGTCGGACGTCAACAAGGACTACGAGGCCGGCCACGCCGTCATCGGGGACGCCAAGCTCGTGCTGCAAGAGCTGGTGGACGAGATCAGGAGCAGCACCGCGGGTGGAGGGAGAGAGGCCAACGGGACCGTAGCCGAAGAGGTTCAGACGGTGAAGAAGGAGTGGCTCGACGAGTGGATGCCCGAGCTGACCTCGGACGAGATTCCCATCAACCCCTACCGCGTCATCTGGGACATGCTCCACACTGTCGACAGGGCCAACACTATCATCACGCACGACGCCGGGAGCCCGAGGGACCAGCTAGTTCCGTTCTGGGAGACCGTGGCGCCCCGAACCTATATGGGCTGGGGGAAGTCGACCCAGCTCGGCCACGGCCTGGGCCTTATCATGGGAGCCAAGCTCGCCGAGCCCGGCAAGCTGTGCATCAACGTCATGGGCGACGCCGCCATCGGGATGGTCGGGATGGACCTGGAGACCGCCGCGAGGTCCAAGCTGGGCATCCTAACGGTGGTCTGGAACAACGGCGCGATGGCGATCGAGCGCGACACCATGGAGTACGCCACCGAGAAGTACGGGACCGTCTTCGTCGGCGGCAACTACAGCGAGGTCTCTAGAGCGCTTGGCGGTTGGAGCGAGCGGGTCGAGAAGCCGGACGACTTCATCCCGGCGTTCAAGCGGGCGATCGAGGTCACCAAGACGGGTCAGCCTGCGCTGGTTGAGGTCATCACCAAGGAGGGGTTCGACTTCTCGAAGTATCCGTAAGAACGGGGACTTGGCCCGGTCAAGCGTCGAGCTCTCACCCCATCGACCGGACCTGTCACGGGGATGAGGACGAAGCCCAGGGAGCCTGGCGGGGGGATGCTTGCGAACGCAGTTCGGGGATGGTTGAACACAATAGCGCAAAACGGGCTGGCCCTAACACTGAGCGCCAAGCTGCCACCGTCGGGAAGCCGGAGAGCGGTCGCCGGCTGGTCCGTCTCGCAGGTCGAATGACTCATCCTCGACATCAACGAGAATGCTTGCTAGTGTTTGGGAGTCAGCAGGCGCTCAAGTTCACCGATCGTATTCCGAATCGCCTCCTGCTCCAGGTCCTCGATCTCGCCATACCAGGTTTCTCGAGGCTGGTGAAGTAGCTCTTTCATCTTCACGCCCCGTAAGATCATCTCTCGATAGATGGGCATCGCCTTCGACAGACGAGCTACGTCCAAGTTACTCGTCGATCGAGCCGACGTGCACCGAGAACGGTTCGCCCTCATCGGACAGATGCGCGCCTGAAACTACATTCACATCGAGCGGATCCAACCCAATGAGCCATTGCGGATTCTCGGTCAGCACGTAGGCTGTCAGCGCGGCTGAGGCTCGCCGTGGCAACCGATGACGCTGAATTAGGCGATGCGCAGCCCAGTTTAGGGGAACGATGGGACCGCGATATCCGACCGGTCCATCGGAACTGGTCTGTAGCCAGTTAGGAATCTCATCAACGTCAAACCGAACGCGTGCGCTCTCCTGAGCAGATTCTCGCATCTCTGCTGAGACCATCCCCGCTATATCCTCGTCCAGCTCCCTTCCGAGCGCGGCCTGGAGGTGGATTAGGTGCCACCCTCCAACGAGTTGTCGCTCGACCTCTTGCCTGACACATTCTGGTCTGACCACCTCCGCTGCCTGGTTCCACAGATCATCTCCCTCTAACACGCGAACTTGGGAGTCGGGGACACCCAGGACTGACCGGACATCCCGAACGTCCCGTTCGAGGTGAGGATTCTCCGCCAGGAGAGCGAGGCGCGCCCTTGTCCCCTCCGAGGTCTCTTGCCACTCTCTACGCCTCCGAGGAAATACCTTGGTCCTGAGAAACGGGTCCAGCCTGCGGTCGACCCGGCGTGCCATGGCCGGATCGTCGTTACGAAGTTGCTGCGAGGCACGGGTGTAACCGTAGAACGTCAGGTCACGTAGCCCCTCTCCGTAGAGGGCCTCGAGTTCCTCACCGAGATCTCCGAGTTCCCTTGTCATGGAGCCCCCCTATTAATCCCGACGACCGTTGAGGAGGTCACACCACAATGGCTGACTCAAGCCCTTCGTTCCACCGGGGTCCTCAAGAGTGCGAGAGTCACTCCGAGATACTCTACCGCAGCTCCGCGGCGAGCTGTTCCTGACCGATGGCAGGAGTCGCAGATATGGGGGAGGGCCGGGAACGACCAAAGAAGAGGGGGCGATCCATCGCCCCCTCTTGCTCTACACTAGTATCGGGGTGACGAAGTCCGTCCGCCCTGCTGACTGTAGCAATCGCTACAGTAGACCGGGCGATCGCCTCGCGGCTGGAACGGCACAGTTGCGTCCTTGCCACACTGGGCGCACACTACGGTGTGCATCTCACGCGGAGCTCGACTGTAGCCGTCCGAGTACCCGCCGCTGCCGCCAGACTGACCGCCCCGTCGTGCCTGTCGGCAGGACGGGCAGCGCTTGGGCTCGTTCGTGTAGCCCTTCTCGGCATGGTACGTCTGATCGTCTGCGCTGAAAGTGAACGACTGTGAACACTCAACGCAAGTCAGGGATCTATCTTCGTAAGCCATCGGTAACTCTCCTTTCCATAAGTAGTTGGCAAGGTTCTGTCACCGAGGCCGAAGACACATAACGACTCGCGAGGAAATCCAGTGGGGCGCCGAAGGGGTGCCCGAAGGAGATCCGTGGACCGTTAGACGCTGACCCGAGAGTGCTTAGAATGCTGCCACCATCTTGGATTGTATCACAGGATGTTTAGGGTCTGGAGGAATGGTAAGGTAACTATCCCCTAGTGTCACGTAGCACGGATGTTTGAATTGTCTATCGTTAGCGAGTGTTGCTATACTCCCCGTGCCAATCTTGCACATGGAGAGGGAGAGATGGGCGCAACAGCCCCCAACTTCGCGGACAAGACCATCTGGACCGGCGACAACCTGGACATCCTCCGGGGCATCAACTCCGAGTGCGTGGACCTTATCTACTTAGACCCGCCCTTCAACTCCAATCGTGATTATGAAGCTCCGATTGGCAGCAAGGCGGCGGGCGCGTCCTTCAAGGACACCTGGACGCTCTCGGACCTGGACGTTGCTTGGATGGGGCTAATAGCTGACGAACAGCCCGCTGTGGCCCATACACTGAAGGCGCCGGGGTTCAGCCACGGGAAGGGGATGCAATCATACTTGACCATGATGGCCGTGCGGTTGCTGGAGATGCACCGGGTGTTGAAGGATACTGGTAGCATTTACCTCCATTGCGACCCCACAGCCGGTCATTACCTCAAGCAACTTATGGACGCGGTGTTCGGGCATAGGAACTTCAGGAATGAGATTACATGGAAGCGCAGATATGGAGCATTCAGTACTGTTCACACGTCAAACAAGTTTGGGGTAGCAACAGATACAATCCTGTTTTACGTCAAGAGTGAAGAAGCCCCATTCCACCCCCAATTCAACATGGATGACTCGCAATATCAGGCTTATATCGCTAAGGCTTTTTCCCATGTTGACGAAAATGGACGGCGTTACCAGAGTGACAATCTAGCTAATCCCAGTCTACGTCCAAACCTGATTTATGAGTACAAGGGATACCAACCACCTAATAACGGATGGGCTATTTCCAAGGAAAAGATGGCTCAATGGGATGAGGAAGGGAAGCTACATTTCCCTGCAAGCCCCACAGGTAGAATCCGTCGAAAGCGGTTCTTGGATGAGTTGGAAGGGAAGCCAGTACAAAACCTATGGGACGACATTAAGATGGTTTCTTCCCAAGCAACCGAGCGTATTGGCTACCCAACTCAAAAGCCTCTGGCCTTGTTAGAGCGTATCATCGCGGCCAGTAGTAAGGCAGGAGACATAGTCCTTGACCCATTTTGCGGTTGTGCGACTGCTTGTGTTGCGGCTGAGAAGCTAGATCGGCAGTGGGTGGGAATAGATATCTCCCCCAAGGCTGTGGAACTGGTGAATATGCGGCTTCAGCAGACTATGGGCAGCCTCTTTCATCATGGCTATGTCACTGCCCGCACCGACATTCCCAAGCGGACCGACATAGAGAAGCCCAAGCCCTACCGCCAGAACAAGCACGTCTTGTTTGGAGAACAGGAAGGACTATGCAATGGCTGCAAGGGGGACTTCCCGTTCAAGCTTTACGAGGTTGACCATCTAGTGCCAAAGTCAAAAGGCGGTACGGACCACTTGGGCAACCTTCAGCTTCTTTGCGGACATTGTAACAAAATCAAGGGCGACAAACCGCAGGAGCACCTTATAGCCCAGCTAAAGGAGTTGGCGTATGCCTAAAGCCGACAGTAAAGCAGGCGGGAAGGGCCACCTAACTAAGAAAGCCTTTGAGCGGTTGCTAACTAAGGCGGCCCAGCCTATACCGAAGAAGCCCGCTCCAGAAGCTGAACAAACATCGGGTCCGAGTCGCTCCGATGGTTGAACCGGTACACGTAGGCGTCGAGGTAGCCTTGCAGGTATTTGGGGCTGACCGCGTGGTGAACGCCGTCGATTCCCCGCTTCGTGTTACTCCAGAAGCCTTCGATATTGTTGGTATGGGCGCGTCCCGCGACGTACTGCTTGGCACTGTGGGCCACGGTTTCGTGGGCGTAGCCAAGGCTGGAAAGGTGATTGTAGGCTCCGTGTTCGTCGGTGTAGACGCTGGCATCGTAGGGATGGACGTGTTCTTGAATCATCGGGACGATGGTGGATGCCTTGGTGTCGGGTTTTACCTCAACCACGGCACGACCCTTGCGCTGGACCATGCCCACCACCACGGTCTTACCAACGGTTCCCCGTCCGGCGTGGAGTTTTTTGGATTCGTGCTTGTTCCGTTCCTTCCCGCCGACGTAAGTCTCATCAACTTCTACTTCTCCGAACAGGGAGACACCGCCCTCTTGGGCCATCAACTTACGGATTTGGGTGAACATCCGCCAGGCCGTCTTGTAAGTGACGCCGGTTTCCCGCTCCAACTGCTTGGCGGAAATGCCGGTGCGGGTAGAGGCCATAAGGAACATCGCGTGGAACCAGGTCTTGAGCGATGTACTGGACTTGTGGAAGATGGTATCGGCAGTTGGGGAGACGTGGACACCACAGAATTCGCAAGAGTAGACCTTGCGGCCCTTAATGCGGTAATGGCCAGTTATCTTATCGCACTTGGTGCAATGAACGCCGTCCGGCCAACGGGCTTGCTTGATGAATTCAAGGCAAGAATCCTCATCGGGGAACTGTCGCTCGAAGTGCTTTATCGTGTACTTTTCCATGCCACAATGGTATCAGGAAAGGTACGTGATGTCAAGGGATAGTTACCAATGGTAACGGCTTGGGCGGAGTTATGATCATGTTGGGAGTCTACGGGTTCGGGACGCAGTGCCAAAGGGCCACGCACATGGTGGCCACTTCACGTGGCCCGCCCGGCACACGACGCCCGACTGGAAGTACGTTTCTCAGTGTCCACCAGCCGCCTCGGCGCACTGAGATAACGCCGGGATGGGAAGGGCTGGTCATCGAGCTATGAGGAGCGGCGTGCCAATTGCGGCGCGACTGACTGGCCTTGTCCAGCTCATTCGCCCCGATAAACCCATAGCCAGCGGGCTCTACTGCCTTGTCGGGAGCTACCTAAGCGGAGGCACGGAGGCGGTGCTGTCTGCCCCGGCTTTGCAGGCCGCCTCGGCAGTGTTCTTCGTTACCGCCTTCGGCTTCGCCATCAACGATTACAAGGATGCCGAGGCCGACAGCCTAACCAAACCTACCCGGCCGATTCCATCCGGGCGAGTCTCCCCCCGGGTGGCCGGCCTATGGGTCTTGCTGCTCGCTCTGGCCTCCCTGGGCCTTGGCAGCGCGCTTAGCCCGTTAATCGGAGCCTTCGCGTTCGGCCTCTTGCTGTTCAGCGCGCTGTATTCTTACTGGCTCAAACAGACTCTGCTGGTCGGCAACGCCACCGTCGCCCTATTGACGGCTGCCATCCTGCCGTTCGGAGCGCTGGCGGTGGGCGAGCTCACTCTGGCGGTGAGAGTCGGATTCGTCGTGACACTGCTCTTCATCCTCGCCGAGGAGGTCTTCTACACTCTGTTCGATGAGGCGGCGGACCGGGTCGCGCAGGTGCGGACCACAGCGTATCGCCTTGGCTGGATCAGGGCCGTATACCTGTTCGAGGCGCTGGTAATCGCGATTGGCGTGGGGGCCGTACTGGTGTGGGCGGTAGGCTGGGCGCCGGCCAACTTCTTGTACGCCCTAGCTATCGTCACGCTGCTGCCGCTGTCTGGGATGGCGCTGGCCCTGCAGATCAGACCGACACAATCGACGCTTCGGTTCACCGGCAAAATGATGCGATTTACTGCCTACGCGAGCGTCGTTCCCATACTACTCCTCGGGTGACGCTGCGGCGGCTTCAAGGTGATGCCCTAAGTTTGATGCTCGGCGTAGAATGCAGACGCGCGACTCGACGGACCACGCCCTGACATCTCGTCATTTGTCGAGCCGTGTATGGGGTGCCTGCAGGGTGCCCCTGTTTTTTACGGGAGCTGTTCGATGCCGGCTCGCTTTAGGGCCGCCCGGTGGCGGTTTCCGTAATCTCCTATGATAGCTGCCTTCACGGCCGCTTGTGGCGAGTCCACCACCCCCTCATGTAGTACGACCACGTATCGACGCTTCTCAGAGTCGCCCACGCCAGATCCAGACGAAGTAGTTCCCTGAATCGACGAAGGGGGTCTTTACTTACGGCCCCGGCTCTGTGATTTCCCTCTTGACCTGGCCGAAGCGTGCGACGACTGCCAATTGAGTCTCGTCGACCACGAAGAAGGCCTGGGGACCCAGGATGCCAGTGAGGATTACGGAGAATGAAGACGGCTGCTAGCCGTGCGTTGGAGGGGAAATGAGGATTCACCCCACATTTCCCATATCAACCCTGCAAGGTGTGTCGTAAACAGTAACATCGATACCCGATATAGCCGAATAGCAGAGCACAGTGGTTATCATGAATGCTAGACTGGTCGTGAGCGACTACTCTAGTTCTTGATAACGTACCCACTCTGGAGGCACCCAATGGGTGAAAGCACCAACCCCCGCACCACGCTCCGTTTCGACCGCCGTATACGATTGGAGTTCCACGGTGCCACTATTACCTCAGATGCCGGGCTGCTGGCCTGCCGCGAGTTGGACGATGCACTGGGGCTGACGGAGACGGCGGATGAGTGTCTGCAGGAGAGTCGGGGCGGTCGTAACGTGCAGCACCGATTGGTGGGCCTGCTCAGGCAGTCGGTGTACAGTCGTCTGGCGGGCTACGAGGATACCAACGACGCTGAACGGCTGGCCGACGATCCGACGATGCGGGTAGTCGTTGGAGACCGAGGCATAGACAGACCAGCGGCAAGCACCAACACCATGAGCCGGTTCGAGACCGAGGTGCTTACCCAGGACGGCAACGTGGAAGGGTTGGGCCGAGTGAACGCTACGTGGGTGGACCGGGCGATGACGCACACGGCGCACCGGCGGGTGATCTTGGACATGGACAGTTCGGAGAGTCCGGTACATGGAGAACAGGAGGGAGCGTCGTACAACGGACACTTTGGGAGCACGTGCTATCACCCTTTGTTCGTGTTCAACCAGTTCGGTGACTGCGAGGGCGCTTATGCTGCGTGCGGGGAACGTACATAGCGCGCACAGGTGGCGTGATGTATTGGATCCGATCCTGTCCCGCTACGGGGCGACAGGAGTGCGCCGGTACTTTCGGGCCGATGCCGCATTCGCCAAGCCGGACATCTATGAGTACCTGGAGGAGCGGCGAGTCTTCTACGCAATACGGCTGCCGAGCAACAAAGTGCTGCAATGGGAGATCGCTCCCTTGCTGATACGACCTGTGGGAAGGCCGCCTGCCAAGCCAGTGATCCGATACGACGACTTTTGGTATCGTGCCGGGAGTTGGGACCGCGCTCGGCGGGTGGTGGCCAGGGTGGAGTGGCATAGGGGAGAGCTGTTCCCTCGGGTGGGCTTCATCGTCACGAACATGACGGCTGGCCCCGAAGGCGTGGTGCGATTCTACAATGGTAGAGGGACAGCCGAGCAGTGGATCAAGGAAGGCAAGTACGCCCTGAACCGGACTCGGCTGTCGTGCCATCGGTTCGTGGCCAACCGGGTGCGTCTGTCTCTGTTCGTCCTGGCGTACAACCTTGGGAACTTCCTTCGCCGGCTGTGTCTGCCCAAAGCGGTCAAGCACTGGTCGCTGCGGAGCGTGCAGGTCAAGCTGATCAAGATGGGAGGCCGTCTGGTGCGGCACTCCCGGTGGTTGATCTTTCAGTTATCCGAGGTGTCGGCTCCTCGACGGTTGTTCCAGGGAGTGTTGGATCGTATCGGCCGGTTATCGACGGCGCCAAGCTGAGGGAGGGGGCAACCACGATCTTGCCAAGAGGGAGAGCGCTCCAGGGAGTCGCCTTGTCTTCAATGCGGTTTCACCCCACTGGCAGGGGACACGAGGACGATGAAGACGGACAAGAAGGGTGCTCTACGACTGCAAACGCATCTCTTGTTGGATAGACCGGCGATTGACTGACCTTGCAGGACCTGACTATGATGCGCCCATCTCGTTTGGGCTGCCCCTTGAGCCTGAAGACTCCCAATATGGGAAATCCCGGCTAAGACACTACCCGCCGCAGGTTGGGATTGACAAACCCGGCGCCATGGCTTCAATCACCCGTCGGACGGGACTCTTCTCGAAGGGGCCAGCACTAAGTTGGGACTCTCTTTATCACGACTGTACTGCGATGTGCGCCGGAACGGCTTTCATATATTCGACTGGCGGGCGGATGGGGCGCTGGAGTCATTGGCGATTAGATTAGGACGTACAGTCCCGTCCGCCGCTGGTCGGCCCGTTGTCGATGTCCTGGTTCCGAGAACTCGGGAGGACTCGCATCCCGGCACTCTGTCCGCTATGCATGGCACGGATTCCTTTCCGTTTCACACCGAAACAGCACACTGGCGGGTCCCTGTCGATTGGGTGATTCTCAAATGCGTCAGGCCAGGTGCGGGAAACCGGCCCACTCTTCTGGTCGATGGGTGGAGCCTCGGATTCGAAGAAGACCAGATCAGGCTGCTCATTCGGAGCCTGATGGTGGTCAAGAATGGTTCCAGGAGTTTCCTTGCTCCACTGGCAACACGAAAACACAAGCGTCTTTCGATTCGCCACGATCCCGCATGTATGAAACCGGCGTCCCCCGCCGATCAAGCGGCGTTGGGTATCTTGGAGCACAGTCTGATGGCCGCTGCCCGAACGGACATCAGATGGAAGGTCGGGCGATGTCTAGTCTTCGACAATCGACGGATGCTGCATTCGCGAGCAGGGTCAGCGGTCGCCGATTCCGATAGGCAACTGGAGCGTGTCTACGTCATGGAGAAGCGGAGATAGGCCATGTGGTCAGAAAAAGAGTATTGGTCGAAGGGACAACTCTACGTCCGTCGCGCCCAATCGGTTGGCGCGGATGGGTTGTACGATGGGTTGTACGCGTTCTGGTTGTCGCTGGCCATGGAGTTCGTGGCTAGAGCTGCGCTATCAAAGGTCAGCCCTGTTTTAACCCGAATCCACCGAATGACGGCCTTGGGGACAGCCCATGAAGAAGCTAGAGGGTGCTCCTCTGAATCTGGGATAATGGTTTTGGAACAGAAACCCGCGCGGAAACAAGGAGCACCCAATAGATGCTGCCACAGAACAAACCCGACCGTATCCGCATCCTCTTTGACGACCATCGCCTGGTGGCCAATGCCGGCCTGCTCGTGCCGGCCACCCTCGCCCGGCACCTGGGCCTGCGAGAACTCGTCGACCATCACCTTGACCTCGGCGGCGCGCCGGGACGGGCGAACACGGGGGACAAGATGCTGACGCTGGTCGCTTCCGCGCTGGCTGGCGGCGACTGCATCGACGACGCCGATGCGCTGCGCGCTGGTGGGACGGTCGGTGTTCTAGGCTGCGTGGTCAAGGCGCCATCCACCCTGGGGACCTTCCTGCGCAGCTTCCGGTGGGGGCATGTCCGTCAACTCGACCGCGTGAGCCGCCAGTTGTTGGCCCGGGCCTGGGCCGCTGGGGCCGGACCCGGCGACTCGCCCCTGACCATCGACCTGGACTCGACCATCTGCGAGACCTATGGACTGGCCAAGGAGGGAGCGCGCCACCACGGCTATACCGGCAAGCGGGGCTATCACCCCCTGTTGGCCGTCGCCGCCGGCACCGGCGACGTGCTGATGTCCCGGCTGCGCGAGGGCCGCGCCAACACCGCTCGGGGCGCCGCCCACTTCCTGCGTGAAACGGTGAGCCGGGTTCGCCGTGCCGGGGCCAGCGGGCAACTTACGGCGCGGGCCGACAGCGGCTTCTACGCCCACGCTCTCGTCGCCGCCTGTCGTGAGATGGATGTCCGCTTCTCCATCACCATCCGCCAGCACAAAAGCCTGCGGAACCTGATCGAGGCGATTCCCGATGCAGACTGGACGCCGGTCCCCTACTGGATGGACGGCGCCGCCGATGTGGCGCAGTCCACCTACACCCCCTTCCGGACTGAGCCCGGCGCCGCACCGGTGCGGCTCATCGTCCGGCGGGTGAAGCCCACGCCCGGTTCCCAACTGGCCCTCTTCGCCACCTACAGCTATCACGGCTTCATCACCGACCGGGACGGAGAGACCCTGGAACTGGAGGCCGACCACCGCCGCCACGCCGAGATCGAGAACGCCATTCGAGACCTCAAGTACGGCGTCGGTCTGAACCACATGCCGTCCGGCCGCTTCGCCGCCAACGGCGCTTGGCTGGCGGTACAGGTGATGGCCCACAACCTGGCCCGCTGGACGGCGCGGATCGGTCTGGGCGAGCAGATCGCGACCACCAAGACCCTTCGGCGACGGTTCTTCTCCCTGGCCGGACGGCTCACCCCCTCGGCACGCCGCCTCACCCTGCATCTGCCACAGCGCTGGCCTTGGGAAACCCAGTTCAGTCGCGCCCTGGCACGGCTGCGAGCGATTCCACTCCCAGCCTGACGGCGCCCGTCCGCAACTGACCCGCCATCCGCCCAACCGAACGTCCCCGCAAACTCGCGCCAGTCCGGTCCGCGAGCACCTCTCGCCGCGTCCTCTCCCCGCCATCTCGCCCTACCCAACGTCCCCAGACGGTCACAAGGTCTCCCCGCGGCGGCTGAAGACAGACACCGGCCCCATTTACCCGAATCGTGCCCGGACCATCGCCTCCCTTTGCCCCTCATCACCCATTCTGCTGCTGCAACGTCATACCTTCGGTGGATTCGGGAACATTTACTAATGCTGACCCAAAACAGATAGAGAACATTTACTACGCCTTAGGCTTGGAGGGAGTAGGAAGACCCAGGACAGTACCCCTGCACTCCGTATTCTTGCGGTGCCTTAGGGTTGTAGACGGCTTCGATGAGTCCCACAGGAAATTCTGCGACTACTTGGGCCTACAGAGGAACGATGAATTGCATACAGGGAGATTGCCCTTTGAGGACTTGAAACTCCAGGACTGGCTTGGGAACTACTACGAGGTCATGGACATTCTATGCCGACATCTCGACATGACCCTTGGCGATCTACTGGGCCCCGACGAGGCGGAGGCTGCCCAGGAGTTACTGAAGGCAAGTGAGGAAGGACTGCGAGATTCGGTCAAGCGGGCTATCGCTGTCCATCGGAGGGTATTTGATGGGAAGCCAGAGGAGGAACGGGAGCAGATACAAAGGAATTCCGCGGTTAACGCCCTAGTGGCGAAAGTGCCTGGTGACCTATCCACCGAGGCTGCCTGTCCTGCCTGTTCATCATCCAACGCCGTTGTCGCAGGGAGGCAGATAAGGAAATCTACGCCATATTACGATGGCGATAATATACTGGAGGAAATAACTGGTCTATCGGAGTATTTCGAATGCTTCGCCTGTGGGCTGCGCCTGCCAAGCGCATCGCATCTGCGTTGGTCTGGGGTTGAACCACAGTTTACAGTCGTCGAAAAGACCAGCCTGCACGAGCTTCAAGAATTCGACTACTATGCCGAGTATATGAATGAATAGCGTGACATCGTCGCCGCGCCGGTTCAGGAACTGTTGGCAACCAGCAAGAGTGGGACAGTGGTGACGCCCGAACAGTTGGAGAGACTGCTGCCCTGGGTTCTGCGGATTCTGCCCGAATAACCGAGACAGGCGCGGCCCTAGGCGAAGTCATGAACGACCTGCGACGCGGAAGAGGGAAAAGAGATTGATGCTGGAACTCCTAAAGCTCTATCCGATACGGGCCATCGGGTACTCAATCGCCTTCGCCACCATGTTTTTCGTCGTTCAAGTCGTCTTGTTGATCTACATTGTGGCAGGCAGGTACGAAAGCACCGACGCGTCCACGAGGTACGATCTCATTTGGTTCGTATACAAGGAATTGCCTGCGGCCCTACCAATGGCTGCTGTCTTTGCTGTTGGTTTGGTGGTCGCAGCCCAAATCGCCGGCAGGTTCGTGGTTTCGGGGCCTACTGTCGGTGAACTGCCGACCTGGATACGGATTCATCCGGTCAGAACAGCGTTCAACATAGCGGTTCCGGCACTTCTGTTGGTTGGAGCCATATTCAGCGTCGGGTCTCTGGTGTGGTTCGCGGTGGGTGCGATGGTCGTACGATTCTGCGAGCCGTGGGCCGACTGGATCGCAAGCGTAGTGGAGAGGCCATCCCGAAGCACCGATGAGGGCGCCGACGGCAAAGAATAGATTACCCCTGGGCCAGCCTACTGACGGCTTCCTGAGTTATGCACCTCCCTCATGAAGGTTAACAAACAGGAGGAAAAGAGGCGGGCGTTAACCATGAGACGGCGGGCCGGTCTCTCAGCCCGCCGTCTCGGGAGCCCGGGGTTGTCGCCCTGGGCCTAGCCCCGCCGTCACGTAGTCTGCCCATGCGTCCATCAGCCTCGCCCACGCTCTGGACGCCTGTTCCAGCATGGAACCGGCGTCCGGTCGAGACCCCAGGCCCGTAGCTGAACCGCCAGCGCCACCGGCCCGACCTGTCGCCCTCGGAGCGCCGAAAGTAGTACACGGCGTAGGACGGACGGGCGGAGCGGGCCGGTCTTGACGGCGCGAAAGTGATACCGTGATTATATAATTCCACATTGATTCTACCCAAGACGGCAACGTGGAAGGGTTGGGCCGAGTGAACGCTACGTGGGTGGACGGAGCTATGTCCCGCAGCCTGCTAGAGCGATGAGATGAAAGGCTCCATGAGTATCGCTACCTTCAACGCCATAGACGTGGAGACCGCGAACGCTGACCGTTCGAGCATCTGCCAGATTGGGATTGTTCATGTCCGTGATGGTCGGATTCAGGACACATGGAAGGCTCTGATCAATCCGGAAGACTGGTTCGACTGGTTCAATATAGAGGTTCATGGAATAGAACAAAAGGACGTGGAAGATGCTCCAACTCTACCAGAGGTCAGGGACGAATTGCGCCGCCGACTGCGCGGTTCAATACTGGTTAGCCACACTTCGTTTGACCGGGTAGCATTCGAACGGGCCATGGACAAATATGACCTAGAGCATCTCGATGTCACCTGGCTAGACAGCGCACGAGTTGCGCGCCGTGCATGGCCCGAGCAATTTGGGTATAAGCACTATGGTCTATCGTCAGTCGCAGGCGAACTCGGAATCGAGTTCCAACATCATGACGCATTGGAGGACGCGCAGGCCGCAGCGCAGATCGTGCTGCGTGCTTGCGAGGACACCGGTCTAGATGTTAAAGCGTGGATGGAGCGGGTGAAGGAACCGATATCCCCCGGCAAACAGCTTACGAGGTCTCGAAGAGAAGGAGCCCCTGAGGGCCATCTATATGGAGAGGCTATAGTCTTCACGGGCGCTCTGTCTCTTTCAAGGCGGGCTGCATCAGACCGTGCAGTAGATGTTGGTTGCACCGTCCTTCCGAACGTTACGAAGAAAACGACGATGTTGGTCGTCGGCGTGCAAGATAGGGCTAAGCTGAGTGGTTACGAAAAGAGCCGCAAGCATAGGAAAGCTGAGGAGTACATCGGTGACGGCATAGGGATTCAAATCATGTCAGAGGACGACTTCTTGGCCATGATTACTTACGAAAGGCCGGCCCCATGAAAGGCTCCATCCGCCAGCGCACGCCGGGATCCTACGAGCTCACCATCGACATCGGCCACATCGAGCTCACCAAGCTCGCCCCTTCGCACGTCCACGCAATGGAGGCTCGCCTGCTGAACCGGGGCATGTCCCTTTAGACCGGGAATCGGCGCAGGCGGAGAAGCGGGCGCTGGCCGAGCACATCGTCGAATGGACTCGGCGGGCCGGGGACAGGCTGGACAGCCTGTCGTGGCCAACCGAGTTCGTTCTGCAGGGTTGATATGGGAAATGTGGGCTGAAACGAAGGGGCTTCCTCTATGGGGACATTCAAGTGGCCGCTGCGCATCTCCAGCATGGACGGCCAACAGGCCCAGGACATAGAGGCGACGGTGGACACCGGCGCGTCGTTCACCACGCTGCCCTCGCGCCTACTGCGGGAGTTGGGCATCGAGCCGATAGGCAAGCGCGGATTCCTGCTGGCCGACAGCCGGCGCATCGAGATGGACTACGGGGAGGCGTGAGCAAGGGACGCCCTGTTGCCGCGGCTCCTGTCGGGACAGGTGACCGTTGGGCGAGGCAGTTAGGTCACAAGAAGGGACGCACATATGAAGAAAACAAAGAACAGCTCGCTGATGTTGCCCTCGGTGAGGATGTCGGAGCGAATCTTGGCGACGACAAGCTCCTCGAAGCGGCGGGCGTTGAGCGTGGGAGTCTTGCAGGCGTCCTTGCCGAGCTTGATGTTCGACTGGCAGACGTAGTAGGAGTACTTGCCGCTCTGGGCGAACCGGCCGGTGAGCGGCGTCTTGCACGTCTTGCACTTGAGCAGGCCGCTGAGCAGGTAGGAGCTTCCGACTCTGCGGGGGTGGCTGAACTTGGGCGCTCGGGAGCTCAGGTGCCTCCCGACGCGCTGGAACTGCGCCCTGGGGATGATGGCGGGAAACGCCTTCTCCACCCGCACCGGGTCGGTCCTTGGCGTTGATTCCCCAGACCAGGGTCCGCGGTTTTTAATAGACACAAAAAACTGCGGTACTCGTGGGCGGTTGGTCTAAGAGAAGGCTGAAGTGACAACAGTTGAGGATGTTCGATCCCTCGTATGCGGGCCTGATTGGACGGTAGGCAGTCCCATCTTTGAGATGTGGATGGGCCTGGAAGCTTCCTAGGGTCTGCCAACTTACAATCATGACTATGACAAGTGGGGATGGGCGGCGGCAACGTCTCGACCGATTGGCTCAACAGAGTAGCTGCTGAGAGGTTCATTTCCTGAGGTCCCAACCGAAATCGCCAAGACGGGCCAGCAAACGAGCAAAGCGAAGGGGCCACAGGGATTGCACCCTGTGGCCCCTTCGCCATGGCTTGAATTCTATCCTCCTCTTGGAATTACCGTAGGAGGCGGCTCCTCTGGTGTGGTAGTTGTACTAATGGCAGGCAGAACCGCAATAGTCGTTACCGCGAAGAGCACTCCCGCCACAACCGCTACGATACCGAGCACGTGACGTACTCCCCCGTACTTTCTTCTCACCACCGTAATCCCTACGATTAGCAGTATTGCAGAAGGCGGTGTCATCATGAGAAGCCAAACCCATGCGGCCATTGCTTAATCTCCCTCCCAGGCTGGGCGAACCTGCGGACATTACCTGCGGGCGGAGGACGTGACGCTTCAGGGTCCCGCTGCCTTAATGATCGACCAGCTTGGGTTGCCGTCCGTAGCCGAGTTATTGGTCAGGCGGGTTAGGCCGGAGCCGTCCGCGTTCGTCACGTAGATCTTTGCTGGCTGTCTCGCTCGTGATTATTCTACCATAGGCTCTTTGCTGACGACCTCGACCAGCCGGTACTGTCCTTTCTTCATAACTACCCTCAATCTGTACACGTATCCTTCCTCGTATTCGAACCCCTCGGCCTTGCGGTAGGTAACCACGCCGTTTATCACTAGCGACCTCCTCGTTTCCGGTCCAACGGTCACCAGCATATCTTCGGGTATCCCTTTGGTGACGACACGACGAGGCGATGGGCTATGTTTGGTCAGCCACAGGTAGATAGCTACAGAGAGGGCTATGCAACTGAGGACGATTGCCAACATCAACAGTGCTGTATCCATTATGTTTCCTACGTGAAACGGCCCCAGCGATTAAACCGGAGCCGCGAGGTTAAGACCGACCGCTGGCAGTCGAGCACACGGGCAGTAGCTTTCAAAAGCCCGTTTACGGACATTTACTTACCTTCCGGCTATTCGATGTAATCCCACCGTATGTGTTGCCGTCCGGACCTAACATCCAATGGGCGCTGATGGCCCTATAACGCCCGTTCTCGCAGGGGCCATGTGTTGTTACTTCAATGCTGTACGCGTTGTACCGGTATCGGAAACCTCCGGACCCCAAGGTTCCAATCCGAAGCAGATCCCCAGAAAACAATGCGTTTTCTTGTAGAGTTCGGTCTCTACAGCGGGGTGCGAGGGAGGAGGGCACAGATTCAGAGTCAGAATGATAGTTGGGTTTGGAACATTACTCCGGCTATTGTTGTCAATCAGCGAAAGTGGGACAGAATGGGACCCGAGAAGGTCAACGTTATGAAAGGGTTTGGGCGAGCTCCCTTAGGGTGCTGCTGTAGCGCCTTCTCCGCTCGAAGGTGCGGCACTGCTACTCGAGACCTGCTCGCCCTGCAATCCCCAACTACGTCAAATATCTGCCCCCCCTCGGAGGGGCCGAGGAGTTCGAGGTACTCTTCACGCTGACAGCCCAACTGTCGCACGGCAGAAGCACAGCAGCGTCATGGGCAGGACATCAACCCGCAACGAACAGTTGTCGTTGTTCAGCGTCCCCTGTTACCCTTGTCCCTGCGTCCCTGGTCATCAAGGTATCTCCACAGCTTGCGGGCTCCCGCAAACAACCCCGCTACGAGGAATACCCCGACCACTGACATCCAGATTAAGGTTTCCATACCACTCCTGATTGACTGGGAGCGAGGAGGCGGGGCTTGCCACTGACCGTCACGGGCGCGAGTGCGCTCTACTCATAGCCCAAGTACTCCCAGGCTAGCTCGCATTCCAAGTCAGCCGGCCAGGGAGGCAAGCTGGAACCGGTGCATACTGCGAGGAACACATAGGGCATCACTTGATATCCCCTCGCGGCCGCCGTTGCGGTGGTCGTGTGCCCGAATGGACTCAGAGGCACGCGGTGATCGTACTCGCCCCGCACTGTCGAGTAAATCAGAGTTGGGCCACTCAAACTGCTACCGTCGTAGACGCATTCGTCCACGTAATAGTAGAACGGTGGCGATGGGAAATGATTGCCCCAGCAACTCCCTGCCCGGTTGCTCCCATCGAACACAGCCCCTCCGCCGGTGAAGTTTGCCATCTTGAAGTCAACTTTGGACCGTGTCTTCGTCAGGTCGTCTATCGATTGAAAGCCGACGACCTTCGCAAGAGCATCGACTCTCCACTTATACCCTTCGGCGTCGGCGTCGGCGTCACTGCGCTCCTCCTCTGCCTGTCTGGGGACGAGCTCTTTGACGACCAGGTTGCAGGTTCCTTCTTCTATTCCCACTCGTACCTTGCTCACGTCGCCTGACATCTCAATCCTGACGTCTGGGATACCGCATTCACCGGCCAATCCGGTTCCTTCGTGTATCACGTCGCCCTCCGCGACCCCGGTTCTGGGGTCTTGGCCTTCAACCGTGATCTGGACGCTCGAACTTTCTCCTGGGGGCCTGTCCCCACCCCCGGCAAGTACAACCCCCGAAAGCGCAAGCATGGTGAACTCCGGAAATCTGAACATTGAGGGCATGATAGTGCTCTCGGAGACAGGAGCGAGAGATGAGCAGACGACCCCGCCGTAACCACTCGGCAGAGTTCAAGGCGAAGGTGGCTCTTGCCGCAGTGCGCGGCGACCGGACACTTTCGGAGCTGGCAAGCCAGTTCGATGTGCACCCGAACCAGATCACGCAGTGGAAGACCCAGTTGCTGGATCGGGCGGCGCAGTTATTCATACTGGGACAGGGCCGGCTGAAAAGCCGGTAGATATGAAGGTCCTTCACGCCAAGATCGGTACTTGCGTTGGAGAACGATTTTTTAGAGGCCCGCTCACGAAGGCGGGATTGCCGGGCGCAAGGCGATGATCGACCGCGATCACAAGCTGCCTCTCGCCCGCCAGGCAAAGGCAGTGGGCATCAGCCGCGGGAGCATCTACTACCGGCCACGGCCGGTGGGCGAAGCCGGTCTCGGACTGATGCGCCGCATCGATGAGCTGCACCTTGAGTATCCGTTTGCAGGCAGTAGGATGATGCGAGGCCTGCTCCGCCAGGAGGGACTCTCCTCCGGGCGTAGACACATCGCCACACTGATGCGGCGGATGGGCATCGAGGCGCTGTACCGCAAGCCCAACACCAGCCGGCGACGGCCCGACCATACGGTGTATCCGTACCTGCTGCGCGGGCTTGAGGTGAGCAGGCCCAACCAGGTGTGGGCAATGGATATCACGTACATGGATGGCCAGGGGGTTCGTGTACCTAGCCGCAGTGATGGACTGGCATAGCCGCAAGGTGCTGGCCTGGCGGGTATCGGTCACAATGGACACAGACTTCTGCGTGGAGGCGCTCGAAGAATCCCTGGGACGCCACGGCGCGCCGGAGATATTCAACACAGATCAGGGAAGCCAGTTCACAAGTGACGCCTTCACCGGCCTGCTGAAAGCCAATGGGATCCAGATCAGCATGGACGGGAAGGGAAGCTGGAAGGATAACGTGTTCGTCGAACGGCTGTGGAAGAGCGTCAAGTACGGGAGGTGTACCTGAGAGCCTACGAATCGGTCCCGGAAGCCAGAACTGGACTCGGGCGGTACTTCGAGTTTTACAATGCCGGACGGCCCCATTCGAGCCTTGGGGGAATGACGCCGGACCAGTTCTTTGACAGAGCGCCTGCCGAGTCCGCGGCGGCCTAACGCAGCGCGATTCCACTTATCAAACCGGGCAGCGCTGTTCAGACAAACGAGACCACCTCTCAAGCATGGTGAACAACATCAGCCCTACCATGAACCAGAACTTCATTTTCATACTGTTACCTCCTTAGGTACTTGACCGAAGGCTATGTCAAAATGGCATATAGCATTACGACATTACCGACCCTACGTGTGGCGCAAAAGCTCGAAAGCTGTTAGATCAGGCCATGGTACTTCATAGCATGTTTCCCCTCGTTTGTCAAGTCCCACTTATTCTCTCCGGACTTTAGGTACAGGTTGATAGCCTCCCTAGGAGTTAGCATATTCATGCCCATATGAGGGCGCACAGTGTTATAGGTACCGCTGATACCAGGTATTCAACTCCAGGTGGTCTCCAGAATGCCGCTCTAACCAGAAAAAGGCTTCCAGAATCATCCGGATAACCTCTTGCAGCATCTTGTCCGTCCACGTCGGTATGCCCAGAGGACGGGTTCCCCCATTTGGCTTGGGAATGTTGACCCGTCTAACTGGCGTCCACCGGAACCGCTCATACCGAAGTTCCTCGATAAGTCGGTCGATTTTGGCCAGTGACATGCCGTCCACGGTCTCTGCGGTGGTTCCCTTGGTCATCGCCCCCCTGGTTTGAGTAGAGATGGCCGTAGGCCCTCAGGTAGAGTTCCCGGTTGCAAAGCAGCCGATAGATGTTCTCCAGCGGCAATTCTCTTTCTCCGCGTTCGCGTGTGACGTTCAATACAGTTTCGGCGTTTTGCATTATGCATACCTCCCTGTCGTATTCCGTCGAAACCACCTGCCCTCCTTCGCCATGTACCGGGCTTTCCCCGGCTCGGACTACTACGAGGGCTCCGTTGCCATAGGGGTCTCCCCCCGTAGGCAATCCCGCGTTCCGTTTGACTTCGGGGATTGGGCTTTGCTAGTATTCACGTACATCCACCAGAGGAGTACTGCCATAAAGACGGCACTCGTGGTCTTGGTAGTGGTGGTCGGATTTGCTCTAGTAGTGACTCTGGCGACACCTGTGTCTTTTCTTGTGTTGAACAGGTTTGGGTTGGCAGAGACTTGGGTCGTTGGAGCCTTATTTTCCTCCTTCATATTATTTTGGTCCGTTGTGCTGTTCATGGGATTGGTGTTGGCTGCCGTCGTCGTAGTGGGGTGGCGCATTCTCAAGGTGAGATGCGTTACGTTTGGAAGCGACGGCGGGAGCCGTGGCTAAGACCGTGGTGGCTAGAGCGCATCCAGATTAACCAGGTCCCCGTTGTCTTCGACACAGGACGTTCTAGCGCGACTTAGGTGCCCCGTTCGTTCCCTTGAATGCCCACATTGGCCATCGTTCGCTCACCGGAGGTGCGCTGGCCACGAGTACCGGCCAGTGCAATGAGCGGCGCCGGGTTTCAAGCGTTTTACCGGCGGGTGAAATCAGACACCGACTGGGAACTGGGGTTCAGGCAATCAAGCTTTCACCGTATCGCGCGGGCCTTGCGGAACCAGCCCTACAACGCTTTCAGGCTGTAGCCGCTTTACCGAAACTGGCTTTAGTACCTCCGACTGGATAACAATCCCGTAGACGGTGTGGGGGCGTTTGCAGCACGGTGCCCGCGAATGGGTATCCCTTGCGAATGTGCTTCAATAGGCTGAGTTGCTAGGGCATGTGGCAGTGAAACTCTTGTTGAAGGTTACAAACTGACCAGAAAGGAATGGAAACAACATGACTAGACGAATCGAGTACGCTTTTCTTTTCGCGGTATTGGCGCTTGCGTTGGCTGCCTTCTGTGTTTTCTCTCGCGTAGCACTTGCTGATGGTTCCGGCAATGAGAACACCGCTAATGAATCCTCAAATCATCAGGCTACCGGCGATCAGGGGGCTGGCGACGAAGGCTCCGGTGAAGAGGGCTCCGGCGACGAAGGCTCCGGCGACGAGGGCGCTGGCAACGAAGGCCAAGCGTTGGGGTTTTCGCAAGGTCAGGAAACTGAGATCCAGGTTGGTTCTGTCGTTGGCAGTGCCACGCTTCGAGACTCAATGTGTGTGATCCACACTCCTATCAAGATCGGGGCACGCGTGCAAAATGGAAGTAGCCCTCTTGCGATTAGCTGGCGTTTCGATGAACAGTGCAGGGCTGTCGTTTATGACATTCAACCAATTTCAGAAGCCGAAAACACGCTAGCGCATACAGCACCGGCTGAAAACGGACAGTTCATTTCTCGTAATTGATTAGCGGAGCGGAGTGCGAGGAGGGGTTCAGAAGGAAGGTGTGGGGACCGGAGCACCGCTGAACACACCGCAGAGCCCGTTGACCAGCGAGTGATCGCCGCCATTGCGAGCCAGGGTCCTGATTACGCTGGTGAAGGCGGAGAAGGCATCCGCACCACCGACGTTCTTCGAGCAGTGCGATACCTTCCGCGCGATCACTGCCCCACGGAGCGCTCTCTCAGCACGGTTGTTGGTCGGCTCAATGCTTGGATCATCCAGGAAACGCAGCAGGTTGCCCCGGTCATGGTGCCAACCGAGTTCGTTCTGCAGCCTCCAGTTGTCCGCATCCGACATGGGACGGTCACGGAGATGATAGGTCGCCTCTCGTCTCAGCCGCTCGGCCTCGGCGGCAAAGTCCGCCGCCTCTCCTCGGTGGTATGCCTGCCGGAGTTCCATCGCTTCTCTGAGCAGGCGGCTCAGACGATTGCCGAAGCTGCGACCTCTCCCTCTCTTGGTCTCCGCCACCTCACTGATCGAGCGCAGCACGTGGGCCAGACATTTCTGCTGCTTCACCCCCGACAGAGCCTGAGCATCGTAGCTCCGTCCTCGATCCGTTACCATCACCCCTCCATAGTCCGAGGGCACCACCTCACGTACCTCTTCGTTGCGGTGACGAGCACGAACCTGGTACACCGTAGCCTCATCCGTTTCGAACGCCATCAGAAAAGCAGGCCCGCCGTCCACTCGCCATCCCGTGTCGTCGGTGTGGACGAGTGGACTGGCACGCACCGAACCCCGCAGCTTATGGTAGGCATCCCCCACTGTACCCCTGGCACGTCGCAGCGCGTCTTGGCTGATCGCCCCCTGGCTCAGCTCCACACCAGTCAGCGCTCTGAGCACAGCGGGGACCTTCCGTACCGGAACGCCCACTCCATAGTGGAGCACGTGGGCCGCCGCCATCACTCGTCTCCCTACCCGGTGCGCGCTGGCCCCGTACTGGTCCGGCGCAACATCGGGATGCCGCCCTCGGACCTGCTTACCGCAGGACCGGCACCGGCATATCTGTACCCGGTACCCCGTCACCTGGGGTCTGGGAACCGGAGGAATGTCGGTTGCGTAGACAACCCGCACTCCCTCATGCTCGAGTCTGCCTCCACATCCGGGGCAAGTGTCCTCAGCCACCGCCACCTCTACAAGCGGCTCGGTGACTTCATCGGGAGACGGCGACTTTCGGTAGCTGAACGACCCCATACCCGGCTTGCGGCCGGGACGCTTGGGTCTGCTGCTTCGCCCACCCTTGGAGAACGGAGCCGCCTGGCGCTTTCCTGCTCGCTTGAGCTCGGCGACTTGCTTGTGCAACTCTTCGTTGGCCGCCGTCAACTGCGCAACCTGCCCTTGCAACTGCGTGACCAGCCCCATCAGCTCGTCGCGCTCAGAGGGAGGGAAGTCTTTGGCCTCACACATAGCCAAAGTATAAAAACTTGTTCAGTACCCCACAACCCCCCTACCGACGCCGATCCCGCTAATCAATTACCATTTCTCCTGTCCCAGGTTTGGTGCCTAGCGGCGGCGAACCGATGGCCACAGAGGATACCGGAGTCGACTCCAGCTCTCGCGAAGAACGTGCGGGGTGGGTCGGCTACACTATCCTCGAACAGTTTGATGTGCCTGCGACTTACGTGTACGCCCATCTCTATTACTGGGAGGAAGATGACTCGGTATCGGGTGGCCATAGCCCTTACGCTTACTGTTGGAACTCATGGTTCCCGGGCTGGACGATTGAAGACTGTTCCTCCACATACTATCCGCATGGACCGGACTACGTGTGGATAGAGGTCGAAGGGGAGTTTCAGAACGATCTGAACATCGAGTATACTATGTACGCGCAGTGGTACGGCACTGCATACGGCTATTCGTACACATGCGACTTGACCGAGGGAGCCCTGCCCATATTTTGGGAAGAGGTCTGTCGGGGCGGGAAAATTCAGCAACCGTAATAGATCTGAACGGGCTGAATTACGTTGGCTAGATTTATCAGACACTTGGAGCAATTGACGCTCGTAGGCAGTGGGGCGCTAGCACTTGCGGTCAGCGTAGGCCTCTTCGTCTCCCTGCTAGTCCGCCCGACAGCAGAAATAAACCTCCTTAACATGGCGACGCTGGTGCTAGCGTCCGCCGCGGGCATCGGACTGATCCTCAGGCCCAATAGCCCCAAGTGGCTGATCCCAGCGAGTCTTTGTCTTTTGTGCTCGGTGATCCCGACTGTATTCGGAGCAGTTTTCGTGCTGTACGCTGCTCCCGTCACATTACTTCTAGCCGGGGTAGGCTTGAAGGTTTTCCGTACCCTAGCCGGAGTACATGTTCGATGAAGTGTTGTGGTCGGGCGGCGGACCCCACAGCTAAGCTCTTCCAAGCGTGTAAAGGGCGGAGTAATAAAGGAGTCGCTCAGGCCACCCCGGCTTAGCCCACACGACAAGTCTCTCACACGATGGTCGCGCTTGTGCGGACGTTGCGGTTGTAATGCCCCAATATCGTCAATTATCTTCGTGAGAGATTAGGAAACAGTCAAACCAACCATGGGTTTTCTTAGACGTTGATGGTATCGCCAGAGGCGTCTACACGTGCACCCAGACCTATAGGGAGCGCCTCTAGGTCTGGGCGCCCAAGAACTCGCTCTATACAAGCTTTGCTACCGCCAATGTAGGTATCCAAAGAATCTATTTCGGTTGCAACGCACCAGGCCCGGTCTTCTGGCCACCAAATGTTCGGCGATTGCCCCCATCTTCCCCCAACATGCTTGTAAAACGACATGATGCTGTCCAGAGGGCCACAAAAGACCAAGTACTCCTCCCTGCGTGGAACTTTCAACTTAGCTACCCTCTTGAAGTAGCGGTCATCAAGGAATCCATAGCCGTGCCAAAGGGAGAAATAGCAGCGTTCGGGTGTGGAAGTGAACCCTTTGAGGACACTGATCAGAACCTGGCACTCGTCCTCGGGTAGCATCCCATAGAACGGGATGCGGCCCCACGAAGGTTTTTCGTCTAAGTGTACGTCAAGGTTTGCGATTCGACAGAACTGCATCTGTGGATGAACGACTTTCCCGTTCCACGACGCCACAGTGGACCACCTCACCTGTTCCCAACTTCGGTCAGCTTTCCAGAGTTTGGCCGGGTGAAAGACTCGTGCGTAGGCTTCAAATCCCTCTGGGACTAGAGATCCTACGAACCTTCCCTTCTCTGAAGCCCAGTCTCCAAGCCGCTCCTTGATCCAATTGGCCGGGTAGGGAGCGTTCATCAACTCGACACCGTCGGGTTGATGGTTCTTGCCCTGCGGCTGCCTTTGCCCTACAGATACCAAGTCGAGCACACGGGCAGCAGCTTTCAAAAGCCCGTTTACGGACAATTACTTACCTTCCGGCTATTCGATGTAATCCCACCGTATGTGTTGCCGTCCGGACCTAACATCCAATGGGCGCTGATGGCCCTATAACGCCCGTTCTCGCAGGGGCCATGTGTTGTTACTTCAATGCTGTACGCGTTGTAGACGGTATCGGAAACCTCCGGACCCCAAGGCTCCAATCCGAAGCAGAACCCCAGAAAACAATGCGTTTGCCTATAGAGTTCGGTCTCTACCCAAATTTCGGGCACTTCGAACCCGTTTGGGCATACCGTCCTGGCGTGTACATTAACTACCCAAGGTCCTTCGCTGTCGGATGCATGGGGATAGTCCGTCTGTCCGTAGCAACCCCAAGGGTTGTCGACCAGGTCACGCGCATAATCCCCACCTGGACCCACGAGTGCCCCCAGTTCTGTAACTGGAGGAGCATCTGGAAGTCGCTCCCTCAGCCTTTCCATTTGCTCCACAGTAGCAACAGTGAACTCCCCTAGCCTTGGTGATTCCGCAAATACATTGGATGCTCCTAGAGTCGACAACACCACTGCCAAAATGAGGGTAAACGTTACACGGCTAAATATCCTGCTCATGCCAAGTGCCTCCTCTTGTTCTCTCCTCCGACTGGTGTCTTGCAGCTCGGACTCCTAGCGCCCCGCGCCGACCGGCTCCTCCTCCCGCTCCTGCTCCATGTCTAGCGCCCAATCGAACAGGGACGCGGTTGTGGGCTGGGGCTTGCGGCCCCGGCCCTTGGGCTTCAACGGCTCCTCGGCCATGAACTCGGCCCACGAGAGAATCGTTCTACTCGCCGATAACGGCCGTACAGCTTATTCTGCCCAAGCTGGGTCCCGGTATCGGTATGAGGGTACCCCCTTCGCCTGGGGGCCGATACAGGGACAGATACGCCGGTTGGGCCTCCAATGTCAACTCCCGTGCGTCTTCAAGCGCGGGCCAACAGACGAGTGTTTGATCCCCATGCCACCACCATATCTGGTTGGAGACGCCACCGGACGCAACCTGCACCACGTAGTGGTGGCCAGCATTGTCTCTGACACTTCTAAACCCCTCCCACTGCCGGACAATCCCCGGCTGTTTCGCGGAGGACCATCCCTTGGGAAGGCGGAATCGGACTCTTACACGGACAGCAAAGCCAAGCTCCAGGATATCGATCTGCTGTACCTTTACGTGGAGAAGACCTTTTGAGCGAGTGTGCACCTTCGGACGTATCGAACGGAGTGAGGAGCCGTTTGTTGCAGAGAGCACGAGATCTCCCATTGGGAATGCTCCCTGTAGGAGATGTTCCAGCACGAGCCGAGAGGAAAGGGACAGACGGTGGTCCTGAAGCCACCGCGCCGGGTCTGTGGAATCTGGAAGCCTCAGCAGATCGGCGAGGAGCGTATCCGGTCCCGGATCGACCTGAGAGCGGCTTGGGGAAGTCTCCGCCGGCAGACTAATCTTCCGGCGAAGCCGCGTCAGAGCATCCACAAGATGGCGATGCTCTGACGGGCCATCGACGATATCGCCCCTCTGCTTGGGAGCGCCCCAATCCTCATCCGATCGAAGCAGTGGGCCATACATGGCGCCATACTTGTCCTGTAGGGATTGATGCACCTGCCGTTCTTGCTCGCTTGTGAGCATACCGGAGACAATTCTGTTCTGGGCGCCGTACATCATTCCAGCCATGTCCAAGCTCTGTTCGATGGCCAGCAGAGCTACGGCAGCGCCCCTTTCAGCCTCAAGCCACCGCAGAACATCAACGCTCTCCGACAAGCTGAGCAGTTCGCGTAGCACCTCCCGTGAAAGGTCGCCTTCCGGCCACGACAATCGGGTGCCCGGCCTCAAATTCCTGAGGGCCGTCATTCGATCCTGTAGTCCGAGTTCCCGTCCAACAACGGTGTCATATGTGAGAACCTGGGACATTTAAGGCCTCGGCAGTAAGTATATCCAGGCCGTGTCCGAGCCAATAAAGACCGAAAGCACAGGCAGGCTGTCTGGCTCCACCATTTAGCAGGCGAAGAGCAGCCAGAGTGGTGCCCCAATCCTAAGGAATCAGAGTTGCACAGTTAGCTGAAGGGGCTGTGCAACTCTGAAGTGGCCCTTGTTTAAGTCACCCAAACGACATCAGTAGGGGTACCCGCAGCGGTGCAGACGCCACCCCAAACCAAGGTGCTTGTGGCGGAGGTGATTATTCCCCATATCACACCTGGCCCGGTATATACAGCTTGATCGTCTTGCCAATAGCTAGAGAATATCCAACTATCGCTCCCACTCACGTAATGGCCTCCGCCTGTATACAGGTTGTGGGCACTTCCTGAATATGATGCACTGAACATCGGCCCTTGACTCGATGTGATTATCGTTTGCCAGTGGAGAAATCCACCCCCGCTATTGAATAGGTTCAAGGTAAGCGAGCCGCAATTTCCGACCACGGTTCCGTACGGCTCTACCTCTTCGTCTCCATCCACGGTTCCGTTTCCATATCCACAGAGATTCCGATCAGCAAGCTCTCGACGTATCTCGGGCGTATCCGGAGTTAGCGAGCAGTCAACTGTCAGAGACACCGCTATAGTGTCCACTGGCTCATTCGGAGCCTGATCCGCATCCGAAGCGTCATCCGCATAGACGGTGCCAAGGAACACCGTCAGAGCCAGGATGACTACGCCTACTACTGGAACAAACCTCCTCAGTACAGTGTATGCCGCCACGATTCGCCCTCCTTTATATAAATGGCGTCGTGCTTGCATATTGTATCACGCCCATCGTTTCTCTGGCGAAGGACTGACAAGAAACCCAGCTTCGGTGCCGGTATCATGCAAGGCCCCGCTCTGGCTTGACGAGCGGACAGCAGGATGGGCTTCACACATAGCAGATCGACCCCCTTGCCCGATACTTACGGGCTAAGCCTGAACAAAAGAAGGCCACACACATGGACAAGCAGCTACTGCGAAGCCCCCGCTGAGTCCTCCCCCTCTCCATTCACGATCTTCCTCCTAGGGCCATCATCAGGTCGTCCTCATCGTCACCAAACACCGCCAGCCGTCCTCGGGCAGCTCCTCTCCGCAGCTAGCCAGCTCTGGAGCTTCTTGGCCACCAGCTTGAGCGCGTTAGTTCGAAGGGTGCCCCTGTAGGCCATGAACGCCACTTCCACCGGCCGGGTCTGCTCGATGCGCCAGGATCGGCGCGACGCCTGCCGCATCGTGTAGATACGACTTGACGGTAGACAGCACCACCTTTGAATTGCGGGTGGTTCTGTGAGCCGCATAGGGTCCGTTACCTTACAATTATGATTCCCTCGTAAAAACCCGTTTTGAGGAAGTTCCAGCGCTTTAGCATATCTGAGCGCCACCGTATGTTGGGGTAGTACACGGAACAGAGACTGTATATTGTATCCAGGCAAGGGTACGGTTGTTCTAATTCGACCTGCACAGACTTTTTACGAGAGAATCAATTATGATAGGTCGGCGCATTGCTGGCGGCGACACCACCTGTGTCCACAGACAGCGGAGGGCTCGTAGCCCGGCCTCTCTTGGTAAATTAGCCCAGAGTCAGTCCGTTACGACTTCCAAGGAGTTGAGGACGAAGACCTCCTCTGCCTTGCACGAGGGACTGGGTGGCGAGACAAACTGAGGTTCTCGGGTTGCGGTCGCGCCGCCGGGAACGATCTGGTCACCGTTTCGCAATGACACCATCGTAGCGTCTTAAGTATAGGTGAATCCAACGCCCAGGTTGACAAAGCATCAGGATTTGTGATAATTGATAAAATCATAATATATGGGTGGCATGGTCTGATTCCCTCGTAAAAACCCGTTTTGAGGAAGTTCAAGCGCTTTAGCACACCTGAGCGCTAGCGTATGTTGGGGTAGTACACGGAACAGAGGGTATATATTGTACCAGGCAAGTGTACGGTTGTTCTAATTCCACCTGCGCAGACTTTTTACGAGAGAATCATGGTCTCGGTCCCCGAATAGAGAGGCAGGCTGCCAACCGACCAGAATTCATAAATATCTCAATGGATTCGGCAGGAGGAAGCTATGAAGACAAGAAAGTGGGTCTTGATCGGGGCTGTCCCGGTTTTTTTGATAGTTGCGGTGATTGCCCTAGCTGCCGGTACGGCTGCGGGTGGGTCTGATTCAACACCGCCACCTCCGGAATCTCGGCCATCTCCGCCACCGAATATACCGGAACCCCGTTCAACCCAAGACGGTCTGAGCAGCGAGGAGCGCAATGAGATCAAAGCGCGGCGTGGCACACCGTCATGGGGGTCGCACACCGCAGGAACGGTAATCGAGATTGCGGGCCGACAAGTTCAGTTGCCCACAGATGTGTACGTGGAGGGGATAGTCGATCACGTGTTGTGCGTCGAGGGTGAATCCTGCCCGAATACACCGATATATGGGCTTCGGCGCGGAGATTCTCGCGTGGGCATCGAGGAGCACACCGGGCAGTTCGTTCCTGGGTCGTCCGACTCCGACTTGGCAGCGTTCGACTTCATTCAGGAAGCGTTGCGATGAACACCAAACGGAAGGCCACAGCCGCGGTCCTGTTCATATTGATGCTAACTGTAGTGTCCGTTGGTGTCGTTGTCGCCCACCATAACGGTCTCTATCTGAACTACGATTCTGGGAAGCAGAAAGCACAGGCTGGCAAGGAGAACTACGCTCATCTTTGGTGGGTGCAGTACGATGCGAACATGTACTGGAAGGCAGACAGCCCGTTGCGTTCTGACGTCATGAGTGCCATCGATGACTGGACAGCCGAGATTCCAGAGCTAACGTGGATAGAGCGCCCGTCGGACTACGACATAGAGTTCAAACTAGGAGATTGCCCGTTTAGCTCAAGTGCTCCTGCATGCGTACATGGACGTACTTTTTCAAACGATTTCTGGGCAGACGCCAACTACCAAGATACGGCCCAAGTATGGGTTCAAGACCGATCCGATTGGGGTGTAGGCAGCCGACAGGCAGCAATCTCCCATGAGCTTGGCCACCTGTACGCATTGCACGAGGGATATAACGACTCCTCTCGCACGTGCAACGGTTCTCGTACGACAATTATGGATGGGATGAAGAGGAACGCTAACAACAAGATCGTGCATTGCGATGGACTGACTGGTCCGAACGCTTCTGATGGCAATGACGTTGAAGACTTCTACCACACTGGCGACACGGGGAGCATGACCGCGAGCTCCTCTGGCACAGAGGCCACCTTCACTTGGAAGGATCAAACGTGGGCCGAACAGGAGTATGAGGTCAAATTCTTCTGGTGGAACCAAACGGAGGAGGAGTGGGAGTTGTTCACACGCCGCTCCCGCACTAGGGACGTGGGCGTGCACGTGCCTACCAGCAGTTGCTCATCAAGTGCCGGGTGTGACGACCGAACGCTCTCCGAAACCATCGACAGGGTCGTCTACGATACACCTGCCGCTTGGTACATCATGTGTGGATGGCCATATTTCGAGAAGTACCGCGACCACGGTACGTGGCGATGTTCGCCAATAGTGTATGTGAATTGATTTCACCAACGGCAGCCCAAAAGAGTCTCGGGTTGAACCCACACTTGACCGCTGGCTCCACAGGGAAGAGGGGGCAGCAGTTGGTAGCCTTGGCAGGCGGAAGCAATGGAACGGCTAGCGCCTTCTGTAAGGTCCGTCCCCGTACACTTCGGTCAGGACTTAGAGATAGAGGAGGGAGTTGGAAAAGGTCGGCAAGTCGATCTCCTACTCTTCCGGGCTCTTCAGACCAGATGACCGCTTCCTAGCCTCTGCACTTCTTGTCCCATTGAGTTTCATTGGGCTTGTTATAGGTCCTTATCCGCCCGACAGCTAAGGATTCCCTTACTCAGCCTGGCCTGAAACGTAAAAAGGGCCGCATACAGAGCCTGATGCTCCTATAGATGTCAAGGAATGCTTTGGGATGGGGCTGAGTTCCGTAGGGCGGAGAAGACTTCGCGAGCGACATAGCGTTTGAGGCAACGGATCACCTCAGCCTTGCTCATCCCCTCGGTGGTGCGACGACGCATGTATGCCTGGGTCCGCTCATCATGACGAAGTCTGACGACAACAATGCGATGGAGTGCCGCATTGGCGTGGCGGTGGCCGCCGCGGTTGAGCCGATGCCTGTTGGTCTTGCCGGAGGAAGCAGGGATGGGATTGACACCGCACAGGGAGGCGAAGGCAGCCTCGGAGTGGAGGCGGTCATGGTTACTCCCGGCAGCAATGAGGAGGGTCGCCGCCGTGTCTGGTCCTATGCCGAAGCCATCCACCAGGGCTGGGGCTGCCGTCCGTGTGAGTCGTTGGATCTCGGCCTCCAGGTCCTTTATCTCATTACCGAGTTGACGGTAGCGACGGGCAAGGGAGCGAAGAGCATACTTGGCCGCCGCGGTGGGACCCTCCATACGACCAGGCCGGAAGCTCTTGGACCGGGTGACAAGGGCAGCAGCGGTGAGGCCAGTGAGGTGCTCACGAAGCCGGGCCGGGGCCGTGACAACCAGGGCCTTCATCTGGTTGATTGCCTGGGTGCGAGCCTTGACGGCCGAGTCCTTGGTGCTCTTGAACATACGGATCATTTCGACTTCACCCTCACCTGACTTGGGAGTGGCATCGGCTACTCCGGCAAGCACGGCACGCGCTGCCATCTCCGCATCAGTGGGATCGCTCTTCCCCTTCCGATAGCGGGTTGACCGGTCGGGCCGGTTGACCTCCACTACGGTATGGCCCCTACTGGTCAGGAATCGGGCGACTCCGGCACCGTAGGAACCGGTGCCTTCAATCCCGAAGGCATGAATCTCTCCCAGGCCCCGGGACCACCGTTCGAGCTCCCCATACCCATGGGTGGTCGCCACTGTGTGAAGCTCCCCCAGGCGGACCCCCTGACGGTCAATGGCCACCGCCACATCGCCACTGTGTGAAGCTCCCCCAGGCGGACCCCCTGACGGTCAATGGCCACCGCCACATGCTCATCCTGGTGGGTCGACTCCCGTCATTTCCACTCCGACGACCAGCTCAACACCACGACTACCTTTATGACCGACGACTCCTGTCATTTCCACCTCCTGAAGGGATAGCGTGTCAAGGGCGGAGTAATCTTAGGCCACGGGGCGGAGCAAAAGTGTACCACTCGGGCTTAGATGTTCAGCGAAAATGTCCGCCTGCGACGAGAGTCGTCAGGAGCCCTTAGTGGCAGCGAGGTCGGTGGAGTCTAGGCGTCAGGGGAATCGCTGGCTGAGCGCGTGGTGACGGCCTGCCGGCTCTGCTTGAGGCGGTAGCTCTCGCCGTTCATCTCCAGGATATGAACTCTGTGAGTGAGGCGGTCCAGCAGGGCGCCGGTCAGCCTCTCCGAGCCGAAGACCTCGGTCCACTCGTCGAAGGGCAGGTTGGTGGTGACCAGGACCGAACCTCTCTCGTAGCGCTGGCTGAAGACCTCGAAGAGGAGCTCCGCGCCGGTCTTGGAGAGTGGAACGAAGCCAAGCTCGTCGATGATGAGCAGCTTGAGCCGGGCCAGCTTCTTTTGGAGGTTGAGTAGTCGTCGCTCGTCCCTGGCCTCGATCAGCTCGTGTACCAGCAAGGCGGCGGTGGTGAAGCCGACCGACAACCCCATCTGGCAGGCGGCGAGTCCCAGGCCGAGGGCCACATGGGTCTTGCCGGTCCCACTGTTGCCGATAGCGATGACGTTCTCCCGCCGGTCGACGTACTCGCAGCGTGCCAGCTGCATGACCAGGTGCTTGTTCACAGACGGCATGGCCAGGAAGTCGAATGTGTCGAGGCTCTTGGTGGCAGGGAAGCGAGCAGCCTTTATCCTGCGGTCCACCATGCGGTGATGGCGGTCTATCAGCTCAAGCTCTGAAAGCCTCAGCAGGTAGCCCGGATGGTCGACGCCCTCGGCGGCGCACTGGCCGGACACCTTGCCGTACTCCCTCAGGAAGGTCGGCAGCTTCAGCTCCTTGAGATGGTGCTCCAACAGCACCGTAGACCTGTCGCTCACCGTCCGATCCCCGACATGAGCGCCATGTAGTCGCTGGCCGACGTCTTCGTCACGGTGACCCTGGGCAAGTAGGGGTACAGCTCCAGGTCGAGTCTCTGCGGACGACCCTCCATCTTGCACAGCACCAGGTGTTTGATGGCGTCGAAGCTTATGGCGCCGAGCCTGAGAGCATCGCGCACGGCCTCGTACACCTCCTCCTTGCGGAAGTTCTCCACCAACCGCAGCACCTGCACGAACTCACGCTTGCCTCGCCTGCCCATCCTCGACTCCAGCAGCCGCCGCAACACTCCGAACTCCTCCGGCAACTCCCACCCGGCCAGCGGAGCAGCCTGGTCCAGCGCTCCCGTCTTGCGCTCCAGCAGCGGCAGGTAGTGGACAGGGTCGAAGACGAAGTCGTCGCGTTCGTATGAGCGCGGATGCCGGGCGATCACCTCTGCCCCGCAACTGATCACCACCTCACCCACATAGCCCCGGACCACCACCTCCCTGTGACCGTAGGCCACGGGCACCGAGTAGTCGTTGGTCCGGTACCGCACCAGGGACAGGGAGCTGACACGGCTCACGTGCTTGTCGCTGGCGTCGTATGGCACGGCGGGGAACGCCAGCAGGGCTTCCAGGTCACGCTCCATCCGCTGGCCTATCGTCTCGTTGTGCCCACGCAGCTGTCTCCCCATCCGTTCCAGGCACCTCTCCTCGAGGTAGGCGTTGAGCGCATCGAAGCTTGGGAACGAGGGCACAGGCACCAGGAAGTTCCGGCGAGCATATCCCACCAGCCCCTCGACCTTGCCCTTGTCGTTACCCTTGCCGGGACGGCCGAACCGATCCTCGAACAGGTAGTGCGACACGAGCTCCGAGAACACACGAGTACGCTGGCGCCGGCCGTCTCCCAGGATCCTGGCCACCGCCAGTCTCGTGTTGTCGTACAAGATGCTCCGGGGCACGCCGCCCAGGAACGAGAACGCCGAGACGTGACCGTCGCAGAACGCCTCGGTCGTCTCTGCGGGGTAGGCCTTGACGAAGCACGCGTCGCTGTGGGGAAGGTCCAGCACGAAGTAGTGGATGGTCTGCTCCACTCCTCCGATGACCGCCTTGGCCTGGCCGAAGTCGCACTGGGCATCACCAGGAGGATGGGAGAGCGGAACGTACATCTCGCGTGTCCGGCGGCGGCGCTCGCGCACGTAGTCCTTGACTATCGTGTACTTGCCGGTGAACCCGTGCTCAGCTCTCAGACGGTCATAGATCCGCTTCGCCGTGTGGCGCTGCTTCCTCGGAAGACTACGGTCCTCCTCCAGTATCCGGTCGATCACCCCGTGGTACGGGTCCAGCTTAGGGCGACGCGGCGGTGACTGTCGACGGTACCCGGGTGGCACCGAGTACTCCAGCATCTTGCGCACCGTGTCCCGGTGCAGACCGAACACGCGGGCAGCCTCTCGCGTGCTCATCCCTTCCACCATGCAGGCCCGGCGCACTCGAACGTACAGTTCCACTTTGTACATCCTTCACACCTTCCATCGAGTTGCCTCCAACTCTATAGAAGGCGGCGGGTGGTCCAGTTTTGCAGCGCCACTCCCGAACGCTTACCCCCGCCTCGCCGGTCCATTATTACTCCGCCCTTTACAGGACAGCAAGAAACGAAACCTTGATTCACCGGCTTGCTGTGGTATAATTGGCATCTGTAGGATTAGCATATGAAAAGAACTGCGATTGCTTGTCTTGGAATCGTCCTGGTCATTTCCATGGTCATCCTCGTCGCCGCCGCCTCGCCCGAGAAGCAACAAGACCCGGTGTCCCAACGGGCACCGACCCATCTCATGGCGGCTACGGAAACGGTGACTGACCCTATCCGGATTGAGCCCCGCGCATCCAATCATACTCAGAAGGCCCCCGGACTGGAAGTCGGTGTCGCGGAACCCCACCACTTACCGGTCTTTGATGCCGATTATGACGACAGTTGGGTAGCGAATGTTCCTGATGAGATAGGCGGGTACAGGGTTCTTTACATCATCACCCCTAAGAGCGTGGCATGCAGTCCCGAGCCAGTGATATTGCTGCAAGCGCCACAGGAGTCAATGGACGAGTTTCTGTCGGCCCCGCCTGACTCGAACTCGTTGAGCGCAGCCATCCGATCGATCCCAGGGGCTCCCTCACATTTCAATCTGAGCTTTGGCGGTCCTATCGACCGGGAGGCATTTGAAACGAGAATTAAAGAACGGAATGAGTTGGCGGTTAATAGGGGGTGGTGCACTCGCTTCGTGGACCCCGATGGGCGAGCCACCTCCGAGTAAGTTCAGATCCCAGCCACAGTTAGGTCCCGGCCTCTCCTCTGGACTGCCAAGACTTGTGATAACAAGCAACAGCCGCACAAGAGGCTAGGCGGGGACAGCCACCGTACTAAGGCGATGGCTGCCCCCGTTGCTTCAGGGTCAGCTTCCTGCGCTCACGATCTCTTCCTCGCTTTCCCGTCCCTTTACCAGGCTCAGCGTCCCTCGAACTGCGAAATCGACGATGGCTTCGGTTTCCGGTTGGGTTGTTTCTACAGCACGTCCGCCATGAATTTCGCCCAGGAGAACAGCGACCGCTCAACCTCAGCAGCCTACTGTCATGGCCGCTTACCACACAAATGCAAAAAACGTCCATATATGTGACCGCCGAAGGAAGGCAGGTGGCCGTTACTAGAACGACCACCTGCCCTGTCACTCCTACCGAACCCTTTGAGGCACGGTCCGGCCCTTAGAACAGCCTCAGCGCTTCCGGTTGCTGTTGGCCTGCCTCTCGCTCAGCGGGAGCAGCCTGCGCTGCTCCCTGTCCACGGCGACCCCGACGCCCCGTCGAGGCAGCGGGCCTCACGTAGGCGGGATACTTGGGCGCGTCTTCCCATTTAGCCCGAATCCACCGAAGGTATGACGTTGCAGCAGCAGAATGGGTGATGAGGGGCAAAGGGAGGCGATGGTCCGGGCACGATTCGGGTAAATGGGGCCGGTGTCTGTCTTCAGCTGGTCGCCGCGGGGAGACCTTGTGACCGTCTGGGGACGTTGGGTAGGGCGAGATGGCGGGGAGAGGACGCGGCGAGAGGTGCTCGCGGACCGGACTGGCGCGAGTTTGCGGGGACGTTCGGTTGGGCGGATGGCGGGTCAGTTGCGGACGGGCGCCGTCAGGCTGGGAGTGGAATCGCTCGCAGCCGTGCCAGGGCGCGACTGAACTGGGTTTCCCAAGGCCAGCGCTGTGGCAGATGCAGGGTGAGGCGGCGTGCCGAGCGGGTGAGCCGTCCGGCCAGGGAGAAGAACCGTCGCCGAAGGGTCTTGGTGGTCGCGATCTGCTCGCCCAGACCGATCCGCGCCGTCCAGCGGGCCAGGTTGTGGGCCATCACCTGTACCGCCAGCCAAGCGCCGTTGGCGGCGAAGCGGCCGGACGGCATGTGGTTCAGACCGACGCCGTACTTGAGGTCTCGAATGGCGTTCTCGATCTCGGCGTGGCGGCGGTGGTCGGCCTCCAGTTCCAGGGTCTCTCCGTCCCGGTCGGTGATGAAGCCGTGATAGCTGTAGGTGGCGAAGAGGGCCAGTTGGGAACCGGGCGTGGGCTTCACCCGCCGGACGATGAGCCGCACCGGTGCGGCGCCGGGCTCAGTCCGGAAGGGGGTGTAGGTGGACTGCGCCACATCGGCGGCGCCGTCCATCCAGTAGGGGACCGGCGTCCAGTCTGCATCGGGAATCGCCTCGATCAGGTTCCGCAGGCTTTTGTGCTGGCGGATGGTGATGGAGAAGCGGACATCCATCTCACGACAGGCGGCGACGAGAGCGTGGGCGTAGAAGCCGCTGTCGGCCCGCGCCGTAAGTTGCCCGCTGGCCCCGGCACGGCGAACCCGGCTCACCGTTTCACGCAGGAAGTGGGCGGCGCCCCGAGCGGTGTTGGCGCGGCCCTCGCGCAGCCGGGACATCAGCACGTCGCCGGTGCCGGCGGCGACGGCCAACAGGGGGTGATAGCCCCGCTTGCCGGTATAGCCGTGGTGGCGCGCTCCCTCCTTGGCCAGTCCATAGGTCTCGCAGATGGTCGAGTCCAGGTCGATGGTCAGGGGCGAGTCGCCGGGTCCGGCCCCAGCGGCCCAGGCCCGGGCCAACAACTGGCGGCTCACGCGGTCGAGTTGACGGACATGCCCCCACCGGAAGCTGCGCAGGAAGGTCCCCAGGGTGGATGGCGCCTTGACCACGCAGCCTAGAACACCGACCGTCCCACCAGCGCGCAGCGCATCGGCGTCGTCGATGCAGTCGCCGCCAGCCAGCGCGGAAGCGACCAGCGTCAGCATCTTGTCCCCCGTGTTCGCCCGTCCCGGCGCGCCGCCGAGGTCAAGGTGATGGTCGACGAGTTCTCGCAGGCCCAGGTGCCGGGCGAGGGTGGCCGGCACGAGCAGGCCGGCATTGGCCACCAGGCGATGGTCGTCAAAGAGGATGCGGATACGGTCGGGTTTGTTCTGTGGCAGCATCTATTGGGTGCTCCTTGTTTCCGCGCGGGTTTCTGTTCCAAAACCATTATCCCAGATTCAGAGGAGCACCCTCTAGCTTCTTCATGGGCTGTCCCCAAGGCCGTCATTCGGTGGATTCGGGCTTAGACGAAATAGAGCACCACCAAATTCAAGGGTTGCCCGTGGGAGTCATCCCGTGGTCACTGAGGGCCAGCGGCCTAGACGTTGATTGGGGCAACCCTTCCGACTTCGCAACCGCTTACCCGCCGATGGCTCGACTACCCAGCCGACGCCCTGGCGGCCAACATCTCTGGTACAGGGATACCCAGCCGCGCCGGAATCTCCAGCAACTCGCCTTTCCGGGCTGGAGCGGGGATCTGCGGTCAAGGACCGGGTATCTCATAAATTGGGCGGGTGAAGCGGGCTGGGAAGCACTTTTAGACGGGGTGATTCACGAACGGGGTGTACTCTTTCCCGCCGACGCCCTGGGAACCGCGTCTACGTCGATCCTGGAGCAAACGCAAGGGGTTCCGGCGCCGGCTTCCATACCCTGGGAGCGGACGGCGGCTGGTCTACCAGACCTACGGCTCATCATGCCGGGTCAACGGAACCTTGCCCTGTTCGACCACGTAAGGTTTTGGGCCTACAAGGCATCGTTGGGGCGGGACCAGGACGAATGGCATAAGCGGGTCGAATACCATGCGAACAACCTTAATCGGTTCTTCTCCGTGTCCCTGGAGACACAGGAGGTCCGGGACATCGCCTACAGCGTGGCATCGTTTGTATGGGCGAGGCCAGCCCTGAACCATGCCCCGGAAGTCCAGGCGGCGAGGGGCCGAAGGTCGGGGCAGTCAAGGCGCGATGCCAAAGCGGGGCGCAACTTGACCATCCGTGACCTGAAGGATGATGGTTGGACCGTTGAGGACATTGCCGCAATCATAGGCATTCACCAGAGGACAGTGTATCGAGCCATGCAATCCCAGCAGCCCACCTTGATACGACGCGTATCAACTGACACGAACCTATCAGGGGGGCGCCCCCCCCCAGGGGGGGGGCTCCCGGCATGCAATCCCAGCCGCCCACCTTGATACGACGCGCTCAACCGGCGTCATCGGGCGCTAAGGGCGCTGGCACGGGAGGGACGGGATGAGTAGCCACGATATGGATTCAGCATATAAGGAGAGCGACTAATGGCAATCGGAAAGTGGGAGCCAGTCACCCTTGGGGACTATCTAGCCGACCCAATTCGCGACGTAATCATGAATGTGGCCGAGTGGATGAAAGAGTATACCCACGGCTTCGAAGCAGGTGGAAAAGAATATCCCGACGTCCAATCTGAGGCACAGGAACGAGACTTTGACATCATCATCCAAGGGGCCAAGGTGGTCGACCTGCTACGGCAAGCGCAAGAAGCAATCGATGTCCTGGCGGAGATGGCAGACGAGGTAGACGAAGACGAGGACGAGTGATAGCGCCGACGTACCGGACGGACCTCACCGCTTGCTCCTGCCCTGGCTACTGGTGGCGGCGGAGCTGCAAGCGCGTTATCGCCTATCGTGAGGCCGTGGCCCTGGTGCTGGCTCAGGATGCGGCCAACACGGCCTGGGATACCCGAAGGGGCGGAAACGTCGCTGTACGGGCCTCTCAGAAGGGCATTTGAAACGATGCGAAAGCGACGTCGGACACAAGAGCAAATGGAGACACTTCGGAGCGCGATCTACGCCGTCGCTGAAGCCGATAGGCCGGTGAGCATCCGGCATATCTTCTACCGGATGGTCACTCAGAACCTTGTCGAAAAGTCCGACCGTGGGTATCAGCAGCTCCAAAAGGCTACAGTCGATATGCGAGACACCGGGGCGCTGCCCTACTCTTGGATTGAAGACTCAAGCCGTCAGGCGTACTGGAACACTGGATACGCTGGCCTGGGCAACTTTGCCGAAGCTGCGGCCAGCATCTACCGGCGTGACTATTGGGACTCTACGGACACCCTTGTTGAGGTGTGGTGCGAATCCCGGTCACTGGCCGGTGTCCTGGGCCAGGTATGCCGTGAGTACGTGGTACCCCTATTCCCATCAGGCGGCTTTGCCAGCCTATCCTTCCTATACCAAGCCGCAGGACATATCCAAGAGTCCGGGCGCTCGAATGCCGTCATTCTGTACGTGGGAGACTACGATCAAGCGGGTGTGTTGATAGACAAGTCCATTGAGGGGCGCTTGCGTACCTTCCTGGCCTCATGGGGCGGTGAGCTAACCTTTCACCGGCTGGCCGTCAACGACGACCAGATAGACACCATGGGCCTACCGACACGACCACCAAAGGCCAGCGATACCCGGTCACCGGAAGTCACCCGGGCCGTGGAAGCTGAGGCGATACCGGCCCCTGCCATGCGTGGGATAGTGTCGTCGTCGCTGCAAGAGCTGATACCCGAGCGGGTGCTGACCGTCCAGCGGTTGGTTGAAAAACAGGAGCGAAATGACATCTACACTCGTTTATTACGCTAGCGTAATAAAACCTTTCGGAATAAGTAGTTAGGGGCTTTATAGATGCTAGCTGCGGGGCTTGCCCGCTATGCATAAGCCCGAATCCACCGAATGACGGCCTTGGGGACAGCCCATGAAGAAGCTAGAGGGTGCTCCTCTGAATCTGGGATAATGGTTTTGGAACAGAAACCCGCGCGGAAGCAAGGAGCACCCAATAGATGCTGCCACAGAACAAACCCGACCGTATCCGCATCCTCTTTGACGACCATCGCCTGGTGGCCAATGCCGGCCTGCTCGTGCCGGCCACCCTCGCCCGGCACCTGGGCCTGCGAGAACTCGTCGACCATCACCTTGACCTCGGCGGCGCGCCGGGACGGGCGAACACGGGGGACAAGATGCTGACGCTGGTCGCTTCCGCGCTGGCTGGCGGCGACTGCATCGACGACGCCGATGCGCTGCGCGCTGGTGGGACGGTCGGTGTTCTAGGCTGCGTGGTCAAGGCGCCATCCACCCTGGGGACCTTCCTGCGCAGCTTCCGGTGGGGGCATGTCCGTCAACTCGACCGCGTGAGCCGCCAGTTGTTGGCCCGGGCCTGGGCCGCTGGGGCCGGACCCGGCGACTCGCCCCTGACCATCGACCTGGACTCGACCATCTGCGAGACCTATGGACTGGCCAAGGAGGGAGCGCGCCACCACGGCTATACCGGCAAGCGGGGCTATCACCCCCTGTTGGCCGTCGCCGCCGGCACCGGCGACGTGCTGATGTCCCGGCTGCGCGAGGGCCGCGCCAACACCGCTCGGGGCGCCGCCCACTTCCTGCGTGAAACGGTGAGCCGGGTTCGCCGTGCCGGGGCCAGCGGGCAACTTACGGCGCGGGCCGACAGCGGCTTCTACGCCCACGCTCTCGTCGCCGCCTGTCGTGAGATGGATGTCCGCTTCTCCATCACCATCCGCCAGCACAAAAGCCTGCGGAACCTGATCGAGGCGATTCCCGATGCAGACTGGACGCCGGTCCCCTACTGGATGGACGGCGCCGCCGATGTGGCGCAGTCCACCTACACCCCCTTCCGGACTGAGCCCGGCGCCGCACCGGTGCGGCTCATCGTCCGGCGGGTGAAGCCCACGCCCGGTTCCCAACTGGCCCTCTTCGCCACCTACAGCTATCACGGCTTCATCACCGACCGGGACGGAGAGACCCTGGAACTGGAGGCCGACCACCGCCGCCACGCCGAGATCGAGAACGCCATTCGAGACCTCAAGTACGGCGTCGGTCTGAACCACATGCCGTCCGGCCGCTTCGCCGCCAACGGCGCTTGGCTGGCGGTACAGGTGATGGCCCACAACCTGGCCCGCTGGACGGCGCGGATCGGTCTGGGCGAGCAGATCGCGACCACCAAGACCCTTCGGCGACGGTTCTTCTCCCTGGCCGGACGGCTCACCCCCTCGGCACGCCGCCTCACCCTGCATCTGCCACAGCGCTGGCCTTGGGAAACCCAGTTCAGTCGCGCCCTGGCACGGCTGCGAGCGATTCCACTCCCAGCCTGACGGCGCCCGTCCGCAACTGACCCGCCATCCGCCCAACCGAACGTCCCCGCAAACTCGCGCCAGTCCGGTCCGCGAGCACCTCTCGCCGCGTCCTCTCCCCGCCATCTCGCCCTACCCAACGTCCCCAGACGGTCACAAGGTCTCCCCGCGGCGGCTGAAGACAGACACCGGCCCCATTTACCCGAATCGTGCCCGGACCATCGCCTCCCTTTGCCCCTCATCACCCATTCTGCTGCTGCAACGTCATACCTTCGGTGGATTCGGGCTTACACCACTTCCTGGGACTCTACTTAGGGCAGAGCCATCGGCCGTCGAGGATGGCAGAGACAACGACTGGAGACGTCAGCATTTGGCGGCGTATTCCCTGCCCTGAACACCCTCTTAATTTCAGAAGACCACCTTTTTGATGGCTTCAGAATCCAACCTGAAGCCGACCACGTTTTCAATCAATCTTTGCTCGATTCTTGGGATGCTGTCTTCAGATTCCACTCTAACTCCGCAAGATTTGGCAAGAAGTAAACAGTCAGGCGGTGTACCCCCTCAGTGAACAACACGGGCTTGAGGCCCAAGGGAGGAGATACACCGCCTATGGGAAAGGGAAGCACTGGGAGCAGGTCGGAGTCAAAGGCCGGAGGGGGAGCAGTTGGAGGATTGGGTGAGAAGCCGGTCCAGCGGCTGATCCAGGAGTTGCTGTAGGAGCAGGTGACGGAGTTTCTGGGAAGGGCGAAGTCGGCTCGCAGGTCTGACTCGGACTGGACACCGGCTACCGGAACGGATACGCCAGACCCCGGAGGCTGACGCTGAGTTCGGGAACGATACAGCTGAGGAGGCCACGGGTGCGCAACACCGAGGGGGTGTTCAAGAGCCGGTTGCTGCCGCTGCTCGTCAACAGGACCAGGAAGGTTGCTGAACTGATCCCCCAGTTGTACCTGCACGGTCTTTCAGAAGGTGACTTCGATCTGGCGGTGTGGGGACTGCTGGGAGAAGAGGTGCCGGTATCGGCGAGCACGGTGGCCCGGTTGAAGGATAAGTGGAACGAAGAGCTTGCCCAATGGCGCGCCAGGCCCATACACATGCCCAGATTCTGGCCTTGGCAGAAATGCTGGGCGGGTGTTTGTGTTGAACTAACCAGCCCTTGCCTTGTGGCCGTTTAAGGGACCCAAACGTTGAAGTTCTCGAAGCTGGGCGACCCCTGGTGGCTCAAGTAAAAATCGCCCATCGTGCTAATTCCACCGCTTGTCTGGTTGTGGCCCAGGTCCAGCTTGGCAACCAACCGGTCGTTTACGAAAAGCCAACCGGCTCCCTCGATTGCGATTATCAACAGGTGGTTTCTACTCAGCAAACTTATCCCTGCGCCCGATAGGTAGCCATCGGCCACTTTGGCGTATTCGTCATCGCTAACGTCTCGAGCGTAATGGAACCACGATGCCTTATCGGTCAGTCCGATAACTTCGAACCGGTTGAATTCGGGATTGCGAATTATGAATCCGTAGTCCCAGTCGGAGCCTTGGGGGTTAACGAACTCGGCCTCCACGACTAGGTCGCGCGCCCGCACCCCGCTCCAGTGTGTGGCAATTTTTCCAGGCTCGTTTTCCAACTTCCCGTCGGCGGGGCCGTAGCGCCTGTTTAGCCGGTGGCCTCTGAAATTCTCAAACCGGGTGACCGCACCGGCGACTTCATCGCCTATAAAAGCTCCAGTAATAACGGCGACGTCGCCCGCTCCGGTTACGTCCGACAAATCGAGAGCGGAGACAAATTCGCTGTTGACGAAGAGCCAGCCGCGTTCTTTGATGGCGACAACTCTCAGGTGGTTCCGGCCCCCGGCGCTGGTGTCGAACGTTGGGATAGTTCCTCCGCCCACACGTTGGTTGTCGGCGTCTGATGTTTCCCTCCACGCAAGATACCAACGCCGGTCGCTGGTGACTACGAAATGAATGGCTGGGCCAGTGTGTTCTTGCCGAAAGATGAACCCGTAGTCCCATTTGTTAGAAGCTGCCGAGTACGGGTTAACAAAGGTGGCCTCCACTATCATGTCGGCAATGGAAACGTTGGCATACTGAGTCTCGATGGCATTGTCCGACGGGTCGTGCCGCAGCTCTCCGCTGGTGGGGCCGAAATCGCTGGTTTGTCCCGGTACGGGCGTAGCGGTGGGGCGGCGGGTTGGCGTAGGCGTGGGAGCGGGTGGGCCGGCCCGGAGTGTGGGGATTTGCTGTTGCACCGTTGTCCCTGAGATTGCAAAGCCCAGCCCCTCGGTGGGCCTCCCACTCTGCGATTCATCATAACGGAAGGTGTTGATGCCCAGGATCTCGCCCGACATCGAGAGCATGGGTCCGCCGCTGTTGCCGGGGTTGATGGCTGCATCGGTCTGGATCACATCGCTGCGGTGCGTTGAATCGTAACGCAGTGCCGACACGATGCCCCGGGTTACGGTGGCCTGGCCGGGTAGTCCCAGGGCGTATCCGATGGCCACCACTTCGTCGCCGGGCTGTAGGGCTGCGGCGTTGCCAAAGGGCAGGGTCTGGAAGCTGCCGCAGCAGATGCTGACCACCGCCAGGTCGCGAACGCTGTCAGTACCCAGGACGGAGCCCCTATAGGTAGTGGAATCGTTTACTATGACGCTGACCTGCACTTCACCTTCGACGACGTGATGGTTGGTGACGACGTACCCGGTCCGGCCCTGCGTCTCGAAAATGACCCCGGAGCCGGACCCCGAACTGGTCTGAATCCGCACCACGGCGGGCCTGACCTGCTTCACCATTGCGCTCAGCGACGCCGCCGGGTCTTTGGTTGGCGTAGGTCTAGGCGTCCGAGTCGGGGTAGCGGTTGGAACGGGCGTTGGTGTCGGGGTGGCCGTTGGCACAGGCGTCGGTGTCGGAGTAGCGGTTGGAACGGGTTGTCGGCGTCGGGGTAGCGGTTGGAACGGGTGTCGGCGTCGGGGTAGCGGTTGGAACGGGTGTCGGCGTCGGGGTAGCGGTTGGAACGGGTGTCGGCGTCGGGGTAGCGGTTGGAACGGGTGTCGGCGTCGGGGTAGCGGTTGGAACGGGTGTCGGCGTCGGGGTAGCGGTTGGAACGGGTGTCGGCGTGGGAGTAGCCGTTGGAAGGGGCGTTGGCGTGGGAGTAGCCGTTGGCACAAGTGTCGGCGTGGGGATGGCGGCGAGCGTGGCCGCCACCCGGGCCTCTACGGTGGCGCCAATGTCCGGGGTCGGGGTGGGTGTTGCCGTGGGCAGCGCGGCAGCCACGGCAGCCTGCACTGTGGCTTCGATATCTCGTGTAGCCGTCGGGACAGGCGTTGGACTCTCGGTGATGCAAGCAACCGCCATCAGGACCGCAACAACCGGCGCGAATAAGCGACAGATGTTCATACGCCATTATTGTCGATAGCCAAGAGTCCTGTAAACCCGAATCCACCGAATGACGGCCTTGGGGACAGCCCATGAAGAAGCTAGAGGGTGCTCCTCTGAATCTGGGATAATGGTTTTGGAACAGAAACCCGCGCGGAAACAAGGAGCACCCAATAGATGCTGCCACAGAACAAACCCGACCGTATCCGCATCCTCTTTGACGACCATCGCCTGGTGGCCAATGCCGGCCTGCTCGTGCCGGCCACCCTCGCCCGGCACCTGGGCCTGCGAGAACTCGTCGACCATCACCTTGACCTCGGCGGCGCGCCGGGACGGGCGAACACGGGGGACAAGATGCTGACGCTGGTCGCTTCCGCGCTGGCTGGCGGCGACTGCATCGACGACGCCGATGCGCTGCGCGCTGGTGGGACGGTCGGTGTTCTAGGCTGCGTGGTCAAGGCGCCATCCACCCTGGGGACCTTCCTGCGCAGCTTCCGGTGGGGGCATGTCCGTCAACTCGACCGCGTGAGCCGCCAGTTGTTGGCCCGGGCCTGGGCCGCTGGGGCCGGACCCGGCGACTCGCCCCTGACCATCGACCTGGACTCGACCATCTGCGAGACCTATGGACTGGCCAAGGAGGGAGCGCGCCACCACGGCTATCCCGGCAAGCGGGGCTATCACCCCCTGTTGGCCGTCGCCGCCGGCACCGGCGACGTGCTGATGTCCCGGCTGCGCGAGGGCCGCGCCAACACCGCTCGGGGCGCCGCCCACTTCCTGCGTGAAACGGTGAGCCGGGTTCGCCGTGCCGGGGCCAGCGGGCAACTTACGGCGCGGGCCGACAGCGGCTTCTACGCCCACGCTCTCGTCGCCGCCTGTCGTGAGATGGATGTCCGCTTCTCCATCACCATCCGCCAGCACAAAAGCCTGCGGAACCTGATCGAGGCGATTCCCGATGCAGACTGGACGCCGGTCCCCTACTGGATGGACGGCGCCGCCGATGTGGCGCAGTCCACCTACACCCCCTTCCGGACTGAGCCCGGCGCCGCACCGGTGCGGCTCATCGTCCGGCGGGTGAAGCCCACGCCCGGTTCCCAACTGGCCCTCTTCGCCACCTACAGCTATCACGGCTTCATCACCGACCGGGACGGAGAGACCCTGGAACTGGAGGCCGACCACCGCCGCCACGCCGAGATCGAGAACGCCATTCGAGACCTCAAGTACGGCGTCGGTCTGAACCACATGCCGTCCGGCCGCTTCGCCGCCAACGGCGCTTGGCTGGCGGTACAGGGATGGCCCACAACCTGGCCCGCTGGACGGCGCGGATCGGTCTGGGCGAGCAGATCGCGACCACCAAGACCCTTCGGCGACGGTTCTTCTCCCTGGCCGGACGGCTCACCCGCTCGGCACGCCGCCTCACCCTGCATCTGCCACAGCGCTGGCCTTGGGAAACCCAGTTCAGTCGCGCCCTGGCACGGCTGCGAGCGATTCCACTCCCAGCCTGACGGCGCCCGTCCGCAACTGACCCGCCATCCGCCCAACCGAACGTCCCCGCAAACTCGCGCCAGTCCGGTCCGCGAGCACCTCTCGCCGCGTCCTCTCCCCGCCATCTCGCCCTACCCAACGTCCCCAGACGGTCACAAGGTCTCCCCGCGGCGGCTGAAGACAGACACCGGCCCCATTTACCCGAATCGTGCCCGGACCATCGCCTCCCTTTGCCCCTCATCACCCATTCTGCTGCTGCAACGTCATACCTTCGGTGGATTCGGGCTAAAGACATTATTGGAAGGAACCTGTAGGTGCAAGTGTACTTGGAGCCATATGGAAGGCCCGCGCGGGAGCGGCTGCAGACGTTGGTGGCCGAGGCCAAGGCGGGCAACCCGCTTGCGCCGGTGACCATCGTGCCGCCGAACACCTACGCGGGCATCGGCCTCCGCCGGGTCCTTGCCGGTGACGGTGGGCTCCTCAACGTAGGCTTTATGGCCCTGGCACGCTTGGCCGAACAGCTGGGAGCGCCGACCATGGCGTCGCAGCGACGGCGGCCGCTGTCCGCGGCGGCGGAGATGGCTGTTATCCGCACAGTGGCGATGGAGGTGGTGGGGAAGGAACCGCTCGGCAGCGTGGCGGGGCACGCCACGTTGCACGAATCGCTGCAGGCTGCGTTCAAAGAGCTGGTGCGCCTGACGGAGAGTCAGCTCGACACGCTGGCGGGAGAAGGTCCACTGCGGCAGGCAACCGCCGAGTTGTACCGCCGATTCCGGGAGCGGACCGCCGAGTACTACGGGCCTGAAGACGAGGCTTGGGCTGCGGCGGAGGCGGTGCGCTCGGGGCGAGGGCAGCCGGCGCTGCAGGACGTGGGCGCGCTGGTCTTTTTTCTCCTGACACGGCCATCGCCGGGTGAGACCGCGCTGCTGACAGCGCTGTCGGATGCTGCGCCGTGCAGCCTCGTTGTGGGGCGGACGGGCGAGGCGGGCGTCGACGACGCCGAGGGCGCGTGGTGGGAGCGGCTCAGTGAAGCGAGCGCTGACGGTTCAGCAGAACTGGACGCGAGACCAGAGTCCATCGTATCGGCCCCAGACGCGCGGGAAGAGGTGCGACAGGCGGTGCGCGACATGCTCCAGCGGGCGGAAGCGGGCGTGCCGTTTCACCGCATGGCGGCCCTTTACCGGCGGCAGGATCCCTACGCCTTTCAACTTCGGATGGAGCTGGGCTTTGCCGGCATACCGGTGGCGGGCCCGGACCCGTCGCCACTGCAGGACTCCGTTCCGGGACGGCTGCTTACGGGGATGCTGGACGTCTTCAGGGAAGACTTTGGCCGTGCCGCCCTGATGCGGTGGCTGGCGGACGCGCCGGTGTGGAACGCCGCGAGCAACCGGTCAGCGTCCAGCGAGCTGCAGCGTTGGGAGGGACTGTCGCGGGAAGCGGGCGTCGTGCGCGGCTTGGAGCAATGGAAGGAACGGGTACACGGCCTGACCGGCAGTGTGGGGCGGCGTCGCCGGGGGGCAGAGGCGCGGGGTGACCTGACGGAAGCCCAGGTGAGGGGCTATATCGAGGCAATCGCCTGTGCTGAGAGGTTATTGGCGCTTGTCGAGCAATTGGCGCAGGACAAGCCCCCCGCGGACGGCAGCCCCTGGAGCGCCTTTGCCGAGTGGGCCAAGGACGCCATAGACCGGTACGGCCAGGGGAAGAACGACTGGCCGACGCAACAGCAGGACGCGCTTGGGCGTTTGGAGTCAGCGTTGGAGGAACTCGGCAAGCTGGACGCGGTTGAACCGGCGACGACGCTGGCCGGGTTTCAGCAAGCGCTTGATCACGCTCTCTCGGCATACATGGGACGGAGCGGCGCCACTGGAACGGGCGTGTTTGTGGCAGGGCTTGGGGCCGCGACGGGAATGGAATTCGACACCGTATGGCTCCTGGGGATGTCGGAGGGCGACTACCCGGCCCGGAGCGGCGAGGACCCGCTGCTGCCGGAGTACGTGCGCGCTCAGGTGCTGGTGGGCGCCCTGCCCCTTCGACGGGAGGCCCAATTGCACGAGCGGCGCGACTATCTGGCCGCCCTCGCAGGCGGGGATCGGCGACGGCTCTCGTATTCGCGGGTCGATCCTGTGACGCGGCGGGCGCAATACCCCTCGCCCTGGCTGCTTGAGGCAGCCTCGACACTCGCATGTGAACGCGTCTCATCGGAGCGGCTGCACACCTACGATGCTCCATGGCTGACGGTCATCGAATCAATGGAGGACGCGCTGCGGCTGGCAGAGGGTGGACGCGCCGCAGACGGCAACGAGTACGACGTGCTGGCCCTTGCGCGATGGCAGAGGACGGGATCTCGCCTGCGCTGGCACCCGCTGGCCTCGGACGGCGGCCCTCTGGGCCGGGCGCTCGCGATGGATCGGGCACGCGCAACTAACGGGCTTACCGAGTGGGACGGGTTCGTGGGCGGGATCGCGGGCGGCAGCGGACGGCTCGGCGGATCGCTCTCGGAGGTCATGTCACCGACGCGGTTGGAGTCATGGGCCACCTGCCCATACCGCCACTTCCTGGGCAACGTGCTCAACCTGTCAGCATGGGAAACACCCGAGGACGTGCTGACCATCTCCCCGCTGGAACGGGGCAGCCTGGTCCACGCCATCTTGGAGCGATTCATCAAGGAGGCGATGGACGCAGGGGCCCCCTCGCCTCGCGAGGGGTGGACACTCTTGCAGCGGGAACGGCTCCGGGAGATCGCCCAAGAGGAGTTCCGGGAGGCGGAGCGAAGGGGCGTGACGGGGCGCCGCGTGTTGTGGGAGGTGGCGCAGGAGGACATCCTGCAGGACCTGGAGAGGTTCCTGGATGACGACGAGCAGTACCGGGCAGACGAGGGGATGCAACCCCGTCACTCCGAGTACGCGTTCGGCTTCGACGGGCCGCCGGTGGCATTGGCGCTGCCGGACGGCGGCGAGGTCCGCTTCCGGGGTTTCATCGACCGCGTGGATGTGGCAGAGGACGGCCGTAGAGCTGTGGTGATGGACTACAAGACAGGCTCTTCCCGGCAATACCGGAAGATGGAGGACGATCCCCTGATGGCGGGGAAACGGCTGCAGCTGCCCGTGTACGCGCTTGCAGTGCGTGAGACGCTGCTGCCGGATGCGGCCCTGCGCGCCGAGTATTGGTTCATTTCTGCTAACGGCGGATACATTCGCGTTCCCGTTACCCTCGACGCCATTGAGGCGCAGTTCAGGAATACGGTACAGGCCATCGCGGAGGGTGTGCGGGGCGGCATCTTCCCGGCGAACCCAGGCCCGCCCGGCTTCGGCGGACCCGAAAACTGCCGCTACTGCGACTTCCAGCGCATCTGCCCCACCAACAAGCTGGCGTTGTGGGCGCGCAAGGGCGACTCGCCGCAGGCCGCTGCCTACAAATTACTTAGTGGCGGCGCCCTCGACGCCGATGCGGAAGAGGACGCGGGATGATGCAGCATGACCAGCCGTCGGACCAGCAGCACCGCGACCGCATCCAGCAGAGCCTGGACGAGAACCTCTTCGTCGAGGCTGGAGCAGGGACGGGAAAGACCACCGCTCTGGTGGGCCGCATAGTGACGCTGATCGCCTCGGGCGCTGCGGAGATGGCGGGACTGGCCGCGATCACCTTCACCGAGGCCGCTGCCGCTGAACTGCGGGACCGGGTCCGCCGTGACCTCGAGTACGCGGCTGAGGACGAAAGCCTCGATGAGGGCTCACGCGACCGGTGCCGGCGGGCCGTGTCGGAGATGGACGCAGCGTCGATCCAGACGCTGCACAGCTTCGCGCAGTCGCTGTTGCGTGAGCTGCCGCTGGAGGCGGGCCTGCCGCCAGGCTTCGAGATGCTTGACCCAATCGAGGCGGACCTGCGCTTCCAGCAAGCCTGGGACCAGTGGCTGGATGAATCGCTTGAGTCGGCAGAGCTTGGCCCCAAGCTGGCACGGGCGCTACACCTGGGACTGAATCTGGACCAACTGCGCCTGGTTGCCTCGGCACTCAACGGCAACTATGACCTAGTGGCCGACGCATCCATTGCAGAGGCGCCTGAGCCCACGCTGACCATCGGGAACCTGCTGGCGGAGGCGGTCACGGAGATTGAGCGGCTGCGACGGTTTTCGAAGATTGGCATCGGCGATGGGTTGTTTGAACACGCAGCGGAGGTCGTCGCCCTGGCGCAGAGGCTGCCCGCTGCGGGCGGCGGCGACCGCGCCTACGAGCGAGCCCTCGTCCGGCTGCTGGGTTGGAAGCGGCTCTCAACCAGGAGTGGCAGCCAGACGAATTGGGACAAGGACGATGTGGCGGGGGTCAATGCCTGCAAGCTGCTGAAGGACATGCTCCTGGAGCTTGAGGGTTTGCGGGCGGAAGAGATTGGCGCGCTGCGGACCGCCGCCTTCACCCCTGCGTTGGAAGCGATACGCAAGTTCGTGGTCAACCAGTCTGCGCGGCGCAAGGAGGAAGGGCACGCGGGGTTCCATGACCTTCTTGTCTGGGCCCGCGACATGCTACGTGACAACCCCGACGCGCGCCGCCGGTTTCAGCGCCGCTTCCATCACCTGCTGGTGGACGAGTTCCAGGACACGGACCCCATTCAGGCGGAGATCGCCTTCTTCCTCGCCGGCGACCCGGATGACCGTGCAGGGAGCATGTCGAAGGACTGGGAGGCCATCGCGCCGACCCCCGGCAAGCTGTTCATGGTGGGCGACCCAAAGCAGTCCATCTATCGCTTCCGGCGTGCGGACATCGTGACGATGGCGCACGTGCGCAACCACCTGGTGTACGAGAGCACGCCGTTGCAGCAGAACTTCCGGTCGCAGCAGAGCATCATCTCCTGGGTGAACCACGTTTTTGGTCGGTGGATGCGGAACGAGGACGACAGCGAGTTGCAGGCCGAGTACCGGGACCTCATCGCCACACACGGCGTGTCGAAGGAGGTGGAGGAGGCGCCGCCGCCCGCGGTCTACTACGTGGGCGAGAGCGTCAGCGGGAACTCGGACTTCGCCCGCCGGCTGGAAGGGCAGACGGTGGCTGCCCTGGCCCGGCGAATCAAGGAAGAGCCGTGGCAGGTCCGTAGCGAGAAACCCGGAGAGTGGCGGAACGCGACCTACCGGGACATCTGCCTCCTCCTGCCAAGCCGCACGAACCTGGAGGCGCTAGAGCAGGCGCTGGAGGCTGCGGACGTGCCGTATCGCATCGAGAGCGAGTCCATCGTGCTGGGCACGGAAGACGTCAGGCAACTGCTGAACTGCCTTCGGGCTATCGACAGCCCGGGCGACCAGGTGGCGCTCGTGGCAGCGCTTCGCTCAACAGCCTTCTCCTGCAGCGATATGGAGCTGCTGCAGTTTGTAGACGACGGGGGGCGGTTCGACTACCTGCACCCTGGCAGCGCCACGGGCCCGGTGGCCGAGGCCCTGGCAGTGCTGCGCGAGTCCAACAAGAAGTGTGGGCTGAAGCCTCCGGACGAGCTGATTGAGGAGTTCATCCGGGAGCGACATCTGGTTGAGCTCTCCTTTGACCGCCGTCGGCCCCGCGAGCGATGGCGTCGGCTGCGCTTCGTGGTGGAGCAGGCGCGGGCGTACCAGCGGGCCGGCGGCAGCTCGCTGCGCGGCTTCCTCGACTGGATTGAGGGACAGGTCGTGGAGCGGGCGCGAGCGGTGGAGTCGCCGGCGCCGGAGTCGGACGAGGACTGCGTGCGCATCATGACGATTCACGCCGCCAAGGGCTTGGAGTTTCCCGTGGTGGTGCTCACGGGTTTTGGGAGCACACCCAATCGCAATGTAGACAACGTGATAGTGGACCGGACCTCCGGCCAGGCGGAGATCGAACTCACCCTGCCTGGCGGCATACGCGTCCCTACGCCGGGATATGAGGCCGCAAAGGGTAAAGAATCAACAGCGGCGGCAGCGGAGGACGTGCGGCTGGCCTACGTGGCTTGCACGCGCGCCAAGGACCACCTTCTTGTGAGCCTATTCCGCCGCAGGGCCAAGAACGACACAACGCGCGCCGCCAGGCTGGAGGAGTTCTGCGCGGACCGCCTAGACTTGTTCCAAAAGCTCGACTGGGAGACGTTGGTGGAAGCAGCGGGCGGCTACACTCCGCAGGCGAGGGAGGAGAGGGCTGCGCCTGATGGCGATTTTGCCGCTCTGCGGGCGCAGTGGGAGGCGCAGCGTGAATCCGCCATCGAGAAGGCGTCGCGGCCTCAAGCGCAGGCGGTCACGGCCATCGCACAGCGGGTGAAGGGGCAGCCGCGGAGTGTGCCTGCGGAAGGAGATGGGACATCGGAGAAGGCGGAGGCGGGCGAAGGCGAAATCCCGTACCGGCGAGGGCGCGGCGGGACGAACCTTGGGAGGGCGGTCCACGCAGTGCTGCAGAGCATTGACCTGCTTACCGGCGAGGGGCTGGAGGACATCTGCCGTGCCCAGGCGGAGGCGGAGGGCATCGGCGACGCAGCGAAGGATGTCCTTGAGCTGTCGCGCAACGCGTTGGCAACTGAGACAGTAAAGGGGCTGATCGAAAGCGTGAAGCAGCGCTCGACCAACTATTTCCGGGAGGTCTTTGTCAGTACGAAGCTCGGTGATAGGCTGATGGAGGGCTTCATTGACCTGCTCATTGATACGCCGGAGGGGATAATCATAGTCGACTACAAGACGGACAACCTCACCACCAAGCAAGTCCAGGAGTTGGGGCCTGAGTATGAGGTGCAGCTGGGCCTTTATGCCTGGGCGGTTGGGGAAACCACGGGAAGACCGGTGCGGGAGGCGACGCTCCTCTTCCTGCGCCCACAGGAGGAACGTCGGTTCCCGGATCCGCAGGCGCTCATCTTGAAGGCGTTGGATGCGGCGAAGGTCTAGTCGGCGGCGCTAGCCTGCCGAAAAGCAGAAGGGGATAATGAGCATGGTCAAATTCCTTCACACGACCGATTGGCAACTGGGGATGGCCAGGCACTACCTAGGCCATGACGCTCAAGCCCGCTTCAGCCGAATCGTTATCGCCACCGGATCGGCCAGCGATTGTCCCCTGACATTGGAAGTCGGTGACCTTAGTGACATCACGATCCCTCTCCTCGCTGGCGAGTTAAACGGACTGAAGTTCTTGGGTGGAGAGGTGGCATTGCGGCGATCAGGGTGAGCTTCGGAAGTGTTGCACAAACTGCAGGTACTACCGGCAGTTCATGTCGGTGAAGGGGGTGACCGTGAAGGCGGACGACACGGTGGATCCGGCCGCCTCTACTATAAGGGGTCGGCCAGCCGACTACCCATGTGCTCCTCAGAACCTTCCGGCCCAAGTCGCCACGCAGTGGAAGCGTGTAGAGCCCAGCCCGCAGTATCGCCACTCCCGCCTCACGCCTGTAAACAACGTCTCCGGGAACTACACTTAGACCGATGACGCTGCTCCGATTCGTCCACGCCGCCGACCTGCACCTCGACAGCCCCTTCAAGGGGCTGCGCGACGCCGCGCCGGAGGGCATCGCGGGCGAGATATCCAACGCGACGTTCAGGACGTACGACAACATCATCGACCTGTGCATCCGTGAAAGGGTAGCCGCGCTGCTTGTCGCCGGCGACGTGTACGACGGCGCGGAGCGCAGCCTGCGTGCCCAACGGAAGTTCATCGAGGGGCTGGAGAGGCTGGACGAGCAGGGCATCCGTTCGTTCGTCTGTCACGGAAATCACGACCCGCTCGACGGCTGGGAGGCGAGGCTGGCCTACCCGGCCCTGTGCCACCGGTTCGGCAGGGAGTGGGAGCGCGTGCCCGTATTCCCCGAGGACCCTGCTCGCGCCGTCGTCCACGGCATCAGCTATCCGAAGAGCGACGTTCGGGACAATCTTGCACTCGGCCTTGGCAATGTGACTCCCGCCGGGTTCTCCATCGGGCTGCTGCACGCCAACGTCGGTAGCGACACGGGCCACGAGTCGTACGCGCCCTGTACGGTGGATGACCTGCGGCAAGCAGGGGTTGATTACTGGGCGCTGGGGCACGTCCACACGCGGCGCATCCTCAACGAGCGCAACCCTGTTGTCGCATACCCGGGCAATCCGCAGGGTCGCCACCCCAACGAGTTGGGCGCGCGCGGCGTGTATCTGGTTGAGGTGGATGACGGCGGCAATGCGAACGTGGAGTTTCGCGCGGTCGATCTCATTCGCTGGGAGCGCGTTTCCGTGGACATTAGTCCGCTCGAACCGGAGCAGAGTTTGCTGGACGCGCTGCACGGGAAGATGGAGGACGTGCTGGATAGCGCTGACGGGCGCTCGGTGGTCGCGCGGGTTTCCATAACAGGCAGAGGCGAGCTGAGCCGCTCACTGCGACGGCCAAACGCCCTGCGTGACTGGCAGGAGGAGATAAATAGCAGCTGGTCGCAACGCTCACCGTTCGTGTGGTGCGAGCGCATTGAGGACGAAACGTCGGCCCCGTACGACAGGTCAGCACGCGCTGCGGGCGCAGATTTTCTGGCCGAGGTGCTGAAGACGTCCGACAGGTCAAGAGGCGACGCTGAACTCATGGAGCGGCTGCTTGCCGACCTGCCGGACCTGTACGAACACGGCAACTACCGCCGCTACCTCCGCGACGCAGCGCCGGTGGAGGCTGAGCTCGCCGCCCTCATCGCGCAGGCGGAGGAGCTGGCCGTCGACCTGCTCATCGAGGATGAGGCGTGAGGATACAGCGGCTGCGCATCGACGGATTCGGCCACTTTGCGGAGCGTGAGTGGGGCGGTTTTGAGCGGCCCGTAACCGTCTTCTACGGCCCGAACGAGGCGGGCAAGAGCACGCTGTTGGAGTTCGTGCGGCAGGTGCTCTTCGGGTATTCCCGCGCCAATTCTGCAACCTACTACCCCGCGCTTGCCGGTGGGCACTACGGCGGCAGCGTCACTATCGTCAGCGATGGGGGCGAGACGGTCATCGTGCAGCGAACGTCCGGCTCGCATGGTGGGGCGCTGACGCTCACCACGGCGGAAGGAGAGCCGCTGCCCGATAGCGAGTTGCAGCGGCTCCTCGGCCATTCGGAGGACGTATTCCGGAAGGTAAGCACCTTCACGCTGGACGAGCTGCACAACGCGGCTCTCTTGAGCGACAGCAGCGTGAACAGCCAGATATACAGCGCCGGAATGGGCGCGGCCAACCTTCCGAGCGCGTTGAGGAGCCTGTCGGATGACAAGGGCAAGCTGTTCCGCAGGGGCGGCAGCACACAGGCCGTCTACCACGCCGCCGAGAAGTTGAAGGGCATCGAGGAAAGGCTGCGCGAGGTCGCCAATAACGCAGCGGAGCACGGCAGCCTGACAGCACGGCTTGCAAAAGCCGAAGCAGAGATTGAGCGTCTGGACGGCCTCCGCCGAGAACACCAGTCCCGCTATGAGCAACAGCAACGGCTTGCGGATGCCTGGGACGATTGGAACGCGCTATACGAGTTAGAGCGGCAGTTGACGGAACTGCCGCCTATCGGCGACTTCCCAGTCGGCGGCGTGAGCCGGTTGGAGGCGCTAGCAGAAGGCGCCCGGCTTGCACGCCAGTATCACGACTCCACAGAGCGAGACGTGAAAGAGGCGCGGGCTAGGGCGGAAGCGCAGATTGAAAACGAGGCCATCAGCGCGAACGCCGAGGCAATACGCGGCATCCAGCGGGGGCGCACCTTCTTCGACGGCGCAGTCCAAGACCTGCCCGAGCGCCAGTCGGAGCTCACGGAATACGAGCGCTCACTGCAAGAGGCGCTGCGCTACCTCGGGCAGGACTGGGACGAACCCCGCCTCGATACGTTCGACATGTCGCTGGTCGTTCAAGATGAGATTCGCGGCTACCAGCAACGCCTGGAAGGTGCCCGCAGCGAACTTCGCGAACGCGAATCCGTGCTTGCCCAGAGCGAGGCTAGTTTAAGCGAGGCGACCGATGCCAAGGACAAGGCCGAACAGGAGGCCCGGGCAGCCGTCGATACGGCCGGACACAAGAACGGCAACGTGCGATTGGCAATCGCGGGCGCCGCCGCAGGCATCGTGCTTTTTGCCTTCGGGGCAATACTTGGCGGCGCGGCGCTCATCGTTGGCGCAGCAGCAGGCATTGTTCTCGCCGGCATGGCGGCCGCATACCTGTTCGTATTCGGGCGAGCCGCTACAGACACGGACGCAGAGCGTGTGCGCCTTGCCAGAGAGATCGACAGCAGCACGGCGCTGGTCGAACGGCGAAAGCGCAGAGTGGAGGAGATTAGGGAGGACGTTGAAGAGGCCAGGCGCGCGGTTGAAGAGGCCGGGGGTGAGTGGCGGCAGTGGCTCGCCGATCGCAACCTGCGCCCGACCTTCTCGCCCGAGACGGTTACCGACCTCAGGGGCAGGGTCGAGCTTGCGCGGACCCACCTTGGCAACGTGCGTACGTGGCAGGAACGCATCAGAGCGATCGGGAAGGACATTAGCGGCTACACCGAGGACGTTGTGCCCCTGGCGCAGCAGTTCGGCATCCCGTTCGACGAGTCGGACGCGCGCACTATCGCCGCTGCTGCCGACAGGCTGATCGAGCTGGATGCCGCCGTCGCAGAGCGTGTGCGGGAGCGCGCGGAAGCGCAGGCTTCGCTGGACAGGGCGGAGCGCAATCTGGGTGAGCGCAAGGAAGAGTTGAGTGAGTCGGAGAGAGCATTAGGGGAGTTGCTCCAATCGGGCGGCGCCGCCGATGCGGAGGACTTTCGCAGACGCGCGGATGCCTACACCGAGCGCGTGGACCTCGAAACGAAACGAAACGACATCCGCGGTCGATTGCAGCGCCTCAGTGGCCCTGGAGATGTATTCGAAGCGTTCATGGAGAGGCTGGGGGAGACGGACTTGCAGGCTATAAGCGATGCGATACGCGAGGCCACGGAGGACGGCGACCACTGCGCTGCAGATGTCGAGCGCCTTTCCACCGTGCGCGGAGAGGCGCAGGCCGAGCTCAGGCGCCTGACCAGCGAGGAGGAATCGTCGCGGCTGCGGATGGAGCGCAACCAGTTGCTGGAGCAGATACAGGGCCATGCGCGAGAGTGGGGCGGTGTGCGCCATTGCTGGAAACCTGCTCAAGGAGGCGCAAAGCAAGTTCGAGCGCGAGCGCCAACCCGACGTGATACGCCACTCGCAGGGGTTCTTTGGCCGCATCACGCAAGAGCGTTACCAGACGGTGTTCTCGCCCCTCGACAGATCGGAGATACACGTTACGGACAACAGCGGCGGCACCAAGCAGCCCAACGAGTTGAGCCGGGGAACGCGCGAGCAACTGTTCCTGTCGCTGAGATTCGGCTATATCCGCGACTTGGGCGGGCGGGCGGAGCGGCTGCCGGTGCTCGTCGATGAGGCGCTGGTCAACTTCGACCCAGAACGCGGCGTGAACGCCGCCGCGGCATTTACCGACCTTGCGCAGTACAACCAGGTGCTCGTGTTCACCTGTCACCCGCAAATCGTCGAGTGGTTTCAGACCGCGGCTGCGAGGCTGGGCGCCGACGAGCCGCAGGTCATCAACATCTAGCTGACACGCAGGTACTCGGACTCGCTCTCGGTGACGATCTCGGCCCGTACGTCCGGGTCCAGCAGGTTGTTGAGCCGCCGGTAGTCCACCGAATAGCGGCGGGACTCACCATGCCCACGGAGCGGGTATTCTCCCGCCCTTCGAGCTTCCCCTTGACCACGCTCTGCTGCCCCAGCCAGGCCCGGAGCTTCTCCACCACCCACCGCTTCTCGTCCTCGAACTCCCGGATGGTGTCCTGGATCTCTTCGTACTCGTGGAGCGCGTTCCACGCCTCCTCGTCGGTCACCGGCGCCGCAGGCTCTGCGTCCTCGGCGACGTCCCCCTCGCCCCCGGCTTCCGCCGCCGTCCTCGGCAGGCAGACCGCCAGGAAGGGGCAGGACCCGGCAGTGCCAACTCGTTGCGGAGAAGTCCCGGTCAGGCAGGGACGTCGGGGTCCGGCCCGTTGAGGACGAGGTGAGCGCCCAGCTGTCCGAGCCTCTCGGAGGCCCGTTCCAGGGCCTGCCCCAGCCGCTCCGCGGGATGACCTCGTAGTCCCACTGGCGGCTGCCGGTGTCCATCGTGGCGATCACCGCGTCCCGCAGCTCTCCGAAAGTCCCCAGGGTGTAGAAGGCTGCCTGGGCCACCGACGCCGACCGTCTCCGCAGGAGACGCGGTGACGGTAACCAACACAGCCCCGGCGGGACGAGTCGGCGGCCCGGCTGCAAGGACCTGGTGGGCAACGCAGCAGCCTCCTTCAGTGGACAGGGACGTGACGATCAACACCAACCC
>CAXXUH010000002.1:0-41324 GCA_963665405.2 Dehalococcoidia bacterium | reverse complement strand
CCTCGTGCCTTTCCACGGCGACGACCTGGATCCCAGCACGATACCGCCCGGGTTCACCGCATACAGCGAGCAGGAGCTATGCCACCTGTTCGACGGAAACGGTGACCCGCTTTCAGAGAACGCGTTGAGGTTGGTCCACGACGCCAAGACCACTGGGGCCAAGGTGATCGGAGTCGACGAGGACAACGAGGCCAAGGAGTGACGACAGCGAAGTCGGGAGCGGTCCGGGCCGATGGGGAATGTACCCCTGGAACAGAATTGTGGGGCTGAGAAGTGGACAGGACGATCTTCCCTCCGCGGCTGCCTTGGCCGATATGAGACGAAGAGCGGGCAAGGCCGGTGCTGCCACGTGGAGCGCCGTCTCGTACTCACCAGGTGAGTAGCGACAGCAGAGACAGTCTTTGTCTACATTTAGAGTAGTGATGAGAAGTAGTAAGGGGCAGTTCCGCCGAGGCCAACATCACTTCCGGCCTGACGAGGTGCTACGACCTGTTGCCCAGGATGTCATCTTCAGATCGATGATCTTCTTGGCCGTCAGGCTTTCCGAGTTGAAGACACTGCTCGAAGTGTCGTCCCAGCAGCACGTTCAAAAATGGAGACAGGGACAGGCTGTCCCTTCCAGCAAGTACTTGCTGAAGTTGATCGGCCACATCATTGACGAGGCCGTTCGCCGCGAACGTCTAGCGGGGGCGCGCCTGAAGGAGAGCAAGGAGGTGATGTGCCGAGACTGTATGGGAGCCTATCGCGCGCGACGGTACGAGCAGTTGGCAGCTGAGGCGCAACATCTAGCAGAGCTGAGAGCGCGCATGGTTGAGGCGGCGACGAGGCTGGGGTGACCAAGGTGGATACCTGTTGCACCACGACGGCTATGACGGCCATGGGTGAGAAGGATACCAGCCGTGACGGATGACACCGGCCTGGCCAAGGTCCCTGCCAAGACGAGGGTGCTCGCGGTGAGGTCCCCGATCGCGGTCGCCCGTTCCCACGTCTCCGGACACCTGAGCCAGCGCCTGCCGTACTACCTGACCCCGGACGAAGTCCACAGGCTCATCGAAGCTGCCGAAAACGAGAGAGATCGTCTCCTGATGCGGGGCTGTGGGAGACCGGGGCCCGGATATCCGAGGCCATTGCAGTGAGGCTAGCGGATGTCGGCAGAAGCGGCATTCGCGTCCTGGGTAAAGGAAGAGCGGAGCGCGTCGTGTTCGTCCAGGAAGCGCTGGTCGCCGCCGTCCTGTTCTTCGCCCAAGAGGGGGGTCTAGGACGCGATGATCACCTGTTCACATCACGACGAGGCGGGCATATCACCAAGCAAAGGGCCGATCAGGTCATCCGTCGAGCGGCCGGTCGAGCCGGGCTCGAGAGGAACGTGCACGCTCACCTCTTCCGCCACGGCTACGCGATCAACTTCTTGAACTGCGGCGGCCGACTCGACGCCCTCCAGGAGCAACTGGGCCACCGGGACATCAACACCACGCGTATCTACCTGCGTCTCACGAGCGAGGACGTGATGCGCGAGGTCGCCAAGGTCCAGTTCTAGTTGCCACTCCTGGCCTATGGGCAAGTCCGTTAGGTGTTACCGATGCTCCTTCGCTTCCTCGATCACCCGCTTTAGAACGGCAGGATCGAACCCCAGCTCCGCCGCCCGGTCGGCGTCCTGCTGAGCCTCCGAGTCCCTGCCAAGGAGGGTGTAGGCGACGCCCCGGCCCACGTAGGCTTCGGCGAACCTGGGGTTGAGCCGGACGGCCTCGTCGAAGTCCTGGATGGCCCGCTCAAACTGGCCCAGGCGAAAGTAGGCCCCGCCCCGGTTCAGGTAGGCCGGAGCATACTGGGGGTCGAGGCGGATGGCTTCGTCGAACTCGCTTGTCTCCTCTTCCCAGCGTGTCTGCTCGCCGAGTGCTACCCCGTTGGCGTAGCTTTCCTCAGCCTCGCTCGAGGTGCGGCGGGTCGCTAAGGGTGAAGGGGACGGTGTGAGGTTAGAATCGGGTGTCGGCGCTGCAGCTGGTGGCGCTGTGCGCGTCGGCGTCGGGCCGGGGCTCCATTTCTCACCCTTCCTGGCAGGACCCTCCCTCGATCTGGCGGCCAGTCCACCAGATCAGGGTCCGGGCCGAGCTTGTCCTATGGTCAATAAGCCATCCGTGCGCCGGCGTCAGGGCACGTAGACCTCGGCCGTTGGGGAGTTCCGGTCCTTGCTCTGGCCGCCAGCGATCAGGACGTTGCCGTCGTTCAAGAGGATCGCGGTATGCCGATAGCGAGACTCGGTCATCTCGCCCCCAGACGACCACAAGCCCGTCGCCGGGTCGTATATCTCCGCCGACTGGAGGTTGCGCCGGCCGCCGGCGACCAGAACCGCTCCGTCGCGCAGCAGCGTCGCCGTATGCTCGGCCCGCGCCTCAACTGTGTCTCCAGCAGGCGTCCAGGCGTTCGTCGCCGGGTCCCATATCTCCGCCGAGGTTATCCTCCCGACCCCTCCGACGACCAGGACCTTGCCGTCGTTCAGCAGCGTCGCCGTGTGGAGGGTCCGCCCGATGGACATAGTACCCGCCGACGACCAGGAGTCGGTTTTGGGGTTGTACACCTCGGCGCTGTCGAGATGAGGACCATCTGGCCTTCCCCCGCCGGTCACCAGTACCCTGCCATCACTAAGCAAAGTAACGACGGCCTGAACGCGGGGCACAGCCATCGGTGCGGCCTCCGACCAGGCTCCGGTTGCGGGGTTGAACAGCTCCACGGTCTCGAGGACGACGAATTCGGAGCCGTCGACGCCACCGATCACCATCACCCGTCCGTCTTCAAGCGTCAGTGACGCCGGCTCATCGCGCTTCACACTCAGGGAGCCTGTAGGCACCCAGGTCCCGGTAAGGGGGTCCCAGATCTCGGCGGTCTTCTGGATGGTCGCGTCTGCCCTTTTGGCGCCCGCCGCCAGCACCGTGCCGTCTGGCAGCAGGCCCACGATCGGGCTTCGCCGCTGGACCGACATGCTGCCGGTGGGTGCCCACTCTTCCGTCTCCGGATCGTACACCTCGGCCGAGGTGTGGACTGCGCCCCCAAAAAACTCTCCCCTTCCTCCCCCGCCGATCACCAATACACGGCCATCGTCGAGCAGGACGGCCGAATGGAACTGCCGGTCGTTACCCATCTGCCCGGTTTTCTTGAACTCGCCAGCGGGCCTTCCGGCGTCCCTTGCGCCTGACGGTTCCGCCGCCGAGCCGTTGGAAGGCGAAGGGGCAGTCTCCTCTCCTCCGCACGCCGCAATGAGGGCAACCACTGACAGGACGATCAACGTCGTCAGATATCTGCGCATTGCGACATCTCCACAAACTGCCACCCGTGCGAGGTGTCTTCAAACTCTGAACAAATTGCCACCTGCATGACGTGCCTCAAGGAGGAATCCGGCTTTTTCAGACCGAATCCCACCTTATACCATATCGGTCGGATGATGACGTGAATTCGCAGGGCCTACGGCCGTGCTCTCATAACACGTCGCGGTTCACTCCACGAGATTTGTGACACCTTCAAACCGAATCAGTATGAGGGGGAGTTCCTCATCGCGTCCATTCTGGGGCGGCTCGTGACTAGGACGTAAGCGAACTCTCTTCTGGAGGGGTAGGCGTCCTCAAGCTCGATTTGAACTATCTGGCCGATCGGCAAGCCGCAACCCATCAATCAGCCATTACCTCGGGGTCCTCCACGTTTTGACCAGGCCTGCTTGTCTTGCTAAACTGGCCCGTAGGTGAGGGGCCATTCACGTGCTGTCCCATCCCAGGACGGCATAGCGAATCTGACTTGCAAAACTGGAAGGAGGCGTAACGTTGGGCAGACTACAAAGAGTTGGGCTGGCATTACTCTCTAATGACGCGATGTCTGAACCGGACTTCCAAAGGGTCTTGGGTGTCAGGGGGGTCGCGATACATGGTGCTCGCATGTGGTACGACACCGCCTTGCCTCAACCGCAGCGCCTGGACCGCACGAATGAGGAGCTTGCGACGGCATCCAGGTACGTGGGTAGCGTGGGCCTGGACGCTATCGTCTATAGCTGCACGACGGGGAGCTTCTATCGAGGCATCGGTTGGGACAAGGAGATGGAGCGGATGATGGAGGAGGCCTCGGGCGCGCCCGCTTTCGCCACCAGCCCTTCGGTGGTTGAGGCGCTCAATGAGTTTGGTGCCAAGAAGCTGTCGGTAGTGACACCTTACCCAGAGTGGAACAACCGCCTGTTGTTGCCATACCTGGAGGCAAACGGTTTTGAGGTGCTGAGCCTGGACGGGCACCCGAAAACCGGGAGCGGCCAAGTCCGGACACCGGAACAGGATCCCGAGGAGATCATTGAGTTTGCGGTCGGAAGGTGCAGGCCCGACGCCGATGTCCTGCTTTGCTCGTGCACCGACTGGGGTACCCTCGAGGTCGTGGAGCGATTGGAGGAGCTTGCCGGGAAGCCCGTGGTGAGCGCTAATCAGGCCACCATCTGGCTGGTCGCACGACAGCTGGGCCTGGAGGGTCCCATCGACGGCTTTGGCAGTCTCTTGAGGGATCACCTTGCGATGGTCCCCGCGTGACCGCAGCGGGTCCGAAACAGCCGGCCCAAGCGGTAGTGTGGTTGTTGCCCGCCGGCGAGTCTCGGCGGGCGCCACATTAGAGCCTCCGGCAGGACCTTATGCAGCGCCTTTTCGGCGTGTGGCGTCGGAGGGGTATAGATAGCGCCGACAGACTGGAACAAGGAGGCCCTTCACTATGACCTCGGGAGACCTCGAATACGCCATGTTCACGAGGGCGGAGATGGAGCGCCGCCTCACCAAGGCCAGAGAGCTGATGGGCGGGAGAGGGATAGACGCGCTGCTCATTACGGGAGAGGAGAATTTCCAGTATTTCGCCGGTACCAACTCGAGCATAGCTCCTCACTACTCACTGACCCGGCCGTCCATCTTTGTGCTGCCCCTGGACCGGGACCCCATCATCCTCACGCAGCGCGGTGACAACATCGAGCTGGGTTGCTACGTCACCGACGTCAGGGAATATTTCGGTATCCTGAGGTTCCCCCACGCAGATGTCCTGGAGGCCCTGAACGACGCCGGACTGAAGAACAATCGGGTCGGGGCGGAGTTGGGTCTGGAGCAGAGGATGGGCATGCCCGTGGCGGACTACCTCGACCTGGTAGCGGCTCTGCCTCAGGCGGAGTTTGTGGACGCCGCCGATATTGTCATCAAGCTCAAGATCGTGAAATCCGCCGAGGAGCTGGTCTACATGAGAAAGGCGGCGGACGTCACAGGCAGGGCGCGGCAGCGGTTGTACGACGAAGAGATAGTGCCGGGAATAACTGAGCGCGAAGTGGTCAGGGCTCTCCGGACGCTGATGCTGGAGGAAGGTGCCGACAGGACCTCTTTTGTACACATGCAACACGGTATTCCGGGAAGCCAAAACCTGTTCCCTTACGACAGACCGCTAAGAAGGGGAACCGTCATCGGTATGGATACCGGAGCCTTTGTCGGAATGTACACAGTGGATTACCCGCGCTTTGCCGTCCTGGGAATCGCCACCAATGAGCAGCGGAGAGTCCACGAGGCAGCGAAGGCGGTAAGCAACAAGATGGCGGACGCCTTGAGACCAGGCGTCACCTGCGCCGAAATACACCGGGTGGCCGTAAAGGCTATTGAAGACGCTGGTGTCACAGTTGACAGAGAAGAGAAGCTTGGCGCAGGCGGACGGTTCGGGCATGGTCAGGGCATGCTTGTCACCGAGCCTCCAAGCATATCTTCGGAAGACCACACAGTGCTCGAGCCTGGCGTAGTCTTAAGCACCGAGCCAGGTGTCAGGTCCGGAGATGTGGCATTTCTTTGGGAGGACACCCACGTGATCACCGAGGACGGCCATGAACAGCTCACTCTGGAGACCGACGAGCTGAGGGAGATCCCTTTCTAAGCATTGACCCTGCTGCGCCCGTCGATTTCCCAGCCAAGCCCCAGCAGGGGTTCCTGGAGCCCTCAACGAAAAGCGCTGTTCCTAGCTCTGGCGGACGAGGTCTGTGCGATGTACGGACTGTCGTGGAGCTGCCCCCGCGCCGGTCCCGTGAGTTCATGCGGCCAGGAACTCCACAGGCCGGTGTTCACGCCGGACCGGCAGCGGTGGCCGGAGTTGGAAAGCTTCTGGTCTGGCCAGGGCCAACCGTGTCGATGTGAACCCAACCGTGATGCACACGTTGCGGGCCACCGGGAAGCTGCTAGGTGGACTGTCGCCCGCCCCGGAAAGAACCAGCCGAAGGGGGACACCATGCCAGGTCGAGCCGTATCAGCCAAAGAGCGAGACCTCATCGAGAAGGCCCATAGAGTTCTGCCCGGCGGGGGCTTCGGCAATCTCAACAGGGACATAGTAGTTCAACGTGGATTGGGAAGCCGCGTCTGGGACGTCAGCGGCAACGAGTACGTCGACCTCATACTGGGTGGAGGGCCCATGATAGTAGGCCATGCTCACCCCGAGGTGGTGGCGGCGGTAAGAGAGCAGCTAGAGCACGGCTCAACATTTTTCGCCAGTAACGAGTACGGAATTCTCCTGGCCGAAGAAATCGTAAAGGCGGTGCCCTGCGCCGAAAAGGTCAGGTTCAGCGCCACCGGTTCCGAGGCCAGCTTCTACGCCTTGCGCGTGGCCCGGGCCTACAGGAAGCGAGACAAGATCCTTAAGTTCGAGGGTGGGTTCCATGGATTGAACGACTACGTGCTGATGAACACGACGCCGGCCGAACCGGGGCAGTACCCGAGAGCCATACCGGATTCGGCCGGAATACCGCTCTCTGTCGCCGACTTGGTACTGATCGCCCCCTTTAACGACATCGAAACGACGTCGGCGATCATCGAGTGTCATCATGACGAGCTGGGCGCGGTCATCGTCGAGCCGTTCCAGCGGCTGCTCGCTCCCGTGCCTGGCTTTCTCCAGGGGCTTAGGGAGGTGACCGAGCTCTACGGGATACCCCTGATATTCGACGAGGTAGTGACGGGCTTCCGACTGGCGTACGGCGGTGCCCAGGAATACTATGGTGTCACCCCGGACATCTGTACGCTAGGCAAGGCGGTCGCCGGCGGATATCCCCTCTCAGCCGTAGCTGGCCGAGATGAGATAATGGCGCATTTCGACCCCGCGATGGAGGCCGGCGACTACGTGCATCAAGCCGCCACGTTGAGCGGCAACCCCGTGGCGGCCGTCGCCGGACTTGCTACTCTTGACATTCTGAAGCGAGAGGGGACATACGAGAAGCTGTTCGCAACCGGCCACAGGGTTAAGGATTCCCTTCAGCGACTGCTCGACGAGGCGGAAATACCCGCCCGGGTAGCGGGAGAAGCAGTGTGCTTCGATGTTTATTTCACCGATGGCGAAATAACCGACTATCGCTCCACCCTCGGTGCAGATAAAGCGGCGCTCGGTCGGTTCAACGACCTGTTGCTGGAACGAGGGGTGCTGAAGGCAGCCTCTAAGATGTACGTCTCAACAGCCCACACCGGCGATGACGTGAGCCAGACAGTGGAGGCCTTTGCCTCAGTCGTCGACGAGCTCAAAACGATAACCGCGTCTCGCGGTTCCGCTCCGCCGGTGACTCGCCGTCGGCCATGAGTCGGGCGGCAACACGCACGTCAGGACCGTCGATCGGCTCTGGAGCAGCCACTGTCCGATCTTCGGAACGCTCGTTCGAACAGCTAGAGCTTGAGCACGAAGTATGGCAAAGTGAGGGAGCAATGCGACGCCTTCTACCGGGTTGCTTTCGCCGAACCTGCACTCGTAGTCCACACGCCCAGCTCTTCCTCTATCTCCCCGCGTGCCCCGAGGTAGACTGCGGCCTCTTGGTATCCACAGTAGGCCGGAGGATGTCATGGAAGGATTGAGCTCGATGGCCGAATCGGTCGGAGCGTTGCTGAAGCAACGCAACGAGACGGTCGCGGTGGCCGAATCCTCAGCGGGAGGTCTGATCTCCGCGGCGCTGGTAGCCGTCCCCGGGGCGTCGGCCTACTACATCGGCGGCACGGTCGTCTACACCCATGAGGCTCGCCGAGGCCTGCTCGGTGTGGTCGACGATGCGATGGGTGACGTCCGGCCGAGCACCGAGCCCTACGCACTGATCAAAGCTCGGGCCGTTCGTAAGTCACTGTCGACGACGTGGGGGCTTAGTGAAACCGGCGCCAGCGGCCCGACCGGCAATCGGTACGGCGACGCCGCGGGGCACGCCTGTATCGCCGTCGCGGGGCCCGTCGAGAAGGTAGCTACGCTGGAGACCGGCGGCGCGGACCGCGAGGCCAACATGGAGACGTTCGCGAAAGCGGGCCTAGATCTCCTAGAGAAGTGCATTAGCGAGGCCGGATAGGGGCAGTCGGTCTCCCTCGATCAGCAGAGTGCCGTAGCCTGCCGGGTAGGCGCTAAATCTTCAATTCCACCTGAATCCCGTGTACGGGGTGTTTCGAAAGGAAATCCTTTTGAGTCGAGGGGGCCAGTTGGTTGCGAGCTTCGCTAGTTCGATTTGAGTGTCGTGCTTTCGAGTCTACTCAATCTCCCGATACCTAAACCCGAATCCACCGAATGACGGCCTTGGGGACAGCCCATGAAGAAGCTAGAGGGTGCTCCTCTGAATCTGGGATAATGGTTTTGGAACAGAAACCCGCGCGGAAACAAGGAGCACCCAATAGATGCTGCCACAGAACAAACCCGACCGTATCCGCATCCTCTTTGACGACCATCGCCTGGTGGCCAATGCCGGCCTGCTCGTGCCGGCCACCCTCGCCCGGCACCTGGGCCTGCGAGAACTCGTCGACCATCACCTTGACCTCGGCGGCGCGCCGGGACGGGCGAACACGGGGGACAAGATGCTGACGCTGGTCGCTTCCGCGCTGGCTGGCGGCGACTGCATCGACGACGCCGATGCGCTGCGCGCTGGTGGGACGGTCGGTGTTCTAGGCTGCGTGGTCAAGGCGCCATCCACCCTGGGGACGTTCCTGCGCAGCTTCCGGTGGGGGCATGTCCGTTAACTCGACCGCGTGAGCCGCCAGTTGTTGGCCCGGGCCTGGGCCGCTGGGGCCGGACCCGGCGACTCGCCCCTGACCATCGACCTGGACTCGACCATCTGCGAGACCTATGGACTGGCCAAGGAGGGAGCGCGCCACCACGGCTATACCGGCGCCCGCGGCTATCACCCGCTGCTGGCCATTGCCGCCGGCACCGGCGAGATGCTGATGTCCCGGCTGCGCGAGGGCCGGGCCAACACCGCCCGTGGCGCCGCCCACTTCCTGCGTGAGACGGTGGGGCGGGTGCGCTACGTGCGGGGCCAGGGGACAACTCACGGTGCGGGCCGACAGCGGCTTCTACGCCCACACTGTCGTTGCCGCCTGCCGGGAAATGGATGTCCGCTTCTCTATCACCATCCGCCAGCGCGCCAGCCTGCGGGACCTGATCGAGGCGATACCAGAGGAGGACTGGACTCCCATTCCCTACTGGATGGACGGCGCCGCCGATGTCGCCGAGACGACTTACACCCCGTTCCAGACCAAGCCGGACGCCGCGCCGGTGCGGCTCATTGTCCGGCGGGTGAAGCCGATGCCCGGTTCCCAGCTCGCCCTCTTCGCCAGATACAGCCATCACGCCTTCATCACCGACCGCGATGGGGAGACGCTGGAACTGGAGGCCGATCATCGCCGCCACGCCGAGGTCGAGAACGCCATACGCGACCTCAAGTACGGCGTCGGGCTGAACCACATGCCGTCCGGCGCGCTTCGCCGCCAACGGCGCCTGGCTGGCGGTCCAGGTGATGGCGCATAACCTGGCCCGCTGGACGGCGCGGATTGGTCTGGGCGAGGGGACCGCTGATCACCAAGACCCTCAGGCGACGGGTCTTCGCTCTGGTGGGACGGATCACCCGCTCGGCGCGCCGCCTCACTTTGCATCTCCCCCGGCGCTGGCCTTGGGAAACCCAGTTCAGTCGCGCCTTGGCCCGGCTGCAAGCCATTCCGTTCCCGGCCTGACGGCCAGCCTGCAACTGACCCAACGTCCCCGCAATCTCGCGCCACCCCGGTCGCGAGCACCTCTCGCCGCGTCCTCTCCCCGCCATCTCGCCCTACCCAACGTCCCCAGACGGTCACAAGGTCTCCCCGCGGCGGCTGAAGACAGACACCGGCCCCATTTACCCGAATCGTGCCCGGACCATCGCCTCCCTTTGCCCCTCATCACCCATTCTGCTGCTGCAACGTCATACCTTCGGTGGATTCGGGCTAAACCGATCTTACGCTCCGACCTCAATCGAACGGCTGTCAAGGGCGGCGAGAAGGTGTGGGAAAGTACGTTGCTGAAGAGCCAAAGAGAGGCGGAAGAGAAGAAGCTGCCCTACATGGCGCATTTGCTGGCCAATTTAGCTTTCAACACCGAGATTAGTGCAGCGATGGCACATCAAATGACAAAGGCAGCCGAGTCCATGACCTATAGGCAGCTCTGCATCCTGCAACTGTCCGCCACTAAGGAGAAGTTCAACTTACGTAAGCAGAGCTACGAAGGAGAAGAGAGTTTCGCCAAGGATCTGTACCACATGGTCTCCACGTTTGTCTGAACAGCGCTGCCCGGTTTGATAAGTGGAATCGCGCTGCCGTGCGTTAGGCCGCCGCGGACTCGGCAGGCGCTCTGTCAAAGAACCCAGGTCCGGCGTCATTCCCCCAAGGCTCGAATGGGGCCGACCGGCATTGTAAAACTCGAAGTACCGCCCGAGTCCAGTTCTGGCTTCCGGGACCGATTCGTAGGCTCTCAGGTACACCTCCTCGTACTTGACGCTCTTCCGCAAGCCCACACAGCCGTTCGACGAACACGTTATCCTTCACAGCTTCCCTTCCCCCGTCCATGCTGATCTGGATCCCATTGGCTTTCAGCAGGCCGGTGAAGGCGTCACTTGTGAACTGGCTTCCCTGATCTGTGTTGAATATCTCCGGCGCGCCGTGGCGTCCCAGGGATTCTTCGAGCGCCTCCACGCAGAAGTCTGTGTCCATTGTGACCGATACCCGCCAGGCCAGCACCTTGCGGCTATGCCAGTCCATCACTGCGGCTAGGTACACGAACCCCCTGGCCATCGGAATGTACGTGATATCCATTGCCCACACCTGGTTGGGCCTGCTCACCTCAAGCCCGCGCAGCAGGTACGGATACACCGTATGGTCGGGCCGTCGCCGGCTGGTGTTGGGCTTGCGGTACAGCGCCTCGATGCCCATCCGCCGCATCAGTGTGGCGATGTGTCTACGCCCGGAGGAGAGTCCCTCCTGGCGGAGCAGGCCTCGCATCATCCTACTGCCTGCAAACGGATACTCAAGGTGCAGCTCATCGATGCGGCGCATCAGTCCGAGACCGGCTTCGCCCACCGGCCGTGGCCGGTAGTAGATGCTCCCGCGGCTGATGCCCACTGCCTTTGCCTGGCGGGCGAGAGGCAGCTTGTGATCGCGGTCGATCATCGCCTTGCGCCCGGCAATCCCGCCTTCGTGAGCGCGGCCTCTAAAAAATCGTTCTCCAACGCAAGCTCACCGATCTTGGCGTGAAGGACCTTCATATCTACCGGCTTTTCAGCCTGCCCTGTCCCGGCGCCAAATAACTGCGCCGCCCGATCCAGCAACTGGGTCTTCCACTGCGTGATCTGGTTCGGGTGCACATCGAACTGGCTTGCCAGCTCCGAAAGTGTCCGGTCGCCGCGCACTGCGGCAAGAGCCACCTTCGCCTTGAACTCTGCCGAGTGGTTACGGCGGGGTCGTCTGCTCATCTCTCGCTCCTGTCTCCGAGAGCACTATCATGCCCTCAATCAGGCAGCGATTCCACTTATCCCCCTGTTCAGATTTCCGGAGCCACTTCTGTTCCAAATATACCCAGCAACTGCTACGAACGCGAGGAAATGCAACTGGAGCTCGCCACCCTCCGACTATACGTCATGGTCGAACTTGGGTACTGCTTTCTATGTTGTCCGCTGCAAGTTGGGAACCGGAAATGGTCATATCGAATTGCAGAGAATTCCAGACTCCGGCTCGTCCCGACCGATAACCAGCATTTTGACAATCGGACCGGTTAAGCAGTCATGGCATCGTGCGGACCACCAGGTTGGCTATCTCGTAGACAGTCCCTTCATGGACGGCGCGAAGCCGGGGCATCTCCCGGCGGCATACACCGTGAACGAGGCTACGTCAACGACTGCGATGAGCGATGCGGCATCGGCCTGGAACGCAGGCCAGACCTACGTAACCTTTGAAGTTGTCACCACCACACCTGACACGACGATAAGGGGTTACTGGAACCCCTACGGAACTAGCTTGAACGACAAATGCAAAGGCTCTATCGCGTGCGTCTACGGCGGCGGTGAATATCCCGAACTTGAACATCAGCAGTTCTGGATTGAGTTCCCGCCGAGGTTTCCAGGAGATGGCGACTACAAGGAATGGACAAACGATATAGCGGAAGTCAGACAGATGCCTGATGATTTCTACTATCTGCCGCAAGTGATTATGCACGAGTTTGGGCATACTGCCGGGTTGGGGCACACCCTAGTAGGTGATGTGATGGGTCCTATCTATAGTCGCGATCCGCTGAGTGGCCCCACATCTTATGACCTGAACGGCATAACGAACATATACCAGAATCACACAAGGCATCAGGAAGGCACGCAATGATGAGCAAGGCGCAGAAACTACTGTCGGGCCGAGCAATATCGGTATTGTTGGCGTTTTCAACCTGTCTGGTGCTCCTCGCTTCGGCCTGTGGTGAATCCGATAGCGGCGCGTCTGGCGCTTCAGCAGTTGCAACGCAAGCTGTCGATGGCAGTGCCTATGGCGGTGGGACGTCGCCTCCGATGAGTGTCGAAAGCCCTGCTGTCAGTTCCATGTCTCGGTCAGATGCCGATATCCTCGATCAGGTTCAAGAGCCCTTGTTTTACGGCGCAGCCTCTCCTTCATTAGAGAAACGAATCCATGAATCCGACGTCATTGTAAGAGCATCTCTGTCGTCAACCGACTCCGGGGAGCTACGTTTTGGAGTCGCCGAGTACCTCAAGGGCACAGGCCAATCCGAAATCGTAGTCATGGCTGAGACAGCTACACGAAACACGACCTGGGACGACCGTGAAGCTATTCTCTTTTTGACCCCGTCAGAAGGCCAGGGAGCCTCCGGAGCCCAAGGAGCTGGATCAACCCGGGAGTTCGTTTTCACCGACGCTCATTACAAGGGCCCAGGAGGGTACACGATAGATACGCTCGATCCCGCGTGGCTGCCGGCTGAAGCGGCAGGCAACGGAGCGTCAGGCGCATCCGGCGACCCTGAGTTCATCACGGATTCGGAGGTCGCTGAGGGCGGTTCTCAGGCGACTGTCTCCCTAACCGACCTTCGCTCAAAGATTGCCTGGATGGAGGGAGGACAAGGGATAGCAGGCTACGACCGATGCATTGACGCCGTCGTGAGCTATGAGCAGTTCTACCGGGACTGGGAGGCATACTATGGAAGACAGTGGACTCCCCTCCAACAAACGGAAGACTTGCCGTCAGGAGCGAAGAAGGGGACGGTGATACACACCTATGACAGGTCCGGTGGGCCAGAATACCATAGGTTCTGGCTAACGGGACTGGACGCTGACGTTTTCGAATCAGAGATCGTTGACGAAGACAAGAGCGCGCTTGACGGGTACAACAATGTAATCGCGGCTGCTCGACCTCTGCCGAACGGCATATATAGGTTTGTCGACCATGTGCATAGTCACAAATACTTCCCCTGTAATTTCGCACCTGATCATCATAGGCTGCTATGGTCTATCACAGTGGTCGCTCCAACGGAGGCGATTCATGAAGCTTTCTTTGACGCCGTGACTATCGGCAATGCGGTAGGTGCGGATGCGGCTAGTGGCATGTTGAAGCCAAAGTCTTTTCCCGTTACCGAAGGCGTCAACACGCCCACTATCAAGAAGGTGACGTGGGAGGCAGGTCGGGCTGTCGTGGAGTTTGAGCCGTCCATTCCGCTGGCGGGGCATCATGTTGACTTCATCGCACTAGATGGTTCATTGTCGCTCCGACTAGATTTTGACGATGCATCGGAATCGATTGAAGGAATCAAGCGAATTTTTGCATGGGATGTGTGCGAGCAGCCGTGGGTGAACGGGGACCTGCTGATGCTTCGGATTAGTGAGAGCCAGGGAGAATTGACGAGAGTGACCAACGACGGTCCCTGCCCGGTGAGCTAGTCCGCGCAGGTGGCGGAGGGGTTCGCGCTTCCGTGAAGTGTATGCGGCCCTTTTTTCGTTCAGGGTTCTCCGCCGGGCTGTACCTCGTAAATCGCCGTAGTTTCGTCCCGGAAGATATTGACTCTCACGCCTTGTCCGTAAGACAATTCTCGCACCAATGTGTGTTGGCCCGATTGTTCTGCAATCCAGCGTCGCCGGAGATATTCGGCAACAGGGCCAGGCGGACGTCCTCCGAGGGTAGAATTGGATCGCCTGCTCCTGCCGCAACACGCACACCGAGACCTCAGCAGGGCAGGCGGATTCCCTCACCGCGATAGCCCGCGCGTTCAAATGGCCGACTAAACCCGAATCCACCGAAGGTATGACGTTGCAGCAGCAGAATGGGTGATGAGGGGCAAAGGGAGGCGATGGTCCGGGCACGATTCGGGTAAATGGGGCCGGTGTCTGTCTTCAGCCGCCGCGGGGAGACCTTGTGACCGTCTGGGGACGTTGGGTAGGGCGAGATGGCGGGGAGAGGACGCGGCGAGAGGTGCTCGCGGACCGGACTGGCGCGAGTTTGCGGGGACGTTCGGTTGGGCGGATGGCGGGTCAGTTGCGGACGGGCGCCGTCAGGCTGGGAGTGGAATCGCTCGCAGCCGTGCCAGGGCGCGACTGAACTGGGTTTCCCAAGGCCAGCGCTGTGGCAGATGCAGGGTGAGGCGGCGTGCCGAGGGGGTGAGCCGTCCGGCCAGGGAGAAGAACCGTCGCCGAAGGGTCTTGGTGGTCGCGATCTGCTCGCCCAGACCGATCCGCGCCGTCCAGCGGGCCAGGTTGTGGGCCATCACCTGTACCGCCAGCCAAGCGCCGTTGGCGGCGAAGCGGCCGGACGGCATGTGGTTCAGACCGACGCCGTACTTGAGGTCTCGAATGGCGTTCTCGATCTCGGCGTGGCGGCGGTGGTCGGCCTCCAGTTCCAGGGTCTCTCCGTCCCGGTCGGTGATGAAGCCGTGATAGCTGTAGGTGGCGAAGAGGGCCAGTTGGGAACCGGGCGTGGGCTTCACCCGCCGGACGATGAGCCGCACCGGTGCGGCGCCGGGCTCAGTCCGGAAGGGGGTGTAGGTGGACTGCGCCACATCGGCGGCGCCGTCCATCCAGTAGGGGACCGGCGTCCAGTCTGCATCGGGAATCGCCTCGATCAGGTTCCGCAGGCTTTTGTGCTGGCGGATGGTGATGGAGAAGCGGACATCCATCTCACGACAGGCGGCGACGAGAGCGTGGGCGTAGAAGCCGCTGTCGGCCCGCGCCGTAAGTTGCCCGCTGGCCCCGGCACGGCGAACCCGGCTCACCGTTTCACGCAGGAAGTGGGCGGCGCCCCGAGCGGTGTTGGCGCGGCCCTCGCGCAGCCGGGACATCAGCACGTCGCCGGTGCCGGCGGCGACGGCCAACAGGGGGTGATAGCCCCGCTTGCCGGTATAGCCGTGGTGGCGCGCTCCCTCCTTGGCCAGTCCATAGGTCTCGCAGATGGTCGAGTCCAGGTCGATGGTCAGGGGCGAGTCGCCGGGTCCGGCCCCAGCGGCCCAGGCCCGGGCCAACAACTGGCGGCTCACGCGGTCGAGTTGACGGACATGCCCCCACCGGAAGCTGCGCAGGAAGGTCCCCAGGGTGGATGGCGCCTTGACCACGCAGCCTAGAACACCGACCGTCCCACCAGCGCGCAGCGCATCGGCGTCGTCGATGCAGTCGCCGCCAGCCAGCGCGGAAGCGACCAGCGTCAGCATCTTGTCCCCCGTGTTCGCCCGTCCCGGCGCGCCGCCGAGGTCAAGGTGATGGTCGACGAGTTCTCGCAGGCCCAGGTGCCGGGCGAGGGTGGCCGGCACGAGCAGGCCGGCATTGGCCACCAGGCGATGGTCGTCAAAGAGGATGCGGATACGGTCGGGTTTGTTCTGTGGCAGCATCTATTGGGTGCTCCTTGTTTCCGCGCGGGTTTCTGTTCCAAACCCATTATCCCAGATTCAGAGGAGCACCCTCTAGCTTCTTCATGGGCTGTCCCCAAGGCCGTCATTCGGTGGATTCGGGTTTACCCCGCGCCCTCACTCGACGAACCGGAAGATCCGGCCGTCGATGGACAGAACGTAGACCTCTCCGGACGAATCCTCGCCGAACGATGAGATTCGCAGGCGGGTCTCCGCGAGCCTGATCTGCTCGGTCACACGGGAGCCGCCGTGTCGCAGCGCCCAGAGATTGCCGGAGCAGTAGTCCCCATAGACGTAGGCGCCGTACAATGAGGGCAGGCGAGTGCCACGATAGACGTACCCCCCGGTGATGGAGCAGCCCTCGTCGTGACCGTACTCCGCGACCGGAGGCTCCAGGCCGTCTGTGTCACATGCCTGGGTCCTGATCGGAAAGCAGCGCGACCCCTCCATGATGTCCCACCCGTAGTTGCGGCCTCGACGGATGACGTCCACCTCCTCGTAGTCGTTCTGGCCCACGTCGGCGGCCCACAGCTCGCCCGTCAGGCGGTCGAAAGAGAACCTCCACGGGTTACGCAGACCGTGCGCCCAGATCTCGCCCCTTGCCCCGGCCACCCCTGCAAACGGGTTGTCCGGCGGAATCGAGTAGCCCCGGCCGGAGTCCAGCGAGCCCACGTCGATTCGTAGGATCGACCCCAGCAGCGTGGACGTGTCCTGGCCGTTGCCCTCCGGATCGCCGGCAAGACCGCCGTCGCCGAGACCCACGTACAGGTACCCGTCCGGCCCGAAGGCTATCTGGCCGCCGTTGTGGTTTGCGAAGGGCTGGGGGACCTCCAAGATCACGATCTCGGACCCGGCGTCGGCGCGGTCCGGGTCGTCCGCACGGACCGAGAACCGAGACAGCACGGACCTTCGAGGAGGCCGGGCCGAGTAGTAGACGTAGAAGTGCCCGTTGTCGGTGTATGCGGGGTCGAAGGCGAGCCCGAGAAGACCCTCCTCGTTTCCCGAGTCGTTCGCCCGCTCGGTGATGTCGAGGAACAGCTCGGCAGCGTCCACGTCCGCGTCGTTCTCGAAAGCGACGATCAGTCCCGGCTTGAGCGCGGCGAAGAGACGGCCGGTCCCGTCCCCAGGGTCCGCCAGGTACACGATCTCGGGAAGCAGAAGGTTCGGGAAGGCCGGCTCGATACCCAGCTCCTGGAGCGGCTCCGGCGAGCTCGACACCGTCGCCGCCGCCGCTGTAGGCGTGTCCGTGTGCAGGCTCTCCAGATCGCCGGCTGAGCACGCTCCAGCCAGGATGACCGGGATCACCCAGGCGCATACCAGGTTCATGAAAGCAATGTACCCTCGCGGACTGTGGCCGACAAGAGCCGCCGGCCCGTGTAGGGGCGCACGGCCGTGTGCCCTGACCCTGCTGTCGCGTCCTCTCGGACGGCCTACGAAGACTCCGACCAGGTGACCGCAATCGCGATCGTGCCTCGGCTACAGGGCCTTTTCAAAGTCCGATTCTTGGCCATCCACCGTTGTGCTTCCACACCTCCGACTTTCCTGAGCGTGGGGGCGCATAGGGCCCCGGCTGGGGGTTCCAAAGGGGGCTCAGCCCCCTTAGCGGGGTTTGGGGTGCCCTAATCCATCGGGCGAGTGGGTGGGTTTAAGAGGGCACCCCAACGGGGGAGGTGCGGCCGAGTAGAGGGGGAACGAAAAGACCCTAGCCTGGGCGAACCCAGGTTTCTCTTTGTGAACGCGTGACGCTACAATAGGGTGGTTTGCTAGCTCCGGCGCAAGGCGCGAGGAGGGACATGAGCTTCGAGAACGCCGTTCTCTTCCCCGACGGCGCGGCGATCAACGACGACGGGCACCTGGTCCTCGGCGGATGCGACGCGATCGAGCTGGCGTCCGAGTTCGGGACCCCACTCTACGTCTTCGACGAGCCCACGCTCAGGGGTATCTGCCGCAGCTTCGTGCGCGAGTTCGCGGATCGCTATCCGAACTCCAGGGTCCTCTACGCCTCGAAGGCCTTCATAAGCCCGGCGCTGGCAAGACTCGTCCACGAAGAGGGGCTCGGGCTCGACGTGGTGTCGGGCGGAGAGCTGGCGGTCGCGGCGGCTGTCGACTTCCCGCCGGAGGACATCTACTTCCACGGAAACAACAAGTCGGCCGGCGAGCTCGAGTATGCGCTCGACTATGGGATAGGCCGCATCGTGGTCGACAACTTCCACGAGCTACGGCTGCTGAACGACATCGGAGGGCGCAGGCGCCTGGTCCAAAAGATTCTTCTACGGGTGTCGCCCGGAGTCGATCCGCATACCCACGTTCATACAACGACGGGGACCCTGGACAGCAAGTTCGGGTTCTCGATCGAGTCCGGAGACGCCGCCGAGGCGGTCCGTCGGGCCGTAGGCGCGCCGAGCCTCGACCTGATCGGTATCCACTCTCACCTGGGGTCGCCCATCTTCGAGCTTGAGCCCTTCGCAATAGGAATCGACACGGTGCTGACTCTCGCCGCCGACATGGTCAAAGAGGGTCTGAAGCTGGAGGAGTTCAGCCCCGGCGGCGGGTTCGCGATCGGCTACACGAGGGACCGGCTGCCACCGGAGGTCGGCGCATATGCCGAGGTCATCACCTCGACGCTGAAGGCCCGGTGCGCCGACCTCGGCATCGCCGGGCCGAAACTGCTCATCGAGCCCGGACGGGCCGTCGCAGGACGGCCCGGTGTCGCCCTTTACACCGTCGGTGCGATCAAGGACATCCCCGGCGTCAGAAAGTACGTCTCGCTGGACGGCGGGATGGGGGACAATATCCGCCCGGCGCTCTACGACGCCCGGTACGAGGCCGTCGCCGCCGGCAAGATGACCGACGGACCGGCCGAGACCGTCACCCTCGCCGGGAAGTACTGCGAGTCCGGCGATGTCCTGGTGCGCGACATCCGCCTTCCCGTCCTGGAGCCCGGCGACCTGATCGCCATCCCGGCCTCCGGAGCGTACGCCCCTGCCATGGCCAGCAACTACAACTCCAATCCAAGACCGGCCATCGTGATGGTCGGGAACGGAAACGCACGGCTCATCCGCCGGCGCGAGACCTACGAGGACCTGATGCTCTGCGACATCCTCGAAGACGGGCGGCCGGGCCAGCAGGGAAGCTGAAAAGGGGTGAAGCCCTTTTTGCCCGGATTCTGAGAGCCTGCTCGGGGAAGTCGGAAGCGGCGTTACCGAGACAGTTTACCTCGGGGACCCTGAGAATTGGGAGTGCAGAGGGGCGAAGCCTCTTTGCTGGGAGTCTGAGGGTGTCCCTCAGAACCCCCTTCCCCACATCCGGGAGGCACGCAACTCGAAAAGAGGGGAATGCAGAGGGGCGAAGCCCCTTTGCTGGGAGTCTGAGGGTGTCCTCAGACTCCCTCTCCCCCACACTGTGGGGGCGGGAGCAACAAACAGGAGACGATGAGTCGGACCCGATGGCCACCTGGAACACCATAGGTCATGAGAAGGCGATCCAGTCCCTCGATCGCAGCCTGGAGCTCGGCCGCGTCTCCCACGCGTACCTGGTGACGGGACCGAGAGGCGTGGGCAAGGCCACGCTGGCCCTCGACTTCACCCGAGCCCTCAACTGTCTCGGCGACAACCGGCCCTGCGGCGAATGCACCCAGTGCCAGCGGATCGCGGCCGGGACGCATACCGATGTCCGGACCGTGCGGGTCGTGGCGGATGCCAGCGACGACGTGCGCGCCAGGGTTGCCATCGGCATCGACCAGGTCAGGGAGCTCCAGCGTGAGGCCAGCCTCAAGCCGTACGAGGGAAGATTCCGCGTCTTCATAATCGACGAGGCCGACAGGATGAGCGAGGAGGCCGCCAACGCCCTGCTCAAGACCCTGGAGGAGCCGCCCGATCAGGTCGCGCTGCTCCTTCTGGCGGTCGAGCCCGACCGCCTTCTTCCGACCGTCACCTCGCGATGCAGGCGCCTCGACCTGAGACCTGTGCGCAGGGACCTGATCGCCGCCGAGCTGGAGGGCCGGTACCGGCTCGACCACGCCGACGCCGAGGAGCTCGCCCGCCTGTCGGAGGGAAGGCCCGGGTGGGCGTTCCGCGCCGCCGCCGAGCCCGCGGTAATGGAGGCGCTGTCCCGTACCCTGGACGCCGTCGAAGCGGCGGTCGGCGGGGGTCTCGATCGGCGATTCGCGCTGGCCGAGGGCATGGCCAACTCGTTCCGGAGAAACCGGGACACCGTCAGGAGTGAGCTCGAGATCTGGCTCGGCTGGTGGCGAGACATCCTCGTCGTCAAGGAGGGCATTCCTCATCTCGTGACCAATCGGTCGAGGATGGACACGCTGAGCGCGGCGGCGGGCAGCCTGTCCGCCACGCGGGTCGCGGGCGTCATCAGAGCTATTCAGGAGACATGGGACCTGCTGGAGAGCAACGTGAACCCCCGGCTGGTGCTGGAGGGCCTCATGCTCGCTCTGCCAAGTCTCGACCTCGACGCCTCGGACGGCCGAGACAGCATAGCTCCAGCGGAGGCTGCCGCAAGTTGAACCTGGTTGGCATCAGGCTCAGTCTCTCGGGTCCGGTTCTGTACTACGATCCGGCCGACCTCGACCTGGCGGTGGGCGACCGGGTGATCGTCGAGTCCGACGGCGAGCCGGCCGAGGGCTACGTCGTCATTGCCCCGTCGCAGGTCATCTTCGCGGAGGTTCCGGGTCCCCTGGCGCCCGTGCTCAGAAGAGTCGAATAAGAGGAGCTAACGCTGGGGGTGCGCAGAGGGGGCGGAGCCCCCTCGCTGGGAGTCTGAGGGTGTCCCTCAGATCATCCAGTCCACGAACTGCTTCCACTCCTCCAGGATCGTCCGGTCCTGGGGGATGGAGTAGGGGCCGGGGCGTGGCGCCACCGCCGGGCGCCTCAATCGCATCCCGGCCTCCTTGGGGGTTCGGCCGGCCTTGCGATGGTTGCAGGGGATGCAGGCGCTGACCACGTTCTGCCACACGTGCGGCCCGCGTCTCGAGCGGGGCATCACGTGGTCCAATGTAAGCGACTTGGTCTGTTTACCGCAGTACTGGCAGGCGAAACCGTCGCGGTAGAAGACCGCCCGGCGCGATAGCCTTCGCCGGATCAGCGGCCGCCGGACCTGGTACATCATCCGGATCACCGACGGGAGCGGTATGGTCCACGATACGCCCTGTATGTGGCCGCGACCGTTCTTCATCAGCTCCGCCTTACCCCGGCCGAGCAGGACGACGGCGCGCCTGACGTTGCAGATGTTCAGTGGCTGATAGTTCTGGTTCAGGACCAGAACGGGTTCCCTCGTTATCATGGTTGGCGCATGAGCGACCTAGGGAGAGCCCTCCGACTCCGTTATACGGTGATCCAGAATCTCTAGCGCGACCTTGAAGTCGTCTGGAACGAAACCCAGGGTGCTGCCCGGCAGCGCGGTGGCGACATCTACGAAGAGCGGCGCGCTCGTCGAATCCATGAGGGCCGACTCGACGCCTTCGCGCACCTGGTCGAAAATCGGTGCGGTCGTCGACACCGACAGCACCGACTCGACGACGTTGCCCACCTCGTCGACCTGCTGCAGCCGCTCCGTGGCCACCGCGGCGATGTCCTCGCCCAGCTCCCCCACCTCGAAGTTGTAGGCGAGCCTGGCCAGCCCCATGAATGTCGCGCCCGCGAGAAACACTCCCACCAGGACACCGAGGGCGAGACCCCCCAGCTTGTCCACCATCCCAGACATCCCCAGGGTGACCAGTCCCAGTATCGGCCTCACGACTCGGGCGACGACCCTGCCCAGGAAGACCGTGACCGCCAGGATGATCGCGTACGAGATCACCGTAACGATGGTGTCGTTGGACAAGGAGTCCCCGAACAGCCCCCCTATGTTGTCGGCCCATCGCCCCGCGAGCAGCCACCCGATCAGCACGGCCCCCACGGTGAAGAGGGCACCGATAAGCCCGGTCTTGGCGCCCATGAGGGCGGCAACACCGATGACCACTATTATGAGAACGTCGAGCCAGTTCATCGTCGGTTGCAGTCACCTTATCATAGCTCCACGGGGCCGTAAAGGGACGCAGGGCCTCTTACCGAGTGGTACGTTCGTCACCGTCGAACGGGACCTTCCGCCCTCGCCACGACCAAACCGCCACGGTCACGACCGCGATCCCGATCGCATATCCGCCAACGACGTCGCTCAGCCAGTGCACTCCGAGGAAGATGCGGGAAAAGCCCATCGCTCCCACCGCTGCCAGGACCCCGGCGACGAGCAGCTGCCGGCCGAGCCCGGGCCTCATCCCGGTGTACGACAGCGCGCCCAGCGTGCCCAGGAAGGCGACATAGTGCATGACGTGTCCGCTCGGGAACGAGAAGCCCCTCGCCAGGTCCAGTATCTCGACCAGGTCCTCGGATGGTCGGGGCCGCGCCACGAGCTCCTTCAGAATCCCCCGGAGCGCGTAGTCGGCGATCGCGGCTCCGGCGACGACGACGGCCTCGAGCCTCAGCCGCTTGAGATAGAGAGCCGCGGTGACGACGGCCACCAGTGGGACGGCGACCTTCGGGTCGCCGAAGTAGCTGACCACCTTCATCAACGTTACGAACCAGGCGGGCCGCCAGCTCTGTGTCCACTCCGAGACGCCGATGTCTCCGGGGAACATGTCGTGGATCGCTGCGAAGACGGCGAAGACGGCCAGCCCTGCCAGGGCCAGTACGCCGAGGGAGGCCGCCAGTCTTGAAGACGGCAAAGGGACGGACCTACGGCTCCGTGAGGATTCTTGCCCGAGCGGAGGGCCTAGTCCGGATCTCGTGCGCGGGCATCGCTCCGACCCTACTGTTTCGGAGGTGCGGGTGGCACGGGGTTGACGAGTCCCGCGGTCAGCGAGATCGGCATGAGCCGGTCAAGCTCGTCGAGAGTCCAGCGCGAGCGCTTGTGGATGCTCCTGACGACGTGGCGGGGCGAGAACAGCTCCATCGCCCATCCGGCGGTTCCGATCACCTGACCCGTGATGGTCCCGCCGGCCTCGCTGGCGAGGTAGACGACCTTGGGAGCGTTGTTCTCCGGTGCGTGAGCCTCCGAGGGCCCCTCGATCCCGATGATCTGCCCCGACTTGGCCGTTGGATCGCCGGACGCGACCGCGGCCTGCTTCCGCATCTGCCTGGCCGTATCCGGGACCGTGGCCGTCATTCGTGTCGCCGCTCCAGGGTAGACCGCGTTGACCGAGATGCCGAAGGGTCCGAGCTCGCCGGCCAGGGCCCGGGCGAACCCCACCGTGCCCTCCTTGGCGGCGGCGTAGTTGGCCTGACCCGACGATCGTAAACCGGAGATCGACGAGAACAGCACGATTCTGCCGTACCTCTGCGCGATCATGTGAGGGATGGCGCTCCTGACCATGTTGAAGGCGCCGTGCAGGTGAACCCCCAGCACGGTATCCCACTCGGCCTCGCTCATGTTGAAGACCATCCGGTCGCGCAGCACGCCGGCCACGTTGACCAGGACGTCCAGGCGCCCGAAAGTGTCGATCGTCTGCCGCACGATCCTGCCGGCCGAGTCGAGCTCGGCGACCGATTCGTGGCTCGCCGCAGCGGACCCGCCCGCTCGGCGTATCTCTTCGACGACCTCGTCCGCCGGTGTCGAAGAGCCGCCCGAGCCATCGACGGCCCCGCCAAGGTCGTTGACCACGACCGACGCGCCCTCTTCGGCGAGCAGCATCGCGACCGTCCTGCCGATGCCCCGCCCGGCTCCGGTCACTATCGCCACCCGTCCCTTGAATCTCTCACCCATCGGAGCCGCTCTCTCTCACAGCGAGGACCCGATCGAGCCGGGGACCAGGGCGTCCATCTCGTCCATCGTGAAGTTGCCCCACTTGTGCAGGCTCCGCTCGATCTCCGGGTTCGAGTACAGGTATATCGAGCCCTGCCGTACCCCGAAGACGCGGCCATTGACGTGGGGAGCCGCATCCGTGCACAGGTACACAGCCAGAGGCGCCACGTTCTCGGGATCATCGGCTGAACCTGGACCGTCCCATTCGCCACGCTCGTCCGCCGAGCCGGGAAACAGCCGCGTCCTCGCCACCGGTGAGATGGAGTTGCACGTGACCCCGTACCTGCCCATGTCTCTGGCCACGTTGCGGGTCATGCCGACGATCGCCTCCGACGCCGCCGCGTAGTTGGCCATGCCGATCTCGCCGAGGCCCGCGTCGGAGGTCATGCTGACTATCCGGCCGCTCCGCTGCTGCCGAAAGACGATAGAGGCGAACCTGGTCGGAACGAACGTACCCTTGACGTTGCTGTCGATGAGACGGTAGAAATCCTCGGCGCTCATCTCCGGCATCGTCCGGTCCCTCCGGATTCCGGCGCTGTTGACCAGCACGTCCAAGCGGCCGAACGAGTCGAGAGCCTGCTGGATCAGGGCCTCGCCGCTGGCCATCGATGCCACGTCGCCGTAGCTCGCTACCGCCCTCCCGCCCGAGGACCTGATCTGCTCGACGACCTGGTCCGCGGGCCCAGGCGAGGCGCCCGTCCCGTCCACCTCACAGCCAAGGTCGTTGACGACCAGAGCGGCACCCTCTTCGGCCAGCAGGAGGGCTACGCCGCGGCCGATGCCGCGACCTCCTCCGGTCACCACGGCTACCTTGCCTTCCAGCCGATTTCCCAAATGCGTTCCTCCGACGGGTCGAGTCGCCGCGAAACCCAGACGCAACGATAGCAGAAACGCGCCCGGGCCACTACAGGTTCCCGCAGCACAGGAGCGGCCGGGCCTTTTCACAGTCCGATAGTTGGCCATCCACTGGTCGTTCCAGAGGTCCGGCCCCTTCTGAGGGGAGGGGTGCAAAGGGCAGGCGCCAGGCCCAACCGGGGGTTGCGAAAGGGGGCAGAGTTCCCTTCGCGGTCCTTCCGCGGAAGGATGAGGTGCCCTGGATCTCTGGCGGTCTGGCCCTCTATAAGTCGCCCCTCGTGGTCGTTATAGCTGCCGGTCTTACCGGCCGGCTGGCGATTCCAGTCTCGCCCCGGTATCATCGACGGTCGGAGACTCACCGATTAATCGAAACCCAAAGGAGCCTGCCCTTGATCCATGAGAACTTCCGCTGCGAGATCTACTTCATCCGGCATGGCCAGTCGGTATCCAACTCCATACCGGGCTACGTCGTCGGACAAGACGCCAACTCCCCGCTGACGGAGAAGGGCTGGCTCCAGGCCAGGCTCTTGGGACGGCGGTTCGCGCGGGAGAGGCCCGAGTTCGACCGAATCTACTCCTCGACGATGACCCGCGCCATCCAGACCACCGAGGCGATGCTGGAGTCGATGGGACAGCCGGACCGCCCGTTCAGCAGGGTGGCGGCCCTCGTCGAGCAGCGGTCGGACGGCTGGCAGGGAGTGCGCGAGGAGGACGCCTACACGCCCGAGCTAAGGGCCTATATGAGCGCCAAGGGCTTCGACTTCGTCCCTCCCGGCGGCGAGTCGCTCCGGATCGTGCAGCGGCGCGTATCCCAGTGGCTCGAGGACGAGCTGATCTACAACGAGGACCTGACCTCCGCCCCGACCTCTCTGAAGGTCGCCATCGTCGGGCACGGCGCGGCCACCAAGACCCTGTTCCACTACATCATGGGCTTCAGCGACCGACTGATCTGGCGGATGGGGATGGACAACTGCTCGATCTCGAGGTTCGTGTTCACGAGCAGAGGCTGGTTCCCGGTCTGCCTGAACGACGCCGCACACATTCGCGAAGCCGAGGAGGTCTAGTAGGGGGATGGCTGAGCTGGTTCGGACCGCATCTGGGCCCGGTGCTGTTCCCGAGCACGCCGCAGCCGGGAAGCCTTCCCAGAACGCCCCTAGCCGGATGACGAAACATGGGGTGTGTAGAGGGGTGAAGCCCCTTTGCCGGGAGTCTGAGGGTGTCCCCCAGATATGATTTTGATCGAGCTGGTTCGGGCCGCACCTGGGCCCGGTGCCGTCCCCGAGCACGCCATAGCCGGGAGGGCCTTCCCAGAACGTCCCTAGCAGGGCGATGAACCATGGGGTGTGCAGAGGGGCGAAGCCCTTTGCCGGGAGTCTGAGGGTGTCCCTCAGAAAAGATTTCTCCCCCCTTCCTGGCCAGGAAGGGGGCCAGGGGGATGGTCGAACGGTTCTTCCAACACACGGCTGGAGCCGGGGCTGCGCCACGAAGGGCGCGAATGCTACAGCGGCCGGCCCTCGTAGTCGACCCGGACCACCGGGTAACCGAGCTCTCGGAGTCCCGGCTCGACGACCTTCATGTCTCCGACCACGAGGACGCTGAGACGCCCGTCGTCGATCCGCTCGCCGGCTGCTCGGCGAACGTCCTCCAGCGAGACCGCGTCGACCCGATCCAAATACCCCGAGTAGTAGTCGTCCGGCAGGCCGAAGGCGGCGAGGCGGGCGAGCTGACCGGCGATCTGCCCCTGCGTCTCGAATAGCGACGGGAAGCCTCGCAGCAGCCCGTCCTTGGCGGCGCGGAACTCGTCGTCCGTGACAGGCCGCGAGCCCCTGATCTCCGCGAACTCCTTGAGCGTCTCGACCACCGCCTCCTTGGTCACCGCGGTCTGGACCGCCCCGCCGGCCAGCAGGGCCGAGCCGTCGAGCTGCCAGTCGATGATCGAGGTGTACCCGTAGCTGTAGCCCTTGTCCTCGCGCAGGTTCATGTTGAGCCGAGCGGAGAACTGCCCGCCGAAAACGTCGTTCAGGAGGTCCATCCGGTGGTACTCGGGGTCGAGTCGAGGGATCGTCAAGTGGCCTGCTCTGATTACGGACTGCGCGGCCCCGGGCTTGTCGGCGAGGAACAGAGTCGTCTCCGCCACGTCCGGAGCCAGGCCGTCCGCGGCGTCGAGGCCGGGCGCTGCCCCGTCGCTCGCCCAGTCGCCGAACAGCTCTTCCGCGCGGGACATCAGCTCGTCCACGTCGATCCTGCCCACGGCGATCAGGGTGGCGCTGCTCGGGGAGTAGCGGGCCCGCAGATGAAACTTGAGATCGGCTTCCGTCATCGATTCGACGGACTCGACCCGCCCGTTCGCTGGGTGTCCGTACTTGCTGTCTGGCCCGAAAATCAGCGCCCGGGAGGCGCGGGAGGCTATCAGCGCCGGATCGTCCGAGACCCGGTTCAGATCCGTCAGCCGCTGCTTGCGAATCCGCTCCACCTCCTCCGGTGGGAAGGTAGGGTTCCTCAGCACGTCGGCGATGATCTCCAGGGCCTTGGGCCAGTGGGCCGACAGCGTCTCGGCGGAGACGAATGCGTGCTGGCGGCCGGTATCGCTCTGCAACCGCGACCCCAGGAACTCCATCTCTTCGGCGACTTGCTGGCTCGATCTACTGGTCGTGCCCTCCGGGAGCAGGGACGCCGTCATGCTCGCCAGCCCCGGCATCTGCCGCGGATCGGTGACCGCCCCGGCGGCGACCGTCAGACCGAGACTCACCATAGGGAGAGACGGCTGCTCCATGATCAGAACCCCGAGGCCGTTCGATAGACGCTCGCGGCGGGGTACCGGCGGCTTGAACCGTGCGGGTGCGGCCGCCCGCGGCAGCGTGGAGCGGTCCAGCGATGGGGTCGAGCTCGTGAGGGTGGCCTCCGGAAGGACGCTGATCCGAACGTGATCGTCACCCAGAACCGAGGCCGCGACGCGGCTGATGTCGTCCGAGGTGACGGCCGTATAGCGATCCATGACCGAGTTGATCAGCGATGGGTCGCCCGCGAAAACGTTGTAGTGGTTGAGCTGGTCGGCCCTGCCTCCGAACCCCCCGGCACGCTCGAGCTGCCTGACGTGCTGAGCCTGAATCCGGTTCACGGCGCGGGTCAGCTCCGTCTCGGTTGGCGGCTCACGGCGAATGCCGTCCAGCTCCGAATCCAGCACGCTCTGGATCTCCTCCAGGCCATGCCCAGGGTTCGCGGTGATCTGGATGAAGAACTCGCCGGATATCTCCTGAGAGTAGTGGCCGGCGTACACGTCCCGAGCTATCTGCGTCTCGTAGACCAGGGTGCGGTAGAGCCTGGAGGTCTTTCCATCTGCCAGCACTGCCGCCAGCAGGTCCAGCGGAGCCTCGTCGTCGTCGAAAAGAGGCCTGGAAGGCCAGACCATGTGCAGCCTGGGCAGCTGGACGCGGTCCGTCGTCGTGAGACTGACCTCGCCCGTCAGCTTGGAGTCCATTCTCCCGACCCTGTTGATGGCCGGGCCCGGCGGGAGGTCCGAGAAGTAGCGCTCGACCAGCCGGAGGGCCTCGTCTTTGGCCACGTCGCCGGCGATCGCTACACTCGCGTTCGACGGGCTGTAGAAGCGTCGAAAGAACTCCTTGATGTCGTCGAGAGAGGCGGAGTCAAGGTCCTCCGGCGACCCGATCGTCGGCCAGCTATACGGGTGGGGAGCGGGAAACAGCGCAGGCTGGAGGAGCAGCGGAACCATTCCGTATGGGCGGTTCTCGTAGCTCTGCCGCCGCTCGTTCTTGACGACGTCGCGCTGAATGTCGAAGCGGCTCTGGTCGAGGGCATCCAGCAGGAAGCCCATGCGATCCGACTCGAGCCAGAGGGCCAGCTCCAGGTAGTTGCTGGGAAGCGTCTCCCAGTAGTTCGTCCTGTCCGGCGTGGTAGAGCCGTTCAGGTTCGCGCCGACCTTCTGGAGCGGCTCGAAGAAGCTCGCGTCGTGGTGTTTGGAGCCCTCGAACATCACGTGCTCGAACAGATGGGCGAAGCCGGTTCGCCCCGGCTCCTCGTCCTTCGAACCTACGTGGTACCAGACGTTCACCGCTACCATGGGCAGCGAGTGGTCTTCATGGACGACGACCTCGAGGCCGTTGGGCAGCGTGAACTTCTCGTGATCGATGACAAGCATGGATTCTCCAAACGTCGATCGGTCGCTGGCGGGATCCGCGTTCTGGAGTATAGCATTCGACCGCCGTTGCCACGGTCCTAACACGACACGACAAGCGAAGAGCGGACCTGCGGATGGACGAAACCCCCATGCCGGTCCCTCTGCGGAAGGATGAGCGTGTCCCTCGGCACCTTCCCTCTTCTCTCGGGGGCCGGTAGTTTGCGATCGACGTCGGCGACCCGACAGGCTGTGAGGCAGCGTGGCGAAGCCTGTGGCAACGCCGTAAGGCCCGCCTCGATGGCCTGCGGAACCCACCCCATAACCTTTGCTTTGTGTCCGTCGTTAATGTAATATGATGCTGTGGACGAGTATGCGCCCTGGTCGTAGCGGCGCGCCGCGCGGAGAGGACTGAATGGGGTCCCGGTGGATGCGGAATAGCTTCATATACCTCCTGATCGTCGTAGCGGTCATCGCCATATTCTTTACACTCTTCTCGGATCCCCTTGGCGGCTCCGAAGAGGTCTCCATCAGTGAGCTCGTACGGATGACGGCGGCGAGCCAGCTGGAGACGATTGAGGTCTCGGGCGACAACATAACGGCGGTCTCGACGGCCGGCGACACCTTCACGTCGCGCAAAGAGGAGGGGTCGAGCATATTCGACCTCCTGGCTGCCGCAGGCGTGGACCCCCTGGCCAACCGGGTCGAGATAACCGTCGGCGGGTCCGGTGGACTCGGCAGCCTCTTCGGACTCCTTCTTAACTTCCTCCCGCTGATCTTCTTCGGGGCCGTGCTGCTGTTCATGATGCGGCAGGCCCAGGGCAACACCAACCAGACGTTCAGCTTCGGCCGTAGCAAGGCCAGGATGCTCGTCGGCAACCAGGCGACCGTTACGTTCTCCGACGTCGCCGGCGTTGAAGAGGCGAAGATGGAGCTTCAGGAGATCGTCGAGTTCCTGAAATTCCCCGAGCGATTCCTGGCCCTCGGCGCCCGCATACCGAAGGGCGTGCTTCTGGTGGGTCCACCCGGCACCGGGAAGACCCTCCTGGCCCGGGCCGTCGCCGGGGAGGCCGGGGTCCCGTTCTTCTCGATCAGCGGCAGCGAGTTCGTCGAGATGTTCGTCGGCGTCGGCGCCTCCAGGGTGAGAGACCTCTTCGATCAGGCGAAGCGAAACGCGCCGTCCATCGTCTTCATCGACGAGATCGACGCCGTTGGAAGGCACCGCGGGGCCGGACTGGGAGGGGGACACGACGAGCGCGAGCAGACCCTCAACCAGATCCTCGTGGAGATGGACGGGTTCGAGACGAACACCAACGTCATCCTGACTGCAGCCACCAACAGGCCCGACATCCTGGACCCGGCGCTGCTGCGCCCCGGCCGGTTCGACCGCCGCGTGGTTCTGGACAACCCCGACGTCAAGGGGCGTAAGGAGATACTGGAAGTCCACTCGAAGGGCAAGCCGCTCGACGAGGACGTCGCGCTGGAGAAGGTGGCCAAGCAGACGCCCGGATTCAGCGGGGCGGACCTGGCGAACCTGATCAACGAGGCGGCCATCCTGGCCGCCCGGAACAGCAGGTCGACGATAATGTACGAAGACTTCGCGGAGTCGATAGACAGGGTCATCGCCGGTCCGGCTCGAAGGAGCCGGGTTGTCAACAAGCGAGAAAAAGAGATCACCGCTTACCACGAGGCCGGCCACGCCGTGGTCGCCTACCTTCTGCCACATACAGACCCGGTATTCAAGGTGACGATCGTATCCCGTGGGTCGATGGGCGGATACACGCGCTACCTGCCCGACGAGGACCGGCACATGTGGACCAAGAGCCAGTTCGAGGACCAGCTGGCCGCGGCCCTCGGCGGCCGGGCTGCCGAGGAGACCATCTTCGAGGAGATAACCACCGGCGCCAGCAACGACCTGGAGCAGGCGACGAGCATAGCGCGGACGATGGTCACCCGATACGGCATGAGCGAGAAGCTGGGCCCTCGGACCTTCGGCAAAAGGGAAGAGCTTGTATTCCTCGGCCGGGAGATCTCCGAGCAGCGAGACTACAGCGACAGCGTGGCCGAGATCATCGACGACGAGGTGCACCGGCTCATCGACAAGGCCTACAAGACCGCCAAGTCGCTCCTGGTAACCCACAAGGAGAAGCTGTCCCGGCTGTCCGCCTACCTGCTGGAGAACGAGACCGCCGAGGGCGACGTGCTCAAGGGCTTGTTCGAGACACCACCTGCCGGAGACGCGTCGGCCGCAGCAGCAGCCGGCTAGCCCCCCTCCGTGTCCCCTCCGGCGGGGGGCCGGGCATCGTTCTCGACCTCCCCGGTGATCGTCTGCCCGGCGCGGATGCTCCCCTCTTCGATGAAGCGCCGCAGCTCTTGCACCTGCTTCAGCGTATCCTCGGTGGGATTGCCCTTCGCCTCAAGCTCCCCTAGCTCGACCTTCGCCTCCTCGATCTTGTTGGTGAGCGACAGGGCGTGCAGCTCCTGCTCGGCCCTGGTCGTGATCGCCGACAGATGGTCGAGCGTGACGTCGACGCCGTTGAGGCGCTCCTGGATCTCGTTCATAGCGCCCAGCGATGCGTCGAGAGAGTTGCCGCTATGGATGGCGTAGTTCGGTGCGCGGTCTAGCTGGCGGCGGAAGTCCCGGCGCAGAGCCCGAAGCTCTTCGTCCTTGTCCCGGATCACGGACAGCAGCATCCGCAGCCGCTCTATCGCCTTGAGCATCTCGGGCACCGGCATGGCGTCCCCTCCGAACCAGACGTGCTGCTTAGATGCTATCCGTGCCGTCCCTGATGCCGTCAGGCCCTATGAGCCGCCGCGGCCCCGGTCGCGAAGCCTAGCCTTGGAAGGACCTCCTCGAGCGCATCGATCACACTCTGGATATCCGCGGCGGTGGTCTGCCCCATGTGGCCGATACGGATTATCTTCCCGCGGAGAGCCTGCTGGCCCCCCGCGGTCACAACGCCGTGCTTCTTCCGCATCTCGGCCACCAGGCGGACTCCGTCGACTCCCGCAGGGACCCTGACGGCGGTCATGCTGTCCGAAGCGACCCGATCCTCGGGGAGGAGTGACAATCCAAGCCTCTTCACCCCCTCCCGCATCATCCCCGCGATCTTCCGGTGGCGCGCGAATATGGCTTCCAGTCCCTCCTCTATGATTGCGTCGAGGGCGAGGTCCAGCGCGAACATGACGGGCAGCGCGGGCGTCCAGGGGGGTTGGCCGGTCTCGAAGTACCTCATGGACGTTGAGACATCGAAGTAGAACCTCGGCATGGTGGCCTTCGAGTGGGCGTCCCAGGCCCTCTGACTAAAGCTGATGAAGGCCAGCCCGGGCGGGACCATCCACCCCTTCTGTGACGCGGAAGCGACGACGTCGCAGCGCCAGGCGTCCGTCGGCAGCGGTAGCGAGCAGACGCTGCTGATCCCGTCGACCAGCAGCAGCTTGTCGAACTCGCCCTTGACCACCGTGGAGATGGACTCCAGATCGCTGGTGACGCCGGTGGACGTCTCGTTGTGGGTCACCAGGACAGTCGTGATCTCAGGGTCTTTGGCGAGGGCGCCGCGGACCGCGTCGGGGTCGATCGCGGCTCCGGCCTCGAAGCAGACGTCGACGACGTCGGCTCCGAAGGCTCTGGCTATCTGGCCGAATCGGTCGCCGAACGCCCCGGCGCTCGCGCACAGGACCCTGTCTCCCGGCGATAGGGTGTTCACCAGGGCGGCCTCCATCGCTCCGGTGCCCGACGCCGTCAGGATGATCACGTCTCCGGAGGTCTCGAACACCTGCTTGAGCCGGTCGGTGATCCGATAAAGGAGCTCCTTGAACTCCGGGCCGCGATGATTGATCACCTGGCGGCACATCGTCTCGAGGATCTCGTCGGGAACGGGGATGGGACCGGGTATACGCAGGTTCAAGCTCTATCTCCGGGTTGTTCTTAGGAGGGCGTCGAAAACGCCTTTCGACCATCCCCCTGGCCTCCTTCCCGGCCAGGAAGGGGGGAGAAATCATATCTGAGGGACACCCTCAGACTCCCGGCAAAGGGATTTCACCCCTCTGCTCACCCCATGTTTCGTCGTCCTGCTAGAGGCCGCGAAACGGGAGCGATTCCAGTATAACGACGCAGCCCCGCCGTCCGCTAGGGTGCCCGTCAGGGCAAACCCTTTCCGCGCTGCCACGACCACAACGAAGCGGAGGTCGTGGTTGTCATGCTGAGGAGTCCTTCCGTGGAAGGACGACGAAGTATCTGAGGCTGGGTCGTATCACACACCTGTCGCTCGCCCCATGCCTCCCCGGATTCTGCACTCCGCTCCGAATGACCCGCAAGGGATGGGAAAGGTAGGGACACACGGCCGTTCGCTCTCCCGACACGGGAGTTCAGAAGGGGGCGGATTCCCCTTTGCGGGCCTTGGGGTGTCCCCAAAACCCTGGGTAGGCGGGCGGGAAGGGAGAGCACCTCAAGGCGGGCGGCTCACTCAAACGATTCTCACGAAACGCCGCCGTCCGACCCTTACCACGTCCCCGGCCGCCAGGACGGTCCCGGCCGAGGCGTTGGCCTCGACAACCCGCTCGCCCACCCTTACCGCGCTCTGCGCCACCAGACTCTTCGCCTGGCTGACGCTGGCTGCAAGTCCCGCGTCGACAATGAACTCTGCGACGCTCTTGCCCTCGAGAGATGCGTGATCGTAGGTGCCCATCTGATCGGGGGCCTGCCGGCCCTGGACCGTTCGCTGGAAGTGCGCCTCCGCCGCGGCCGCAGCGTCGCCGCCGTGGAACTGCTTCACGAGCTCGGCCGCGACCCGCTTCTTCAGGTCCATCGGGTGCATGTCCCCGGAGCTCATGGCCTGCTCCACCTCGGCCAGCTCGCTGTCGGGCACGTCGGTGAGGTTGGTCAGGTAGGGCAGTATCATCGAGTCGGGCAGCGACATGGTCTTCCCGTACATGTCGTTCGGAGGCTCGTCGACCCCGATGTAGTTCCCGAGACTCTTGCTCATCTTCTGCACGCCGTCGGTCCCTGGAAGCAGAGGGACCGTCAGGATCTGCTGAGGCCGCTGCCCCTTCATCTCCTGCAGGTCCCGGCCCACCAGCAGATTGAACTTCTGGTCCGTGCCGCCGAACTCGACGTCCGACTCGACGGCGACGGAATCGTAGGCCTGCAAGAGGGGATAGAGCAGCTCTGTGATCGCGATCGGCTGGTTGGAGCCGTACCTCTTGGCGAAATCGTCGCGAGCAAGGAACTGAGCCACGGTGAACCGGCTCGTCAGGTCGATGACGCTGGCCAGCGTGAACGTCCCGAACCACTCGCTCTGCCAGCGCGTCTCGGTCCTGTCCCTGTCCACGATCGTGAAGAACTGCGTCATATAGCTGTCGGCGTTCTGACGGACCTCTTCGGCGGTCAGCATCGGCCTTGTGGCCGAGCGCCCGCTCGGGTCGCCGATCTGAGCCGTCCAATCGCCGACGATCAGGACGACCTTGTGGCCCAGCTCCTGGAACTGGCGCAGCTTCCGCAGCCCGACTACGTGACCCATGTGAATGTCGGGGGCGCTCGGGTCAAACCCCATCTTCAGCCGGAGGGGCCGCCCCTCGCCCAGCAGCCGCCTCAGTTCGGCCTCCACGATGATCTCCGCAACCCCCCTTTCGAGGAGTCCTGCCGGAACCGTCTTCTTCACCTGACACCCCTGAACCGTGGCCGCGATGTCATTCTGCGTCCGTCTCGAAGTCCGTGAGTGAATCCGCGCCTAGTGTCATTCTGAGCTCCGGCGAAGAATCTGGGGACGTAAAGGGCCTCCCACTCGTACGCCGATCAGGCCCCACCCCAATATAGAGAGGTATTATGATCTCTGAGGGACACCCTCAGACTCCCGGCAATCCCGACTTGTCGGGATCTGCACCTCTGCTGTTGTCATTCTGCGCTACCAGCAACAAAGCCTCGAAACACTCACGGTCTGTCGGCCAGGGTAGCCCTCGTCTCATCGACGTCTCTGTCGACCTGCTCCTGGAGGGCCGCCACGCTGTCGAACCTCACCTCGTCACGCAGCCGGCGCACGAACTCAAGCCGGATGTCGCGGCCATACAGATCGCCGTCGAAATCCAGGATGAAGGCCTCGATCGCGTACGGCGCGTCCGAGAAAGTGGGTCGGTCGCCGATGCTCGTGGCCGCCATGTAAGTTCCCTCGTCTACATACGCCCAGGCGGCGTAGATCCCGTTGCCGGGCACGGCCAGCCCGTGTGGGGCCTCCAGGTTCGCGGTCGGGAAGCCGAGCCCCTCGCCTCGCCCCAGCCCCTTTACGACTCTTCCCGTGAGGGTGAAGCGGCGCCCCAGAAGCTCCTCTACGCGGGACACGTCACCGCGTCCCAGTGCCTCCCTCACGAACGTGCTTCTTATCACCTGGCCGCCCTCGACTAGTGGGTCGACCACCTTGACGCCGAAGCCGGACTCGGCGCCCAGACTCACCAGCGTCTCGGCGGTCCCCTCGCGGTCGCGGCCCATCGCAAAGTCCGGGCCTATGACCAGCCCTCGCATCTTGAGGTGGCGGACGAGCAGCGACACGAAATCCGAGGCGCTCAGCTGCGACAGCGCGGCGTCGAACGTGATAGGGACGATAAGCTCGACCCCTGCCTCCTCCAGGAGGCGCGTCCGCTCCTCGAGGCTGGTCAGGTAGCGAGGCTCGAAGTCGCCGCGGAGTACGGAGGCGGGATGATTCCTGAGGGTGACGACTCCGGCCAGGGCACCGGCGGCGGCGGCCTCGTGTCTGAGCTTGTCGATGAGGTGCCTGTGCCCCCTGTGCACGCCGTCGAACACGCCGATGGTCAGTACCGACGCTCGTGCCGGAGACGACTGGATCAGCTGCCGCTCTATCTCCATCCTGGGGCGCGCGTCTCTACGATCTCAGGCTCGCCAACGGATTGGGGCGTTTCGTCCAGGCGGCCGGTCTTCGTCAGCCTACGGCCACTTTCTGGATCGACTCTCTGATTCCTCGCACCGGTGCCATCAGGGAGGCGAAGTTCTCAAAGGTCAGCGATTGGGCGCCGTCCGATTTGGCGTGGTCGGGATTGGGATGGACCTCTATCAGGAGGCCGTCGGCTCCGGCGGCGACCGCCGCCCTCGCGATCGGGGTGACCAGATACCACTTGCCGGTTCCGTGACTCGGGTCGGCGACGAGGGGGAGGTGACTCAGCCTGTGGATGGTCGGGATGGCGCTTAGGTCCATCGTGTTGCGGGTGAACGTCTCGAAAGTGCGGATGCCGCGCTCGCAGAGAATGACGTCGCTGTTGCCCCCGGCCATCACGTACTCGGCCGCCAGGAGCCAGTCCTCGTAGGTCGCCGCGAATCCCCGCTTGACCAGAACCGGCTTGCCGCACTTCCCCAGCTCGTCCAGAAGGGCGTAGTTCTGCATGTTCCTGGCGCCGAGCTGCAGCACGTCGGCATAGCGCGCCACCAGGTCCACGTCTCGCTGAGACATGACTTCGGTAATCACTGGCATCCCGGTCTCGTCTCTGGCGGTGGCCAAGATCTTGAGCCCTTCCTCGCCGAGGCCCCGGAAGCTGTAAGGTGAGGTTCGCGGCTTGAACGCGCCCCCTCTGAGAACCTGGGCACCCGCGGCCTTGACCGCCCTGGCCGTGTCGACGACCTGCTGCTCGCTCTCAACGGCGCACGGACCGGCGAACACCGTGAACGTGCCGCCCCCGATGGACACGTCGTTGCCGATGCGGACCACCGTGTCGTCCGGATGAAACTCGCGGCTAGCCAGCTTGTAGGGCTTCGAGATGCGAAACACCTCGCTGACGCCCTCCATCACCTCGAGCTCGTTTTGCAGCTCGGGGTAGATCTGGCCGAGGACCCCGACGACGTTGCGCTCGGTTCCCCGGTTCACCTGGCCTCGGAGTCCGCTGGCCGACAGATGCTCCAAGACCGCGTCCAGGTTCTCCTGGCTGCTGTCCGGGCGGAATACGATTATCAAGGCTAGCTCCCTCCAGAGAGCGGACCGGGCTCCGGGCTCACGACACGTCCGTCCCGGTCCTTCAGGTTCACGGCCCCCTTTAGGTAGGCGTGGCGAATGTCTTTGGGCCGCTTGTCGGTGTTCACGAGGACGAGCACCCTGATGCACTGCGGGAGTCCGCCCGGGACGTCCATCTCGTGGGCGCACATGAGAGCCGACTGGTCCCAGCCCGATTGCCTTGCGGCGAGCGCGGGGAACTCGGCGTTCAGGTCTCGTGTCGTGGTGAAGAAGGCGGCGGCGACATCGTCGAGGTCGATGGCGTTCTCTTCGACGATTCGGATCAGCATCTCTCTCGTCGCCTCGAGGACCGCCTCCCTGGTGTTGTCATCGGCGGTGGTGGCGCCCCGTATGCCCAGGACACGTCCCATGCTAGCTTCCGTTGTTGGGGGACGTGCGCAACCCTCTCACGAACTCCTGTGCGGCCTCGACCGCCTTCTCTCTCGGGGCCTCGTCGATCGCCTTGAGCATTGCGCTCCCGACGATCGCACCATCGGCATAGCGACCGATCTCCTCGACGTGGCTCCGCTTGGAGACCCCAAACCCGACCAGAACGGGGAGGTCTGTGTGCCGGCGAATCCTCTGCACCAGCCCGGCCACCGCAGAGGACAGATTCTCCCTCGCGCCGGTCACCCCCGTAAGGCTAACGCAGTATATAAACCCCCTCGCGTCTTGGCAAGCCTTCGCCATGCGGTCGTCGGTGCTCGTCGGGGCCAGCAAGGGGATCAGATAAAGGCCGTGCTCGTTGCAGAGGTCCCTGAGATGCCCGGACTCTTCCCACGGAAGGTCGGGCACGATGAGGCCGTCGGCGCCCGAGTCCGCGGCGTCTCGGACGAACCTCTCGGTTCCGTAGCGGAGGAATGGGTTGTAGTAGCCCATCAGCACCAGCGGCACCGCGAGCCCGCGCCCCCTCACCGTCCTGACGGCCTCGAGGCACACGCCGACGCTGACTCCGTGCTCGAGAGCGACCTGGCTCGTCATCTGGATCGTGGGCCCCTCCGCCATCGGGTCGCTGAACGGGACCGCGATCTCGACCATGTCACCGCCCGCCTCGGCTATCCCCTCGATGAGATCGATCGAGGTGTCCACGTCCGGAAAGCCGATGGTAGCGAAGGGAGCCAGGGCCTGCCTGCCCGCGGCCCTCAGCTTCTGCAGCGTGGCGTCGATTCGATTAGCCACGGTCGAGTCCATCCTGTCGGGAGGTGGTCATGGAACCAGTGACAAGGCAATGACGTTCTGGGCTATGTGGGCTACCGCCGGAGGCCAGATCGACCGTGTCCTGAGATACAGCCACGATAGCAGGAGCCCGGTCACGAAAAGGGGGATCATGACGGCGACGTTGCCGTGCGCCGCACCGAACACTGCTGAGCTGACCACCATCGCCGGGACAGACCCCATGGATCGCGCCAGCGCGGTGAGTAGGAACCCGCGAAAGAACACCTCCTCCGCGATGGGTCCCAGGACGCCAAGGAAGAGGAAGCTCAGCAGCCGGGTCGCGCCCTCGCCGATGAAATCGGCCGGTATTGGTGGCGGCGCCAGCGAGTCGATCTCCGCCGCCGAGACGACCAAGCCGTAGATCGCCCCGAACGCCAGGCTGGCAAACAGGGCCAGCCACGGCAGCAGGAAGCTGTTCCGTGCCTGTGGGGCGACGAGCCCGGCGGTCGTCCACCCGACCCTGTACCTCCTCACGCCGAAGACCCACACCGCGACGATCAGCAGGCCTTCCAGCAGTCCGGCGCCGACCAGGAACAGCGGCGAGGCGCCGCCTGTCTCCGGGTCGGAGGAGAGCATTGCCAAAAGGGGCAGTGTCACGATCGTACCGAGGCCTACCAGCGCAACCGCGAGCAGCGCGTCCTTGAGTCTCCACGGTACACGCTCCGCCCAGCCACTGCGTGGCAACGCAAGCAACGATGGCCCCGAATCCGGCGGCATCGACGTCATTGGCACATGATACCACTCCAGCCTGATCGGCCTGACGGGGCAGCTCGGGCCGGGTGATGGTCAGAGAAGAGGTGTGCAGAGGGCCGGAGCCCTTATGCCGGGAGTCTGAGGGTGCCCCTCAGAACCAAATCCATGACACCACCCGGCCGGTATCGGTGGCAGCATGTGGCAGCTCGGGCAGGGTGATGGGTCGTCTCCGGCACTCGGACCAGATGCCATCCACTTTAGCAGGATCATCAACTATGGGGAGTGCAGAGGGGCGGAGCCCCTATGCCGGGAGTCTGAGGGGACTGTGGGGAGTGCTCCAGAGGGGCGGAGCCCCTATGCCGGGAGTCTGAGGGTGTCCCTCAGAGATCCTTATTTCTCTATTTTTTCAAAGAGGGGTGGGGTGGGGCGTGAGCCGCGCCCAACACTCTCTAACCCTTGAGCCAGAGGACATCGCCATAGAGGGCCGGAGGGTGACTCTTGGAGGCGAACGCCGCCTGCTCCTTCCTGGCGGCGGCCAGCTCCCCGTCGTCCCCGTGGCCGGGATAGAAGGTGCCCACCTGGTCCAGCACCAGCAACCTGCTCGCGACACTGTCGACGAGCTGGACGAACGCCTCGGGCGAACGGCTCTTGCCCGGTCCGCCGGGGAAGAGGGTGTCCCCCGTGAACAGATGAGGTCCGGTCAGCAGGCACGTCGACCCGTCGGTGTGGCCAGGCGTGGAGATCGCCTTGAGGCGTAGGGCCCCGGCGGTCACGTCATCCCCGTCCTTCAGGAAAAAATCAGGACGCGAGGGCAGGGCGCCGGCGTCCGCCTCGCCGATCCCCACCCGAGCCTTGATGACGCTCCTTACCTCCTCGAACCCCTCGATGTGATCGAAGTGGTTGTGCGTGATCAGGATCGCTTGTACATCCGTCGTCCTGGCCACGTCGATCAGCTTCCCCGGGTCGGCCGGCGTGTCGATGAGAATACTCTCGTTCGTCTGCGGCGCCACCAGCACATAGGCGTTGTTGTCGTACGGTCCGCACTTGATCTTGTGAATGACGATCGACTCGTCCTGGTAGTGTGGCGACATTTCTTGATCCTCCTCGGTGTGGGTGTTATGGGTGGTCTGCTACTCGTCCGTGCCGGACTCCAGCCTTTCGGCATCCTCGTCTCGGCCCGCCTCGCGGTAGGAAATAGCCAGGTTGCTGCGACTCCGAACAGTGTCGGGGTGCTTTGGCCCTAGCACACGCTCCTGGCCCTCCAGGGTTTGCTTGAACAAGTCGATCGCCTCGCCGACACGCCCAGCGCCGCTGTAGCTCGCAGCCAGGTTGTTGCGACCTTTCAGAGTTTCGGGATGGTCGGGCTCGAGCACTCGGTCCATCGCTTCTAAAGTTGGCTCCAGCAACCTGATGGCATCCTCAGGGCGTCCATCGTCTAGGTAACTGGCAGCTAAGTTGACCCGACTCGATAGCGTATCGGGATGTTCTTGTCCTAGCGCTCGTTCCCTAGACCCTAGGGTCTGTTCATGCAGCCTGATCGCATCCTTCTTGCGACCGGCGTGACGATAGCGGTTCGCGAGATTGTTGCGACTCTTCAGAGTCTCTGGATGCTCAAGCCCCAGCACCCGCTCCCTCGCCTCCAGGGTCTGTCCGTCCAACTCAATGGCGTCCCCAATCCGCCCGACGGCGCGGTAGGCAACGGTCAGGTTGCTGCGGATTGTCAGGGTGTTGCGATGCTCCAGTCCCATGACGCGCTCGAACGCCTCGAGGTTTCGTTCGTGCACCCTTATCGCATCCTCAATGCGACCCAATACGGTATAGCCGATAGCCAGGCTGTTGCCGAACGAGAGCACGGACTCTTGTCCTGCGGGGAGCCCCGTCCGGGCGCACGAGTACACTGCCTCGTGGTGGACGATTTCTGCTCTCAGCGAGATGGGGTCGTCCTGGTTGATCGTCGCAAGCCGCCGTTGCGCCTGTTTCACCGCGCCGGCGAGGGAGCCCTCGGGGTTGGTGGCCGCCAGCGCGGCTACGGTCAGGGCGTGTATCCTCACTCTGCCGTCGGCCCAGGAGATGATCGACTGGCGGCTGCACTCGGACAGCAAGGCTGTTAACCCATCGTCATCGACACCCGTCAGCGCGGCGGCGAGCGCGTCCGGCACCGGTTCGTCGGCAATGTACGCCAGCCCCCCAAGGGCCTCCCGGTCCTCGGCGCTCAGGGATTCGAGGGTCCTGACGATGGCGCTAAACACTCCCTCGGCTCTGGGTATGCTCGTCCCCACAGCTTTCCGGAACGCATCCATCTGGACGATTGTCGGAGCCTTTTCCAGCTCAGCCAGGACCTTCCCGGTGGTCTGGCGAGGCTCACCGAGCCGGGCCGCCAGCACCTCCAGAGCCAGAGGAAGATACCCGACCTGCTTGGCAATCCGTCCGAGTTGATCGCGGTCGTGAGAGGTCCTGCTTCGCGAGCCCAACAGATCGATCGCGGGATCAGGGTC
>CAXXUH010000001.1:0-49831 GCA_963665405.2 Dehalococcoidia bacterium | reverse complement strand
TGTAGCAAAAACCGACCCCGGAAAAGGAGCACCCAATAGATGCTACCACGCAACCACTCCGACCGGATCCCAATCACCTTCGACGACCGCCGCTTGGTGGCCAATGCCGGGCTGCTCCTTCCGGCCACCCTGGCGCGGCACCTCGGCCTGCCCGAACTCGTCCGGCAGCGCCTCGACCTGGGCAATGCCCCGGGGCGGGCGAACACGGCGGCAGAAGGATCAGCCGCTCTTCAGAGTGCCGCTCCCATAGGCCGCGCGTACCGAACGTCGCGCCATCGGCGACCGTCTTGAGCAGCCCCTCCGCCGTGTCGTTACCCTGGTCTTGCACGTCGAGTTCGCCGTTGGTGATGAAGATGCTCACTGCGCTCTCGCCGGCATCGAAACCCTTGTCCACGTGGTAGGGCTGCCACGGGCTCATCTTCTCGTTCTCAGCTATGCACAGGACGAACTTCCGAGTCGTGCCGATGGTGTCCATGTCCATCTTGTTTGGGTACCAGTGCCCTATGTTCCTCATGCACATGGAGAAGGTGCGCCCGACAACGATATTGACCCTGTTGTCGAAGCCGGGGCCGAGTGCAGACCGGGCGTTGATGCCCAGATCCTCGGCGATGGGACCGTTCACGACGAGTAGCGGTGCCTGCGGGCTGGTGGACATCAACAGCGACTTGCCGCCCTCCGGCCCCATCTGGGACAGCGCTCTTACGGCGGCGACGATCACCGGCATGTGCTCCGGCTTGGCGCCGGCCGCGGCCGCGTTTACGGCGATCTTCTCGACCGTGGCGATCCCGAAGCCGGCGGCATATCGCACACGACGTGGTCGGCGGGCAGGCTGACGCCGTCTATCAACTCGTCGACCGCGCCGCGAGTGGGCGGCAACAGCGGAAAGCCGTCGCCCCAGTCGCGTCTCAGGAAGTCGTCGTTCATGCGCTGAACCGCGTCGAACCGGTCCTCGCCCTCAAAGCGGTAGGCCTGCTCCGTCGGACTATCGTCGTAAGCACCGTCGCAGTCGGCCGTGAGCATGCCGACCAGGTCGTCGAATGCGGGCTCGGTGTTGCTGATCGACTCGGCCGGGGACAGGTTGCGGTAGATGCGTGGCACGATGACGAAACGCAGAGCGGGCATGCCGAAGGCGCGACTACTTGCGATGGCGTCGCCCTCGAACCGGCCGGAGATGATGGGCACCGCGGGCTTGCCCATCCGCTCGACCTCAATCATGTCGTGTACCATCCACGACGCGCACGTCCCTCAGTCGCCGGTCGCTCCGATGACGGCGTCGCACTCGTCAGCCGCCTGCTTGAGGATGTGCGGCGGGTTGGGGTAGTTGCCGCCCGTGTAGAACCTCGTCTCGACGCCCTCGAAGCGCTCTTGGAGCATCTCGCCGACGCGGTTGAGCGCGACGTCGCCGCCGTGAGTTCCGCTCCATACCAGGCCGATCGTCTTGCCGTCGAGCCGGCTGAGCCTGGGGTTGATGGCCGCGACGTTCTCCATCGCGCGCTGCCTTGCTACGGGGTTCATGACCTCCAGTAGATGCATGCCGTACACCTTCCTTCCGCCGCGGAAACGTCCGCACGCCCGCGACGCACGAAGTCTAGTATTGCGGCCCTGAGTTAGGCCAAATCGTAGCTGAAATCGCGGTTTCTGTCAAAACTCGCGCCGCCTGTGTATCACAATCAGGAGCGGGGCGGGGCCTACGGCTGTCTGGGTCATCTCCAGTCGCAGGCGAAGATGGTCTGCTCATTGGTGGACTGAGCGTTCTTTCGGCAGCGTAGGTCTCCCTTTGAGGTCTGAGCGGATACTCTCTCGACGCTCTCGTGGCCGCGTTCTTCTAACTCACAGCGCATCTCGTAGTAGCCCTCGTCTCCGTACATACGATTTGAGTTGCAGTACTCCGTGCCATCGACAAGCAAAGTTAGCTCGAATTCGCCTAGGTCGAACGCTGGGTCGGCTTTGACCTGAAGGACGCCGAACTCACCTGGAGTCAGTGACACGAGGAGAGGTGCTTCCATCGTGGTCTCCAAGTGAACTCCAGTAGTAGACGGCGCAGGAGCGACCGTTGACTCTTGTGCGGTTCTCCAGTCGCAGGCGAAGATAGTCTGCTCATTGGTGGACTGAGCGTTCTTTCGGCAGCGGAGGTCTCCCTTTGAGGTCTGAGCGGATACTCTCTCGACGCTCTCGTGGCCGCGTTCTTCTAACTCACAGCGCATCTCGTAGTAGCCCTCGTCTCCGTACATATGATTTGAGTTGCAGTACTCCGTGCCATCGACAAGCAAAGTTAGCTCGAATTCGCCTAGGTCGAACGCTGGGTTGGCTTTGACCTGAAGGACGCCGAACTCACCTGGAGTCAGTGACACGAGGAGCGGCGCTTCCGTGGTGGTCTCCAAGTCAACGCCAGGAGGGGTCGGCTCAGGTGCTGCCGTCGGTTCCAGTGTCGGCTCTGCTGTCGATTCTTGCACTGGAGCCGATGTTGGGACAGAGGTCGGCTCCTCAGGAGCGGATCGTCTCTCTTGCTCTTGCTCGACCTGCTCAGTCAATGAAGCCGTGTCTGTGTTGTCCTCGACCTCTTGGGACTCTCCACACGCAGTTAGCAGGACGACGGCGATGACGGCTAGCAGGTATCTCACGGGGTATCCTCTCTTGCCTGATGGCCCCATGCTGGCAGCAGGTGACCTGCCTGTCAATACCTCATCGGGACGGCGGTCTCGGATGCAGAGAAGATAAATCGTCCTCCCAACTCCATGCGTGAAAGCTCTTGGACGGTCGCCGTCTACCATATCCGCCTTCGAGAGTACGCTACGTTCGTCGAACTCTTTCCCGACTCTCTCCGCTTCTAGGGATTCTCTGAACAAATCTGGCGGATTATGGCATAGTACCATGCCGTATGTAACAAAAAGATGTTTGGGGTGAAGGATACGATGGACCAGCCAACATTTGCGGACTTGGAATACGAGAGCAAGAAGCGCAAGACCCGCCGGTAGATATTCCTGGAGCGCATGGATGCTCTGATCCCGTGGGAACAGATGGAAGAGCACATCCGTCCGTTCTATCCCAAGGCGGGCCGAGGCCGTCGACCATATGAGTTGTCGGCGATGGTGCGGATACACTGCGTGCAGTTGTTCTACAACCTGAGCGATCCTGGTATGGAGGACATGCTCTACGAGGTCGAGTCGGTGAGACGGTTGATTCTCTCGTAAAAAGTCTGTGTAGGTCGAACAGAAACCCGCGCGGAAACAAGGAGCACCCAATAGATGCTGCCACAGAACAAACCCGACCGTATCCGCATCCTCTTTGACGACCATCGCCTGGTGGCCAATGCCGGCCTGCTCGTGCCGGCCACCCTGGCCCGGCACCTGGGCCTGCGAGAACTCGTCGACCATCACCTTGACCTCGGCGGCGCGCCGGGACGGGCGAACACTGGGGACAAGATGCTGACGCTGGTCGCTTCCGCGCTGGCTGGCGGCGACTGCATCGACGACGCCGATGCGCTGCGCGCTGGTGGGACGGTCGGTGTTCTAGGCTAAGGTGGACCCCATTATTAAGACAGCACGAGGGCTAAATTAAGAGAGTCTCCCACCCCTGCGCTAGGTTTCACCAAGCCCGATGGCAGCCCTGCTTCTTCGTGCGGTGCTAGGTGGCGGGCGTCACCCCGGCACGTGCGCATGAAAGCCGAAATGTCAGCCCAGCGTTGATTCCATCAACGATGGCCTCATGAACTTCCGGCGTCAATTTTGTCGGTCTAGCCATAACCTACCCTTTCCTGGAATCCTTCCCACGCTCAGAATCGAGATACCCGTTCTCCAACGCCCACTGCGACAGCCGAGCCATCGTCGTGAGTGCGCCCGGCTTGCCCAAGCGGTTGGTGCTGGTCGTCTGCAATTTTACCGCAAATACAGCCTCAAGGAAATCGCGCATCTGGTCCAGGGGTTCGATCTGGGCAAACAGCGACAAATCGGCAACACGGCGTATCTCTTCAACATCCGGCGGAGTGAACGTGACTGCAACCGTCACTGTGTCCGGCGTACCAATGGATGGACGCAGGGGAGGAGGCTTCGGCACCTCCATGTCCAGAACGGCAGCGTAGGCCTGCTCCAATGGCAAGAGGCTCTCCAGCATCTGCCGCAGCACCTCCGGGTCATCCTCGCCGGCTAAGGAATTGTGAGATAGCTGGATGGCCGTCAGCCGCCCTTCGTCTACCTCACCCTCAATGGACAGGCAATCGGCTTCTACAATGCCTGCCTTCATCGCTGCCTCAACGCGGTGGTGACCGCTAATGATCCGGTCACCATATATCAAAGGCGCAGACGACAAGGCCCCGTCGCGCCGCAGGTTCTCAGTCAGGCGCCGCATGGCTTGACCCGGCATCCTGCGGGCGTTGACCTGCGTATCGCATTCTCGATCTCGGCGTGACGGCGATGATCGGCCTCCAGTTCCAGCGTCTCCCCGTCCCGGTCGGTGATGAAGCCGTGATAGCTGTAGGTGGCGAAGAGAGCCAGTTGAGAACCGGGCGCCGGCTTCACCCGCCGGACGATGAGCCGTACCGGCGCGGCGTCCGCCTCGGCCTGGAACGGGGTGTAGGTGGTCTCGGCCACATCGGCGGCGCCGTCCATCCAGTAAGGAATCGGCGTCCAGGCATCTTCGGGTATCGCCTCGATGAGATTGTGCAGGCGGGCGCGCTGGCGGATGGCGATGGAGAAGCGGACATCCATCCGGATGAGTATGAGGACTTTCATCACCTGCGGCTCATGGCGCTGCTGCACGAGCTGGTGCGGGAGAAAGCAACTGTCTTGAAAGTCAAGAGGAATGAACAACGAATGTGGAAGTCATGTCGTGCCAAGGCGAGCGATGCTTGAGCATGGAGTTGAGGATAACGAGCAGCTTGCGCATGCAGGCTGTGAGGGCCAGCTTCTTCGGCTTACCAGCGGCCAACAGCCGCTGGTAGAAGTCTCGGATGACGGGATTGTAGCGGCTGGCCACCAATGCTCCCATGTACAGGGCGGCGCGGACCCGGGCGCGTCCGCCCCAGACGGTGCGTTTACCACGCAGGGTGCCGCTATCCCGGTTGTAGGGAGCCACTCCCACCAGGGCGGCAACCTGCCGGCGATCCATGGTGCCCAGCTCCGGCAGGTAGGCCAGAAGAGTGAGGGAGAGCTGCTCGCCCACGCCGGGGACGGTGCGCAGAAGGTCGTCCTTCTCCCGCCACACGGGACTCTGGCGCAGAGTCTGACGCAGACGCTTGTCCAGGTCGTCCAACTCCCGCTCCAGCCATGCAATGTGGGCTTCGATGCGGGGACGGACGGCGACGGTGGCGGTGCCGAGGCGGTTCTTCTCCGAGACCAGCATGGTCATCACCTGGTGCCTTCGGGCAGCCAGGGAGTTGAGGGCCTGGGTTTCGGCGTCCCGCAAAGGGCGCACGGGAGGTCGGACCGCTTCGGCAAAGTGAGCAATAGCCGCCGCGTCAAGCGAGTCGGTCTTGGCCAGCTTCCCCGTTGCCCTGGCAAAGTCCCGCACTTGGCGCGGGTTGACGACGACCACCGGCACCGCCTCGGCTGCCAGAGCAGCCACCAGAGGCAGCTCCAAGCCGCCCGAAGCCTCAAGCAACACCATGACAGGTTCCAGGGTCTTCAGCTTGGAGATCAACTGCCGGATCCCCGCATCGTCATGGGAGACCTGCCATCTTTCGTCCGTGGGACGCACCGCAACGTCCACCTGGGCCTTAGCTACATCGATGCCTACGTAGGTCGCTTCCTGTTCCATCAGCACCTCCTGCGAATTATTGGCCCGTCCTTGCAAGATGCGGGCTTGGTTGGCCCAGGCAACTGTTCGGGCTCTAACTCGTGGGGGGTGCGGCGACCCTCGCTTTCTCACGGCCTGCTACGACCTGGGAATAGTCGGTCTGCCGCACCCCGATCCACCTAAGTGAAGTGATTGTTACACACCAAACCAAGGTACAAGGGAACAGGGGAGCAGCATCTGCGTTGGGCATAGACCCCAGGGCGGTGGCCTCGTGCATGAAGACGGGAAGGCTGTCCTGGTGGGTGCGGGAGGCGTTGGAGCGGGAGCTACAGTCGGGTGCAGGCTCGGCTGCGGCCCAGCAACGGGAGCGCAACTACGCTCTGGAGGGTCGCATTGAGGAGCTGGAAGAGAAGACCCGAAGCGGTCACAGGGGAAGCGTCCGCCCTGCCTCCCGCAGGTGTCGGCGACGCTGCTGCGCATCCGGCATCGCCTTGGCCACCAGGCCCCAGAAGTCCGTCGAGTGGTTCTGATGGGTCAGGTGCGCCAACTCGTGGACGACGACGTATTCGATGAGGGCCTGCTCCAGCATCATGGTGCGCCAGTTGAAGCGCAGCGTACCGTCGGGTGCGCAGCTCCCCCAGCGTTGGCGCTGGTCGCGGACGAGTATCTGCGACTTCTCTCCGCGACCGAGCCGGGGCCACCAGCGTTCCACAATATCCGACAGCCGCGCGGCTGCGCGGTCCCGGTACCACTTGACAACGGAGCGGCGGATGCGTTCATAGCGCTCACTGTCATCCAGGCCATGCGGCACTGTGACCCTGAAGCGCCAGTGGTCGAAGCGAACCTTAGGCAACCGCACGTCCGCGGTATCGACGATCATGCGGACGTTGCGCCCCAGGTACGGCAGGGTCTCGCCGCTGACGAAGCGCTTCGGCGCAGCTTCCAGCATCTCCCCAAACGCATGGCTGAGGATCCAGAGCGCCCGCTTGCGAACGATGGCCCGTAGCTCGCTGTCCGGCGTCGTCATGGGTGCAGCAACCTGCACACCGCCACCGTCCGTCGTGATCTGGACCGTCTTCTTACGCCGTTCGCTGCGACGCACCTCGTAGTCTATGGTCGTGTTGCCGAAGCGGATACGGCCCCGTTCGTTCACTGCCCACTCCTCCGACGGGCCAGCTCGACGATCCGGTTCGTCAACTCCTCCAGCTGCTCTTCGGTGTAGTCGTCCGTGGGCCTGAGCTCCCGCTTGATGTCGCGGCGCATCTCCCGCAGGACCTCCAGATTCGACTGCCAGTCGACGACGGCGTTGTGGTGGTTGACCACCGACTCAACACTACGTGCGACGCGCTTGATCCCTTCGTCGAAGTGCGCCCGGTACGGAGTCTGCTCCTCGCCTATGGCCGAGTCGGTAGCTGGCTCATCTGAGCGGCCGTCGAGCAGTTCATAGATGGCGAAGGACACCGGAGACAGGCCATGTTCTGCGGCAATGTCAGCTTCGCTCTGAGCATGATGCCGTAGCAGAGCAAGGCGGCGGCATGCTTCCGCCGAGTCTATCAGCCGGTTCCGAAGGTCTTCGATGATGCGTGCAAGCTGCGCCGAGAGTTTCTCGAAGAACACAGGGTTGTCGGCCAAGCGGTCATGTATCTGAGCCCGGATCGCGTGCTCCATGATCGAGGCACGGGCCTCGTCGTGCGGCAGTGCGGCGATCTTCTGCTCGAAGTCCTGGTCAAGTATCGACACCGGCCTCATTAGCTCCCGCACCTGGGCGCTTATGCGCTCGTCCACCAGCCTCTTTACCTTCGCCCCGATCTCGGTCCAGTCCGCGTCGGCGTCCTCGCGAAGGAATTGAGCCCGGACATAGGCCCGTATCTCCGTAAGCCGAGCGAGCCGGTCTGTGTAGTCCAGTGCTCGCGGGTCGGGCAGGAAGCGGTCCATGAGGAGGGAGAACCGGCGGTAGTCTGCGTTGAACCGCTCAAACAGATCGGCCTTGAAGTTGCCCTCGGTCGAGGCGTCCGGCGCGAAGACGCTGACGCACGCCCAAGTGTCGCTCGGGTCGCGGCCCTTGAAGTGGGACTCCGCCTGGACAGCGGCCGCCTCGATGACCGGTGCCGGGTCCTCGTCCACCTCCCGCATCGTGTCCTGAACGTCCGGCCAATCGAACGTCGAGAGCGCCTCCTCCAGGTCCCGAGAGACGCCGTGGTAGTCGACGACGAGGCCGTGCGTCTTCTCGGTGGCCACCCCGTCCTGCTCGTGGGAGAAGCGCCGGTTCACCCTGGCGATGGCCTGGAGCAGCCCGTGCTCCCGCAGCGCCCGGTCCAGGTACAGCGCCTGCTCCACCGGCGCGTCGAAGCCAGTAAGCAGCATGTCGACCACGACCAGCGCCTCCGGCTCCCCCTCCGGATCGACGAAGGCGTTGACGACCTGCTCCTGGTCGAGCTCGCGGGCTGCCTTGAACTCCGGCCCGTCGTTGGGAGCAGCCGTGATGATGGGATAGGCGCGCAGGCCGAAGCTGTTCAGGCGCTCCGCGTAGCGCAGCGCGGCGGCCCGGCTCGGCGCGACGATTTGCGCCTTGAACCCATTGGGCCGCACCTTCGCCTTGAAGTGCTCGGCGATGTCCAGGGAGATCATCTCAATACGCCGCTCCGCCTCGGCGACCGTTTCCTTGTTGGCGTAGCGGCGCCGAATCTGCGCTTGGACCTCGGGCGGCTCGTCGCCGAACATGGCCTCGTACAGCCTGTCCAGGGTCTCCGGTCCCTCTACGGCCAGTTCCGGCAACCGGGCTTCGTACCAGATGGGCACCGTCGCGCCGTCGGCCACCGACTGCGGAATGGTGTAGGCGTCGATGAGGGGCCCAAAGCGTCCTATGGTGCTGCGCTTGAAGTCCTTTTCTATCGGCGTGCCGGTGAAGCCCACCATCACCGCATTGGGCAGGGCCCTGGACATGCGCCCGCCGAGAATGCCGTACTGCGTGCGGTGGGCCTCGTCCACCATGACGATGACGTTCTCCGAGCTGTTGAGCACGTCAAGCTCGCCTTCGGGGGCCGTCAACGCCTCCTCGAACTTCTGGATGGTCGTCATCACCGTGCGGCTCCCACCCTGCTTGAGGACGCTCTGCAAGTCGAGAGGGTCGCGTTGGCCGGGCCTTTGCCTCCGGCGGTGCGCCCGGCGTTCGGGCGGCTCAGGACGCGACCGGCCCATCCTCTCCGGGGCCGGGAAGCCGCAGCGCTCGAAGGTGCCGGCGATCTGCCGGTCCAACTGCCTCCGGTCAGTTACCACCACGATGGTGGGATTGCTCAAGCGCGGCTCGCGGCGTAGCTTCGTTGCCAGCCACAGCATCGTCAGCGACTTGCCCGATCCCTGTGTGTGCCAGACAACGCCTCCCCGCTCCTCCGGCTTGCGGCCCGATAGGAGGCGGTCCAGCGCCGCACGGACGGCTCGGTACTGCTGGTAACGGGGCAGCTTCTTCACCAGCCGCCCCCGCTCCGGCTCGTAGACCACGTAGTCGCGGAGAATGTCCAGCAGGGTCGCCGGGGACAGTAGGCCCACGATGAGCTGCGCCTGCCCCTGCGGCTCAACACGGAAGCGCGCCTGAACCTCATCCTCGGTGTACGGCAGCACCGACTTCCACTCGAAGTAGGCATTCTCTGGTGCGCCGAGGGTGGCGTAGGCTGCGGCGGCCCCGCAGTGGGCCACGCACAGCAAGTTGTAGTGGAACAGCTCCGGCGCGCCGCTGCCGTGCCACTCCGGCCCCGCCTCCTGGTAGCGCCGCAGCTGGCGCACCGCCTGGGCCTTCCATACGTCCAGCAGGGACGGCGACTTGGCCTCCATCACCACCAGGGGGACGCCGTTCACGAACAGCACAAGATCGGGGATGACCATGCGCTCGTCGTCGTCAGGACCGCCTCGCTCGTTGCCTCGCCGTACGCGGAACTGCGTTGTGACGACGAACTCGTTGAGGCCGCCCTCCGCGTGGTCGAAGTCGAAGAAGCGGACGGTACGGGTGTCCCGGCCTCGGGGCCCGTCTACAGTCAAAGGCATCCCGTAGGTCAGGTACTCGTGGACCGCCTGGTTGCGGGCCATGCCCGTGGAGTCGACGTGCTCCAGCTCAAAGATGGCTCGCTCCGCCTGCTCCTCCGTCATCCATTCGTTAAGCCGCATCAGCGCGGCCCGCAGCCGTCCCTTCAGCAGGACCTCCCGCTCATCGGAACGCTCCGCCGCCAGCGCCTCGCGGGGCACATAGGTCCACCCCAGCCGCTCCAGCAGTTGGCGGGCTGGGTCCTCGGCATGGTTGAACTCGTTCAGCTTCGCGGAGGTAGTCATGATTTCATGAAAAGATAGCGATTGGTATGACTTGCATTGCAGGCCCACGAATCTCGGTTTCGACGGGGCCGGTGAATCCCAAACTTTGCACATTCGCCATTGCTGAGCCAAGTTCCCCTACAACATCTCCGAACTTTCCAAGCGCAGTCTTCCTCAGAAGGTTGATTCCCTCAGCGTCGTCAGGGATGATCCGGGTAGCCTTACCGAAGACACGGAACGTCCCGTCGATCGTGTCATTCATTGAGGGGTCAATGAAATACTGTGGTTCTGTAGTCAAGACTATACGCATCTCGCCCACTTCAGCGATCAAGTCATAGGAACCTTCAGCACTGACCGCAGTTAGAAACAGGTCAATCTGCCGTTTTATCACGGCGGTGCTGTCCTGGGCTTGTCCTCGTTGACTCACACTGGTCTTCTTGCCTCGGCCAGTTCTTGTCACTGTCTGGTCAGTGGACGGCTCAGCCATTTCCATTAGTGGCACAAGTATGGAGAACGCCGACAACAGCTCTACAAACGGACTCTTCCGAAGAGTCGCTTCAAACTCCACGAACTCGCCTGGTTGGACTACTTTGAGGTCGGACGAGCTTGAGATTTCACGCACTAGCTGATGAACACGTAAGTCCTTTCGGAGACGGGCGAACATCGATGCCGGGGTGTGGACAATTTCTTCTGTGGCACTGTCGCTCCGTTTCTGCCCCGTCTGTCGCGAGCCACCGAAATCAACTCCAAGAAGTGCGAAGACATTACTAACTCCAAGCTTTGCTGCCCCGGATATCTCTGTCGAGGATTCCCCGGAGGATGTCGTTTGAATGGTCGTGAAGTGCGAGAATCCGCCTTCCAGAGAGGCGAGGACATCGAATGTCATCCGCTGGTTCAGGTACAAGGCTATAGGAAGATCACTCGACTTGATCTGGTCATGCAATTTGGTTGCTACTCCCGATCCAACCACGGGCTCCCGCTGCTCGGGATTCTTGCGTCTAAATGGATTCTTCATACCAAGACTCCTATCGGCACACGCCCCGTCAGCAGCGCGTCCGCGGTGGCTTCCTTCAACGATCGAAGCATATCGCACTCCTCCCACGCTCGCGTTATCGCTCCGTCCACACCGCCCAGCACGGCCGCGATGGTGCGTTGCTCGGGCAGCGATGGGAGAGTAAGCCTGTACTTGAAGAGGTCTATCCGATTGATCTTGGGGATGCCTGTTCTATCCGAGCACGTTCGTGTGTAGTCAGTGAACGATAGGGAAAGCAAGACTAGAGCAAGGTAGGCGGCCTCAAGCATCGACTTAGGCCGAAGCGGGTAGATGTCGGCGCTGCACAAACCCGATTCGTGCGGTCGATACACCTTCATAAGATAAGGACGGATTTTTGAATAAAGGACTTCGAACTTATCGAACCGGTACTTGCCACTGATGGCATGTGCTTCGGCGACTGTTCGTCTATTGATTAACCTACCGGTGCCGGATTCAATATCGTCAGGGGCAACAAACAGGGAGTCTTGAAATTTCGCCTCCTTGGGGTCTGATTGTCCTGAAGCTATCGTGACCACATCCCCCAGCCGCACCACATCCCAGGCCGCCGGTATCGTCCCGATGCCCGGCACATCCTTCCATTGGGTGTGCCAACCGGGGACGCCGCGGGTGAGCAGTTGGTGAAGCAGCGCGTCGCGCAGGCGTTCGGTGGCCGTGATGACCGCCTCGGTGCGCTCAATGGCATCGTCGATGGAGTCCAGCACAGCGGCGATGGCCCGCTGCTCAGGCAGGGGCGGGAGGGGGACCGGCTCAGGGTGGACAAAGTTCCTGTTCAGGGACGGCACCCCCGTTGAAGCAGCGAATCGTTCGAGTTTGAGTTGCGATAGGAGGTAGTAGATGAATCGTTCGCTATTCCCGTGGAAATCGCGCACATAGAGCGTAGTATTTAACAGCCAATAAGGGCCGGTTGAAAAGTAAACTACGCCGATAGAACCGCTTCGCCCAGTGATAACGCCGGGGCCGGGATGCAAAGTCTGGACGTGCGTGCCTAGTATTCCATTTGAACCGTAGACCGGAACCGAACCCGGCACACGATCTTGGATCGGTAAATCCACGCCCCGCTGGAGTGTAGCCACCTCCCCCAAGCGCACCACCCTCCACCCAGCCGGCGTTTGCGTATTGCCCGCCATCAACTACTCCGCTGCTCTCCGCCATCGGCGCCCCGCAGCTCATCGAGTGTCACCCCTCGGCCTGTCTGCTTCGCTTCGAGCCACTGCTGGAGGGACTTCTGACTCTCGCTGGATGGCCTGCCCGCAAGCAACCCCTCCACGCTGACGTCCTCGTCCAGGTCGGGCCAGTGGATGCCCTGGCCTCCGCCTATGAGCCTCCAGTTGCCCCTCTCTTCCTCGGTGGCATTCACCAGCCTGGGGTACCATGCCAACGGAACCGAGATGGTCCGGCCATCGGAAAGCTCGGCGGTCAACGTGTCCTCGGTGACAGTCACGTCTTCTGCATCCGGGACCCTTACCTCAACCGTCGAAATATTCATGCCACGCCTCCACGAACAACGTTTGGTTCTCCCCAATTATCCTCGCAATTCGGCCTATCTCAGATCGCCTCAGTCCACCGCTCCTCTGAAGCCTCACAGGGTCCAGCCAGAACTTGGCGACCCGGTCGTCACGCTCAACATGCACATGTAGCGGCTCCTCCCGGTCGCTTGCATAGAAGAAGAAGCGATACGGCCCTTCTCTCAGTATCGTTGGCATCGCTCACCTGCGACCCTATCGGACATACCCCAACTCCGCGAGCAACTCGTCCATCTTTGCCACCGCCTCGTCCCGCCGCCGCTCCGCATCCCGCAGCTGCGCCAGGGCGTCCTCGATGCTCATCACCTCCACCGGCTCGGTAGTGTCCACGTACCGGCTGATGTTTAAGTTGAAGTCATTGGCCCGCATCTCCTCCAGGTCTGCCACGTGGGCGAAGCGGTCCACGTCCTCGAAGGCGCGGTACGCCTCGATGATTCTGCCGATGTGTTCCTTGTCGATATAGTTCCGCGCCTTGCCTTGCCGGAAGCTGCCCTCCTGCGCCGCGTCTACGAACAGCACCTTGCCACGCCGCTCGGCGGGTTTGGCCTTGTTCAGTACGCAGATAGCAACGGGGATGCTGGCCCCGGAGAAGAGGTTGGGCGCCAGTCCGATGACCGCCTCGAACAGGTCGGCCTCCACGATGCCCTGGCGTATCTTCCCCTCCGCCCCGCCCCGGAAAAGGATGCCGTGGGGCATCACGACTCCCACCATGCCCTGGGAGTTGGTCACGCCGAGCATGTGCAGTAGGAATGCGAGGTCGCCCTTCGTCTTGGGCGGGATGGCGCCGTAGCGGTCGAAGCGGTGGTGCGGGTCGTTAGGCGCGAAGTCGTGTCCCCAGTTCTTGAGGCTGAATGGCGGATTGGCGATCACCCGGTCGTAGGAGAGGAGGCGTCCCGTCCCGTCCACTAAGCCCGGCTCCGCGATGACATCGCCCGGTTCCAGACGGGCGGCCCGCAGGCCGTGAAGCAGCAGGTTTAGCTTGCCGATGGCCAGGGTTCCCAGGTTGCGCTCTTGGCCATGCAGCGCCAGGTCACGGAGGTCTCCGCCGTGTTCTTGCACGTACTGAGCAGCGTAGATGAGCATCCCGCCGGAGCCAGCGGTGGGGTCGCAGATTCGCATCCCCTCGCGTGGTTGAAGCAGCTCGATAATGAGGCGCACCACGGGGCGAGGCGTGTAGAACTCGCCGCCCTTCTTCCCAGCGTCGTCTGCGAACCACGGCGACTTTAGCCCCTGCTCCAATACCTACTCCTACTCCTGCCCTGCCCTTGTTGGTTAGCACCACCTCTATCGAGATATATAGACGGAGCCGAGCCTTGTTTTCTCGTGGAACGGAGTGCCATCTACGGTAACGCTGACCCCCACGGCTACTCCGACGAGCGATGAGGTGACCCCGGCTCCGGGCCAACTCTCCGAGTGGTACGAAGAATCCCTATCAACATGGACGACATGGAGGTCGTCGGCACAGGTACGCGAAACAACCCTGACGGCGACGCCAGTGTAAGTGTAGAGGTCTACCGACCAAAGGCCGGCGCGACGACCGACGTGTACATCTTCCACCCGGCCACGACCGTCGAGGACAGGAAGCCGGACGGTCCACCGCCTGCCCCGGCCCAGCCGGCGACCTGGACCCGTTGGACGGATGACATCGCACCACCGGCCCCTGCGGCGTTGCCTGCACCCCTGCGGCTGACGTTCGAGGGGGCGGAGTACACCGGAGTAAAGATCCTGGGCGCATTAAGTCCCACGGGTGTCTGCGTAGAGTACAACACCGAGACGCTACTGGCGATAGTCACTCCGTGCTTGACTCCGATCAACATGGACGACATGGAGGTCGTTGGCACAGGTACAGACCACAACCCCGACGGCGTCGCCAGTGTAGAGGTCTACCGACCAAAGGCCGGCGCGACGACCGACGTGTACACCAAGGAGTTAGGTGGGACCGACACGGGGCCGGCGACCTGGTTCCGTTGGATAGCCAAAACCACATGACACAAGAATGCGATTGCTCTGCGCCGCATTACAAAGCCGTTTCCGCAGGCTACAATGGGCGCTCTCGTAACCACAGGTAGGTTTGGGGGCGCCCACCCCAAATGCTGTCGAACTCGCGATCCGCGGGTTCGACAGCGGGCTTGGGTTGCTATCACCCAGGTCAAGAGGTCGGGACGTGGGGGTGTCCCGTGTGAAGAAGAGTCGTTGAAGCTTCTGAGTATGCCTGGGCGGGGTGGCGCCTCCTGGCTGGGGATGATCTCTCCCCGGTAACGCACAGCCAGCTGGCCGTCCAGGCCTTCCAGCACATCTGCCACCGCCCCCGCATAGCTGCGCCGCTCCGTCCCGGGCAGCAACTGAAGCGTTCTCCAGCGGTACTTCACCGTGTTGCGGTACTTCACCGTGTTGTCCCTGGCCACCCTGCGGCTGTGCCTGAGGCCCAGCCGTCACGATCTAGCACCTGCAGGCGCACCTTGCCCCACTGTCTACGGTTTACCTTTGGGCCACGTCGCCAGCTCATCCGGCCAACCCCAAGGACCGCACAACGGCAGGCTTAGGCTTTCGGGCCAGCGCACCTGCGGCCAGAGTGAGCGCCTGGGCGACATCATCCCGACTGGTGTTGTTGTTGCCCTTCTTCACCAGACGGGTATTCCCGGCGTCGTCTGACTTCACCATCGAACCCGATAACGAGGTTGCCAACAGCGCCCTTGAGTCCTCATCAACGGCGAGCGGTCCGTCCAGGGCCATCTGCCTGAGCGCACGGATGTCAAACGACGATTCCGACCATCTCGACACCCTTGGCTCAAGCCGAGCCCCACGTTTCACCGCGTCTTCAAACTCTGCCAGCCGGAACCTATCGAGCACCACCATCAACGGCTTGCCCCAGGCTTCCATTATCATCTCCCACAAGACCGCCGGCGGCTGTACCTTCAGCCCCTCCGCGATCTCTAGCTGGCCCATGTTGTAGAGCTTTGAATATGTACCCGGCGGCACCCTGTCACGCCGCTCCTGTTCGTCCAGGTCGGGCAGACCCGGAGCAACGGCCCGCGCTTCAACCCGTCCGTTGCTCCAAAGTGCAACCGCTGCACTCCAAGCTCTACCTCCTCCAAGGTCTACCCCGACGATAGGCCGTCCCTCTCGCTCAGGTACTTCACGCGCAGTCACGCTTTCCCAATCCCCGACGGTCAAAAGTACCTCTGACTCATCCCCGGAAGGCCGGTTTAGACGATAACTTAGGAACCGCGCTTTGAGCCGACTGTCCACACGCGCCGCGTCTCGCTCCACCAGGAGCCGCTTGCGGAAGTCCGGAGAGATAGCAGTCAACGGATTGCACCGGCGTATCTCCGCCCACGTGTCCCACGCTTCAACCTTGCCCTGTAGAGCCTGGACGTAGGTGGTGTCCACGCTTCCATCGTTCACCAAGTCATGCCACCAACCGGACATGGACGGCGCGAGAGTCCCAATGAAGACGGTCCTCATGGGAGAATTCGGCTTGCCCAAAGCCGTCGTGATCGCGTCGTACATGAGGGTACCGCCGACCACTTCCCAGCTCCCAGGTTCGTCCGCCACCAGCAGCGGACACCCTACGATTCCGAACGCCGTCCGCCCGTTGCTGGACAGCACTCTCAGACGGGTGTTGCTGGCCCTATGGGTGATGCTTATCCTCGTGGTCGAGTCGATGAACGAGTACCCGCCCGTCGGTTCGAGCTCCGTCCGGATGAAGCGGTAGACAAGCCTTGCTTGCTCGATGCTCGCCGTGCACAGAAGGTACTCACTCCCAGCGACGTGAAGCTCATCCCCAGGAGTGAGGCATCTCTCCAACAGATGCGCCGCTAGCCAGGACTTGCCGTTCCCACGTGGGATACTGAGCGCAGCAACGTCAACCCCAGGAGCGAGCGCACGGCGTACAAACTGCTTCTGGAAGGTCCTCAGTGGCTCTTTCACCGAAACACCCCTTTACACTGAACAGACGAGGGATGGTGCCCGGCCCTGTCGTCCCAAGCCGAGACAGGGGTCCCCTTACCCATCAGGGTCACCGATACCGCCCCTCACTCGGCCAGCTCCGCCAGCCGTTCCCGCAGGGAGTGGTGTTCAGACGCTTCCACTTCTCTTAGCATCATCATCTGGCGTTGGTCTATCATCGGCTCGAAGGCATGGGCAACGATCTCCCGTAGCGCCGCCGGTGGCATGGCCTCAGCCTCTACGGTCTGGTCGATGTCATACCGCTTCCTGGACTGTGTGGCTTTGACCGGCTTGGTAGGCAACCCGTGGTCGATGATCTGCTGCTCCGTAATAGCCACGCGCTGGAAGGTGAGGATCGGCACGTCCATGTTGTAATACTCTGCTGCATAGTCCAGGTGCTCGCCTAGTTTGGTTTCCAACGTCTCCGCAATCTGTAGGCCAGACGGATCGAAGTCACCAACATATACGACCGCCATATGCTCACGTCCAGTGTGCACTGCCTCAACAGCAGCCCCATACACGAACGTATCAGAGGACATACCACCACTCGGGTAGAGGCTGATACCAAGGTCCCGTGCTGTACCTGCCAAGGTGGGAGAGAGGCTTCGAGATTCAACCCATAGCTGGGGGTAGATGCCCGTGGTCTCCCAGTAGTCGCGCCGGTACAGGTTGGCAACACGGTCAACGAAGCTGTCATCGCCAAGGCAGCCCGCTTTCCTGTTGACGTCGCGACCGGCCCGTGATAATCTTAGTCGGTTGAGTTATGTCCTTGACCACGCGTGGGTCATTCCCGCTAGTCTTATCCCATCCTTCTAGCACCAGCCGCGCTTTGCCTTTCGCTAGGCGTTTCGTCAGTTTGTAGACCCTGGACATGTTGGGGAGTGTGAGGCCTCATGACGTCATCCGTTGTGAACCAGACAAACGGCAGATCTGATTCGAAGCGGTCATACGCAAGGATTGCAATTGCAAGTGTACTAGAAGTTCCAAACCTGATTCAGATTCAGGTAGATTCATTCAACTGGTTCAAAACCGAAGGCCTCAAGGAGCTATTCCAGGAGATCTCTCCGATCGAGGACTTCCCAGGTGGGAGGTTCGAGCTCCGGTTCCTCGATCACTACTTCGAGGACGCCAAGCTCACGGAAGAGGAGTGTAGAGAGCGGGAGTCTACGTACTCCGCGCCCCTGCACGTCTCGGTAGAGCTGCACTCGAAGGGTCCCGGCCCCGCCGAGGGTGAAAGGAAGGTCCAGACCCTTTTCATCGGCGACGTCCCCATCATGACCACGGGCGGCACCTTCATCATCAACGGTGCCGAGCGCGTGGTCGTCAGCCAGCTGGTGCGGTCTCCCGGAGTCTACTTCACCACCGACACAGACACCAACACCGGCAAGCGGATGGCGTCGGCAAAGCTCATCCCATACCGCGGAGCCTGGCTGGAGTTCGATACCAGCAACAAGGACGTCATTTCGGTCAAGGTAGACCGCAAGCGTAAGACCCCCGTGACCATGCTCCTTCGTGCGATGGGGTACTCCTCAGACGAGGAGATTCTCCGTCTGTTCGGGGACGTCGATGTCAACCCGGACCACCCGTACATAGAGACCACCCTGTCGAAGGACACCACCGGGGGCGGACACGAGGAGGCCCTTCTAGAGTTCTATCGGCGTCTGCGCCCGGGCGAGCCTCCCAGCGTCGACAACGCGAAGGCGCTGCTGGAGAACCTGTTCTTCAACCCCAGACGCTACGACCTGGGACGGGTGGGGCGGTACAAGCTCAACCGCCGCCTCGCGATGGATACCCCGCCCGATAGCCGCACGCTGTCCAAGGAGGACATCATCGCGCTGCTGCGAATGATGATCCAGATCGACAACGGCGTCCGCGAGCCCGACGACATCGACCACCTAGGCAATCGCCGGGTTCGGGCCGTAGGCGAGCTTATCCAGAACCAGGTCCGTGTGGGAATGTTGAGGATGGAGCGGGTCATCAAGGAGCGGATGACCACCCAGATGGACCCAACCACGACCACACCCGCGGCCCTGATCAACATCCGGCCGGTGGTGGCTGCGGTGCGGGAGTTCTTCGGGGGGTCCCAGCTCTCCCAGTTCATGGACCAGACCAATCCTCTGGCCGAGCTGACGCATAAGCGCCGCCTCTCGGCCCTCGGCCCCGGCGGACTCTCCAGGGAGCGGGCCGGCTTCGACGTCCGCGACGTCCACCACTCCCACTACGGCCGGATCTGTCCCATCGAGACGCCGGAGGGCCCGAACATCGGCCTTCTGGGGTCGCTCGCTACCTACGCGCGGACCAACGAGTACGGCTTCATCGAAACGCCGTACAGGAAGGTGCGGAAACAGATGCTGAGCACCGACCCCGATCTCGTGGGGCGGCAGCTCAACGAGGACGTGACGGCCGAGGACGGCTCCATGGTGCTCAGAGCCGGACGAACAGTCTCCAAGGGGATGCGAACGCGCATCGAGAAGCTCCCGGAGCGGATGCTCTCGGTGGGGGCGTTCGTAACCTCCGGCCCCGAGGACATCGAGTATCTGTCCGCGGACGCGGAGGACGTGGTCCACATCGCCCAGGCCAACTCGGTACTCAACGATGTCGGGCAGTTCGTCGACGACCGTGTCCAGACCCGTATGGGCGAGAGCGTCTCGATGGAGGCGCCGGGCAACGTGGACTATATGGACGTCTCCCCGATGCAGCTCGTCAGCGTCTCCACGTCGCTCATACCGTTCCTCGAGCATGACGACGCGAACCGAGCCCTGATGGGATCGAACATGCAGCGCCAGGCGGTGCCTCTGCTGAGGCCCGAGCCGCCTCTCGTGGGCACGGGGATGGAGGGCCGCGTGGCCCGAGACAGCGGTCAGCTGGTCATCTCCACCACCGAAGGGGTGGTCATGGAGTCCACCGGAGTCAGGATCGTCGTCGTCGACTCCGAAGGCGAGGAGCGCGTCTACCGCCTCAAGAAGTTCCAGCGGAGCAACCAGGGGACCTGCATCGACCAGCGTTCCATCGTCAACAAGGGGGATAGGGTGGTGGTCGGGAGCGTCCTGGCCGACAGCTCGTCGACCGGCGGAGGAGAGCTGGCTCTGGGCCAGAACACGCTCGTCGCGTTCATGAGCTGGGACGGATACAACTTCGAGGACGCCATCATCATCAGCGAGAAGCTGATCCGAGAGGACAAGTTCACCTCGATCCACATCGAAAAGCACGAGGTGCAGGCTCGGGACACCAAGCTCGGTCCCGAGGAGATCACGCGCGACATGCCCAACGTCGGCGAGGACAGCCTGCGCAATCTGGACGAGGAGGGCATCATCCGCGTCGGCGCCGAGATCGGCCCGGGTGACATCCTGGTCGGCAAGATCACACCCAAGGGAGAGACCGAGCTTAGCGCGGAGGAGAAGCTCCTCCGAGCCATCTTCGGCGAGAAGGCAAGAGACGTCAAGGATACCTCCCTGAGAGTTCCCCACGGCCAAAAGGGCAAGGTAATCGAGGTCAAGGTGCTCAGCCGGATCAACGACGACCAGCTGCCGCCCGGCGTCAATAAGCTCGTCCGGCTCTGGATCGCCCAGACCCGCAAGATCGCGGAGGGCGACAAGATGGCCGGCCGTCACGGCAACAAGGGCGTGATAGCCCGCATCTTGCCCGAAGAGGACATGCCGTTCCTGCCCGACGGCACCCCCGTCGATCTGGTCTTGAACCCCATCGGCGTACCGTCGCGCATGAATCTGGGTCAGGTCCTGGAGACGCACCTGGGCTGGGCGGCCAGCTTCCTGGGTTTCAGGGCGGTTACCCCCGTGTTCGACGGCGCCCGAGACGTCTCGATCGAGGACGCCCTGGGACAGGCGTGGATGCTCCAGAAATCGGGAGCGGTGGACCCCAGGCCGGTTGACGAGAACGGTACGCAGAAAATCGACCTCGCGGCCGTCCGCTCGTGGCTCACTCAGCGAGGCTACGACTTCGATCGGGTGTTCTCCCCCGATCATCCGGGCGATGCTCGAAAGGCCAGCCTGGAGATCTGGATGAAAGAGGACCTCGGAAGGACGGACATCGACGGACTCTCGTTCCAGGAGCTTATGGACGAGGCTCTGCGCCTCAATCGAGACGAGCAGACCGCCGCCCCGATACTCGGGAAGTCGGTGCTCCACGACGGCAGGACGGGCGAGGCCTTCGACCAGCCCATCACCGTCGGGTACATCTACATGATGAAGCTGATCCACCTGGTCGAGGACAAGATCCACGCCCGGTCGACCGGGCCGTACTCGCTCATCACCCAGCAGCCTCTGGGCGGCAAGGCGCAGTTCGGCGGGCAACGGTTCGGCGAGATGGAGGTGTGGGCGCTCGAGGCCTACAGCGCGGCCTACAACCTCCAGGAGATGCTGACTGTCAAATCCGACGACGTGGTGGGACGCGTGAAGACGTACGAGGCCATCGTCAAGGGCGAGGACGTCATTCAGCCCGGAATCCCCGAATCCTTCCACGTCCTCCTCAAGGAGCTGCAGAGCCTTGGCCTGTCGGTCGAGCTGATGCGCGAGCAGGCTGGGTTGGCGCTCTCGGAGGACCCGGACGAGGAGCTTGCTGACCCGGGCCTGGGCCTGGAAGGGATGCCCCCCAGCCTCGAGATTCTCGGTGGGGCCGCTCCCCTGGAAGTGACCGGCTCCCTTGACGGCGATAAGGCCGGTGGGAACGGTCTTGGCGCCGCGGCCACGGCCGGCCTCGAGGTTCTCGACGGCTCGGACGCCAAAGCCGAGGCGATCGCAGAAGTCGCAACGGACCAGGCCGGTGAGGAAGACCAGCCGGAGGAGATTGCGGCCACCGACGATGCAACGCAGGGCGAGACCGAGAACCTCCCAGAGGCAGTCGGCGGCGAGGACTAGCCGATCCCGGCGATTCAGCGACGCCTCCCGCGAAGCGGCCCCGCGCCGCTGCGGGTGAGCGAACTCATTTCTACAGTTCGATTCGTCAGTACATGGGGCGTTGGTGTAGCGCGTTCAGTGAACGCAGGAGAGTGGGTAGATGGCCATAGGTAGCACCGAGTTCAACGCCATCAGGATATCGTTGGCGTCCCCGGAGCAGATAGCCACCTGGTCTTACGGCGAGGTGACCAAACCCGAGACGATCAACTACCGTACGCTTCGCCCTGAGAAGGACGGGCTGTTCTGTGAGCGGATTTTCGGGCCAACGAAGGACTGGGAGTGCTACTGCGGGAAGTACAAGAAGATTCGCTACAAGGGTGTCATCTGTGACCGTTGCGGCGTGGAGGTGGCACGCTCCAAGGTACGCCGGGAGCGCATGGGCCACATCAACCTGGCCGCTCCGGTCGCACATATCTGGTATTCGAAGGGGACGCCGAGCAGGCTTGCTCTGCTGCTGGATCTATCTCCGCGAAACCTCGAGCGGGTCCTTTACTTCGCGCAATACATGGTGACCGGCATCGACGAGGACCTCAGAAGCGCCGCAATAGACCGGCTGCAGAGACAGCTCGACGGAGACGTCGACCTGCTCGAGACGGCGACTCAGGATGCGGCCGGCGACACCGAGATGTCGATTGACGCCGAAGGCGCCCACGAGGCTGATGCCGCCAAAGGGACCGATGAGACTGAGGCCGCCGAGGAAGAGCCGGCCGAGGATGCCCAGGACGCCAGCGAAGCCGAAGAGGCTTCAGAGACGAAGCCGGACGAGGACGAACAGCAGTCCGATGCCGACCGAGCCGAGCTGGAGAAAGAGATCGAGGCCAAGATAGAGGAGCTCGAGGATCTCCGGACCGGCGAGCTCCTGCCGGAGAGCCGGTACCGGGAGCTCAGAGACCGATACGGCGAGGTCTTCTCGGCCGGCATGGGCGCGGGCGCGGTCCTAGAGGTGCTGGACGCGCTCGATCTCGACACCAAGACCGATTTCCTCCAGGAGGAAATTCGCACCACTACCGGCCAGAGACGCAAGAAGGCGATCAAGACGCTCCGGGTCGTCGAAGCCTTCCGGAAGAGCGAGAACAAGCCCGGCTGGATGGTCATGACGGTTCTGCCGGTTCTGCCTCCGGAGCTTCGCCCGATGGTGCAGCTCGACGGAGGCAGATTCGCCACCAGCGACCTGAACGACCTCTACCGCCGGGTCATCAACCGGAACAACCGGCTCAAGCGGCTCATCGAGCTCCAGGCACCGGAGATCATCGTCCGCAACGAGAAGCGGATGCTTCAAGAAGCGGTCGACGCGCTCGTCGACAACGGGCGGCGGGGACGCGCCGTCTCCGGCAGCCACAACCACAAGCTCAAGTCTCTCTCGGACCTCCTGCGAGGCAAGCAGGGACGGTTCCGCCAAAACCTGCTGGGCAAGAGGGTCGACTACAGTGGCCGCTCCGTGATCATCGTTGGTCCGGACCTGAAGCTGTTCGAGACCGGAATTCCCAGGCGGATGGCACTGGAGCTGTTCAAGCCGTTCGTCATGAATCGCCTGGTCGTAAAGGGCTACGCCCACAACATCAAGAGCGCCAAGCGGCTGGCGGAGCGGGCTCGTCCCGAAGTCTGGGACATACTCGAGCAGGTCGTCAAGGAGCGCCCCGTCCTCCTCAACCGCGCACCGACGCTGCACCGCCTTGGCATCCAGGCGTTCCAGCCTGTGCTCATCGAGGGCAGCGCCATCCAGGTGCACCCGTTGGTCTGTGCGGCCTTTAACGCGGACTTCGACGGCGACCAGATGGCGGTCCACGTACCACTGTCGAAGGAGGCGGTACGCGAGGCGCGCCGCCTGATGCTGAGCAGCCACAACATGCTTTCGCCGAGCTCCGGCGAGCCGACGGTGGCGCCCACCCTCGACATGGTCCTGGGCTGCTACTACCTCACTATGGTGAAGAAGGGCGCGCGCGGGGAGGGGCTGACATTCGCCAGCCTTGAAGACGCCCACCTCGCGTATGAGCTGGGACAGATCGACCTGAGGGCGCAGATAAGGGTACGCCCGCTTTCGTCCGCCATGGGAGCCCGGAACGGCGAGCCCTGGCTGGACACCTCGGTCGGACGGATCATCTTCAACGAGGTGATCCCCCACGAGCTGGGATTCCTGAACAAAGAGCTGAACAAGGCCGCCCTGAAAGACGTCACCGGAGAGTGCCACAGACTTCTGGGTAGCGACCGTACGGTCGAGGTCTTGGACGCGATCAAGCGTCTGGGCTTCCAGTACGCTTCGAAGGCTGGCGTAACCATCGCGATCAACGACATCGAGGTATCGCCCGAGAAGGAAACCATCGTAGGAGACGCGGAGAACAAGGTCGCCCTGCTCGAGCAGCAGTACCTCGACGGTCTCACGACTGAGGAAGAGCGACACTCCAACGCAGTCCAGATCTGGACGGCCGCCAACGACAAGCTGACAAAGGTGATCGAGGCGAACCTGCACAAGTACGGCGGCATCTACCTGATGGCAACATCGGGGGCGAAAGGAAACATCGCTCAGATCAAGCAGATGGCCGGCATGAGAGGCCTGATGTCCGACCCCAAGGGACGGATCATCGACCGGCCCATCAAGTCGAACTTCCGCGAGGGTCTTACCGTGCTGGAGTACTTCATCTCCACTCACGGCGCCAGGAAGGGTCTGGCGGATACGGCCCTGCGGACCGCCGATAGCGGGTATTTGACCCGTCGCCTGATCGACGTCGCCCAGGAGGTGACGGTGGTCATGGACGACTGTGAGATCGAGAGCGGCAACTGGATCGAGAAGACTGCCGAGGGTGACTTGAGGGCCTCGTTCGCGGAGAGGATCAGGAGCCGCCATCTGGCGGCGCCCGTCCCGCATCCGGAGACGGGGGAGATAATCGCCGACCGCAACGACTCGATCAACGACGACCTCGTCGAGCGGCTCGAAGAGGCGGGGGTTACCAGCGTGATGGTCCGGACACCCCTGACGTGCGAGGCGCGCCGGGGCGTGTGCCGCCTGTGCTACGGCGTCGCACTGTGGACCGGGACACCCGTCATATTGGGCGAGGCGGTGGGGATCATCGCCGCTCAGAGCATCGGTGAGCCAGGCACCCAGCTCACCATGAGGACGTTCCACACCGGAGGCATCGCCGGCGCCGACATCACGAGCGGTCTCCCCAGGGTCGAGGAGCTGTTCGAGGCCAGAGCCCCCAAGGGAGAGGCCGTTCTATCGGAGATAGACGGCGAAGTCGAAGTAAGTGAATCCGTCGAAGGGCGGACGATCCGCGTGGTCAGTGTCGAGAGCTACAGCGACGAATACCCGCTGCCACCCGGCTACAAGACTCTGGTGTCCGATGGGGACGAGGTGCGTATCGGTGTCTCGCTGGCGGCCGCCGAGGAGACCGACGACGAGGCGGCGTCTGAGGACGAAAAGGCCAAGTCGCTTCAGACCACCGATGTCGTCGCCCGAGTGTCGGGCACGGTGAGCATCGACGGCGAGACGCTGACGGTCACGTGGACCGACGAGGAGCAGAGGGAGTACATCATTCCGGCGGCCGCCCACATCGTAGTCCGCACCGGGGACCGTGCCACCGCCGGCCAGGCTGTCGCCGCCGGCCCCAAAAACCCCCAACAGATACTCAGAATCCAGGGACGGGAGGCCGTCCAGCGGTACCTGACCGAGGAGGTTCAGCGGGTATACCGGTCTCAGGGCGTGGCCATCCACGACAAGCACATCGAGGTGATAATCGCTCAGATGCTTCGCAAGGTCAGGACAGACTCTCCCGGCGACACCGACCTCCTTCCCGGAGAGCTGGTGGACCGATACCAGCATGAGGAGATCAACGCCAGCATACTCGCCGAGGGCGGAGAGCCCGCCACGGCCAGCCCGGTCCTGCTGGGTATCACCAGGGCATCCCTCAACATGGAGAGCTTCCTTGCCGCGGCCTCGTTCCAGGAGACCACCCGCGTCCTCACGGAGGCCGGCATCAACGGCCAGGTGGACCACCTCCGAGGACTCAAGGAGAACGTGATCATCGGCCGGCTTATCCCGGCGCGGCTCGACCTGACAGAGGAGGGCCGCGAGAGGCTGGGTCTGAACGAGATAGAGGAAGAGACGGAGGAGGAGCTGCCTCTGGGGATACTCGCCGAGCCGGCCGATGCTCCGGCGCCTCTGGGCTTCGGCGATGCGCGGGAGGACTTCCCCCTACCCACTCTGTAGTCCGAGGACGTCGGACGGGTCGAGCTTCGCTGAAGGTGGGCCGACGAGCGGAGTCCGCAATGGCCTCGCAGGTCAGACCGGGTTGTATGATCGCCGTACAACCCGGTCCTTGTTATTGACCTGATCTCCGGGCCCTTGCTACACTGGGGTACCGGCAGGTGAGGGCGGTTAGCTCAGGGGTTTAGAGCGCTGCGTTGACATCGCAGAGGTCATTGGTTCAAATCCATTACCGCCCACCACCACTCCCTGGTCCCGCCTACGCGAGGCGCCCGGCGCACCGGAGGCGTCTCACTGCAGCGACTTGATGTACTCGATGATCGCCTCCACGTCATCTGGTGGGACGGCCAGCGTGGGCATCACATCCTGGAATCCCTTGACGACCTTGGCTCCAGGCTTGGCGATCGACTCTCGGAGGTACGCCTCGTCAACTACGACCGGGCCGCCGGATTCGAACTCCTCTGTCTTCCCGAACAGCGCCTTCCATGAGGGTCCCAGCAGTATCGAGCCGTCCGTGCTGTGGCAGCCGAGGCACCCCCAGCTCGCGGCGGCGGCGTCCGGCTGGGTTGCGGTCTCGTCGGACGGCGTACCCCCGACGAGAATGGCGGTAACGGTCTGACTGATCCTCTCGGGCGCCTCGGGGACCGTGTCCGGCGACTGGCCGGAGGGAGTCGGCTCCACGGAGCTCGAACAGGCCCACAGAAACGAGGCGAAGGCGAGAAGCACAACTGACCAGGCGGCAACTGATCTCACGGGACCTCCTTCGTTCAATCCGGCAGTCAGGCAATCCGGTACCAGTTCGTCAAGTATACCAGCGAGTCATGTTGCGGTGGCGGCGATCTTCGAATTGGGGCGATGCAACGATTCGGAGGACGGTCCGACGTGAAACGCCCGGCCTGAGCCATGTTCTCCTGGCACTGTCTGGTAACATGAGCAGGACAACCGTCGGCAGCCGATCGACCCGACATCAGGGAGGGGACCCGTGGAGGTTGACTTCGCCTTCATTTGCGACTATGCCCACGCGGGACAGAAGCTGAGCGCCATCGGCATCGGATTCAACACGATCGCCGCCAGACAGCTACCCGCAGTCCATCCGCAGTTCCACATGGTGGCCCAGCTCAGGGCCAGCGTGGCGGAGGCGGGACAGAAGGATTTCACGATCCGGTTGATCGACGCCGACGGCAAGGACGTCGTGCCCGCGATCTCCGGCAAGTTCAACGTGCCCAGGGTGGAGGGTGCGACCGAGGCCACCGGCCGTCTCGCCGTCGCGTTCAACAACACCAGGTTCCCTGCCTACGCTCACTACTCACTCCACCTGGTAGTGCAGGGAACCGAAATGGTCCGCATCCCCCTGCGGGTCGTGGCGGCTCCCGCCTCGGGTAACCACCACGGCCAGAAGGGGAGTCAAGACTCCTGAGCTGCTATGCGTTCGCCGGTTCAGGCCGTCGTGGCTGTAGCTGTTGGCCTGCTAGTGCTGGCCGGTTGCGACCTCGCCGGACCGCGCCCGCCCACGCCTAACGTCAGAGCAACCATAGACGCATCCGCCCGCTTCCCCACCCCAAGACCGACCTCCGTCGCGGCATCGGACCGGCGCAGCCCCACCCTGGGCCTGGGGACATTCTCGGCGTTCTACGAAGGGATCAGGGTCCGGGTTGTCCGCGTCGTTGACGGCGACACGCTCGAGGTTCAGTTCGAGGACGGTTCGAGTACCACGGTCGACATCCTCGGGGTCACCGCTCCACCGACCGAGGTAGCTATTGGAGACGTGATGTCCACCAGATGCCTCGCGGATTGGGGCCGCCGAGCCACCGGCTTCATGGCCGAGGCCGTGGAGGGACGGGTCGTGAGCATCGTGCTCGATCCCCAGGGCTTCGGCCGGACGCCCGTCCTGCAGGTCTACGTGCGGCTCGAGTCTGGGGACCTGGGGGCCCATCTGGTCACCGAAGGCTACGCCAGAGTGGCGGCCTCGACCGAGATCAGGCTCCTCGCGGGGTACCGGCGGCTCGAAGAGCGGGCCAGGGAGCAGCAGGTAGGCCTCTGGTCCTGCGAGCCGCCGGTCACACAGCCCGAAGGGCCCCCGGCTCCGGGACCCGAGTTCGTAGCCTCTGGGCTGCCGGTTGTGTTCCAGTGCACCAGGGACCGAGGCCGGTTCGTGTTCCGGACAACAGCCAGGGTCGTTCCGGCGGAAGGGCCGGACCCTGCCGGCTTCGCCGCGGGCGGCCACTGCGTCTTGATCCCCGAGTGACGCCCCGTAATGGCCCCAGCGGCCGGGTTGTTCAGGGACGTTTGTCCCATAGGACCTGTACCTATCCGGCGATGTCAGGATCGCACCGGCCTCCTAAGATTGGGACGGGAGGCTATTCATGCAGAGGCTTGGGTCGATCGGACATATTCCCGGCTGGCTCGTTCTCTCGATTGCCCTGGCGGGCGCGATCGTCCTGTCCGCGTGTGACGTGGACCTCGTGTCCAGTCCCGAGCCGGCTTCAGGCGAAGAGCGGTCCGACGTTGACGAGCTGCTGTCGGAGCTGGCCGAGACGTACGAAATCGCCAACGCAGCCGTGGGTGTCGGCGTCGGAGGCGTGAGCGAGGAATGCCCGCAAGGCGACTCCGTATCCGCCGTCGTGGCCGAGCTGGGCGAGGCGCTGGACATCGCTCTGGCCGCGAAACTTCTCGAGCTGGAGGAGGTTCTGGCCGAGGATGGGTCGTCGCCGCCCGACTGCTAGACCTCCCTTCCCCCAGCCGATTCGGCGGGGCCAGCGCACCCACCCCCGCTTTTGCAAGCGACTCCCCAAGTTTGTTAACATAGAGGTCCGGGTCCGTTGGAGGGCGCCGGTCGGGGAGTGCTGCATCTGGAGTGAGGTCGACCATCGGAGTCCCGGCTACTGGAAGGCCCCAGCGTCAGGAAGATGGGCCCGCATCGGTCGATAGGGAGATCGGCGAGCTGATAAAGGGCTCCCTCGACGAGAGCAGCGGCCTGACACCCATGCCGGGCTTCAAGATGGACCTCTCGGCCAACCCCGGGTTCAGGAAGTTCTTCTTCTCCGCCAGGTGCGACTGTGGTACCGTGGCTTTGTTGAGCGCGGAGGTGGCCGAGGGGAAGAGCCTGGACGACGTTAAACAGGCGCTCCCAAGCCTGACGTCGAAGCTGGAGGAGCAGGCGCGGGCGTTCCGTCGGATGCCCTGCGAGATGCATGAGAAGATGCGCCTGGGTCCGGCCCAGACGAGGGACCCGAAGCGATAAGAGACGAGGAGCCGAGGGGCAAAGCCCCCCTGGTGGCAGGGAGAGTAGAAGGCCGAAGATGCCCCGCGAGCTGACAAGAGAGGAGGCCCTGAGGCGCGCCGAGCAGTTCTCCGAGAAGTACGTCGCGCGCGGGCCCTACGAGTTCTTCCCGGAGCCGGACGTGGTGCGGGTGGTCCAGGAAGGGCTGGCTGAGAACGAGCAAACGACGGGATATCGATACTGTCCCTGAATGCCGCTGAGTGGCGATCCAGTTGAGGATCGCAAGAAGATATGTCCGTGTGAGAGACACCACGAGGACATCGAGAGAGACGGCTTCTGCATATGAATGTTCTTCGTGAGCGAAGAGTTTCTTCGCAAATATCAGGCCGGCGAGGAAGTCGAGCAGACCATCGGCGACGCGGTCCCGGAGGGCGCGGGACTGTTCGACGACTCCGGGACGAAGCGGGAGCACAACGTCAAGAGGCGCGAAGAGAAGGCCAGGGCTAGCAAAGGATCAGCAAAAGAGTGACAGAAGACAACTCCAGGGTGGACGTTTACACCTCCAACGGGTGAGGGCCGTGCCACATGGTGAAAGTGTATCTTTCACAAAAGGACATCCCGTTCACCGAGTACAACGTGTCGACGAACCGCGAGGGGTTGAAGGCCCTGCTCGCTCTGGGCTGCCGGACCACGCCCGTGACGGTCATCGGCGACACTAAGATCATCGGCTACAGCCCCCCCCGGCTTGACGAGGCGCTGAGAGGAGCCGGGCTGCTGGCCTGAACGATCGAGGCGTTTCGGGCCCGTAGTCCGGCAGTGGACTATTGACCCGCGGTTCCCGAGCGCCTTACAATCCCTTACGGAGCGTTGCTCCGTCCTCTACCACGCGGCCCCGTGGTGTAGCGGCCTAACACACTGCCCTGTCAAGGCAGAGATCGCCAGTTCGAATCTGGTCGGGGTCGCCAGCAGTATCTCCAGGATCGGCTGAGTTGGCTGCTTCTCCGTTCCGGCACTATGATCCCGCGCAGGGATCAGATATGGGACGTGGTGGCCTAGGTCCGAACTGAGCTTCTATACTGCTGGAGGCCGCGTCGAGCTTCCTGGGGGCCGGCACGCCGCCTGATACGCCTAGCTGGGGCGGCATCATGTCCGACGGGAGCAAGAACATCAGGGAGGCCATGTGGGTGATCATCTTCCCAGGTGTCTTTCTCACCGTGACCGTCCTGGGCATCAACCTGGCTGGGGATGGACTCAGGGACTTCCTCGATCCCAAGCTGAGGCACACGGTGTAGCGGACTGCGGAAGGATAGGGTGCCGTAGAGGCGCTCCGTAGCTCGAGGAGGTTGCTTCGATGGCGGCCATGTCGGCTCTCGACGTCAGCTCGGCGTACGTGGCGGCACTCGCCGCCCGCGACGCGAACGCCATGAGCGCACTTCGCTCCGAGGACTTCGTCCTCGAGTTCGTTCACGGCGACGCCTTCGAGAATCCTGCGCTCTCGGCCGAGGACGCCCAGGCCTTCTGGCCGCGCTGGTTCGCCGCCTTCCCCGAGCTCGACCTGGAGGTCACCCGTACGATCGTGGCCGAAGAGGTCGTGACGGCGCAGTGGGTCTTCACAGGCACCAACACCGGGGTGCTGGAGGGGATCCTGGGCGAGAACCCCGTTCCGCCGACCGGGAAGACGATCCGCCTTCGCGGCGTCTCGTTCTTCGACATCCGCGACGGTCTCATCCACCACGAGACGACCTACATAGACGTCGCGACCCTCATGGTCGAGCTGGGTGTCGGAGCGTGAACCCTGACCGCACGTACCCGAACCTCGGCCATGTGGTGATCGCCGATCGGGTGATCACCTCGCGCCCCGACCCGCGGCGTGCTCTCCACATCATCCTTCTGCTGGCTGCCAGTGTGGGCATCGTGATGACCGGCTTCGGGCTGATCATGCCCGTCTTCGCCCGCAGGCTCAACGAGTTCGGCTCGGGCGTCGAAGCCCTCGGGATCATGACGATGGCCTTCGCCCTCGGGGCGCTATTGGCCTCGCCGGTAATGGGATCTCTCGCCGACCGCATTGGACGGCGCCCTCTGATCCTCCTGTCGCTGGCCTCCTTCGTCGGGGTCAACATCGGCTTCCTTTTCGCGCCGTCGACCGAGGTGTTCATCGCGATCCGCGCCGCCGAGGGAGTGCTGACCGCTGGCCTCATGCCGGCGGCGATGGGGGTCGCCGCGGACATCGTCCCTGAGCATCAACGTGCCCAACGGGTCGGAATCGTCATGGGCAGCATGGGCGCGGGGATCATCTTCGGGCCCGTCATCGGAGGCGTGCTCTACGATAGCTGGGGGTTCTCTGCGCCCTTCATCGGCTCGGCGATCCTGGCCTTCGCCGCCCTCATCTTCGCGTTCTCTCTGGTCCCGGAAACCCGAACTCAGGAGGTGAGGCGGCGGGAGAGGCTGCGCCGGCGGCGGACTGCCTCAACCCAGACCGTGGTCGGCGAGACGGTCTGGAGCTCCCTTCCGAGACCCATTGTCGTGTTCGCTGCCCTGCTGCTCCTGGACTCCATCATTGTCTTCGAGTACACCTTCATCGAGCCGCAGATGATCTTCTACTTCTACAACGAGCTCGAATGGTCCACCATCCAGTTCGGCATCGTGGTCGCTGCATCCGGCGTTGCGATAGTCGTCGGCCAGCTCCTCTTCGGCCGGTCGAGCGATCGATTGGGGCGCAAGCCCGTCATTCTCGCCGGCACGGTGCTGTTCTTGGCGCTCCCCGGCGCTCTGGCCTTCGTCACTTCGTTCCCGTTGATGATCCTGTTTGCCTTTGTGGCAGGGCTGGGGCTGGCGTTGGTGATGCCGGCGCTGAGCGCCTTCTACATCGACGTCACTGCGGAACGGCACAGGTCGAGGGTCCTCGGGATCAAATCGTCCGCCGCCTCTCTCGGTGGGGTGCTCGGACCCCTCTTGCTGGCGGGCGTCGCCAGGCTGACCGACCCCCAGGGAGTGTTCCTGATTGCCGGAGCGGTTCTAGTGTTCGCCGCCGTGCTCGCGCTCATAGTGCTCAGAGAGCCGGAACGGTCGACCGGCGGGGCTCCGAATCTCGAGTGGGAGTGGTCCAGCAAGCGGGCTCTGGCCGCCCAGACAACCCTGCGCGGCATCGTGGGGAGGGCACAAACCACGAGTCAGCGGCTGGATTGAGGAGCCCGAGGGCGAGACCTGTCAGGGGCGTGAACGCCTGACGAGGCGGTGCCCGATCACCTGGGCCACGCCAGCGCGCCGGCAAAGCTCACGAGCTTCCGTACGTAAGTCGCGACTCCGGTGCCCCCGTTGAGCTCTGGAGCCGGAATCGCATCGCCGTTTACGCACGCCGCGATGCGGCGGAATGCCTCGCCGGAGGCCGACCTCGGGTCGTCCGCCACGGAGACGTTCTTGCCGTCATGGAAGATGATATCGTCGTCCTCGGGAACGGTTCCCAGCAGCGGAATCGACAGAAGGTCGAGCAGCTCACGTGTCTCCGCCGCCGTCTCACGCCGCGGCGTGCTCTGTTGAGTATCAGACCCGGGGGTGGCAGGCCTATAGCCTCGGTTATCCCGATCACCCTGTCGGCATCCCGTATCGCGGTGGCGCTGGGATTCGTGACCACGATGACCTGGCTGGCCGGGGCCACCGCATTGCGGAACCCGCGTCCGATGCCGGACGGCGAGTCGATCAGCGTGTAGTCGAAGTCCTCGGCGAGCAGAAGGCACAGCCCTCTCATCTCGTCCTGGGTCACCGCCGAGTGCTCCCGGGTCTGTGCCGCCGGCAGGAGGTGAAGCCTATCGATGTGCCGGTCGCGAATCACCGCCTCTTCCGGCGCGCAGAACCCCTCGACCACCTGCACTAGGTCGTGGACAATCCGGCTCTCGAGTCCCATGACCAGGTCCAGGTTCCGCAGGCCGATGTCCGCGTCCACCAGGATCACCCGGGCGCCGCGCAGCGCCAGCGCCGCTCCGAGATTGGCCGTGACGGTCGTCTTTCCGACCCCGCCCTTGCCCGAAATGATCGCGATGACTTTTCCGGACATGGGCCCTCAGCCAGTGGACGACCAGTGAACGAGTGGCGTGTAGGGCTCCACCACTATCTGGCCTTCCTTAACGTGTGCGACCTGGGGGCCACCGCCTTTCCTGGAGGCGGCCCGCTCGCCGTCACTCAAGGGCCCTATCTTGAGCTGGATCGGCCTTATAGAGAGAGCCAGGATCGTCGCGCCGGTCTCGCCCGACGATCCTGCGTGAGCGACGCCCCGCAGCGCGCCGTACACCACGATATCTCCGGTGGCGGAGATATCGGCCCCGGGATTCACGTCCCCCAGGATCACAAGGTCCCCTTCGTGGTGAACCGTGCTGCCGGACCGCCGGGTGCCCCGAAGGACGGTGGAGCCGTTTCGCGCCGCCGAGTCGGCTCCCCCGATCTGACTCGATGAGACCAGCTTGACCGGGAGGTCTGTTCGCCGCGCGAGCGCGTCGGACGCCATCGAGTTCTGGCACCTGACCTCGGCGACCGTGAGCCGGTATTCCTTCTCGACGATCTCCTTGAGCCTCGCCATCTCCTCGAACTGCAGGACCCTCCGGCCAACGGTGATGCTTATGCCGAAGCCGGGCATGCGATCCACGATTCTCTGGAGGACGGCACGGAGGTCCGCCTCGAGCGTGCCGAACTCGACCTTGTCGTCCAGCAGGATATCGAGGTAGCTGCCGCGGCCGCGAAGCCTTACCAATGACATACGGAGCCTGCCCTGGCGCCCGATTCCGGGCGCACGGATGAGTTTGACGAGATGGGCGGTGTAAGGGTGGCCGAAGCCGGGTCTGCCAGACCGGCCGACGATGGACCCACCAGATTATAGCCGGGGTTGCAGCGCATGCCAACCCATATCTTGGGAAAGGCTAAGACTTGTCCCGGAAGCCGCCAACCGCGGAGGCCGGAACGCACACCAAACATGAGGTATAGTTGTAGGCGGGCCGGACCCGGAGACCGACGCCCGCGTCGTCGAGGCCGAGCATTTCACGCCAGAAAAGATCGAGGAGCTCTACCGATGCCCAGCCGGCAGGATGAGCGGCGAGGGGCATACGGGGAGCACCCCTCCGCATGCACCTGTGTCGAATGCAGCAACGCACGGCTGCGCCGGCTCGGAATCAAGCCGGGTGGCGGCCGTGCGCCGATGTCATTGTGGCGACGGCTTCTTAGACTTTTCAACCTGTAGTCTCGCGACGGGATTCACGTAATGCGCTTGAAGGGAAGGGTCGCGCTCATTACCGGCGCCGCCTCCGGAGACGGAGACGGGGTGAAGGGGATCGGCGGCGCGTGCGCCTGGGTGTTTTCCCGCGAGGGCGCAAGACTCGTGCTGACCGACCTGGACGAGGCTCGGGGCGAGAGGACGGCGGCACAGATACGCGAATCGGGTGGCGACGCTCTCTTCCTTCATCTGGACGTCACCGACGAGCACGGCTGGACCGAGGCCGTGAGGGAGACGCTCGACCAGTTCGGCAAGCTCGATATCCTGGTCAACTGCGCGGGCTCCACGGCTTCTGCAAGTGTCGAAGACACCACTGTGGAGATGTGGGACTCGCAGATCGCCGTTCACGCCACGAGCGTGTTCCTAGGCACCCGGGCTGCCATCCCCGCGATGAGGACGAACGGCGGCGGGTCTGTCGTCAACATCTCGTCGATGGTGGCGATGATCGGCGCGGGGTTCGGGACGGCCTACTCCGCAGGCAAGGGCGCCACCCGCAGCTTCACCAAGGCCGCCGCGGTTCAGTACGCCCGGGACGGGATCAGGGTCAACTCGGTCCACCCCGGCTGGACCGATACCCCGCTGGCCAGGACGACTATGGAAGAGATCGTGGCGCGCACCGGAGGCGACCATCGCGTCGAGAAGATCCCGATGGGGCGGCTGGCGTCCGCCGAAGAGATCGCGTTTGCGATTCTCTACCTCGCGTCGGACGAGGCTTCCTACGTCACCGGCGCCGAGCTGCTCGTCGACGGGGGAGTGACGGCGCAGTAGACGGGGTCTCTCCTGGCCTCGCCACCGCCAGCTACTGAGCCTGGAACGTCTCCGTTACGCCGTTCACGACTACGGTGTACGTCCTGTCCGGCTCGAAGTCCGACCCAAGCGGAACGTTCGTCTGCACGATCCCGTAGATCTTGGTGCACGCGATCAGCTGGTCCGGGGCGGGCTCGAGGTTGATGACCGAGATCGTGATCAGGTCGTCGACCCGGCCGATCTTGAAACCATCGAACGATGCGCAGCCGCCGGGCAGCCCCGAGACGATGTTCACGACGTACTGTGGGGGGAAAGACTCGCCAACGCTGATCATGACGCTCTCGATGGGAGCGGCCACCCGGACGACCTCGTAGTCCAGGTCGCCGGGGTCCGTCGGCGTGATCGGCTCGGCGGTGAGCTCCAGAGCCGCCCCGGAGACGTTCGAGACGACCAGTCTAGCCGAGATGGGGTCGCCTCTCTCGGCCTCGCGCGTACCGGGGAAGGGGTTCAGGGCGATCAGCTCGATCGCCCAGCCGCCGACCCTATGAATACTGAGCCCGGTCCGTTCCCCCTCAGTCGTCAGCTCGAACAGACCGAACGGCACGCCGCCGCTGACGACGCCGATCAGGATCGTCGCGTCGCCGGCACGGATGCACACGACGTCTGCCGGACACCGCGAGTCCTGGATGACCTCCAGGAACGAGACGTCCAGGTCTCCGGAGTCCATCACAAGGACCTTGCCCAGCTCGACGTCCACGGGTTTCCCGGACGTCCCGAGGACCTCGTCCGTCTTGAGCGGCGGCTCTGCGGCGCCCTGCGCCATGAAGGTTTCCTTGACGTCGTTGACGAATACCGTGTAGGTCTGTCCGGGCTCGAAATCGCTGCCTAGGGCGACGTTGCTCTCGGCCGTGCCGTAGATCTGGGTGCACATGACGTCGCCGGACGGCACCAGGTTCGTCACCGTTATCGTGATCGTGGTGCCGTCGCGGTCGACCTCGTAGCGGTCGAACCTTGCGCAGCCGCTCGGCAGACCGGACAGGATGTGCACGAAGTACTGCGGCGGGAACGACTCGGCGATGTTGATCGCCACCCCGTCGATGGGTGCCGGAACCTCGATCATGACCGGATCGGGCGGCTCTGCGGCGCCCTGCGCCACGAAGGACTCCTTGACGTCGTTGACCAGGACTGTGTAGGTCTGGCCGGGCTCGAAATCGCTGCCGAGGGCGACGTTGGTTTCGACCGTGCCGTAGATCGCGGTGCACACCACGTCTCCAGACGGCGCCAGGTTGGTCACGGTGATCGTGATGGTGGTCCCGTCACGGTCGACCTCGTACCGGTCGAACCTTGTGCAGCCGTTCGTCAGACCGGACAGGATCTGCACGAAGTACTGAGGCGGGAACGACTCGGCGATGTCGATCGCCACGCCGTCGATCGGCGCGGGAACCTCGACCATGACCAGGTCGGGAGCCTTGGCGGGCGTGGGCGTCGCCGTTGCCGTGGGCTCCACGGTCGGGTCTCGCGTCACGTCTGCGACTGGCGTCGCGGTGTGCGTCGCCGTCAGGTCCGGGGCGGCTGCCGGGGCGTTCGAACACGCCACCGCGGCCACCGCGAGGATCGTGATGACAGCCGCGACGGCTGCTCTGGACAGGATCTTCACTCGTGGGCTCCTTCCGGGTCTATCTTCAAAACGCTCTACGGTTATGACGAACGGAGCCGCGGCTTTGTTCCATCGAGCGCAGGCTACCCAGAATGTCCCACCCTGAGGAGCGTCTTGAGACGCTCTCTGTCCATGCCGGCGATGCCGAGGTCCTCGATCCCCCGCCCGGCGGTCCAGCCATCGAAGCCCATCACGACCGAGCCGATGTCCACCATCGCTCGCATCAGGGGCGTCTCGACCCCGTACTGCGCTCCGAGCAGACTCCAGGTCGCCAGCCCGTAGGGGATGTCCTCCGTCAGCCACCGGCTCTCCAGCGATCCCGGAGCCTTCAGACGGGTGAGCATCAGGCTGCCGTTGATCGTGGCCCATAGGTCGCCCTTGGGCCCGAACCCGGCCCGATGGAACGCCTCGTTCGCCGGCAGCAGCTCATAGCTCAGCGCCGTCCCGATGTCGCGGCGCTCCCGGTCGACCCGCATAATCACGTCGGCCACCGAGGGCGAGACACCCTCCTCGTAGAAGTAGAACTCGCCCCTGGAGTACTCGACCCTGCCCGCGTTCATCAGCACCCCCGCGGGGTGGACCACCGGGTTGACGGCGGAGAGGCCGCAGGCCATCACGTCCGGGTAGAGCGTGACGCCGGGGAACAGCGGCTCCAGCATCTCCCTTACGCGCTCGGTCTCGGTGGAGGGCAACGCGCCTAGACCGAGTCCGGTCACCACGCCCCAGATGGTCGCGCCGTCTGGGGATGTCTTGCGGCAGACGTAGGGCGCTGTGTCGACCTCTGCCAACGTCACGCCCTCGACGCCAGCGTCGCGCAAGATCCGCGCCCACTCCAGGCTACCGAGGGTCCCGGGCATGAGGACGACGGTCTGCCCGGCCCGAAGATGCGGGGCGCACGCCTCGGCAAATGGACGATGGGCATACGCGGGAACGATGAGTAGGGCCAGGTCCGACGCGTCGAGCGCCTCCTGGACATCCGAGGTGGCGCGGTGGATCTTCGCGGGGCCCGTCTCGGCGACCCCGGATAGGTGGATGGTTCCCGCCTCCCGGATCGGCGCCAGAGACTCCGCGAACGCCGGCAGCTCGAAGATCGTGATCTCGAATCCCCGCAGCGAGAGGTTCGCCGCGACCGCAAAGGCCGTGTTGCCTCCGCCGAGGACAGTCACCGACCGTTTGGGCATGGGGGGCCTCGCTTGCCTCGATGCTGCTAGATGACGCTGTCCGGCGCCACCGAGCAGCCGGAATCGGAGGCCTCGTACGCCGCGAGTATGAGCTGTAGGACTTTCTTGGAGAACTCGGGCGTAAGGTCGGGCTGCGTGTCGGTGTGCACGGCATCGACGAAGTTGTCGGTGGCCCTGTCAAAGCCTTCCATCCAGTCGCTGGGAACCTGATAGTCGATCGTCTCGGACCCCTTGATCAACATCACTGGCGCTAGGTCCAGCATCTCGCCGCTGCACCGGGTGACCCAGATGAGCCCCTTCGAGCCCTGGATCTCGAGAAAATCGTCCACCGGGTAGTACTTCGTCCCGATCTCCATCTCGGGAGCGTTCGTCTCCTCCAGAAGGCCGAGACAGCTCCTGTCCTTGTACTTCCATACGACGGCGCTCGGGGACTCGATCATGAAGTCGTCCGTCTTGGTGATCATGGCGATGACCTGCTCGACGTCGCCTATCCACCAGAGAGCCGTGGCGTACTTGTGCCACGCGCTGTCGTACAGGAACCCGCCGGGGTTGTGCTCGGGGTTACTGCGCCATTCGATCGCGCCAGGCTCGATGGCTATCTTCAGGTCGCCTCTCAGCGACCCCATCACTGTCTTCAGGCGAACCGACGACGGCTCTCCGATGGCTCCGCAGTCGATCAGCTCCTTGGCCTTGACGATCGGGGGGTAGAACACGAAGTTCTCCGCGATGCGACACTTAGTACTGGCCCTCCGGGCCGCCTCGATTATCTGGTCGGCCTGCTTGACTGTCGGACAGATAGGCTTCTGGCAGGATACGTGCTTGCCGGCGTCGAGTCCCGCGATGATCTGGGCGCCGTGGAGATGAGCGGGAGTCAGAAGCTCGACGGCGTCGACCCTCGGGTCGTTCAGCACGTCCTCGTAGGTGGTGTAGATCCTGGCCTCGATGCCCAGATCCTTCGCCAGCCTTTCGGCACGTTCGGGGACCGGGTCGCATAGGGCGTACACTTCCGAATTCGGGTTCTTGACGTATCCCGGTGCGCCGAAGCGGGATATCGTTCCGCACCCTACTATCGCTACTCTGAGCTTGTCCACGGAGATGCTCTCCTTTCAGGGGCCAGGGGCGGCGGCGGCTGCAATGGTCCTCGATGATGATCCAGAGGGAAGACCAGGTCCCCGCTGTGAGGAGGAGAACACTACCCGCCGGGCGTGTGCTTCCGGATCAATGAGACGACGCGGGGATCGATGTCCGCGCCGAGCGGTTTATCTGCGTCGGCCTGCGCAATCCCCAGGTGGGCATCGCGTAGGAGCTGCTCGAACTCGGGCTTGCCCAGCCACTGCCGCTCCAGCTCGCCGAACAAGGCGTCCAGGTGCTTTTTGTGGAACATGGTCCTTCTTAGGGCGGCTGTTCACCCGGTGGGCTCGGGATCGCGTCCGAGGGCTCTTCTACTCCGTGCCGATCGTGGTCGTCCCCTCGTCCAGCGCCGTCTTGACCTCCTCTGCGAAGTCGGACAGCTCAGCGTCCGACGGCATGCCGTTGGCCTTCAGCTTCTCCTTGAACTGCACGAAGAGCCAGTCCTCCACGGTACCGTGTGGGAAGTCGAAAACCTCGCGGTCGAACTTGGGAAGCTCTCCGGGTCCGAAGTATCCCTTTTCCTCGAGGCTGTACCCCTCCAGGTTGGGCGTCCCCTTGCCGAGCACCTTGCCGGTCTCGACGTAGTGCTCCATCACAGGCTTCATGCCGTAGCGCTGGATCGGGCATACCTTCATGCAGACGCCGCAGCCGTCGTACCGGGCCATCACGGGGCGGCACCGGTCGTAGATGAGCTTGTTCTTCTCTACTCCCCGGAACCACACCTTCTCTTTGACCAGGGCTCGGGCGGGGCAGCGCTTGACGCACACCTGACACTGCTGGCAGAACTTGTGGATGCCGTAGTCGACCGGCTTGTCGTGGGTCACGATCGCGTCCGTCGTGATCATCGCCAGCCGCGCCCTCGAGCCGAAGTGGGGCGACAGAAGTTGGCCGTTGGCGCCGAGCTGTCCCAGACCGGCCTCCACGAACATCGGGATGTACGGAGCGCTGTTGTCGTTCGGACTGTGGACCTGGGCGTGATAGCCGAGCGACCTAATGTAGCCTGCAAGGTCGAGCGCCAGGACTCCCTCGACCTCGTACGTTCCGTAGTGGGCGTACTCGGCGTCCATGCTGGGAATGGACTGCGTCTGGGCGTAATCCTGCTCCAGAGCCACGCAGATGGCGTGCTCGTACTTCGCCCATCCCTTCTTGCTCTCGTAGAGGTATCGACGATCCAGGCGGGTGAACCCCACCTCCCCGAAGCCCAGATCCCTGGCCTTCCTCCGGATCGCCTCCGTCACGTCCACACCGGGCTCCGCAGTGCCCGTAGGCTCCATGCCGCCGGAGGTGGCCGCCGCTTCGATCAGGGGCTCCGTGACCGCCTCGTGCCGCTTCCGGTACTCGGTCATCTCGTCGCTGTAGACGCTCCACACCCACGCGCGGTCGGCCGCCTTCTCGATGTTCTGGGTCTCCAGAGGGTAGGCCCTGCTGTAGAACGAAACGTCGCCCTCTCGCTGCGGGATCCCCGGCTCGCTGGCCAGATCCTCAGATACCGGGATCTCGATGTCGGGGTCACCGAGCCGTCTCCCCGGACGCGTCACGACGTGGTGGGTCTGCTTGGGCATTAATCCATCCTTCCCGAGAGACTCTCGGACAATTCGGATTCTAGCGCTTTTGCCAGCGCAAGTCGATAGACAGGAGGATTCCCTAACCGGCCAGACCCCAACCGACGTCTCTCGGCTCCGAAAAACCAGCCGCCCGAGGACTTCAGTAATTGGGACCTTTTTAAGACTTTGCATAGTATGTGTACCGATGCTAAGTTTGACGCTATGCGAGAGATAAGGGGCCTGGAAGACAGAACGGTGCGAATGAAGGGGGAGGTCTACCATCAGGCCAGGGTCGCCGCTGTCATCTCTCAGCAGAGCATGGGGCAGTGGATCGAAGAGGCGATCTCCGAAAGGTTTCGCCGCGAAGCGGCCCCCATCCTGCTGGGCTCTGAGGGACAGGGCTACCCGCTGCCTGAACCTCCATCCGTCGTGGACGACCGGACTCAGGTAAGCGAGGCGATGCCAGCCTCCGATTGACCGTGGCGGCGTGTCTTCCCCGACGATCGCGTTTGCCGGGAGACTCAAACGCCTCAGTTTCGCTCCCTCGGCCTGCCGAACCGGTATGTAGGGACGGAGCAGCCCGCCGCGATCCCTGAGCGCTAGGACCGCTCCGCTCCGGGCACCCCCGTGGGCGCCGGTGGTACGATGTACCGCATGCGCGAAGGGCGGACCAGGTCGTCGTTTGATGGACTCTTCGGTCTGTCCTTTGGATGGTGGGCCGTCGCCGCCTCCTTTTCAGCCGCCGCGGTAACGCTGGGCTCCAGCCAGTACATCTTCGGCCTTTTCGTCGAGCCTCTGGAGAGCACGTTCGGCTGGAGCCGCACCCAGATCAGCGCCTCCCTCTCCTTCATGGCCGTGGGCGGCCTGACCGCTCCGATGATCGGGTGGGTGATGGACCGGCGCGGCGCGAAGCCGGTGATGGTCGTCTCCCTTAGCCTGACGGCTGCGAGCTTCCTGCTCAGACCGCTGATGTCGGAGCTGTGGCATCTGTACGCGCTGAGCCTCCTCCAGTTCCTGGGCTTGAGCGGCGCGGTCATGCTCCCCGCGGGACGTCTGGTCGGGATTTGGTTCCGCCGCAATCGGGGGCGGGTGCTCGGCCTGACCCTGATGGGGAACAACTTCGGCGGACTCACCTTCCCGCTTCTCGCCGGGCTCGTCCTCGCCTCGACGTCGTGGAAGGAGACATATCTGGCCGTGGGAGTCATCAGCTTGCTGGTGGCTCTCTTCGCCCTGATCGTGGTCCGCGAGCGTCCACTGGAGCGGCCGGCTCCGGCCTCTGCCGGATCGCAGACGAAGCGATCCGCGCCGCAACCCCCTGTGTTGACCGGCTCCTCCCTGGCGGAGGCCCTCCGAACGCAGACCTTCTACATCCTGCTGGCGGTCTACCTGATCGGCTCCCTCCCGTTCGCCGCGCTGATACCGCAGATTATCGCCCATCTGACAGTCGAAGGCTCTACAGTCCGCGCCGCCTCGGCGGCGCTCAGCGTGCTGGCCGGTTTCGGGATGGGGGGCAAGGTCGTCTTCGGACTGCTCGCCGAGCGGATCCCCGTTCGGCGCGCCATGATGATCAGCTTCATGGGCCTGATCGGAGCCATCCTGCTGATGCAGAATCCGTGGCACCCGGCGGTCATCTGGGTAGCCTCGCCGCTCTTCGGCCTGTGCATGGGATCGTTCGGTCCGCTCTCGACACTGATCGTCCAGGACAGCTTTGGCCTCCGCAATTTCGGCAGCATCGTGGGTCTGCTGAACCTGTCGACCGTGGTGAGCTTCGCCGTCGGACCCCTTCTCGGCGGGCTGGCGTTCGACCTCACCGAGAGCTATCGCGTGGTTTTCTTGGGGGTCGCCGCCGTGGTGGCGTCGGGAGTCGTTCTGTTGGCCATTCCGGCCCGCCGGCCCCTCGCAGGATGATGAAACATGGGGTGTGCAGATCCCGACAAGTCGGGATTGCCGGGAGTCTGAGAGCGTGCCCCGAGCTCCGGTTTATCGTGAGCCTCGACAAAGCCGGACCAGTCGAAGGGATTTCCCTCAGATATCGGCTACCCCCCTCCTGGCCAGGCAGGGAGCCAGGGAATTCTCCGGGGGCCGTATGGGTGGCGGGACTTGCGTCTCGCAGCAGGATGATGAAACACGGGGTGTGCAGATCCCGACAAGTCGGGATTGCCGGGAGTCTGAGAGCGTGCCCTCAGCTCCGATTTATCGTGAGCCTCGACATAGCCGGACCAGTCGAAGGGATTTCCCTCAGATATCGGCTACCCGCCCTCCTGGCCAGGCAGGGAGCCAGGGAATTCTCCGGGGGCCGTATGGGGGGCGGGACTTGCGTCTCGCAGCAGGATGATGAAATGCGGGGTGTGCAGAGGGGCGGAGCCCCTTTGCAAGGAGTCTGAGGATTTCCCTCAGATACAATTCCTTCCCCCTTCCTGGTCAGGAAAGGGGGCCGGGGGGTTGGTCGAAAGGGGCTCTCACCCTGCTAGAACGTGAGGAGCTGAGCCGCGAGGAACAGGCCGGCGAGGAGAAAGAGCTCCGGAGTCAGACGCCCCACGAGCTTGCCCCGAGGACGCGCCAGCACCGCCACGGCCACGACCGCGGTCATGCCCAGGGAGATGGCTATCGTACTCAGGTGTGTGCTGGAGAGACTCGCCAGGAACGACCCCTTCCCGTAGACCATGTCGAGCACGAACACGACCACGCCGGTGTTGAACAGGTTGCTGCCCACCATGTTGGCGACCGCCAGGTCACGGGCGCCGATCCTCAGTGCCGCCAGGGAAGTGGCGATCTCGGGTAGCGAGGTCGAAGCGGCGAGGAGGAGGGTGCCGACGAAGCTGGAGCTCCATCCCATCTCCTTGCCTATACGGTCCCCGGCGACCGCGAGGCCGATCCCGGCGAAGACGATCACCGTTGTCGCCAGCAGGTATATGACGGAGGCTCTCCTGAGGGTCCAGTCGTCCACGGTCCGCTGTCTGTCGGCCGGCTCGGCATCTGGGCCGTTGTGCCGCTCACTCCGGACCATCCACAGGAGCGCCAGGACGTAGGCGCCGAAAAGGATCGGAGCCGTGCCCCGGTAGAGCCAGAGCGTCGGCGAGAGGTTCGCATGAGGAAGCAGCACGAAGACCCCTGCCAGGCCGATGAGCGCCCCGCTGAGCAGTGTGGGTGTGAGCAGCGTCCGTTGGACGGTGGACAGGAGCGCCGCCCGCGGCACGAAGAGCTCCATGAGCGCGATGACCGCCAGGTTAAAGACATTGCTGCCGAATATTCCGCCGGCAGCCAGGTCGACCGAGTCGGCCACGGCCACCGCCGATGCGCCCGTGGCCAGCTCGGGCAGCGACGTCGCGGTCGCCAGCAGCAGGATCCCGACGAAGGCCCGGCTCATCCCGGTCCGCTCCGCCAGCGCGTCGCCGGAGCGGGCGAGCCACTGACTGGCCGCGTACACGACGGCCGCGCACAGGAGGAAGATGATCCAGGGGACTACTGCTGACAAAGAGTAGCTCCGATACCGTGCTGGCTAGACCGCAGTGACCCATCCTCTCCCCCGGCGGGGGAGAGTTGCATAGGGGGGCCCCGTGTCCTAGTTTATCGTTGACGGCTGGGAGGCCGCCGTGGCTCAAATGGCGAGGGCCACCCTGTGCCCGTCGTACACCGCGGCTTCGACGTCCCTGGGCTGGAGGCAGTCCCCTATGGCGTGCAGCTCTGGGACTCTGCCCCGGAGTTCCTCGTAAAGCCGGTCGTCGGCCTTGCCTCCTGACGCGAGCACTACCGTATCGACCCCCTCGATCAACCTGGCGGTCGAGACAGATGCATGAACCGTATGGTAAGTCTCGACGCTGCTCTCGGTTATTGCCCGAACCCCGGTGAAGGGCGACATCCTCACCCCTCTACGCAGCAGCTCCTCGTAAAGGAGCTGCCACACCCCGGCCTGGATCTCGCTCCCGACGTAGGGCAGCCCGGTGACGATCTCCACGCGGTGACCGCCTTGGGCCAGGAAATTGGCCGTGTCGCATGCGGGGCGCAGCCCCTGAGTGTCGATCACGACGACGTTCTCGCCGACGGCCACCGTGCGCTCCATCACCTCTCGGGCGGTCACCACGTTCCCGCCCTCGGCGCCGGGAATGGGTGGCCGGAACGGCGTCGATCCCGTGGCGACGACGACCGCGTCCGGGCTCTGCTGCACGACCGCGTCCGCGGTCGCCTCCGTACCAAGCCGGACCGTCACGTTCAGCCGCCCCAGCTGAGACTCAAGGAAGCGGACGATCTCTCCGAACTCCTCGCGGCCCGGAGACGCCGCGGCTAGGTTGACCTGCCCGCCCAAACGGTCCGACCTCTCGATGAGGGTCACGTCGTGACCTCGCTCTGCAGCGATCCGTGCCGCCTCCATCCCGGCGGGACCACCGCCGATCACGATCACCTTCCTGGCGGTGCGGGCCGGCGAGAGGTCGCTCCAGGCCTTCTCTCTCCCTGCCACGGGGTTGTAGATGCAGGTGATGGAGAGTCCCCTCTCCTGATGCCCCTTGCACGATTGATTGCAGCCGTGACAGACTCTGACGTCCTCGACCCGGCCGTCCCGAGCCTTGTTGGGGAGGTGAGGGTCGGCGATCAGCTCCCGCGCCATTCCCACCAGGTCCATCTGCCCTTCGGCCAGAAGCCGGTCGGCGAGGGCCGGGCTGTTGATGCGGCCGACGCCGATGACCGGAAGCTTGACGAGCTTCTTGAGCTCGGCGGGAAGGTAGGCGAACTGGCCCGGCTCGAAGAAGTGCGACGGTATGATGTGGGTCGCGCTCTTCCTCTCGTAGTTCGTCCCGGCGGTGACGCTCAGGTAATCGAGCTTGCCGATGTCCTCCAGCAGTGGCGCGATCGCCTTGAGAGCGCCCATGTCGAGCCCGTAGTCCACGAAATCCTCGGTGAGGCGCACCCCGACGATCAGGTCGTCTCCGGTCTGTTGGCGTACCTCGTCGATGACCTCGTAGGCGAACGTCATCCTGCCCTCGAGGGTCCCGCCGTACCTGTCCGTGCGGAGGTTGGTCGCCTCGGCGATAAACTGGGGGATCAGGTTGCCGAACCCGATTGATATCTCTACCCCGTCCAGGCCCGCCTCCCGGATGCGGCCGGCCGCGCGTCCGAAGGCTCGGACCAGCTCGCCGATCTCGTCGGCCGACAGCTCGTGCGGCATCATCTGGCCGAAGTCGGTCCCGGGAGCGGGGATCGCCGAGGGGGCCACCGCCAACGTCCCCGGAACCCCAACCGGACCGGGCACCCTTTTGCCGGCGTGGCTTATCTGAACCAGAAGGCGGGTGTCGTACTCGTGGACCGCCTCGGCCACACGACGGAGCGTCGGTATTACTGCGTCGTCGTAGACGGTGAGCGGGAACGTGCCCGTCGGGTGGACACTCGCCCCCTCGGTCACGATCATCGCCGCTCCGCCACGGGCGCGTTCCCGGTAGTAGTAGACGTGGCGCTCGGTGAAGAGGCCGTCGGACTCGAACTTCGTGGCGTGCGCCGTACAGACGATCCGGTTTCGCAGGGTGTGCTCGCCGAGGCGGATCGGGCTGAACAGATTGGGGAACCGGGCCACGGGTGACCTCCCTGGCGGGATGATGGGTTATGGGGCGTGGAGAGTGGCGAAGCCCCCATGCTGGGAGTCTGAGGGTGTCCCTCAGATATGATCTCTCCCCCCTTACTGGCCAGGAAGGGGACCAGGGGGATGGTCGAAAGGGTTCTTCAAGACCCTGCTAGGACCGCGGCGCGGCCGCAACAACCTTACAGGAGGCGTCGGTCCACGACAAGCGCAGGCGGACTATCTTCAGGGTCTTTTCAAAGTCCGACACTAGGCCATCCAGCATGTGGTTCCACAGGTCCGACTTCCCTGAACGTAGGGGCGCACAGGGCGCGCGGCAGGCCCAGGCCGGGGGTTCCGAAGGGGGCAGAGCCCCCTTTGCGGGGTTTGGGGTGCCCCTGAATCTCTGCCGGCGTGGCCTTTTTCAAGTCGCCCCTCCCGGTCTTCATAGCTGCCGGTCTTACCGGCCGGGTGGGTGGGAATAAGAGGGCACGCCAACAGGGAAGGTACGGGGGAGTAGTGGGAAAATGAAAAGGCCCGAAGCCTACCTCGGCGGCAGAGACGCCACGAAGTCCGTGCCCCGTCTGACCCAGCTCGCGAGAGCGTCGTCCGTTCGGTGACCCTCGGACCCGACGTAGACCATTCCGCGGAGCGGACGCCCGGTGAAATCCATCGGCCGGGCTCCCTTTGCGGCGAGCGCGTCCTCGTACGCGTCCCGGCCGACCCGCACCATAAGGTCGTCGCCGATCACGCCGCAGCACATGTGCCCGCCGACCATGAACGCAAGGCCGCCGAACATCTTCTTCTCCTCGATGTCGGGTCGAGGCAACAGCGCCCCGCGCACTCTGTCGGCCAGACCTTCGTCGTATGCCATCTCGTGTCTCCCCAGTTGCCTCTTCTAGCTTCGGGCGGCGGCCTCGACCTCGTCGAGCCGGCGGGTCAGAAACGATCGCTCGGCGGCGTTGTCGCAGAGCTTCAGGGCGAGCTTGTAGGCGTCTGCCGCCTCGTCGTGCCGGTCCAGCCGCCGGAGCAGGTCGGCCCGCGTCGAGTGGAGCCAGCGGTACTGATCCAGCGCTCCGGCCACCTTCGGCCGGTCGATCAGCTCAAGCCCGCGCTCGGGCCCGAAGGCCATCGCCACCGCGACGGCCCGGTTCAGCTCGACGACCGCCGAGGGGGTCAGATCCACGAGCCGCCCGTAGAGGGCGGCGATCTGAGGCCAGTCGGTCTGCTCGGGCGTCGGCGGCTCGGCATGAAGGGCGGCGATGGCCGCCTGAAGCTGGTATGGGCCGACTCTCCGGCTCCGTAGCGCGCGCGTCACCAGCGACCGACCCTCGTCCATCCTGGCGGGGTCCCACAGCGTTCGGTCCTGGTCCTCCAGGAGCACCGGCTCCCCGGTGGGAGAGACCCGAGCCCTCCGCCGCGAGTCGTGCAGCAGCATTAGCCCGAGAAGACCCAGTGCCTCCGGCTCGTCCGGCATCAGCTGGACGAGGACGCGCCCGAGACGGATCGCCTCTAAGCACAGCTCTCGCCGGATCAGGCTGTCTCCGGCCGTCGCCGAGTACCCTTCGTTGAATACCAGGTAGATCACCGCCAGGACGGCGGCGACGCGCTCCGGCAGGAGGTGGTCGGGTGGCACCCGATAGGGGATGCGGGCGTCGCGGATCTTGCGTTTGGCGCGGACCAGCCTCTGCGCCATCGCGGGCTCGGGTACCAGGAAGGCGTGGGCGATCTCGGTGGTGGTCAGCCTGCCCAACGTACGTAGCGTCAGCGCGACCTGCGCCTCGGGGTTCAGAGCCGGGTGACAGCACGTGAAGATCAGGCGGAGCCTGTCATCCCCCAGCGACGATTCGGGCGCGTCGTCCAGCAACTCAGCCGACTCCGGATCCGCCTCGTCGGGCAGGTCGAGGGCGGCGTACTTGTCCAGCAGGACCCGCTCGCGGCGGAGGGTGTCGATCCCCTTCCGCTTCGCGGTGGTCGTGATCCACGCTCCGGGGTTGTCGGGGATACCGTGGCGGGGCCAGCGGCCTAGGGCCACGGCCAGCGCGTCCTGCATCGCCTCTTCTGCCACGTCGAAGTCTCCGAAGTACCCGATCAACGACGCCACGATGCGCCCGTGCTCCTCCCTGGCGACCCTTTCGAGAGCCCTCTGGACCTTGCTCATGCGCATGAATCGACAACGGTCACCGCACCCTCTCTTCCTGTCCGGGGCAGGCTTCTCTGCACGGCCCGGCTGCCGCGCCTACCAATACGACGTGCGACGGTGGGCCAGATCGACACTCGCTGAGAGGCGGCGCGTCCCCTTTCGCTGACATTTTATAGGTTCAGCCGCGAGATTGCCGGGAAGAATCCAATGGCTACGCCACCTCGAAGGGTACAGTACGGGGCAGGCCCGTTCGGGACAGGGTCTTTTCAAAGTCCGATAGTTGGCGATCCGGTGCGGGGTTCTACGCCTCGGACTTTGCTGAGCGTAGGAGCGCGCAGGGCATGCACCAGGCCCCGGCCGGGGGTTCCGAAGGGGGCAGAGCCCCCTTTGCGGGGTTTGGGGTGCCCCAATCTATTGGGCGGGTGGGCGGGGACGAGATCACCCAGAGAGGGCACCTCAACGGGGGAGGTACGGGACTAGTGGGAGAGTGAAAAGACCCTTTCTTCCGGGACCTACGCTTGCCGGGATTGCGGACGTGCTTTAGGATGCGGCATAGCTCGTTGCGGCGGCGGCGGACCCCGGCGGACCCCGGCGGGCATCAACCCGCGCCGAAACCCGCCAAGGAGGACCCATGGACCTCGGACTGCTCTTGATGGGGTCGCACCCGCCGGAGCGAAGCAAGCTTGATGCACACCGGTGGGACCTGGACGTGATCAAGCTGGGCGACGAGCTGGGCTATGTCGAGGCCTGGATAGGGGAGCACTTCGCGGCGCTCTGGGAGCCGCTTCCGACGGCCGACTACATCATTGCGCAGGCGCTGACATGCACCCGGAACATCAAACTCGGGGCCGGCGTCTACCTGCTGCCGTTCCACCATCCGGTAGACCTCGCCCACCGGATCTCGTACCTGGATCACCTGGCACAGGGCCGGCTGCTCGTCGGCATCGGGTCCGGGGGACTGCTGGTCGACGTCCGGCTCTTCAACGTCGACTACGATGCCGGCGAGCATCGCGAGATGTTCCGGGAGTCGCTCGAGATCATGCTCCTCCTGTGGAAGAACGAGGGCCCGGCAGACTACAAGGGCAAGTTCTGGACCGTCAGGATTCCCGGTGCCGACGAGTTCGACTACGCGAAGCTGCAGATCAACTGCGCCCCGTTCACCAAGCCCCACCCGCCGATCGCGGTGGCGGCCGGCAGCCCGCGCTCGCAGACCCTGAGGATGGCCGGGGAGAGGGGTTACATCCCGCTGACTCTCGGCCTCGGCGAGGCCTACCTCGCGAGCCAGTGGGACACCATGCGGGAGGGCGCCGACCAGGCCGGTACAACGCCGCCGCCCCGCAGCGACTGGCGAGTGGTCCGGGACATCTGGATCGACGACACCGACGAGAAGGCGATGCGAGGGGCCCGGGAGGGCATGATGTTCCGGGCCTGGAACGAGTACCTCTACCCCTTCTGGTCCTCGGGCCCCCAGCCGATCGTCCCCAGCATGAAGCACGACGACAGCGTGCCCGACGACGCGGTAACCCTTGAGTACATAATGGAGAACGTCTGGCTGGTCGGCTCGCCCGACACGGTGGCCAAGAAGCTGCGGCGCCTCTACGAGATGTCCGGCGGCTTCGGCGTCCTCCTGGCGATGGTCCTGGACCACACGGACGACACGGCGGGCTGGGAGAAGACGATGCGGCTTCTCGTCGAAGAGGTGATGCCCCAGGTAGCAGACCTCAAGGTCGAATAGGGT
>OY762261.2:0-1386891 GCA_963665405.2 Dehalococcoidia bacterium | reverse complement strand
TCTCGCGGGTGCCCGGAGCCGAGCCTCTCACGTCGACGCCCGCTACCGCACCTCCCTCACAGAGGACGACGGTGCAACCCGTAGCGGCCCCGGCGTTGGTCCAGTGCCCGACTTTGATCCCGGGCACTCCGGTGACACCGAGATCAGGCACTGGGACCCACCAGGGAGGAGGAGGCCAAGCAGCAGTGGTGAGGAACGCCTCCCGCAATAATCGAGTGGCTTCCAGGCAGGACTCTGAGTAGCGTGGCCGCTTTGAGCTTGTGAGAAGTGCGCATGGTGCTCACCGTTCCCGTGGGATTGGCTGCACCCGAATGATAGCAGTCTTGCGGAGACGCATCAAGAAAGACGCGCGAGGGGCGCCGAGAGCGGTTGGGGGGAGGGTCAGACGCTGAGGGACTTGGCGGCGGCGTCCGTCATGCGGACCTTGAGCTTGCCCAGGGCGTGGCGCTGGAGACGCGATACGTGCATCTGAGAGATGCCGAGGCGGCCGGCGATCTCGGCCTGGGACATCCCGGAGTAGAACTTGAGCCCGATTATCGTCTTCTCGCGTTCGTCGAGACACCGGAGGGTCTTGAGGAGGTCGATCCGGTCGGTCATCTCGTCGAACTGGGGGTCGTCCTTGCCGATGTAGTCCTGAAGCCGAGAGGTGTCGTCGCCCCCCTCCACCCGGTATTCGGCCTCGAGCGACAGCAGCCGACCATACTTGACGACCTCGAAGGTGTCGTAAACCTCTTCCTCTGAGAACCCGGTCTCGTCCGCGAGCTCCGGCACGGTGGGCGAGCGGCCCAGGATCTGGGTCAGCGCTTCGACGGTTCTCTCCACGGCCAGCTTCTGTCGCTGAATCTTGCGCGGGATCTTCACCGACCACCCGTGGTCGCGGAAGTAGTTCTTGACCTCCCCGACTATGAGCGGGACGGCGAACGCCACGAACGGACTCCCCCGTGTCGGGTCGAACTTCTTGATCGCCTTGAGGAGTCCAATGCTCCCGACCTGGACCAGGTCTTCGAGAGGGACGCCGGAGCGAGAGAACCTGGAGCAAAGACGCCTGACCAGTGGAAGGTGTTGGGTAACGAAGCGCTCACACTCCGCGACCTCGGTCAAAAGGGGTACCCGAGGAGCCGGCTTCGATGGGCGGGACGTTTCTCTTTGGCGTCGCATCTGGCGATTTCCCGGGGGAATAGAGATCTGACGGGGAGACGGCCGGACTACCCCGGCCTGTGCGTCCGGTTTCCCCGAGGCGACCGGGGGCGAGCCATCTCTCGCGGCGTCGATCAACTCAGGTCACATTCGCTGGAACTCGCTTGTGATCCGGCGGACTTCTTGTAGATGACCATGCGGATTACCCGCCGCCCGTCGCCGCCGGGCCCCATCTCCAGCTCGTCGACCAGGCTCGTCAGGAGCGCCTTGCTCTCCTCCTCCGCCTCCTCGCCGAGCCGGGTGATGCCGTGTCCAGGGTCGGCGAGCTCGATCTCTATACGATCCTGCCGAACCGCGAAGGTGACTGACATATGGCTGGACTCTGCCTCGGTTTCTTGTGGGGTGAATGCTGCCGCAGCGAGCTCGAACGCCTCTGTCAGCGCGGTCCGTATCTGCATGATCTCGTCGTAGTTGAAGGACATGCCCCCCGCGATAACACCGACGGCGGCGCGAAGCACCGCCGCGTACTCAAGCCTGGGTGGCAGGCGGACCTCGATGGTCTCGTCTTGCCCGTTTGCTCCGGACAGGTCCCCAGTAAGGTGCGTCTCACCTGGCAGCGGCGTTTCATCACTCATACGATCGTTGCGGGCGGGAGGCCCGGGCCGGGGAGTGGACGTCGCTCCGCCGAGATGAGCGTCTCGGCACTAGATAAACACATTCAATCCGGCCCTAAACCTGTGTTCTCTGCCCTTTCTCCCATGCTGATTTTCCTCATTCCCACGTGCTCCCCAGGATTATACCCTGAGCTTGCACCGGATCTCGTTTCACAGACATGCCGGCACCAATCTGTGGCCGCGGGCCGCCGGCTGCGAGCCTTTGGGAGGAGCGCTAGCCTGGCCCAAAGACCCGCGGGGGTCGGTTTATTCGCTCTTGGGCCGGGTTAATACTGCAACCGGGGAGGGGGCGGTTGTCATCGGGTCCTTGAGGGGAAGGGTCCGAAGGCGCTGCCCCAGACCCAAAATCTTAAGCGATTCTCGGCATCAGGCGGCCCCGGCTTGAACTCGAGCGGTCTACACAAAGTTGGAAATGAAGGTGGGCGTGGACACGAAACGGTTCGCCATCGTGCCATGGCCCACCATTTTCTTTTCTGCCGCCGACCATCCCGGTCGGGGCGCTCGCAGCACGCACCCGCATCAGACGTACCACGATAGCCGTTCCGCAGTCCGCGATTGGCGGCGGCCATAGGAGGGACAAGAGATGGTCCAAGTCCTCGATCAGCAGAACAAAGAAGAGAAGCAAGCGAGGTTCCTCGTGGTGCCCGGGGGCGCCGGTCACGAGGATGTGACGGTGAGGGTCCTGGACTCCGACGACGTGCTGCTTGACACCGAGGCCCTGGGCCCCGACGAGGTCCGCGCGCTTATCGGGCAGGGCGCCTGGATCGTGGTGTCCTCAACCGATTCGAAAGGCCCGCTCGAACAGCTTAGAGAGGCCGTCGCTCGGGTCCAGCGGCTCGAGAAGGCGCTGTCGATCTGCTGGTACTGTATGCGGATCGGGGAGGGTCGAGACCGGTGGGACTTCCTCGAGGCGTACACAACCAAGGGTTCCGCCAGCCGGCTCCGCAGGACCGTCTGCCCCGACTGCTACGGCAGACTGATTCGTCCGGAGGTGGATGCCGCTTTCTCGCACGCCGGGAACGCGGCGCTCGACGGGCCCGGCCCCGACGCCGCGTAGCACGGCTCTCTGCCCGGCGTCGGCCGCCGGCCGCACTAACCCTGATAGACCTCGGTATCGGGATTCCAATCCTTCCACGCGAACCAGAACGACAGGTGGGAGACAGTTCGCTCCAGCACCTTGCCCCGAAGCTCACCATCGATGGCTCCGCCAGTAAGGGCCAGCCATGTGGAGCCGGTCTCGCTGTCGACGATCGTTACACGGCTCAGCGTGAGCGCGGCGGATTCGGAGACCTCCGCCGCCGTGAAGGTCAGGGCCTTACCGTCCACCTGTCGGTCGTACACCAGCGCCGTGTCGGTTCCGGGGTCGAAAACGACGAGTACCGGGCGGCCGCCTATCGTGTCGTTGACGACTGTCTGCTGTTCGAGCAGGCCAAAGGGGTAGGCCTTCGTGCTTCCTCCGATCTCCACCCCAAGGACGAACTCCTTTTTGGCCAGCCTGGAGTCCTTGCGTGTCTCACCGATGATGCCCGCGTTACGGTCGCGATAATAGGATTCGTAGGCGTCGGACTGGTACCGGCCGCCCTTGTCCAGGACAAGCGTGTCCGGGTGGAGGTCGCGCCATAGGGCCCAGGTGGTATGAGTGACAGGAACGAACTCCAGCTCGGTGCCCGCCATCTCGCCCTGCACGCCGGTGCCGGTGAAGTGGCTCCACAGAGTCCGGGTCTGGTGGTCGTACATGACCAGGGCGTTCATGATCAGCTTGCCCGACACGCCAAAGGTGTGCTCCGCGCCGTTGATCTGCCGGGCATACACGATGCCCGAGAAGCAGAGCGGTCACCACGTGACCGCAACCGGGACACCCCCTACAACGTCGTTGACGATTTCGTGGCGGCTCAGAGTGGTGATGGGGTAGGCTCTGTGCTCGCCGTTCAGCGAGAGACCCAGAACCTGCTCATTTGGCCTCATAGAGGCCTCCGCCTCGGAGGCGGAGACAAACTCGGGCGCCAAAATGGCCGGGATGGCGTCGAAGCCTAGGACGGTGATGATCTCGTATTCGCGCTCCGGCTCCATTATCGAATTCGCCTCCGCACCCGCCGCGGCCGTGTCGGCCGGTCTGGCCGGGACGATCACCGTCTCGGACGAGCTGATGCGTCGTCTTGCCCACTGCTGCAGCTCGGGAACGGTCACGAACAGAATTGCGAGCGCCAGGAAACCGACGAACCCGATCCGGATCAGCATTTGACGACCACACCCTCTCTGGAACTACCCCGGCACTCATTGGATGCCCAGCACCGGCGACAGGTTCGACAGGAGGCGGGATTCGAGTCGCTCGGGGGCAGGACCTGGTTCGTATCGACAACCCCGGCACGGTCTGCTACAACGCTAGGTAGGGACTGCGGCTACTCCCATTTCAGGAGCTTCCCGAGGCGGGGACGCAGCCGGATTGGAGCAGGTCGGCTGCATAAGGAGCAGTATTGACGCAGCAAGCGGGGGACTGGCTGGCGGAACGCCTCCTCATGGGTCCGATCCTGGGGGACGGGGCCATGGGGACCCAGCTGTTCGAGAGGCGAGTTCTCGGACAGGAGTTATGCCTTGACGAGCTGAGCCTGTCCGCGCCCGAGCTAGTCAGATCGGTCCATCTGGACTATATCGCAGCCGGATCGGAGATTGTCGAGACCAACACCTTCGGCGCCAACCGGATGCGTCTCGCCGCCTACGGTTTGAGGGACCGAGTTCGGCAGATCAACGAGGCCGCGGTCAATATAGCGCGGGAGGCTCGGCGCCTGACGGGGCAGCGAGTCTGGGTCGGAGGCGCGGTTGGGCCCATGGGCAGGCCCCTGTCTCCTCCTGGACCCATAACGCCGGAGCAGGCCAGGGATGTGTTCCGAGAGCAGATACGGTCGCTCGCGGATGCCGGGGCCGACCTCTTGGTGTTTGAGACGTTCGGCGATCTGAGGGAGGTCTGCGAGCTCCCGGTGGTGGCCCAGATGTCCTTCGCGGAGGACGGCAGGACCGTTTCGGGCGACACGCCGGCCGAGGTCGTGGAGGCCTTGGGAGCGCTCGGGGCGATGGTCGTCGGAGCGAACTGCGGCGTCGGATCGGAGGGGGTGCTCCGAGTCGTACAGGAGATGGCCTCGGCCGCTCGGGTCCCTTTGTCCGCCCAGCCAAACGCCGGCTTTCCCATGTACCAGGGGAGCCGCGTGCTGTATCACTCGTCTCCCGAGTACATGGCCCGTCACGCCCGCCAGATGGTCGAGGCCGGGGTCGCGATCGTGGGCGGTTGCTGCGGCACGACCCCTGAACACATCGCGGCTCTACGTGACGCGCTGAAGTCCAGAGGGACGGCGGAGGCCAGGCCCGCGCAGACGTCGGGGAAGAGGCGCGGGCGGCCGGCCCAACCCCGGACGCCCGCCCCCGAACGGACAGGACTCGCCCGCAAGGCCGGAGAGAAATTCATCGTTACGGTCGAGGTGTCTCCCCCTCGAGGGTTCGAGGTCTCGCCGACCCTCGACTCGTTGTCCGACCTGAACGGCTCCGGCCTCGTCGATGCCTTCAACGTTGCGGACACCCCGCGAGCCCAAGGGCGCATGAGCGCGCTGGCCATGTCCTCACTGATCCAGAGTCGCCTGGGGACGGAGGCTATCCTGCATCTGGCCCTGCGTCATCGGAACCTGGTCGCATTGCACTCCGATCTCTTGGGCGCACACGCTCTGGGAGTGCGCAACCTTCTGGTGATCATGGGTGACCCGCCCAGCACCGGAGACTACCCCGGTGCCACTGCCATCTCGGATATCACGGCCTCGGGAATGATCAAGCTCATCAAGGAGTTCAATCGCGGGAACGACGCGACGGGCAAGCCGATCGAGGGGGTCGCCTCCTTCTTCGTCGGGTGTGCGTTCAACCCCGGCGCCGCCGACTCGGAGCGGGAGGCCAGGGTGTTGGAGCGGAAGCTCGCTGCAGGAGCGGACTTCATCCTGACCCAGCCTGTGTACACCCCGGATGTGATAGAGCGTGCCCGCCAGCGCCTGGGGGGGTTTCCCGTCCCCGTGCTGCTCGGCATGCTCCCGCTGCGCAGCGTCCGGCACGCCGAGTTCCTCCACAACGAGGTGCCAGGGATCGAAATCCCCGGAGAGGTGATGACTCGGCTGCGTGAAGCCGGACCTGGCGCGCCGGATGTCGGAATCCAGCTTTGCCGCGAGCTTCTCGAGGAAGCCGGGAGCGGCGTCGCGGGCATCTACGTCGTCCCGCCGTTCGGCCGCTATGACGTCGTGCTCGAAGTGCTGAGGGGCGTTCCGCAGGAGCTGAAGGACCGGGGGGTGCAAGAGGTCTCGGCTGTGGATCTCCGATAGGGCCCGGAGCGAGAGGACGCGCAGGGACGGGCCTGGCTCCTTACAGGGAGTCCGGGGATGTGTCTCGGGGACCCGTATCCTCTTATCGCGTAGCCTGACTATCCCTTGAACTCAAGCACAATGTTCAACTCGCGGAACATCTCGAAGAGAATAATGCACTCGATATTGAATGCTTTGCAGACATTAGGGATCTTGACCTGTTGCGCCATCAAACTATTTGGGATTTCGTGAGTGACGACCTTGCCGCGATCAACAATCGCGTGCGCTATCAGCCAGGGGTCCGCGTCCCCGAGGAACTCAGCGCCGCGGTGGTGTTTGTAATTGCCGATGACATAGTCCGCAACCTTCTTAAAGGCGTCCTGCACGGTCTCGTTGGGCTCAATAAAGAGGCGCGACTCTTTGCGGGCCTCAGCCCAAGCGCCGACAGCGTCCCTCCGGCGCGCGAGTTCTCCGCAGACCCGTGTTGTGCTGGCGAGAACGCCATCAGCGGATCTATCTTCGAGCATCATCCAGAATGAGGGGGCCAAGTCAAAGTCATAGTACCCCTGTCGGCTAGGGGAAATGAACACCATTGCATCGAGCCAGTAGAGCGCCACTATCCACCCGTACTCCCCGTCAGCTCTTGTGTAAATCGCCGGAATACCGGCGTCTGAACGTTAAGTAGGCGTGCTGCGGTCTGATCGCTGATTCTTCGTTGTAGAACTGCTTCCACGAGGGTTCTCGCGAATCTGCGGCTGTTGCGAACCAGCAAGTTCTTGTAGAAATCCCCGCCTCCGCCTTGACCCTTAGCTCTCTCGCCCAGCGGGCGCGTCTTGTTGAAGTAGTCCCGATATTCTGAGTCCGTGACCCTTTCCAGTTCGTAAGCTCTTCGAAGGATGACAATCCGGCTGACTCTGAAATGTCTCGTGAGTTGGGTTATGTTCGTCCCCAGGGAGGCCCGTGAGTCCCAGCCCACCAGAAAGTCTGTCTTCGGAACAAGTGCCTGTGCCGCGACTCTGTCGCAAAGGCGCTCGATGGGGTGGGCGTGTTCGCGTGCTCGCTTCCGATAGTCAGGGTTGGATATCCCGCTTTGACCTATCCAAAGGTGAGCCAACTCATGTGCCACCGTAAAGATTCGAGCGGATTTCGCGTCGGCTCCGTTGAGAAATATGAGAGGGGCCAGATCGTCGCTAATAACGAATCCCCTAAACTCCTCGACACTCAATCGCCGGTGAGTGTTATTGGCGACAACGCTACTGGTCAGCACTAGGACGCCGACAGCCTCGGCTCTTAATATTAAGTCGTTTAGGAAATCCCCCCAAGTATTGGCACGTTGCCGAACCTCACGAGAGATTGCCAAGGTGTGGTCGATCTCGGCTGCTATGGCCTCCACGGAGCTGTCCGTGGAGAAGCGTCCAATGAAAGGCAATGGAGCTGCCCGTTCGTCCTCCAGGTAACTCCGGTACCACTCCTGTTTTCTCAGTGAGTCGTAGAGGACATCGACAAACTCTGAACTGAGCTCGTGGCGGGATGGGCCACCTAGCGTACGTAGGTCCGGTACGGGTATCTCGAGGCTCGGCGGCCTGGACAAGAACAAGAAACCGAAGGGAATATGAAGTGCGTGTGCTAAGCTCTCTGCCTCAGACAGTGTCGGACGGGATTTGCCGAGTTGCCAGGCAATAAGACGAGATTCGGGCACCTTGACACGCTTCGCGGCCGCTGCGTCTGTCATTCCGGCACGACGGAGTGCCCAGGCAATGACTTCGGGTGTGACGAAGGCGTCGGTCATCTGCCGTCCTCGGAGGCGGTGGCGTGTGCCAAGTTGAAGCGCCTTACACCACTACGACAGCAGCCGCTGGGCGTGGCCCCAGGTCCGCTCGTGCTCTTCGACCAGGTGCAAGAACCAGGCGGAGTAGGACCCGTTCTGAATCGGGGCGGTGGTCATAATCAGGGCGTCCTCGCGGTTGTCAGAGTAGTAGCCTTTCCGGCACCCTTTCTCATCGAAGCCGTACTTCTTGTAGAGGTTCTGGGCTACAAGGTTGGAGGTCCGAACCTCGAGGGTGACAACCTCCGAGCCTCGCTCAATGGCTTGCTCGATGCCCGCGAGCAGCAGCAACTCGCCCAGGCCACATCCCCGGTGGTCTGACCTCACCGCGACCGACACGACGTGCGCCTGGTCGGCCATATACCACATCCCGAGACTTCCGACGAGGAAGTCTTGCCCGGGCTCCCAGGAGGTGGGGCGGCCGGTCCACAGGCCGCGGGCGCTCTGGAACACCGTTCCGATGATTCCGCCGCCCTTGCCGTCCGGTGGCTGGTCGCGGGCCGCCACTGAGGAGCCGCCTGTTGGGGGACCGTCCAGACGCCTCGCGACGAGGTAGCTCGCCAGGCGGTTCTTGAGCTCGCGTCGAAATGGCGTGGGTGGGAGTAGGGCAGGGAAGGCGTCGCGCTCGATCTCGGCGGCCTGGAGGATGTCCCGCTCCTCCATCGGCCGGATGGCGAACGGCATGGGCTTGGTTCTGGATCGTTCGTCTATCACGCCCTGGCGCCTGTCCGGTCGTGGTGATCGGTAGACCGATGATGGGACCGCGTCTTTTCATCTTAGCACACGGTGATCGCCGCCTCGCCGCGTCGCCGGTGGCAGGTCCGGGGAACATCCCGGGGCCGTATACGTCTGTATGAGTACTAACGATTCCGCGTCCAGCCCGTTCTACACAATCGAGGTGGGTAACGGGTCCTGGGTGGCGGGCTGTGGAGGTGGCTCCCCACATGGGTAGCGAGAGAGTGTCTACCGTGATCGACCAAGAGACTCGGGACGAGGTTTCGGACCTGGTCCGGCGTGCCCAGGAGGGCGACAGCCAAGCCTTCGCGGCGCTGTACGAGATATTCTACGCTCGGGTTTCCCGTTACGTGTCCTTCAAGACCGGCGGCAGCTCCGACGCCGAGGACATCGTGGGTGAGGTGTTCGTCCGCATGTTCGAGTCGATCCATACGTTCCGGTGGCAGGGCTACCCCTTCTCCTCATGGCTGTTCCGCACCGCTCACAACTTGGTGGTCGATTATTTTCGAAAGACGGCCCGACAGAAGACCGCGCCGCTCGAGACGGTTGCGGCGACGGCGTCAGGCTCGCCGGCGGACCTGGACGGCGATCTGGACCGGAAACTGACCATGCAGGAGGTCCGCCGGGCAATGGTGGATCTGACGGACCTCCAGCGCGAGGTCATCACCCTGCGGTTCACTGCGGGGCTTTCGGTCCTGGAGACGTCGAAGGCCGTTGGGAAGAAGGAGAACGCGGTCAAGGCGCTTCAGCACGCCGGGATACGAAAACTCAGGCGGCTGCTGGCCGGGGATGCCGAGGCCTACCCGAGAGGTGTGGCAGAGCTCCGGGGCTCGGGGGCATGATGTTCAACAGGAAGATCGAGGACATCCTGAACGAGTGCGTCGACCTGCTGGCCGATGGAGTCAGCGTCGAAGAGTGCGTCGGGCGCTTCCCCGAGCACCGCGCCGAGATTGAGCCGATGGTACAGACGGCAGCGGTCGCCATGCGGACGGCGATCCGGGACGACTTCGCGCCCGACGCCAAGGCACGCGCTCTCGCCCGGTTGATGGAGGCTGTTTCACGGTCCGAGCCGGGTCGCTCAAGGCGTCCCGGCATATTTGAGAGGGTTCCTCTGCTGAAGCCGCTGGCGATCGGTTTCGCGGCCTTCGCCCTGATGGGCGCGGGAGCCGCCGGCACGGCGATGGCGTCGTCGGACAGCATTCCCGGCGACACGCTGTACTGGGTCAAGACGACGAAAGAGAGGATCGCGCTCAGGCTCCCGAAGTCTGAAATGGGCCGGGTCCGCTCTCATGCCCGGCTGGCGGGCGTGCGAAGCGGCGAGATGCAGCGCCTAGTGTTCCTCGGGCGCGATTCCGAGGCTGAGCAGATGATCGGCCAGATCGAGTATCACCTGAAGGAGTCCGCCGACCTTATGGGACTCGTCGTGCCGGCGAACCAGATCGAGGTCCCGCTGGCCCGTGTGGACGGCGCCGGCTCGGATGAGATGGCGCTCCTGATGGACAGGCTGGAGCGGGACGCCGAGATTTTGCACGTCCGCGTCAGGGAGATGATGGACGGTGCGACGGCGAGTCAGAGGCGCTTGCTCGAGAAGATCAGGGGACGGCCGGAGCTCAGGTATCGCGCACTCATAGCCGCGTTGGAGGGAGAGAGCTTCCCGATGTGGCGCAGTCATTCCCTGGTGGTCTACACGAGACTCCAACGATAGGGCTGAACGTCAGGGTTCGGGTATAGGGGCATACGGGACAGGGTCCGCACCCCGTACTCCAGCCAGTCCCCAAGCGCTGTACCCCGTACCCCCGAAGGCGGTAGAATAGGGGCAGATGCCACCTATCCTACACACCTCACTCACATCACCGCAGAGCTCCGCGCGACGTACGGTCCCCCCGCAGCCGATGACGGTGATCCTCCGGATCATCGGGATCACCCTCCGCTACAAACGGCGTCTTCTGGCCGCCTATGTTGCGACGGCTGTGGCCACCGCCGCATACTTGTTCCTCCCGCGCCTGATAGGGAACTCGATCGACAGGGTGGTCGAAGGGTTCGAGAGCGGCAACGGGACGGCCGCGGACGTCTTGCCGCTCGCACTGGCGATCCTCGCTCTCAGCGTGGCGCGAGGAATCGCGTCTTACGCCCAGACCTACCTGGGGGAGTCCCTCTCGTTGATCGTGGCCTACAAGCTGCGCAACGCCTTCTACGACCGCGTGCAGCGCCTCAGCTTCGCCTTCCACGACCGTCATCACACCGGGCAGCTCATGTCGAGGGCCATCAGCGACGTCGAAGCGGTTCGGATGTTCGTAAACATGGGGCTGGTCCGGGCCCCGTACTTCGCGATCCTGTTCACCGCCGTTGCTGTCATCCTTCTAAGGCTGGACTGGAAACTCGGGCTGATCAGCATGAGCTTCATGCCGGTGATCGCGTACAACTCGGGAGTCGCCAGGGTACGGATGAGGCGGTTGTGGCTGGCCACCCAGGAGAAGATGGCGGAGCTCAGCACCGTTCTCCAGGAGAACCTTTCGGGGGTCCGAGTGGTCAAGGCGTTCGGCTCCGAGCCGTTCGAGGAGGCCAAGTTCGACCAGAAGAACACCGAGGTCGCCACCGAGATGGTCAAGGCCGAGCGTCTCAGGGCATCGACCGTCTCCTTCATGGGGTTTGTGCTGCTGATCGCCGTGGGCCTCATCCTGGCATACGGCGGATGGCAGGTCATCAACGGCAACATGACCGAGGGAGAGCTGACCCAGTTCATCATCTACACCCAGATCCTCTCGATGCCCGTCCGGATGGTCGGGTGGCTGGTCAACTCGTACGCGCGCGCCTCGTCGGCGGGCCAGCGGCTGTTCGAGATCCTGGACGCCGAGTCTCCAGTCCGCGAGTCGCCGGATGCCGTGGAGATGCCGAGGGCGGCCGGGCTGGTTCGCTTCGACGATGTCAGCTTCGGCTACGACGGTCGCGCCCCTGCCGTGAAGGGCGTCAGCTTCGAGGCCCGGCCCGGTCAGACGGTCGCCCTGCTCGGCGCGCCCGGCAGCGGCAAGAGCACGGTCGTACACCTGCTGCCGCGCTTCTACGACGTGACTGCGGGACGTATTACGCTGGACGGCAGGGACATACGTCAGGCCACCCTGAAGTCGCTGCGGCGCAACATCGCGCTTGTTCAGCAGGACGTGTTCCTCTTCACCGCGACGATCCGTGAGAACATCGCCTACGGACGCGAGGAGGCGTCGACGGACGAGATCGTCGAGGCGGCCCGGATAGCGCAGCTGGACGACTTCATCCGCACCCTAGACCGCGGCTACGACACGGTGATCGGCGAGCGCGGGGCGACCCTGTCGGGTGGCCAGCGGCAGCGCCTCGCGATCGCGCGCGCCCTTCTCGTGGACCCGCCGGTGCTGGTCCTCGACGACTCCACGTCCAGCGTGGACGCGAGTACCGAGGAGCTCATACACAGGGCGATGGAAGCGGTGATGCGGGATCGTACCGTTTTCGTAATCGCCCATAGGCTCAGCACCGTCCACAAGGCCGACCTGATCCTGGTGCTCAAGGACGGCGAGGTCGTGGAGAGGGGCCGGCACCAGGATCTCCTAGCGGCGGGCGGGCTCTACCGTGGCATCTACGAGCTTCAGCTCAGGCCGCAGGAAGAGGTCATGCTGGACTTCGAGGCACCCGAGCCGGTGGACAGGAGCGCCGCGCGATGATGGGTTGGATATTCCACGGCTCAGACGCCAGCGACGACGAGGACGAGGTATTCGGGTCGATCTACGATCGGCGGGTGATCTCGCGGCTTGCCGCCTACATCCTCCCGCACCGCGGTCTCGCTGCCATCTCGATCGTGACGATGCTGATATACACCGGCGCGGTGGTGGCCGTGCCGTGGATCACCAAGATCGCCATCGACGACTACATAGTCGAGGGGAACCTGTCGGGCCTCAGCTGGATCGTGGCCCTCTTCGGTGTGATCGCCCTGGTCATCTGGGCCAGCAGCTATTACCAGCAGGCGGTGATGACCAGGGTCAGCCAGCGAGTCCTGTACGACCTGCGCCGCGACATGTTCGCTCATCTGCAGCGCCAGTCGCTCTCCTTTTACGACAAGACCGAGGTCGGACGGGTGATGTCCCGGGTCCAGGGAGACGTCGGCCAGGTCCAGGAGTTCATGTCTCTCGTGGTGACCACCCTCGGAGACATTTTGAGCCTGGTGGGCATCGTGGTCGCCGTACTTTTGTTGAACGTGGAGCTGGGGCTGATCTCAATGGCCGTGCTTCCGGTGCTGGTCGCGATAGTGGTCTTCTGGCAGCCCCTGGCGAGACGGGCATTCCTGAGGGTCCGTACGGGCGCCTCCATTGTGAACGCCGCCTACAACGAGAACATATCCGGTGTTCGGGTGGTGCAGAGTCTGAACCGACAGGACCGGAACCTGGAGCTGTTCGACGGCAAGAACCGGAACTACCTCGAGGCGAGCTACACGGCGAGCCGCCTGTCCACCGGCCTGCTGCCGCCGGTGGACATCCTCACCGGAGTCGCAATGGGCCTTACGCTCTTCTTCGGCGCCCGAATGATCGGAGGCGGCGCACTAGAGGTGGGGGCGCTGATCGCGTTTGCGCTGTACATCCTGAGGTTCTTCGATCCCATCCGCAGCCTGATGATGCAGTACACACAGATGCAGAGGGCGATGGCATCGGGCTCCCGCATCTTCGGCCTTCTGGACACGCCATCGGACCTGGTCGATCCCCCGGATGCCGCAGACCTCCCGGAGATCAAAGGGAAGGTCGAGCTGCGTGGCGTGAGCTTCAGCTACCTGCCGGGCGAGGACGTTCTCAAGAACGTAAGCCTGGTGGTCAATCCAGGGGAGACCGTCGCGGTGGTCGGTCCGACGGGGGCGGGGAAGACCACGCTCGTCTCGCTGCTCGCGCGGTTCTACAATCTTCCCCGCGACCGGGGCGCGATTCTGGTGGACGGCTACGATACCAGGGACGTCAGCCGCAGCTCGCTGGTCGGGCAGATGGGGACGGTGCTTCAGGAGCCGTTCCTTTTCTCGGGCACCGTCCGGGAGAACATCAAGTACAACCACCCGGACGTAAGCGACGACAAGATGATCGAGGCCGCCACGGCCGTTGGTGCCCAGGAGTTCATAGTGAACCTGGAGGAGGGGTACGACACCACGGTTCAGGAGAGGGGTGTGAACCTGAGCGTGGGCCAGCGACAGCTTCTGAGCTTCGCCAGGGCCGTGGTGGCGGACCCTCGAATCCTGATCCTCGACGAGGCGACCGCCAACATAGACAGCTACACCGAGATGCTGATCCAACGGGCGTTGCGGCGGCTCCTCGCGGGCCGTACGGCCATCGTCATCGCTCACCGCCTGTCGACAATCCGGGATGCGGACAAGATTGTGGTGATGAACCTCGGCGAGATCGTCGAACAGGGCACCCACCAGGAGCTGATGGCGAAGGACGGCCTGTACGCCCACCTGTACCGTATGAACTACGCCTCGCTCGAACAGCCCCTGCTGGACGGCGACGGCCACGGTCCCCTGCCCCAGCCGGCCGACTGAGACTCCCTCTCAGTGACGACCGTTTACACCGTCGGCCACAGCAAACACACCTGGGAGAGCTTCGCGCCTTTGATCGCCGGGCGCCGTATCGAAGTGCTGGTCGACGTGAGGAGCAACCCGGTGAGCAGGAGGGCGCCGTTCGCCAGCGCCCGGAAGCTGCCGGAGCTGCTGGCTCCCTACGACATCCGATACGTCCACATGGGCGGCACGCTGGGCGGCAAGCCGTCCGACGGCTCCCTCTACGACGATCGGGGCAACCCTGACTACGCGAAGATGGGCGCGACGGCGATCTTCGAACAGGGGATCGAGGAGCTGATGGGCCTGGTGAGCGACTCGGTCGTGGTCATCATGTGCGCCGAGGAGGATCCCACCAAGTGCCACAGGAACCTCCTCGTCGGCGCGGCCCTGGAGGCCAGGGGCGTCGAGCTGCGTCACATCAGGAAGGATAGCTAGGCAGAGAAACCGTCCTTGACCGGCTCGCGCCAATCATAGCTATAGCAGATGACTACGCGAGTAGCGGGCTCGCGCAACTCCTTCTCACCGGCCCACTCAGCGACTCTGGCCAAGGTATCGTCTGCAAATCACTGGGGACTATCAAGCATAGTAAGGTTGAAGAAAACGACGTTCGCTTCGCCGCCCTGACGATTGAATTTCTTCCCCGCATCGGCGAAAGCGCTGTCAAACTTATTGAAGAGGCCCGGCCCGGCCTCCGTTACGGCGCCTGTATCAACGCGGCCTTCCAGCATGGCCTCGGTCCGCTTGGCCTCCTCAAGCGAACTATGGATGGCTTTGGCTTCAACCCAATACCCGGTGTCGAGGTGAATGTCGGGTGCCCCCTCGGCGTCGCTGAACCTCGGGGAACCCAAGTTCCGCAAATCTGCCCAAGCGAACGCGCATGCCTCGGTTAACGCGTCGAGAAGCCGCTCGTCGTACTGACGCTGATGGGGCTTATCAACGGGGTGCTCACGTTTGAGTCTGGCCCGTAGTGGACCGATCTGACCATAGCGTTCGACGACCTGGATGGCTTCTGAAACGGCCTTCAGTTTCGGACGATCCCGTTTCAGGGTCTTCGAGACCCAACACTGGGGCTGCGCGGCCGGATTGTCGGCTAGGGTAGGGAATACTTCTCTGAGTAGTCTCATCAGCCTAGAAGACATTGGTGCCATCTCTTCGCTGCATATAGTGCCAGCCAATCGCTGAACGCCATGATCTCACGACATAGGAAGCGGTCATTCCATCTCAAACCTCTGGATGCGGTGGTTGCCGGCATCTACCACGAACACAATTCCTGATCTGTCCACCGCAACGTCAGTGGGATACTTTAATTCGCCATCACCAGAGCCAGCAGCCGAACGGTATCGTCCAGGCTCTTCTGGTGTGATCTTACTGCTGTCGGTGCCAAACTCGGCCAAAAAAGTTCCGTTTGATGTGAACTTCTCGACTCGGCCCATATAGAAGTCAGTCACGTACACGTTCCCTGAACTGTCAACCGCTAGGAACGCTCTGAACAAGTCAGACGGGATGTGGCAGAGTAAGGGCTGGCCCCACCTCATGCCGATGGAGGGCGGAAACGATGGACCAGCCGACGTTCGCGGACTTGGAATACCAAGGCAAGAAGCGCAAGACCCGCCGGGAGTTGTTCTTGGAGCGGATGGATGGGCTCATCCCTTGGCAGCGATTGGAGGAGCGTATCCGCCCGTGCTACCCCCAGGCCGGCCGCGGGCGGCGGCCCTATGCGCTCTCGGTGATGCTGCGCATTCACTGTGTGCAACTCTTCTATAACCTGAGCGATCCCGGCATGGAGGACCTCCTCTATGAGGCCGAATCGGTGCGCCGGTTCGCCGGGCTGCGACTGTCGGAAGCGTTGCCGGACGAGACCACCATCCTCAACTTCCGTCATCTCCTCGAAAGCCACGAGCTAGGCCAAGGCCTGTTCGAGGAGATCAACCGCCATCTGGAAGCCCAGGGACTGCGGCTGCGTGAAGGGACGATCGTGGACGCCAGCATCATCGAAGCGCCGTCGTCGACGAAGAATCGGGGAGGCGCGCGGGACCCGGAGATGCATCAGGCGAAGAAGGGGAATGAGAGGCACTTCGGGATGAAGCTGCACATCGGAGTGGACGCGGATACGGGCTTGGCGCATAGCATGACGACGACGGCGGCGAACGTGAACGACGTGACCGAAGCCCACCGGCTGCTGCACGGGAACGAGGCGCAGGCGTGGGGCGATGCGGGGTATCAGGGAGTCCAGAAGCGGGAGGAGCATCGGGAGCGACGGGTGGAGTGGCAGGTGGCGATGCGGCCCGGTCTGCGCCGGCACCTGAGTCCCGGGAGTCAGGAGGCGCTGGGGGAACATCGAGTCAGGAGGCGCTGGGGGAACATCGCAAGGCGTCGGTCAGAGCGAAGGTAGAGCATCCGTTCCTGTATGTGAAACGGCGCTTTGGCTATGCGAAGGTGCGGTATCGTGGCCTGGCCAAGAACACGCAACGGCTGGTGCTGCTGCTGGGGATGGCCAACCTGCTGATAGCCGCGGGCGGCCAAGCTCGGTGAGAGGGCCAACGGTGACCATTCCCGGCAGCGCTCCCTCCCCAGCCTCTCTTCCCCAACCGCGAATGAGGCGTGAGGGCTGCGGCCTGGGCTCCCCGATCCCAGTCGGCGCGTCGCCGGAGGGTCGAAGCGCCTCCCGTACCCGCCCATTCCAGTAGAATCCGGCTCACCCTTAGTTGTTCAGAGGTTCCCTAGAGGACGTGCTGGCTGACGAGAATGGCAACATCCTCTACTTGTTCACGGTGGACGAGCGAAACGTGTCGAACTGCTCGGGCGGTTGCGCCGGCTTCTGGCCGCCGGCTGCTGACCGAGGGCTGGTACGCGTAGCTGGGGAGCGCCTCCTGCTTGCGCGTCTCCATCCGGAGGCGGGCTCTGGGGCCACCGCCGACCTGCTGGGAACGATAATACGGGCCGATGACACGGTCCAGGTCACCTACAATGGCTGGCCCCTATACTACTATTCCCAGGATCAGGATCCCGGCGACTGGAATGCCAGTAAGCCTTGCTTCATAATAGCTGCACCTCGTTGGTGATCGTTTCTCTTGGTCAAGAAACATCTTAGCCCGCTTCGTGGCGGGCGCCAACGAGGTCTTTCTCTTATCTAGGTGGGGAATCTGGGGTTCGTCCTCGGTGTCAACGGGGGCCCGGTCCAGACGAGCGCGGTGGTGAGCACCGGCACACATCCCGAGCTGGGCACCATCCTGGTCGACGCCAGCGGCCGGAGCATGTACCTGTTCACACCGGACGAGCGGAATGTGTCCAACTGCGCCAGGGTCTGCCGAGACTTCTGGCCACCTGTCTTGACCGTGGACGACCCACAAGCGATGGGCGACGCCGCGGCCAACGCGCTTGGCACCATCGCGAGCCCCGACGGCTCCAAGATGGTCACCTACAACGGCTGGCCCCTCTACTACTACAAGTTCGACGAGAGACCCGGCGACGCGCTGGGTCAGACCGTGAACGACGTTTGGTGGGTGCTATCGGTCCATGGCGGACCGATATACACCGATATCACCATCGGGACCTCGGATCACGCCGAGCTTGGAAACATCCTGACGGATCCGAGTGGACGAACCCTCTACCTGTTCACGCCCGACTTACCGAGAGTGTCGGTCTGCTCTGGTGGCTGTGCGCAGGCGTGGCCGCCGGTCCTGACGATAGGTACGCCGCAATCGACGGGCGGAGCCGTTGGCGTGCTGCTGTCGACGTTCGAGAGGGACGACGGCGGGATGCAGGTGGCCTACAATGGTCAGCCACTCTACTACTATGCGTTCGACGACGCGCCCGGCGACGCAAACGGGCAACGCGTGAACGACGTGTGGTTCGTGCTGAATACGTCCGGGGTCGCGGTCGAGACGGCGATCGGGGAACAGGAGCCGACCCCACCGCCAGAGACGCCCAGCGTCGGCGACCCGGCAGTGGGCCGACTCGCACTGATAGCCTTGGGGGTCTCGGTGCTGCTGATATCCGGCGGGGGAGCGCTGCTGATGCGCAGACGAAGCCGAGCGTAGCCCTCACGGCACCGAACGTCCAAGCGAACGCCCTCCTCCGGGCTGCAATCCCCCGCGCCGGAGGAGGGCGGTTTTGCGGCTGCCCCGCTCCACCAAGCTTTTCCCGCTGACTTCGGGCTAGACAGCGTCGGGGCGGAGCCAGCTACTGCTCCTCACTCGCGGTAGTCCCGTCTTGCCCGTCTGCTTCGAGATCCGGCTCTCCGGGAAGAAGTTCCATCTCCTTGAGGCGGCCGTACAGCTCGGTGAACGACTTCTCGCCGAAGTTCCGAATCTGCATCAGGTCGGTCGACTTCAATACCATGAGCTGTCGAATTTCGTATATTCCGGCCCTCTTGAGGCAGGTGAGGGTCCGAGGCGACAAGCCGAGCTGCTCAATAGGCGGGTGATCGCACTCCCCACCCGGCGCTATGAGTGCGTCCTGCTCCTCGCCCAGCGGCCTCATGCACTCCATGAGGAAGAAGTGCTGGGTCAGGACGCTGGCCGCCTCTTTGACGGCCTGGATCGGGGTGATGGAGCCGTCGGTCCAGACTTCTAACGCCAGGCACTCGTTGTCACTCCGCTGGGCCACCCTGGCCCTCTCGACCGCGTAGTTGACCTTCCTGACGTTGACAGAGCTCAACAGGATGCGACGCATCGGGGTCCCGAGCGCCATACCATATCCTGGCTCCAACGGCTCGACGTGGAATTTGCCATAGCTGCCCTGATCTTCGATTACGGAGATAGACGGCCGTGGCGGACCCTCGTCCTCGATGGTGGCTGGGCCTTCGGCGTTCGGCGTCTGAAGGTCAATCGCCATCCAGGAGTCCTTTCCGGCATCCGAAGTACTGTATCGGCTGCGATCGCACGCACCGGAGGAGGGCGGGTTTGTGTCCTTCGCCGGGCTAGGAGCGGCGGCGGAACAGGGCGAGGAATCGATCCTCGTAGTAGTCGAAGAGACCCCAGCGGTCCAGCTCGCGCTTGAGCTCGTCGACGCTGCCCCCGCGCTCGGCGTCACGAAACAGGCGGTCGATCTGCTGCACCGCGGCCCCCGGAACGCCTCCGAAGCTCGGCTGTGGCTCGAGCATCCCGCGGGACTGGAACTCCTGGACGTTGCCGGCGACCGAGGACGACGTGAACTCGTACATGAACTTGAGCAGCGCCACGTCCCATAGCTCGTCGACCCCGACCATGACCACCGACATATTCTCGTCGCGGCGGTCCAGGTCTCCGCTGATGCGGCGGGCGATCTCGCCGGCGTCTCCGGTCACGATATCCATCTTCCCGAAGTCGTTCCTGTACTGGTAGAGGATTCCGGGACTGTTGGCGCCATACTCCCGCGCGGTCTCCCTAAGGTATTCGTAGGCTTCGGGGCTGAACCCCTGAAGGTTCAGGGCGAACGTGGGCGTGACGACGGCCGGCCGCTGTGCCACCACTCGCCCCTCTCTCACCACGCCCTCTTGCTTGTTCGGCTCGAGCTCCTGGTAGATCGGTTCGGTCACGACGTAGTAGGAGATGTTCGTCGTGCCGAAGGTGGCGAGACGCTGCCTCGGAAATCGAATGACCCGGGTCTGTTCGATAGCGCGACGCCAGTCACGCTCACTCTCCATCGGCAGGGACTTCTCCTCTCCGGTCTGATTCAAGGGGCAGGCCTGGCCGGACCACGTCCGTTCCCCCATTCACCCCCGTTCAAGGCTAGTGGCGCCCAACAGGGGTGTCAAGGGCCCGCCGGACCAGTCGATCGGCGGCCCTGGCCGGCGCCGGTGCTATAATGCACATGCGTTCGCATTTGAACAGCCGCGGGGAGGTCCGGATGAACGTCGGCGTCTGCAAGATCACGCTTCGCCTCCCCGAGAATCAGAGTCTCAAGGGCAAGCGCCGGGTCGTCAAATCTCTCTGCTCCCGGGTGAGGGCCAAGTTCAACGTCTCCATCGCCGAGGTGGACAACAACGACGTGTGGCAGCTGGCGACGCTGGGCGTCGTCTGCGCGGGCAACAGCTCCCGCCACGTGGACGAGGTGCTGAGCAACGTGCTGGACTACATCGAGAGCACCAGGGACGACATCGAGGTGGTGGGGCAGGAGCAGGAGACGATCTCAGGGTTCTAATGCTTAGGTGCAGAGATACTCGAACGTATTCTGTCCCACCCGCCCGCCCGTGGGGGTTTGGCTCGGGGGACACTCCCGAACCCCCGCGAAGGGGGCTGTGCCCCTTTGGAACCGCCGAAGGTGCAGTGCAGATACCGGTGTTCCACGCGCCAAGAGTGGGCGGGCGTGAACGGCGAGTTATTTACGCGGCCAAGCACCAGTCTCCCGAGGTCCTGGCGCGCCTGTCCAGGACACCGCGGTCGTTCAAGAGAGGCGAATGGACGTAACAGGGTTTCTGAGCCATCTGCGAGGGCTCCGATCGTACAAGGACCAGATCGCCCACCTGGAGGACATCCCTCCCAGGAGTCCCGCGTATGGACGGCTCGACAGGCCGCTGAACCCGGCACTCGAGGCGGCCCTCAGGTCGGCGGGTATCTCAGATCTGTACAGCCACCAGGCCGAGGCGATCAACGCGCTGGGGCGTGGAGAGAACATCATAGTCTCGACCCCGGCGGCAAGCGGCAAGAGCCTCTGCTACCACCTCCCGGTCCTGGAGGCGCTGCTCGAGGACCGGGCCGCCTACGCCATGTACCTGTTCCCGGCAAAGGCGCTGGCGCGAGACCAGGCCAGGAGCTTCGAAAAGCTCATCCCCGAGTCGGCGCGGCTTCGCTTCGGCGTTTTCGACGGAGACACGCCGTCCGAGGACAGAGCCGATGTGCGACGCAGCTCACGGCTGGTCCTGACTAATCCGGACATGCTGCACGTCGGAATCCTGCCAAACCACAGGACCTGGTATCACGTCCTGCGCGGGCTGCGTTACGTGGTGATCGACGAGGCGCACATCTACCGAGGCGTATTCGGGTCGCACGTCGCCAACGTCATCAGACGCCTGCGCAGGCTGTGTAGGCGGTTCGGCAACGAGCCCCAGTTCATCCTGTGTTCGGCGACGACGGCCAATCCTGGGGAGCACGCCGAGTCGTTGACCGGTCTACCGTTCACGGTGATCCAGGACGACGGCTCCCCTTTCGGCGGCAAGGATTTCGTGTTCTGGAACCCGCCGATGATCGACCTGGCCAACGGCAGCCGCCGCAGCACCAACAGCGAGGCTTCGGCCATATTCGCCGAGCTGATCCGCCGTCGTGTCCGTACGCTGGCCTTCGTCCGAAGCCGTCGGGCGGCCGAGCTGCTCTACGTTTACACCCGCGACAAGCTCATGGAGTCCGACCCGACCGCTGCGGACAGGATCTCGCCGTATCGGGCTAGCTACCTGCCCGAGGACCGCCGCCGGATCGAGCGAGACCTGGCGGACGGGCGGCTCCTGGGCCTGTCGACGACCAACGCGATGGAGCTTGGGATCGACATCGGGGACCTTGAGGCGACCGTACTCACCGGATACCCGGGAAGCATCGCCAGCTCGTGGCAGCAGGCGGGGCGCAGCGGCAGAAGAGGCCAGAGGGCGCTGACCATGCTTCTCGCGCTGGACAACCCGCTGGACCAGTACCTGATGCTCCACCCCGAGGCGTTCTTCGGCAAGCCCCACGAGAGCGCGCGGATATCGCCGACGAACCCGTACGTGCTCAAGCCGCAGCTGCTCTGCGCCGCCTACGAGTCGCCTCTCGACCCGGACGATGCCGACCTGTTCGACACGGACATATCGATCGAGGCGGATGAGCTGGAGGAGGAAGGGTTCCTGCACTCGCGCGCCGGGCGTTGGCATCTCGACCCACAGGTAACCTATCCGGCGCAGGACGTGAACATCCGATCGACCTCGGCGACGTCCTACACCCTGGTGGAGGAGGACAGCGGCGTGGTCCTGGAGACGGTCGACGAGGACTCGGCCTTCCTGCAGCTTCATCCAGGAGCGGTCTACCTCCATCAGGGGCAGCCGTTCCTGATCAGTCGGCTCGACCTGGAGTCCAAGACGGCCTACGCCGCGAAGACGGACGTTCCTTACTACACTGAGGTCCGAGACTACACGGAGACGAGGGTCCTCAGGACATTCAAACAGAAGCGCGTGGCGGGAACGATGGCCTACCTGGGAGAGGTGGCAGTGACCACGACAGTGGTGGGCTTCACGAAACGGGCCCACTTCACCAGCGAGCCGCTGGGGGACGAGTACGTGAGCCTGCCCCCACGCAGCTTCAACACCGTCTCCCTGTGGTTCGACGTCCCGCCCGACACCCTGGGCCGAATCCGGGACGACGGAGCGGACTTGGCCGGTGGCCTCCATGCAACGGAGCACGCCGCCATCGGCGTCCTGCCGATCTTCGCGCTGTGCGACCGCAACGACATCGGAGGCATCTCGACCCCGCTGCACCCCGACACGGGGAGGCCGCAGGTCTTCATCCACGACGGCCACCCAGGCGGGGTCGGCATCGCCGAGCGAGGCTACGACGTGATCGACGAGCTCTGGCGGGCGACGCTGGAGGTGATCTCGGCCTGTCCATGTCTCTCCGGCTGTCCAAGCTGCATCCAGTCGCCCAAGTGCGGCAACAACAACCAGCCGCTGGACAAGGCCGTCGCCCGGCTGGTGCTCGGCGAGATCCTGGCGGGACAGGACCGGGCGGCGGCAGAGGCCGTTTCCCACAACCCGTGAACGGCTGGCCCCGAGCGTGCAGGCGATCCGCCGAGCCGTATTGAAGCGGGTCCGGACGCCGTGCTATCCTACAGCCAGTCGGGGTGTGGCGCAGCTTGGTAGCGCACCTGCATGGGGTGCAGGGGGTCGTCGGTTCGAGTCCGACCACCCCGACCAGTCAAACTAGGGCAGGCTGCAGCACGGCCTGGGCGCAAAGTTCTAGTTTGACAGCAACTCTGACAGCAACCGGGCTGCTGTAGCGGCGCCGACCGCTCGAAATAGCTTCGGCCCCGCCCTCAATATTCTGTGCTGTAGCGGCGCCGACCGCTCGAAATAGCTTCGGCCCCGCCCTCAATATTCTGTGCGTTCTTGACATCAGTGCTGTCCGGCGGTATGGGTTTCCACGTATGTCCGACGCTCATTCGCACGGTTGACATCGACTGCTAACATTCAACCCGACCTGGCTGCACCAGCAATCCCTAGCGAGTCGTCGATGCCCCAAGCCAGAGATATCGGCAGAAGGGCACCCGGCTATCACCCGGAGACTGGGATCAGCCATCAGTTCATCTGCACCGGGCTAGGTCAGCGGAATCGTAACTTGACACGGGGGCCCAGCGTACATATCATCGGGGACCAACACCGCTGCGGCTGGAGACCACAAGTCCCGGGTCCCCCGAGTTGGATTCGCAACAACCACCCACTCTCCACGGAGGTATGATCGATGGCCACGTGTAGCCCTCACGACCCTCCGGATGACGACGCAGTTGAGCAAGCTGCGCCTAGTGTGATCCGCCTTCTATCAAAGGCAGCGGCACTCCGTACTCTTGATGCGAAACCCGAAAAGGTGTATCACGAGTTGTGGGAGTCGTACACATGGGATGAATTGCTGGAGGAGATCCAGAATCGCACGGAGGTCGGGAAGCGCTACGTGCGGACCATCGTCGCCGCCGCCGCGGCGAGGGATGTGTCCGTCGACGAGTATCTTCGAGTCGGAAAGGGCGCGTGAGCCCCCCACCCAACAACAGCGCCGTGCTCGTATTCCGCAACCGGTTCGATCCAGCAACAGAGTGGACCCACGAGCTCGGCGCCAAAGTGATCACGTCGTTCCACAATGCTGGTTTCGAGGTCCACGACTACTCTGGAGCCGATGCCACGCCCGAGAACTTTAGAGCAGCGGTGCTTACTCTGAACCCTCTTGTCATCCTCGGGTTTGACCATGGATGCGAATGCGATCTGTATGGCGAGCTGAACGGCGAGTTAGTCCCGATTCTAGGCGTTCACAACGCCGAGCTCACCCGCGGCAGAGTCGTGGTCACGTTGGCGTGCTCGACTGCGGCCGTGCTGGGTAGGGCATGCGTCGAACGACGCGGGTGCAAGACGTATATCGGCTACGAGGTTAAATACGGCTTTTATACTATCCCCCCATATACCGACGGCTTCGAGGTGTGCGCCCTCAGGGTGTTCACGGGCCTTGCACGGGGGGAATCCGCGGCCGAGGCTCTGAAGGCGGCGGAATCTCTTCGCTGGCAGTACATCAACCAATCGGAGAACGAGCCTCAAGACCTGATATCCCCGCTGGTAGCGGCACAGATGCGTCGCAACCTATCCTGCCACGTCGTCTTGGGCGACGACTCCGTGCGGTTGGTGAGCTGATCGGGGGGGGGGGGCGAACCTGAGCGACGTCTTAAGGTGGGAGAGGATTACCCTTTGGCCGTTTTGAGGTACTCTCGCACGCCGATACCCCTCTGGCGCGCGGCTGCCATAATCATGCCCACGAAGGCGAAGCCAAAATCGGTTCCCGCCTCGATCTCCGACGCGATATCTTCCCAGCTATACGAATCCAAGCCCAGGTGGTAGACCTTCGTCTTCCGCTCCTTGGGCTTGAGTTCGGCGATGGTGGTCTGAAGCACTCCAAGCACCGCCCTCACGTCTTTGTTCTGGACGGCCTCGTCGTTAGTCCTGGTCGGCACCAGCGTTATTCTCCCCTCACGCGACTTCCAGGCCGGGTACCTCGGGTACCACGAGGCGACACGACGGCCCCCAGTCCTGGTTCAACGTACTTTAGATGCACCAAACATGTGTCATCGGTTCAATCATATTCGAGCATAGCCCCAAAGGCTCTCTGCAGCATCGACCTGTGGTCCTCCTGTGTTTAGGACCTTTGCCCGAACATCGTTTAACATGTTTTCGGGAAATGTCTAGCTACAAACGTGCCGGGGATTGTAGTTCTTAGCCACAAGAACCTCCGAGCACTGATATAACGCCTGTCTGACCCGAAGGTTATGAATCCCGAATCGCCGCGCTCCTGATGGCTCAATCATGGGACCACGACTCTATCATGTACAGACATGCGGGCTGATAGCAAGCATAAGCACTAGTGATACTCCCGTCAGTTTGAGTTCAGGCTTGCCGCTCCTCCAAGTATAGTCTGCTCTGCCGTTCGCGAAGAGCACGTGAACTAGAAGTCCAAGACCATGAAGGGATTGGCGGTGCGCCATCTCAAGTGCGGCTGGCGGGCGTCCACGGTCCCGGCTCGCTCCCTATGTGCCCGACTCAACCTAGACTGGCGCAGGCCCGAGGCCGTCTGCGAAGCGTCGCAGTGCCTTATTATCGGGGCGCATGAGTGCCGTTGCGGGTGAGCAAAGCCTGCGCTAGACTCGGCTGGGTGACCACTCCCAGGCTGTCCCTCCTCCTGTTCGGTCTCCTCTTCCTGTCTGCGTGCGAGACGGATTCCGCGACGGTCGAGAAGGAGACCGAGTGGCCCAAGAGGAGAGAGTCTGTAGCACGCCATCATATTAGCACAGCCGTTCTGGTGCCGCAACTAAAGTGGCGAGTCTACCATTGAAGCTCTTCGGTCCCGGCGCCTACGACCTCGGCTTGGGAACCACCTAAGGACAGGAGACCCTGGATGTTTGCGAGGTCGCCAGATAGGATCGGGCAAGCGAGCGCTGGAGGGCGTCAGGACCCGGTCGCCCACGTTTTCGAAGGAGGCGGTTCATGGGCAGACTGGACGGGAAGGTCGCGATCATCTCGGGAGCCGCGAGCGGCATGGGGGCGGTCGAAGCAACGCTGTTCGCGAAGGAGGGCGCCAAGGTCGTGCTCGGCGACATTCAGGACGCTATGGGTGAAACGGTCGCGCGGGGGATCGGCCGGAACGCGCTCTATGTCCGGCTGGACGTCGCCCAGGAGCCGGACTGGCGGCGCGCGGTCGAGGCGGCGGTCAGCAGGTTCGGCAAGCTGAACGTGCTGGTCAACAACGCCGGCACCGGAGGAGACACTTACTTCGAGAACATCGAAGGCGAGAGCCTGTCGGACTGGGACTTGACGATGTCCGTCAACGCGCGTGGCACTTTCTTGGGCACCAAACACGCCGTTCCCGAGATGCGGAGGGCAGGAGGCGGATCGATCGTCAACATCTCCTCGATCTACGGTCTGGTGGCCACGTCGGTCGGAGCCGCATATGCCGCGTCCAAAGGGGCGATACGAATCTTCTCCAAGGCCGCGGCAATCCAGTACGCAAAAGAGGGGATCCGGGTCAACTCGGTCCATCCAGGCTTCATCGAGACGCCCCAGTCGCGAGTGCTCTTGGACGACCCGGTGGAGAGGGCGAAGCTGGAGGAGAGGACGCCGATCGGCCGGATTGGTACGTCGGAGGATATCGCCTACGGGGTGCTTTTCTTAGCCTCCGACGAGTCCAGCTACATCACGGGAGCCGAGCTTGTCATGGACGGGGGGATCACCGCGCAGTAGGGCGGGTGGTTCGACAGTGTCACCACGAACGGCGGGATTCTACACTCTCCGTACGCCAGCCGCGCTCTCCAGCAAGCCGTGTGCTAGAGAAAGTTGATTCACCGAACACCGTATCGGGACTTGCTGTTCTTCACAAGACGAGTTCATCCATAGTTACGCGATGTTTATACATTAACCGGCATTCTTGTCTATTGGAGCACGTTTGACAAGGGATAGCCGGGGTCCTTAGACTCTACGAAATCGGGTATCCTCCCCTTCTGCAACCCGAGCAGGGTTGGGCAGCTCTCCGGATTCGTTGCTGCGGGCATCACGAAGTGGTCGTGTACGGACGCCCCACGCTCTTAGGCGGAGTTGGGTATTGGGCATGACAGCATTCGCGGCGGGCCGGGCCGACCCGCGAGATTCAGAGGTCCTGTCGGGAGCCCCGGACCGGTACCGGGTCCTCTCTGATGGGGCGCCCGTGATGATGCAGGCCGTCGACCGTGACGGAAGGCTGGCCCAGGTCAACGGCCACTGGCTGAAGGTCCTCGGATACGACCATAGCGAGGTAATGGGACGCAGGCCATCGACCTTCATGACCGAGGTCTCACGGAGCTATGCTCTCGAGGCCTCGGAAGACCAGTTCGATCGACTGGGTAGCTCCAACGACGTCGGGTACCAGCTGGTCAAGAAGGACGGAGAGGTGATCGACGTGCTCCTCTCCGCCGTGGCTCTTCCTGGGGCCAATGGAGAAGCGGGCAGTGTCCTGGTCTTCATGGTCGATGTCACCGAACGCAGACGGGCGGAAGCCGCGGTACGGGAGCTGGCTGTGATCGAAGAACGAGACCGGCTCGCCAGGGAGCTTCACGACACTCTAACGCAGTCTCTGAGCAGTATCTCGCTCCAGCTGGGCGTGGCGTCGGATTTGATGCAGGTCAGCCTGCCCCAGGCCCTTTCTCATCTCGAATCGGCGCGCGCCCTCACGGGCGATGTCCTGGAGGAGGCGAGGCGCTCCATATGGGACCTGCAACCGCTGGCGCTCGAGTCGCTTAGCCTGACGCAAGCCGTCTGTAATGAGGTGGCCCGCAGCAGCTTGAATGGAGTTCGCGTCTCCGTCGAGATAGCGGGCGAGGCGCCCAGGGCTTTCGATCGGCACAACGAGCAGACCGCCCTGCGCGTCGTCCAGGAGGCGCTTTGCAACATCGGCCGGCACGCCCGCGCCGAGAACGCGCTGGTGCGACTCTCTTTCGGCTCGTCGGCTCTTCACCTTGAGATTTCCGACGATGGCGATGGATTCCCGCCGTCCACGTTGCGCCGGGCTCCGCGGCCCGGGGGTGGATTCGGATTGATCGCCATGCGCGAGCGGGCACGGCTCACTGGGGGTACCATCGAGGTCCGCAGCACGCCACGACAAGGAACCGAGATCAGGGTACAGGTCCCGTACGAGACGACGGCGACCGCCGCAGATCCGGTTGAAGCACTGGAGGCGGCGCGCGGCGGGCGCCGTCCCGCAGCGGACGGCACGATCCGAGTCCTCATCGTCGACGACCACGAAGCCCTGAGATTCGGTATCCGAGGTATCCTGGAGCGATCTGAAGGCATCACGGTCGCCGGCGAGGCGGATAACGGCGAGCGCGGGGTCGAGATGGCCCTGGCGCTCGCGCCCGACATCGTGCTGCTGGACGTGCGGATGCCCAAGCTAGATGGGATGGCGACGATCCGGCGGATGCACGAGCTCGGCTCGACCGCCCGGGTGATCCTCCTCTCGGCGTTCTCCGGCGACGAGCACGTCCTCGAGGGCCTTCGAGCCGGCGCTCGCGCCTATCTCCTGAAGGACGTCAGCCCGGACGACCTGGTCCGCTCGATACGCAGCGTTCACGACGGCGGCTCGCTCCTCCAGCCGGTCATCGCCGCGCAACTCATGACCCGGCTCGATATCGGCGAATACCCGCATCTCACCGGAAGGGAGCGCCAGGTACTCCTGCTCCTGGCCCACGGCGCTCGGAACAAGGAGATGGCTCATGACCTGGGGGTAAGCGTGAACACGATCAAGTTCCACATCGATAACGTCTTCAAGAAGCTCGGCACGAGGACTCGCACCGAGGCCGTTCGTGTAGCCCGAGAGCGCAGCCTCCTAGACGACTGACCCCGCTCTCCTCTCCACGCTCGCACTCCCACGTGGGCCCCTCCACTCCCTCTCCTCTCCCCCTCCCTTCGCCGCGCCTCGGAACCCTGCACGCCTTGCGATACGTACACCGGGAATCGGGCGAGGTCCGTCGATTTGAAACCGCGGCCTCTCCTCTGTAAGATGTCCCGTACCCTGTCGGGGAGGTGAGGATCGTGGGCGTCGAAGAGTCGAAAACGCCGACTCCGGTCGTCTGGCTTCTACTGCTTGGCGTCATCTTCGTCACGATGCTGCTGGCGGCCTGCACCTCGGACGAGGAGGCGACCGGCGCCTCCAGTCCGTCACCTACAGCCGTCAAGAGAAACACGCCCTACCCCACTGTCGTATCCGCGGTAGGCAAGTGCGAAGTCGCGCCCGGAGCCGAGTGCCCCGGCGCCAACATGCGGGGCGTAGACCTCAGCGAGATAATGTACGACTACACCAACGTTGGGAGGCCCGGCGGCGTGTTGAAGGGAGCCAACCTTCGTGGGGCGGATTTCACCGGCGCAAAGCTGCATGGAGTCGAGTTCACGGCGGCTGACCTGCGCGACGCCATCCTGCGCGAGGCCGACCTGTCCAGCACGTACCTGTACCAGGCCGACCTTCGGGGGGCGGACCTGACGCGTGCCAAGTTCCTCCATGCCGATATGGAGGAGACCAAGCTCGAGGGCGCAATCTTCTGTGACACCCTGATGCCGGACGGGACGATCAGGAACGACAGCTGCCCGTAGCGGAACAAAGGAACGGAGAGTCGATTGAGAATGTCGAGAGCGGCGGCGATCCTGATTCTCGCTGCGGTAGCGACGGCGGCATCCGCCGTATCGTGCGGCTCTGGCGGCGCCGACTCAGGCGCTCCCGCCGGAACCCCTACGATTGAGCGAACCGAGGCCGTCGTCGAAATGGGAACGGAGGTCGATCCGGTTCCCGAGGCGGTCGGCGATTGCAGAATCAAGCCCGGAACCCAGTGTCCGGGTGCCGACCTTCGAGGGGCAGACCTTGGCCTCATCAAGGTTGGGCAGCACCCGGATCGGCGCCCGGCGAGGCTCGAGGGCTCGAACCTGCGGGGCGCGGATTTCACGGATGCCTTCCTTGAGGAGGTCGACTTCACCGGGGCGGACCTCCGTGACGCGATCCTGAGAGGCGCCAAAATGAGGAGCTCTTTCCTTTTCCAGGCGGACCTGCGGGGCGCGGACCTGACGAACGCCGACCTCAGCTTCGCCGACGATGACGAGGCGCTGTTCGAAGGCGCAATCTTCTGCAACACGACCATGCCAGATGCCAGCATCAACAATGGAGGTTGTCCGTAACGTTGGATCGACGGTGGCAGGCTCGAACTCGTAGGAACCCAGCTATCGTGCCGGCCGCGATGCTCGCCGCGATGGCGCTGTTGGCGGCGTGTACGTCCGGCGACACCGGGTCCACATGGGGCCCGATGCTTCGTCGGACGCCACCGCGACACCGTTCATCAGGAGCGTCATCATGGGCGAATCCACGCCCGAGCCGCTGCCTGACCTCCAGAATCCACGCCCGAGCCGCTGCCTGACCTGATCGGCGACTGCGAGATACGCCCCGGCACCCAGTGCCCAGGAGCAGACCTGCGCGGAGCTGACCTGGGCGCCATCAAGATCGCGGGCCATCCCGGCCGGCCTGGCGCCGACCTGTCCGGTGCTAACCTCCGGGGCGCCGACCTGACCGGGGCCAATCTGGCCCAGGCCAGCTTCGAGTCGGCCGATCTGCGTGACTCCATCCTGGTAGATGCCATCGTCGTCAGCGGCTCTCTCTTCGGCGCCGACCTCCGCGGAGCCGATCTCACAGGGGCAAACTTCCAGTTCGCGGACATGGAGGGCGCCAGGCTGGAGGGGGCCATACTCTGCGGCACCACGATGCCCGACGGCTCCGTCAACAACGACGGCTGCCCCTAACTGCTCCCCGGCTGACACCGCTGCGGATCGTTGACTTTGGCTGCCAACCGGTCATAATGGGCCCCTGTCGGAGGGAGGTACAGGCTATGAGGGTCTCGGGCTTGAGAATCATTCGTTCGAAGAGCACCCTGGTGGTAGTCGCTGTCGCCGTCGCCATGCTCGTGGTCCCCCTTGCTGCCTGCGGCTCCGATGGCGATGCCGTCACCCCCACCGCCACGGCGGCGACGCGGCAGGTCCGCAAGCAGGCCGTAACCGAGGGGGGCACGCCGGTCGCAAAGGCCGGCACGCCGAACGTGGAGTTCCCCAATCAGATAGGCGACTGCGTGCTCGAGCCGGGCGCCGAGTGCCCGGGAGCCGACTTCGCAGGGGCGGACCTGAGCCCGGCAAGGGCGTCTTCTTGGTCGCAGGCCGCGACGGCAGACCTCAGCGGTGCCAATCTGCGAGGGGCCAACTTCAGCCAGGCGGACCTGACCCGGGCTGACTTCACCGGTGCCGACCTGCGCGACGCCAACCTCACGGGGGCCAGGTTCTTCGAGGCGGTCCTGTACCAGGCAGACCTCCGGGGCGCCGACCTGAGCAGAGCTAACCTTAGCGCCCAGCAGAGCTAACCTTAGCTTCGCCGACATCGAGGACGCCCAGCTCGAAGGGGCGATATTCTGCGCAACGATCATGCCCGACGCCTCTGTGAACGACGAGGGCTGCTAGGGGCTTACGACACCGGCAGGAAACCCGTCAGACACCCCTCCGGGGCCCGGGCAGCCGAGGCCACGGATGGGTCTATGTAGGTAGCCGATGGGTATTGACAACCCTATCGGCGGCATGTAACGTGTGCCGGACAATCGGCCCCCGGCCGGTGGGCGCGCGTGCCATCGAGGCTGTGTGAGCGCAACTTTTTGAGATACTGGATGCAGAAACAAGGGAGGGTGTTATGAGACGGTTAGGACTGCCGCTGATGGCCATAGTGGCCTTCGCAGTGTTCCTTGCGGCGTGCTCCGGCGACGAGGTAATCGTCGAGAAGATCGTCACCGTAGAGGTGGTGAAGACGGTTGAGGTGGTGGTCGAGAAGATCGAGACGGTCGAGAAGATCGTCGAGGTCGAAAAGATCGTCATTGCGACCCCGACGCCTCCACCCGCCGGGACGGCCCAGTTCGGAGGCACCCTCAGGATCGTCTCGCAGGCCAGCGTGGCGACTCTCGACCCCTATTGGACCCAGGCCTACGTGACTGCCGCGGTGGCCTCCCACCTGTTCGAGCAGCCCTTCGGGTGGGACTCGGGCCTCAACGAGAAGCCGCAGATGGTGGACACGTGGAGCATCAGCTCCGACTCGCTGACGTACACGTTCACCCTACGGAGCGGGCTTCTGTTCCACGATGGCACCCGGGTCACGGCTGACGACGTGGTCACGTCCTTCACACGCTGGCTGGGTGGCCAGGACGCGGCGGCCGGGCTCATGCGCGACTTCGTCGCGGACCCGTCATTCTCCGTGGTGGACGACCTGACCTTTAACGTCAACCTCACGGAGCCGTTCGGCGCTGTGACCGACGGCATGGCCAGGCCCTGGAGCGGCGTCTCCGTGATGCCGACCAGGATAGTCAATGTCCCGTCCTCGACCGCTGTCGAGGAGTGGATCGGATCCTCCCCCTACAAGTTCGCAAGCTGGGAGCCGGGCTACCAGATCATCCTCGAGCGGTTCGACGACTACAAGGTTGACTCCAGGCCCGCCGACGGTTACACGGGCGCGCGCGTCGCCTATGTGGACAGGCTCATTTGGCTGGAGGTTCCCGACGAAGAGACCAAGATCGCCGGCCTCGAGACCGGTGAATGGGACGTGGTCGACGGCGCAGGCCTCGACTTCTTCGACCGCCTCGACAAGAACCCGGACATCACGGTTCCGCTGTACAAGCCGGGCCACAGGGCGGCCATCGGCCTGATCCCGACGCATCCGCCGTTCGACGACCTGGTCCTGCGCAACGCTGTCCAGACTGGTCTGGACTACGAGGCCCTGATGGCCTCCCTGGGCGACAGCAGACTTTGGGAGCTGAACGCGTCTTACTTCTACGCCGGCACCCCCTGGGAGAGTGACGCTGGAGCCGAGTTCTACAACATCAACGACCAGGACTTGGCGCGGGAGCTCGTGCAGCAGTCGGACTACGCTGGCGAGGAGATCGTCTACCTGAACCCCACCGACTACGCCACCATCACCCCGATCGGAATCGTGGCCAAGCAGCAGCTCCAGGGTATCGGCATAAACGTCAACCAGCCGGCTCACGACTGGGCCACCGTGGTGACGATGCTGGGTGATCCTGATGCCTTCGACGCCTGGGGAAGCTGGGGAGTGCATTGGTGCTGCGGCGACCCCATTCGGTCCTCGATCTTCGGTGGCGACCAGGCATTCTGGCCCAAGGTGCCGAAGATCCAGCGCCTCCGCCGAGAGTACGCTCAGGAGGTCGACTTCGCCAAGCGGAAAGCGCTGATCGACCAGATCCAGATAGAGGGCTACAAGGCTGTCCTCTGGGTCGAGCCTGGGGTCTTCTTCAGCATCTACCCGCATACGGCCGACTACAAGAACTTCGAGGTCAAGGCGATGCCCTACTACATCAACGCCTGGCTGACCCGTTAGTCGACCTAGCCTAGAGTAGCGGAGAAAGAGGGCCTGCCCCGTGCCTCAATGGCCGGGGCAGGCCCTCACCTTTTTGGGGGCTCCGGCCGCCGTGCTTCGCCGGTCAACGGTGCCCGATGGCACAACTCAGCCGGCGCCAGGCCCGACGATAGCAGCCCGCATCCATTCGGAGGTCGGTCATGCAGCGGATCAGCAGAGACCAGGCGTTCCAGTACGAGTTCGATCGCCGGCACGAGCCCCAGCTTCGTGTCAGACAGGGCGAGAGCTTCGTCGTCGAGACCAACGACGCCGGGTCGGGGCGAATAACCTCGCCGGAAGACGTCCACCAGGTCCTCGACAGCCCGCTGGCGCAGTTCCATCCCTCGAAGGGCAATCCGACCGGGGGACCGATCTACGTCGAGGGGGCGGAGAGGGGCGACCTCCTGGAGGTGACCATCGAAGCGATCGAGGTCGCCGAACACGGCTGGACCGCCTGGTGGCCCGGCCTGGGACCGCTCAGCGATTCGCATAGGTGGAAGGGAGCGCGAGAGTCCTACGCCCGGATCATCAAGCACCTCCCGGGGCCCAGCGGCACGACGCGAGACGGCAGGGGCGTCTTCAACGACAACATCACCTGGGACCTCCAGCCGATGATCGGCACGATCGCGGTCGCGCCCGACCGGGAGGTCGAGACCAGCTCGGTAGGCCAGGGTCCCTGGGGCGGCAACATGGACGTCCGCGACGTGAAAGAGGGCACGAAGGTCTACATCAACAGCTACAACGAGGGCGCCCTGCTCTATCTCGGCGACGTCCACGCCAGCCAGGGCGACACCGAGTTCTACGGCGCCGCCGACGAGACTGCCGCCGACCTCACCGTGAGCTGCAGGGTCATCAAGAACAAGCAGATCCCGTTCGTCCGGCTGGAGAAGGCCGACTCGATAGTGACGCTGTACTGCACCAGACCCCTGGAGGCCGCGGTTCACAACGCCATCATCAACCTGATGGAGTGGATGGTGGAGGAGTACGGGGTTTCGGAGCAGGATGCCTACATGCACATGTGCATAAACCCCGAGTTCCGCGTCAACGTATACCAGATGGTCAGGCTCGGCCGTCTCGAGTTCACCGCTGGAGCCGAGATGCCCAGGAAGTTCCTGGTGCCGAGCTAGAATCCTGTCGTCTGCCGCTATCCGCTCAGGCCGGGGGGTCTCGATGATCGTGTAGCTCCCCGAGGAGACCGACCATAAAGCACATCCTGATCTATCCGAACATGGCGGGCTACACCAGCCCTGAGCTCGCATCTTCCGTGGCACAGGCCGCGGAGGATGCGGGGTTCTACGCCATCCTGGTGTGGGACCACTACAGTACCCCCGAGGGCTCCGAGTCGATGGACGCCTGGGCCCTCCTGGCCTACCTCGCCGGGCGGACCTCTACGATACGCCTGGGCACGTGTGTGACCCCGATCCCCTTCAGGCCGCCGGCCCAGCTCGCGAAGATCGTCGCAACCGTCGACGTCCTCTCGGGCGGCAGGACTATTCTCGGTGTGGGCGCGGGGTGGCATCAGCCCGAGTTCGACGCCTTCAGCCAGTGGGATACGGACTCGGTCAGAGTGAGCAGGACGATCGAGGCCGTCGAGCTGATGGTCAGACTCTGGACCGAGGACGGCGTGGATTTCGAGGGCAAGTACTACTCGGTAAGCGGCGCCGAGATCGTCCCCAAGCCCGTTCAGAAACCTCATCCACCGCTGTGGTTCGGGGTTCGCGGCGAGCGGATGCTGCGCCTGGCCGCCAGGTATGCCGACGGCTGGATCCCCACCGTGCTCGACTCAGATACGTACCGATCGACGCTCGCGAAGATTGGCGGCTACAGGAGGGAGCTGGGGCTGGACCCCGCCATCAACGGCGCTCTCCAGCGGTTCAACCCCTCCAACAAGTCGGAAGACCGGGGCGAGGCCACCTTCTACAACGACTGCACCGATGCGGACGCGTACGTCCGGTCCTTCGCCGAATTCGAGGATGCAGGCTGCGGCTACTACGGCACCGTCTGGTCGTTCCCGCCGGAAGAGATGGTGTCCAGAGTGGGCTGGTTCGCCCGCGAGGTGATGCCCCGATACGGCTAGGTGCCGAGGAATGAAGCTGTGAGATACGCCGGATCCTGCTTCGTTGCCGCGGCAGTCCTGGCTCTGGTGGCGTGCGGAGGGTCGTCGAGCCCCGCCCCCACCGGTGGAACGATCTCCCCCGGCGACGGCCAGACCCCACCCGGCAGAACAGAGCTGGTCGTCCCGTTCGGCGAGGTTGCCCGAGAGGCACTGGGCGAGGGCGCCGAGCTCTGGAGCGATCGCCCGGGGGTGGTCGTCTTCGACTACGACCGGGACGGCGACCTGGACATCTACCTGACCAACGGCGGCGGGCATCCCAACTACCTGTACCGCAACGACGGGGACCTGAAGTTCACGGACGTCGCACGAGAGGCCGGGGTTGCCGCTCAGCATACGTTCAGCACCGGTGCGATAGCGTGCGATCTTGACAACGACGGCTTTCAGGATCTGTACCTCGGTGCGTGGGGCGATCCCAACGACGGCCTCGATTACCGGTCTCCGATCGGAAACCAGGGCAACAGGGACACGCTGTTCCGCAACAACGGTGACGGGACCTTCAGAGACATAACGGTGTCCGCGTTCGGCGCCGCGGTGAACGTTCGCTCGGCGGCAAGCATCGCCTGCGCCGACGTGGACGGCGACGGCATGCTGGACATATACGTCGGAAACATCCTGGCGAGCGACTTCCGCGAGTTCGCCTCGGCCAGCCACCCGGGCCACTACAACGTCCTCTACATGAACAGCGGCGACCTCACGTTCACCGAGATCGCGGAGGAGGCGGGTGTCCGTGGCGGCCAGATCGTCATGCGCGACGCCGGCGGCGAGCCTATTCTGTTCACAGACCCGGAAACGGGGAAGGTCTATGAGGGCTGGGATCCGAGTCTGGTGGATGCGCTGGGCAACACCGTGGGAGACCCGACCTCTCAGACGCACGCGGTGCTCTTCTTCGACTACGACGACGACGGCGACCCCGACCTCTGGCTGGCCAACGACGGCGACGTTCTGAGCGTCTTCCGGAACGACACGAGCGCCGAAGGGGTCAGGTTCACCGAGGTCACGAGGGAGCTGGGCCTGGACGTGGTGGGCGCCTGGATGGGGTTCGCCATTGGAGACTACGACGGCGACACCGACCTCGACGTCTTCATCACCAACATCGGCTATCACGCGTTGCTCAGGAAGCCCAAAGGGAACCCGTCCGGCTCGTGCGAATACCACCACCGGTTCGCCTGGGGCACCTGCCTGAGCTATCTGATGCGAAATGACGGCACACGCGAGGTGCCCGATCTGGGAACCGTCGGCGACTTCACCGAGGTTGCCGGATCGACTCAGGTGATCCCCAGCCCCATCCTGCCTCCGGGCTCGCTGGACCGCTCCACAGTCTTCCGAGAGTTCGATCCGCCCGAGGGAATAGCGGCCTACGACTTCGGCTTCGGGGCCACGTTCTTCGACTACGAGAACGACGGGGACCAGGACCTGTACTGGCTGGGGTCGACGATCGGCCGCGGGGAGGGGCCGGGCGGCGACATATACCCTGGGGTCGGTCGAATGCTCCGCGGCGACGGCCGTGGGACCTTCGAGGACATAACCGTCAGGGCGCACCTCCTCGACATAGCCGGGGTCGACTACTCGATCCTCGATCCGCAGGACCTGAAGTTCGACGCCGTCGCCCAGCGTATCAGCCCCAGGTTCCACGAGAACGGAAAGGGTCTGGCCCACGGCGACCTGAACGGCGACGGATTCGTAGATCTCGTCGGGACGAACAGCCACGGCTCCGTCTGGTCAGGGGACGGGAAGGGGGCCCTGATTACGGCTCCGGGGCCGGTCTTCGTGTGGATAAACGGCGGCGGGACGAACCACTGGATCACCCTGCAGCTCCGAGGGCGGATGGCCATAGACGGCACCGGCAGCAACGCCGACGGCATCGGCGCCCGGGTCCGCGTCACGAGCGTCCTCTCGCCGGGGGAGGAGCCGACCGTTCAGGTGCAGGAGGTCAGGGCGGGCTCGAGCTACCTCTCGATGGACTCGGTGAGGCTGGAGTTCGGGGTCGGCTCCGCGCAGACGGTGGATGAGATCACCGTGCGCTGGCCCAGCGGGAGGACTCAGATGCTGAAAGACATCCGCGTCGACCAGCTACTGGAGATCGTGGAGCCGGAGGGGTAGCAGGCTGGAATCGGCCCAGAGCGTCCGCGACGGGGAAGGTGGCTCCGGTAGCAGGACGGGGCTCCCGATAGTCGCCAGAGGCCCCCACGACCACCTGGGCAGAGGAAGTACCCCTGGCGCGATTCGAACGCGCGACACACGGTTTAGGAAACCGTTGCTCTATCCTCTGAGCTACAGGGGCACGACAGAGGGAGGCGATACGGGTCGCCTGTCCCAACCATTCTAGCAAACATACGAGCATGCGTCAGACATCTTCGGGGTGCTAGAGTACCCCCGGCGGGACTCGAACCCACGCTTCTGGCTCCGGAGGCCAGCGCTCTATCCGCTGAGCTACGGGGGCATACATGTCAGACTATAGCAGGGGCCACGCGCTCGGGACAAGCTCACATGCCCCACCGTGGCGGTCAGAATAGAGGCCGACACCTGATCGAGCGCGTTGCCCGCCTGGGATGTCGGCCAGTCATCCAAAACCTGGAGCGACGAACGGCTCGAACGGCACCGGAACCGGCGCCTTTGGAACCGGCTAGCCGGGGTAGGTGTGCCAACATATTGGACATGAAAGGGCTTGACATCATAGCAGCAGCTTAAATAAGATGAGGCCGCCTTGTGTTCACATGTAGCAGGGCCCTCGGCGGGATGGTTGACTGCGGGAGCGCGGACCGAGCCGAGGCCTGTCCACCGCCTAGCGACTCTGGCCTAACTTCGTAGAGGGAGTCAAATGAGAAGCAATCTGCGACCCAGGGGCATACTAGCTGCCCTTCTGACCTCGATCTTTCTCGTCTTGTTCGTAGCGGCTTGCTCCGGAGACCGGGGTAGTGCTGGCACTCAGGGGCAAAAAGGGTCCACAGGGCCCCAGGGCATTCAGGGCCAAGCAGGGTCCGCGGGCGCCCAGGGCATTCAGGGTTCTCCCGGCGTAGCGGGATCCAAGGGCGCGACCGGGGCACAGGGCGCGCAGGGACTCCCAGGATCACGGGGGGCCAAGGGCAGCACCGGCGCTCAGGGATCGGCGGGCATCACGGGGTCTGCGGGCGCGGACGGCGCCGCGGGACCTCCGGGACCTCCGGGACCGGCTGGCGACGCGGGTGTGTCCGCCGCGGCAAACCTGCAGGTTGCCTCAGTGGCGACCGGCGGAAGCACCACGGCATGGGGATCGGGCTTCCTGGCCGACGAGGCTATCGTCTTCGTTGTGCAAGGCGCCGGCGGGGCCGACGTCATCCTTGGCGGCACCACGGCCAACGCGACGGGGGCCTTCATGAGAGACCTGGATATCAGCCTCGGTGCCGGTATCTACTCACTCTGGGCCCGGGGCAACCAGGGTTCTACGAAGTCGGCACCGCTGCTGGTCCTGGAGATCAAGTAAGACACGCCGCTGCCAGCAGGCGGCACGGGCCGGCTGAGGGCTAAATGGCACTTCGGACTGGTTGAGAATGTGAAGAGGCCCCCGCACGTGTGTCACGTGCGGGGGCTTTTCGTATGGGCAGGCGCGCCGAGGACCTGCCAGGCCGTCGGACGCTTCCCGGTCTCTCGTCTCCCTCGGCGTGGAGCGTAGGCTAACGGTCGTCCACCCCGAATCGGTCAGTCGGAGTTGTCTGTGCAGGCCAGCGACTTTCGGTTGTCCCCGGTGGATACCGGCCGAGTGTCGTTGAGCCTGCCGGGCTTGGTATAGGCTCTGGACGGAAACCCGGTCCGTCGGCCGGTCGGCGAACCCGCAGCCCGGCCCAGAGACCGCTAGCACTCAATTGTGAGGGATCAGATGAGAGGCCACCTCCCCCGAACGGGCTCGATAGCCCTCGTACTGCTTGTCGCCGCTCTCGCTCTAGCCGCCGTGGGATGCACCGGGTCAGAGGGTCCACAGGGGCCTGTGGGTCTGCCCGGTTCCCAGGGGTCTACGGGACCACCCGGCGCCCAGGGGGTTAGCGGAGAACAGGGGGAGCGCGGACTGGAGGGGGCGACCGGGAGCCCCGGGAGGCCCGGTTCGGCTGGGGTTCCTGGAGTCCCCGGACCCTCCGGTCCGGTCGGCAAGGACGCTCCCCAATCCGAGGCCGGCATCTCCCTGGTCTCGCAAGAGGTCACTCTCAACGAGCCGCTCGAGGTATGGGGCTCCGGCTTCAGGCCGGGCGAGTCGATAACGATTCAGCTGGAGATAGACCAGTTCCTACAGCCGGTGATCGGCGACACGGCGGCCGGCACGGGTGGGGCCTTCAGGGCTCTGTTTACTCGGATCGGGGCAGACGACCGGGTCGCCTCGCGGATAGTGCTTGGTAACGTCTATACGTTGATCGCGGTCGGCGGCGGCGGCAGCAGGGCCAGTGTTCCAGTCATGATCGTCCCCGAGCGGCCACCGACTCCCACTCCAACCGCTTCGCCGACCCCGACGCCGGTTCCTCCGGCACCTTCGCCTTCGACGAGCCTGATCGCCGCAAAGACGATCAGCGGAGAGGAGACGATAGTCTGGGGCTCAGGCTTCAGGCCCTTCGAGAACGTCGTACTGTCGGTCGTCGGGGGTCCGGAGATCCTCGTCGCTCGCCAGGCCAACGCCTCAGGTGCGCTCACGGTCGAGGTCTTCATCGATCTAGACCCAGGGATCTACACGATGCTGGCAACCGGAGACATGGGGTCGGAGGCGACGGCGCCGCTCCTGATAGTTGTCGAGAAGTAGCTCTCAGAAGAACCCGTGGCTCGCAGCCGCTTGAGAGCGTCGCTTACCCTTCGGACTCCGTCACGGCGGGCGACGCCGTCCGGAGCACCCGAAGCTTCTTCAGGCGGCGCCCTACGACAGTAACGACCTCTATGCGGAGCCCGTCGTGCTCGACGACGTCTCCGGTACTGGGTATCTTGCCCAGCCGGTCGTAGACGAAGCCTCCCAGCGTGTCGAAGCCTTCGCCCTCCAGGTCGACCGCCAGAAGGTCCTTGAGGTCGTCGATGCCCACTCGCGCGTCGATCATGAACTCGCTGTCGGCCACCCTCTGGACCTCGGCCTCTCCGACGTCGAACTCGTCTCGAATCTCCCCGACGATCTCCTCGAGAAGGTCCTCGATGGTCACCAGGCCGGAGACGCCACCATACTCGTCGATGACGATGGCCATGTGGACCCGGGTCGTCTGGAACTCGTCCAGCAGCTCCCTGAGGCTCTTGGACTCGGGGATGAAGAGCGCGGGGCGGAGCAGGTCGGGCCCGACTACGGCAGAGGCGCTCCCGTCGCCGCTGAGGACGCGCAGGATGTCCCTGGCATAGGCGACGCCCTCGATCTGGTCGAGGCTCCCGTTGAAGACAGGCACTCTGCTGTGACCGCTCTCGACCATCCGGTCTGCCAGCTCTGACCTTGACGTGCCGATCTCCATCGCCACTATGTCGACCCTGGGCACCATGATCTCTCTGGCGGTGGTCTTGTCCTGCAGGACGACGCCTCGGATCATCCTCATCTCGCGCTCGTCGAGCGGCTCGCCGTCGGAGTCGATTGCGAGGCCCAGGTCCGCCGGAACCACCTCCTGCGCGGGGTCCGCCTCCAGAACGCCGTTGCCGTGGGGCCTACGCGAGATGGCCGCCTCGGCCTTCAGCACAGGTTCAAGAAGCCAGGACAGGGCCCGCACCGGAAGCGCTATCTTGAGAGCGATGCCTTCGCCGTACCTGTAGGCCAGGGGCTTCGACAGCGTGTGAACCGCGCCCAGAAGCAGTGCCAGGCCCGCCGATGCCGGTGGGACCAGGATCCAGCCGCCACTCGACGACGCAAGTACCAGGGAGACCGCGGAAAGGAGGCTCGAGCTGAGCGCGAGGAACTTTGTGACGGACAGCGAGCCCGCCGGGCCCATCGGCCTGGACCACAGAAGCTCGAGAGCTGCCGCTCCGGGGACGTCCTGGGCCACGAGCATTTGCGCCCGCTCCCGGCGCACTGAGGCCAGGCTGGCCTCGCCGAGCGACGCCCCGATGAAGAATGCCAGTGAAACCGTCAGCGCTAAGGCTGATAAGGCGCTATCGCTGTCCAACTCTTCTCAACCTGCTCCAGGCCCGCCTGCCTCACCGATCACGGGTCCCCGCCCCTCTTCTTCTTTCGCTTCGGGCGGTTCCGGGCCGGAATCCCTACCGCCAGGTGATCCGGGGGGACGTCCCTGGTCACGACCGCGCCCGCGCCCGTGGAGGAGCCCTCACCTATGTCGACCGGAGCCACCAGCATCGAATCCGAGCCTATGAACGCCCCACTCCCTATGACTGTCCGGTGCTTCTCCTCACCGTCGTAGTTGCAGGTGACGGTGCCTGCGCCGATGTTCGCGTGGGCTCCGACCGAGGCATCTCCCAGGTATCCGAAGTGGGAAACCTTCGTCCCGGACCCCAGACGGGTCCGGCTGACCTCGGCAAAGTTGCCGATGTGAACCCGCTGCTCCAGGTGGCTGCCGGGCCGGATGTGGCTGAACGGTCCTATGTGGACGTCGTCCTCTATGACAGACATCTCGACCATCGACGCGACGACCCGGCACCCATTGCCGATAGAGCTGTCGGAGATGATCGTGTTGGGCCCGATCTCGCATCGCCGTCCGATTTGCGTGTCTCCCGCAAGATGCGTGTTCGGCAAAATAGTGGTGTCGCGGTCCAGCTCGACGGAGTGGCCGATGTAAACCGTGGCCGGGTCGGGCATCGTCACGCCGTTCGTCATCCACCTCTCGCGGATACGCTCGAGCAGGACCCTCTCGGCCTCCGCAAGCTGCGGGCGAGAGTTCACGCCCAGAGTCTCCTGTGAGCCGGGCGCCTCCATCGAGACGACGGTTGCTTTCCCCTGGACCGCCGCTGCAACGAGGTCTGTCAGGTAGACTTCACCCCCGCTGGACGCTCCGAGTCCTCCCAGTCCGGGCCAGAGCCAGGCGCCGCGAAAGCAGTACATCCCGCCGTTGACTTCGGTGATGGACCGTGTCGACTCGTCTGTCTCATTGTCCTCGACGATGCCGGTGATCTTGCCCGAGGAGTCCCTGGTGATGCGGCCGAGGCCGTCCGGGTCTTCCAGAGTCGCGGTGAGGAGGGTAACGCTGGCGCCCTCGGCCAGATGAAGGTCCATCATGCGGCGGAGAGTAGAGGACTGGATCAGAGGAACGTCGCCGTACAGGACGGCTACGCTCTGGGCGTTCCTCAACGCACCCTCTGCCTGTTGCAGAGCATGGCCGCTCCCGAGGGGCTCGGCCTGCTCGACGTAGGTAACCTGGTCGCCGAGGGCATCTTTGATGGCACCGGAGTCGGGGGAGACTACAACGACGATCGGCGCGAATCCGGCGGCCCTCGCGGCGTCGACCACGAGCCAGGCCATTCCCCGGCCGCAGACCCGGTGGAGCACCTTCGGGGTATCGGACCTCATCCTGGTGCCTTTACCGGCCGCCAGGACCACTGCCGCTTGAGTTCCCATCTCTCCTAAAATACAAAACGCCTGGCGCACTGCCGGGCGTTCAAAGTTCCATCGATGGCTACAGACGTTTCTCGGAGGGGTCGTCCACTTCAGTGCTATCGTATCAACGCCGTGGAGCCCGTGTCAAGCGCGGGAACAGCGTCGAAGCTATGGACAGCGTCCCCGATGGTCACGTATCCTAAGCCCGGACTTCTCAGGACGAGCTACACGGAGGCATGGATGGCCAGGTTCAAAGTTGTGACTCAGAAGCCCACGGGGGTTACGTTCGACCTTGCCGGGGGCTCGTACGATCTGGAGATGGAAGCGCTCGGACCGATAGACGCCGCTATCGTCGAGGTCCCGGCCACGACCGAGGACGAGTTCATAGCCGCCGCGGGTGACACCGACGCCGTCATAGCGAGGGGGCGGCGCATAACCAGCAAGATCATCGACTCGTTGGACAAGTGCCGGGTGATATCGCTCGGAAGCGTCGGCGCCGACTCCGTCGACGTTGCCGCGGCCACGGTTCGCGGGATCCCCGTCACCCACGTCCCCGACACCTTCATCGAAGAGGTGGCGGACCACACCATAATGCTGATCCTGGCGGGCTTCAGGAGGGTCAACGTCATGGACCGGATGGTGAGGGACGGCCGCTGGAGCGAGGGGAGGCCTCTCCTCTCCCGTTTCCCGAGGCTGATGGGGCAGACGCTCGGGTTCGTCTCCTTCGGCCACGTCGCGAGAGCAACCGCGTTGAGGGCGGCTCCCTTCGGGGTCCGGATGATCGCCTACGATCCTTATATCGAAGAGTTGAAGATGACCGAGTACGGCGTCGAGCCGGTCGGCCTGACCGAGCTGCTGCAGCGCTCCGACATCGTCTCGATGCACGCCCCGTCGACCCCCGAGGCGCAACACATGCTGAGGGAGGAGCACTTCCGCCTGATGAAGCCCCAGGCCATCTTCGTCAACAATGGCCGGGGTCCCACGGTCCAGGAGTCGGCCCTGATCAGAGCGCTCCAGGAGCGGTGGATCGCCGGGGCCGCGCTGGACGTGCTGGAGCAGGAGCCGCCCGATCCGGAGAATCCGCTCCTGCACATGGAGAACGTCATCCTGACGCCCCACGTCGCGTCGGCGTCGGCGCGGATGGCCCCGGAGACGCGGCGCCGCGTCGGGCAGGAGATCTCACTGGTCCTGACCGGCCGCTGGCCCAGGACGTGCGTGAACCCCTCGGTGCTCGAGAAGAGCGGCCTTCGGCGGTGGCAGCCGTACTCGATGGAAAGAGGGCCTGGCTGCTAGTACGGAGCAGGGCATTGAGTATGGGGTACGGGGGATGGGGTACAGGGTATGGGGTGTAGAGCGCCCGCGCTTACAGAGCCATCCCAACCCCCCGTAGACGTATGAACAATCTGACGACGACCCTTGTCCAGGAGCTGATATCGAACCTGCTGCAGGTCGACGGGCTGCTGTTGGTGATCGACTCCAGCGGCTCGGCCGGCGAGCTGACCTGGACCGGAGCCAAGACGGCCGAGTTCAAGGACGGGTGGGCGACCATCAAGGAGGAGGGCTGGCACGCCCACGTCGACATGTCGCGAGCCCAGGGCGTCCAATTCGTCGAGGCCGCCGACCACGGCCACACCGCGTTCCCAAAGGTCTACTACGCTCGGCTGTCTGACGCCGCGGGCAACACGGTAATCCGCTTCTACTTCCCCAACCCGTGGCTGGACGAGAATGAGAAGCCGACCGAGTTTCAACCCGAGAGGCTGAAGCTGTTCGAAAGTTACCGGGACCGGTACGTCGGGCGAGAAGGGATCGAGTTCGTCCGGAGGCCGTCATGACGATCCGAAGAGGCGGGATGACCGGCGAAAACACCGACCCTAACACTTCGGGCAGCGCACCGCTCGCGGGAGTAAGGATCCTGGACGTCACGCAGGTTCAGGCCGGACCGTCCTGCACGCAGCTCCTGGCATGGCTCGGCGCCGACGTCATCAAGGTCGAGGAGCCAGGCGTAGGCGACCGTACCAGGTGGGAGATGGCACACGACCCAGAGGTCGACAGCTTCTACTACCTGGTCTTCAACGCCAACAAGCGTGCGATCACTCTCAACCTCAAATCGGCGGAGGGCGTTCAGATCTTCAAGCGGCTCGCCGCCGAATGCGACGTGGTCGTCGAGAACTACGGACCGGGCCGGATGGAGAGCTTCGGCGTCGGGTACGACACCTTCCGGGGCGCCAGCCCCGGCATCGTGTACGCGTCGATCAAGGGCTTCGGCAGCTACGGCCCCAACGCCGGACTGAAGAGCTTCGAGAATATTGCTCAGGCTGTGAGTGGAGCTATGAGCGCCAACGGCGGGCCGGGCGGCCCCCCGACGTTCGTAGCGCCCGGAGTTGGGGACTCCGGGACAGGCCTGCACTGCGCGATCGGCATCCTGGCCGCGCTGCGGATGCGGGACCGCACTGGCCGGAGCCAGTATGTCGAGGTCTCGATGCAGGACGGCATCCTCAACCTGATGCGCATCCGGATGGTCGAGACCCTGCCCGCGGGTGAGCCCGTCCAGAGGACCGGTAACCGGGTCTGGGGCATGCCGTCCTGGGTGTTCCCCTGCAAGCCAGGGGGACCGGACGACTACGTCACGATGGTGACCGGCGGCGAGGCGTGGGACAGCCTGCTGGCGATCATGGGCCGGTCGGAGCTGATCGGCGACGAGCGCTACGCTACCGAGGAGGCGCGAGGCGAGCGCCCCGACGAGGTAGAGGCGATGATCGCGGCGTGGACCTCGACGCTCACCAAGGGCGAGGTGATGGCCACGCTGACCGGCGTCGGAATACCCTGCGGCGCCGTGCTGAACACGAGCGAGGTTCTGGACGATCCACATCTGCGGGCAAGGGAGATGATCGTCGAGGTAGATGACCCTCGCCGCGGGCCGTATCTGGCCATAGGCTGCCCCATCAAGGTCGCCGGCAACGACGTGACGGTCAGCCCACCCCCCTTCAGAGGGGAGCACACAGACGAGGTGCTCTCCCGGATGCTCGGGCTCGGCTCCGACGAGCTGATCCGGCTGAAGAGCGCCGGAGTGATCTGAGACCGGGGAGCGCCCCGAGAGGCGCTGTCGGCGCTCCGTTCGGCCTCTCTGAGCCCCCTCGGTGGTGCCATCGGCACCTGCGCCTTCCTGGAACTCTCCGGAGGCTTGTATGGCGATGTACAAGCTGCTACAATCAGGCGTCGTCACCAGGGATCGACCCCACCGCACAGGCGTTCGGAACATTCTGGGCCGGCAAAAGGCCGGCTTGCTGTGGCGACGAGGAGGATAACCTATTGGGAAATATCAATGTAGTTATTCTGGGGGTCGGTAACTGCGCTTCGGCCCTCGTTCAGGGAGTTCACAAGTATGCCGACGCCAGCAGTGCGCTGATCCCGGGACTGATGCACCCGATCCTGGGCGAGTACGGCATCGGCGACATCAACTTCGTCGGGGCCTTCGACGTCGACGCCAACAAGGTCGGCGCGGACCTGTCGGAGGCTATCTTCGCCAAGCCCAACAACACGATCAAGTTCGCCGAGGTTCCGCATCTGGGCGTGAAGGTCCAGCGGGGAATGACGCACGACGGGATCGGAAAGTACACCGCGGACTCTATCCCCAAAGCCTCCGGGCCTACCGAGGACATCGTGGGCATCCTGAAGGAGCGGCAGGCGGACGTAGTCATCAACTACCTGCCCGTCGGGTCCGAGGAGGCGACCAAGTGGTACGTGGAGCAGGTGCTGGCCGCCGGCTGCGGCTTCATCAACTGCATCCCTGTCTTCATCGCCAGCGGACGGGACGACTACTGGCAGCACCGGTTCAGAGAGGCCGGAGCACCTATAATCGGGGACGACATCAAGTCCCAGGTGGGCGCGACGATCGTACACCGGGTCCTCACCCGCCTCTTCATGGATCGCGGGGTCAGGCTCGACCGCTCATATCAACTGAACTTCGGCGGCAACAACGACTTCCTCAACATGCTCGACCGCGACCGCCTCGACTCCAAGAAGATATCCAAGACCAACGCGGTGACCTCGCAGCTCAACTACGAGATCGGTGCGAAGAACGTCCATATCGGCCCCAGCGACTACGTGCCGTGGCTCGAAGACCGCAAGTGGTGCCAGATCAGGATGGAGGGGGTCGGCTTCGGGGACGTGCCGTTGAACGTGGAGCTCAAGCTGGAGGTGTGGGACAGCCCCAATTCGGCCGGGGTTGTGATCGACGCCATCCGCTGCTGCAAGATCGCCAAGGACAGAGGGCTGAGCGGCCCCATCCTCGGGCCGTCCAGCTACTTCATGAAGTCGCCGCCCGTCCAGCACACGGACGAGGAGGCGCGGCAGTTGGTCGAGGACTTCATCGTCGGCCAGAACGGGTACGAGGCGTGACGTCCGCGGCCGGACATCAAGCTACGGGTGCGACGGCTCTCCGGGAGCCGGAGGCACCCCTACGCGCGGGCAGGGTGGATCGGCCGATCAAGATAGGGTTCGTCTCACCGTACGACTACTGCTCCATCGGCGGAGTCACGGACCACATCAACAGCCTCGCCGCCGAGTTCGAGAGCCAGGACCACACGGTCCGCATCATCGCACCCTGCTCTGACCCGGACGCGGTGGAGAACCCCAACTTCATCCCGATGGGCAGGCCGATTCCGGTGCCCAGCGGCGGGTCCATCGCGCGGGTGTCGCTCTCGATCTGGCTCAGACCCCGGATCAAAACCCTTCTTCGACAAGAGGCCTTCGACGTCATCCACCTCCACGAGCCAATGTCCGGCTTCGTGACCCTGAACACGCTGAGCGTGGCGAAAGGCCTGAACTCGATATTCATCGGCACCTTCCACACCTACCAGGGCACTCGGCTGTACAGGATGGGCGGCAAGCAGCTAGGCATGCCGTATATGAACAGGCTCCACGGGCGCATTGCGGTCTCGGAGCCCGCTCGGCGGTTCATCAGCCGGCCCTTTCCGGGCGACTACCAGATAATCCCCAACGGGATCCAGCTGGATCGGTTCGCCGGCCCGGTGGAGCCGTTCCCCCACCTGAGGGACGGGATGATCAACCTTCTGTTCCTGGGACGGCTCGAGAAGCGAAAGGGACTGAAGTATCTGCTGAAGGCCTACAGCCGGCTCAAATGGGATTGGCCCAACCTCCGTCTCATCGTCGTGGGACCGGGCAAACCGGACGACGAGTCGTATCGGATCATGAGCGAGCGCAATCTCCAGGACGTCGTCTTCGTGGGCGAGGTAAGCGAAGAGGACAAGATGCGCTACTACAAGTCCGCCGACGTCTACTGCTCGCCGGCCACGGGACGGGAGAGCTTCGGCGTCGTCCTTCTGGAGGCGATGGCCAGCGGAACCCCCATCGTGGCCAGCGCGATCGCTGGGTACTCCAGCGTGGTCACCGACGGCCAAGAAGGGCTTCTGGTACCCGCTAAAGACGACGCGGCGCTGGCCGATTCAATAGAGCGCCTGCTGAAGAATCCGGCCCTACGGGCCGCCCTCGTCGCCAACGGACGGCGCAGGGTGATGGAGTTCAGCTGGGACAGGGTCGCCGGACAGGTGATGGACTTCTACGAGAGCTTCCTCGAGCAGCGGGCGCTCCTGTCGGTCTGACTCTGCATGACGGGGCCTCGTCGGGTCTGTTTCTCCCTACCTCTGCGCGCACCGGCTGGGATAAGCTCGTTCCAGCCCGACGGCCCGCGCTAGACCGTGACTCGCCCAGACCTCACACGTCGATGATCCCGCTCGTGTGAGCTTGTCTGAATCATCGACCCGCTTGCAGGACGCCAGCAGAGTGGTAAAGAGACGCGACAGCACCTTGAGGGCAGCGGCCCGCGAAGCCATCAGCGCGTACCTGGAGGCGCCGGTGGTCCGGTTGCTCTCCCGACTGGGCGTGTCGCCAAACGGCCTGACCCTCGCCGGCCTTCTGGTTGCAGGGGGTAGCGCATACCTCCTCAGCCAGGGATTCCTGGCGCCCGGGGGCGCGCTGCTCCTGGCCTCGGGCATATTCGACCTCTTCGACGGGGCCCTGGCGCGAGCGACCGGGAGGGCGTCCAAATTCGGGGCGCTGCTGGACTCGGTGGCCGATCGGGTGTCCGAAGGCGGAGTCCTGGCGGGGCTGCTGGTCTTCTATCTGAACCGCTCCGACGGGGCGGGCGCGGCACTGGTCTACCTCGCGTTCGGAGGCTCCATGCTCGTCAGCTACCTGCGGGCTCGCGCCGAGGGGCTCGGGATAGAGTGTAAGGTCGGGGTGATGACGAGACCCGAGCGAGTGGTCGCCCTGGGCGCCGGCCTGATCGTCGGCTGGTGGTGGCTGCCGGCCGTTATCATCACACTGGGCGCCATCGGTGGCCTGACGATCCTCACCTCGGCGCAGCGCCTCCTACACGTGTGGCGGACCGACACCGGGCCGGAAGTGGATTAGACCCGCCCGCTTAGCTACAATGGGGGGGGGCATCGACCCGGCGCGGAGCGCGGGCTTGGCCGTCAGGAGGAGTGATGCCGATTCTCCAGGAGCGCGACAGGCAGGTCGTTCGGCAGCGGCTCGACGCGGACGTGAAGCGGGACGTCACCGTTACCCTGTTCACCAGGCCGGAGAGTCCGCTGTTCATTCCCGGACGCGAGTGCGCGGGCTGCGGCCCCACGCAGGAGCTGCTCGAAGAGATCAGCGCACTGTGTCCCAGGATCCACCTCGACGTCGTCGATTTCTTCACGGATCGGGAGCGGGTGTCGGACCAGGGCATCGGCAGGATTCCCGCGACCGTAGTCGCCGGCGACCGCGGCACGGGCGTAACGTTCTACGGCACCCCTGCGGGGCTGGAGTTCGCCGTGCTGATCGAGTCCATAATAGCGGCGTCGAGCAGGGCTACCCCACTCCAGCTAGAGACGCGCAGACAGCTAAAGCACCTCAAAGAGGACGTCCGCATCCAGGTATTCGTGACGCCTAGCTGCCAGTTCTGCCCGGTCGTGGCCAGCCTGGCCATCGCGATGGCGATGGAATCCCCGAGGGTGACCACCGACGTAGTAGAGATACAGGATTTCCCGTCTCTTGCTCAGCTGTACAGCGTCATGGGCGTGCCGAAGACGGTGATCAACGACAGCGTGCAGTTCACGGGGGCCGTAACCGAGAGTGCATTCCTTCAGAGAGTTCTCGAAGCGGTGGGGGTGGCAGAGCCCGAGAGCGGAAGCCGCTCGCGCGTCTCCCAGCAGACGACACCGATCGCATGATCAGGGCAGCCGTACGGCCTTGAGACGTCCATTCATCCTCCGGTACTCCCCCAGGGCGCTGCTGCTGCTTTTGGTGGCGCTCGCGCCGCTGTGGCCGGTCACGGCCGCGCGGGCGGAGGGCGAGGGGATCGGCGTCATCTCGTCTAGTGTCACCAGCGAGTTCCCCGACGGGTTCCGCATCCGGGTGCAGGCGAGCGGGGGCGAGCGGATCGATTCGATCGCGATCCGTCTGCGGGTCGGGCAGCAGACCTCCGGCGTCTACAACTATCTCGAGATGGGAAAGGGCGAGATTGTGGACGCCGAGCTTTTCTGGCGTACCCGCACCGCCGGCGCCTACATACCGCCCGGCACCATCATTTCCTATATCATCGAGGTCGAGGATCTGGAAGGCAACGTCGTTGCGACCGAACCCGAGGAGTTCATCTACCACGATGCCCGGTTCGATTGGCAGGAGGTGTCGGACGGACCGGTGGCAGTGGCCTACCACGGGCCGGTGAGGACGCGGGCGGAGACGATCCTTCAGACGATTCTGGACACTATGGACACGATGGGCCCGGTGCTCGGCGCGGACATATTCGCGCCGATCCGGGTGACGATGTACAACAACGTGAAGGAGATGCTTGAGGCCCTGCCACCGCGTAGCGCGACGGTCGGCCGCGAGCTGATCACCGAGGGGCAGGCGTTCAACGACATTGGCACACTTCTGGTCCTGGGCGGAGGCCGCCTTTCCACCGGCACCGCCTCACACGAGGTCACCCACATACTCACCCATCGAGCGGGCAGCAGCGTGTTCCGCGGGATTCCTTCATGGCTCTCCGAGGGCCTCTCCGAGTACGGCAACGTCGACCCAGGATACTCGTACGACATAGCCCTGGAGTTCGCGATCGAGACGGATCGGCTGCTGCCGGTGGCATTCATGAACGTCCTGCCGGGCAAGCCCGAAGACGTCATCATCTTCTATGGGCAGGCGAGGAGCATTGTCCGGTACATGATCGGGGTGTTCGGCCCGTCCAAGATGAAAGAGCTGATGGCGACCATGAAGGGCGGTGTCAACGTCGACGATGCGTTGCAGGCCGTCTACGGCTTCGACCGGCTTGAGCTCGACGCACAGTGGCGCAGGGCTATCAGGGCCCCTTCGTACGTGCCTCCGGAGTCGGGACGGTCGAGGCCGACGCCCATACCGCTTCCGACCGTGGGGCTGTATACGCTGACCCCTCAGGCCGATACGTCAGGGATCGGCGACCAGTCCGACCCATCGACCCCGACCGCCACGCCCGAGCCTACAGCGACGCCTGAGCCGACTCCGACCGAGGTCACGGTGGCCATCGCCTCCGAGGACACCGGGGCATCCCAGCAGACGACTGAGCCAGCCGGCGAAGAGCGGCCCGAGCCTGTTCCGGGCGGCGGATGCAACGGTCCGATCCGGGGCGCCGGCAGGACCACGGAGGCCTCGTTCATCGGGTTGCTGGCGATGATTGCCTGGCTGGGCTTTCGGAGGGTACGGGGCAGATGACAGAGGGTATGGGGTTTCTCGTCCCAGACCCTACGTCACCTCGTTCTGGGGTTGAGCACGTCGTTCAGGGCGTCGCCCAGGATGTTCCAGCACAGGACGAGTAGGAACGCCGCAAGTCCGGGCCCTAGGAGCATCCACGGCGTCTGCCGGAGGGCGCCGATGCTGCCCGCCTCCAGGAGCATGGTGCCCAGGCTCGGCCTGGGCGGCTGAATGCCCAGGCCAAGCCAGCTCAGGATGATCTCGGTCCCCACGTAGGCCCCCATCCCCATCGTGACAGTGACTACGATTGGGCTGATGGCGTTGGGAAGCAGGTGTAGGAACATTATCCGCCGGGTCGACGCTCCGATCGCACGCGCGGACTCGATGTGCTCCGTCTGTTTGAGAACTAGTATCTGGCCCCTGACCAGACGGGCCATCCCGACCCATCCAAACGAGACGAGTGCAAGGGACACCACCACATAGTCTATGACCCCTACGCGGATGAGCCCATGCAGGTCGAGCCCTTCCATGATGCTGATGATGCGTGGCCTCAGCGTGGCGGCCAGGATGATCACAAGGAAGATGTCCGGGAACGCCGCGAACACCTCCCCGACTCGCATGATGACGGCTTCGATGCGCCCGCCGCAATAGCCTGAGACCAGCCCCAGCGTCACGCCGATGAGAAGGCCGCCAGTCAGCATGGCGACGAGCGTCAGAATGACCGTGTTCTGGATCCCCCAGAGCACCCTGGTGAACATGTCGCGGCCGGCGAGGTCGGTGCCGAACCAGTGGGCCGCACTCGGACCCTGTCTCGACGCCGTCAAGTCGATCTCACGATACTCGTAACGCGATATGAACGGAGCAAAGGCTCCCCCGGCGTAGACGATCACCAGGACGCCGATCATCACGAGGGCGAGCTTCTTGCGGATCAGGCGGCTCCAGGCACGGCTCAGATGGCCCCTGCTGGGGCCCATGGCGTGCTGTTCGAGGGTTAGTCTGCTTGCTATTGCCACGCTCGGCTCTCGTCTCCGCCTACTGGTAACGGATCCTGGGGTCCAGGAAGGCGTAGGTCAGGTCGGCCAGGAGGTTCGCCAGAACGAACGCTCCCGCTCCCACCAGCGTTATCGCCATGATCACCGGATAGTCCCTGTCGAAGATCGACTGGACGGCGAACCGGCCTATGCCGGGAATGCCCAGGATCGTCTCGACTATGAACGCCCCGCCTATCAGTCCTGCGAGTGAGAAGGCGAGGATCGTGACGATGGGGATCAGGGCGTTCTTCAAGACGTGCCCCGTATCGACGGCGTATTCGGACAGACCCTTGGCCCTGGCAGTCCGAATAAAGTCCTGTCCAAGAATGTCTAGAGTGCTGGCTCGCATGAGCCGGGTCAGTCCGGCGATCCCCGGCACCCCCATCACCAGGATGGGAACGATGAGTCTGGCGTCGAGCAGCCCACGCCCATCCCACCCCGAGCACGGCACCAGGTCTAGCTGCAGGCACAGCAGCCTCAGGAGGCCGGGCGCGCTCACCATTACCGGGACGGACATCAAGACGAGTGTGAAGGCGACGGCGGTCGGATCTTCCCATCGGCCCTGCCTGCGGGCGATGAAGAAGCCCAGGGGCAATCCAATCGCGAGGCTGAGGAGCATGGCGCCGCCCGCAAGCTGGGCGGAGACCCACATCTTGTTGCCGATGAGCTTCCGGACCGGCTGACCGCGATGGCGCAGGCTTGTCCCGAAGTCGCCGCGGATGAACCCCCACATGTAGTCGCCGTACTGGATGTGGAACGGACGGTTGAGGCCAAGCTGCTCGCGCAGTCTGTCCGCGGTCTCCTCGGTATATCGGTTCCCCAGCATTACGACTACCGGATCTCCGGGGCCGAAGGTGCCCAGCGTGAAGGTCACGACGGACACGGCGGCGAACATGAAGGGGAGCCACAGCAGCCGGCGGACTATGTAGACCCACATCGCATCAAACCCAAGCTGCCCCGGTACGGGGATCGGGGCAGCTTTATCGGATCTTACCGTGTTTCAGCCGGTCAGGCCGGCCTCGGCTGGTCTAGCCGATTTTGATCTGCTTCAGCTTCGGAATTATCATCGGGGTAGGCTTGTACCCGCTTATATGGGACTTGATCAGAACGTGCCGCTCACCGGTGAACCATAGGGGTATCCAGGCCGCGTCGTCGACGATCAACTGCTCGACCTCGTGGTAGAGGGCGATGCGTCTCTGGACGTCTTGCTCCGTCCTGGCCTGCACGAGGAGTCGGTCCACCTCCGGGTTGCTGTAGCCTCCGTTGTTGAGCTGGCTGTCCGTGTGGAACAGGACGTCCAGGAAGTCCTGCGGGTCGGGATAGTCGGCCTCCCAGCCCAGACCGGCGAACGCCTGAAACTCCCTCTTGTGCAGGTCCTCGAGGTAGGTGGCCCACTCGACCTGCTCGATCGCCACCTCGACCCCGAGGAACTGGCGCCACATCTCCAGGATCACCTCCAGGTCGAGCCCGATGGTCCCACCGGTGCCGGGGACGGTGATCTTGATGGGCGGACGGGTGTCCGGATCGGCATACCTGGACTCGGCCAGCAGGCGCCTTGCCAGGTCGGCGTCGAAGCGCAGTCCGACCAGGTTCGGGTTGTAGCCCGGCAGTCCGGGGGGCAGTATTCCGTAGGCAGGGACGACCAGATCCGCGAGCACCTCGCGGGAGATCAGCTCCTTGTCGATCACATGGGTCAGTGCCTGGCGGAACTTCGGATCATCGAAGGGCGCCCAGCTGGTGTTGAAGCCGATGTACGAGATGCTGAACGACGGCGGCGCCACCACCAGCTCCTTGTTCAGGGGCTCGTTCGGGTCCAGGACCCGGTCGAGGTCGAACAGCCCGACGCCGGTGATGTCCAGCTCGTCGTTCTCGTACATCGCCATCGACTGGCCACCGGCCAGGTTGTTGATGATGGCGTCCACGCTGGCGGGCTCCCGGTAGAACAGATCGTTCCGCTCCAGGATTATTCGCTCCCCGATCCGATACTCCTTGAGCCTGAAGGGGCCGGTGCCATTGGGTGAATCCGCCCACGTCTCGCCACCAGCCTCGACGTTCTCCCTGTCCAACACGTAGGCGGTCGGGTACGTCAGCTTGGCCAGGAAGTAGGCCTTGGGGGAGTCGATCGTGATCTGGAGGGTCAGGTCGTCGATGACCCTGACGCCTCTGATGTCAGTCGTGAGGCCGTCGACGACATCGTCTACGCCGACGATGTCGCCAAGGTACGTCTGGGCAACGGGCGACGCGGTCTTGGGATTGGCCGCCCTCTCCATGGACCACTTGAAGTCGTGAGCGGTAACGGGTTTCCCGTCATGGAACTTGGCGTCGGGACGGAGGCGGAAGGTGTATACGAGACCGTCTTCGCTGATCTCCCAGCTCTGCGCCAGGTCGGGGATAAGCTGGAGGTTCGTGTTGATCGAGACCAGCCCGCTGAATATCTCAACGACGAGCCCTGCTGAGGTCGTATCCGTGACGAGGGCAGGGTCCAGAGTCGGAGGGTCCGACCAGATTCTGCGGAAGATCCCGCCAGACCGAGTCTCCTCGGCCGGGGTCTGCTCGACCGCGGTCTCCGGCTCGATCTCGAAGGTCTCCTCCACCTTTTCCGTGACCACCTCGACCGTCTCCACGACGTCGAGGATCTCCGCCTCCGTTCGCAAAGGCACTTCAGTTGCGAGGGCTGTGTCCGCGGAGTCGCCGCACGCCGTTGCCGCGATCGCAACCAGGATCAGAGCAATTGGGAGCAGACTCGTCGTCAGTTTCCTCATATTCGTTCTGTCCTCATCCCTTGGTGAATGGTCCCTTCGGTGGTCTCGATTATCCAGACGATCCGTTACGAGCGGCCGTTGCCGACCGTCGACGTCAGATAGGCCCCGATGAGGCCGTCCAGGTCACCGTCCAGCACCCCTTCGGCAGAGGACGTCTCGAAGCCGGTGCGGTGGTCCTTGACGAGCTTGTACGGGTGCAGCACGTAGCTTCTGATCTGGTTGCCCCACTCGGCCGAGACGTGCTCTCCCTTGAGCTTCGCCATCTCCTTCGCCCTTTTCTCAGCCTCTCGCTCGGCCAAACGAGCGAGCAGAATGCGCATCGCGATGGCCTTGTTCTGGTGTTGGGAGCGCTCGTTCTGGCAGTTCGCTTTGATGCCGGTCGGCAGGTGTGTGATCCTGACCGCCGTGGAGTTCTTCTGGACGCTCTGCCCCCCGGCGCCTCCAGCCCTGAACACGTCTATCTTCAAGTCATCGGGACCGATCGAGACGTCGGTACCCTCTTCAACCTCCGGCAGCACCTCCGCGAGTGCGAACGACGTGTGTCTCGCATGGTCTGCGTCGAACGGCGAGAGCCGCACCAACCGGTGGACCCCCCTTTCAGACTTCAGGTAGCCGTAAGCGTAGGGCCCGGAGATCTGCAGGACGGTGCTCTTGATTCCGCCCTCCTCGCCCGGCGACGTGTCCAGCACGTCGCTCTGGAACCCCCGCCTCTCGGCCCAGCGCAGGTACATACGTACGAGCATCCTCACCCAGTCTTGTGACTCCACTCCCCCCGCCCCAGCATGAACGGTCAGGATGGCGTTCCTCTTGTCCATCTGTCCCGAAAGGACCAGCTCGAACTTGAGGCCGTCGAGCTTTTCACCTAGCCGCTGCAGCTCGGTGGCGAAGGAGTCGATAAGCGAGTCATCGTCCTCTTCCAGCGCCAGCGCCACCAGCTCGTCCAGCTCGCGCGTCCGCCCCTCGAGTCCTCTCCACGTCTCCACGTCGCCCTTCAGGTCCGAGACTCTACGCATCACCTGCTGGGCCCGCTGCGGGCTGTCCCAGAACTTGGGGTCCGACGCCTGTCGTTCCAGCTCGGCTACTTCCTTCTCCTTCACCGGGAGGTCAAAGACGCACCAGCAGGCCAGCCAGACGCTCGGAGAGTTGGGTGACGGCGTTCTTGATTTCCTGCATGATTTACGGCCTCTAGGCTTTCACGGATTCCACGTCCTGTAGAACGGGACGGTGGTTCGGGGGTTAGGAGCTGGGTGTCGCCTCGAATCGATTGGCACAGCGGCGCGACTCACGTGAACTGCCCGACACTCCATCTTCGATTATACCAGGCCATACCAGGTGAACCCCCGAAACATGGTCAGAACGACAGCGGCATGGCGTGTGCAGATCCCGACAAGCCGGGATTGCCGGGAGTCTGAGCGCGTCCCTCAGAAATCATTGTTTTGGGGCGAAGCGCGATCGGGTGTGGGGGTGGGAGGCCCTGCACGTCACCACATTCTTCGCTGCGGCTCAAAATGACAGGGTTAGGGGCCGAGGACCTGGCGGGACTCTGCCTCGTCAGCGATGCGAGCCCAGTCGTAGAGCATCGGGACAAGCCCGACCTCGGACCAGATGGGGGCCTGATCGGCGTAGTGGGGACTTCCGGGATGCCCGGACGCTCCCAGCGGGACCACCCACCGGCTTGCGCTCCAGTCGCCGGTGTCGAAGACGTAGCGCGCCACTGACGTGCTGGTAATCGCGAATGGATCGGCCGGCGAGAAGGAGGCGGCCTGAGGCGTGTCCCCGTCCCCACCCATCGGGATCGAAGGAGGGTCGAGCAGCTCGGCCGCGTCCGGGAACGAGTCCGACAGAGGGTGCCGGGGTCTGGTGAGGTGAACCTTGCCCCACGTCCAGGACTCCACGTCGTCGCCCAGCAGGTTCGTGAGGTAAGCGACGCCCTCCACCAGGGCCTGAGACATCGACGACCTCCAGTCCTCACCGGCCGGTAGCGGCGACCTGTCGTCCGCTCGTGCCATCCGTACGAATCGGGCCTCCAGCCGGCGCAGGTGCGACGGCGCGCCGCGTCCGGTCGCGGAGACGGCGTCCTCCGCCAGCGGGCCGAGGAGATGCCGGAGCAGGGTCTCGTGAAGCGCCCTGCGGGTCGCGCTGTATATCGCCGGCGCGGCCGAGTCCCGCTCCATCGACCCGTCCCACGCGGCAACGAGCTGCCTCGCCCTCTCGGCATTCCCCTCGAGCGGGTCGATCCGCCCCAACAGCCGCGCGTAGACGGTGCCCGGGATCGACACGCGTTCCGCGTGGACGGCGGCCATGTCGTCGACGGTCGCATTGTCTAGAGGGCCGATCCTCTCGGTGATGCGGCGGGCGCGATAGTCCGGAGCGTACTCCAGAGACAGATGGTGGGGGTACTCAGACCCGGCGATCCGGTTGTTGGCGGTCACGACGTAGCCCGGCCGGGGTTCCCTCGATCGCGGCATCTCCTCGAAAGGGATGTAGCCCTGCCACTCGTGGTCGCCGGTCCACCCGGGCACCGGGAGCCAGGCGTTGGCCATGGTCCGGATGGGCACCTTTCCACGGGTCAGATAGCCGAAGTGGCCGTGAACGTCGCTCATCAGGAAGTTGTTGCACGGGTCCACCCAACCCCTCATCGCCTCCTCCGTTTCGTCGACGCAGGTGGCTCCGAGCATCTGCAGCATCGACTCGAACCCACGGTTGGCCTGAGCGGTAGCGGTGTACTTGAAGGCGATGGCATGGCCGGTGGATGGGTTCCCGGCGATCACGGGCCCGTGGTCTGTGGTGGCGACCTCGATCTCTGCCGTACGACCGCCCCTGACCTGAATCACCTCGTGGCGGACATCGGCCAGCCTCCAGGTGCCCCGGAACTCATACTCGTCCGGGCTCCCATCCTTGAAGCGCTCTATGTAGAGGTCCTGGTAGTCGGCCATCGCGTGGGTGACGCACCAGGCGACGTGGGCGTTGTGTCCAAAGTGAGGGAAGCCGGGGAGGCCCGGGAACGAGAGCCCGACGACATCGAACTCCGGACAGGAGACGTGGTTCTGATAGTAGACGTTTGGGGAGTCCAACGCGCGGTGGGGGTCCCCGGCCATCAGCGGTTTCCCAGAGGCCGTCCGGCCGCCCGACAGCACCCAGCTATTGCTGCCGGCGTCGACGCTCGAGAGGCCCGATATGGACGTCAGGCCCGCCGCGAACTCTTCGAGGGCATCGGCGACAGGACCGTCGTACTCCGCACCTGGAGGCACGATCAGAAGCTGTCCCTCATGGGCGTCCTGCCAGAGCTCCGCGGCCCTCTCCGGACCCAGAGCGTTGACCAAGCGCGCGCGCCAGAGCTTGCCCTCGAAGCCGCCCATCAGGATGTGCCGCACCTTGTAGACGGCCATACAGTCCCACGGCGTCCACGGCTCGGGGCGGCTGCCAACGATCCCGTACTCGACTGGGAGGGACTCGGTTGTCTCGATGAAGGCGTTGACCCCGGCAGCATACGCGTCTATCATCGAGCGTGTATCAGCGTTGACCACCTGGTAGTCGGTCCGGACCGACCGGCCTATCTGAAACCGGCGCATGATTATGTCTTGTTCGAGCCCCTGCTTCCCGGCGTACTCCGCCCAGCGCCCGTACGCCCTCCGACGGTCGACCTCCATGTGCCACAGCCGATCCTGCGCCGTGGCGAAGCCCTGGCCGAAAAAGGCGTCGTGGGCGGAGCCGGCCCGCACGTGGGGGATGCCGAAGCCGTCCCTGAATATGTCGACATGCCCGTCGAGACCGGACAGACGGACCGTCCCGGAGGTGTCCGGGAGGCTGGACTTCAGGTCAGCGCCGGTTATCGGAATCAACGCAGATATCTCCTTCAGAGGCTCGCGGCGCCGGTCTTCTTCCACCGTTGCCCAGGGTCGCGACCCTACTATACTTTCAAAGGCCCACCGGCGGTAAGAGGGGCCACGCAAGGGAGGAAAGGATGATCACACGGATCCACCATACAGGCTTCGTCGTGCGGGACCTGGAGAAGGCCGTCGAGTTCTACAGAGACGTCATCGGGCTGACGGTGGCCGACACCAGGGAGCGAGAGGGCGGGCCGATATCTCAGGTGGTCGGCTACGAAGGCACCCATCTGAAGATAGCGGACGTCTGGACCGGGGACGGCCACAAACTCGAGCTGATCCAGTACGTCCACCCCGCTGGCGCCGACAGGAGCTCCAGCGAGCGGAACACCCTGGGCGCGAGCCACCTCGCGTTCGAGGTGGACGACATCGAGAGCACCTACGAGCGGATCGTCAGCCAGGGGGCTCGGAAGCTGAACCCTCCCGTCGAGCTGGTGCCTGGCAAGAAGGGATGCTACCTCCGAGACCCGGACGGCAACTGGATAGAGCTGGTCGAGATAAAGGGCTAGCTCCGCCTCAGAAAAGCGGGTGGGACAGATACCCACCGTCTCCAGATGCGGTTGACCGGTGCTGCCCTCTAACTCTCAGATGGGACCGCCCAGGGAGGTGAACCAAATGGCAGCCGTAGATACGGTAACCGAGGGGCATCACCGTTGCCGGTGCACCGACGAGAGCGATCATCTGTGCAGGCTGGAGACCTACAACCGGATCATCAGGAGCATCAGCTCCAGGCTGGACCTGGAGCAGGTCGCCGAGCTGGTGTCGTCCGAGATAGAGCACCTCTTACCCCACGACCGGACAAGCCTCGCGCTGACGAATCCTCGAGAGCCGACGTTTACCGTCAGCGCCGTGGCCGGTCATGCGTCCAAATGGGGTGTCGGCAGCGTCATTCCCATCGCTGGCTCGACTATAGGCGGAGTAATTACCAGTGGTGAGGGGCTGTTCAAGGCAGACATAGAGGGCGATCCGGAGTTCGTCGCGTCCGCCCTTCTCGACCAGGGAATCCGATCTATTGTCTGCGTCCCGCTCCGGGATGGAGATGAGTGCTTCGGCACCCTCAACTTCGGCAGCTTCCAGGCCGGCGCATACGGGCCGGACGAGCTATCGCTAGCCCAGGAGGTCGCCGAGCAGGTCTCCGTCGCCGTCCTGGTCATCCGGCAATATCGGGAGATGCAGCGTCTGGCCGAGGCCGACCGAGGGGCCCGGCAAGCGATGGATGCGCTTATCGAAGCCTCCCCTCTGCCGATCATTGCCCTGGATCGAGATGCGAAGGTGCGAACGTGGAACCCCGCTGCCGAGGCGGTCTTCGGCTGGTCGGAGGAAGAGGTGGTCGGCAAAGCTCCTCCGGTGCTCGCCTCCGGGGAGATGAAAAGGGAGTTTGCGCAGGCGATGGAAGGGGCATCGTTCGAGGGTTGGAAGGTCAGGCGCCAAAGGAGTGACGGATCGCCGGTCGACCTTGGAGTCTGGTCGGCGCCCGTGCGCGACGCAAACGGAGCCGTTGAGGGCACGATCGCCGTCGTCGCCGACCTGACCGAGCGCAAGAGGCTGGAGGCGGCACTACGCGAAAGCGAGCGGCGGTACCGAACGCTGGTCGAGCTGACCGCCGACGTCGTCTATGCCACCGATGCCAGGGGCTTCTTCACCTATTCCAACGCCGCCGCCGAGAAGATGTCCGGGTACTCGGCGGACGAGCTGATCGGCAAGCATTTCACCTTCCTCGTCGCTCCCCGATGGAAGCGCAGGGTCCAGCGGTTCTATCTGGAACGGTCTAGGAACCGGGCCGCGGAACCCCGTCTGGAGTTCCCGGTCCGGACCAGGGCCGGCGAGGAGAGGTGGGCGGAGCAGACGGTAACGCTTATTGTCGACGACGGCACGGTTACCGGCTTCCAGGGCTTCGTCCGGGACGTTACGGAGCGCAAGCGGGCCGAAGAGGCACTTCGGGAGAGCGAGGAGCGGTACCGCTCCCTTTACGACAACACACCGGTAATGCTGGTGGCAGTGGACCAAGACGAACACGGGGTGGGCACCATAACTGACGTCAACAAACACTGGCTCAAGGCCCTGGGCTACGAACGCAGCGAGGTACTGGGGCGGCTCTCCACAGACTTCCTGACCGAAGAATCACGACGCTATGGGTTGGAGGTGAGGGCAGCCGAATTCGCGCGGACCGGGCTCGCCAGGGAAGTCGGATACCAGATGGTCAAGAAGAACGGCGATCTGATAGACGTGCTAATGTCCGCCGTCGCCCAGCGGAACGAGCACGGCAAGGCCACAAAAGCGCTGGCGTTCGTTATTGATATCACCGACCGGAAGCGGGCAGAGGAGGCTCTGAGGAAGAGCGAAGAAAGGTACCACCACCTCGTAGACCGTCTCCCCGACCCTCTATTCGTCCATATCGATGGAAAAGTCGCCTTTGCGAATCCGGCTGCCGCACGGCTACTCGGTGTGGCGGATCCAGGCAATCTCATTGGCCGTGCATCGGCCGATCTGGTCGCCCCCGAATATCGAGAAGCGGTCGCAGCCAGGTTCCGGGAACTCAAAGACCAGGGTCGCGTGATGACCGCTCCCTTGGCAGAGTCGATGGTGTATAACGGAGAACGCAAGAACGTCGAGGTCACTATCATCCCCTTCGAATTGCAGGGAAAGTCGGCCGTGCAAACGGTCATCAGGGATGTCACCGACCGGAAGCGGGCGGAGGAGGCTCTGCGGAAGAGCGAAGAGAGGTATCGGGTCATCTACGATAGCCTCAGCGATGGAGTGGCCAGAACGGAGCTGGGCGGGACGATTACCGACGCAAATCCCGCGTTCGCACGCATGCTCGGATACGACCTGGAGGAGCTAAGGGGCAAGACGATCGAGGACATAACGGTTCCCGCTTACCACGACGAGGAGCGGAGGCGCATACGCAGCGCGGTGATGGGCGAATCGGGTCCGCCACTTGAGAAGGAGTACGTCCGGAAGGATGGGGAGAGGGTCAGTGTCGAGATTCGGGGGACCGTCGAACGAGATGCCGCGGGCGAGCCGATGGGCCTGGTGGCCGTAGTGACCGACATTACCGAGCGCAAGCGGGCGCAGCAGGCGATGCGCGAGCTGGCGGTGGTCGAAGAGCGAAACCGGTTCGCCAGGGAGATCCACGACACCCTCGCCCAGTCGCTCACCGGCATAGTGGTCCAGCTAGGGCTCGCCATGTCCTGGGACAATGGTGACCGGCAGGCCGGCTATCCCCAGATCAGATCCGCGCAGGCACTCGCCAAAGAGACGCTGGACGATGCGCGCCGCTCCGTGTGGAACCTGCGGCCCCGATCGCTCGAGGCCGCCAGCCTATCGGAGGCGATCCGCCAGGAGATCGCCAGAGCCGAGCAGGAAGGCTTTCACATCTCACTGGAGGTGATAGGGGAGCCGCCCGAGTCGATTGAACGTAGCAACGAGCTGGCCGCCTTCCGCATAGTCCAGGAGGCGCTCAGCAACGTCCGTCGTCACGCCGGTACCTCCACGGCGGCGGTTCGGATCTCGTTCGGGGCCACCGATGTCTTGCTCCAGATATCGGATGAGGGCGTAGGATTCGATCCAACCGCGCCCCTCGGGACGCTGTCATCGAGCGGCGGAGGCTTCGGCCTCACGAGCATGCAGGAGCGAGCTCGTATGGCGGACGGCTCACTCGAGGTCCATAGCGGGCCAGACGTCGGAACTCGCGTCGAGGCGCGGATTCCATATGTCACCGACGAGGAAGACTCTCAGGTCCAGACTAGTCCTTCGGACTCCACGCCGCGGCAGCAACCGACCTCGAAAAAGATCGGTGTTCTCATCGTGGATGACCACCCTCTAGTGCGGCAGGGTATCCGCAGCATGCTCGACGGGAGCGACGACTTCGCTGTTGCCGGCGAGGCGGAAGACGGTGAGCAGGCGATCGGGCTCATCGAGACCCTGAAGCCGGAGGTCGTGCTGATGGACATCCAGATGCCCGTCCTTGACGGTGTGCAAGCTGTCCGCAGGCTTCAAGAGCTCGGTCTGAAGACTCGGGTCCTGCTCCTATCGGTGTACGCCAAGGATGACTACATCGTCGAAGGCCTGAGGGCCGGGGCACGGGGATACCTGCTCAAGGACGTCGGGCGGGACGACCTGATGAAGGCGATCCGAACGGTGCACGAGGGTGGCTCACTGCTCCCCCCGGTGACCGCGAGGCGGCTTATCGAGCGGCTGAGCAGTGAGCCGGGGCCCCAGCTCACACATCGGGAGATCGACGTGCTCCGGTTGCTCTCCGCGGGCGCTCGCAATCAGGAGATAGCCCAGCGCCTGACCATAAGCGTGAACACGACCAAGTATCACCTGGAGAATATCTACCGAAAGCTCGGCGTCCAGACCCGCACGGAGGCGGCGCGCTTCGCCAGAGAAACTGGGGTCCTGGACTAGGAAGGTAGGGCCGAGAGGCGCCGGGCCGGCCCGGACTCGGCGCGAACTCTAGCTCCGGCTTGCCGGTGCCTCCGAGACCGCCTGCCTGCGGACGAATCCCCGGTCCGACAGGTAGTCGAGGATACGGCGTGCGTTGGCCTCGGCAGATACGGAAACGGTGTCGAGGCTGATCTCGGGGTTCTCCGGAGGCTCGTAGGGATCGTCGATGCCGGTGAAGCCCTTGATCTCTCCACGGCGGGCCTTGGCATACATCCCCTTGGTGTCCCGGTCCTCGCAGACCTTCAGGGGGGTGTCGACGAACACCTCGACGAAGTGGTCGGCTCCGACCAGCGTCCGGACGTCGTTGCGCGTGGCCCGGTAGGGGCTCACCGCCGCGCATATCACGATCCCGCCGTGGCGCACGATCTCCGCGGCCACGAACCCGATGCGCCGGATGTTGGTATCGCGGTCCTCCTTGCTGAAGCCAAGCCCCTTGGAGAGGTGAGTCCGCACGACGTCGCCGTCCAACACCGTCCCCTGCCGCCCCTGCTCCATGATGAGAACGGTAACGGCCTCGGCGGTAGTCGACTTGCCGGAGCCGCTCAGCCCGGTGAACCAGATGCAGACCCCCTGCTTGTGGCGGGGCGGGTAGGTGTCGGCCAAGATCTCGGCGACCTCCGGACGTGTGAACCACTCCGGCAGCGCCCTGCCGTTGGACAGGTACTCGTCGCGGACCTGAGTGCCGGATATGGAGGCGGTCTGCGTGGTCGCGGCGATCTTCGAGACCTCCTCGTAGCGCTCTTCCTCAGGCAGATAGACGAACTCGCGGAAGGGCACAACACCAACCCCCAGCTCCTCGCTGTGGCGTTCCACAAGCTCCTGAGCGTCGTAGGGGCCGTAAAAGGGCTCGCCCTTGGAGTCCTTTCCAGGGCCGGCATGGTCGCGCCCGACGATCAGATGGTTTGCGCCGTAGTTGCGGCGGATGAGGGCGTGCCAAAGGGCCTCTCGCGGTCCGGCGAGCCTCATCGCCAGTGGGAGCAGTGCGAGCACCACAGGGTGGGAGTCGTAGTACCGGTCGGCCAGCGCCTTGTAGGTCCGGACGCGAGTGTAGTGGTCGACGTCGCCGGGCTTGGTCAGCCCCACGACCGGGTGGATCAGCAGAGCACCGCCGACCTCGCCGGCCGCCCGCTTGGTGAGCTCCTCGTGCACGCGGTGGAGCGGGTTGCGGGTCTGGAAGGCGACGACGTTACTGTACCCGAGACGCCCGAGCCTCTCCCTCGTTTCCGCCGGTGTGAGCCGGATCTCCTGGAAGTCGAGACGAACTGGGAGCTGGAGGACACGAAGCGGACCGGAGATGTTGAGCCTCCCCCAGCGATGCATCTCGGCAACCAGGGGATGGCGCGCATCGGTCGTGCCGAAGGCCCTGCGAGAGACGTCGTCCCGGTCCCACTCGTAGGCCTCCTCGACGGTCATGACCGCCAGGAGCTGGTTCTGGGCATTGCGTAGAGCCACCTCGCGATCCAGCGCAATCTCGGCGTTCGGCTCGACGGGCAGGGTCACAGGCAGGGGAAACAGGTGCCCTGAGACCAGGCGCATCTCCTCGAGGACACGCTCGTGATCCTCCGCCCCCATGAAGCGGTCCAGGGGAGACATAGCTCCTGTGGCCATCAGCTCGAGATCGCAGACGGCACGCTCCGAGATCTGCACCGATGGCAGGGTGTTAGCGTGAGCCCTCAGCTCGTCCAGGTCCTCCTGGGGTGCCATGAGATCCACAAGCTCTCCACCGCAGGGAGAGATCAGGGGTGATGTCTTGTCGTCAGCAGTCAATGTGTCGCCTCCCGCTCGTCTGTATAGACTCCTGAACAGGTTCCTAAACCCAATTATAAGGCCCTGGGCATGGATCGGGGCCAGTCCAAGGCGTCGGTGACATGGTTGACCAGGGCCGGGAACGGCCGCGGCTCGGCATCGCTGGGGGCGTCCACCATGTCTCCGAACATGTGCAAGCTATGTCCCCGGTCCGTACAGGCTAGGAAGGGGGGTAGCTGAGATCATGCCGCTAGGTAGCCTGGCCGTTCCGTTCCTGGACGAGGTGTATCTTGCGCCAGCCGGGGCTGAGGTGGAGGCCGCACTCCTTGGGCATCCCCTTCTCCCACCACCACCGGCCCGCACGGGGATCCTCGCCAGGCTCTACCGCCCTGGTGCAGGGGGCGCATCCGATGCTCGTGTAGCCCCGATCGTACAGATCGTTGTAGGGAACGTCGTTGGCTCTGATGTACTCCCAGACCTGCTCGCTGCTCCAGTCTGCCAACGGGTTGACCTTGGTGATACCGCCGTGGGCCGAGTCCACCTCGATCTTGCGGGTGCCCTCCCTGATCGCCGTCTGGGAGCGCCTGAGACCGGTCATCCAGGCGTCCAGGTTCTCCAGCGCTCGATTGAGCGGCTTGACCTTTCGCGCCTCGCAGCAGAGCAGGCGAAGTGACGTGCTCTGGTAGAAGAGGTTGATACCGTGCTTGCCGACCATCTGGGAGAGCTCTTCGCGGTCGGGATAGTGGACGTCGATGTCGATACCGTAATGGTCGCGGGTTCGCTGGATCAGGTCGTAGGTCTCCTCCGGGAGACGTCCGGTGTCGATGGTGAACACCTTCAGGTCGGGTTCGATCCGGTGGGCGATGTCGAGGATGACCATGCCCTCGGCCTGGAAGCTGGTGCACAGAGCGACCCGGTCACCGAAGGTGTCGAGCGCCCAGTGCACCACCTCGTCCGCCGTCTTTCTCTCGTACACGGACGCGAGCTGACCCAGGTGCTCGATAGAGAACGAGCGCAGCTCCGTCGCGTTGTCCTGAACCTGAACCATTCGATACTCCCCTGTCCCGTCCCAAAAAAAAGCCCCCCGAGGCGTTTCGCACTCGGGGGGCCTATCTCTCAGAAGTATGCGGCGAGCTACATCTGCACGTCCATGCGCACACGCAACTCAGGTGCCGCCCGGGCGCCCCGAGTGGTCGTACAACACATACAACAGAAGCAGTTAGATACTTTTTTCACAATTGCACCGAGGGTCAGTCTAGAGATTTCACGTCCGGCTGTCAAGGTGACCCTCCTGGACGTCAGGGCCTTTCGTTCTCCCCACTATTCCCCGTACCTCCCCCGTTGAGGAGCCCTCTTGTTCCCACCCTCCCGCCCAATGGATTGGGGCACCCCGAACCCCGCAGAGGAGGCCCTGCCCCCTTCGGAACCCCCGGCCGGCGTGGAACCACACGCTGGATGGCCAACTATCGGACTCTGAAAAGGCCCTGTGTTGGACGCTCGCCGGCAGAGGCCGGGACGGGAGGCCGGAGCAGGGTTCCTCCGCGACGTTGGAATCCGCCAGAATTGCCGCAAGACCGGGGTGTATAATGGTGTATATAGACCCGCGCGTGCCTCGACGGCGCGTCCGACGGACTGACGAGAGACGGGGGCGCATGACCATTTCGATAGCCTCAAAGAGGCCCGACACATTCGAAGAGGTCAACGTCTTCTTCGACAGGGCCGCTGACCGGTTGAGCCTGGACGATGGCATGCGGGAGCTGTTGCGCCGGCCGTGGCGCGAGCTGCAGGTGTCCGTCCCCGTTCGGATGGACGACGGGCGCATTGAGGTCTTCACCGGCTACCGCGTTCAGCACAACGGGGCTCGCGGTCCGTACAAGGGCGGCATCCGGTACAACGCGACCCTGGACCAGGGAGAGGTCAGGGCGCTCGCGTCGCTGATGACCTGGAAGACGGCCCTGGTCGACATCCCGTTCGGCGGCGCCAAAGGGGGCGTGCAGTGCAGTCCGGGCTCGATGAGTCAGGGGGAGCTGAACCGGCTGACCCGAAGGTTCACGCAGAACATCGCTCACATGATAGGGGTCCAGAAGGACATCCCGGCTCCGGACCTCGGGACCGACTCCCAGGCGATGGCCTGGATGATGGACGCCTACAGCCAGATCCACGGCTACTCACCGGCGATCGTAACGGGCAAGCCGGTCGAGCTGGGGGGCTCCGTCGGCCGCGACGCCGCGCCGGGCCGCGGAGCAGTGTACATCATGGTCGAGGCGGCGAAGGACCTGGAAATCAGCCTGAAGGGGGCCCGGGTAGCCGTCCAGGGCTTCGGGCAGGTCGGCCTCTGGATAGTGCGGCTGCTCTCGGAGCTGGGCTGCAGGATCATCGCCGTCAGCGATGTCCGAGGCGGATGCTACTACGAACCGGGCTTCGACATCGGTCTGCTGGAGGCTCATCGGGATGCCACGGGCTCCGTCGTCGGAACGCCGGGCGCCGATCCGGTAACCAACGAGGAGCTTCTGGAGCTTGACTGCGATTTCCTCGTCCCGGCGGCGGTGGAGCGGGTGATAGACGAGAGAAACGCCCCACTCGTCAGGGCTAGGGTGGTGGTGGTGGCCGCCAACCACCCGGTCAGTCCTCAGGCGGACGCGATCCTCGGCGAGCGCGGCATCCCTGTCCTTCCCGACGTTTTGGTGAACGCCGGCGGTGTCGTCGTGTCCGATTTCGAGTGGACGCAGAACCGGTACCAGCACAAGTGGGAGCTGAGCCGCGTCAACGAGGAGCTTCACAAGACGATGACTCGAGCCTACCACCAGGTGACAGAGGTGATGGCGCGGGAGAGCATCTCCTACAAAGAGGCGGCGTTCATGATCGGCGTCGGACGGGTGGCCCACGTGGTCAAGCTCCGCGGATTCATCTGATCCGCGTCCCTCGGAGCAAACACTTGCTGCTGGCGCTCGACATCGGCAACACGAACATCACCTTCGGCGCGTTCGACGGCGACGACCTGAAGGCCACCTGGCGAATCGCCACCGACTCCGAGCGTCTGGCAGATGAGTACGGGGTACTGCTCTCCAGCCTGCTCCCAACCAAGGGCGTCGCAGCCGCCGACGTGAAGGCGGTATCAATGTGCAGCGTGGTGCCGCCGCTGACCCCGGTCTTCGTCGAGATGTGCAGGTCCTACCTCGGTTTGGATCCCCTGGTAATGGGGGCGGGCGTCAAGACCGGCGTCAGGATTCTGTACGACAATCCTCGCGACGTGGGGTCGGACCGGATCGCGGATGCCGCGGCCGGCTTCAAGCTCTACGGGGCCCCGCTCATCATCGTCGACTTCGGAACCGCGACGGTGTTCGACGCCATCTCGAAAGACGGAGAGTACGTCGGCGGCTCTCTCGCGCCAGGAATCTCGGTCGCCGCGGACGCTCTGTTCCACCGGACTTCCCAGCTGAGACGAGTCGAGCTGAGCCCTCCCCCTGCCGCGATAGGCAAGAACACCGTCCATGCCCTACAATCGGGCCTCATCCTGGGCTATGCCGATATGGTCAAGGGCATGGTCGCCAGGTTCGACAAGGAGCTCGGTGGTGGGAGCAAGGTCGTGGCCACGGGGGGTCTGGCGGAGGTGATCGAGAACGAGGCCGGTGTATTCGACGCCGTGAACCCGGACTTGACCCTGATTGGCCTCAACATTATCTTTCATCTGAACAGGTAGCACGCGTGAGGGGCTAATGCCCGCCACACGCTGACGCAGGCATCGGCCTTTACCGACGGAAAGGAAGGGACCAGAGGTGCCGAACGTTCTCGAGGGAAGACACGTCGTCCTGGGGGTAGCCGGGAGTATCGCCTGCTACAAGGCGGCCGACCTCGCCTCCAAGCTGACTCAGCAGAGCGCACTCGTAGACGTCGTGATGACCGAGGCCGCGACCAGGCTGGTCAGTCCGCTCACCTTCCGCAGCCTCACACATCGACCCGTCACCGTCGACATGTTCGATCCGGACTCCGAGCTGAGCATCGAGCACGTCGCGCTTGCCGAGCGGGCAGATCTGATCATCGTGGCTCCGGCGACCGCGAACGTCATCGCCAAGATGGCGATAGGCCTCTCCGACGACGCTCTCACGGCGACCGTCCTTGCGACCCGGGCGCCGGTGATCGTGGCTCCCGCGATGGACGGGAACATGTACGACAATCCGGCGACTCGGGAGAACATCGACAAGCTGTCGTCCCGGGGATACACGATAGCCGGGCCCGCAACAGGAAGGCTGGCGTCGGGGCTCTACGGTCCGGGGCGTCTGCTGGAGACGGCGGAGCTTCTGGGATACGCCCGGCTGGTCCTCGGACGCGCCGGCGATCTGGCCGGCCGGAAGATAGTCGCCAGCGCCGGTGGCACGCGCGAGGCCATCGATCCGGTCCGTTTCATCTCCAACCGCTCGTCGGGCAAGATGGGCTCTGCCGTGGCAGAGGCCGCCAGGGATCGGGGGGCGACCGCCGTGCTGGTTACGGGGCCGAGCGCGCTCCCGGTGCCTGTCGGTGTTCGAGTCGAGAGGGTCGTGTCCGCACTCGAGATGCGCGACCGTCTGGTAGAAGAGTGCCGTGACGCCGATGCCCTGATAATGGCCGCCGCCGTTTCCGACTGGCGGCCCGCCGAATCCCAGCCGAGCAAGGTCAAGAAGACGGGGACTCAGGGGATGACCCTGCAGCTGGTCCAAAACCCGGATATCGTGGCGGACGTTCAGGGCGACCATCTGGTCAAGGTGGGCTTCGCCGCGGAGACGGAAGACCTGCTGGTCAACGCCCGATCGAAGCTGATGAGCAAGGGCCTGCACCTGGTGGCGGCAAACGACGTCTCGGCGGATGACGCCGGGTTCGACGGCGATCTGAACAGGGTCATCCTCATCGACCGGGACGGCGGCGCGGAGGAGCTTGGCCTGATCACCAAGTACGATGTCGGCCACCGCATCCTCGATCGGGTGCTGGCGTTGATGTCGTAGCGAGGTCTCGTGTCTCGACGGGCTCGTCGCGAACGAGGAAACGGCGGCACTCCTCCCCCGTTCGGCCTGTGCCTGTGGAAGACCTAGCGCAGGTGCGGAAACATCGCGAGCGGCGTGGTTGCGAGAAGTCCGGCGTCGACCGGCAGGACCACGCCGCTGATCCATCGGGACTCGTCGCTGGCCAGGAACACACATGCCCAGGCGACGTCCCAGGCTGTCCCCTCAGTTCCCAAGGGGCCCGCCCTTCGCCGGAGGTCTCGCTGCTCGTCGGTCAAGCGCGGCGCGATCAGAGGCGTGTACAGGTGGCCGGGAGCGATGCAGTTCACCCTGACGTTGTCCCGCCCATGCGAGGCTGCCATCGAGTAGGTCAGGGCGATGACCCCACCCTTGGCGGCGGAGTAGGCAACGCTCGGCTCAAAAGCGCCCGCCCTCAGGCCCAGTATGGACGACATGTTGATGATCGAGCCGCCACCGGCCTCGATCATTCTGGGTACGGCGTACTTGCTCGCCAGCATCATGCTCTTGAGATCGATCTCCAGCACCCGGTCCCAATCCTCCTCCGTGTGGTCGATCACATCGCCGGGAGCGCTGATCGCCACGTTGTTCATGAGGATGTGGGGGCCTCCGTAGCGCTCATGCGCCGCCTCGACCATCGCCTTGCAGTCTGCGGCACGGGTCACGTCAGCCTCGAACACCGACGCCTGGCCCCCTTCTTCCCTGATGGTCTCAAGGGTCTCCCCTGCCCGCTCGGGAGACTTGTCCACGAGGAGCACTCGCGCACCCTCCCTGGCGAACAGGATCGACGTGGCCTTCCCGGTCCCGACGCCGGGACCACTCGACCCCGCCCCGGTGACGATTGCGACCTTTCCCTGAAGTCTTGGCTTTCGATTGTCCAATGGGAGCTCCTCTTAGTCTATTCGGCGACGCCACCGGCAGCCGTCTCACCCTGAGGGGTGGCTGAGGAAGAGCGATCTGAGGGAAGTCCCCATCCATCTCAGGCTCCCGGCAAAAGGGCCGCAGCGCCTCTGCACTCTCCGCCCTGTTGTCATTCTGAGCCGCAGCCCGTGCCCACACCCGATCGAGCCCCACCCCCCAACAAAGAGATGGATGACTTCTGAGGGAAATCCCCATCTCTCTCAGACTCCCGGCAATCCCGACTTGTCGGGATCTGCACTCCCCAGTCTCCCCCCTGATCATCGAACCGGTGAGGGGCGCCTTCGGACTCCCGCCATAGGGCCCTCGCCCCTCTCCCCACTCTCCCCCTGATCATCGAGCTGACGCTGGGGGCTCAGCTTTCCGGGAGTATCCCACCGGCGGGCCTCAGAAATCAAGTCCGCGACTCCGGAGATTTGACGCTGCCGGAACCGCTTACGATAGAATGAGCTTGCCCCGGCCAACGCCTCACCAAGAGAGACAGGATGACACGGACCGCCCCAAAGCGAGAGATTCCCAAAGCGTACGACCCCAAGGCCGTCGAGCAGCGCATCTACGACCTCTGGCTCGAGGGGGGCTACTTCACGCCCGAGATCGACCGATCCCGAGAGCCGTTCGTGATCATCATGCCTCCGCCGAACGTCACCGGCGAGCTTCACATGGGTCACGCCCTGACCATGGCCCTCGAGGACCTCATGGCCCGGTGGCACCGGATGAAGGGCGAACCCACACTCTTCCTGCCGGGCACCGACCACGCCGGGATTGCCACTCAGGTGGTGGTCGAGAGGATGCTGGCCGACCAGGGTACCTCGCGCGAGGAGCTCGGACGAGAGAGGTTCCTCGAAAAGGTCCGGGAGTGGGTCGCCCTGTACGGCGGCCGCATCAACGAGCAGATCTCGAGCCTGGGCGCCTCGTGCGACTGGAGCCGCCGCAGCTTCACCCTGGACGAAGGACCCGCCAGGGCGGTGCGTACGACGTTCGTCAACCTCTATGACAAGGGCCTGATCTATCGGGGCGAGAGGATAATCAACTGGTGCCCAAGATGCGCGACCGCCCTCTCGGACCTGGAGGTCAAGCATCGCGACGAGAGCGGCAGCCTCTACCACATCCGCTACCGTCTGGCCACGTCGGACGGCGCCGTCACGGTCGCCACCACGAGGCCCGAGACGCTCTTGGGGGACACGGCCGTGGCGGTCAATCCGGACGACAACCGCTACAGCCACCTGGTCGGCCAGAAGGTAATTCTGCCCGTCCTGGGAAGAGAGCTGCCCATCATCGCCGACGAGGCCGTCGATCCCGAGTTCGGGACGGGCGCCCTCAAGGTCACCCCCGGCCACGATTCCAACGACGCCGAGGTCGGCGAGAGGCACGGGCTCCCGACCGTCAACGTGATGAACCTCGACGGCACGATGAACGAGAACGCCGGCCATTATCAGGGAGTCGAACGCTTCGAGGTACGGCGCCGGATCGTCGAGGAGCTGGATCGCGCGGGACTTCTGGAGAAGGTGGAGCCCCACGACCACTCCGTCGGGCACTGCGAACGCTGCGGCGAGGTGGTGGAGCCTCTCGTCAGCAAACAGTGGTTCATGAGCATGGCCCCGCTCGCGAAGCCCGCGCGCGACGCCGTCGCCGGCGGGCGGATCCGGGTGGTCCCGGAGCGGTTCAAGAAGGTCTATTTCAACTGGATGGACAACATCCGGGACTGGTGCGTGAGCCGGCAGCTCTGGTGGGGCCATCGAATACCCGTCTGGTACTGTCGAGACTGCGACGATGTCACGGTTGCCGTGGAGACACCGCCGGTCTGCGGGTCGTGCTCATCGCCCGACATCTACCAGGACCCGGACGTCCTCGACACCTGGTTCAGCTCGGGCCTGTGGACCCACTCTACCCTCGGCTGGCCGGACCGGACCGACGACCTGGACTACTTCTACCCTGGCACGGTCATGGAGACCGGCTACGACATCCTCTTCTTCTGGGTGGCCCGCATGATCATGCTTGGGATGGAGAACATGGGCGACATCCCGTTTTCCACGGTATACCTGCACGGTCTCATCCTGGACCCCGAGGGCGTCAAGATGAGCAAGACGCGTGGTAACGTCGTCGATCCGCTGGGCCTGGTGGACATGTACGGTGCCGACGCCCTCCGCTTCGCCCTGACGACCGGCAACTCGCCGGGCAACAACATGCGCCTGAACGAGCAGAGGCTCGAGGCGAGCCGCAACTTCGCGAACAAGCTGTGGAACGCCTCCAGGTTCGTCATGACGAACCTGGGGGACGAGAGCGCCGCCGCCACCTGGCGGCAGCCGGCCGGCGCCGTCCACAGAGAGGACCGTTGGATCGTGAGCCGCTTCAACCGGGTGGCCGGCGACGTCGATCGGTTCATGGAGGAGTTCCAGTTCGGCGAGGCGCAGCGGGTCGTGCACGACTTCCTGTGGGGCGAGTACTGCGACTGGTACCTGGAGATGGCGAAGGTACGTCTCCGCAGCGGGGACGGCGGACCGTCCCCTGTTCCGACCCTCGTCTACGTGCTGGAGGGCGTGCTTCGGCTGCTGCACCCCTTCATGCCCTTCATAACCGAGGAGATCTGGCAGAGCCTGTCCGATCGGCTCCCCTGGGAGGGTGAAACCCCCCTCGCCCTGCTGGTTGCGCCGTACCCGCAGGCGGACCCGTCGCTTTTCGACAATGCGGCCGAGGCCGACATTGCCGCGGTCATCGAGATGGTGCGCTCGATCAGGAACCTAAGGGCCGAGTTCCGCATCCAGCCCACTCAGCCGGTGGAGGCGGTGGTGGACGCTCCCGAGCTGACCGACGTGATCCAGGGTGAGACGGCCGCCATCATGGCTCTGGCGAGGGTCGATCCTCTGAGGGCGGCGATGGCGTCCGACGGCCGCTCTTCGGACGAGGTTGCGCTGGTTCTGAGGGGTGGGACGGTCACGGTCCCGCTCGGCGGGCTGGTGGACCTGGACAAGGAGCGGGATCGGATGAGGGTGGAGCTGGCCGAATATTCCGCGAACGCTGAGCGTCTGAGCAGGCGCCTCGGCGACGAGCAGTTTCTCGGCAAGGCGCCCGAAGAGGTCATCGACAAGGAGCGGCAGCGGCTCGAGGGAATCCGGGAGCGCCAGCAGAGGATTGCCGAAATCCTGGAGCGTCTGGGGGACTAAGGGGTCGCCCGTACAGCGTCAGGGGCGTTCCCCCTCTTGAGGGATACCCTCAAACTCCCGGCAATCCCGTCATTCCTGGCCTCAGACCGGGGATCCTTCAGGGCCGTTGGCGAACCCCGCGCCCGCCGTCTCGCGCATGCGGCGGAGCTGGTCGATCCCCTTCTTGGTATCGCTGGCGATCCGGGCCTTGTCGGCAACCCTGAGCCGGTACTTGAAGAGCCAGTAGGTGAACTCTCGGGTCTCGCCGATGGTCATCGACTCGCTTGGAGAGCGGCCGGACTCCTCCGCGAACTGCTGGAGCAGCTCGCAGCTCGGAGATCGGTAGATGTGGGCGAACGCCTCTTCCGTATGGTCGTCCTTGTAGCGAACCCCGTTGCTGATATGGCGCTTGTGGACCCGCTCCTCCTCGGCAAGCTGTATCGCCTCCTCGACCGTGACCCCGTAGTAGAAGTTCAGGTACGCCCGGTACTTGTCGACGCCCAGCATGTCTCTCCAGGTCGCCTGGTCGATGCAGGGGGGCAGCTCTCCAGAGAAGAGAAGGGCCTCCTTCTTCTCGCAGGGTATGAGGTCGCCGGCCGCCTCGCAGAGCCTCTCCGCGAGTAGCAGCCAGTCGAAGGCCTCTCCTCCTATGAAGTAGTCGTACCGTCTGCCGTCGATCGTCTCGCTGGGGACGGTCCAGCCCGCGATGCTTTCCAACAGGGCGCGCGGCCACTCCTGCCCGAGCACCAGGGCCTGGCGCAGACGGGTTACGACGGCCTCGGGAGAGGTCCCGTCTACAAGCTCGGTTGGAGTCTCGGTGGTCATTTCAAAGAACGGCTTGCCGGGCGCCCGTACGGCCGGGCATCCCAAAGCCGTGGCCTTACACCGCCCCGTGGCATCGCTTGTATTTCTTTCCGCTGCCGCAGTGGCACGGCTCGTTTCGACCTATCTTCTTGTTTCCGGCGGCGACGGCCTCGCGTCCGTGAGATCCGACGACGCCGTCCATGACGGTCTTCTTGTTGTTGCCGGAGGGCGCCCTGGACCTTGCCCCCGGCTGGCCACCGTTCGGCGTCACGCTGACGTTGAAGATCGTGTTGACGATGTCGTGCTGGATCCGGTCGAGCAGGTTCTGGAAGGCCTCGTGGCCCTCCTTCTTGTACATCACCAGGGGGTCGCGCTGGCCGAAGGCGTGGAGCCCGATGCCCTGGCGCAGGTTCTCCATTCCCGTCAGGTGGTTGACCCAGTGGGAGTCGATTACCCGGAGCATGATCTCGCGCTCGATCGTCCGCATGAGGTCCGGCGTGAGCCGCTCCTCCTGGTCTTCATACGCCTTCATGGCCGCTTCCAGCGCGCGCTCCTCGATCTCTTCGGGGTCCATCTGCGCGACCTCGTCCCGGTCGGCCAGGTCCCGTGGCAGGGGAAAGACTCCGTTGAGCTCGGCTATCATGGCATCGACGTCCCAGCTCTCATGAGAGATCTGGCGAACGTGGCCTCCCACCGTCTCCCTGATCCCCCGCTCCACGAGATCCTGGATATTGGCCTTGAGGTCTGCACCGCTGAGGACCTTGTCACGCTCGCCGTAGATGATGTCCCGATGGGTGTTGACGACGTCGTCGTACTCCACCAGGTGCTTGCGCATGTCGAAGTGGTGGGCCTCGACCTTGACCTGCGCGGCCTCGATGGCCCGGCTTATCATCTTGTTCTCGATTGCCGTCTCATCGTCGAAGCCGGCCCACTCCATGATGGTTTTCATCCTGTCGCCGCCGAACTTCTTCATGAGATCGTCGTCGAGCGCGACGTAGAATCGCGTGCCGCCGGGGTCTCCCTGACGGCCCGACCGCCCTCGGAGCTGGTTGTCGATCCGCCGGGCCTCGTGCCTCTCGGTGCCGACGACGTGCAGCCCGCCAAGCTCGAGGACCCTGTCGTGGTCGGCCTGCCACTGTGTCTGGCTGTCCTCGAGGCCCGCCGGATTGCCGCCGAGGATGATGTCCGTTCCTCTACCGGCCATGTTCGTGGCCACCGTCACCACTCCGGGTTGGCCGGCCTGCACGACGATCGTGGCCTCGCGCTCGTGCTGCTTGGCGTTGAGAACCTCGTGAGGGATACCCTTCCTCGTCAGAAGCTCGCTCAGCAGCTCTGACTTTGCGATGTCGGTCGTGCCGACCAGCACCGGCTGGCCTCGCTCGTGCCGCTCCTGGATGTCCCTGGCGACCGCCTCGTACTTCGACTTCTGGTCGCGGTAGATCAGGTCTCCCCTGTCATCCCGAATCATCGGAAGGTTGGTTGGGATCGCCACGACCTCCAGTTTGTAGATCTTGAAGAACTCCTCGGCCTCGGTGGCCGCCGTGCCCGTCATGCCGGCGAGCTTCTTGTAGAGCCGGAAGTAGTTCTGCAGCGTGATGGTGGCGTAGGTGATCGACTCCCGCTGAACCTGGACTCCCTCTTTCGCCTCGATCGCCTGATGGACCCCGTCGGACCAGCGCCTCCCAGGCATGAGACGGCCGGTGAACTCGTCGACGATGACGACCTCACCGTTCTTGACGACGTAGTCCCGGTCGCGTTTGAAGATCGCGTTCGCCTTGAGTGCGTTCTCCAGGTGGTGGACCAGCCCGAAGTTGCCCGGGTCGTACAGGTTCTTGACGTTCAGCTCCTTCTCGATGATGCTGACGCCCTCGCCGGTGAGGGATGCGGCGCGGTGCTTCTCGTCGATCGTGTAGGCCTCCCCTTCCGTCAGCCGTGGGACGATCTTCGCGAACCTGTAGTACTCCTTGCCCGATTCCTCCGCCGGGCCGCTTATGATGAGGGGCGTCCGCGCCTCGTCGATGAGGATGTTGTCGACCTCGTCCACGATCGCGTAGCTGAGCGGCCGCTGGACCCGCTGAGCGAGCTGGCTGACCATGTTGTCTCTGAGGTAGTCGAAGCCGAACTCGTTGTTAGTGCCGTAGGTGATGTCGGCCGCGTATGCGTCGCGGCGGCTGATCGGGGACAGCCTCTCCGGACCATCCTCGCCGGCCTCCACGCTCGGGTCGTAGACGTAGGAGACGTCGTGCTGCAGCGCCCCGGTGGAAAGGCCCAGCAGATTGTACACAGCGCCCATCCACTGGGCGTCCCGGCGAGCCAGGTAGTCGTTGACCGTCACTACGTGGACGCCCTTGCCCGTGAGGGCGTTGAGGTAGGCGGGGAGCGTGGCGACCAGGGTCTTGCCCTCCCCGGTCTTCATCTCGGTGATCTTGCCGTCGTGAAGGACGATGCCGCCGATGAGCTGGACGTCGAAGTGCCGCTGTCCCAGGGTGCGCTTGGCCGCCTCTCTTACCGCGGCGAACGCCTCGGCGAGGATGTCGTCGAGCTCCTCACCGGACTCGACTCGTGACCTGAACTCGTCGGTCTTGGCCCTGAGCTGATCGTCGGTAAGCTGCTGGAACTCGGCCTCGAGATCGTTGATCTCCTGAACGTCCGGCCGCAGCTTCTTGAGCACTCGGTCGTTCGAGCCTCCAAGAAGCCTGGTTAATGGCTTTAGCATCGACAGTACCTCTTTACCCTTCCACGCCGGCGCAAGCTGGTCCTCTCCACCACATCATTATAACAGTGCAGAATCCAGGTGGTTATCGTGCTCCCAGGGCCTTTTCGTTCTCCCACTATTCCCTGTACCTGCCCCGTTGGGGTGCCCTGTTATTCCCACCCACCCGCCCGATCGATTGGGGCACGCCAAACCCCGCAAAGGGGGCTCTGCGCCCTTCGAATCCCCCGGCCGGGGCCTCGCGCATGCCCTGTACGCTCCTACGCTCAAGAGAGTCGGAGGAGTGGAACGACCACTGGATGGCCGACCAGCGGACTTTGAATAGGCGCCGACCGCCAGGAGCCCTCGGAGTCTACGGGTGTGCCGAGGAGCGGAGGGCGGAGAGGACCGATTGGCGAGGTGGTGAGGACGGGGTGCGCAGAGGGGCGAAGCCCCATTGCCGGGAGTCTGAGAAGGATGGGGGGTTCCCTCAGATCCTCTTCTTTCCCTTTCTTTCCCTGTTTCAAAGGGGTGGGGGCGGTGGTGGAAGAGAAGAAGGGACGCTTTCAGGCCCGCGGCTAGCTCTGAAACATCGCCCCTACGGATAGGCCGCTGTGTATGCGATGTATCGCCTCGCCGAGCAGCGGGGCTACCGACAGGATGGTGAGGTGGGGGCCCAACATGGCTTCGTGAACCGGTAGCGTGTCGGTCACGACGGTCGTCTTGGCGCCCGACTCCCTCAGAAGCTGGGACGCCTCGCCGATCAACAGGGCGTGCGTGGCGCAGCAGTGAATGTCGGTGGCGCCGTGCTCCTTCAACGCGTTGATGGCCGCTATCACGGTGCCTCCCGTGCTGATCTCGTCGTCGACGATCAGGGCCGTCTTACCCTTGACGTCGCCGATCAGGGTGGCGGACTGGATCTTCTCTTCGTTGCCCAGCCTCTCCTTCTCCACGATCGCCATCGGCGCGTCGAGCTGGCGGGCCATGTCGCGCGCCCGCTTGGCGTCGCCGACATCGGTGGCCGTCACGACTAGCGACTCGCCGGACAGCGCCTGGAAGTGGCCGGCCAGCATCGGAACGGCGGTCAGCTCGTCGACCGGGATGCTGAAGAAGCCCTGGATCTGCCCGGCGTGCAGATCGACCGTAAGGACGCGGCTCGCCCCCGCCACGGTGATCAGGTCGGCCACCAGGCGGGCCGTGATCGGGACCCGCTCGTCGACCGGGATGCTGAAGAAGCCCTGGATCTGCCCGGCGTTCGACCGTAAGGACGCGGCTCGCCCCCGCCACGGTGATCGGTCGGCCACCAGGCGGGCCGTGATCGGGACCCGCGGCTGATCCTTCTTGTCGGTCCGGCCATAGTAGTAGGGGATACCGCGGTGATGCGCCCGGCCGACGCCCGCTTGGCGGCGTCGATCATCAGCAGCAGCTCCATCAGGTGATCGTTGACGGGCTTGCTCAAGGGCTGCACCAGGTAGACGTCCCGCTCTCTCACGTTCTCCAGGATCTTGACGAACGTGTTGTCGTTGCTGAACTTGAACACGTCGCACTGCCCGAGACGGATACCGAGGTAGGCGCAGATGTCCCTGGCCAGGGTGGGGTGGGCATTACCCGTGAACACCTTGAGATCCTCGAAGGGTGGCATGGCCGTGACATTATAGCGTCTCGGGCGGGCTTTCGCGATGCGGTCTCGTCGTGCGGCCCCAGGCTCTGGGTCGTGCCTCCCAGGGCACGCTGGCCCGTCCGGTTGAAGAGGCTGGTACGCCGTGCTATACTCTGCCCAATGAGACTACTCCCGTGGGATCGGCGCCGAGAGCGTCGGCACGGGGTAAAGGTGGACCAGGAAGGTGACAGCGATATTCGATAGCATGACACTCGCCGCTCCGGCATCACGAGGTCGGGGAGAGTGTACGCAGTAGTCGCCCAAGCGCCCGGCGCAAAGCCCGGCGGCCGTGGGGACTTCCATGGGGGCGGGTCAGAACCGAGCACCAGAGCCCATCACTGAAGCACCTGTAACGAAACCCACTGCTACCGACTTGCGTGTGGCGGTGGGTTTTCTGCGTTCACGGAGAATCGTAGGACTGAGGGGCCGCATCGAAAGATAGCGATGTCAGGCACGAACGGCGGAGGACAACAAGGAATGATCGAGACCCAGGCTCTAACCCCGTACCAGGTACAGCGGTACAGCCGTCACATCATCATGCCCCAGGTGGGCAGCAAGGGGCAGAGGAAGCTCCTGGACGCGAAAGTCGTCATCGTCGGGGCCGGCGGGCTGGGCTCGCCTGTCGCGATCTACCTGACGCTCGCGGGCGTCGGAACCATCGGCATCGTCGACTTCGACACCGTCGACGTCACCAATCTGCAGCGCCAGACCCTCCACCACAACGACGACATCGGCCGGCGCAAGGTCGTATCGGCCAGGGAGACTCTTCGGGCCTACAACCCGGACGTCAACGTCATCACTCACGAGGAGCCGTTGAGCTCGGACAACGCGATGCGGATCTTCGGCGACTACGACATCGTGGTCAACGGAGCCGACAACTTCGCCACGAGGTACCTGGTCAACGACGCGGCGTACCTGAGCAACAAGCCGCTGGTAGACGGCAGCATCCTGATATTCGACGGGCAGACGACGGTCTTCCTTCCCGGGACCGGCTGCTACCGCTGCCTGTTCCCTGAGCCTCCTCCTCCGGGCGAGGTGCCGAGCTGCGCCGAGGCCGGAGTCCTTGGGATGCTTCCGGGGCTGATCGGCTCGATCCAGGCGACCGAGACGGTCAAGCTCATCGTGGGCATCGGCAGGTCTCTGGCCGGCCGGCTGCTGCTGGTCGACGGACTCGACATGGAGTTCCGTGAGGTCAGAGTCCCCCGCAACCCCGACTGCCCACTGTGCGGAGACAACCCGACAGTCACCGAGCTGATCGATTACGAGGCGTTCTGCGGGTCGCCGGTGCCCGTCGGATAGAGGACCGAGCACCGACTGGAATGAAGAGGGACTTGCTGCGTTGGTAAAGGTCCAGGGCGCGATATACAGGGGCATCCTCGACGCGATCGGCAACACACCGCTGATCGAGCTGACGAGGCTCAGCCCCAATCCGGCCGTGAAGATCTATGCCAAGCTGGAGGGGAACAACCCCAGCGGCAGCCTGAAGGATCGCATCGCCAGGCAGATGATCGAGCAGGCGGAGCGCGACGGCCAGCTCACGCCCGACAAGACGATCCTCGAGCCGACCAGCGGCAACACCGGCATCTCTCTGGCGATGATCGGCAAGCTGAAGGGGTACCGGGTCGAGGTGGTGATGCCGGAGAACGTCAGCCCCGAGCGCGCGCAGCTCCTTCGGGCCTACGGAGCCAAGATACACTTCTCGCCGGCCCAGGGAGGGAGCAACCGCGCGGCCCTGGTCGCCCAGGAGATGGCCGAGAAGAACGACGGCTACTTCATGCCGTTCCAGTACGGGAACGAGGCGAACCCCCGGGCCCACTACGAGACGACCGGCGAGGAGATAGTCCGTGACCTACCGGACGTGGACGTCTTCGTCTCCGGGCTCGGCACCGGAGGCACCCTGATGGGCGTGGGGCGGAGGCTGAAGGAGCACAACCCTGACACCAAGATCGTCGCGGTCGCGCCCCACCCCGACGATGTGATCCAAGGGCTGCGCAGCCTGGAGGAGGGATGGACTCCGCCTATCCTCGACCTCTCGGTGCTGGACCGGCGCATCATGATCGATAGCCAGGAGGCCTTCGCCTTCACCAAGGCCTTGATGGACCAGGAGGGCATCTTTGCCGGAGTCTCCTCCGGCTCGGTGATCGCCTGCGCCAGAAGGGTCGCGGCGGAGATGGAGACCGGCAAGATCGTCGGCCTTCTCGCCGACGGCGGGTGGAAGTACCTGAGCACCGGCCTCTGGACCACCGATTGGGGAGCCCTCAAGAACGAGGTCGAGGGCAAGGTCTGGTGGTGAACCTCTAGGCGGGCGTCCGCGCGATTGTGTGCCCGAGCGTCGAGAAGACCCGGCCGGACCCTGTGGTCCGGCCGCCTGCAAACCCCTTGAGCAGATCCGGATGAGGAGGGTCGAGAAATGGCTGTACGAGTCGCACATCCCGAGTCGATAGTCGAGACCGATTGGGTGGACGAGCACCTGGGGGACTCCAACCTGGCACTTGTCGAGGTGGACGTCGATACTGCCGCTTACGACGACGGCCACATACCCGGCGCGACAGGTTGGAACTGGACCACTCAGCTCAACGATACGCTGCGCCGGGACATCCTTGACCGGATCCAGATGCAGAAGCTGTTGGGCGAGTCCGGGATCGGCCGGAACGACACGATCGTTCTGTACGGCGACAACAACAACTGGTTCGCAACCTACGCCTTCTGGCAGCTCAAGATGATCGGGCACCGGCGTCTCAAGCTGATGAACGGGGGGAGGCAGAAGTGGATGGACGAGGGGCGGAAGCTGACGACCGAGGCGTCCAGGCGTACCCGGCGTACGTACAGAGCGAGCGACCCGGACCCCAGCATCCGAGCCACGCGTGACTTCGTCCTTGACGTGGCCTCGACGCGCAACAACGTGGGTCTGGTAGACGTCCGAGCTCCGGCAGAGTACAGCGGCGAGCTGCTCGCCCCGGCGGCCCTGCCACAGGAGGGCGCCCAGAGAGGGGGGCACATCCCCGCCGCTGCCAACATTCCGTGGGTAACGGCGGTCAACAGCGAAAACGGAACCTTCAAGACCGTCGAGGAGCTCCGGCAGATCTATGGCGGCAAGGGGATCACCCCGAACAAGGAGATCATCACCTACTGCCGCATAGGGGAGCGATCTTCCCACACCTGGTTCGTGTTGACCCAGATCCTGGGTTACAACAAGGTGCGGAACTACGACGGCTCTTGGACCGAGTACGGTAGCATCATAGGCGCCCCAATCGAGAAATAGCCGCAGGGCGGCGCCCATCGAGTGGCCGACGGCGAACCCCAAAACCCGGCGGGGAACCGGAAATGTTCGTATCGCAGATCAACGTCGAAAGCCTCGGGAATAGCTCGTACCTTGTCGGATCCACCGAGGCCGGCGTCTGCGCCGTCGTCGATCCCGTCCGGGACGTGGACCTGTACATCGAGGAGGCAGCCTCCAGAGGGCTCAGGATTGCCTACTCCCTCGAGACCCACGTCCACAACGACTTCATCTCGGGCAGCCGCGAGCTGGCTGCGCGGACGGGTGCGATGGTCTGCGCCCCTGCGGCGGGCGGACTCATCTTCGAGCACCGATCGCTGCGCCCCGGCGACTCGATAGACGTAGGCGAGGTCCGGCTCGACGTCATCGCGACGCCCGGCCACACCCCCGAGCACGTCTCCTACCTGGCGACCGACACCGGCGATTCGAGCGTCCCCAAGGCGCTCTTCAGCGGCGGAGCGCTCCTCGTGGGAGGGGTGGCCCGCAGCGACCTCCTGGGCAAGGATGTCGCGCCATTTCTAGGCCGGTGGTTCCACCGCACCATAACCCAGGAGCTCAGGCCACTGAGCGACGACGTGGTAGTCTACCCCACCCACGGCGGGGGCTCTTTCTGTCTGGCCAGGCCCGGCGCTTCGGCCGCCAACGCGTCGACCATCGGACTTGAGCGGGAGAGCAATCCCTTCTTCCGAGCGGCCTCCGAGGCGGACTTCCTGGACCTGGCAGCGTCCGATCTTCCCCCGGTCCCGGCCTACTACAAGCGAATGGCCGGGATAAACGTGCGCGGACCTCGAATACTGGGCGGCCTGCCGGCGCTGTATCCACTGTCACCCAGGGAGGTGTGGGTCAGGCTGCAGCGGGACAGCATCGCCGTCGATGCCCGTTCCAGCGATGAGTATGCGGCCGCCCACATCCCAAGGGCGTACAGCATCCCGTTCGGCGGCTCGGCAGGAACCTGGGTCGGCTGGCTCGTCGAAGAAGGACGGCCCATCGTGCTGGTCTCGGACGAGCCAGGCGATCGGGAGGAGATGGTGCGGCAGCTGATCCGGATTGGGTACGACGCTCTGGACGGTTACGTCGAAGGTGGAATGGACGCCTGGGCTGAAACGCGGCTGCCTGTTTCCCGGATCGGGGCGGTCTCCCCCCGCGATCTTTACGCCCAGATGGAAGGCGGCGATGGTCCCGTCGTTATCGACGTGCGCTTCGGGTACGAATGGCGGAGCGGCCATATCCCGGGAACGGTCAATGTCGAGCTTGGCGACCTGCCCCAGGCCTCGCGCTCCATGGCAGTCGGCGGCCGCTACGCGACCGTTTGCGCCGCCGGACCACGCTCGTCCACCGCCGCCAGCATCCTCGAGAGAGAAGGCTTCAAAGACATCTCGGCCATGGAGGGTGGGACCGATTCGTGGGAAGAGGCCGGCCTGCCGATCGAGCGAGACGTCTAGCGGCCGGCGGGGCCTCCAGACGGTGTTGGAATAGGGGGTGTGCAGTCCCGACAAGTCGGGATTGCGGGGAGTCTGAGGGTTTCCCTCAGATCTCAGCTACCCCCTTCCTGGCCAGGAAGGGGGCCCGCTAGACGTAGTTGCCGCGGTCGACCAGATCGCCGCCCTGGAACACGTCGACGACGTTGAACAGGGCCTTGATGTCCTCGAGCGGATCGCCATCCACCACCAGGATGTCGGCCTGCTTGCCCGGCTCGATGGAGCCCACGCTGTCGTCCGCCCAGCACGACCGGGCCGAGTCGCTGGTGGCGGCTACGATGGCCTCCATCGGCGACATCCCGGCCTCGACGTGGTTGTCCAGCTCGTGCTGGAAGCCGCCCATCCGGTAGTCGAGCCAGGCGGAGTCGGAGCCGCAGACCATCTTGACCCCGGCCTCCCACATGCGGCCGAAGTATTCCAGCTGATGCTCATAGTCCTGCCGCGCGGTGTCGAATCGAACCTGCTCGTCGTCCGTGAGCTCCCGCTCCGACCTCTTCTGCTCGAAGGCCCAAACATGGCTTCGCCACTCGTGGAGCGTGGCGTTGACGAAGGCACCCTTCTCGACGATCTTGTCGGTGACGTCTGGGCGGTACCTCCGGGTGCCGTCCGGCTCCTTGTGAACGGCGTGAATGACGGTGTCGACCCCGGCCTCCAGCACGTTGAGCACCGCCTGGGAGTTGGTCGAGTGGGCGGCGACGTGCTTACCGAACTTGTGGGCCTCGTCGACGATGGCCGTCAGCTCGATCACGTCGAAGGATGGGCGCGACGGGAACGAGGTCCGGGTGCTGCCGCCGGATGCGGTGATCTTGATGAAGTCGGCGCCCTCGCTGATCAGCTGCCGGACGCCGGCCCTGCACTCGTCCGGACCCGTCGCGGTCGAGCCGAAGTAGCTCAGGTGTCCGCCGACTATGGCCATGGGACGTCCCGCGAGGATCAGACGAGGCCCGGGCGTGATCCCCATCTGCACCGCCTGCCGAAGCATGAACGTGGTGCGGTTCTTGGCCCCGCAGTCGCGCACGGTCGTGACCCCCGAGTACAGGTGCGCCCGAGCGTTTCTCGCCGCCTGGAGCGTCAGGACCTCGTCGGGCAGTGTCACGAGCTCGTCCCCGGCTCGTCCGTCTCCGATGCCGATCAGGTGGACGTGGCAGTCCACCAGACCGGGAAGAACCGTCTTACCCTCGTAGCTGAACTCCTGTACCTGTGCGCCCTCCGGCGCGGTCACAGACTCCTGGTTGCCCACCGCCTTGATGCTGCCATCCTCGACGAGCACCGCCGCGCGCTCGATGGGAGGGCCGCCGCTGCCGTCGATCAGACGGGCGGACTTGATCAGCTTGAATCGCTTTTCTCCGACGGCCATATGCTCCTCGCTAACACCTGGGTCGCTTGATCCCCACCCACCCGAGAGGTGGTTTCCGGGGGATACCCCCGGACCCCCGGAGAGGGCCAAGAGCCCTTCCCACTCCCATTCATACACACTTGAACGAGCTTTGCGACAAGCGGCGAAACGCCTCTTTTCCGTTCGGCCTGAGCCCGTCGAAGGCGTCCTGCTCAGTCGGGCGGATGCTGCCGGACTGCGGCCAACGCCTCGTCCGAGCCGCGGTTTATCCGCTGTCCTGCCAGAAACACCTCTTCCACGTTCCAGAGGGCCCTGATGTCGGCCGCCGGGTCGCCGTCGACCACGATCAGGTCGGCCTCCTTGCCCGTTTCGAGCGTGCCGACGATGTCGTCGATGCCCAGGGACCTGGCCGATTCGCTCGTCACGGACTGGATACACCTCATCAGGGGCATCCCGGCGATCGCGAGGCACTCGGCCTCGTACGCGGTGTTCCCCAGCTGGTAGCTGGCCCATGACGAGTCGGACCCGGTAATCACCTTGAGACCCGTCTCGATGAGCCGCCTGCAGTCTTCCAGCCTGGTGTCGAAGGCTCTAAGGGCCTCCTCGAGCTCTCCCTTCTCTTCGGGACTCAAGCCGGTGGCCCGGCTCTTTTGTTGGAGCGCCCAGATGCCTGCCCTCCCGACGTGCAGCGTTGGGTTGATGTAGGCGCCTTGCTCTCCCAGTCGATCCGCCACGTCCTGGCGGAAGTTGGTGGAGCCGTCAGGCTCCTGAAAGATGCAGTGGATGATCATGTCGACGCCGCCGTCGAGAGAGTTGATGGTGCCCTGCGTCGAGCTGCAGTGAGCCGCCGTCAGCTTGCCGAACTTGTGCGCCTCGCCGGTTATCGCCAAGAGCTCGTCGACATCGAACGACGGCCTGAGCGGAAACGATGTGCTGGTCGACCCTCCGGTCGCCGTGATCTTGATGTAGTCGGCGCCCTCGGAGATGAGCTGTCGGGTCATGGCGCGGGCCTCGGTCGGGCCCGTGACTCGGGACCCGAAGTAGCCCATATGCCCGCCGATGATCGAGACGGGGCGGCCGCAGAGGACCATCCGCGGACCGACCACGATCCCCTTGTTCACGGCGTCGCGCAGCCTGAACATCGTGTAGTTCTTGGGTCCGTTCTCGCGGATGGAGGTCACGCCCGTGAACAGGCACGACCTGGCGTTCTTCGCCGCCTGGAGGGTCAGAACCTCGTCCGGCAGCTTGACCAGATCGTCTCCCACCCGGCCGTCGCCGAAGCCGATGTGATGAGTGTGCGCGTCGACCATGCCCGGCATCACGGTCTTACCGGGAAAGTCGAAGACATCGACGGGCGCCCCGTCGGGAGCCGTCACCTCACTGGCCGGCCCCACCGCAAGGATCTTCGAGCCCCTGACCATCACGGCTCCGCGATCGACCGGAGGCCCACCACGGCCGTCGATGAGGCGGCCGGCCCGAACGATCTTGAACGGTTCGCGCAGTGTCGACAACTGTCGGGGCTCCCGTACGCTCCAACCACCGTAGGGACCTCTTCAAACCGCCGGCAGAGCCGGCGTCGATCCTGAGGCGGTGGAGGTTACTCGTTGGGCTCGGCGTCGAGAGTCGGGCTGTTCCCGTGCGTGGCCATGAGCCGGACCAGTCGCTCGGGAAGCTCCGCGGCGGTCGGGACGTACTGCAGCGTGGCCTTGAGCCCGTCGCTGAGGACGACGATCACCGCCTGATACCCAAGACCCTTGCCGAACATGCCGTACCTGGCGCTGACGTCTCTCAGCTCCGAGATCAGCACAGAATACCTCTGCGAGCCGCTGAAGAAGTTGCCCCGCTGGAAGACCATCTGGTCGTCGGAGACATAGTAGATGGTGTTACGCCAGGCCAGGAAGCGCGGCAGCACGACGACGACCGCCAGGATCAGGGCGAACAACGTCATGGTCGTATCGATCTGAAGGAAGATGAGCGCCAGGATGATCCAGGGCACCACCGACCAGAGCCAGGCCCACATCGACTGTTTGATCGCGGTCGAGTCCGGCGGGATCTCCCGCTTCGGGCGCTCAGGTTGATCTTCCGTCGCCATCCTCGACCTCGAATTCGCGCGGCCCCGTCCATGCGGCCCTTCGACGTGCAACAGTATACACGACCGGCCCCATCCCCCTGACCCCTTCCTGGCCGGGAAGGGGGAAAGAAGATATCTGAGGGGGACCCTCAGACTCCCCGGCAAAGGGGCTCAGCCCCTCTGCACTCCCCGTATTTCATGATCCCGCGAGGTTGGGGCAACCGTGAGACGGCCCACCTCGTTCTCGGTTATCTGCGGTCTGAGGGGGACTCTCATCCTTCCGCAGACTCCCCGGCAAAGGGGCTCAGCCCCTCTGCACTCCCCGTATTTCATGATCCCGCGAGGTTGGGGCAACCGTGAGACGGCCCACCTCGTTCTCGGTTATCTGCGGTCTGAGGGGGACCCTCATCCTTCCGCAGAATGACCGGCAAAGGGGCTCAGCCCCTCTGCACTCCCCATATTTCACGATCCCGCGAGGTTGGAGCAGCCGTGAGACGGGCCACCTCGTTCTCGGTCAGGCTGGGCCGGCGGCCTCCGCCTGGCTGCGGAGCTGCTCGTTCTCCGCCGTGAGACGGGCCACCTCGTTCTCAGTCATCTGCAATCGGGTGAGGAGATTCAGGACGACCTCGACTCCCGCCAGGTTCAGCCCCAGGTCTTCGGTCAGGTTCCGGATACGCCGGACCCGCTCGACGTCGACTCGGGAGAACACGCGTTGGTTCCCGGACGTCCGGGAGGGCTCGATCAGCCCGAGACGCTCGTAGTACCTGAGGGTCTGCGTGCGCAGCCCCAACATCCGCGCCGCAACGCTGATCACGAAGCACGGCTGGTCGTCTGCGAAGATCTCGTCGTTTGTCATGGTCGTCTACCTCTGGTCAGAGCCGAGCTCATTGAAGCGCCGGATCAGCTCTCGCTGCTCGTCGGACAGCGACTTCGGCATTACGGGGCGAATCGCGACGTACAGGTCTCCCCTAACGTCCGGCGTGCCCAGCTTCGGCATGCCCTGCTTCCCCAGGCGGATCCGCTGACCGTTCTGGCTCTCCGCCGGAACCTTCAACTGGACCTTCCCTTTCAGGGTCCGGACCTCGATCTCGCCGCCTAATATGGCGTCGGCCATCGGAACCTCGACGTCGGTGAAGAGGTCGTTCCCCTTCCTCTGGAAGCGTCCGTTGGAGGCCACTACGACCCGCAGAAGCACCTCCTGGTCCGCTCCGAGCGACAGGCGGACCACCGATCCCGTATCCACACCGGGCGGAATGGCGGCCTCTATCCGGCGATCCTTGTCGCCGGTGGTCAGGGTGACCATGCGCTTGGTACCGGAGAACGCCTCTTGCAGCGTTATCTGGACCTCGGTCTGGGCTCGGGTCATCGTCGCGGCGCCGCCCCTGGATCGGCCACGATGGCCTCCCAGAAGGTCTCCGAGTCCGCCGAAGAGGTCGAACTCGAACTCCGGCCCAGGGCGGCCGCCTCGGGCCGTCCATCGATGCGCCTGCTGCTGCGCCTCGAACTGATCGGCGTGCTTCCAGTTCTCGCCGTACTTGTCGTACTTCTTTCGGCTGTCGGCGTCCGACAGGACCCCGTAGGCCTCGTTGATCGCCTTGAACCTGGACTCGGCTTCGTTGTCACCCGGATTCAGGTCCGGATGATACTGGCGCGCCTTCTTCTTGAAGGCCCTTCGAATATCGTCGTCGCTGGCGCCTCTGGAGACGCCCAGTGTCTTGTATAAGTCTTCCATACCAGCCCCGTACCGGGTTTCCAACCTCAATTTGTATTATAGCATAGGTCACAGCGACGCCAGTATCTATCTTGTAGTGATCTCTATAAGTCTCTTGATATAGCGAGGGCAACGAGATTATACTAAACGTACTAACGAAGGGCCATCGGGGCCCTCGGCAGGGAACAGCTACTACGGGAGGTTATCGTAGAAATGGCACTACAGAGATGGGATCCTTTTAGAGAGCTCCGACGGTTGGACCGAGGCTTCGTTCGCGGCTTCGGACCGAGGATGGTCTACGGCCACACCGAGAACGGACACGCCGTTTGGGGAGTCCCCCTGGACGTGGTCGAGGAAGACGACAGTTTCGTCGTCCGCGCCTCCACCCCGGGGGTCGCACCCGAGGACATCGACGTCACAATCGATGGCAACGTGCTGACCATCAAGGGTCATACCGAGGCCGAGGCCGAGGCCGAGGACAAGAGCGAGAGCTACATCGTCCGGGAGCGCCGATCCGGCGACTTCCAGCGCGCCCTTCGCCTGTCCGACACCGTGGACACCGAGAAGATAGAGTCCACATACGGCAACGGCGTCCTGACCATCAGGATTCCCAAGCGGGAGTCCACGAAGGCCCGGAAGGTCGAGGTAAAGGCCGGCGGCTAGCCCGACCGGCGACGGGGTCCACCCGTCAGTAGCCAGGAGGGCCCGGCGGCTGCGCCGCCGGGCCCTCCTGCGTTTTCGCGTGAGCGGCGACGAGCTTCGCCGGGTCCGGGGGCCCATCCGAGGTGTCCCCGCTGCTATAATGCAGGTGGTCCCAGAGGCATTAGAGATGCGTTTGTACACCAGAAAGGGCGACACGGGCGAAACCAGGCTGCTGTTCGGCGGCCGTGTCTCCAAGACCGATCCGAGATGCGAGGCGTACGGCACCACCGACGAGGCCGTGTCGGCAATGGGGATGGCGCGCGCCCTTTCGCAGGACCAGCGCGTCAAAGAGATCCTCCTTCAGGTCCAGCGCGAGATGTTCACCGTGGGCGCGGAGCTGGCGACGGCCGCCGACCAGTACCAGCACCTGCGGGATAACTTCGCGGTCGTGTCGCCGGAGATGGTGGACAGGCTCGAAGGCCTCATCGACGAGATCGACGCCCAGATCGAGCTCCCGAACGCGTTCATCGTGCCGGGGGCATCGGCCGCCTCGGGCGCGCTCGACATGGCTCGAAGCCTGCTCCGGACAGGGGAGAGGCGCGTCGTCGAGCTACAAGAACGGGACATGCTGGGCAATCCCGAGGTGCTGCGCTACCTGAACCGGCTGGCCGACCTCCTCTTCATCCTGGCCCGGTACGAGGATCGCCACCTGCCCTTCGAGCTTACGACCGGCGAGCGGGCCTAGCTGCTCTTTGTTGTCGATCGTTCCGGCCGATCCTGCTCGACCGGTCCCGTCCCTCGCAACGTCGTGATGCGCAGACCTGTCATCGCCGTAGTCGACTACCAGGCCGGCAATCTTCGCAGCGTCGAGAGGGCGCTGGAGCGCTCGGGCGCCCAGGCGCTGGTGACCAGCGATGCGGGCGACATCCAGCGGGCGGATGCCCTGGTCTTTCCGGGACAGGGGGCCAACGACTCGTCGATGCGGCATCTCAGGGACAAGGGGCTCGTCGATCCGATCAAACGGTTCGTCGAGGGGGGCCGGCCGTTCCTGGGCATCTGCCTGGGCCTGCAGCTTCTGCTCGAGCGCTCCGACGAGGGCGTGGAGCCTGGGCTGGGTGTACTTACCGGCCGCGTCCGCCGCCTTCCGGGCGGGCTCAAGATCCCGCACATGGGGTGGAACCAGGTCGACCTCCGAAAAGGACACCCGGTGCTGGACGCCGCTCCCAGAGGGTCGTCCTTCTATTTTGTTCACAGCTACTACGCCGACCCCGAGGACGCGTCGGCCGTGGCGGGCGTCACGACCTACGGGGTCGAGTTCTGCAGCGCGGTCGCCTGGGACAACGTGGTGGCGGTCCAGTTCCACCCAGAAAAGAGTGGCGACGCCGGCCTCGAGCTCTACCGGGCCTTTGTCCAGACGGCGAGGGCTTAGAGAGATGGAGGTCATCCCGGCGATCGACATACGCAACGGACGCTGCGTTCGTCTGTACCAGGGCGACTACGGACGCGAGACGGTCTACTCGGACCTGCCTCTGGACGTCGCCCGGCGCTGGGTCGAGCTCGGGGCGACACGGCTCCACATAGTGGACCTCGACGGCGCCAGGGCCGGGGCACCCGTACACCTCGGCCTGGTCGCGGAGATCGCATCGTCGGTCTCGGCCGCGGTGCAGCTCGGCGGCGGAATCCGGTCCGTGGAGTCGGCCGAGGCCGCGGTCTCGGCCGGCGCGGATCGTGTCATCCTCGGCACGGCGGCCGTCGAGAACCCCGAGCTGGTGGAGGCTCTGTGCAGCCGTCTAGGAGTCGAGACCGTGGCCGTCAGCATCGACGCCCGCGATGGATACGTCGCAGTCAGCGGCTGGACCGAGGGAAGCGGAATCCTCGCATCCGAGGTCGTCGACCGGATGGTCGCCCTGGGAGTGCAAAGACTGGTCCATACGGACGTGACAAGGGACGGAACTCTGACCGAGCCCAATTTCGAGGCCGTCGCGGCGCTAGCTGCCCAGCCGGACCTGCACGTCCTCGCGGCGGGTGGGATATCCCAGCCGGAGCACCTGGTCAGGCTGGCCGGCTGCAATTTGGAGGGGGCGATCGTCGGCAAAGCGCTGTATACTGGAGACATCGACCTGGCCGAGGCGATACGCGCCGCGGCACCATCCCCGAAAACCACTTAGAGGTTTGCGTTAATGCCCGAGAAGTTCGACCCGAGCAACAAGGATGTCCTCGTCTCCGATGACAGACGTCGGCACCTGGACATCCATCGTGTCCTGTCCCTGTTACCGATCCAGCCCTACCATACGGTGGCGGACATCGGTGCAGGACCCGGATACTTCACGATCCCTCTGGCCAAGTACCTGTTCGACGGCAAGGTCTACGCTCTGGACGTCCAGCAGGAGATGCTGGACGCTACCAAGACCGCGCTGGAGTCTATACGTCTTACCAATACCGAGCTGCTTCTCTCCGAAGAGACCAAGCTCCCTCTGGAGAAATCAAGTCTGGACGGGGCCCTCATGGCCTTCGTCCTCCAGGAGGCGAACGACCGCAAGGGGCTGCTCAAGGATGCCAACCGGGCTCTGTGCAACGGGGGGTGGCTGGCCATCCTCGAGTGGTACAAGAAGGAGACCGAGAGCGGGCCGCCGGTGGCGCAGCGCATCGACGAGGCCGATATGTTGAAGCTGGTCACCGCCGCCGGTTTCCGGTTCACTGCCCGCCACGAGGTGAACAAGGACCAGTACATGCTGATCCTGAGGAAGCAGCCCAAGAAGTGAACGGCCGGCCGGCCGGCGGCGGGCGATGCTGACCAAGCGCATCATCCCATGCCTGGATGTCGACAACGGGAGAGTCGTCAAGGGGATCAGCTTCGTGAACCTTCGCGACGCGGGCGACCCGGCGGAGCTGGCCCGCCTCTACGACCGCGAGGGCGCCGACGAGCTGGTGTTCCTCGACATCACGGCCAGCTCCGACGCCCGAGAGATCATGGTAGAGCTGGTCCGCAAGGTCTCGGACGAGGTGTTCATCCCTTTGACGGTTGGGGGTGGGCTACGGAGGGTCGAGGATGTCCGCCGTATGCTCGAAGCCGGCGCCGACAAGGCGTCTCTCAACACGGCGGCGATTCTGAATCCAGGCCTGGTCGCCGACGCTTCGGACTTCTTCGGCAACCAGTGCATCGTGGTGGCTATCGACGCGAAGGCGATCGCCAACGGAGCCGGAGAGGGAGGGGCCCAGACGACTCCTCCGGACGCTGTGGAGGCCGATCTCCTGCTGGACGACGGTTCTCACTGGGAGGTCTTCACCCACGGCGGGCGCAAGCGAACCGGACTCGATGCGGTCAAGTGGGCCAGACGGGTCGCCGAGCTGGGCGCCGGGGAGATCCTGCTGACGAGCATGGACGCCGACGGCAGGCAGGCAGGCTACGACCTGGAACTGCTCAGAGCGGTCTCGGAGGCGGTACCTGTTCCGGTGATCGCCAGCGGCGGGGCGGGAGAGCTGGAGCACATGCGTCAGGCGATCGAGATCGGCAGGGCCGACGCCGTCCTGGCCGCGAGCATATTCCACTACGGGACCTTTCGGATCGCCGAGGTAAAGGAGTATCTGGCCGGGGCCGGCCTCCCGGTGCGATGAGCGAATGATCCAGTTAGATAGCACCGGACTGATCCCCGCAATAGCCCAGGACGCCGCCAGCGGCGAGGTGATAATGCTGGGCTACATGAACCCGGGCTCGCTGAAGCGGACCCTCGAAGGCGGCGACGTCTGGTTCTACAGCCGTAGCCGCTCCGATCTCTGGCACAAGGGCGAGGTCTCCGGCAACTACCTGCGGCTGGTGTCCGCGTCGCTGGACTGCGACGGCGACACGATCCTCCTCCGCGTGACGCCCGACGGGCCCGTCTGCCACACGGGCAACCCAACCTGCTTCTTCACGCCTCTCGACGAGGTCCCAGAGTTCGCCCGCTCCGAGACGGGTGCCGGCGTGCTGGACGAGCTCTTTGCGGTGATCCAGGATCGCAAGAGGGATATGCCCGAGGGCAGCTACACGGCGGACCTCTTGAAGCGCGGCGCCGGCAGGATCGCACAGAAGGTGATCGAGGAGGCCGGTGAGACAGCGATAGCCGGGGTCGAGGGAGACGCGGAGGCCGTCGCGGCAGAGGCCGCGGACCTGCTCTATCACACTCTGGTTCTGCTCGCCGCCACCGGCGTCAAGCCCGAAGCCGTCTGGGCCCGGCTCCGCGAGCGGCGCCGCTAGACGACGGTCATTTCGCCGGTTAGGCCCCCGGCTTGAACGCCCTGAAGCTCACACCAAAGGTCCCGAACGCCTCCGCAGTGGATTCCTGGGGAGCCCCGCTAAAGACGTCCTCGCGCCATGTGATCTCGAATCGCTCAAACCCGGACGCCCTCACCACCGCCTCCAGCTCTGCCCCCAGCAGGGCGCCGGCGATTCAGCCGGTCGTAAGCCATCCACCCTGGATATGAAGCGCTAGCTCGGAGCCGTATGAGCCAGGGCGGCCTCGTCGCCGCGGAGGGCCTCCTTGAGCGCGGCAACGGCGACCTCGATCTGGTCGTCGTCTGGCTGCCGGGTCGTCAGGGTCTGCAGCAGAAGGCTGGGGCCTGTGACGATCTTGACAAGTGGGTTGCTGGAGTGGAAGCCGCTGAAGCGGATCAGCTCGTAGCTGATCGCGGCGATGACTGGGATGAAGACAATCCGAGAGACGAGCAGCCACCAGAACGGCTCCCGTCCGGCGAAGATGAACACGATGATCGCCACCACCATGACCATGAGGAGGAAGGCCGTGCCGCAGCGGGGATGGGCCGTCGAGTACCTGCGGATCGCCTCCACCTCGAGCGGATCCCGCCGCTCCTGGGCGTGCACGGTCATGTGCTCCGCTCCGTGGTACATGAAGACCCGTTTGATCTCGTTCATCCTGCCGATGGCGAGGATGTAGGCGAGGAAGATCGCCAGCCTGATGACGCCCTCGACGACGTTGGCCAGAAGGCTCGAGCCTAGAAGACCCTCGAGTGCCCTGCTGGCAAACAGCGGCGCAAGGAAGAAGAGGCCGACTCCGAACGCGACAGACATCGCCACGGTCCCGGCGATCGCGCCCCTCCCCATCTCTTTGCCCTCTGCCTCGACCGCCACGTTAGCGGAGTAGCTGAGGGCGCGCATCCCCAGTATCAGGGTCTCGGCCATGACCAGGATCCCCCTGACGAGCGGGACCCTCCTGAGCCGTCCGTTGAGGATCGGGCTCACGGGCATCGAGCTTAGCGAGATGCCACCGTCGGGACGCCGGACGGCGACACTTGCGCAGGTCTGCCCTCGGATCATCACCCCTTCGAGGACCGCCTGGCCACCGTATGTGATTCGCTGTTGATCTGACGACATCGTTGGACGACCGCCGTAATGATAGGGGAACGAAAAAGGGGTGAAGCACCTCACCCCTTTTCTACCTGCGTGTGTTATCGCGCCGGGATTACTCCAACTTGAATCGACGCTTCAGGCGCTCTACCCTGCCCTCGGTGTCGATGATTCGCTGCTCTCCGGTGAAGAAGGGGTGGCACTGATTACACAGCTCCACCTTGAGCGACGGCTTGGTCGAGCCGGTGGTGAACGTGCTCCCACAGGAACAGGTTACCAGGGCTTCTGGATGGTACGTAGGATGAATTTCGGGCTTCACGCGAGCTTGCTCTACTCCTCCGGATACACGCTGGCCCGCTTCTTGTCGCGGGTCGCGTGCTCGAACTTCACTTTTCCGTCTATCAGCGCGAAGAGGGTATGGTCTCTGCCTAGTCCGACGTTCCTGCCGGGTAGCACCTTGGTGCCGCGCTGGCGAACGATTATCGTGCCGGCGGTGACCAGCTGGGTGTCGTAGCGCTTCACGCCAAGCCTCTTGCTCTGGCTGTCACGCCCGTTTCTGGTGCTTCCTCCGCCCTTCTTGTGTGCCATACCTCTCTCCCCTACCCGTCACTCTATTGAGATGTCGGTTACCCGCAGATCGGTGTACAGCTGGCGGTGTCCGTTCTTTCTGCGGTAGCGGGTCTTCGCCTTGTACTTGAAGACCACGACCTTCTTCCCCTTGCCGTGCCCGGCGACCATTGCCGACACGCTGGCGCCGGCGACGGTAGGGGTGCCGACGGTGACCTTCCCGTCCTTCGAGACCATCAGGACGTCCTCAAGCTCGACGGCGTCACCGTCGTCGCCCGGGAGGGACTCCACCCTGATCGTGTCTCCGGCCTCTACGCGGTACTGCTTACCGCCCGACCGAACTATTGCGTACGTTGTCACCTGATCACCACCAGTCTACATTGTAGGTTCGGCGCCGAGGACGGTCAAGGCGCCCGAACGCAGCAAAAGCGCGTCCCCGCGCATCGGGTGCGGGGGACGCGCTGCTTTACAGAGCTCCTCGAGCGCGATCCCAGGACCTGTAAGGCCCCGGGCCTGAGCTAGCCTTTGCCGATTCGGAAGACCTTCGTCCCGCAAACGGGGCAGACACCCTCAGTCGCCGGGCGGCCGTTCTTGAGCGTTACCGCCTTCGGGTTCTTGACCTCCCGCTTTTCTCGGCACTTGAAGCAATAAGCCTCCACTTGAAAACCTCCTGGAACTATAGCTGGGTCGCAGCTAGACGATATACCTTGCCGGAGAGCGTTGTCAATAGGAGAGCGCTGTTTGAGTCCTCCCGGTGATCGGGTACGCGAGGGTCAATCGGAGTGATCGGACCGTGGACGAAGGATTACTGTGCCACGCGAACAGAATTTGACACCGGAACGGCGCAGAAATATAATCTTGGAACGACGGATTCACCGAATATTCACCTTCTTTCACTCGGAATCGATTTTGTGTGTAAGGGCAGCGCCCATCGAGTGAGCCCTCGGGGCGTTTTTCCGGAGTTCGGTTAGACGTCGGGAAGGCCGTGCCGCGATGCGGATCGGTATGATAGCGCCGCTGGAGATGCGGGTGCCTCCGCTGGCCTACGGAGGCACAGAGGCGGTCGTGAGTCTGCTTTCCGAGGGACTGGTCCACCGCGGGCACGACGTGACCCTATTCGCCAGCGGAGATTCCGTGACCGGCGCGCGACTCGAGTCGGTCTGCCCTCATTTCCTGCGGGAGACGCCGAGGCACCGGGGAGCTCTCAATACGCTCAACGCCGCTGTCTGTCTGAAGCAGGCAGAGCACTTCGACATCATCCACAACCACACCGAGTTCGTGGGCATGGCGATGGCTGGATTGGTGGACACACCGGTCCTGACCACGCTGCACGGCAACCTGACGCCAGACCTCAGCCTCCTCTTCTCCCGGTACGATGGCTGGTACAACACGGTCAGCCTGTCGGCGAAATCTCTGCTCCCCGAGAAAGACCGCTTCGCGGGTGTGATCTACAATTCCATCGACATCGCCTCTTATCCATTCAACGATCGGTCCACGACCGATTCCTACCTCCTGTTCCTCAGCCGCATGAGCGCCGAGAAAGGCCCCCGCCAGGCGATCGACGTGGCCAGGAAGCTGGGACGGCGGCTACTGCTTGCCGGCAACGTGGACGCTGACGACGAGGAGTATTTCCAGACGCAGGTGCTGCCCGAGGTGGACGGAGAGCTGATCGAGTATGTCGGCGAGGCCGACCACCGACGCAAGCGACAGCTCCTGTCCGAGGCGTACTGCCTCCTGGCGCCCATAGATTGGCCGGAGCCGTTCGGCCTGTTCATGGTCGAGGCGATGGCCTCCGGCACCCCGGTGATCGCATTCAACCGGGGCTCGGTGCCCGAGGTGGTCGTCGATGGCGAGACCGGGTATGTTGTCGATACGCCCGAGCAGATGGCAGCGGCCGTCCAGCAGGTCGACCACATCGACCGCTCCCGCTGTCGGCAGCACGTCGTCGAGAAGTTCGACGCTCCCCGTATGGTGGATGATTATATAGCTGCCTACCAGCGCATCATGTCAGCATCCGAGCGGGAGCTCCTGCCCCGGATCCTCGTCGGACCGGTCGGAGCAGCCGAGCTGGCGGGCCAGATAGCCCCGGCCCCCAGGTTTCGGGCGGCGTCCCGGCGTTGAACCGATGAGGGAGGTGGTTGTGGTGGAGCAGTCAAGAGCGCCCTCTGACTCCGCTGTAGACTGCGCGCTCGAGAGGTCGGTCTTGAAGGTTCTCACAGAGTGCGAGGACCTCGAAATCCTCGATCTCGGAGTCGTTGTGCGGCATCGTGTCGCCGTGATCGAAGGGTGGGTTCCCAGCGTTCTCCAATGCAGGAGGGCCGAGAAGCTCGTGCGGGACGAGGTCAGAGGTTTGAGGGACGTCATCAACAAGTTCAAGCCGGCACACACGACCGGAGCTCATGCTCCGGGACCGAGCGACGACCCGCGCCCGGCTACTCTGGCCCCGGAGGGCCGCAGCCTTTACGAGAGCCGGATTCTGGCCTATCTCTCGGAGAACCTGAGCATCGACTCGGGGCTGGTGGTGAGGTACCGTGGCGGCGGCGAGGTCGACCTACTGGGAGAGGTGCCCAGCGAGCTGTTGAAAGAAAGGGCCGGGACGGAGACGCGGTGGCTGCCCTTCGTAACGAGTGTAGAGAACTACCTCAAGGTCACCGATTGGTCAGGATAGTCCGGCCTTACGCCGCTCGGCGGGGACGCGCCTTTCGGCGGGTCCAGCCCGCCGCGAGAGAGACGAGTGGCATCGAGCTCGTGGCAATGCCGTCCCAAACGTGACGGAGCGCAGTTCACAGCGCGACGGAGTCGCGTCGCCACGGGAGGACACGCGCTCGGCGTCCGGCCCTGGACTTATCATACCCCAGGGTGAGCCCCTAGCCATAGCGGACATCCGGGAGGCCCAGTTCATCAAGGAGGGCGACCTCTTCTTGATGACCGACGAGGAGGGCAACCTGCCGCCCGCACAGGCGGCGTACGGCCTCTACAGGGGCGACACCAGGCATCTGTCCGTCTACGACCTAACTCTCGACGACGTCAGGCCGACCGTCCTGCTCTCTACGGCCGAGCTGGGCTTCGGCTCCGAGCAGCACCTCACCAATCCCAGGATGACCGTCGACTCACGGGTGATTCTCAAGGACAGCATCGAGGTTACGCGCCGCCGCGTGGTCAACAAGTCCCTGGTCGAGAGCATCCGGGTGACCAATTTCGCCATCGAGCGCACTCGCATCGCTCTTCGTCTGAGATTCGCCGCCGACTTCGCTGACATGTTCGAGGTGAGGGGAGAGACACGGCCGCGACGCGGGAAGCTCTTCCCGCCCGAGGTGCGCGACGATCGGGTGATCTTCGCCTACGAGGGTCTGGACGGCGTCAGGCGCACGACCGAGCTGATCTTTTCGCCCGCACCTGAGATCGTCTCCGCCGATGGCGCCCGATTCACACTGGACCTGGGCCACCGTGAGTCCGTCTCGATCCACGTCACCATCATCCCGAACGGCGACCACATCGACGCGTCCTTCGGAGAGCAGTTCGATACCCTGGCCGCCTCGTACCGCGACTGGATCAGCTCATGCACCCGCGTCTTCACGAGCAACGACTTCGTCAACGCCATGCTGGAGCGCTCACTCACCGATCTGCGGATGCTGCGAGTCGAAGACGGCGACGGAGGGTTCATCGCGGCGGGCACGCCTTGGTTCAGCAGTCTGTTCGGGCGCGACAGTCTTATTACGGCCCTGCAAATGCTCGCCTTCAACCCCAAAGTCGCCGAGAGGACGCTCCGGGTACTCGCGCGCTGGCAGGGCCGGAACCCCGACGACTGGCGGGACGAGGAGCCTGGGAAGATCCTCCACGAGCTGCGAACCGGAGAGATGGCCGCGACGGATGAGATACCGATGACGCCGTACTACGGGTCGGTGGACTCGACCCCCCTGTTCCTCCTGTTGGCGTCCGAGTACGTGGCCTGGACCGGTGACATGCAGCTCGTGCGGGAGCTGGAGCCGAGCCTGATGGCGGCGCGCGAGTGGGTGAGAGACCAGATGGGTCCGCCCGAGAGCGGCTATCTGAGCTACAGCAAACGGTCGTCGAAGGGACTTCTCAACCAGGGCTGGAAGGACTCCCACGATGGCATCGTCGCCGCAGATGGCAGTCTCGTCGAGTCGCCGATCGCACTGGCGGAGGTGCAGGGTTATGTCTACGCAGCCTACCAGGGCCTGGCCGGGCTGGTGGAGCGCCTCGACCGATCCGATCTAGCCGAGGAGCTTCGCCGGGATGCCGCCGCGCTGAAGTCCAGGTTCAATCGCGACTTCTGGGTCGAAGACCTCCAGTTCTTCGCGCTGGCCCTGGCAGGCCGTAACGAGCCCGCCGCCGTCGTCACTTCCAACCCGGCCCAGGGGCTATGGACCGGGATCGTAGACAAGAGCAGGGCGGCCGCACTCGTCGATCGTCTCTGCTCGAGCGACATGTTCTCCGGCTGGGGGATAAGAACGCTGAGCAGCCACGAGCGGCGGTACAATCCTCTGGGATATCATTTGGGCACGGTTTGGCCCCACGACAACTCCCTTATCGGCATGGGGCTCAGGCGCTACGGCTTCGAGGAGGCCCTCAACCGGATCGTCGCCGCGATCTACGATAGCGCCCGCTCGTTCGAGTACCACCGCCTGCCGGAGCTGTTCAGCGGGGTACCGCGCACGCCTCACAGTGAGCCCGTCCGCTATCCCGTAGCGTCGCGGCCCCAGGCTTGGGCCGCAGGTGCTTTCCCCCTGCTTCTTCAGGCGATCCTCGGGCTGGTCCCCAACGCGCTCGAGGGCAGACTTACGGTCGTCAAGCCCCGCCGGCTTCCCCCGTTTCTGGAATACGTCGAGGTGAGGGGGCTCAGGGTAGGCGGCGCCAGCGTCGACCTTCGCTACGAGACGCATCCGGATGGGACCCAGGTGTCGGTGCTGGAGACGGACGGAGTGGACGTGGTGGTGGTCGACGAATGGCCCGAGGACGCCCCCTGAATAGTCGGAACGCCGCTGTTATTTGGGGGCTCCTGCGGCGAATACCTTGTCCGGCTGCCACCGGCCCGCGGCGGCATCGAACGTGAGGATCGCGAGGAAGCCGCCGTCCAGACCGTAGACCCGACTCTCCTCTCCGGGCTTGGAGAACGGTATCCGTAGACCTGGAGGCAGCGCGCGGCCGTGTCTGATCATCTCCTCGACCTCGCCGCTCACCACCATCGCGCGCATCGCTCGCAGCACCACGTCCGGCGGATGAATCAGCTCTTGCCAGGTGCCGTCGGCAAAGCGCCGCTCGGCCTCTTCCAGCGGGATCGCGTCCGATACGTTGAAGGGACCGGTTCGGAGACGGACCAGGCTCTTGAGGTGCCCGCCGCATCCGAGTATCTCCCCGAGATCGTGAGCCAGCGACCTGACGTAGAACCCTCGGCCGCACGTGATCTCCAGCGTGACCACCGGCGGGGACCAGTCGAGGATATCCATGCTGAGCACGTCGACCCGCCGCGGTTCTCTCTCGACCTCGATGCCCGACCGGGCCAGATCGTATAGCCTCTTCCCTCGCCACTTGAGCGCGCTGTACATCGGTGGCACCTGGAGGATCGACCCCGTGAACGAGAGGATCGCGCGCTCCAGGGCGTCGGGCGTGATTCCCGACGCGTCGGCCCTTCCGACGACCGTGCCCACGGCATCGTAGGTATCTGTCTCCACCCCAAGCTCGATCGCGCCGCGGTACTCCTTGGTGTGGTTAATCAGGTGTTCCATCAGCCGGGTGGCCTGGCCGAGGCAGATGGGGACGGTGCCGGTGGCCATGGGGTCCAGTGTCCCCCCGTGACCCACTTTCCTCATCCGGCTCGCGCGCTTGATCCGGCGCACGACCTCCATCGAGGTCACGCCGGGCGGCTTGTCCACGTTGAGAATCCCGTCCACCGAGCGTCCCGAGCCATCGCGCCGGCCATGTGGGGATGGGCTCGCGGCGGTCATCGCTAGGGCGCCCCCTCTCCGTCAGTCACCGGGGCCACCTCCTTGATCAGCCGGAGAAGCTCGGCGCCCTGTTCGATCGACTCGTCGATGCGGAAGTCCAGCATGGGGACGTTCTTGAGGTCCAGCTTCTTCCGGATGGATCGGTGAATGAAGCCGGCGGCCGACTTCAGCGCCAGGAGTGTGTTCTGTTTCGCGGAGTCGTCCCCCATCACGCTGACGTACACCCTGGCCATCCTGAGATCCCGGGAGGACGACACTCGGACGATGCTCACGAGAGTCGCGAGCCTGGGGTCCTTGAGATCGGCCGCCAGAACCTGGCTGATCTCCTGGCGCAAAAGGGCGTTGACACGCTCGATACGGTAGGTCATGGGGATTCCTCGGGCTGGGGTTAAGAGCGTCTGCTCTCGGTCAACGGGGGCGGGCTAGGCGACCCCGACCTGCTCGGTGTGGTGGGCCTCCAGGATGTCGCCTTCGTGGATGTCCTGGAAGCCCTCGAGCATGATACCCCCCTCGAAGCCGGTCGCGACCTCCCGCACGTCGTCCTTGAAGTGCTTGAGACTGGCGATCTTCCCGACAAAGATCTTCTCATCGCCTCTCTTTACGTGGATCTCGCTGCTTCGGGGGATACGACCCTGGTTCACGTAGATTCCGGCGACCTTCCGCCTGGAGATGGTGAACATGACCCTCACGGTTGCGTAGCCGTCCAGGACGTCCTGGGTGACCGGCTCCAGAAGGCCCTCGAGAGCCTTCTCGATGTCCTCGGCCAGCCGGTAGATGATGTCGTAGAACCGAAGGTCCACGCCCTCCTGGGCGGCGAGGGTACGGGCCCCCTGCTCCGGGCGGCTGTTGAACCCCAGCACGATAGCGCTGGACGCGGCAGCCAGGTTAACGTCGTTCTCAGTGATCGTCCCGGACCCGGCGTGGATCACGTTGACGCGAATCTTCTCCCCGTTCAGCCGGTCGAGCACGTTGCGCACCGCGTCGATGCTACCCTGGGTGTCCGCCTTCACAATCAGGTTGAGCCCCTTCTCTTCGCCGGACTGGATCCTGGTGTGGACGTCCTCCAGCGAGACCCCGGCCGGATGGCCCCGCTGCTGTCGATCCTTGGTGCGCTCCTCGACCAGCTGACGAGATGCCTTGTCGTCCGCCACGACGGTGAAGACCTCGCCCGCCGGAGGGAGCCCCGAGATTCCGAGAACCTCCACCGGACGGGAGGGACCGGCCTCCTCGATTCGCTTTCCGTCAAAGGACAGCATCGCCTTGACGCGGCCGCGTACGTCGCCGATCACCATGTGGTCTCCGACCCGCAGTGTGCCGGTCTGCACCAGCACCGTGGCGACGGGGCCCCGGCTCTTGTCTAGGCTCGCCTCGACGACGACGCCCCGGGCGTCTCGGTTGGGGTTGGCTTTGAGGTCGCCGACCTCGGCCACGACGAGGAGGTTCTCGAGCAGGGTCGGAATGCCCTCGCCGGTCAGAGCCGACACAGGTACGGAGACGATGTCTCCGCCCCATTCCTCGATCAGAAGCTCGTGTTCAGCAAGCTGGCGCTTGGCCTTCTCCTGATCGGCGTCCGGCTTGTCGATCTTGTTTATCGCCACCACTATGGGTACGCCGGCCGCCTTGACGTGGTCGATGGCTTCGATGGTCTGCGGCATGATCCCGTCGTCGGCCGCCACCACAAGTATTGCGATGTCGGTAAGCTGCGCTCCCCTGGCGCGCATCGCGGTGAACGCCTCGTGGCCGGGCGTGTCCAGGAACGTGATCGTTCCACCGTCGTGATCGACCTGATAGGCGCCGATTCTCTGGGTGATGCCGCCGACCTCGCCCTCGGCCACTTTGGTGTTCCGGATGGCATCGAGCAGGGTCGTCTTGCCGTGATCGACGTGTCCGAGGATCGTGACGACCGGAGCGCGCGGCTCCAGCTCTTCCTGATCCTCCTGGTCGGCCGAGACCACCAGGGAGCCGGGCTTGTCCTCTTCTTCGTCCAGCTCCTCGGCCTCACAGCCGAAGGACCGCGCCACGGCGATAGCGACCTCCTGATCCACGATCTCGTTGATGGTGATCATGTAGCCGTTGCGCATGAACTGCTTGATGACGTCGATGGGGTCGACCCTCATCATGCTGGCGAGATCGCCGACGGCCAGGGTCGCGGGGATCTTGAGGACGCCCAGCGGCGGGGCCTCTACCACCGCGACCGTAGCCTCGCTGGTCTTCCTGTTCGTCCTGGGAGCCCGCCTCGGACCCCGTCCTGGTCGGTATCTTCTAGCCATACGCTCTTCCGTCGCCGTCTAGCGCGTTGCCTGCTCGCGACCGCCTTTGATCGTCGATTCTATAGCGGGCAGCAGGCCATTCCAAGATTCATCGTCGATACTCGCCCGAAGGGAGTACTCCAGGCGGCCCCTCTTGAGGCCATCCCGCCGACACGCCGCGTCCTTGCAGAGGTAGACGCCGCGGCCCGGGAGTCTGGCGGTGGCGTCCACGTGAACGGCGCCATCCTTCGAGGCCACCAGACGGATCAGGTCCGTTTTCGTCGCCCTGGTCCCGCAGACAACGCAGGTCCTGAGCGGGACTCTGCGTTGGTGGGCCTTCGAGACCACGATGGCCTGCTACCTCCGCTTACCGGCCTTCGTCTTGCGGCGGGCTCCACCCCCACCTCCACGGCCGCCACGGCGGCCGCCACCTCGGGCCTTCAGGCTGCTGAGCTCCGCGATGTCCTCCGCGAAGCGAATACGGCCGGACTCTGACTGTCTGCCCTTGTTCAGCGACCATATGTCGTCGGGGAGGTCGGTGAGAGCCCTGGTCTGCTCGGCGCCCACGGGAACCTCTTCTGGGACCGTCTCGACGAAGAGATCTCCCAACGCCTCAACGGGCTGCTCGACCGGTTCGGCGTCTTGAGTCTCCGTGGCGGGGGCCTCTTCCACGACCGTCTCCGCGGCCGCAGCCTCTTCCGTCGACGCCTGCACGACCGCTTCGGCCTCGACGAGCACGGGCTCAGGCTCGACCTGGACGGGCGCCTCCGCAGCGACCTCGGCAACCGCCAGGACCTCCGCCACCGGCTCTTCGACCGGGGCTTCCGCCACGGTCACGGCCTCGGCAACCTCGGCAGCCGGGGCCCTTGCGAGCCCTTCCGCCTCCACCTCGACGTTGCTCCTGATGTCGACCTTCCAACCGCTCAGCTTGGCCGCCAGCCTGGCGTTCTGACCTTCCTTGCCGATGGCCAGCGAGAGCTGGCGGTCGGGAACGACGGCGGTCGCCGTAGCGGTTTCGGGGTCCAGCTCGACCCTCATCACGGGGGCCGGGCTGAGGGCGTTCCCTATGAACGTGGCAGCATCCTTGTTCCACTCGACGACGTCGATCTTCTCCCCGTGAAGCTCGTTGACGATATTCTGGATGCGGATCCCCCTGAGCCCAACGCAGGAGCCGACCGGGTCGACGCCCTGCTGCCTAGCGAACACGGCCACCTTGCTTCGGGCGCCCGACTCCCGAGCGATGGCCATGATCTCCACAGCGCCGTTGTATATCTCGGGCACCTCCATCTCGAAGAGGCGTTTGAGCAGGGTCTTGTCCGCCCTCGACACGATGAGCTCGGGGCCCTTGTTCGACCGCCGGACGGATTGGAGGAGGACCTTCATCTTCTGCCCAACTCGGTATCTCTCGAAGTGGGCCTGCTCGGACGCGGGTAGGATGGCCTCGGCGCGCCCCAGCTCGACGATGATCTGCCTCGGCTCCATCCGCTGGACCGTCACCGTGAAGACCTCGCCCTCCTTCTCGCCGAACTCCTCGTAGACCAGCTCGCGCTCGGCCTCTCTCAAACGCTGCAGCACGACCTGTTTGGCGGTCTGAGCGGCAATGCGCCCGGCAGTATGGGGCAGGGTCTCGGTGGGGATGATATCGCCGATCTCGGCGTCCGGCTTGATCTTGCGGGCGTCGGCCAGCGTCATCTCTTGTTGAGGGTCCTCGACCTCCTCGACGGCGGTCTTGACGATGTGGACGCTGACCTCGCCCTCGGCAGGGTCTAGCTTGACGGAGATGTTCTGGCCCGAGGTGATGCTGTCCTTGCGGTAGGCAGAGACGAGGGCGGCTTCGATCGCCGAGAGCACTATCTCTCGCGGCAGATTGCGCTCGGCGGCAAGCTGTGTCAAAGCGATTATGAAATCGCTCTTCATCTCTGCACCCCCCGTCTAAGATCCGGCGCATCCCCTCTTAACAAAGAAAGTGGGACCCGCCCACTTTCAAAGACAACTCTGCCGAAGCCCAGAGGCTGGAAACTTTGGAGCACCAGTATACCACTCCGCTCTCGGTTGTTCAACATTCGATCCTTATCTGGGGACCTTCGGTCGAATGTATGGTATAGTTTACTTTTTGCCTGGTTTACCATACACAGGAGTCACGCATCAGCACAATTGAAGACAGTCCCCGGCAGGTCCAGAACCGCGTCCGCCAGCTCCGTGCGGAGGGCGGGCTGTCTCAGCAGGCCTTGGCCGACGGAGCATCGCTGACCCGGCAGACGATCAGCGCCATCGAGAATCGCCGCTACGTGCCCAGTACGACGGTCGCATTGAGGCTCGCCCGCGCGCTCGGATGCCAGGTCGAGGACCTGTTCTCGCTGCCGGAGCTCGACACGGAACGGCGGGTGGAGATCGCCGCCGCCGGGACAGTGGAGTCCGAGAGGGTCGCCCTGGCCCAGGTCAGGGGACGGCTGGTAGCCCATCCGCTGGCCGACGCCGGTGGAGTCCAGGAGGGCTTCGTCAGCGCCGACGCGATGCTCGACAAACCGCGGGGCGGTGGCAGCGCCAGGCTGCTCGTCGATCCGGCCCGTCTGGACCGCAGCGGGCTCGTGATGGGCTGCGACCCGAGTTTGGGGATCGTCTGCGCCCATCTGGGCCGGCATGGCTCCGACGTGAGGATGACCTGGCTGTCCGGGTCCAGCCGCAGGGCGCTGGACGCCCTGGCCCGAGGGGAGGCTCATGTGGCCGGCTCGCACCTGCTGGGTGCGCACTCCGGGCAGTACAACGTGAGTCAGGCCCGCGACGTCCTCGGCGCCGCAGGCGGACTGGTAATCGGGTTAGCGAGATGGGAGCAGGGCCTCGTTGTCGCACCGGGTAACCCTCTGGACCTCCAGGGCGTCGAAGACCTGACGCGTCCGGCGGTCCGTATCGTGAACCGCGAGCCGGGCGCGGGGTGCCGGGACTTTCTCGACGTGGAGCTCGCGAGGCTTGGCATCTTGTCCGAGGACGTGCGCGGTTACAGCCTTGTCGTCAACAGCCACTGGGCCGTGGCGCGAAGTGTCGCGGGCGGAGGAGCCGACGCGGGGGTCGCGCTCAGGGCGGCCGCCCAGGCGTGCGGTCTCGACTTCGTCCCGCTTTCTGAGGTGCACTTCGACCTGGTCGTTCCGGGAGATCTCCTGGACCATCCGGCCGTCGAGGCGATGCTCGACGTCCTCCAGACCAGGGGACTCCGGGACGAGCTGCGAGCACTTCCCGGGTACGACGTGAGCGCCACCGGACAGGTGGTCGCCCACATCCCCGGAGCCGCCTGATGTTTTCAGAAATGGGGTTTCAGCACTCAGCCAGAGCCCTCCTGCTGACGACGGCCGGGATCGTCTGCGGCGGACTCCTCGTGGCCGGCTGCTCCCAATCCCAGGACGAGAAGGATGAGAAAATCCTGGTCTTCGCGGCGAACAGCCTGATCGAGGCTCTGGCGGAGGTCGAGGCGCTGTTCGAGGACGAGACCGGAAACGTCGTAACCGTTAGCTACGGCGCCTCGCAGGCGCTGGCCCAGCAGATAGCCCAGGGGGCCCCCGCCGACGTGTACATCTCCGCCGGACAGGAGCCCATGCGCTATCTCAGAGAGAGGGATCTGCTGGGGACGGAGAAGCCGGACCTCCTGGGCAACAAGCTGGTGATGGTGGTCCCGCACGACAACCCGCTGGGGATCGAGTCGCTCGAGCGACTGACGTCCGCCGAGGTTGAGAGAGTTGCGCTGGCCGCCCCCGATCTTGCACCGGCCGGCTTCTACGCACGCGAGGCGATGACCAATCTGGACCTGTGGGACGACGTGGAGCCGAAGGTCGTGATAGGGCCGTTCGTCCGCGCAGCCCTCGCATACGTCGAGACGGGCAACGCGAACGTGGCGTTCGTTTACAGGACCGACGCCCTGAGCGCTCCGTCTCTGACCGTGCTGGACGTCATACCGCCAGAAAGTCATACCCCGATCGAATACCCCGCGGCCGTCGTGCGATCGACGACCTCCAAGGAAGTCGCCGAGGAGTTCTTGGAGTTTCTCCAGAGCGCGACGGCCGGTGAGATCTTCCGAAGGTACGGGTTCGAGCCCCTGTGACCCACCGGGGGCTCGGTGCAGACGATAGTCGTAGGAGAACTAGGACGTGGACCTGCAGCTACTAGGACTGACACTGCGGATAGCCGTCGTTGCGACGCTGGTGAACCTGCCTATCGCCCTGGGGATCAGCTGGCTGATGGTCCGGCGAAAGGTGCGGGGCCTCATCGTCATCGACGTTCTGGTGTCGTTGCCCCTGGCGCTGCCCCCGGTGGCGATCGGCTTCTTCCTCCTTCTGGCACTCGGGAGGGAGGGGCCAGTCGGCGCGGCCGTGCATGCGCTGTTCGGCGTCGATATCGTCTTCTCCTGGATCGCTGCCGCTCTGGCTTCAGCGGTCGTCTCGTTTCCGCTGATGGCCCGGGCCATCATAGTGGCGATGAACGAGGTCGACCCGAGACTCGAGATGGTCGCGCGGAGCCTGGGAGCCGGTCCCTGGAAGACGTTCGCGACCGTTACGGTGCCGCTGGCCTACAAGGGGATCCTGGCCGGGGCGCTGCTGGGCTTCGTGCGGGCGCTGAGCGAGTTCGGAGCGACGATCACCGTCGCGGGCAACATCCCGGGCCAGACTCAGACCCTTGCGCTGGCGATCTACTCCGAGGTCCTGCTTGGCAACGACGGGACCGCTATGGCGCTTATCGGCGTCTCCGTGGCGTTGGCCGCGATCACACTGGCTGCCCACAACTGGCTGCTCGATCGCTCAAAGCGGCGACGCGAGACGTAAGCGGCCCGGCTTATCCCTGAACGAACGGGCGAGCGGGCGCGCGCGCGCTGTGGAGGGTCGAGAACCTATGGCGGAGCGGCTGCTGGACTTCGACATCACCAAGAGATTCCCAGCCTTCGAGCTGCAGTGCGAGGCTGCGTTCGAGGGCGGAGTCGTCGCCATCTTCGGGCGATCCGGAAGTGGCAAGACGACCCTGCTCAACTGCATCGCGGGGCTCGCCACCCCCGACGCCGGTCATATAGAGGTGCTGGGCCGCCGGGTCTTCTCGTCCAATCCTCGCCGGAACCTGCCGCCGGAGAAGCGGCGGTTCGGTTACGTCTTCCAGGACTCCGCCCTATTCCCGCATCTCAGCGTGGCGGGCAACATAAGATACGGGTACAGTTCGACCCCCGCCGAGCTCCGGTCCATCAAGTTGGACGATCTCGTCGATCTGTTCGAGCTGTCGGAGCTGATGGACCGGGGCATCGAGAACCTATCCGGTGGAGAAAGGCAGAGGGTCGCACTGGCCAGGGCCCTTGCCACCTCCCCTGAGCTTCTACTGCTGGACGAGCCGCTGGCCTCACTGGACATCGGCTTTCGCGGCCGGATTCTGCGATACCTGCGTCGAGCCAGGCAGGAGCTCGGGATCCCCATGGTCTACGTGTCTCACTCCGTCTCGGAGGTGATGGCCCTAGCGGAGGCGGTTCTGGTGCTGTCCGAGGGGAGACCGGTCGCCGTCGGCAGGCCGTCGCAGGTTCTGGTCCAGCACGGCGTCCGGGCCGCGGCCGACTACGCCGGGCTAGAGAATCTGATGGAGGCTCGGGTCCTGGGCGGCCCGGCACCGCCAGGCCTCACCGAGCTGGACATCGGCGGAGTCACCGTCTCGGTCCCGGAGACCGGCCTGGAGGCCGGCCAGGAGGTGACGGTGTCGATTCGCGCCGCGGATATCATCGTGGCCATGGAGCGTCCACATAGGATCAGTGCGCGAAACGTGCTTCCGGCGACCGTCGAGGAGGTCCACGTCTCGGACGGACGGGCGACGGTATACGTAGACGCCGGGAGGCAGATGATCGCGGAGCTTACCGAGGCGGCGCGGAGCGATCTGGGGATTCGGGAAGGACAGCAGGTCTTCCTGGTCATCAAGAGCAACAGCATCTCGGTACTGGACGGCGCCGCCGCGTGACCAGGCTAACCGGGGCACTCGCCGCCAGCGAGAATCCGCTCCCCGGTGGGACAGACCTCCCGCAGACAGCAATCCTGGCACAGCGGCCGCTTCTTGCAGACATACTTGCCATGCCGAACTATCAGGGCATGATACTCCCCGTAGAGGACTGGGTCCCTGGGGAGCGCATCTTCGAACAGCCGTTGATAGGTCGCGTACGACCCTTTCTCCGGGGACAGACCCAGCCGCGAGAACACCCTCCTGGTGTAGGCGTCGATCACGAACGACGGCCTGCCCACCGCGTACAGGATGATGTCATCGGCAGTCTCCTCGCCTATTCCGTGCACCGAGAGCAGATCTTCCCTGAGGCTGGCGACGTCCTGCTCAGACATCCTCCCCAGGTCGTCGTCGAACCGGTCCCCGAGGTAGTCCACCAGCGCCTTCAGCTTACGTGCCTTTGCATTGAAGTAGCCGCTGGGACGGAGCAGAATCGCCAGCTCCTCCTGAGGGACCCGGCGGAGCGCTGCGGGGGAAAGAAGGCTGGCCTCCCTCAAGTTGGCAATGGCCCGTTCGACGTTGCTCCAGGAGGCCGCCTGAGTCAGTACCGCGCCCACCATCACCTCGAAGGGCGTGTCGGCGGGCCACCAGTGCTGGGGCCCGTATTCCTGTAATAGGCGTTCGTAGATTCTTGTGAAAACGGAGGTCATGGCTAACTGAGATTGGGGCGGCTCAAGACCCGGTCGTGCTACCATAATCTAACGGCAAGCTTGCAGCCGGCGGCCATCGAACATACACTATCCGGCGGTCGCCTGCCAGACGCAACCGGGCGGAGGACGAACTGACGAACAGCCGCACGCTGCCCACATTTGCAGAGAGGCTGCGGAACGTGTCCGAGTCTCGACACAGCCTTCTCTGTGTTGGGCTGGATCCTGACCCACGGCGAATGCCCTCGGACCTGGACGTGCTCGACTTCAACCGTGCGATCGTCGATGCCACCAGCGATCTGGTTTGCGCCTACAAGACCAACCTGGCCTTCTACCTTGCGCAGGGCAGCGATGGCATCCGGGCTCTAGAGCGTACGGTGGAGCACATCCGGACGGCTGCGCCGGAGGCGGTCCTTATCTGCGACTTCAAGGCCGGCGACATCCCCGTAGCCACCGAGCAGTACGCCAAAGCGGTCTTCGAGACCTTCGGTTTCGACTGCGCCACCGTAAACGCCTACGGAGGCCGCGACACGCTCGACCCCTTCCTTCGACATGAGGGGAAGGGGGTCTTCGTCTGGTGCCGGTCTTCGAACAGGAGCGCGAAAGACTTCCAGGACCTCCCGGTGTCAGTTGGGGGCGACAAGGCCCCGCTCTACCAGGCGATCGCGCGCGAGGTCTCGGGATGGGGGTCCGGGGGGAGCGTCGGCCTGGTCGTGGGAGCCACATACCCGGACGACGTTCGCGTCGTTCGAGAGCTATGCCCGGGCATGCCTCTGCTCGTCCCAGGCGTCGGGGCGCAGAAGGGAGACCTGGAGAGCACCGTGAGATACGGTGTCGACGCCAGCTTGGGCAACCTGATCATCAACTCTTCACGCAGCGTCCTGTACGCGTCAAGCGAGAGGAGCGCGTTTGCGGATGCCGCTCGCGATGAGGCTATGAGCCTCCGCGACCACATGAACACTACGCTGGGTTTCATGCTACTCGAGGAACAAGAATCGAGGACCGGCTCTGCCTCTTGATCTGAAGATGGGCCAGACCGTCCGTCTCAGGAAGGTCCATCCCTGTGGCGGCTACGAGTGGGAGGTCGTTCGACTAGGTGCTGACATCGGCCTTCGCTGCCTTGGATGCTCCCGGCGGGTCCTGATGGCCCGATCGACCCTCGAAAAGCGCCTCAAGGCGATCGTATCGGCCCGGCCGGGCACAACTCCTCCGAAACAGCACTGACCTCTCCCTCGTCCCGCGGCCGGCTCCAACCGCTTTTGCTGGCCGGCTCTATGGTCTGCCCGGCCACTCAGATGATGTGGGCCGGCGGCTACTCGGTAGATTGGCCACTCGTACCGATTCTTGACCTGTCCCTGAGCGCACGGATGGGCCGGCGCCGAGCGCACTGCGGCGCGTGACGGTGTGTCGCGCCCTCTGAAGCGCCTTCGTTGCCGGTCGGAAAAGCCGCCCCAGGATGCGTCGGTCGGAGCAACCATGGGGCAAACCTCGTTGACACCGCTCAGACCTCGGTCCTAAAATGGTTCAGAGGCGCGGCGAAGGAGGAGCGGGTCCATGCTCGAGATGATCATTGACAGTATTCGCGTAAGCCTGATGAACTACCAGCGGGTAGTCATCCTGCGCGTAAAGGAAACCAACCAGTATCTGCCGATCTGGATCGGACCCAATGAGGCCGACGCCATCGCGGTCAAGCTGCAGGACGTCTCGGTCCCCCGGCCGCTGACCCACGACCTGCTTGGCGCGGTGATCGACTCGCTCGGGGCAAGCGTGGACCGGATCGTCGTGTCGGATCTCAACAACGACACCTTCTTCGCCAAGATCCACATCACCCACAATGGGAACACCCTCGAGGTGGACGCTCGTCCCAGCGATGCCATAGCTCTCGCCGTGCGGACTCGGGCGCCAATATTTGCCGACGACGCCGTCATCCAGAAGGCCGGCGTGGAAATGGACGAAGAGACCGGCAAGCCGATCCTCGCCAACGGAGACGGCACCGATGCCCGGCCTCTCAGAGAAGAGGAGCTCCGGAGCCTGTCTGCTTTCACCGACTTCGTCGAGACGCTCAACCTGGAGGACCTGGGGAACCCCACCAGCCCACCCTCGGAGAGCCCTTAGCCGCTCGACGTCGAAACAGCTCAGCTAACCAGAGGACCCCGCCCGAACAGAGCGGGGTTCCTTTTGTTTTGGGCAGGCTGCCGTCTCACCCGGCGATCCGGAGCCGGCGGAAGTTGGCCCTGTTTTTCGATTGTGATATACTACACAACCGCTACGGCGGGCTCCCCATGAACTCGAGCAGAACCGCCATCGTGCTCCGGTTGCTGGGCGTCGGATGGTACGTCGCCATCTGCATCTCAGCGGGTGCGATTGGTGGTTTCTGGCTGGACAGCTGGCTCGAGAGCAGCCCGGTCTTTACTCTGGTTGGCACTCTGCTGGGTGTCGCTCTGGCGATCATCGGAATGTACAGGATGCTTATGGCCGTACTGGCGAGTTCCGCAGATCGGACTGACGAGGAAAGCCGATAGTGTCGGCTCTCCTCCGGAAGCCCAAACTCCTCATCGCGCTCCTGGCCCTCGGAGCCGCCTTCATCGTCGGTCTCGCCGGCGGGGCGCTGGGCAACGAGTTCGGCGGTGGATTCCTCGGTTCGCCCATAGCCGCCCTCCAGCTCGCCGCCGAGGATGTAACCCCTAACGAGCTGTTCCTCGGCTGGTCGATCACCAACACGATGCTGGCGACGTGGCTGACCATCCTGGTCCTGGCCGTCCTCTCGTTTTTCGCTACGCGGCGGATCAAGGAAGTTCCTACCGGCCTCCAGAACTTCTTCGAGGCCTTCATCGAGTTCTTCATCAACCTGGCGGAAAGCGTGGCGGGCCCCAAACAGGCCCGCCGGTTCCTGCCCCTCGTGATGACCATCTTCATCTTCATCGTCACGGCCAACTGGCTCGGCATACTGCCCGGCTACGGGACCATTGGCAGGGTTGAGACTCCCGAAGAGGTGATCCACCATGCCGAGAGCGACGACGAGCACGTGGACCTCTCGACGATCACGCTCCACATCTTCGACGGTGACGGGGCTCTGGCCATCCAGGGCTTCGGCTCGGTCGACGCAGAGAAGGGGTTGATATCGGCCGATAGGCTGAGCGCCGAGGAGATCAAGACCGGAAAGCTGGCGAACGGCAAACGGGCCGGGATTCTCGTGCCGTTCCTGCGCAGCGCGAACACGGACGTGAACATGACCCTGGCGATCGCCCTCATCGCCATGACGATGATTCAGTGGTGGGGGCTGCGTACGCTTGGGGTCTTCAGCCATCTGGGCAAGTTTTTCAACGTGAAGCAGGGCCCCGTCTGGTTCTTCGTCGGCATCCTGGAGTTAATCAGCGAGATCGCCCGGATCATCAGCTTCACGTTCCGGCTGTTTGGCAACATCTTCGCGGGGGAGGTCCTGCTGGTCGCCATGGCCTTCCTCGTCCCCCTGGTCGGGATCATACCGTTCCTGGGGTTGGAGCTGTTCGTGGGGGCGATCCAGGCGTTCATCTTCGCCATGCTCACACTGGTATTCGCGGCGACTGCAACTGCTCTGCACGGCGCCGAGGAACACTGATGGGGTGATGAAGACGGGGATGCAAAGGGGCGAGGGCGCTTTCGGGTCCGCCTCAGGCGGATGAGAGCCAACCCTGAGTTCGTCGAAGGGATGTCCCTTAGATAGAGCTTCCCCCCTTTATCGAGAGACGGGAGCCGAAATAGGTCATCGGAGGTAGCAATGATCGAAGGCGATATAGTCGACGCGATGAAGAATATCGGGGCGGGACTCGCGATTGGGATCGGAGCGATAGGCCCGGGCCTGGGCATCGGCCTTCTGGCGGCCAAGGCGATGGAAGCGCTCGGACGCAATCCCGAGGCGGCCGGACCCATCCAGCAGAACATGATCCTGGCGATCGCGTTCGCGGAGGCCATCGCGATATACGCGCTGGTGGTGGCTGTAATAATCAAGTTCGTCTAGCCCGGCGGCGCTAGCCGACGCCCAAGGAGAAGCCATGGGGGCCCTGGGAATAAACCTGGCCGGGCTCATAACTCAGATAGTCAGCTTCCTGCTGCTTTTTGCGGTTCTGTACGCCCTCCTCTACAAGCCTCTTTTGCGCATGCTCGACTCGCGCTCCACCCGCATCAAGGAGAGCCTGGAGACGGCCGAGCGGGTGAGAGAAGAGGCGGCCCAGTCGCAGGCCGAAATGCAGAAGCAGATCGAGGAGGCGCGCGGCGAGGGCCAGGCGCTGATAGCGCAGGCAAGAGAGGCGGCCGAACGCTTCCGCGAGCAGGAGCTCGGTAAGGCCCGCGAGGAGATCCAGGCTGAGCGGGCTCGGGCCGAAGCCAGCATCCAGCGAGAGCGGGAGGCGGCCATCGAGGAGCTGCGCCGAGAGTTCTCGGGCCTCGCGATCTCGGCGGCCGAGCAGGTCGTCGAGCGGTCGCTCGACGAGTCGGCCCACCGGGACCTGATCGAGAAGGTCCTGGAGGAAGGTTCCCGGATCGGCGGGCAATAAGTTACCGCTGCCATCACGGCTACGCGAGCACCGGAACAGGACTGATTGATGCCACGAGCGCCCTCAGCCAGACGCTACGCCCAGGCGGTCTTCCAGATCGCCTCGGAAGCGGACGACCTCGACGGCTGGTCGAATGACCTGGCCCTTATCGCCGAGGCCTTCGAGAGCACGGAGCTGTCGGACCTTCTCGACGCCCCCCAGGTGCCGACGAGCCAGAAACTGGATGTGATCGGCCGGACCTTCACCGATAGAATCAGCCCGCTCGCTCGAAACCTCGTGTCGCTGCTGGCCACCAGGGGCTCGACACACCTGCTACCAGGCGTGCTCGAGCAGTACCGTAGATTCGTCGATGCCCACAGGGGGGTCGAGCAGGCCGAGGTCGTTTCTGCGGTCCCTCTAGACGACGCTCAACAGAGAAGGATAGCCGATCTCCTCGAGGCGATGGTCGGCATGGAGATAAGGCTGACGGACCGCGTGGACCCCGAGATCGTCGGCGGGATCGTCGCCCGGGTCGGCGATAGGGTAATCGACGGCAGTACCAGGACCAGACTCGAGGATATGCGGCGGAGTCTCGTCGGACGCCGGGCGTAGAACCGGCGCCACGCCGAAACTTCGGAATATAGGGGAGCAACCCCCTTCCAGATTAGCGGAGAGCGGAATGACAGTCAGAGGACAGGACATCGCCTCGGTAATCAAGCGCCAGATCCAGGAGTTCGGCCGCGATCTGACGCTGGTCGACGTCGGGGTCGTGGTAGAGGTCGGAGACGGTATCGCCCGCGTTCACGGCCTGTCGGGCGTGAGCTACAGCGAGCTGCTGGAGTTCCCCGAAGGAATCCTGGGCATGGCCCTGAACCTCGAGGAGGACAGCGTCGGCACGGTGATCCTGGGCGATCCGCTGAGCATCAAGGAAGGTGTGGAGGTCCGGAGCACGGGCAGGATCGTCGAGGTGCCCGTCGGCGAGCAGCTGATCGGCCGGGTAGTCGACGCCCTCGGGAGGCCGATCGACGGGAAGGGTCCCGTGGCGTCCGAGCAGTCGCTCCCCATCGAGATCGTCGCGCCCGACGTCGCCTCCAGGCAATCGGTGAACACCCCCGTCCAGACCGGGATCAAGGCCATCGACAGCATGATCCCCATCGGTCGAGGCCAGCGCGAGCTGATCATCGGGGACCGGTCCACGGGCAAGACGACCCTGGCGACAGACACGATCATCAACCAGAAGGGCGGAGACCTGGTCTGCATCTACGTGGCGATCGGCCAGAAGATTGGCAGGGTCGCACAGGTGGTCGGCCTTCTAGAGCAGTACGGAGCCCTCGAACACACCATCGTGGTTTCCGCCAACGCTGCCGACCCCGCGCCGATGCAGTACCTGGCTCCATACGCCGGCTGCGCCATGGGCGAGTACTTCATGAACCAGGGCAAGGACGCGCTGATCATCTACGACGACCTGTCCAAGCACGCGTGGGCCTACCGGCAGATGTCGCTCCTGTTGCGCAGGCCACCGGGACGCGAGGCGTATCCGGGCGACCTGTTCTATCTGCACAGCAGACTACTTGAGAGGGCGGCCAAGCTGGACGACGCACATGGAGGCGGCTCGCTGACCGCCCTGCCGGTCATCGAGACCCTCGCAGGCGACGTGTCGGCCTACGTTCCCACGAACGTCATATCGATCACCGACGGGCAAATCTACGTCGAGCCGGAGCTGTTCAACTCCGGCATCAGGCCGGCCGTCAACGCCGGCCTCTCGGTGTCGCGAGTCGGAGGCTCCGCCCAGACGCGGGCCATGCGGCGCGTCGCCGGCAGGCTGCGCCTCGAGCTCGCTCAGTACAGGGAGCTGGCCACGTTCGCCCAGTTCGGCACCGCCGACCTCGACGCGGCAACCCGCCAGCAGCTCGAGCGCGGGCAGCGGTCCGTCGAGGTTCTCAAGCAGGGGCAGAACGTCCCGCTGTCGATGGAGCGTCAGGTCTCCATCCTGTACGCCCTCGTCAACGGCTATCTGGACGACGTTCCACTGCCCAAGGTTCAGGCATTCGAGCAGGCCTTCCACGACTATATGGGAGCCAACCACGGCGATCTGCAAGACAAGATCAGAGAGACCGGGGACCTGCCGGAGGAGATCGAGGAAGCGCTCAAGAAGGGCATCGAGGGATTCAAAGCAACCGCGGCGTACTAGGGTATGGGGCTTAGGGTACGGGGTACTGTGGGGAGTGCAGATCCCGACAGGTCGGGATTGCGCGGAGTCTGAGGGTGTCCCTCAGTAATCCCTGTCCCCTAGTTCAAAGGGGGGGCTATCACTGAACCAGCCCTTCGCGACAAACGGTGTTTAGACGAAGCGCGGGAGTACAGATCCCGACAAGTCGGGATTGCGAGGAGTCTGAGGGTGTCCCTCAGTAATCTCCCCCTTAAGAAGGGGCGGGGCTGTAGAAGGGGCGGGGCTGTCGCTCGTTAGCCCCTAGATAGAATCTAGACGGAGACCGGGGAGTGCAGAGGGGCGTAGCCCGTCTGCCGGGAGTCTGAGGGTGTCCCTCAGTAATCCTTTTCCCCCCCTTCAAAAGGGGTGGGGCTGCCTCTGAACCAGCCCTTCCCGACCAACGGCACGAGGACAGCCTTTTGGCCAACGTAAGACAGATCAAGCGCCGGATCCGCAGCGTCCAGAACACGGCCAAGATCACCAAGGCCATGTCGATGATCGCAGCCTCGAAGATGCGGCGGGCGCAGGAGATGGCGACGCGGGGCAGGCCGTACTCCGATCTGATGCGCGACCTCCTGGCCGATCTCGCGGCGCAGCGCCAGGACGACGAGGACGTCCACCCGCTTCTGCGCCGCCGCGAGGTGGAAAACATCGCGCTCGTCGAGATCACACCGGACCGCGGCCTTACCGGCGGCCTGAACACGAACCTCAATCGCGCGGCCGGACAGTTTCTCGTCGACCAGACCGCCCACGTCTCGGTCGTAGCCGTCGGCAAGAAGGGGCGGGACTTCATGACCCGCCACACGTCGGACGTCCGCGCCGTCTTCACCGATCTCGGGGACCGTCCCGCGCTTACCGACGTCACTCCCATAGCCCGCGTCGTCATCGACGACTACAGCGACGGACGCGTCGACGCGGTATACGTCATCTACGCCCGGTTCGTCAACACGACGGTGCAGCGCCCGGAGATCGTCCCGCTGCTGCCGGTCGTGCCGGCCGAGCTGAGACCCCAGGACGCCGTCGGCTACATCTACGAGCCCGACGCCAGTGATGTCATGTCCGCCCTGCTGCCGAGGTACGTGGAGAATCAGCTCTTCCATGCCGTTCTGGAGGCCGTGGCCAGCGAGCAGTCCGCACGCATGGTGGCCATGCGCAGCGCCACCGACAACGCCGACGCCATGGCGACCGACCTTACGCTGGTGATGAACAAGGTCCGGCAGGAGGCGATCACGAGCGAGCTGCTCGACATCGTAGGTGGTGTCGCCGGTGTCGAAGGCTAGCATGTTGATTTGGACGAGCCTGTCGAACGGCCGTCCCCCAGAGATCGATACCCTATTTCCTCCCTGTAAGAGGGGAAGCCGGTGCAGGAGTCGCAGACGACCTGCGGAGCCGGCGTAGCACCCAGGAGGAGCGATGGCGACCGGAAGGATAAGTCAGATCATCGGGACGGTGGTGGACGTCGAGTTCGCGCCCGACGAGATGCCAGCGATATACAACGCTCTGGAGGCCCAGCTCGGCGGCAAGACCCTGGTGCTGGAGGTACAGCAGCACGTCGGGAACAACTGGGTCAGGTGCCTGGCGCTGGGGCCGACCGAAGGGCTGTCCAGGGGAGTCGAAGCCGCGGACACCGGCGGTCCCATATCGGTGCCCGTTGGCGAGTCCACGCTTGGCCGGCTATTCAACGCACTCGGAGAGAGCCTCGACGGCCTTGGAGATGTTCCCGCGGAAGAGAAATGGCCCATCCACCGCGAGCCTCCGAGCTTCGAGGAGCAGGCCACGACGATCGAGGTGCTGGAGACCGGGATCAAGGTGATGGACCTCATCACTCCCTTCACCAAGGGTGGAAAGGTCGGTGCCTACGGAGGTGCCGGGGTTGGCAAGACGGTAATAATCCAGGAGCTCATCCGCAACATCGGCGCCGAGCACCAGGGCGTGTCCGTATTCTCGGGCGTCGGCGAGCGCTCCCGCGAGGGGAACGACCTGTGGCGCGAGATGCAGGAGTCTGGGGTCCTCAAGAATACCGTCCTGGTCTTCGGACAGATGAACGAGCCTCCCGGGGTACGCGCACGCGTCGGGCTGACGGGACTCACAATGGCCGAGTACTTCAAGGAGCGGCGCGGACAGGACGTCCTGCTGTTCATCGACAACATCTACAGGTACATCCTGGCCGGGATGGAGGTCTCGGCTCTGCTGGGCCGAATGCCGTCCGCCGTTGGATACCAGCCGACGCTGGCCACGGAGATGGGTGAGCTGGAAGAGCGGATTACCTCGAGCAAGGAGGGCTCCATAACCTCCTTCCAGGCGATCTATGTGCCGGCCGACGACTACACCGATCCGGGCATCGTCACCACCTTCGGCCACCTGGACGCGGTGGTAGCCCTGGAAAGGTCTATCGCGGAGCAGGGGCTGTATCCGGCTGTCGATCCGTTGACGTCGAACTCCCGCATCCTTGAGCCGGCCGTCGTCGGACAGGAGCACTACGACGTGGCCCGAGGCGTCCAGCAGGTGCTGCAGCGCTTCCGCGATCTCCAGGACATCATCGCCATCCTCGGCATGGAGGAGCTGTCCGACGAGGACAGGCAGACCGTAGCCCGCGCCCGCAAGATTCAGAGGTTCCTGTCCCAGCCGATGTTCGTGGCCGAGGCCTTCACGGGCCAGGAGGGGCGGTACGTTCCCGTCAAGGAGACCGTCCGGGGCTTCAAGGAGCTCCTCGAGGGCACCCACGACAGCCTGCCCGAGCAGGCCTTCTACATGGTGGGCACCATCGAGGAGGCCGTCGAGAAGGCCGAGAAGATGGCTGCGGTAACGTAGGGCCGGCGGCTCGGTCCGCGCTTGACAGTCCGCCCGAATCCTGAGATCATGCAGTATAGCACATGCGTTCTGGTGGATATGCCTCTTTGCGGCTGCTTTCATAACTATGGTTTGACTCGGACAGGCCCGGGTGAGTACCAACTCGAACTAAGCATTGAAGGACAAGTGAATCTCGAAGACGTACTGAAAGGGTCAGGATTCACTCAGTCAGTCTCTACCGAGTTGTCGTGGTCTGGTCGGACGTTTACTCTCTCGGGTGTAACGCACGAGTCCCAACTTAGGGGTTTACTCGAACTGTTGAGCTCGGTCATATTCGTCAATCTGTACCCGCCTGTGGAGGATTGTTACGCGTTGGGCCCATACACGACGTTCGAGGACGGGGAACGTCAGCAAGCAGCTCTAGGGAACCTCATCCATCGAGCCAAATACCAACGTGAGCAAGCCGCGATGATGGCCCTCCGAGGCAAGTTGGAGACTTTTGTGTCGCAGCATCCGAGGTTGAGGCACGTCGACTGCATAGTTGCAGCGCCAAAGTCGGTCGCCAGCACGCCTGATCTCGCCGGGGTGTGGACGCAAGAAATCGCAGATACACTCGGCCTACGGCTTCTGCGAGCCCGGAAGACTAGGCAGACTGGTCCGCAAAAGGAACTCGGTGAGACTGAGAGCGAGGACGCGTCGGCCAGTCGGGTGGCCAATAGCGTGGAGGTAGAACCGCTCCAGTCGGGTGTCAGCGTACTCATCATCGACGACACGATTGGTTCGGGTGGTACGATTAGGGAAGTCGGCCGAGCTCTGCACGAAGCCGGCGCCAGCAGAGTCTTTGGATTGACCGCAGCGAAAGACGCGAGGTTCGCTAGGGGAGGGCTCAACCTGTCGATGGAGCGATGGCAATGACCCCGGAGTATTCTGTTATTCCGCCGACCCATTCAAAATATCCAGAGGGTCTGAGAAACCTACTGGCTGGCGCCCAGTTGTTTGCTGTCGGGAACGTAGATTTGTTGAGTAGACAGGGGATAGGCATCTGCGGGTCTCGCGACGCGTCAGTTGAAGCGTTGACGTATGCGTTTAAGTTCGGATGCGAAGCCACAAGACAGGGTCTCGTCGTGATCAGTGGCTATGCTCGTGGGGTTGACCGACAGGCTCACAAGGGGGCGCTTGAGGCCGGGGGAGCTACAATCGCCGTCCTTCCTGAGGGGGTAAACGCGTTTAGGCTAATACGGGAACTCAGGCCAAGCGCTGATCTAACGCGGAACTTCCTAGCGGTCTCAATGTTTGAGCCCGAAGCAGTGTGGAAGTCGTGGCGGGCTATGGAGCGGAATAAGTTGATAGTCGGCTTGTCTTCGGGGGTGTTTGTGGTTGAGGCTCGAGAAACTGGTGGCACTATCAACGCCGCCCTTGAATGTGTGCGCCAGGGGAAGCCGCTTTGGGCTATCGCATACTCGAAGCAGATGGCCGGACGCGAGGGCAATCGAAAGCTCCTGCAAGCGTCGGCGATCCCATTGAAACGTCAGAGTGATCTCAGTAGGGCATTGGAAGATGCTGCATCGAGGCCACCAGAGAGAGTCAGGCAGTTGGCCATGAGCATAAAATAATCGACAGGAAGAGCCTATGCATCTTGAGATCGTAACCGCTGAGAAACAGGTCTACTCGGAAGAGGTGGACAAGGTAGTCGTGCCCGGGATGCTCGGAGAGCTCACGGTGCTGCCTCGCCACGCCCCTCTCCTGACCGTGCTGAAGCCCGGCGAGCTACGCGTCGGCAAGGATGGGGAAGACAGCTACGTAGCTGTCACAGGCGGGTTCCTCGAGGTGCTGGGGAACAAAATCACCGTCCTCGCCGACACCGCCGAGTATGCCGAGGACATCGACGAGGAGCGTGCGGAGGCGGCCCTCAAGAGGGCGCAGGAGAAGGTCACCGCGGCTCCAGCAGCAATGGATCTGGAGCGGGCTCTGGCATCTATCAGGAGGTCGCAGGCTCGTCTGCTGGTCTCCCGGCGCAGGCGCACTCGCCGGACCGGGCCGCCCCCCGGCGCAGGATAGGGTCCTCGATCACCAGCGCCCCAACGGCCCCTGTCGAGAAAACTAGCCGCCACGAAGCAGGTAGTAGGTCATCGACTGGAGCGACAGCACCGGGTCGATGCTGCTCAGCACCACCCCCGGCGGTACGTGAGGCGCTGTCGGCGCGTAGTTGAGAATCCCCCGCACACGAGCCCTGACCACCTGGTCGATGACCGCCTGGGCCGCGGTGGCGGGAACCGCGACGATCGCGATACTGATATCGTGCTCCTGGACAGCCAGGCCCAGCCTGCTTGTGGGCTGGACGGTCAGCTCGCCGATCGTCTGACCGATCTGCTCCGGGTCGTTGTCGAACACGGCAACGATGCGGAAACCCTCCGGTGCGAACCCCGCGTAGTTGACGATAGCTCGACCCAGCCGCCCCAACCCCACTACGCATGCGTTCCACTTCCGATCGATGCCGAGGATCTGGCGCAGCTCTGCCAGCAGAAACTCTACGTGGTAGCCTCTGCCCTGCTTTCCGAATCTTCCAAAGTAGCTCAAGTCCTTCCTGATCTGAGCGGGGGTCATCTGGAGCCGGCTGCCGAGCTGCTGGGAGCTGACCACCAGCTTGCTCTCCGACTGCAGCTGCGTCAGCGCCCTGACGTATAGCGGTAGCCGCTGGACTACGACCTCTGGGGTTCCAAGCGTTTCCATGGGGGCGCTCAGGGCCTCCCGAACCTGATCGGATTCTGGGCAATACGATACCACTCCCCCGATTGATTGTGAAGGATGGCACTACCGGCATGACCCGAGAGAGCCGTGTATTACCCAGTTCGGGGCTGTTTGACACCCCCGACGCGGAGTGCTAGACTTTGCGTGCTCATCCGCCGGGTCTGAAAAGTCCCGGCGCCGCTGTGTTGACGTGCGGAGGGCCATCCGCAGAGGCTCAGTTTTCCCTGAGGCTTGTCGGTGAAGTGGGTGCCTGCCGCCACGGCGGGATTGGGGAGGAGAATCGATGGTCCCAACGGGGAAGGTCGAGATTCGCCGCGGCCTTCGCGACGTGTACATCGACCGAACCCAGTCAAGCTTCATCGACGGCAAAGCCGGGAAGCTCCTCTACCGCGGCTACAACATCCACCAGTTGGCGGAGAGCTCCACGTTTGAGGAGACGAGCTACCTCCTCCTCTATGGTTCGCTCCCGACTCGAAGCCAGCTCGATCAGTTCGATGCCCAGCTCAAGGCGAACCGGCAGCTTTCCGACGCCGTCGTCGAGATCATCAGGCTGGTCGCATCCGGCCACCCGATGGACGTCCTGCGGACGGCTCTTTCGGCGATGGCCACCTTTGACCCGGAGGTCGGGGACAACTCAACGGATGCCACGCTGCGGAAGGCGATAAGGCTGACAGCGGCGGCTCCGACCGTCGTGGCAGTGCACGAGCGACTGCGAAGCGGCAGGGAGATCGTCGCCCCCGACAACAGCCTGAGTCACGCGGCCAACTTCCTCTATATGATCTCCGGCGAGCCGCCCGACCTCGTTGACGCCGCACTCGTGGACAAGGACTTCGTTCTCCACGCCGAACACGGTCTCAACGCTTCGTCGTTCGCCGCCCGGATCTGTGCGTCGACCGTGGCCGATCTGCACTCTGCCGTTACCGCCGGCATCGCGACGCTGAAGGGTCCGGCCCACGGAGGCGCGGCCGAGGCCGTCATGCAGATGGCGCTCGAGATCGGCGACGAAGCGAACGCAGCTGATTATGTGAAGAAACTCCTCAAGGAGGGCGGCCGGGTCACGGGCTTCGGACACCGGGTATACAAGTCTGTCGATCCCAGAGCCGTCCACCTCAGAGAGGGCGCTAGGGCGCTGGGCGACCGCAAGGGACAGCCGAAATGGTTTGCCATCCTTCAGGCGGTCGCCGATGCCATGGAGCCTTACGCGAGGAGGGGCGTCAGCCAGAACGTCGACTTCTGGACCGGCGCGATCTACTATCTGCTCCACATACCGGAGGACCTGTTCATCTCGATCTTCGCCATGGGGCGCATTCCGGGATGGGCCCTGCAGGTGATGGAGCAGTTCGACAACAACATACTGCTGCGGCCGAGACTGCTGTACGAAGGGCCGATGGACGTCGAATACGTCCCGATCGACCAGAGGGGCTGAGATCGCGAAAAGGCTGATCGAGGCGAGGGACTGCGGGCAGCACCAGGGGAGATAGACCCAAGCGGGGAGCGGCGAGCCCGATGGGTCGGCATCAAGACACGGCACCGAAAGCACACCGTGAGGAGAGGGGACGGCCATTGAGTGAAGCCCAGGAGCTGCTGATCGAATGTAAGCATCACTGGCTCATAGACAGCCCTAACGGGCCGACGAGTCAGGGCACGTGCAAGCTGTGCGGGCAACGGAACGAGTTCAAGAACTCGACCCAGGGCTCCGGCTGGGACCGCGAGAGCCCTCAGGCCAGGAGGGCCCGGCAGGCACGAAAGTAGCGGCCGGCTCGCAGCCGGTTTCCGAAACGGCAGACAGTGAAGGGGCGACCTGACGGCGGCGCCCCTTCTTGGTTTCGCGAGGTCTCCGACCGGTGGAGGACACGCCCGAGGCTGAGATCAGGACCCTGATCGCGGGTCGAGGACAGATCACTTTTGCCGAGTTCGTCTCGGTCGCTCTGTACCATCCCAGCGGCGGATACTACTCCAGGGCCGGAGCGGTTGGGGCCGGGGGCGACTACTACACCAGTCCTTCGGCACACCCGGCATTTGGGGCCCTTATCGCCATCCACCTCGAGGGCATGTGGGAGCTCCTCGGCCGCCCTCACCCCTTCCACGCCGTCGAGATGGGAGCGGGCTCCGGCCTGCTTGCCCGTGACGCCATCGAGTACGCAGAGCGGGCGGCTCCCGAGTTCGCGGCCGCCCTGCGCTACGTCGCGGTGGATCGTTACGCCCCGTCAGACGGCTGGTCACAGGGTCTGGACCGGCTCGTCTCCGAACGGGTCCCGGTTGGCAGCGTGGTCGGCTGCCTGCTGTCTAACGAGCTGGTCGACGCCATGCCGACCCATCGCTTCCGCGTAGAGAACGGCTCGGTCCGCGAGGTCTTCCTGGCCGTCGAAAACGGGGAGCTTACCGAGGTTCTGGGCGACCCCTCTTCGCCCGAGATCGAGCAGCGGCTTCGAGGCGTCCGGTCTGCGCTTCCTGAGAGTTTCGAGGGCGAGGTGTGCCTGGAGAGCGGAATTTGGATGAGGTCCGTCGCCGACGCCCTAAAAATGGGGTTCGTGCTGACGATCGACTACGGCTACGAGGCGGCCGAGCTTTACGCGCCCTCGAGGAGCAAGGGTACCCTAAAGACCTACTTCCGCCACACGGAGACGGCGAGCCCCTACGAGCGGATAGGCAGACAGGACATCATGGCGCACGTCGACTTCTCATATCTCACGACCGAGGGTGAGGCCGCGGGACTGAGACGCCTCGGACTCCTCACCCAGTCCGAGTTTCTGCGCCGGCTGGGGTTTGACGCGATGATGACGAGGGTTAGGCGGATGCGGCTGCCGCAGGCCGAGCATGAGTCGAACGTTATGGCGATGCGAGACCTGGTCAAGCATGAGGGCCTGGGTGGCTTCAGGGTCTTGATCCAGGAGCGCGCCAGCGGGGTGGACCACCTGTCCGAGCTGTTCCCACCGGCCGAGGCCGAGACCACCGGCGCCGAGCCGCCGCTGCTGCGGACGGAGCACATCCCCCTGCTCAAGGGACGCTATCCCCACGCAGGTTGGGACCCGGGCTACCTCTGGCCCGGGGGCGGCGAGGACTCTCCGTAACAGCCCGCCGTCAGTCGGGCACGTCCTCCGGCTCCGCTGCCTCGGCGGCCTCATCCTCGTCCGGGGGCGCCGTGTCTGCCGGTCTGGGCGCCGGCTCGCACCTCCGCGCGGCCGTGATAAATCCCGTGTGCCCGACCATCCGATGGGACGGACGGACGCTTCTGGCGTCGATCGACCACGGCCTCTCCAGGAGCTCTATCGTCTCGATCATGTCGAAGGTCCGCTCGGCGCGGAGGGCTCCGACGAGGTCGCTGACCTGGGGGACCGTGGGTAGAAAGCCCAGGAACACCCCGCCTGGGACGAGGGCCTCCGAAGCGTACGGCACGACCCGCCAGGGCTCGGGCAGGTCCAGGACGATCCGGTCAAGCTCCTTCTCCTCGAAACCGTGGTACACGTCGCCGATCTTCAGCGTGAGATCGTACCCGAGGGGAACAGCGGCCTCGACGTTGGCCCGTGCCCGCTCGATCATGTCGCTGCGGACATCGTACGACACGACGCTGCCGGACTCTCCGACGGCCCGCAGCAGCGCTATGGTGAGGGCACCCGACCCAACCCCGGCTTCGAGCACCGAGGCGCCGGGGAAGATGTCCCCGTGAACGACGATGGCGCCCAGGTCTTTGGGGTAGATGACAGTAGCGATCCTGGGCATCAGCCTGGTGAACTCCGCCATCGAGGGTTTCAGAACGAGCAGTCTGTGCCCCCGGGACGTGGTGATCCGGCTCCCCTCCACCCGGCCTATGACATCGGAGTGTGCGAAGTTGCCCACGTGCGTGTGGAAGGTCTCCGAGCCCCGAAGCTGGACGAGGTATCGCCGTCCCTTGCGATCGACAGCGATGGCGTGGTCGTCCTCCCTAAAGACGTACCTCGGCTGGCCGGAGTCAGGCACTAGGCTAGCTTGTCCACCTCTGCCAGGATGTCGGGGACCTGGAGATCGGCGGCGGACGCGTAGGTCCGGGCGAACCGCACGACGCCCTGCTTGTCGACGATGATGATCGCTCGCGAGAACGTCCCGCTGGAATCGTCGAAGAGCCCGTACTTCTTGGCCACATCGCCGTGGGGATGGTAGTCGGACAGGATCGGGTACGGGATGCCTCCCAAAGAGGCAGAGTAGGCCTTGTGGGTCGCCCAAGAGTCTGTGCTTATACCCAGAACCTGGGTATCTTTCTCCTCGAACGCCTTGTTGTGCTGGCGGAACGAGGCGACCTGGTCCGTTCAGCCGCCGGTGAACGAGAACTTGTGGGCCGACAGGATCACGTTCTTGTTGCCCTTGAACTGGCTCATGCTGACGATCTGCTGACCCTGGTCCTTCAGCTCGAAGTCGGGTGCGGGCTGCCCTGCGGTGATCATTTGCTACCTCCGGGAGAATAGTCGGCCGTCATTATAGCAGGGGATGGGGCCGGCGGTGGCGGGCAGCTTCCTGCAGCGACGAAAGACGGGGTATGCAGATCCCGACGAGCCGGGATTGCCGGGAGTCTGACGGTATCCTTCAGATTTCAGCTACCCGCCAGGAGCTGGAAGAGACCGCCCTCTCCTCTAAGAGCGGCGCCAGCGCAGGTCGGGTTGACGAGCCGCCCGCGCCTCGTCCAGACGGGTGTTGGGTGTGTCGTGGGGAGCGTCGTGGAGCAGGTCCGGGTCGTCCTTCGCCTCCTGGGCGATGTCCTTCATGACCTGGATGAAGTAGTCCAGTATCTCCTTGGACTCGGTCTCGGTCGGCTCGATCATGAGCGCCTCGTCGACGATTAGCGGAAAGTACATCGTCGGCGGATGTATGCCGTAGTCGATGAGTCGCTTGCAGACGTCCAGTGCGGCGACTCCGTACTCTCTCTTCAGGGTCCTGGCCGAGAAGACGACCTCGTGCATGCAGGTCCGGTCGTAGGGCAGGTCGTAGTGGCCCTTGAGCTGGCTGCGCACGTAGTTGGCATTGATGACCGCATCCTCGCTGATTCGAGCGATCCCCTCGGCTCCCAGCGTGCGGATGTAGGCATATGCGCGGACCAGCGCCCCGAAGTTGCCGTGGAAGGCCCCCATCTTGCCGATCGAGTCTGGGGGCCTCCCCAGTGTGTACCGCTCCTGGCCGTCGTCTGCAACGGCACGCTCGACCACGGGCGCCGGAAGGAACGGCAGGAGCTTGGGGCCGACCATGACGGGACCCGCGCCAGGCCCGCCGCCGCCGTGGGGCTGAGTAAAGGTCTTGTGCAGATTGGAGTGGACGACGTCGAACCCGATGTCGCCGAGCTTGACGCGGCCGAGCAGCGCGTTCAGGTTGGCCCCGTCGCCGTAGACGATCCCACCGGCCTCCCTGACGATCCGAACCACCTCCAGGATGTTCGTGTCGAACAGCCCGAGCGTGCTCGGCTGGGTGGTCATGAGGGCCGCCAGGTCGTCGCCGACGGAGAATCGCAGGGCGTCCAGGTCGGTGTTGCCGTCGGAGTCGGTGGGCAGCGCCACGACGTCGAATCCGGCCATCACGGCCGAGGCGGGGTTCGTCCCGTGGGCGCTGTCCGGCACTAGCACCTTCTTCCGATCGCGGTCGCCCCGCTTCAGGTGGTAGGCCCTGGCCATCAGCATGCCGGCGAGCTCGCCCTGCGCGCCCGCCATCGGAGTCAACGAGCACCCCACCATCCCGGTCATCTCGGCCATGTACCCTTGAAGATCGTACAGGAGCTTGAGGGCGCCCTGGACCGTCGACTCCGGCTGGTGAGGATGTATCTCGGCCAGGCCGGCGAGGCCGGCGATCTCGTCGTTCAGCTTTGGGTTGTACTTCATCGTGCAGCTGCCGAGCGGGTAGAAGTTGTGGTCGATGGAGAAGTTGAACTGGCTGATCTGAGCGAAGTACCGGACTATCTCGTTCTCGCTCACCTCCGGCAGGTCGAGGTCCTCGCGCAGAAGCGCCGCCTCGGGCAGCTTCTGCTCGGGAACGTCCAGCGGCGGCAGGGTGGTGCCCAGCCGGCCCGGCACGCTGCGGTCCATCAGCAGGCGTCTCCGGAAGACGTCGATCTCCAGCTTCGGGGATGTCAACCTTCAGCCCCTATCTCGGCCAGCGCGTTCGCCAGGCGCTCTATCTCCTCCCGCGGGTTCATCTCGGTCACGCAGACCAGCATGCCGTTCGGAATCGTCGCGCTCACGTCCAGACCGCCGAGGATCGAGTAGCCGAGCAGCCTCTCGTTAATCTCGGCCGGCGGCAGAGGACACTCGACGACGAACTCGCGGAAGAAGGTGCCCTCGGCGGGCACGGAGTACCCCGGAATCTGCGCTATGAGCGAGGCCGCGTAGTGGGCCTTGTGATAGCACAGCCGGGCGATGTGCTCCAGGCCCCGCCTGCCCTGGGCCGCCAGATAGACGGTAGACATTAGGGCGATGAGCCCCACGGAGGTGCATATGTTGGACGTGGCGCGTTCTCGCCTGATGTGCTGCTCTCGCGTCTGCAGGGTCAGCGTGTAGCCCGTCCTGCCACGGGTGTCGACGGTCTTGCCCACGACTCGGCCCGGCATCTGCCGAACATACTGCTGCCTGCACGCGAACAGCCCGACGTAGGGCCCGCCGAACGTCGGAGCAACACCGAGGGGCTGTCCCTCGCCCACGACGATGTCCGCGCCGAAGTCCACCGGCGGCCGGAACATTCCGAGCGAGATGGGATCGACGGAGACGATCAGAAGCGCACCGGTTGCGTGGGCGAGCTCCGACAGACCTGCAAGGTCCTCGATGTACCCGTAGAAGTTGGGCTGCTGGACGACGAGACAGGCGGTTCCGTCTGCCAGATCGGTCCGGCCGGCCGAGATCGGGTCGATCTTCAGGCCGGGAGCCTGGACGTAGGTTTCCAGTACGTCGCGGTAGAAGGGCGAGACGGAGTCGAGGACCGCGATGCGGTCCGCGTTCGTGATGCGGGCCGCCATCAGGACGGCCTCGGCCATCGCCGAGGAGCCGTCGTACATACCGGCGTTCGCCACCTCCATCCCGGTGAGCTGGCACACGAGCGACTGGAACTCGTACTCGGCCTGGAGGGTGCCCTGGGAGACCTCCGGCTGGTACGGGGTGTACGCCGTCATGAACTCGCTGCGGCTCGCTATCTGCCGAACGATGGCGGGGACGAACTGGCGGTACGAGCCCGCTCCAAGAAAGCACGCGTACTCCCCGGGGACGACGTTCATCCGAGCCATCTCCCCGGCCTCGCGCATCAGCTCCAGCTCGGCGAGCGGAGGTGGCAGACCTAGGGTAGGGTTGCGATGCTCTCGAGGAATGTCCTGGAACAGGTCTTCAGCGGAGGCCGCGCCGACGGCATCGAGCATGGCGCGGCGGTCGGAGTCCGTGTTGGGGGTGTACGGGGACGTGAACCCGGAGCTCTCCGTCAATCGGGATCACTGAGGCTGCGACGCGAGGAACGCGTCGTACTGCTCGGCGGTCATCAGCTTGTCGATCTCTGCGCGGTCCGACAACGCGAGCTTCAGGAGCCAGCCGGAATCGTATGGCCCGTCGTTGACGAGCTGCGGATTGTCTACCGCCAGCTCGTTCCTCTCCACCACCGAGCCGCCTACCGGCGCGTAGAGATCTGACACGGCCTTGACCGACTCGATCTCGCCCAGCTTCTGGAACTGAGTGAGCTTCGTGTTCGCTTCAGGCAGCTCGAGGAACACGACGTCGCCCAGGTTCTCGGCGGCGAACTCGGTGATGCCGATCACCCCGATGCCGTCCTCTTCAGTACGAAGCCACTCGTGCTCTTCGGAGTATCTGAGGTCTGGCGGATTCACTAGGCGGTGCTCCGGGAATAGAAGGCTAGCGCGGTGACCTGGGCCTCGACCATCCGGCCCCGGATATCCACGTGGAACCGGCTGCCGGGCGCCGTATAGCCGTTTGGAACATAGCCCAAACCTATATTCCTGTCAAGGGTGGGCGAGTACCCACCGCTGGTCACGACGCCGATGGACTCGGCGCCGTCTACGATCGGCTGGCCGTGGCGTGGGACGCCCCTGCCCACCATGCTGAACCCGACCAGCCGCCGGGAGGGTCCCTCATCCCGGATGCGGCGGAGGGCGTCGCCGGGTACGAGGCCCTCCCGGTCCGGATCGACGAACCGGTCCATCCCCGCCTCGTACGGGTTCGTGGAGGTGTCGATGTCGTTCCCGTGCAGGAGCAGCCCGGCCTCCAGTCGCAGCACGTCCCTCGAACCGAGGCCACAGGGCTCGGCCCCCATGGCGACGAACAGGTTCCAGAGCGTTTCGACGTGCTCACGCGGCGTTATCGCCTCGAACCCGTCCTCTCCCGTGTAGCCGGTCCGGGACAGTGTCACGGGGAGGCCAGCGAGCTCGGTCTCGACCGCGGCGAAGCGTCTGACGGCGGCGAGGTCCACCGGGACGAGGTCGCCGACCATCGCGAAGGACTCCGGACCCTGATGGGCGACCATCGCGTACTCGTCGGTGAGGTCCTGGATGGTGACCCGCTGCGGACCGGGCTCCCACTTCCGGAGCCACTCCAGCACCGGCGGGGTGTTGGAGGCGTTGGGGACCAGGAGGAAGCGGTTCTCCGCTCGGCGGAGGACGATAGCGTCGTCGATGATGCCTCCGTCCTCGTTGCAGATCGCGCCGTAGCGGGCCCGGCCGATCTTCAGGGTCGAGACTGCGACGCTGAACACCGAGTCGAGGAAGGGGGCGGAGCCCGGTCCCTCCACGGCGACGCGTCCCATGTGGGACACGTCGAAAATGCCGGCCCGCTTGCGAACGGCCCTGGCCTCGTCCAGGATGCTCTTGTACTGGACGGGCATCTCCCAGCCACCGAAGGGCACCATCCGCCCGCCCAGGGCAACGTGGGCGTCGTAGAGCGGAGTTCGTCTCAGTTTTCCTTGCTCTTCCATGGCTCGTCCTGTTCTTGGACGTTCGGCTCTTGGGCAGGTTCGCGGGACGCTCCGAGGGCTCAGACCCCTTGGACGGCGCCCTTGATTCGCCGGATCGCCTCGATGTGCTCGTCCGGCGAGCGGAGGCCCGCCCCCATGGTGCTCACCGATACGTGAGTCGCTCCTACCTGCTTCCAGGCGTCCATGTTGCCGGCCAGCTCGTCGAGCGGCCCTTCGGCCAGGCCGAAGACTTTTTCGAGGCCTATCTGACCCCGGTCCCGGCCGGCCTCGTCGGCGTGCTTGCCGATGGTGTCGAGCTTCCGTCGAGCCTCGTCGTCGGGCCGGGGTGCGTATCCGGGGTATATCCAGCCGTCGCCGAGGCGTCCAATCCTGCTCAGGGTCTGCTCGGCTCCGCCGCCGATCCAGATGGGTATCGGGCGCTGAACCGGCAGCGGGTTAAGGCCCGCGTCGGTCACCTTGTGCCACCGTCCTTCGAAAGTCACCAGCTCCTGAGTCCAGAGCGCCCTCAGAAGCTCGATCTGCTCGGCGCACCGCGCCCCACGATCAGAGAAATCCTCGCCGAGGGCTCCGAACTCGACGGGGTTCCAGCCAACGCCTATCCCCAGTCTCATCCGGCCGCCGCTCAGCACGTCCACCTCCGCGGCCTGCTTCGCGGCCAACGCCGTCTGTCGTTGGGGGAGGACCAGGATGCCGGTCGCCAGCTCGATGCGGCTGGTGAATCCGGCGATGAATCCCAGCATCACGAAGACCTCGTGGAACATGTCGTTGTGAGTGTACACCCCGCTCTGCCGGTCCTTGGAGGGTTTCGCCCCCAGCACATGGTCGTAGACGAGCAGATGGTCGAACCCAAGGCCCTCCGCGGCCTGCGCGAAATCGCGAACGGCGGCCGGGTCGGCGGTTATCTCGGTCTGTGGGAAGACGACTCCGATTCTCACTGACGTTCTCTCCTTCGCGCCTGGAGGGATCCGCCGGCCCCGGCCCGGCTCAAGAAAGCGCCTCCTTGAACCGGCGGACGGCGTCGATGTGCTGGTCCGGCGACTTGAGACCGGCCCGCATGGTGCCGAGCTGGACGTGTGTGGCGCCGAAGTCCGCCCACATCGCCACATCCTCGGCGGCCTCCTCGGGGGTCCGGTCCATCACCTCGATGCGGCACTCGATCCCGAGCTTCGCCGGATCGCGGCCGGCATCTCGAACGTAACCGTGCAGCCTCGCAATGGTGGCCCGGCCCTGATCGTCGGGGAACAGCGGCGGAATCCCGGTGACGTGGGGCGCTCGAACGCTGGTGTTGGCGAACCAGCCGTCCGCCAGCCGCGCGACCCGCCGAAGAACGGCGTCCGCGCCGCCGCCGATCCAGATCGGTATCGGACGCTGAACCGGCAGCGGATTGAGGCCCGCGTCGGTCACCTTGTGCCACCGTCCTTCGAAGGTAACCAGCTCCTGCGTCCAGAGCGCCCTCAGAAGCTCGATCTGCTCGACGCACCGCGCTCCGCGGTCTGAGAAATCTTCGCCGAGTGCCTCGAACTCGACCGGGTTCCAGCCGACTCCCATTCCGAGCCGCAGCCGGCCATCGCACAGCAGGTCGGCGGTAGCGGCCTGCTTGGCCGCCAGTACGGTCTGCCGCTGCGGGAGTATGAGGATGCTGGTGACCAGCTCGATACTCTCGGTTAGGCCGGCGAGGTAGCCGAACAGGACGAACGGCTCGAAGAACATGCTCACGTGGCTGTACGGGCCTGTCCAGCCCGGACGGCTCTCCGCGTTGGCCCCGATGACGTGGTCGAAGACCGCCAGGTGGTCGTAGCCCAGCGACTCGGCGGCTTGAGCGTAGTCCCGGACGGCGATCGGGTCTGTCCCGATTTCGGTCTGCGGAAAGACCACGCCGATCTTCATCAGGTCCCTCCAGCGGGCGCACGGCCGTGCACCCCTAGGCGCTTCCGGAGCTCTCTACCGGAACGGCCGGTAGCGGTTGGCGATCGGCATGCGCCGGTCGCGCCCGAAGTTGCGTTCGGTGATCTTTATCCCAGGCGGCGCCTGCCTGCGCTTGTACTCGTTGCTGTCCACCAGAGCGATGACTCGTCTCACGGTTGCCTCGTCGAACCCCATCGCGAGGATTTCGTCGAAGCCCCGGTCCTCCTCGACGTACGCCTTTAGTATCGGGTCCAGGATATCGTACGGCGGCAGGGAGTCCACGTCCTTCTGGTCGGGACGCAGCTCGGCGCTCGGCGGCTTCTCGATGACGCTCCGGGGTATCACAGGCTTCGGGCCGACCGCGTTGCGATGCTCGGCCAGCGCGTAGGCCATGGTCTTTGGCACGTCCTTGATCACGGCGAACCCGCCCGACATGTCGCCGTACAGTGTCGCGTAGCCCGTGGCCATCTCGCTCTTGTTGCCGGTCGTCAGGACCATCCAGCCGAGCTTGTTCGATACGGCCATGATCAGGTCTCCCCGAACACGCGCCTGAAGGTTCTCTTCGGTGGCGTCCGGCTCCGCCGACTGGAACTGAGGCGACAGAGCCTCCAGAAAGGCCGAGTACGGGCCCTCGATCGGGATGGTCCGCAGCTCGATTCCCAGGTTATCAGCCAGAGCCCTGGCGTCCAGGAGGCTGCCCTCGGACGAGTACCGCGACGGCATCGCCACGCCGACGACGTTTTCGCTCCCCAGGGCATCGACGGCGACGACGGCCACCAGGCTGGAGTCGAGTCCGCCGGACAGTGCGACAAGAACACGCTCGAACCGACACTTCCGCACGTAGTCGCGGGTCCCGGTCACCAGGGCGGCGTAGACCTCGCCGAGCTCGTCACGCAGGCACGGCTCAGACCGGGTGAGGGGGGACGACGGCGAGGCGTTCGCACGGCCCGAGACGTGAAAGATCGGCGCGCCCTGGCTCTCCGCGGTCGCCACCCTCTTCCTGGGTGGCCTCGAGCGAAGGGCCTCCTCGACCTCGAGGTCGACGACCAGAAGGTCCTCCTCGAACTGGGCCGCCTGGGCGATCTTCCGCCCCGTCGGGTCGAATACCATGCTCCCACCGTCGAAGACCAGCTCGTCCTGGCCGCCCACCAGGTTCAAATAGGCGACGAACACCTGGCTCTCGGCCGCCCGAGCGGACAGCATGTCTTCGCGCGAATCACGCTTGCCGATGTGGAAGGGCGAGCCGTTGATGTTCAGGATCACCTCCGCGCCCACGGCCGCCTGTACGGTCGACGGGCCGGTCTCCTGCCAGATGTCCTCGCAGATGTTGACCCCCACGGAGGTGCCGCCCACGACATATACAGGGCACTTCCCGCCCGGCTTGAAGTAACGATCTTCGTCGAAGACGCCGTAGTTGGGAAGATGGATCTTGTGGTAGACGTCGACCAGGTTCCCGTCGAAGGCTACCGCGGCGGCGTTGCGGATTTCGGGGTCGGCATCGACGAATCCGAAGACCGCGGCAATGTCCCTGGTAGCCTGGGCGATCTGCCGCATAGTGGCCCGGTTCTCCTCGACGAACTGAGGCCTGAAGACCAGATCCTCCGGGGGATACCCAGTAACCGCCAGCTCCGGGAAGGCTACGAGATCGGCGCGGAGCGAGCGCGCTCTGTCCAGGTATTCGAGTATCTTTTGGGCATTGCCGTCCAGGTCGCCGACGGTGACGTCGATCTGGGCCAGCGCCAGTCTAAGAGAGCGCATCGCCTGGGGTCTGGGGGCTGCGTCCAGAAGCGTGGCGTGGGGTCATAGCCGGTACTGGTCGTAGGCGGCCTTGTGAGGAGCCTCGTTCAGCCGGAAGGCGTCGGGCTGGCGGCCTCTGCTCACGGCCACCCAGTAGGTGAAGAGCTGCAGCGGAACCAGGTAGACGATGGGGGTGAGCGGCTCCGAGACATGAGGCATCGCTGTCGTGGTCTTGACCAGCCTCGCGACCTCGCTCCCGCCCTCCGGCGCTATCGCTGCGGTGCGAGCGCCAACCGTGTCGGCAGCGGCGGCCACGACGGCCGCCCGCTCCAGGCCGTTGCCGTTCGGAGCGATGAGGGTCAGAGCTACTCCCGGCTCGGCCGCGCAGAACGGACCGTGAAGGTAGTGCTCCAGCTGGAAGCCCTCGGAAGCCACGTAGCTGGTCTCCTTCATCTTCAGGCCGGCCTCGTAGGCGCTGGCGACGTTCGGCCCCCACCCGACGAAGTGGAAGGTCTCTACGTCCGCCACGCTCTCGGCCTACCTCTTGATCTCGGGCTCCATCCCCAGGGCCCGGCTCATCAGGCTTGGCAGCTCCTCGATCTCTCTCTGAACCTCGCCGTCCGGGTCCCGGCCCGCGGCCCGTCCGAGCTCGCGTGCCAGCATCGCCAGGGCCGTTAGTGCCGTGGTGTGGCTGATCGTGTAGGCGGAGGACCTATCCTGAGACGACGTCCGAACGACCACCCCGGCCAGCCCGGTGTTTGCCACAGAGTCGATCCCGGTCACGAGCACCGTAGCCGCCCCGGCCGACCCGGCCATTTCGAGAGCCTGTACCGAGTAGCACTTCCTTCCGGTATGGGTCAGGACGACGACGGCATCGCCGGAGTCCAGGGCGGGACCGTCGACCGCAAACTCGAACGAGTTCCAGGCGCGGGCGTCCTCGCGTCCGGCGACGGTCCTGAGCAGGTACTCGCCGATCAGGGCCGCGTGCCACGACGTGCCGATACCGACCAGATGGATACGTCGGGCGGAGCCGAGGAGCCGGGCGGCGGCCTCGACGGAGGCCCGCTCCTCCGTCAGCACCCGGGCGATGGCCGAGGGCTGTCCGTGAACGGCGTCGTGCATGTAATACGGGTGACCGGTTCTGGGCGCGGGCTTTGTCGTCATCGAATGCTCAGGCTCCCGACAGAGAGGCCAACTAGGTCGTCTTCGCAACGAAGCTTTCTATCCGTTCCAGGGCCTTCTGGATGTTCTCGGCCGAGTTGGTGAAGGAGATCCTGATGTACCCGACGCCGAACTTACCGAACCCGTCCCCGGACAGGCAGGCCACCCCACCCTCCTCCAGCAGCCGGTCGGCGAACTCGACGCTGGTCATTCCGGTGCCCTCCACGTTGGGGAACACGTAGAAGGCGCCCTGGGGCCTGGGACAGCGTATTCCGGAGATGCCGTTGAGACCGTCGACGATCATGTCGCGCCGCCTCTTGAACTCCGAGATCATCCCTTCGGTTGTCTCAGACGGCACGTTGAACGCGTCCAGAGCGGCCATCTGGGTGAAGCCGGCCGTGCAGGAGACGCTGTTGACCACCAGGCGGGAGATGGGCTCGACAAGCTCCACGGGCATCACCCCGTAGCCGATCCGCCACCCTGTCATCGCATACGTTTTCGAGAAGCCGTCGAGGATGATCGTACGGTCCCGCATCCCCGGGAAGCTCGCGATGCTGTGGTGCTCGCCCTCGTAGAGAAACCGCCTGTAGACCTCGTCCGAGAGCACGGTGATGTCGTTCTCGGCCGCGACGTCAGCGAGCGCCCTGGCGCGGCCTTCGTCGATGACTCCTCCGCACGGGTTGTTGGGGGAGTTCACTATCATCAATCTCGTGTTCGGGGTCACCTGGCGGGACACCTCGTCCACGTCGACGTTGAAGTCGTTGGACTCATACAGCCTCATCGGCACCGGTATTCCGCCGGCGTAGTGGATCATCGACTCGTAGATCGGGAAGCCAGGATTCGGGTAGAGCACCTCGTCGCCGTGGTCGACCAGCGCCAGGATGACGAAGAACATGATGGGCTTGGCGCCGGGCGTGACGACCACGTTGTCTCCGGTGACGGAGATGCTCCTGGTTGCCGATACCTCCTCGGCGATCCGCTGCCGAAGGACGGGGTACCCCGGCGAGGGGCCGTAGTGCGTGTGCCCCTCGGACATCGCCCGTGCGCCCGCCTCGATGACGTTGGCCGGGGTGTCGAAGTCGGGCTCACCCAGCTCGAGATGGACGATGTCCATGCCCTCGGCCTCCAGCCTCCTCGCCTTGGCAAGGACCTCGAAGGCCATCTCGGTGCCCAGCCGGTCCATTCTTTTCGCTAGCTTCATGGCCGCTTTTCCGATGACGGTCCCGTGAAGGCGGGGTCGCCTCTCTTGGGACACTCCGCGCTGCACCGCCTCTTCGCTGATGGGGCCCCTAGTATACACGGCGGGCGGCGGTGGGGCCTATGGTAAAATGCCATCCGGGACGCATCCCGCATCTCTCGCAAGGAGGAGCCGATGAAGGTATACGTGGGCGTGCCGCGCGGCTTTTGCGCTGGCGTCGTCAGGGCCATCGAGGTCGTGGAGCTGGCGCTGGAGAAGTACGGCGTGCCCGTCTACGTCAAGCACGAGATCGTCCACAATCCCTACGTGGTCAAGTCGCTGGAGAAGAAGGGAGCGATCACCGTCGAGGACGTCGACGAGATCCCTCACGGCGCCACGGTAGTCTTCTCTGCCCACGGCTCCCCCCCTGAGGACTTTCGGAAGGCGTCGGCGAGAGGCCTGCATGTGGTCGACGCCACCTGCCCGCTGGTGACGAAGGTGCACAACGAGGCGATCAAGTACGCCGGCGAGGGCCGCCGTATCATCCTGGTCGGCCATCGCGGTCACCAGGAGGTGAAGGGGACGATGGGACAGCGCTCCATGGCACTTCTGGACGACCGTCAGGGGGAGAAGATCCCCGACTGGGACAAGGACACTCCAGTGGTCGTGCTGACCCAGACCACCCTGTCGGTCGATGACACCAGGGACTCGATACAACGCATCACCGACAGGTTCTCCGACGTGGTCGTTCGCAACGACCTGTGCTACGCCACGACCAACCGCCAGACCGCCGTGAAGGAGCTGTGCCGCTGGGTCGACCTCATCCTGGTGATCGGCGCTCCGAACAGCTCGAACTGCAGCCGGCTTCGGGAGGTCGCGGAGGCGAACGGCGTGACCGCCCATCTGATCAACGGGCCCGACGAGCTGGACCCAGCCTGGCTCGACGGCAGCAACAGGATCGGGATCACCTCCGGCGCGTCCACCCCCGAGGAGCTGGTGGCCGCCGTCATCAGCGCGCTGGCACCCGACGAGGTGATTCCCATCGAGGGCGCCGAGGAGGACGTAAGCTTCGTGCTCCCCAAAGAGCTTCGCGAGACCCGACAGGTTCCAATGGAGGGCACGACCGCTTGAATAACGTAGTCTTCGATCCACGGTTTCACGACCTCGTCGACGAGCACGACCTGTGGATGGCCGCGGACGGATTCGGCTTCACCGAGGGCCCGCTGTTTCTGCCAGAGGGGTACATAATCTTCGCCGACATCCGCAACGACGCCATCATGAGATACGTTCCTCCGTTCTGGACCGGGATCGTCCGTCAGCCGTCCGGGGGCGCCAACGGCATGACCCTCGATGCCCAGGGGCGCCTGATCGCCTGCGAGGGGAGCTTCAAGAGACTGACGCGTACCGAGCCGGACGGCTCCGTAACTGTGCTCGCAGACTCTTACGAAGGAAAGCCGCTGAACGCTCCGAACGACGTGGTCGTGAAGGGAGACGGGTCCATATACTTCACCGATCCGATCTTCATGGGAGATGTGGAGGCGATGCTGGCGCCGTCCCTGATGTCGCAGGACTACTGCGGAGTGTTCAGGCTGTCGCCCGGCGGCGACCTGACCCGAGTGACCAACGAGCTCACCAAGCCGAACGGGCTGGCCCTTTCACCGGACGAGAGCGTCCTCTATGTGGTTGATTCGGCGGACAACAGCGTATACGCCTTCGACGTCGGGGCCGAAGGCTCTCTGTCGAACAAGCGCCTGTGGCTGCAGATGGAGTACGGCGTCGACGGCCTTGGTGACGGAATGAAGGTGGACGTGGACGGGAACGCCTACGTCACCGGACCCGGAGGCGTGTGGGTCGCCGCCGGCGACGGGACTCCGCTGGGGATCATTCGCACGCCCGACGTGACGTCGAACGTCGCCTTTTACGGATTCGACTGCAAGTTGCTGTTCATCACGACACCTCAGGCGGTATACGTCACCCGCATCAAGAAGCCCGGAATATCTGTGATAGACCGGGTCGCCGGCGGGCGCAGCTACACTCACCGCAAATAATGCGGACCCGTGACTTCCACGTAGGGGAGCACCGCGTGAGCCCTCGCCCGTTCAGAGCGGAGCCTCATCTCGGTCAGGGCTCGCGGGACTAGGATGGAGATCAGGGTAGGCAGCCTGCTGAGCGGGGCGCGCCACGCAGAGGGGACCGCCGTGATAATCGACGTCTTCAGGGCCTTCACGACGGCGGCCATCGCCTTCTCCCGAGGAGCACGACGCATAGTGATGGTAGCCGAGGTGGAGGAGGCGCTGGAGCTTCGCGGTCGAGGCACGGGCGATCTGTGTATCGGCGAGGTGGACGGAATGAGGCCCGGCGGCTTCGACCTGGGCAACTCGCCGTTCGAGATGTCCCAGGCGGACGTCGAGGGCAAGACGCTGATCCAGTCTACTCGGGCGGGCACGATGGGGGTTTCGGCCGCCGGCGGCGCCGACCGGATCTATGCCGCGTCCCTAGTGACCGCCGGGGCCACGGCCAGAGCGGTGCGCCTGGACGCGCCCGAGCTGGTCACGATAGTGGCCATGGGCGTCGAGGCAGGAGCCCGCGCCGACGAGGATGAGCAGTGCGCACTCTACCTACGCAACGTCCTTCAGGGCCGGTCGCCGGACCCCGACGCCGTGCGCAGCCTGGTGCTCGCAGGCGCCGAGGCGCAGAAGTACGGCGACCCCTCGCGACCCCACTTCCACCCCAGCGACATCAAGCTGGCCCTGCAGATCGACGCCTTTCCTTTCGCAATCGAGGTCGTCCGTGAAGACGGGCTGCTCGTGGCGCAACCCAGGCATTTCTAAGCAGATTCGCCACACCCTGTCCACCGAAAACGTCATTCTGAGCGGAGCGAAGAATCTGCGGAGGAGGGACTACAGACGTGCCCGGCCCCAGATCCTGCGTCGTCCTTCTGGGAAGGACTTCCTCAGGATGACATTCCTGATTCATGGGCGCTGGCGGGATGATGAAGTCTTGGGTCTGCAGAGGGACGAAGCCCCTCTGCCGGGAGTCTGAGGGTGTCCCTCAGATATGATGTCTCCCCTCCTTCCTTGCCCGGAAGGGGCCGGGGGATGGTCGAAACGGTCTTACAGCACGCTGCTGGAAGAGACGGGGTAGCCAGCTTGGGCTCAGTACGGAGTCGCTAGGAGGAAACAATGGAGTACCGCCGGCTCGGCAGGTCCGGACTCGAAGTCTCGGCAATAGGGCTGGGGACGAACAACTTCGGCAACCGAGACCGGTGGCCCTTCCACATGGACGCCGAAAGCTCCGCGGCGGTCATCGACAGGGCTCTGGACCTGGGGATCAATATGATCGACACGGCGAACGCGTACGGCGACGGGGCGTCCGAGGAGCACATCGGCAAGGCCCTGAAGGGCAAGCGTCATCTGGCCATCGTAGCCACCAAGGTGTGGAGCCGGATGGCGGATGGTCCGAACCAGGCGGGGAGCGGCCGGCTCCACATCACGCGTGAGGTCGAGAACAGTCTGCGCCGCCTGCAAACAGACTACATCGACCTGTACCAGCTCCACTCCACCGATCCCGATACTCCCATCGAGGAGACGCTGCGGACTCTCGACGATCTGGTCTACCAAGGGAAGGTGCGGTACGTCGGCTGCTCCAACTTCGCATCTTGGCAGCTATGCGAGGCGGTCTGGACGTCCAGGTCACAGGGCCTCGTCTCTCCGGTCAGCGAGCAGCCACGCTACAACATGCTGGAGCGGCAAAAGGAGGCCGAGGTCATCCCCTTCTGCAAAGAGTACGGCATCGGCCTGCTGCCGTACTTCCCTCTCTTCCACGGGCTCCTCACCGGGAAGTACCGGCGCGGCCAGCCACCTCCCGAGGGCTCCAGGCTGGCTTCAGAGGATCGCGGCGTCCTGACCGACGCAAACTTCGATCGCGTGGAAAGTCTGGAGAGCTTCGCGGCCAGGCACGACAAGACCATTCTGGAACTGGCGTTCGCGTGGCTGCTGGCGAACCCGGCCGTCAGCTCGGTGATAGCCGGAGCGACCAGCCCTCGGCAGGTCGAGGTCAACGCCGGGACCCACGAGTGGCATCTGACAGACAAAGATATGATCGAGATCGACGCGCTCCTGACGGAGTGATTCGTCCAGGCGGCGGCGGAGGCGTCGCACCGGTTGACTTGTGGGGACCCACGGTGTCAGACTGGGCCCTGAGGGGCGCGGTCCGGGGTAAGGCGTGCCGGTGATCATCGACCTCCATACCCACACCTATCCGGCCTCCGATGACAGCCTGCTGACCCCCGACAATCTCATCGAGGAGGCCAGGCGTGCTGGACTCGACGGGGTGTGCTTTACGGAGCACGATCGGTTCTGGCCACAGGAGGAGTTGGACGAGGTGTCGGAAGCCCACGATTTCGTGGTGATCGGCGGTGCCGAGATCACGACCGACGCCGGTCACCTTCTCGTGTTCGGGCTGCAGGCGTTCACGTTCGGGATGCACCGCCCCCGCTTCGTGAGGGAGCTTGTGGACGAGGCAGGCGGATTCATGATCGCGGCTCATCCATACAGGCGGGTCTATCGGGAGGGCGTGGCATCCCCGGGGCAAGCCTACGACGCACTGATCGATCGGACGAGCGGGGACGAGCTCTTCGGTCTGGCGGATGGCCTGGAGACGCTGAACGGGCGCGGCTCCGACGCCGAAAACCGCTTCTCCGCCGACCTCGCCGGCCGTCTCGGCCTTAGCGGAACCGGCGGCAGCGACGCCCACGTGGCGAGCGACTTAGGAAGATACGCTACGGAGTTCGAGAATCCGGTCAGATGCGTCGAGGAGCTGATCCGGGAGCTTCGGGGGGGCAGGTTCCGTCCGGCCGTGCTGGACGCCTCGATGGGCCCACGTGAGCCGCAGTGTACGCCGAGTCTGTGAGTGGCCGGTAGCGCAGAATGAGAACGGTATGGGATGTGCAGATCCCGACAAGTCGGGATCGCCGGGAGTCTGAGATGGATGGAGATTTCCCTCAGAGATCATATACCTCTTGATTTTGGAGTGGGGCCTGATCGGCGCACGCGCGGGAGGCCCTCCGCCTCCCCAGATTCTTCGCTGCGGCTCAGAATGACAACTGGGCGGGGATTTGCTCGCAAGCTCTCAGCTTGAAGGGAACTAACGGCCATATGGCAAAGGCAATCCTGGAGGTCTCCGACCTCCACACCCACTTCAAGACGACCGACGGGACGGTCAAGGCCGTCAACGGCGTGAGCTTCAGCCTCGAGGAGCACAGCATCCTGGGGATCGTCGGCGAGAGCGGCTCCGGCAAGACCGTGACGGCCCTGTCCATACTCCAGCTCGTCCCGTTTCCCGGCGAGATCGTCAAGGGAAGCGTGCGACTCGATGGGACCGAGCTAGTGGCGATGAAGCCGGCGCTGCTGCGCCAAATACGTGGTAAGGACGTATCCCTGGTCTTCCAGAACCCGGGCTCGGCCCTCAACCCCGTCATCCCCATCGGACGCCAGGTCGAAGAGGTGCTTTTGGAGCACACCGCAGTGAGCAAGCGAGAGGCGCGCGCGGCAGCGGCAGATCTGCTGACGAAGATGGGGATCGCCGATGCCAGACGGATGCTGGACGCGTACCCCTTCCAGCTCAGCGGTGGGATGGCCCAGCGCGTGATGCTCAGCATCGCCATCGCGCTCAACCCGCGCGTGCTGATCGCCGACGAGCCGACCTCTAACCTGGACGTTACGCTGCAGGCCGAGATACTGTACCGGCTGAAGCAGCTCAAGCGCGAGCGGGGCACCGCTATCGTCCTGATCACCCACGACCTGGGCGTCATAGCCCAGATGGCGGACTCGGTCATCGTCATGTACGGCGGCTACGTAGTCGAACACACGGACACCGAGTCCCTGTTCAAGCGCCCCCTGCACCCCTACACCTGGGGGCTGTTCCAGGCGATGCCCAGGCTAGACTCCGACCAGCATTCGCTCAGGCCCATGCCGGGGACGGCCCCAAAGATGATCGACCCGCCGGACGAGTGCCCCTTCCTGGAGCGGTGTCCCAAGGCGACCAGCGAGTGCCGCACCAGCCCCATGCCCGAGTTAATGGAGGTCGCGCCGGGCCACTGGGTGGCCTGCTACAACCGGATGAGTCACGACCGGGACATGGTGTGGAGGACCGCCTAGCCCGCGGTCGATGCCAGCTCCGCGACCATCAGGTCCAGGATCAGCCCTTCGTCCGTAGACGCCGTCTTCATCGCCAGGTCGGCCTCCAACAGAGTCCTGTGTATCCGGACCAGACGGGTCATGGTGAACCGGACCTCCTGCTCCAGCGTTCTCCGCGTCGGATAGTCGGACAGGCCCAGCCTGCGGCCGATCTCGATCTGGGATAGCCGCCGGCCCCTCAACTCCTTGGCGAGCATCAGCAGCCGGACCTGCCGCGCCAGCATGGAGATGACGTACACCGGGGGCCGGCCGGACTCCAGGAGCTGGTGGGTCAGCTCGACGGCCGCTCGCGATCGACCCTCCAGCACCGCATCGACCGCGGCGAAGATGTTCCCCTCCTTCGCCGACGCCACCATGTCCTGGACGTCCTCGAAGCGGATCGTTTCGCCCCACCGGTACAGCGCCAGCTTGGAGAGCTCGACGTCGACGAGGTGGAGATCGCTTCCCACGCTGTCCGCCAGGGCGGCCACGGCCCTTGGCTCGATATCGGTCCCTTTGGCGGCCGCCCGCCGCCTTATCCACGCCTGCAGGTCCGCACCCCTCGGCAGGGGAAACGCACGAACCTCGGCCAGCGGCTTCACCTTCGTGAATAGCGGATTTCGCGGGGTCAGGCGTCCCTCGATGAAGACCAGGTCGGTCGTGGCCGGGACCTCCGTCAGATAGCCGGCAAGCGCCTCCCACCGGCCCAGTCCTGCGCGCCGCTCTTTGGACGCGCCCGCCGGCACCGGCCGGGTCTCGAAGCCCGAGAGAAGCCCCTCGACCAGCACCAGCCGCTTTTCGGCCAGAAAGGGGACGGTGCCGGCCGCGGCGGACAGCTCGTCGAAGCCCACCGTGGAGCCCGCGAGTGTGGTCACGTTGACGTCGCGCAACTCGGCAGGTTGCACCGCCTCCTTCAGAGACGCGACGGCCTCCGCGATTGAGAAGGAGTCGTCGCCGTGTAGGACGTAGATCAAGGGGCCCGCACCTCACCGATTGGCCAAGGGTATAACGACGGGTCCGTGCGATCAACATGGTCGGCGGTCGCGGCTCGATCGCTCAGCGTGGAATGTGTCATAATGGGGGCGTGGTCAGGTAGAGGAAGAGGGGGACGGTCTTGCTACGAGGATTCCTGATGCTGCTGAATATGACGGGCGCCCCCCGTCTGGTGGTAAGGCTGCTCATGGACAGGCGGGTCCCGCTGCGGCTGAAGCTGGTGCTGCCCCTTGCCATCGTCTACATACTGTCGCCGATAAACATGATCACGAACCTGTTCGGCCTCGTGGGGCGCATCGACGACGTCCTGGTGCTCGTTCTGGCGCTGGCGATCTTCCTCGGGGCGGCCCCGCGCGAGGTGGTGCAGGAGCACCTGAGGGCTGGGCGAACGGCGTCCGGATCTGGGGGACGGGACGACGGCCGCTCAAGAGACGGCCGCGACGCCATCGACACCTCATACCGAGTCGTCGACGACCCAGAGTCGTCGAGCAAGTAGTCCGCCGAGTGTCCCGTTCGCCTCTTCATCCCATTGGCACCTGAGCCCCGAGCCCCTCACAAGCCCTCCCGCTCGCGGCGCACAGCCCCCCTCTTGCGAGAAGTCCCATGGAGATAGGCATCGTCGGGCTCCCACGTAGCGGGAAGACGACCATATTCAACGCTCTCACGGGTGGCCGGGCGAGAGGGCAGAACTCCGGCCGACCCGGTTCCAAGCCGAACCTCGGCGTTACGCCAGTCCGCGACCCGCGTCTGGATTCCCTGGAGGAACTCTTCCAGCCGAAGCGGACCGTGCTCGCCGAGGTGACGTACGTGGATTTCCCGACCGCGCCCGAGGGGCTGGGCAAGGCGACGGGAATAGCGGGCGAGTACCTGAACCAGCTGCAAGGTGCGGGCGCCCTGCTCGTCGTCGTACGGGCATTCAACGACCCATCCGTCCACCAGGTACAGGACGGAGTCGATCCGATCCGAGACGCCCAGGCGATGCACCTGGAACTCGCCTTCGCCGATCTGGAGATGCTGGAGAGGCGGCTCGCGAAGATCGCCGACCGCTACAAGGGAGCCAGCGCCGCCGAGCGCGATGCCCTGGAGAGGGAGCGATCCATCGTGGCCGACGTCATGGGTGACCTCGAGAAGGGGGTCCACATCCGGCGCAGGCGGCGTTCCGAGGAGGAGATCCGTCTGTTCCAGGGCTTTCAGTTCCTGACGGGGAAGCCGCTGATCGCCGTGGTCAACGCGGACGAGGACCAGGCATCGGAGCTCCCAGCTCTCGAGGAGCGGGCCTCCTCGGCACTGGACGATCCGGACGTCCGAGTCGCGGCGGTATGTGGCACCCTGGAGATGGAGCTCGCCGAGGTAGGCCCGGATGGTCAGGACGAGCTCAGGGAGTCGCTGGGTCTTGGAGAGCCCGGCTGGAGCCGTATGATCGCCCTATCGTACGAGGCGTCCGGCCTGATCACCTTCTTCACCGGCAGCGAGTCCGAGGTGCGGTCGTGGGCGGTCCCAAGAGGCACGACGGCGCTGAAGGCCGCCGGGGGAATCCACTCCGATCTCGAACGAGGGTTCATCCGGGCCGAGGTCGTCAGCTTCGACGAGCTTATCGAGGCCGGCAGTCTGGCCGAGGCGCGGCGGCGGGGCGTCCTCAGGCAAGAGGGCAAGGGCTACGTCATCGCCGACGGCGACGTCGTCAACATCCTGTTCAACGTCTGAGATCGTATGGATACGGCCAAGCCCCCCACACAGACCGGGCCCATCGCCCTCTACGTCCACATCCCCTTCTGTGAGACCAAGTGCCCGTACTGCGACTTCAACACCTACGCCAGGATCGAGGACTTGATCCCCTCCTACGTCGCGGCGCTGAAGAGCGAGATAGCCCTGTGGGGCGACGTCCTCGATCACGTGGCGGTCAAGACGATTTTCCTTGGTGGCGGAACGCCGTCGTACCTACCGGCCGAGCTGACGTCCTCGATTCTCGGTACGGTCTCCGATTCGTTCCGAGTCTGCCCCGACGCCGAGGTGACCCTCGAGGCGAACCCGGGCGACCTGACGCCGGCCAAGCTCCAGACCTACATGGAGTCCGGCTTGAACCGCCTGAGCATAGGAGTCCAGAGCCTGGACGACGATCTTCTGAGCCTCCTCGGCAGGCGGCACACGGCGGCCCAGGCGGTCGGCGCGTACCGGATGTCCACCGACGCCGGACTCGACAACGTCAGCGTGGACCTGATGTACGGGCTGCCGGGCCAGACCCTCGACCAGTGGCGGCGGACGCTCGACGGCGCGACCGAGCTGGGTCCCGTGCACGTCTCCGCGTACGCACTCACCCTCGAGGGAGGGACGCCGATGGAGGTCTCGGTGCGCTCCGGCCATCTGTCGCAACCGGACCCCGATCTCGCCGCCGACATGTACCTCGCCGCCGAGGACGTCTTCCGAGCCCTGGGCTACCGCCACTACGAGATATCCAACTGGGCCCTCCCCGGCCGCGAGAGCCGGCACAACCTGGCCTACTGGCGGAACGAGCCGTACCTCGGAGTCGGGCCGGGTGCCCACTCCTCACTACGGGGGCACCGCTTCGCCAACATGAGGTCACCGCGAGAGTATGTCCGGCGGCTCGATAGCGTTGCTGACCCCGGAGCTTCAAAGGATGACCCCTGGGTCGAGACTCTTAGGAAAATTCCGGTGGTGGACGAGGTGGAGGTCACCGACCGGCGCCTGGACATCGCGGAGACGCTGATGCTGGGGCTCAGGCTCGACTGCGGAGTCGGAGTCGCCGAATTCGCCGATCGCTTCGGTGTTGAGCCGTCGGACGTGTACGGTACAGACATCGAGGAGTTCACCCGCGCGGGGCTGCTCGAGACGGACAACGGGAGCCTCAGGCTGACCCCGAGGGGCCGACTCCTCAGCAACGAGGTATTTTCGCGCTTCTTCGGGTAGGCCGGCGGGCAGGTTGCTGAAAACCCCTTCGCCCATCCCCCTGGCCAGAAAGGGGAAGAGGTCATGTCTGAGGGACACCCTCAGCCTCCCGGCAAGGGGGCTTCGCCCCTCTGCACACCCTGATGCCACCTCGTCCCCGAAACCATCGAGAAATTGCCGCTGCGAAACCCCTGTGCTATTCTTAGGCCGCATCTGACCGTCCGCTCTGCGGGGTCCCTCCACGATGCGGCCGACGCGTTCGCGTTCCACGCGCTCGACTAGAGGATGAGCCTACCTTGCACGTCATAGGCACCGCGGGTCACGTCGACCATGGCAAGTCCACTCTCGTCGAGGCCCTGACGGGCATCGACCCGGACCGTCTCCGGGAAGAGAAAGAGCGCGGGATGACCATCGACCTGGGCTTCGCCTGGCTCGAGCTGCCGAGCGGCAACGAGACGAGTATCGTCGATGTCCCCGGCCACGAGCGGTTCGTCAACAACATGCTCGCCGGTGTCGGCGGCATAGACCTGGCGCTGCTCGTGGTCGCCGCCGACGAGTCGGTCATGCCCCAGACGCGCGAGCACCTGGCGATCCTGGACCTGCTGCGCATCGAGCGCGGCCTCGTCGCGGTTACCAAGAAGGACCTGGTGGACGAGGATTGGCTCTCGCTGGTGGTGGCGGACGTCGAGGACCTTCTGAAGGGCACGACGCTGGAGGGGTCTCCGGTCGTCACCGTGTCCGCCACGACACGGGACGGCCTGCCGGAGCTGGTCGGTACGATCGACCGGCTGCTCCAGGAGGCGGGGCCTCGGAAGGACCTGGGCCGTCCGCGGCTCCCCATAGACCGCGCCTTCACCATGTCCGGGTTCGGCACGGTGGTGACCGGCACGCTGATCGACGGTAGGCTAGAGGCAGGGCAGGAGGTCGAGCTCGTATTGGGCGGCACGACTACCCGGGTCCGCGGACTCCAGACCCACCGTCGCAAGCTCGAGGAGGCGACCCCCGGGAGCAGGGTCGCCGTGAACCTCTCGGGGGTGAGCCCGGACCGGATAAACCGCGGGGAGGTTCTCACCGTCCCCGGTTGGCTGCGGCCGAGCAGCGCGATGGACGTTCGCCTCAGCGTGATCCCAGACGCGCCGCGACCCGTCAGGCACAACATGTTCGTCACCGTGCATACGGGTAGCAGCGAGGTGCTGGCCCAGGTGCGGCTGCTGGAGGGAGACCGGGCCGAGGTTGGAGAGACGACCTGGGCCCAGCTCAAGCTCAGCGAGCCCCTCGCGATCATGAAGGGCGACTACTTCGTCATCAGATCGAACCGGACGACTCTGGGCGGCGGCAACATCGTCGACCCACGCCCTCGCCGGCACCGGCGGAGGCACGCCCCGATCCTGGAGCGTCTGGCGGTCATGGAGATGGGGTCGGAGCGTGAGATCCTGCTCAAGAGCATAGAGCTGTCGGAGCCCGGCGAGTTCAGAGCCCTGGTCAACCGGGCGAATCTCGACCCCGCGGACGCCGGAGCCGAGCTGGAGGCGATGGTGTCGGAGGGCGCGGCGGTCGCCCTCGGAAAGAAGAAGATCGGTCCCGGGGTGCTTCTCTACACGGCTGCCGGATGGGCGGCCGTTTCGGACAGGGCCCGGAAGGCCCTGGAGGACTACTATCGCGAGCACCCGCTACGCAAGGGGGAGCCCAAGGAGGAGTTCCGCAGCCGCATGGGTATGACCCCGAGCGTATTCAATGCGGTCTTCGCCCGGCTCCAGGAGGAGGGGGTCGCGGTGGAGGACGGCACGATGGTCCGGCTGCCGGACCGGGAGCGCAAGCTGACCGGCGCCCAGCAGGAGGCCGCGGATGCCTATCTCGCCCGCCTGGAGGCCGGCCGCTTCTCACCCCCGACCGACGCCGAGATCGGTCCGGAGATACTCAACCTCCTCGCGGACGACGGCCAGGTCGTGAAGGTCAGCGAGAACGTCGTGTTCTCGGCGTCAGTCTACCAGGAGATGGTCGAACGAATCCGAACCCACATCGCAGAGCGGGGCGAGATCACCGTAGCGGAGGTCAGGGACCTCTTCGACACCAGCAGAAAGTACGCCCTCGCCCTCATGGATCACCTGGACCACCAGCGCATCACGCGTAGGGTCGGAGACGCACGGGTGCTCAGGTAGATGAGCCCGGACCGGGGCGCGGCCGCGGGCGACGAGGGCAGGGGTCCCGAACCGGCCGCGCACGTTCTGGAGATCGCCCTGGACCCCACCCGAGTGACCGTCTCGGCCATGTCGTCTCTTCTTAGAGTGGTCCAGGCGGCGATCCGGGAGGTCGCTCGGAACGACGTCGACGCCGGGGCGTTCTTCGCCCGGCGGCCTGAACCAGTGTTGATCCTGTCCGGGCTCTCCTGCGACCGGGATCTCGTACTCCGCTTCGCATTCGCCGATCCCGTTGATGGAACGCCGGACCACGAGGTCTCCGCGCAGGCGTTCCGCGCCTTCTTACAGGAGTTCACGTCCTTCATGAGAGGGATGGCTCAACCCAGCCTGTGGGGATTCACGACCCGCCGGTCATCGAAACAGGGCGATGAGTCCGAGCTGACGAAACGGATGGACCAGGTGCGGCTGGAGCTCCGCCGCTTCCGCGGCGCGCGGCTCAGCTTCGGCGGTCAGAGCGTCCGCATCGAGGGCGACCAGATGGAGATCTCATGAGGTGGCCGGTGTCATGCCGCTTGACCTGAGCGATGCCGCCGTCCAGGTAGACCGGATGGCCACGGACCTGAAGGGGCGCCAGGCGGACCTCCGGTTACGCCTCCGGAACGCCCTGACGGCGCTGCGAGCGTTCGACGTCGCGGCTTTTGACGTGCGGCGACAGGAGGCCAGTGGGAGCTGGTTCCTGCCTAGAATCGACGACGCCCCGGACGCCCGTTACCCGTCCCCGCCTCCTCCTCAGGATTTCACCGTCGCGGGGGTCGACGGCTCCCACATCGACATGGGCCGCCATTTGGCCGCCCGCTGCTTCCTGATAAACGTCGGCGTTGCGACGCTGACCTATGGCTCCGGCTCGAACGCCGATCTGTTCAGCCGGCCGCGCCTCTACGCCACGGACGACGACCTCGCGCTCAGGGACGAGACCTCCGGGGACAGGCAGTCCGTGGAGGGCGCGGTCCTGGGGGCGAAGCGCGCGGTCGACGAGATCCGGGCGCTCGTCGAGGTGGTCCGCAACCTGCCCGGCGATGTGCCGATCCTTGGCCTGCTGGACGGCTCACTGGCTACCATCGGGCTCGTGGGCCGCCTCTTTCCGGAGTTCGTTCAGCGAGAGCTCCTGAGCCGCGGGTTCGCCGCAGCGCTCGAGGAGCTGGGCGGGATCGCGCAGACAAGACGGCTGGCGGTGGCCAGCTACGTCAGCCTGCCGCGCAGCTCCGAGGTGGCCAACGCCCTCAAGCTGGTCTCATGCGAGTATGGTGCCGAGGACGCGGCTCGACGATGCGGGCCGCCCGGCTCCGGGCCCGAGCAGTGCTCGGTCTGCGTGGCTGGACCGCTGGACCGGGACCTGTTCGCCGAGGTCCTCCGCCCGGGGGAGCGATCGGCCCTCTTCGAGAGTACGTCCGCGACGGTGGAGAAGTACTACGAGGGGCTAGGGGTACACTTTTTCTACCTCCACGCGGGAGAGGAGATCGGACGTGTCGAGGTCCCGAGCTGGGTGGCCGAGGGCGAGGACCTGTTGGGATTCACCCACGCGCTCATCGTCGACCAGTGCGTCAAGGGGCAGGGATACCCCGTCGCGCTGATGGAGTCGCACGAGCAGGCAGTCCTGACCGTCGGCGACAGGCGCAGCTTCACGACACTGGTGGAACGGGCGCTGGAGGATCGACTCCTTCCCGCCTTTACCTCGGAGAAGAGCATGTCGAAGAGCATCCGGTGGCTATAGCAAGATGAGGGGTTGTCTTTGTGCAAGCTCGTGAGATCATCGGCAAGACGGAGGCGTCAAGGTGACTGAAGCGGACTCGGTGCATGCGGCAGGACGCGTGGGCGAGGTGGTGCGGGCTTCGACGTCCGACTTCGTGACCCAGTGCTACAGGCTGTATGGAGCGCCCCCACTCGGGTCTCTCGTGAGGTGCGGCGCCGACACCACGGCGTACGGCGTCGTGGCGGAGGTCACGACCGAGAGCCTGGACCCGGGACGCACCCCGGTTGCGAGGGGAGAGCACGAGGAGAGCGTGGACGCTATCTACCGCAGCAATCCCCAGATCGAGCGTCTGTACACAACCCACTTCACCGCCGTCACCGTCGGCCACCGGATCAACGGTCAGGTCCGGAGCTACGTCGCCTCATCGCCTCCGCGAATACACTCCTTCGTATCACCCGCCGCGGAAGATGAGGTCAGGTCGCTCAGCAGCTCGCTAGACTTCCTTCCGGCGCTCCTGGACCAGCCGGCCGGCGCACGGGACGACGTGACTGCATCGTTCCTGAAGCTCTCCAGCGCGGCCCATGAAGACCCGGAAGAGTACCTGGTCGCGGCGGGCAAGGAGCTTGCGGTCCTGCTCACGGGGCAGCTGCACCGTCTCAACGGCCTGCTCAAGAGGCTCTCGCAATGAGCAACGACTCAGGCCCCCTCGACGGGTTGCAGAGCTGGAGTGGAGCCGTCGTCTCCGGGTCCCTGACCGAAGGGCTCGAAGTCCGGCTCGATTCCGCGGCCTCGGCGGAGGACATCAAGGTGGGAACCCTCGTGACCATCGAGGGCGAGCGGATGCGGTTCTTCGGGCAGATCACCGACGTGTCCCTCGCGACGACCGACCCCGCCCTGAGTCTCACCCCGCCGGACATGTCGAACCCGTTCGTCGCCAGGGTCGTCTCCGGGACGACCGCCTACGGCAAGATCAAGGTCGAGCCCCGGCTGACGCTGAGCCGCGACCAGGGAGAGGCGCTGGGCGGTCCCCAGCCGGCGAAGACGGTGCCCGCCCACTTCTCGCGGGTCGCCCAGGCCACCGACAGGGACATCGAGCTCGTCTTCGGCGCCGAAGACGAACGCCACTTCTGGATTGGTCATCCGCTGGACATGGAGACCAAGCTCTGCCTGGACATAGCCGAGCTGGTCACCAGGAGCAACGGCGTCTTCGGCAAGAGCGGCACCGGCAAGACGTTCCTGACCAGGCTGCTGCTTGCCGGCATCGTGCAGAGCCGCGTCGCGAGCAACCTGGTGTTCGACATGCACAACGAGTACGGCTGGAAGGGGTCCAGCGAGGGCGGCAGCGGAGAGGTCAAGGGTCTCAAACAGCTATTCGGCTCAAAGGTCGGCGTCTTCTCGTTGGACGAGGAGAGCACCAGGCGGCGGGGCCTCACCCCGGACTACGTCGTCCGCATCGGCTATGGAGAGATCGAGGCCGAGGACATCCAGATTCTGAGGGAGTCGCTCGACCTATCCTCGGTGGCCGCCGAGTCCGCCTACTCCCTCCAGGGGAAGTTCGGCGCGCGGAAATGGCTGAAGGAGTTCCTCGATCTGAAGGGCGCCGCAGAGATCGGAGAGCTGGCGAACGAGCTGAACCTCAACACCACGGCCCTGGCCGCGCTGCACCGCCGGCTTCAGAGGCTTCGGCGCTTCCGGTTCATGGACGAGCAGGAGGACCACGATTCTGTCGGGGAGATCCTCAACTACCTGAAGAGAGGAATGCACGTCGTGCTGGAGTTCGGCTCCTACGGCCGAGACATGGCCGCGTACATTCTGGTGGCCAACCTGCTGACCCGCCGCATCTACGACCGGTACGTCCAGTCGAAGGAGCAGGCCTCAACCGAGGGTGGAGTTGAGCCCACCCCCCTGGTGATCACCATTGAGGAGGCCCACAGGTTCCTTACGCGCGAGGTAGCCGGCCAGACGATCTTCGCCGCCATCGCCAGAGAGATGAGAAAGTACAACGTGACCCTCCTGGTGGTAGACCAGCGACCCAGCGGGATCGACGAGGAGGTGATGAGCCAGCTTGGGACGAAGTTCGCCTACCTGCTGGACAACGAGCGGGACGTCGATGCGGTGCTGTCGGGTATCTCGGGAGGACGAAAGCTACGGTCCGTCCTGGCCAGCCTGGACTCGAAACAGCAGGCGCTGGTCTTCGGTCATGCGGTGCCCATGCCGGTGGAGATACGCACCCGCGACTACGGCACGCCGCAGTCGTACAAGGACCTGGGCTTCATAGAGGCGGCAGAGCTGCACGCAAAGACGAAGGAGTACGTCGAGGACCTCTACGGACCTGCCGGGGGCTGACCTTATACGGCCGGCCAAGCGATGAAAGGGAAGCGCAGATCCCGACAAGTCGGGATCGCCGGGTGTCTGAGGGTGTCCCTCGGGACCCTTACAGCCCCATCTCGGCGAGCCGGTGGTCGTCGATTCCGAAGTGGTGGGCCACCTCGTGGACCACGGTCTCGCGGACCTCTCGGACTATCTCATCGTCGCCCGAGCAGATCGCCTCGATCGACCCCTGAAACAGCGTGATCACGTCCGGAAGGACCATCCCGTAGTCGTACCGCTCGGTGAGCGGCACACCCTCGTACAGTCCGAGAAGATACTCCTGGTCCTCGATCCGAGAGACGGCGAGCTGATCGGGCTTGGGCCAGTCCTGGACCACCACGTCGACGTTGTCGAGGTACTGCCGAAGCTCCTCGGGGATGTCCAGAATCGCTCGCCGCACCAGACTCTCGAAGCCCTCGCGTTTCATGGGGGCAGTCTACCAGACCGGGGGCACCCCTACAGGCGACTCCGCGCTCCGTTCTTGGCGGGCCGAAACGTTGTGTGATACATTGCACACATGTCTGCTGCTAGGTCAATAACGGTGGAGGCGCAGGCCGGGGAGCGATCGCGGCACCGCGTCAGGGACGGCCTGTTCATCGCAAGTGCCGGCCTGATGGCACTGGTTCTGTACCTCGTCTTCTTCTGGGTACCGACCGAGCAGAACCTGGGGGTATCCCAGCGCATCTTCTACTTCCACGTCCCGCTGGGGTGGCTTGGCATGGTCTCGATCGTCGTCGTCGCCGTCGGCAGCGGGATGCACCTGATCACCCGGAGCCCGAAGTGGGACAGCCTTGCCTACGCCGCGGCGGAGCTGGGGGTCATCTTCGCCAGTCTTATCCTGGTCACGGGAGCAATATGGGCGAAGCCCGTGTGGGGCGTCTGGTGGACGTGGGACGCCAAGCTCACCACGACCCTGATCCTGTGGTTCATCTACGTGGCGTACCTGATGGTGAGGGCGTACGGACCCAAGGGTTCGCAGGGCGCGCGCTACGGCGCGGTCGTGGCGCTCATCGGAGCAATCGACGCTCCGATAATCTACATGGCCACCATATGGTGGCGAAGCGCCCACCCCGAGCTGAACATCGGTCCCCTGGCCGAGTCCGGCGGCCTCGAATCCAGAATGTACACGACCTTCCTGATCTCGCTGGTGGCATTCACGGTCCTGTACGTCTATCTGCTGGTCGAGCGATACGCTCTGCACCGCACGGAAGCGTCGGTTGATGAGATATACCAGACCACTTCGCTACACGCTTAGCAGGGGATACCTCCGCGGGCTGATTCTCCTCCTCGTGGCGGTCGCACTGGCCACCGCTCCCCTGCTGGCGCGTGACGCTTATGCGTCGGCGGACTCGGCCGGTCCCAGCGTCGGCGAGACGCAGGTCGACGCCCAGCAGACGGATGCGGATCGCAGAGATCCCGAGTCGAACCTCCCCTACTTGTTCGCCGTCTTCATCGTGACCTGGGCGGTTCTGTTCGGTTTCGTGTTCTTCATGTCGCGGCGCCAGCGAGGGCTACAGCGTGAGGTAGAGGCCCTGAAGGCGATGCTGGCAGAGCGAGAGGCCCAATCCGCTACGGCGGACCGAGCGTAATCCAATAGGGGCGACCCTCGGCGGGGTATGGTTGCTACAGAGGACAGGATGTCGCAAGAGATGACGGACTACCACGACCCTGTTGAGCCCAGGGCCATGACGGGCAACCGGGGCAAGCTGCTCCTTGGCCTGGTAGTGCTTGTCGGTGCGCTGAGCTACTTCGGGTTCGTCGCCTTCCAGAGCGCGACGGTCTACTACGTGACCGTCGGTGAGCTGAACGCGCGCGGGCCAGCCGAGGATGGCAAGATGGTGCGGGTCAGTGGCAAGCTGGTGGCCGACTCGTTCACCAGGGAGGCCGACTCGACGCTGGCCAGCTTCACGCTGAGCGACGGCGATCAGACTCTGGCGGCCCAGCACTCGGGGGTCGTGCCCGACCTGTTCTTCAACGAGCACTCGGAGATAATCCTGGAGGGGACATACGGTCCGGACGGGGTCTTCGAGAGCCAGAACGTCATCGTCAAGTGCCCGTCGAAGTATATCGCGGCCGAGTAGCCCTCGGGAGCTACTCGTCTGCCTTCCGAGCGCTGTCGAGAACCCTGCCCCGCAGCGACTCAGGCGCCGTTGACTTCGGGGTCGACCGCAGCAGGTTTAAGGTCGCTCTCAACGTGTCGAAGAACACCCTGCAGAACCTGCAGCCCCCGAGGTGATCGCTGACCCTCGACATCGAGGCCTCGTCCAGCTCGGAGTCAAGGAAATCGGAGGACAGGCCGCGGACGTGCTGACACTCGGCCTCTTCCTTGCCTCGGCCAAAGAGCCTGGCTATACTTCTGACCATGTCTGCCTCCGAACGTCCCGGCAAACCCGTCGGGGCGACGACCACTGTAAGAGAAGGGGCCGGCTCGGGTCAACACCGACCGGCATTATGAGCCCTCAACAAGTATGATGCGATCCACCGATCAGAGATTCGGCGAGCCGCGCGAGGTCAGCTGCCCGATCTCCTGGGGAAACGCGCCTGCCCGGTAAGAGATCGAGAGGGGCTGAATAGCAGATGGCCTCAACCGGCAAGCCATCAGACGGAGTGGTCGCGCCCGGGGACTTCGAGTCCCTGGTGGAGCAGTACGCCGACTTCGTCTACAACGTCGCCTATCGTATGATGGGAAACCCGGAGGACGCCCAGGACGTCTCGCAGGACGCCTTTCTCTCGGCGTACCGGGCGTTCGAGCGGTTCCGTGGCGAATCTCGGGTGACGACCTGGCTGTACCGTATCACGACCAACGCAGCGCTGATGAAGCTGCGCAAGGGTAAGAAGGCCCGTGAGCTGACACAGACCGGTCTCGACGACGTGGACATCCCGGACTGGAATGCCCAGCCCGACAGGGAGGCCGTCAACTCCGAGCTTCGGGAGAAGCTGAACGAGGGGATATCGCGACTGTCCCCCGACCTTCGGGCTACTGTGGTGCTTCGCGACGTCGAGGGCCTCTCCAACGGTGAGGCGGCGGAGGTCCTCGGTATCAGCATCCCTTCGATGAAATCCAGGCTGCACAGGGCGCGGGTCCTCCTACGGAAATACCTGTCGGACTACGTCAGACAGACCCAGCAGTAGTCTCGGCTGCCGGCTCAGCTCTTCACTACGCAGAAGGGACATTCGCGTTTCAATCGCCCTCGCAGGGGGACCTTCTCATTCCTCTCCCCCTCGCAGGGGGGCTCTCTCAATCCTCTCCCCCTCGCAGCGGGGACGTTCGCGTTTCTATCGCCCTCGCAGGGGGACCTTCTCATTCCTCTCCCTCTCGCAGGGGAGCTCTCCCAATCCTCTCCCCCTCGCAGAGAGGATCTTCTCATTCCTTCCCCCTCGCAGAGAGGACCTTCACATCCCTCTCCCCCTCGCAGCGGGGCTCTCCCATCCCTCTCCCCCTCGCAGCGGGGCTCTCCCAATCCTCTCCCCCTGGCAGCGGGGCTCTCCCGATCCTCTCCCCCTCGCAGCGGGGCTCTCCCGATCCTCTCCCCCTCGCAGGGGGACATTTAGAGGGGGTCCGCACGCTCACGCCTCAAGACCTCCGGCTCCCTACGACCGCGAGAGCACCTCTCGGAGCCGGCGGGTTAGCGACTCGGTACGCCCCTCGTTCAAGTTCATCGGGTGGACCGTGAGGGTGTGCTCCGGTAGGGCCTTCTCCTGGACGAACACCCCGGGCTCGCCCGACTTCAGCTCCTCCGAGATGTCGAACGCCGACCGCCCCAGCGCGGACGTGTCGAGCACCAGGCTCAGCATGGCATAGCCCTCGCCATCCGGCAGGACGATCCGTGGCTCCACAGGCAGACCGCTCAGCCCGTCGGCAATGTACTCGAGATACCCGCGCTGCTCCTCGAAGCTTCCCCTGTAGCCGCCACCTGTGAACAGCTTGAGGGCGGTCAGCAGGCCCACGACCTCCTCTTTCGCGACCTTGAATCCGCGGCCTATCCCGTGCCTGGGGATTCCCACGAGCTCCCCCTTCGGGATCAGCGTCTCCGGAGGGTTCCAGATGTCGAAGAACTCGTCCATGTCCAGGTTTTGAAGAGCGGCGGATGCGATGTACTCTCGCCGCCCGCATAGGATGCCGCTCGACTGCGGACCCAGCATCGCCTTGCCACCGCTGAAGGCGACCAGGTCGGCGCCCGTGTCGACGTAGGCCCGGAGATTGGACGCCGGAGGAAGCTGGCCCGCGGCGTCGACGAGCACCGGAAGGTCGCGGCGTCGTGCGACCTCGACGACCTGTTCCAGCGGCGGCTGGCTGTCGGTCGTGGCGGTGTAAGCGATGCCAGCGGTCATGTCGGTGACGGCGGCCTCGTACTCCCACGCCTCGGTGCGCCGCACCCCGGCACCTGCGACCATCTCGTTCATGCCCACCTCCACTAGCCGCGCGCCGGGCAGCCGTATCGCGTGGTCATAGCCGCTCCGGTGCTCCCTCGAGATGATGAACTCGTTCTTCATACCGGTCGTGTCCGGCAGACGTTCCATCCGGCCCGGGTCGAGTCCGGCCAGGATCGCGGCCGCGCCGAGGCTGAGAGCCGCCGAAGCCCCCGACGTGACGTACCCTGCTTCCGCGCCGGTGGCATCCCCGATCTGCAGGCTGGCAGCCGCCTGTAGCTCGACCATCGAGACCGAGTCCAGGGCGGCCCGCGACATCGCCTCCACGACCTCCGGCGGCATAAGCGCCCCTCCGACCCGTGTCGAGGCGCCCGACACGTTGATTATCGACCTGACTCCAAGCTCTTCGTATATTCCCATCTGAGACCTCGTGCCGCACTTCGCGCCCACCGCAACCGGCTGACCGGCGTAACGCGGCATCCAATATATAGCATAGGGTCGGGGTCAGCAACGGGACGGGGGATCCCAGATTCCCCACCTGACATGGTTGGGAGCTGCTTGGTGTGCTTTCAGGGGGTGTCCGGATGTCGACCAGGGGTGACGCATGACATGATCGGGCATCGGACAGGGTCTCGGGTGCCGTCTTTGAGGGTATCGGCAGCGGTTCGCTGCCAATTATGGCTGTTCTCAGGCCAAAGAAGGCATGGCCGAGCCTGGCAACTCGGCAGAGTCGCCTACAAACCGATGCTCCAGGCAGGGTCGCCTATGCTCGATGCGGCTCGGCAGCCAGCGCCAATATCCTCTGCCGCGCCCTGAGCAGCAACTCGTATGAGGGATGGCCCCGGGCCAGACGGATGATCAACCTCCTGGCGTGACGCATCACACGGCCCGGTAGGGCGATCAGGGCGAAGCGCACCGCCTTCAGACGCTTGCCCACCCACTGTTCGCCCAACACCAGCCGCTTCATGGCAGAGTTCAGGTTGAAGGCCAGCACCGATATGGCCCACCATGCGGCGTTGGCCCCGAACAGCCCCGACGGCAGCCGGCCCCCAGCCAAGTCACTCTTCAGAACGCTGTGGACCTCCTCGCCCTTGCCGCACCTCTGTCTCGACCACCAGATCAACTCATCTGCCGTAATGCTCCGGTTGGTCACCACGCCGAAGACCTTGTACCAGCCTCTGTTGGACAGCTCCATCGCGGGGAATGGAAGCTCCATCTGCCCCTCCATTCCCGGCAGAGGCTGTTCGATCAACCGCTCCCTGGTAGCTATGAACCGATACTCAGGGCTGTTCTTGGAGTGCCCTATCCAGTTAGGCACGAAGTTCACATCAGCCCACTGCTGACCCGTGTCCACACGATGCTCCCCAACCTTGCGGTACAGCGTCTGCCAGTCTTGCTCGGCGACCTCGGACACCGCACGGCGGAACTCCGTCGTCACGTCGACCCCAACCGCAAACTCGATCACCCCGAACCGCTCGTCTCCACCCTCCGCGCAGTACCGCAGCAACTCCCGCTGGTACCCCGCCGTATCCGACCTCAGCATCACCTTCTCCACCCCCGCAGGCAGACGGCCCAGCGCTTCAATCAACACTCGCAACTGCTGATGGCCCGCAGGTACGTTGCCGTCCCGAAACTCCGAATGCACGATCAACTCGGCCTCTGACCAGTAGGTGATCAGCGGCTGGTACGCCCTGTACTTCTTGTAGCTGGGGAGCGCCTCCTGCTTGCGCGTCTCCACCAGTGTGGCATCCATGTCCAGAGTGGCCTCGGTCTGAGGCGAACGGCTCTGCGCGAAGCCCACCAGGTCGGCGTTCACCTTGCGCAGACCCTTCATAGCTCCATTGGGAGCAGGTATGAATGCTCTGTGAGCTTCCCGCATCGACTCCTCGCCCGCGTCATGGAACCTCTCCAGATACCGGAACACCGCAGACTCCGACGGCACGCTCCGACGACGCTCGACTCGCCATCTCTTCTCCAACGCCCTGCGCTCGCTGAGACGCATACCACAGGTCTCGAACTCTCGAAACATCCTGCACAGCCCTCTGTCCTTCTCAAGGAGATCAAGGTCGGACACCGACTCGCCGCCTGCCAAGTTCAGCAGCATCAGCGAGATGATCATCTGGCTGTCCGTCCAGCCCTGACCTCTCTCCCGCAGTCTCACGTGGCGCTCTACCGATGACCTCAAACCCGCTGCTTGCATCAACTCCAGGTACGTCATCAGGCCGGACAGCCCCGTCATACCCGTCGAGCCCTTCTCCTGCTCGTACTGGAATGCCAGTAAGCCTTGCTTCATAATAGCTGCACCTCGTTGGTGATCGTTTCTCTTGGTCAAGAAACATCTTAGCCCGCTTCGTGGCGGGCGCCAACGAGGTCTTTCTCTTATCTAGGTGGGGAATCTGGGGGATCCCAGATTCCCCACCTGACATGGTTGGGAGCTGCTTGGTGTGCTTTCAGGGGGTGTCCGGATGTCGACCAGGGGTGACGCATGACATGATCGGGCATCGGACAGGGTCTCGGGTGCCGTCTTTGAGGGTATCGGCAGCGGTTCGCTGCCAATTATGGCTGTTCTCAGGCCAAAGAAGGCATGGCCGAGCCTGGCAACTCGGCAGAGTCGCCTACAAACCGATGCTCCAGGCAGGGTCGCCTATGCTCGATGCGGCTCGGCAGCCAGCGCCAATATCCTCTGCCGCGCCCTGAGCAGCAACTCGTATGAGGGATGGCCCCGGGCCAGACGGATGATCAACCTCCTGGCGTGACGCATCACACGGCCCGGTAGGGCGATCAGGGCGAAGCGCACCGCCTTCAGACGCTTGCCCACCCACTGTTCGCCCAACACCAGCCGCTTCATGGCAGAGTTCAGGTTGAAGGCCAGCACCGATATGGCCCACCATGCGGCGTTGGCCCCGAACAGCCCCGACGGCAGCCGGCCCCCAGCCAAGTCACTCTTCAGAACGCTGTGGACCTCCTCGCCCTTGCCGCACCTCTGTCTCGACCACCAGATCAACTCATCTGCCGCAATGCTCCGGTTGGTCACCACGCCGAAGACCTTGTACCAGCCTCTGTTGGACAGCTCCATCGCGGGGAATGGAAGCTCCATCTGCCCCTCCATTCCCGGCAGAGGCTGTTCGATCAACCGCTCCCTGGTAGCTATGAACCGATACTCAGGGCTGTTCTTGGAGTGCCCTATCCAGTTGGGCACGAAGTTCACATCAGCCCACTGCTGACCCGTGTCCACACGATGCTCCCCAACCTTGCGGTACAGCGTCTGCCAGTCTTGCTCGGCGACCTCGGACACCGCACGGCGGAACTCCGTCGTCACGTCGACCCCAACCGCAAACTCGATCACCCCGAACCGCTCGTCTCCACCCTCCGCGCAGTACCGCAGCAACTCCCGCTGGTACCCCGCCGTATCCGACCTCAGCATCACCTTCTCCACCCCCGCAGGCAGACGGCCCAGCGCTTCAATCAACACTCGCAACTGCTGATGGCCCGCAGGTACGTTGCCGTCCCGAAACTCCGAATGCACGATCAACTCGGCCTCTGACCAGTAGGTGATCAGCGGCTGGTACGCCCTGTACTTCTTGTAGCTGGGGAGCGCCTCCTGCTTGCGCGTCTCCACCAGTGTGGCATCCATGTCCAGAGTGGCCTCGGTCTGAGGCGAACGGCTCTGCGCGAAGCCCACCAGGTCGGCGTTCACCTTGCGCAGACCCTTCATAGCTCCATTGGGAGCAGGTATGAATGCTCTGTGAGCTTCCCGCATCGACTCCTCGCCCGCGTCATGGAACCTCTCCAGATACCGGAACACCGCAGACTCCGACGGCACGCTCCGACGACGCTCGACTCGCCATCTCTTCTCCAACGCCCTGCGCTCGCTGAGACGCATACCACAGGTCTCGAACTCTCGAAACATCCTGCACAGCCCTCTGTCCTTCTCAAGGAGATCAAGGTCGGACACCGACTCGCCGCCTGCCAAGTTCAGCAGCATCAGCGAGATGATCATCTGGCTGTCCGTCCAGCCCTGACCTCTCTCCCGCAGTCTCACGTGGCGCTCTACCGATGACCTCAAACCCGCTGCTTGCATCAACTCCAGGTACGTCATCAGGCCGGACAGCCCCGTCATACCCGTCGAGCCCTTCTCCTGCTCGTACTGGAATGCCAGTAAGCCTTGCTTCATAATAGCTGCACCTCGTTGGTGATCGTTTCTCTTGGTCAAGAAACATCTTAGCCCGCTTCGTGGCGGGCGCCAACGAGGTCTTTCTCTTATCTAGGTGGGGAATCTGGGGGATCCACATGGTTGGGAGCTGCTTGGTGTGCTTTCAGGGGGTGTCCGGATGTCGACCAGGGGTGACGCATGACATGATCGGGCATCGGACAGGGTCTCGGGTGCCGTCTTTGAGGGTATCGGCAGCGGTTCGCTGCCAATTATGGCTGTTCTCAGGCCAAAGAAGGCATGGCCGAGCCTGGCAACTCGGCAGAGTCGCCTACAAACCGATGCTCCAGGCAGGGTCGCCTATGCTCGATGCGGCTCGGCAGCCAGCGCCAATATCCTCTGCCGCGCCCTGAGCAGCAACTCGTATGAGGGATGGCCCCGGGCCAGACGGATGATCAACCTCCTGGCGTGACGCATCACACGGCCCGGTAGGGCGATCAGGGCGAAGCGCACCGCCTTCAGACGCTTGCCCACCCACTGTTCGCCCAACACCAGCCGCTTCATGGCAGAGTTCAGGTTGAAGGCCAGCACCGATATGGCCCACCATGCGGCGTTGGCCCCGAACAGCCCCGACGGCAGCCGGCCCCCAGCCAAGTCACTCTTCAGAACGCTGTGGACCTCCTCGCCCTTGCCGCACCTCTGTCTCGACCACCAGATCAACTCATCTGCCGCAATGCTCCGGTTGGTCACCACGCCGAAGACCTTGTACCAGCCTCTGTTGGACAGCTCCATCGCGGGGAATGGAAGCTCCATCTGCCCCTCCATTCCCGGCAGAGGCTGTTCGATCAACCGCTCCCTGGTAGCTATGAACCGATACTCAGGGCTGTTCTTGGAGTGCCCTATCCAGTTGGGCACGAAGTTCACATCAGCCCACTGCTGACCCGTGTCCACACGATGCTCCCCAACCTTGCGGTACAGCGTCTGCCAGTCTTGCTCGGCGACCTCGGACACCGCACGGCGGAACTCCGTCGTCACGTCGACCCCAACCGCAAACTCGATCACCCCGAACCGCTCGTCTCCACCCTCCGCGCAGTACCGCAGCAACTCCCGCTGGTACCCCGCCGTATCCGACCTCAGCATCACCTTCTCCACCCCCGCAGGCAGACGGCCCAGCGCTTCAATCAACACTCGCAACTGCTGATGGCCCGCAGGTACGTTGCCGTCCCGAAACTCCGAATGCACGATCAACTCGGCCTCTGACCAGTAGGTGATCAGCGGCTGGTACGCCCTGTACTTCTTGTAGCTGGGGAGCGCCTCCTGCTTGCGCGTCTCCACCAGTGTGGCATCCATGTCCAGAGTGGCCTCGGTCTGAGGCGAACGGCTCTGCGCGAAGCCCACCAGGTCGGCGTTCACCTTGCGCAGACCCTTCATAGCTCCATTGGGAGCAGGTATGAATGCTCTGTGAGCTTCCCGCATCGACTCCTCGCCCGCGTCATGGAACCTCTCCAGATACCGGAACACCGCAGACTCCGACGGCACGCTCCGACGACGCTCGACTCGCCATCTCTTCTCCAACGCCCTGCGCTCGCTGAGACGCATACCACAGGTCTCGAACTCTCGAAACATCCTGCACAGCCCTCTGTCCTTCTCAAGGAGATCAAGGTCGGACACCGACTCGCCGCCTGCCAAGTTCAGCAGCATCAGCGAGATGATCATCTGGCTGTCCGTCCAGCCCTGACCTCTCTCCCGCAGTCTCACGTGGCGCTCTACCGATGACCTCAAACCCGCTGCTTGCATCAACTCCAGGTACGTCATCAGGCCGGACAGCCCCGTCATACCCGTCGAGCCCTTCTCCTGCTCGTACTGGAATGCCAGTAAGCCTTGCTTCATAATAGCTGCACCTCGTTGGTGATCGTTTCTCTTGGTCAAGAAACATCTTAGCCCGCTTCGTGGCGGGCGCCAACGAGGTCTTTCTCTTATCTAGGTGGGGAATCTGGGGGATACAGGGTACGGGGGGTCCAGGGTTGGGGTGCGTGTTCTAGGGGCGGGCCGACTCCAACACTATCTGTGCCGCCTCGTAGTCGCGGCGGCCTCCCTTCAGAATCGGTGGCACCAGATAGATGGAGGGGAAACCCTCGTCGCGGAAGTCTCGGATAAGCTGGATCGCGATGTCCGGGCCCGAACGGCCCCGGCGGAGGTCCTCGGTCACCCACTCGGGCACCTGGGAGAGGATCACGCTGTCCGGGGCCATCACCTGGATTCCGTAGAAGACCGGAACGGGCAGCTCTTCGCCGTGGCGCCGGGCGTATGCATCGACGAAGTCACGCGCCTGCGCGGGGTCGAAGACCGCCTGGGCCAGGAAGTATTGGGCGCCTGCCTCGATCTTGCGCCGGGTGAGAGCCGCCTCGGCCTCGATCCCACGACCCAGATCCAGTGTAGCGCCGACACAGAACGACGTGGGATTTCGCAGCTTCAGACCCTTGAGATCCGCGCCCTCGTTCATGGCCGAGATCGAGGCGATCAGTCCAGTCGGGCTGTAGTCGTTGACCGGGTTCGTGACACCGAGGTCCCTGTCCGAGAAGGGGTCGCCCTTGACGACGACGACGTTTTCGAGGTCCAGAAGCTCGGCTCCGAGCAGCAGGCTCTGCAAGGCCAGAGCGTTCATGTCGCGGGTCGCCAGCGTGAAGAGGACCTCTTTGCCCGTGTGGTGTCTTATCCAGTAGGCGGCCATCGGGGAGATGACCCTGGCGGATCGGCCGGGATTGTAGGCCACCGAGATGAAGTCGGCATCGAGGTTCACTGCGGGGTCCAGGAGTTCTGGACTCGCACCGCGTGGCGGCGAGAAGTCGCAGATGAGAAGGGGCGAATCCGGCCGGCGCGCCCACACATCGACGACCCTGGTCATAGTGACCAGGGCCGTCTACTCGGGGATCGGAAAGAAGTGCACGGCCCCACTATCCGTGCTCCTTCCAGGAACCGCCAGGGGCGGGTCTCGCTGCGCCGGTTACTTCCAGCTAAGCGACCCACTCTTGTCTGGTGTCAGCGAGATCCTGTGTCCCTTGTCGCATCCATACCGTTCTTCCCTCTTCTCACGGCGCTTGCCGGAGAGGGAGGTCTGGACCATAAGGGTCTTGTCGAAGGGACATGCCACCCGATACGCACCCCTGCCTCTTCCACCTATCACTTCGACGTATGTCAGGACCTCGCCTAGTGTCTTGGCGTCACCGCCATACCTTACAGAATAGATTGTCCCGGAGCTTACGATGCTCTTCCTGCTGTGCGACACGGCGAGCGTCGTCGACTCGTAGTCGGCGAAGCCACACATCAGGCACTCCATCTCGTAATGCCCAAGAGCGAGGGGTGTATCGCACCTGGGACAGTCGGTAGATACTCTCGCCGCCTCGCGCCCCGCCGATACCCTGATTTCCGAACCGATCGCTATTACCATGACCGCTCCTCCTAGCCTCAAGCCTTCGGTGCTCTCAGGGCCCGACCCTCCCGGCGGCGGTCATTTCGATTTGACCTGGAAGGAGGCTCTGGCTTCTGTGTACCTGCTACGATCGCCCTATGGGTGTCAGCACCTATGTGCCTGCCCCCAAGGAGATCGTCGCTTTCACTCAAAGAGCGAACAATAATATAGATACCTTGCTATCCGATAGTCAAGGTGTTTTCTTAGCAATTTTCCCCAATTTTGTTCGATAGAATGTCTGTTCTATTCGCTTGTGGCCGCGCGCAGGGGTCTCTGTGACCGCAAACGTCGACAGTCGCCATCGGACGCCGGAATGTCGCTTCGGCGGGACCGCGTTTTCGGTTGACACCCACATGACCCGGTGCTATATTCCAACGGCTTTGAACAGGGGCGGCTGAGGCGAGCACCGATAGGTTTCCAGGTGCTTTCACGGGCGGGGCGCACACCACAGGGACACAGATTCGCGATGGCAGTCGAAATAGTCGTCTGCGTGAAGCAGGTCATCGACCCGGAGACTCCGGCGTCGGCCTTTTCCGTCGATCCCGACGCCAGGAGAGCCGTCCCGGCTCCAGGCATTCCGCCGGTGGTGAATGGCTTCGACGAGAACGCCGTTGAGGCGGCTCTCCGGATCAAGGACGCCGTCGAGGCCAGCGTCACCGTCGTCTCCGTCGGCAACAACTTCGTGATGGACGTCATGAAGAAGCCGCTCTCCATGGGCGCAGGGGAGCTGGTGCTGGCCGAAGGACCGGACCTGGAAGAGCTGGACTCGTTCGCGACGGCATACGCGCTGTCGGAGGTCATAAAGAGGCGGGGCGGCTTCGACCTGATCCTGTGCGGCCGTCAGGCGTCGGACTGGGATAACGCCCAGGTACCCCTCGCTCTGGCCGAGCTTCTTGGACTCCCCTGCATCACCGTGGCTCAGAGAGTCGAGGTCGTGGACGGGGGCGTCGTAGTCGAGCGGGCACTTCTCGACGGGTACGAGGTTGTTGAGACCGAGCTGCCGGCCGTGGTAACAGTGAGCAACGAGCTGGGGGAGCCGAGGTATCCGACCCTGCGGGGGATCATGGCTGCGAGCCGCAAGGCCCCCACGGTTTGGACCGCATCCGATCTGGGGCTCGACGCGGGGCTACTGGAGCCGAGGGTCCGGCTGGTCGACGTGTCGATCCCGGTCAGCGAAAAGCGGTGCGAGTTCATCGAGGGCGACGACGATGCCGACGCGGGCCGCCGTCTGGCCCTCCGTCTCCGCGACGACAAGCTCATATAGTGTCCGACCACGGGATATAGAAAAGAGTGGCGTCCAGGGGCGAAGCCCCAATGGCGGGAGTCTGAGGGCGTCCCTCAGATGCTCCGTGAACCCGGGGAGGGCGGAGCCGCAGAGGCGAGAAAAGAGTGGCGTCCAGAGGGGCGAAGCCCCAATGGCGGGAGTCTGAGGGTGTCCCTCAGATACTCCTCTCCCTCCCCTCGGGGAGGGGCGCAGGCGATCGCCGAGAAGACTCGGAGTGGATGACATGACCGAAGTGCTGGTGCTGGCAGAGCTTACGGACGGTCGGCTGGACCCGATCGCCCACGAGCTTCTGGCCGCGGGCCGCTCTCTAGGAAGCGTGGTAACGGCCGCCGTGATCGGGGGATCGGCCGGAGAGGCCGTCGCCGATGACGCGATCTCTCATGGAGCCGACAGGGTGTATCTGGTGCGGGACCCCCTGTTGAACGGCGCGGCCGTCGAAGCCCAGCTAGCCGCCCTGGAGCACCTGTGCCGCCAGATCGAGCCCTCGGTTCTTCTGGTGGGCAGGACCCCTCTCGGCACGGATCTCGCCCCCAGGCTCGCCGTCCGTCTCGGGGTCGGTCTCGCTCAGGACTGCATCGAGCTGGGCCTCGATGCCGAAACCGGACGAGTGGTCGCCAGACGGCCCGTCTACGGCGGCAACGCGGTCGCCGAGGTGACCTTTCCAACGGCCGACCCGCAGATGGCCCTGGTCCGCGCAAAGGTCTACGAGCCACTTGAGGCGGACGCCTCTCGCTCCGGCGAGACGGTCGTCGTCGAGCCCAACCTCGACCCATCTGTCGTCAGGGTCAGATCGACGCAGCGGGTCCGTCAGGAGGCTCAGGGAGTGCGGCTGGAGGATGCGTCTATCGTGGTGAGCGGCGGCCGTGGCCTCGGTGGACCCGAGGGCTTCGAGCGTCTCGACGAGCTGGCGGGACTCCTGGGAGGGGCCGTCGGCGCGTCCCGTGCGGCATGCGATGCCGGCTGGCGAGATCACTCCTACCAGGTCGGGCTTACGGGCAAGACCATCACTCCTGCTCTGTACATAACCGTGGCGATCTCCGGAGCGAGTCAGCACATGGCCGGATGCTCCGGGGCGAAGAACATCGTGGCCATCAACCAGGATGCCAACGCCAACATCTTCAAGGAGTGCCGCTATGGCGTCGTCGGCGACTGGAACAAGGTCATGCCGTCTTTCGTCGAAACAGTGCGCGAGCTGGTCAAATCGTAGCGCGGGGATGACCGAAGGCGGCCGCGGGCAGCCGTCCGCTGTCAATCAGTCCGAATCTGACGGGTGGGGAGGCGAGAGAAATTGATGGACAACGACTTCACGATCGACGTAGATAGGGTCCTCGGCAAGATCGACGACGCAGAGGTTCTTTCGATCTTCTTCCCGACCTTTCGCAAGGCGCTGGTGGTGGACACACGGTCCAGCGACTCGGAGGACCCGATGGTCCGGATCATGCCCATGGCGGCATCGACGCCGGAGCGGCTGAGGAGCATCAGGCGCCTCCGCCCGAGCTTCCCGCGACCTGTGAACCTGACGGTGATCCCGTGGCCCAGGTACGTGGACAGCCTCGTCGAGCTGGGTATCTGGGAGCGGATACTCGATCGCGTCGGAGCACTGACGCGGCTGCACGTCGGAGCCGCCTGCCACGAGATCCTGGAGGAGCTGAGGCGGCTCGAAAAGGGAGAGCTCGCCGGCGTGGTGATCGGCGAGAACTACCACACCATCTGGTCTGCGCGGAACTAGGCGGGTGTCAAAAATGCCTTTCGCCCATCGCCCTAGCCCTCTTCCTATCCAGGAACGGGTGGTAGCTGAAATCTGAGGGGAACCCCTCCGACTCCCGGCAATCCCGACAAGTCGGGATCCGCAGGCCCCATATATTGTCAACCTGTCGTCTGCCCCATCCCCTATCCTCCGAACCCTGTACCCTCTCTAGACCCTGACCTCCTCGCGCTCTTTGATCTCTCCCACGACGCGCTGCGCCAGGTGCTGGGGGACCTCCTCGAGGCGGTCGAAGGTCATCGTGAATGAGCCGCGGCCCTGGGTCTGAGAGCGCAGCTCGGTCGCGTACATGAGCATCTCGGCCTGCGGGACCTCCGCCTCCACAATCGTGGTTCCGTCTCCTTGCGGCGCCATGCCGAGGATACGCCCGCGCTTGCTGTTCAGGTCGCCGATCACGTCGCCGGTGAAGGCGTCGGGCACCGTGATCTCGGCCAGCATCACGGGCTCGAGAAGGGTGGGATCGGCGGCCGTGATCCCCTTGGACAGGGCATGAGCCCCGGCTATCTCGAAGCAGATCCCCGAGGAGTCCACCGGGTGGAAGCTGCCGTCCACCAACACCGCCTTCAGGTCGACCACGGGGTACCCGGCGACCACGCCCTCGGCCAGAGCCTTGGTTGCCCCCTTCTCCACAGACGGGATGTACTCCTTCGGTACGGATCCACCGACGACCTTGTGGGCGAACTCGAAGCCCGAGCCTCTCGGCAACGGGGTAAGCTCCAGCCACACGTGACCGAACTGGCCGTGACCGCCGGTCTGCTTCTTGTGCCTGTACTCGACCCTGGCCGAGCCTCTTATGGTCTCCTTGTAGGGGACCTTCGGCGTGTCGAGGCGAATCTCGACGCCGAACTTCCGCTTCATCTTCTCGACGGCGACATCGAGATGGGTATCGCCAAGGCCGCCGAGGATGATCTCGAGGGTGTTCGGCTCGCGTGAGAGGGTGAGGCTGGGATCCTCCTCCACGATCCTGGCCAGCGCACTGGTCATCTTCTCTACGTCGGCCTTGGATGTCGGGTAGACCGCCTTGAAGAAGTTCGGCGCCGGGAACTCCAGCCCGGGCAGGACGACCGGGTTGTCTTTGTCGCCCAGGGTGTGGCCCGTGAGCACCGAGGCGAGCTTGGCCACTGCTCCAATATCTCCGGTCACCAGCTCGCCAACCGCCTCCTGAGTCTTCCCGCGAACGACGAACACCTGGCCCACTCGCTCGTCCTCGTTCTTGGCGACGTTCCAGACGTGGGTGTCGCTCTTGAACACGCCGCCGTAGACCCGGAGGTACGAGAGTTTCCCGACGAACGGGTCTGCGGACGTCTTGAAGACGAGTGATGCGGGCGGGCTCCCTGCCTTGGAGCCCAGCGTAACCGTGCCCCCTCCGGACGGAACGGTCGCCTCGACGGCCGGGACCTGGGCCGGCGAAGGCATGCCGTCGACGAGTGCGCTCATCAGCTCTTCGACGCCTATGCCCCGCGTGGCGGCCCCGACCAGGACCGGCACGATCTGCCCGGCGGCGATCCCCTCCTTGAGCCCCTGTCGAAGCTCTTGCGGGGTCAGCTCCTCGCCTTCCAGGTACTTCATGGTCAGATCGTCGTTTGTCTCCGCCACAGCCTCGACGAGCCGCCCGCGGGCTTCGTCCACCTGGGCCTTCAGGTCGTCTGGCACCGACCCGTCCGAACGAAGGAGGTCGACAACACCGGTGAAGCTCGACTCCGATCCGATCGGGTATTGGACCGGCACACACCGCCGGCCGAAGGAGTCCACGATGGACGCCATCGACCGGGCGAAGTCGGCGTTCTCGCGATCCATCTTGTTCACGAATATCAGCCGGGGCAGGCCACGCCGGTCGGCCATCTGCCACATCTGCTGCGTGCCCACCTCCACCCCCGCCGGACCCGCAACGATCATTACCGCCCCATCCGCGATCCTGATGCCCGACACGACCTCGCCTCTGTAGTCCGCGTAGCCGGGTGTATCTATCAGATTGATCTTGTGGTCCTTCCACGGCGTCGCCAGGATGGAGGTCTGAACGCTGGTTTCGCGGCGCGTCTCCTCCGGCTCAAAGTCGGACGCGGTGGTACCGTCCTCGGTCCTTCCCATCCGGGTGGTAAGTCCGGCGGCGCTGAGCATGGCCTCGGCAACTATAGTCTTCCCGGCTCCACTGTGAGAAAGTAGTACAATATTGCGTAGCTGGTCAGTCGAAAAGTTCGCCATTCTGCCCCCTCCTCATACGTGGATTGGGCCCATTGTAGACAAAGCCGAGTTTCGGCGCAAACGACGGAGCAGAGGGGCCGAAGGGCGGCCGGACGGAGAAGCGACGAGCCGGATACCGGCGAGATCGGGCACGGTACCTGGCCGAGTAGGAGCGATCGTTGAGAGTTTTTTGGAGAGAGGTCAGACGAGGACAGCGTCTCGTCCTCAGCGGCGGTGACAGCGAAGGCGACGAGCAGGAGATCGGCGGCGTCCGCGAGACCAAGAACGGGTTCGACGCGTTCGCCAAGACCTTCGGCTATGAGCCGGGACGCGCTGAGAAAGGCATCGCCTCGATGGAGGAGGCGAAGGCCTTCGTGGAGTCCTTCACGCCCTGGGACCTCTACCAGGGCACCGAGGGCCTGACCGCGGACCCCGGCGTGGAGCCGCCGCGTCAGTAGCGGGGAGCCTCTCCCACGGAATAGTCCCCCCGCGGGGCCTCTTTGCGGGGTGGGGCGCCCCCACCTCCAGGGCGGGTGGGCCGGATAACAGGACACCCTTCCCCTTCATACCGAAGGGGGTCGTTGGGCCGACAGACAGACCCGATCAGAGTCTGGGCAGGGACGTCATGCGACCAGCCAACAATATGACTTGCTCGGCTTCATAGGCGGCACGGGCCCGGAAGGCCGGGGCCTGGCACTACGGTTCGCGCTTGCCGGCGAATCGGTCCTCATCGGCTCCAGAAACCTCGAAAGGGCCGTCCAGGCGGCCGAGAGTGTGTCGCACCACGCCCGTCCCGGCCTCGTCAAAGGCGCCCTGAACCTTGACACCGCTCGGGAGGCCGACATCGCGTTCGTGGCTGTTCCCTACGATGGTCAGAGAGGAACCCTCGAGGCGCTGGTAGAGCCGCTGGCCGGCAAGATCGTCGTCGAGGTCGTCGCCCCGCTCTCGTTCGGAAAGGGTGGAGCCAGCGCGGTACGCGTCCCGGAGGGCTCGGCCGCACTGCAGACGCAGGCGATCCTACGAGACTCCATGGTCGTCGCGGCGTTCCAAAACACGAGCGCCCACGACCTCCTCATCCCCGGAAAGTCGATCGACTCCGACGTCGTCGTCTGTGCCGACGACCGGGATGCCAGAGACGCGATCATGAGGCTGGCCGAAAAGATCGACGGAGTGCGAGCGGTGAACGGGGGAGGACTGGAGAACGCCCGCTACGTCGAGAACCTCACCGCGCTGCTGGTGAACATCAACCGGATCTACAAATCCCACTCGTCCATCAAGATCGTAGGAATCTAGTACAGGTATGTTTGCGCTGCACGCCATAGCCAGTATCGCGATCGCCATCCTGGCGTCGGGACCGGGCACGGACCCCTATCCGAACCCGTTGGAGCCGATCTGGGTCATCTCTGCCTCCCAGGAGGTCACCTTTCCGAGCCAGGTGCTCCTCAGCCTTGTGGCCGAGGCCGACGCCGAGATCGTCGAGATCACCCTCTACTACAAGCTCGGTGGACGCGAGATCGTGACGTACGGCTACCCGGAGTTCTCTCCGTCCCGCCGGGTGTCTGCCGAATACGCGATAGGAACGGACGGCCCGCGCTACCTGCCGAGCGGGGTGGAGATCGAGTACTACTACGTTATCGAGGACGTCACCGGCAATACCCTGGAGACGGAGAGGTTCCGCTTCGTCTACATGGACCCTCGCTACGACTGGCGGGAGCTGTCGCTGGGGAGCCTGACCATCGCCTGGCACGATCTTCCCGAGGAGCGGGTCGCCGCGGTCGCGTCCGACGTCAACCGGCGGCTGGAGGATGTCATGGACCTGATGGGGCTGGAGACCTCGCCCCCGATGAAGGCCGTGATCCTGACCCGAGGCAGCGCCTCCCAGAGCTTCCCGTTCATCAGCGAGGCCGCCAGCCGGGGCCACATCTTCGGAGGGTTCGCTTTCGGCGACTACGACCTGTTCCTGCTGATAGGGCTTCACTACAACGGGATGGTCCACGAGTTCACTCATCTGCTGTTGGACGAGGCCGTCGACTCGCCCCTGGCTCGCGTTCCCGCATGGGTCAACGAGGGTCTGGCCATGTATTTCGAGTCCGGCTCCGACGAGCCCAGCCTCACCGTCATGCGAGCGCTCGACGATGGACGGCTTCTGCGCCTGGGCTCGATGAATAGCGTCCCTGGCAGGCCTCGGGACGTCGGACTCTTCTACGCCCAGGCGCGGAGTATCGTGGGCTACATGGTAGGCGCCTATGGCCGCGAGTCGATGGCCGGACTTCTACAAGCCCTGGACGGGGGGCAGGACATCGACGAGGCCATCGCCACCTCATACGGTAAGAGCCTGGAGGGTCTGGAGGCCGAGTGGAAGGCGTGGCTGTCCGGCGACCCGATCCCGGTTGAGGCGGAGACAGCTCCCGTGGAGTCTGCGCCGGACTTGGAGCCCGATTCCGGCTCCGAGCCCGAGCCCGCCCGGGTGCCTGACCCCAGCTCCAGCATGATGATGGTCGTTGTAGGCTCCGCCGGAACTGCCGGCGCGATCCTGGTCTTCGCCTTCGCCACCCTGAGACTCCGCAGGAGAACCGACGAGCCGGACTAGCTCCCTGGGCGATCATCGCCCCCGGCCCTCCCCTTTCTTCTGCACCCCGTCATGCGCTAGAATGTCCCCGGCGTTCGAGGTCGTCCGAGCCTGGACGGCACGCCGCCCACCATCCCGAGACCTCACGAGGTCGAACCTGTCGATGCAGCTTCGCGTTCTGGGCGCCCACAATCTGGAGAGCAGAACCACCCGGATGGAGGCGCACCTGATCGACGGGGTCCTGGCGCTGGATGCCGGGAGCCTTACCCGCGCGCTGACGTTCGAGGAGCAGAGCCGCGTGAGGGCCCTGATCCTGACACACCGGCACTTCGACCACGTCCGGGACCTGCCCATTCTCGGATTGACCCTCCGCGATCTGCCGATCACCGTAGAGATATATGGAATCCAGGACACGCTGGACTTCGTCTCGGACAAGCTGCTGGACGGGGCACTGTACCCGGACCCCAGGGTCTCGCCCAGTCCCGAGAACCCGACCTTCCACCTGAATGTGGTCGAGCCCTATCAGGAATTCACGGTGCTGGACTACACCGCGATGGCGGTGCCGGTGCCCCACTCGGTCCCCGCTGCAGGCTTCCTGATATCCTCGGGAGGCTCCAGCCTCTTCTACACCGGCGACGCGGGCGAGGGCCTGAGCACTGCCTGGAAGCATGTCTCCCCCGGCCTTCTGCTGTCGGAGGTGACCTTCGGCAACCAGAACCCGGCGGCGGCGAAGAGGGCAGGCCACCTGACGCCGTTCCTGCTGAAGCAGTCTCTGGACGACTTCCAGGAGGAGCACGGCTACCTTCCGCGCGTCATCGCGTCCCACGTCAGCCCAGATTGGGATGAGGCTGTTCGAGCGGAGCTGGCGGATGTGTCGCGAGAGATGGGCGTCGAGATCGAGGTCGCCTACCCGGACATGGTCGTGACCGTGTGAGTACCCCGTGCCAGCCGAGCTCCGGACTGCGGCGGTCACCCGTCCCCAGTACGAACGGCTGATGTCGCGCAAAGCGGCCTTCGTCTACGACGACGCCCTGAGCCGCCACTCTCTCAGCGAAGCCCATCCGATGAAGCCGGAGCGGCTCCGCTACACGCATGAGCTGCTGGAGTCGTACAGGGCTCTCGATGCGCCGACGGCGACCCTGGTCACCCCGAGGCCGGCGACCGAGGACGAGATTCTCCTGTATCACAGCCGTGACTACCTGGAGGCGGTCCGGAGCTACGGCAACGGCGAGACCCCACCCGACCCGGGGCGGTACGGTCTGGGGCCGGGCGACAATCCTCCCTACGAGGGAATGTACGATGCGGCGGCCCTCTCGACGGGCGCGTCCCTGAGAGCAGTCGAGCTGCTGGTGTCCGGGGAGGCGGACGGGGCATTCAACATCTCCGGCGGCCTGCACCACGCGATGCCGGGCTACGCGTCCGGGTTCTGCGTGTTCAACGACCCGGTGATAGCCATAAAGGCTCTGATGTCCCACGGGATGAAGGTGGCGTACGTGGACATCGACTGCCACCACGGCGACGGGGTCCAGCACGCCTTCTACGACACCGATCAGGTGCTGACCATCTCTCTGCACGAGTCGGGCGCCTTCCTGTTCCCGGGCACCGGGTTCACACAGGAGATCGGGCTCGGGCGGGGTCGCGGCTACTCGGTCAACGTTCCCCTCTACCCGTACACCGGCGACGAGGTGTACCTGTGGGCGCTGCGGGAGGTGGTGCCCCCGTTGCTGGAAGCTTTCAGGCCGGACGTCACCGTAACGCAGCTCGGGATCGACACGCACGTGCTGGATCCCATAACCCACCTGGCGCTGACGGTCCAGGGATTCGCCGAGGCTGTGCGCGAGCTATCGCGCTGGGCACCAAGATGGCTTGCGCTGGGAGGAGGTGGGTACGACCTTCAGGCCGTTGCCAGGGCCTGGACCCTGGCCTACGGCGTCATGTCCGGCCAGGACTTCCCCGACGAGATCCCCACGGCGTACCGCGACACCTACGGCGTAGATACCCTGAGGGACCCCGGCGGAGCGCCGGTCGACGACACCGTCGAGAGGGATTCCAGGACGTTCGCGGAGGCCAGTGTCCAGGCCGTTCGGAGCCTGATCTTCCCTTCGCACGGGCTGTCCCCATAGGGGAGCGCGACCATCCCCCTGGCCCCCTTTCTAGCCAGGAAGGGGGAGAAATCTTATCTGATGGGAACCCCCCTCATCCTTCCGCGGAAGGACCGGCAATCCCGACTTGTCGGGATCTGCACACCCCGAGATTTCAGCGTCGTGTCAGACCTCGCGAAACTCGCCTTCGACGGTCTCTTCAGGTGGAGTCTCCGAGTCGCCGGGCTCTTCGCCCGGGGGTGGGCCTCCCTCCGCCGGCCCGTCCGGGCCGCCGGCCTGGCTGTAAACCGCCTGCCCAACCCGCTGAACCGCCGTTTGCAGCTCCTGCAGTGCCACGTTCATCTGTCCAGCGTCGCCGCTGTCGAGGGTACTGCGCACGGCTGCTATCTTGCCCTCGATCTCCGACTTCAGGTCGTCGGGGACCTTGTCGGCGTTGTCCGCCAGCAACTTCTCGGCCTGGTAGACCGCGTTCTCGGCGCTGTTGCGAGTCTCCACCTGTTGACGCTTCTGCTGGTCCTCAGCCTCGTGAGCCTTCGCGTCGTCGACCATGCGCGCGATCTCTTCCTGCGAGAGCCCAGAGCTGGCGGTTATCGTGATCCGCTGCTCCTTGCCCGTGCCCTTGTCCTTGGCGGACACGTTCAGGATGCCGTTGGCGTCGATGTCGAAGGCCACCTCGATCTGAGGCGCCCCCCTGGCCGCCGGCAGGATTCCGTCCAGATTGAACCGGCCGATCGACTTGTTCTCGGCCGCCATGCTCCGCTCGCCCTGTAAAACGTGGACCTCAACACTGGTCTGTCCGTCGGCGGCGGTCGTGAATACCTCGCTCTTGGACGTCGGTATCGTGGTGTTCCGGGGAATCAGCGACGTCGTCACGCCGCCGAGGACCTCGATGCCCAGCGTCAGCGGCGTCACGTCGAGGAGCAGGATGTCCTGGACGTCGCCCTGGAGCACTCCAGCCTGAACCGCGGCGCCGACCGCAACGACCTCGTCAGGATTGACGCCCTGGTGAGGCTCCTTCTCGAACAGCTTGACGACGGCCTGATGCACGGCGGGCATCCTCGTCATCCCACCGACGAGAATGACCTCGTTGATGTCCTTTGCGGTCACGCCGGCATCCGTCATCGCCTGCTTGCACGGCCCGACCGTCCGCTCGACCAGGTCTGCCACGAGCTGCTCTAGCTTGGCCCGGGTGAGGGTCATCACCAGGTGCTTCGGCCCGGACGCGTCGGCAGTGATGAACGGAAGGTTGATCTCGGTCTCTATCGTCGCGGAGAGCTCGATCTTCGCCCGCTCGGCCGACTCCCGAAGTCGCTGCAAGGCCATCCTGTCCGCCTGCAGGTCGATGCCCTGCTCTCGCCTGAACTCATCGGTGATCCACTCCACGATGCGCTGATCGAAATCGTCGCCCCCGAGGTGGGTGTCGCCGTTGGTGGCGGTGACCTGCACCACGTCGCCGCCAATCTCCAGGATGCTGATGTCGAACGTTCCGCCGCCCAGGTCGAACACGGCGACCTTCTCATCGCCCTTCTTGTCCAGTCCATAGGCCAGCGCCGCCGCGGTCGGCTCGTTGATGATTCGCAGCACCTCGAGCCCGGCGATACGCCCGGCGTCCTTGGTGGCGTTGCGCTGGCTGTCGTCGAAATAGGCCGGGACCGTGATCACTGCCTGGGTGATCTCCTCGCCCAGCTTCGCCTCGGCGTCCTGCTTGAGCTTTTGCAGGATCATCGCCGATATCTCCGGCGGTGCGTATGACCTATCGCCCATGGAAACATAGGCATCGCCGTTCGAGTGCTCGACCACCTTGAACGGGACCAGCTCCTTATCTTTCTGTATGAACTCGTCGCCGAAGCGGCGGCCCATGAAGCGCTTGACCGAATAGACGGTGTTATCGGGGTTGGTCACCGACTGGCGCTTGGCCGTCAGTCCCACGTACCGCTCACCGCTTCTCGGGTTGACGGCGACCACCGATGGTGTCGTCCGGTTGCCCTCGGCGTTCTCGACGACCCGTGGCTCACCGGCCTCCACCACGGCCATCGCCGAGTTGGTCGTACCTAGATCGATACCCAATGTCTTGGGCATTCTTACTCCTCCTGTACCTCGTCGCCGGCATCGGCCGCCTGCGATCGCTTGTTGCTCTCCGGTGGCTTCGACACCGTCACCTGGGCCGCCCGTAACACCACGTCACGAAGCTTATACCCGTTGCGAACCACTGTCACCACTCGGCCTGCCTCGGACCCATCGGTCTCCTCGAACGACACGGCCTCATGCTCCCTGGGCTCGAATAGCTGGCCCTCGGCCTCGATCACACTCACTCCCTCGGACTCCAGAGTGCGTTGAAGATTGCGGTAAACCAGCCGAAGGCCCTCGACCCATCCGGAGTCGTTTGCGTCCTCGGGGACGACATCGAGAGCTCGCTCGAAGTCGTCGACCGCCGACAGGATGTTGATGAGAAGACCGGAGATGGCATGGCGTCTCAGATCGGACTGCTCCTCGACGGCTCGACGCCTGTAGTTCTCCAGATCGGCCTGAGCGCGCTGGGCCATCGTACGGAACTGGTCCTTCTCCCTGAGCGCCTCTTCGAGCTGGTCCTCCAGCAGCGTCACGTCTTCCTCTCCCCCACTGTCCGGCGTCTCTTCTTTGTCCCGATCCTCGATCATGGGACCCGGCCTCCTTGCGTGGGTCGCTATACCTGAGAGCTCAGCATGGCGAAGGTCTCGTCGAGGGTCCGCTCGAGAGCGACCTTCAGCTCCCGTCCCTCCAACGAGCTGATGCTGCCTTTGAGCTTGAGGAGCTGATTGAACACATCGAGCATGAGCTCTACGCCCGCCAGGTTCAGCTTCAGCTGACCCACGAGATACTTGATCAGCCTCAGGCGGACCATGTCGTCCTCCGAGTACAGGCGCAGCATGCCACCGGTTCGGAACGGGCTGACCAGGCCGGCGCGCTCGTACTTCCGGAGCGTCTGAGGGTGCAGCTCGAGGATGCGGGCCGCGACGCTGATGATGTAGACACCCTGCTCCTCGTCACGGTGCCGAATCTCGATGCGGGCAGGCCTTCTCACCTGCCCCCGCCGCCCTTCACCGACATCATCCCGCGGGCCCTCCTAACTCCTGCTGCCAATCCGACGTTATATCTTCGAACGACCGTTCAGGTCATTGTGTCGCATTATATGACTTGATACGTATCGTGTCAACAAGTATAATGCAGATGCTGAACGGGTGTGACGTTGGGCAAAAGGGTTGAATCTAAAACCGAGGGTCGACATCCTAACGTAGGTAGAAGGTGCTGAGTAACCAGTCTGGCCGCGGATAGTCGCAGAACACCCGCCGCCGGAAAGCAAACGGGTATTTCGCCCTCGTCGACATCGTGCCCCCTGGAGAAGGCGCAGTGGGTCGGCGAAGGGCTCACGGAGAGGTGAGAAGATGCTTGAAATCAAACAGTGCCCTCGTTGCCGCGGGGACCTGCACACCAGCGGAGACATCTACGGCGAGTACAAAGAGTGTCTCCAGTGCGGATATATGGCCGACGTGGCGGTTCGGAGGTCCACACCCAAGCAGGTAGCCGCGGGGTCCAAGCGGAAGGTGGCGTAGGGCCGACGGCCAGATTCGGCAGAACCGTTCCAGCGACGCGGGCCTCCTCTAGCAAGGGGGCCCGGCCCTTGTTGGGACGCCGGCGCCTAGCTCAGGCTATCCCAGAATCGCTGCTCCTTCCACGGATCCCCCTCCATGTGGTAGCCCCTGGACTCCCAGAAGCCCGGGGCGTCTTCGGCCGTGAGCTCGATCCCGTTCACCCACTTGGCGCTCTTCCACCCGTAGCGCTTCGGGACCACCAGGCGCAGCGGGCCACCGTGCTCTGGAGCGAGCGGTGCGCCATCGTGCCGGTTCGCAAGGAGTACGTCGTCGTCCAGCAGTACGTCCAGAGGCAGATTCGTCGAGTAGCCGCCGTAGCAATGGACCATCGCGAATTTCGCCTCTGTCAGCGGCCGGGCCAGTCCGGCCACGCGGGCGAACGAGACGCCCTCCCACGTGTTCTCCATCCGGCTCCACTGGGTAACGCAGTGAAACTCCGCGTCGACCGAGGTCTGGTCCAGGTCCTGTAGCTGACCCCAATCCAGGGTCAGCTCCTGCTCGACAAGCCCGAAGATCCTGAGCCGCCAGGTCTCCATGTCGATCTCCGGCGTTCCACCAAAGGTCAGTACGGGGAACTTTTCGGTGACGAACTGGCCACGCGGAACGTCACCGTCATCGTTCGGGGGGCTCGGCCGTATCCGGCCCAGCTTTCTCAACATGTAGGTCATGCTCCTTCGCGTCTTCATGGGCGCCGGCCACGGCCGCTAGCAGAGGGGCCGGCGATCATACATTCATTGTACACTCGCTTGCACCGGCTCGCTGCCGGGGCGAGGCAACCTGTGCAGGGACGGCCCAGCGGCCCGCCGTTCTCCTCCGAGCCTGGCGAAGGGGTGTCCTTTAGCTACCCTCCCAGGGGAAGGATGCAAGCGCGGTTCGAGTCGGGTTGGCGGGTCCTTTCCCTGGAAGGTGCGCCTAATCACCCCCGGGTGAGGACCGTCACAAGGGGTTTGAAAGGGGGCTGAGCCCCCTTTGCGGGGTTTGGGGTGCCCCCAAAAACTCAGGGCGGGCGGGTGGGACATAGAGAGCACCCCAAAGGGGAGGGGAAGCCCAGAAACGGTTCGAGCGGGTGGAATCGCGATTAATCGGCCCGGATTCGCTCCAGTTGCCGTTTGACCCGACCCGCACCATCCCCTAGAATCGAGGTATGCCCCCAGCAGCAACCCACCCTCCGATAGACCACCAGCTCACGACCCTCGACAGCGGCCTGCGTATCGTCACCAGCGAGATGCCCCATGCCCGCTCCGTATGCATCAACCTCTTCGTCGGGGTCGGCTCGAGATATGAGTCCCCCGATCGGGCCGGCGTCTCCCACTTCGTGGAGCACCTGGTGTTCAAGGGCACCGAGCGCAGGCCGACCGCGAAAGAGATCAGCGGTGTCGTGGAGGGCGTCGGCGGCGTCCTGAACGCCGGAACAGAGCAGGAGCTGACCGTCTACTGGAGCAAGGTCGCCCTGGACCACTGCGCCGAGGCCATCGACCTGCTGTTCGACATGCTACGCCACTCCGTGTACGCCGACGAGGAGATCGAGAAGGAGCGCCTGGTCGTGTTCGAGGAGTTGAACATGGTCAACGACTTCCCGAACCAGAAGGTCGACGCGCTGATCGACGAGCTATTGTGGCCGGGCCATCCGCTGGGCCGGGATATCGCCGGCACCAGGGACTCGGTGGCGTCGATCACGCGCGACGTCATGCTCGACCATGTGTCCCGGTACTACACGCCCTCCAACATCATCGTCAGCGTCGCGGGAAACGTGCCGCACGAGCAGATAGTCGACCAGGTGGTCGAGCTGTCTCAGGACTGGTCACCTCACCCCGTGCCCGGCTGGGAGCCGTTCGTTCACAGCCAGTCGGCGCCCCAGCTCCGCAGCGAGTATCGCAGCACCGAGCAAGCGCATCTCTCCATCGCCATGCCCGGACTGCCGATGGTCCACCCCGACCGGTATGCCCTAGACCTGCTCAACGTAATCCTGGGCGAGGGGATGAGCAGCCGGCTCTTCATCGAGGTTCGAGAAAACAGGGGCCTTGCGTACGACGTCCACAGCGACGTCACCCACTTTCGAGACTGCGGCGCCATCCTGATCTCGGCGGGGGTGGACCCGAAGCGGATATACACCGCCGTGGACACGATCCTCGCCGAGGTCGGACGCCTCCGGGAGGGTGTCCCCGAACAGGAGCTGGAGAAGGCGAAGCGTCTGAGCGCCGGACGGCTGACGCTGCGGATGGAGGATACCCGGGTCGTGGCCGGCTGGATGGGCGCTCAGGAGCTGCTCATCGGCGAGATCCTCGAGCCGGACGAGGTGGTCCGCAGGGTCGACCGGGTGTCTTCGGGTGACGTACGCAGGGTGGCGAACGACCTGATCGTCACCAGCGGGCTGAACATGGCGGTGGTCGGCCCCTGCCGTGGGAAGACGCGCCTGCAGCAGGCCCTGGTCCTCTAGCAGGTCCCCACGAGCCAACACACAGCATCTCGCCCCGGGCCGTTCCTCTGCCTTCTCGGTCACTTCTCCACGCTGTGCTCCAGTCCACCAAGCCCTTCCCGGTTGAAGCAGCCGGTCCAAACTGGTAATCTAGTGGGTGTTGCGAAACCCTTTCGACCATCCCCCTGGCCCCCTTCCTGGCCAGGAAGGGGAGAGAAATGATGTCTGAGGGAAACCCTCAGACTCCCGGCAAAGGGGCTTTGCCCCTCTGCACACCCCGATATCTTTTCGCCCTGCCAGGGGGTGTTTTCCCCCCTCGGGGATCGAGGTTTTGATATGCATGACGTCTTCCGCGCAGCGGTGAACGAGCTGGAGAAGGGCGACTCCGTCGTCGTCGCCACGGTCGTGCGGACGAAGGGGTCCACGCCGCAGAAGTCCGGCGCCAAGCTGCTCGTACGTCAGGACGGCACCGGCGTGGGCACGCTGGGGGGCGGATGCGTCGAAGGGGACATCTGGTTTGCCGCCAAGGAGCTGATGAAGAGCGGCGGCCCGGCCGCGTTCCAGGACTACCAGCTGAACGAGGACCTGGCCGCCGAGGACGGCCTCGTGTGCGGCGGCACCATGTACTTCCTGATCGACCCGGTCTACCGCCCGGACGAGTACCTTCCCTACGCCACAGAGATCGACAGTGCATACACGGGGGGCGGCGCGGTCGCCCTCGCCAGCCTGATCAAGTTCAGGGATGGCGGAGACGCCCCCATTGGGACGAAGCTCTTCGTCCGGGAGAACGGATCGACCGAGGGCACCCTGGGCGACCCCGAGCTCGACCGGGGCGCCGCTCGGCAGGCCGCACAGCTCATGGTCCACGGAAAGAACGAGTATGTGGTCGCCGACGACGGGGCGGAGTACTTCGTCGAGGCCTACACCACACCGCCGCAGCTGGTAATTTGCGGCGGGGGACACGTCTCGAAGGCCATCGCCCCACTGGCCAAGATGCTGGGGTTTCGGCTGTTCGTCACCGACGATCGGGAGGAGTTCTCCAGCAAGGAGCGCTTCCCGGAGGCCGAGACGACGGTCGTGGCGCGGCCCGAAGACGCGCTGCCCACGCTGCCGATCAACCCCAACACCTTCATCGTGGTTGCCACGAGAGGTCACCGCTACGACAACACCGCGCTTGCCGCGGCGGCGGCTACGCCTGCCAAGTACGTGGGACTCATGGGAAGCTTGCGCAAGACGATCCTCATCTACGAGGACCTGATACGCGTCGGGGTGTCGATCGAGCGGATCAAGGAGATCAGGTCGCCCATCGGACTCGACATACACGCCCGAACGCCCGAGGAGATCGCCGTGAGCATCATGGGCGAGATTCTCATGTTCCGTCTGGGCGGCACCGGACTGCCGATGACGATGGAGGAGTGGCGGATCGACAAGATCGTCGCGAGCGTGGAGTCAGAGCAGGCGGCGCAGGTCGCCGACTGAGCCTATGCCCGGTGTCTCCGCCATCCTCACGGCGGCAGGCGAGTCCACCCGAATGGGACGCCCCAAGCCGCTGCTGCCCTGGCTCGGGGTCACCCTGGTCGAGTATCAGGTCCGCAGCCTGATCGAGGGCGGGGCGTCCGAGGTTATCGTGGTCCTGGGTCATGCGGCCGGCGACGTCTCCCCCTACGTCAAGGGCACCGGCGTGCGGGCCGTCCTAAATCCCGACTACCTCAGAGGCCGGACCACGTCCATCAAGGCCGGACTGGCCGCCGTGGACCCTTCGGTTGAGGCGATCGTCCTTCTGGCCGTCGACCAGCCGCGAACCCCCGCGATCGTCTCCCGGATGATCTCGACGCACCTCGATAAGGACGCCCTGATAACGGCTCCGCGCTACGGGGGCCGCGGGGGCCACCCGATCGTCTTTGCCTCCAGCCTGAGGGGAGAGCTTGAGGCGATCTCGGAGGAGACCGAGGGCATCCGCGCAGTCTTCCGGAAGCACCAAGACGAGGTCAACGAAGTCCAAGTCGACGACCCGATGGTACAACTGGACTTGAACACCTTCGACGACTACGAGCGGGCGCGGGAAACGTACGGAGCCTGAGTGCTGTGCGCTCGGTCCGGAGAAACGAACCTACGCCGAATACCCGTTGCCTGCGGCGCGAAGCCGGTGTTCTCGCGGACCTGGTCGAGGGGCACCCCGGGCATCAGCTCGTCCGGGCTGTAGTCGACTACGGCCTCTCGCGCCTGCGGTTTCACTCCCGGGTCGGTGCAGGAGCGCTCCAGCGATCGAGGATGTCGGCGATGACGTGGTACCGGCGACTGTCGAGGACGACCCGCTTTTGCTCCAAAAGCGTACCCCCCAGATGGGCCTCGATGACAGCTTCGGCGTCCCCAGACCCCGGCGCGGTCGAGGGATGGATATACCGGCAGGTCACGTTCTCGGCGCCCCGCAAGGCCCACCGCCAGACCACGCTCCGGCTCTGAGCATCTCTGATCACGCGTAAGTTGCTCAACCCCTGTTCGTGCAGCCACCGATTGTCGGCCGCACGCAGCGACTGCAGACGGTCCAGCGGGCGCTCGCCACGATCCACCCGATGGTCCCGTGAGTGGGCCGCCAGGGCAGCGTCCACCTCGCCCGCAGGCAGCCCCTCGACCCCTCTGAGCAGCTCTTCGGCTGGATGATGGCGCCCTATGACCGCGATGTCGCCCTCGCCGACCTCCACGAAGTCGTTCGACGCTCTGCCGAACAGGTAGTAGCTGAGGTAGGGGACGCCGCCGCCGATCCCTTTAACGAGGAGGGCCAGGAAGTGGTCCAGGCCGTACCGGTCGTCGTTGACGCTGTCGAGGTAGCCTCGGACGTCCCCGACGCTCAGCCTCAGGAGCCCGTTGGCGTGGTGGCTGTGCCACGAGCCCAGGTGAGATATCTCCGGGTCGAAGCTCTGCACCACCCGGTAGACCCGCTCCTGATACTCGCCATCGGGAAACAGGTGTCCGGCGGAGGTGTCGGCACGCGGCCCGGAGTCGATGAAGGTTTCGACCTGGATCACGGTGCGGCCGCGCCGGTTGGAGATCCTGCCGAGGAGCTTGCCGCCGACCTCGACGGACGAGCCGGCGACCGCCCGTCCGATCCGGCGAACCACCGGCTCGAACACCACGACGCTAACTGGCGCGGATGGTGCCACTTGCTACCCCCGTCAGGCTCAGACGGCCACCATCGGCCCGCAGATGCAGCCGGCCTGGGGTCGAAGCCGCTGCTGCCTGGCCTCGAGATGCCGGCTAAAGATGTCTGGAGCCGGGCGGTTTCCGAAGATGATCCAGTTCGCCTTCAGCTCGGGGAGCTTCGACCCCGAGCCTCGAAGCAGGTACGACAGCGCCATGCGGGCTTGGATCAAAGAGATCGTCTGGATATCGATCGACAGGCCGGAGGCTCGGAACTCGATGTCCCCGAGGCCGTAGATGCGCTGTCTCTCGTGGTCGGTAAGACCGAGGGCCTCGTCCGTCAGGTCGCCTCCTGTCAGCATCGAGTACAGCTGGACGCACCGGTAGCAGCCCGTCTCATCCGGCACGAACCCGTACACCTCTCCGCCGATCCCGGTTCTGAACACCGACGCTGCCACGAACGGGACCCCGAGCTCGACGCACCGGTCGCTGATGAACTCCCGGACCCGCTTCTTGTCCGGGCAGGCCAGAACCAGATCCGATTCGCGCACCGAATCGACGAAGGAATCCGAGGCCATCACGTCCTCGGCGAATGCATTGACGACGGCGTCCGGGTTTCGGTCGAACAGCCACTCCTGCTGAACCTCGACCTTGAGGCGGCCCAGGTCTCTCCGTATCCTGGGGTGCTTGACCAGGTTCGGGCCGTCCAGGACATCCGGGTCGTAGAGGTTCCAGCGCCTGACACCGTTCATCGACAGATGGTCGCAGACGGGCGCTCCACCGCTGCCGAGTCCGACGATGGTCACGACCTTGTCCCAGAGCACATCGGGATTCAGCAGATACGCGATCCGGTCGAAGTCGAGCTCAGCCCCCTGGTCAGACATACTGCGCTCGCCCCGGCCAGCGCTCGGCGCCGTTCCGCTTCCACGTCTCGTACTTGTCCAGCCAGACGGCGGCCTTGGCGACCATGAAGGCAAGAGACAGAGTGACGGACCACTGATCTGCCCTCATCACGCACGGCCTGTGATCCGAGAAGCGATGATGGACCCGTGGATCGATCCGGTGCATGGGGAGGTTCACGACCGGGATACTGTACGGGTAGTCTCCCAGGATCTCGATCGAGACGTAGTACTCCCTGCCGGTGGTGGTACTCAGATACCCCTTTACAGCCGTTACGCGATCCTGGGTCCCGTACAACCGGAATCCGGGGAAGCGAGCCCACAGCTTCTCTTGCTCCACCGCCATCCTTGGGCGGGTCAGATCGTCGCCAGCGAATATCAGCCTGCGGTCCACTTGAAATCCGGCCATCCCCACACCTCTCCCCTAAAACTCCCCTCTCGGATCACGGAGGATGGTCGGTCCCACCTCCGAAGCCTCCCCCGGACGGAACACGTTGCCGTGCTCGTCTATCTCGACTAGCTGCTCGTCGGCGTACTGGGCTTCGAATACGGTGTCGGCGCTCTCCACGTCGGGGAGCGGCTTCGCTCTTACCATAGCTGCCTCCTTGGGCAAACCGAACTCGGAGGGTGCTGACGAGGAAACTCAGCCGCTCCAGGAGGGCTGGTGAGGGGGTTCTCGGAGAATCGCACCCGAAGGCTAAGACTCAAACCTAGCTTCGGCGCGAAACCGGATTTGTGTCAAGGCTGAAATCGAGCCGGAAAGGCGGAGTTGGACCGGCATCAGGCTGTCAGGACATCGGGGATTCCAAAGGGGGCACAGTCCCCTTTGCGGGGTTTGGGGTGCCCCCGTCCCTCCGAGTGGGTGGGGGAGCGCCAGCCCACAAGAGGCGGACTGCGTCCCCTCACTCGTGTAGATTGAGAACCGCGTCTCGGTGGTCCCGAAGGCGGCTCTGTCCCCTCCGCGGTGTTTGGGGTGCCCCCCAACCCTCTGGGCGGGTGGATGGGAAAGAGAAGGGTACCCCAACGGGGGAGGATTCGACCGCAATTCGGTGTCCTCGGGCAGGCCGATACCGCCACCTGAAATTCGCGGCAGGGGATTCCAAAGGGGGTTGTGCCCCCTCCGCTTGCCGCGGCCAGGGTGCCCGGCTATCATGGAACCCGCATCTGAGATGAGGGTTTAAGCGCCATATGGACCTCGGATTGAGCGGCAAGATCGCGATCGTCGGAGGGGCGAGCAAGGGGCTGGGACAGGCGTGCGCGCTGAGTCTGGCGAAAGAGGGCGCCAGCGTGGCCATTTGCAGCCGGAATGCGGAGGCTCTCGGACGGGTGGCAAAGGACATCTCCGATGCCACCGGCAGCCAGGTGCTGGCGGTTCCCGGCGACCTGTCCAGGTACGACGAGATCCAGCGTGCCATCACGACCACCGTCGACCACTTCGGCGGGCTGGACATCCAGGTCAACAACTCTGGTGGCCCTCCCCCGGGCCGCGCCCAGGACGTCGGGGAGGACGAGTGGGCGCAGGCCATCCAGCTCTCCCTGCTCTTCTTCGCCAGGATGAGCAGAGAGGCGGTGCCTCACATGCGCAGCCGTGGCCGCGGGCGCATCGTCAACATCCTCGCCAGCTCCGTCAAACAGCCGATCGAGAACCTGGTCCTGTCGGCGGCCACCCGCATGGGCGCCGTCGGCTTCATGAAGACCCTGGCCGACGAGGTGGCCAAAGACGGGATACTGGTCAACAACGTGGCGCCGGGCTACCTGCTCACCGACCGGATGATGGAGGTCGTCGAGAGCAGGGCCAGCGCCGCGGGCACCAGTGCGGACGCCGCTATGAAGACCCTTGAGAGCGCCATACCGATGGGTCGGGTCGGACGCCCGGAGGAGCTTGCAAACCTGGTCGTCTTCCTGGCGTCAGACGCCGCCAGCTACATCACCGGCACCACCATCGCCGTCGACGGGGGAGTCATCCGGTCGATGACGTAGCTCCCCCAGGGGGTCCGGAAGTCTCCGCCTCCCCAGATTCTTCGACGCGGCTCAGAATGACATTGGAGAGACCGGCCCGCTCCCCGATCCTTCGGTGTCCGCCTGAGCCAGCCTCCCATCAGGACGATGAAGTATGGGGGTTCCGAAGGGGGCAGAGCCCCCTTCGCGGGTTTGGGGTGCCCCAGTCCTCTGGCCGGGCCTGCCACCACACACTCTTCTAAGTTGAGAACCGCGTCCCGGGGGTTCCAAAGGGGCTTAGCCCCCTTTGCGGGGTTTGGGGTGCCCCCAATCCTCTGGGCGGGCGGGTGGGAAGATGAAGGGCACCCCAAGGGGCTCGGAAGCCTCCGCCTCATTCTCCGAACGAATCTATATCCTATACAACCTCTCCGCGTTCCCTGAGAACATCGCGATCTTCTCACCCTCGCTGAAACCGCCCACGATCTGCTTATACGCGTCGATCAGCGTGCCGTAGGTGCTGAACAGCCTGTCCACCGGCCAGTTGGTCGCGAAGATGCACCGGTCCGGTCCGAACGCCTCGATGCAGTGGAGAATCCAGGGACGGATGCTGTCGACCGTCCAGTCGAAGTCGCACATCCCCAGCCCGGAGATCTTGCACACGACGTTCTCGGCCTCGGCCAGCGTCCGAATCCCCTTCTGCCAGTTTCCGAAATACTCGTCGGTCCTCTCCTGTGGGAAACCGGCGTGGTCCAGGACCATGGGTATGCCCGGGAACTTCGTGGCCAGGGCCCGCGCCTTGGGCATGTCCTCCCAATAGACGTTCATGCTGCTGACCAGCCTGAACCTCTCAAGCAACGCGTAGCCTCGTTGGAAGGCCGGATCGACCAGATAGTCGCCCTCGGAGAAATCCCTGATCCCCCGCATGTTGGGGAGCTCGCAGTGACGGGCCAGCTCCTCCTCGACGCGGGGGTCCCTGAGGTTCGAGTAGGCGACGATGGCTTGGGGAAATCCAGTCCGGCCGGCCGCGGCCTGCAGCCACTCGGTCTCCTTCACCGGGTCCTCAATCCCCAGCGCCGCCTGGACATGAACCGCCTTGACGACGTCCAGGCCGCGGGTTTCGGCGATGTAGTCGTCTACCACGTAGCTCTTCTTGAGGGCCTCCAGCCGTTCGCCAAGCTGGGGATGCCGGGACTCAGGCTGCAGCCAGCTGTAGTGGAGGTCGAGGTTTCCGAGGTCCCAGAAGTGGACGTGAGTATCGACGAATTTCATCCGGCTCATGCTCCCACGGTTGATCGGTCCACCAGGGTGGTGACTGTATGCGGGGGCGCCCTCGCTGTCAATGTAGCACGGTGTCGGAGCCTCTGAAGTCAGGTCGCTCCGCCTTCCGCCAAGCATGAGCCCCCATGTTCTAACCTAAACCCTAACCTAAACCCGTCCGAGGCTATGAAACTCGTGATAGCATGCAGGCTCGATGCCCGAATCAGCAAGGCACCGGCTACGAGGACACAAACGAAGCTGAACCGCTGGCCCAGGACTCCGGTCACCGTATCCGAGAGGAGTGCATTTCCATGACGCCGCAGTGGGGTAGTAGGCGGCCCGGACCGCGATGATTGCCGGGGTTGCCCGATTGCGCAGGCTTGGGCTGATTGCGGCCATTGTCATAGCGGCGGTGATCTTGCCGTTCGTCATGACTTTCGGGACGGCCGAAGGAGTTGAAGCCGACCCGGACCCGGCGAGCGATACGGCGAGGCCAGGCTCGAACGTTACCCTCTGTCATATCCCGCCTGGCAATCCGGCTGCTGCCCACGTGATCACCGTGGGATCTCCAGCCGTGCCGGCACACCTGGCGCACGGCGATGTGATAACGACCAGCTGTCCAACGCCGACTGCTACGCCCACACCCACCAGCACGCCTACGCCACTACCGACGCCAACCCCGACTGTTTCGCCCACGCCCACCGGCACGCCTACGGTGACCCCGACTGCTACGCCGACACCCCCCGGCACGCCTACGGTAACCCCGAGTGCTACGCCGACACCCACCGGCACGCCTACGGTAACCCCGAGTGCTACACCGACGCTCACCGGCACGCCTACGGTACCCCCGACTGCTACGCCGACGCCCACCGGCACGCCTACGGTAACCCCAACTGCTACGCCGACACCAACCGATACGCCGACGCCAACCCCGAGCGCCACGCCCGCACCCACCGCGACGCCTACACAAGTACCAACGCCAACCCCGACTGCTACGCCCACACCCCCGGACACGTGCACCCTGGACGTTGGCCTTACGTTCGCTGATGGTCTTATTACGTGGACCTTCGTCGTGGGAGCGGAGGAGCCATCCACGTGGTCCACGTCGGTCATCCTCCTCGGCAACGACATCCCGCTGTGGTCGATCGATCTTCCCGCTCTCTCGCCGATCACTATCAGCTTCTCGTTCCCCATCCCTGAGATAGGACTGGTCGAAGTGCAGAGCGCCCTGGCAGTCCAGGGCGGAGAGTGCACCGCATCAGACGCCGTCGACACGGGTCCTTAATCCCCTGTCCCCTGGCCGAGACCGCGGCATGAATCACGCTGACTTGCCGAACGGCCGGAAGTGAAAAGCTAGAGATCAGACCGTCTCCCCGTGTACTCCGGGACGGAGTCACTCAGCCCGTCCTGGCCCTTCTGGCGGCAGTGCAACGTCCAGGAAGACCCGCTTTGGGACCGGGGTGAGGCCTCCCAACGACACTTCGGCGCCGATTCCGTACCACAATGCCGCATCTTAGTCTCAAAGATGTGCCGATTTGGTCTCAGCAGGGCCCGAACCCCGTCTCAGGGGCACCCGTTCAGTGTACGGCGTACGACCGCACGCCCCTGCGCCGGTTGATCGCTGTCCGCGAGACTGGCCCTCCAGGACTGTACCGAGTATGCTAGGCGCGAGCTCTCCAGAGGCATGCCCGCGGACCGAGGAGGACGTGTCAACATGAAAGCCGCAATACTGCACGAGGTGAACCAACCCCTCCAGATCGAAGAGGTCGACATAGACCGGCCCGGGCCCCGCGAGGTCCTGATCCGCACGGGGGCCACCGGGGTCTGCCACAGCGACCTCCACTTCATCGAGGGCACATACTCGTGGTCCCTGCCGGTGATCCTCGGACACGAGGCGGCCGGCACGGTGGAGGCGGTAGGGGACCAGGTCTCCTACGTCAAGCCGGGGGACCGGGTCATCACATGCCTGTCGGTGTTCTGCGGCCACTGCGACAAGTGCCTCAGCGGCCGTCCCGTCCTCTGTTCTAAGACCGACGTAGTTCGATCCCCGGACGATCCTCCGCGCCTCAGGCAGGGGGACACCGAGATAAACCAGTTCGCCCACATCTCGTCATTTGCCGAGAAGATGCTCGTGCATGAGCACGCCACGGTGAAGGTAAGGGACGACGTCCCGGTCGAGGTCCTGGCGCTGATCGGCTGTGGGGTGACTACCGGGCTCGGAGCGGCCTTGAACACCGCCCGCGTCGAGCCTGGAAGCACGGTCGTCGTCATAGGCTGCGGCGGGGTCGGCCTGAGCTGCATCCAGGGAGCTGCCCTGGCGGGAGCGCTGCGGGTCATCGCCGTCGACGCCGTGGAGACGAAGCTCAAGATGGCTCGCGAGTTTGGTGCAACCGACGTGATAGACGCCTCTGGTGGGGGCGTCGTCGACAAGGTGAAGAGCCTCACCGGAGACGGTGTGGAGTATTCATTCGAGGCGATCGGCACCAAGGAGACCGCAGAGCAGGCCTTTGAGATGCTCGCGCCCGGCGGGACGGCCACGATCATCGGCCTCATCCCCGAGGGGACGAAGATCGAGCTGGAGGGTAGCTCGTTCCTGGGGGAGAGAAGGATTCAGGGCAGCAGTATGGGGTCGAACCGGTTCCGCACCGACATGCCCCGATATATCGAGTTCTACCGGCAGGGAAGGCTGAAGCTGGACGAGATGGTCTCGCAGCGCATGAGGCTGGACCAGGTCAACGAGGCCTTCGAGGACATGAAACAGGGCCACGTCGCCCGCAGCGTAATAATCTTCGAGTAGCAGGGTGTTGAAGAACCGGTTCGACCATCCCCCTGGCCCCCTTCCTGGCCAGGAAGGGGGGAGATCATATCTGAGGGAAACCCTCAGACTCCCGGCAAAGGGGCTTCGCCCCTCTGCACACCCCATATTTTGTCATTCTGCTAGGAGAAGGAGCCGCCATGCTTGACAGGGACATCGCCTTCGCGCCCGCGACCGCGCATCTCAAGATGATTGCGACCAAACAGGTCTCGCCGGTCGAGCTGGTCGAGCTGTACCTCCAACGGATTCAGGATCTGGACGGCAAGCTGAACGCCTACCTCACGGTGACGGCCGACGAGGCCATCAAGGCGGCGCGAGATGCCGAGTCGGCCGTGATGCGAGGCGATACTCTTGGGCCGCTGCACGGCCTTCCCATCTCGATCAAGGACCTGGAGATGACGAACGGCGTCCGTACGACGGGTGGCTCCCTGGTCTACAAGGACCGCGTTCCCACTGAGGACTCTGTCGTCGTCGAGAGGGTCCTCAAGGCCGGCGCGATCATGCTTGGCAAGACGAACACCCCGGAGTTCGGCCTGCTGGGAGAGTCCAGGAACTTGCTGGGCGACCACTGCCGCAACCCCTGGAACACGGACAGAACCACCGGGGGCTCGAGCGGGGGCGCCGGGGGCTCCGTGGTCGCCGGTCTGTCCTCTCTGGCGACCGGCAGCGACGGCGGCGGCTCGATCCGCATCCCTTGCAGCTACTGCGGCATCTACGGCATCAAGCCGACACAGGGGCGGGTCCCAAGGTATGGCGGAGCCTCGGCCGTAGTCCTGGCCAACCAGTTCAGCCAGTCCGGTCCAATGACCCGCACCGTCCGCGATTCGGCGGTGTTGCTCCAGGTCCTGGCCGGTCACGACCCGAGGGACGCGAGCTCCATCCGCGAGGCTCCCCCCGACTTCGTCGCCGCCCTGGACCGGGGCATCAAGGGCCTCCGCATCGCGTGGAGTCCCGACTACGGCCATGGGGTGGTAGACCCGGAGGTCGCGGAGATCGTCGGTGGAGCCGCCCGCGTGTTCGAGGAGCTGGGCTGCACTGTGGAGGAGACGAGCCTGTCGATGGACTCTCCGTTCGACCCGTTCTGGGACCTGTTCTGCGCCAACGCGTACGCCTCGTACGGCAGCCTGCTGGACAACGACGCCGACAAGCTGACCGACTATGGGCGGACGTGCATTGAGCGGGGGGTGTCTATCACCGGAGCGGAGTATGCCCGGGCGCTCGGGCAGATCGACCGGCTCAAGGCCCAGGTGGCCGCCCTGCTGGACGAGTACGACCTGCTGATGTCGCCCACGACCGCCGTCACCGCTTATCCGGTCGGCAAGCCGCCCCATGAGATCGGCGGCAAGGCCGTCGACCCCTTCGCCGGCGCGTTCCCGTTCACCTATCCGATAAACATGATCGGGCACGCCGCGGCGGCCGTTCCCTGCGGATTCTCGGCCGACGGCCTGCCGGTCAGCCTGCATGTCGTGGGCCGCATGCGAGACGAGGAGACGGTGTTGGCAGCCTCTGCTGCCTTCGAGGAGGCCCGGCCCTGGATACAGACGCGCCCGCCCGTGTCGTGAGCCGTCCCTGAGTTCGGCGGGCTACGCGTATAGCCGGTCGATCACGGAGGCGTACCTCTCCTGGATTCCGCGGCGGCGAGGCTTCTGGGTGGGGGTAAGGGTCCGGTCCTGCGGGCTCAAAGCATCGCGGAGCAGCTCGATGTTCCGGATGCGCTGCTGCCGCGCCACCTCCACCGCGTTCAGCTGGTCCAGTATCGCGTTCTTGACCTGGGCGGTCCAGTCGCCCTCCGCGTCGCGGTAGGGCTCCCGCAGCTGCTGCTCGACCATCGTCTGGCTGGGGAAGACCAGCGCGACTAGGTGGGGCCGCTTGTCGCCGATCACGACGATCTGGTCGATCAGCGGACAGAGGGAGCGGAGCCGGTCTTCCAGCGACTGTGGCATCACCTTGAGTCCGTCGTCGAGAACCAGGAACCCCTTGATACGATCGACGATCCAGACTGCCTCGCGCTCGTCGATGTAGCCGATGTCACCGGTCCTGAGCCAGCCGTCCTGTAACGCCTGCGAGGTGGCCTCCGGATCCTCGAAGTAGCCCGTGGTCAGCACCGGGCCCCGAACGAGTATCTCGCCGCAGTTCTCCGGCAGATCGTTCCGTAGGTCCTCCGGCAGAGGTCCCAGCCTCAGCTCGATGCCGGGGATAGCCCGGCCGCAGCTGCCGATGACGTTATGCTCCGCCGTGTTTACGCTGGCGGCGCCGGCGACCTCGGTCATCCCCCATCCCTGGTATAGCGGGACCTCGAGGCCGCCTTGCAGATAGCTGCCGGCATGGGCAGGTAGGGGCGCACCGCCGCTGATGAAGAACCGCATGTTGGAGCCGAAGACCTCGTTCCTCACCTTTCTACGGATCGGGCCGAAGATGGCGTTGGTGGTCCTGGCCTGAATCCGGTCGACCGCTCGCTCGGACAGGTTCTTCTGACCCATGCGGATCGCCAGGGGGACGAGCTTCTGGAGTACTATGCTCTTCTCCTTCAGGTTGGTCTCGATCCGCCGGGGCAGAACGTTCGTCATCACCTCGAACATTCGCGGGACGGCCACCATGCCGCGGGGCTCGACCTCCTGGAACGCGGAGGCAAGCTGGTCCGGCGCGTCTACGTACGCGATTCCGGCGCCGACCCGAAGCGTCACGGTGTCGACCATCTGCTGGTAGATGTGACTCACAGGGAGGAACGACATAGCGATGTCGCCGGCGCGGATCGGGAACAGTCCGCTGCACAGCATCGCGTTCGTGAGCAGACTCCGGTGCGTGTGCATCACGCCCTTGGGCTCGGCGGTGGTTCCAGACGTGTAGAAGATCATCGCCAGGTCGTCTTCCGACATGGACGTGTCCGCGTAATCGACATCCGAAGGCTCGCCGAGGTCCGAGTCGACGCTATAGCCCAGGATCGGGGTGTCCAGGCCGGCCCCCTGCAGCGCCAGTCTGACCTTGTCGAACTGCGCGGCATCCCTTGCGACGACGAGGCGGGGACGGCAGCTCTCAAGAATGGACTGGAGGTCTGGAAGGCTGAACTCGGTGAGGATCGGAACGCTGACCGCTCCGATCTCCGAGCAGGCCATCCGCACAACATGCCACTCCGGCCCGTTGTAGATGACGAAAGCCACCCGATCGCCCTTTTCGATCCGGTAGGGGCCCTCAGGATCGTGGAGGTGGCGGGCCAGAGCATCGACCAGGTCCGCGAACCTGTCGGATGAGAGGCGCCGCCAGTCGCCATCCTTCTTCCAGGAGAACAGGCGGTCCGTCCGGAACGATCGAACCACACTCAGGAGGTCCCGAAGGGTAAGAGGGTCATCCGGATACCTGTCCGTCGTGCCGGTCGTCGAATCGGTCATAGAATCTCCATGGGGCTTTTGCCAGTCAGGCTACAAATCCCCATAGATCGTGTCAAGGCGCCAGCGCGCCTGCCGGCTACCGGTTCTTTCCCCGTTCGTTACGCGTCGTCAACGCTTCGTCGATGGTGCGTTCACCGTCGACGGTTATCGTGGTTTCATCGGAAGCGCCGTCAGGACTTGGAGGGAGCCGATGAAGCTCTTGATCATAGACGACAGCCGGGAGATGGTCGAAACGCTCTCTCTCTGCATCGAGCTCGAGTGGCCGGACGCCGAGGTGTTGAGCGCCAACCTGGGCGGGACGGGCATCGAGATGGCCAGGGAGCATCAGCTCGACCTGATCATCCTGGACATCAGCATGGACGACATGGGCGGTCTGGAGGTCCTTCACTCCATAAGGACGTTCTCGGACGTCCCCATCGTGATGCACTCCGCTCGCGGAAACGACGTGGAGATCGCCCGGTTCCTGAAGGCGGGGGCCGACGACTACCTGGTGAAGCCCGTGAGGCTCTCGGACTTCGTCGAGCGCCTCACGAGGGTGATGAGTCAGACGGCCTCGCCTGCAACGCCCCAGTAGCTTCCAGCCATCCACCCGGATCAGTGGGGCCGGTCCACGGCTTCGCGCGACGGCTGAGGCCGTGCTCTCAGTCCGAGACTGGCGGCGGTGGCTACGAGCGCGGCCGCCACTACCATGACGAACACCAGTCCCAGGCCGCCTGGGTCGCTTCGGCCGGCGCCAAGCAGCCCGGCGAGAAGGGCGGCGCCGAGGATGCTTCCCAGGTAGCGGCTCGTGGAGAACACGCCCGCCGCGGCACCGGCCTCGCGGGCTTCGACCGACTCGACGGACGTGGTGTGCAGTCCCGGCGTGGACAGGCCTAGCCCGACTCCGGCAACCAGCAGCGCGCCAACCAGTGCAGGCAGCGAAATCTCGACGCCGATGACCGCCAGCGGGAGCGCTCCCAGGGTTAGCAGCACCAGCCCTGCCGTCGTGGGCAGCCGCCGGCCGAACCTGTCGGCGAGGCGGCCACCGAACGGAGAAACGACGATCGCCGCGGCGGAGAGGGCGATGAGTACCACCCCGGCGTCGAGACTCGAGCTTCCACCCCTTTGGGCCAGCAACAGCGGCACCGACAGCAGGAGAGCGTACATCGCCAGGCTGCTGAACCCGATGCCGAATGCCGCGGCGGAGAACTCCCGGCGCCGGAGCAGCCGCGGCTGAACCACCGGGTCCGAGTGGCCCCGCTCCCATCGCACGAACACAACGGACGCCCCCACCACAGCGGCACCACCGAGGGCCAGGGCCAACTTGCTGACATCTCCACGGCTGAACGTCAGGATCAGAGTGGCGCCGATCAGGATGAGCGGGAGCATCACCGCTCCGGCGACATCGAACCTGGTCCGGCTCAGCGAGGCGATCCCGGCCGGAATCCAACGCACTCCCAGGAACAGCGCCGGCAGGACGAGGACGAGGTTCACGTAGAAGATGGACCGCCATCCGGCGAGCTCGGCCAGCACCCCTCCGATCGGGGGTCCGGCGCCCGCGGCGATCCCCACTGTCGCCCCGATGATGCCGAACTCGGCACCCCTCCGCCCTTCCGGGACCACCTGCCGGATCAACGCGGCACCGTTGGGAAGAATCAGAGCCCCGGCCACCGCCTGCAGGACTCTGAAGACGAGGAGCGACCACAGATCCGGAGCCAGCGCAGCCGCGATGGAGCTGATGCCGAAGAGCGCCAGACCGCTCAGCACCAGCCGACGGCGTCCGACCCGGTCACCCAGCTTTCCCGTGACGGGCAGCAGCGAGGCCATCGCGATGAGGTAGCCGGTAACGAGCCAGCTTGCCTGGGTCACGCCCACGTTGAACTCGTCCATGGCGTCGGGCAACACCACGGCGATCATCGTCGAGTTCAACGGAACCAGCATGGTTCCGAGGGCGACGACGACGAGGATGGGCCGCAGGGAGCCCAGGCCCACGGCGATGCTCTCGGCCTGTTCAGACGGACGGGTTGTCGTCGCGCTCACCGCTCTTCTGTCGATTCCCGGGTCCACGTCGTTTCTCGTCCAAAGGCAAGGGCGCACGATCGTGCGCCCTTGGCGGCCAGCGGCATTCAGGTAGCCCGGTCGCCGGCCAGATCAGTAAGCCATTCGTGCGCCGGCGTCAGGGCACGTAGAGCTCTGCCGTTGGGGAGTTTCGGTCCTTACTCTGGCCACCGGTGATCAGGACGTTGCCGTCGTTCAAGAGGATCGCGGTGTGCCGGTAGCGGGACTCGTTCATATCGCCCGCAGACGACCACGAGCCAGTCGCCGGGTCGTATATCTCCGCCGACTGGAGGTTACGTATGCCGCCGGCGACCAGAACTGCTCCGTCGCCCAGCAGCGTTGCCGTATGCTCGGCCCGCGCCTCCGCCGTGTCTCCGGCAGGCGTCCAGACGTTCGTCGCCGGGTCCCATATCTCTGCCGAGGTCAGCCTCCCGGCGCCGCCGACGACCAACACCCTGCCGTCGTTCAGCAGCGTCGCCGTGTGGAGGGTGCGTCCGATGGACATAGTACCCGCCGACGACCAGGAGTCGGTTTCGGGGTCGTACACCTCGGCGCTGTCCAGGTGAGGCCCGTCGGGTCTTCCCCCGCCGGCCACCAGTACCCTGCCATCACTGAGCAGAGTAGCGACGGCCTGAACGCGGGGCGCAGCCATCGGTGCGGCCTCCGACCAGTCGCCGGTCGCAGGGTCGAACACCTCGACGGTCTCGACGACGACGAATTCGAAGCCGTCGACTCCTCCGATTATCATCACCCGGCCGTCCTCGAGCGTGACCGACGCAGGCTCCTCGCGCTGCTTTCTGAGGGAGGCTGTACGCACCCAGGTCCCCGCGCCGGGGTCCCAGATCTCCGCGGTCTTGTGAGCGATCTCCAGCATGTCCGTGCCGCCTGCCGCGAGCACGGTACCATCCTTGAGCAAACTCAGGGCGGCGGCCTGTCTCTGAACAGACATCTCACCTGCGCCAGCCCACTTTTCGGTTGCGGGATCGTACACCTCGGCCGTCGAGTGGACCGCGGCCCGCGGCGCACCCGATCGTCTTCCTCGTCCGCCCATCACCAACACTCGGCCATCGTCGAGCAGGACGGCCGAATGGAACTGCCGGTCGTCACCCATCTGCCCGGTCTTCACGAACTCTCCCATCGCGCGCGGTGTGACCGTGGCGTCTCCGGTTCCCGACACAGGGCCGCCGGAGTCCGCAGGGGTCTCCGACTCTCCACAGGCTACAATTAGCAGGGCCACTGTCAGCACCAGCATCGACGCGAGGTATCTGCGCATCGCGACTCCTCCGAAGGGATTCACTAGATATCAGGTTGTCCTACCCTCAGGCTGTGAGAGCCGAAGGGGTGATAATGTCCGGCCGCAGAACCGATGAGTCCATGGCACGCCAGGAGTCTACCAGCTTGTCCGCTTCCAATCCACCGCGCTCGCTGGCCAGAGGGTTTCATCCGGGGGCTCTGAAACAAGCTGGCCCCGGCAGCCTAGGCTGCCGGGGCCAGCGCTAGTCAACTCCACCTCCAGAGGGAGGTCCGCCTGGCCTACCTAGAGAGCCAGGTATTGGTGTAGAAGTTGATGGCCTTCACGTCGAAGTTCTTCAGGTCCGCCGTCGCCGGGCTGATCGGGAACCAGATGCCAAGCGAGAGGGACGTGACGATCTCCCAGCGCCGAGCCTGAATCCTCTCGGCGACACCAAGCTGGTCCTTGGGCTCCGCCCTCAGGAACTCGTTCTGCATCCTGAGCAGCTCCTCGTCCCTGACGATGAAGTCGAACGTACCGCTGATCAGGTGGTCCGTGATCGGCGTGCCGACGGCGTAGTGCTCGTACCAGTCGGTGATCGCACTGTAGGAGTCGGTCGCTCCGAACCTGCTGGTGATCGTGGCCCAGTCGAGTGCGGGCATCTCCACGTTGAACCCTACCTCTTCCATCACCGGCTTGAGCACGTGCCCCAGAGGCGTGATCGTGCCGTAGTCGGTTGGGTTCATGATGATGGTGGTCTCACCGGCATAGTCGGAGTCGGCAAGGAGAAGCTGCGCCGTCGCCATGTCGTTGACGTTGTAGCCGATCTCCTTCGGACCCTGTGACGTCTGGACAGTGTAGATCGAGCCGAAGTCCGTCTCCAGAGGCGTGTTGCACCAGTAGACGGCCGCGCAGACGATCCACAGGGTATCGGGTCCAAGCGAGGCCATGAAGTCCTCGACCTTGATGGCCGTCATGATGGCCTGGCGAGCCTTCTGGTAACTGAAGGGAGGAATCTGTGGGTTCAGGTAGACGTTGGAGCGTTTGCCGGGCTTGTAAAGCGGGACGATGAGGTCGGGGTTAGAGTTGACCCGCTCAAAGAAGTCCAGCCCCGCGTTGTCTACGATGTCCCATTCGCCCGTCTCCAGACCCGCGACCTTGGTCTCTTCGTCGGGAATCTCAAGCCAGACGAGCCGGTCGAGGTATGCGATGTTCTCGCCCGCGTACGCGCCCGGCGTGGACGGCTCGGTGCGAGGAATATACCCGTCGAACCGCTCAAGGACGATGTCGACGCCTGGGTTCCAGCTAGAGAACTTGTATACGGCCGTGCCGGTCCTGTCCTCCACCGCCTCGGTGAAGGGAGTTGCCGCCACCTCGGCCGGCATCATCGGCATCGGGGGGTGGGGAACACTGAGGATGAAGATGAGAGCACCGAGAGGCTCGTTGAACCTCCAGGTGAAGGTTTTGTTGTCGATGATGGTGAACGCACCCTCGTCGTCGGTGAACCGCTTCACCACAGCGGCTCCGGTCGTGCCGCCATCCCGCCACCGCTTGAGAGATGCAGTCGCGTCCTCGGACTCGAACGGCGTGCCGTCATGGAACAGCATCCTCCGAAGAGAGAACGTGTACGTGAGGCCGTCCGAGCTCACCGACCAGCTCGACACGCCACGTGGTGCAGCCTCCAGGTTGCCATCCCACCCGAACAGACCCTCGTAGAAGTGAGAGGCGATCCCGCCGATCACCGCGAAGGGCGAGAAGACCGGGTCCAGCGCGCTAACGCTACCCTGTGCCGTGATCCTGAGCGTCCCTCCAAACTGGGCCTGGCCCGCGGGCGGAGGCGTGGGAGTCGCAATCAGCAGCTTCTCCACCGTCACGATCTTCTCGACCTCGACTGTCACGATCTTCTCGACCTCGACCACCACCTGTTTCTCGACCTCAACCGTGACGATCTTCTCGATGATCGTATCCTCACCGGCACACGCTGCCAGTATTAGCGCCAGCGCCGTGATACCCATCACGGCAAGGATTGTCCGTCTCATCTCACCCTCCTGAGGTGTCAGACACCCAGTGTCGTCTCTTACCCGCTATCGTCAGTCGCTGGCCGTCTCCACAACGCCAGCCGATAATTCCACTACGTAGGCCGCGGCGACATGGATTCCATGAGGCCCGACCTCCGCACCGGCAAACAAGTCCACACTGCGGCTGCTGCCCAATCGGCCTGAACCTTACCACGTCAAGTTTTGTTCGTCAATCATCGGAGGGGCCGCTAAAACGGCTCTACGATGGGGGTCCCTCGAAGATGGAGCGCCACCGATTTCCGCGGTGTCCACGCGTCTCTCTCACGCCCGACTCTTCGCTGACCCCGTCCTCGCCACCGCTCCGTCCGGCCGGACGATTGCCCGGGAGACTGGCTATAAAGAACTCATAAACAGGGCAAAGAACTGGTTAAGATGGGGATTCCCGTCCCGGTCGACGGGAGATTGAATGACAAGAGAGAAACGTCTGAGGAGGGATCCGCTATCTTGGTCACACCTACTGCTACTAGAGTCGCCCAAGCAGGACGAGCAGGAACAGATGGGCTGCCGAACGACTCTTCCACGCGCTTGCAGGGGCCGGTCGCTCTGGAATTGCTGCATTCGGATGAGGGGTCGCGCGCAACCGTCCTGGCGCTCTACCGGTCTTTGTCGTCGGATTGGATGTTCCAGGTCCTGAAAATGACCCCGAGCAAGACGCGGACCGTCCTCGAGATCCGGCTAAGGGCTCCCTTCGATCTGAGCGGCCATCTTCGCCTCCAACCCGGGGTCCGCTGGGTCAGGCAACAGAGCATCTCCAAGCACATGGGGAAGGCCATAATCCTCGCCGGTCTCGACGAGGCATCGCTGCCCGAAGTTGAAAGCACCCCCGGCACCTCCGGCGGCGCGCGCGTCCCAGGCCCGAGCTTGGACCGCGCGAGCCGTACCGGTGCGGTTCGACGCGCTTGCAGGGACCATGTGACGCTTCATATCCGTGAAACCCCAGCGTCGCCCGGTGCAAGCCGGCTGCTTCGGGAGCTGAGGACTCATCCCAGGCTGCGTCTGCTGAGCGTTGCCAGCAGGAAGGGACACACCACCATCTCCCTCTCGATGAAGGAGCCTCTCGAGCTGGCGGCGCTGCTCTCGTCTATGGAGGGCGTTCGCGAGGTGACCGAGGGCCGCGGGCGCCGCCACGTCAGCGCCGCGTCCGAGTTCGACGTCCTACTAGGGTAGCGGTCTCACGGCCGACCGTACCCAGGAGAGGTAGTCAGCCCGCAGGCGTTGCCGCCGATCGCGTCAGGACCCAGCGCTTCTCAGCCTGTCCCGGACGCGCTCCAGAAGTCGGGTGAGCTGCGCCTTCTCCCCATCGTCTAAGACCTCGAACCATGCCCGATGATGCCGATGAACAATGGGCCGAAACTCGTCCGCCGCTTTACGCCCCTTCTCGGTGATCTCGACCAGGAGCATCCGCCTGTCCGTAGGATGCGGACCCCTCTGTGCCAGCCCCCGGCTCTCCAGCGAGTCCACCAGGCCGGTGACGGTCGCCCGGCTGACGATCAGGCGCTCGGCGATCTCGTGGGGCGGCAGAGGGTCCTCCGAATCCGCAAGGATGCTCAGCACCAGTCCGGAGGCGGGAGTCAGGTCCAGCGGCCTGAGCAGACTCGCAATGTTGTTCAGGAGCAGCTCCGAGGTGGCCACCAGGTTATCTGCGCACTGCGACGCCCTGAGGTCTCCGTCGGGAAATAGCCGCTCGAACTCCGAGACAGTGGGATCCGTCATCTTGTTAGGCACTTAATTATTAATCTCTTGACAACACTGCTTAGGGGCCTTATAGTATGGCTCATTCTAACACAGGGCCCGTTACGGGAGAAGGAGGGAACGACATGCAGCAGTCGATCGTCATAAGGGTCGCACCGGAGGATTACGACAGGTGGTTCCAGGCACACAGCAGCCAGGAGGATGCGCGCCGTCCATACGGCATAACCGATGGACCGTTCTACAAGGACGCCAACGATCCCAACGTGGCTCTCGTGGTCCTCAACGTGGAGAACGTGGACCGGGCAATGGGCTGGTTCAAGTCCGATGCATTCAAGGCCGCGAACGCCCGCGCCGGCGGCGTGGAGCGGGAGCTGTGGATCGCCGAGAAGCGCGGTTAACGGGTCGCCCGATTGGCGGCGAAGTCGACTTGGAGATTCGGTCAAGCGGGTCGATGCCGGCCCCCTGTGCGGTGTGCATGCTGACGACCCATTCGCCCTTCTTGAAGACGACGATGCTACCGATTCCCGCGTCGTTTGCCTCCTGAAAAGCCGACGCGTCCCCAATGTTGTCCGGAAGTTCGAGCATGCCGGAGCCCTCGCCCACCACCAAGCCCAAGTGATCGGCGGCCGCGCCTTCCGAGTCAAAGTCGATAGTCGTCAGGACCAGACTCCTGGCGCCGTCCTCTGTGTCGAATGAGAGCGACTCGAACGAGTCTATGTGCTCGACCTGGCTGGGATCGACCGAAGCGGCAGCCGATTTCTGGCTCCGGCATGATGTCGTCGAGCGTTCCACACCTGCTCGTTGAGAAACCTCATCGGGGAGTAAGAGCGTGCCGGTATCGCGCGCTTCAGTCTCCTTTGATCTTTTTCACAGGGTCCCCGGGCGATAGCACGATCGCAAACGGCAGCCCATCAGAGTACTCCACTCTGGTGCCGTCCAAGCTCAGGAGGCCCTCGGTGCCGGAGCCGTACGTTCCATCGGGGTTTTGGCCGAGCGCGAACAGCAGGCGGTCGCCCGGTTTGGGAAGAGTGAAGGCGTTCAGCGTGATTATTGCGTTCTCGTTGCTCAGGTGCCCGAACATGCGAAGGACCAGCGAGCTTCCCTGGGTCACTGTTCCGTCACTCTTGAGGACGCTTTCGATCTGGAGATCGTAGTCTGTGAAAGGTAGCCCGGACTCTTCATCGACGGGCAGGGGCTGGCCGTCCTCCCCATATGGGCCGATCGTCTTCTCTTCCAGAACCGAGTCGATCGTACCGATCACGATAATCGACGCTCCCGAGACCAGATCGTCGACGCTGCTCGGGCGGGGCACCATAGAGCCCCGGGATCCCCCTGTCGAAATCTCGCCTGGCTCCTCGGTCGATTGAGCTACAGGTGTCGCGTCTGACTCCACCGGAGACGTCGTCTCTCCATTCCCACATGCGAGTCCGATGACCATCGTTGCCGTCACTCCGAAGCCCACGGCAAGGCCGATTATCCTCTTCACTTCGTGCTCTCTCCTTTGTCGTATGAGTTGGTTCTGACTGGTCCCGCATATATAGACTGACGGCGGGCCGGAAAAGTTCCATGCGCGGCGTCTTGGACGTGAAATCCTCGTAGACCGCAGGGCACGACAGGCCGAGCGTTCGCTATGCGGTTCGGGTTGACCGAGTGCCCTTCGGGTCGAGGGCTTGTCCCTCTTCGATCGCCTCACTGGAACGCCGGATGGCCGCCGCGCAGTCGTCCAGATCAGAACAGTTGCAGTGCGCCAACAGCTCCAGCCACCCCTTCATCCTCTGAACTCGGCTGAGCAGAGACTCGATCTCTGGAATCTTGGCCTCTGCGAGGGTCTGCCAGCGCTGCGATGCGGAAGTATGAGCCGGGAAGCCGACGAACAAGTCTCTGATCTCTTTCAACTTGAACCCGGCCGCTTGAGCCGTGCCGATCAGCTCGAGCCTGTTCAGAACGGAGACGTCGTATCGCCGCTGTCCGCTCACACGCACCGGCCTCGGAGGGAGTCAAGGAATTCCTTCGGGCCGAGCTTGGCATCGGCTGATCGCCCACCGGCACGCTCTCTAGGAGGGCCCGAGAACGGGGAGGTGGACACAGCGAGGGGTGTGCAGAGGGGCGGAGCCCATATGCCGGGAGTCTGAGGGTGTCCCTCAGAAATCATCCACCTCTTCATTTTGGGGCGGAGCTAGATCGGTTGTAGACGCGGGAGGCCCCCCACCTCCCCAGATTCTTCGCTACGGTTCAGCAAGACAACAGGGTCGGGATCTTCTCCCGGGCTCTCAGAGCGACGGAAGGCCGGACCGCCGTCGCCGGAGTGTGTCGAGAGCTGTTCACTCCCGGCCTTTGGCGTGATTGCGCCGCTGTCGAAGCCTGGCTGTGCTGGATATCAGCTTCTTCCGCAGCCGAAAATTCTGGGGCGTGACCTCCACCAGCTCGTCGTCGGCTATGAAGTCCAGTGCGTCTTCAAGGCTCAGCTTGACGGAGGGACTCAGCCGTTTGACGATGTCGGCGGTGGACGAGCGCATGTTCGTAAGCTTCTTCTCTTTGCACACGTTGATGATGATGTCCTCGTCCTTGGGATGGACACCTATGATCATGCCCTCGTACACAGGAGTCCCCGGCTCCACGAAGGTCTCTCCCCGGCCCTGGGCGTTCAGCAGGCCGTATGTGATGGCCGTGCCCGCCTCGGACGCAACCAGCACTCCGTTGGTCGTTGACCTGACCTCGCCGGACATGGGCTGAAATCCGGTAAAGACGCTGTTGGTGACTCCCGTGCCTCGGGTGTCCCTGAGAAACGCCGAGCGGAATCCGATCAGCCCACGGGTGGGGATCTTGTACTCCAGCCGCACGTTGCCCTCGCCGTCGTTGCTCATGTTGGCGAGTTCGGCCAGGCGTCCCGCAAGGGCCTCGGTCAGCGTGCCGATGTACTCCTCACGGGTGTCGATGGTCAGATGCTCGTAGGGCTCGTAGACCGTGCCGTCGATGACCTTAGTGGCAGGCTCCGGCTTGGATACCTGGAACTCGTGGCCCTCGCGTCTCATGGTCTCCACCAGGATCGTGAGATGGAGCTCGCCCCGGCCCGACACCAGGAATTCGTCCGGGCTGTCCGTCGTCTCCAGGCGCAGGCTGACATTGGTCCTCAGCTCCCGGCGCAGGCGCTCGTGCAGGGTCCTGGACGTGGAGTACGTCCCCTCCTTGCCCATGAAGGGTGACGTGTTGACGCTAAAGGTCATCTTCACCGTTGGCTCGTCTATCTCTATGGGGGGCAGGGCTTCGGGATGCTCGCTGTCGGCGATGGTGTCGCCTATGGACACGCCGTCGACACCGGAGACGGCCACTATGTCACCGACCTGCCCCTCCAGGATCTCCAGCCGCTCCAACCCGCGGAAGACGAACACCTTCTCCAGGTCGTGGGGTTGGGGCTGGGAACCGTTGCGGAGTAGGACGACGGAGCTTCGGCTCCTGGCCCTCCCCCGGAACACACGGCCGATGGCGATCTGGCCGAGGTAGTTGTCGTAGTCCAGCGCCGCCACCAGCATCCGGAAGGGTTCGTCCGGGTCGCCGGCGGGAGCTCGAACGCTGTCTATCATAGCCTGAAACAGGGGCTGCATGTCCTCTCTCGGAGCGTCGAGGTCGGCGACCGCGTATCCCTGGCGGGCCGAGGCATACAGAATGGGGAAGTCGAGCTGCTCCGCCTTCGTTGCCAGCTCCAGGAACAGGTCCTGAACGAGTTCGACAACCTCGGGGACTCTGGCTTCCGGACGGTCGATCTTGTTGATGACCACCATCGGCGCGACATCGTGGCTGAGCGCCTGTTGAAGCACGAACCGGGTCTGTGGCATGGGGCCGTCGACGGCGTCGACGAGCAGAAGACAGCCGTCGGCCATGTTCATGATGCGCTCCACCTCGCCGCTGAAATCGGCGTGGCCGGGAGTGTCAATGATATTGATCTTCGTTCCCTTGTAGGTGACAGAGGTGTTCTTGGCGAGAATCGTGATGCCCCGCTCCCGTTCCAGAGGGTTCGAGTCCATGATCAGCGTTCCGACCTCCTGGTAGGCGCGGAACACCTGCCCCTGCTTGAGCAGGGCATCCACCAGAGTAGTCTTGCCATGATCGACGTGGGCGATGATGGCGATGTTTCGTATTCCGTTGTTCGACTGGGCGTGAGTCAATTCCGCGGCTTTCCTATCTGAACTATCGATCTCATTGAGCTCCTACACGGAGACGATGTGCTTGATCTTCAGCAGTACAAGCCGAGCCGGCGACACGGGTCGCCGCGTAGGAGGACAGGGGGCTTCAACGCGAAAGCTCCCTATTCATGATAGCACCCCGGCCCATACCCACGGCGCTCCGCCGTTTCGATGCAACGCATACGGGATGTGCAGAGGGGCGAGGCCCGTTTGCCGGTCCTTCCGCGGAGGGATGGGGTGTCCCTCAGATATCAGCCCCCTCGCTTGCCGGGAAGGGGGCCAGGAGTGTCAGCGACCTGCAGGCGGCGGTCAAGACGGGGTGGGACCCGGCAGCCACCCGCCGCCCTCATCGCGAGCGTCTTGCTACGGACAGCTCTCGCTGTTCACCGTGGCGTCGGGCATGGTGGTGTTGCAGAATGTCGCTCCGTCCAGTCTGGCCTCTTCCAGATCTGCGAAAGAGAGGTCCGCGCCCGTCAGATCGGCCTCCCGCAGGTCGGCCTGGAACAGGTCGGCCCCCGCGAGGTTGGCGTCGGTCAGGTTGGCCCTGCGCAGATCGGCGGAGGCGAGATCTGCCGAGAAGAGGTCCGCGCCCGTCAGGTCGGCGCCCTGCAGATTTGCGCCCGCCAGCTTGGCGCGGACGCCGGCACCGAAGCCGAAGGACCGGAAGCCGAGTCCGGCGCCCCGCAGGTCGGCTCCCGGACACTCGGTCTTGGGCTCGATGACGCAGTCTCCGATCTGGCTGGGAATCGGGGGCACGTCGGGGGTGCCCGCCTTGGCGGCGGGGGTGCCCGCCTCAACCGTGGCCCCGGACAGATTACGCTTGAGCGGAGTGGCCTCCCCGTCGGCGGCGGGCGCCGTGGTCTCACCGCCCCCGCCGCAGCCTACCAGCACAGCGGTCATGACCAGGACGCAGAGCATTGCTGGAAGCTCCACCCTCCGGCCCCTTCCCAGACCTGAGACCCTCATTCCTCGTCCCTCCTGCTTTACGGGCACATTATGACGGCCGCGCAGTTAAACCGCCACTTCGCATACCGGACCGCGCGACACGGAGGGGATCTCCGTGTAAGGCGGGTGACCCAATTCGAACAGGACCCGGACCGGCTACCCGGTGACGATCACCGTTCCGTTCATCTGGGGATGCACCGTACAGGTGTAGGAGTACTCTCCCGGCCGGTCGAACCTAAGGGCGAAGGACTGGCCCGGTCCGATGTACCCCGAATCGAATGCATCTTCGGGGACGCCCTGGGCCGCCGAGGTAACGGTGTGAGACACGCCGTCCACGTTGGTCCAGAACACCGTCTCTCCGGCCTTAACCCGCACCTCGGGGTGATTGAAGTTTTCGATGACCACGTCGGCTTCATCGCCCTCACGGGTATGTATGGTTTGGGTGTCCTTGAAAGTAGCCGCCGACGCCACGGGCGGTATGTTGGGGTTCCACATGCTGAACACCCCTAAAGGATTGTCCTCCCACACGTACGTATGGATCATCCAGCCGAACGACGCCACCCAATTGCCGCCCCGGGCCTCGCACTCATCTTTGGCTGCCGAACGAGTCCTGGCGGGATCCCCGATGCACAGGCTGTAGTGCACGTGCCAGTTGTCCAGGGGGCCAGCGAAACCGGCGGGATGGTCCGGGCCCACGAGTCCAGTGGGAAGGATGAAGCCGGTGCCCACCAGCTCCCAATCGTCATCTCCGTGCGGGGTGTACAGCAAGAACTCAGGCTCCGACGGGTCGAACTCTCCGTCAATTGTCCGTTCTGGGTGCACCAGGTGGGCCCCCATGTTCGGGACGTCGTCGGTCGTGAACACGTATCCCTCGGATATGGCCACGCGTATGTCCTGATATTTCTCGGTGGCCTGCCGCACCGTATCCAGCTGGCGTACCAGCGTCCCCAATTCCTCTCGGGATATGCCCAGCTCCCGCGGGGGCTGATCTCCACTATCGTATAGTCGCTTCAGGTCCGCGTACGAGAGCGTGGACCGGACCTGCGCGCCCTTTGGCCCCTCCACCAGGGTGTTGACGACCTCGCCTCCCAGCTCCTCGAAGAAGTAATGCGAGAACCCATATGAGCCGCTGGGACGGCCCGCCTCGGAAGCCGGAAGGGGGGCCGCGTCTCCCGCCCCCGCCGGCTCAGCGGTCTCGGCCGGGGCGGGAAGCACCACCGCGACGTTAGGCGTCCCGCCTCCGCAGGCAGCCAGGACCAACGCTAACAAGACCCCGCCCGCGGTGGCCAAGACGGCAGCCCGGACCGCCGTTCCGCGTGCCCTTCGTTTTGGTTTATTCACTCTCCCGACCGTCTCAGCGCCTTCCGGCTCCGTTGCGTCGTCTAAGCTAGCTCAGCCTGCCTTGCCGCTCGGCTCCATGATCTGCGCCTGCCGCTCCTGGAGCCGGGATAGCTCATCGCTGGTGGCACCGAAACGCTGGGCGGCCTCGATGGCCTGGCCGTAGTGGCTGATCGCCTCGGCTTTGGCGTTGACGCCCGAGGCGGAGTCCGCGGCCATGGCGTAGTATTTCAGCGCCCGCTCATCATCCCCCACCTGGGCGAAGTGGTATGCCAGGCGGTGCGCGTTCTCTTCAAGTTTGTCGGGAAACAGGGCTTCAATGGCCTCCCCCACACGGCGGTGAAGCTCTCGGCGCGTCCGGTGCAGGATGGTGCCGTAGGCAGCGTCCCGGGCCAGCTCATGCTTGAAGATGTACTCCAGCTCTGGGATTCGAGCCGTCTCGCGCACCAGCTCCACCCGCTGCAGCGCCGACAGATGCTTGTCCACGGCAACGGCCGAGTCGGACATGGCATTAAGAACCCGGTGGTGGAAGGATCTGCCGATGACCGCAGCGAGCTGCAATGTGGACCGCACGTCCTGGTCCAGCCGGTCCAACCGGGATGCGAGCAGGGCGTGCAGGCTGTTGGGGATAGTGATGTCTTCCACGCTGGTGGAGGCTTTCCAGCGTAACCCGTCGTCTGTACGGTAGACGATGCCCTGGTCGATGAGGCTCCGGACGACCTCCTCGACGAAGTACGGGTTGCCCTCCGCCTTCCCGAGGATGAGCCTGCGCAGCTCTTCCGGCAGGTCCGCGATGTTGAGGAGGGCAGACACCAGGGCATCGGCGTCCTCCCAGCGCAGGGGCTGCAGGACGACCTCTGTGTAGCGGTGCGGATAGTCCGTTTCCGCGTTCTGTTTCAGCTGCCAGGCCGCCGACTGTCGCTCGGGGCGAAAGGCGCACAGGAAGAGGATGGGGACCTCCTCCGCCATCGGGAAGAGATGGATCAGCAGCTCCACCGAAGCCCGGTCGGCCCAGTGGAGGTCGTCCATCGCCAAAACGACCGGCGTGACGGTGGCAGCCTGGTACCAGCCCTCGTACACTCGGTCTAGGATGTCCCGCTGTACGACATCCGCCGCAAAGTCCGGGGCGTCGTGCAGCACCTTGGCGGCGATGATCCGCTCCACGGCCACGCTGCATAGCGCGACATGCTCGTCGGGTAGGCCGGAGGCGCGCAGGCCAGAGTCAACCTTCCGGTGAATGACATCCACGGGGTCGTCCAGCTCGACGCCGAACTGGTGTCGCGCCAGGTTCTGAAACAGACTGTATGGCCGGGCCGAGTCATACGAGATGCCTTGGGCTGACTGCCATGTCTCTTGGCCATCACGCTGGAGCCATTCTCTGTGGAGCTCCTCCATCAGCCGGCTCTTGCCTATTCCGGGCTCGCCGATCAGGCATACGATCTGCCCCCGGCCCTCGCTGAGCTGCTCCAGCACACCCTTGAGCTTGTCGAGCTCGGGGTCACGCCCGATGAGCTCGGCGCTCACGCCCTCGACACCGCGCAGCCGTCCAGGCTGGGCCTTTACGCCCAGCACGCGATAAGCCGACACGGGAGCGCTCTTGCCCTTCACCTCCGTGCCCCCCAGGGGCTCACAGTCGAAGAGCGGCGCCACCATGCGGTAGGTGCCTTCGGAGATTCGGATGGTGCCCGGCTCGGCTGTCTGCTCCATGCGCGCGGCCACGTTGACGGCGTCGCCCATGGCTGTATACTCCGTCGCTGCCGCGGAGCCGACGTCACCAACGACCACGGGGCCGGTGTTGATGCCGACCCGTACTTTGAAGTCCAGCCCGTACTCCCGGCTCATCTGCTCGCGGAACGGCTTGATGCCATCCACGATGTCCAGGGCAGCCAAGACTGCTCGCTGAGGGTCGTCCTCGTGCGCCACCGGCGCTCCGAAGAACGCCAGCACAGCGTCGCCCATCAGCCGCGACACCGTTCCCTCGTACCGTGTGATGGGGGCGGTGAGGTACTCGAACGCCTCGTTCATAACCTCGGTCCACTCTTCCGGGTCCAACCCTTCGGCCATGCCCGTGGAGTTGGCCACGTCGCAGAAGAGCACCGTGATGATGCGCCGCTCGCTCTCGGTTCCTCGTCTTGCCTGTCTACCTGCGTGTGGCGCATCGGTCGGGTGCTGTCGCATCGGATTGTGATCTCTCATAGGGCCTCCTTGCTCACAAACGAGGACCCATTATCTTTCAGGCATCGGAGTCACGCAACTCGTGGTGTTCCGAAGAGGGTGCGGGATAGGACCGGAAGGTGGAGGAAGAGCTCAAGAGGCTGGGCGAGGCTCGCGTGGACGGCCCCGTGGCGGACTCGAACTCCCGACGTCTTCATTGGCGTTGGCGCTCTCGGCGTCGGCCGATGTGGAGCTACCCGGAGTCGAACCCTCTACCTCTTGAACGGCATTGAGGAGCTCGATGCTGCGGGTGTGGAGCTGCGGGGACTCGAACCCCGTACCTTCCCGATTCCATCGGGACGCTCTGCTTCAGCCCAGTCCCAAGACTCTTTCCATATAGCTCGTGTTCTTCCAGGACTTAATCTGCGCTTCCCGCCTCCTGGGTATCGAAGGCTTCAGTGTGGACGAGGCGCCACGGTCTGGAATTCCGGGTCGTCTTCGACATCCCAGCGTTATGCTGTCCGAGACGCCGTCCGACATCGTCGGCGCAGCCGATATAGTACCGCCCGCTTTTGGGACTTCTCAGGACGTAGACAAAGGGCATAACGTGCTGGAGCTACAGGTGTGGAGCTGCGGGGACTCGAACCCCGTACCTTCCCGACTCGATCGGGACGCTCTCGGTGTTTGCCAGGTGTGGAGCTGCGGGGACTCGAACCCCGTACCTTCCCGACTCCATCGGGACGCTCTCGGTGTTTGCCAGGTGTGGAGCTGCGGGGACTCGAACCCCGTACCTTCCCGACTCCATCGGGACGCTCTCGGTGTTTGCCAGGTGTGGAGCTGCGGGGACTCGAACCCCGTACCTCTTCAATGCCATTGAAGCGCTCTCCCTGATGAGCTACAGCCCCACGAGGGTCCACGGTGGCGGGCGCCACCATAGCCGAATATAGCAAAAAGGCGTCCGACCGCGCAAGGACGCGCGGTCCCGCGGCCGCACGAATACGGGGCCTGCCGCCGAGCACCGTCCCTGGTCTATACTGGGTCGGCCGATCGCTTTGCCGGCGCACCGTAGCGCCAGGACCGGGGGACCTCATCAGCGGAGCGCTGGAAGGCATCAGCATCCTCGACCTCTCGCAAGACATAGCGGGCGCCTACGCCTGCATGCTCCTCGGCGACATGGGCGCCGAGGTCATCAGGGTCGAGCCGCCGGCCGGCGACCCACTCCGTTCGGAGCCCGCATTTCAGTTCCTGTGCCGGGGCCGCCGGAGCGCTTCCATCGACGTCGCCTCCGCCGAGGGGAAGGAGATCGTCGAAAGGCTGGTGTCACGCTCGGACGTCATGGTGACGACCATGCTTCCCCGCGAGGCTCGGCGGCTTGGTTTTGACTTCGGTAAGGTCTCCGAAAGGAATCCGCGGCTCGTCTACTGCTCGATGTCCGCGTTCGGCGACTCGGGTCCGTTGGCCGATCTCCCCGGAGACGACGGAGTCGCCACCGCCCTTGTCGGGATATACGGGGATCAGGGCGGCTCCGGCCAGCCGCCGATCTATCTGCGCCTCCGGGTAGCGAGCTACGGGGCGGCGTTTCTCGCGGCGATGGCGACCTGCTCGGCGCTCTACGCCCGGGAGGCAACCGGACTCGGCCAGAGGGTCGACACGCCTCTGTACGCCGGCGGCCTCGCGATGCAGGCCGGTCAAACGGTCGCCGGCCCCAACGTCTGGCTGTGGTCCAAGAGCATCACGTCCCAGCGGGGCATAAACCCCGCGTACCAGCTCTACGAGTGTCAGGACGGCTGGCTGTTCCTGGCCTGCGGCAACGACGTCTTCTGGAACAAGCTCTGTATCGCTCTCGGCATCGAGCACCTGGTGGAGGACCCGAGATTCGAGAACGCTCCCTGGAACGTTCCCGTGGAGCACCGCGACGACCTGGTGTCGATCATCGGCGGCATACTGCGGGAGAGGCCCAGGGCCCATTGGCTCGAGTTCCTGGCGGAGCACGACGTACCTACCGCACCGGTCATGTCCCGCGAGCAGTTCTACGAGCATCCCCAGGTGGCGCACACCCAGGCGCTTACGGAGGTGGACGATCCGGCCCTGGGGCCCACCCGACAGATGGGGATGTCCGTGATCCTGCACGAGTCGCCTGGATCGGTGGGTGGACCGGCGCCCCCGGCGGGCCGCCACACTAGAGAGGTTCTTTACGAGCTCGGATACGGACCGGAGGAGGTCGACCGGTTGTCCGGCCTTGGGGTGGTGAGGCTGACGAACGGCCAGGGGGCCGCATGACCGAGCGGCGAAGCCCTCTTCAGGGGGTCAGGGTGATCGACCTGGCGGCGTACATCGCCGGGGCCTACTGCTCGACCCTGCTGGCCGACATGGGCGCCGACGTCGTCAAGGTCGAATCGCCGGCCGGGGACGCGTTTCGGGTGCTCGGGGGGTCGTTCCAGGCCTGGAACAGGGGCAAGCGGGCGATGATCCTGAACCTGGCATCTCCGGAGGGCCGGAGCATCCTGCACCGCATGGTCGCAGACGCGGACGTGGTGGTCGAGAACTATCGAAAGGGTGCGGCCGAGAAGCTCGGCGCCGACTACGATACCCTGAGGGCGGTCAACCCCCGCATCATATACTGCTCGGTCACCGGTTACGGGCTCACGGGCCCGTACAGCAGCCAACCGGGCTTCGACCCCCTGCTCCAGGCACAGAGCGGGGCGATGACGACGCAGGGCGGAAAGGGCAGCCCGCCCGTCTTCCTCAGGGTGGCAATCTCGGACTATGCCGGTGCGATGCTGTCGGCGTTCGGAGTCGCGGCGGCGCTGCTCCACCGAGCGAGAACCGGCATCGGGCAGCGTGTCGAGGCATCGCTGCTGAGGGGAGCGGTAGCGGTCCAGGCCGTCGAGCTTTTCTCATACCCAGACTCGAAGCCCGTCCCCCGCAGCGGCGACAAGGGGGAGACCGCCTGCTACCGGCTCTACGAAGGCTCCGACGATTGGTTTTTTCTCTCCTGCCGCGACGACGAGTCGTTCGCCTCGGTGTGCGAGGTGGTGAGCCGTCCCGATCTCGCCCAGAGGTACGCGCACGAGGAGCAGAGGATGGAGCACGACTCGGAGATCGCCGCGGCCTTCGAGGCTGCGTTCGCGGCGGACACCCGGGCGGCCTGGATATCGAGGCTTCAGGGAGCCGGCGTGAGGTGCGCGGTCTCCAACCGCATGACGGATCTTCACCAGAATGCTTACGCGATCGAGCGCGGCTTCACGGTCGACGCCGAGTCTCCCGACCTCGGACCGATCAAGCAGATGGGGCTGCCGTTCGAGTTTTCGGGGACTCCGGGCAAGATACACGGACCTGCACCAGCACACGGCCAGCACACGGACGAGGTCCTATCCGAGGCAGGCTACTCGACGGACGAGATCGCTTCGCTGCGCGAAAGGGGCATCGTCAGCTAGACGCGGAACACCTGGCTACCAGTAGGCGGGGACGTCCATCTCTTCCTTGGTCATGACCTCGACGACCGCAGGCTGACCCTTCCGGGTGGACGAGAGCGCCCGCTGGATCGCAGGGCCTATCTGGTCAGGCGTGTCGACCCGCTCGGCGTAGGCCCCCAGTCCTTCGGCGACCTTCGCATACTGACCCGTGAGCTCGTGGCTCCGGTGCTTCTCCGAGGCATATGGCATGTGCTTGGCCTTGTAGCCGGTCATCACGCCGTTGTTCAGTATGATCGTGAGCGTGCCGATGTTGGCCCTCGCCGCGGTCTCGATATCCATCCCGGCCATCCCGAACGCTGCGTCGCCCATGAAGTTGACGACCGTCTTGTCGGGCGCGGCCAATTTGGCACCGAGGGCCAGACCCATCCCGTACCCTAGCTGCGTCGACTTCCCCCAGCCTATGTATCCCCGGGGCGTGACCGGCTTCCAGAAGGGGACGAGCTGGTCCCGCGGATAGCCGGAGTCGTGGGTAACGATGGTGTTCGCAACGTCCACCGACTTGCGCAGCTCGTCGAAGACCCGGTAAGGACTTATGGGGACCTCGTCCGACGTGAACCGGGGACCCCACTCGGCCATCCACTCGTCTCGGACCGCCTCGATCTCCGAGGCGACTCCGTTGACGTCGCCCCTCCCCTGCGCGCCGATCTGTCTCTTGACCTCTTCGATCATCTGCCCGAGGACGATCCTGGCGTCGCCGACCGCGCCGTAGCTGATGCTGTAGTCCTTGTTCAGGTCCTCGGCGCAGTTCGTCGAGTGGGCCAGGGGAACCCCTTCGGGCATCGGAGCGTTGAACAGCGTCTTGGTGAAGCTCGTCCCAACCCCGAGAACGAAGTCTGTCTTCTTCAGGAAGTGGTCGACCATCAGGGTCCCGGTGTGGGCTCCGGTGCCCAGGGACAGCCTGTGGTTCTCGGGAAACGCGCTCTTGCCCGCCAGCGTGGTCAGCACCGGGACGTTCGTAAGCTCGGCGAGCTCCAGCAGCTCGTTGCAGGCCTCGGCATACATGACGCCCTGACCGGCGTTGATGACGGGGCGGGACGCCTTTAGCAGAGCGGCCACGAGGTCCCTTACGTCGTCCGGGTCGGCCCCCGAGCGATGCGCCTCGACCGGCACGTACTGGAAGGCGTCGTCGGGAATCTCCTCCGTCGCCACATCATCGGGTACCTCCAACAGGGCCGGGCCGAGGCGGCCGCAGCTCAGCTGGCTGAACGCCCATCTCATAAGGTCGGGGATGCGGCCGGGGGTGTTGGCGTAGCCCATCCACTTGGTCACGCCGCCGTAGTGCCGAATGGAGTCGAATCCGGGTGGAACGCCGGTGCGGGACCGCGGCGACCCCCCGGGCAGCAGCAGCACCGGGACGGAGTCTGCGAATGCCTGGGCTACCCCACCGAACGCGTTCTCGGCTCCGGGCCCGTGCTGCATGGTGAACACGCCGATCGTCCGGCCGTTCTTGATCCGGCTGTACCCGTCGGCCATGTTGACGCCGGTCCTCTCCTGACGGCAGATTATCGGCCTGATGCCCTCCTTGGCCGCGGCGTCGATAAGGCTCTGCGCCGGGAAACATCCGATCCAATCGACCCCCTGAGCCTTGAGGATCTTGCTGACAATGGTATCGCCCTTCATCTTGCCTCCCATGACATCGCGCTGAAAAGCCCGTCCTGGCGGCCCAACTCCCCTCGTAGGTGAGGGGAGAACTCAAGCCCGAGGGCCCCCCTCAGGCTTCCCACAATCCCGACTTGTCGGGATCTGCACTCCTGTTTCTCGGCTATTGTTGCTTCGGACCCTCGTATCACCCACCGAGTGATTCGAGGGTCTCGTCGATCGGCCGGCGAATGCAGGAGAATATCGGGGTGTCGCGAAGGGTATACTTGCTGCCCTCGATCGTCCTCAGCTCCATCACCAGATCGAGGAAGTCGCCCGGGCTGTCGGTCTCGAACGCCACCATGAACTCCTGGTCGTCCAGGCCGAACGAGTAGCTGGTGTTGATCTTCACCGAGGGATACCTGTGCCCGATGCGGAAGTGCTCGTTCATCATCTGCTGCCGCTGCTCGGCCGGCAGAAGGTACCACTCGCGGGTCTTGAGAAACGGGTATACGAAAAAGTACTTGGCGTCGCCCGGAACGACCTTCGTCCGGTCGCCCTCCTGGTCCGGATGCTTGTGCCCGTCGACGTACTGGGACTTCCGCGTCATGCCCAGGTACGAGTAGGGCTGTGAGAGGTGCCTGCCAAGCGTGCTGGCCCACAGGCGGGTCGACATCTGCTGGAGGTCCTCCAAGTCGTCCGCTACCTGCCAGAGGAGAAAATCGGCGTCGCCGCGAAGACCGACGAGGCTATAGCTGCGGATCATCATTGTCTGAGCGAACTCGTTGACCAGAGCGGCAAACTCACCGCGGCTGTCCGCCCGCCGCTCGTCCGGCAGCCGCCGCCACTCGGGGTCCACTTTGTAGAAGTTGTATTTGACGAACTGGCGTCCGTTCCCGCCCGACATCTCTCACCCTCCGAGCGGGCATTATAGCATGGCGGACTGCGCCATCGACGCGCTCCCGGGGCCCGGGCGCCTCCGGAAATCAATCTTGACATCGTCGCCCCCGTTGGACTACGATTCGAGGGTAGCCAAGGCATTGCGTGCGAGGCCTTTCATCCCTTGACAGCGGGGGCGGCGGCACCCCTGGATGGCTACCGCACGAGACAGCGAAGACGGGAAGATCGGATAGAGGACGCCTCTCACCGAGGACCACCACGAGGGCTGGTGATGTCGGACAAATATAAGAAGGAAATCGAGGATATCCTCAAGCAGGTCGGCGAGACGGCTCCCGCCCCGCGGAGGCGCCAGAGCGGTCCCAGCGTCTGGAGGCTGATCTGGGTGCAGCTTGTGCAGTCCCTGGGCGGCAGATCGTGGTCTCTCACTCCGGGAAGGGTGATGCTCCTGGCGGTGGCCCTGCTGATCGGGGCGCTCATCGTGAGGGGTCTGGTGCCGGGACTGGTGGCTCCACTGGCGTGGGCGGGCCTGATACTGTTCATCGTGGGATACGGGCTCTTCTTCGTACGGCCCCGGAGGATTGAGAAGCGCTGGCGCGGGCAGGTCGTCGACGACGAGCCCCGGTCCCGATGGGACCGCTTCCGCAATAAGCTGCGCTAGCTCCCGAAGCGTCGAGACAAAGCGAGAGGGCCCCGCATATGCGGGGCCCTCTGCCTGTTGGGCGGAATCGCAGAGTAAGGCGCTAGATGGCGCACTCTCCCTCGCCCCTCTCCACCTTGTAGATGACGGTCTTGTCCCAGTCCATGTACTCGCCGATCGAATCCTTGTTCAGCTCACCGACCTCTCGGAGGTCCGCGAGCACCGGCTCGAACGTCTCCGCGCCCACGCGCGCGGCGAAGTCCTTGAACGGCTCGCCCTCCTCGCGGTTGTCCTTGTAGAAGCTGACGACCCGGCGCAGGGCCTCGGGAGCCCTCTTGGCAGGGATCCTGATCTTGACCCGCAGACCGAACCGCGAGTCTCCGTCGTCGTAGCTGCCCCCGAGGAACAGCTCGTAGGCCGGGACCTGTCCTCCCTTGCCCTTTGTCGCCGCGCCCTGGAAGCCGACGTCGGCGATGTGATGCTGGCCGCAGCCGTTGGGGCAGCCGCTCATCTTGACGTGCATCTGATTGACCAGCGGGTCGCTGGTATCCAGCTCGCCGATGGCTTCGGACAGGGCGTGACCCAGCCCCATGGACGACGTGATGCCCAACTTGCAGCTATCGGTTCCCGGACAGGCTACGATGTCCCCGATCCCGTGGGCACCCGACGCGCCCAGGCCGATCCCCTTCAGCTCCTCCCATAGCTCGCAGAGGGCCTGCTCAGGCACCCACCGGAGCACCAGGTTCTGCTGATGGGTGATGCGAGCCCGGCCACCCGCGTATCTCCGCGAGATATCGGCGAGCTGGTGGAACTGCTCCTGCTGGATGTCGCCGAGGGGCAACTTGACCGTGACGGCCCGATACCCCTCCTGCCTCTGCGTCCGGACGTTGCTCTCGACCCAGCGCTCGAACTCGGGCAGGTGGCCGTTCTTACGATACCCGACCGCGGACAGCGATGGCGCGTCCTTTGACTCGTCCTCCAGGAAGAGCAGGGGCGTCGGGTCGAACGAGACCGCGGCCCAATCCTCCTTCAGCTCCTCCTCCACCATCCCGCGGAACTCCTCGATGCCGATACGGTCGATCAGGAACTTGATCCTGGCCTTCATCCGATTCTTGCGGAGCTCGTCGGAGCGGTGGAAGATCCTGATCACCGCCTCGGTCACCCTGAGGTACTCCTCGACCGGCACGAACTCGTAGAGTGTCGGGGCGATGCGCGGCATGATCGACGTGCCGCCGCCGGTGACTATCTTGAAGCCCCTCTTCCCGTCGACGATGCGGGGGATGAACCCCATGTCGTGAATCGACGTGATCGCACAGTCGCTCTCGCAGCCGGAGAAGGCGGTCTTGAGCTTGCGCGGGAGCGCTTGTGTGAACGGGTGTCTGACGAAGTAGCGGGCGTAGGCGGCAGCGTAGGGCGTGACGTCGAACGGTTCGACGGCGCACACTCCCGCCATGGGGCAGCCGGTGACGTTGCGCACCGTGTTGCCACAGGCCTCGCGCGTGCTGAGGCCGACGTCGCCGATCAGGCGCATGACCGCCGCGGCATCCTCCAGCTTGACGTGGTGAAACTGGAAGTTCTCGCGGGTGGTCACGTGGCCCTTGCGCAGTGGAGCGTACTTGTCGGCAAACACACCGAGCGCGTCGAGCTGGTCCGCGGTCAGACCGCCGAACGGTGCCTTGACCCGCACCATGTGCACGTCGGGCTGCCGCTGGCCGTAGATCCCCTGGCGCAGTCTGAAACCCTGGAACTCGGTCGGGTCGTACTCCCCGGCCTGGAACTTCTTGACCTGCTCCTCGAAGTTGTCGATCTCCTCGGGAAGGATCTCGATGATGCCTTGAGTGCGGGGCTTCCACTCGGTCTGTGTCATTACCCCATCCTTTCGTTACCTGCCACCGGATCCAGCCGATCCGCCATAAAGAACGAGCCCCACTCAATCTGAAGTTCGAGCGGGGCTCAAAAAGCGCGTTATGTTAGACGCCAACCCCTACGGCACGCTTCTACAGAAACACATCGGGGAAAACAGGCTGCGTCGCATGATTAGCCAGTACTGTACCAACTTCCCCTGGAGGTGTCAACAGACGGGGCCCCGTCTACACGGCGCCCACCGGGTTGGTCAGGGTTCCGATACCGTCGATCTCGACGTCCACCGAGTCGCCGGGATGCAGGTCGCCAGGCTGGCCCGGCGTGCCGGTCATGATCACGTCGCCGGGGTCGAGGGTCATGACTCGACTGACGAACTCGATGATGGTGGGCACGTCGTGGAGCAGGTCGGAGGTATTGCCATCCTGCTCGACCCGTCCGTTCACGCGGGCCCTCAAGCCCACGTTTGCGGGATTGACGTCGGTCTCGATGAAAGGACCCAGCGGACAGAACGTGTCGGACGACTTGGCGCGCCACCATTGCAGGTCACCCCCCTGCCAGTCGCGGGCGCTGACGTCGTTGCCGCAGGTGTATCCCAGGACGTAGCTCAGAGCGTCATCCCTCGTGGCTCCCTTGCAGCGCCTGCCGATGACCACGACCAGCTCCGCCTCCTCCTGGACCTTCACGGTGTCCCTCGGCAGCAGGATGGTATCGCCCGGCCCGATCACGGACGACGGCGTCTTCAAGAAGGGCTCCGGGACCTTGGGTGGCTCTCTGTCTCCCAGGTGGCTCTTGTAGTTCAGCCCGATGGCTACGATCTTTCCGGGCATGAGCGGCGCGAGCAGGCGGACCTCGGAGAGGTGGAGAGAGCGGCCCGTCACCTGGTACTTCTCGAACGGCGGTGCGCTTATCTCTCTGACGGTCTGGCCCTCGACCTCCCCGTAGCCTGTCGTCCCCTGGACTTCGTATCTCGCGAATCTCATTGGCCTTCCCCCTTCGTGTTCTTGTCGGCCAACCAGGCCCCCAAAAGATGTAGACTGTCCGCCCGCTGTCACCCCGAGAGCTTGTGAATAAATCCCAGCCCTGTTGCCATTCTGAGCCGCAGCGACGAATCTGGGGAGGTGGCGGGCCTCCTGCACCCACACCCGGTCGAGCCCCACCCAAAAAAGAAGAGGTGTATGATTTCTGAGGGACACCCTCAGACTCCCAGCAGAGGGGCCCAGCCCCTCTGCACACCCTATCTTCGTGGCAGTAGCTGACGGCGACAGCCGCGCCCAGTTTAGCGCAAGATGGGTTGCCCGACCAGCGAAGCTAGCGGCCCCGCTGGTCCCCCCACAGCAGGATGTGGAGCCTGGTGGAGAAACGGAACCCCCGTTCCTGGCAGGCCTGAGCGACCCAGGGACCGCGCTCCTCGAGCACTTCTGCGGTTACACCCTCGGGCATCAGGATGACCCTGTCGTGACGAATACCCCGCCTTTCGATCATTTCGGACACTTCGTCTACGTCCGAGGGTTCGACGACGACGAACTTGAAGTAGGCGTTTTCGAGCGCCGCGAACGCCTCCAGGGCCGCCGAGACCTCCGAGCGCTCCCGGCTGTTGCCGGAGTTGGCCAGCTTGGGAGAGACGTTCCATTGAGCCACCGCAGCGGCCATCTCGGGCAGCGGGACGATCGTCCCGTTGGTCTCCACCTCGCAGACAACGCCCTTCTGAGCTACTGACGACACCAGGAGAGCCAGCTCGCCCTGCTGGAGCATGGGCTCGCCTCCGGTGATCACCAGCCGCGACTGGTCGAGAGCCAGGACGCGCTTCTCGACCTCGTCGACTGAGAGCGTGACAGCCTCCCGACGGAAGTCGTAGCTCTGCCAGTCCCATGTGTACCTGGTGTCGCACCAGGTACACGACAGGTTGCAGGTGCTCAGACGGACGAACGCCGCGGGCAGCCCGGCGCTGACCCCCTCGCCCTGGATGGTCCGGAAGATCTCGGGCCCTCCAGACGGCAGCCGGCTTACCTTGAGCATTTTCAAGAAACCTCGAGGGCGGCGACGAAGTCGAGCGGCGTCAGGGGCTCGGCATCTAGGAGGGCGCTGGACAACCCTGTCGGCCCTACGCGGCGCCCAGCCTCGCAAGCAGCGGGTCCTCGATCCCCGCCTCCTGGAAACCTCTCGCCCTGAGAAGGCAGCTGTCGCACATGCCACATGGCAGCTCCCGGCCCTCGTAGCAGCTCCAGGTGTACTCCAGCGGCGCCTTCAGGCTGGTCCCCAGCCTCGCTATCTCCGCCTTCGACATCTGAATGATCGGGGTCTCGACCCTGATCGGCACACCGTATTCCGACCACAGCTTGCTGCCGTACTCGATGGTCTGGCGTACCTGATCGAAGAACTCGGGGCGGCAGTCCGGGTAGCCGCTGTAGTCGGCTCTCGATGAAGGCCGCCGACAGGGCCAGGAATATCGTGTTGCGCATCGGAACGTACGTGATCGGGATGGCGTTGCCTATCTCGTCCTCCGACCCCTCCTTGGCCCGAATCCACCGATGCGGAGCGGCCTTGGGGTTGGAACAAGGGGTGAGGGCCGTGGGACGCGACGGTCCGCGCTCGATTCCGATAAATGGGGCCGGTGGCGGCCTTTGGTTGGAGTTGGTGGCGCCGATGGCGGTCCTGGGCAGCGGCGCTGGGGCGGGGTCGGCGGGACAGCATGCAAGGGAAGACAATCGCGGACCGGGCCGGTGCGACTCTGTGGGGTGGTTGAGTAGTCTGGTGGACGTGTCAGGCGCCGTCGGTGCCGTCAGGCAGGCAATGGCAGGGCTCGCAATCGAGCCAGGGCGCGAGTGAACTGGGTTTCCCAAGGCCAGCCCTGTGGCAGATGCAAAGTGAGGCGGCGGGCCGAGCGGGTGAGCCGTCCGGCCAGGGAGAAGAAGCGCCGCCGGAGGGTCCTGGTGGTCACCACCCCCTCGCCCAGACCGATGCGCGCGGTCCAGCGGGCCAGGTTATGGGCCAGCACCTGAACGGCCAGCCAGGCGCCGTTGGCGGGGAAGCGGCCCGAGGGGAAATGATTGAGGCCGACGCCGTGCTTGAGGTCTCGGATGGCATTCTCGATCTCGGCGTGGCGGCGATGGTCGGCCTCCAGTTCCAAGGTTTCCCCGTCCCGGTCGGTGATGAAGCCGTGATAGCTGTAGCTGGCGAAGAGGGCCAGTTGGGAACCGGGCGTGGGCTTCACCCGCCGCACGATGAGCCGCACTGGGGCGGCTTCGGGCTCACCCTGGAAGGGAGTGTAGGTGGTCTCGGCCACGTCGGCGCCGCCGTCCATCCAGTAGGGGACGGGCGTCCAGTCCTCCTCGGGAATCGCCTCAATCAACTCCCTGAGGCGGGCGTGTTGGCGGATGGTGATGGAGAAGCGGACATCCATCTCGCGGCAGACGACGACCAGGGCGTGGGCATAGAAGCCGCTGTCGGCCCGCACCGTGAGTTGTCCTGTAGCCCCAGCATGGCGCACCCGGCCCACGGTCTCCCGCAGGAAGTGGGCGGCGCCACGAACGGTGTTGGCCCGGCCCTCGCGAAGCCGAGACATCAGCACGTCGCCGGTGCCGGCGGCGATGGCCAGCAGCGGGTGATAGCCCCGCTGGCCAGTGTAACCATGGTGACGCGCCCCCTCCTTGGCCAGTCCGTAGGTCTCGCACATGGTGGAGTCTAGGTCGATGGTCAACGGCCCTTCACCGGGTCCCGCACCAGCGGCCCAGGCCCGGGACAGCAGCTCCCGGCTCACCCGATCCAACTGGCGGACGTGGCCCCACCGGAAGCTGCGCAGGAAAGTTCCCAGGGTGGATGGCGCCTTGACTACGCAGCCGATGGCGCCAGCTGTCCCGCCGGTACGCAACACGTCGGCGTCGTCAATGAAGTCGCCCCCAGCCAGCGCCGAGGCCACCAGGGTCAGCAGCTTGTCTCCCGGGTTCGCCCGCCCCGGCGCGTCTCCCAGGTCGACGTGGCTGTCGACGACTTCACGCAGGCCCAGGTGCTGGGCTAGGGTCACCGGGAGCAGCAGCCCAGCATTGGCCACGAGGCGGTGGTCGTCAAACGCGATTTGGATGCGATCGGGATGGTTGCGTGGTAGCATCTATTGGGTGCTCCTTGTTCTGGGGTCGGCTTTGCTGTTTCAAAACCATTATCCCAGATTCACAGGAGCACCCTCTTGCCGCTTCAGGACACTGACCCGACGCCCTCCTTCGGTGGATTCGGGCTTGGGGATGGGGAACGACTCCGGGCTGGTCAGTGCCGAATACCAGGCCACCTCTCCAAGGAAGGAGATGTTCACGAGCTTGTTCTCGACGCCCATGATCGCCGCGACCTGAGCGGCGCAGTCGACCTCCTTGCTGTGCACCTGACCGTAGTGGAATGTCAGGGACGTCAGGTGGTCGACCCGATCCCTGGCATAGGCGGTTACCGTCGTGGAGTCAAGCCCGCCGGACAGCAGCGACACCCCGAAACTGGTCAAGCGCCTGTCCCCTCGCCAGCGGCCCTTTGGAAGCTAACTGTCACCGACGTGTGAAGCCCTCCCCTCGCCTTGTAGTCCAGCGTCACGGTCATCCGGATTGGCTCGCACGAGGCCACCAGATCGTTGAGGATGCGGTTGGCAGCATGCTCCTGAACGATCCCCACTCCCCGGTACGACAGCAGGTAGTACTTCAGCGACTTCAGCTCGACGCACGACCTGTCCGGCACATAGCTGACGGTCAGGACTCCGAAGTCCGGCAGTCCAGTCCAGGGACACATCGCGGTGAACTCATCCGTGTCTATCACGACCTCGGCCTGCTGGCCGGGGTACTCGTAATCGAAGGTCAGGAGGCATTGGGAGTCGATGGTCGTTTCGGGACCGTCCTGGACGCGCCCCGACAGCTCCTCGTACCTCTCGGTCAGCTCCCGTATCGACGCCATCGCCCCGTCCTCTGTGACACAGTCTGTGTTGCGGCTCCCGCCCGATCTATATTACAGTTACCGACAGTCTATGAGAAGGGATCGACCGAGCTATTTCAGGATCGCGGGACCATTGATATGAGCTTCTTGGAATCGCTGCCAAGGCTCGTCAAACCGGGCGCGGCGTGATCGACCCGGACCCCACCGGACCTGCCATAGAGATCAGAGGGCTGTCCAAGGCGTTCGGCCGGACCGCTGTGCTGCGGAAGCTGGACCTCGAGGTCCCGTGGGGCCACGTCCTGGCGATACTAGGCCCGAACGGGTCCGGCAAGACCACGCTCATCAAGATCCTTGCGACGCTGACGAGGCCGGACGAGGGTATCGTCCGCGTGGCAAGACTCGACGCATCGAGGTCCGGCTCGGCGGTCCGGCGGGTCAACGGTGTGGTGACCCATGACTCGCTTCTTTACGACGACCTGACCGCCTACGAAAATCTGAAGTTCTCCTGCCGCATGTTCCAGCTTGACCGGATCGACGAGCGGATCGACTCGGCCGCCGAGCGGCTCGGCCTGTCGGACAGGCTCCGGCAGCGCGTCGGCACGCTCTCCCACGGGATGCGCAAGCGCGTCTCGATCGCCAGGGCGCTCCTCCACGAGCCCCGAATTCTCCTGATGGACGAGCCGGAGAGCGGGCTCGACCAGGAGGCGCTGGTCATGCTGGAGCGGGTGGTGTCCGAGCACGCCGAGTCGTCCGGTGCCGTCGTGCTGACGACCCACAACGTCGAGCACGCCATGGCGATCGGGAGCCGTATGGCGATCCTGGCGCGGGGAAGGGTCGTCTACGACGAGTCGCTTGAGGCGGTGGACACCGCGTCGGTGAGGGCCGCCTACTCGCTTCATACGGGCCATACGGGCGCAGCCTCGTGAGCGGCTTCTGGGCACCTGTCCTGGCGGTGCTCTGGAAGGACATCCTTCTGGAGGCCAGGACCAAGGACTTCGTGGTGTCGGTGCTGGTCTTCGCCCTGCTCGTGATCGTGATCTTCAACTTCGCCATCGATCCGACGCCGCAGATCGTCGCCCTCGTCGCTCCGGGAGTGCTATGGGCCTCCGTCGCCTTTGGAGGCGTTCTGGGGTTCAACCGCTCCTTCGCCCTGGAAAGGGACCAGGGCGGCCTGCACGGTCTGCTGCTGGCGCCGGTCAGCCGGGACACCATCTTCTTCGGGAAGATGATCGCCAACATCGTGTTCATGCTAGTCGTCGAGGCCGCGGTGTTTCCGGTGTTCGTGGTCCTGTTCAACCTGTCCATGGCTCAGCCGGGGCTCATCCCGATCGCCGTCTTGGCGACCGTCGGGATGGCGGCGGTGGGAACGCTTTTCTCGGCCGTCGCGGTCAACACGAGGGCCCGCGAGGTGATGCTGCCGCTGCTGTTCTTCCCCGTCGTGCTCCCCGTTATCGTCGGCGCGGTGGAGGCCTCAGGTGTCGTCATCCGCGTGGAGGGGTGGGGTGAGATGGCCCGATGGCTGCCGTTCCTGGCAGTGTTCGACGCCATCTTCCTGGTGGTCTGTCCCGTCGCCTTCCACTTCGTCGTGGAGGATTAGCCGCCGGACGCTCCACGGGCTCGACTGCCGGAAAAGTGGTCCCCGTCGGCCTGAGACCCTGTCTGCCAGCCTTGCTACCGTATCGTGGGGCGAGTCTGCGAAGCGGGGGAAGGTTGGCACTCCAGCGATGGGACTATGAGGATCCGCCGGCTGCTTATGGCGGATATGGCGCCCCGACCCCTCGAGGTGGAGGCGGCGCCAGGCTGCTTGGACGAATCTTCGCTCTCGTTCTCATCCTGGCGGCGGTCTTTCTGGCGGCTCCGTTCGTAATTCACCTTACTCACGGCGCGGTTTCCGATGCGGTAGGCGCGGTGGCCGTGGACTACAGGGCGGCCGCCGCCTGCCCGGACCGCGCCCAAGACCTGTGGCGATTCGTAAACCGCGAGGACGTCGATCTTCCGGTCGATTCGGCCAGGGAAGCGCTATGCACTGGGGGTGCCTTCGCGCGAGGGCGCTCCGCGGACACCCTCCCTCGTGAGACAGAGGTCCCGATCGTGGGCGGCGCCGCTCCCACGGCCGCGGCCCGAGAGCGCACCCCGGCCCCCGTGGCTCCGGCGCTGGCCGAGCTGAGGCGGTACATGCTCGACCTCATCAACGAGGACCGGGCCGCCAGCGGCCTGAACCCTGTCAGACTCGGGACGAACTCGGCAGCGCAGCGGCACGCCGAGGAGATGTTCGAGCACGAGTATCTCGCGCACTGGGGACGGGATGGGTTGAAGCCCTACATGCGCTACACGCTCGCCGGTGGGGAAGGCTACGCTTCTGAGAACGTCTCGGGGCAGGCGTGCCCGAGGACGCCAGACGTCCGATACGTCGAAGCCGATGCGAAGGAGTCGATAAGGGAGGCCCAGGAGGGCCTGATGAACAGCCCGGGGCACCGGAGAAACATCCTCGACAAGTGGCACACGAAGGTCAATCTTGGAATCGCCTGCGACGGCGTCGGCTGCTCCATAGCGCAGCTCTTCGAGGGCGACTACGTGGACTTTTGGGAGGAACCGAACCTGTTCCTGGGCAAGCTGACGATGCTCGGACAGCTGTCGGGCGGGTTCGAGCTGTCGAGCGTCCAGGTCTGGTACGAAGAGCCACCGCACCCGCTGACCTTCGGACAGCTGGGACGCACCCGGTCCTACAACCTGGGCCAGCGGCCGGCGGCGTTCGTCAGGCCGCCTGCGCCTCCAAATCAGTATTATCCCAGCGACGACTCCAGGTTCTCATGGGAGAGCGGGACCGACCCGTACCTGGTCCCTCCAAATGCGCCGAGGCCGCCTCGCATCGTCGTCGAGGGCACCGAGGACTGCGACATACCGCTTCCTTCGAGCAGCCTGAACTCGGCGAGCATCCCCTGGGTGACGGCCGCCACTTGGGGGGTAGACGGAGACCTGTTCAGAGTCGAGGCCGACCTGAGCGACGTGGTCCAGGCGCTGGGGCCCGGCGTATACACCATCGTCGTCTGGGGTGAGAGCAACGGCGAGCCGGTGGGTCTGACCAACTACTCGATCTTCGTCGATTGAGAGATTTCACGCATGGCCCTTCGGCGCCGGTGACACCGGGTTTCCCTTGACATCCCTCCGACGCTGCTGATAATATTGCATAGGGTGCAAGGAAGCGAGAAAAGTGTCGCTCGACCCTCTTGGAGGAGCCAGTTGAAGAAAGACGACTTCGTGGTCCGCTTCGCCGGCGAGGGCGGGCAGGGCGTGGTTACCTCGGCCGAAACGCTCGCCCAAGCGGCCACCCAGGTCGGCTATCACGTCCAGACGTTCGCCACCTTTCCGTCGCAGATCCTGGGCGGCCCCACCTGGACTCAGGCCAGGATCTCCACAAGTCCGGTCCACAGCTCGGGCGACGACCTAGACGTCCTGGTCGCGTTCAACCGGGAGGCCTACGAGACCCACAGCGGCGAGGTCTCCGACGGCGGCGTCATCATCTACAACTCCGGAGAGTTCGAGCTGGAGGCGGACGGGCGCAGCCTGGGAATGCCCTTCGACGCGCTGGCCAAGTCCACCGGCAACGCCCGCGCGGCCAACATGGTCGTCATTGGCGCCCTCGCGAGCCTCGTCAACATGCCGCAGAAGATCCTGGACGACTACATCACAAAGAGGTTCACACGGGGCCGCGACAACGACCAGCAGATCATCGAGTCCAACCTTCAGGCGATGTCCCTTGGCCGGAACGAGGCGTCGGCGAGCGGATTCAGCCTTGGTGAGCTAGCCGATCCGGTCAGACCCGACGGCGAGCAGATCCTGATCAACGGAAACGTGGCCATCAGTTTGGGAGCCGTCGCCGCCGGGCTGGAGTTCTACGTCGGATACCCGATCTCTCCCGCCACCTCGATCCTGCTCTGGATGGAGAGAAACCTGGTCGGGCCGGGCAAGTTCGCCTACCAGGTCAGCTCAGAGATCGAGGCCATCACCGGCCTGTTGGGCGCCAGCTTCGCCGGGAAGAAGGCCATGAGCGCTACCGCGGGCCCCGGGATGTCCTTGATGAGTGAGGGCCTGGGTCTGGCGTGGATGGCGGAGGTTCCCCTGGTCATCGTCGATGTCCAGCGCGGGGGTCCCGCGACGGGGCTGCCCACCAAGACAGAGCAGTCCGACCTGATGGCGGCTCTGACGCCGGCCCACGGCGACCTCCGGCTGCCCGTCATCGCGCCGGGAACGGTCGCGGAGTGCTTCTACGCCTCAGTGACGGCGGTCAACTGGGCCGAGCGCTACCAGGGGCCGGTGATTCTCTTGAGCGAGCACGCCCTCTCCGAGCGGCAGCAGAACATCCCGAAGCCTGACGTGAGCGAGGTCACGGTCGAGAGCCGAAACGTCTACACCGGTGACAACGGCTACCACAGGTACGAGGCCTGGGAGCTGTCGCCCATGCCGATCCCCGGCAAGCCGGGCAGCTACGTCGCCAACGGCAGCGAGCACGACGGCATGGGCGACACTACGCACCTGTCGAGCCGCCACGTTCAGATGACCACCCGGCGCTTCAGCAAGCTGAAGCTGCTGGAGGACGGCACCTACGAGAGCCAGAACGAGGACGCGTCGATCGTCCTGATGCCCTGGGGAGGCTCCAAAGGCCCAGCCTTCGAGGCGTATCGCGAGCTGATCGAGGACGAGCCGGATCTGGGCTGGCGCTTCACGATGTTCCTCCACCCGCTCCCTCCCGAGCTGCTGGAGGATCTGAGGCGGAAGGAGCTGGTCCTGGTGCCGGAGCTCAACTTCCAGGGCCAGTTCTCATCCGTGCTTCGGTCTCAGGGCGTAAGCGCCGAGTCGATCACCCAGTACACCGGTCTGCCGTTCAAGGTGAGGGACCTTGTAAGCCTCGTGAAGGATCGGATAAGAGCGGAGAAATCAGAAAGGGTCAGGGCATGACCTCAAAGGCATCGAACGTAAAGAACCCGGAGTACGATTTCAAATGGTGCCCCGGCTGCGGCGACTTCGGTGTCCGCCGGGCGCTGGAGGCGGCTGTCGAGCGGCGGATCATCGAGACCGAGACCCCTGTCGAGAGCAACGTCGTCGTCGCCGGGATAGGCTGCTCGGGCAACATGGTACACCTCTTGGAGGGGAGTCAGCCCTACGGATTCCACGGGATTCATGGACGTACCCTTCCGGTGGCAATGGGCGTGAAGGTCGCCCGTCCCGACCTCAACGTCGTGGTGGTCGCGGGCGATGGCGACTTCCTCAGCATCGGGATGGAGCATATCGGCCCCCAGGCGCAGCGCAACCTGAACGTCGCCGCCGTCATCATGGACAACGCCGTCTACGGGCTCACGAAGGGGCAGAGCTCTCCGACCACGGAGCCTGGAGCCATCACAAGCTCGACCCCCTACGGCAAGGTCGAGGCGAGCCTGAATCCGCTGGAGCTGTACCTGACCCTCGGCGCGTCGTTCGTCGCGTCGGGCTTCTCCAGCAAGGTGAAGGACCTGTCGAACCTGATCTACGACGCGATGAACCACCCGGGGTTCGCGGTGGTTCACGTCCAGTCGCCGTGCACCACATACAACGACAACTACGAGCTGCTGAAGGGTAGCGTGAAGAAGGGGATCGAGCCGCTGGCGTGGGCGATTGGCGACGACCACGATCCCACGGACCGCGCGGCCGCGTACCGGCTGGTCAACTCAACCGGGATCCCGCTGGGCCTGCTGTTCAAGGACGAGAGCCGGCTGCCGTTCGAAAAGCAGGTGGAGCTGCTGGCGTCCAACGCCAAGACCAGGACCCCGCAGCAGCTTGTAGACTCGTATACGATCCAGCGGGACTGAGGGCAGGCTCTCAGACTCCCGGTAGAGAGGCTTCGCTCCTCCCCCCTCCTCCTTCTTCGTGGGCCGCCCCTGGGGTGTTGAGCTCACAGTTGACCGCAACCGGGCCGCGAAGGCAGCGGTCGTCGCCCGGCCCACCATCCAGCTCGTCCGACCCAGTTCCCCCGAACAGGAAATCGTCCCCCTGACGTCCCGCGAGAACGTCGTTCCCGTCGTCTCTGTAGGGGATGCCGCGTCCGCCCACCAGGCTGTCGTCGCCAGCTCCCCCGTCAAGCGTATCGCTGCCGTCCTGCCCGAGGATAAGGTCGTTCCCCTCCTCGGCGAACACCGTGTCGTGACCTCGTCCGCCCCTGATGGTGTCGCTGCCGCCGCCGCCGCAGATCAGATCGTCGCCGTCGAGGCCGAAGATCGAGTCGTCGCCCCCACGGCCGTCGATGATGTCGTCGCCGAGCGTCCCCACCAGGACGTCACGCCCATCGGTTCCCACGATCGTCGGGTACGGGCAGGCGCTCGACCGGGCCGCCCTGGTAGTCACCGAATCGCTCTTGCCAGCGGTACCGGGGTCTGGGACGGTGTCCTCGGCCTCGAGGGTGCCGGCCGCCTCCTCCAAGGCGCTCGCGGACCCGCTCCCTGGCATACGGATGACGACACTCGGGTCCGCCGAGGATGCGGCGAATACCGCGAGGACGATCAGGCCCAGCGAGGCCAGGCCCAAGGTCCAGACGGTCCAGCGTATCCGCCCGATGTTTGTCGCCCGCACGGCCAGAACGCGACCTCCGCGGAAAAGCCGCGATGGTAACCACGCCCGCCGGCGGTGTCAAGCGGATCGAGCAAAGCTCTAACCATCGAAAGGTCGGGGGCGGAGCGGTCCACAAGGGCGCTAACGGGCTCGTTGACCCAATCCAAGCAGCCCACTATAATCGGACGTAGCACCTGGGCTGGGCGTGAGTGTTGGAGGCGGACGAGGTGCGGGGGACTCTCGATATGGCGACTGAAACCGGTAAGCGGTACGTCTGCTCCGAGTGTGGATCGGAGGTCCTGGTTACCAGGGCCGGAGACGGGACTATCAAGTGCTGCGGCCAGCCGGCGAAGCCGAGGTCGTAGTCCTGCGGTCTACGACTTCAAGAGACGCGGAGCTTCGGTAAGCGGCGATGGCCAATCAGCTTGGAAGACGGTACCGATGTGAGGTCTGCGAGACGACGGTCCTGTGCACTAAGGCCGGGAGCGGGACCGTCGAGTGCCACGACGTAGCGATGGTGGTCCAGCAGCCGCGAAAGCTCCCGTCGTCCGACTAGCCGGACCCCCGGCTACCCTGCCCTGTACCTGTTACCCTAAACCCCGCTCCCAACACGCTGCGCCGTGGCGGCCTCGTGCTGCTCGTCCGCATGGTAGGAGCTGCGGACGAGCGGGCCCGAAGCCACGTGCCGGAAGCCCAGCGACTCTCCCACACGGCCCAGCTCCTCGAACTCCTCGGGCGTGTACCACCGGTCCATAGCCACATGCTTCTGAGACGGACGGAGATACTGGCCGATGGTCAGCAGGTCGCAATCGACCGATCGCAGATCGCGCATCGTGTCGACGACCTCACTCCAGTTCTCGCCGATGCCCACCATCATGCCGGACTTCGTGACGCCCCGAGCGTCCAGCCTCCTGGCTCTGTCGAGGAGCTCCAGTGACTGATCGTAGTCGCCCTTCGGCCTCACTCTGTGGAACACCCGGCGGACGGTCTCTATGTTATGGTTCAGCGTGTCGGGCCTCTCCGACATCACCTGCTCCAGCGCGTCCCAGTTGCCGCAGAAGTCCGGGATCAGAACTTCGACCTTGCAGTCCGGCAGCCGGCTCCGTATCTGGCGGATGCACTGTGCGAACATGAATGCGCCGCCGTCCGGCAGGTCGTCGCGGTTCACCGAGGTTATGACCGCATATCTGAGCCCCATGCGCTGGACGGTCTCGGCGAGCCGGACCGGCTCCTGGAGGTCGAGCCCCGTCGGCACACCGCTGGTCACCGCACAGTACGCGCAGGCCCGCGTACAGATGTCGCCCAGGATCATGAAGGTCGCGGTCCGTCGCTCCCAGCAGCCGCCGATGTTGGGGCAGTGGGCCTCCTCACACACGGTGTGAAGCCGCCCATCCCTGAGCAGCTCTCGTAGCTCCAGGTAGTTCGGGCCGCCCGGCATCTTGACCTTGAGCCAGGGCGGAAGCCTTCTCTTGGTCAACGCATCCTCTCGCGGCGGTGATCGCCTCCAAAATCATAGCAGACTCGGCCGTTCGCGTCGCTCCGTGGGGCGGCCAGCCGGGGCGTCGCGGGTCTGTGCTATAGTTAGGGCCCCAGATTGGGGAATGTTCGGCCCGAAGACGGAGAAACGTGCGCATAGAGGGGGCAAAGGGCCAGGAGATGACCGGGCCATCGACACACAGCGCAACCCGCGACGCTACTCGACCTGCCGAGCCGGAGTTGGCACGTCTCTCGTTGGAGCGTACGGGGCCTTTGGGAGATACGCTGGCCCAGTTCGAGGGCGAGAGCATCAGCGTTTTCGGGGGGATACCCGGCGAAGAGGTGGTCGCGGAGATCGTCAGGTTCCGGCGGCGCCGGACGCGCCACGTCCACGCCATCGTAACGGACGTGATCCAGAGCTCCCCCCATCGTGTTAATCCTCCCTGCCCTTACTTCGGCCCGTGCAGCGGGTGCCAGTGGCAGCACGTCAGCTACAGTCATCAGCTCAAGCTGAAGAGGCAGGCGGTTGAGGCCGAGCTGGTCCGCTACCCAGAGCTGGAGCACCTGGACGTCTCACCGACGCTTCCCAGCAAAGCCGAGCTGGGCTACCGCAACCACGCCCGCTTTACGGTCAAAAGGGACGGCTCGCTCGGCTTCGTGAATCGGATCACGCGCAGGTTCGTCCGGGTGGATCGCTGTATGCTGATGAGCCCGTGGATCAACGAGACTCTCGCCTCACTGCAGGGAAGGTGCGGAGAGACAACCCAGCTGTCCATGCGCTACGGCGTGAACACAGGGGATTGGCTCGTTCAGCCGTCCCTCGCCGCCGACCGGGTTGGGTTGACGACCGGACAGACCCACTACCGCGAGAAGCTCCACGACAGGCCGTTTCGCGTCTCGTCACCGTCGTTTTTCCAGGTGAACACAGGGCAGGCCGAGCTGCTGGGGTCCCTCGTCCTGGGCCGCCTTGGCCTGACAGGTCGAGAGACCGTGATAGACGCCTATGCCGGGGTCGGAGCGTTCGCCGTGCTGATGGCGGCGCACGCCGCCCGGGTGATCGCGATCGAGGAGGCGGACTCCGCCATTAAGGACGCGGCCATCAACACGCTGGGCCTGCAGAATCTGGACTTCCGGCGCGGAAGGACCGAAGACGTGCTCGCATCGCTCCGGGAACGGCCGGACGCGGTCATCCTCGACCCTCCGAGGGTCGGCTGTCACGAGGCGGTCCTACGCTGGCTCGTCGAGCGCGCTCCGGGGAGGGTCGCCTACGTGTCGTGCGACCCGGAGTCGCTCGCCAGAGATCTCAGCATCCTCGTGCGCGGGGGCTTCCGGGTCGAGGCGGTCGAGCCTGTGGACATGTTCCCTCAGACCCATCACGTCGAGTGTCTGGTCACGCTGGAGCCGGGCGCCGAGCTGGTCCGGAGCGCCGCATGAACGCCCGGGAGAACATCGACGTGTTCATGCGGGCCTTCTCGGAAGCCGGGCCGGTAGCGCCTCAGATCGACCAAGCGACCGGACGGCTGTCGACGGGAAGTAAGACCTCCAGGCGGCTGGTCCTGGCGTCCAGCTCAAGCCGGCGCCGGGAGCTGGTCGGCGCCTTCTCTCAGCTCTTCGAGGTCTTCGCCCCCGACGATACCGAGGACCAGCGGCTCGACGTCGAGAGTCCCGGCGACTTCGTCGCCAGGCTCGCCCTGACCAAGGCGCTGGAGGTCGGCAGGCGCTGCGGCCCGGCTGTCGTCGTGGGAGCCGACACCGCCGTGTTCCTAGATGGGGAGATATATGGAAAGCCTGCGACCCCGGCGGAGGCAGCCCAAATGCTGGGGCGTCTCAGGGGGCGTACTCACCTGGTGATGACGGGGCTGGCGGTCCTCGACACCGAGAGCGGCCGGTGGCTCGTGTCCAGCACGTCTACGGACGTTACGATGCGCCGGTATTCGGACGCGGAGGTGGCGGACTACGTGGCCTCGGGCGAGCCGTTCGACAAGGCCGGCGGATACGCCATCCAGGACGAGACGTTCGACCCCGTCGCACAGATACGGGGCTGCTACTCGAACGTCGTCGGCCTACCGCTGTGCGAAACGCTCGGCCTGCTGTCCAGGCTGGGATCGGACGCCGTGTTGAGGCCGAATTGGCGGCCACCGGACCGCTGTGACGACTGCGTCCTGGCGACACGCACCGAGGGAGATCTGCAATGAACTTCCTTGGCATGGGTTCACTGGAGGTCTTCGTCATCCTCGTGATTGCCTTCCTGTTCCTCGGTCCGGGCAAGATGGTCGAGGCGGCCAGGACCCTGGGCAAGCTGGTGGCGCAGGTGCGCCGGATGACCGCGGAGCTGCCCGACATGATCGACGGGGAGATCGAGGGGAAGCGGCCGGCGGCCACCCCTTCGACGCGCGAAGACGATTCAGCCGCAGTCTCGTCGGAGGTGAGCGATCAGACCGAAGCGAAGCATGACCCCGTCCCGGACGACGATGGCCCGGTGCCATTCCGGAGTCCGGACGGTGCCGGCGACGATATCCAAGCCGATGGCGCGTCTGAACAGCCCGCCAAAGCGGAGAGACGTCACGACGCGTAGTTTCCATCCCCGCCACAGTGCGGCCGAGGCTCAAGGCAAGACGCCTTCGACGCGGCGCCGGTGGGAGCAGGAGCCGGTGTGAAGGACGACCAGGCCCCGATAACAAATCATCTCGTGGAGCTTCGCCGGCGAATCGCATACTCGGTCGTCGCTATCGCCGTCTGCACGGGGGCGTCTTTTGCCTTCCACCAGCAGATCCTAAAGGCCCTGATGGAGCCGGCGCAGGGGTTCGCCGGCATCCCCAACGAAAAGCCCATCTTCACCGACATTACCGAGTTCATCGGCATCGCGATGAAGGTGTCGCTTCTAAGCGGCGTGGTGCTGGCGATGCCCTTCGTGCTGTACCAGATGGTGATGTTCGTAGCGCCGGGGCTGACGCCGAGCGAGCGGCGCTACCTGTACACGCTGCTGCCTGTGAGCTTGCTGGTCTTCGCGGCAGGAGCGGCTTTCGGCTACCGCATCCTGTTCCCGCCTGCGGTGAGGTTTCTCCTGACCTTCGGCAGCGACATCGCCACGCCGTTCATCAGGATCGGCAACTACGTTAACTTGATGCTGTCCCTGTTCTTCTGGATGGGACTGTTGTTCGAGACGCCGGTCGTCCTCTTCTTCCTTGCCAGGATCGGCGTGGTCACCCCGGAGTGGCTGGGAAAACAGAGACGCTACGCAGTGGTGGTCGCCTTCATCCTGGGGGCGCTGATCACTCCGACCTTCGATCCTGTCAATCAGGCGATGGTGGCGATTCCGATCGTCGTGCTGTACGAGGTAGGCATCTGGCTGGCGAAGATCGGGCGGAAGGTCCGCAGGTCGGCGCAGGCCCGTCTCGAGCTGGACCCCGCCGAGGGGCAGCCAGAAACATAGGGCCCATGGTCTCCCAAAGGCCCTAGATCGACTGAACCTGGTATGTGGGGGGGTCAGCTCAGGCTAGCCGACCTTTTTCTCCGCTTCCTCCGGCTTGGTCTCGGGTTCAAGCACATCTGCTGAGACGGCGTCCTGCGCCTTGCGGAACTCCTTGATCGCCTTCCCCATCGAGCCACCGATTTGGGGCAGCTTCCCCACTCCGAAGATGAGCATCACGATAACCAGAATGATTATGAGCTCGACTGGACCCATCCGAAAAGGCATCTCATCCCCTCCAATCACTCAATCGAAGCGGGTCCATCATAGCCCTGTGCCGAGGCTGAGTCAATAAGAACCCTCTTGCTCACACAAGTGAAACTCGTAGGGCGACGTCGTGACTCATCGTGAGGAGGACAACTGTCACTTTGATCGAGCGGCGCGACGACCTGTAGTTCGTCGGGCTTACCACGAGCGGGAGGAGCGGCGTCCCCGCTCGGTCCGAGCCTGTCGAAGGACGGGGCGGCTCTTGACCTAGAGGGTTCTGACGACCCCGACGACGCGCCCCTTGATCACGACCTTGTCCGCGGGGACGATGATGGGCTTCATCGTGCTATTCGCCGGCTGAAGCCTTACGTGTCCGTTCTCGAGGTGGAAGTGCTTGAGGGTGACCTCCCCGCTCTCGGGCAGCCACGCGGCGACCATGTCGCCGTTGTTCGGCCGGTCTATGTCCTCGAGCAGGACGAGGTCACCATCGGTCACCAGGGCGTCGATCATGGAGAGGCCCTTGACCCGAACCCCGAACACCCCCGACTTGCCCTTGGTCAGGAACGAGGGGAGGTCGACGGTCTCCTCCGCATCGTGCCAGCGGCTCGAATCCGGGATCGGCAGCGGCTCCCCGGCCGCGATGTTGCCAATGATCGGCACGCGCGTTATGTCCCGCCTGGACGGGCTGTGGGCGCCATCGAGGAGCTCGATGCCCCTGGACACCTCGGCCATCCTGCGCATGTACCCCTGGCGCTCGAGGATCCGGAGATTGTAGTCCACCACCGACGTGGAGCTGATCTCGCAGCCCGCCTGGATGTCCCGAATCGTCGGTGGGAACTGGTGGTCGTCCAGGAACTGCCCGATGAACTCCAGGATGCGGTCCTGCTTCGGTGAAAGTCTTCTCTTCATCTCAGTCCTCTACCCGATCTCCAAAGAATCTCGTACATGCCGTACGAATGTTCTAAGGAATGTAGCACGGTCAGAACTGATGTGTCAAGGTTTCCAGGGGCCCGTGACGGGGGTAACGGATGGGACGCCGCGTGCACCCGCGGCCAGACGCTACTTTCCGGGCCGGCCGGGTCGAGGTATGGCGCCAACCTGCTGGAGCATGCCCAGGTCGTCCCGGAACTCCCAGTCCTCGACGATCTTACCTGCGTCGAGGCGGCTCACCAGGACGCCGGGCAGTTCATATCTCTTGCCGGTGGCCGGGTAGCCCATCAGATCGCCGGTGTGCGTTCCGTGGGCGGTCCAGCGGGTCATGACAGTGTCCCCCTCGGCGATCTGGGCGTGGATGGTTATCCGGGCGTCGGGGGCGGCTTTGAGATAGCCGGCGATGAGCCTCTTAAAGCCCTCAGGGCCCCTGACCGTCTCCGACAGCAGGGGGTCCCTGAAGACGTACGCGGGGGCGAAGACCTCGTCGGCGACGTCCAAGTTCCCCTCGTTGATCAGTTCCAGGAACACCCGGCGGACGATCGCCTTGTTCTCCTCGGACACGGGCTTGCCTCTCAGCGGGGCCTGTAGGGATAGGGTGACCTGGCGCGGCTAGCCCTTGGACGCGTTGAGCTGCTTCATGAGGCGGGATTTGCGTCTGGCGGCGTTGCCGCGGTGCAGCACGCCCTTCTGGGCCGCCTTGTCCAGGGCTATCACGGCCTGCCGGACGGACTCGTCAGCCTCATCGTCTCCAGCGGATATCGCGGTGCGGGCCCTGGCTATCAACGTCCTGCTTTTCGTACGCACGGGCTGGTTTCTCTCACGACCCCTACGTGCTACGCGGGCCGACTTGTCGCTTGGCAACTCTTGCGCCTCCTGTGAGGAATGAATAGAGACTGGTATGGAACCTGGCAGGCAAAGGGGGCTTGGCTCCTCTGCACACCCCATATTCGAAGATCCCGCTTGGGCCGGCCCGCCTCAGCCCATGACCCTGGCGGCGGTCATGACCCCCTTGACTCCCTCGACCTTGGAGAAGAGCCGGTTAAGCTGATCGATCCCATTAATATACACGGTCAGAGAAACGATGCTGACCTCATCGTACTCCTCGGAGACGCAGGATGCGATGTTGACACGCTCTTCGGAGACGACGGCGGTGAGGTCGCGTAGCAGGCCGACGCGGTCGACAGCCTCGATTCGGATTCTCACTGGATACAGCGGCTGCGCCCTGCCCCAGTCGACCCCGATTATTCGCTCTGCTTCGCTGGCGCCGGTCACGTTCGGGCACCCGTTCTGATGCACCGTCACGCCCCTGGTCCTGGTGATGTAGCCGACGATCTGGTCGCCTCGGATAGGGCTGCAGCACCTGGCTATCCTGGTGAGGAGGTCGCCGACGCCCAGAACCTCCACCCCGGATGCGGGCCCGAGCGACGGCAGGGCTACCTGGTTCCCCCGCTCCTGGGGCTTCACCCGCTTGACGGATAGCCGCTCGACCACCTGAGCCGTGGTGACGGTGCCGCTGCCGAGTGCAGCCAGAAGCTCGTCGGGAGATCCCAGGCTCATCAGCTTGGCCACCTTGGCCTCGTCGAGGTCGGGGCTCAGCCGGCGGACCTGCTTGTTGAAGATCTCCCGGCCACGCTGGACGTTGACGGTCCTGGCCTGCTTGTTGAACCACTGGCGTATTTTCGCCCGGGCTGAGGTGGTCTTGACGTATTCCAGGTTGGGATTCAGCCAGTCCAGACTGGGACCGCGGATGGTCTTGCTCGTCAGGATCTGTACGGAGTCCCCGTTCCTGAGCTTGTAGTGGAGAGGTACGAGCTTGCCGTTGACCTTGCTACCGATGCAGCGGTTGCCGATGTCTGTGTGAATCCGATACGCGAAGTCCAGTGGAGTCGAGCCCGCTGGAAGCTCCTTGAGGTCGCCCTTCGGCGTGTACACGAACACCTGGTTCTTGAAGATGTCGGTCTTGAACGACTCGACGAACTCTTCGGCTCCGCCAACGTCGCGCTGCCATTCGAGCATCTGGCGCAGGCCGGTCATTTCCTCGTCGAACTGCGGGTCGACCGCCTCGCCCTCTTTGTACAGCCAGTGCGCTGCCACGCCGTATTCGGCCAGGTAGTGCATCTCATGGGTGCGGATCTGGACCTCGACGGGGCAGGCATCTAGGCACAGCACCGTCGTGTGAAGAGACTTGTACAGGTTGTCCTTGGGATTCGCGATGTAGTCGTCGAACTGGCCCGGAAGCGGACGCCATCTGGCGTGGACCGTTCCGAGAGCGGCGTAGACCTGCGGAATATCCTTGACGAGCACCCTGAGAGCGAAGAGGTCGTATATCTCGCCTATCTCTCGATTCTGCTCGGCGTACTTTTGCACCTTCTTGTGGATGCTGTAGATATGCTTCGGCCTGCCGGTGATTTCGGGATCCTCCACTCCGGCGGCCTCCAGATCCGAGCGCAGGATGCCGATGACGCGCTCGATGTACTTCTCGCGCTCGACCCTTCTGGTCCTCAGCATGCTCGATATGGACTTGTACGCGGCTGGATTCAGATGCTGAAAGGCCAGGTCCTCCAAACGCCACTTGATCTCCCATATGCCAAGGCGATGGGCCAGCGGTGCGTAGATGTCAAGCGTCTCCTGGGCGATGGCCGTCCTGCGGGGCTTGGGAAGCGCCTTGAGTGTCCGCATGTTGTGGAGCCGATCGGCGAGCTTGATCAGCACGACCCTGATGTCCTCCGCCATAGACATCAGCATCTTTCTGATAGTCGCCGCGCGAGCCAGCTCGTCCTCGGGCTGGCCCTCGAAGGAGCCTCGGTCGTCGGTCAGCAGCTCGGTCTTCGTGAGCTTGGTGACGCCGTCCACCAGCTTGGCGACGTCGGTCCCGAACCGTCTCTCGAGCTCGTCGAAACGAACGCCGCAGTCCTCCATAACATCGTGGAGAAGGGCGGCGACCAGGGAGGTGTGGTCGAGGCGGAGGTCCGCCAGGAAGATGGCGGTGCTCAGAGGGTGCTCGACGAAGGGCTCGCCTGACCGTCTGGTCTGTCCGTCGTGCGCCGCCGCCGCAAACTGGTAGGCTTCGGCGATCTTGGCGAGCATGTCCTCCGGCAGGTACTGCCGAGCCTTCTCTAGCAGCATCTCCACGGAGACAGTCTTGGCTGAAAGGCCCTGTCCCGCGACTGGACTCATGCACCCAGTATAACCGAGGGTCTCAGCCCCTAGCAATTTCTTGAAGCGTCAGTGGCGATGCCCGGTCACCGGTCCGTGGTAACACTGGGCTCATAGGGGTACGATCCGGGTGGACCCTCGACCGGTAGAGAGCTCCACGCTCTTGTTGACAGCCTGGGGGCTAGGCTGTATGGCCTTTTCATTTTCCCTCTGCTCCCCCGTAGCTTCCCCGTTGGGGTGCCTCTTATTCCCACCCACCCGCCCAATGGATTGGGGCACCCCATCCTTCCGCTGAAGGACCGCAAGGGGGCTCTGCCCCCTTCGGAACCCCCGGCCAGGGCCTGTCGTACGCCCTGTGCGCTCCTACTCTCAGGAAAGTCGGACCTGTGGAACCACATGCTGGATGGCCTAGTATCGGACTTTGAAAAGACCCTAGCTGGGCTACGGGCCGCTTCATGGGCGTCCGGACGGTGTGCTAGTATCAGGGTTGGCCGCAGGAAAGCGCGTTAGGCGGCTTCACCGAACAGCTACGCGACTGCCGCACGGCCGTCCGCGTCCGCAAGAAGGAGCTCGATCTTGTTCCAGGCCCCTCGGGGCACTGCCGACGTCCTGCCGGAGGACCAAGGATTCTGGCGATTCTTCGAGGACAAGGCAGCCGAGATAGCGACCCTCTTCGCCTACGAGCGTATCGACACTCCGCTGTTCGAAGATGCCCGGCTGTTCGTCAGGGGCATCGGCGAGGTTACCGACATCGTCGAGAAGGAGACGTACACCTTCGAGGACCGCGGAGGCGACCTGCTGACCCTGCGTCCCGAGGGCACCGCTCCAGTTTGCCGCGCCTATCTGGAGCACGGGATGCACAACCGGCCCCAGCCGGTGCGGCTGTCCTACTTCTGCCCGGTCTACCGGTACGAGCGTCCGCAGTCGGGGCGATACCGGCAGCACCACCAGTTCGGGATCGAGGTGCTGGGAGACGGCGACGCCTCGGTCGATTCCGAGGTGATCGAGGTGGGCTGGCGGCTGCTGGGTGCCCTGGGTCTTGAAGGTCTCTCGCTACTGGTCAACAGCATCGGCGACGGACAGTGCAGGCCACAGTACATCGAGAGGCTCCAGGAATACTACCGCGGCCACGTAGCCCGGCTGTGTGAAGACTGCAAGCGGCGGCTGGAACGCAACCCCCTGCGTCTGCTGGACTGCAAAGAGGCGTCGTGTCAGCCGGTGATCGACGGTGCGCCGCATAGTGTCGAATACCTGTGCGAGCCGTGCAAAGCGCACTGGGACGACCTCCTGGGCTATCTGGAGGCCGTGGGGCTTCCGTACCGCCAGGAGCATCGTCTGGTCCGCGGATTCGACTACTACACCCGCACGGTCTTCGAGATCACGCCGCCGGTCGAGGGCCGGCAGAGGACCCTGGTCGGCGGAGGCCGGTATGACGGGCTGATAGAGGAGCTGGGCGGCAAGCCCACGCCCGGAGTCGGCTTCGGGATGGGCATAGAGCGAGTCATCGACAATCTGAAGCGCCAGGACTCGCGGCCCCCGGACGCTGAAGGAGCCAAGGTGCTTATCGCCCACATGGGCGACCGGGCCAAGGACGCCGGCATCGAGCTGTCGTCGAAGATGCGCCTGGGAGGAATCGCCGCCGTACTGGCCCCGTCCAGCAGAGGACTGAAGAGCCAGCTCCGATACGCCTCTGCGATCGGAGCCACCCACGCCGTCATCATCGGCGACGACGAGCTGGCAAAGGGCGTTGTCGTGCTCCGCGACCTCGGCCGCGGCCACCAGGAAGAGGTGTCCGAAGACGACCTCCCCCGACTGCTCGCGTCTGGCTAGTGTCTCGTCCCCCGTTGGGGAAGCTCCTCCCCTCTCTCTTCACCCCGGTCGGAGAATTCCCAATCGCGCCCTAGGCGCGCTCCACCGCTCGTCGGGCGCCCAGAGTACAATGTATGGGACAAGCCGCTTTCTCGACCTGTCGTTCGTCCCCACGGCCCTAGGCGTGGGAGTTCCAAAGGGGGTTCAGCCCCCTTTGCGGGGTTTGGGGTGCACCCAAATTCCGGGCGGGTGGGCGGGAAAGAGAGCACCCCAACGGGGTCGGATGGTTTCAGAACGATGCTGGAAAGACTGTCGACAATCGAAGAGCGTTACAACGAGCTGGAGCGTCTACTGGCGGACCCTGAGATCTCAGGCGACTACTCGCGCTACCGGGACGTGGTCAAGGAGCACGCCTCCCTGAGGAACCTGGCGAGCCTGGCCCGGGAGTACCGGACCATAACCGAGCAGGAACTGGACGCGAAAGCCCTCATGCGCGACGAACAGGACCGCGACCTGGCGGCAATGGCGCGGGAGGAGCTCGCCGAGCTCGAGGGACGCAGAGAGAAGGTGGAGGAGGAGCTACGGGTCGCGCTGCTCCCCAAGGACCCGAACGACGAGAAGAACGTAATCATGGAGATCCGGGCGGCCGCCGGCGGAGATGAGGCCGGCCTGTTCGCGGCTGACCTCTTCCGAATGTACACCCGGTACGGCCAGCGCAAGGGCTGGCGCGTCGACGTGATAAACAGCAACCGGAGTGGGCTCGGCGCGATCAAGGAGATCGTCTTCCAGGTGAAGGGCGAAGGGGCGTACAGCCTGCTGAAGCACGAGAGCGGCACCCATCGCGTCCAGCGAATCCCGACAACCGAATCCGGCGGACGGATTCACACGTCGACCAGCACGGTCGCGGTCCTGCCCGAGGCTGAGGAGGTGGACGTCGACATCAAGCCAGACGACCTGCAGATCGACGTCTTCAACGCCAGCGGCCATGGGGGCCAGAGCGTGCAGAAGAACGCGACGGCGATCCGGATCACCCACATCCCGTCGGGCATCGTCACGGTGTGTCAGGATGAGCGGTCGCTGTTCCAGAACAGAGAGAAGGCGATGGCCGTCTTGAGGGCAAGGCTGCTGGCCCGGGAGATCGCACGTCAGCAGCAAGAGGTCACCGAGGCCCGGCGCTCGCAGATCGGTACGGGAGACAGGTCCGAGCGGGCGCGCACCTATAACTTCCCCCAGAATCGGGTGACCGACCATCGCAGCGGGATATCCAGCCATAGCCTGACAGAGGTGATGGACGGGGATATCGACGCCTTCATCGATGGGATGATCGTCAAGGAGCAGGCCCGCCTGCTTCAGGAGACCGGGGTGTGAGGAGCGGCAGTCTCTGGCGGACCGCAGCCCAGCGCCTGGAGCAGGCCGGTATCCGGGACGCCGCTCTCGAAGCCGAGGTGCTGATCCGGCACGTTCTCGAGATCGACCGGAGCAGGTTCTTCGCCGGCCTTGCAGATTCGATGAGCCCTGACCATGTCGATGCCATCGGCCACCTGCTCGAGCGCAGGGCTGGACGGGAGCCGCTGGCCTATATCACCGGGTCCAGAGAGTTCTACGGGCTGTCGTTCGAGGTCGACCCTCGGGTCCTGATCCCACGACAGGAGACCGAGCTACTGGTTGATCTGGTCATCGAGATCGCGAGGAAACGGAGAGCCGCCGATCTCGTCGTCGCCGACATCGGGACCGGGAGCGGTGCCGTAGCCATCGCGATCGCCTCCCACCTCCCCGGCGCGATCGTCTACGCCACCGACCTGAGCGCCGACGCCCTGGAGGTAGCCGACGCCAACGTGCGGAGGCACGATCTCGCGGAAAGGGTGATCCTCAGGCAGGGCGACCTGCTGGACGCGCTGGATCGTCCAGTCGACGTGATCGCGTCGAACCTGCCGTACATACGATCACCGGAGATGCCCCGGCTCGCCCCGGAGGTCCGCGGAGAGCCGTCGGCGGCCCTCGACGGCGGACCGGACGGACTCCTCGTGATTCGCCGCCTGCTGGCCCAGGCACCGACCAGGCTGCGGCCGGGTGGTCACGTTCTGCTGGAGATTGATCCGTCGCTCGTCGAGCCGGTTCGATCGCTGGCTCACGAGTGCTTCCCGGGCGCGGACGTGTCCTTCGCCGACGATCTGCTGGGGCTGCCCCGCGTCGCGGGTATTTCTCAATACGATGTTGCGATCGAGTCTCACGGGTCGTGTTGGCCGGACGCTGGGGTTAGCAGCCTGTCATCCTGAGACCCGTTTCTGGGGTGGCGCCCGATCTGGCCCAGGCGCGGGAGCCCATTGACCTCCCTAGATTCTTCGCCGCGGCTCAGAATGACAGCAGGGGCGAGTAACTATGACATCAGCGCCTCGAAAGTCGTACAGGCTCCGGCAGGTGGACGTCTTCACCGACCGCCCATACGGCGGCAACCCGCTGGCGGTGATCCTCGACGCGGACCCCCTGTCCACCGGCCAGATGCAGGCGATCGCCCGCGAGATGAACCTGTCGGAGACGAGCTTCGTCACCTCTCCGACGGCGCCGGACGCGGACTACCGAATGCGCATCTTCACGCCGAGCCGAGAGCTGCCGTTCGCCGGCCATCCGAGTGTCGGCACGGCCCACGTGCTCTTCGAGGAGGGGGTGCTCAAGGCCGGCTCGACCCCAGCGGTGTTCCACCAGGAGGTCGGCATCGGCGTGTTGCCGATCGAGATCCGGCCCCAGGAACCGTCGCCGCGTATCGTCATGACGCAGGGGACGCCGGAGTTCGACGACGCTCTCCACGGCCTCGAGAGGCTGTCGGCAGCGCTGAATGTAGACAAGGCGGCGATCGAGGCGAGCGGGCTTCAACCGCAGATCGTGTCCACCGGCCTCCGGCAGCTCATGCTACCGATCGCCGGCTTGGAGGCCGTCCAGCAGATCAAGCCCGATCTAAGGGCACTGGAGGAGCTCGAGAAGGAGATGGAGTTCACCGGCTGCTCCGTATTCAGCCTCCAGACGGTGTCGCCCGACACGACGGCGCACGTCAGGTTCTTCACCCCCGCATCGGGCATCTCAGAGGACCCCGCGACCGGGAGCGCCGCGGGCGCCCTCGGAGCATATCTGGTGCGAAACGGGGTCCTGGGCGATACTCGAGGCCGGATCGAGCTGACCGTCGAGCAGGGCGGCGAGATCGGCCGTCCCAGCCGCATCTACGTCGAGGTCGAACACCGGGGAAAGAGCCCCACGCTGGTAAGGGTCGGGGGGTACTCGGTGACGATACTGAGGGGCGAGCTGCTGGTCTAGCCCAGGCCGAGCTGGTAGTGCTTGCCCTCGGTCTTGATGGCGGGGGCTATCACGACCTCTGCCTTATGCATGTCGCGGATGTTGAGCGCGCCCACCATGCCCATGCACGCCTGCAGCGCGCCCATCAGGTTCTGGGTGCCGTCGGTCCGAGAGGTCGGTCCGAACAGTATCTGCTCCAGCGGTGCCCTGGTCCCCACGTTGACGCGGGTGCCCCTGGGGAGGGCCGGGTGCGGGTTGGCCATGCCCCAGTTGTAGCCCTTGCCGGGAGCCTCCTCTGCCTGGGCCAGCGGGGTTCCGATCATCACGGCGTCGGCGCCGCACGCGAAGGCCTTGCACAGGTCTCCGCCGGTCCTGATCCCGCCGTCGGTGATGATGGGCACGTACCGCCCGGTACGGCGATGGTACTCCTCCCTGGCGGCGGCGCAGTCCAGGGTGGCCGTGACCTGAGGGACGCCGATTGCGGTCACCTCGCGAGTCGTGCAGGCTGCGCCGGGGCCCACCCCCACCAGCACCCCGCTTACTCCGGTCTCCATCAGCTCGAGGGCTACCTCGTAGGTGACGCAGTTGCCAACGACGACCGGGACGTTCACCATCTCGAGAAGCTCCGAGAAGATCAGGCCACGGGTGCTCTTCGAGACGTGACGGGCGGTGGTGACGGTGGACTGGACAAATAGGACGTCGGCCCCCGCGTCGACGGCGACGGGCGCGTACCTCTTCGTGCTGGCCGGAGTTAGAGAGACGGCGCACTTAGCGCCGCCTTCCTTGATCTTTCGGATTCGGGCCCCTATCAGCTCGTCTCTGACGGGGGCTCTATAGAGCCTCTGGAGGAGAGTCGTCACCTCCTGCTCCGGGGCCTCCGCTATCTCGGAGAGGACCGCCTCCGGCTCCTCGTACCTGGTCTGCACCCCCTCAAGATTCAACACGGCCAGCCCGCCGAGACGGTCCATGCTGAGCGCGAAGTCAGGGGAGACGATGGCATCCATGGCCGAGGCGATGATGGGGATTCGTACCGTGATTCCATCGACCGCGAACTCGGTAGAGGTCTGGTCCGGGTTGACGGTCACAGAACCAGGGACGATGGCCACCTCGTCGAACCCGTAAGCCCTTCGAAGCTCCTTGAACTGGGGTCTTCCCATACGAATCCTCGCCGTCTGATATTTGAGCGAGAATATCAGAGGCGCTCCACCGGCGTCAAGGAATGCGGGGCCGGATGGGCAGCGGTCAAGGAGGCTGGTCACACCGGGCTCTGGATCGCCTCCCCGTATGCCATAATGAGGCCAGTCGACCGGAGGGAGCGGCCTCAGGACACGGACATGGTCGCCTTGGAAAAAGCCGTAAAGCAGCTCGGGAGGTCCTTGGGATCCGACGTGGTCGGGATAACGACGGCGGGACCGTTCGTCCGGGACGAGAGGGCCGCAATCGGGCGCATCCGAGACGGGCTGATGGACGGCCTGCCCTGGTACACGGAGGAGCGCGTACGGCGTGGAGCGCGGCCACAGGAGCTGCTGCCCGGCGCCCGGTCGGTGATCTCACTTGCGATGAGCTATCTTACCCCGGAGCCGCGGGCCGATGGGGCCGCGCCCAGAGGCAAGGTCGGGCGGTATGCCTGGGGAGACGACTACCACGGCGTGCTCAAGGATCGCCTGGAGACCCTTGCCCAGAGGATGCCGGAGCTGGCCGGACGGCCGGTGAGGTCACGGATCTTCGTCGACGACGGGGCTATGATCGACAGGGCCGCCGCCGAGCGGTCGGGCGTCGGGTGGTTCGGCAAGAACACCAACATCCTGACGCCGAGCCACGGCTCATGGGTGCTGCTCGGACAGGTCATTACGGACCTGCACCTGGAGCCCGACGTGCCGTTGGCCAAGAGCTGCGGCGAGTGCGTCAGATGCATCGACGCGTGTCCCACCGGAGCGATCGTCGCGCCCTTCGTTATCGACAACAGGCGCTGCATATCGTTCCTGACGATCGAGCTGCGGGGAGCCCTCCCCCCCGACCTGCGGCCCCTGGTGGGCGACTGGGTGTTCGGCTGCGACATCTGCCAGGACGTCTACCCCGTCAACCGGAAGGCTCCTCAGAGCCTCGAGCCGGCCTTTCGGCAGCGGCGCGACTTCGCCGCGCCCGCCCTGATTCCCCTCCTCGATCTGGACGACGAGGCGTTTCGGGAGCGGTTCCGCAACAGCCCCATCAAGCGGGCCAAGCGGGTGGGGCTCCAGCGCAACGTGTGCGTGGCGCTGGGCAACATAGGCGATCCCGCCGCGGTCCCTGCTCTCGTCCACGCGCTGACCGGGTTGGAGCCGCTGGTCCTGGGTCACGCGGCCTGGGCGCTTGGACGGATCGGAGGCTCCGAGGCCCGAGACGCCCTGCGATCTGCCGCACGGTCCGAGGACGACTCCTCGGCGCTCGAGGAGATCGTGCGGTCGCTGGCGGAGATGACCGTCCCGGCGAGCCGGTAGTGTGACCGGCCGCATCTTCCTGGCCAACGTAGGCGCCAACGCCAGCCACCGGTTCAGCAGTCCCCTCTTCCCCGACGGCACGTTCGAGTTCATACCGATACCCGAGGACCGCGATCTACGCGGGAGCCACGTCGTGCGATACCGCAATCTCCGGTCCTACTACGATCCGGAGCGCGACCTGCTCCCATACGTCCCCGAGCGACTGTGGGACTGGCCGGCCCACAGCGACCCGGAGTTCGGCACGTTCACCTACGGCGACAACTGCGAGACATCGCCCAGGGCGGCCTCGCTCAAGAGGCTGGCAGCCGGCGACATCCTGCTGTTCCTGGCGAGGCTGACGCTGCGGGCCGACGGGTCGTCGACAGGGCGCCACGGCTTCTACCTGGTCGGGTACCTCGACATCGACAGCGTGCTGTCAGACGTCCAGTCCGAGCCGGGACGGGACGAGATGGCGCGGTTCCAGGCCAACGCTCACGTTAGAAGGGGACTCACCGACCCGGAGCTGTGGGACCGGTTCTGGGTCTTCTCGGGCTCCACGCGGTCCCGCCGCTTTCGGAAGGCCGTGCCCGTGACCAGGGAGCTGGCGGATCGGGTGTTCACCAGCGCCGACGGATCACCTTGGCGATGGGGCGGGGGCAGGAGCGACCTCCAGGTCATTGGGTCGTACACGCGAAGCTGCAGGTGTGTGATCGACCCGGCGACGTCGGAGGGTGAGAGACGGGCGCGATTGCTGTGGGAGTGGGTGGGGGAGTACGGGGGATAGGACGGGCCAGCGACGGGATTGACCCGAGCGTAGCCTCAGGGGATCATTCAGCTTCTAGCTCGTGGTCGGCGGCCATCCGTCGTCGTTGCCGCCCTGCAACCCACCAGCCCCGGCCCTCGCCCACGCTTCCGCTGTGCTACGATCGATTGATGGATCCTCGTTTTATCCGTAATTTCTGCATCGTGGCGCACATCGACCATGGCAAGTCGACTCTCGCCGATCGTCTGCTGCAGACCACCGGAGCCATCGCCGACAAGGACATGGTGGAGCAGGTTCTGGACACGATGGACCTGGAGAGGGAGCGGGGCATCACGATCAAGGCGCAGGCCGTGCGTCTGATGTACACCGCTGACGACGGCCGCGAGTACCAGCTCAACCTGATCGACACGCCCGGCCACGTCGACTTCGCCTACGAGGTCTCCCGCAGCCTGGCCGCGTGTGAAGGGGCGCTGCTGGTCGTCGATGGGACGCAGGGCATCCAGGCCCAGACCCTCGCAAACGCCTATCTCGCCATCGAGAACGACCTGGAGATCATCCCCGTCGTCAACAAGATCGACCTCGAGATAGCCGAGCCCGAGAGGGTCGCGCTGGAGCTGGAGCAGGCCTTCGGCTTCAAGGCCGACGAGATCATCTTCACCTCCGCCAAGGAAGGGACCGGCGTGGAGCAGATTCTCGACGCCATCGTGGACAGGGTGCCACCTCCCAGAGGGCGCCCGACAGACCCCCTCCGGGCGCTGATCTTCGACTCGAAGTTCGACCCGTACAAGGGCGTCGTGGCCTACGTCCGGGTGGTCGACGGCGCGGCCCCGGCGGGCAGCCGTCTCCGCATGATGGCCCGGGGCACCGAGAGCGACGCGATCGAGATCGGAGTGTTCCGCCCAAATCCCACTAAGGTGGCGGGTCTGACGGCCGGCGAGGTCGGATATGTAGCCACCGGACTGAAGAGCGTGGGAGACGCGCCGGTCGGGGACACGATCACGACCGCAGGCAGCGGCGCGCAGGAGCCTCTAAAGCCGTATAGTCCGTTGAAGCCCATGGTCTTCGCGGGCCTCTATCCCGCGGACGGCGAGCACTACCTCGACCTGCGGGACGCTCTCGAAAAACTCCGCCTCAACGACGCGGCCCTGAGCTTCCAGCCGGAGAACTCGGTCGCCCTGGGATCGGGCTTCCGCTGCGGATTCCTGGGGCTGCTGCACATGGACGTGGTCCAGGAGAGGCTGGAGCGTGAGTACGACCTCAACCTGCTGGCCACGTCTCCGAGCGTCGCCTACCAGGTCGTGATGACCGACGGCACGGTCAAGGAGATCGACAGTCCTGCAAAGCTGCCGCCGTCCACGCAGGTGGCTGAGATTCAGGAGCCGTGGCTCGCCGTCACGGTGGTGACGCCGGCCACGTTCATCGGCGCGATCATGGAGCTGGTCAAGGCCCGTCGCGGCGAGTTCCGCAAGATGGACTACATGCAACAGGGCGCCTCGCCCAATGGAGCCGGCTCGAACGGGGACGTGTCCGCCGCAGGACGGCCCGATGCAAACTCCAGCGGGAGGGTTCTCATCGAGTGCGATCTGCCGCTGTCCGAGACCCTGGTCGACTTCTACGACCAGCTCAAGGCGAAGACCCAGGGCTACGCGTCGATGGACTACTCGCTGAGCGGTTACAGGCCGGGAAACGTCGTCCGCCTAGACATCCTGGTGAACGACGAGCCGGTGGACGCTCTGTCCGTCATCGTTCACAGGGACGGGGCCTACCAGCACGGGCGGGCGCTGGTCGCCCGGCTCAAGGAGCTGATCCCGAGGCAGCTCTTCGAGGTGCCTATCCAGGCCGCCATCGGGAACAAGATCCTGGCCAGGGAGACGATTAAGGCGCTGCGGAAGAACGTCCTGGCCAAGTGCTACGGCGGAGACGTGACGCGGAAGAGGAAGCTTCTCGAGAAGCAGGCCGAGGGCAAGAAGCGGATGAAACGGGTCGGCCGGGTCGAGATCCCGCAGGAGGCGTTCCTGAGCATCCTGAAGATGAAGCGATAGGAGGGTTCTGAGGGACACCCTCAGACTCCCGCCAAGGGGGTCAAACCCCCGTGGAACCCCCGGGGGGACGACCTGGCCCAACAGGATGATGAATTTTGAGGTGTGCAGAGGCTTCCTCTGCACTGCCCTCCCCCCGAACCGTCTCGACCTTCGTTGACACCCCCAGGCGGGTCACATAACATGACATTGGGCCGTGCTAGGCGGGGAGATAGCGGTGCCCTGTACTCGCAATCCGCTCTAGCGAGGCTTAATTCCTCCCGGAGGTCCACCTTCCGGGGCCTCTGTCCTCTGGCGGTGGCGCTGAGAGCTTGGTCCTGCGCGGCGGAATCCCGTGAACCCCGTCAGGTCCGGAAGGAAGCAGCGGTAAGCGGTGTATTCCGGGTGCCGCAGGGTCGCCTGGCTCGAGCCTCGTCATGGGGTCATGCTCCCGGGAGAGATCGAAGGGAGGTGCACGGCCCTATCACCGATCTTTCACCCTACCCGCAGACCAATGCTCGCCTTATGGAGACATCCCCACCGCAACTCACACGGCCCAAGAAATCGCTTGGCCAGAACTTTCTGGTCGACCGCCGTGTCGTCGGTAAGATCATCAGAGCTGCCGACCTCAAGCCCGACGACGTGGTCATCGAGGTTGGACCCGGGCGTGGCATCCTGACCCGAGCACTCGCCGACGCGGCCGGCCGGGTGATGGCCGTCGAGCTGGACGATTCCCTCTCGGAGTCTTTGGCCCAAGCGCTGGCGGACCGGACGAACGTCACGGTCGTCCATGGCGACGCGAGGGAGCTCGACATCGCGGCGGTGGTCGGACCAGGCACACCGTACAAGGTGGTCGCCAACCTGCCGTACTATGCGGCCTCCGCCATCGTGCGCCGCTTTCTGGAGGCGGATCACAAGCCGAGCCTGATGGTCGTGACCGTCCAGCGCGAGGTTGCGCAGAACATGACCGCGCCGCCGAGCAAAATGGGCCTGCTGTCGGTGGCAGTCCAGGTCTATGGCAAGGCTCGCATCGCGGGCAGTGTGCCGCCCAAGGCGTTCAGACCGGCCCCGAAGGTCACCTCGGCCATCGTCCGCATCGATCTCTACGACGCTCCGGCAGTTCCGTTCGCGTCGGCTGCCCACTTCTTCACGCTGGTGCGCGCCGGGTTCAGCTCGCGAAGGAAGCAGATACACAACAGCCTGAAACACGAGCTGCCGATATCCTCGGAGCAGGTATTGTCGATGCTGGCCGCCGCCGGGATCGACCCGGTCCGCCGAGCGGAGACGCTGAATATGACTGAGTGGGGCGGCCTCTATCGGGCGTATGCCGAGGGCTCCCCGGCGACGGGAATCGGGCAGGACCTCTCGCAAAACAGACATGACCAAGCTGACCCTCAAGGCATACGCTAAGATCAACCTGACGCTCGAGGTCGTGGGCCGGCGCGAAGACGGCTATCACGATATCGTCAGCATCCTGCAGACCGTGGACCTCACCGACACCCTCTCGCTGGAGCGGGCCGACGCTCTCGCCTTCGATTGCGACGTGGAAGAGCTGCGAGGGGGGCAGAATCTGGTGCTGAAGGCAGCCACGCTTCTCAAGGATGAGGCAGGCTATGCCGGTGGCGCGTCGATCCATCTCGAGAAGGGCATCCCCGTCTCCGCCGGACTCGGAGGGGGCAGCAGCGATGCGGCGACCGCCTTGAAGGGTCTCAACGATCTGTGGGGGCTGGGCCTGTCGGTCGAGGAGCTGACGCCGCTGGCGGCGAAGCTGGGCTCCGACGTGCCCTTCTTTCTTCACGGGGGCACCGCCATGGTCCAGGGGCGGGGCGAGCGGGTCCGCCCGCTGCCGCCCGCGGACGTATCGTGGGTGGTCATCCTCACGCCGCAGATCGCGATCCCCGAGAAGACCGCCGCGATGTACGGAGGTCTCGCGGAGAATGACTTTACGAGGGGTATGCTGACGCGCAAGCTGGAGGCGCGCATCAGGGGCGGGGGTGACGTGCCACCCCAGTTCCTGTTCAACGCCTTCGACACTCTGGCTCGCGGCGCCTTCCCAGGCTTGAAGGAGTACTGGGAGCGGTTCGAGGCGTTGGGGGCTCAGGAAGTTCATGTCGCCGGGAGCGGTCCGTCGCTCTTCTCCCTGGTGCCCCGGCGAGAGGTCGGGACGGCGATGAGTTTGATGCTGGAGCACCGGCACGGCTGGCGGTCGCACCTGGCCTCGGCCGTGCAGCCCGCCAAGGGGCAGGACGAATGAGCGCCCTCGTCGCGGGGGCAGCAAGCGGCTTGCTGATGGCCTCGCTGTTCATAAGCGTCGCGGCCGTCATGTTGGTTGCGGCGGTCAAGGACCCTCCGCCGCGGCTCCAGGCCCTCCTCGCCACGAGACGACCCATGGCGCTGGTGATGCCCACGGTCGTTCTTGCCTACCCGGTGTGGGGCGGGGTGGGCGCCGTGCTGGGTCTGCTTTTCCTGGCAAGTGTCGAGCGGGCGCCTGGCGGCGGGCTGGGAAGCCCGAACTGGTTCTATACAGTCGTACTCGTCATCGGCACCATGATGCTGGTCGCGCCGGTCGTCGTCCTTATGCGGCGGGTCGCGTTAGGGGTTTCGATGCTGGCGGTGGCCTTCATGGGAATCTTTGGGTGGCTGCTGCCGTTTATCGCCACCTAGGGGGGCCTGTCGGCGGTCCCCGCGGAGTATGGAGTGGGCCCCACGCCTTTGGGGTGCTTCTCTTTCCCGCCCACCCACCCAGGAGTTGGGGCACCCCAGACCCCGCAAAGGGGGCGAGCCCCCTTTGGAATCCTCAAGACGCTCCGCGACCCGCACCCTCGAGTTGTTTCTGAGGGACGCCCCTTCGGCAAGCGAAGGGCGGATTCCCGGACCACACCAAGGCGTCAAGCTCCTGGGACCTTACTAGGGTGGCCACCTCCGCCCCAGATTCTTCGCGCTGCTCAGAATGACAATGGGTAGCCCGGCACAGGGGCGAGCTCACTCCGCGCTCCCCGTTGACCGGGTGGGTCGCTGGGAATAGAATTGGTGGCACCCGAATTCTTCCTCTGTGGACCCAGTGCCCGTTTTCGATCTCCATGTGCACACCGTTAGAGGCAGTAGCGATAGCAGCTTGATGCCCGGCGACCTCGTCGATGAGGCGGCCAGGATCGGGCTCGACGGGGTGTGTCTCACCGAGCACAGCGGCGGATGGGATGAGCAGGAGTTCGACCGGGCCTTCGAGGATGCGGGTGTCAGGTTCCTCCGAGGGCTCGAGGTCGACACCGACGCGGGCCACGTCATCGTCTTCGGGCTCCGCTCTCACGTCGCCGGTATCCACAGACTTGGTGACCTCAGAAAGGCCGTGACCGAGGCGAACGGGGTCATGATCGCGGCCCATCCGTTCCGGCACCTGTTCGACCCACCGACGCCCTGGAGCCGCAACCTGCTCTTCGGAGACCGCAACGGCGGCGGGCTGAGCGCCAGGGAAGCGGCCCGGCATCCTCTTTTCGACCTCGTGGACGAGATCGAGGTGGCCAACGGCGCGAACACCGAGCGCGAGAGCCAGTTCGCCCTCGAGGTGGCGTCGGAGCTGGAATTCCGGGGCACCGGAGGCAGCGACGCCCATTCTGTCCAGGGTCTGGGCAAGGCCGTGACAGTGTTCGACAACGAGATAGATTCCGAGGAGGACCTGATCGAGGCCATAAAGGCCAGGGCCTTCAAGCCTGCCGTCGATTTCAACATCGGAAACCTCCGGACCCTGACATGCTGAACGAAGATCCCGGAACCACGGCCACCGAAAGCAGCTCCGCGCTGGACGAGGTCTGGGTGTCGATAGACCTGGAGACGACCGGTCTCTCGCCGGAGGGCGACGAGATCATCGAGGTTGGGGCGGTCAAGTTCGCAGGCGAGCGGATCCTGGACGAGTTCGAGACGTTCGTGAACCCAGGCCGCCGCCTGAGCGAGTTCATCAGGCGCTACACGGGCATCACCCAGGATGACGTCGACCGGGCCCCCCCATTCTCGGCCGTGGCTCCCAAGCTGGGAGCCTTCATCGGCTCCGCCCCGATACTTGGACACAACGTCGCGTTCGATCTGAACTTCCTCGCCAGCAAGGGGCTGAAGCTGCCGAACCCCAGGGGCGACACCTGGGACCTCGCCTACGTCCTGCTACCGGAGGCACCCGAGTACGCCCTATCCAAGCTGGCGGCCTCGCTGGGTGTGGCTCACCCCCGTCCGCACAGGGCGATGGAGGACGCGCAGGTGACCAGAGAGGTCTTTCTCCGGCTGACCGAGTTGGCCCTCGAACTGAACGTCTACACTCTCGCCCAGATACAGCAGCTCGCGGCCCGTTCGTCCTGGACGCTATCGTACTTCCTGGGGAAGCTTGAGGCTCATAAGCTGCGTGCCGGGTCGGCGCTCGGTGCTCGTCGAGAGCCGGACGGCGAGACATCCCGCCATCCAGGGGTCCTCGGATTCGACACTCGCGTCCTGAGAGAGCGCCTGCAGCGTGAGAAGAGCCTCCGCGCGAACCAGGTCCTGAGCAGGATGGACGTCGACCTGGTGGCCTCGCTTCTCGCCGACGGGGGACCCCTGTCGAGGACGATGCCCGGCTTCGAGGAGAGGGCGGAGCAGGTGGAGATGGCTCGGTCGGTCGCAGAGGCCATCAACGGGGAGCAGCGGCTGATCGTCGAGGCCGGGACCGGTGTCGGCAAGTCGCTGGCCTATCTGCTGCCGGCGGCCATGTACGCGATAGCCAACAACAAGCGTGTGGTCGTGTCGACCAACACCATCAACCTCCAGGAACAGCTGCTGAAGAAAGATGTTCCCCTGCTGCTGGAGGCTCTGGCGGCGGCGGGCATTCCCGTGGAAGCCTTTCGCTTCACGCAGCTAAAGGGGCGCGCCAACTACCTGTGCTTGAGGCGATGGTCGCACCTGGCATCGAGCGAGTCGCTCTCCGGCGATGAGGCCAGAGTGCTGTCGAAGGTGCTGGTGTGGCTCGAGTCGACCTCGACCGGCGACAGGGCCGAGCTGAACCTGGCGCATCGCAGCGCCTCCTCACCATGGGACAGGGTGTCGACTCAGGGCGCCCTGGACTGCGCCGGAGCCAACGGCGTCTGCTTCCTGCGTGCCGCGCGCGAGAGGGCCGCCGCCGCGCACCTGGTGATCGTGAACCACGCGCTCCTTATGTCCGACGTCACCGCGGGCGGAACGCTGATTCCCAGCTACGACATCCTGATCGTGGACGAGGCCCACCACCTGGAGGCGGAGGCCACCCGTCACCTGGGTTTCCAGCTCAGCCAGGCATCGGCCGACGAGCGGCTGCAGGCGATTGGGGGCGACCGGGGCCTGCTTCAGGACGCGATCGCCGCATTCCGCGGCTCGTCGGCCTCGTCGGGCCGGCAGGAGAGCGTCACGAAGGTCGCGACGGACATGATGGCCGCCGTGCCGTCGATTCGGACCAGCATCTCGGAGCTGTTTGCGGCGATCGCGGGCGCAGTCACCGGCGAAGACGGTCGCGGCCTGGACGCGGGTCAGGATGTCCGCATAACGAAGGCCACCCGCAGTCAACCGGCCTGGTCGTCCGTCGAGATCGCCTGGGAGAACGTCGACGTCTCCCTCGGCTACCTGGGGAGCCAGCTAAGCGCGTTGGAGACCTCTCTGGACGGGCTCGAGGAGTCCGGTCTCATCGACTACGAGGGACTGATGCTCGAGATCGGAACCGCGCTGGATCTCAACTCGGAGCTGCGGCGGCATCTCTCCGAGCTCATCCCTCACCCCAGCGAGGACGGTATCTACTGGGCCTCCCGCATGGGCAGAACCGGGGACATGAGCCTTCACTCGGCCCCGCTGCACGTGGGTGCTCTTCTCGACAAGAACCTGTTCACTCAGAAGCAGTCGGTCATACTCACGAGCGCGACCCTGAGCACCGGCGGGAGCTTCGACCACATCCGAGGCCGGACCGGGTTCGTCGACGCCAAGGAGCTGCTGGTTGGGTCACCCTTCGACTACGCCAAGGCGGCTCTGGTGTGCGTGCCCGAGGACATGCCGGAGCCGAGCTCGTGGGCATACCAGGAGGCGCTCGGTCAGGCGATCTCCGACGCCGCCCTGGCCGCCGGTGGCCGCACGATGGCGCTCTTTACGTCCAAGGCGTCCCTTCAGGCGACGGCGCAGACCGTTCGCGGCAACCTGCAGGCCCACGGGATCCAGGTTCTGGCCCAGGGAATCGACGGGACACCAGGCCGGCTGGTGCGGACATTCGTCGACAATCCGAGCTCGGTCATCCTCGGAACATCCAGCTTCTGGGAGGGGGTGGACCTCGCGGGCGACGTCCTGAGTGTGCTTCTCGTGGCCAGGCTGCCCTTCAGTGTTCCAACCGATCCGGTGTTCGAGGCACGATCGGAGCTTTTCGAGAGCTCGTTCAAGGAATACGCAGTGCCCCAGGCGATCCTTCGACTCCGTCAGGGGTTCGGCCGTCTCATCCGGACCAAGACCGACAGGGGTGTGGTCGTGATCCTCGACAGGCGCGTGGTTTCGCGCAGCTACGGGAAGGCGTTCCTCAACTCGCTGCCGCCGGTCGAGGTGAGCCGGTGCGGCATGCTCGATCTCGGGGACAGAATCCGTGGCTGGCTCAACGCAGACTGATGCTGATCGCAACCGGCCAGCCCCTGGACCTCCAGAGCACGCTGGCCAGCGGCCAGACGTTCCGCTGGCGCCAGTCGGATGGGTGGTTCGAGGGGGTGGTGTTCTCGAACCTGGTCAGGGTTCGCCGAGCGCCGGAGGGCATCGAGTTCGTGTCGGAGCCCGACGACGAGGAGCGGATCGAGCCGCTGCTGCAGAGCTATTTCCGGCTGGAGGAGGACCTAGAAGCGATATATGCCGCGATCGACGTCGACGAGCGCCTCCGGGCCTCCGTGGAGCGGTACAGGGGGATGCGCCTGCTGAGACAGGACCCCTGGGAATGCCTGGTGTCGTTCATCTGCTCGTCGGCCTCCAACATCCCTCGAATAAGCGGCGTTGTAGAGGGTCTGTCGGCCCAGTTTGGCCGGCCCATCAGGTCGAACGGCAGGGTCCGTGGAGCGTTTCCGGGTCCGGACCGGCTGGCCGAGGCGGGCGAGGTGCGCCTACGGGAGCTTGGCCTCGGGTTTCGAGCAAGGTACGTGGCCCAGACCGCGCGGGCGGTCGCCGACGGCGCCGTCGATCTCTTCGGCCTGCGGGAGTCGTCCTACGACGACGCGCTCGCCGCTTTGACCACGCTACCCGGGGTCGGAGACAAGGTCGCCAACTGCGTGCTGATGTTCTCGCTGGAGAAGCTCGATGCGTTCCCGGTCGACGTCTGGATACGGCGGGCTCTCCATGACTGGTATCTGAAGATGGAGGACGGGCCGCGATCGGCTCGGGACATGCGCGTGTGGGCGCAGGACTACTTCGGGCCGTACGCCGGCTACGCCAACCACTACCTGTTCCACGACCGGCGGATGATTGGGAGAGGGGTTGCGGGCCGCTGACCCGTGGTGAGCGGGCCCCACCCCCGTTCAATGAGGAAACAAGAATAGATGTTTCTGAGGGACACCCTCAGACTCCCGGCGTAGGGGCTTTCGCCCCTCTGCACACCTCTTGCGCGGCCAACCCAGGAGAGGTGATTCCCAGGCGCACCCATCCGCGTTAGGCGGACCGGCTTAGGGGTCTACTGGGCGACGAAGCCGCCGTCGGCGAGCATCGCGTGGCCGGTGACGAAGGATGCGGCATCGGAACACAGCCACAGGGCCACCTCGGCCATCTCCTCGGGCTCTCCGAATCGGCCTATAGGCTCCGCCTCGCGTAGCGGCTCCTCGGTCTCGGGGAACTCGTTCCAGTACTTCTCGTTCATGGGTGTCCGGATGACTCCGGGACACAGCGCGTTGACCCTTATCCCTTCTTTGGCGTACTCGAGCGCTGCCGACTTGGTGAGCCCGACCACTCCGTGCTTGCTGGCGACGTACGCCGACATACCGGCCATGCCGATCACTCCGAGCATCGATGCGCTGTTGACGATGGCTCCCCGGCCGTGCTCCAGCATCCTTGGGATCTCGTACTTCATGCACAGCCAGACCCCTTTGAGGTTGATCCCAAGAGTTCGATCCCAGTCCTCTGTCGTGTGCTCATGAGTAGGCACGCCGATCCCGCCGACTCCGGCGTTGTTGAAGGCGCAGTCCAGGCGCCCATAGGCATCGACGACGGCATCCACCATCGCCTGGACCTCCGAGGCCTTGGTAACGTCGACGCTGACGAAGAGGGCCTCGCCTCCCGTGTCCTCGATCAGGTGGACGGTCTGCTCGCCGCCCTCCGGGTCGATGTCGGCGACGGCCACCTTCGCGCCCTCCCGGGCGAAGGCCAGCGCCGTTGCACGGCCGATCCCGGACGCCGCACCGGTTATCAGGCTTACCCTGCCCTCTAGTGAGTCGGCCATGGTGGCTCCTTCTGCAGTATCGCTCGCGCCGCAGATATTAGCATGTGCTTGGGGTCCAGGCACGGTACTGCGCCCGTCTGAATTCCCCATTTCGCAGGATGGGTCTGGGCGACAGGCTCCGCCCTGCCTTCAAGAGAAGAAAGGAGAGGAAGTTTTCTGAGGGACACCCTCAGACTCCCGGCAAAGGGGCTTCGCCCCTCTGCGCTCCCCTCTTCTCCTCATCTCATCGTGAGGTGAACAGGATGTGCATCGGGTCCGCCCCGCCTCAAGGTATCTTCAGAACCAGCTTGCCAAAGAAGCCGCCCTCCTCCATGACCTCGTGAGCCTCCCGGGTCCGCTCCAGCGGGAAGACCCGGTCCACGACCCCCCTGATGGCCCCGGACGCGGCCATGTCCACGATGTGTTGCAGGTCTCCGTTACGGCCCATGAAGACCCCAAAGACGGTCTGGTTCCGCAGGAACAGCAGGCCCATCTGAAGCTCGGCCTTGTATCCGCTGGTCACGCCGCAGATGCCGTGGCGTCCTCCCGGCGCCAGGGAGGCGGATATCGCCGGCCAGAAGTCGGCTCCGACGTGATCGACGACCACGTCGACACCCCTTCCACCGGTGATCTCCTTTACGCGCTCGGCGATGTCTTCGTTCTTGTAGTTGATGACCTCGTCGGCGCCCAGCTCTCTGGCCTTGACCGCCTTTTCCTCGCTGCTGGTGGTCGTGATGACCCTGGCACCGACGACTCGCTTGGCCACCTGGATCGCAGCACTTCCGACTCCACTCGATGCCGACATGACCAGCGCGGTCTCCCACGGCTTCAATGCCGCCCTGCGGATGAGGATGGTCCAGGAGGGTAGGAAGACGGTGGGAAGGGCCGCGGCCTCTTCGTACGAGACGTGGCCGGGCAGTCTCACGGCATTGACGGCGGGGGCCGTGACGAATTCAGCGTAGCCGCCGTTGGCGGTCGATCCCAGCATTCCGGAGCTGACGCACAGCTCCTCCTCGCCGTCCACGCAGTGGGGACACTGCCGACACGTGAGCTTGGGGTTGACGACGACCCGGTCTCCGGGCTGGACTCGCGTGACCTCGGAGCCGACCTCGACGACGTCGCCCGCCAGGTCGCCGCCTAGCACGCGGGGCTGCTCCAGGCTCAGGCGGGTCCCCCTTGTACCGGCGCGGACGTACAGGTCCAGGCGGTTGAGGCTACAGGCCCGGACTCTTATCTTGACGTCGTTGGGGCCGGGAACCGGCTCGGGCAGGTCGCCGTACGTGAGGGCCTCGGGGCCACCGTGCTCTGCTATGTAGACTGCTTTCATGGGTAAGTCCTGGGCGGGGGGCTCGCCGCGCCCCCTGGAGACGCTACCGCCGTATCGAGATCGTGTTCGCAGCCACCGCCCCACCGTTAGAAAAGGGGAAGGTGTATCTGAGGGACACCCTCAGACTCCCGGCATAGGGGCTTCGCCCCTCTGCACGCCCTGCATGGCTCAACCAGTTTGCCAATCCTAAGTCCCGGGCGCGGGACTTCGACTCCCCGCACCCCTGGGTTTCAGGCGCTACCGTCGTATCAAGACCGCGTTCGCAGCCACCGCCCCGCGTATCTGAGGGACACCCTCAGACTCCCAGCATAGGGGCTTCGCTCCTCTGCACGCCCTGCATGGCTCAACCAGTTTGCTGGATGGGCGGCCTTTTGCGACCCGGTGCCTGGATGGAAACCGACGCCAACACTAGCGTCGCGGTCCTCTGTTGTCAATACCCGGCTACGAGGGCCTGCGGCCGACGTGGTCGTCCAAGAACGTCCTCAGGGCGTCGAGATACAAGCCGCCGCCCACCTCGAGGACGTCGCTGTGTCCAGCGCCGGGGACCGCCAGGAGCCGTTTTGGCTCGTTGGCGGCGGCGAAGAGCTCTCGCCCCATCTCGAACGGCACCGTCTCGTCCAGCTCTCCGTGGACGATCATTATCGGGGCGGCGACCCTTTCGATTCTCGATAGGCTGTCGTACCGAGCCTCGATGATCGGCCAGAGAGGGAGCCACGACGGAATGATGGGGTGACGGCTCCTGGCCATCGCGTGGACGGATGTGAAAGGCGATTCCAAAACCACGGCTCCCACCTCGTGCCGCGCCGCAACCTCGAGTGCGACGGCGCAGCCCAGCGAGTGTCCATACAGAACGACATGCCGGCCGCCTCGATCGTCGCGGGACGTGAGGTAGCCGAGGGCGGCCTCGGCGTCCCGGTAGGTTCCCTTTTCTGAGGGCCTCCCTTCGCTGATCCCGTACCCTCGATAGTCGATGATGAATATGCTCGCCCCGAGGCGGTGATGTGCCGAGAGGACGTCGAGTCGGTGGGCGATGTTCCCGCCGTTACCGTGCAGCCACAGCAGCGTTATCTCGTCGCCGCCTGGGATGAACCAGCCGTGGAGCCGCACCCCGTCAACGGCGGAGAAGCGAACGTCTTCGAAGTCCATTCCTCTGTCGGCGGGAGTCTCGGTCAGCTCCCGTTCAGGCAGGAAAACCAGACGGCGGTCCAGCAGTTGAGTCCTCCGGCTAGCTAGGCGGATCGGCGGCCTTTATCTTTTCATCCATGCCAGCCCCCATTCGGATTGGTGCTGGCCTCAGCCGGCACCGGGGCTCAGTCACGTACAGTCACCCGGTCTGAAACTCGTTAAAACGACGGCCCCAGTTATGTGCCTGCCCTATGTTTCGTCCGGCAGCCGGACGATATCGTTTGTGCCCAGCGGCGAGAGCCCTGCGGACTCCTGCTCTCCAGGGGTGTGGGCTTCCCTTCTCTCACCGAATCCGGCATGGCGCGCTTGGCGCGCCCCAGGAGAGTTGGCGATCATGGTCAGTGTTTCCGTAAGTCACGCGGTGGCCCCGAGTGAAGTCCGCGCCACAGACTGGAGCTCCAGTCCCAGGGAGCAGATAGTCTCCAGCTATGGACCCCTGGTCCGGCGGCTGAGCCGGCGGTTCTGGGCCTCCAAGGAGCCGCCGGAGGACCTGTTCCAGATAGGGGTGATCGGCCTCCTGAGGGCCATCGACAAGTTCGACCCGAGTCGGGGGTCAAGCTTCGCCTCGCTGGCGATCCCGGGGATCCTGGGCTCGATCCTGGGCTCGATCCTGAACTATCTTCGGGATCACGGTGGACCGTGCAAGGTCCCACGGGCGCTGCGAAGCAACATGCTGGCCGTTCGCAGGGCGTCCGAGAGGCTCGCGTCTCAGCTGGGCCGATGGCCGACTGAGGCCGAGCTGGCCGAGAGCTGCCACCTGACGGAGAGACAGGTACGGGACGCCCTCGAGTTCGGCCGGACGGTCGACGCGCGATCGCTCGACCAGATGCTTGGGGGCGACGACGGGGACGGGTCCGGCACGCTGTCCGAGCGGCTGGGCGGAGAGGATGCCCAGTTCGATCGTCGTGCTCAAGTTCTATCAGGATCTGTCGCAGACGCAGATAGCGGAGAGGATCGAGGATCGAGGTCTCGCAGGTTCACGTATCGAGGCTCCAGCGCAGGGCGCTCGCCAAACTCAGAGGGTTCCTCGAGCAGCCGGCCCCGGCTCGAATGGCGGGCGAGGCTTAGCCGCCCGCTCGATGACCGGGCCCTAGATGCCTTGCCCTGCTAGATAGGCGTGAAGCTGCTCGATGGCCTCGCTGTTCTCTTCCATCGTGAAGCCGTCGACCTTGTTCTCGGCCTTGCGGCTCATGCCGTCTACCGCCCCCATGCTCACCGTCCGCTTCAACAGCTCCTGCTCGGCCTCGACCGACGGGAGGAGGTTCTGACCCTTGAGCTTTGACAGAGACGCCACCAGGCCGTATCCGCCCCAGTTGGAGACGCTGGCGATGATTAGCTTCGTTACCTTCGTTACGCAGGGGATCTTGACCAGTGATGGGGTGTCGGCGATCACCGACGCCAGGTTTCCCATTCCCAGCTCGTTGCCGCCGTCCCCTATGCCGACCGTGGCGGGATGGCCGGTGAACAGGTGGTCGGTCCTGGCGTTGTACTCCCCGATGTCGTCGCCGTGCATATTGCGGTAGTGGCCCTCGGCCGTCAGGCCGCACCGCTCGATGGCGATCGCCACCGATGGGCTGTGCTTGGCGAGCAGCTCGCCGGCGAACCTCTTGCTAGCCTCGTCGTCCGTGATCGGGAAGTCCACCACCTCGGCCCGCGAGCCGATCACGCCTGTCATGACGGGCGCAGTGTACCTGTCGGTGACGTACACGACCTCGTATCCCAGAGCCTGCAGCGCGTCGCCCATGACGATCGCGCCCGGCGGACCGTCGGTCTCCGTAGCGGCGCCGAGTATGTAGAATCCGGTGACGATGAACGCGGTTCCAGGATTGTCTAGTATCAGACCCGCCGCCTGGTCGCAGAAGTCTTCCGGGAGATGCGGCCTGAGGGCTGTGATGCCTCTGCGGTCTCGGTCCAGGACGATGTCTTCGATGGACATGGGCTTCTCCTTATCATGCGGAAAGACGAAATCCGTCCGCGCACCCACTAAACCGACGGTCTCCGGCCCTCCCACCCGCCCGAGGGGTGGGGACACCCTAAAGCCCGAAAAGGGGGCGACGCCCCCTCTGGAACCCCCATGACGCCGCGTGTCCAGGGTCGTCGGGCCACACATCGCCTGGCGTGGCCGTCATTCCTTCTAGGGAGGGGTCCTCTCTGTTCACCCGAAGTGGGTTCGCGGGCTACCGCCACCAATCGTTCAATTGCCACGCCGTTCAGGATACGGACGGTATGCGAGGTCAGGCTCCCGTATGTACGTCCTCGGTAAGCGCCCGGGCCGCGAGGTCTACAGGGCCGCCAGGTCTTCGTCTCTCTTGTCCGTAATGAACATGTACCCGGGCGAGTGGGTGATCATCAGAGGCGGCTTGGAACTCATGGCCACCGCCTGAGGGGTGACGCCGCACGCCCAGAAGACCGGCACGTCGCCGTCCCTTATCTCCGCCGGATCACCGAGGTCCGGCTTCGAGACGTCCCGGATGCCGATGACCGCGGGGTCTCCGATGTGGACCGGCGCTCCGTGGACCGCCGGAAACCTCGAAGTTACCTGGACCGCCCTGACGACCTGGTCGTGAGGTATGGGCCGCATCGAGACGACCATCGGTCCTGAGAAGACGCCGGCCGGAGTCGTCTGGATGTTCGTAATGTACATCGGCACGATGGTGCAGTCCGCTATGTGACGGAGCTCAATGCCGGCTCGGATCAGAGCAGACTCGAAGGAGAAGCTGCAGCCCAGGAGGAATGAGACGAGGTCGTCGGACCAGTACTCGGAGAGGTCGTCGGGCTCGGCCTGAAGCTCGCCGTTCACGTAGATGCGGTACTTCGCGAGGTCATATCTGATGTCGGCGCCCGGAGCCATGATGGACGGCGTCGTCGACCCGGCCTCTATGACGTCCAGCAGTGGACAGGGCTTCGGGTTTCGCTGTGCAAACAGCTGGAAGTCGAACGCCTGGTCCCTGGGGAGCACGACGAGGTTCGCCTGAACGTGCCCCGGAGCCATTCCGGCCGTCGTCTGGGTCAGCTCGCCCCTGCGAATGAGCTCCCGCAGAGCTCCGGGACTCTCGGGTAGCGTGGCAACCTGCATCGCGATGACCTCTACTCCCACTGCGGTATGGCCCCGGCAGTCTAGAGACTGCCAACTCAACGCCTAGGGTATTATGGCCCGTTGATCCAGTCAAGCTGCCGAAACACGGCATCGACTCGCTCTATGGAGCGCCCTCCCAGCGTGACTGCACGGTCGGGACATGGGAAGGCCAGCCGAGGCATGGAAAATGGAGGCCCCCCCGAATGGGTAGGGCGGTGCCCGCCCGTTCCCGGCAGGGAAACCGGGCCGAACTGCGGTTGCACTGGGTTACGCTAGCTTTATCATCAAAGAAACCTGAGTAACCATCGTTTAAGAAAACTCCAAGACGGCGACAAGAAAAATAGCGCCGGGCGGCAGCCTATGATACTCCCAAAGCGCAGTCGGACGCGACTCCCCTGCCGTGGACGCCCGGTTGTACGTTGCCTGATTGACGGGTAGGAGGAGCGCAGATGGCTGAGCAGCTAGCCGATCTGGCCGGTACCGGCGAGCGGACGAACCTGTCCCGATCGGGGGTGCGTCCGGTGGGGAGTCGCAGCTTCGCCAAGCCGGGTGAGACGCCTGCCAAACCCTCTGACGGCTCACTCTGGGCGAGCCGGCCCGAGGAGAAGCCGCCAGAGTCCGGCCTGCAGCTTGACGTCGGCCTCCTCCTCTGCGCCCTGGAGTCATCCGGTGACGCGGTCGAGATCGCACAGCCCGACGGACACGTCGTCTACGTGAACGGCGCGTGGTGCACGCTCTTCGACTTCGAACCCGGCGGATCCTTCGGACCCTGGTGGGAGACCCTGTCTGGGGAACGGGCGCCGATCGACGAGCTGTTCGCCACCTGGGGTCAATGCCTCTCGGCCGGCCATGCGTCGGGAGCCTTCGTGCTGGAGAGTCAGGCCGGGCCGCCCCTCCGTCTCTCGTTCAGCAGATTTCTCTACGGGTTTCCGGGAAGCGGCGCGAAGGCGGTCGTGACCATATATCGAGCCGCGGAGGCCGGCCCCCAACGTCATAGGCGTCAGCGGCCCTCCAGGCGGCAGGCGGAACACGACCTGAGAAACCTGCTCACGATGGTCTCGACCAACGTCGAGGTGCTCAACTGGCTGGTAACCGAGCCCGACATACGCAGCCGGCTCGCCTCCGTTCGGACGGCGGCCCGACAGGGTGTCGCCGTCCTGGGTGCCCTGTGTGGAGACGCAGACTAGCTGGCCAACTCGTCCAGCATGAGCGAGCGAAGATCTTGCGCTACCGAGGCTGCCTTTCGCGCCTGGGCGAGTATAGTCTCGACCCGGCCCCGGACGTGCGGCTCGATGTCTTCGCTCCGCAGGAGCACTTCGGCCACCACTATGATGGCCGCCAGCGGGTTGTTGAGGTCGTGGTTCATCCTCGCGGCCACCACCTCCGGCCGATCGGACGGCCTCGCCACCTGATGGCCCACGTCTTCAGCTTTCGCGATCGTCATCCGAACACCCTCCTCGCCTGTCATCGTGCATCGCTTCACGTGAGGGGCCCTTGTTCGGGGATGGCTCAGATTATGGACTCGCGGCCTCCCGAATCCTGACGGCGACATCGCGCGCCTCGGACAAGAGGGCCTCCATGCTGATCTCTTCAAGGTCTTCAGTCCTCGAAGATAGCTCGGCGTCCTCCTCCTCTTCCGAGGTGAAGATGTCCATGAGGTCGTCCAGGAGCTCCGGCTCGGCGGGGGACGCCGTGTCGCCGGCCGGCTCGGGTGCCCCTTCGGGTGCGGCTGCGGCCGCTACCGGCTCATCGGCCGCAGCGACCGAGTCCACGCTATCCGCTGTCTCCGGTGGAGGCGTCTCCGCTTCGAGCACGGCCGTGGCCGCTTCCTCGTTGTCCATGACGAGCGTCTCGGACTCGTCCTTCTCCTTCTTGCATTTGCCGCGTAGCTTCATGGCTGCGCCTCCTCACTCGCTCTTAGGGCGATATGTCGGTGATCGTTTCGAATATCGAGTTGGCCATCTTGGGCACCGCGAGCATCAGGAACCCGGAGATCACCATCGTGATGGCCAGGTTGAAGACCAGTTTGTAGCTGTGCCCGCCCTCGGCCCCCTTGGGCGCAAAGGCGTTGGCGATGGTCAGCACCAGAATCACCGCGGTTGTCAGGATACTCACGACCTGAAGGTTCACCTGGCCAAACGTAAACGCGGAGCTGGCTGAGAAGGCCTGACTGGCAGCGGACGAGCTTGTGGCCTCCTGCAGAAGACCGGCGTCCGTCTGGAGGCCCTGGGAGAAGAGCCCCATTACCTCAACGATGAACGCCAGGATGGATACGAGGGCTATGTGAAGGGGCATGGTGAGCCAACGGAAGCTCGCCGCCACCATGGCCCGGTTGGCCCTGAGAAAGGTGATCTTGGACGCGAACAGGGCCGCGGAGTTCCCGACCTTGCCGGGCTCTCCGCCAAACGAGATCGGGTCCCAGAACATCTGGATGGTCCGCTCGATCAGCTCGCTTCCCGCTTCGTTCACCAGGGTGTCCCAACAGAGGTTTGGCTCGATCCCGGCCTTCAGACGGTATCGAAGGAGCGTGACCTCCGGCATGAGGGCGCCCATGGAGCGCCGGTCGATCTTGGTCAGCGAGTCGCCGACGGTGGTTCCGACCGCGGAGGCTACTCCGCCTATCACCCTGACCATCGTCGCCACGTCGGCATCCTTCTTGGTGACTCGGGCGTCGTCTCTGTTGATGAAGTAGCCGGGCGGCGCAACGATCGCGGCCGCGATCATCAACACCCACCCCAGGTCCATACCAAACACCAGCAGTGTCATGCTAACGGCGAACGCGAGAGGCACGCAGATCTTGAACAGCTTCGTAGCCATGAGCTGATCACGAGAGCTGGGCCCGGTGATCCTGGTTTTGGTCTCCCTGGGTGAGCTGACGTAGATGATCCAGGTCCCGAGACCCGTGGCCCCGACCATCGCGAGCGCGACGCCGGCGATGAAGGCGACGCCTACCTCGTAGATCATCATCGAGATGAACGTCACGATCACTATGAGGCCGGCCGCCACGACGAGTGCCACGTAGGCGTCGGTCCACTTCTTCAGCGACTCGATCTGGCGTTCGTACTGCTTGCCGTACATCTCTCCGAGTTCCTCAGCCTCGCGGCTGAGGAACTCGGCCTCGTCCTCCCCAGAGGCCAGCGATCCGGCCATTCTCAGGAGGAAGCCCCTGACGTCCTGAGCCGTGGTCTGGTCGGCCTTCATCCGGCAGGCCTCGGCGTAGTCGATGTTCAGCTTCCGCGCCATGATGTGGATGTCGTGGAAATAGGCTCCCGTCGAGTAGGGAACCTGCGCGGCGTACTCGAACAGACCCGACCGCGAGACGCCCGCGGTCGCCACGGAAGCCATATACGAGAGCTGGGCAAAGAGATCGAACTTGAGCGTCCGCTCGGAGGCCTTGGTCCTCTTCTTCGCTTGCTTGCTCTCGGGCTCGCTCTGGGAGTGGCTAGAAGATGCCTTCCCTCTGAGCTTTGGCAATAACCCGGTAAAATTCATTGAAGTCCTTGACATTGTTCTGCGACAGCTTCTCCAAAACCCGGGCCCTCTTGGTTAGAAGCCCATAGATCTGCCTCTTCTTATGGCTCGGGATGCCCTTCTTAGGGGCGATCCTCTGCTCCATCATGTAGCTGTTCATATTGCCGGAGAACTCGAAGACGTCCTTGATGGGGTCCCAGCGGAACACCTCCACGAAGGAGAAGGAGTCGCTGGCCGAGTCGTACCCCACGATCTCGTTGATGCTCACGGCTCGGCGGCCCGCCTTGCCGTTCGGAAGGGTCACCGAGGTCTGGATCACTACGACGTTGAGGTTGTCGATGTAGGCCTTGGGAACGAGGATCGGGGCGCCGGTCAGCCTCTGGATGAGCTTCTCCACGGTAGAGGCGTGGAACGTCGCCATTACCGCGTGGCCGGTCTGCATGGCGCCAAAAGCGATCAGTCCCTCCTCTCCGCGAATCTCCCCGATCAGGATCTCGTTTGGACGCTGACGAAGGGCTGCTTTCAGTAGATCGAACATGCCCACACCTGCCGCCTCCTGGCCGGGCTTGGCCGGCCTGGTGACCTCCCTGATCCAGTTGGGGTGAGGGACGGCGAGCTCGGGCGTGTCCTCGACGGACACTACCTTGGCGTCCGGGTGTATGAACACGTTGAGGGCGTTGAGGAGCGTCGTCTTGCCGGACGCCGTCTCTCCGGAGACGAACACGTTCATCCCCTCTCCGATGATCAGCGAGAGGTAGGCGGCCATGATGTAGTCGATGCTCTTGAAGTCGATGAGCTCCAGGATGCTCAGAGGAGTTTCGGCAAACTTACGTATGGTGAAGTTGCTGCCCCGCTTCGACACGTCCTCTCCATAGACGATGTTGATTCGAGAGCCGTCCGGGAGGCTCGCGTCCACGATCGGGTTACGGAAGGTGACCGGCTTCTTGACGCGCTCGGATAGGCGTAGCACGAACTCATCGAGCTCCGTAGCGTTGTTGAACTCGAACCCGGTGCGGAGGCTCGAGAATATCTTGTGCTCGATGAACAGCGAGCCGAGACCGCTGCAGCTGATGTCCTCGATGTAGATGTCCCTTATCATCGGCTCCAGAATGCCGATACCGATCTTGTCCCGGACCATGATGTATTTGAGGACCCGCAGGTCGCCGTCCAACAGCTGAGTGTTCCGCTTGGAGGTCTTGCTGATCAGCTTTCGGATCGTGCCGCGAAGTCCGCTTTCGTCGTTGGTCTGGGTCTTGTAGAGCTGCTCGAGGAGACGTTCGAGGACCTCGGTCTGCTCGGCAGCGGTCTCGGCGCCCTCGAACTCCATGGCGTAGTCCAGCAGCGCCATCTCCGAGGAGCGGACCATCTCACCTTCGTCCATGCCATTGCTGAGCTTTGGCTCGATCGCGATGTAGTAGCCCCTCCCGCCCAGCGGGTCGTCGATCACGTGGACGAAGAGGCCCCCCTCCACGGGATATATCAGGTTGGTCGAGTCCAGGTCTCCCAGGCCCCTGGACAGCGTCGGGTGGTATTCGGGTATCCCGAACTGGTTGACGGGTATCATGTGCAGGTATTCGAGAAGGTAGACGGCTTCCTTCGTCTGCTCCTGCATGGGCTCGGGAAGCATCTTGTAGAGGGTGCAGGCAAACGGGTCGCCCTCGTGCTTCCCCTCCGCCTCCTCGACCTCGAACGGCAGGGTGATCTTGGACACTGGTAGAGTTCCTCCTGACTGTATTCGGCGGCCGGGCTAAACGCTGACTTTCGAAATCGGGATGATCCGCATCCCCAACATCGGCTCGACGTCGAAGCTGATCACGTTGCCGGTGCTCAGCTCGGCTCCGCGAACCTTTGCCACCTCGAGAACCTTGACCAGCAGGTCGGCCACCTGCTCGGTCCGAAGTTTGAGGTGGGCGTCGCACATCGACCGGACCCTCGCCAGCTCGGCCTGTCCGAACGCGTAGGAGTTCACCACGTTGATGACGCTGACGCCCTCGTCGCAAAGCTCCTTGCAGGCCTCGAAGTAGCTCATCGTCTCCTCGATGGACGTGTGGGTGATGAAGGTGGTCAGGGAGTCCACCACGATCAGGGCGGGCGGCTCGCACCTCTGAATGTCCGTCAGGAGCGCCGTGAAGACCTGCTCGGGAGTCAGCTTCGTCTTGGAGACCATGACGGGAAAGATTCTCAGTTTTCGCAGCAGAAGGAAGTCGGATATATCGAGGCTGAGGCTGGCCATCTGACGGATGAAGCTCTTGATCGTGTTCTCGGTCGTGTACAGGACGACATTGAACCCGTCGTACAGAGAGCCCCATATCATCTGCTGGGAGAGCACCGACTTACCGGAGTCCGACTCGCCCTCGATCAGCGTCATGGACCCGATCGGGACGCCGCCTCCCAGCTTCTTGTCGATCTCGGAGTTTCCCGTCGAGACAACTTTCCCCTTGTTCGCGTCCAGGGTAGTCATCGATTACCTCGAGAATGGTGCGGCCACCGTGACCCCGTTGGGGGTGCCGATGGTCACGAGATTCGCGGTGCTCGTCGGGATCTCAGGCGTGATTTTCAGCCTGATGATCATCCCTTCGTTCGGGTTGAAGATGTTCGGATCGTAGACCTCCGCGTCGACGAAGTTGGAGTTGGCGTATATCGCGTTGACGGTCCATTCGCCGTTGAGCGGCGTGCTGGACGACGTATAGGACAGCCACGAGATGGCCAGTCCCTGATTCGTGCTCGTCTTGTAGTATTCGACCACCAAATCCCAGCTCGTAAAGGTACCGAGCGCCGTCTGGCCGCTGTTCAGAAGCTTTATGTCCACATTAGTGCCCGAGCCGGCCACATCGGCGGTCACGAGAGACACGTCGGTCCTGATCGCCGCCAGGTGCCTCTCCGCCATATTCGCCCATGCCCCCGACACGTCGGAGGCCGACGAGAGCGTCGCCTCCGTCAGACTCGCCACCCCCAGAATTAGGAGCGCCACCGCGAAAACGGCGGTAAGAAGATTCGTCATCTTCCACTGACTGTGCGGGGTGGCGGCTCCGAAGGGCCTCGTCCCTCTGCGGGACCGCCTCCTCCCCTAGATACTGAAGAAGGTCTCGTCGGAGACACCGATGGGCACGATGACCTTGACGTCGTATGTTCCGGTAGCCGGCACCGCGTCCGGCGGTGAGTCGTAGGTCACCGTGACCTTGACCGTCGCCCTTGGAGCCCATTCGGTGCTGTTGTTCTCGAGCGAAAAGCTCCACCGGGGGTACACCGTGGACTCCACGTCGCTCTCGTGCGGGATGTAGACGAAGCTTCCGGTCTGTCCCAGGAAGACGTCGGACTCCTCCACCGCGTCGATGGTTGTAGAGCCGACATTCTTGACCCAGATCAGGAAGTCGAACTTGCCGTTCCCGTTGGTGTCGGCGAAGGAGTCGCTGGCGTCCAGCTCTCCGACCGCGTGAACTATCTCGATGTCGCTCTTCAGCCGGTCGTCGACCTTCGCACTGGCCGCCGAGACGGCACCGGAGCTGCGGCTCAGGGCTGGGTAAAGCGCGTTGAACACCAGAACCGCGCTCGCGACGCCGGCTATGGTCAGTAGCATGGTTGTTATGGCTGCGTTGATGGGAACACCTCCGAGTCTCGTTGCAGTAGAAAGCGGATCAGCCGCGCGTCGTTCGGGCTGAGACCCGCAGTGAGTCCGGCCAGCTGCGACAGGAGGAAGAGCATCTCCCTCGGGCTCATGCGGCCTCCGGGCCCCGATTCATCGAACATCTTGGCCATTGTCAGGATGATCTCTTTGTGACCTGCGGGAAGGCGCCCCCTCAGCTCTGAGACGGCTATGAGCCCCTCGAGGTGGTCCATCCCGACCCGGGCGACGGCCCGGTGGGTCCATTCGGCCAGCCCGGCGATTGCGACCAGGTCGAGACCGGACTCTCCCCTCCGGGTTCGGTCCACCAGGGCACGGTCGTTGGGGACTGGGTCCAAAGAGGCACGGTCGATTGACTCGCCCCGAGCGGGCCTGCGTTTCGCCGAAGGCGGTCTCCTGAGTCTTGCCTTTGGACCCTCTTCAAATTCGTCCTCGATCGACTCGTCGTCGCGATCGAGATCCTCCTCGGGCGGTCTTCGGCGACTGGCCTGAGGCTCGATGCTCTGCTCGGATTCGAACTCGTCAAGCTCGACCTCGTCGTTCTTCATCTTCTTCTTGGGGGGACCGGCGCTCGGCTTCGACAGCTTGAAGACGCGCTCTACCGGCTCATTCTCGTTTTCATCGTCTTCTGTAGAGTCTGAATCCTTCGTCGCATCCAGCTTCGACGCCGCCCGGTTCCCGTTTTCATCACGCTTCTTCTTGCTCCGGCCGGGCGGGACTCCCGGTCCTGGACCCTGGCCCGGGCCCGGGCCAGGCCCGGGTCCACCCATGAGCGGCTGAGGCGGCCCAGCGGGAGGGGCTGCCACGAAGGGCTGCGGCGCGGCCTGCGGCGGAGGCGGAGGGGCATACTGCTGGACAGGCGGCGGCGGGGGAGGCGGTGGCGGAGGGGTGTACTGTTGCTGGGCAGGCTCCGGCGGCGGCGGAGGGGGAAGTGGAGGCGGAGCAGCCTCTGCCTTTGTCTCCTGGGGCTCCGCTGCGGTGGCGGCGGCGGATGCCGAGCCGTTGCCCGCCGGTGCGTTGCCCGCCGGCGGCGCCTCCTGCTTCGCCACGATCATCGCGGAGAACGGGTTCTGTACTGTGAGGACGTGCTCTTGTATGTCCATGAGAACTTGCTTTATCTCGTTCTTGAGCAGCTTGATCTCGCTGTCCATCTGATCAAAGCGCTTGTTCAGGTCCATGAGCCCGCCTCGATAGACTTCCGGCCCGCTGTGAACGGGTTTGCCACTCCGGGCGTTCGACGGTTGCACATACCGGACTGATGGCCGGAGCCTGGTGCCGGTCGCCGGCGCTTGGCGCCGGCCGGCCGGTCAAGACGGGGACGAGGGGTTCGGCGGCTCCGATCGTCCGTTGAGTTCACGGAGCAGGACGTGGGCCGGCCCGATTTGGGCTGACCCACGCCTGCTTCCGGTCGCTCAAGAAAAGAGGGGAACATGCTGACGACTGGTCTTTCTCCTAGTTGAGTCCCATCACTGGCTGCAGCCTCGGCGGTGTCGTCCGCTCCAGCACCATGACCGAGCCCTCGCGAGGCTTGACTTCCACGCGGAAGGTGGTGTTGATCCCCAGGCAGGTCACCAGGTACTGAGGCGCCGTCGAGGAGTTCCCCAGCCAGTAAGAGGTGCTGCCGCTGTCGTAGTTGTGGAGCCAGACCGTGATCTCCGCCTGCTCGTCGGGGTCGAGGATGTTGTCGCCGTTCTCCTTGCCGATGAAGTCGATGGTCCAGTCCAGGTCGTCGATGAACTGGTTCTCGTCGGTATACGAGATGATCATGACCGTCTGGGCGCCGGCGTTGGCATCGGGCTCATCCCCGGTATCGTTCGCCGTATTCGGAGGCGTCAGGTCGATCTCCTTGCCGGAGATGGCCGTGGTCACTACGAACCTGAGTTTGACGATGGCGTTGGTGCTGGACACGCTGCCCCGAATGGCCACCAGGCCACCCTTGTTCGTAAGGGACGACTGAGCCTCTTCCAGGCCGGCAAAGACGGTCTCCTTGCCGCGCTCGGCAGAGAAGACCCCCGTTGACAGGACAGTGAATGCGAACACCGATGCGACTACGACGAAGGCGATCAGGATGATGGCTGTCTCCAGACCGGTGATGCCGGTCTCATCCCGGACACGCCCCATTAGTTTCCCCACGTAACTCTTCATGTTCTGCTCCTCCGTCATGGGTCCCGTTATGTTCCCGTACTCTCCGTCCGCTGTGGCCCCGGCTGGCCCTCTCCGGTTAGCCGGAGCCACAGCCCGTCCAGGTAGCGCCTGCTAGTTCATGTTCATCACCGTGTCGATGACCGGCGGGGACCGCCGATCGACAACGATGACGCTGCCCTTGGCAGGCTTGATCTCGATGGAGAAGTCCTCGCTCTTCACTAGAGGCGTAGCGTCGGCGAGACCCTTGAGGTAGATGGTCAGCTTGGCCCGCTCTCCCGTCTCCAGAAGGTCGTCGGAGTCGTTGTCCCCAAGGAAGCTCTTCTCCCAGTACAGGTCTCTAACGATCTGGTTCTTGTCCGTGTACGTGATCACCATCACGTGGTTGCCGTCCGAGTCGGCCACTCCGTCGTCGCCGGAGTCGCTGGGAGCGGTCAGGTCGACCGGCTCGCCCTCGACTGCGTTGGTTATGTTCAGGACGACGCTGGTCAGGAGTCCGGGTACGACCACCTCGTCCACATTAAGCGTGATGTTGTTCGTCGTAAACGCGGTCTCGATCTCGATGCCCACGCACGTTATGGCGTTCTTGCTGGCGTTGGCCACGGCAGCGCCTGCGCTGTCCGTTATGGCTGCCGTTACGAGGGTCCAGGTGTTCGCGACGAGGGCCGGTATGTCGGTCTGGATCTCGGGGCTGACACAGGCGGCGGTCTCGTCCATGACCAGCTCGAGCTGGCCGGCCACCGTAGTGGTCGTCGACTTGACCCACAGACTGAGCTGCGGCTGGTCGGTCAGGTCGATGGTCGCAGACAGGTTTTCGTAGACTATGAGGCCGGTGGGGAAGGCGTCGTCGATCTCGAATTCCGCGCTGCCGCTCCCCTCTTTGTTGTCGGTCGTCTCGAGGGTGGAGGTGACGTTGGTCGAGGAGTTAGAGGTCCACGCCGCGTTCGCCAGGCTAACGGTCTCCACCTTCAGGCCGTTGGCGACCAGGCTGCCCCTGGGGGCTATGGTCCCTCGTGCCTCCTGCAGCCCGGCGAACACCGTCTCTTTGCCGCGCTCAGCCGAGAAGATGCCCGTGGACAGGACGGTGAAGGCGAACACCGACGCTACTACCACGAACGCTATCAGGATGATGGCCGTTTCCAGTCCGGTGATCCCGGACTGATCCCTGCCATGCCTCACTAGTTTCTCCAGGTACTGCTTCATATTCTCCTCCTCCGTTTCTCTTCCCCTGCTCCGTTGACGCCTGTACTATTTGAAGTTCATGACGGTGTCGATGACCGCCGGTGTCCGCCGCTCGATTACGAGGACGCTTCCCTTCGAGGGCTTGAACTCAAGCTGGAAGTCCAGATCCTTTACGAGGGGGGTGGCGTCGGCCAGACCGTTCAGGTAGACCGCTACCTCCATGCGCTCCCGCGTTTCCAGAAGGTCGTCACCGTCGTTCTCGCCCAGGTACGCCTTGGTCCAGTACAGATCCCTGATGAGCTGGTTCTTGTCGGTGTAGGTGACCGTCATGACGTGCTGGCCGTCCGAGTCGGCCACGCCGTTGTTGTCGGAGTCGCTGGGAGCGGTCAGGTTGACCGGCTCGCCCTCGACCGCGTTGGTTATGTTCACGACGAGGCTGGTTATCAGTCCGACTACGATGATCTCGTCCACGTTGATGGTCACGTTCGAGGCTGTGCTCAGGTCAGTCGCTACCCTGATGCCCACGCACGTTATGGCATCCTTGTTGGCGTTGGTAACCGCCACGTCGGCACTATCGGTCAACCCCGCCGTGACCAGCTTCCAGGTGTCGGCAGTCAGGGCCGGTATGTTGGTCTGAACCTCAGGGCTGCCGCAGCCGGCCGTCTCGTCCATGACGATCTCGATAGTCCCAGCGACGGTGGTCGTGGTGGACTTGATCCAGAGCTGGACCTGCGTCTGGTCGGTTAGGTCGACCGTGCTGGTCAGGTCTTCGTAGGCAGCCAGACCGGTAAGGAAGGCCGTCTGCACGACGATGTCCGCGCTGCCCGTGCCCTCTTTCTTGTCCGTCGTGTCTGCCGTAACCGTAGTGGTCGTCCCCGTCCAGGCCGCGTTGCCGAGGCTGACTACGTCCTTAGGCAGCCCATTGGCAAGCACGCTGCCCCGTGGCGCGATGGTTCCTCTGGCCTCGGCCAGCCCGGCGAAGACCGTCTCCTTGCCGCGCTCGGCGGAGAAGATGCCGGTCGACAGCACGGTGAATGCGAACACCGACGCCACTACCACGAAGGCGACCAGGATGATCGCCGTCTCCAGTCCTGTGATGCCTCGATCGTCTCTGAGTAGCCGGACGATCGGCCATCCTACTCGTTCATCCGAACCCGATACGTGTTTCATTCCCACCTCCTGCGGTTTACCTTCATTACCACGGGCGGCCGGTCAACGCCGACCCTCCGGGCATTGAGTAACGAAGGCAAAGACTGACCAAAGACTTCCTTGACTTATTGGAAAAGTGTGAGATGCTAGGCGCGATATTCGTTAAGGTAGATGCCTAATTGCGGTTCAAGACTTGTTCGGCAAATGCTTCTTCTCGATCTGTTTCCAGAGCACCCTCCGTCCTGAATCGCCGCGTCGATAGGCCCCTGGCTTGATCGGTCCGGCCGACACTTCCGGGCGCTGTCAGTCAGGTTAATCGGCATGACCCAGATTGACGCCAGAGGGGTTACTCAGAAAGGAGCGCCGAAGCGCACACGAATGCTGGTAGTCTCATCCAGGCGTCGCTTGTGTCGGCACCCATAGCGCGGCGTGAAGCCGCGGTGGAGCAGATACATCTTCGTGCACGGCGCCGGCGTCTTGCTGTTAGCGAGCCCGCCGGCATCGCGGCAGCCATCCCGCGACCGGTGGCATAATCCAGGATGGGGGGAGCGCGAGGATTGAAGGAGCGGCCGAACGGGAAAGACGCGCCCAAGATCCGCGTCCTGTACGTCGATGACCAGGAGGTGTTCCGGGACGCCTTCGGGATTCTCCTGTCGCACGAGCCTTCGATTGATATGGTTGGAGCGTTGAGCGCCGGCCAGGAAGCGATCGAGATGATCCCGGAGCTCAACCCTGACGTCGTCGTGATGGACGTCATGATGCCCGGGGTGAACGGCATTAAGGCAGCTCAGTACATCCGGGAGGCTCACCCACAGGTCGGGATCATTCTGCTCTCGGCATACGACGACTCGGAGTTCATCCGGGAGCTCCTCAAAGACGACCCCAGAGGGAAGGCGTATCTTCTGAAGCACACGCTCGGCTCGGTAGACGACCTGGTTCGCACTATCCAGGACGTGGCCGGCGGCCGCACGGTGCTGGACCCGATAATGGTGGAGAAGCTGACCTCCCAGAAGGGCATATCCGAGAACTCGCCACTCAAGGAGCTAACCCGGAGGGAGATGGAGGTCCTGGCCCTGATGGCCAAGGCTTGTACCAACAGCACAATCGCCAGCATCCTCTACATCCAGCCTCGCACGGTCGAGCATCACATCAACAGCATATTCAGCAAGCTCAGCATCGCCCCGGAGACCGGCCAGCACGCCAGGGTCCAGGCCGTTCTCGCGTACCTGAAGGCGACGGGGCAAGCGGCTCAGACCGCCCCAGAGGCCTGGTAGCCCCTCCGCCCTTCTCCCGCAGCACCGGCTCCCACCCCGCCGTAGCCCCTCCGCCCTTCTCCCGCAGCACCGGCTCCCACCCCGCCGTGCCAGCTCCGGCGATCCCGCGCCCGCCGCCGCCGTCTTCCACGTGAGCCCGCCACGTCGCCAATCTCCGAGCCTCCCCATTAGAAAAGGGGAGAGCATGTGAGGTCTCGCTCGTCCGTTCGCGAAAGGACGGGAGACGCCCCTCCGTGCACGCTCCACACACTCCATGCTGCTCATGGTGCGGACGCGCGCTTAGCCGCGGCCTGGGCAGGGTGTGGGCTGGCCTCGATGTCCGGCATCCCCAAGCGCCGCGGCGCGCGGGCGTTCGCGCCCCTCCTCGACCCAAAGAGGCCATCGGGACGCGCTGGGTATTTCCCCGTAACTGTTTTGCGAGGGACTACCCTGGATTACGCCGTCGATTGAACTACGATTTTGAGAAGCCTTTCGCGAGACCCCGCGTCTGACTATGACGCGGCCGCCGGGGAGATCAACCTCCGGCGCGACAGCCCACGTTCCGCCGGCCTGGCCGGTCCGAGGCCAATCAGTGCGGTCGCATACCGACCAAGGAGGAGTCCTATGACAGACTATCTGGACCAGTTCACCAACGAGCTGAACCTGCTCCGCACGCTCCCGGGCGATGGCGGATCCGATCAGGTCGAAGAGCTGTGGAATCAGATTATGCTCAACCGGGCCCTGGATGACCCCCAGATATCCCAGGCAAAGGCCCGGCGCAGCGAGGCCGAACAGGCCCGCGAGCAGGTTTCCCTGGACACTGCCAGCGCGGCGAAGCTGCTGTGCGACGGGATGAAGAGCGAGGCGACGAAGAAACTAGAGGAGGCCGAGACCGCCAGGGCGCAGGTCGAAAGGGAGCGGCAGCAGGTCGAGACCGAGCTCGGCCGCGCGAAGGAAACCAGAGCGGAGGCCGAGCGTGCCCGCGAACGCATGTTGGCAGAAGCCGAGGAGAAGGCTCAAAAGATCGTCGACAAGGCCCGCACGGCGACTCAAGAGGAAGTCAGCGAGCTGAAGCGGAGGGCACTCGAGGAGATCAAGGGGATCATGGCGCGCGTCGACTCGATCCGAGTCGCGGCGGAGGAGGAGCTGGAGACCCAGCGAATCCTCACAAACATCGCCAAGCTGAAGGCGACGTCCACGTCCGCTCTGGCGGAGATCGCGGGCCAGAACGATGACTGGCCGGCCCTCGACGGCGAAGAGCCCGGCGCTGATTCTGCGGATCTTACCGAGATGCTGGCCCCGCTGGCCACCGCCCGTGAGGCCGCCCCCACCATGCCGGAGTCCGGTCTCGAGCCGGTGTCCAGCCGCGAGCCTGAGACCACGGCGCTGGAGCCGGTAACAGCAAACGGCTCCAAGCCCAAGGGGGCTGCCAAGAGCAAGGGCAGAAGGCAGAGCGGCAGGAACTGACTTCGAACGCCGCGGTCTGAGCTCACTCCCCTCGACAAGAATGCCAGTGCTGCCGCCATCCCCTGGCGGCTTGCGACGGAGAGTTGAACGGGATGAACTGGATAGACCTGATTATCGCCGGCACGGTCCTGATCCTGGCCCTACTCGGCCTGAAGACAGGCATCCTGATGCCTGCGTCCGGCCTGGGCGGACTCGCCCTGGGAATTTTCCTCTCTTTGAAGTATCACGGAGCGGCCGCGGATGTCCTCGCACAGTACATAGAGGGCGACATCGCCCTGACGGTGGCGTCATACGCCGTGGTTGTCGTGCTGGTCGCCGTGGCGACCAGAATAGCCGCGGCGGTGGTCAAGAAGTTCCTGTCCTTCCTGGTCCTTGGCTGGGTAGATCATGTGTCGGGAGCTGCTCTTGGGGCCGCCGTCGGACTGGTGCTCACAGGCACCGCCTCCTACCTCCTCATAGGAGCCGGGCTCCCTCAGCTCCGCGAGCCGCTGGCCGAGTCCACTCTGATAGCCGAGGTCTCACAGATCTCTCTTCTCTCGTCCTCTAAGCCCTGGTGCAGCCAGCTCGCCGACGAAGATGCGGTGGCTGGCGAGGACTGCAACAGCCTCAAGTCTGTCAGGCTGGCTGGCTGTCAGGCTGGCCAGCGGCCCGATCAAGGACAAGCTCGGGGGACTCATCGGTCAGGACGTCGATCAGCTGATCGAGGTCGTGGGGAGCAGCCTGGACGGGTCCACGTCCAGGCTTACCGAGCTCACCGGTGACGATCTGCCGTCGGAGGAGGGCCTGCTCGGCGCCTTCGAGGCACTGGCGGACAAGATCAAGAACGTCGATGTCGCCGAGGCGGTCGAAGCGATCAGGGAGGGCGACTTCGATGTAGATTCTGCGCTGGATGCCCTCGACGAGGTCCTGGAGGGCGACCTCGACGTAGAGTCTGCGCTGGATGCCCTCGAAGCGATCACGGAGCGCGACCTCGACGCAGATTCCGCACTGGATGCCCTCGACGAGGTCTTGGAGGGCGGCCTCGACGTAGAGTCTGCGTTGGATGCCCTCGAAACGATCACGGAGCGCGACCTCGACGCAGATTCCGCACTGGATGCCCTCGAAGAGGTCCTGGAGACCGACCTTGACGTAGAGTCCGCGTTGGATGTTCTCGAAGAGGCCCTGGACGGCGACCTCGACGCAGAGTCTGCGTTGGATGCGGTCGAGGAGGACGGTTCGGGCTCGGAGGTCCTGCCCTCGGTCAAGTAACGTGTCCGGAAGGGCCGGCTTAGTCGGAGTCCCGTGTTGCACCCCAGCTACCCCAATTGGGGGTGACGAGGGGACGTTGAGGAGGGGATCATGCTGATGTTCAAATCCTGCCCGAGGTGTCTGGGAGACAGGTCGCTGGAGCGGGACCTCTACGGCTGGTACGTGGTCTGCCTGGCCTGCGGACACGTGTCATATCCGGAGAATCAGCCGACATATCGCCACCACCAACGCCGCCTGCAAGAGGCTACGTAGAGCCATCTCGGGCCTTCTCCTGGAGCTCGTAGAGCTTGTTGATGGCCTCGAGCGGAGTCATGGAGGCTACCTCGAGGCCAAGCAGGCCCTCGATGGCCGGATGACTCGCTCCCAGCAACGGGAGCTGTCGAGAGCTCTCCGGCCACCGCTTCCCGGAGCGTGGCCGGTCCCCGTGGCCGGCGACGGCGCCATTCTCTAGCTCCCCGAGAACCTCCCACGCCCGGTGAACCACGCTCGCAGGGAGGCCCGCCAACCTCGCCACGTGCACCCCGTAGCTCTTGTCGGCCCCGCCGGGGACGATTCTGTGAAGGAACACTACGCCGTCCTTGTCCTCGGAGACAGCCACCTGGTAGTTGCGAACTCTCGGAAGGTACTCGGCAAGCCGGGTGAGCTCGTGGTAGTGGGTTGCGAACAGCGTCTTGCAGCCGAGGCCCGGGTGGTTGTGGGTGTACTCAGCGATGGCCCGGGCGATAGCGAGGCCGTCGTAGGTGCTGGTCCCACGGCCTATCTCGTCGAGGACGATCAGGGATCGACGCGTCGCGTGGTTCAGGATCGACGCCGTCTCGACCATCTCGACCATGAAGGTCGACTGACCCAGGGCTAGGTCGTCCTGCAGGCCGACGCGGGTGAATATCCTGTCGACCACCCCGATAGTGGTGGACTCGGCGGGCACGAAGCTTCCCACCTGAGCCATCAGCACGATGACGGCCACCTGTCGGATGAAGGTCGACTTGCCCGACATGTTGGGCCCGGTGAGGAGCACGATCTGCTCGCCGGAGGTCGACAGGCGGGTGTCGTTGGGGACGAAGACGCCGGGCGGGAGCACACGCTCCACTACTGGGTGCCGGCCCTGTCTGATGTCCAGAACGTCTCCGTCGTCGAGCTGGGGCCGCACGTAGCCGTGACGTGAGGCCACCTCTCCGAGGGAGACGAAGACGTCGACCTGGGCGATGGTCCGCGCCGTCAGCATGATGGGAGCGGCGGCCTCGCCTACCTGCTGACAGATCTGACGGTACAGCGAGTTCTCCAGCTCGGCGATCCTGTCCTGTGCGTTCAGGATGCGGGCCTCGTATTCCTTCATCTCAGGGGTGATGAAGCGCTCTCCGCCCACCAGCGTCTGCCGCCTGACGTAGTCCTCGGGCACCTGTGACAGGCTGCGTTTGCTGACCTCGATGTAGTAGCCGAAGACCCTGTTGTACCCCACCTTAAGCGACTTGATCCCCGTTCGCTGCCGCTCCGTCGCCTCGAGCCCGGCAATGTACTTCTGGGCCGCGCGCGAGGCGTTCCGGAGCTCGTCCAGGTCCTCCGAGAAGCCCTCGCGAATGACTCTGCCCTCTCCGACCGACAGGGGCGGATCGTCGGCGATCGAGCGGCGCAGGAGCTCGACGACCTCGCGTCCGTCCTTGATGTCACCGGCGAGCCACGACACGTCAGGGGCATCTTCACCGTCGTTGAGAACGTCCCTGAGCTGCGGTGCCACCTCTAGGCTGTCGGCCAGGGCGACCAGATCCCGGGGCCTGGCGATGAACGTCCGGACCCGGTTGACCAGCCGCTCCAGATCCGAGATGGAGCCGAGCAGCACCGTCGCCCGCTCTCGACGGAGCGCGCTGCGGTGTGCCCAGCCGACTGCGTCCTGGCGCTTTTGCAGCTCATCGACGTCCAGGAGGGGCTGGCCGAGCCAGCGTCTCAGGAGCCGTCCGCCCATCGACGTCCTGGTCTCGTCGAGCACCGACAGCAGCGAAGCGCCAGAGTCTCCCCACCGTCCTCCCTGAAAGAGCTCCAGGTTTCGCCTGGTCTGGGGGTCCAGCACCATGTACGACGCCGTCGAGTAGGTGTGGAGGGAGGTGATCTGCCCGGCCCAAGAGCTCTGCGTCCGGCGGAGGTAGTCTAATATGGCACCTGCGGCCCTGACCGCGAGCGGCAGATGCTCGCAGCCGAACGCCTCAAGCGAGGCGACCCCGAAGTGCTTCAGAAGAGACTCCCGGCCCCACTCCAGATCGAAGGCCGCGGGTTCGATAGCCGTCACGCTGGCGCCGGGCTCCCCGGGCATCCCGTCCTGGGACTCAGAGACCAACAGCTCCGAGGGCGTCAGGCGGCTGATCTCCACCGAGAGCTGGTCGGCGGGGAGCTGGCTCGTGGCGAACTCGCTGGTGGTGATGTCGACATAAGCGAGGCCCGCCTCCTCGCCCTCGATGACCGCCGCGGCCAGGTAGTTGTTCGTCCTGGTGTCGAGTATCGACTCCTCGACGACAGTACCCGCGGTGACCACCCGCACGACCTCTCTGTCGACCAGGCCCCGCGATGTGGCCGGATCGCTGGTCTGCTCGCAGATGGCGACGCGATGCCCTTTCTTGATCAGCGTCGCCAGGTAGGGCTCCAGGGCATGATAGGGGATGCCGGCCAGCGGGATTCGCTGCCCTTTGCCCATCTCCCTCGAGGTAAGGGCGATCTCGAGTTCCCGAGCGACGGTTCGAGCGTCGTCGTCGAACGTCTCGTAGAAGTCCCCCATCCGGAAGAGGAGGATCTCGTCGGGGTGCTCCTTCTTGATGCGGAGGTATTGCAGTCTCGCGGGAGTGGTCACGCTTCTGAGGGTTCCATAGGTAGATGGGGACCATTCTATAGAACGGCCGATCCGGGTGGAAGTGCGGGCAAAAGAAAGGGCCCGCGTTCTCGCGGGCCTCGCTCGTACGTGATCGTAGCGTGTCTGAGCTTAGTCCTGCTTCCAGAAACGCTCCTCCTTGACGGTGAAGCCCTTGGGAATCAGCCGGTCTTTTACATCCTCGATCATGCCGGGGTGTCCGCAGGCGTAGACGAAGGTGTCCTCCGGCGTCAATCCGAACCTTTCTATCTGACGCTCGGCGATCAGGTTGCAGCGTCCCTCGTCGCCGGCCCAGCCGTTGTTGCGCTGCTCTCCGGGCCTGCTTACGGTCGGGACGTACGCTACCAGCTCCGGGCGACGGTCGGCGATATCCTGCAGCTCGTCGTCGTAGGTGAACTCGTCGACGTAGCTGGCACCCTGGAGCACGTAGAAGCGGTGACCCTCCAGACCCCGATGTATATAGTCGCGGATGAAGCTGACGTACGGGACTACGCCGGTTACCGTGGACACGAGAAGCTGGTTGGGCATCCCAGGGTCGAACACGAAGAGGCCCTTGGCCCTTGGCCTGATGGTCAGCGCGTCGCCGATCTTCAGCTCCCATATCCTGGGGGTCAGCACGCCGTCCGGCAGAGGCACGAGCTCGACGAACAGCTCCAGCGACTCCTCATGAGGGGCGGAGACGATGGAGTAGGCGCGCTCGACTCCGTCTATCCCTATCGTGCAGTACTGGCCCGCCTTGAAGGTGTACTCGGGCGGGCGCTCAATCCATATCTTCAACAGGTCCTCGGTCACGTCTTCGCGACGAAGGACCCTGACTTCCCCCAGCTTGGAGGCCTTCTTCGGCACGACTGTTGAGGCTGACTTCAAGTTTTTCCGCCTCTCAACTACTTGTTCCTCATGTGCTCCGCGCCCGCCAGACAGGCCCGCGAGCCTGGGTGACTCTCCCTACATTGTACCACCGGCGGCCGTAGCCAGGCCATGCGACTAGGCCATAGCCCGCCTGGGTATTTTGTCCTATTTATGCTACGAGGATTCAACCCTGTGGGATGTACGGCACTTCCAGGTCGTCGGCACGTCGGCTCCTATTCTTTTCGGCGGTTGGCCCCTTGCCAGTTCACGCCTTGGAGTAAACGGCTCTGTCCAGCTGTCGGAATAAGAAGGACATGAAACTCAGCATGTCCAGGCAATCTTTCTTGTCGATCGGCCAGTCTAAGCCCGAATCCACCGAATGACGGCCTTGGGGACAGCCCATGAAGAAGCTAGAGGGTGCTCCTCTGAATCTGGGATAATGGTTTTGGAACAGAAACCCGCGCGGAAACAAGGAGCACCCAATAGATGCTGCCACAGAACAAACCCGACCGTATCCGCATCCTCTTTGACGACCATCGCCTGGTGGCCAATGCCGGCCTGCTCGTGCCGGCCACCCTCGCCCGGCACCTGGGCCTGCGAGAACTCGTCGACCATCACCTTGACCTCGGCGGCGCGCCGGGACGGGCGAACACGGGGGACAAGATGCTGACGCTGGTCGCTTCCGCGCTGGCTGGCGGCGACTGCATCGACGACGCCGATGCGCTGCGCGCTGGTGGGACGGTCGGTGTTCTAGGCTGCGTGGTCAAGGCGCCATCCACCCTGGGGACCTTCCTGCGCAGCTTCCGGTGGGGGCATGTCCGTCAACTCGACCGCGTGAGCCGCCAGTTGTTGGCCCGGGCCTGGGCCGCTGGGGCCGGACCCGGCGACTCGCCCCTGACCATCGACCTGGACTCGACCATCTGCGAGACCTATGGACTGGCCAAGGAGGGAGCGCGCCACCACGGCTATACCGGCAAGCGGGGCTATCACCCCCTGTTGGCCGTCGCCGCCGGCACCGGCGACGTGCTGATGTCCCGGCTGCGCGAGGGCCGCGCCAACACCGCTCGGGGCGCCGCCCACTTCCTGCGTGAAACGGTGAGCCGGGTTCGCCGTGCCGGGGCCAGCGGGCAACTTACGGCGCGGGCCGACAGCGGCTTCTACGCCCACGCTCTCGTCGCCGCCTGTCGTGAGATGGATGTCCGCTTCTCCATCACCATCCGCCAGCACAAAAGCCTGCGGAACCTGATCGAGGCGATTCCCGATGCAGACTGGACGCCGGTCCCCTACTGGATGGACGGCGCCGCCGATGTGGCGCAGACCACCTACACCCCCTTCCGGACTGAGCCCGGCGCCGCACCGGTGCGGCTCATCGTCCGGCGGGTGAAGCCCACGCCCGGTTCCCAACTGGCCCTCTTCGCCACCTACAGCTATCACGGCTTCATCACCGACCGGGACGGAGAGACCCTGGAACTGGAGGCCGACCACCGCCGCCACGCCGAGATCGAGAACGCCATTCGAGACCTCAAGTACGGCGTCGGTCTGAACCACATGCCGTCCGGCCGCTTCGCCGCCAACGGCGCTTGGCTGGCGGTACAGGTGATGGCCCACAACCTGGCCCGCTGGACGGCGCGGATCGGTCTGGGCGAGCAGATCGCGACCACCAAGACCCTTCGGCGACGGTTCTTCTCCCTGGCCGGACGGCTCACCCGCTCGGCACGCCGCCTCACCCTGCATCTGCCACAGCGCTGGCCTTGGGAAACCCAGTTCAGTCGCGCCCTGGCACGGCTGCGAGCGATTCCACTCCCAGCCTGACGGCGCCCGTCCGCAACTGACCCGCCATCCGCCCAACCGAACGTCCCCGCAAACTCGCGCCAGTCCGGTCCGCGAGCACCTCTCGCCGCGTCCTCTCCCCGCCATCTCGCCCTACCCAACGTCCCCAGACGGTCACAAGGTCTCCCCGCGGCGGCTGAAGACAGACACCGGCCCCATTTACCCGAATCGTGCCCGGACCATCGCCTCCCTTTGCCCCTCATCACCCATTCTGCTGCTGCAACGTCATACCTTCGGTGGATTCGGGCTTAGGCTGGCTCGTGTGCGGTTGGGTTCCGCATCGCCCGCATCAGACCAGCCGACAAGAACTTGACCCCGTCCTGAACATTGCGATCGGTCTCGCTCTGGCACTGCGTAATTTTCAGGACTCCCTTTTCACAGCCCCATACACCCAGCATGAGCGCATCCCCGTCCGACTTGCTTTGGGCCTTCGCCTGGACCTGTTTGTTGTAGACCTTACAGGCTTCGAACACAGCGTGGAAATAGTTACCTTGAGCGTACAGAATCCGACAGTGCTCGATCACTGATGGGTGGAATCCTCGAGATGAGAACTCCTGTTGAGTCTCGTTCAAGGCGGCGGTGGACGGGCCCAAGCCATCCCTGAGAATCTGCTCGAGACTATCTCTATTCTGATCCGGCACGACCCTTCGGCAGAACCCGACGAGTAGGTCGTTTCGCTTGTCGTGGTTCATATTGCGCCTAGCAAGAGATAAGACGCAGTTGTACACGGTCTGCGCCCGGACCGAAGTGATCGCGTCGTTAGGAAACTCTTCGACCTCGAAAGGAAAGAGCGCCCTCGCGATACGCAAGATTTCATTCACCGACGAGTCCCACTTGACCAGATCTCCAACTTCTGTCGCTATAAGTCTGTAGTTCATTGGGTTCCGTGTACCGGGCCTGTGTAAATCCTAAGAGGACAAGATCGTACCGGGACTTCGATGATTCTGAAAAGTTCCTGAGAGGAGCCCCAGCCATTCACCGGCAGTCGGTACGTTGTCACCAGCGCTCAGTCGCTAATGGCTGGTCCAAGACCCAGGCCGTCAGACACGTCAGAAGGTGCAGCAGCGTCAGTCGGCGGCGGCCTCTTCGACGATCCGTTCCAGGCGCACGGGCTCGAGAGGCAGGCCGGGAACCTTGAGCATCGGGTCGGGCACGTTCGAGACGTCGAGACGGATGACAAGGTCACCGAAGAGTCCGGTGGTGGACACAACCCCCCGGTGAGGCCCAGAGAGCCTCGCCACTCCGCGGAGACGCTCGCTCCGGGAGACGACCTCGACCGGGTCCCCTTCGGCGATACCCAGAGCCCGTGCGTCGTCCTCGTGGAGCTCGAAGACCTCGGTTCGCAGGATCACGCTCTTGTTCCCAGACTTCCCGATCTCGATGGGCTCGTCGGGCTGTGCCAGCACCCGGCCCCTGGCCAGCAGCAGCGGGCGGTCCGAGTCCTCGTGAGCGGGTGGCGTCTTCAGTGTCATGGCTACGAGCGTGCCCTTCAACGCATCGTCGTTGGCGTAGAGCACCGGAGTGTCGAGCATGTCGGCCGCCAGACAGGGCCATTGCAGGCCACCTGACTCCAGACGCCCGTAGGAGATGCCCCCGTACAGGTCGATCAGGTTGTTGATCTCGTCGAAGATGGTCTCGGCGTCCGGCTGGTCGAAGCCACCGGCACCCATTCGGGTGGCGATCTGGCCGACTATCCGCCAATCGGCGTCCTCGTCTCCCCTGGGACCCAAAGCCGGGCGCAGCATCTGCACGCGGCGCTCCATATTGGTGTAGGTCCCCTGCTTCTCGGCGAAGACGGACGACGGAAGAACGACGTCGGCGAGCTCGGTGATCTCGCTGGCAAAGGAATCCTGGACCAACAGAAAATCCAGCTTTCGTGCCGCCTCCAGGAATCCCTCCATCTCGCCGTTGGTGAAGCTAGGGCTGTCTCCGATTATGTGGAGCGCCTTGACCCGGCCGTCCCGGATGGCGGCCGGGAGCTCTCTCACACCGATGCCCCGCGACTGAGGTAGCTCGGCTCCCCAAGAGGAGCTGAGCTCGTCGCGGGCGGTCTGGTCGGCTACGTCCCTGTAGCCCGGGAGGTGCCCGGGTACGCAGCCGACGTCTCGGGAGCCCTGCTCGTTCGCGCCCAGGAAGAGCGGGTACATCCCGCCCGACTCCTTCCCGACGTTGCCGGTGATCAGGCCGAGGTTGACCAGCGCGGCCGTACAGTCCTCCCTGTCTTGGGGCTGGACGGTCTCGAGGGCGTAGACTATCGCTGCAGGCCCACTCCCGGCGAACAGCCGGGCGGCCTCCTGAATCTGGCCCTGGGGGGTGGATGTGATCTGCTCGACCTTGATCGGGTCGAACGCCCAGAGGCTTTTTCTCAGCGCGCCCAGGTTGTGGCAGCGCTCGGCCACGAAATCGTGGTCGTCCAGAGACTCGTCGATGATGGTACGCAAGATACCGCCGATGAGAGCCGTCTCGCTCCCCGGCCGCGGCCGGAGCCAGATCGACGCGCTCCTCGTAAGCTCGGTCTCCCGTGGGTCGATCACGATCAGCGGAGCGCCGCGCTTCGCGGCCATCTTGATCGGCACCGCGGCCACGGTCTGCTCCTCGGTGACGTTGCTGGAGACGACCAGGATGCATCCGGCGCTCTCGAGCTGCCACGTCGGGTTCGTGGCCGCGGGGTAGCCGAGCATCTCGCCCAGCGGCCGCACGAGCTCGGGACGCAGGTTCGACGAAACGTCGACGTTGTTGCTCTGCATCACCACCCGGGCGAACTTTTGAGCGAGGTAGTTGTCCTCGTTGGTGCCTCGCGGCGACGCCAGAAGGGCGAACTGCTCCCCGGGCATCCCGGACAGCCGCTCGGCGACCAGGTCGAGGGCCTCGTTCCAGGACGCCTCCCGGAGGGTTCCGTCCTCCCTGACGAGCGGCTTGCTCAGGCGCTTCGGGCTATTCACGAAGTCCATCCCAAACTTGCCCTTGAAGCATGCCTGACCCCTGTTGGCTGTGGCATCGGGGTCGCCGATCGCCCGGATCACACGGTTGCGCTTGTTGACCTCCAGCCTCATCTGGCAGCCCACGGGACAGTGAGGGCAGGTGGTGGTTACGGTCTTGACGGCCTTCTCCCACTTGTAGTCGCGCTCGACCAGCGCCCCGGTCGGACAGGCGTCGATGCAGGCGCCACAGAACTCGCAACCGGACTCAAGCAGAGAGGTCCCCTGGGACGTCCCGATCAGGCTCCGGCCAGCCCTGGAAATGAACGCCAGGGCGCTGTCGCCTCTTATCTCGTCGCAGACCCTGACACACCGTCCGCAGACGATGCAGAGGTTCAGGTCCATCTCCCAGAACGGGTCGTCGACCTTGAGCGGAAGATTCCGATAGTTGTAGGTGAAGGGGGTGTCCATGTCCAACTCGAGATAGCGCACCGTGTCCTTCAGCTCGCACCGCTCGTTCTTGGGACACGTGAGGCACCGGTCCTTTACGGACACGTGTCTCAAGCAGATGTCGGAGGCACCGCAGAGCTCGATCCGATGGCACGTCAGGCAGCCGTGGGGATGCTCGGAGATCAGCAGCTCCATGATGCCGCGGCGCAGCTTGACTATCTCCGGCGTGTTGGTGTTCACGACCATGCCGTCGGCGGCGGGGGTGGTGCAGGAGGCAGGACTCCCTCTTCCGCCCTCGACCTCGACGACGCACATCCGGCAGGCGCCGAAGGGTTTCGTGCCCGGGTAGTAGCAGAGGTAAGGGATGTACATCCCGGCGTCCATCGCCGCCTGGATGATCGTGGCACCTGGGCGCGACTTTACTTCAGCGCCGTCGATGGTCAGGGTTATTTGGTCGGCCATCTGTCTAGTCCATCCCCTGAGCCCCTTCCCTCGGGAAGGGGGAAAATACAGCTATGAGGGACACCCTCAAACTCCCGGCATAGGGGCTTCGCCCCTCTGCACACACCCTTCGAGGGGTCACGCAGTCCCTTGCTCGGAACCTGGGTTCCCTGCACCCTCCTGCGTGGGTTAACTCGTCGGCCATCTGTCTAGCCCATCCCCTGAGCTCCTTCCCTCGGGAAGGGGGAAAGTATAGCTATGAGGGACACCCTCAAACTCCCGGCAATCCCAACTTATCGGGACCTCCTCGGAGAAGAACCCGATCAGGGAGCCACCGCCTGATTTCCTATCTCGACCGGCTGGGCACCCGCCGGAAGCCCCTGACCGAAGGGTCGTGTGTTCCTGGGCGAGAGCATCGGACGCTGACAGCTCCCAGTGGGGCAGCGGCGCTCCTCCAGGTGAATCTTGAAGTCCGCCTCGAAGTGGCTCAGAGCCGACTTGATCGGATTGAACCCGAGCTGTCCGTGGCCGCACAGCGAGCCCGTCTGCATGGTGGCGCCCACGCTTTGCATGAGCTCCAGATCGCCCGGCCTGCCCTCGCACCTGGCGATCCGCTCCACTATCTCGAGAAGGTGCGACGTGCCGATACGGCACGGGAAGCATTTGCCGCACGACTCGTACTGCTCGAAGGCGATGAGGATGCGGGTCATGTCCACGGCACACGTATCTTCGTCGGCGACGATTATCCCGCCAGAGCCCAGGATCGCACCGGCCTGCGCCATCTCCTCGAAATCGAGATTGATGTCCACGCTGTCCGGTCCGAGCACACCGCCGAGCGGACCGCCTGTCTGCAGCAGCTTGAGCTTCTTGCCTCCTGGGACACCGCCGCCGATCTCGTTGATGACGGTCCCGAGGCTCATGCCCATGGGAACCTCGTAGAGGCCCGGGCAGGTGATGTTCCCGTTAAGGCAGATGATCGCGGTACCCTTGCTCTTGTTGACCCCTATGGAGGAGAACCACTCGCTGCCGCGTCCGATGATCACCGGGGCGTATGCCAGGGTCTTCACGTTGTTGATGTTGCTGGGCTTTCCCCAGACCCCTGCGGCGGCCGGGAAGGGGGGCCGCGACCGGGGCATCGCCCGGTTGCCCTCGATCGATTCCATCAGGGCCGTCTCCTCGCCCGCGACGTAGGATTCGCCGGTAAGAGACACCTCGATGTCGAAGCTGAAGTCGGACCCCAGGATGTTCTTGCCGAGCAGGCCCTTCTCGTAGGCCTGCCGTATCGCGTGGTCGGTGCGGTCGATGGGGCCATCGTGTCCGTGACGGATGAAGACGAAGCCATTGCTCGCGCCGGTGGCGTATCCGGCGATGGCCATACCCTCCAGGACAGTGTGGGGGTCGCTCTCCAGGATTCCCTTGTCGTTGACGGCCCCGGGGTCGCCCTCCTCGCAGTTGCAGAGGATGTACTTGGGCGGGCCGGGGGCGCGGACCAGGAAGCTCCACTTCACACCGGTCGGGAAGGCAGCCCCGCCGCGTCCTCTAAGACCCGAGTCGGTCACCTCGGCTATTACGTCGGCGGGCTCCATCTCGAATATGGCCTTTTTGAGCCCGGCGTAACCGTCGTTGGCGATGTACTGGTAGATGTCGTCGGGCGCGATGTTACCGGCGTTGCGGAGGGCGACTCGCTCTTGCAGCCGATATCCGGGCAGGGTGGCGAGGTCGGGGACGTCGACCAGAACGGGCTCCCCGAGCGAGCCGAGGAGTCTCTTCGCGAGGACGTGGTCCTGGATCAGGTAGGTGTCCACCATGTCGGGGATGTCTTCGGGTGTGACGTTCTTGAAGAAGAGCCTGGGCTTGCCGGGCTTGAGGAAGTCGACGAGCGGCTCGGCGAAGCATAGCCCGAGACACCCGACCCTATCGACTGTAGCATCGATGCTGCGTTTGGCCAGCTCGGCTTCGAGCGCCTCGACGACCTGAAACGCGCCGGCGGCGTGACCGCACATGGCCGTGCCTACCCTTATCCACGGCCTGTCGCCCGCGGTGAGCGCCTGCCACCGCGAGTCGGCCTCCTCCTTGAGCTCCTGGTAGGTAGACATTTCTCTGCTCGCCTTACGACCCGGAGGGGAACGGTCCAACGGCTAGAAGCGTCACGCTCACGTTCAGCGGCCCGGTCCGGCCACGGACCCGACAAGGCTGCTGGCGGACTCCTCGGTCAGGCGGCCCACCAGCCTGTGGTCGACGCTCACGACCGGTGCCTGGGCGCAGGCGCCAAGGCAGGTGTTGTACCGCAGCGTGACCTTGCGATCCGGAGTGTCCCCCTCTCCCGTAAGTCCGAGATCGGCCTGGAGACGCGTCAGGATGGAGGTCGCGCCCACCAGGTGACAAGTCGGGCCCCAGCACACCTCGACGATGTGATCCGCCGGCGGAGTGAAGCGGAAGTTCGTGTAGAAGGTAGCCACTCCCCAGACGTCGTTGATGGTGGCGTCCATGAACTTGGCCACGTCCTCGATGGCCTCGTCCGGCAGGTACCCCAGCCCGTCCTGGACGGCCAGAAGGCATGACAGGACCGTAACGGTAGGGCGGCTCTGAGAGCTCAGTGCCGCGAGGATGCTATCTCTATTATCTGAGCTGCTGGCCGTCAACGGCGCCCTCGGAGGGAGGATTGAAAAAATCGTCACAATGATAGCACAGGGCCCGGTACCCAACAACGGAGCACCGAGTCCCAGATTCCCCACCTAGATAAGAGAAAGACCTCGTTGGCGCCCGCCACGAAGCGGGCTAAGATGTTTCTTGACCAAGAGAAACGATCACCAACGAGGTGCAGCTATTATGAAGCAAGGCTTACTGGCATTCCAGTACGAGCAGGAGAAGGGCTCGACGGGTATGACGGGGCTGTCCGGCCTGATGACGTACCTGGAGTTGATGCAAGCAGCGGGTTTGAGGTCATCGGTAGAGCGCCACGTGAGACTGCGGGAGAGAGGTCAGGGCTGGACGGACAGCCAGATGATCATCTCGCTGATGCTGCTGAACTTGGCAGGCGGCGAGTCGGTGTCCGACCTTGATCTCCTTGAGAAGGACAGAGGGCTGTGCAGGATGTTTCGAGAGTTCGAGACCTGTGGTATGCGTCTCAGCGAGCGCAGGGCGTTGGAGAAGAGATGGCGAGTCGAGCGTCGTCGGAGCGTGCCGTCGGAGTCTGCGGTGTTCCGGTATCTGGAGAGGTTCCATGACGCGGGCGAGGAGTCGATGCGGGAAGCTCACAGAGCATTCATACCTGCTCCCAATGGAGCTATGAAGGGTCTGCGCAAGGTGAACGCCGACCTAGTGGGCTTCGCGCAGAGCCGTTCGCCTCAGACCGAGGCCACTCTGGACATGGATGCCACACTGGTGGAGACGCGCAAGCAGGAGGCGCTCCCCAGCTACAAGAAGTACAGGGCGTACCAGCCGCTGATCACCTACTGGTCAGAGGCCGAGTTGATCGTGCATTCGGAGTTTCGGGACGGCAACGTACCTGCGGGCCATCAGCAGTTGCGAGTGTTGATTGAAGTGCTGGGCCGTCTGCCTGCGGGGGTGGAGAAGGTGATGCTGAGGTCGGATACGGCGGGGTACCAGCGGGAGTTGCTGCGGTACTGCGCGGAGGGTGGAGACGAGCGGTTCGGGGTGATCGAGTTTGCGGTTGGGGTCGACGTGACGACGGAGTTCCGCCGTGCGGTGTCCGAGGTCGCCGAGCAAGACTGGCAGACGCTGTACCGCAAGGTTGGGGAGCATCGTGTGGACACGGGTCAGCAGTGGGCTGATGTGAACTTCGTGCCTAACTGGATAGGGCACTCCAAGAACAGCCCTGAGTATCGGTTCATAGCTACCAGGGAGCGGTTGATCGAACAGCCTCTGCCGGGAATGGAGGGGCAGATGGAGCTTCCATTCCCCGCGATGGAGCTGTCCAACAGAGGCTGGTACAAGGTCTTCGGCGTGGTGACCAACCGGAGCATTACGGCAGATGAGTTGATCTGGTGGTCGAGACAGAGGTGCGGCAAGGGCGAGGAGGTCCACAGCGTTCTGAAGAGTGACTTGGCTGGGGGCCGGCTGCCGTCGGGGCTGTTCGGGGCCAACGCCGCATGGTGGGCCATATCGGTGCTGGCCTTCAACCTGAACTCTGCCATGAAGCGGCTGGTGTTGGGCGAACAGTGGGTGGGCAAGCGTCTGAAGGCGGTGCGCTTCGCCCTGATCGCCCTACCGGGCCGTGTGATGCGTCACGCCAGGAGGTTGATCATCCGTCTGGCCCGGGGCCATCCCTCATACGAGTTGCTGCTCAGGGCGCGGCAGAGGATATTGGCGCTGGCTGCCGAGCCGCATCGAGCATAGGCGACCCTGCCTGGAGCATCGGTTTGTAGGCGACTCTGCCGAGTTGCCAGGCTCGGCCATGCCTTCTTTGGCCTGAGAACAGCCATAATTGGCAGCGAACCGCTGCCGATACCCTCAAAGACGGCACCCGAGACCCTGTCCGATGCCCGATCATGTCATGCGTCACCCCTGGTCGACATCCGGACACCCCCTGAAAGCACACCAAGCAGCTCCCAACCATGTCAGGTGGGGAATCTGGGGAGTCCGACGGGCTTTGTGCACCTCGCCTCCGAACCGTAGCCGCTCCCTTGAGAAAGGGGGAGGGGTTACGTCTGTATGACGCTCCCTCGACAGGCTCGGGGCAGGCTGTCCTACTCCAGCGCCTTCCGTAGGTCCTCGAACTGCTCCACGGTTATCTCTCCTGAGGCGAGCCTCCTCTTCGCGATTCGGATGGGCGACCCACCTCCGTCACGGTCCAGTCGGTTCGAGTGACCGCTCCCGCGGATTGTCCAGATCACAACTCCTCCGACGACAGCCCAGAATGCCAGCATCCCCCCGCCAGCGAATACCATCCACCATCCCATCCCGTCGTGGTATCCCCACATTCCTACTCCTCCTTCGGCCTTCCGGCCGTGCCGGCTAGGCCCAACCGGGTCTCTTGCCTCTACGCGCTCGGATCGCCGGGCCGCACGCGTCGTCCGATATCGCCCCACCCAGGGCGTACGGGCTTCAGCTCACGAGACCGATGTGAACGATCCGTGAGGTGGCGGCCGGAACCCGTGAAGAACTCGCGCGATGCTCAAGCTCGTGCCCGGACTGGGCTCATTTGCTTATGCGGCGTGCTCCCCTGCACCGCAAGACAGGGCGCACCTGACCCATCGGTCAGGCAAAGACTGGCCCATCGGTCATGACCAGTCTTCTCGCTATGTGTGATTCTTATCACAAAGTATGAAGCTGGTCAGCGACAGGAGGGTTACGATGAAGAACGGGTACGGACTGGTGGTGGTGGCGGCTCTGCTGCTCGGCGCGACGTTGCTCGCTGCGGCTTGTGGCAGCCAGGACTCGGCCGCGTTGGTCGAGGATCCCGGACCCGAGGGGGGCGTGAGCTCGGACCTCGTCCTGGCAGATAGCGACGGCCATATCGACGAGCATGACGACGCCGACGGTGCCGAAACCGCTATGCACGACGAGGACGCCGATGGACACGACGGTGCCGAGGCCGCCATCCATGAGGATGACCACGACAACGGTCACGACGCTGACGTAGTCCTTCACGACGACCACGACGCCGTGGATGGCGACATCGTTGAAATCACCTTGAAGGCGGTAGAGGGTGGACACTGGGGATTCGACCCTGACGTCATCGAGGTCCGGCTTGGCCAGCGTGTGAGGCTGACGCTCCTGAACGACGGTAACGCGGAGCACGACGTCGAGATCGCCGGGCTTCTGGCCGACCATATCCAGTTCGAGGGCGGCGGGGCCGGCCACGAGGCTCCCGGCGGCGGTCACCACGACGCAGAGCTCGTGGCGGCACACGCCATGCCCGGCACGACCGCTTCCGTGATGTTCACTCCCCTCGAGGCCGGCGAGTTCGAGTTCGTCTGCACCCTCCCCGGCCATAAGGAAGCAGGCATGGTGGGCAAGATAATCGTCACGTCTGACCTTTAGAGGGTGTCAGGGGGCGACCCTTGGCGGTTTCAGGGTCGCCCTCTTGCGCTTGCCGCACGACGTCGACTCTCACCGATATGACACGGCCGGTAGTACAATAGACGCAGCATGTGGTCAGTGTCGCTGGGATGAACCTGAACCGGCTGCTTCTGGTAGCGATCGTCGTACCCTCCGCGTTCGTGGTTGCCATTCTCCTGGTCAGCTTCATACCTCACCGCGCGGGTCTGCTCAGCCATAGCCAGGAGCACCTCATCCTGGCCGTCACGATGGTGGCCGGCATCGTTCCATTCGCGTTTTTCATGCTCCGCGTCTTCCGCCGTATCCAGGGTCACGTAATCCAGCAAAACGACGAGCTGTCCCGTCGCACCAGGGAGATGGGGGCTCTGCTGAGGGTGGGCCGGGCCGTCGAGGAATCGCAGGAGCTGGAGCAGGTCCTGCCGGCGGCCCTGGAGGCGGTGCTTGAGGCGACCAGCGCCGAGACCGCGGAGGTCTGGCTGCTAGATCCGCAGGACGGCGCTCTTGTGTTGCGCCACCACTACGGAGAGGCCACGGAGGCCTTTCTTGAGATCACTCGGTTTTCGCCGGGTGAGGGCTACCCCGGGATCGTAGCCGAGACCGGTAAGCCGCTCCTTGTGCATGACCTGGATCAGGATGCGAGATTCCAGCGTCAGAGGGTTAAGGAGGAGGGCTTTCGGACCTTCTTCGCTCTACCCCTGCGGCGTACCGGCGAGACGATCGGGGTGCTCGCCGTGGCTGCCAGGGATGCGAGTGCGCTGACCAGCGACGACGAGCTGCGACTTCTGGAGCTTATCGCCGACCACATTGCCACGGCGGTCGAGAACGCGCGGCTGCACGAGGAGGTGCAGACCCTGGCCATCCTTACCGAGCGGGAGCGCCTGGCGAGAGAGATGCACGACGGGCTGGGGCAGGTGCTGGGCTATGTGAGCACCAAGGCCCAGGCGGTAAAGGAGCTCCTCAAGAGCGGCCAGTCGGATGCGGCCATCCAACACATGGAGCAGCTTGAGGCGGCGGCGCAGGAGACGTACGACGACGTGAGAGAGGTCATCCTGGCGCTGGGCAGCAACGGGCGGAAGCGCCCGCTACTCGACAGCCTGAGGGACTACGTCGATCGCTTCGCGGAGCTCTCCGGCCTTCCGGCAGCCCTCGAGGTCGAAGGGCCGCCCCACCAGTTCAACCCGGCGGTTGAGGTTCAGCTCCTGAGGATAGTGCAGGAGGCCCTGGCCAATGCCCGCAAGCACGCGGACGCGGACGGCGTGAAGGTGCTGATCTCGTTCAGGGACGAAGACTGCCGGATCACCGTCGAGGACGACGGCCGAGGCTTCGACCCGAGTCGTGTGTCTCGAGGCCCCTGGCCCCATTTCGGGCTGCAGTCCATGCAGGAGAGGGCCGCCGCCATCGGCGCCGAGTTCACCCTCGACACCGCCGCCGGCAGGGGAACCCGGGTGATAGTGGACCTCCCGGGAGCGCCCGCATGACCGAACACCTGCGAGTGCTTATCGTCGACGATCACGATCTTTTTCGCGACGGCATCGCCAGCTTGCTGCGAGCCCGAGGCTACGAGGTGGTTGGCGAGGCCGGCGATGGTTTTGACGCGATAGCCCGCGCCGAGGAGCTCAAACCCGACCTGGTGCTGATGGACATACGGATGCCGAACATGGGGGGCCTGGAGGCCACCCGCATCATCAAGGCCCGGCTGCCCGAGGTGAAGGTCGTCATCCTGACAGTCTCAGACGACGAAGACGACCTGTTTGCGGCCATCAAGAGCGGGGCTCAGGGATATCTGCTCAAGAAGCTGAAGGCTGACGCCTTCTTCGACCTGATCTCGGGCGTGGCCAGCGGCGAGGCTCCGGTCTCGCCCAGGATGGCCTCCAAGATGCTGGAGGAGTTCTCGAGGCAGACTCATGGGGGTGGAGGCGTCGGGGCGAACGCGGGACTGACCGATCGAGAGACAGAGGTGCTTCAACTCGTGGCGCAGGGTCAGACGAACAAGGAAATCGCGTTCCGCCTAACCATCAGCGAGAGCACGGTGAAATACCACCTCCGGAACATCCTGGACAAGCTTCACCTGGAGAACCGAGCCCAGGTGATGGCGTACGCAGCCCGTCATGGCCTCGTCGGGCTTGATTGAGGACCCGCCAACAGAGTGCGGGACCTCTTCACGACCCTACGCCGAGCGAAAATCCTCTACGACCAGACCGGCCACGTGCCTGCCCATCCGCACGCTGTAGTTCGTCCCGCGGTCCTCCGGGTAGACCTGCGTCGTGTTGGCCAGATACACCCCTTTGAACGGCGTTCGGTGGTCCGGAATGCGATCCGAATAGTTCGGTCCGATGATGGGTTGGGCCGCGTCCACCCTGTGATGGTAGCTGGTCTCGATCCACGACCTGTCGAAGCCGGGGTTGATCTTGCGGAGGTGCGGAAGGTACTCCTCGAGCAGCTCCTCGTGCTCCATCCGGTACAGCGGGTGGTCGGTCTTGAGGTAGTTCGACAGATAGACGATGTGTTTCCCTCCGTAGTGTTCGGCGTCGATGAGATTGGTGTGCTCGATGACGCCCACGAAGGGGATGGACCTGTCGGCGACGTTCAGCCAGTAGACGTGTGACAGGGGCCGGTCCAGCACCAGGATGACGAGGACGGCGGCCATATAGCTGACGTCGGTCAGCCGGCTCAGGTAGTCTTCCGGGAGCGGTGGGACCAGCCTCGGGAACAGGAACGAGGGCGTCGTGGCTATTACGGCGTCGAACTGTTTTTCGGACGCTCCCTCGCCGGGGACGTCCACCTCCATTCCGGTGACGCGCCCGTCCTCGACGATCACCCTCCGCACCGAGGCGGACAGGTGTACCTCGTTGCCCTGCTCCCGGATGCGCTCGGCCAACACGTCGAAGATCTCGCCGAAGCTGCCGATGGGGTAACCCAGCATCTCTTTCGACAGGCCCTTGCCGCGAGAGGCGAACCGGGTGTGAATCTTCCCCCATACCCACGCCATGCCGACCCGGTCGTAGAAGTCCTCGCCGAACTTGCCGCGTAGCATCGGACCCCAGAACGCCTCGTACGGGCCCTTGCCGGCCCGCTTCCTCAGCCACGCGTCCGCCGTGAAACGCTCCAGGGAGCGCCAGTCCTTCTGCCTGCGGACCATCAGGGTGACCAGGCCGAGCCGGATTCGGTCCGGAAGGCTAAGGGGGGTGAATCGAAGCAGGTCCATCGGCGTGACGAAGTTGTATATCTTGCCGCCGCTCAGGGTGCCGACCTTCGACTCGATCCACTTGATCTGGTGGCCCAGGCCGATCTCCTCGACGAGGTCGATGATGTCGGTGTCGCTCGTGAACCAGTGATGGTAGCCCCGCTCCAGGCGGGCGCCGCCGACGTCGAAGGTGGAGGCCTGGCCACCCAGGAACGGGGCCCTCTCGTAGACCGAGACGCTGTGCCCCAGCTTGCCCAGCTCGTAGGCGGCGGCAAGTCCAGTGGCTCCGGCGCCGATCACTCCGACTTTCACGCTGTCTCCTCCGGCCCCTCTAGAGGGCCCGTCGCTGGAACGTCGTCGTCGCCTTCGGACGCCCTCGCTTGCCCGGCCCTCGACAGGCCTCTCAGAGACAGGTGCTCTGTCCACAGGAATATCTGGCCCAGGAGGATCATTGAGAGCAGCAGGACGGCGTGCACAACCGCGGCGTATCCTCCCGCCAGCGCCCGGTCCACCGTCGCCAGCGGCAGCAGGACCAGCGTCTCCCTCGCCACGATCTCGAAGAGCCCGATGCCTCCGGGCGCGGCTGGGATCGAGCTGCCGATGTTGGATATCGCCGTCACCAGGATGAGTCCGATGACCATCTCCGGGATGGTATCGAACACCTCGTTGAGGCCGAACGACCACCCAATGAAGACGAACAGTCCGGCCTCTGCCAGCCAGATGGGCACCGACAGCAGAAACAGACCTCCCAGCATGGCCGGGCTCCTGAGAGGGACCAGGCCGACCATGAAGAGGTCGACCATCTCGCTGACGGGCGCCTCCAGCCGTTTGGGCAGGAGTCTCGTCAGGATCGCCGCGATCTGACGGCCTCGTGCCGGGGAGATCGCCAGGATCGTCAGGAATCCGAACGCCCCTACGAACGGGACGATCAGGGCCGCGAGGAGCAGCGGCCACGGAAGGCCCAGCCGATCGCTCAGCCCCTCGACGACGCCGGAGAGTGGGACGAAGATAGCGATGCCGGCGATGAGCGCGAGCAGGATCAGCGCGTCGAAGACCCTCTCAACGAGGATCGTCGCCAGGGCCGACGTCTTGCTGATGCCCTCGCGCTCTCCAACGTGGTAGCTACGGACCAGCTCGCCGAGCCGCATTGGGAGCAGGTTGTTGGCCATGTATCCCACGACGACCACCGGGTAGAGCCGGCGCACGTCTATCGGCCTGATGTGCCTGAGCAGGACGTGCCACCGGATCGCGCGAAAGAGGATGGAGACCAGGTACACCGCGATGGCGGGGATGACGTAGACGTAGTTGGCCTTCGCCAGCTCGTCGAACATCCGCCGGACGTCAATGGTGAGAAGGAACAGCGCCAGCAGCCCGGCGGTTACGGCCAGGCCTATCAGAAGTTTCCGATACCCAATCACTCGCTAGCGACCTCTTCAACACATTACACCATGCACTGGTTGGGAGGCGCGGCGCCACAGTGGCAGACTAGACCTTTGAGAGTGAGTTCGTGTAACATATCAATCGATGCTGATTCAATGGGGGTTGATATGACCGACACCGCGGCGACAGAAAACAAGGAGGCCCTTGACACGGTGACCGCGCGCTTCTTCAAGGGTCTGGGAGACCCCATTCGTCTGAGGATCCTCGAGCTCCTTCGGGGCGGGGAGAGGTCGGTCGGCGAGATAGTCGAGCATCTTGGCCTGCCGCAGAACACGGTCTCAATGCACCTGGGCTGCCTCCGGTGGTGTGGCTACGTCGAAACACGGCGAGACGGACGCTACGTCTACTACTCTCTGGGCGACCCCAGGGTGAGTCAGATCGTGGAGCTGGCTCGGGGTCTACTTCGCGGCAGCGAGGTCTACCTGATGACCTGCGACATCATCGGTTCTACCGACGAGAATCTCGTTAACGTGAGTCCATGGGGCAAGCACCTGACCTGACGGGTGAGCTATGGACACCCTGCGCGCTCATTACGGAGTCTGCGCCAGCGAATAGCCCAGCCCGGCCATAGGTGCCGGCTGCCGGAGTGGAGGAGGGATTCATGAGCGTCGCCACGGAAGCGAAGCTGACCTGTCCTGAGTGTGGTCACACTGAGACGCAGGAAATGCCGACCGACGCCTGCCAGTTCTTCTACGAATGCGTAAGCTGCGGCGTGCTCCTGAGGCCCAAGGAGGGAGACTGCTGCGTCTTCTGCTCCTATGCGGACGTCCGCTGTCCGCCCAAGCAGGAAGAGAGCGGCTCGTAGGCCGATCGAAAAGGGGGGTACGATGCCCACATCGATTACTCGAGATGAAGTCCAGCGGCGGCTGCGGGACGAGCAGGCACAGCTTGTCGAGGTGCTCCCCCCCCCAAGAGTACGAGGATGAGCATATCGAGGGCGCCATCAACATCCCGCTCAAGCGGCTCGATCGAGATAGCACCGGCGTCCTCGACAGGACGCGTCCCGTCATCGTTTATTGACACGACTCGGCTTGAGACATGAGCCCAAGAGCCGCGTGGCGGCTCAAGACGCTAGGATTCGACAAGGTCTACGACTACGTCGCTGGTAAGGAGGACTGGTTCGCGGCCGGGCTGCCTCGGCAGGGTAGACTTGCCGGCGCGCCCCACGCCGGCGACGTCGCGCGGCGCGACGACATCACGTGCGCGCTCACGGACCGCATCGGGGATGTGGTTGCCAGAGTGCGTGCAGCCGGCAAGGATGCATGCGTCGTAGTCACAGACGGTGGGGTTGTCCTCGGCAGAGTGCGCGGCGAGGCGCTGGAAGCGACCCCTGACTCACGGGTCGAGCAGGTGATGGAATCCGGCCCCACTACGACCCGCATGGACTCGACTCTGGCATCCCTGGTCGACCGGCTCAAGGCCCGCCGGGTGCGCAGCATCATGGTGACCACCTCGGACGGCAGGTTTGTTGGCACCCTGCACCGACAGGATGCTGAACGTCGGTTAGAGAACGAGGCGGGAGCAGACGAGGGTGAAGGCAGCTGCGACTGCGGCGAGTGAAACATGAGGGTGGAACCCATGCTGAAGCTGTTGCGAGTAGAAAAACCCTTTGTGGCGCTGTTGAGCGGGCTGATGCCGCTACCCTGGTGATGAGTTGTTCCGGGCCTGCTCGGCCTCCTCGGCGGAGGATCGGCCGGGCTGGCCATCGCTCCCGCGTTGCGGGTGCTGACATGGCCCCTTCTCGTTGTAACGGTGCTGATGCTGAGTCGCGGGTGGTACGTGGAGTTCTCGCAGGGAGGCTGGCGATCTCCCTGGGCACGGCGGGCACGCATAACGCTCTTGGTATCGACGGCCCTGGCATTGGCGCTCTGGGCTCTTCGGTTCGCTGGGGTGCTGGAGATGAGGCCAGTCTAGGTCGGGCCTCTCGGATGCCTTCGGCGCCCATCATCCGTGCGACCCTGTAGATGACACACCCGTTCCTGACTGCTAACTAACCTGGTCCTCCTCATGAGCCCTGAGACTTGTTTCTTCCGAGCTTCGGGGCGCGAGTTGACGGGTGTTCAGCAGCCGAGGGTAGTCGCTAGGAGGTGAGTATGCGAAAGACTTATGCCAAGCCGACTTTACGCAAGACCGGCAAGATCGAGAAGGTGACGCTGCAGGATCCGTCGCCAAGAGTGGTTGAAGACACCTTCGCGTTCTAGGTAAACTTAGGGCAGGGGCGCGAACCCGCCGCTCGTCATTTCTCAACTCGCCCACGCGCCCCTATCCCACCAGTCCACAATCAGCCGTCTCCAGTCGGTCCTTATCGGGCGTCAATGCAATAGATCCTGGGCCTCACGGCCTTATATCGGCGTGTTCAAGCCACAACGCCAGGTTCGCCGCCTTCCAAACCGTCACGGCGGGGCCTGGGCGACCGTCAGGCAAGAAGCGCCGATACTTCTCCCGAAGGGTGGTCAAATCTACATACTCTTCGATCGTCGACGGGTCGTTCAGAATCGTCTCGTCCAGGCGCTGCCGCTCGAGCGTCAGGAGCGTGTGCGTGAAGCTTCCGCTCAAGTTCGAATGGCGCTCCCGCCACCTCACCTCATCCGGGAGGATGCCGGCCATAGCTCTCCGCAGGACAAAGCGTGACCAGCCGTTGGCCAGCTTTTGTTCCGGTGGAAGCGCCAGGCAGAATTCCACCAGTCGCCGATCTACGAAAGGATGGCGGGGCTCGACGGTAAAGGCGGCCGCCGCCATATCCAAAACCTCGAGACCATACGAATACGCTCCAGAGGTGAGGCTACGAAAGTGGTGTTCTCTCTCGCTACCGGCAGGTTTCAGTCGCTCGCCCTCGAGGACCTGAAAGCGTTCCTTGAGGCCAACGCGCCGCGCAAATTCAGGCTTGACGATCGAGGCCCACGGCTCCCTCTGGCGGGCCCTCATTTTCAATGCCCGCCACGAACTTCTTACGGCTTTGGGGGCCAATGGCCATATGCCGTGACGCAGGATCAGCTTCCGAGGCGAAACGTCGAAGTGTTTGGAGATCTGACGGGACTGATCGGCTAAGGCCAACCACCTTCCACGGCGGGCCAGCCTCGCAAGCTGCGCCGTGCCATAGTGCTCCAAGTAGCGCAGAGGGGGACTCTGGAAGTACTCCGAAAGTCGATGAGATGCGTCGGCAAACGCCTTCCACTGTCCTTCGCGTGCCAGCTCCGCCAGGTAGGCGGTGCCATGCGACACCGCCTGATCTCCAAGCACGCCGTCCAGTAGGACACGGACGCCCCGATGGCCCGCGGCTCGGTATAGACTCCACAGAATGTACAGATTCGGGGCGTAGGGTGGTTCATCTGCGTGCCAGAAGACTCGCTCCAGATCGCCCATGGGACCGGTCTGCTCAGGGTAGACGTAGTGAGACTCGAGGCCGCCCTGGGCCAGGATCGCGTCAATATATGGGCGCTCGTCGCATTCCCGCACCTCGTCGAACACGGCTGAGAAAGTTTGAAGGGGGTGATTGCCGTTCTGTTGAAGCAGCTGCCGCGCCACACAGGTGATAGAGGACGAATCCAGCCCGCCGCTCAATGTCGAGCCCAGGGGCAGGACGCTACGTACTCGGCATCGCACCGCCTCTGTGAAGACCTCCCGAAAAGCCTCGTCGTACTCATCGTCCGACCCTAGCCTCAGCTCGCGGGAAGGATCGAGCGACCAGTATTCCCTCAAGCTGACACCCTTGCGACTTGCCGTTAGACAATGGCCCGGAGGGAGTCGCAGTATTCCCTTGTAGAACGTAATGGCCTTGTCTTGGAGCACGTCCGACAGATAGTCTGCCACCTTCACTTCGTTCAGCCGACGTGGTACCTCCGCCAAGCACAGCAGGGCCTTGATCTCTGAGCCGAAGATGACCGTCTGACCCGAGTGGTAGTAGAAGAAGGGCTTAACCCCGAGATGATCCCGGGCGCAGAATAGCACCTGCCGGCGCCGGTCCCACACGGCGAAGGCGAAGTCGCCGAGGAGCCGTTCTGGGCAGCGCTCTCCCCACTTTTCGTAGGCGGAAAGGATGATCTCGCTGTCGGTCACCTCTTGGCCTGGGCGGCGGGCGAAGTCGAGGAGGGCCAGCAGCTCCTGCCGATTATCGATCCGAGCATCGGCGGTCAAGACGAGGTCGCCCGTTTTGTCAGACAGCGGCAGTCGTTCGCGTTTGGACTCTGGGGTCGTCCATAGCATCCGGTGGCCAAGTCCAGCGGGCCCCTCACTCCACACACCCTTACCGTCTGGACCCCGATGCTCCAGGATATCGACCATGCGTTGCAGATCGGAATGGCTAGCCGACTGATCGCTCCCGAAGTATGTCCCAACAATTCCGCTCAATGGCCTTTTCCCTACGGTCTGATAGAGGTCAGCCGGTGGTGGTTCAGTCTGCCTCGAACGCGTCCGCCAGCGAGGACTTAGAAAGGGGGGCAGGCGCAGGCGGAACTCATAGGCAACGGCGCCCCCCTTTGCGACCCTACTTGACGGACTCGGGGTCTACGGGGCTACTGGATGGCGTCGCTGGGCCCCCCGTCGTCTATGATGACGTCAGCAGGCGACGCGCCGACGAACTGGGCGGTCTTAAAGGTCCGCCTGGCCATCTTCGGTGCCGTGTACTTCTTCCGCATGGCTTCCTCCTTGGTCCGTTGTTGTCGGAGGCCGATCTTTCGCTGTTTGCCTGCGCCCCCGTTGCCTGCATAAAGTGAAACGTATGTTGCCAATGTTCGACCGTAGCCATCGCACAACAGTTGGAACCGTCGGCTGCGGCTCTCCAACCCTTGCGCGCCCAACGGCTCTTCCGACACTCGCTCGCTGACGTTTTCAAGACTGCGATGGCTGGCCGAGTAACCCGTTTGCGGAACATCTATCAGGAAGCCTCTCTGTCACGGAGGCGCCGTATTAAACGACGTACCGCATGGCGGGGTGACACGGGGTTAGCCTGAGGTCGGAACCTGGTTACAATCGGTCCGGCCGGTGGGCCGGTCGACCGGGCTAAGGGGCTAGGGATGTGGCTGGCGTTCGGAGGATCCGGACGATCGGCGCCACCACGGCGCAGTTTCATGAAGGGGTAGCTGCCGGAAGCCGGACCGCCTGGATGCTCGGGGCCTCTACCCTCCGGCCTGAGGAACGTCCACCGGCTCGTAGATCACCGGGAAGTCGGTTGCGGCGTAGAAGTAGGAGTCCTCGCTGCCAAGCCCCCGGTCGAGCTTGCGATAGAGGAAGTAGTCCATGGCGGTCCGCCAGGTCTTGCGGTCCGCAAATGCCTTGAAGAACTTCTGGGGCGTGAGACCGCGGTATGTCTCCTCGGGGAACCACCAGCGGTGCCTCACCAGCACTCCGTCGGTGAACGTCTCCTCCAGGACCTCGTCGGCGTCGAGTCTGTTGTTCCGATGCACCAGGAGGATCGACGAATCTGGCGTGTCCTCCGGCTTGTCTCCGCCGTAGGTGGGATACTCGACGCTCGTGTAGTTGCGGAGATACCAGGCCCAGGGCCAGGCGAATCCACTGGTGGAGTCGATGGTTATCGAGACGTCCTTGCCGAGGCCGCTGGCGCCGCCCGCCGCCTCGATCTGCCTCGCGACCTCGACGATGTCTGGCGAGGTTTGGGTGTAGATGATCATCTCGACGGGGACGTCCCCGTTGCGATAGCTGGCGTACCAGCCCGCTCGAACCGTCAGAACGAGCAGAATGACCGCCACGGGGATCGCCGCCAGCGCCGCGAACCGTTTGACGTCTCGTATCCACATCCAGGCAGCGCCCAGCAGGTTCGCGGCGGCGACGAACGCGATCAGCCCCCAGATTCTCTGGCTGCTGGACTCTCCGTCCGATTCAATGAGCAGGAGCACCCAGAGTCCGACCAGCATCAGCGGGACTCCGGCCAGGATTAGCGCTCCTTGCGCCCCGGACGCCCCTCGCACCCGCACCATTCCCACCAGGTCGCCGAGAAACCGTCCCGCGAGAACGATCAGAGGCAACACTATCCCGACCAGGAGCCAGGGCATCTTCTCGCCCGCCACGGTGTAGGCGAAGAACGTCGTGACGGACCAGAACCCGAGGAACACGCCCAGGCGGTCCCGCCGCCACACGTAGTAGACGCCGCCGGCGATGGCGAAAAGCAGCGGCAGGAACTCGTAGATCGGGGCGATCACGAAATAGTAGTACCAGGGTTGATTGCCCCGGGTCTCCCCCTGCTGAGCCAGCCAGTAACCCAGAGACTGCCACGTACCGGACCCCACTCCCACGATGTTGGTGAAGAAGGTGGTGTGCAGCAGGACCCAGATGATGTAGAAGATTAGGGCAGCCCGCCACCAGACCGACCAGCGCCACCGGAATCCGACGTACATCGACGCGCCCAGGAGCACGACGACGACGACGAAGGCGAGGACGATCCCTCCACCGGTGGGCACGCCGATCGGGCCGCCGGCGCCCACTCCGCGCGCCAGAACGATGTTCGACCAGCTCAGTATCGGGGCGTCCTGAAGGACGCTGACCAGGGCGGACCACTGCGGCAGGCTGAGGGTCACCAGGAGGAGCAGGAAGACGGCGGGGCGTGAGATCTCCGCCGGCTTCGTGCTCCGGATCTCCGCCCAGAGAGCCCCGGCCAGCCGCCCGGCGGCCGTTCCCGGCGCCATGCCGCCGAGGGAGACCCGGTGCATGGTCCGGGTCCATATGCCGCTGACCACGACGATGGTCAGGTAGAGACCCAGAGTACCGGCGACTATGAAGGTGGTCTCCTTGCTGGAGAATGCGAGTGCGAGCGCCGCGGCACCGATGTAGAGAAACCGGTTCCGCCCCTCGGCGAGGTATCGCCACATCGAGATCACGAGAGCCAGGGTGAAGAACGCCATCAGGATGTCGTTTCTGGTGAACCGGCTGAAGTAGAGCATCGATGGCGAAAACGCCAGCAGGGCCGCCACGATGATCGCCCCGGCCACCCCAAGCCTCCGGCGGAAGAAGTAGGGCAACGCCACGAGGGCGGCCCCCATGACGGCGTAGAAGAGGCGTGCCGTGACGTCGCTGTCACCGAACAGAAAGAAGATCGCCGCGTTCACCTCGAATTGGAGGGGGCCGTGCATCAGAGGGTCGTGCTGGAACCCCTTGCCCGTGGCGAGCTGCCACGAGAAGTACGCGTGCAGACTCTCGTCGTGGTGCATCGCCCGTGAGCCCAGGTCCCACAGCCGCATGACAGCGGCGACGGCGACGAGAGCGACATGGGCCCCTATCTCCCATCGGCTGTTCGCGGCGGGAGGCTCGAGGGTCTGCTCGGGAGGGGCCTCTTCTGGCTCTTCCACGTCGGTCGGAAGCCGGTATCTGCCGAACTTTGAGCCCGGATTCGGCACAGCGCTGGGAACGGTTCGGTGATATGGCATCAGCTTGCGGCTCGAAGCGGCCCCGGTGTCTGTTCCGATCCGGCGGACACGGGGGGCCGGGCCGGTCGCGGCTCAGCGGCGGTCACCGTCACTCTTCTCCCCTGAGGCGATATACTACGACGCCGTCCGAGCTGAACACGGTCTCCATGAAGGACTCGAACTTGTCGAGGCCTTCGGGCTCGTAGGGCTTTCCACGGTCCCATGCTAAGATGGGTTGGGTCTGGCGCTCGCGGGCGCCGACGTACACGTAATCTACGTCATACCTGTCGAGCAGGGTTTTGGCCTCCTCGACGTCCAGTGTCTCGTAGATTGTGGCCACGTCCCGGGCCCTCTCGACGAATGGAGCGTCCGACCCGCCACGCCACTGGTGCTCGTGGCCGACCCATCCAACCACCGTCGGGATACCGGTGCTCGCCGAGATGCGGCCGAACTGAAGATAGTCGCCGCCGAACCTTTCGTCCTCCTTCGCACAGACGGGCGTGCGGTCGGGGCAATAGCGGTAAACCGCCTCGACGATCACCGACCCACGCTCGGCGTTGGCCCTCAAGAACTGGATGGCGTCGAACTCACCCGGGTCGGACTGCTGCACGTATGCGAGCCCGTCGAGGGTGGCCGCCTCGCGCGCCAGGGCGCCCTTGCTGGCGGCGGCGGCCGCCGGGTAGTAGAGAGAGCCGGCCAGAAGGACGATGAACCCGGCCGCCCAAGCGTAGGCGAGCAGCCGCTTCCAAGTCGACAGGCTGTGGCGGAGAGAGCTCCAGTAGTATAGGACGAAGCCGGAAGCCACGGCAAGAACCATCCAGGCCTGATAGTAGAACTTGAACACGGTGTTCATCCTGGTGCCGAAGAAGTCGCCAACGTACAACAGCTCGGGCCCCATGATGAGGAGGAGGCCGAGAGCCGAGAGGACGACGGCGAAGAGCATCCCGGCGGAGGCGCCGCGCCTCGCGAGCCACAGTCCGGTGTAGACCGTGATCGCGATGGCCAGACCGAACGGAAGGACGTGGAAGAATCGCCCGGCCAGGTCCGCCCCCTCGCCGCCCCTCACCAGGTGAAGCATCGCCCAGACGACGTAGGGCAGGAACCCGACAGCCAGCGCGAGCCGGGCCATCCCGGCCCATCCACGCTCGACCGTCGTGCGCCAGAAGGCCGCCACGACGAACGGGGCCACCGCGAGAATCGCCAGTCCCCAGATCAGGAACATGTGAACGGGACGGGTCGTCGCGGCCGTGACCGGGTAGATGCCGTTGAACTGGCTCGCGAAAGACAGGTAATAGGGCGCGAACAGAACCAGGCCGAGGAGCATGACCGCCAGCCAGAGCGCCGTCGCCACGGCCAGAGATCTTTGGATCGAGCCGGTCGGCGCCGCTGCCGTGGGAAGGGCTGCCTCCGGACGTCGCTCTCGCCGCAGCGACCGGCGGGACGGCGGGCCACCCCTTTGGTAGGGACCGCGGACCGATGCCGCCACACTCGACGCATCCCCCCAGCGCGTCAGCCCGTGCAGCACCCGTCTCGCCGCAGGCACCGAGCGCCCGGCAGCTAAGAGGTTCCCCAGCGTCTCACGAGCGTGCATGGAGTAGGCATTGATCAGCAGGACGGCGACGAGCAGCACCGAGAAGACGGGGAGGTCCCAGGCGTTGGTCATCCCCAGAGCCCCAAGAGACACGCCAATCGCCACGACTGGAGCGTAGCGAGCAACGCCCGTTCCGGTCCATAACATCGTCCGGGACAGCAGCAGGTGAAGACAGAGGCTGAGGAACACCATTACGAACGGGATGGACATCATGTGGGGATGGAGGTCGCCCAGGATGAAGCTGAAGAACGGGAACTCCTGGATCGTGTAGTCCAGTCCCACGCCACCGTCGAAGGTGTTGATGACCCGCGAAGCGCGCCACCACCACCAGAAATCATCGGGCCTCCAGCTCTGAGTCGCGGCGGCGGACGGCCCGTCCAGATCTTCGATCCCGATCCAGTCGAAGAAGCCCTGGGACCCGATGGCGTTGGCCCTCATGAACTCCAGGACGCCCTCCAGGTTGGCGACGAACCCGAGGACCAGGGCGGCGAGAAGCCCTCCCGCGATAGCCCAGGTCCTGCGTCCTCGATCGAGCGAGACCATGTTGTATACAAGCCCGAACACGGCGGCCAGTCCCATCGCAGGGATCAGGGCCAGGGCGAGGTTGTAGGAGATGCTCGGGGCGACGCCGGTCAGCTTGGTCATGACGCTCATCATCCAGTGACCCAGGTAGTAGTAGCTGATCGAGCCGCCGCTGAGCCAGGGATCCTCCGGAGTCCCGAAGACCGTGCGCACCGACGCATTCAGGAAGGCGAAGTCCATGGGCTTCTCGGTGTGAGAGATGGACGGGTCGAAGGCCCGGTAGAGCACCCAGGTCAGGAAGACCGCGACGAAGATGCCCTCGGTAACCAGGATGACCGTGCGCTCGCGGGCGATGAACTCGGCGAGCTCACGCCTCCGGCTCCAGGCGAGCCGGGCCGATACGGCAGCGATCACCACCAGCATCGCGACGATCGACAGGCGCACGCTGGGAAGAACGTGCATCCAGGCCAGAATCCAGGAGAGGTAGCCGACCAGAAGCAGGCCGATGGGCTTGGTGAGGCTGTAGCCCCTGTCCCGAAGCCGGGGGAAGAGGAAGTAGGCGAGCGGAAAAACGGCGAGGCCGATGGCCTCCGCCGTTATGAACCACCAGATGGCGTTCAGCATGATTTCATTGTAAGGGGATACGGACCGCCTGGCGGCGCGGTTCCGCGCCCCTTTTTCGAGATCGACTGGGCGTATGCACGAAGTCCCAAGATTGGGTGTGGAGAGGGGCGAAGCCCCCGTACAGGGAGTTCGAGGGTGTCCCTCAAACAACGACCCCCATCTTGTCGATGGGGGAGGCCTGGCTTAGCCGGAGGCTCATCAGGACGCGAACAGGGCGTCCACGAACTCCCTGGGGTCGAAGAGCGCCAGGTCCTCGGGCTGCTCGCCGGTGCCGATGAAGAGGACTGGCAGTCGCAGTTCGTCGGCAACCGACAGAACGACGCCGCCCTTCGCGGTGCCGTCCAGCTTCGCCAGGACGACGCCGTCGCAGCTGAGGGCCTCGGTGAATGAGCGTGCCTGATGAAGACCGTTCTGCCCGGTCGTGGCGTCCAGCGTCAGCAGCACCGTCTGCGACACGGCGGCGTCCTGCCGGGACAGCACGCGCTGTATCTTCTTTATCTCCTCCATCAGGTTGACTTTGGTGTGGAGCCGGCCGGCCGTATCCACGATGACCACGTCCATCCGTCTGGACCTCGCGGCCTGGAGAGAGTCGAAGGCGACGGCGGCGGGATCGGACCCAGGCTGGTGGGCGATCACGCCGATGCCCAGCCTCTCCCCCCAGGCCTGCAGCTGGTCGATGGCGGCGGCGCGGAAGGTGTCGGCGGCGGCAAGGAGCACGCGCTTGTCCGATTCCTGGTACCAGCGCGCGATCTTGGCTATGCTGGTGGTCTTCCCCGCCCCGTTGACGCCGACTATCAAGAGCACCAGCGGGGGCTGGTCGACGGCCAGGCTGCTTCCGCCGCCGTCGACCGTGAGGATGTCTACCATCTCCTGCTTCAGGATCTCCACGGCGTCCTCGGGACGGCTCGTCCGCTCCTCCCTGACCCGCTCCTTGAGTCGTTCGAGGAGCCTCTGCGTGGGTCCGACCCCGACGTCGGCCCCGATCAGCAGCTCCTCGAGCTCGTCCCAGGTCTCGTCGTCGAGCTGGCCGCGGCTGAAGACACCCGCGACCCTTCCGAACCAGGTCGAACGGGTCTTCTCGACGGCCGAGGCCGTCTTTTCTCTGTCCTTGTCCTTCGGGCGCAGGAATCTCAACGGCGATCTTCTCTCTGGATCAATGGCCGGGGACGGTTGTAAGCGCGCTGTCGCCGGGCGGGCCTAGGCGCGGAATCCGACGAGCTTCGCAGTCACCAGGATGCGATAGTCGTAGACGAGCCGCGGAACGCATGCGACCAGGACGATCTCCGAGCTCTCGGAGTCGTAAAGGGCGAGGTCGTCCTGGTGAACCACCCGCGTCTCGGTCACCTCGTAGAGGTACTGGCCGTCGTCGTTGACCAGGATGACGTACACCGGGTCCTCTCCCGTTTCGATGTAGTTCCTGAGGAGGTCGGGGATCTTGGGGAGTTTTTGGAAGACGTTGCCCTCGCCCAGGATAGGGCTCTCCAGGTGACCGAAGAACCAGCCGCTGCCAAGATCGCCCGGGTCCGACGTAGAGGGTATGTGCCCGACGGTGTTGTTGGGGGTTTCGTAGGCCCGGCTGTCTCCCAGGTCGACGATGGCCAGCTCGCCCACCGTGGAGTCTATCCCAATCATTGGGACGAGGATCTGCGTGGCTGGCGTGCTTCGGCCGGACCCAATCATGCCGATCGAAGCGGATACGGGGACGAACCCCTCGGGGAGTCCCAGTATCTGCCGCGTGGCCGATCCGGCCCACGTGGGCTGGTGCCAGTACTTGGGGTGAATCTGCAGTCCCGGATACAGGCCGCCGTACTTGGATAGGAGTGCGTCGGCGACGCTCGCCGTCGCCGGCTCGGGCAGCTCCTCGAGGTCCGCTCCGTTGGACGCCGTACCGAGCGCGCTGCCAGGTGCGCCGCCGTGTCCGTTCGCAGGCCGGGCGATCGGATGGTCCGAGCCGTTTGCGTCGGTAGGGGTGCTTCTAGCGGCCCCGGAAACGGTGTTAAGCCCGACCGAATCGGCCTGGACCGGCCTGGGCTGGGGCACCGAGACGTTGAGCCGATCCAGCTGGGACCGGGCGTATACCCCGTAGCCGTAGTAGGCCCCGACCGCGCTGAGAAGCAGCAGCCCCACGGCGACCAGTGCGAATCCGGCCACGCGGCTGATCCGCAGACGCCTCCTAGCCGTGACTTGGCCACCAGGCCGGCTGAGCACCACGTTCCCCTCCGGAGCGGTCCCATCCTCTAACAGGGTGCTGGAAAACCCTTTCGACCATCCCCCGGGCCCCTTTTCTGGCCAGGAAGGGGGAGAGATCATATCTGAGGGAAACCCCAAGACTCCCAGCGGAGGGACTCCGCCCCTCTGCACACCCCATCTTTCATCATCCTGTTAGAAATGCGCCGTGCCCGGTGAACGCCGAACGGCCCGATCACGGCTACATGGTACAGTCTACCACCAGCCTCGTCGGGCCGCCAAACGCATAGAGCTATGTTTTCAGAACGTTCCAGATCGGACGGGAGAGATCAGTGCGGGGCAGGCCCGTGAGACCCGCTCCCTGTTAGACGCTGGATCCAAAGGTCCGGCACCCAGGCACGTTGCTACCTCACCCGAGGGGCGTGCATCGCGCCACTGGCGATGGGCTCGTTCAGATAGACGTCGCCGTTGCGGATCTTAATGTTGAAGCCGCAGTCAGGGTTGCTGCAGACCCACGCCTTGTAGTGGATCGACGCTCCTTGACCCCCAAAGTCGGAAAGGGGTAGCAGGTCTCCCCCCTGACATCGTCGACACCCCGGCCAGGTACCGTTCTCCTCCACCACTTGAATCTCCTTCCATACTCCACACAGGCTTAGGCGCGGCAAGTATACCTCCTGGGTCGGGGCATAACAACCCCTGATCGGGGCTGGTCAGACCGCCGGATCTCCCAGCCGACTCGAGGCGATTCGCTCGTAGATCGGGCCCTCCGGCGTCAGCGTGCTGCGTATCAGGTGGACGGCGTCGACGTCGATCCGCCCCTGGATCGGACCCGCCGACCGCATGGCTCTCAGCAGGCTGTCCTTGTCCCCTTTCGGCGAGCTGTTCCTGATCCGCGCGACGGTGAGGTGGGGGTGGAACGCCCGCCGCTCCCTTTCGAATCCCAGCTCGTCGAGAGAGCCCTCCAGATCGCGATGAAGGGAGGTCAGGGAATCGAGATCGCCTGCCATCCCTACCCAGAAAACTCGGGGCGCACCGCGCGGAGGAAACAACCCGGGCTCGCCCAGCTCCAGGGAGAAGGGCCGGTGTCGCCGTGCTACCCTCGAGACCGTGTCACCGATGGGCTCGATCGCGGACCTCGGGATGTCTCCGAGAAATCTCAGCGTCAGGTGGACGTTGTCCGGCCGGACGATCCGAAGCCAGCCAACGCCGGTCTCACGAAGGCGATCGCCGGCCACGACGAGCGCGCTCTTGACCTCGTCCGGCAGCTCTATGGCAAGAAAGCTTCTGATCGAATGGGTCATCAGGCGACCGTATCCGGTGGCATCTCGGCCGGTCCGGGCCTTCCTTCTAGCGGGGTGTCGAAAACCCTTTGCGACCATCCCCCTGGCCCCGTTCGTGGCCAGGAACGGGGAAGACTCATATCTGAGGGACACCCTCAGACTCCCAGCGGAGGGACTCCGCCCCTCTGCACACCCCATATTCCGTCAGTCCGCTAGGGGGAAATGGCCATCCGCTTCCGCGGCAAGACGTCATCGTGTTACGCGGTCGCGAAACTGGTCCACTCTATCGCAAGAGGGCGTCGGGCTCAATTGAAGCGGTACCGTTTGCTACAATGGGCCCGCGTGACTGAAGGGCACTCGGCAAGGGGTCAACGGATGAAGTGGAGCTCAGCCATCTCGGAGAGCCCGTCGATCGACGAGGCGGCCGCCGAGTGCGCCTCCGCCCTGAAGGCGGAGCTTGCAGGTCAAAAGCCGGACCTGGTCATGGCGTTCGTGTCGGCCGATCACGCCGCCAGCTATGAGCGGGTTCCGGGGCTGGTTCGAAGCCACCTCGGGGACGTCCTGCTCATCGGGTGCTCGGGAGGCGGAGTCATCGGCGCCGGACGGGAGGTGGAGCACAGCCACGGACTCGCCCTCTCGGCCGCGATCCTGACCGGCGTCGATCTCGTCCCGTTCTGGATCGACGACGGCAGCCTGCCCGATGGTGACGCGCCGCCGACCCGCTGGGAGTCCATCGTCCACGCTTCCGCCGCGGAAGAGCCGCAGTTCGTTATCCTCGCCGATCCGTTCTCGATTCGCGGGGAGGACCTCCTGATGGGACTCGACTTCGCCTTCCCCGGAAGCATCAAGATAGGCGGGCTGGCCAGCGGAGGGCATCGGCCCGGCGGAAACGCGCTGTTCCTGTCGGACAAGGTGTACCGCTCCGGCGCCGTCGGCATCTCCATGAAGGGAAACATCGTCATCGACACGATCGTGGCCCAGGGCTGCCGTCCGGTCGGCCCGCTCATCCAGGTCACGGCCTGCTCCGGCAACGTGATTCAACGGATGGACGGGCGCTCTCCGCTCGAGGTCCTGACAGAGCTCTACGAGTCGCTCGACGAGTTCGACCAGCAGCTTGCCCGCAGCTCGCTGTTCCTTGGGATTCTCATGGACGAGCTGAACGAGACACCGCGGCTGGGCGACTTCCTGATCCGCAACCTGGCGGGGGTCGACCCGGACGACGGATGGCTCACCGTCGGCGAGACCCTCAACGAGGGCCAGACCGTTCAGTTTCACGTGCGGGACGCCGGGACCTCGGCGAAGGACCTCGACGCGATGCTGACGAGGTATGCGGATCAGCACCATCTGGATGAGGGGACCGGTGGGCTGCTGTTCTCATGCCTGGGCCGCGGCGCCTACCTGTACGGCGAACCCGGCCACGATTCTGACATGTTCCGCGACAAGCTCGGCGCTATCCCACTGACCGGCTTCTTCTGCAACGGAGAGATCGGCCCGGTCGGCAGCTCCACGTTCCTGCACGGCTACACCAGCAGCTTCGGGGTCTTCCGGGTCAAGAATCCGGCGGTCTGAAGCCTGGTGGGCCTTCGACAGGCTCAGGCCGAGCGGGGGTCGGGGCTTTCCGCGGTTCGGGGGCTCGATCGTGAAGCTGCGCCGGGACTCTGATTACTCCCTGAAGCGCCGAGTCTCCTGAACGCGGTCCACCAGGGTGCCGTCACGCATCTCCTTGACCTCGTCGGCCATGGCCAGGAGGGTTGAGTCGTGCGTGGCGGCGACGACGCTGATCCCCTGATCGCGCACCATCTCCTTGAACAGTCCGAAGATCGACCTCGCGTTGACCGAGTCCAGCTCTCCGGTCGGCTCATCCGCCAGTACGACGGGAGGCCGTCCCACGATAGCGCGGGCAATTGCCACCCGCTGCTGCTCTCCTCCCGAGAGCTCGTACGGACGGTGACGCGATCGTCTGGACAGCCCGACCAGCTCAAGTGCGTCGCGAGTCCGCTCCTCACGCTCAGCGTGGGGCACACCCGAGATACGGAGGGGGATTTCGACGTTCTCGAAGGCCGAGAGGAGGGGTAGCAGCCCGAAGGACTGGAAGACGAACCCGAGCTTGTGTCTGCGCACCTCGATGAGATCGGCTTCGCTCATCTCCGACACGTCCCGGCCTTCGATGAGCACGCGGCCCGAGGTGGCCCGGTCCAGTCCTGCCATGAGGTTGAGAAGCGAGGTCTTGCCCGATCCGGACCTCCCGACCAGGGTTATGAACTGGCCCGGAAGGACCGTGATGCTTACGCCCTTGACGGCGTTGACCTCTTCGGAGCCCAGGTTATACGTTCGCGATACGTCGATCGTGGTAATGAGGGGGCGGAGCTGGGTCAATTCTGGAAATTCTCGGGACGAATGGTCACGCTGTCGTCGTCCAGGTAAATGCGGGCCCGCTCCGAGATTTTGAGGTCGTCCAGGAACCCGCGCGGGATCTGCACCCTGCCGCTCGCATCGATCAGCACGAACTCCTCCAAGGGTGCCCTGGAGTCTCCATCGTCCGAAGCGCGCTGGAAGGTGATCTTCCGCCGGATCTCCGCCGACATCTTACCGTCCCGGATCAGCACGACCCTTCCGACCTTGTGCGCGATGTCCGGGTCGTGGGAGACGATGAGGATGGTGGTCCGGAACTCGCGGTTGATCGAACTGAACAGATCGAGAATCTCACCCGCGGTCGCGTCGTCCAACTCTCCGGTGGGCTCGTCGGCAAGGAGAAGTGGAGGGCGGTTTGCGAGAGCGACGGCGATGGCCACCCGCTGCTGCTCACCACCCGACATCTCGGCCGGTCTGTGACCCATCCGTCCGCTCAGGCCGACCAGCTCCAGTATCTCCTTGGCACGTCCCTGGCGCACGTCGCCATTCTGGTTGGTGAGCATCATGGGGAGGACGACGTTCTCTATGGCGGTGAGGTAGGGGAACAGGTTGCGGCCCGTCTGCTGCCAGACGAAGCCCACCTCGTACCTGCGATACTGCTCGACCTCCCGGCCACCCATGCGGAGCAGGTTGCGCTCTCCGACGGTGACCTGTCCGGCCGACGGTGTGTCGTAGCCTGCCAGGATGTTCAGCAGGGTGCTCTTTCCGCTGCCGCTGGCACCTACGATCGCGACGACCTCGCCCTTTTGCACCCGGAGGTCGAGGCCGCGCAGGGCGACCACCTCGAGGTCCGCGATCTTGTAGATCTTGAACAGGTCTTCGGAGAGTATGTGCGGGGCGCCGCCCGCGTACGCCGCCTCGGTCAACGAATTCCCCTACGTCTCTCCCAGTCTGAGGAGCCTCTGGAGGGACAGCTTCCTAACGAACCACATCATCACCAGGATGACCGCCACGAACACGACAGCCATCGCAGCGTAGGTAATGCCCAGGTTAGCCCAGTTGGTCTCGATGGTAAAGGGCGGCAGGACCTGGCTGCCCTGGTCATCGTGTCCCAGGAACGGAATGATGATCGTCCCCAGTCTTCGTCCCATTTCGGTTCCCAGGGCCATGCCGACGACTATTATCAGTACAGGCTCCAGCCATACTAGTGAGAGGAGCTGCCTGTTCGAGAGGCCGATCGTCTTCAGCAGAGCGAACTCCGGCTCTCGCTTCCGGAACGAGACGTACGAATGGACGAGGAAGCCGACGCCGCTCAGGATGAGCACGGCGGCGAACGCGAGGAAGAGCAGCGCTCTCCAACCCGCCTGGACTAGAGGATCGACGCGGGCGATCTCAAGGCTGGCGACCCGGTCGAAGACGATCCTGCTCGTGAACGGGTCGGTTGCCAGCGCATCCACCAGGCGGTCTCGCTCCGGTCCGGCAGCGGCCGTCGAGATCCACATCTCGTTCGGTGTCAGCTCACGGGTCGACGGCTCGAGGTTGGCGTACGACTGCAGCGAGCCCAGGTCGGCGACCAGGAATCCGTCGGAGTATGTGTCCATAGTCGGGAAGTAGCTTATGGTGTCCACCAGCTTCACGAAGACCCGGTGTCCTCCGACGGAGACCTGTATCGTATCTCCCTCGGAATAGCCCGAGTCGTCCATGAACTTCTCGTTGGCCAGCACCGGGACAGACGAGACCGGAGGACCGAAGAAGATTCCCCGGCCCACGATGGGACGGCCCTCGCTCCACGTGAACATGGCCGACGCCGAGTGGCCGTTGAGATTCTCGGACGACGCCCGAAGATCGTCTGAGATCGCGTCGGGGGTTGCCCTGAGAACGCTCCAGCCGTCGACGCCGTCGAACGGCTCGATCACCTGGACGTCGCCTCCCTCCAGTCTCACGCGAATCTCGTCGACAAGGATCGAGCCGGCGCCCAGCTTCCTCTGAACGTCGATCTCTTGCACCGCTATCGACACCAGTGTGAGCGGGTGGGTCGGCTGCAGTCTCCGCCGGCCGAACCCTCTGGTGGACACTTCGAAACTGGCCTCCAGGTCGATCCAATCCGGACTCTCGAGCATTCCGAAGGGGTAGGTAAAATATCGGCCGTTGGCGTCCATGGCGCGGGCGACTACCCGCACGCTGATGTGAGTCCTGTCGGGCTTCACCGTGAGCTGCAGCGCGCGAGCGGACTCGGGCAGGATGACGCCCTCGGGCCGCTCGGCAAGAGGGAGCGCCTGGATGAGGCCGTTCATGGGATCTGAGGAGAAGTCGTCGCGGAACCACGCGATATCGTTGAAGACGGCGCTGTCGACGGCAAGCATTACGTACGGCTCTCCCAGGAGCTTGGTGACGTCGTACCCACCACCCCGATATACGGACGCGACCTGGTCCACGCCGGGGAGCGACTCGTACCCCCCGAGTATCGCCCTGGAGACCCCGGAGTTGTTTCTCAGGATCCCCTCGACGCGGATCTCGCTGCCGGTCTCGTACAGCACTCGCTCCTCGAAGCTCTTTTCCAGCGTGCCCCCGAAGCTGGCCGCGAACATTCCCAGGCCCGCCGTGAGGATCAGCAGCAGGGAGAGCCTCGCGTAGTGAGTAGGATTCCGGGCCATCTGCCACAGGGCCAGCGCCACGCCGGCCGGAAGCCAGCGGGAGAACAGCCTGCTCGTCAGGTTCATGACGAGCGGGAACAGTCTGAGGAGAACCATCGCACCTGCCACGAGTCCGATCGCAGGGACCGCAAGCTGGAGCTGGTTGACGGTGTACTGTCCGAAGACCCTCGTCCCGACCACGGATCCCTGCTCGGAGAGCTGGCGGAACAGCACGACGGCGACGATAAGCAGCACGACGTCGATGTAGTAGCGCTGAAAGGCGGGCAAGGCGGAGGGGCGGGCCAGCTGCTGGCGATGAAGGGTCACACCTACACGAGAGGCCTGCACCGCGGGAATCATCAACGCGGCGAAGCTGAGAAGTCCCCCTATTCCACTCATGAGGTAGGCGTTCCCCGACAGACCGGAGGCGAGCACGGCGCTCCCGCTAAGATCCGAGAAGGAGGGAGCGAGTCCCAACACGCTGACCGCCGCGGCGGCCAGCCACGGGCCCAGCAACGCCGCGGCCAGAGCGATCGTCGCTCCCTCTAGAGCGAAGACCGAGAGGACCTGAACGGACGTTGCTCCTCGACTGCGCAGGAGCGCGATCTCGCCTCGCCGGTGATCGACCAGCAGAGCGGCGAGGGTTACGACGTAGTAGAGGACTACCACCGCTATGAGGATGAGAACGATGAACATCGGCAGCCTGGTGAAGAAGAGCCGCCGGTCATAGTCGGCCAGGACCTCATCGACCTCAGTAGTGGCGAGGAAGCTGTTGAGGAACGACCCCAGCTCTCGCTTCATCGCCTCGACGTTGATTCGCGCCTCGAGGGCGTTTCCCGCGGTGAGCGTGTCCGGATCGACGTCCAGCAGCCATCCATAGGCACTTGTCATGTCCCGGAACGTACCGCCCAGCACCTCCATGAATGTCTCTTCGGATATGAAGAACGGCACCGTTCGGGACGTCAGACGCGTCGCCGCCTGCAGCATCCCGTCGTCGATGTACCAGAAGTCGTCCGCCGGGTCGGTCCTCTCGAACAGCCCAGAGACGATTACCGTGGCGTGAGGAACGTCCTCGGTCCAGTAGGGGACGGCCATCAGGCGATCGCCGACCTCGACGCCGAACATCCTTGCGTTCTCGACCGGGACCAGAGCCTCCAGCACCAGCGGCTCACCGGGCGGGCTCAGGGCCTCCTCCCGAGGTGGTCTCCCGCCGGGCAGGACCCTGATACGCTCGTTGAGCCCGGGAAGGAACGCGAAGTACGAGCGGGAGTCGTCCTTGCCCGCCAGGTCGAGGTTCTCGGGGGTCGTGAGGAAGAAGGTGGCGCTCCTGACGGCCGTGATGCGGTCCTCGACCATCCACCCCACCCTTCCGTCGATGAAGCGGTCGACGATGCTCGAGACCCGCTCCGCCTCCACGTAGTTCGTCGGCCCTCGCTCGGTCTTCATCAGGATGTCCAGCTCGGCCGGTGGGCGGCTCGCGAGCGCGCTCTTGAGCGCCAGCTCTTTGAGGGCGTCGAAGTATACGACGGTCGCGGCCATTATCGTCGAGGCCAGCATCACGCCGACGACGACAGCGGACAGGAGCCGCCAATGAGCGATGGCCTGGCGGACCACGAGCTGCCACGCAACTACGAATCGAGCGAGGGCCTCCGCCATCTACACCCCTCTTCCCCGTGAGGACAGAGTCGCCCCATGCTCCAGTCTTCCGGTCATCCGGCTACCCGTCGGCCCGAACCACGGTATGAAGGTTGAGATTCCGCAGACTTCGATTCAGCAGCAAGAACGCCGTCCCGAATATTGCAAAAAGGGCGACGTATATCGGCAGCATGAAAGACCAGTCGGTAATCAGCACGAACGGGGGGAGCACCTCCCGGCCCCGCTCGGTCACGGCGACCGAGGAGACCATCAGGCTGCTCATCTGAAACCCGGCCCAGGTGCCCAATCCGAGGCCGAAGACCACGATCATCACGTGCTCGAGTGCGAGCAACCCTGTCATCTGGCCGCGTGACAGCCCCATCGTCTGGAGGAAGCCCAGCTCGACGCGGTTCCGGCCGACAACGGACAGCAGGTAAGTCACATATCCGAAACCGGCGGTGAACACTATTATCGCCAGCGAGAGCAGGACCATCGCCTTCCAACCGGCGGTTATCAGCGGGTCCAGGCGGATGGCCTCCAGGGCGCCCTCCCTCTCGAAGACCTGGAACGACCCGGCCCTGGAGAGGACCTGGTTCACGGCGTCCTGTACGGTCTGTCCCGCACCTGGCGCGTGGCTCACAAGCAGCTCGTTGGGGATCATGGGGGCGCCCGGACTCAGCAGGTTGACGTGCTTCAGTGTGCTCTGGAGGTCGGCTACTAAGAATCCGCCGCCGGCCGGAGACAGGGTGGGGAAGTAGTCTACGATGTCTCGAATCACAACCGGAACCAATCGGCTCTCCAGCTTTATCAGGAACGCGTCCCCGACTCCCCTCCCGTTTGCCACGACGAAGGTCGAGCTGGCCACGACCGGCAGCGTTCCCCCGGTGGGGCTGCGGTAGAAGCCTCGGATCCCGCTGTCTGTCTCCTTGCCGAAGATGAACACTCCAGCCGTGGAGCCGCGGAAGGCGTCGTCTTTGGTTCTCGCCACCGTGTCTCGCGAGATCGACGATGTCTCCAGGGGCAGCCACCGCATCCGGCTCTCGAAGTCCTCGACCACCACCTCTTCTCCATCGGGTCCGGCGGTCACGTGGATGTCGTCGAGCAGTATGCCCCCCACAGTTCCAACGGCACCGAATCCAGGCTCGTAGACCTGGACCGACACGAGCTTGAACGGCGACTGGCTCCGTCGTGGGAGATCGGCGGTTACCCGGTGCCACAGCGGCGGTCCGATCTCGCCGAGCGTGATTGTGCTGAGGATCCCTCGACTGTCTTCCAAGACCATCCAGAGGAACATGTGGCTGTAGTCCTCGACCGGTTTTATCCAGACGCCGACCTGGGTCGCGTCCTCGGGCAGCTCGATCGACGTGTCCGCGACGGGCGATTGCAGCGCCCGCATAACTCCGACCAGCGAGCTGGAGGAGAAGTCGTCCCGGTACCAGGAGATATACGGGAAGTCTCTCGTCTCGACACCGAGCAGCCGGAACGGCCGCCCGGCGGCCGTCGTACCGACGGTGCCCGAGCTGCGGAGAGCCAGAGACACCGAGGTCACACCGGGAATGGTCAAGTACCTTTCCTTGTAGCCGCGAAGGCCGACGTTCCTCCCGGTGAAGATTCCGCTGATACGGATGTCCGCGCCCGTTTCATAGAGGATTCGCTCGCGGTGGCTCTGATCCAGCGTGCCGCCGACCGTCGTTGCGAGAATTCCCAGTCCTGTGACCAGAACCAGTAGCAGGACCAGCCAGCTGTACTGGAGTGGGTTGCGGGCCATGCGCCAGAGGCCCATCGAGACCCACACGGGAGCCAGATGGGCGGACGACGCGAGCGCCCGATAGAGGATCTGTGCCGGGATCAGGCAGGCGAGTCCGAGGCTGGGAACGAACAGTGTATCGCCGGGGACAGGGGGCTTGAGGATCAGGAACCACGCGATCGCCGCCGCCTGAACGGCGTATCTGATGAGCCGCCGCCTCCAGTCGGTCGCCCGGCTGGTGACCCAGTAGGCGGCCACGATCGCGGCGACGACGGCTACGGGATAGAGCCACGCCAAGCGATGGGAGTCACCCACCTCGTCGGTGACGATGACCGAGACGGTGAACAGGGCCGCGGCCGCGAACAGCAGATCGAGGAGGGTGGCCGACTCGCCGCTGACGAAGCGCACGACGAGGGGGAAGAGCCTCATGAACAGTAGTGCGACGGCGAGAAGGAACAACACGGGCGCCAACAGGAACGCCTCGTTCACCTGGACGTCGCTGAATAGCCCTCCCGACACCAGCTGGCCCCTGGAGTACATCTCCCAGAAGACCAATGCGCCCAGCGCCAGAATACCGATGTCCAGATAGTAGCGTTGGAAAAGTGGGACCGTCGGGGGGCGCGAGGACCTTAACTTATGCACGATGAGGCCGCTCCGGGCGCCGAAGACGCTCGGGATGACGAAGATCGCCAGGCACAGCAGGCCCACGCCGGCCGCGACGGCGAACGGGATCCAGTTCAGATCGACTGTCAGCAGCGTCCCACCGGTAATCGGGCTGAAGTACGGCAGCTTCCCCGACACAGCTATCGCTCCCATCGCGATGAACGGAGCGAGGACAACCGCGATCACCGTGAGCGTGAGTCCTTCGAGCCCGTAGAGGCGCAGGAGATGAAGGTCGCTCACACCGCGCGTTCGCAGCAACGCGACGTCCTCCTCTCGGCTCTGAACCATGTACGAGACCATCATGGCGAGGTAGTAGAGCACGGTCACCACCATGAGGGTCAGCAAAAGGACCAGCGGGAGGCTGGAGAAGAAGCTCCGCCGCTCGAAGTCGGTCAGCAGCTTCCTGAGTCCTGTCAGCGTCACCGACCCCGGAAGCAGCCGGGTCGCCTCGGCGTCGATGCGAGCGAGCCGCCCGCGTGTATCGGCTATGGACCACTGTTTCAGCACGTCCTTGTCGAGAAACAGGAACCAGGTGGACTTCACCAGCGTGGACGGATAGGTTCCGCCGACGACGTCCACCATGACGGAGCGCGTGACGAATAGGGCGACGGGAGGCTCGTCGGGGTTGGTGCTCACGCCCGGCTCCGGCCTTTCCTGCACGGGGACCGGATCCAGGAACACGTTCGCGTTGTTGCGCCAGTAGTCTTCGGTCGGATCGGTGGCCCGGAGGATGCCGACGATGCGCGCGGTCATCCTGGTCTCGTGGCCGAGGAACGGGGTGAGGACGACCTCGTCCCCAACCTGGAGGTCGAACCTGTTGACCGTCTGCACGCTGGCGACGGCCTCGACGACTGGACCGCTTGGACCGACGGAGACCATGCTCTCGGCCATACGCCCGTCCACGAATATGACGTGATCCTTCAGTTCGGACAGGTACTGGAAGAACCCCCTGGAGGCGGCGACGCTCGTTGCGTCTGGGGCGGGGAGGGGGCGCGGGACGTGCGAGGTCGTATACACGAATATGACGTGATCCTTCAGTTCGGACAGGTACTGGAAGAACCCCCTGGAGGCGGCGACGCTCGTTGCGTCTGGGGCGGGGAGGGGGCGGCGGGACGTGCCTACGAGGTAGGCCGCCCTGGATGAACTGTCTCTTGCCTGTGTACGCATCGCCAAGCGCGTCCTTGAAGGTGTCCTCAAGCGAGCCTTCGATCTTGGGGAGCCCATCGGGAGACAGCGGCACCAACGGCGCGAAGATGTGTAGGTTTAGGAAGCTGGCACTGGAGCGCTCTATCGCGGTGTCGACTCCGAGCCGCTCCAGCGCTCTGAGGTATACAGGGGCGCCCGCCACCAGGCTCGTCGCCACCAGAATCCCCAGGAAGATACTGAGCAGCAGCATCCAGCCGTTTGACAGGCGTCTTGCTATTAGCCTTGGGGTAGAGAGCTCGTGCATGAACTGCCCGGTGGCCTATCCTAACTGGGTCGCCACGATATACACAAGTACGGGGCTCAGGAGAATCCGGTTCACGAGGGCACGGCGCCGTTGTCGCTGCGCTGGCCCAATCATAGTACAGGGGCGGCGGGCCGGGGACGGGCCGCCCCCTGTCACAAGGGTCCTTTCGTTCTCCCTCTACTCCCCCTTTGGGGTGCTCTCTCATTCCCACCCACCCGCCCAATGGATTGGGGCACCCCAAACCCCGCAAAGGGGGCTCTGCCCCCTTCGGAACCCACGGCCGAGTCCGGGCGCATGGCCTATGCGCCCCCACGATCAGGAAAGTCGGAGGGGTGGAACCACAGGCTGGATAGTCGACAATCGGAGTTTGACAAGGCCCTGCCTTGTCACCGGCTCTCCACGGTCACGGCGAGGGCGTCAGCCGTAGGGTGGACACCGCCGCCGCGTCCACGTTCCGCTTCGACCAGGCGATGGGAACGCCGTCTCCTCGGAGCCAGTGGGGAAGCAAATCCTGATAGTGAGGCGACACCGGGTTGCCGGACTGGCCGCCCGGCAGAGAGAAGCGGCAGCTCTCCCAGTCGCCCACATCGACGACCATCCGCATCGAGGCAACGAATACGGGATTGCGCGCGGTGTCCTGCGGCGGCGGGGCGGCCTGACCTATGGTGTTTGCGTCACCTCCCCAGGGGAAGGGCCCCAGATTAAAGATGTTGCCCAGGAGCCGTGACCGTCCCACGGGGTGAACGAAGGTTAGGGGCCGGAGGCGTCCCCACGCCCACTTCCTCGGATCGGGTCCGAGTCGGCGTCTCAGCTCCCTGACGACGCCGGCCAGGGCGTCTGCCACCTCTTGCTGCCAGCCCCGGTGGAACCAGTCGGGCGGGCTCTCCTTGAGCAGGCGGACCACCGTCCCTACCCTGCGAAGCGCGAACGAGGTGTGAGTCATCAGGTCTCCGCTGCCGCAGCCGACGACCCAGCTCGCCGACCGTGGCGCCTTGAATCCCGCCACCCGATGGGACATCCCGTCCACAAAGAGCTCGAAGACGGAGGCGGCAGGCGAGTCGGCGGTCACGACGCCGTCCCAGTCCTCCAGGAGAGCTATTGCCTGGCAGGCCGCCTCATCCTCGACCGGGACCGCGAGGACCGTATCGCGGATCTCCCGCCACGGAACCGATCGCAGGTCCATCTGGAGCCGCTGAAGCCCGGCCAGGTCCCAGTCCCGGCGGGCCTCCAGAACCTCGCCTATGCGGGCCACGCGATATCCGTCGAGCCAATCGACCCCCAGAAAAGGGCCGTCCCCCTCCGCGAGCGGGCGGTTGTTCGCTGTCGCGATGTAGCCGGCCTCGGGATTCTCGTCGGTCGGCATCTCTTCGAACGGGACGGTGTCCTCCTCCCACCCTGCCTCGAGGTCCCAGCCGGGGAGCGGGAGGGTACCCCAGCCCTTGCGCCGGACGGGCGCGTCGCCGGCGAGCTGCCATCCGATGGTGCCCGAAACGTCGGCGTATAGTACGTTGAGGGAGGCCACCGGCCAGTGCTCCCAGGCCGAGCGGAACTCCTGGAAATCTCGGGCGCGGTGGATCACCAGGGCGCCCCTGACCGGCCTGGGATCGAGCCACGTGGCTCGAATGGAGATCGCGCCGAGCTCTCCATCGAGGGCCGGTCCGATGATCGGGCCGCGAGGAGTGACGAGCACCTCCTCGTCCACGGTTCGGCCGCCCTTGACGCGAATAAGCTCTGTTCTTACGTCACAGGGCACCATCTCGTCGCCCTCGCGCACGCGGCGCCCGCCCGGGTCCACCTCCTCGACGAACAGGTCTGTGTCGTCCAGCAGTCCGGCGGTGATGCCCCAGGCGGCCACGTCGTTGTGTCCCGCCGGGAACCCAGGGGCGCCCACGAGAGTTGCCCCGGCAGCCGTCCACTGGGGCGTACGGATGTGGGCGAGGTACCAGTGGGGGGGCGTGGACGGGGACAGATGGGGGTCGCAGGCGAGGAGCGGGCGTCCGGCCGCCGTTCGAGAGGCCGAGACGACCCAGTTGTTGGAACCGCCACCCGGTCCCGCCACGGCGGTGAGCGCCGCGACGTCTTCCGACAGGCGGTCGGCGGCGGGACCCGCAAGGGCCCCGGGCGGGGAGGTGACCGGCAGCCACCGGGGATAGGCGGGGTCGAGCGCAGCCATAGCCTCCGGACCGTCGCCTTCGAGAATCTTCATCCGCGCCAGCTCCGTCGCCCAGTTGCTGCCCAGCAGAAACGACTGGAGCTTCGCGAAGCCCAGAACGTCGACGGCGGTGAGCACGCTCGGCTTGCCGCGGACGAGTCTGAACTCGTGCGCAACCTGTGTCGAGCCGACCGTCGCACCCTGATTCACCCCGCCGGCGAACGCCTCGGTGATCCGCCGAATGTCGTCGTCGAGAACCTCGAGCTGCCGCTCGGCGGAGTGGGCGAACCCTATTCGACGGGAAAGTCGGTCCAGTGCCAGGCCCTTCTCTCCGACCAGCTCCGCCAGCGTTCCCCGCACGACCCGCAGGATTACCTCTAGCTGGAACGCGCGGTCCTGGCCCTGACAGAAGCCGAGGCCGAACCAGGCGTCCTCGTCGGTCTCCGCCTCGATGTAGGGGATGCCGAAGCTGTCCCGGCCGATGGCCACCGGCCGCGATATGCCGGCCACGACCAGATCCCCGGCCGTTATCGGAAGCCGTCTCCCCAGCAGCAGCCGGAGAGCCAGACGTGGGATGTTCAATGGTCGGACCTCTGATCGCCGGGGAGGCAACGAACTCGGCAGCTCATGGCACCGCCCTGGCCAGTGGCGGTCCCGCGTAAAGCTGGTCCAGCGTCGACCACTCCATGCGGCGCCCGAAGGTCTCCCCGAATTGCCGAACCAGCACTGGAATCACGTCCTCGACCTGGACGTCCTCGGACAGCACGGACGTCATCGAAGATACCCGAGCATCGGGCATGCCGCACGGGACGATATGGTCGAAGTATGACAGGTCAGGGTTCACGTTGAGAGCAAAGCCGTGGGTCGTCACTCCCCGGCTCACCTTCACGCCGATGGCGGCGATCTTGGCGTCTCCGGCCCAGACGCCGGTAGGCCTTCCGTCGCTGTGAGCCGACACCCCGAGGTCGGCGAGCGTGGCCATGAGACAGGCTTCAAGAGCCCGAACGTACTTGAGTGGGCCACCCCAGCGCCGCAGATCGATGATGGGGTACCCGACCAGCTGGCCTGGACCGTGGTAGGTAACCTCGCCGCCACGATCGACCTCGTGAACCTCGGCGCCGAGCCGCCTCAGACTCTGTGGCGAGGCCAGCACGTCGGTGGTCTTTCCTCGACGGCCAAGCGTGTAGACGTGCGGATGCTCTAGGAGCAGGATCAGATCGGGGATGGACCCCCGCGCCACCTCTTCCCTGAGACTCTTCTGAAGCTCCCATGCGGGTAGGTAATCCATGCGCCCCGGAGACAGGGCAAAGCATGTTGGCGCGCTGATGGAGTCACCTCGAGCCATACTGCCTCGCGGGGAGTCTAGTAGGGTGCGAGAAACCCTCTCGACCATCCCCCTGGCCCCCTTCCTGGCCGGGAAGGGGGAGAACTGATATCTGAGGGGCCCCCTCGGACTCCCGGCAATCCCGACTTGTCGGGATCTGCACACCCCAAATTTGATCGCCTTGTCAGTAGATGGGAGTATCGGGCCCTATCGACTCCAGGGCCCGCTTGACGGCAGCCAGGAAGGCTCCGGCCTCCGCGCCGTCCAGGATGCGGTGGTCGAACGAGAGGCACACGTTCATGATCGATCGTATCGCGATCGCCTCGTCGACCGCCACGGGCCGCCTGACGATCGCCTCGGTGGTCACGATGGCAGCCTGGGATGGGTTGATGATCGGCTGGGAGATGACCGATCCCAGTGCGCCGGTGTTGTTGACGGTGAACGTTCCGCCCTGGACGTCGGTGATATCGAGCTTCCCCTGGCGAGCCTTGCCGGTCAGCACCTCGATGGCCCTGGCGAGCTCGACGACGCTCAGCAAGTCCGCGTCCCGGATGACGGGGACCACGAGGCCGGCCGGCGCGGCGACGGCTATCCCGATGTTGATGTGGCCCTTGAGGACGACGCCGTCGCCGTCCCATGTCGAGTTCAGAAGCGGATTCTCGCGCAGGCTCTGGGACACCTCCCTCAACACGAAGGCAAGGTAGGTCAGACGAACACCCTCACGCTCCTGTACCTGCTCTTTGGCCTCGTTCCGGCGCCCGACGAGGCCGGTGACGTCCACCTCAACCATCGTCCAGACGTGGGGAATCTGGGTCGCGCTCCTGACCATGTTCTCCGCGATGATGCGGCGGACCGGGGTCAGGGGCACCCGCTCGTCGGCGGTGGCTCCAGTAGCGGGTCGTGGGGAGGGCGCTTCCGGCGACGAAGAAACGTAGGCCTCCACGTCATTTCTTGTAACGCGCCCACCGATACCGGTTCCCGTAACGGCGGAGAGGTCGACCCCGTGCTCCGCGGCCAGACGCCGAACGGCGGGGGAGTAGCGTTGCGGTCTTCCCCCGGCATCCCCCGCGGGCTCCACTTCAGCCGCCGGACCACCGGATCCGGTCGGACCGAAGGGCGCGGCGTCCATGTCCAGGGTCCCTATCCTGTCGACGGGCTCGGCGGGTGTCTCCTCGGCCGGCATCGGCGCAGCCTGGTCGCCGGCGTCCTCCTCGCCCTCCACCTGGACCTCCGCGATGACCGTGCCCATGAGCACGGTCGTCCCCTCCTCGACGAGGATGCTGGTAAGCACGCCCGAAACGGGCGATGGCACCTCCATGTTCACCTTGTCGGTGACGACCTCGGCCAGCGGGTCGTACTTCTCCACCCGGTCGCCGACGCGCTTCAGCCACCTGTCGATGGTGCCCTCGGTTACAGACTCACCTACGTGAGGCAACTCGATCTTCATGAAATGATTTTAGCACCCTGGGGTCGGTAAGACCGACAGCTAGAAAACTAGGAGCGGTGACTTGCCGAGTCCAGCAGGGCACAGGGCGTCGTCTAGGCCTTCAAGATCTCCCGGTGTGACAGCACCCGCTCCATCAGGGGCCGCATGCCCAGCTCGCGGGAGATTTGAAGCGACTCGTCGAGTAACACCGTGGCTCTTTCCCGGTCGCCGGAGTTGTCGCGTTTCAAGAGAGTCTCCGCGTAATCGCAGCAGGTCACCGAGTTCGGGTCTGTAGCCAGCCTTGCGACAGAACCCGAGGGACTCCTCGAAGTGGGCCGCTGCGTCATCGAGCTTGCCTATGGTGTGGGCGAGAAGTCCCATCACGCGAGGGACAGATCTGAAGAGCCAGTCCCGTGGGAAAGACTCGAGCGCGGCGTAAAGCTCCGAAGCGGCAGAGGCGTCCTCTTGTCGCGCCACCAAGATTGCCAGTCCTATTCTGGTAAACGCCGATAACAGGGGAGTCACATTCCGAGAGCCCAGGACCGGGGCGACAGCATCAAGAGCCGCACGGGACCAACGCGTGTCACCGGTGATCAGGGCAACTTCTGAAGCAGCCACGGCCGCGCAAGTGTGTTCCAGATTGGGTCCTGGCGGGACACGGTTCATGCCATCTACCAGTCGATTCAGGTAGACCTCACCCTCTTTGAAATTGCCTACCAGGTATTCCAGCATCGCGGCGATGTAAAAGGCAGGCGCGTAGGGCAATACGGCCTTGGCCCGATCGTTGTACTCTCGGGCGAGGCCCCAGTCACCGGTCGCGTAGTATGCGACCGCGCTGGCGAAATGAGTGCGAGCCAGCCATGCCCGGTCCCTCAACCGTTCGGCGGGCGACACTGCGGCCTGGGCATGCTGGAGAGCTGATTCGGGATCGCCCGCAAGCGTCTGAAGAACACTTGCGGCGTAGTGTGCCGCAGCCTGCGATAGAGGATCGTCTACGTCGCGAGCTAGCCCCTCCACTAGGGCAGATTTCTCCAGGGCGTCGGAAGAGCGTAGATGGTAAAGGTCGACGTATGAGGCCATTCCCAGGGTGCGCATTTCCACGCTCTTGGCACCGTGTTGTCTTGCGATGGCCAGGGCATTCTCAAGGGCCTCGCGGCTGCGCTCGTAGTCGCCGTGGTGAAGGCCCAGCACCTGACTTTGGTTGGAAAAGAGGCGGCCGGCCTCAAGGGACGTCTTGTCCACCAACTCCAGGGCCCTGTTACATAGCTCGAGGGCACCCGAAAGCCGTCCCGCAGCTATAGGGAGGGGCGATGTCGCTATTGCCACCGCCTTTTCAACATGGTTGGTCTCAAGGTAGTAGTCGAAGGCCTTCGTGTAGCTGAGGATCGCGTCCTCGATGTGGGCCAGGGCCGACTGAGCACGGCCAATGCCGAACAGCGCGGCACCGGTATCAGCATCGATTTCGTCCGTTCCCGCGGCGTCCAGCACCCGCTGGAAATGAGTCAAAGCCTCCTCCCACGCATAAGAAGCCAAAGCTCTCTGTCCCGCGACGAGCGAGTATTTGACCAGTCTCTCCGTGCCGAGTACCTCCCGGGCCTCGGAGAAGTGATGAGCGAGCTCCGCCGCATGCCCGGGAGTTTCGGAGGCGGCCCCGTAGAGCTTCTCCAGGGCCTCGGCGATTCGGGCGTGGAGCCGTATCCGCCGTGTGAGAGAGAGCTCGTCAGCCAGGGTCTCCTGGATGAGGGCGTGGGTGAACTGGTAGCGCCCCATGGCCTGCGGCATCTCCTCGATCACCCGCGCTGTCTGCGCCTCCTCCAAAATCTCCAGCACGCGGTCCTCCGAAAGATCCTCGATCAGCGGCTGAAGCTGCCGTAGCTCGAACTCCCGTCCGATCACGGCGGCGATGGTAAGGGTCTCGTTGCACCGCTCGGACAGCCTGTTGAGCCGTCGACCGATGACCTCCCTCACGCTCTCGGGAATGCGCACGGTCCAGGACTTCTCTTTCTTGATCCTTTCCGGGGTGAGCTCACCCTCCTGGACGAGCAGCCGGACCACCTCGGTAACGAAGAGTGGATTGCCCTCGGTCTCTGCATACACGGTCTCCGTCAGCCCTCTGGGGGGTTCCATGCCCGATGTCAGCTCGATGAAGCGTCTCACGTCACTCTGAGTCAGACCACCAAGCGGAATCCTCTGGAAGAGCCGCTCTCTGGTCAGATCCCCCAGGAGCTCGGCCAGGGGATGCCGTCGAGACAGCTCGACGTCCCTGTATGTTCCGATCACCAGTAGCCGGCTACCCGTGAGCTCCCGCGCCAGGAACTGCAACAGCAACAGAGAAGACTCGTCGGCCCAGTGGAGGTCGTCGAGGACCAGCACCAGTGGCTTGGACGTGGAGGCGCCCTTCAAGAAGGACGTAATGGAGTCGAAGAGGCGGAAGCGAGCTGCCTCCGGGTCCAGAGCGGGGGCCGGCTCCAGGTCTGGAAGCTGCTCTTTCACGTCGGGGACGATCTCCGCGATATCTGCGGCTCCCGCACCCATCTCCGAGCGAAGCTGTTCGGGGTCATGCTTTCTAACGTACGATCGGATGGTCTGCACCCAGGGCCAATATGGCGGGACTCCCTGGCCCTCGTAGCATCGGCCCCATAGCACCTGTGCCTGCCTGAGGACGGCGTAGGTGGCCAGCTCCTGGGCCGTGCGGGTCTTACCGATCCCTGGCTCGCCTGCCAGGGTAACGAGCCTCCCGCGACCCGACAGCGCGTCCTCCAGGGCGGCCTTCAGATCTCCCATCTCTCGCTGGCGTCCGACGAAGACGCCCCCTGCCAGGGTGTCCAGAGAGTGAGCTTCCGCGCCGGGCGCATGGCTGTCCGTCCCTACGTTCTCAGCGAGGTCGATGCCTTTCAGAGCGGTGAGCACGTCGGCGGCGGAATCGGGTCTCTCGGAAGGGTTTTTGGCTAGAAGTCTCAGGATGAGAGCTTCCAGAGGCTTGGGGCAGCTCTGGCAGTGAAAAGAGGGGGCGACCGGCGTCGTGTTGATGTGCTGGCCGATGATCGCGATATAGTCGTCGCCGACGAAGGGCGGCCGGCCCGTGGCCATCTCGTAGAGCATCGCCCCGAGAGAGTAGAGGTCCGACTGCGGCGTCACCTCGCCGCCGAGTGCCTGCTCGGGTGGCATGCACGACGGCGTGCCGACCATCGTCCCCTGCTGGGTGAGCCTGGACCTGTCTACGGCCACGGCAAGGCCGAAGTCGCCGATCCTGGTGGTACCGTCGGCCGCCAGCCACACGTTCCCGGGCTTGAGGTCGCGGTGGACGATGCCCTTGGAGTGGGCGAACTCCAGGCCGCGGCAGACCTCCTGCGCGATCTGGAGGACTCGCTCCAGGGGGATACGATGGTCGTCGGCGCTCTCGATCAGCCCTTCGACATCGCCCCCTGGCATGAGGGGCAGCACCATGTAAGGCTGACCTCCCTCTTCTCCAAGGTCGTGTATATGGAGAACGTTGGGATGGTCGCCCAAACGAGCCATCGCTTGGGCCTCACGGGTCACTCGCGTGCGAGACTCTTCGTCGAGTCCTTCGGTCTTTATGAGGGCAAGCGCAACGTCGCGGTCGAGCGACGTGTCATGGGCCAGGTAGACACGCTTCTTACCACCTTCTCCCAGGAGCTTCTCCACCGTGTACCGGCCTCTGGCAAACGAAGTCGGCTGGGTTTCTAGCACCGGTTCCTGAAGAGGCGTGCTCGGTACCGATTTCGGGCCAACGCCCGCTCTTTGAGCAGCTTCCTCGTATGCATGCGCGTCGGGGTTGTCAGGATCGAGGGCAAGAACCGCCTGCACCCTGTCGCTGACGACATTCCAGTCAAGATCGGTGATTGCCTGCTCTGCTTCGTCCAGGAGCAGGCCGATCTGACGCTGAACCCGTTCACTAGGCATGGTACGGGTACGCTACCAAACGGGCGGAAGACAGTCAATCGAGGCGACGGCGGAATCGAGAGCGGTGAGGCGGCACCGCCCACCCCTCAGTATTGGGCCAGGCGTCGGATGGCGTCGGCGATCTTGGCCGGATCAAGCATGAACACGGCCTCGAGCGGGGGGCTGAACGGCATAGGAGGCACGTCGGGCCCGGCCAGCCTCGTCACGGGGGCGTCCAGGAACTCGAAGCCTTCCTCGGAGATGATGGCAGCGACCTCTCCACCGATTCCTCCGGCCTTTGTGTCCTCGTGTACGATCAGCGCCCTACCGGTCTTCTCGACCGACTTCAGCACGGTCTCCCGGTCCAGCGGCCGGATGGTCCGGAGATCCACGATCTCAACGCTGATCCCCTCCTCCGCCACGACCCGAGCCGCCTCGATGCTGTAGTGGACCATAAGGCCATAGGTGATGAGGCTGACCTGACTCCCCTCCAGCTTGACCTCGGCGGCGCCGATCGGCAGGGTGTACTCTTCGTCCGGCACCTCGCCCTTTACGGTTCGGTACGTCCTCTTGTGCTCGAGGAAGAGCACGGGGTCCTGGTCCCTTATGGCGCTCTTGAGCAGGCCCTTGGCGTCGTAGGGGGTCGCCGGCGTGACGACCTTCAGGCCGGGCGCGTGGGCGAAGAAGGCCTCGGGACTCTGGGAGTGGAAGAGGCCCCCACGGACACCCCCGCCGTACGGGGTCCTTACGACCATGGGGACGCAGACGTCGCCGCCGGTCCCGTAGCGCACCCGAGCCGCATCTCCGACGATCTGGTTGAAGGCGGGCCAGATGAAGTCGGCGAACTGGATCTCGACGATTGGACGCATGCCGCTGATGGCCGCTCCAACGGCGATTCCGGCGATCGACGACTCTGCCAGAGGGGTGTCGACGACCCTGTCCTGGCCGAACTCCCCCACAAACCCGTCGGTGGCCAGGAAGACTCCGCCCTTGGCGCCGATGTCTTCGCCCATGAGGAACACCCGCTCGTCGCGGGCCATCTCCTCGTGCATGGCGTCCCGAACGGCCTCAAGGACCGTCTTTACGGCGATGGCCCACCCCCAGCGTAGACGTGCTCGAAAAAGTCGTCGGTGCCGGGATATGGCGCCTCCTCGGCATAGTCCGTCGCCTCGTCCACCGTCACCCTGGCGGCGGCCACTATCTCCCGGTCTCTCTCGTCGTCGAGGACCCCCATCCCCATGAGACGCTCCCTGAGGAGTTCGAGGGGGTCGCGCCGACGCGCACGCTCGAGCTCTTCCTTCGACCGGTATCGGCTGTCGTCGTCGTCGCTCGTGTGCGGAAGGTAGCGCTCGACCATCGCCTCGACAAGGGTTGGGCCGTCTCCGTCGCGGGCGCGACGGACCGCCGCTGACATCGCCTCGTGGACCGCCACGACATCGGTCCCGTCGACCACCACGCCGGGCATCCCGTAGCCGGCGGCTCTGGCGGCAACGCTGTCCCCGGCCACCTGCCGGGATAGCGGTACCGAGATCGCGTACCTGTTGTTCTCGCAGAGGAAGACGATGGGCAGCCCGTGGATGCCGGCGAAGTTCATCGCCTCGTGACAGTCGCCCTGGCTGGAGCCACCGTCGCCGAAGTAGACGGTTACGACGGTGTCGTCGCCCTTCATCTTGGCCGCCAGAGCGGCGCCGACGGCCTGCGGTATCTGCGTACCGACGACGTTGGAGAGATTGTATACGCGGTATTTGGGGTACGCCCCGTGAGTCGGAAACTGGCGGGCGCTGCTGAAGGGCTCGCCCTGCTTGGCGAGGAAGCCGAGCAGCAGCTCGTTCGGGGAGATGCCCAGCGAGATCAGGACAGCCAGGTCCCGGTAGTAGATGTAGAAGAGGTCGCGGTCCTTGCGCATCGCCCACACCGTGGCGATCTGAGCCGCCTCGTGGCCCTGGGACGACGCAACTATCGCGGCCTTGCCCTGACGGTTGAGCAGCCAGACGCGCTCGTCCAGCGTGCGGGACAGGACCATCTGGCGGTACATCTCCAGCAGGCTCTCGTCATCGAGGCTGGAGGAGACGCTTTCTAGGGACGTCTTGAGCGTCGCGATGTCGGGGTCGCCGTGTCCCATGCGGGCGAGGCTCCGTCCGGGCCCCGGCCCCTCAGGACCGGCGGCCCTTTAGGTCATTATAGGCAGCGCAGCGACGGCGAGTCAAAGAAAGAGAGGAGTGCGCGTAGGGAGCCCCGAGTTGAAACGATGCTCAGGACTCTGATATTTGGTTCACATCTGCCACCTCCCACCACCCGCCCTGGAGAACCACCTGAAAGAGGGAGGTCGCAGCGCTCAACCCGTTCGAGTAGTAACCGCCCCGTACCTGGATTTCAGTGTCACTCATCCACACAACGCGACCGACCCTTAGGATGATCCCCGTCTCGCCTGTTTGCCTATCGCTGACCCCTTCGGCAACATCCCATACGCTCTCGGAGACCTTTCTGACCGGAGGCTCGTCGCCCTCGAAGCGTCTCATGAACTCAGCAGTCGGGTCCCTGTCCGTTCCAACCGAAGTACCGAGCGAGAGAAAGAGGACTTCGACGATACTGGGACAGTTGCATCCGTTGTGGTCGAAAAGATACCGGAAGACGGCTTCTCTCACGTCGTCCGCTTGAACCGATCGCGTGGCAGGCGTCGGCGAAGCGGTAGGGTCCCTTTCGGGGAGCTTGACGACATCGGGGAGCGGGTCCGCCCATTGCGCTGCCGCTTCGGGCGTGTGCTGCTGAGTAAACCCACACCCCCAGGCAATTGGGTCTTGTGGAGGTTGCCCCCAACGGTACTCACCGGCCGACCAGTAGCCGATCACCCGGCTCTAGAGGCCAGACGCCTTCCGAGAAGTGAGGATCAACCCAGATCTCTACCCCTGGAGATTCTCCGCCCTTGAACCACTGGTTTACCTTGAAGGTGGCCCAGGTCAACTCTTGTGACTGGCTCCCTTCTGTAGGCAGCTTGGGGTCGACTCGCGTTTCCAGCGATTCCACGGTGCCGTCGAAAGCGAACGCACGGTTACGCAGCGTTTCCGTCGAGTAGCGCTCCACACAGCTGGCGGCAGAAGTCGACGCACGGCGCGACTGAGACTCCGGCGTAGGCGTCGTCGGGGGCGTGGGCGTCGCCAACGGTACCGCCGGCTGGGACTCGGGGCCATCGTCGGTCTCCACGACGGGCTGCACCGTGGAGTCGCCGGGTGCCTCCTGCGACGGCTCGCCACACGCCGCCGCCAGGACAATCAAGACGAAGGAGATTAGTAGATACGTTCTGTAGTCCGGCATAGTCGGCTAGTACCCCTCCCACCCTGCGTTCGCAGCTGCCATTCTGAACGGAGTGAAGAATCTGGGGAGGCGGGAGAGCGAGCGATAGCCGTGCACTACCGTCCCATCCCCAGATACTTCGTCACTCGGCTCCTCAGCATGACAAACGCATCACGAATGGTCCCTAGTTGACCCGAATCTTGAAAGCGTACCCGATGTCGCCGGCCTCCCACCGGCCAAAGACATGAACCGTGTATGTCCCAGGCGCAAGGTCGATCGGTAGCCGGGCCTCAAGCAGCGGTTCGAGGTCGACGCTCGGTCGAGCAGACGACCTGGGTCCCGTCATGAAGTTGGCCGAGAGCGTGTTCGGTTTCTCGTCGGCGAGTATCTCCACCGTCAGGCTCTCGCCGGAGGCCACCTCGATCGGCGGGTCCGGGCCCTCGCGGAAAGCGTAGTCGGCGCACATGGCCGCCGATACGCTCTCCTCCGGCGGTTTCCCTTCGTCAAGAGGCGCGGTCCAGCAGTAGCTGCCACGGTCCCCAGGATGCGACCCTGCGCCGCTGCGGAGACGTATCACCGGTAGCGCCGGTTCGATCACGGCATAGATCTCTGCGTCGCTAATCGCCGAGCTGGTCGTTGTCGGGGACGGCGAGATCGACGTCGGCACGGCGGCTGTCGGGGCCGCGGCCGGAGAGGCGCCGGTGCAGGCAACGGCGACGACCACACAGACGAAGGTCAGAGTTGCGGGTTTCAGTTTCACGCTGTGGCCCAGTTACGGTATCTTCCGACTCATGCGACGCCTCCGGTGGAGAGACCCGGCTTTTCCGAACAAGTCGTTCTAGGCCGGATGCGCATAGAGATAACGACGTGCTCGGCAACGGAAAAGTTCCGGGGGACAGTAACGGCCAGTGGCCGCAGGCTTCGGAGGCGCTTCGCCATGACAACCGTCGGTCGGGCCTGCAGTGGCCGGGGCCAGGTTTCTAGAACCTAGTCGTCGAGGTGGGCGAGGTACTGGCCGACGATGTCGATGCCGGCCAAGCCACTGTAGGCCTTGAGAAGCCTGTCCGTGACCGGGCCCGGAACTCCGTCCTCCCCTATCTCCGAGCCGTTGATGCTGGAGACGGGGCAGATGCAGAAGCTGGTGGAGGTCACGAAGGCCTCGTCGGCGGTGTAGGCGTCGTAGAGGTCGATGTCGTCTTCGTATGTGTCCATGCCGAGCTCCTCGGCCAGCTCGATCACGGTCTCGCGGCTGATGCCGCCCAGGACGAACTGCTCCTTGGGCGTGATCACGTCGCCGTCCTTTACGATGAAGAAGTTGCTGCCCATTCCCTCGGCGATGTTGCCCCTCGTGTCCAGCAGGATCGCCCACGCGTCCGGGTTCTGAGCCTTTACCTCCAGGTCACCCTGGACGATGTTGACGTAGTTGTGCACCTTCGCCCTGGGGCTCTGCGACTCCGGCGGCGTCCGCCGTATCGACGGCACGATCACCTGCAGGCCGTCCCGATAGTATCTGGCGCGCTCCTTCAGGGGCAGCGGGAAGCACTCGATAAGGACCGTCGGCCGTTGAACCCCGTCCGGGCCGCGGACGCCCCTGGTGACCCGCTGCGACACCCAGTAGTCGTCGTTCTCGCCCAGCAGCGGGAGGTTCTGCTCCAGGATCTGCGTCGTGATGTCGGCCATCTCGTCGCGGGTCATGCCCGGGTCGATCCTCATGTACTTGAGGGATTTCTGGAACCGGTGCAGGTGCTCCTCCAGCTTGAAGATCTTTCCGCCGAAGGTCCGGGTCGTGTCGAAGACGGCGTCTCCGTAGAGGAAGCCTACGTCCCTTATCGATATCCCTGCCTGGCTCTCGGGGATTATCTCTCCGTTGAGATATACGACCCGCTCGTCGGCCATCGCTGACACTCCTCCTGGCGAATTGCGCCGTCCAGTATATCAGAGGCACGGTCGACGCCGGCCGGGGCACGTCCCTGCTGGTAGAATGGGGCGGCTATGGCCGCGCCCGAAGACATCGTCTCCCACGTTACCCGGTTCTGCAGAGCGCTGCGGGAGGAGGGCCTGCTGGCCGGCCCCTCCGAGACATCGGAGAGCATCAGGGCGCTCGGTCACATCGACCTGATGAGTCGGGAGCAGGTCTACTGGGCTATGCGAAGCCTGCTCGTGTGCCGCCGGGATGAGATCGCCAGATTCGACCGGCTGTTCGAGGACTTCTGGAGGTTCAGGCTCCGGCGTGACGGCACCGGGTTCGACGACAATGGAGCCAGGTTTCGGCCGTTGGAGACCGGACGCCACGGAGCCTCGTTCCTGGTCACCGTCGAGGGCGAGGGGACGGCCGGCGACCCCGGAGGCGTGATCCGCACGGGAGCGAGCCCGGCCGAGGTGAGGTCTCCCAAGGACCTGTCGTCCCTGGGACCCGACGTCGCGCCGGAGCTTTCGCGAATAGCCGCCCGGATGCTGAAGGCGCTGGCGACGCAGCCCGGACGGCGGCGGCGAAGGCACCGGCGCAAGGGGATCGTGGACGTGCGGGGAGCACTTCGTCTGAGCCTGTCCACCGGCGGCGAGCCGATACGGCTCCCCAGAAGACGGCGGGTTCGGCGCGTACCGCGGCTCATGGTTCTGCTCGACGTCAGCGGTTCTATGAGCCAGTTTTCCGGACCGCTTCTTCAGCTCGTTTTCGCCCTGACGCAGCGAACGCGCCGGGTGGAGTCGCTCGTGTTCAGCACGTCAGTGACGCGGGTGACCCGTCAGATGAAAGCGCCCTCGTACGGAGACGCTCTCAGGCGTCTTAGCCGCGTGGCCGACGACTGGTCCGGTGGCACCCGAATCGGCGAGTCTCTCGCATACGTGAACGACATCTATGGGAGTCTCCAGACACGGCACACCACGGTGTTTCTCCTGAGCGACGGCTGGGACACCGGAGAGCCGGACCACCTCGCGCGGGAGATCAGGAGGATGCGGAGGCGAGTCCGGGGCATCGTCTGGCTCAACCCCCTGATCGGAACTCCGGGCTATGAGCCCCTGACGCGAGGGCTGCGGGCCGTGCGTCCGTACATCGACTCGTTTGTCTCGGCCACGGACCTTGACGACCTGAGACGCCTGCCGTCGCTGCTGGGGGTTTAGGCGTGGAGGAGATCGGGGGCACGCTGCCGCTGCGGTCGATCGCCGCCTTCTGGAGCGCCCTGGTCGTTCTCGGGGCAGCCTGCGCCACGGAGACGGCGGAGCCTGCGGTGCTCCCGACTCCCGTCGGAACGTCGCCCTCGCTGGGCTGGGCCCGCCAGTTCGGGTCCGCCGGCGCGGACGAGGCGACCGGCGTAGCGGTCGACGCCATCGGGAACGTCTACGTCGCCGGCTGGGCGCAGGGCAGCATCGACGGCGAGATCGGTGCCGGCAGCTACGATTCCTTCGTTCGCAAGTACGACGCGTCGGGGACGGTGCTCTGGACCCGGCAGTTCGGCTCCGCCCAGGAGGACGGGGCCTCCGACGTGGACGTCGATGCCGACGGCAACGTCTACGTTGTGGGCCGCGCAGGAGAAGAGCCGGTCGTCGAATCGGCCGGCGTACGGTGGGACGCCTACGTGCGTAAGCTCGGCCCGGATGGCTCCGAGCTCTGGTCCCGGAGGTTCGGCTCGGCCGATCTGGACTGGGCCAACGGCGTGGCCGTCGACGGATCGGGCAACGTCTACGTGGTCGGGGCGACCCTGGGATCGCTCCCCGGCCAGACCGCGGACGGCAGAGGCGAAACCTTTCTGCGCAAGTACGACGCCCACGGCGTGGAGCTGTGGACGCGTCAGTTCGGGACCGGGCAGCAGAGCGAGGCGTCCGGCGTTGCCGTCGACACCATTGGGAACGTGTACGTCACCGGCTCTACCCTGGGCACTCTGCCCGGACAGACGAGCGCGGGAGGCTGGAACAGCTACGTCCGCAAGTACGATCCGTCCGGGGTCGAGCTTTGGACTCGGCAGTTCGGCTCAGGAGGCGGAGACACCGCACAGGCCGTCGAGGTGGACCGGGGCGGCGATATCTACGTGGCCGGTACGACCCGTGGGACGCTGCCCGGTCAGGCTCGGCTCGGCGGTTTTGTCGATGCATTCGTCGCCAAGTACGATGCGGCCGGCACCCTCCTCTGGATGACGCAGTTCGGATCGGCCGGCTTTGACATGAGCTCGGGTGCGACGGTCGACGTGGACGGGAGCTTGTACGTGGCCGGACGGACCGAGAAGGACTTCCCCGGGCAGACGAACGCGGGAGAGTTCGACGCGTTTGTCCAGAAGTACGACTCGTCCGGGCGGCTCGTCTGGACGAAGCAGTTCGGGTCCGGGCTGGCCGATTATGCCCTGAGCGTCGCGGTCGGGCGGGACGGGGGCGTGTACGCTGCGGGCTCGGGGTTCCTGCCCGGCCTGCCACTCTCGGGGGACCGCGACGCCTTCGTGGTCCAGCTCTTGCAGTAGGACGGCGCAGCTCAGTCCAGGTCCAGGCTAGCTCTCGCCGGCTTCGGGCGCAGTGCGCAGCTCCAGGAGCGTGATCTCCGGCCGCGCGAAGAGTCTGATCGGCAGGAAGGTGGTGCCCAGACCGGGGTTGATGTGGATCAGCGTAGGCCCCTTGCGGATCTCGCCGGAGGGCCGCTCCAGCGGGGTCACGGTCGCGGTCGTCGGTGTGCCCAGGAGGGGAAAACGAACCTGACCCCCGTGGGTGTGCCCGCTGAGCACCAGCGGGATTCCGCGGCGGGAGGCCTCGCCGAGGATGTCCGGCGAGTGGCAGAGCAGGATCGCGGGTCCGGAGCCGGCGTCTTGCAGGGTCTTATCCAGGTCGAAGCTCGGACTCGTCACGTCGTCGACACCCGCCAGGACGAAGCTAGCCTTCCCGCGGGTCATCGTGATGGAGCTGTTCACCAGCATCCTGATGCCGCACTTCTCCAGGGTTTTCGCAATCCGGGCACTGTCGAGAGGGTGCCATACTCGTAGGGTTCTGATGGGCGGCCAGTGAAAGCTGGAGTACCTGTGCTCGTGGTTGCCCAGAACGGCGTAGACCTCGGTCCGGGCGGTTAGCTGACTCAGGATCCGTGCGCAGTCGTCCGCTCCCCTGGGTCCCGAGAGGAAGTCTCCGGTGATCACCGCGAAGTCTGCCGGGACTTCGGCCGCTCGCCGGACGAATCTTTCGATCCGCGATGGCGCACTCCCCGCGTGAAGGTCCGACAGATGCAGAATCTTGAGCCCGTCCAGCGCCGGGTCCCAGCCGTCGACGAGGATCACGCGCCGCCGTATACGAAGCCAGTTGGGCTCGACCCAGAGCGAGTATGCTCCCAGGAGACCCAGGACGGCGAGGACTATTATGAGGACGATCAGGACCCACATGGTTTTGCTCACCCGTTCGGCGGTGCGAGGGGCCGGAGGCCGGAGCGCAGTATATACTGAGATTCGGTGGATGGGTCAATCCGTGTCGACCCGAGCAGGACGAGCCCGAAGCGGTTCCAGGTGTGCAGACCGCCGTGAAAGAACGAGACAGCCAGGCCGCCCTCCGGGTCGTGTTCATGGGCACACCCTCCTTCGCCGTCCCGGTGCTCGCGTCGCTCCTCGACTCGAAGCACCGGATGGTCGGCGCCTACACGCAGCCCGACAGGCCTGCTGGACGAAGACAGAGGCTGTCGGCGTCTCCGGTCAAGGAGTTCGCCGTCGAGCGCGGGGTCCCGCTGTTCCAGCCCGCTTCGTTGAGACGGCCTGAAGCTCAGGACGAGCTGCGAGCCCTGTCGCCCGACGTGATCGTGGTCGCAGCCTACGGCAAGCTGCTGCCTCCCGGCGTTCTCGAGATACCTCCGCTGGGCTCGCTCAACGTCCACCCGTCTCTACTCCCGAGGTATCGCGGACCCTCCCCGGTCGTCGCCGCGATTCTCAACGGCGACGATGTCGCCGGCGTCACGATCATGAAGCTGGACGAGGGCATGGACACAGGACCCATCGTCGACCAGCGTCAGACCCAGATCGGCCCCGACGAGTCGGTCGAGGACCTCACCCTGCGCCTCTTCGAGATGGGCGCGGGGCGCCTCGTCGAGGTGCTGCCCGGCTGGGCGTCCGGCGAGATAGAAGCCCGAAGCCAGGATGAGTCCGAGGCCGTGGTCACGAAGCTGCTGACCAAAGAGGACGGCCGGATCGACTGGAGCTTGCCGGCCCCCGCCATCACGAGGCAGGTCCGGGCCCTTCACCCCTGGCCAGGCTCCTTTACTCAATGGCGTGGCGAGACCGTCAAGGTAATCGAGGTGTCCGCGGTGCCGCCGGCCATCGAGGTCGTCGTGCCGACGGCAAGCGTCGCTCTGCTGGAGGACCGACGAGTCGTCGTAGGCGCAGGCGAGGGGGCGGTCGAGATTCTTCGTGCCCAGCTTCCGGGGAAGCGGCCGGTGTCCGGTGCGGAGCTCGTGCGGGGCCACCCGGAGCTCGTCGGCTCTGCCCTTGGCTGACGCTCGGCTCATGGACGCCTCCCGAACACCTATCTCTCGTTCTCAGGCATCAAAAGGTTCGCGGGTTTGCATCTTCGGTTGAAGCCCTTCGACATCCCATAGCATCTTTCCGCGGACGTCGCTCGCGCGGATTCAGGCAGGTGACTTCTGTGGAAAAGTTCGATCTGATAATCGTCGGCACGGGGTCCGGGAACATGGTTCCGGGACCGGACCACGAGGGCTGGAAGATCGCGATCGTCGAGGCCGACCGGTTTGGGGGCACCTGCCTCAACAGGGGCTGCATACCGTCCAAGATGCTGATCCACGCGGCGGACGTGGCCGAGACCGTCCAGACCGCCGCGAAGTTCGGAGTCAACGCCAGGATCGAGAGCATCGACTGGGATCGCGTCGTCGGGCGGGTCTGGGGACGCATCGATCCCATGGCCCAGGCCGGGGAGAGGTGGCGCGGCCAGCAGCCCAACCAGACCGTCTTCAAGGGCGAGGCTCGCTTCGTCGGCGAGAGAATTCTCGAGGTGGACGGCCGGCAAATCCGCGCGCTGAAGATCGTCCTCGCTCCGGGCTCCAGGCCGTGGATTCCATCGATTCCCGGCCTGGGCGACGTCTCATTCCACACGTCGGACACCGTCATGAGGTTACCCGAGCAGCCGAAGCGGCTGACCATCCTCGGAGGCGGTTACATCGGCGCCGAGCTTGGCCACTTCTTCGGCTCCCTGGGCACCGAGGTGACGATCGTGCAGCGCGGAGGAGCCCTCCTCAAGGCCGAGGACGAGGAGATCAGTCAGCGCTTCACCGAGCTTTACTCGCGACGGTTCAACGTGCTCCTGAACACCGAAGTCAGCCGAGCGCGGTCGGACCGCGACGGGATTACGGTCGACCTGAGCGTGAACGGAAGGCAGCAATCGGTGAGCAGCGACGTGCTTCTGGTAGCGACCGGGAGGGTGCCGAACTCGGACACCCTGGATGTCGCGGCGTCGGGCATCGAGGTGGACGAGCGGGGGCGGGTGAAGACCAACGACCAACTCGAGACGAACGTGCCGGGAATCTGGGCACTGGGCGACATCACTAACCCCTTCCAGCTCAAGCACATGGCGAACCTGGAGGTCAGGGTCTGCGCCCACAACGTCGTCCACCTGGGCCACCAGCGTGCCGCGAACTACTACGCGGCTCCTCACGCCGTCTTCGCCTCTCCGCAGGTGGCGGGGGTGGGGCTCACCGAGCAGGCTGCCCGCCAGTCGGGCGTGCCGTACGTCGTCGGGAGGAAGGACTACAGCAGGACCGCCTACGGCTGGGCCCTGGAGGACACTGACAGCTTCGTCAAGGTCCTGGCGAACCCGGAGACGCGCCAGGTGCTGGGCGGTCATATCATCGGACCGGACGCGGCCATCCTCCTCCAGTCGCTGGTCAACGCCATGCGCCTCGGCGAGACAGTCGACCAGCTCGCCCGCGAGACGATCTACGTGCACCCGGCGCTGACCAAGGTGGTCGAGCAGGCCCTGCTGGAGATCTAAGGGCGGTCTAGCGCCATTTCGACCATCCCCCGCCTTCGCCGCCCAATGGCCTCCGTCAGTACGCGCGGCAGGGCCCGTCCTTGACCGTCCGGCACCCTCCCTCTAGAATCGGTAGGCTTCACTCCGCACCCGAAGGATTCGAATGGCCGACACGTCTCCACTGCTTCTCCCTACGACAGTCATAGGCAGCTACGCCTTCCCAAGCTGGCTCTGGACCTCCCTCGAAGAGATCGAGAAGGGGAGCTACGGCCCGACGGACATCCGGGAGACGAACGACGACGCCGTCAACATGGCGATCATGGACCAGGAGCGGGCCGGTGTGGACATCATCACCGACGGCGAGATGCGCCGGTATTACTTCGTCCAGAGCTTCTACAAGCGGATGACCGGAATAGTGGAAGACCCTCCCCTGCGCAAGGTGGGTCTCTACGGCTACGACAGCCCTCCCCGGTACCACACCGTCGACAAAGTGACGGTGCCGAACGGCCTCGGGATCGTCGACGAGTTCAAGTATGCCAGGACCCACACGGGCAGCCGCCTCAAGGCCACGTGTCCGGGTCCGCTGACGATCACGATCCATCTGAGGCCCAGGGATGTCTACAAGGACAGGATCGATCTCGCCTGGGAGTTCGCCCCGGTGATCAACGCGGAGCTGAAGGCCCTGGTCGAGGCGGGCGCCGACTTCATCCAGATCGACGAGCCCTCTTTCTCCATCATTCCGGGAGCCACGCGTGACTGGGTCGAGATGTACAACGCCTGCGTTGAGGGCGTCGACGCGAAGCTGGCGCTCCACGTCTGTTTCGGCAACCTCACGAGCAGGCCGCGCGGCAAGCGCAGATACAAGTGGATGTTCCCGGAGCTGCTCGACGCAAGGGCGGACCAGCTCGTCTTCGAGTTCGCCAACCGGGAGATGTGCGAGAGCGGCCTCTGGGGCGAGCTGGCCATCGAGCGGGAGCTCGGGGCCGGGGTCGTCGACGTGAAATCGTTCTACGTCGAGACGCCGGAGGACGTGGCCGAGCGGATTCGAGAGTTCCTCAAGGACGTCCCGCCGGACCGCCTGTACGTCAGCCCTGACTGCGGATTCTTCCAGCTTCCCAGGTGGCTCTCGTACCAGAAGCTGGAGACGATGGTGGCGGGCACCAGGATCGTCCGGCGCGAGCTGGGCATCGAGTAGCGGGCAAGCCGACGCGGGGAGCGCAGAGGGGCGCAACCCGTCTGCCGGGAGTCTGAGCGTGTCCCTCAGATACCACTCTCTATTCCAAGGGGTTGGGTGGCCGAAGCGGTCGGCGCCTTGCAGCCTCGAATGCTATTCGATCAGGAGCGCTTCGCAACATGAGAGACATCGCCCCCAACATGGTGGACTACGAGGAGACTTACCGGACCTTCAGCCTGGACGTGCCCGAGTACTTCAACTTCGGCTTCGACGTCATGGACAAGTGGGCGGAAGACCGCACCAAGCTCGCGCTCATCTCCATCGACCCGACCGGCGAGCACGCCCAGAAGCACACCTTCTGGGACCTGAAGGTCCTCTCCAACAAGTTCGCAAACCTCCTGAAGGGCCTGGGAGTGGGCAAGGGCGAGCGCGCCTTCCTCATGGCCCCGAGGATTCCCGAGTGGTACGTCGCGGCGCTCGGGATGTTCAAGCTGGGCGTGGTTCCGATGCCGGCGACGACGCTCTGCACGCCTCACGACATCGAGTACCGCCTCAACCGCTCCGAGGCCACCGTGGCTATTACCGACCTGGAGAATGCCTCCAAGATCGAGGAGGTCGTCGCCAACTGCCCATCGCTCAAGCACCTGGTGCTCGTCGACGGCACGAAGAAGGGCTGGGTCAACCTGACCGACGAGCTGCCGCGGCTGTCCCCCCGCTTAGAGAGCGTCGAGAAGACGCGCAGCGACGACCAGCTGATCATCTACTTTACCTCGGGCACTGTGGGCCCGCCCAAGATGGTCCTCCATACCCAGGCGTCCTACGCGATAGCCCAGACGATCACCGCCAGGTTCTGGCACGACCTGAAGCCCACCGACATCCACTGGACCCTGTCCGACACCGGCTGGGCCAAGGTCGCCTACGGCAAGCTGTTCGGCCAGTGGACCCAGGGATCGGCGGTCCTTCAGCACAACGCCAGGGGCAGGTTCGACGCACCTCTGACCCTGAGCATCATCGAGAGGTACGGCGTGAGCGGCTTCTGCGCGCCACCGACCGCCTATCGCATGCTCGTGCTGGAGGATCTCAAGAAGCACGACTTGAGCGAGCTGCGCCATACCACTGGTGCGGGCGAGCCCCTGAACCCCGAGGTCATCAAGCTGTGGGAGGACGGAACCGGCCTGACGATCTACGACGGATACGGCCAGACCGAGACGGTGCTGCTCGTCGGCAACTTCAGGTGCCTGCCCGTCAAACCGGGCTCCATGGGCGTCACGGCACCAGGGTTCCACGTTGCCATCGTCGACGACGACGGCAACGAGCTTCCGACCGGTGAGGAGGGTCAAATAGCCGTGAGGGTCAAGCCCGAGCGTCCCGTGGGCCTGCTCAAAGAGTACTGGAAGGACCGGGAGGCGATGGAGTCGGCCTTCCAGGGCGACTGGTATCTGCTGGGGGACAAGGGCTACAGGGACGAGGACGGCTACTTCTGGTTTGTCGGCCGCGCCGACGACGTGATCATCTCGGCCGGGTACCGCATAGGACCGTTCGAGGTGGAGAGCGCACTCATCGAGCACCCCGCGGTGGCCGAGTCGGCAGTCGTCGCCAGCCCCGACGAGGTGCGTGGCAACATCGTCAAGGCCTTCGTCGTGCTGGCGCCCGGGTACACCCCGTCTGACGAGCTGACCCTGAGCATCCAGGAGCACGTCAGGAAGGTGACCGCACCCTTCAAGTACCCGAGGGCCGTCGAGTACGTCACCGAGCTGCCCAAGACCATCAGCGGTAAGATCCGCCGGGTAGAACTCCGTGAGCGTGAGCTCCGGAAGGTTTGAGCGGGAACCCGGAGTCGAAGGGGGATCCGTGACATGGCAGACATCTGGCTCGTCAACGGTATTCCCGGTGCAGGCAAGACCTCAGTCGCGCGCGAGCTAGCATCGAGGATGACTCGAGGCGCGCACATCGACGGGGACGTGCTTCACGACATGATAGCCACCGGTCGTGTCGACTTTGATGGCGAGCCGTCCGAGGAGGCCATTCGACAAGTTGACCTGACGGATCGCAACCAGTGCGTGCTGGCGTTATCCTTCGCCGCGGCCGGGTTCGTCCCGGTGATCGACTTCGTGGTCCATACGAGCGCCCGGCTCCAGTCGTACCGGTCGCTCCTGTGTGACCGCGCGCTTTACCTCGTAACTCTCGCGCCGGGACAGGAGACGGCTGTCGCGAGAAAGCCGTCCGTGGCCCGTTGGTCCAATCTCGAACTGGAGATCGAAGCCCATCTCGGCGGGATCGGTCTCTGGGTGAACAATGCGACCCTTTCGGTCGAAGAGACAGTCGACCACATACTGGAGAGTCGGCACGCGGCCGTATTGCGGGCGGGTGGGCAGAAACACCGCAGAATGAGATGTGATCCAGGCTCATGAAACCGCTCTCTAAGATCACCGTAGTCGATCTCACCGAGAACCTGCCTGGTCCGTTCTGCTCGATGACGTTCGCCGACCTCGGCGCCAGGGTGATCAAGGTCGAGCGGCCCGGCGGCGACCCTCTGCGTCACAGCCCGGGGATGTGGGCCAGCCTGAACCGGGGCAAGGAGAGCCTCGTCCTGGACCTCAAGACTGAATCCGGCCGAGATACTATCGGAAAACTCGCCGACAGGACCGACGTGGTGCTGGAGGGCTGGAGGCCGGGGGTGGCAGAGCGGCTCGGCGCAGACTACCCGACCCTGTCCGCACGGAATCCTGGACTGGTCTACTGCTCTATCTCCGGATTCGGGCAGGACGGCCCGTGGCGCGATCGGGCGGGACACGACATCAACTACCTGGCGCTGAGCGGCTATCTGGACGTCCAGGCGCGCGCGGAGGGCCGGCCCTCGACCCCACCTCTCCTGGCCGCGGACATGGCCGCCGCCATGTACGCGTCGACGATGGTGCTGGCCGCGCTCAACGGCAGGCACGCCTCGGGGGAGGGCGCCTACATCGACCTGTCGATGGCCGAGTCGGTCGTCTCCCTGCTGGGCCCAGAGCTGGGGAGACTCGACGACGACGGGGCCTCCAGGGAGTTTCCGAACGTCACCGCCATCCCGACCTACGGGCTCTTCCCATGCGCCGACGGACGGTGGCTCAGCCTGGGAATCGTGCACGAGGACCACTTCTGGCGGCGCTTCTGTAAGGCCACCGGCCTCAACGATCTGGCGGGGATGGACTTCAAGGAGCGGATGGCCGGGAGGGAGGGACTACGTCAGCGCATCGACCAGGCGCTGCTAACGCAGCCCTCCTATGAGTGGGAGCGGCTGCTTCTAAAAGCCGATGTTCCGGCGGCGGCCATCATGCCTGTCGAGCGGATTCTCGGGTCCGCCCAGCTTCAGTCCCGCAACGTCTTCGCCGAAGTGGAAGGTCACCGGTTCGTGTCCCAGCCCGCGCGGTTCTCAACCGGACCGGTCGTCCCGACGGCGGGTCCGCCGAAACTGGGCGAGCATACCGATGCGATCTTGAACGAGCTTGGCGAAGCAGGAAACCTCGATTGAGCTTCGGACAGGAGCACGAACTGTTCAGGGGCACGGTCCGCCGGTTCGTCGAGGAGGAGATCGTCCCGAACGTCGACGAGTGGGAGGAGCGCGGGCAGATTCCGCGGGATCTGTTCCGCCGGATGGGCGAGCTCGGATTCCTCGGCGTGGACTTCTCGGCGGAGCACGGCGGCGGCGGCGCGGACTTCTGGATGTCGGTCGTGCTGGCCGAGGAGCTGGCGAGGTGCCGCTCAGGAGGGGTCGCCTTCAGCGTGATCGTCCACACCGACATGTCATCTCCGTGGCTCGCGCGCCTGGGAACAGAGGAGCAAAAGGCAAGGTACCTCCCCGGCATCGTCCGCGGCGAGACGGTCTGCGCCCTTGCGATCACCGAGCCTGACGCCGGCTCGGACATGGCGGCTCTCAAGACCGTCGCCCGGAGACGGGGCGACGGTTGGGTCCTCTCCGGCGCCAAGACGTTCATAACCAACGGCGTGTATGGCGACCTGTACTTCGTTGCCGCCAGGACCCGGGACGACGGCCCGGCCCATCGGCGCCTCTCCCAGTTTCTCGTCGAGCGCGACTCGCCGGGCCTGACGGTGAGCAAAAAGCTGGAGAAGACGGGCATGCTGGCATCCGACACCGCCGAGCTGGTCCTCGACGACGTCGAGGTCCCCACCCCCAACCTGATCGGGGAGGAGGGACGGGGCTTCTACCAGCTCGCCGAGGGTCTGCAGCGGGAGAGGCTGATGGTATCGGTCCTGAGCGTCGCCGCCGCATCCCAGGCGCTCGAGGACACCGAGCAGCATCTCCGCCGGCGGGAGGCCTTTGGGTCCACCCTGGCCAAGTTCCAAGCCCTGCGCCACAGGATCTCCGACCTCGCCACCCAGGTGGAGGCCGCGCGCCGGCTTACCTACCACGCGGTCGAGCGATTCGTCTCCGGGCAAGACTGCGTCACCGAGGTGTCGATGGCCAAGCTGTTCGCCACGGAGACGGCGAACCGTGTAGCATACGACGCGGTCCAGCTTCACGGAGGCTACGGGTACATTCGCGAGACTCCGGTAGAGCGGTTCGCGAGAGACTATCGCCTCTGGACCATCGCCGCCGGCAGCTCGGAGATGATGCGCGAGATCATTGCAAAGCGAAGGCTCGGTTGAGTCGGGGCCCCATCGGGGACGGGGCGGGGACGAGGAGCGGAGCCCAAAGCCCGGTAGCTTCGGGGTTCCAAATGGGGCTAGACCCACTTTGCGGGGTGTTGGGGCGTCCCCAAACCCTCCGGGCGGGTGGGTGGGACAGACACCCAGGGGTTACTGAGGTAAGAGAACCATGAAGACGCGAATACTCGGCAAGACCGGCCTGGAGGTGACCCTTCTAGGGGCGGGGCAGTCGCCCATCGGCATGATGATGTCCCGCGACGAGATGGACGACGCGGGCCGGGCGCTCAACACGTTCCTCGACGAAGGCATCAACTTCCTGGACACCGCGCCATGCTACATCATGAGCCAGGAGACGATGGGCCGGTTCATCTCCCACCGGCGCAGCGAGTACCTTCTCGCCACCAAGACCGGCCACCATCCCGACGGCTTCCACCTCCTCACCGGCAGACCCTGGACCGCGGCGACGATCCGGGAGAGCATCGAGCGCAGCCTGAAGACGCTGAAGACGGACTATGTCGACCTGCTGCAGCTTCACTCCTGTAACCTGCGAGTCCTGCAGCGGGGAGAGGCGATCGAGGCCCTGCAGGCGGCGAAGCAGGCCGGAAAGACGCGGTTCATCGGGTACAGCGGCGACGGCGACGAGGCGATCTGGGCGGTCAACAGCGGACACTTCGACACCCTCCAGACCACCTACAACCTGGTAGACCAGGACGCCCGCAGCGAGGTCCTCCCGCTCGCCGCCGAGAAGGACATGGGGGTGATAATCAAGAGGCCTATCGCGAACGGGGCCTGGGGGGCGCCGACGCCGCCCGTGGCGGGCCCGGAGGACATCGGCGAGCCCGCGGTCATGCTGAACTACTTCGAGCGCGCCAGGGCGATGCAGGAAGGGGGACCTATCCCCGGCGCGCCCGGCGACCGTATCGAGCTGGCCATGGGGTTCGTCTTCTCTCAGCCCGAGGTCCACACCGCGATAGTAGGCACCAGGAAGCCCGATCATATCCGAGCGAACATCGATATGGTGGAGAACCGGCTGCCTCTGGCCGCGGAGACGGTGGCCGAGCTGCACCGCAGGTTCGATGACGTCGGATACTGGTGGCCACCCCACGGGTAGCGCTCCGATGTCGATGACGATAGCCGGGCAGCGAACCCTGCGAAGCGTCCTGGAGCACAGGGTACAGACGCAGCCGGACAGCACCTTCCTCGTCTTCGAGGGCTCGGACGGGCACGCGTCGTCACTCACCTACGGCCAGTTCGACCGGATGGTGAACCGGACCGCGGGCGGGCTGATGCAGCTCGGCGTCGGCAAGGGCGACAGGGTCAATCTGCACCTAACGAACTGCCCGGAGTTCCTGTTCTTCTGGTTCGCCGCCGGCAAGATCGGGGCTGTCATGGTCCCGACGAACCCGCTGTCTCCCCCCGACGAGCTTCGGTACCCAGTCCATCACTCGGAGAGCGTCGTGACGGTCACCCAGCCGGACCTCCTGCCGAACGTCATGGCCATCAGGAAGGAGTGCCCGAAGCTCCGGGAGGTTGTGCTCACGGACTCAGCCGACTCGGAGGAGCCTCCAGGTGGGGTTCTTCGGTTTACGAGGCTGCTCGACGGGCAGCCGGACGAGCTTGCGCAGACAGCCATCGACCCCCTGGACGAGGCGGCCATCCTGTACACCTCCGGAACGACGAGCCGTCCGAAGGGCGTGCTGGTCACGCACGCCAACTACGTCTATCTGAGTGAGGCGGTGTCCAGGACCACCGGTCTGCGCCCCGACGACCGCCATCTCCTGACGCTGCCTCTGTTCCACGGAAACGCCCAGTACTACTCGGTGATGCCGTCGATCAACGTCGGAGCCAGCATCGCGCTGACGGCACGGTTCAGCGCCTCCGGGTTCATGAAGCAGGCGATCCGCCACGGATGCACCGTGGCCAGTCTGCTGGGCACACCGATGCGGATGATCCTGGCGCAGCCCAGGGACTCGGTGGACCGCGAGAACCGGCTTCGGCTCGTGTTCTTCGCCATGAGCGTGACCGAGGCCCAGCTCGACGACTGGCACGATCGGTTCGGCGCGCCCCTGCTGCATCTGTACGGGATGACCGAGACGATGGGACAGCCGCTGGCCAACCCCCTCTACGGCCGCCGAGACAACATGACGATCGGCCTGCCGACCCTCGGATACGAGTGCAGGGTCGTGGACGACGCCGGGGTCGACGTGCCGGCCGGCGTCGCCGGCCACCTCCTGGTCGCCGGGAGGCCAGGGGTGTCGATCATGAAGGGCTACTTCAAGGACCCGGAGAACACTGCGAAGGCCGTCCGCGACGGCTGGCTGTGGACCGGCGACGTGGTCGAGGTAAATGAGGACGGCTATTTCAGGTTCGTCGATCGCGCCAAGGACCTGATCAAGCGCTCCGGCGAGAACGTCTCCGCCGGCGAGGTCGAGGCGGTCATCAGACGACACCCCGGCGTCGCCGATGTCGCCGTGGTGGGAGTTCCGGACGAGATGCGCGACGAGTCGATCGGGGCGTTCGTCGTGCTGAAGGACGGCCAGACGGTCGGCGAGGGAGAGATCATCGACTTCTGTGCCGCCAGACTCTCGAGGGTCCGGGTCCCCGAGTCGGTCGAGTTTCTCGACGAGTTCCCGCGGACATCCACCGGGAAGATTCGGAAGAACGTCCTCCGAGCAGGCGCCCGTTCCAAAAGGCGCTAGAATGGCGGGAGGGAATCGAGAGTCCAGGGGGGGGGTTCCCCCTTTTTAAAGGGGCGCGGCAGGCGGGGAGCAGGGAGTCCAGAGGGGCGACGGAGCCCGTTCGGCGGGAGTCTGAGGGTGTCCCTCAGAGATTAGGTTTTCCCCCTCTTCAACAGGGGCGCGGCACGCACATCGGTAGGATAGAGGTAGCTGCAGCATGACGATGGACAAGATCAAGCCGGGACAGAGCGCCGAGATGGAGGTCGAGGTGACCAGCGATCTCACGATCAACCGGACCGGGAAACCGGGGGCCGAGGTCCTGTCGACTCCCTCGCTCCTTCACCTGATGGAGCTGACCAGTATCGAGGCGACCGACCACCTTCTGCCGTCAGGGTACACAACGGTCGGGTTCGCCGTGGACAAGCTGCGCCACCTGGCTCCGACGTCTCTGGGCGCGCGCGTCCGGATCAGGTCCGAGCTGACCGAGGTCGACGGCAGCAAGTTCACCTACTCCATCGAGGCCTTTGAGGGAGAGAAAACGATCGGCGTGGCGACCCATCGCCGCGCGGCGGTCCCCACCGACCCGTAGCCGGCACTGTCGAAAGCATGAATTTCGGGATTCACAGCGGGCCTCAGAACTGCACGTATGACGAGCTGCGCGGGCTCTGGCATATCGCCGACTCCTCCGGGTTCCATCAGGTGTCGATCTGGGACCATTTCTACGACGACCCCTCGGTGGACGGGAGCGGGCCTTGCTTCGAGGCGATCGCCACCCTGACCGCCCTGGCCCTGGAGACGTCCAGTGTGCGCGTGGGGGTCCTGGCTCTCTGTGTCGGATACCACAACCCCGCCGTTCTGGCCAAGGCCGCCGCTACCATAGACCAGCTCAGCGGAGGCCGGCTGGAGCTTGGGCTGGGCGCCGGCTGGCTGGAACGGGAGTACCGCGCATTCGGGATACCCTTTCCGCCGGTCCCCGTCCGGCTGGACATGCTGGAGGAGGGGATCCAGATCGTCAGGTCGATGCTGCGCAATCGGACAACCACGTTCCAGGGAAAGCACTTCCAGGTCGAGAACGCGTTCTGCGAGCCCCGGCCCGTCCAAGAGAATCCGAGGATCTGGGTCTGCGGAGGGGGCGAGCGCCGGACCATCCCAATGGCGGCCAGATACGGCGACGGCTGGAACGTGCCCTACCTTTCGCCGGCGGAGTACACGCGCAAGAGCGCGGTGCTGGACCGCGCATGCGAAGAGCAAGGACGCGATCCATCCGAGATAGCCCGGACCGTCAACGTCGGCTTTCACATGGGCAGCACCCACTCGGACGCGGCCCGAAAGCGCGAGCAGTTCGAGTCCAGCTACGCAGACAGGGCAGCTCTGCAGGAGGGCGGGATGCTTTTCGGCACGGCGCAGCAGGTCGTGGAGCGGGTGGGTGCGTATCTGGACGCCGGCGCAGAAGGGCTCAACATCGTCATGCGCGCCCCCTTCGATCTGGACGCTCTGGAGGCCTTCGCCGAGGTGGTAATTCCGGCGTTCCCCAGAGGTCAAGGCTAGCGCGTCGTCTCGCCGGCACACGAGGGCGAGTAGCTCCACTCCAGCGCTTTCCGCATCCCCGCCTCTTGTTGGCATGGGTGAAACCACCCAGAGCACCCGGCTCAGCCGCCCCCGGTCTCCCTCCAGAGGCTCCAGCTTCCTGTTGGGAACAAATTCTCATAAATACTGGTACTTTTTTCCCATGCAAGCTTTTCAGACGTGTAATACGTTTTATACATGAAGGACAAATCTTCTCGCAAGGCACAGACCATCCGAATGAACGAGGACGTGTACCACCAGGCTAGGATAGCTGCCGTCATATCGTCGAAGAGTCTCGGGCAGTGGATCGAAGAGGCCGTAGCGGAGAAGCTGAGCAAGGAAGACGTCCAATTGCCACGGGCCACTCGTAGACAACTAAACGGCAGAGCTCAGAAGCTCAAGGTCGATCAGAAGGAAACCTAGGACGGGGGGGCAGGACCAACCGGACCGGCGAGTGAGCTAACGGCCCGTTTCGCCGGACAACGAGGTCCTCCGAGTCGAAGGGAGACGAGGTGATGACGATGGCACCTCAAATAAGCTTGACCCTGGAACCCCTGGAGACCTTCGTCGTTGCCCAGTTCGTGCGGTACCTGGCTGCGGACGAGCTGCACCCCCACGTATCACGCGCCTTCCTGATGGACTTCGCGGTGGTCCTCCTCCATCACACGAGCGACACCGGGAGTCTGATCAGCGAGTCCCAGGCCGAGGAGATTCCGGTCACAGAGGACACCATCCTGAACCTCCGAGAGCTGATCCCGGCCACGGCTACGGTCGGCAACAGGCCGGTAGGGATGGCCATCCACCGAAAGCTCTATGAAGCCCTGCTGCGCTACCATCCGGAACAGGCGGCAGAGCTGCGATTTTCCGAAGTTGAGGAGCCTTCTAGCGAGGTGTTTGCTGAACAGCTACAGCAGTTGAAGCGCGGGAGAAGAAGGAGGAAGAAATGACCGACCCGACGCGGACCACACCGAAGACGACTCCAGGCATAGAGCCCTCCCCTCAGCGGCGGTACCACCCGGAATGGCACTGCCCGGCTCAGAAGGAGCGCACCACCCGGACGGTTCGGCGCATACTGACCCCTTAACCGACAGGTACCACCCGGAATGGCACTGGACCCGGCTCAGAAGGAGCGCGGTACCACCCGGACGGTTCGGCGCATACTGACCCCTTAACCGAGGCGGACCATCGACCTGCGAGTCTCGATGTCCGATCCCAGTGGGCCATAGTTCAGGGACAGGGCAGTACCGGGAGGGCTGAGGCATGAACTTCACGACGACTCCGGAAGAGCGGGAGGTCGCTCAGGACCAGATCGCGACGGTCTTCGGAATCCTCGAAGACTGGTTCCAGGCGATCGAGGACGAGACCGCCCATCATCGGCTTCCCGATCCAACGTTTCAGTCTCCCCTCGGAAGACCCGAGGTGACGGAATCTCTGGTCGAGGAATTCATCAAAGAGCTCGACCGGGAGATAGATACCGACGCGTTTGGCAGCCAGGGTCGCAGCTACGGCGCCGATGCCAGCAGCGAGTTCCATCGGCTCGACTACCCTCAGCGTCAGGCCCTTGTCCAGGAGATCATGCTGGTCGTGCTCTCCCCGGAGGAGATGGCCAAGAGGGCCGAGGAGCTCAGGGCTCGGCGAGCGGCCGAGGCCCCAACCGAGGACGCCGGCGCGCTTTCCGCCTAGCGGTCCGGCAGGCCGAGCACGGACGGATCGACAGCTATCCCCTTCGGCCTGAGCCTGTCGAGAGCCTGAAGGCGCCCTGCTAGGAACGCCCGGCGAGCTCCTCACGCCGGAAGCAGCCAACCTGATGGTCGTTCACGAGCCCGGCGGCCTGCATGAACGCGTAGCAGATCGTCGGGCCGACGAACCGGAATCCCCGCCGTTTCAGGTCCTTGCTCATGGCCTCGGCCTCCTGCGTTTTGGCGGGAATCTCCTCCAGCGAGGCCCAGGCGTTGACCCTGGGGCTTCCTCCGACGAACGCCCAGATGTAGGCATCGAAGGTCCCCAGCTCCTCCCGGACGTCCAGCAGTGCCCTGGCATTGCCTATGGTCGAGGCTATCTTCAGCCTGTTCCGGACGATCCCAGCGTCGGCTAGGAGCTCTTGCACCTTCCCCTCGCCATAGCCCGCGATCTTGTCGAAGTCGAAATCGTCGAAGGCCTTCCGGTAGCCGTCCCACTTCCTCAGGATCGTGAGCCAGCTGAGGCCCGCCTGCGCACCTTCCAAAATCAGGAACTCGAACAGCTTTCGGTCGTCGTGCTGCGGCACGCCCCACTCCTCGTCGTGATAGGCGACCATGAGGGGATCCGTTCCGCCCCACTCACATCTTGTGCTCATAACGCGAATCCCTCCGGCGTACTAAGAAACCTCGGTTGTCAGTCGAAGCCGGCGAGCCGTGGCTGGTGGACGGCGTCCGCCTCGGGGCGATCGAAGCCCGAAACACCCACTCCGACGAGCCTGAAGAGTCTTCCCGGACCCATCTCCGCGCGAGCAAGCGACCCAACCGCCTCGATCAGCGCATCCGCCGAACGAACGGGCTCGGCCAGCGTCTCCTGGCGAGTGAAGGTGGTGAAGTCGGCGAGCCTGAGCTTCAGCTTGACCGTTCGCCCCTCGAGGCCGGACCCCTCCAGGCGTGCGGCGACCCGGTGGCTGAGCCTCCCGACCAGGTCCATCAGGAGCTCCGGATCGTCCGAATCGTGGGCCAGCGTCGTTTCCGCGCTGACCGACTTCGGCTCCCGCTCCACCACCACCGCCCGGTCGTCCAGACCCAGGGCGAGACGACGAAGATAGGAGCCGACCTTCCCGAGTCTGGCGGCGAACCACTCTTCCGGCTTCGCGGCGAGGTCTCCGATGGTCCGAACGCCCTCGGCGGCGAGGCGCTCCGACGTCTTAGGACCGACTCCAGACATCCTTGCCGCCGGCAGCGGAGCCAGGAATTCCCGCTCCGTCCCCGGAGGCACCACCGTGAGCCCGTCCGGCTTGTTCATGTCCGAGGCTATCTTGGCCACCGACTTGCTCGTGGCGACGCCCACGGAGACGGTCAGACCCAGCTCGTCCGCGACCCAGCGCCTGATGTCGGCGGCCATGTCTTCGGGCGATCGATCACCGGTGACGCTGTCGGTGACGTCGAGATACGCCTCGTCGAGGGAGAGAGGCTCTATCAGGGGCGTAACCCGCCGGAAGATGTCCATCACCTGGCGCGATACCTGGCCGTAAACATCGAAGCGGGGCTGCACGCGGATCGCCTGAGGGCAGAGGCTCAGGGCCGTCTTCATGGGCATCGCCGATCGCACGCCGAAGCGCCGGACCTCATACGATGCCGCGGCAACGACGCCCCTCCCTTCCGGGCTCCCTCCGACGACCACCGGCTTGCCGCGCAGCGCCGGATCGTCTCGCTGCTCGACTGAGGCGTAGAAGGCGTCAAGATCGGCGTGGAGGATGTGCCGCATAGTCGCTCAAGCTGCGTTCGCCGGCCGCTCCACCCCTTTGGGTGCTCTTTTTCCCACCCGCCCGCCCTAGGTTTTTGGGGGCATCCCAAACCCCGCAAGGGGGCTCGGCCCCCTTTGGAGCCCACGGCCATGTTGGTTGCCCACCGGTCACCGAGCGCTTCTGCAACTGCTCCAGCGGTCTCGCCGCCGGAACAGGGGCGACGCCCTTCTACGCCCCCCATTCCGATCTCGAATCAGCGGGTCGCTCGCAAACTAGAGGGTGCAGGGCGGAGCGCCCCTACACAGTATCACCAAGCCGGGGGTGCGAGCTCGATCCAGTGGTGCAGCTGGGGAATCTCTCTTCCGTCCGACGAGTCCGGAGCCAGCCAATGCTGATTAGCCGCTCGGCTCGGAGCCCCACTTGGGCTCCGCAATACGAGCCTTCTCCTCGAGAGGTGTACGCTAGTCGGTTCAGCTACCTACTTGAAGGTGAGGGAGTAGGCGTCCCACCCAGCAACGACTTGTCAAACACGAATGTGTCTGACAGTGTGGGCTCTTCTATTGTGAGCTTGCCGCCGGGGATGGAGAAACGTATGGTCAAATCCGCCGCTGGAAAGCTTCCTGAGCCAAACGTAGCTGAGCCGAAGGGCTCGACGAGCCGTGTCCATAAAATGGATGTGCCGCTATCTTCTGGCTGACTACGCTTCAAGACCCTCATCTGCTTCACCAACCCTGCCCCGTCGATCCACATCTCGATCTCACTGCCCCATCGGTGGATGTCTAACGCTCCGGCTCGCTCCACCTGACCGCTACTCTCCAGCCAGTCGCGCACTGTTTTCCACTCCACGTGGACCAATAGATGGCGAGCCTCCTCGCCTTCGACCCTGTCGTATCTGAGGTCTTCCACTCGGAAGAGTGACAGTGGAATAGCGGGGTCAAGTAGTACCGGCACGGCGATGTTCCGGTGTACCACCGTTAGGATGGGCGGAAACTCCCAAAAGAAGGGTAGCTCGCGGGTATCAAAACGCACCCAAGAAGCGGGTGTATACGGCCCGAATCTAAATTCAGAGAACATTAAACCTACGAACTCTGACCCTACATAGGCGTACGGAGGGACAAACCGTATGTGGAACTTGTCTTCCTCTGGTGGGGAAATGATAAGCGCGGTCACCTTGATATCCAGCCTATCCCCGGAGATCGTCGCTGTCACCGTTCGTTCCGTGACGATTCCCCTCCCGGCTACCTTCGCCGGAGGGCTCAATCTGAAAGCTGTGGATGGCAGCCATTGATACCCGTGCGTGATGGAACAGTGCCTCCGGAGAGTCAGGTATCGGTGTATAGACGGGAGGTGGCGTAGATGTGGCGGCTGGAGTCGCATTAGCGGGACTGAAATCACAGGGCCGCTCAGTGTTCTCCGGTTTTATCCACCATTCCCCCTCACGAAGAACCCACACTTCTTCCGCGGTGCCGATGGTCTTTGTCCGACCCTCAATGACGGCGACAATTTCTACGCTCACCCGCGCCACCTCGTCGTTCACCCTCACTGTCCCCGGTCGCCACTCCAGCTTCACATCACCCTTTAGCCCGAATCCACCGAATGACGGCCTTGGGGACAGCCCATGAAGAAGCTAGAGGGTGCTCCTCTGAATCTGGGATAATGGTTTTGGAACAGAAACCCGCGCGGAAACAAGGAGCACCCAATAGATGCTGCCACAGAACAAACCCGACCGTATCCGCATCCTCTTTGACGACCATCGCCTGGTGGCCAATGCCGGCCTGCTCGTGCCGGCCACCCTCGCCCGGCACCTGGGCCTGCGAGAACTCGTCGACCATCACCTTGACCTCGGCGGCGCGCCGGGACGGGCGAACACGGGGGACAAGATGCTGACGCTGGTCGCTTCCGCGCTGGCTGGCGGCGACTGCATCGACGACGCCGATGCGCTGCGCGCTGGTGGGACGGTCGGTGTTCTAGGCTGCGTGGTCAAGGCGCCATCCACCCTGGGGACGTTCCTGCGCAGCTTCCGGTGGGGGCATGTCCGTCAACTCGACCGCGTGAGCCGCCAGTTGTTGGCCCGGGCCTGGGCCGCTGGGGCCGGACCCGGCGACTCGCCCCTGACCATCGACCTGGACTCGACCATCTGCGAGACCTATGGACTGGCCAAGGAGGGAGCGCGCCACCACGGCTATACCGGCAAGCGGGGCTATCACCCCCTGTTGGCCGTCGCCGCCGGCACCGGCGACGTGCTGATGTCCCGGCTGCGCGAGGGCCGCGCCAACACCGCTCGGGGCGCCGCCCACTTCCTGCGTGAAACGGTGAGCCGGGTTCGCCGTGCCGGGGCCAGCGGGCAACTTACGGCGCGGGCCGACAGCGGCTTCTACGCCCACGCTCTCGTCGCCGCCTGTCGTGAGATGGATGTCCGCTTCTCCATCACCATCCGCCAGCACAAAAGCCTGCGGAACCTGATCGAGGCGATTCCCGATGCAGACTGGACGCCGGTCCCCTACTGGATGGACGGCGCCGCCGATGTGGCGCAGACCACCTACACCCCCTTCCGGACTGAGCCCGGCGCCGCACCGGTGCGGCTCATCGTCCGGCGGGTGAAGCCCACGCCCGGTTCCCAACTGGCCCTCTTCGCCACCTACAGCTATCACGGCTTCATCACCGACCGGGACGGAGAGACCCTGGAACTGGAGGCCGACCACCGCCGCCACGCCGAGATCGAGAACGCCATTCGAGACCTCAAGTACGGCGTCGGTCTGAACCACATGCCGTCCGGCCGCTTCGCCGCCAACGGCGCTTGGCTGGCGGTACAGGTGATGGCCCACAACCTGGCCCGCTGGACGGCGCGGATCGGTCTGGGCGAGCAGATCGCGACCACCAAGACCCTTCGGCGACGGTTCTTCTCCCTGGCCGGACGGCTCACCCGCTCGGCACGCCGCCTCACCCTGCATCTGCCACAGCGCTAAAACCCAGTTCAGTCGCGCCCTGGCACGGCTGCGAGCGTTTCCACTCCCAGCCTGACGGCGCCCGTCCGCAACTGACCCGCCATCCGCCCAACCGAACGTCCCCGCAAACTCGCGCCAGTCCGGTCCGCGAGCACCTCTCGCCGCGTCCTCTCCCCGCCATCTCGCCCTACCCAACGTCCCCAGACGGTCACAAGGTCTCCCCGCGGCGGCTGAAGACAGACACCGGCCCCATTTACCCGAATCGTGCCCGGACCATCGCCTCCCTTTGCCCCTCATCACCCATTTGCTGCTGCAACGTCATACCTTCGGTGGATTCGGGTTTAGCGGTTCGTCTCTCAGATCGTACCCCAGCTTTATGAGGCCTTTCGCAGCCCTGAGGCTGTCCTCCATGAATTCCGAGAACCGCTGACGCGTGCAGTTTTGCCTTGCGGCCAACACCAGGTAGCCATACATGTCTTCCCACCTCTGTTCGTTGAGGGCTCCATAGGCGGCGTCTACTCGCGCCCTCAGAGATTCGGTCGCCGGAACAAGTGTCGGCGTAGGCGTAGCGATTAACGTGGCGAGAGGTGTGGGTCTGGGCAAGGGTGTAGGCGTAGCTGTCGCTGTGGGTGTGAGTATGCGCGTCGGCGCTGTCTCCGGTGGCGTAGGCGTAGCGATCAACGCGGCGACAGGTGCGGATCTGGGCAAGGGTGTAGGTATAGCTGTCGGTGTCGGTGTCGGTGTCGGTGTGAGTATGGGCGTCGGCGCTGTCTTCGGTGGGGAAGTGCACGCGACCGCAGTCAGGAGGAGAACAATGCCAACAGACAGAATTCTTCCTCTGTTACTGCTTCGACGTTCCATCATCCCACCGCTCTGCGGGGGTCATTGTGAAATCGGTCGCTGGAGCTCCCGAGGCGACCGACGAGCTCTACAGCGAGCCGTCGATGATGACGTCCAGGAGCGCCGGCTTGCCGAGGTCCAGGGCGTGGCGCATCGCGGGACCCAGGTCATCGGGGTTCTCGATCCTGCGGGCGTAGACCCCCATCGCCTCGGCCATCCCGGCGAGATTGAGGCGGCTCGGGAAGTCCATGCCCATGTACTTGCTCTGCGCCCCGTCCTTCAGGACCTCTTGCTTATAGATGTCCATGTTGATCTTGAGCACCCGGTAGGTCTGGTTGTTGCAGATGACGTAGACCACGGGGATATTCTCCACGGCCGCGGTCCAGAGGCTCTGGACGGTCATCATCGCGCTGCCGTCGCCGACGATCGCAACGACCGGGCGGTCCGGGTTCGCCAGCTTGGCGCCCATGCCGGCGCCCATTCCCCAGCCTATGGCGCCGCCCCGCTCGCCGAAGATCGATCCCGGCCGGGCGAAGTCCATGGCCCCGAAGACCGCCTGCCGGGTCGTCACCGAGTCGTCGACTATGACGGTGTCAGCCGGAATTGCCGCGGCGACCTCGGTCATCATCCTCTCAGGAGACATCGGGGTTTGGTCCCACTTCCGCTTCAGGCGTTGCTCCCACGCGTCCCTGGCCGCTGCCTTCTTCTCCGCCAGACGCGCGGCGCGGCCCTTGGCCGCCTCCCTGGCGGAGCCGGACATGTCGCCGTCGAGGGCATCGGCCAGATGAGACAGGCCGACCTTGGGGTCCGCGATGATCCCTACGTCGGTCGGCTCGCTCTTGCCGACCTCCCGTGCGGAGGCGTCCATGTGCACCAGCGTTGTATCTGGATTCAGCGAGCTGCTGGCGTCGGACGGGAAGAAGAAGTATCCGGAAAAGACGTTGCCCACGGCGAGAACGACGTCGGCCTCCGACAGGAGGGTCTTGGTGTCTGGGAACCCGTGCCTGACCCCACCCATGTACTGGGGATGGGCCGTCGGGAAGTTCATCTCCGAGTAGACTGTCGAGTAGACCGGCGCACCGATCAGCTCGGCCACCCGGACGGCCTCGTCGGCCGCCTTGGATTGGGCCACCCGGTCTCCAACTAACATGATTGGGTTGGTCGCCGTGGCGAGTACCCGGCTGGCCTCCGCTATTGCGCGCTCGTCCGGAGCGGTGCGAAAGTAGCCGGGGGCGGACGGGACGATCTCGGCCTCCGCCTCGCCGTCAAGCGAGTTAGCGGAGAACCCGACGAAGACCGGACCCGTCGGAGGCGTCTTCGCCTCGTTGAAGGCGCGGCGGACCGCTCCCGCGACCTGGCCAGGATGAGTGAGCTCCACGCTCCACTTGGTGAGGACCCGGACCATCTCCGCGAGCTGGGTCCGCCCCTCCGTCAGCTTCCGGATGTCTTTGTTCCCGGAGGTCAGCACCAATGGGGTGCCCCCGGCATATGCGTTGTTCAGCAGGCTGATACCGTTGGCCAGGCCGGTCTCGATGTGCAGGTTGACGAACGACGGCCTTCCGGTCGAGCGGGCGTAGGCGTCGGCCGCCCCCATCGCGGCTCCCTCTTGAGTCACGAGCACGTACTTCAGATCAGGGTAGTGCTCCAGCACGTCCATGATCGCGCTCTCGCTCGTGCCCGGGTTCCCGAAGATGTACTCGACGCCTTCGGCGCGGAGCATCTCCATCAGGGCCTTCTTGCCTGTCATGACGGCCATCGGTTACTCCCTCTGGGGGGTGCTTTGTCCCACCCTCCCGCCCTTGAGTGTTTTATCTCGGGGGACGCCCCCAAACCCCCGCCAAAGGGGGCTCTGTCCCCTTTGGGTCCCCCGGCTACGTTCGTTCCCGACCCGATCGGGGATGGGTTGCTTACCGCTACCTTTCCAACGGGGCGCCGCGCGAGGACGACTGTCGGAGGGTCGCCCCTTCCTGTCCTGTCATGACGGTCATCGGCTACCTCTTCTTCTTCTTCTTCTTTGGGAGCGTCCCCTCCCCACGATGTCGGGTGGAGGGAGCTTCTGGGGGACACCTTCAGACTCCGCGGATAGGGGCTCTGCTCCACTGCACTCCCCCCTTTTCCTTACGACTTTCAGACGCCACGTTGAACGATTTACCCTTCGGCAGTGGCGAGGATGGCTTCGATCGCGTCTCCTCGAAAACGCTCCAGGTCGTCGGCGTCCTTGACGAGCGAGCCGAGCGTCTGGCGGATCACCTCCGGATCGAGATGTGTGTGGTTCAGAACCACCATCGCCCTGGCCCAGTCGAGAGTTTCGGAGACGCCCGGCGATTTGTCCAGACCCATCTCCCTCATCCGCTGCACGAAGCCGGCCACCTGACGCGCCAGCTCGTCTTCGATGCCGGGAACCTTGGTGCGGACGATCCGCAGCTCCTTCTCGAGGTCGGGGTAGTCGATCCAGAGGTACAGGCAACGCCGCCTCAGGGCGTCGGACAGGTCACGCGACCGGTTGGACGTGAGGATCACGAGGGGGCGGTTGGTCGCCTTGATGGTGCCGATCTCCGGGATGGTCACCTGGAAGTCGGCCAGGACCTCGAGCAAGAACGCCTCGAACTCCTCGTCGGCACGGTCGACCTCGTCGATGAGCAGCACCGGAGCCTTGTCCTCCTGCGTCAGAGCGGCAAGCAGCGGACGCTGGAGAAGGAAGGGCTCGCTGAATATCTCGCGCTCACGGTCCTCGGTGGACCGGCCAGACTGCTCGTCCAGCTTGATCCATAGGAGCTGCTTGGGGTAGTTCCACTCGTAGAGGGCGGTCGTCACGTCGAGGCCCTCGTAACACTGGAGGCGGATGAGCCTGGTATCCAGGAGGCGCGCCATTACGTTGGCGATCTCGGTCTTCCCGACGCCGGCCCTTCCCTCGATGAGGAGGGGCCGCTCCAGAGCCTGGGCCAGGTGGATAGAGGTGGCGATGGCCGGATCGGCGATGTAGCTCTCCGACTCCAGCCTGTCGAGAATTTCCTGTATTGGTTCCGGGGTCAAATCTCGTTTCGCAACAGTTCTCGCCAGCGACGCCTCGTGGCACTGGGGCCGCGCGCGACGCCCTGACTGCACCTCTACGGGGGGGAGAGTTAGTATCTGAGGGACACCCTCAGACTCCCGGCAAAGGGGCTTTGTCCCTCTGCACTCCCTCTTCCTAGACCCGGCTATCCCTTTTGGGCTTCCTGGATGAGACGCCAGACCTTCTCGGACTTGGCGGGCATGTCGATATGCCTGATCCCAAAAGGCGAGAGAGCGTCGACGACGGCGTTGATCACCGCCGGTGAGGCGGCGATCGTGCCGGTCTCACCGGCGCCCTTGACCCCCATCGGGTTGGAGGGGGACGGGGTGACGATGCGGTCCGTCTCGTAGGACGGCAGGTCCTCGGCAGTGGGGACAGCGTAGTCCATCATGCTGCCGGTGAGCAGCTGGCCGCCCTCGTCGTAGATGGCCTCCTCCTGGAGGGCCTGACCGACGCCCTGGGCGATACCGCCGTGGACCATCCCATCGACAATCATGGGATTGACGACGTTGCCGACGTCGTCGACCGCGACGAATCGCCGCAGCTTCGTCTCGCCGGTTTCGGGATCGATCTCCACCACCGCGATGTGGGTTCCACCGGGCCAGGTGAAATTCTTGGGGTCGAAGAAGCTGGTCGCCTCCAGGCCCGGCTCCATCCCCTCGGGGAGGTCGGTGCTGTACACGTAGGATGCCAGGGCGATCTCCTGGATCGTCTTGGCCTGGGCCGGGGCGCCTTGAACGAAGAGCTTGCCGTCTTCGTAGACGATGTCCTCTTCGGCGGCCTCTAGCAGATGGGCCGCGAGCTTCTTGGCCTTCGTCTTGATCTTCTCCACACTCATGTGGATAGCGCCGCCTCCCACGGCAACGCTCCGGCTTCCGAAAGATCCGGTGCCGAACGGGACCTTATCGGTGTCGCCGTGGATGACCTGGATATCATCGATAGGTATCCCCAGCCCCGAGCCTGCCATCTGGGCATAGCTGGTCTCGTGACCCTGCCCGTGGGACGAGGAGCCCGTGAACACCTCGACCTTCCCCGTGGGGTGGACCCGGACCAGGGCGCTCTCCCAGAGCCCGGCCCTCGCCCCGAGCGTGCCCGCCACCGCGGATGGGGCCGCCCCTGAGATCTCGACGTAGGTGGCCAGGCCGATGCCGAGGTAGCGTCCCTCTCGTCGCGCCTGCTCCTGCTCCCGACGGAGCTGCTGGTAGCCCGCCATCTCCAGGGCTCGATCCAGCGCCGCCTCATAGTTGCCGCTATCGTAGCTCACACCGGTGGCGACCGCATGCCCGTCCTCGAAGGGCGGGATGAGATTCTTTCGGCGGACCTCCACCGGGTCCATGCCGATCTCGGCGGCGAACAGATCGAGCATGCGCTCCACTAGATAGGTGGCCTCGGGACGCCCGGCTCCTCTATACGCGTCTACAGGGGTGGTGTTGGTGAACACGCCGAGAACCCGGCACGAGATGTTGGGTATCTGGTACGGGCCTACCAGCATCAGGCCGAAGTAGTAGGTCGGGATCAGCGGCGCGAAGGTCGACAGGTAGGCGCCCATGTTGGCGTAGGTCGTCGTCTTGATGCCCGTGATCGTTCCGTCTCTGCTCCCCATTATCTCCACGTCGCTCACGTGATCGCGCCCGTGGGTCGTGGCCAGGTAGTTCTCGGTGCGCTGCTCGATCCACTTCACCGGTATCGCGAGCCGCTTGGCGACCATCGCCGTGATGATCTCCTCGGCGTACAGATAGAGCTTGCTGCCGAACGCGCCGCCAACCTCCGGGACTATGACGCGAAGCTGGTGCTCCGGGTGGCCGGTCACGAGCGCCATCAGCAGTCGGACTATGTGGGGGATCTGGGAGGAGGTCCACACGGTCAGCTGGTTCGTGCCGGGGTTGTAGTCGGCGACGACGCCCCTACCCTCCATCGAGTTCGGTATAAGCCGCTGATTGATGATCCGCTGTTTTACGATCACCTCGGCCTGCGTGGCGGCCTCTTCGATATCGCCGGGGCCGATCTCCCACTCGAAAGCGATGTTTCCGGTTGCGTCGTCGTGTAGCTGAGGAGCACCGCTTTTGGTAGCCGTCTCCGCGTCCACCACTACGGGAAGCTCCTCGTAGTCCACCTCCACCAGGGCTGCCGCGTCAGCGGCGATCGCGCGGTCGGTGGCAACTACGGCGGCCACCGCGTCTCCAACGTACCTGACCGTCCCCACCGCCAGCGGGGGATGGGGAACCTCCTTGGTGTCGGGCACGACCCAGCCCACGGGTAGCGAGCCAAGCTGCTCCTTGAGGTCCTCCCCTGTGAACACAGCGACGACGCCGTCCAGCTTCTGTGCGGGCGACGTATCGATGCTCTTGATCCTGGCGTGGGCGTAGGGGCTGCGAGCCAGCGCCAGATAGTGCATCCCCACCAGCTTGACGTCGTCGACGTAGGTGGCGTTGCCGGTGATGAGGCGGGGGTCTTCTCTTCGCTTGATGCTGGAGCCGAAGACGGCGGTGGTCATGCTGTCCTCCTCGTCGGTTTCCCGTGGGGATGCGTCGAGCGGCGCCCGAGCGGAGCCGTGATGGTCTCTTTGAGCGGGACGGGCGGCCTCGGGATGCCTGGTACTTTACAGCAGCCGTACGGGCTGAGCAAGACCGGGGCAACCTTCAGTCGCGAGCGCCGTTAGAGTCCGCCGCGGTCCGCAGCGGCAGGACTACGGGCGTGCCGCCGACCGGGTGGGGAAGGACGAACACCTCGGTGCCGTAGGCGGCCGCGATGTTCTCGGGGGTGAGGACCTCGGTGGGGGTTCCGGTCGCATGGCCGCGGCCCCCGGCCATCATGACCAGGCGGTCGCAGTACTGGGCCGCGAGCGTGAGGTCGTGCATCGAGACCAGCATCGCCCCACCGCGCCGCGCCTGAACATCGCGCGCGAGGTCCATGATCCGCGTCTGATGGGCCAGGTCGAGGCTGGCGGTGGGCTCGTCCAACAGCAGCACCGGCGACTCCTGGGCCAGCGCCATCGCCACCAGCGCCCGCTGACGCTCACCGCCGGAGAGCGTGGCGAGCGTTCTCTCTCGCAGCGAGGCGAGCCCGGTCATCTCCATCGCTCGCTCCGCCACCTCGATGTCGCCGGGACCCTCCCACTGTAGCAGGCGCAGGTGAGGGTTCCGGCCCATGAGCACCAGCTCCTTCACCGTGAAACCGAGCGGCAGCTGGGGGCTCTGAGGCACGACCGAGATCAGCCTGGCACGCTCCGAGGGCCCCAGCGAGCCGAGCGTCGTCCCGTTCACACGGATATCTCCCTCGTCCGGCTCGAGCAGCCCGCTGACGAGCTGGAGGAGCGTCGTCTTGCCGCAGCCGTTCGGACCAACCACGCCCACCAGCTCGCCCTCCGCAACATCCAGATCGAGTCCACGGAGAACCCGGTTGCTCTTGTAGGCGAAATGGAGGTTTTTGACGGAAAGCATTTTTCGAGCTATCAGCGGCGCACTGCGTCCCGGGTATACGGTACAGGGTACGGGGCTTGGGAGATCATCCGCCGAGCCTGCCTCGTTTTCTGAGCAGATAGAGGAAGAACGGGGCGCCGCAGAAGGCGGTGATGATGCCGACGGGAAGCTCAGCCGGGCTGGCCACGGTGCGGGCGACCATGTCCGCGAGAATCAGGAACGCCGCCCCGACGATGGCCGACATCGGAAGCAGGGTGCGGTAGTCCATGCCCCAGACCAGGCGGACCGCGTGGGGCGCGATGAGCCCGACGAACCCGATGAGTCCGCTGAAGGAGACCGCCGCCGCGGTTGCCAGCGACGCCGCCACGATCAGCACGATCTTGGTCCGCTCCACGTTGACGCCAAGCTGCGTCGCCTGCTGGTCATCGAGCTGGATTACGTTCAGGATCCGGCCGTAGGCCAGGACGACCAGAACGCTGGGGAGCAGGTAGGGGAGTATCAGCAGGCTGTGTCTCCACTGAGCGGAGACGAAGCCTCCGAGCAGCCAGCTGAGCAGTGGCCGGATGTCGGGGTCGCTCCGGATCATCAGCAGGCTGATCATGGCGCCGCAGAACGATGCTATCGCCACCCCGGCCAGGATGAGCGTCGGGAGCGCCAGGCCCCTGGAGTGGCGTGCCACCAGGTATGCGGCGGACACCGCCACGAGTCCGGTGCCAAAGGCCGCGACCGGCAGCAGGCTGATCCCGAAAAACTCTCTGGGGACGCCGGTCACCAGCACGACTGTCGCCCCCAGACCCGCTCCGGACGCCACCCCGATCAGGTACGGATCGGCCAGAGGGTTTCTGAACAGGCCCTGGTAGGTGGCTCCGGAGACGGCCAGCGCGCCCCCTACGATCCCAGCGAGGGCTATTCGGGGAAGCCGAAGGTCCCACAGGATCGTCTCCCACGACTGCGGCCACGTCGAGCCGATCTCCAACCCAGGAAGTCTCGAAAGCACGATCGAGAGGGTCGTCAATGGAGGTATCCGGACCGAGCCCAGCGCCGCGGCCAAGATCCCTGCCAGGAATACGACGGCCAGCCCTATGAGAAGGCGTCTCCATGGATAGGACCGCAGCCACCCGGCCGAGGCGATGCCCGGTGACTTTGTGCGGCCGAGAAGACTCCCTGGAAAGGGCGTTCTTGCCATTGCGACCCGTCCTTACTCGAAGAGATCCGGGTATGCCAGCCTCGCCAGCGTCTCGATGTCGTCCGCGAACCTGGGGCCGGCCACTCCGAACAGGTCCAGGCTGATCTCGTATACGCGGCCTCCGGTGACCGCACGCACGTCTCCGAACGCGGGGTCGCCGGCTATGGCGCCCGGGTTCGTGGTGATTATCATCTCGGGGTCCCTCTCCACGATGATCTCGGGGCTGAGCTGAGCGTAGCCCTCTATGTCGTGGGCTATGTTCTGCAGCTTGAGCATCTCGAAGACCCGGCCGACGAGCGTGTCCGGCCCCGGAGTCCACAGGTCCGAGGTGTCGTGGAAGATGGACGGCCCCGTATCGATGGCCTCGATGGCGTCCTCGATCTCCTTCATGGCGGCCTCGAATGAGGCGGCGACCGACTCGGCCTCGTCGGGGCTTCCTGTGATCCTCCCCCACATTCGAATCCGGTCCGCCACCTGGCCGAAATCGTCGTCGAGCGTCTTCAGATAGAGGACCTTCAGGCCGGCGTTCTGGAGGTCCTGGAGGAAGGTGTCGAAGAAGATGAAGACCAGGTCGGGCTCGAGCGCCAGCGTCTTCTCGATGTTCACCCCGAAGGCGCCCCCGAGCCTAGGGACGTCCGCCGCCTCGGGGGGGAAGGTGACGAAGTCGTGGGTGCCGACCACCCTGTCGCCCTCGCCGATGGCGAAGAGAGCCTCCAGGGCCGCGGAGTCGAAGGCGACGATCCGCTCGGGCGGCTGGTCGAAGGTTACCTGGGCCCCGTCGGTACCCGCCACCGTATATGGGAACGCCGCCGCCGTCTCGGTGGGCGTCGCGGGCACAGGCGTAGGCTCGGTTTCGCCGCACCCGGCGGCCAGCAATATCAGGAATAGGAGCGCCGTCACGACTCTGAGCACTGTTGTCCTCCTTGCCACCGCCGCTGCGCGGCAGCAAAAGGGCTCCTGCCTCATGAGACAGGAGCCCTGCTAACGCGGCGGAAAAAAGTGGCCCCACTTCGATCAGGGAAGCAGGGCCACATTACCGTCGCGTATGCCCGTACCTTGTCCTCGAAGGCCAGTTGACATCGATATGGGCAGTTGTTCGGACTCGTCCTGACGACTCAGGACCTACCGTTGCGGGACAGTGCCGGGTTTCGACCGGCTTCCTCTTTTAAGCCCTCTACGGGCACCCCTACCACTTATTGAGTTGTCTGTGGCATCGGCCGATTCGGCCAGTGCGTCCACATCGAACCACGTCGGACGGTGTCTGTCAATAGAGGCGATGAGCGAACCCAACGCCGCCGACCCCGCAACGGGAGTTACGCCCCGTTTGGAACCCCTGTGACAACACACGCCGGGTAGACACACAGAGATCACCCGCTCAATGTGCGGGCGCACGGCCGTGCGCCCCTAGATGAGCGCGACGACCATCCCCTTTCACCTCCTCGCGACTAGTAGTCGAGACCGTCCTCGATTTTCGCGGGCTCGGGGACGGCTTTAGCGGCGCTGTAGCGCGGCCGATGGCTTGATAAAGTCCGAGAAAAGTGGTAAAATGACCCTAATACACCTAGAAGGTTGCGCACGGAGTATCGTCTACTACGGGTGGGAGTCCGGGAGCGGGCGACCACTATATAGGCGAGGTGCTCGGGGCACTTGGATTCTCGCTCCGTCGATCCATTTCTTCAGGGGCTCCTCTTTATCGTCGGCAGACAGCAAAAGGTCAACTCACGCCGCCAATGGCCGGGTGTGGGATGGGGGGGTACCTCCCCATGCTCCGAGGTAGGGCGAGTGAGTTCGGGTTGACCCAGCGAATCGGGAGTGGTGGATGGCTGTAAACAAGAAACCGGATCCGCGGGACGATATGTACATGGCACGTGACATCCAGGTGCTGGGTGGCATGGAGGCGGTGCGGCGGCGTCCGGGGATGTACATCGGCAGCACCGACCAGCGTGGCCTTCACCACCTGATCTACGAGATCGTCGACAACAGCGTCGACGAGTTCATGGCCGGCAGCTGCTCGAAGGTCAGCATCAACATCGCGGCGGACGGCACGGTCAGGGTGGAGGACGACGGCCGGGGCATTCCCGTGGACATCCACCCCACGACGAAGAAGTCCGGGGTGGAGACGGTCATGACGACCCTCCACGCCGGCGGTAAGTTCGGCGGCAAGGCCTACTCTGTGTCCGGCGGTCTTCACGGAGTCGGCGCGTCGGTCGTGAACGCCCTATCCGAATGGCTCCTGGTAGAGGTGTACCGCGACGGCAAGGTCCACAGCCAGGAGTTCAGCGCCGGCGTGCGGAAGACCGACATATCTTCCGAGGATCTGCCCGAGGCGGATCGCGACAAGACGGGCACCGCCATAACGTACAGGGTGGACCCGGAGATATTCCCGGACGTCCAGTACGAGTTCAACACGCTGTCGCAGCGGTTCAAGGAGATGGCCTATCTGAACAAGGGGCTCCGGATCGACTTCCACAGCGACTGGCATTTCGATCTCTGGCCGAACAACCAGGTCGCATACTACTTCGAGGGCGGCATCGCCTCGTTCGTGCGCAACCTGAACCAGAACCGCGAGGTGATCCACCGCGATCCCATCTACGTCGAGAAGCAGGTTAACGGGACGATGGTGGAGGTGGCGATCCAGTACAACTCAACCTACACCGAGTTCGTTTACGCGTTCGCCAACTGCATTAACACGGTAGACGGCGGGACGCACCTCACCGGCTTTCGTGCGGCGCTCACACGGGTTCTCAACGACTACGGCCGCAAGCAGAAGTTCCTCAAAGACTCCGACCCGAACCTGGCGGGAGAGGACGCTCGGGACGGCCTAACCGCCGTGGTCAGCGTCAAGCTGACCGATCCCCAGTTCGAGGGCCAGACCAAGGGCAAGCTGGGCAACCCCGAGATCAGAAACCAGGTCGAAGGGGTTGTCGCCGAGGCCCTGACGATCTACCTGGAGGACCATCCCCAGGACGCCCGGCGCATTCTCGACAAGTGCCTGACCGCTCAGAAGGCGCGGGAGGCGGCGCGGAAGGCACGAGACCTGATCATCCGCAAGAACGCGATGGACGGGGGCTCTCTGCCCGGCAAGCTCGCCGACTGCTCGGATCGAAACCCCGAGAACTGCGAAGTGTATCTGGTGGAGGGCGACTCGGCGGGCGGCACCGCCAAGATGGGGCGCGACCGCAGGACCCAGGCTATCCTCCCTCTCAGGGGCAAGATCCTCAACGTCGAGAAGGCCCGGGCCGACAAGATGCTGGCCCACGAAGAGATCCGCGCCATGATCATCGCCTTCGGCGCCGGTTTGGGGGATGAGTTCAACCTGGAGAAGCTGCGCTACCACCGGATCATCATAATGACCGACGCGGACGTGGACGGCTCCCACATACGGACGCTGCTGCTGACCTTCTTCTTCAGGAACATGCACCAGCTGATCGAGAACGGGCACCTGTACATCGCCCAGCCGCCGCTCTATCGCATCTCGGCCGGGAAGAAGAGCGAGTGGGCGTATTCGGACGACGAGCGGGATACGATCCTCGAGCAGCTCAACGGGAAGCGGAACATCCAGATGCAGCGCTACAAGGGCCTGGGCGAGATGAACGCGACCCAGCTGTGGGACACGACGATGAACCCGGAGACGAGGACGCTGCTCCAGGTCTCCGAGGGTGACGCCGCCGCCGCCGACAACATCTTCTCGCTGCTGATGGGCGATGTCGTCGAGCCGAGGCGGAACTTCATTCAGGCCCACGCCCGCGAGGTCCGCAACCTCGACATCTAGGGGTTGCCTTTAAGACTCTTTCGACCAGCCCTCATCCTTCCACGGAAGGACCGGCAGACGGCCGAGCTCCCCTTACGGTCCCTCTTCTCGACGTTCCTATTCCTGGACCCGGACTTCCACCTGCGATGCCCTCCATGAACGGCCGTGCGCGGCGACGGACCGGTCTGGAGGCCCTGTGCTATCATCTGTGAGATGACAGCCAAGAGCGCGCGGGAACGGGCCAGGAAGCTCCGCGAGGTGGTGGACCATCACAACCACCTCTACTTCGTGCTGGACCAGCCCAAGGTCAGCGACGCCGAGTACGACGAGCTGATCAGGGAGCTGCGCCGGATCGAGGAGCAGTATCCCGACCTGGTCACCCCGGATTCCCCGACCCAGCGTGTCGGAGCCGAGCCGGCCGAGAGGTTCGCCGAGGTCAAACATCCGGTTCCGATGTTCAGCCTGGGCAACGCCTTCGATAACGACGAGCTTCTAGCATGGCACAGGCGCGCCGCCAATCTGCTCGAGACCGAGAGCTTCGACATGGTCTGCGAGCTCAAGTACGACGGTCTCGCCGTGGCCCTGACCTACGAGGACGGTGTCCTGGTACGAGGTGCTACTCGGGGTAACGGAGCCGTCGGCGAGGACGTCACACTGAACCTCAGGACCATCAGGAGCCTTCCGCTGAGAGTACGGAGCGACGCTCCAGCGCGGTTCGAGGCCCGCGGCGAGGTCATCTTCCCCAGGTCGGCCTTCCAGCGATTCAACGAGGAAAGGGCCGCTCAGGGGCTTCCCACGTACGCCAACCCCCGCAACACGGCGGCGGGGTCGCTGCGCCAGCTCGACCCCGCCGCGACCGCCGAGCGCCCCCTGGACATCTACATATACGGCCTCGGATACGCCGAAGGGGTGGTCCCCGACAGTCAGCTCGATATTCTGGCCTATCTCGGCGAGCTGGGGTTCAAGATAAACCCTAACAACCGGCTGGTCCGGACCGCCGAGGAGGCCATCGACTACTACCGGACGTGGCTGGAAGGCTCCGAGAGCCTGGACTACGGTTGCGACGGCGTCGTGGTGAAGGTGAACCGGCTGGACTTCCAGCGGCACCTGGGACACGTCGGCCGGGAGCCGCGATGGGCCGTAGCCTACAAGTTTCCGGCGACCCAGAAGGCGACGAAACTGCTGGATATCCGCACCAACGTGGGCAGGACCGGAAGCGTCAACCCGTACGCCATTCTGAGTCCCGTCGACGTGGGCGGCGCCACCGTGAAGCAGGCCACCCTTCACAACGAGGACTACATACGTGCCAAGGACCTGCGGATCGGCGACTGGGTGGTGGTCGAGCGGGCGGGCGAGGTCATACCCCAGGTCGTCAGCGTGATCACCTCCCGGCGCACCGGGAAAGAGAAGCCCTTCGAGATGCCGGACAGGTGTCCGGTGTGCAACGAGCCTGTCGGCCGTCCCGAGGGCGACGCCATGAGCTACTGCGTCAACGCCGCCTGCCCCACCCAGCTCGCCCGGATCGTCGAGCACTTCGTGAGCAGGGGCGCCATGGACATCGAGGGTCTGGGGGAGAAGCAGGTCGTTTTGCTGCTCGAGCGTGGGCTGATAAGGGACGCCGGCGGCCTGTATTCGCTCAAGAAGGACCAGCTCCTGGAGCTGGAGAGGATGGGAGAGAAGAGCGTCTCCAACCTGCTCGCCGCCATCGAGGCGAGCAAGGACCGGCCTCTCGCGCGACTGCTGGTCGCGTTGGGGATATTCCATGTGGGGTCGGAGGTCGCGGAGCTGCTGGCACGGCACTTCACCAGCATAGATGCGCTGATGGCGGGCACCGAGGAGGAGCTGACCTCGATCCCGTCGATAGGTCCCAAGATCGCGGCCAGCGTGATCACATATTTCAGCAGGGAGTCCAACCGAGCCCTGATCGAGAAGCTGAGGGCCGCCGGGGTCCGGATGGCCGACGAGGCTTCGACGGAGACCGTCGAGCAGCTGTTGGCGGGACAGCGTTTCGTCGTGACCGGGCGCCTTCAGGGGCTCAGCCGGTCCCAGGTCGAGGAGAGGATCAAGGAGCTGGGCGGCGGCGTCAGCGGCAGCGTCAGCAAGAAGACCGACTACGTCGTGGCCGGCGAGGACGCAGGGACCAAGCTTGCCGACGCCCACCGTCTGAAGGTCCGCGTCATCGACGAGGGTGAGTTCCTGCTGCTCGCCAGAGACTCCGCGGACCAGTAAGAAGCCTCTGAGGGCTCCCTCCCCAGCCTCCCGGCGCGTGAGGATTCGCCATCTACATCGCCCACCTGGACCTGAGCAACTTCCGCAACATCGAGCGGCTCGATCTCGACTTGGAGCCGGGGATGGTCCTGTTCCACGGGCGAAACGGCCAGGGCAAGAGCAACCTTCTGGAGGCCATCTACCTGCTGGCGATCGCGAAGTCCCACCGGGCGTCCAGCGACAGGGAGATGGTGCGCTGGCGCAGGCAAGACGAGGATCTTCATACGCAGGTGTCGGCGGTAGTCCAGCGGAAGACTGACCGGCTGAGGGTTCAAATAGACCTGGCTCCACTGGCAGACCCGGATGCGGCGCGGACGGCCGATCCATCGGAGGACGGCCGCTCGGGCAGGACGAGCGGCGTTCGGAAGACCATCAGGGTCAACGGCGTACCCCGGAGGGCAGCCGACACGGTCGGGGAGGTGAACGCGGTTCTGTTCACCGTCGACGACATCGACCTGGTGAGCGGACCGCCGCCTGTCCGGCGGCGTTACCTGGACATCCTGATATCCCAGATAGACCAACGGTACCTCCGGTCGCTCCAGCGCTATCAGCGCGTGCTCTCGCAGCGCAACCACCTGCTGAAGACGATCAGGGAAGGCCGCGCGTCACCCGGGGAGATGGAGTTCTGGGACGACGAGCTGGTAGCCGAGGGCGCCTACCTGATGGTCCAGCGCGCCAGGACGCTTGGCGAGCTGTCGGATTCGGCCGATCCCATCCACCGCGAGCTGACGGGCGACGGGGAGCGCCTCGAGATGATCTACCGGCCCCGCGTGCCGATGCGCCCAGGGGCGTCTGACGGAGAGACGGCGAGCGATCTCCGGCGGGCCCTGGACGACCAGCGGCCCAGGGAGATCGATCAGGGCTTCACCGTCACCGGTCCGCACCGGGACGACGTCCAGATGCTGCTCGACGGCGTCGACGCGGGCGATTACGCCTCCAGAGGGCAGTCGAGGACAGTGGTCCTGGCAATGAAGCTGGCCGAGGCCCGGTATCTCTCGGGTGCGCGCGGCCACGAGCCGATCCTGCTTCTCGACGACGTGCTCTCGGAGCTGGACGGCGTCCGGAGGCCTCGAGTCTTGGAGTGGGCCGGTCGTTACCAGCAGTGCATGATTACGACGGCGGACCCGGCATCGATCGAGGATCGTTTTCTCAAGGGAATGGACCGGCTCGCCGTCGTTCAGGGCCGGATCGAGCGCAGCGTCGGCGAGGAATCGTGGACGTAGACCGAGACCTGGCCGACTCCATCGGCGCGGCAGCCGAGCTTGTCGCCGGCGCCGGCCACGTGGTCGCGCTCGTGGGAGCGGGACTGTCGGTCGAGAGCGGGGTTCCGACGTTCCGCGGGCCGGACGGCCTCTGGGCGCGCCTCGGTCAGCCGAGCACGCAGAGCTACCAGATGTTCCTCGAAGACCCGGCCGGCTGGTGGCGCCAGTATCTGGACCCCGACGCCGACCCGGCCCGGACCGAGTTCAGGCTGGCCATCGAGAGGGCCGAGCCGAACGCCGGACACGTCGCGCTGGCCGATCTGGAGCGCATGGGAATCCTGAAGCGAACCATCACTCAGAACGTCGACAATCTACATCAGCGCGCGGGCTCGACGCTGCTGTCCGAGATACACGGAAACCGGACGAAGATGCGATGCATCGAGTGCGAGTCGCGCTGGCCATTGGCCGGGGCGAGGGTCGATGGGTACCCTCCCGCTTGCCCCGAGTGCCGGGGGCTCGTCAAGTCGGACACCGTAATGTTCGGTGAGCCTATCCCTAGAGGCGTCCTGGAGGAGGCTCTCCGCGAGACCGACGAGTGCGACTGCATGATGCTGGTCGGTACCTCGGCCAGCGTCTACCCTGCGGCGCGGCTGCCGGAGCGCGTCCTGGCCCGAGGCGGGCTGCTGATCGAGGCCAACCCTGGCGAGACGCCGCTGTCGAGCAGATGCGACGTCGTGCTGCGCGGGCCGACCGGCGAGACGCTCCCCGCGCTGGTCGAGCGCGTCAAGGCCCTGATGGGTGCGCGATCGCTTCCTCCGTAGACCTCTGTCCTGCGAGGGCGTCCCGCGGCAGCCGTGCCAGCCTGGGGCCACGCCCGGACAACGTCTGCTATAATGCGCCATCCCGTTCCGATGTCTCCGGAGCTACAGCTAAGATGACCGCCCGAAGATGACAGAGTGATGACGGCTGCCCAGCCACAGGCAGAAAGCCCGCCATGACCGAAAACTGCACGCCCACATCACCTCGTATATACAGTTGGCGGTCGGTTGAGAAGTGTGCTGCGGCCGCCCGGTGCGGTCAGTGACGCACGAAGACCTCACCGACGAGCAGCTGCTGGGGCTGATCGTCGAGCAGCAGCGGGAGGCGCTAGAGACTTTCTACAGGCGATATGCCGGTCCGGTCTACTCGCTTGCGATGCAGATGCTGAGAGACTCCGGGGCAGCCGAGGAGGTGACCCAGGACGTGTTCTTCAACGTGTGGCGGCGTGCGGCGAGCTACAAGCCGGGGCGGGGCAAGGTCACCTCCTGGCTGTTCAGCATCGGGCACCATCGGGCTATCGACGAGCTGCGGCGGCGGCAGAGGGGCAAGCCACCGGTCGACCAGGACCCGGAAACGTTCGATCAGCCGGCGGACGCGTACAGCGACCCCGTGAGCTACACGGCCGTACAGTTCGAGCGCGCCCGTCTCGAAAAGGCGCTGGTCACTCTCAGGCCGGAGCAGCGAGAGGTAGTGGTTCTGGCCTATTTCAAAGGATTGACGCACACGGAGATATCGAAGCACCTGGGGCATCCATTGGGAACTGTGAAGACGCGGATGCGCCTGGCTTTGAAACGATTGAGAGAGGTCCTGAGCACACAGGCTCGGGAGCTGGAGGAACATGGACTGTAGGGAAGGCAGGGATCTTATCGCGCCCTACTTCCTCGGATCGCTGGAGCCCGAGGAGAGGAGCCTGCTGGAGGAGCACCTGGACGCGTGCTCGGAATGCAACGCCGAGGTCCTCGAGGCCGGCGAGGCCGCCACGGTGCTCGCCCTGTCGGTGGAGCAGGTGCCGGTGCCGGCGAGTGTCAAGGAAGGCCTCTTCGCCCGTATCGAGGCCGAGTCCAGGCTGCGTCCGGCGGCGCCGGAGGCTCGAGGTCCGTCACTCCTCGCGCGCATCCTCGGGTCGGGCCCGCTCACGCACCCCGCGACGGCGCTCGCCAGTGTGTTGCTGGTCGTCGTGGTGGGGGGGGGGGTGCTGTTCAACGCCAGGGTCGACGGCGTCGTACGAGAGAACGACGCGCTCCGAGACCAGCTGGGGGTAATGGCGACCGCCAGTGCCCAGACGACGGCTCGGCTCGATGCGACACTGGCTGAATTGGCGGAGGAGCAGAAGGTTATCGCGACCGCCGGTGCCCAGACGACGGCTCGGCTCGACGACACACTGGCGGAGATGGCGGAGGAGCAGGAGACGATCGCGACCAACCTGCGGACGGTGGCCGCCGCTGTCGCCGAGACGACCGCAGGGCTCGACAACCGGCTGGCCCAGACCGTCTCGGTGAACGTGCTCGAAGGCAGCGGGCAAATGTCCAACTCGCGCGTGATGGTCTTGATGACCGACCAGGGAGCCGTAGCCCTGCTGGCGGCGCTGGACCTGCCTCCGCTGCCCCCCGACAGAGTCTACCAGGTCTGGCTCGTCAGAGGCAGCCTGCGGTACAGCGCCGGCATCTTTACGGTCGATCCGTCCGGGTTCGGCCAGACGCTGATCCGGCTGGTCGGCCCACTCGGGGAGTTCGACGCTATCGCAATCACCATCGAGCCGCGCGGCGGTAGCCAGTGGCCGACAAGTACGACGGTCCTCAGAAGCGACCTCTAGCAGGGTGTTCAAAACCCCCTTCGACCATCCCCTTAGCCGGGACGGGGGGAGGATTCATATCTGAGGGAACCCGTCATCCTCTCGCGAAAGGACCGGCAGCGGGGCTTCGCCCCTGCACACTTCATATTTCATCTTCCTGCTAGGTTGCCTCACGCCCTGTCGAGCCTCGCGCGCGCATCTCGAATCCGCCCGCGAATCTCGCCTCTTCGCCGTCCTCCAGCGAATTGAACCCCTCAGACAATTGTGATAAAACTAGGCCACCAAACTCTATTCTGTGCGCAGCTGTTGTGGTAGCGTCTACCGTGGTGCGCTGCGTTTGGCGCTCAACTCTCGGGAGGGTAAGCACAAAACATGATAAGGTCGAGAATCGCCATTCTATTGGCTGTCCTCTTGCTGGGCCTGGCGTCGGCGGGCGTCGCCCTCGCCCAAGAAGGCGCAGAGCCAGTAGGTACCGTAATCATCTTCGATAGCGCAGCCCTGGGCGACGCCGCCCTGATCACCTTGACGAACGTGACCCCCCCTGCGGCCGGAAGGGCCTATGAGGGATGGCTCGTCTCTGACGACGGATCGGTCAAGCTGAGCACGGGCGTCATGACGATCGCCGCCGACGGAACGGCCAGCCACGGGTACGTATCGCCCACCGGCGAAAACCTGATCGACACGTACAACAAGTTCCTGATCACCGACGAGCCGGTGCCAGACGCGGACCCAGCACCGTCCGGCATCATCGTCTATAGCCACCAGATACCCCTTAGCGCGATGGTCCATATCCGGCACCTGCTGACCAACTGGCCGCCGGGAGCGGACGTGGGGATCCTCACCAATCTCCAGACTCAGCTGGCGGCGGCCGTCCTGCACGCCGAGCTGGCCCAGGCCTCCACGGACCTGGAGACACTCCAGCTCCACATCCATCACGTCTTGAACATAATCGAGGGCGCCGACGGCGCCAACTATGACGGATCGTTCGGCGACCCGGGAGACGGATTGGGCGTTCTACTCCACGCTGGAGACAGGAAGCACGCGACCTTCGCGGCCGGCGAGGCGCCGGACGACCTGCGGATCACCACACACGCCGCGCTGGTCGACGTCAACGGAAAGAACGCCGAGGATCGGGCCATTGCCGCCCGAGACCAGGCTCTCCTTGTGTTGACCGTCGGGTCGCTGCTCAACGCTCAGATACAGACGATCCCGGTCGTCGGCTTCCTCAAGGCCGCGCTGAACGGCGTTGACAACGACGGCGACGGGACGATCGAGTCGATAGCCGAAGAAGGAGGCGCCAAGCAGGCCTACGTCGAGGCCCAGCGAATGGCGGCTTACGATCTGGTGGCCGGAGACGTGACCACCGGCGGCGGCCTGCCGGGCCCGACACTCGGCCTTCCCAGCGTCGGCGACACGTCGGTCCGCACGCTGGTATGGGCCAGCCTGATCGCGGCCCTCGCCCTGCTCGGAGCCGGTGCCATGGTCCTGGCAAAAGGGAGACGCTCCCGCATCGACGCCTAGAGCCTCCGGTTGAGCTACGAGAACAAGAGGCCCCGCCTTGGGCGGGGCCTCTTTGCACCACCCGACATCGATGCACAGAGCGTCGCGATCCCGCACGAGCCGTCGATGTGGCTGCCCGCCGGGCTCGGGGTGCTCATCGGAATCCTGGCTCTGTTTGCCGCCGCCGGGTGCAGCGAGTCCGCCCCACCAACGGAGATACCTCCTACTGCGACACCCATCGATCCGGAGGCCCTTCTACACGAATCCGGGGCCGTGATGGAAGCCCTGCAGTCCTTCCACTTCTTACTGACCCACGACAAGGGCTCCACGAGGCTGATCGAGGGTCTGGAGATATTCGAGGCGGAGGGGGACGTCGTCAATCCGGACCGGCTCTACGCCGCCTTCACCGGTGAGCTCGGGGCCTTCGTCATCAAGTCGGCCATTATCGCCGTCGACGATGCCAACTACATGCAAAACTTCCTGACCGGGGAGTGGCTGCCGGTGGCCCCGGACGTCAACCCCCTCGCGTTCTTCGATCCTCAGAAGGGGATCTCGGCTATGATGAGCCTGGTCGAGCGGGTATCGCTGGCCGACCCCGAGCCGAACGGCGGGACCCTGGTCGTGGAGGGGGCGCTGCCCGCAACGGCGCTGGCGCCGCTGCTCGGCTCCGCTCTGGAGGATGCCACCGTGAGAGTGCGGCTGACGATAGACATCGACCGGTCCTACCTCATCGAGGCCAGGGTGGAGGGCCGCGTGGTGGCCAGCGACGCCGAAGACGTCGTGCGAGTCATCAAGCTGTCGCGATTCAACGAGGATATCGACATTCAGCCGCCGCTGTAGAAGGGTGCTGCACTCCTCTCTTCGCCATCCTCTCTGGAGCCTCGCGAACGGCAGGACGGCGGCCTGGAAAGTCTGAATGCTGATCTCCAGGACACGCGTTCCCCCTTACCTGGCTCTCGTTCCGATATGTATCGGAATCTTCATAGCCGCCGACGACCAGACGGTCGTCGTCACGATACTGCCGCAGATCATGCGGGACATGCGGCTCACGGTCACCGAGCTGGACCGCGCCTCCTGGAGCATCACCGGTTATCTGCTCGGATACGTCGTGGCGATGCCGCTGATCGGCAGGCTGTCCGACACCTGGGGCTACCGCCGTCTCTTTATCGCGTCGATGGCGATGTTCATGTTGGGGTCGGCCCTCGTCGCCGTTGCTCCCACCTTTTCGTGGCTGCTCGCGGCCCGGGTCTTCCAGGCGGTCGGCGCCGGCGCTCTCGTGCCCGTTTCCATCGCGATGGTGGGCGACCTCTTCCCGCCGGGCGGCCGGGGCGTGGCGTTGGGCCTGATCGGGGCCTCGGCGGAGGCCGGCGGAGTCATAGGGCCTCTGTGGGGGGGCGTCATCACCAGGTTCCTGGACTGGCGATGGGTCTTCTGGATCAACCTGCCGCTCGGAGCCGCCACCCTGATCATCCTCGTCCTGCTGCTCGGTCCAGGCCGCAGGCATATCGCCAGGGTGGACTACCTCGGAGGGGGTCTCATTGCGGTCAGCCTGGTGCTGCTGACCCTCGGGCTCGCGAGACTCGGAGAGCCGGACTGGCTGATGGCCGTCTACCTGGCCGGGAGCGGCGTGTCCGTTGCCGCGTTCGCGGCCAGGCAGGTGTCGGCCGCGGACCCTCTGTTCCCACGGTCGATGTTCAGGACGCTGACGTTCCCGGCGGCGAACCTGACGCACCTCGCCGTCGGAGCAGCGCTGATCACCGGGATGGTCACGATCCCTCTCATGGCCAACACAGTCGCCGGCCTGTCGCCACTGGAGGGTGGGCTTCGCCTGATGCGGCTGACCGCGGCGATGCCCGTGGGAGCGATCCTGGGCGGCCTGGCGTGCCAGCGGATGGACTATCGTATTCCGGCCGTCGTAGGACTGCTGCTGGCCGCCGCCGGCTTCGCCTTCATGAGCCGGTGGGGCGCCGATATCTCCGATCCCATCATGACGGTCCACCTCGCGACGGCGGGGTTGGGCTTCGGACTGCTCATAGCTCCGATCGCCCTGGCCGCTACCGAGTCGGTCCGCGAGGAGGATAGGGGATCGGCGGCCGGGTTGGTCACGGCCGCTCGGATGGTCGGCATGACGATCGGTCTGGCGGCCCTGACGGCGTGGGGTACCGGCCACTTTCAGGGGCTGGTCGCCGGGGTTCCCCTGCCGTTCGCGATGGTCGGGGAGACGGATGCCGAGACGCAGCAGCGCGTCCTGGAGTTCGAGCAGACCGTCACCCAGGCGGGACTGGCGGTGTTCCGGAGGTTCTTCCTTATCGCTATGGCCGTGTCGCTCGTGGGGATCATCCCGGCCGCGGCCATGGCGTGGCACCGTCGAAGGAGGCCGCCGTGACGGGCGGCTACACCTTGGAGTAGGCCGGCGTGGCGATCTCGGTCCCGTCGGGGAGCTGCTCGATCGTGAAATCACCGAACAGGAGAGGCGCTTCCTCCTGGAGCCTCTTCAGCACCTCTATCGCCAGGATGCGGATCTCCCAGTCGGCGAAGATCGCGGCGCGCATCTCGATGAAGTGTCTCCATGCCCGGACGTTCCCGGTCGCGAATATCTTCGTCTCCGTGGCGTTGGGCAGTGCCGCTCTGGCCGTCTGCCTGACCGCCTTACGGCGGTCGGTCTTCGAGGCGAACGCGTCGTTGGGCAGAGCCTCATCGAGCGCGTCGACCAGCTTCCGGTACGTCACCGAGGAGGCGTCCAGCGCCGCCTTCAGGTCGTCCAAGGCCTCCTGAGAGTCGTCGAGGCCACGAGCCAGGGCCGGGGGTATGACGAATGACGCCTCACCTTCATCCACATAGCGCTGGGACCGCTGGCTGTACGCGAAGCCCGCGCGGTGCCGGACCAGCTCGTGGGTCAGGCTCCGAGAGACCCCGGTGAAGACAAAGCCATAGTTCACGTGCTCGAAGACACTACCGTCCTTCGAGGAGAGCAGGTTGTTGATGAAGTCGCCTATGTCCCTTCGACCCCGACCAAAGCTCATATAGCAGAGGCGGGCGGAGATCTCCACCACGGCCGAGGAGTCGTCGCTCCCGGCGCGGATGCTCTCCGGGATGGGCGCAAGCCGCTCGTCGCTGAGAAAGGCCGCCACCTGCTCCCAGTCGACCGCCGGCCGGGTCACCAGGTAGACCTTTGGGCCGGTTAGAAAGCGAGGCCCGGCCTCATCGTCATGCTGGTCGGTTTCTGCCGTCTGGTCCTGAACCGTCAAATCGTCTCCTTGAGTTGGTGCCGGCAACGCCCCGCGGTCGGGCGAGCGCGCTCCACATTCTCATGGATACGTGAGGAGGGCGCAAGTTTAGCGAGAATCGAAGTGGGCCACCCATCAACAGAGGATCGCCTCGTTGCCGGTTCGTAGCCCGGAAATACCTACAAAGCTATTCGAGCCTGAACTGGCGGGCGTCTTCGGCCAGTTGATCGATGCGCTTCACGGCCTGGCGGGCATCTTCCAGGGCGACATGAGGTTTGAGGGTTCGCAAGTCACGAGCTCTGGTTTCCACGTCGTTAGGGTGATCTGATTTCTTCGTCACGTACAAGGCTGTCGCCAATCGCTCCAGCGAATTCACGTTCTCTTCCCCAAGAGAGTCCGCAACAAAACTCAATTCTTTCTCATATCGTTTCATCGTCCTGGGGAAACGCGCGATCACTTTGGCTGCACGTTCTGTTGGTTTCAGCGAAGGCCCATAAGGAGGGTGAGACTCCATTTCTAGCAAACCCGCCGCAACCATGTCGATGAGATCGTCATGTAGATCGAAAGAGTACGGCCCGTATCGGTGCAGAACGAACTCATACTCCATCGGGACTCCGAGCAACGAGTTCACTAGATACATACTCTTCTGCACATGGGTCTCTCCGGACCAGCTCCCAGCGTCCTGCATCCGTCGCTCATGTTTCCTCCCCTTCAACCGGAGCATTCTCGAGTAAGTTAGGTGTTCGACCCTCAAGCCACTTCTTCGCCTCGTCTCTACGGATCGGATTGACAAAAACGAAGTCAATCGCTGGGGTAGGGATGTTGCTTAACACCTTGGACTCGGCGTATGCCGAGACTAAGTCGTCGTTCTGGGTCAGGAGCGGAAAGTCGAACACGCCGCCGGACGCCTTGTAGTAGCTATCACGCCGGACGTTGCCCTCACCAAACTGATCTCTCAGGGCGTCGTGCAATATCCTGCCGGGCTCCGGATGTTTGTCCAAGTCAGATGAACTGAGCGAATAGGCGACCTTGTAGTGGTTTCGCTGAGAAAGACGCTTGGCCGACTCATGGGCGACGTGGCTGGTGTCGCCGCTTGCCTGGCGAATGCCGATGAGAACGTCCACGTCGGAATAGCTGAGATGGGCATCGACCTCGGTTGGGAACTGTCCTCCCCCAAGCCATGATTCAAGGAACTCTATCAGGTGGAGATCATAAACCCGACGAATAGGGTGCAAGTACACCTGTTGAAACATGAAGTACCGGGCAAGCAAGAGTGCCTCTGCAGAATGGAGTCCCCCGTGCTCCATGCCCAGGCTCGGCGCGTCAGAGTCGAGGCTTGGCAATATCCGCAGAGTATCGATCAGCCGGTGGTGATCGAATCGGCCGTATGCGACCCCAATGTGGTGAGAATCCCTCAAGAGGTAGTCCATCCGATCCACCCCGAACGCATCGCCGCTAATGATCTCAGAGAGAAGCGTCTCCCACGTAGTGAATGCCTCGCTCGTGTAGACCTTCGGCCCGACCGCCAGCTTGGCGATGTGTTTTGAGACCAGAGGAGGTGTGTGTGACTGCCAGATTTCCTCCAACTCCGGGCACCGAATGAGCTGAACCGTCAGATGTTCATGGGTCCACCCATTGGGCAGTAATCGGTCCTCGGCCGCATGTGAGAATGGGAGATGACCGACGTCGTGGCAGAGCGCCGCCATTCTCAAGACTCTTCGCCAATACGCCAACTCGTCAGGCCGAGACAGTTCCGGCACCAGGCTGCGGATACCCTCACGTATTGCCTGGCTATTCGTCAGGACATCAAAAACCTTGGCAGCTAAGTCCATCACGCCGAGTGAGTGTTCGAATCTCATGTGGGTCGCGCCGGGGTAGACGAGATAAGACAGGGCGAGTTGGTGGACGTTGCGCAATCTTTGCAGCGGACCAGAGTCCAGAACCCGTCGCTCGTGACTATCGAGCTTTACAAAAACATGGATCGGGTCCCGTATCTCGTGGATATACTTCGGCATATGGCTTCGTGCCGGTCGTGATCGGACCCCCAGAGTTGCAAAGAAGTGTAGCAGTAGAACACGTGTGCTGTCAATACGGTATGCCTGATATCTTCGGTGCCCACAGAGGATCTCTCGTGCTGAATGTGTCGCCCTTGGGGTGGGGCAAAATGCTTTTCGGACCGTTGATCGAAGCTAGGAAAGCACCGCTCGCCGAGAACGCCGGGGCTACAGCACCAGGCTGTAGGGGTTCTGAAGGAGGTCCTTGACCTCCACGACGAAGCGTGCGCCCTCGGCGCCGTCTGAGACGCGGTGGTCCGCGGACAGGGTGACTGTCATCATGTCCGCGACGGCGATCTGGTCGTCTCGGACGACAGGGGTCTTCGTGACCGTCCCGACGGCCACGACGGCGGACTGCGGCGGGACGATTATCGCCACGAAACTGGTCACGTCGAGCATTCCCAGGTTGCTTATGCTAAAGGTGGCGCCGGTGTACTCCTCGGGCCGCAGCGCGCCGCTTTTTGCTCTCTCCGCCAGGTCCCTGCTTGCGGCCGCGATGTCCGAGATAGACCTGCCGCGGCAGTCCAGGATCGCCGGGACGATGAGACCCTCTTCCTCTGCGATGGCCACGCCCACGTTGATCAACTCATTCATCTGGATGGCGTCGTCGGTGAAGAACGCGTTGAACTTGGGGTACTTCGTGAGGGCCCCGACACAGGCCTTGATGACCAGGTCGTTGACCGAAATCCGTCCCCCCTGATCCTTCGTGCGCTCGTTGATCTGCCTGCGCATCATCATCGCCTGGGTCATGTCGACCTCGACCGAGACGTAGTAGTGGGGGATCTGCTGCTTGCTTCTGACTGTGACCCGGGCGATCTGCTGGCGCATCCTGCTCAGCGGCACCCTGGCTCCCCGAGCGCGGTCCGCCGAAGCGGCGGCCACGGCGGGCGCCCTGGGAGGCTCCGGGGCCGAGGCAGCGGCCATCACGTCGTCTCTGGTGATCCTGCCACCCGGGCCGGTGCCGGCGATCTGGGCCAGGTCCAGGCTGCGTTCCTCGGCCAGTCTCCGGGCAACGGGGGACGCCCGTACCTCTCGGGGTGACCCTTCTGCGTCGGTCCTCGGCTCAGCGGACGCCACCGGCTCCGGCGCGAGCTTGGGAGGCTCCTCAACGGCGGCCTGGGCCTCCGGTTTCGCAGCCGGCGCAGGGGTTTCGGAGACCTCCGGCAGGGGCTCGTCCTGGGTGCCGACGATGGCTATGGCCGTATGTACCGGGACTGTGACGCCCTCCTGCACGAGGATTCGGCGGAGGACTCCGGCGGCCTGAGAGGGCAGCTCAACGGTCGCCTTGTCGGTCTCGATCTCGGCCACAACCTCGTCGAGCTCGATGTCGGCGCCCTCCGGCTTGAGCCAACGGACTACCGTTCCCTCCTGCATGTCGTAGCCCATCTGGGGCATCGTCAGTTCGGTTGCCAGGGCCAACCTCCTGTGGCGAGCCTGCGAACTCCGCACGTGTTGATGGACAGACGAACCGGAGAACGAACGGCGTCAGCCGCGAAAAGGAGGCTCTCTCGGACCTGCGGCCTAGAGGCCGAAGAGCTTCTCTACAGTTTCGACCACTCGGCCGGCATCCGGGGCCACGGCAGCCTCCAGCGCCTCTGAGTACGGCGTCGGGACGTCCGCTCCAGCCACACGGCCTACGGGCCCGTCGAGATGGTCGAAGGCCTGCTCCTGTATTGCCGAGGCGATCTCTCCGCCGAACCCGCCCATTCTCCAGGTCTCCTCGACCACGACGGCGCGTCCGGTCTTCTTGACCGACCCGACGACGGTGTCCATGTCGAGGGGCCGCAGCGTCCGCAGGTCGATGACCTCGGCCTCGACGCCCCTTTCAGCAAGGACAGACGCGGCTTGCATCGCGACCTGGACCATCCTGGAGTAGGCGGCGATTGTAACATGGGTGCCGCTGCGCCTGGTAGCCGCCTGTCCAAAGGGTACCACATAGTGGTCGTCCGGCACCTCACCCCTCACGGAGTACAGCAGACCGTGCTCCGCGAATATCGTGGGGTCTTCGTTGGTCATGGCCGACCGCAGCAGTCCCAGCGCGTCGTAGGGGGTCGAAGGTACGGCCACGTTGAGGCCCGGTACGGACGCGAACCATCCCTCGAGGCTCTGGGAGTGGGTTGCCCCCAGGCGGCCTCCACCGCCCGTGACGGTCCGGATGACGAGCGGCACGGTGATCTGGCCGTTGGACATATACCGCAGCTTGGCGGCGTGGTTAACGATCTGGTCCATTGCCAGCAGAGCGAAGTTGATGGTCATCAGCTCCACTATCGGACGGAGGCCCCCCATGGCGGCGCCCACGGCGGAGCCGACGATGACGGACTCGGCGATGGGGGCGTCCTTGATCCTGTCGGGGCCGTACTCGTCGAGAAAGCCCCTGGTGACGGCGTAGGCCCCGCCATACGAGCCGATGTCCTCTCCCATGAGGAACACACGCTCGTCCTCGTCGAGAGCCTCTCTCAGCCCACGAGCGATGGCCTCTCGGACGATGATCTCAGGCATCGCGTGTGCCGCCCTTACCCATAGACGTGATCGTGGAGAGATTCAAGAGGCGGCTCTTCGCTCTCCTCCGCGAACATGATCGCCTCTGCCACCACCGTGGCGACCTCGTCATCGATGGTCCTGGTCTCCTCTTCGGTCAGTAGACCCTGCTCCATGGAGACCCCTTTGAACGTCCTTATCGGGTCCTTCATCTCCCACTGGTCGACCTCTGACTGGTCTCGATAGGAGGACGGGTCGGCGACCGAGTGCCCCCTGAACCGGTAGGTCATCGCCTCGAGGAAGACGGGGCCCCCTTTCGAGCGCATGCGCTGCACCGCCTCCAGTGTCGCGTCGCGCACGGCGTGCAGGTCCATCCCATCGATCTGGGCCGCTGGGATCCTGTAGGAATCCGCCGATAGATATATGTCGCGGCCGCCGGCATGGGTTTGCTCGACGCGGGAGCCCATGCCGTAGAGGTTGTTCTCGAGGAAGAACAGGACGGGGAGATTCCAGATCGATGCCAGGTTCAACGACTCGTGGAACTCGCCCTCGTTGGCGGCCCCGTCGCCGAAAAAGCACATTACGACCCGGTCCTCGCCCTTCTGTTTGATGGCCAGGGCGAGCCCCACGGCGATCGGGAGCTGGCCGCCCACGATGGCGTAGCCGCCCATGAAGCCCCTGGAGGGATCGAAGATGTGCATGGAGCCGCCCCTGCCCCCGCTGCACCCCGCCGCCTTGCCCATCAGCTCGGCCATTATCGCCCTGGGGTCGACGCCCTTTGCCAGCGCGTGACCGTGGTCGCGGTAGTGGCTGACCACGTAGTCGTCGTCCCTGAGAGCCGAGATTGCGCCGGCCGCGATGGCCTCCTCGCCGATGTACAGGTGCAGGAACCCTCTGATCTTCCCCTGCATGTAGAGGCGGCCGCTCTCCTCCTCGAACCTGCGGATGAGGACCATCTGGCGGTAGAGCTCCTCCGCCTCGGTCTTGGTTAGGTTGGTTGCCACTTGGGTCATCTAAGACAGTCCTCGGGCCGGGTCCTCCGGCTTAGTCTCCCTACAAATACAACGCTCAAAGGCGCCTTGCGGTTTGCCTTGTGTGGCCGGCCAATCTAGATGTGTATGGCCTCTCCGTCGGCGGCCAGCGCCGCCTCTTTCACCGTTTCCGATATGGTCGGATGCGGGTGGACCAGCCAGCCCAGCTCCGTCGTGGTCCCTTCGAGCATGGTCGCGAGGGACACCTCCCCCAGAAGCTCGGTCACCTCGGGGCCTATCATGTGGGCACCGAGGACCTCTCCGATCTCTGAATCGACGACGAGCTTCACCATGCCCTCGGCCTCTCCCATTGCAAGGGCCTTGCCGCTCGCGCTCATCGGGAACCTCCCGATCTTGACGTCGTGACCCTGCTCCTTCGCTTGGGCCTCGGTAAGACCGAAACTGGCGACCTGTGGCTTGCAGTACACCGCCCTGGGCATCCGGGTGTAGTCGAGAGGAGCGGGGTTCAGGCCGGCCATGCCCTCCACCGCCGTGACGCCCTGCGCCGACGCGACGTGAGCGAGCAGCAGCTTTCCGGTAACGTCTCCGATGGCGTAGATCCCAGGGACGTTGGTCGACATGCGGTCGTCGACCGGGACGAAGCTCTTCTCGACAGCGACCCCTGCCTCTTCCAGACCGATGTTGTCTGCGTTACCCTGCACGCCGACGGCCACGAGGACCCTCTCGCATTCGATGACGGTCTCGCCCTCGCCGGTGCGCACGGAGACTTTCGCCACGCCGCCGCCGGTCGAGATGCTCTCGACCTGGGCGCCGGTCATCACCTGTATCTTCTGCTGGGCGAAGGCCTTTTCGAGGTGTTGGCTGACCTCTTCGTCCTCAAGCGGTACAAGCCGGGGAAGGAGCTCGACGACGGTCACCTCCGCGCCGTACGCGCGCCAGAGGTAGGCGAACTCAGCGCCTGTCGCGCCGCCGCCCACGATCACCGCCCGTGCCGGCACTTCTCGAAGCTCGAGGGCCTCCCGGCTGGTGATGACGATCTCGCGGTCGATCGGCAGGTTCGGCAGCTCTCGAAACCTGGCACCGGTGGCGACGATCACGTTGTCAGTCGACAGCTCCCTGTCTGACTGCGCGACCTCGACGGTGTTCGCGTCCACCAGAACGCCGGTGCCCTGCACGAGCTCGGCCTTGTTCTTCTTGAGCAGATAGGCGACCCCGCCGACAAGCCGCTTGACCACCTGTCGGCTCCGGTCGATCGCCTTGCCGAAGTCGTAGCGCATGCCGTCGACCTCGATGCCGAAGTCCGACGCCCGCCGGAACAGGTCCAGGACCTCTGCGTTCCTGAGAAGCGCCTTACTTGGGATGCACCCCCAGTTGAGGCAGACGCCGCCGACGGTTTGGTCCCGCTCGACGATCGCGGTCTTCATGCCGAGCTGGCCGGCACGGATGGCGGCAACGTATCCGCCGGGACCGCTGCCAAGAACCACCAGATCGTAGTCCGCCAATGACTACCTCGACGCTACCAGGGAGTACGCGATTTCACGTATGTTCATTCTACACCCGGTTGGGGGGGTTCTAAAGCGAAAAACGCCCCTTCAAAGAGGCATCCCAGTGCGGCAGGTTGGGCCTTCCGGGTCAAGAGTCGGCAAAGATCGAGGCTAGCCGGGAGGTCGTACGCTGCACGATAGGCCGCCGCCGGATCGAACCGGAGAGGTTCGTCTCAAATCGAGCGGAAGCTGACGCGGTCCGGGACCAGGCTGATGATGACGCGGTTCTCAGTCCGAAGGGTCCGCATCCGGGCATCGACGCCGTCAGGCGCGACGTACCGCTCTACGATGGCCTGGGTGACCGGCCAGATAGACTCATCGTCGGCTATGGTCACCCGTCCGGTGATGGCCACGTAGTCGGACGCTCCCGGCTCGGTGTACACGCAGACGGCCATCCGGTCGTCGCGGGAGAGGTTACGGTATTTGATCCTCTCTTTCGTCGTCGAGATCGCCATCCTGCCGCCCTGGTATACGTACCAGTTGGGCGTCAGCTGCGGCATGCCACCGGCACCAACGGTTGCGACGACGACGATCCTCGACGGCGCGAGGAGCTCCTCGAGACGTGTAGCTTCCTGAGACGTCAAAGCAGGTCCTCCTTAGCAAAGCGAGGGGGTCTCCGAGATGGTCAGGGCCGCCGGCAGCAGGCCGCCCAGCGGGGGAACGGCCTATCCGGCAGGCATCACCCGCTTCACGATCTGCTCGAACTCCGAGGCATCCGCGACCGGAGAGACGTCTGGATAGTCGTTGGTGACAACCCAGGTCATGTGAAGTGCCTCGAAGAAGGCGTCCTCGTTCGGGACGTCGACGATTATCGTCATGGCCCGTCGCGTCATGTTGAAATACATGCCGATGGGGTTCAGGGCCTGCCACTTCTGCATCAGGCCCTGCATCTGCGCCATGTTGGCCTCAACCTCTGTCCCGGTCTCGGGGTCGATTTCCGCTTGAATGATGTACTTCACGGCCGCCTCCTGGATCAAATATCGGAGAGGATATCACACCCGCGACGAGGAGCGCGGCCCGCCGACAGTTGCGTCACCCGGCACCAGGTCACAGGCGGCTGTACCAGCCGGCCAGCTCCGACCCGATCAGGTGCGGGTTATCCTCCTGGAGGTAGTGGATTCCAGGTCCGATGTCGACGGTCTTGAGATTCTTCATGCTCTGCTTGCACCACTCGCGATGTGATCGGTGTCGATGCTCCGGGGCAGGTTCATGTTAGGCACAACCGGTCGCCCGGGCAAGCTCGCCCCTCGCTGTGAGCCCTTCGCCATTACTAGGATGCCGGGCTGACCGGCCAGTTGCACAGGCTGCCTGGCAGAATCATCAGACACGGGTTGATCGGGTGTGCCGGAGGCGTTCGCCAGGCGGCGAGAGCGTTGCCCCAGGACGGAGCGGGCTGGTACAGTAGCCGTGCGCCTCACACGGGGCGCGGCGATGTAGGCGACCCCATAGAAACGAAGTCCCTGGAAGGTGAGACAGTGAGAGCGACAAACGGCGACGAGCCTTTCGGCTGTGACACGATGGTCGCACTGGCCGGTGCCACCGCCGATGGCCAGACCCTGTTCGCGAAGAACAGCGACAGAACCCGGGAAGAGTGTCAGCCGCTGATGCAGGTGGGGAGGGCCGAGCACGGGCCCGCCTCCACGGTTCCCTGCGACTTCAGGGAGATCCCACAGGTCGGCGTCACCTACACACACGTGGGATCGCGGCCGCACTGGTCCTGGGGATACGAGCACGGCTTCAACGAGCACCAGGTTGCGATAGGAAACGAGGCCCTCTTCTCTCGATTTCCAGAGTCCGAGGAGACCAGGCTCACCGGAATGGACCTGGTGCGGCTCGGTCTTGAGAGAGGACGCAGCGCGTCGGAGTCGGTCGAGGCGATCACCGACGTGGTGACACGGTTCGGACAGGGCCGCTTCGCCGGCAACTCCGAGTTCAGCGACTACGACAACGGCCTCATCGTCGCCGATCCGAGGGAGGCGTACATCATCGAAACGGCCGGGCATGAGTGGGCAGTTAAGAGGGTCGACCGGGCCATCGGAATAAGCAACGTCCACTCGATCGTCACGGACTGGACCGGCCTGTCGCCGGGGGCCGAGCGGACGGCGATCGAGAAGGGATGGTGGACGGCCGACTCCGGCCGGTTCGACTTCAGAGAGGCGTACCTGGATGTCGAAAAGTCGCTCGCAGGCAGCGGGGCCAACCGCCGTGCCCGGTCATGCGCCGTCCTGGAGGACCACGACGGCGCGGTCGACCTCCGGGACATGATCGGCCTGGTGGGCGACCACTCCGACGGGAAGGACCCTCATGCGTCCCCGGGCACGACGATCCCCTCCGACTGGTCCGTCTGTATGCACTACGGGGAGAAGGTGACGGGCAACACGGCCGCGACGCTGATAGCTCACCTCTGCGACGACGGCTCCCGGCTGCCGGTTTACTGGTGCAGCTTCTACTCGCCATGCCTTGGTGTCTTCCTGCCCACCTTCTCGGAGGGCCGGCTGCCGAAGGTATTGAGCGTGGGCGGTGAGCGGTCTAGCGACGGCAGCCCCTGGTGGCTGTTCCGAGAGCTGGAGAATCGCGCCAGGCGAGGCGTCGAGCTCGATCCGGACACGGTCGAAACGATCCGGGCTGGATGGGCACCGATACAGGACCGCTTGATCGAGAGCGCCTACGAAATCGCACGCGAGGCGAGCGACCTCATCACGAGAGGCGAATCCGCAAAGGCGGAGGATATCCTCACGGAGTACATGGAGTCCAACACCCGCCTCGTCCTGGGCAAGGTGCGGGAGCTGCTGTCCCAGACGGCGCCGGTTCCGGTCGGGGATCGCTGAAGAGCACCTCTGATCCCGATCGAGGCCCGACCCGGCGAGTCGGCTGGCGGCTAAGCCCGAATCCACCGAAGGTATGACGTTGCAGCAGCAGAATGGGTGATGAGGGGCAAAGGGAGGCGATGGTCCGGGCACGATTCGGGTAAATGGGGCCGGTGTCTGTCTTCAGCCGCCGCGGGGAGACCTTGTGACCGTCTGGGGACGTTGGGTAGGGCGAGATGGCGGGGAGAGGACGCGGCGAGAGGTGCTCGCGGACCGGACTGGCGCGAGTTTGCGGGGACGTTCGGTTGGTTGGGGGATGGCGGGTCAGTTGCGGACGGGCGCCGTCAGGCTGGGAGTGGAATCGCTCGCAGCCGTGCCAGGGCGCGACTGAACTGGGTTTCCCAAGGCCAGCGCTGTGGCAGATGCAGGGTGAGGCGGCGTGCCGAGCGGGTGAGCCGTCCGGCCAGGGAGAAGAACCGTCGCCGAAGGGTCTTGGTGGTCGCGATCTGCTCGCCCAGACCGATCCGCGCCGTCCAGCGGGCCAGGTTGTGGGCCATCACCTGTACCGCCAGCCAAGCGCCGTTGGCGGCGAAGCGGCCGGACGGCATGTGGTTCAGACCGACGCCGTACTTGAGGTCTCGAATGGCGTTCTCGATCTCGGCGTGGCGGCGGTGGTCGGCCTCCAGTTCCAGGGTCTCTCCGTCCCGGTCGGTGATGAAGCCGTGATAGCTGTAGGTGGCGAAGAGGGCCAGTTGGGAACCGGGCGTGGGCTTCACCCGCCGGACGATGAGCCGCACCGGTGCGGCGCCGGGCTCAGTCCGGAAGGGGGTGTAGGTGGTCTGCGCCACATCGGCGGCGCCGTCCATCCAGTAGGGGACCGGCGTCCAGTCTGCATCGGGAATCGCCTCGATCAGGTTCCGCAGGCTTTTGTGCTGGCGGATGGTGATGGAGAAGCGGACATCCATCTCACGACAGGCGGCGACGAGAGCGTGGGCGTAGAAGCCGCTGTCGGCCCGCGCCGTAAGTTGCCCGCTGGCCCCGGCACGGCGAACCCGGCTCACCGTTTCACGCAGGAAGTGGGCGGCGCCCCGAGCGGTGTTGGCGCGGCCCTCGCGCAGCCGGGACATCAGCACGTCGCCGGTGCCGGCGGCGACGGCCAACAGGGGGTGATAGCCCCGCTTGCCGGTATAGCCGTGGTGGCGCGCTCCCTCCTTGGCCAGTCCATAGGTCTCGCAGATGGTCGAGTCCAGGTCGATGGTCAGGGGCGAGTCGCCGGGTCCGGCCCCAGCGGCCCAGGCCCGGGCCAACAACTGGCGGCTCACGCGGTCGAGTTGACGGACATGCCCCCACCGGAAGCTGCGCAGGAAGGTCCCCAGGGTGGATGGCGCCTTGACCACGCAGCCTAGAACACCGACCGTCCCACCAGCGCGCAGCGCATCGGCGTCGTCGATGCAGTCGCCGCCAGCCAGCGCGGAAGCGACCAGCGTCAGCATCTTGTCCCCCGTGTTCGCCCGTCCCGGCGCGCCGCCGAGGTCAAGGTGATGGTCGACGAGTTCTCGCAGGCCCAGGTGCCGGGCGAGGGTGGCCGGCACGAGCAGGCCGGCATTGGCCACCAGGCGATGGTCGTCAAAGAGGATGCGGATACGGTCGGGTTTGTTCTGTGGCAGCATCTATTGGGTGCTCCTTGTTTCCGCGCGGGTTTCTGTTCCAAAACCATTATCCCAGATTCAGAGGAGCACCCTCTAGCTTCTTCATGGGCTGTCCCCAAGGCCGTCCTTCGGTGGATTCGGGCTAAGGCGTCGTCGGGATCGAGGGCGACTCGTCTGGACGGGTGTAAGGCGGGAGTGGGGTACGGGAGACTCGAGCCCCCACGCCTTCAGCAGCCGACAGGCCTCGCCCCCGGCCCATCATCTCTGACCCAGTTCCGGATTTGCCCAACGGCCAGCTCAATCCAGTGGCAGGTCTAGTAGAGACAGTAGGCCATTTAGGGCAGGGTCGATGTGCTTCCGCTCACGAATGAGTAAGCCGTAGGTCGTTTGGCCTCCGTACTCAGGAGGAACCTCGACGATCTCCAGCTTGGTGTGGTCCTCTTCGGTCACGCAGAGGCCGCTAACAACTCCGATGCCAAGGCCTAGCGAGACATATTGTTCGACAGCCTCGACACTGCCGACTGCGAGCGATACGTTGAGCGGCAGCCCCCGGCTGATCAGTCCTTCGCTCACACGACGATGCTCTAGGGAACCTCTGAACAACTAAGGGTGAGCCGGATTCTACTGGAATGGGCGGGTACGGGAGGCGCTTCGACCCTCCGGCGACGCGCCGACTGGGATCGGGGAGCCCAGGCCGCAGCCCTCACGCCTCATTCGCGGTTGGGGAAGAGAGGCTGGGGAGGGAGCGCTGCCGGGAATGGTCACCGTTGGCCCTCTCACCGAGCTTGGCCGCCCGCGGCTATCAGCAGGTTGGCCATCCCCAGCAGCAGCACCAGCCGTTGCGTGTTCTTGGCCAGGCCACGATACCGCACCTTCGCATAGCCAAAGCGCCGTTTCACATACAGGAACGGATGCTCTACCTTCGCTCTGACCGACGCCTTGCGATGTTCCCCCAGCGCCTCCTGACTCCCGGGACTCAGGTGCCGGCGCAGACCGGGCCGCATCGCCACCTGCCACTCCACCCGTCGCTCCCGATGCTCCTCCCGCTTCTGGACTCCCTGATACCCCGCATCGCCCCACGCCTGCGCCTCGTTCCCGTGCAGCAGCCGGTGGGCTTCGGTCACGTCGTTCACGTTCGCCGCCGTCGTCGTCATGCTATGCGCCAAGCCCGTATCCGCGTCCACTCCGATGTGCAGCTTCATCCCGAAGTGCCTCTCATTCCCCTTCTTCGCCTGATGCATCTCCGGGTCCCGCGCGCCTCCCCGATTCTTCGTCGACGACGGCGCTTCGATGATGCTGGCGTCCACGATCGTCCCTTCACGCAGCCGCAGTCCCTGGGCTTCCAGATGGCGGTTGATCTCCTCGAACAGGCCTTGGCCTAGCTCGTGGCTTTCGAGGAGATGACGGAAGTTGAGGATGGTGGTCTCGTCCGGCAACGCTTCCGACAGTCGCAGCCCGGCGAACCGGCGCACCGATTCGGCCTCATAGAGGAGGTCCTCCATGCCGGGATCGCTCAGGTTATAGAAGAGTTGCACACAGTGAATGCGCAGCATCACCGAGAGCGCATAGGGCCGCCGCCCGCGGCCGGCCTGGGGGTAGCACGGGCGGATACACTCCTCCAATCGCTGCCAAGGGATGAGCCCATCCATCCGCTCCAAGAACAACTCCCGGGGTCTTGCGCTTCTTGCCTTGGTATTCCAAGTCCGCGAACGTCGGCTGGTCCATCGTTTCCGCCCTCCATCGGCATGAGGTGGGGCCAGCCCTTACTCTGCCACATCCCGTCTGACTTGTTCAGAGCGTTCCTAGCTCTTGCGTCTCCCCGACTATCAATGGGTATCGCATAAGCGTCTCCGGGCTCAGCAACGAGTTGAAGTCCCGCTTTGCTGCCCGGACGAGTGGATGCCCGAGGGGCATCAGGAGATAGGCTTCGAACGTGCGCCACGGGTGGAAGATCACTCCATCAGGGAAATCGCGCTGTACCACAAGCCCCATGTCGACCTCGTTCCGGCGGACCAACTCCACCGTTTGGGACACCGTGCGGGCGAGTAGCTCGAGTCGGACACCGGGAAACATCCTCATGTAGCTGGCGACCACCGGAGGCAACAGATAGAGCTGGACCGGATGCTCGGCCGCCACGGTCACGGTACCCGTGATCTCCTCCTGCGCGAGGCCCCGCTCGAACTCTTCCATCTGGTCGAACAACGCGACCGACATCTCCAAGACCTGTTGGCCGACAGGGGTGAGCCGGACCTTCCCTCCCCGTGCCTCGTACACTTTCGTCCCGAGGTAGCCCTCCAGCGCCCTGACGCGCTTCGACACCGCTGGCTCTGAGATGCCGAGCTCGATGCCAGCGCCGGTGAGGGTGCCTCGCTTCCCCATTGCCCAGAAGCACCTTAGCGCCTTGAGGTCCATTACACGATAGGCCCTTTCCTGTTCCATCTCGTCCTCCTGGCTGTAACCAATGGTTACATCAGTATAGCCAACGCCCCATTGTGAAGCTAGAGAGCGAAGGGGAAACTTGCCCTGAACAGCCGGTTAGCGAGACCTGTTCGAGGAGATAGATGGAGGTTCGACATGAAGCTTGCCTTAATCGCCATGAGTGGGGTACGAGCACATAACGAGGAGCTGAACCGCGTCGGCCTGACGCTACCAGGCTTCGTGGAGAGGAGCCGGGTTATTGCCTCTCTTCCTAGCCTCTCGCTGCTGACGTTGGCTGGAATGACGCCCGACCGGATTGAAGTCGAGTACTACGAAATCGCCAACATCAGAGATCGCTACGTTCTGCCGTCTTGCGATCTGGCAGCCATTTCAACCTTCTCTGCGCAGGTGAAGGATGCCTATGAAATTGCCCAACGCTACAGGAAAGCAGGGGTCAAGACCGTGATGGGCGGGCTTCATGTCACTGCGCTACCACAGGAAGCCCTAGGTTATTGCGATGCGGTAGTGGTTGGCGAAGCCGAGCTGACCTGGCCTGCGGTGTTGAAGGACTTCGAAGCAGGACGGTTGCGAAGAGTCTACTCATCCAACGGGGCCGAGTTCGACCTGGCTGAGGCTCCGATACCCCGCTTCGACCTCTTGAACCCTGAGAAGTACAACCGGATAACGGTACAGACACAGCGTGGCTGTCCATGGAAATGTGACTTCTGTGCCAGCTCTATTACGCTGACGCCTCGGTACAAGATCAAGCCGGTGCCCAAAGTCATCGGCGAGATCAGGGCCATAAAAGAGATATGGCCTCGCCCTTTCATCGAGTTTGCCGACGACAACTCCTTCGTCAACAAGAAGCACTCCAAAGAGCTGATGAGGGCGCTGGCCGGCGAGGGTATCCCCTGGTTCACAGAGACCAACGTATCCGTTGCTGACGATTCTGAGCTGCTGTCCCTCATGCGGGAATCAGGCTGTGCCCAGGTTCTTATTGGGTTCGAGAGTCCCACGGCCACTGGACTTGAAGGGGTCGAGCTCAACCAGAACTGGAAAAGGAAGAGGCTTGACGCCTATAAGGCCGCTGTCGAACGGATCCAGTCTCACGGAATTGCGGTCAACGGCTGTTTTGTTCTAGGGCTGGACGGCGATACCCCAGATGTGTTTCAAGCGGTACAAGACTTCGTAGAGCAGAGCGGGCTGCAGGAGGTACAGATAACTGTGCTGACCGCTTTCCCGGGCACGCCCCTGTACGCTCGCCTGCAACGGGAAGGCCGACTCCTTGACGAAACGGCGTGGGAGAAATGCACGCTGTTTGACGTTAATGTGAAGCCGAAGCAGATGTCGGTCTCGGAGTTGGAGCGGGGTCTCATCGAGCTGGTGCGGCAGCTATATTCCCCGGCAGCGAAGCAAGCACGGACCAGCGCATTCCGTGGTCAACTCAGGCGCTCAGCCCAAGGGCGCCGGAACGGGAGGGGAAAACGTGAAGAGCAGACTACGAACTCCAGGTGCTGACTCGAGGACGCAGACGCCAGCGGTGGAGATGACCATAGATGTGCGCTTTGACCGACGCGTCATTCGCCTGGCCCTGGAGAGTGCGGTTGTTCATGGCTTCATCTGGTTCCTCGCGACTGCTGTACTGGAAGCCAATCTCGCCATCCGAATCGGACTCCTAGGCGGCTGGGTCCTTATGCCCTTGATCCTCGGTCTCAGTCTTCGCAGACCAGTGCTGCGGTACGCTCTCGTGGTCCCTTCTTCGCTCGTCGGCCTGGCTCTGCTGGCTATCTGTGTCACCGCTCTCCCGGGAGATCAAGTCGGTAGGGCTGGCTGGGTGGTCATGACGGCGGGTGTGCTGCTTGGAGGTGTTCTTGGGGTGTGGTTTTGGTTCCGCTGGGCGCCGGTACCCTCCCGGCTACACGATCCCTTCTCCCGCGGACGGTTGTTGTTGGTTGGGATTCACGTCTCTCTAATTGTCTCTGGGATACTTCTGGCTGGTGTATCCGCGTTGGCGTAAGGTTCGGCCCAGAGATGGCTTTTTACCTAGCAGGGTGTCGAAAGACCTTTTGGACCATCCCCCTGGCCCCCATCTGGCGCCCCATCAACTAGTAGAAGCGAATGTTCATACTCTGTCGCGGCTTTTCAAATCATGTCCAGCCCATCGTGCAGAGGTAGGCGGGCTGACGAAGCCCCATTGCCCGGCTCCGGCTAGAAGCCGGCGCGCTTGTCGCAGACGCGGGTGAAAGGCTCGTTGGCCAGGAACCGGCGGAGGTTCTCCTTGAACACCGCCTGGCGGCCCTCGTACATGTCCGGGCTGGACGCCGACGAGTGGGGCGAGATGATGGTGTTCAGGTCCCACAGCGGGCTGTCGGCGGGCAGAGGCTCGATCTCGGTCGCGTCGAGGCCGGCGCCGGCGATGCGTCCGGAGCGGAGCCCGTCGATCAGCGCGTCCTCGTCGACGATACCGCCGCGGGATATGACGATCAGGTGCGCGCCTTCCTTCAGCCGCGCAAAGCGCGCCGCGTCGATCATGTGGTCGGTCTCAGAGGTGTACGGGACGGCCACGACGAACCAGTCGGAGATTCCCATCAGATCGTCCAGCCGCCCGAGCCCCCAAACTTCTTTGACCACGGGGACGGACGGCTTCGGATGTTTGTCCACGGCGTAGACGTCAATGCCGAACCCGTGAGCCCTCCTGGCAATGGCCATGCCGATCTCGCCCAGGGACAGGATGCCCATGGTCCGGCCGCTCAGCTCCGTGTACCGCGCCGTGTACTTGGCGGTGTCCCAGTGGTGCGCCTTCTGGTCGTCCCACATCTCGCCGAAGCGGTGGGCCAGGGCCACAACCATCCCCATGACGTGGTCCGCCATCACGTCGGCGTGGGGACCTGGAGAGTTGGTCACCACGGTGTCGCTTTCGACCAGCTCGTCGATCTCCACCAGCTTGTCGATGCCGACGCCCGGACAGTGGACCCATCGTAGCTGGTCCGCGGCCAGGAAGACGTCCCTGGATATCCAGCCGTAGTAGGCATCGGCGTCCTTAACCTCTCGCAGCTGGTCCTCGACCGAATCGATGACCTTGATGTCGACCTCGGGGAAGCTGCTCTGCAAGTCGGCGAAGAACGCGGCCGTATCGGTCCAGAATCCTTTGGGGGGCGGCACCATCACCAGCTTCATTCGGGAGACGTCCCTCCTGTCAGGGCTTCGGAGAGTGTACCACCGGAAGCCGGGTCGAGGCGCTGGTGGGGAAGGGGGGACTCGAACCCCCACGCCTTTCGGCACATGATCCTAAATCATGCTCGTCTGCCAATTCCGACACTCCCCCACGGAGCCGCGGACACCTCATTATATCCTCTGACTCTCCCCACGCGTAACAGCCGTTGCCGGGGAGCACAGGCCGTTGCGCCGGGACCTCGACAGCGCTACACTCAGCTATCATCGGGACGGAGGTACGAATGGCAGTCCGAATCGGCGTCGGTCTCGACGACTGGCCGTTCGGTGAGAGGGACCCGAGCCTTCTCTGCGACTACGTCGACGCCGCCGAGGGCCTTGGCATCGACTCCATCTGGCTTACCGACCGGGTCACCGGACCGAGCTTCAACATGGAGGCGATCGTCGCGCTGTCGTTCATCGCCGCCAGAACCTCCAGGATGAAGTTCGGCACCAGCGTCCTGGCCCTCCCCGTGCGGCACCCGACGATATTGGCCAAGGAGCTGGCCACCCTGGACTACCTGTCCGGAGGGCGATCGCTACCCGCCGTCGGGATCGGCTCGGACGACCGCCACGTGTACGAGGCCTGCGGGGTTTCGCGGTCCGAGCGTGCGGGGAGGACCGACGAGATGATCGAGATCATGCGTCTGCTCTGGTCCGAAGATAACGTGTCGTTCAGCGGACGGTACTACACGCTGAGCGGCGTGACGGTCGAGCCCAAGCCGATACAGAAGGACCTGCCTCCCATATGGATAGGAGGCCGGACCGAGCCGGCGATGCGACGAGTGGCGAGGCTCGGAGACGGCTGGCTGGTCTCGCAGGCGACGCCCGACGAGGTGCTGCTGGGCATCGACAGGATAAACCAGTTGGCCGCCGAATACGGCCGGACTATCGACGACGACCACTTCGGCGTGCTCTTCTCGTTCTGCCTCGCGGGCAGCCGGGCGGAGGCCGAGACGCTGGCCGCCCCGTACGTCACGAGGCATCGTCAGGATGCTCATCCCCAAGACCTTGCCGCCGTGGGGACCACCCAGGACCTCGCCGATCTCATAGACAGGTACGTGGCGGCAGGGGCGACCAAGTTCGTCGTGCGGCCGGTCTGTCCGCCCGAGCAGATGACAGAGCAGCTCGAGATACTGGGCCGCGAGGTAGTCCCGGCGTATCACCGGGCCGCCGAGCGCGTGACCGGCTAGCCGAGCGGAGGACTGAATGTACCCGATCGACCTGGAAGGTAAGAACGCGCTGGTGTTCGGCGTGGCGAATCACCGGAGCATCGCGTGGGCGATAGCGGAGAAGCTGCACGAGGCCGGCGCAAGGCTCGTCCTGGCCTACCAGAACGAGAGGCTCCGCGGAAACGTCGAGTCCCTGTCGGCCGAGTGGCAGGACACTATGCTGATCGAGTGCGACGTCAGCTCGGACGACAACATCGCGGAGGCCTTCCGGCGCATCGGTGGCGAGATGAACCAGCTCGACGTGGTCGTCCACAGCATCGCCTTCGCCAATCGCGACGACCTGGGGGGCTCGTTCGTCCGCACGGGACGAGAGGGGTTCAGGCTGGCCCTCGACGTCAGCGCCTATTCGCTCATTCCAATAGCCAGAAACGCGACCGAGCTCATGAAGGAGCATGGCGGCAGCCTGGTCGCCATGACCTTTCTGGCGGCGGAGCGGGTTTTCCCGGGGTACAACATCATGGGGACGGCCAAGGCCGCGCTGGAGAACGAGGTCCGGCAGCTGGCCTACGACCTGGGCGAGCACGACATCCGGGTCAACGCGATCTCGGCCGGCCCCATCGACACACTCTCCTCGCGGGTGATCGACCACTACCGTGACATGAAGAGGATACACGCCGAGCGGTCTCCCCTGAGGCGGAACGTCAGGGTCGACGAGGTGGCGAAGACGGCGCTGTACCTGAGCAGCGATCTGTCCAGCGGGGTGACGGGCGAGGTGCTCCACGTCGACACCGGATACCACGTCATGGGTATATAGACCTCGGGCCATCTGTCCGCGCCCGGGCTGTGCCGAGGGACGTTGTGGTCACACAGATCTATCTCGAAACGGAAGAGAACGACAACTGCGAGTATCTTCCGATGCTGGTCTACGAGGCCAGGGCCGAGCCCGTGAGCATCGGCAGGGTCCGGCTGTTCGAGCCGGGCCACCCCCACGGCGTCTATCAGGTCACCGGCTGGCGCAGCGACGGAGGCGGAACGCCCTGTCCGGCGATGTACGTCCCGGTGTCCGACTCCGGACAGGACGAGGTGCACCTGGTGTATGGCGGGGACTGGGGCATCCGGCTGAGGCCGCTGGAGAGCGTCGAGGGGTGGGACATCGCCAGCACGGAGCAGTGGGGCGAGCCCTACATCATGCTGACCGACAGGACCGACCTTCTTCTGGACCAGTAACCGGCCGGCCCCGACCTTAACCCTAGGCCTGGCGAGCCAGGACGAGCGCGGCCACGTAGCTCGCGCCCGCGTCCTTCAGGGCCCCGGCGCATGCCGACACGGTGGCTCCCGTCGTCGCCACGTCGTCGATGAGGAGCACACGTCCACCACCGACCTCGGCGACGCACTCGAAGACCCCCTCGACGTTGCCCCTGCGCTCGCTGATCGTCGCAGTCGAGACCTGCGGACGCGAGTTCTGGGTCCTGCGAAGAAGCCCCCGATCATCGGGCAGCCCTGACAGCTTCGCCACTTCGCGGGCCAGAAGCTCCGACTGGTTGTACCCGCGATCGCGCTCCCTGCGATGATGGAGCGGCACGGGTACGAGGACATCGGCCGGCAGGGGATGCGAGCCAAGGTAGCCGGCGAGCAGCCGGCCCATGACCGGCACCGCTGCCCGAACGCCTCTGTACTTGAGGCCGTAGACCATCTCCTTCAGCGGCCCGACCATCATATAGGGGGCTCTGACGACGTCTATCGGCGGCCTCTTCGCCGCGCACCATGAGCAGAAGGGCGAGGAGCCCGGATCGGCGCAGACCTCGCAGAACGGCGGCTCCAGCCGGGTCAGAGCGGGCTCGCACCCGTCGCACAGCAGCCCACCCTCCCGGTGACAGACCAGGCACGTCAATGGGAAGAGCAGGTCGAGCAGCGTGTCCTTGATGCTTGAGATCATCTGTACCACGGGTCCAGGTCCCGGCGAGCTTCTACGGCGATTCTAGCAGGGTGTCCTTCAGACTCCCGGCGAAGGGGCTTCGTCCCTCCGCGCACCCATATGTCATCATCCCGCCGGGAGACATCTGGCCCACGATCGAATTGTATTCAGGGCCGGTTTCCTTGCGAAGGCGGGCGCGTCACCTTATCATCAAGTCATGGACGGTGCCGGGGAGTGGCGCAGCTTGGTAGCGCGCGGCGTTTGGGACGCCGAGGCCGGGGGTTCAAGTCCCCCCTCCCCGACCAGCCTGATGCAACCGGCTTCGAGAGTCCCCTCAAGAGCCGGGGCCCGGTGTCCCCGAGATCTCCTTTACAAGGCAGAGCTCGTTGCCGTCGAGGTCGACGACGACGACCGACCCGTCAGAGAGGTCCTCGTCGATCTTCTTGCCCCCAAGCTCTTCCACTCGCGCCAGGGCCGCCTGCACGTCGCTGACCCTGAAGTCGAGGTGCACTCGGTTTTTGGCCGTCTTCCGCTCCGGAACCTCCTGGAGGATCACTCGGGGTCCGCCGCCCTGCCGGCCAAGCCTGAGATACTGTCCCTCCTCACTGGTAATCGGGACCCCGAGCACCTTGGACCAGAACCTCGCACCCACCGCGAGGTTTCTGACGTCGATAATTATCGCGTCGAACCGACCGACCCCTAGGCGGGCACCGGTATCGGACCTTTCGACTCCCATTCTCAAGACCTTCCTGAAGGCACGCCGTCTCGGTCAAGACGCCAGCCACGCCTCGTGAATCCGTTCTCTGGCTCGAAGCCTACATAGGCAGCGCTGTCGATGTCAATCGACAAGAGACTGCACTCGGGTTACCCCGGCAGCCAGTCGACCATGGCCTCCACCGCCTCGCGCCATACGTCCTGCTTCGACCGTCCCGACCGCTTGAGCACGCCGAACCCGTGGTCGGCGCCGTCGAGCAGGTGGAGCCTGGATGAGCGCACGTTGGACGCCGCCTGCTCCAGCTCGGCCGGGCTTCCGAAGGAGTCGCGGGTCCCCGAGCAGAAGAGCGTCGGGACGCCGATGTCCGGCAGGTGCCGGTCCCGCAGCCGCGACGGGTCGCCCGGAGGGTGCAGTGGATACGCGAACAGCACCAGTGCATCGACCCTGGCCCCTTTAGCTACCACCTGGGACGCGATTCGACCTCCCATCGACCTGCCACCCACGACCGTCCTCGATCCCCGAGACTCGATCGTCTGTATGACCGCGGTCCACGTGGCCTCGAGGACCGGCGTCCTGTCCGGCGACCGTCTCCCGGCCTCCATATACGGGAACTGAAACCTGACGACGGTGATCCCCTCCGCCGCCAACGACTCGGCAGCGAAGACGCCGAAGGGGTCTTCGCTGCTCGAACCGGCTCCAGGAGCGTAGATGAATACCCAGCCCCTTGGGGCCCCGGAGGCCGCCGTCTCCACGGCGGTCACCGCCAGGCCACCGGGGATCGCTACATGGATTGTTCGTATCGGGGGTGTCAGCTGACTCGGCTCCCGCACTTGAAAAAAGGGAGATGATGTCTGAGAGACACCCTCAGACTCCCGGCAATCCCGACTTGTCGGGATCTGCACTCCCCATCCCTCTCCCAGCAAACTGTCGATCGCTAGAACACGGCTATTGGATTGGCCGGCGAGCCCGTGCCACCGATCACTCTCAACGGGTTGACGGTCAGCATGAACTCGTACCGGCCCTCCTCGGCGCAGGCGGCGGCAAGAGGCTCCAGGCCGCAGTTGTCCAGAAGGGCCACGCCGTAGGCGAATATCACGCCGTGTACCGTCCACGGAATCCCGTACTCGTTGGGAGCCGCGTCCATCATGTCCCAGCCAAGGATCGACACGTCGTTGTCCCGGACGAAGGGCAGGCACGACGCGTGCAGTCCGGGCCGCGGTGAGCCCGTCCACTGGTTCAGCCAGACGCCGCCGTGGTCTCTGGCGTAGGCGTCCCGTCCGCTGTAGACGATGACGGCGTCGCCCGGCTCGATCGCGACTCCCTGCCTCCTGGCTACGTCCTCCAGCTCCCAGCCGTGAACGGGTCTTTCGAGGGTCACGTACGGCTCTCCACGATGCCTGGGCACATCGAGGAGCACCCCCCGGGTCAGGATTCCGTCGCTCCACTCGTCGACGGTGCCGTACTTGCCCCCACCGAAGCCGATCGTATCCTCGGGTCTTTTGCCGTCCCACCCGCCGTTCTCGTCCCAGACGTGGCATAGGGCGTCGATGTGGGTCGTAGCCGTCCCGTGGTACATGATCCCGTAGTAGTCGACGGCCGCGCCCCCGCCCGGCGGCCGATCCCAGACGGCGACATAGTGCTGTGCGGGGCGAGGGTTCTCCGGAGACGACGCCACCGGGAACGGCCTGCTCAGGGACACCATTCGTCCCTTCTCGACCAGCTTCACCGCCGAGAGCCGTTTCTCGGCCGTTATCAAGTTGATGGCCCCGGCGGACCCCCTGTCGCCCCAGCGTCCCCAGTTGCGGCGGTCGGTGAGGTACGACCTCACCTCATCCCGGCTCGGCACCTCGCGTTCAGACATCGCTATCGCTCCTTGATCGCACTCCGCGCCTCCGACCCTGGGGGCGCTCCGGTATCTTACCCGCAGGGGCACGCGTCGCGCCCCAGGCTGAGCTTCAAGAGTAGGGTCTTCTCATTCTCCCACTATTCCCTGTACCTCCCCCGTTGAGGTGCCCTCTTATTCCCACCCACCCGCCCAATGGATTGGGGCACCCCAAACCCCGCAAAGGGGGCTCTGCCCCCTTCGGAACCCCCGGCCGGGGCCTAGTGCATGCCCTGTGCGCTCCTACGCGCAGGAAAGACGGAGGCGTGGAACGACCGCTGGATGGCCAACTATCGGACTTTGAAAAGGCCCTGGCCCCAAGAGTCCCGGTCGGACGGCGCTTCGGCCGTACCCGGCACGGACTGGGGCTCCGCCGCAGTCAGGAGCCCTCGAAAAAGCGTCGTGGATTGTCGACCATCATAGCGCGGATGGTCTCGTCCGAGACGCCCATCTCCGTGAGCCGGGGTAGAACGTGACGGCTTATGAAGAGGAATCCGTCTGGGTTGTTCTCGTGATAGAGCCTGGTCGACTCCTTGCCGATGATCCCAGAGTCGATCGACCAGTCGTGTGACAGCATGATGCGGTCCGAGACACCGGCATCGATAAGCTGCTTGATCGTCCGAGTCCGGACTTCCCAGCCGGGTGTTTCAGGAACGAATCCGCCGGGCGTGCGGTCCAGTCCAAGCCAGGCCCCGCGGCCGACCAGTCCCGTCAGGTAGTCCATGTCGGTAGAGTCGTTGCTGTGGCCGATGTACACCCGGCTCAGGTCCACGCCCTCGTCCTCGAAGATGTCGAGCTGTGCGTAGCCGATCCTCTCGGCCGCCCAGGTATGCGTGGAAATCGGCACGCCGGTCCTCTTCTGAGCCCTTGCCGCCGCCCTCAGGATGATCTCCGCTTCGGGGGTCACGCCTCCTCGATCGTTGGCGACCTTGATGATGCCGGCCTTGATCCCGGTCCCTTCGATGCCCTCCTCGATCTCACGGACGTACAGCGCCGCGACATCGTCCGGGTCCGCCTCCCAGAATGCGCGGGGGATGTCGAGCCAGGTCCCCGTGGCGCAGATTATGTTGACGCCCGACTCCCGTGACACCTGCTCCAGGAGTCGGATGTCCCGCCCGAGATCGATCGTGGTGACGTCGACCAGGGTCCTCACACCAGCTTCGTAGACCTCACGGAGCCTGACCACGGCTTCGGCTATGGCGCCGTCTCGATCGACGAACTCGGGGTAGATCTGCTGAATGCCCGCCGACGTCTCCAGGATGTGCTCGTGAGAGAGAGTGAATCCCAGATCCGACGTATCGAGCGGTCCCAGAACGGAGTTGACAGTGGCCATAGCAGTCCTCCTGCGCCGCCCTCAGCCGCATCCGTGAACGGAGCATTCTATCGAATCACGGGGAGAGCGGTATGGATTCAGTTCTACTCCGAGCATATCGGAGTCTATTGTCGTAGAGTGGTGCCGAGAATGGGCCGATAAACCTAACCAGCAGATCGCGCTTTCCCGGATGCGCACCCTGTTTGAGGTGGACATCCGTGGTGGTTTGTATCATTATACTGGCGACACGAGGGGGGCACAGCCCAGGCCAGCCAACGGCCGGTCCGTGGACAAGCCTACGAGGAGGACGCAGGAGCCGCGCATCAGCGGCTCTCAGCATGAATATCCCTGTCGCGGGTCCACTCGAGCAGGTCGGGGTGCGAAGCAGGCTGGGAATAGCGCTCGTCGCCATCCCGCTTCTGGTCGTATCGTGGACGCTTCTTTGGTCGCTCTCGTCGTACTGGGGCCCATTCTTCTTCACCGGAACCTGGGTCGCGGCCACGCTGCTGATGTACGCGGCTGGCGAGCGAGGGCACCCGGGATGGCGCCGGCACCTGCTGCTCATACTCGTCGCCGGCCCGGTATGGTGGTGGTTCGAGCTGGTGAACGTCAGAGTCGGCAGCTGGGAGTACATCCGAACCAGCGAGTACGACGGCTTGGAGTACACCCTCCTGGCATCGCTCGCCTTCTCGACCGTGGTGCCGGCACTCGACTCCGCCTGGCGCCTGACTCTTCCCAGACTCCGCTTCTTGGAGGCCGTTCGCCCCCCGCGGGGCGACCGCCGGCTCTTCGCCGGCGAGGTCGCCGTCGGCCTGGGGATGCTGCCCCTCGTCTACGGGTTCGGCGAGGTGTTCTTTCCGCTGGTATGGGTCTCACCGTTTCTGGTGGTCGACGGGCTCGTCGGCCTCAGAGGCGGCCGGTCCATTCTCATGGACCTGCGGGCCGGGGAGTGGCGTCTCGCCGTGGGCGTGGGCATCGCGGGCATCTGGTGCGGAATCCTGTGGGAGTTCTGGAACTTCTGGGCCGCCCCGAAATGGATCTATGACATCCCACACCTGGGCTTCCTGAAGGTGTTCGAGATGCCGATCCTCGGATACCTCGGCTACGTTCCCTTTGCCTGGTCCATTTATCAGCTTGTCGCCCTGTTGCCAAGGCAGCGGGAAGATCGAGTGCTCGACCCCTTGTCTCAGAGCAGGCACCTGGACCCGGGAGGCAGCCCTCTACCCGCGACCCTCCGTATGCGCGAAACGAGCGGCCCGGCTCCACAGGTCCACGCCGTGCAGCCGCAGCGTGACCACGTCGCCGGGAACACACTTGGACGGCAGCACGGCTCTCACTCGGAACGGGTACTCGACTAGCTCGAGCAGCGCGGGCCGTCCCGGCGCGCTCTCCAGCACCGTCGCCTCGAACGTCGCCGATCGGTCGTCTGAATCCGGGGCATCCAGCCTGGAGAGCTTGAGGTACTTGAGGAGCCAGTAGCGCTCCCTCGCGTCCTCCAGCCGCGCGATCTCTCGGAGCTGCTCTTCGGCGCGCTGCGCGACGGACGCCACCTCGTCGCGACTGTAGAGCGGCGATCCGGAGCTCAGGAAGCGGCTGATCTGGCGCTGCGTGACCAGGTCCGGATAGCGTCTGAGGGGCGATGTGGCCTGGACGTAGGCGTCGACGCCCAGCCCACGGTGCGGCGCCGGCTCGACGGATATCTCCGCGGGCGTGAGACGCCGCATCAGCGTGTACTGGCCGAGGACGCTATTCAAGTACTCGCTCAGGGCGGCTGGATCCGACGGGAGTCCGGACAGGTCGGGCGACCGCTGGCTCCGGTACGACACGGGCAGGTCTTCTCTGCGGCAGAACTCCGCCATCAGCGTGTTGCATAGGATCATCAGCTCCGCCACCAGGCGGCGGGCCGGGGAGGTCCTTGCCAACACGCGAACTTCGGGCTCGCCCGACGGGCCGAGCTTGACGCTGATCTCCGGCCTTTCGAGCATGATCGCCCCGGCCTCGGCACGTCTCTGGTGCAGCGACTTTGTTATCCGATCGAGCGAGGAGAGCAGCCGGTGCGACGGGTCTGACGGGTCCTCCAGCGCTATATCAGCTCTCTCGTAGGTCAGGGCCGCCCGGCTTCTGACCACCGATGGCGACAGGTCCCACTCGAGAACCTCGCCGGACTCCGTTACTCGAGCCAGCAGGCTGACGGCGGCGCGCATCTCGCCCGGGGCCAGGCTCCCCAGCCCGCTCGACACCCTCGAGGGAAGCATGCCGATCTTGAGCTCGGGCAGATACACCGTCGCCATGCGACGGTCGGCCTCGAGGTCCATAGCGCCTCCCGCGGGTACGAGGGCCCCGGCGTCGGCGATGTGGATACCGACGGTGTATGTGCGATCCGAGCCGCCGGCGTCCGGGTCCACGACCTCCACGGACAGGGCGTCGTCTCGGTCCTCCGTCCCTTCATCGTCGACGGTGATCGCCGTCAGCTCGGTAAGATCGAGCCTCCCAGGGATGTCCAGCACCGCAGACAGATCGACGGAGTCCGCCTCGTCGATCGCGTCCTGCGGGAACTCCGGCTCTATACCCGCACGGTGCAGCTCCAGAGGCTCGTCGGGCGACAGGACGCCCGCCCCGACCAGGATGTCGAAACTCACACGCTGAAGGTCGCCGCTCCCCCGAACCAACTCCGAGGCGAACAGTTCCGCGGTCCGGGACCGGGGGTGATCCTCGCCGAAGATCGCATAGCTCCGCAGGTCCCCCACAAGGCCGACCTGAAACGGCTCTAACCGGTCGGACAGACGCCCCCGATAGAGCATCTCGATCAACGCGTCGGTCTGCTCGGCGCGGTCCGCCTCGCTCGCCCTGCGAGCGAGGCTCTTCGAGACGGCGTCCCTCGACTGCGGAACGTACCGTCCGCCGGCCTCGACGAAATAGAGCGGTGTCCGTTCCAGATGAAGGAGCAGGCCGACCCTGTGGGCCGGATCGACCGGCGGGCCCCACAGCAGCTCCGCGAGGTCGTCCAGGCTCATGGATGACCCCTCGCCGGCGGCGAGGTCCCAGACCTCGGAGAGGTCGATGGTCGAAGCCAGCTCCTCGCTCAGGTCGCGGATCCTCCCGACGTCGTCTTCTCCCGCGGCGGCGACCCCCGTGGCGAGGATGATCCGGTCCTTCGGCACCCTCGCCTCCCGGTTTCGTCCCAGGGCGAGCCGGACCTCGGAGGGACCGTCGTCCAGAAGACGGACCACCCTGGCGCCGCCCTTAAGGCGCGCAACGACTACCTCTCCTGGCCGCATCTTTCTCCCTTGCGACGCCTCACCGGAGCCGTCGACGGTTGGGGCGATCGGTATCTGTCAGGACGCCGCACGTGCGGGAAAACCCCCAGAAGAATGGTTGCTGCCCACGGTATGGTTCGCACCGGTCGACACTACCCTAGAAGGGCCGCCGTCATTACAGGGACCCCGATTGACTCGGGCGGGGGCAAACTCTATGACGACCGCTATCTCGTTCATGCTTAGCCTGCTGCTGGTAGGCGGTCTGGCATTCACGCTCGGAGGTGACCTTCTGGGCGCTTTCAGGAGTATCAGCTTTGTCTGGACCGATTTCGAGGACCGATACGAGGACCGCGCGTTCACCCGGATATCCGGACCGTCCAGTATCACGACCACGGTCACGTCTACGGTCGAGATTACCATCTCGAACAAGGGGGAGACCACTATAGGCGAGTTCCCGGACTGGGACGTCATCGCTGAGATTCAGAAGGCGTCCGGGCTCGCGATCGAGTATCTGGCCTACTCGACGACCAGCCCTCCAACGGCGAACAAGTGGGCCGTGAGGGGGATATACCGCGACGCCTCGAAACTGCTCGAGGAGGTCGTGGACCCCGGAGTATTGAACCCCGGCGAGGAGCTTATCCTTCAGATGACTCCCAACACGGCCGTGGTGGCCGACACCTACGACAGGATAGTCATCGGGACCCCGAACGGGGCGCTGGCCCAGGTGATCTTCAGGGTGGCGCCGTAGGGTCGCGCCCGGGGCGGCTTGGGCGAGCGGAGCCTAGCTCAGGTCCGCCAGCTTGGGCATCACCTCGTTCTTGAGCAGCGTCATGGAGCGGAGCCACTTGTCCCTCGGCTTCCACTCGTGGCCCATGGCCAGGAGGACGCCGAAGCCACCAACCTCTTCGTGGATGGCGCGGAGCTTCGCCGCGACTTCGTCTGGGCTGCCGACGATCCAGATGTTGTCCGCCAGGTAGTCGATCGTCACGTCCGAGTCCGGCATGGACTTGTCTATCTTGAAGAGGTCCATGAGCTTCACCATCGGGAGCATGCGAAGGAAGTAGTCGCTGAAGTCCCTTGCCAGGACCCCTTCCACGGCGTCTCTACGAGCCTCCTCGGTGGTGTCCGCGACGTATATCTCCCGTGCAATGCGCCACTTGGAGCGATCCGGAGTGCGACCGGTAATGGCGGCTCCCTCTTCGACCGCGTCCCAGTGGGTCTTCAGTATCCAGGGCGGAACGAGGTTGATGCTCATGGGGATCCAGCCCCGCTCCCCGGCCAACGTGAGCGTGTCCGATTTGACCGACACGCCGGCCACTCCGATCGGTGGGTAGGGCTTCTGGTAGGGGCTGAGATGGAACCGCAACCCCACCTCGGGGATGGGCTCGGGGATGGTGAAGCTCCACCACTTCGTCTCGTAGAGGCCCGGCTTGGGGTCCTCCCAGATCTTGACGACCGTGTCGATGGCGGCTCTGGTCATATCCTTGTGTTCGCCGGTCTTGGGGTCGAAGCCGAACACCTCGAAGTCGCCGGGGAACCCTCCCGAACCGACGCCCCAGTAGAACCGCCCGTGGGCCAGGTGGTCGAGCGCGGCGATCCGGTGAGCGATCATGAACGGATTGTGGTTCGGCATGCAGGTGACGCCGGTACCGAAGGCGATGTTCTCTGTCATGCCCAGCGCCTTCGCGATAAGGAGGTCCGGTGCCGGGACGTTCTCCCACTCCGCCGTGAAGTGCTCCCCGATCCACGCCTCCTTGTAGCCCAGCCGGTCCAGCGTGACGAGCTGCTCCAGGTCGTCGTCCATGGTCTGGGCGGGGTTCGAGCCGGGCGGATGCAGGGGCATGGTGAAGAAGCCGAGTTCCATGGATGATCACCTCCGCCTTGTTTGCCGCGCCGCCTTGGTGGCCGCGGGCCGGTCATATCTGGCGTCCTCGGAGTATACGGCACGGCGACGGCCAACTCAAGCGGGCCGGCCACGGGGAGAATCGCCTTGCCAGGGCCGGAGCGCGCTGCTAACCTCGTCCCAGAGTTGGATCAGCATGAACGAGCAGGAACAGCGTGCCGTCGACATCCTCCGGGAGCTGGGTGGGTGGCCGGCCGTATCGTTCTTCGAGGGCGGCCCGAGGCGTTACATCGTCCGGGTGCTCTCGGAGATGGGTCTGGACCCCCACCTCGACACGTTCGGAAACGTGATCGCGCGCTACGTCAGCGATCCCCTGACCTCGGATCCCCCGCTTGCTCTGGTTGCCCACATGGACCACCCCGGCTTCGAGCTGATGGCGGACGGCGCCGATGGCGCGGTCGCCCGCGTCCTGGGGGGAGTCCCGGAGGCCTCGCTTACCAGGCCGACACCGGTTCTGGTCCTGGGATCGGACGGCGAGCGCATCCCGGCGGAGGTCGTGCCGCCGGCACGGCGAGCGCGAGGAGGGGATCGACTGGTCGGGCTGAGATGGTCCGGCGACTCCCGGGCGAGCCCGCCGGCGCCGGTGGTGTTCGATCTTGCCGACTTCGTTCTGGACGACGATGCCATCCGCATGCGGGCCCTAGACGACCTGGGCGGCTGCGCCGCCATCCTTGCCGCGCTCGATCGAGTGGTTCGGGATAGCTCCCGTGGCGACGTCTACGCCGTATTCACGAGAGCCGAGGAGGTTGGCCTGATCGGCGCTCGGCTTCTGGCCGAGGCGGAGACACTGCCGAGGGAGACGCTGGTCGTGTCAGTCGAGTGCAGCGCCGTTCTACCCGGCGTCGAGCAGGGCGGCGGTCCCGTCATCCGGACGGGAGACGCCGCGTCCACCTTCGACGACGAGGCGGAGAGGGTCCTCATCGCCGCCAGGAACTCCATTCACGGCAGCGACCCGGGCTTCCGATGCCAGCGGCAGCTGATGAGCGCCGGCACCTGCGAGGCGACGGCGTTTGCCGCACACGGACACCGGGCCACCGGCCTGGCGTTCCCACTGGGCAACTACCACAACGCCACGACCCGTATCGCTGACCCCGACGGTCGGATAGCCGAGGAGTTCATCCGGCTGTCAGACTATCTGGGCGGTGTCGAGCTGATGGCGGAGGCGGTTTCCAGCGTCGGCCTCCGCGATGAGACCCCGATGGCCCTGCGGATGCGGCAGGTGCCGGAAGAAATGCGCCGCCGCGCGGAAAACAAGGTCCATACCCCAGATTCCCCACCTAGATAAGAGAAAGACCTCGTTGGCGCCCGCCACGAAGCGGGCTAAGATGTTTCTTGACCAAGAGAAACGATCACCAACGAGGTGCAGCTATTATGAAGCAAGGCTTACTGGCATTCCAGTACGAGCAGGAGAAGGGCTCGACGGGTATGACGGGGCTGTCCGGCCTGATGACGTACCTGGAGTTGATGCAAGCAGCGGGTTTGAGGTCATCGGTAGAGCGCCACGTGAGACTGCGGGAGAGAGGTCAGGGCTGGACGGACAGCCAGATGATCATCTCGCTGATGCTGCTGAACTTGGCAGGCGGCGAGTCGGTGTCCGACCTTGATCTCCTTGAGAAGGACAGAGGGCTGTGCAGGATGTTTCGAGAGTTCGAGACCTGTGGTATGCGTCTCAGCGAGCGCAGGGCGTTGGAGAAGAGATGGCGAGTCGAGCGTCGTCGGAGCGTGCCGTCGGAGTCTGCGGTGTTCCGGTATCTGGAGAGGTTCCATGACGCGGGCGAGGAGTCGATGCGGGAAGCTCACAGAGCATTCATACCTGCTCCCAATGGAGCTATGAAGGGTCTGCGCAAGGTGAACGCCGACCTGGTGGGCTTCGCGCAGAGCCGTTCGCCTCAGACCGAGGCCACTCTGGACATGGATGCCACACTGGTGGAGACGCGCAAGCAGGAGGCGCTCCCCAGCTACAAGAAGTACAGGGCGTACCAGCCGCTGATCACCTACTGGTCAGAGGCCGAGTTGATCGTGCATTCGGAGTTTCGGGACGGCAACGTACCTGCGGGCCATCAGCAGTTGCGAGTGTTGATTGAAGCGCTGGGCCGTCTGCCTGCGGGGGTGGAGAAGGTGATGCTGAGGTCGGATACGGCGGGGTACCAGCGGGAGTTGCTGCGGTACTGCGCGGAGGGTGGAGACGAGCGGTTCGGGGTGATCGAGTTTGCGGTTGGGGTCGACGTGACGACGGAGTTCCGCCGTGCGGTGTCCGAGGTCGCCGAGCAAGACTGGCAGACGCTGTACCGCAAGGTTGGGGAGCATCGTGTGGACACGGGTCAGCAGTGGGCTGATGTGAACTTCGTGCCCAACTGGATAGGGCACTCCAAGAACAGCCCTGAGTATCGGTTCATAGCTACCAGGGAGCGGTTGATCGAACAGCCTCTGCCGGGAATGGAGGGGCAGATGGAGCTTCCATTCCCCGCGATGGAGCTGTCCAACAGAGGCTGGTACAAGGTCTTCGGCGTGGTGACCAACCGGAGCATTGCGGCAGATGAGTTGATCTGGTGGTCGAGACAGAGGTGCGGCAAGGGCGAGGAGGTCCACAGCGTTCTGAAGAGTGACTTGGCTGGGGGCCGGCTGCCGTCGGGGCTGTTCGGGGCCAACGCCGCATGGTGGGCCATATCGGTGCTGGCCTTCAACCTGAACTCTGCCATGAAGCGGCTGGTGTTGGGCGAACAGTGGGTGGGCAAGCGTCTGAAGGCGGTGCGCTTCGCCCTGATCGCCCTACCGGGCCGTGTGATGCGTCACGCCAGGAGGTTGATCATCCGTCTGGCCCGGGGCCATCCCTCATACGAGTTGCTGCTCAGGGCGCGGCAGAGGATATTGGCGCTGGCTGCCGAGCCGCATCGAGCATAGGCGACCCTGCCTGGAGCATCGGTTTGTAGGCGACTCTGCCGAGTTGCCAGGCTCGGCCATGCCTTCTTTGGCCTGAGAACAGCCATAATTGGCAGCGAACCGCTGCCGATACCCTCAAAGACGGCACCCGAGACCCTGTCCGATGCCCGATCATGTCATGCGTCACCCCTGGTCGACATCCGGACACCCCCTGAAAGCACACCAAGCAGCTCCCAACCATGTCAGGTGGGGAATCTGAGATACCCGCCTGCGTTGACTAAAGCACGTTTCTTACTTAGAATGTATGGGAACTACCTGCGATGATGTCGGGGGTCCAATCCGAGGAGAATACGGGTGACCATTACTAAGCCGAAGCCGCTGACGATTTCGATAAGCAAAGAGGCAGCCGACCACGTGCAGGTGTTTGCCGGACAGGCGGGGAAGCCCGGCTCGTATCTGCGCGTCGGCGTCAAGGGTGGGGGATGCTCGGGCTTGACCTACATGCGACCTGGTCGACGGGCCCGAGGAGGGCGACAAGATGATCCGGGAGCACGGGCTCGAGCTGTACGTCGATCGCAAGTCCTACATCTTCCTGGCCGGCACGATCCTGGAGTACTCGGGCGGGCTGAACGGCAAGGGGTTCGTCTTCAACAACCCCAACGCCAAGACGACCTGCGGCTGCGGCACGTCCTTTAGCGTCTAACCGAGTCTTTCCGCCTCCTGGCAAGGACCGCCAAACGTCCTCCCGCGTCTGCACCTCCCTGTCCCGGCTTCCCGGCAACGATCCGTCGTGTATCCTCAGGAGCGTCTGATGGCGAGCAGCCCCCTGATAGAGCTACAGAGGCGGTCCGGCGCTACGATCGGGGAAACGCACGGCTCACCGACCGCCATCACCTACTCCACCGTGGAGGAGGAGTACGCCGCGGCGACCGGAGCGGTCGCGCTGGTTGACAGGTCCTACGTCGGGAGGCTCGGGGTTGCTGGAAGCGACCGCCTGGAGCTTCTCAACCGGCTCTCCACCAACCAGCTAAGTGACCTTGTGCCGGGCGAGGGTGCGGGCACGGTGCTCACGTCCAGCAAGGGCCGCATAGTCGATCTGCTGTTTCTCCATGCTCAGCCGGACCATCTGCTCGTGTTCACCGCCCCGCAGAACCGGCAGAAGGTGGCCAGCTGGATCGATTTCTACACGTTTGGGGAAGATGTCTCGGTGGAGGACCTGGCCGAGGGAACGGCAATGCTGGCGCTGGCCGGCCCCAGATCGTCCGACCTAATATCGCTGGCCACCGGGCGGGATCTGTCGGCGATGCGGTTGCACGGCTCCATTACGGCGAACGTGGACGGCTCTGAGATCGTCGTCGTGCGATCCGACTTTGCCGGGCTGCCCGGATATGACCTGGTCGTCTCTTCCGAGCGGGGAGAGGCCCTGTGGAAAGAGCTGATGGAGAGAGGGGCAGACCTCGGCATCCGTCCGGCCGGGCGGATGGCCCTGGAGCTCGTGCGGATCGAGCAGGGTGTTCCGGCCTACGGTCCGGAGCTCAACGAGGGGGTCAACCCTCTGGAGGCCGGACTCACCGAATTCATCAGCTTCAACAAGGGCTGTTACGTCGGCCAGGAGGTGGTCGCTCGGCTCGACACGTACCGAAAGGTCCAGAGGCACCTGGTCGGCATTCGCTGGAGCCCGGACCGTGCACCGGCGGACGATGCAAGGCTGCTCTCGGACGCCAAGCTCGTAGGACGGCTGACGTCGGCCGTAAGCTCCTTCAAGCTCGGGGCCTGGGTGGGGCTGGGCTACGTGAGACGCGAACAGGCCGAGCCGGGGACGCAGCTCACCCTGGAGTCGCTGGACGGCGAGATCCCGGCCGAGGTGTCGGGCCTGCCCTTCAGCCTCTGAGTGACAGACCGCCGTCGACCACGATCACCTGCCCACGGATCATCTCGGCCTGATCGCCGCATAGGAAGGCGACCACACGCGCGATGTCGCCGGGCGTCAGCATCCGGCCCGCCGGGATACCCTCTGCGTTCCTGAGCATCTCGTCCCGATTTGGGAAGTGGTCGAGGGCCGACGTGTCGACGTAGCCCCCCGAGACAGCGTTGACCCAGATCCCTTTTGGTGCGAGCTCCACGGCGAGGTATCGGGTCAGCGCCTCGAGGGCCGCCTTGGACGTCCCGACGGAAAAGTAGTAGGGCAGCACCTTGTGCGACCCCAGGCTGGTAATGTTGACTATCCGGCCGCCGCCGGTCATCAGCTTGACCGCCTCCATCACGCAAAGCCACGGCGCCCTCGCGTTGACGTTCATCGTCCAATCCCAATGCTTTTCCTCGAGCTCAAGCGCGGGACGCTGAACGCCGGAGGCGGCGTTGTTGATCAGGATATCGAGGCGGGGGAACTCGCTGCGCACGTCCGCGAACAGGTGGCCGATCCTGGCTGCGTCGCCCAGATGGGCCTTGAACCGACGGCACCGCACCCCCAGGGCCTCGATCTCCGCCTGGGTCTCCCTGGCCGCCACGTGGCTGCGGAAGTAGTTGATCGCGACGTCGGCTCCACGCCGTGCCAGCTCCAATGCGATGGCCTTGCCGATGCCCCTGGAGCCGCCTGTAACGAGCGCTACCTTGCCTTCGAGGTCTTTCAAGACGACCTTCGGTGATTATCGGGAGCCCGGCCCCGTTGAGAGAAGGACCGGATCATCAAGCTCGACCGCTGCCGGCCAGACGCCGCCACCATGGTCGATTGTCGGCGGGAGGAGGCAACATTCTGACCTGGACCTCTCGGAGCTGGCTCAGGATCTCTCCGAGCTGCCAATCCTGGGCCTTCACACGCTCCTTGAGGGTCTCGACCAGCTCGTCGCGAGACCTCACCTGCTCTTTCAAGAGTCTGATCTCGACCCCCGGCCCGTCGCCCGTCGATACATCGGATATATCAGCGGATACGTCGCTTGATCGATCCCGCAACACATCGGCGAGCCTTCCGGCTGATATAACCCTCTTGCCTGCCTGATCATCCAGAAAGACCGACCAAATATAGCGGCCGCCCTGGGGCTGCTGCTCTGCCTGGATCTCGCCGCGTTGGATGCGCCGTCTGATTGTCAGCGGCTCCACCCCGAGAATGCGGGCCGCCTCTTTGATGGTTACTCGCCTCATCATGTGCACTCCGTGATGGTTCAGTATGACTGATCCCTAGATTAGTCACCGAACGATCAGGGAGACCAAGCTGCTGATGGGTCGCGTTTTCGCCGATTAATCAGGGGTGATCTTCGATCCGTGGATCGAGCCGTCCTCGGAACTCCCCGCCGCGCCAATCTTTGAAAAGGGTGGGGAATGGTGTCTGAGGGACACCCTCAGGCTCCCGTCATAGGGGCTCTGCCCCTCTGCACTCCCCGCTCGTGATCGGGCCGCCGGAGCTAACGAACCACTCCCCGCAGCACCTACAAGCAAGTCACCGGGGTCGGCCATTGCGGCTAAACGGCGAGTCCGCCGTCGACGCTGATGACCTGACCGGTGATATAGCTCGCGTTTTCGCTCGCCAGGAAAGCGACGGCGTGGGCGATCTCGTCCGGCTCCCCGAACCTGTGCTGGGGAATCTGGCCCAGGATATGGTCTTTGAGGGCCTGTGGGAGCACGTTTACCGTGTCGGTCGAAGTGTAGCCGGGCGTCACGGCGTTGACGGTGATGTTGCGCGTCGCCAGCTCCTTCGCGAGGGACTTGGTGAAGCCGATGAGCCCCGCCTTGGATGCGGCGTAGTTGGCCTGCCCCGCATTGCCGCGGATTCCGACGATCGACCCGATGTTGATGATCCGCCCCCATCGGCTGTTGAGCATGTCACGGAGGACCGCGCGACTACAGTAGAAGACGGCGTTCAGGTTGACACCGATAACCTTGTCCCAGTCCTCATCCGTCATCCGGACCACGAGCCTGTCGCTGATGACCCCGGCGTTGTTGACGAGGATGTCGATCTGGCCGAACTCGGCGCGAACCTGTTCGATCATGGCCGTAACCTGATCGAGCCGGCTGACGTCGGCCTGAACGGTAATGGCCTTGCCACCGCCGGCGTTGATCGACCCGGCAAGCTCGTTCGCGGCCCGATCGGAAGTGTTGTAGTTGATGGCCACCCTCAGCCCCATCTCGGCGAGCCGCAGAACGGTGGCCTTGCCGATGCCTTTGGCCGCCCCGGTGATCAGAGCGCTCTTGGGTAGCAATGTAGAGTCTGACAAGTCTTCTCCGGACTGATGCTGTCTTATCTCGGGTCCCCGGCCGGTTCGGCCACCTGGACTCTCAGCCGCGCCAGCTCCTGGTTCAGCACCGGGACCAGATTCCTCCGGACGGCGAGGTTGGCCGTGGCGATAGCACGGGCGACCGACTCGGACCTTGCCGCGCCGTGGCCGACTACGCTGACGCCGTCCACGCCGAGCAGCGGACCTCCGCCGTAAGCCTCGACCACGTTTCCGAGGTCGTACACCTCCCCGATCACGCTCTCCAGCTCGGTCCCGTCCAGGATGCCCTCGAGCCGGGTTCGGAGACGGTCCGCCAACGCCGAGCCCATGCCCTCGGTCAGCTTCATGACGACGTTGCCGACGAACCCGTCGCAGACGACGACTTCGGCAACATTGCGGACCAGGTCGTTGGCCTCGACGTTGCCGATGAAGTTGAGTTTTGTCCGGGCCAGCAGCTCGGCGGTCTCCCTGACCTGACGGTTGCCCTTGCCGACCTCCGATCCAACGCTCAGCAACGCTATGCGCGGCCGCTCCACGCCCCAGAGCTGGCGAGCCCACACGTCGCCTATCACCGCGAAGCTGACTAGCTGTATGGGCCGGCAGTCCACGTTGGTCCCGACGTCGACGATCATCGTCTGCGGCGCGAGTCCGATGACGGGTCCTCCAAGCGCCGGTCTGTCGATGCCTTCGATGACCCCCAGGATGATAGCGGCGGCGGCCATGGCAGCCCCGGTGGACCCCATGCTGACGCAGGCGTCCGCCTGCCCTTCCTTGACCAGACGTGTGGCGACCAGGACGGAGGCCTCTGGCTTCTGGCGCAACGCTTGAGCCGGGGGCTCTCCCTCCACTATCACTCCGTCCGAAGCTACGGTGGTAATAGGCAGGCCTTTGACCGCGCGCGAAGCCAGCTCCGCCTCTACGGCCCTCGGGTCTCCGACGAGCAGGACCTCGATGTCCTCCCGGCCGACAGCCCGGATGACACCTTCAACGACCGCGCCGGGGGCGTGGTCGCCACCCATCGCGTCGACGGCTATCAGGGTCTTCCCGCTAGGAGTTGCCAACTTACATCCGCTCCATCGGAACTACCACGGACGCCTCGCCGGCGATCACTTCTTCGCCGGTCTGCTTCTTGACGACCACGGAGCACCTGATCCGCCTGCCGCCGGCTTCATCGTCGACACCGGCGACCCGACCGGACGCCGTAACGGCGTCCCCCGGGAGCACCGGGGCCTTGAACCTGATCTTCAGCCGCCCGGCCTCGGCCCAGTGCGCCCCGAAGGCCTGCGTCATCATCTCGGATATGGCCGCCGCGACCATCATTCCATGCGCGATGGTGCTGCCGAACTGGGACGCCTCGCCGACCTTCTTGTCGATGTGGATCGGGTTGAAGTCCCCAGACGCCGTCGCGTATCTGTCGATTTGCGTCTGCGTGATGACACGCTCGATCGCCGGCAGCCTCTGCTCCGCAGTCATTCCGGAAAGACTATAGTGCCTTTGCCCGACAGCACCCTGTTGCCCGACTCGTCGTCCACTTCCATCTCCACGGTGAGCAGCCTTGTCCCACGACGAACGGCGTTCTGAGAGACATGGGCCCTGCACCTAACGGACTGGCCGATCCGCACCGCGCCGTTGAACACGAGCTCCTGGCGCATGTGCAGCGTCTGAAGAGGGATCTGCAGGTCCGTGATCACTGCGCCGAGGCTGAGGGCGGCAACCGCCATCGGAGGCACTATCGCAGCTTCACCGTCTCGCACCGGGATGCTCGACCGGTCGTCGACGGCATCGACGTATCTCGAAACCGCCTCCCCGTCGAGGGTGATCGCCTGAGCCGAAACCTCCTGGCCGACCGCCAGTTTGGAGTGATCGATGGACATTGCGCCTTCCCGCCCCAGGGGCCGGCAAGATTATAGATGGAAGCTCCAGCCAAATCAACGTCGCGCAGTCCGCTATCACGTCTCGGCGCTCGACCCACCGCGCTGCAACGCCGCCTCTTCGAGCCAACGGTCCAACAACCGGTAAGACTGCTCGTTCCGGAAGTCGAGCCGGGCTATGGCGACGGCGCGGAAGAGGACGCCGGTCGACACCCTGGCCGACACGGACTCGCCGAGGGCAGGCACCTGCACGCCAAGTGCCCTGGCGAGGTAGCCCGCGGCCGTCATCCCGTGGGGGGTTAGGTGGCATCGAGCGAGAGCGCGGCCTTCGTGACTCAGAAGAAGGCCGTCCTCGTCCTGATGAAGCTCCAGGGCGAGGTGGGCCCTGGGGATCGACATCAGCTCGTCGGCATAGTCCCAGACCTCGACGTCGGGAGCGCTATCTTCGGACAAGGGACCGTGACCTCCAATCGTCTGATTGGAGACCATTATAACGGGTGCTCAGCAAGCGTGTGTGAAACTTGTCACACACTTTTCACGTTACGGAACCCACAGCTCACAAGGCTTTGATGATCGAGGGTTATCCTTGAATTGACGAAAGAGAGACACCCGAACCGCAGCAAGAGCGCGAACCGAGATTCTTAAGAAGGAGGTGCTGGTATGGAAGGCACCAGGTGGCAGACGGCAGGCAGGATCGTGGCGGTTCTCGCCATTCTCGTTGGGTTGAGCGCGGCGGCTATGGGCGGTCTCTTCGTCACGATGGGACTCAGTGCCAAGGCAGAGATCGCCGACGCGCTGATGGAAGAGAACGTGATAACCGGCGGCGACGCCGCGATTCCCGGAGTCCTCGTCCAGGACGCCAGGACTGCAAGGGCGGAGCAGGACGTGATCAAGGAGCACACGTTCGGCCGGTACGGCCCGTACACCGGTATGGAGCGGGGGGACCCGAACCGTGAGACATACCTCAAGGGGCTGACTCTCAGGAACTCCCTGAACCTGGCGGTCATGGGCTTCGGAGTAGGCGATCTGGCGATCGGCACTGGGGCCATCGCGATGGTGCTGGGCCTCACGGTGAGCGGCCTGGCGGTCACACTCTACGTCCTGATGGGACATCCGTACCCGCAGCGAACGGAGGAGGCGAGGGCACGCCTGGTAACCAGGGTGGCGCACTAGCCGATCAGCCTGGCAGAACGGGCGGTCGTGGGACCGGAGCTCACCGCTCCGGTCCCAGATTTTACCCGCAGACGATCTCAAGCCTTCTACTCGCCGAATCGATCTCCGGCCTGCAGCCCCACTGAGGAGATCCAGTCGGCCGCCGATATCTTCGCCGAACCCTTGGGCCTGACCCTTCCCACCACCACGCTCCCACCGGATGCGGCCACGGCGAAGCTCTCCGCGGTCACGTCCACTACCTCCCCAGGACTCCGGCCGGTATCACCCTCTTTCAGTCTGGCGGCAAAGAATTGCACGCTCTCGCCGCGGAAGGTGGTCCCCGCGCCTGGGCTCGGGTCCGCGCCTCGGACCATGTTGTACAGATCTCCCACCGGCCGGCTCCAATCGAGAATCACGTCCTCGGCCTTGCACCACCCCTCGTAGGTCGCCTCCGGCTCGTCCTGCCGTATACGCGGCGGATCGCCCTTCTTCACCAGCGCGACCGACTCGACCATCGCCTCGATCCCCATCGGGAACAGCTTGTCGAAGTAGAGCGATCCCAGGGTGTCGTCGGGCTCGACGGCGACCTCTTTCTGAAGGAGAATAGGGCCAGTGTCGAGGCCCCTGTCGGGCCAGAAGATGGTCAGCCCCGTCTTCCGATCGCCCTGGATGATGGACCAGTTGATCGAGCTCGGACCCCGATGTTTCGGAAGGAGGGACGGGTGGTACTGGATCGTGCCGTGTGTCGGCGCCTCCAGGATGGCATCGGGCACGATGTCGGTGACAAACGCCATGACACCGAGGTCCACCTCCAGCCGGCGGAAGGCGTCGATGCAGTCCTGATCTCTCATGCGCCCGAACTGCAGGACGGGGATATCGTGGCGTCTCGCGGCAACCTTGATCGCGTCGAGCGGCCGCCCCTCTCGATCCCGGGGGCAGAAGATCGCGACGACGTTCTCTCGCCGCTCGACGAGCGCGTTGAGGGCCTTGCCTCCGAAGGCCGCCTGGCCTATGAGCGCGATCCGCAGTTCGTCTGCCATGGTGGCGCCTCCACCGTCTCTTTGCTGCTGGCCGGACGCCACGAATATATCACTGTGCCTGTGCCGCGACAACGAGAGGCGAGATCGGTGCCCGAGACTGGACCTCGTTTTCCAGACGGGTCCGGAGACGGGGGAACATGTCCCCTCGATCAGGCGTTGACCGCCCGCCCGAACGGTCTTACAATCGAGGTGCAGGACACGCTACCTGACCCGGGTTGAGATGCAGCCCGAAAGGTTAACAAAGGTTGGTGAAAACCGCAGTTCAGGAGGGCAGCCGCGTATGAACACAAGCCTCGTGAGGAAGATCGAAAAGGCCAAGGACTACGCTCATCAGCCGGAACGAGTGACCCTTACGAAGTACGAGGCGGACTTCCGCGGGAACAACGCCGACTACACGGTCTCCTACGAGGCGGGCAGGCTGAACTGCTCCTGTAACTACTTCGCCACCCACGAAACGTGCAGCCACACGATGGCACTTGGAATGATGCTGGGCCACATGATGGCGGACAACCCACCGACTCCGGCCTAGGCGCCCCTTCCTCCCGAGCAACCTGCTCCCCCAACTCCAGCAGGGTGCTAAGAACGATCTTGCGCACCGGCACTTGCCGAGTTCTGGCAAGAACGAGCGCAGGATTCATATCTGAGGGCCCCACTCGCCCGCCCCAGGCAGACCAGCGAAGGGGCTTCGGCCCTCTGGCCCCCCCATTCTTGATCGCCCTGCCAGGGGCCTCTCTGGGCTTTCCAGAAGAGGCTCCCGGAAAGCCGTATTCACTCTGAGGGGGCTCAAGACGTCCGTGGCAGACCTTATGACGATTAAGATAGCCCGGATGGGCGACTTATGACCGGCTTCGTTCCCTTCGAGGGTGCCAGGGCTTGACCAGCATCGAGTTTCAGCTTATGATGCCGCTATCTCGTTTGGGCTGTCCTCGAAGCCCGAGGCCGGCCGAAATGGGAAATCCCGGACGGAGTCTATGAAATGAACCTCAAGGCCATCGCGATTCTGGCCGCGAGTGTTGTCGCCGCGGCGGTGCCGTTGGGGCTGGCCCTGGCCGCGCCGCCCTCCTTAGGACAGTCCCTGGCGCTGGGCGACTCGCTAGCCGTGGGCGTTGGCGCCACCGACCCCGACGCGAACGGATACGTTAGCGTCTTTAACCACGATGTCTTTCCGCAAAGCCATCGCGGACCTGAGGTCGCTACCAATCTGGCTGTCAGTGGAGACACGAGCGGCAGCTTTATCAGCGGCGGGCAGCTGGCGAACGCAGTCGCAGCCATCGCCGATCTCGGAACGAACGTGAAGGTGGTGACGCTGGATATCGGAGGTAACGACCTGCTGGGGCTGCTTGTAGGGCCTTGCTCCGTGAGCCCTGCGGACCCCGCGTGTCAGGCGGCAATCTTGGCTGCACTCACTGCGTTTCCCGGTAATTACGCAGCCATCCTGAGCTCCATCACTTCCGCCCTCGCCGAAGACCCGGGCAACGAGAGTTTCCTGGTGATGACTTACTACAATCCCTTCGACGGCACCGGTAGCCCATTTGAACCGGCGATAGACGCTGCGCTCCTTGGCGCGGACGGAGTTGTAGACTGTAGCGCCCTCGGCAATCCTGCCAATGCTGGATTGAACGACCTCATAGCCTGCATAGGCGCCTCTTTCGGGGTAACGGTCGTAGATGTCTATCCCCTGTTCGACAACAGGGCGCTGGCACTGACTCATATCGCTTTCGGCGACATCCACCCGAACGACGCTGGCCACCAGGTCATCGCCGACGCTTTTGTGCAGGCTGCGAAGCAGTAGCCGGCGATCGCACACGAATTTGAAGGGGAAAGTTGTGCGGGGCCCTTCGCACGGCTGTCTAAGGCCCGCCCCACTCGGCCAGGCCTTAACGTCTCCTCATTGACCCCGTCTGGGGAATCGGAAGGCTCAGTCCTCGTAGCGGCGAAGGATCAGGCACGCGTTCTGGCCGCCGAAGCCGAAGCTGTTCGAGAGCACGGTATCCACGCGCGCCGATCGGGCGACGTTGGGAACGTAGTCCAGATCGCACTCCGGATCTGGGTACTCGTAGTTGATCGTCGGGTGGATCATGTCGTCCTGGATGGTCTTGACGCAGACCACCGCCTCCAGCCCGCCGGCCCCGCCCAGTGCATGGCCGATCATCGACTTGGTGGCGCTGACCGGCACGTCGTAGGCCCGCTCGCCAAAGACCTCCTTTATCGCGAAGGTCTCCATTCTGTCGTTCTTCTGAGTCGACGTGGCATGAGCGTTGATGTAGTCGATCTCGTCCGGGCCGACACGGGCGTCTGCAAGGGCGAATCGGATGGCCCGAGCCGCTCCGGCGCCGTCCTCGTCGGGAAGGACCGGATGATAGGCGTCGGAGGAGACGCCGTGGCCCACCACCTCGGCCAATAAGCTGGCCCCTCGGTCCAGTGCGTGCTCCAGGCTCTCCAACACGAGGATACCTGCTCCCTCCGAGCCCACGAACCCGTCCCGCTTCGCGTCGAACGGCCGGCTGGCCTTGTGAGGGTCGTCGTTCCTCGTGCTCAATGCCCTCATGACGCAGAAGCCGCCCAGGCCGATCTGGCTGATTCCGGCCTCGAAGCCACCGCTGAGCATTACGTCGGCGGCGCCCCGGCGGATCACCTCGGCTGCCTCACCCAGGGCCTGAGTGCCGGACGCACACGCGGTAGCTACCGTCGAGGTATACCCTTTCAAGCCGAAGAGCCGGCTTACGCTAGCTGCGCCCATGTTCGGGAGCATGATCGGCATCAAGAAAGGGTTGATCCGCATGCCGCCCTTTTCCGCAAGGGTTCGGACGTTCTGCTCGATCTCGGGAAGGCCACCCGAGCCGTTGCCCAGCAGGACCCCGATCCTTTCGGGATCCTCCTTCGAGAGCCTAAGCCCCGAATCCTCGATCGCGGCACCGGCCGCGGCGACCGCCAGCTGGGAGAACCTGCCCATGCGCCTGGCCTGCTTGGCGTCCATGTACGTTACCGGGTCAAAGCCCTTGACCTCGCCGCCAATCTGGGAAGGAAAGGGCCGCGGGTCGCAGAGCGTCAGCGTCTCGACGCCCGATCTCCCCTCCAGAAGCCCCTGCCAGAACTCGTCCGTAGATAGTCCGAGCGGGCTGAGTGCCCCCAGCCCGGTCACCACGACCCGAGTCCTGCCGTTGTTCATCCCGGTCTGGCCCCGTTGGGGGAGTCGACCGGCGCACGCTTGATGTTGGGATACACCTCGGGGGGAATGTCGTCGACCTCCTCGATTACCTCGGCGGCGACGGACAACGACCCGGTGCCGAGGATCAGCTCATCGGGAGCGGCCCGCGCCAGCGCCCGCTGTGTCGCGTCGGCGACGCTTTCGGTGGCGAACAGCACGCGAAGATTCCGCCGCGAGGCCGCGGCCTCGATGTCGCCGCTCGGCAGCGCCCTCGGATGCCTCGATCTAACGGCGATCACCGATGGCGAGAACCTGGAGAGCTGAGAAAGCATCCCGTCCACTGTGTGTCCGCTGAGCGCGCCAAAAATCAGGGTCATGGGCCTCGGACCGAAGTACTTCTGGACGGCCTCCGCCAGCCTCATCATCGAATGGGTGTTGTGCGCACCGTCCACGGCGACGAGCTGGCCGTTCGCGGAAAGTACGTCCATCCTTCCGGGCCACTCTACTCGGGCGAGCCCTTCAAAGATACTCTTCCTGTCCACAGGAATGCCTCGTTTGTTCAGCGTCTCGAGGGTCGCAATCGCCGTCAGAGCGTTCTCCAGCTGATGATCCCCGAGCAGCGGGATCGAGAGGCTGTAGCCGCCACGCGGACCGCGAACCTCGAACGACTGGCCGTCGAGCGTTGCCTGGCCGCTGGTCAGAGACACGAGCGCGCCGGCCTCCACCAGGGGAGCGTGTCGCTGGCCGGCTATTTCCTTGAACACCGGCCAGGTCCCGGCGGCCTGGGGCGCGACCACGACCGGTATCCCGTCCTTGATGATACCAGCTTTCTCGAAGGCTATCTGTTCCACGGTATCGCCGAGGATCGAGGTATGGTCGAGGCTAATCGACGTAATGACGCTGACTTCCGGAACGACCACGTTGGTGCAGTCCAGCCGTCCGCCGAGACCCACTTCGATTATCTGTAGGTCTGTCCCTTCGCGCTTGAAGTACAGGAAGGCCAAGGCCGTGAGCAGCTCGAAGGTCGTAACGCCTCCGTAGCCGCCTCGCTCCCCGACCCATTGGGCAGCCGGCCAGGCCCGCTCCACGATGGCGGCGAACTCCTGGCGTCCGATGGGCGTTAGTCCGATCCTGATGCGCTCTACCACGCTGTGAAGATGCGGGGAGGTGTAGAGGCCAACCTTGTATCCCTGAGCCGTCAGGATGGAGGCCATCATCGCAGCGGTGCTTCCCTTGCCCTTGCTGCCGGCGACGTGGATGGTTGGAGTCGCCCTGTGGGGATCACCGAGCCGCCTCAGGAGAAGACCGATGCGCTCCAGGTGAAAAGACGAGTGGCCCGGGCTGCGAATGACTCGCTCAAAGTCGGCGAGGCCCATGACCCGCTCCAGGGCGGCCTCGAACCTGCAGTCGTCAGCATCGACCTCCGGAGAATACGGGGGCGTCCTCGTGGTTTCGCCTGTCGTTGGACGAACTGCTCTCATAAACCTGTGTATCAGTCTAGTGGTCTCTAATGTGCGATGGCATAGTCCCGAGGTTAATCTTGAGGGCGTCGAGCAGGCCGATCTTGAGGACGTGGTCGAGGTTGCCTCTCGGCGACACGGGCACGAACCCGTAGCTCGCCTCGACCGAATCGAGGGTCGTCGTGTTGTCGAGATTCAGCATCTTCAGCTGATCCACAGTCACGGGCGACCGGGGCATGAGCGCCTCCATGACGGCCACTACCGGACCCATGAGCCGAGGCGGCAGATGCACCTTCAAGCGCCGGGCGCCCATCGTCTCTATGACCAGGTCCACCATTTCCTCGTACGTGAAGTGCTCCGGACCGCCGACCTCGACGGTCTTGCCCGCCACGCCATCCTGCTCATAGCTTAGCACCAGACACCGTGCGATGTCCTGGACCGCAATCGGCTGCAGTCTGGTGGCTCCGTCGCCGATTATCGGGACAACGGGCGCGAGCTTGACCTGGGCCGCCAGGACGTTGGTAAACTCGTCGCCCTCCCCGAAACCGAGAGAGAGCCGGACAATCGTGCTGGAGAAACCAGCTTGGGATATCTCCTGCTCGGCGAGCCATCTCGAATGAAGGTACGAGGTGGTCTGATCAGCGCTCGCCCCGATCGTGCTGGCATGCACGAAGCGCTTGACCTGCGCCGATGCAGCCGCGTTCGCGACGTTGCGCGTACCCTCGTGGTTTACGCGGGAGAAGGTCAGGCTGCCTCGCTCCCGGATGATCGCCACCAGGTGTATGACCGCGTCGACGCCCTCGAACGCCGCGGTCAGCGACCCAGGGTCGAGGACGTCGCCGGTGGCGATCTCGACGCTCGGACCGGAGATGAGCGCGGCCCTCGACTGCGTGCGGACCAGGGCACGGACCTCGTGTCCTCTGGAGGTCAGCTCACGAACGACGTGCCGGCCGACGAATCCCGCCGCTCCGGTTACCAGGATCATCGCGTCCCTCCGCCTCAGCGCTTAGTCAGCGCCTTTGAGCGTAGCACCGGACGCGAGACCGTGTCAACAAGGTGCGTCACTCCGACACAGCCATCGACCGGATCGCACGATTACCTTCTACGTTGGCCACCAACGGCGGGTTTTAAACCCCCAAAAGTCCGGCGGCCTCAGGAGGAAGTGGACACAACTACAGGCGGCCGTGAACGACGTGGGGCTCCCGAGGGCTCTGGGCCTGCGGATCAGTAGAGGAGGCGGAGCCGGTCCCCCATCGGGAGGTGATCGACGGACGGGAGCTACCGGGCGTCTGCCGCCCTGGGCTCCTCGAAGATACCCTGGTTGGGTTCGCCGACCGGGGCTTCAGCGTCGTCTGCAGACTCCGGGCGTGCCTCCCAGGCCGCCCGCTGTACCTCCATGAGGACGAAGTTCATGCCGCTGCGCCGGACGGACTTGACCTCGCGGAAGCCGGCTTTTGCGAAGCTGCCTCGGGCCCGCTGATTCCAGTCGAGCGTGTGGAGGTAGATGCGATCGAGAGTCCCCTGAGCAAAGACGTACCTCAAGAGCGTTTCAACGGCGTCGGTCCCATAACCGTCACCCCAGTAGTCGCGATCGCCGATCATGATGCCCAGCTCGGCCTCGCCAGGTCGATGTCGTAGTACATGCAGTTGCCGATGTGTTTGCCGTCCAGCGTGTCTATGGCAAAGCGCATGGACCACTGACCGGAGAAGCCCATTTCTTCGCGGGCATACCTGAGGTACTCGTTGTACGACATCCTGAGCCGCGTGGTGGCGTCCAGGCGGCAGAGCTCGTCGTCGACCCTCCAGCTATAGTCGTCGACGGCGTCCTCCAGCCGCTTCTCCCTCAAAACGACCTTCTTGCCTCGGATCACGGGTGGCGCGCTCTCAACCTGTGGCCGTCCCCGGGACCATGGAAATGCCATCTTTGACAACCTGTACCTCGCCGGGGTAGGTCAGAGTGGACAGGGCCTCTTCGACGGGAACCCACTTCACCTCGTCGAACTCGTGGTCGTGCCGGGCGGTGTCGCCTCCCAGCGCTCCCATCAGGTAGAAGTGCACCGTCTTGTGGCATCGGAGACGGTCTGTTGGGCGGACGAACCAGTAGTCGATGCTTCGGACGAAGCTCCTGATCTCCACCTCGAGGCCGGTCTCTTCGCTGACCTCGCGAATGGCGGTCTCCTCATGAGTTTCGTTTGGAGCCGGGGTGCCCTTCGGAAGTGCCCATATCCGGGGCTTCTTGCGTCCGCAGATCACCAGCTCGATCCTTCCGTCATCTGCCCGATACACCAGCCCCCCGGCGGATACGAGCTTCGGCCGCAGTTGATCTCCCATGCGCCTCCGTACTGAATCGTCTTGCCGACTGTCACGGCGGCCCGTTTTCGTCACCCCGGACCATGCAGCACCCTTATGACTAATTCTATTGTTGCGGCTTTGGAGCGTCAAGGCAGGGCGATGCTATATACCGGCGTCCAGGGCCCTGTCGACTCTGCCGGTCGCCGGGACAGGCGGCCGCTATTGAACCCAGGGGAGCCATGAGCTACAATAGCGGGAACGGGAGCCCGGCTCCATTCGACAACTTAGCGCCCCTTTAAATCAGTCCGGCGAGGCTGGCAAGGGCGAAGCGCAGACCCATGGGTCCGGCGCACCTCAGAGGAGATCGAGCCTCTTGCCAGTCGCAAGGCAAGAGGTTTTTTCTTTGTCCGGCAAGGTAATCCTGACATCGGCCGAAATGAGGCGCGCGCTGGCACGGATCGCGCATGAGATCCTCGAGCGCAACGCCGGGCTCGAGGATGTCGTGCTGGTGGGCATCCACACCCGGGGCGTCCCCCTGGCCCGGCGGCTGTCCGTCCTGATCAAAGGGTTCGAGGAGAAGGAGGCGCCCGTCGGCGCGGTCGACATCGGACTGTACAGGGACGACATCTCGGGCGGGGTGAGACCCGTCATGCACCGTACAGAGATTCCGGTCGACGTCCAGGGGCGGCGGCTGATCCTAATAGACGACGTCCTGTATACCGGACGGAGCATCCGCGCCGCGATGGACGCGGTGAACGACCTGGGCAGGCCCGCGTCGATCCAGCTAGGCGTGCTGATCGACAGGGGCCACAGAGAGCTGCCGATCAGGGCCGACTTCGTCGGCAAGAACGTGCCCACCTCCCTGGATGAAGAGGTGCAGGTCCGTCTCGAAGAGATCGACGAAGTGGACGAGGTAGTGCTTCTCGCCAAGGAGGAGGGATGACAAGAGCCACAGGTCTTCGGGAGAATCCGGCCGTGTCGACCGGCATGGTGTCCCGTCTTACCAGGCGCCGCCACTTCCTGGACCTTGACGACTTCTCGCGAGAGGAGATCGAGGAGGTACTCCAGAACGCCTCGGCGATGAAGCAGGTGCTCCAGCGGGACATCAAGAAGGTGCCTGCGCTCAGGGGCAAGACGGTGATCACGCTCTTCTACGAGCCCAGCACCCGCACGCGCGTGTCGTTCGAGCAGGCCGGGAAGATCTTGAGCGCCGACGTCATCAACGTCTCCGCAAGCGGCAGCAGCAGCGAGAAGGGCGAGTCCCTGCGCAATACGGCTCTTACGCTTCAGGCGATGAACGCGGACTCGATCGTGATGCGCCACCCGCACTCCGGTGCCCCGTACTTCCTGGCCCGGCACCTGAACGCGTGCGTGATCAACGCCGGCGACGGCGGCCACGCTCATCCCACGCAGGCGCTCCTGGACATGTATACCATCAAGAGCCGCCTGGGCAAGATCGAAGGGCTGCGGGTCGCCGTCGTGGGCGACTTCCTCTTCAGCCGTGTCGCGCGCTCCAATCTGTGGGGACTCACAAAGATGGGCGCCAAGGTCGTCCTGTGCGGTCCGCCGACCCTGATCCCCCGCGACTTCGTGAACGGGTACCGGTCTCTGGAGGGCCATCCGTTCGGCTCGGTGCAGATCGAGACGAGGCTGGAGAGAGCGCTGGAGGACGCCGACGTGGTGATGCCCCTCCGCGTCCAGAAGGAGCGGCATCAGGCGGGTTACCTCCCGGCGCTACGCGAGTACTCGAGGATGTACTGCATCACGTCGGAGCGGATGAAGCTGGCAAAACGTCACGCGATCGTGATGCATCCGGGGCCGATGAACGAGGGTATCGAGATCGACTCCGAGGTCGCCCACGGGGCGATGTCGGTCATAGAGGAGCAGGTGACGAACGGGGTCGCGATTCGAATGGCGGTCCTCTACACGGCGGTGACGCCGGTGAGAGAGAGGAGCTAGAGACAGTGTCGGCTCTTCTCATCAAAGGAGGACGCGTCATCGACCCGGGCCAGGGCATCGACCGGATCGCGGATGTCCTTGTCGAAGGAGACCTGGTGAAGGGTGTCGACGCGCAAATTGCACCATCGGACGGCGCCGAGGTCATCGACGCTTCCGGCATGGTCGTGTGTCCCGGGTTCATCGACCTGCACTGTCACCTCCGCGAGCCGGGCTTCGAGTACAAGGAGACGATCGCCACGGGCACGAGGGCGGCGGCCAGGGGCGGCTTTACAACGGTATGCGCGATGCCCAACACGAATCCGCCGATCGACTCGTCGGCGACCGTCGACTTCGTGCTCCGGAGAGCCCGGGAGGAGGGCTCCGTCCGCGTGCTGCCCATAGGGTGCGTGACTCTGGGTAGCCGGGGCAAGGAGCTCGCAGAGATGGCGGAGCTGGCCGAGGCCGGCTGCATCGGGTTCAGCGACGATGGCCATCCGGTCGACGACCCGAACCTGATGCGCCAGGCCCTGACCTACGGCGGGGCGCTGGGCGTCCCCATCATCAACCACTGCGAGGTCCCCGAGCTGGTCATGGGCGGCTCCATGAACGAGGGGTGGGTGTCCAACCGGCTCGGGATCAAGGGGATTCCGAACTCGGCCGAGGAGGCGATGGTCGCCCGCGACATCTCGCTCGCCGAGCTCACCGGCGGCCGGCTTCACCTGGCTCACGTCAGCACCGCCGGATCGGTGGAGCTGGTGCGGCGGGCCAAGGAGAATGGGCTCGACGTCACCTGCGAGGTGACTCCTCACCACCTGACGCTGACGGACGAGGCCGTCTTCGGTCTGATTGACGGCGATTCGCAGTTCGATCCGCTCGCGGCGTCGGCATATGACCCGAACGCCAAGGTGAACCCGCCGCTGCGCTCACGCAAGGACGTCGAGGCCATGGTCGAGGGGCTCAAAGATGGTGCGATCGACTTCATCGCGACGGACCACGCTCCTCACAGCCGGGTCGAGAAGCTGTGCACGTTCGACGAGGCGGCCTTTGGCATCAGCGTGCTGGAGACGGCTCTGGGGTCGGCGCTGTCGCTGATGCACGACGGCCGGCTGGCTCTCCCTGTGCTGATCGACCGTCTCACGACTGCCCCCGCTCGATTCCTTGGCAGGGATTCGGGAACTCTGAAGGCCGGTGCGCAGGCCGACATCACGATCTTCGACCCGGACGAAGAGTGGGTCGTCGACCCGGAGAAGTTCGCATCCAAGGGCAAGAACACGCCGCTCGACGGGGCGACGCTGAGGGGCAGGGTCGTCGCGACGCTCGTGGGTGGGGAGGTGGTGCATGGCGGCGTGGGCGACGCTACGTGATTGGAGAACACCATGAAGATCGTGTATGACCAGGCATCCGACGTGCTGCGCATTACGTTCAGCGAGTCGGCAATTGAAGAGAGCGACGAGGACAAGCCGGGGATCATCGTCGACTACGATGAGGCCGGGAACATCGTCGGCTTGGAAGTCCTCGACGCGTCAAGCCGCATTGAGAACCCCAGGGCGCTGGACTTCGCGGTGACAGGTTGAGCTTCTCGTGACTGGCCGCTTCGCCCGCAAACACAGGAACACGCCTCTGGACGGTCCCATACTCAAAAGTTGGGTGGCTGCAACTATTGCCGAAGCAGAGGTGGGTCTCTGAACCGTACCAATTTGAGGAGGGCCTTCAATGTCACGAGTCGTATCGACTATGTTTGTCTTGTTGACTATTGTCGCGATCGTTGCCTGCAACGAGGGACCTCCTCCTACACTGACCGAAGAGCAGGAAACTCTGGCCATACAGTCGATCAGGGGTTATACGGAGGTGTTGGACGCTGCGGTGGGGCAGGATGGCCGCACTCTGTCATTAGCCGTTGTTGTGGCGGTCGCAACTTCCAAAGAGCGGGCGAAGGAGCTCGGTGATAATTTCGTTAGGTTGGTTAAGAGTTTCGGGCCAGACGAAGCACCAGGGACGGATATAGGTGACGGTGATTTTGATTATCTCATTGCCGTCGCTTACCCAGACGAAACGATAATCGCTCGGGGCGCCAAATCTAGAGGCAGCTCTCGCATTAGCTGGTAGCCCCTGTGTGCCCGTAAGCAAAAAGGAACCACGCCAAACCCAGCGATATGCAGAGGCCTGATGCATTGGTGCGATGTGAGTAAACAGGCCTTCCTGGTCCTCGAAGACGGCTCGACCTACCGGGGCGAGGCGTTCGGGGCGCAGCGGTCCGCGTACGGCGAGGTGGTGTTCAACACCTCCATGACCGGCTACCAGGAGATGCTGACCGACCCGTCCTACGCCGGACAGATCGTCGTCCTCACCTATCCACTGATCGGCAACTACGGCATCAATGAGCGTGACTCGGAGTCGCGCCGGATCCAGGTCTCGGGATTCGTCGTCCGGGAGCACTCGTTGCAACCCAGCCATATGCTGAGCACGGGGACGGTGCACGATTTTCTCGAGTCCCAGGGTGTTCCGGGGATCAGCGGGCTGGACACCAGGGCCGTCACACGGCGGCTGCGATCGCATGGCGTGATGATGGGCGTGATCGCCGTCGAGGAGCCGCCCGAGCAGGCGCTGGCCAGGCTCCGCGACCTGCCCCGATACGGCGACACCGATTTCGTGAAGCGCGTTACGGCCGAGAAGCCGTACGATTGGGATGGCTCGGCCTGGTCGAACGGGCCGGCGGGCCAGAGGATCCTCGTCAGCGACTACGGGCTGAAGTACAACATCCTGCGCATGCTGCGCTCAAGAGGGTTCGCGGTCGGCGCGATCCCGGCGGACGCCTCGGCCGACGACATCCTGGAGCAGAAGCCGGCCGGCGTGGTCCTCTCTCCCGGCCCAGGCGATCCCGACCTCCTGGACTACGCCGTCGACACGGCAAAGGGTCTGGTGGGCAGGGTGCCCCTGATGGGCATCTGCCTTGGGAACCAGATACTGGCCCGCGCCTTCGGTGGAAGGAACTACAAGCTGAAGTTCGGTCACCGGGGGGGAAACCACCCCGTGAGGGACCTGGACACCGGACTCGTCCACGTCACGGCGCAGAACCACGGCTACGCCGTCGACGCCGACAGCCTGCCGTCCGAGCTGGAGGTGAGCCACGTCAACCTGAACGACGGCACGGTCGAGGGGCTGCGCCACCGGTCGCTGCCGATCATGAGCATCCAGTACCACTCCGAGGGGTCGCCGGGTCCCCGCGACAACGAGTATCTGTTCGACCGGTTCATCGAGATGGTGCAGAAGATTGAAGCATAAGCCCCAGAAGGTCCTGGTGATCGGGTCCGGGCCGATCGTGATCGGGCAGGCGGCTGAGTTCGACTACGCCGGCACGCAGGCGTGCAAGGCCCTCCGCGAGGAGGACGTCACGACGGTGCTGGTCAACTCGAACCCGGCGACGATCATGACCGACGAGGGGATCGCGGACATCGTCTACATCGAGCCGCTCACGGTCGAGGTCCTGACTCGTATCATCGCGGCGGAGCGCCCGGACGGCGTCCTGCCCACCCTGGGGGGCCAGACGGGGCTCAATCTCGCCGTCGAGCTGGCCGAGGCCGGCGTGCTGGACGAGTACGACGTCAGGATGCTGGGGACGCCGCTGCAGACGATACGGAGCGCGGAGGACCGCGACCTCTTTCGCGATCTTCTCACCGGCATCGGCGAGCCGGTCCCGCAGAGCGTGATCGTGGGGTCGATGGACGAGGCCGCGCGAGCCGTCGCCGACCTTGGACTGCCGCTGGTCATACGGCCCGCCTACACGCTGGGCGGTACCGGGGGAGGTATCGCCGAAACACAGGAGGAGCTAGAGGCCATCGTCGCCGGTGGACTGGCGGCCAGCCCGATACACCAGGTGCTCCTCGAGCGGTCGCTGGTGGGGTGGAAGGAGATCGAGTACGAGGTGATGCGTGACGGCGCCGACAACTGCATCACCGTATGCAACATGGAGAACATCGATCCCATGGGCGTACACACCGGTGACAGCATCGTCGTGGCGCCCAGTCAGACCTTGTCGGACAAGGAGTACCAGATGCTCCGGTCGGCCAGCCTCAAGATCATCCGGGCTCTGGGGATCGAGGGGGGATGCAACGTCCAGTACGCCCTTGAGCCGGGAGACGTCGTCGGGCCGACGCTGCCGAGCCGGTCCGAAGAGGACAGCCCCTACTACGTAATCGAGGTCAATCCACGGGTGAGTCGAAGCTCCGCCCTCGCCAGCAAGGCGACCGGGTATCCGATCGCGAGGGTCGCCGCCAAGATCGCCGTAGGAAAGCGTCTGGACGAGATCCCCAACGCCGTCACCGGCAAGACCACGGCCGCCTTCGAGCCGGCTCTCGACTACTGTGTGATCAAGATCCCCCGGTGGCCCTTCGATAAGTTCCCGAGCGGCGACCGCACCATCGGCACTCAGATGAAGGCTACCGGCGAGGTCATGGCCATCGACCGTTCATTCGAGGCGGCCTTTCAGAAGGCCGTCCGCTCCCTGGAGATCACTGGGAGATCGATCCTCTGGGAGAAGGAGGCGTGGAACGGCGATGGGGAAGAGCTCCTGAAGGCCCTGCCGCTGGGGCCCAACGACGACCGGCTGTGGGCCGTCCTCGCGGCCTTGAGGCGGGGCGTCGGTCCGGAGGAACTCTCGCGCATCACGGGTATCGACCCGTGGTTCACCCGCGCTTTTCAGCGGATAACGTCGATGGAGCGGCGGCTGCTGTCGGAGGTCCTTGGCGAGGACCTGCTGCGGCAGGCCAAGCGCTGCGGCTTTTCCGACGACAGCATCGGCGTCCTCGCCGACAGGACGGGGGAGGAGATCCGCCGGCTCCGCCAGGAGTGGGGTCTGAGGCCCGTCTACAAATTGGTGGACACGTGCGCCGCCGAGTTCGAGGCGGTAACCCCCTACTTCTACAGCACGTACGAGGAGGAGAACGAGGCCGAGCCGCTGGCCGGGGCCAGGGCGATCGTCCTCGGAAGCGGCCCCATCCGCATCGGCCAGGGCATCGAGTTCGACTACTGCTCGGTCCACGCCGCCTGGGCGCTGCAGGAAGAGGGTATCAGCAGCCTGATGGTCAACTCCAACCCTGAGACGGTGTCGACCGACTTCGACACCAGCGACCGTCTGTACCTCGAGCCCGTCGACGACGAGAGCGTCCGCGACCTCCTGGAGAACGAGGCGAGGCTGACGGAGACGCAGGATGTGGACGTCCCGCCGTCCATCGTCCAGTTCGGCGGACAGACGGCGATCAACCTATCGCAGACACTGGACCGGGTCGGCATGCCGATCCTGGGGTCGACCGCGCGGTCGATAGACATCGCCTCGGACCGCCATCTGTTCGAGGAGTTTCTCGCGCGAGTGGGCATCCCCAATCCCCCGGGCGCCGCCGTGGCCAACGTGGAGCAGGCTCTCGTGGTGGCCCAGACCGTCGGCTACCCGATTCTCGTGCGGCCGAGCTATGTTCTCGGTGGCCGGGCGATGGAGGTCGTGCAGAACCCCACCGAGCTTGTCAGGTACATGGCGGGAGCAATGGAGGCCGGTGGGGGCCGCAGGCTGCTGATAGACAAGTATTTCGAGGGGCGCGAGGTGGAGGTCGACGCGATCTGCGACGGCGAGCAGGTGCTGATTCCAGGCATCATGGAGCACGTGGAGCGGGCCGGCGTCCACAGCGGCGACTCGATGGCCATATACCCGGGCCTGACCCTGTCGGAGGACGAGGTCGACACTATCGTCGATTACACCACTCGGATCGGGCTGGAGCTTCAAATCAGAGGGCTGATGAACATCCAGTACGTCGTCGTGGGCGGACGGCCCTACCGCAGCCCCGGTGCCGCGGACGACCCCGACGATGCCCGAAAGACCGAGGTCTACGTACTGGAGGTCAACCCGCGCGCCAGCAGGACGGTCCCGTTCATCTCCAAGGTCACGGGCGTGCCGGTGGTTCGGCTGGCGATCAAGGCGATGCTCGGCCGGACCCTCCGGGAGATGGGCTACGAGGGCGGGCTGTGGCCAAGGCAAGATCTGGTCGGGGTAAAGGCGCCGGTCTTCTCGATGTCCAAGCTAGCGGGAGTCGACACATACCTGGGTCCCGAGATGAAGTCGACCGGAGAGGTGATGGGGATCGACAGCAACTTCCGGTCCGCCGTGGCCAAGTCGCTGGCCGCCGCCGGCCTGACGATTCCCGACAGGGGCGCCGTCCTTCTGAGCATCGCCGACCGGGACAAGCCCGAGTCTGTGCAGATGATCAGGGAGCTTATCAGAGCCGGATGCAGGCTCTACGCCACCGAGGGGACGGCGGTCATGATCGGGGCGCTGGACATTCCCGTGGTGGCGGTGCCGAAGCGTCTCAGCGAGGGTCACCCGAACGTCGTCGACGTTATCGCAGACGGGACGGTAGACGCGGTGGTGAACACGGTAACGGGAGACCGTGCCACTCTTCAGGACGGCTTCGAGATACGCCGCGCCGCCGTGGACCGCCGCATCCCGTGCTTCACGTCGCTGGACACGGCCAGGGCCGCCGCCGAGAGCCTGGCCGGCGGCTCAGGCTCCTATAGCGTCAGGCCTGTCAGCGCCTACCGGACCGGACCCCGCCCCGTCGCAGGATGATGATATATGGGGTGCGCAGATCACGACAAGTCGGGATTGCCGGGAGTCTGAGAGCCTGCCCTGAGCCTGTCAAAGGGGTTCCCGTCAGGTACGATTTCTCCCCCCGTCCTGGCCAGGAAGGGGGTCAGAGGGAGGGTCGAAACGGGTTTTCGACGTCCCGCCGGATCGCTTCTCGCGAGGCTCCAGCTCGTCGATCTGGGGCCTGATGTGTCTGTCGTGACAGTCCGGACAGATGCTGTGGCTGAACCGGGCGTCCGAATGCTCGGAGATGTAGCCTTCGACCTGCTGCCAGTAGTCGTGGTCGTCACGAATCCTCTTGCAGTAGGAGCAGATTGGGAGCAGCCCCTGTAGCTGAGTGACCCTCGACAGGGCCTCCTCAAGCTCGATGACGCGGTTGGCCAACTCGGACCTCAGGTTGACGACGCGGGCCCCGACCTGGACGCGAGCCCTCATGACGTCGTTGTCGAAGGGCTTGGTCACGTAGTCGTCGGCTCCTGCCTGCAGGCCCTCGACGATGTCCTCCGTGGAGTCCCTGGCCGTCAACAGGATCATGTAGATCGACCTCAGATCCGGCGTAGACCGGATCCTGCGGCACAGCTCAGCGCCGTCCACACCGGGCATGAACCAGTTGACGATGGCGATCAGGGGTCGGTCCTCGGCCTGAAGGACCTCCAGTGCCTGGTCGCCGTCGAGAGCCAAAACGACCTCGTATCCCCATCTTTCAAGGGCGGCCCGAAGAACCTGACGAGAGGTCGACTCGTCTTCGGCGAGCAGGACTCTCAACTCGACCTGCCCGAAGCTGAGGCGGCCAGGGCATGCCGCAGCCTGCTTACCTCCCGGTCCAGCAGCTGCCAGGCGTCATCCACCCCGGACAGGTCCGACAGGCGAGCCATCTCCTCCAGGGTGAGCACGACATCGATGACCTCCTGGGCCGCGAAATTCGCCGCCGCGCCCCTGAGCGTATGCGCCGCCCTCTCCAGAGCGGGGCTGTCGCGGGCGTCCACCGCAGACCGGATTCGCCTCATGAGCTCGACGCTGTCGTCAAGGAACAGACGCGTGATCTCCTCGAGCAACCCGACGTCGTCCCCCGTCCGGGACAGGGTCTCCTCCGGGTCGAACGCGGGTGCTTGCGCCTGCTTCTCTTCAGGGCTGCCACCGACGCCCGGGGCAGGGCCCAGAGAGAGAGCCTCGATGGCCTCGCACAGGTCGTCCGCCCGGACGGGCTTGGAGACGTAGCCGTCCATGCCCGCCTCGAGGCACTGCTCCCGGTCTCCCTTCATAGCGCTGGCGGTGACGGCTATGATTGGGATGTGGCCGCCTTCGATCTTCTCGCGGCCGCGAATAGCCGCGGTGACCTCCAGTCCGTCCATTCCGGGCATGTGAACATCCAACAGGATCAGGTCGAAGCGTTGACCTCGAAGACGAGCGAGCGCGTCCTCGCCGTCGCCGGCCGAAACGACGGAGTGCCCAGCCCTCTCGAGGAAGAACGTGACCACCCTCTGGTTGATGAAGTTGTCCTCCGCCACCAGCACGTGGAGCTTACGGCGGGCGCCCTCCGGTGGGATGGAGGGTGTCGCATCCCGGCGGGCCGCCGCCAGGCCGAACTCGGCGGTGAAGTGAAACGCGCTGCCCTGCGGCGGCTCGCCATTGATTGACGCGCTCGGCGGGCTTTCCAGCCAAACCCGGCCTCCCATCATCGCGACCAGGCTGGACGTGATGGCCAGTCCCAGCCCGGTACCCCCATAGTTGCGAGTCGTGGAGCTATCGGCCTGTGAGAATGTTTCGAATATCGCCTGATGCTTGTCCGGGGGGACGCCTACGCCGGTGTCGGTTACCGTGAAGCGCAGGCGGCACTTCTCGTCGGTGGACGGCTCCAGTTCCAGATCCAGAGTGATCGTGCCTCTCTCTGTGAACTTGATCGCGTTGTCCAGCAGGTTGACGATCACCTGCCGCAGACGGTCGGGATCACCCACCAGGGTGGGAGGAATGGCGGCGGGACCGCTCACTATCAGCTCAAGATTCTTGTCCCTGGCGCGGAGGGCGAACGTCTTGAGAGCGTCTCCCAGGGTGTCTTGCAAGTTGAACTCGATCGGGTCAAGCTCGAGCCTCCCCGCCTCGATCTTCGAGATATCGAGAATGTCGTTGAAAACGGTCAATAGGGAGTCTGCCGAGGCCATGGCCAGCTCGAGGTATTCTCGCTGCTGCTCGGAGACGTCGGTACTGAGCGTCATCTCCGTCATGCCGATGATGCCGTTCAGTGGAGTACGGACCTCGTGGCTGATGTTGGCGAGGAACTGGCTCTTGGCTATGCTGGCGGCCTCCGCCGCGTCCCTGGCGCTTCTCAGCTCCTCCTCCGTCCGCTTCCGCTCTACAGCGTATCTCAGAGATCTTGCCACGGTCTTCCCTTCGACATCCCCCTTCACGAGATAGTCCTGAGCACCGCTTTGCACAGCTTTGACCGCCAGGTCCTCGTCCTCGAAACCCGTCAGGACAACGATGGCCACACGGGGGGCGTGGGCCTGAGTCCTGAGGACGGTGTCGAGCCCTTGACTGTCGGGCAACCCGACATCCAGCAGGATCACCTCGTAGAGGTCTTCAGAAAGGGCCTCGAACGCCTCGCCAAGGCACTCGGCGTGGATAACCTCGAATTCGGCAGGAGCCTGTTCGGCCAAAGCCTCCCGCATCAATCGAGCGTCCGCCGGGCTGTCCTCGACGAGCAGCACCTTCATCGGGCCAGCCGGTTTAGCCCGAATCCACCGAAGGACGGCCTTGGGGACAGCCCATGAAGAAGCTAGAGGGTGCTCCTCTGAATCTGGGATAATGGGTTTGGAACAGAAACCCGCGCGGAAACAAGGAGCACCCAATAGATGCTGCCACAGAACAAACCCGACCGTATCCGCATCCTCTTTGACGACCATCGCCTGGTGGCCAATGCCGGCCTGCTCGTGCCGGCCACCCTCGCCCGGCACCTGGGCCTGCGAGAACTCGTCGACCATCACCTTGACCTCGGCGGCGCGCCGGGACGGGCGAACACGGGGGACAAGATGCTGACGCTGGTCGCTTCCGCGCTGGCTGGCGGCGACTGCATCGACGACGCCGATGCGCTGCGCGCTGGTGGGACGGTCGGTGTTCTAGGCTGCGTGGTCAAGGCGCCATCCACCCTGGGGACCTTCCTGCGCAGCTTCCGGTGGGGGCATGTCCGTCAACTCGACCGCGTGAGCCGCCAGTTGTTGGCCCGGGCCTGGGCCGCTGGGGCCGGACCCGGCGACTCGCCCCTGACCATCGACCTGGACTCGACCATCTGCGAGACCTATGGACTGGCCAAGGAGGGAGCGCGCCACCACGGCTATACCGGCAAGCGGGGCTATCACCCCCTGTTGGCCGTCGCCGCCGGCACCGGCGACGTGCTGATGTCCCGGCTGCGCGAGGGCCGCGCCAACACCGCTCGGGGCGCCGCCCACTTCCTGCGTGAAACGGTGAGCCGGGTTCGCCGTGCCGGGGCCAGCGGGCAACTTACGGCGCGGGCCGACAGCGGCTTCTACGCCCACGCTCTCGTCGCCGCCTGTCGTGAGATGGATGTCCGCTTCTCCATCACCATCCGCCAGCACAAAAGCCTGCGGAACCTGATCGAGGCGATTCCCGATGCAGACTGGACGCCGGTCCCCTACTGGATGGACGGCGCCGCCGATGTGGCGCAGACCACCTACACCCCCTTCCGGACTGAGCCCGGCGCCGCACCGGTGCGGCTCATCGTCCGGCGGGTGAAGCCCACGCCCGGTTCCCAACTGGCCCTCTTCGCCACCTACAGCTATCACGGCTTCATCACCGACCGGGACGGAGAGACCCTGGAACTGGAGGCCGACCACCGCCGCCACGCCGAGATCGAGAACGCCATTCGAGACCTCAAGTACGGCGTCGGTCTGAACCACATGCCGTCCGGCCGCTTCGCCGCCAACGGCGCTTGGCTGGCGGTACAGGTGATGGCCCACAACCTGGCCCGCTGGACGGCGCGGATCGGTCTGGGCGAGCAGATCGCGACCACCAAGACCCTTCGGCGACGGTTCTTCTCCCTGGCCGGACGGCTCACCCCCTCGGCACGCCGCCTCACCCTGCATCTGCCACAGCGCTGGCCTTGGGAAACCCAGTTCAGTCGCGCCCTGGCACGGCTGCGAGCGATTCCACTCCCAGCCTGACGGCGCCCGTCCGCAACTGACCCGCCATCCGCCCAAACGTCCCCGCAAACTCGCGCCAGTCCGGTCCGCGAGCACCTCTCGCCGCGTCCTCTCCCCGCCATCTCGCCCTACCCAACGTCCCCAGACGGTCACAAGGTCTCCCCGCGGCGGCTGAAGACAGACACCGGCCCCATTTACCCGAATCGTGCCCGGACCATCGCCTCCCTTTGCCCCTCATCACCCATTCTGCTGCTGCAACGTCATACCTTCGGTGGATTCGGGCTTAGACGGCATTCAGCCGGGCAGACGAACCGATCGTTTCGCCGCTCCATCGATCAGACCCTTCTTCTTCGTCATCATCATCGTCAACGCCTGTCCACTCGCCTTTCCCTACGGTCAGGAGAGTTCGGTCGGCCGGTGCCGTGCGCTCCCGTGCCTCGCCATAAGGCAACGATATTCCTAACAGAGGCACCTCAGGGTCAAAGAGAGTGAACAATGGTTAGAGAAGCGGTAAAGGACAAGGCACAACCGGTTAAGGAGCGGTAACGGCGAGGGGAATCCGAATGGGGTCGCGGTGGTCGGAGCTCAGGCTCCTCTGGCGCTGAGACGGCGGTCGGATCGTCCGACGCTTACTCGGTTCAGTCCTGCGGAAGCTGGACTATCGTGAGCCAGAACTCCTGTATGGCCTTGACGATCTTGATGAACTGTTCGAGGTCGACGGGCTTGGTGATGTAGCAGTTCACGTGAAGATCATAGCTCTGAATGATGTCGATCTCGGCCGCCGAGGTCGTCAGCATCACGACGGGAATGCGTCTAAGGGCCTCGTCCCCTTTGATCTCGGCCAGCACCTCGCGCCCATCCTTTTTCGGGAGGTTCAGATCGAGGAGGATGAGGTCGGGCCGCTCCGACTCTTCAAAGCCGTTCTCGCGACGGAGGTAATCCATGGCCTGCTCGCCGTCTCCGACGACGCTCAGTCGATTCAGGACCTTGGCGTCCTTGAGGGCCTCCTGAGTCAGACGGACGTCGCCCGGGTTATCCTCGACGAGGAGTATCTTCACGGGTTTTCCGGTTAGCTGGGAGCCCATCGCGGCTCGCCTCCTATCGACTGTTTCATCCGCCGTCTGCGGCCTGGTCACGCTCCCCGACACCAGGTGACGCCTGGGGAGCGCGCCCGGGTATCCTTACGAGCGACAGCCAGTTGTTTCTGATATCTGCGACCACGCTCAGCACCTGTCGTGGATCGACAGGCTTGTTGAGGTAGCTGTGAGCATAGAGGCTGTAGCTCCGCAGGATGTCCTGTTCTGCCGTCGAGGTGGTCAGCAGCGCCACGGGGATGCGCCTGAGGTCTTCGTCGGCCTTGATCTCCTCGAGAACCTGGCGGCCGTCCATCCCCGGGAGCCCGAGGTCGAGCAGGATCAGATCGGGGCGCGCGGCGCCCGCGTGCTCGCCCTCACGCCGGAGGAACGCGACGGCGTCGACTCCGTTCTCTACCAGACTCAGCTCTACCGGGATATCCGATTCGCCGAGCGCCTCCTTCGTAAGACGGGCGTCCCCCGGGTTGTCCTCCACCAGCAGGATCTTGATGGACCCGCCGGCCGCTTCGCTGTTCATGCTGAGACCTCCTCCCGATCCGGGAGAGTTACCCGGAAGGTCGCGCCCTTTCCCGGCTCCGACTCCAGCCAGATCCGGCCTCCGTGCCTCTCCACGATCTTCTTGCATAGTGCCAGGCCTATGCCGGTACCCGGATACTCAGCTCTCGTGTGCAGCCGCTGGAAGATGGCGAAGATCCGCTCGGCATGTTTCGGATCGATGCCCATGCCGTTATCTCGAACATATAGCGACCACTCGCCGTTCGCGCGCCGGGAGCCGACGTGGATCTCCGGGGCGGCCTCACCGCGATACTTTATGGCGTTGCCGATCAGGTTCTGGAAGAGCTGGGTCAGCTGTGACCCGTCGGCGACTATGGTCGGCATCGGGTCGCGGGTCACCTGCGCACCGCTCTCTTCCACCCCGGTCTGCAGGTTGAGGAGCACCTGGTCCAGCACCTGCTCGCAGTTCACCGGCTCAAACTCCTTACCCGACCTTCCCACCCTCGAGTAGGTGAGTAGGTCGCTGATCAGCACCCCCATTCGGGTTGCGGCGTCGGCGGCATAACCGATGAACTCGTCGGCGTCGGCATCGAGTTTCCCCACATAGCGCTTCGCCAGGAGCTGCGTGTAGCTCTTGACCATTCGGAGAGGCTCCTGCAGGTCGTGCGACGCGACGTAGGCGAATTGCTCCAGCTCGGCGTTGGAGCGTGCCAGATCCTGGGCCTGCTTTGTCAGAGCCTCTTCCGCCCGCTTGCGGTCGGCGATATCCTGAACCGTTACACGAGCGCCTGTGACCTCGCCGCTGTCGTCCTTCAGGATGCGGATTTTCACCAGGACGGGGAGGAGCGAGCCGTCCTTTCGGACGAAGCTTCGCTCGCGGACCAGATCGTCTTTGCGCTGGCGGGCCTTAGCCCCGGCGAACTCGCGCCGGGCCAGATCGGACTCCTCTATGAAGTCGAAGATGGAGCGCCCGACCATCTCGTCGGTCGCATAGCCGAGCATCTCCCCCTCCGTGCGGTTTACCCCGGTGATGCGGCCGTTGGGGTCGATTTCGTGGTAGCCGACAGGCGCCTCCTCGAACAGGTCTCGGAGCCTCGTCTCGCTATCGCGAACCGCCTCCTCCGCCTGTTTTAGCTCGGCGTAGAGCTGCCCGTTGGCCACCGCGCCCGCGATCTGGTCGGCCACTATCCGGGCCAGCCTCTCTTCTGCTTCGCCGTATGCATGGTGCTTCATAGAGCTGAACCCCAGGCAGCCGATGGCCTGGTCGCCGGAGATCAGCGGCGCGACGAGGGTCGATACGACACCCGCCTCGAAGCCGCTCATCTCCTCGGGGAAGCGCTCTCTGACCTCGTCCGCGGACTCGGGCTGGAAGACGCAGACCGAGCGGGTTCGGAGCGCCTCGTCTTCGACCGATCCCTGCAGCTTCATCCGCGCTCCCCGGACCCAGGCCGGCACCTCGATTCCGCTCACGTAGGGGGCGACCAGCACCCCGGGGTCGGCCCCGCGGACGGTAATGACGATTCGATCGAACGGGATCAGGCCGCGTACGTGCTCGGCGAACCGCTCGTACACGTCCTGAATGTCCAGGCCAGAGCCGATGATCCGCCCTATGGAGGCGATGGCGGCGTTCTCGTCGGCAAGTCGCCGGATCCTCTGCTCCATCTCCTTGCGCTCCGTGATGTCGCGTACGATGGCCAGGACCTCGCTCCCGCCGACGACGACGATTCTAGCCTCGAAGTCGCGCATTTCGTTGGCACGGGGGAGCCCGAGCTCGATGGACTGCGTCTCGCCGGTGTCGAGCACGAGCTCGGCCGTGCTGGTCAAACGCTGAGCCAGCCCGGGGGGCAGCACATCGGCCAGCGTCTTGCCCAGAAAATCCTCGGGAGGCACCGTGGGCTCGTCCGATTTGCCCGGCTTGAAGTCCAAGAAGGTCCCATCGGCCGCCAACCTGAACATCATGTCCGGCATCGCCTCCACGAGACCCCGATTCCTCGATTCGCTACGGCGTAGCTTCTGCTCGACCCGGAAGCGCTCCTCAAGCCCGTCTCCGAGCTCCCGGTTGGTCCGCTCCAGCTCCCGATGGCTTCTCAGGACCTCGCGCTTCTGGCCCTCGACCAGGGCTACCTCGCGTCTCCGTGCGCGGTGTATTATCACGTCGGCCGCCACAACGAAGCCTGCGAGGATGAGGAAGAGGCCTCCCATCGTGGTCACGGTGGTCCACCTGAGGGTGTCCCTCGACGCGGCGAGATGAGCGGCGAGCTCCTCTCCGACATCCCGAAAGACCGTCAAGACCCCGATCATCTGGCCCGAGCCCTGATGGCGCAGTGGAAGATATATCTCCACAACGTCCGTCTGGCGCCTAAAACCGGCCAGGTCGACCAGCTCGTAGCCTCGTACGGTCCTCGACGCAATCTCTCCGGCTGCGCCTTTCTCAAAAAGGGGGTTATCCCGCTTGTCCGCGCCCGCCATGGTTTCATCCGTGCTCCACAAGATCGTGCCGTCAAGGTCGAGCAGGTCCAACCTCTCCACTCCCAGTCCGGAAACGAGGCCCGGCGTGATGGCAGCAAGAAAGAACGCAGCTTCATCCAGCGTCGGGAAGGCCAGCCGGTCGACCGGCATCCCCGTCTCCTCGAGGCTGTCGTCGATCATGGCCTGCACGTGCATCACATCTTGAAAAGTGTCCTGCTCGGCTATCCTTTCGACGTTCCTCTCGGCGAGGTCGTCGACCGCCTTGTTCACGATCAGGAAGGCAGCTCCGATCGCGATTACGCTGGCGACGACAAAGGCGAGCGTGAGGCGGAACCGTTTCATGAGGCGGCAGAGCTCCTTGTAGGACGGGGCGCCGCCGCGCATAGTGGGATACCGCCGACATCCCGCCGTGCGCGGCAGAGCGCCACCACCCTACGTCGAGTATCTCCCCAGGATGGGTGAGTGTCAGGCGTGGGGGCACAGAAAGAGCCCCCGTGCGGGCCGCTAGAGGCTAGGACTTGGAACGTATCGGCCGTGGCACGCCGTCGGTCTTGCGCTTCCGCGCAGTCGAGATTGGCGTGTGGGTGGTGGTACGGGAGAGGGGCCTACAGATTCTCGATGGGTACGGGCTCGATTGGATCGGCCAGCTCGAATCCGAAGACCCTCGAGTAGAAGTACAGCTCGGCATCGAGCGAGCGCTTGATGTTCTCCGAGCGCCGGAACCCGTGCTGCTCGCCCTCGAACGGGACGTAGGCCACCCCAAGGCCCTTGGCGCGGAGCGCCGCGACCATGCTCTCGGCCTGGTTTGGGGGGACGATCCTGTCCTCAAGTCCCTGGAAGAGGATGACCGGGCACGAAAGCCGGTCCGTGAAGTAGATCGGGGACCGCGCCTTGTATATCTCGCGGCCCTCTGGATAGGGCGCGACGAGACCGTCCAGGTATCGGGACTCGAACTTGTGTGTGTCTTTCGCCATGGCCTCCAGGTCGCCGATCCCGTAGTAGCTGGCCCCCGCCTTGAATACGTCGCGAAAGGTCAGGGCCGACAGGGTGGTATATCCTCCTGCGCTCCCACCCTTGATGGCGAGCCTGCGACGATCGACGTCGCCGCGGTCCACCAGGTACAGGGCACCGTTGACGCAGTCGTCGACGTCCACGATTCCCCATTTGCCGTTCAGCCGCTCCCGGTAGGCTCTGCCGTAGCCGGTGCTGCCACCGTAGTTGACATCGAGGACCGCGAATCCTCGGCTGGTCCAGTACTGGACCGACAGGCTCAGCCGGGACGAGGTCGAGCCGGTCGGCCCGCCGTGGCTCACGACCAGGAGGGGCGGGCGCTCGCCGGACGGGCCTTCGTAGTCGCGGTTCCGAGGCGGATAGAAAAAGGCGCGGGCGCTGAGCCCGTCCTCCGTCCGGAACTCGATGGCCTCGGGCTCGGAGATGTAGCCGGGCTCGACGGAAGCCCGGCTGGAGCGCCGGAGGACAGTGACCTGTCCCGCACTGGTGTCGAGGCTTACCAGCGATGCCGACTCGGTGGCCGATCCGCCAACGAACAGGGCGCCGCTGGAGGTGCAGCGAAGAGATGAGATGCTAGAGAACGGGGTGTCGATGTCTTCTAGCCGACTGGATGCCGTGTCGACGCTGGCGAGCCTCCATCCGTTTGCCCCGTGGTACGTGCAGATGATTCGGTCCGCAGACTCGAACCCGTATGTGGACATCCCGAGGACCCACTGGGGCATCCCGAACTCGGCGTGCATGTCGCAGAGGGGCTCGATCCGGCCTCCGGTCCATCGGTAGAGGTTCCACCAGCCGGTCCGGTCGGAGACGAAATAGAGCGTGCCATCCGGCGACCACTCGGGCTGGAAGATCGACTCGGCGGCGGCGCCCGCGACACGCTGAGGGCCGGCCAGCGAGCCGTCGCCGGCCAGGTCCGCTACCCAGAGCTCGCAGCCGTCCCACGGCATGTTCGGGTGGCTCCAAGACAGCCAGGCCAGCCTGGAGGCGTCGGGGTTCAGACGCGGCGAGGAATAGAAGTCGCGCCCGGACGTCAGGACCTGGGCTTCTCCTCCCGAAAGTGGAATCGCGGCCAGCGTGTTCGCGGCCTCTCGGTCGTGCGCGGTGTGGTCCTCCATTACGCAGATGATCCGGCCGAGGCGCCCGTCGACGACCCCGTCCCCGTACCGCCGGTCGGCCTCAGGGGTCAAGGGCGCTGGGCCGGAGGCCGGCCGGCACGCGTAAAGACGCTGATCGGCGAAGTTGGAGAAGTAGACGATCCCGTCGGCAACGGTGAAGGCACCTCCGCCGTACTCGTGGACGCGGTTACGGGCGTTGAAGGGCGGAGGCGTGACGTCCTCTGTCCGGCCGTCCGCTTCCCGCCGGACCACGACGCTGCGTCCGCCCTCTGTCGGTCTAGTCTCGGACCAGTAGACGTCTCCGCCGTCGACCGCGATCTGTCCGAGCCCGACGGTCCCCTCGACGATCACGTCCGAGGTTATCGGCGATTTCCAGGAGCCGTAGGGCGCAACGGTCATTAAAAGGGACCTGCGGCAGCGGAGGCGATCTCCTCCTCGCAGAGTTCGTAGAATTTGCAAAAGCGACACAACGAGGTGTCCGCCCGAAGCGGGTACTCCTCTCGCTCTCTGGGCTTGTTGAGGTCGGGGTCGTCCAGGTACCGCCTCATGGATTCAACGCTGTCCACGGCGCGGGTCCGGGAGGCTTGCAAGTCGTCGTCTGACAGGGTGCGCTCATCCGACTCGCCGGTCGCGAGCCACTCGATGCGGGCTACGATCTGAGACGCGGGCACCCCGTGCCGCGACTGGAGGTACAGGGCGTACACGCCGGTCTGGTCCCACTCTCCCCCTGGCCTGCCCGTCTTCCAGTCCGCGACTACCCAGGTGTCGTCCCCCAGACGGTAGACGAGGTCCGGGACGCCATGGATCGGTGTGCCGTCGAGGTCGAAGGTGACGAAGCCCTCCACCCCCTTGATCTCTACGTATGGTGCGGCGATCGCCTCGCGAAAGGACCTGGACTCCGGCAGGTTACGCAGGCAGGCGGTGAAGCGCTCTCTAGCGTCCTCGATCTTCTTGTCCGAGAGCCCCGTCTCGTAGTAGAACTCGTGGAGCATCTTCCGGCGCCGAGGCTGCCTCTCCCATCCGGCGCGGTCCTGCGACTCCATGAACGCCTGGTTCAGCTTGGCCCGCACCTTGTCCCTGAGTACGTCGAAGGAAGGGACCCCCGTGCCGGACCGGGCGCTCTGAAGGGCGAAGGCGACGGCGTCGTGTACGGCTCCGCCGACCTCAAGAGGCACGCTGCCGAGCTGCTTGAGGCGATACGCCTGCTTGACCGGGTCCGGGGCGTCATCCTCCCATCCGTTGTGCGACCCGTAGTAGTGGTAGAAGTAACGTCGCGTGCACTCCTTGAACGTCTGGCCGCGGCTGTGCGACCACGACCACTCCGGGAACTCTCTTCTCTCGTAGGCCACGACGGCTCCTCGCTAACGCTCCGGACCACATTCTATCGGATGTGGTCCGGACTGTCCCGGCCGCGCTGTCTTTTGAGCCGCCGGGCGATATACTTGGCAAAACCCCACTACCAGGATGATGAAGAATAGGGTGTGCAGATGGGCGAAGCCCCTTTGCTGGGTGTCTGAGGGTTACCTCAGATATGATTTCTCCCCCCTTCCTGGCCAGGAAGGGGGCCAGGGGAATGGTCGAAAGGGTTTCTCAACACCCCACTAGCGATCCGAGAGCGCACAGATGATCCCGCTTCGACTGACGGTCAAGAACTTCATGTGCTACCGGGAGGACGTCCCGGTCCTGGACCTGGAGGGTATTCACGTCGCCTGCCTGTGCGGCGACAACGGCCACGGAAAGACGGCCCTGCTGGACGCAGTCACCTGGGCGCTCTGGGGCCAGGCGAGGGCGCGGACCCAGGACGAGCTCGTCCACCAGGGGCAGCGGGACATGGCCGTGGAGCTTGAGTTCTCGGCCCGGGGCCAGCGATACCGGGTGGACCGCCGGTTCGCCCGATCGGGGCGCAGCCAGGGCGGCTCGACAATTCTGGAGCTTCAGGTCTCGTCCGGCAACGGCTTCCGGGCGATCACGGGTAACTCGATCCGTGAGACCGAGGCCAAGGTCAGAGACCTCCTCCACATGGACTACGACACCTTCACCAACACCGCCTTTCTGCTCCAGGGCCGAGCAGATCTGTTCACGAGCAGCACCCCCTCGAAACGCAAGGAGGTGCTCGCCGAGGTTCTCGACCTCTCCTACTACGCGCGGCTGGAGGAGCGAGCCAGGGAGCGGGCCCGGTCGAAGCAGAGCGACATGGATCAGCTCGACGGCGCTATTGGCGCCTTGCGTCGGGAGGTCGACCGCACGCCGGAGCACGAAGAGAGCCTGGCGTCGGTGGAGGCGATTCTGGCACGGCTGACGCCGGAGACCCAGGAGCAGCGACTCAAGCTCCAGACCCTGCGGAGCGAGGTTGACACCCTGCGCGGCCGGCGAGATGAACTGGTGGAGCTGACCGTCAGGCTTGCGGAGGACGAGAGGGACGTCGAGGATCTGGAGGGGCAGGCGAAGCGCCATCGAGGCGAGATCGCCGCGCACGAGGCGACGCTGAGCCGCGAGACGGAGATCACGGGGCAATACGAGCTGCTGGAACTGTCCAGGGCTGAGCTTGACGGTCTGAACCAGGCCCTTGCGAAGAAGAGCGTGCTCGACAAGGAGAGGGCGGGGCTGGAGAAGGAGATCGCCGTACAGACCGAGCGTCTGTCGGCCGCCGTGACGGGCTTGCGCGGCAGGATCTCTCAAGAGCTGGAGCCCAGAGCCAAACGTCTCCCCGAGATCGAGGCGCAGCTGGTCGAGACGACGAAAGAGCAGGCCAGGCTGACCGAGCTGGATCGCGCGATCGCCCTGGAGCGCGAACGGGTTGAGAGTATCGCCGCCGCCGTCCGCGACCTGGCGCTTGCCAATGAACGGCTGCACCGGGAGATGGAGGAGACCCGCAGCAAGTTCGACATGCTGGAGCAGGGAGACACCGCCTGCCCGCTGTGCAGCCAACCTCTTGGGCCCAATGGGAAGGAGCATCTTCGGCTCGAGTACGAGGCCCACGGTCGCGCAAGCAAGAGCGATTTCAAGAAGAACGAACAGGAGAAGGCCGTCCTGGAGCGGCAGCACTCGACGGCGAGTGCGCGGCTCACCGAGACCGAGTCGGAGCTCAAGCAAGGCCTGGCGCGGGTGGGAAGATCCGGTGCCAACCTGGAGCGGGATAGGGCCGACTCGGCAAACGCCGGGCAGGAGATGACGGCGGCGGTCGCAGACCTCGAGGCGGCGCAGACCCGGCTGGACAAGGGAGAGTTCGCCGGCGAAGAGCGCTCGAGGCTTGCCGGCCTGGATCTCGAGCTGTCCTGCCTCGCGTACGATGCCGGTCGGCACGCGGAGCTTGGCGAACAGGTCAAGGCCCTCGACCCCTTCGAGGAGATGTACCGCGGACTGGCCGCGGCGCAGAGGGCTCTGCCCGTGGAGCGGGAGGCACTGGAGAAGGTCGAGGAGAGACTCGGTCGCCGCCGGAAGGCCGTTCAGGCGACCAGGGAGCGGAGGGGCCCTCTGGAGCGCGAGCTTGGAACCCTCCCGGCGCTGGAGCTGGAGCTGAATACGGTCGAGCGCCGCCACAAGGGGCTCGATGGCCGGCTGCAGAGCGCCGAGATCGAGAGGGGCGTTCTGAAGAAGGAGATTGAGCGGTGCAGGGAGAAGGCCCTGGAGATTCGCGGCCATGAGCGCGAGCGCCGCCGGCTGGCCGACGACAAGGCGATCTACGACGAGCTGACATTCCACTTCGGCAAGAACGGGATCCAGGCCGACATCATCCATGACGCACTCCCGCAGCTCGAGGTCGACGCCAACGAGCTCCTGAGTCGCCTGACCGACGGCCGCATGACGGTGAAGCTCCAGATCCAACAGGGCCGGATGCAGAAGGGCGCGCCATCCGAGGAGCTGCAGATCAAGATTGCGGATGAGCTGGGAACACGCAGCTACGAGACGTTCAGCGGAGGAGAGGCGTTCCGGGTGAACTTTGCGATACGTGTCGCCCTATCGAAACTGCTCGCGCGGCGCTCAGGGGCACCGCTGCCCATCCTGTTCATCGACGAGGGGTTCGGATCGCAGGACGCCGACGGTCAGGAGCGCCTGAAAGAGGTGATCCAGTCGATCCAAGGGGAGTTCGAGAAGATCATCGTGATTACGCATCTGGATCAAATCAAGGAGTCGTTCCCCACGAGGATCGAGGTCACCAAGACGCCATCGGGCTCTACGTTCGTCGTGTTGTGAGATGGAGCGGACCGACCTCAGCGTCGTGACGGGCGCCTTCGGCTTCACCGGCAGATACATCGCCAGCCGGTTGCTGTCGGCCGGCGTCCGGGTCAAGACGCTGACCGGGCGTCCGGAGAGTGAGAGCCCATTCGGCGCGCAGGTGGCCGCCGCTCCTTTCAGCTTCGACGATCCCGCGACGCTGACGCGCAGTCTGGAGGGCGCGACCACCCTGTACAGCACGTACTGGGTGCGGTTCGGGCGAGGGGCGATCTCGTTCCAGCGGGCCGTCGACAACCTCCGAACGCTCGTCAGGTCGGCCGAGGAGGCCGGGGTCCGCCGGATCGTCCACGTCAGCATCCTCAATGCGTCGTCCCAGTCGCACCTGCCCTACTTTCGCGGCAAAGGAGAGGTCGAGGAGGCGATCGCCCGGTCCGGGATGAGCTACGCGATTGTCAGGCCGGCGCTGGTGTTCGGGCCCGGGGACATCCTGATCAACAACATTGCCTGGGCCCTCAGGCGGTTCCCGGCGTTCCCGATGTTCGGGGCGGGACAGTACAGGGTCCGGCCCGTGTTCGTCGACGACATGGCGAAGCTGGCCGTCCAGGCCGGAGAGCGAACGGACAGCTTCACCATGGACGCCGTGGGGCCCGAGACGTACACGTTCGAAGAGCTGGTCCGCCTGATTGGCGGGGCGATCGGGAAAAAGGCCAGGCTGGTTCACATCAAGCCGGCAATCGGCCTGGCGGTATCGCGCCTGGTCGGGCTGGTCGTCAGGGACGTCGTGCTGACGCCGGACGAGGTGGAGGGGCTGATGTCGGAGATGCTCTTCTCCGAGTCCGCTCCCACGGCCGAGACCAGGCTCAGCGAATGGCTGAAGGAGAAATCGGAGGGGCTGGGAGCCCGGTACGCGTCGGAGCTCGCTCGGCACTACCGGTAGGCGTCGCTCTCACAGCTCCATCTCTCTGAGGCCGGGGGAGACGGCCAGGTCGGCGTCGGTCTCTCTCTGCACGTCTTCCGACGTCCAGCCGGGTGCGACCTCGTCGAGCCTGAGGCCGTCCGGTGTGACGGCCATGACGGCGATGTCGGTGACGATGAGGCTGACGCACGCCTTGCCCGTGAGGGGATAGGAGCACATCGGGACGACCTTGGAGCGCCCGCTCCGGTCGCTGTGCTCCATCGCGACGATCACCCGCTTCGCCCCGGCCGCCAGGTCCATCGCGCCTCCCACGTTGCCGACTCCGCGGGCCGGAAGCATCCAGTTGGCCAGGTCGCCCCTCTCGGATACCTGAAGGGCGCCGAGGACCGCCACGTCGACGTGGCCGCCACGGATCATCGCGAAGGCGTCCGCGGAGCTGAAGAAGGCCATGCCGGCGACCGGGGCCAGGAACTGGCCGCTGGCGTTGATCAGATCGACGTCCTCCTCCCCGGGCTCGGCCAGCGGGCCGTAGTTCAGGACGCCGCTCTCGCTGTGATAGGAAACGGTCCGTCCCTCCGGGACAAACTGGGAGCACAGCGTCGGGATGCCGATGCCGAGGTTTACGACCTGGCCGTCCTGCAGCTCCTTTGCCACTCTCATGGCGATGACTTCGCGGTCCAGGCGGTCGTTGGTGATCATGGCGGCGCGTCCCTCTATTCGTCGGACGTTGGCCCCCTCCCCGCCAGAAGGGGAAGGGTGTTTTCTGAGGGACACCCTCAGACTCCCGGCAGTCCCGACTTGTCGGGATCTGCACTCCCCATTCTACGGCTGGGCCTGGACGATGCGGTCGACGTATACGCCGGGCGTGTCGATGGACCCGGGGTCCAGGTCGCCGGGATCGACGATGTGCTCGGCCTCGACGATGGTAACCCGCGCCGCGGCCGCCATCAGCGGATTGAAGACGCGCGAGGTGCCCTTGTAGACCACGTTGCCCAGGGTATCTGCTCTGTATGCCCTGATGAGGGCGAAGTCGGCCGTGAGGGCCAGCTCCATGAGGTACTCCCGCCCATCGAAGTCGCGGGTCTCCTTGCCCTCGGCGATGAGCGTCCCAGCGCCGGTCGGGGTGTAGAAGGCGGGAATCCCGGCGCCGCCGGCCCTCATCCGCTCCGCCAGCGTGCCCTGGGGCACCAGCTCCATTTCAACCTTGCCCTTCCTGTGGGCCAGCTCGAAGGCGTTTGGCCTGGACGGAGAGCCAGAAACGGGGAACGATGCGACTACCTTCTTGACCTGACTGCTCTCGACCAGCATCCCCAGGTCCTCACGACGGGCGCCCGACACCGTGCCGAACCCGGTGCTGGCGATCCCAGCAGTGTTGCTGATGATGGTCAGGTCTCTGGAGCCTCTGTCGCGTAGCGCACGGACCAGGCCCAACGGGGCTCCGCCCGTTCCCCCGAACCCGCCGACCATCACCGTTGCGCCGTCGTGGATGTCGGCGACGGCCTCGGCGAAAGAGGGGACTATCCTGGTCAGCGGCATGTCGTCTGCTTGCGCGACGGCTACGGCCGACGCTTGCGGCCGTTCGAGGAGCGGGCCCTGCGCTTGCGCGGGCCCCCGGCTGCCACGGCCCCGACAGGCGCCAGGAGAGGGACGAGATAGTTGCCGGTGAACGAATGGTCCATCCCGGCCACGTGCTCCGGGGTTCCCTCGGCGATGACGTATCCACCGTGCTCACCGGCACCGGGACCCAGGTCGATGATCCAGTCGGCGCTCTTGATCAGGTCCAGGTGGTGCTCGATCAGCACCACGCTGTTGCCAGCGTCGACCAGCCGCTGCAGCACCCGCAGCAGATGGGAGGCATCTTCGAACGAGAGGCCCGTCGTCGGCTCGTCGAGGATGTACAGCGTCCGGCCTGTGGCACGTTTGGACAGCTCGGTCGAGAGCTTCACCCTCTGGGCCTCGCCGCCGCTGAGCGTCGTGGCCGGCTGCCCCAGACGGATGTACCCGAGGCCCACCTCGTTCATGGTGGACAGCCGGTTGCGGAGCTTGGGGATGTTGGAGAAGAAATCCAGGGCCTCGGAAACCGTCATATTGAGCACGTCGGCGATGTTCTTGCCCTTGAACCCGATCTCCAGCGCCTCCCTGTTGTACCTCTTGCCCGCACACACCTCGCAAGGGACGGTCACGTCGGGCAGAAACTGCATCTCGATGTTGATGTATCCGTCTCCGGAGCAGGCCTCGCACCGGCCCCCTTTGACGTTGAACGAGAATCGCCCTGGGGTGTACCCCCTCATCCGGGCGTCGGGCATCGTGGCGAACAGCTCTCTGATGGGCGTGAAGGTGCCGGTGTAGGTCGCCGGATTGCTCCTGGGAGTTCTGCCGATCGGCGACTGGTCGATGTTGACGACCTTGTCGATGTTCTCGATCCCCAGGATCGCGTCGCTGTCCCCGGGCCTGTCCTTGGCCCTGTAGAACTGCTGAGCCAGCCGCTTGTAGAGGATCTCGTAGATGAGGGTGCTCTTGCCGGACCCAGACACGCCGGTGATGCAGACCAGCAGCCCGAGAGGGATGTTGACGTCGATGTCCTTCAGGTTGTTCTCTCTCGCGCCCTTGATGACCACCGCCCGCCCGTTGCCCGTCCGCCTCGACTCGGGGACGGGTATCACCCGCCGGCGGCTCAGGTACTGGCCTGTGATCGACTCCGGGGCTTCCATAATCTGGTCGACCGCCCCGGTGGCGACCACATGTCCGCCATGCTCGCCGGCCCCGGGCCCCAGGTCTACTATGTGGTCCGCCGCCCGCATGATGGCCTCGTCGTGCTCGACGATCAGCACGGTGTTGCCCAGGTCGCGGAGGCGCTTCAGGGTCTCGATCAGGCGGGCGTCGTCCACCGGATGCAGCCCCACCGAGGGCTCGTCACAGACGTAGAGGACCCCCATCAGCCCCGAGCCGATCTGGGTCGCCAGCCGGATGCGCTGGGCCTCGCCTCCACTGAGCGTCGAGGCGGTCCGGTCCAGTGACAGGTACTGCAGTCCGATGTTCTGGAGAAAGCGGAGACGGACGTCGATCTCCTTCAGGATCTGCGACGCGATGGTCTTCTCTCTCTCGGTCAGCACCTGCGTCGCCGGCGCGGACCCGGCCCGCCCGCTGGACACAGGCTCGGTCCCATTGGACGAAACCTCGCTCCGGCCGTCGAGGGAGTCGATCCACTCCAGCGCCTGGGTTATCGACTTGCGCGTGACCTCCATGATGTTCAGGTTGGACACAGTAACCGCCAGCGCCTCGGGCTTCAGCCGTTGGCCGTCACACGCCGGACAGGGCCTGGACGCCATGTATCGCTCTATCTCCGACCGAACGTAGTCTGACTCCGTTTCGCGGTGCCTGCGCTCGAGGTTGTTGACGGCGCCCTCGAAGGTAGTCTCCCACTCGTACGTCCGCCCCTTCTGGGTCTTGTGGCTGATACGGAGGGACTTGCCCTTGTTGCCGTACAGGATCAGGTCGATGTGCTTCTTGCTCAGCTTCCTGGCCGGAATTTTGGTCGAGAACTTGTAGTTGGCCGCCAGCGCTTCCAGCAGGCTCGCGAACCACGGACTCGAAGACCCCGCCCGGACCCACGGCTGGACCGCACCCTCCGCCAGCGTGAGGTCCTTGTTCGGCATGACCAGCTCGGGGTCGACCTCGAGCCGGTAGCCCAGTCCGGTGCACTTCTGGCACGCGCCGTGGGGGTTGTTGAAGCTGAAGGTCCTGGGCTCGAGCTCCCCGACGCTGATATTGCAGTGTACGCAGGCGAACTCCTCGGAGAAGAGCATTTCGTCGCCGCCGGTGGAGGCTAGGACGGTTCCCCCGGCCATCTTCAGGGCTGCCTCCACCGACTCGGTGACGCGGCCCCTGTCGGCGCTGTCGCCGATCACGAGCCGGTCGACAACGACCTCGATGGTGTGCCACTTCTGCTTGTCCAGGTCGAAGGTCTCCGACAGGTCGCGGACCTCGCCCTTCACCCGGACCCTGACGAATCCGGCCTTGCGCGCCGCCTCGAACACGTCCTTGTGCTCGCCCTTGCGCCGCTTGACCATAGGCGCCATGATCTGGAGCTTGGTGCCGTCTGGCATGGCGAGAATGGTGTCCACGATCTGCTGTACCGTCTGCCTCTGCACCGGCCGGCCGCACTTGTAGCAGTGGGGATGGCCAACCCTGGCGAACAGCAGGCGCAGGTAGTCGTAGATCTCCGTGACGGTGCCGACGGTGGACCGAGGGTTGTGGGAGACGCCCTTCTGGTCGATCGAGATCGCCGGAGAGAGGCCCTCGATGTAGTCGACGTCGGGCTTGTCCATGCGGCCCAGGAACTGACGCGCATACGCCGACAGGGACTCGACATAGCGTCGCTGGCCCTCGGCATAGATGGTGTCGAAGGCCAGGGAGCTCTTGCCGGAGCCCGAGACGCCCGTGATAACGACGAGCTTGTTGCGCGGTATGGTGACGTCTACGTTCTTGAGGTTGTGCTCGCGTGCGCCTCGCACGACGATGTTCTCGAGCGGCAATTGTCTCTCCAGCAGGCAGGGTTCACCCTGCACCCTAGTCGGTGGTCACCTGGCGAGTCGGCGGCCCCGACTAGCTACGATCCGGGCACGGAACGCCAACCTCGATTCTATCATCGGAGTCGACTTTGTGGCAGTGTGCCCGTCACCGCCTGTGTTGCCATAGCCCCGGCCGTAGTCTATACTGACGTAGGTTAGAGAAAGTCCCTCTGGTGGTGTGCATTTGGCGTACGTGACCCTTCGAGAAGGCGAGGACCCCGAGAGTCTGCTCAAGCGGTTCCAGAACGGAATCTTGCGAGAGCTGAGGAACCGCCGTTTCTTTCGGTCCAAGGGCGAGCAGGCTCGCTTGGACCGCCAGCGCAGCCTTCGCCGCATCCGGCGCCGGCGCAACCGGGCCTAGAGCCTCTCAGCGCTTCACCGTCGCTCCTGCGAAAGAGCCACGGAGGGGCAGCCGCCCACCTCCTCGCTCAACCCCTCCGGCACCCTCGTGACCTCCCGCTCTTGCTAACGGCCGTCCCGCCTGCATCGTTATCCGATTGAGTGGTCCAGCGACCTGGATTCCTGGCATCGACCCCGGCAGGAGGTCCGTCCGTGTTCAGCCGCACCCGCTTCTCGATGTTCGCGCTTTTCGTAGCCGCCTTCGTGGTAGCCGCCGCGTGTGGTGACGACGCGGCCGAGGTGCCGGCCTCTCCTACGACGGTGGCGGTGGCCACGACGATTGAGGCGCCGGTCGCCGAGGTGTCCGATCCAGGTGCCGTCGTGCCCTCCCCGACTCGGGAGGTCAACGAATCGACGGCCGTGGCCGAAGAGACCTCGCCGCGGCCGGCCCTGTCCACGGTCGAGGTCGTGAAGATCCTTCGGCCCTCGGTGGTGCAGGTGACGACCGAGACGCTCCAGATGGGGGCGTTCAACCAGCCAATCCCCCAGACCGGCGTCGGCACCGGAATAGTTCTGGACGCCGAGGGACACATCCTGACCAACAACCACGTGATCGCGGGCGCCCGCCGGATCGTCGTGGCGCTCGACACCGGCGAGAGCTTCCCCGCCAAGCTGGTGGGCAGCGACGTCTCGACCGATCTTGCGGTCATCAAGATCGAGGCCTCCGGGCTGACGCCGGCCAAGCTGGGCGACTCGTCGAGCCTCGAGGTGGGAGAGGACGTCATCGCCATCGGCCACGCCCTGGGGCTGCGCGGCGGCCCCACGGTGAGCAAGGGAGTCGTCAGCGCCCTTGGACGGACGATCGACGTGAACATCCAGACCTCCATCATCGACCTGATACAGACCGACGCCGCGATCAACCCGGGCAACAGCGGAGGCCCGCTCGCCAACAGCCGTGCCGAGGTCGTCGGCATCAACAGCGCCATCTTCCCCGGGACCCAGGCGATCGGCTTCGCCATCAACATCGACGACGCGAAGGTGGTGGCTGCCCAGCTGATCGAGCAGGGCTACGTCGAGCGCGGCTTCCTGGGCATCACCCCGTTCAACCTGATCCCGGCGCTGGCCCAAGAGATCGGCGTTCCGTTGACGGATGGCATTGCCATCATGAGGGTGATCGCACTGTCGGGTGCCGACAACGCGGGCCTGGAGGTCGGCGACGTCATCGTGCAGCTGGAGGGCAGGGAGATCCGCAACACCGGAGACCTGTCGAAGTTTCTTCTCAGCCACCCTCCGGGAGAGACCGTCAAGGTCGTCTACTTCAGGGGCGTGAGCAGGGTCGAGACCGAGATAGACCTGGGCGACAGACCGCAGGGGTAGCCGGTTGCCCGAGTCAGGCTGTCCGGTGGGTCGGCCGTGCGCCAGAGCATCCCGTCCGTCTGGCGCATGAAGTCGGCGACCAGGGTTGTGCTCGAGGCTATCAGCCCATCGCTGTAGAGGCCCGCCGGCTCGCCGGTCCGGTCCGTCACGATGCCGCCGGCCTCCCTCACCAGCAGCAGCCCGGCGACCTGGTCCCAGGGCTCGAGCTGGTGGTGGAAGTAGAGGTCGAGCCGTCCCGCGGCGGCGTAGGAGATGCCCAGCGCGGCCGACCCCATGACACGGAGGGTCTGGAGCCCTGGCCAGAGCTTCTCCACCAGCGCCAGGCCGTTCCGCGCCCCGTCGTTGTTGTAGCTCAGGTCCATGCCCAGGATGCTGTCCTCGACCGACGAGCGCTCTGAGACGCGGATGGGGTCGTCGTTGAGGTAGGCGCCACCGCCCTTCTCCGCGTGGAACATCTCGTTCCTCACAGGGTCGTGGTTGACCCCGACGAGGACCTCGCCGTCCAGCGCGAGGGCTATCACGACCGAGAAGATAGGCACGCCCGAGGCGTAGTTGCGGGTGCCGTCCAGGGGATCGACGATCCACACGTAGCCCGAGTCGGCCCGCGCGCCCGCCGACTCCTCGCCGAGCAGGCCCATCTGGGGGTACTCACACCCCAGCCTGGCCATCACCTCGGACTCGACGGCCATGTCGACGTCGGTGACGATGTTGCCCCGGCCCTTGAAGGTGATGCTCTTGGCCTGGTGGAAACGTTCGACGAGCATGTCGCCGGCCCGGGCGGCCGTTTCTCGGGCCACCTGGATCGCCGTCTTGCCGCTGATGCTCAGGGGAATATCTGCCAGGGTCGGTTCCTCCGCTCGCCGGTTCGGCCGGTCCGGCTCGACTGTACGCCGGTGGCACGGGGCCGTAAGCGCGGCCAGTCTAGCACGCGGGGCACGCCCTCGCAACCGGGGCTCGGCTGCCCGATTATCACGGCCCAGGGGGCCGGGCTCTCGGTCCCATGAGGCTGGAGCGCGGCTCGCTCCGTGCCTTGTCCATGGGCTGCACGGCAATCAGAAAAACTCGGCCGAAACTCCTAATCATCCCCCTTGCGCGGCCCTCGGAAGCCCGTGCTAGAATCGCGCCGGTCCCTGTGCTCCTCGGTATACCGTTTCGCGTACGCGGCGAGGGCACGGGGCTAATCCCCTTCCAGGCGGGTCTATAGCGTCTATGACTACTATTGTGCAGGCGAAAGCTCTCTGGGAAGCCGTGCTCGGAGACCTTCAGCTCCACGTCACCCGCCCGAGCTTCGAAACGTGGCTGAAGGACACGGTCGGCCTCACCCACGAGGATACCGAGCTAACGATAGGAGCACCGAACGCCTTCGTCGCCGAGATGCTCGAGCAGCGGATGTACTCGCTGATCTCCCAGGCGGTCGAGCGTGTCGCGAAGACCCGGCTCGAGGTCCGCTTTCAGGTCGTCTGCACGAACGGGTCCCCGGCAGTGGCCGTGGACGGCACCTCGCCACTGTCTGCTCCCGAGATACAGGTTGGAGACGTCCGGGAGGCAGTCCATGGGTCGCCTGGAGAGCTCCTTCAGACCAGCGGCGCGCAGCCTGGCCTGAATCCCGGCTACACGTTCGGGTCGTTCATCGTGGGCAAGTCGAACGAGCTCGCCCACGCTGCGGCGCTGGCAGTCTCCGAGCGACCGGGAGCCAGCTATAATCCGCTGTTCATCTACTCGGGGGTCGGGCTCGGTAAGACGCACCTGCTGCACGCCATCGGACACCTCGTGGCCGCCAAGGGCCTCTCGCTGATCTACGCGACGACGGAGGCCTTCACGAACGAGTACATAAAGGCCATCCGCGAGGGGAAGACCGAGGAGTTCAGGAGCCGGTACAGGGGAGCGGACGTACTCCTGCTGGACGACATCCAGTTCATCATCGGCAAGGAGCAGACGCAGGAGGGCTTCTTCCACACGTTCAACGCGCTCCACATGGCCAACCGGCAGATCGTGATCACCAGCGACCGTCCCGCGGCCTCCCTAACACTCCTCGAGGATCGTGTGCGGTCCAGACTCGCAGGAGGGCTGGTCGTCGACATCCAGTCGCCGGACCTGGAGACACGCCTGGCGATACTCCGCTCCAAGGCCGAAGAGACCGGCCAGGCCTTCCCGACAGACGTCCTCGAGTTCCTGGCGGAGCGGCTTCACAAGAACATCCGTGAGCTTGGCGGGGCGCTGACTCGCATCGCCGCCTACGCCCACCTCAGGCTGACGCCCATCACACTGGACATGGTCAAGACAGCAATCGCGGACGCCATCACTCCTCAGGAGAGGCGTTCGGTGTCGGACAAGACGATCGTCGAGGCGGTGTCGTCGTATTTCGCCATCGACATGGAGGCCCTCACCGGCCGCCGCCGGGACAAGCCGACAGCTCTGGCCCGCCAGGTCGCGATGTATCTGCTCCGCGAGGAGACCCGGCTCGGGCTGACCACGATCGGCCGTATCATGGGCGGCAAGGATCACACCACGGTCATGTACGCCTGCCGCAAGGTCGCCAAACAGATCGACATCGACCCCCACCTACGCCAGGACGTTATCAACATCCGGGAGAGCCTTAGCACTCGATAGCCGAGGCTCCCGGCACTGAACCATCCCGCTCCCGCTATGTGGATAACCGAGCCCATTTTGTTGGTAACCCTGCTCGTTTGTGGAGAAGCCGCCGCCGCCTTCCGGGGACCCGCCTAGAGGCCCGTCCGGCGGCGGAACCCCACATGTCCTCCTCAGTCTTTCCACCACGCCGACCATGCTAGAATGGCTTGACGCACGGGTAAACCTCGCGAATCCACAGAGTTCCAGACCCTTACTATTATTGTTATTCTCATCTACTTCTCATGATTGACAGATCAGTTATCAGTATCTCATCTGGATCCGGAGGCAATGGATGTATAAGCGGACGTAGGGAGAAGTTCGTGCCTCTGGGAGGTCCCGATGGCGGAGATGGGGGAAACGGAGGTAGTGTATTCCTCGTGGCGGACCTCAATGTGTCGACCTTGCTGCGATTTCGACACAGACACACGTTTGCCGCCCAGGATGGGTCGCACGGAATGGGCCGTTTGAAGCATGGAAGGGCTGGTGCCGACGTTACGGTGGTTGTTCCCGTTGGGACAGAGGTGGTCGTTGACGATGGGAACGGAATGCGGGTGGCAGACATGGTCAATCCTGGGGAGCAGGTTCTCATTGCGTCTGGTGGGGTAGGTGGCAAGGGGAATGCCCGGTTCACCACGTCCACGAACCGGTTTCCTCTCCTGGCTGAGGAGGGAGAGGGCGGCACGACTCTGAAGCTCAGACTTGAGCTGAAGCTGCTTGCCGACGTCGGAATCGTGGGAGCGCCGAACGCGGGCAAGTCCAGCCTGCTTGCGGCGGTAACCGCCGCGAGACCCAAGATAGCAGACTACCCATTCACGACGATCGAGCCTGTGCTTGGGGTAGTAGAGGGCCGTGACGACAGCTTCGTGATGGTAGACATCCCGGGGCTCATAGAGGGGGCGCACGAGGGTGTGGGCCTCGGGCACGAGTTTCTGCGACACATCTCGCGAACGCGCCTGTTGGTTCATGTCGTGGACGGCTCGGAGCCCGATCCTCACGGCCAGGTGCTGAAGACAAACGACGAACTGAGGCAGTTCGATGAGTCACTGATGCGAAAGCCCCAGATCGTCGCCGTCAACAAGATGGATATCCTGGAGGTGAGAGAGCGAAAAGAGGCGTTGGCGGAGAAGATGCGGTCGCAGGGTACGCCTGTGCATTTCATCTCGGCTGTGGGCCGCGAGGGGCTGGAGCAGCTGATGCGGACGGTCTGGGGGATGCTGGCCGAGGAGAAACAGCGGGTGGCGGAGAAGCCGGCCCCGGGCGCGAACGGACATGTACCCGTGATCCGTCCGCTGACTCAGCGGTCCAGAAAACAAACCGATGTCGAGAGAGTCGACGGTGTGTTCGTGGTGACCTGTGTTGCGGCCGAGAGGCTGGCGCCGATGGTCGATCTGGACGACTGGAACGCGAAAACCCAATTCCACAGGCAGCTCAACCGGCTCGGCGTGCTGAAGGCGCTCGAGGCGGCGGGAGCAGCGCCTGGAGACACCATCAGGATCGGCAAGGTCGAGTGGGAGTGGACGTAGGGTGAAGATCGGCGTGTTCGGAGGCACGTTCGATCCCGTACACCAGGGCCATCTCACGGCCGTGGAAGAGGTCAGGGCCGCGCTGGCGCTCGACCAGATCATCTTCGTCCCCGCCGGCCAGCCATGGCTGAAGGCGAGCAGGGACATCGCGCCCGCCGAGCATCGGTTGGCGATGGTCAAGCTGGCGATCGGCGCCAACCGACACTTCACGCTCTCGGACGTGGAGATAACCCGGCAGGGCCCATCGTACAGCATCGACACCCTCGAAGAGCTCCAGGGGCAGCACGGGCGTCATGCGGCCCTTTTCCTCTTGCTCGGGGCCGAGCTGCTGGAGGAGCTGCACATGTGGCACGAGCCGGCCAGGCTGTTCGACTTGGCCACGGTGGTGGCGATCTCGCGGCCCGGCTTCGAGCTTTGCGGCCTCGGCGATCTTGCGGCGATCCGTCCGGACGCGTCCGAGAGGATCGTCCGGCTCGCGGTGACGCCCGTGGGGATCAGCAGCACCCAGGTCCGGGACAGGCTGTCGCGCGGGGAGTCGATAAGGTACCTGGTCCCGGAGGCGGTCGAGGAGTACATATACGAGCGTGGTCTATACGGGGTGGGGCGGCCGGCCGCCAGAGATGTTCATGGGTAGTGCGACAGAGGCCCTGCTGAGGCTGGCCAAGGAGAGGGGGGCCCTCTCATTCGGGCAGTTCAAGCTCTCCTCGGGAGCGACTAGCTCGTACTACTTCGACGGCAGGCTGATAACGCTAGACCCCGAGGGCGCCTACCTGATCGCCAAGGTGCTGCTGCCCATCCTTCGCGAATGCAGGGCGGAGGCGATCGCCGGGCCGACGCTGGGGGCCGATCCGATCGTCGCCGCGGTTGCGGCGGTCAGCCATCAGGAGGGGTACCCGGTGGCCGGCCTGATAGTCAGGAAAGAGCCGAAGGCGCATGGGGGCCGCAGGGCGATCGAAGGCCCGCTGACGCCCGGAGCCAGGGTGGCCGTGGTCGACGATACGTGCACCACCGGTGGAAGCCTGATCGCCTCGATCGCCGCCCTCGAGGCCGAGGGATGCACTATAGTCAAGGTGCTGTGCGTCCTCGACCGCCGCGAGGGAGGGAGCGAGGAGCTTAGGCGACGCGGGCACGACTTTCAGGCGCTGCTCGAAGCGGGGCCCGACGGCGACATCCGCGCGGTCTAGCCCCCCAGCCGCGGCAGAACGAACTCGTCGATGGCGACCGCCAACCCGTCCTCGTCTACGTCCGGCGCGACGTAGTCCGCAACGGCCTTCAGCTCCGGCGCGGCGTTGCCCATCGCAATCCCGAGGCCGCACGCCTGGAGCAGCGGCAGGTCGTTGAAGCTGTCACCCGCCGCGATCACCTGTGACGGTGCTATGCCGTGGAGCTCCGCGTAGCGGCCGACGGCCGTGGCCTTCGAGGCCTGGGCGTGGGTGAAGTCGACCATCCAATCCCCGTTGTCGATCCGTACGATGACGGCCGTGTGGATTCCGGGCAGGGTACCGAATCTCGCGGCTATCTCCCTCGCCTGGGCTGGCGTCAGGCTCGTGGCGGTGATCCGCGTCACATTCCAGCTCGTGATCTCCGCAGTGCTGTCTGCCACTATGTCGCCGTCGACGGCCGAGAAGGACAGGCCGCTCTCGTCCAGGAAGCTGATTACGCTCCGCGAATCGGGTGGAGCCATTGCCTGAAGCCACCGGGACTCTCCGGTCCCCGGGTCGAAGATGCGGGCGCCGCCCTCGGAGATCTGGAGCGACCGGAGGCCGATCTCTCTCGCGACCCGGCCGACCACGGTGTAGTCTCTACTCGACACGATGCCGACCGGAACCAGCTCCGCGACCCGCCTGACGGCCTCCACCACCCGGGGGGTGATCTTCAGGAAGGCGCGGGCCAGGGTCCCGTCCAGGTCCATCAGAAGGGCTTTGTAGTCGTTGCCGGTCATCGCACGACGGGACGGTACTACTTCCCCAGGGGTCTCGCAAGGGCCCGTGAGAGCCTGCTCCTCCGTGGCGAGGCACGACTCTGGCACCGCGCCGATCCATGAGATATAATCCCGCCATCCGGGGCGGCAGGGGTGCTCCGGCTCATCGAAAAGACGAGGAGGGGGGCGCATGGTAGACACGATTACGTACCACAACGGTGAGTGGACGCCCAGGAGCGAGGTCAAGGTCGACCTAGCCGACCGTGGCTTCTGGGTGGGTGACGCGGTCTTCGACGTAGCGAGGACGTTCGGCGGCAAGAGCTTCCGGATGAAAGAGCACGTCGAGCGTCTGTACAGGTCGCTGAAGTACGCTCGGATCGACTCCGGCCTGTCGCTGGACGAGATGATCGACGTAAGCGAGGAGATCATCCAGCGGAACGAGCATCTCCGGGGTGAGTTCGGCGACTGGCACGTCTGGCAGGCGGTGACCCGCGGGGTCGGCGGCTTCCACGAGCTGCCGGAGAGGGCGACCGTCATCATCCAGTGCCTGCCGGTCCCGTTCAAGCAATACGCGGATCTGTACCGGACCGGAGCCCACGCCGTCATCCCGAAGACGCGCAGCTACTCGCACCAGTCGCTCGACCCGAAAGTCAAGCACTACAGCCGGATGAACTTCAACCTGGCCGAGATGGAGGTGCGCGACGTAGACCCGGAAGGCTGGGCCCTCCTCACCGATGAGCGGGGCAACCTGACCGAGGGGACCGGGTACAACTTCTTCCTGGTCACGAACGGCACGATCCGGACGCCGGCCGATAGCACGGTCCTACAGGGTGTATCTCGCGGAGCCGTAATGGACCTTGCTCGGCAGCTGAACATCCCGATCGTCGAGGAGGACCTCCAGCCGTACGATCTGTACACGGCCGACGAGGCCTTCTTCTCGACCACGCCGTGGTGCGTCCTGCCGATAACCAAGGCGGACAACCGCCAGGTCGCCGACGGCAAGCCCGGTCCGATCTCTCAGCAGCTAATGGCCGCCTGGAGCGAGATGGTGGGCATGGACATAGTCGACCAGGCCGACCGGTTCTCGGGTAAGGGCGCCGGCTTGTGGGGCTGACGGGAGATCGCCGAAGACGATTCTGAGTAGCCCCCACACCAAGGAGCAAGAGATGGCAGACATCGTCGGTTACCTCAACGGAGACTGGGTGTCCAGGTCGGAGATCAAGATCAGCGCCACTGATCGCGGCTTTAAGACCTCGGACGTCGTCTTCGATGTGGCCCGCACGTTCAACGGCAAGATCTTCAAGAAGGACGTCCACCTGGACCGCCTGTACCGCTCACTCAAGTACGTGCGCATCGATCCCGGGCTGTCCAAGGATGAAATGGGCGGCCTGCTGGAGGAGGGTGTCCGGCGCAACGAAGAGGCCCTTAGCGAGGTGGGCGATTTCTACATCTGGCCCTTCGCCACGAGGGGCCCGGGCCGCTGGGCGTCCACGGCCGGGCCTCCCACCGTCGGGATCGACTACATACCGCTCGACTTCACCCGGTTCTCCCGCTTCTTCGACGTGGGTGTGCACGGCGTCATCGCCAAGACCCGAAGCTACTCCGCCCAGTCGGTCGATCCCAAGATAAAGCACGACGCGCGGATGAACTTCAACCTGGCGGAGCTTGAGGCCGCCGACGTGGACGAGGATGCGTTCCCGATCCTGCTGGACCTCGAGGGCAACCTGACAGAGGGAACGATAAACAGCGTCTTCATGGTAACCAACGGGGTCCTTCGCACGGCCGAGGACAGCACGGTGCTCCAGAGCGTCTCCCGAGGGACGGTCTTCGAGCTGGCGAAGCAGCTTGGGATTCCGGTGGCCGAGGAGGTCCTCCAGCCGTACGACCTCTATACCGCAGACGAGTCGTTCGTCGCGTTCACCGGTCCGGGGGTCCTTCCCATGACCCGGGTCGACAACCGCGACGTAGGCGACGGCAAGCCGGGGCCGATCACGCAGCAGCTGCTGGCGGCCTGGAGCGAGAAGGTCGGTATCGACATCATCGACCAGGCGGCCCGCTTCGCCGAGAACTGATCTGGGCGGGCGATGAAGGGGTGTGCAGAGGGGCGAAGCCCCTTTGCAGGGAGTCTGAGGGTTTCCCTCAGATATGATTTCTCCCCCTTCCCGGTTGGCAAGGGGGCCACGGGGATGGCCGAAGGGTCTTCCAACACCCTTGCAGACGAGATCGAACGCCGGAAGGGGCCGTTAGACGGGCAGTCTGCGGCCCCGCTGCGTTCCCGGCGCCCGGCGCTAAGACACTATTCGTTTGGCGCATCATGAAGGATGCGGCACTGGAGGCATCAGATGTCCGAGTACGTGACCTACTTCAACGGGGAGTGGACGCCCCGCAGCGAGGCGAGGATCGATATTGCCGATCGAGGATTCCTGGTCGGCGACGCTGTCTTCGACGTTGCGCGGACCTTCAACGGCAAGAGCTTCCGGATGAAGGACCATGTCGACAGGCTGTACCGGTCTCTCAAGTACGCCCGCATCGACGCGGGCCTGACCCCGGAGGAGATGACCGAGATCAGCGAGGAGGCGATCCGGCGCAACGAGCACCTCCGGGCCGAGGCGGGCGACTTCGCGCTCTGGCAGATCGTGACCCGCGGGAGGGGACGCTGGGCGCACACCTCAGGTCCGGCAACGGTCTGCGTTGAGGCCAAGCCGATCGATTTCGGGCGGTTCGCCGGCCTGTTCGCCACGGGGGCCCACGGCGTCATCGCGCGAACCCGGAGCTACCCGGCGCAGTCGCTGGACCCGAAGATCAAGCACTTCAGCCGTATGAACATGAACCTGGCCGAGCTGGAGGCCGCCGACGTCGACCCGGAGGCGTGGCCGATCCTGGCCGACATCGAAGGCAACCTGACCGAGGGCACAGGGCAGAACATCTTCCTGGTCACGAACGGCGTCGTGCGAACGCCGGGCGACACCAGTGTTTTGCAGGGCGTGTCCAGGGCGGCGGTCATAGACCTGGCACACAGGCTGAACATCCCGGTCGTCGAGGAGGATCTGCAGCCGTACGACCTCTACACCGCTGACGAGGCGTTCTTCGCCAGCACCAGTCCATGCGTGCTTCCGGTGACCAGGGTGGACCGGCGCCAGGTCGGCGACGGCAAGCCCGGGTCCGTCACCCAGCAGCTGCTGGCCGCCTGGAGCGAGGAGGTCGGCCTGGACATCGTCGATCAGGCCCTCGCCTTCGACCGGGGGTAGTTTCTGGGCCCCAGCGCCGACGCTGAACGGCCCGAGATGGGCCACGCCGTCTAGGGATGACACTCGTCGAGTGAACAAGTTCGACCGAATACGGATCCTCACAGCACTCGGAATGAACACAGAGGACAGTGTCCTCGTTTCCAATTCAGGGGACTGGGAACGGCACCGCGGGTTTCTGCACCAGTTCGAGAAGTACAGTGTGCGGACATTTCGAGACAAGGCGTACGGTCGGTCGAATCCCCATTTCCCGATCATCAGCCGCGAAGAGTTGGTTGACCGCTATTCGAAGCTGCTCTCGGAGGGACTCAAGCTCATCGTTGCGTCACCCATCGACCCGCAAGACGCGGAGCTGGCCGGGGCCCTCTTGTACGACGCGGGCGTGGTATCAGCAGAGGTAGCCCTAGCAGGCTGCTGAAGAAAGGGGTCCAGGTCGGAAATCGACGGTCCAGGTCGTTGAAGCCGTGGTTCTATTGGAGGAAATCGTGCCGTTCACACGGGACTTTTAGCCCATTTGGCTTCGCGGACCGTCCCTCTTGGGGCACGGGGCATAGGTAGCCCAGTGTCAGGTCATGCCATCCGGGCTACCGGAGTTGCCGCCGCCTGCCCCAGCAGCTTGGCCATCCGAACCAGGTTGTAGGCCGTGGCCACCAAGTGCCCCACCAGACCAGTCCGGTCCAACCCCCGATACCGGGTCCGCCGGAACCCGCCCACCGTCTTCATCCACCCAAAGACCTCCTCAACCCGTTTCCGAATCCGCTGACTGACCGCGTACCCCGGATGCCGGGTGGTCCGGCCGTCAATGGCGCTAGACCGCCCCCTGGTGTTCTGCGCGACGTGAGGCGTCACCCCACGCCGGCGCAGGTCTGCTACGCAGTCCCGAGTGTCGTAGCCTTTGTCTCCGCCCAGCGTTCGGGGATGAAAGCCTCGCTCCCGGGCTTGGTCCAACAGTCCCGGCACAATATCCCGCTCCGCCGTACCCGTCGCTTGGGTGGTCTGAAAGTCCACCAGCATTCCATGCCGGTTTTCCATCAGGGCGTGGGCCATGAAGACCAGCCTGGCTTCCTTGCCTTTACCCTTGCGCAGCAACCGGGCCTCCGGGTCCGTAGTGCTCTGATGGGTGGCATTGCTACGCCGTTCCCCATGAAAGTCGACCGAGGGGTTGCCGGGGTCAGCATCGGTTGTCCGGGGCGGGTCGCCGTCCCTGGGTTTGAAGCTCTTTAGGCTGGCTGCCGCCTCAATCAGGGTTCCGTCCACCGTGAAGTGCTCGTCCGACAGCAGGCCCTGCCGGTCCGCTTCCAGCACCACTTCGTCGAACAAAGCCTGGCCCACTCCATGCTTCAGCAGCCGCTCCCGGTTCTTGGTGAAGGTGGTGGCATCGAAGCTGGGCTCAATGAGGTTCATCCCCAGAAACCACCGGAAGAGGAGGTTGTAGTCCAATTGCTCGCAGAATGCCCGTTCACTGCGCACCGAATACAGGGCAATTAGTAACGAAGACTTCAGCAGCCGCTCCGGCGGGATCGACGGCCGGCCCACGTTAGCGTACATCCGGTCCAGGTCCGGGGATAGCGCCTCCAGGGCTTGGTCCGCCAGCTTCTTGATAACCCGCAGGGGATGGTCCGATGGCACTCGCGTTTCCAGGTCAATGAAGGCCAGCAGAGTCACCTGTGGATCTTGTCTCCCGCGCATCGGCTCAACCTCCGCCCAAGGTTGTCCTATTTTAGCCCGTTCTCTCTCCACTGTCGGCCCACACCGGGTTTTTCAGCAGCCTGCTAGAAGCGGGAACGGTCCGGCGTGTCACAGGAGACGGGAAGATCGACGTGAGCGTGAAGACAGAGCGTCGAGGTCAGTCCGTCGGCGACTATCGCATCGACGCGGCCGTGAGAGAGGTCCGCCGGGCGGTTGAACTGATTCGCGCTTCCCTTTCGATAGCTGCGATTGACTATCTACTATTCGAGTTCAGCTGGTACCGGGTACCGGTGGGCTGCCAGAATGAGCGTTTGATATTCTGGGAGCTGGCGACGTCCGCAAGCCAAGAAGACGCGCTGGAACGATTGCTCCTCGCAAACTGCTAGGGGAAGTGGCGCCAAAGTTTGGGCCTGATCCAAGTCCGCCACAAGAATCGAAGTCCCTCGTATGCTCCAGCCCCTGCCAGGACACCGAGGAAGGTCGCCAGCGTGAGCGGGCCAAACAGTTTCCAATTCCAATCAGTGCTAATTGTTGAATCTGTTATGGTTTTCAGACCCGCCAATACAGCGACGATCACTCCCATGATCGCAAGAAACGCGAGCATCCTCACCCAGAGCATGGCCGTGAACTGATCTTGGGGAACGAACTTCTCCCGCATCATGGACTCAGCTAACACAAGGGTCTCTGCCTGCTCGCTTACTAGCCGGTGCTCCTCGGCCACACGTTGCTGTTCGGCCTTCTTCATGTCAGGAGGGACCCGGGGACGTTTGATCGATCTCCGGGCGGGGGTTTCGAGGTAACTGAACACCACCGAAAAGATTCCCTGTTCATAACTGTCCAGTTGGACAGCGCGATCCTGATTGGCCAGGTTTACGACCTGAGCCATGATCTGGCCCCTCCAAGTCGGGTCGACATGACCGGCGTTCAGAATGAGGAAGCCTCTCTTGGCCTGGCGATTCCGGGGGATGACGAGCCCCGTAATATGAGGAGGGAGCTCTAGCCACTCTCTTGAGAGCAGCGTGGCCATCTCGCCGGGCTTGAGTGTGGCGGATGCCCCATCTTTTGCCACGCCGTCCCGCTTGGATATCAGGTACCCAACCCGAAGGTTATAGCAGGAGCCCTCAACCCCCTCCGAAAGGTCCTCGCCGTGGTCCGACGTAAAGATGAGACCTTCCGTGATCTCCCGTTTGATGTCTTGGTCGGATAACACCCCATGTCGAACGTCGGCGCTCTCAGGGGCATCATTAGATTGGGAATCTTGAGGCATCGCCGTCGCTAGACCGTTACGTGAGCCCGAGACTCACGGACTCTGTCCTCGCTCCTGCTGGTGACCCGCTCGATCCGTCGAAGGCAGTAGCGAAGATAACCTCCGAGCTCACCGTAACCCTCCCCCTGCCCGGGGGTCAGCTATCGACCCGCTCCTTAGCTCGCTCTCTATTCGGAAGAAGATTCGTGCGTGGTCCCAGGCTACCTCTCGGTCGATGTCCACAGGCGGTTCGACTCGTGTGTTGAGGTCACTCTTTCCATCGATCACCGCCTCGGCAGCGGCGATGTCCTTCAGATAGACGTGGGCGCTCCCGGCGACATGGACGTATTGTCCCGGCTCCACCTTCAACCAATAAGCCAGCAACTGTTGAAGGAACGTGAACTGCTGGATGTCATAGGGAAGCCCGAGGTACACGTCACTTGACCGCATATTGGCGATCAGGCTGAGGCGTCCGTCCCGTAACAGGAACTGGAGGCTCACCGTGCACGGGATGTCCTGCTCTCTCATATGATCATGTTGTGAGGAGTATATGGTCACCACTGCTCTGCGCGTTTCGGGGTCCTCCGCCAGCAAATTGTAGATGTAATCTAGTTGGCCGGTCACGCGGGGGCCGTAGGCGCCTCCGAAGACGCCCTGCTCATTCAAGAGGCCGTCCAGAGCCGGGACGTAGTAACAAAAGGTGTCCGGGTCGGCCACGCCGTGCAGCAGCGAAAGCTTCTCTATGGCGGCGTAGGCGTAGTTTATGCGCCTGCTTTTCTGGAGCCGGGTGCAGTCCCGTGGATTCTGCAATGTAAACATCATCGGAGAGACCTCGTATGTCTTCTCTCCCCGAGGTGCTACAAATCGCCCTTGGTGCAGGATTGCAGCAAGTAACCTGGGGTAGAGGTCATGGAACGCGACGTCTGACTCAGTAACAAACGGATCTCGTGCCGCTGCGCTCCTGACATTCGATGTCAGCATAGCGCGGGGCAAGCGCGACGCAAGTTCATCGCCAAGGTGTCTAATGCGGAAGCACTGATCTGCTGATTGACCACGTTGGCTGACCATCCCACGACCTGAACTTCGTGACCGTTCGGTGCGATGGTCCCCGTCCATACTTCGGACGACGTGTGCCCGAGACGGAATTTGGTCGACGTCCCCGTAAACCCGAATCTGTCGACAAGAAATGGACGGCAATGACTGAACACGGTCCGCCCGTTCATGAGTATCAGACGTAACCGGGCATGCGTCGCGAGCTGTTCTTCCAAATAGTTGCCGCAGTTCGACATGAGCCGGTCACGTTCATCCCTGTGTAGACGACCCCAGGGGGTTTGTGTAGCACACTTCACTTGCCAATGTCGAGGTGAGCGTACCTGAAGATTCTCCCGCCATTCGCCCTCACCCCGGCCATAAAGGGCCTCAAGGGTTCCTGCCCTACTTCTGCTCCATGTAGCTTGCCAAGAAACCGCCCAAGCCGGTTGAAGAACGGCCTATAGGCTACTCCGGGTCGTGTGAAGTAAGTGTCCTGATAATCAATGGCGGACTCTATGTCCTCACGGGCCAGCTGAGCGCGCCCGTCCGCCGCGTTGAAATCGGCCAGACGGCGGAACCGCTGCGCAGTCCCCTCGAGTGCCTGGGCGTTGCGGTCGATGAATTCCCGATGCGATGGGTTGATCGATAGAACCCAAGCATTGGAGCATCTGTAGTCACCGAAATAGGAGACGGGCAGCCAATCGGGAAAGATGGGGCCGCCTACACAAGATTCGCACCGTGCAATTTGGCTTCGATCCCGCGAGTCATCCGGCAAGCCTAAGCTCTAATTATATATAATTACTATGATATTACAAGGTAATTCTCGCGAAATACCTACGGTATTTTCATTGACTTCGGCAGATGTTGCGGCCTAAGCTCCGTTCATGGCTAGAAGAAGAGGCAGGCCTCCAAAGAGCCGACAGACCGACCTGGGTAAGTTTCTGGAACGGCAGAGAGGCGAGATGACTATGTACGGGTTGGCTAAGGCGGCCGGGGTGTCGTACCGCACCGTGTTCAAGGCAGAAATGGAGGCTCGCCCGAGACTAAGGCACAGCACCCTAGAAAAGATCGCGAGGCCCCTCGGGCTATACCCTGACCAGTTGTTCGTCCGAGCAAATCTGACCCCATACCTCAAACCCTGGTCGCCAGACGAAGGGCAAGCCACAAGGAGGCCCAAGACCTTTGTAGTTACCGACGAGGAATTTGAAAGTTTGACGCGATATTTGAAGTTCCTCCAGCTCTGGGAGATGACGACCAGCTAGTCTACCGAAGGCATCTGCGCGTCCTGTTCGGCTGTATTGCGGCCGAAATAGGGACATCCTCTCGTTGGTTTCGTCCGTACAATCCCGGTAGAATGGTTTGTATATGGACGTGACCCGGGAGCCCGCCAGCACCCTGGGCGGCCACCGCCTGGTGGCCGTTGTGCGCCAGATGGCGACCGTGAAATGGGCGCTGCTCCTGGTCGTGGCCCTGTCCCTGGCGCTGCGCCTGTACGGAGTGAGCTGGGACTCCGGCATTCCGTTCACACCCCACCCCGACGAGCGGGCCATCCTGATGAAGGTGCCCGAGATCTCGCCGCCGACGCTAGGGGAGCTCGGCCTGCTGCTGGACGCCGATCGGAGCCCGTGGAATCCCCGCTGGTTCCCCTACGGTAGCTTCCCCCTGTACCTGCTGCGCACTGTTCAGATCGTCTACACGGCGCTGCCGGGCGCCGAGATGGATGATCTTCGGGTCGCCGGCCGCACCATATCGGCGCTCGCCGACGTCGCCACCGTCGTCGTCGTCTTCTTCCTCGCCGCGGCGATCTACGGCCGCCGCGTGGGGCTGCTGGCATCGGCGCTGGTCGCGCTGGCGGTCATCCACATCCAGCTAAGCCACTTCTACTCCGTCGACACTCTGCTGTCGATGTTCTCGGTCGCGGCGCTCTACTTCATGTACAGGGTCGCCAAGGAGGGCAGGCTGCGCGACTCGGCGCTCGCCGGTGTCTTCATCGGGCTCGGCCTGGCGACCAAGGCGAGCCAGGCCCCGATATTCATGGCCCTGGTGATGGCGCACGCCATCTACGCCTACGGCTTGATGACGAGCGGCGCGAGCACCAGGGGTTCGGGCATTCTCGGAGGCCACCTGCGGACTGCGGGGACGGGCCTGGCCGTAGGCGTGGGCGTCTCGGTGCTGGTGTTCTTCATCGCCCAGCCGTACGCCTTCCTCGACTGGTCCCGCTTCTTCGCCGACGTCAGCGAGCAGTCCGAGATGGTGCGGCGCATCAGAGACTACCCGTATACGCGCCAGTACATCGACACAACGCCCTACTGGTACTTCGCCCGCCAGCTCGCCACCTGGGGGCTTGGCTGGCCTCTCGGCATCGTGGCGTGGGCGAGCCTTTTCTACGCGTCTCTCAGGGGGATGCGGCTCAAGTACGGGGTTGGTTACCTGGCGGTCGGGTGGGCCCTACCGATGGCCCTATTCCTGCTGTCCTCGGACGTCAAGGTCGTCGTCCTCGCCTCCGCGGTCGCCTTCGTGGCGCTGCTGGCCACCCTCCCCCTTCGCAGGCATGACACCAGGATGGACGTGCTGCTCCTCTCCTGGGTCGTTCCGTACCTGCTCATCGTCGGCTCTTTCGAGGTCAAGTTCCTGCGCTACATGATCCCGGTCACCCCGCTCCTCCTGATGTTCAGCGCCAGGATGCTGTTCGCCGTATGGGAGGGGGGGAGCCGGCTCAACCCGTCGCTCAGGCCATGGATGATCGGGGGTCTGGTCGCGCTCATCGGCGTCACCGGCTTCTACGCCCTGTCGTACCTCACGATCTACTCGAAACCCCACCCGGCGGTCAGGGCGTCCCAGTGGATTCAGCAGGACGCGCCGCTCGGGGCAGTTATCCTGAAAGAGCACTGGGAGGAGGGGCTGCCGAACCTGTACATGTTCCAGCACCGCGAGCTGCGGATGTACGAGGAGGACGGTCCTCGGAAGCTCCAGCACATGGCCGAGGAGCTGGCGGGCGCCGACTACCTGGTCTTTTTCAGCAACCGTCTGTACGGGACGATACCGCGCCTGCCGGAGAGGTACCCGTTCAGCCGGGAGTACTACCGCCTGCTCTTCACCGGTGAGCTGGGGTACGAGCTGGTGGACTTCGAGACGTCGTATCCGACCCTCTTCGGCGTCAGCCTGGTCAACGACACGTTCAGCAGACCGGATGTCCCCGAGCCCGAGCAGCTGCGGGGCTTCAGGCCGTCGGCGGTCGTCCTGAACCTGGGCTTTGCGGACGAGAGCTTCACCGTCTACGACCATCCGAAGGTCATGGTGCTCAGGAACGAGGCCAGGCTGGACGCCCAGGCGCTGCTGACCAGGTTCGAGACCGCGATCTACTTCGGCGGCACAGATCGAATCGACGGTCAGCCGATCGCCGTCCGGGCCAGAACCGTCGGCCTGATGCTCTCGCCGGAGGACGCCGCGACCCAGCAGGGGGGCGGCACCTGGACGGACATCGTCAGATCGGGGAGCTGGCTCAGCGGAGCGCCGGTCCTGGCGTGGCTGATCGTCGTGGAGGGGATCTCGCTGCTGACCGTTCCCATCGGGTTCCTGATCTTCCGGCCCCTGGCGGATCGTGGCTACCTGTTCTCAAAGATCCTCGGCCTGTTGGGCGTCTCTCTGGTCGTGTGGCTCCTGGCAAGCTGGCACTGGATGAGCTTCTCGGTGGCCTCCATCAATCTCACGATAGGGCTGCTGGCGGTGGCGTCGGCCGTGGCGGTGTTCGTCCGCAGGCGGGAGATGCTGGACTTCGTACGACGCCGGTGGCGCATTATTCTGACCGCCGAGGCCGTGTTCCTGGTGGCGTTCCTCGCCTTCGTGATGCTGCGGATGGCGAATCCGGACCTGTGGCATCCCTTCCGAGGCGGGGAGAAACCGATGGACCTGGCATATCTGACGGCCGTCGTCCGGTCGACCTATATGCCGCCCTACGACCCCTGGCTCAGCGGCGGCTACCTGAACTACTACTACTGGGGCCAGTTCATGGTGGCGACGCTCATCAAGGCGACGGGGATCGAGCCGGCGGTCGCCTACAACCTCGCGGTCCCGCTGTTCTTCGCGTTGACGGTGGCAGGCGCCTTCGCCATCGTCTACAACCTGGCCGAGAGCACCCGGCGCCGTCTCGGCGGCAACGGCCGATCCTGGACGCCGGTCCTGGCGGGCCTCGGGGGTGCCGTCTTCGTCGCGGTCATCGGGAATATGGACGGTGCTGTGCAGGTAGGTCAGGGGGTGTGGCGGGCGGTCTCGCAGGACCTACCGTTCGGCACCTTCGACTTCTGGAGGAGCACCCGCCTGATGCCTCCGGACCCACCGGGGTTCGAGATAAACGAGTTCCCGTTCTTCACATTCCTGTTCGCCGACCTTCACGCCCACATGATGGCCCTCCCGGTCACGCTTCTGGCCATGGGGCTGTCCCTCACCGTCGTGCTTGCCGCTACCTCCAGACGCGGACGGTCCGACGCGGGCGAAGGGGATGCTTCCGCCACGACCCGCCCGATCCTGTGGGGCGCCTGGCGGAGGCTGGGCGACCTTCCGAGATTGGCCGTCCTCGGTGTGGTCGTCGGGTCGCTCTACGCGATAAACTCCTGGGATTTCCCCACCTACCTGGCGGTGGCGGTCGCCGCCGTCTTCATCGCCGGCTACCTGCGCCACGGCGGGCTGAGCCTGATGGTGCTGATCGACTCGACCCTCAAGTCAGCCCTCGTGGCCGCGGTGGGCTACCTGGTGTTCCTCCCGTTCCACCTCAACAACGTGACCTTCTTCAACAGCCTCGAGTCCACCACCAATGAGACCGTGCTATGGCAGTTCCTAGAGGTGATCGGGCTTTTCGTGTTCGTCATCGGGTCGTTCTTCATCCTGGAGTCGCGTCACTGGCTCTTCGCGGCCGTGCGCTACGTCCGCCGTTCGACCACCGACACCGGAGCCGGGTCCTCCGACGGCGCTGAGGCGGGCCAGGCGTCGTCTCCAGTCGATACCGGCCGGCTCGTGGCGGTGTTGGGCAGTCTGCTCCTCGTCGGAATTGTGTTCGCGATCGTTCTCCCCCGGTTCGTCGGCAGCACCGTGCCGGTGCTTTTGCTGCTGTTGATCCTGGTCGTGGCGGCAGCGGTCCGGTGGCTCCACGGTACTCGCCCCGACGCCCCTCACCTGGCCTTCGTCGCCGCGATCGTCGGTCTGTCTCTGGTGTTAGCCATCGGGGTCGACTTCCTCCGCCTGGAGGCCGACATCGAGCGGATGAACACCTTCTTCAAGACCTACCTACAGATATGGGTGATGTTCGGAGTGGCGGGAGCCTACCTCCTGTGGAGGATGGCCTACGGGCGGCGCGCCCCGTGGAGGAAGCTGGGGGTGGCCAAGGGTGCCTGGGTGGCTGCGGCGGCCATACTGGTGGTGTCCTCTTTCGTCTACCCGATTCTGGGGAGCCGGGCTCGGATCCGAGACCGGTTCGAGGTCACGCCGCTGACGCTGAATGGGCTGGCGTTCATGGAGCAGGCCGAGCACCGTGATCCGTCCGGAAACCAGCTCGATCTGTCCGCCGACCTGGTGGGGATCCGATGGCTGCAGCGGAACGTGGAGGGGTCTCCTGTGATCCTGGAGGGAGCGTCGACCGTTCTCTATCAGTGGAACGGCCGGATCTCCGTCTACACGGGGCTTCCGAGCGTGATCGGATGGCAGTGGCACCAGGAGCAGCAGCGGTTCGGCTACCGGGTGGACATCGCCCAGAGGCTGTTCGAGGTAGGCAAGATCTACGGCGAGACGAACACGCGACAGGCCATCGAGCTGCTGCGCAAGTACCGGGTCCGGTATGTCTACGTGGGCCAGTTCGAGCGGATGCTGTACTCGCCGGAGGGACTACGAAAGTTCGTGGACGGGCTCGACGGCAACGTGGAGGCGGTCTACAGCCACGGCGACGTGGTCATCTACCAGGTGCTGCCGGGGTAGCTCTCGGCGGCGGCCGGGTCAGCCGCCGTCCTGGTCCTGGTCGGGCTCGAGCCTCGCGAATCTGCTCTCGAAGAATATCAGGGGGCGTCCTCCGTTGACCTGGATCTCGTCGACCTCCCCGAGGAAGATCGTGTGGTCGCCGGCGACGTACTCGTCCACCACGTGGCAGTCCATGAACCCAAGAGACCGGTCAATGGTAGCGGACCCGGTCCTGGTGAAGTTGAAATCGACCGGTACCTGGCCTTTCCGGGTCTCCGGCGGTGCGGCGTAGTACTCGGCGATAGGCTGCTGCTCTTCGCTGAGGATGTTGATGGCGAAGCGCTGCGTGTTCTTGATGAGCGGGTACGTGGATCGCCTGTGGTCCACGCAGACCAGCACCAGCAAGGGATCGAGGCAAACGGAGTTGATGCCGTTGGCCGCCATCCCGTGGACCTCTCCGCCCTTCTCGATGGTCGTGATTATGGACACACCGGTGGCGAACCTGCTCCAGCACTGACGGAATGTATCGACGTCGGCCATGATCCGGCCTGCACCTCCCGTCCAACGCGATACCGAATTATAGTTCCATATGCCGGCTATGGAAAGCCCGAGGAGGCCGCGCTAGGGCCTTTTCATTTCCCCCTTCTCCCCCGTACCTTCCCCGTTGGGGTGCCCTCTTATTCCCACCCGCCCACCCAATGGATTGGGGCACCCCAAACCCCGCAAGGGGGCTCTGCCGCCTTCGGAACCCCCGGCCGGGGGTTGTCGCACGCTCCGTGCGTCCCTACGCTCAGGAAAATCGGACCTGTGGAACCACATGCTGGATGGCCTAGTATCGGACTTTGAAAAGACCCTGAGGCCGCGCCGCCTCAATTGACACCCTTCTGCACCGGCCGTACAATGCGGGCGTCGTCACGAGGGGCCCTCATCGGCCGCTCGCTCGGCCGGGCGCCGGCTCTACTGGGCGCCGGGAAAAACTGTCCCCGGGGTGACCCCATGCCTACAAAGGCCTACGTGCTAATCGAGACCGCGGTAGGGAAATCGCGGACCGTAGCGGAAGCGCTGCGCGCGCTGCCCGAAGTCGAGACCGTAGACGCAGTCACCGGCCCCTACGACATCATCGCCGTCGTCGCGGCCACCGACCTGAATGCGGTTGGAAACCTGGTCACGAGCCAGGTCCACACAATCGGGGGCATACTCAGGACGGTGACCTGCCTGGTCGTCGGCCCAAACGTCTAGCCGCTCCTCCGCTCTCCTCTCGTTGCGCCACCCCGGGACGCCGACCGGGGAGCCTCCCTCTCCAGATTCGGCGTCGTCGCTCCTCACTCGTCGTGTCTCGGCCGCAAGCTATCGGATAGGAACAGCACCGTGGACTTTGCACTGAGTGAAACTCAGCAGATGCTGAGGGGCAGCGCGCGCGAGTTTCTCGCGAGGGAGTGCCCCGAGTCGTACGTCCGGGCAATGGAGGAGGACGAGCGCGGCTATACGCCGGAGATGTGGCGGGAGGTCGTCGGCCAGGGCTGGCTTGGGCTGGTCGTCCCCGAGCGCTACGGCGGCGCCGGTCTAGGACTCGTGGAGCTGTGCGTCCTGCTCGAGGAGACCGGAAGGGTCCTCCTCCCAGGGCCCCTGTTCTCGACCCAGGTCCTGGGGGCGCTGGCAGTGCTGGACGGGGGGAGCGAGGAACAGAGAGAGCACCTGCTTCCACTGATAGCCTCCGGACGGGCCATCGTGACACTGGCGCTCACGGAGCCGAGTGCCCGGTGGGACCCCGCCGGCGTGCGGACAACGGCCGAACGCAGCGACGGCGGATACATAATCGGCGGCACCAAGCTGTTCGTCCCGGATGCCAACGCCGCCGACTATCTGATCGTAGCTGCGCGGACGGGCGACGCCCCCGACGCCATCACGCTCTTCGTCGTGCCCTCCGATGCCCCCGGGGTCGTCCGGACCCCGATGAGGTCCCTCGGCGGCGAACGCCAGTCCGAGGTCGTCCTCGACAGCGTCGAGACTCCGGCCTCGGCGGTTCTGGGCGAGGTGGACGGAGGCTGGGGTGTGGTGGAGCGGGTCCTGCTGGCGGCGGTCGTCGGCCGGTGTGCCGAGATGCTGGGCGGCGCGGAGCACGTGCTGGAGCAGACGGTCGAATACGCCAAGCAGCGAGTGCAGTTCGGGAGGCCCATCGGCAGCTTCCAGGCCGTGCAGCACCACTGCGCCAACATGGCCATCGACGTCGAGGGATGCAGGCAGGTTACGTACCAGGCGGCATGGAGGCTCTCGCAGGGCATGCCCGCCGCGGCCGAGGTCGCGACCGCGAAGGCATGGGTCGGAGACGCGTACGGCCGTGTCTGCGCACTGGCGCACCAGGTACACGGGGCCATCGGCTTCACCAGGGAGCATAGCCTGCAGCTATACACGCGCCGGGCCAAGGCCGCCGAGCTCAGCCTGGGCGACGCAGACCTTCAGAGAGAGCGAGTGGCGGAGGCCATCGGATTGTGAGCGTCCCTCGTCGGCGAAGAGCGCCTGCGTGACGGTATTATCAGGGAGGGGAGTGCAGAGGGCGGAGCCCCTTGCCGGGAGTCTGAGGGTGTCCCTCAGATTACCTCCTGCCCCTTTCCCGGGGGGGTCGGAAAGCAGCTACCGGAGGTTCTGAGATGATGGACTACGCGGCGATACGGAGCGAGCTCAGGGGCCCCGCGGTTCTTCTGATGACACCGTTCAGGTCCGACTACAGCCTCAACCTGGACGCCCTGCGTCAGAACGTTCGGCACGTCGTGGACGGCGGCGTATCGAGGGGCAAGGGGTTCATTATCTGCCCGTCGGGGACCGGTGAGTACAACACCCTTTCGCGGGACGAGCACAGGTCCGTGGTGGAGACCGCGGTCGAGGCGGCTCGGGGGGATATCCCCATCGTCGCGGGCGTGGCCAGTACGTCCCACGTCGAGGTCATCGAGCGGTGCCGGAACGCCGCGGCCGCCGGAGTCAGCTGCGCCATGATACCGCCTCCGTACTACTACCACGGAATGACACAGAAGTCGGTCGTCAGCTGGTACCGGATCATCTCCGAGGCGACGGACATCGGCCTGATGATCTACGACCAGAGCTGGCGGAACATCGGCGGGACGGTGGACACGCCCGCCACGGAGGAGCTGGCCGGCATCGATAGTGTCGTGTCGATCAAGCGTGGCGCTCTGCCCAACCTGAAGGATTACGTCGAGTCGTTGGAGCGGTTCTCAGACCGGCTGGCCTTCGTGGACAACTCTTACGGCTACACCGCGGCGCTGGCACACATGCACGGAGCCTCGTCCTACATCACCGGCCTTGCCGCCTTCTGGCCGGAGGGAGAGGCCAGGTTCTGGAGCCTGCTGGAGGCGGGCCGGTACGCCGACGCCGAGCGGCTTCATGCCAAGCAGTGGCCCTTCTGGGAGTTCGTGGACGGTCCGTTCCGCGGGTACGCCACCAACGTCTTGAAGGCGGCCGCTGAATACGCCGGCATCCCGGCGGGCTCGGTTCGGCCACCGTTTGCCGACCTTACCCACGGGGAGCGAGGCATCCTCCACGGGATCCTGGAGAAGATGGGCGTCAGAGCCGCTGCCAGCGTGGGATGAGCACCCGGTCCTGATCCTCTCTTTTGGAGGAGCTGAGGTCCTCGATCGGGCGTTGAAGAGATCAGACCAGCGAGACGCCGTCGCGCTTGACCAGGCTCCCCGCCTTGATGACGGTGTTTACGTCGTGCATCGCCCTGATGTCTGCCGAGGGATCGCCGTTGACGATCACCACGTCGGCGAGCTTGCCTGCTTCGAGGGTGCCCGTCTCGTCGAGAATCCCCAGGCACTCCGCCGTCGTCCGAGTGCAGGTCACGATGGCCTCCATCGGGTTGATGCCCATGTCCACTACCATGGCCTCTGGCGTGTAGGCGAAGTCGCCGAAACGGACGTGGACCATGCCGGTGTCCAGGCCGGAGACGAACTTGACGCCCCGGTTCCACATGTCGCGGAGGATCTCGCTGCGCTCCTGGTGCTCGCCTTTCGGATCGCCGTCGTTGCTATACCCGATGGGCTCCGCCCCGCGGGCCAGCCTGATGTGGTTGATAGCGATAGTCGGGTCGACGTACAGGCCCTTCTCGGCGATGGTGTCGGTCACCTTCGGGTCGTAGTCGAAGGCCTTCGAGGGGTCGGGCGAGAGCCAGGTCGAGTGGACCAGGGTGTGGATGCCGGCCTCGGTGGCGTTGCGGACGCCGACGGACCCGTGGCAGTGGCCGGCGACCCGGACGCCCAGCCGCTCAGCGTCGACCACGGCCGTCCGCAGCGTCTGCGCGGGAAACTGTGCCGCCCTTACGTTGGTTCGGGGCGTGAAGTTGCCGCCGGTGGTCATCAGCTTGATGAAGTCCGCCCCCAGCTTGACCTGGTTGCGGACCGCCGTGACCACCTCCTCGACGGTGTCGGCCTCGGTGCCGAACATATTGCAGTGGCCCCCGGTCGTCGTGATGGGCGTCCCGGCGGGCATCAGGCGGGGACCGGGGATGATACCGTCCTCAATCGCCTGCCTCAGGGGGAAGACGACCTGGTTCCTGCTGCCCAGGTCGCGCATGGTCGTGACGCCCGAATTCAACGCTGCCCGCACCGCCTGCACGCCCCGCATCAGGAGTACGTCGTCGCTCTCCGTCATCAGCTGGTTGTAGGCGTCCTCTTCGGCGCTGCAGTGGATGTGGGAGTGGGCCTCGATGAAGCCCGGCATGATGCTCCCGCCCTTGACCTCGACGACCTCGGCGCCGTCGCCCGGAGAGAAGCCCAGGCTCTCTCTGCTGGCCACAGTCTTGATCCGGCCGTCCTCAACCAGCAGCGCGCCATTGTCGACCGGAGCGGCTCCGGTGCCGTCTATAAGCCTGTCCGCCAGCAGCAAGAGTCTCATTTGTTGGCAAGCCCTCAGTCAGAATGCGGCGCCAATTATAGCACGGCGGCAGCGCGCCTTAGTGGCTCCGGACAGAGGCTGTAGCGGGTGTCCAGGGCCCGTGCTATAATCTGCCCGCGGTCGGGCCCAGCGTCGTGACGAAGGGGCCGGAGCATGGCGAAAGCAGCAGCAGGGAGGTGCAACTTGGCCACGGCGACATTGGCGCCCACTAAAGAGAAGCTCCTGTGGATGTACGAGACGATGGAGACGATCCGCAGGTTCGAGGAGCAGGCCAAGCGGGAGGCCGATGCGGGCAGGCTGCGGGGCATGCACTCCTCGATCGGACAGGAGGCGGTCCCGACCGGGGTCTGCGCCCACCTCAGGGACGACGACTTCGTGCTCGGCACCCACCGGAGTCATCACCACTGTATCGCAAAGGGCGTGAGCGTCAAGGAGATGATGGCCGAGCTGCTCGGGAAGGCCACCGGGACCAACAAGGGCAAGGGCGGCACGATGCACATCGCCGACATCACTAAAGGGATGCTTGGCGCCAACGGAGTGGTGGGCTCCAACATACCGGTGGCGACGGGCGCCGCGCTAAGTGCCAAGGTGCGTGGCAAAGACTCCGTCAGCGTCGTCTTTTTCGGAGACGGCGCGGCCGGTCAGGGAACCCTGTACGAGTCGCTGAACCTGGCGAGTATCTGGAAGCTGCCGGTCTTGTTCGTATGCGAGAACAACCGGTATGCAGAGTCCACGCCCGTCGAGTACTCGCTTGCCGGCGAGTCGGTGGCTGACCGCGGTGCCGGTTTCAACGTACCGGGCGTCGCGGTCGACGGTCAGAGCGTCATGGACGTGTATGAGGTTGCTGGCGAGGCGGTCAGGCGGGCGCGGGCCGGCGACGGGCCGACGCTCATCGAGGCCCGGACCTACCGGTACCAGGGACACTTCGGCGCCGACGATCCCCTCGGCTACAGGACCAAGGAGGAAGAGGAGTATTACAAGGCCAGGGACTGCAACGACAGCTACCGCGCCCACCTCATCGAGTCGGGCGTTGCCACGTCCCAGGAGCTCGACGCGATCGCCCAGAAGGCCGTAGATCTCGTCGCCGAGGCCACCAAGTTCGCAATAGACAGCCCCCTGCCGGAGCTGGAGACGCTGTACGAGGACGTCTATATCAAGTACCCGTAGCCCGGGATTGCTCAGGGACTCTGAAGCGAGGAGAAAAGACAGATGGTGCAGACCGAACAGGCAGTCCGACGGTTTACGTATGCTCAGGCGGTCAACGAGACGCTCCGCCAGGAGATGGAGAACGACCCCACCGTGATCGTGATGGGCGAGGACGTGGCCGGTGGAGCAGGACGCGACGACTTCGAGGACGCTTGGGGGGGTCCGTTCAGGCTCACAAGAGGACTCATCGGACAGTTCGGAGCCGAACGGGTGCGGGACACGCCGATCTCTGAGGCGGGCTTCGTCGGAGCCGGTGTAGGAGCCGCGGCCACCGGTCTCCGCCCGATCGTCGACCTGATGTTCGTCGGATTCTTCGGTGTGTGCGGCGATCAGATCATGAACAACGCCGCCAAGATGCACTACATGTTCGGCGGCAAGGTCACGCTGCCCCTCACGATAATCACGAGTACGGGCGCCGGCACGGAGTCGGCGGCGCAGCACTCCGAGACCATCTACTCAATCTTCGCCCACTTCCCCGGGTTGAAGTGCGTCGTGCCCTCCAACCCGTACAACGCGAAAGGGCTATTGAGCGCGGCCGTTCGAGACGACGACCCCGTGGTGGTCTTCAACCACAAGCTCCTGATGGGCGGCGTGGGCGGCGGCCAGAACGTCCCCGAGGAGTCTTACCAGATACCCCTCGGGAAGGCAGACGTGGCGCGAGAGGGGACCGACGTCACGCTCCTGGGCATCAGCTACACCACCTACGTCTGCCACCAGGCGGCCGACGAGCTGGCGAAGAGCGGCTACTCGGCGGAGGTGATCGACCTGCAGTCGATTTCACCGATGGACACGGAGACGATCATCGAGTCCGTGAAGAAGACCAGGAAGATCGTGATCGTCGACGAGGACTATCCGATGTGCAGCGTCGCGTCCGAGATCGCGGCTCTCGTTGCGGAGAAGGCGTTCGACCATCTGGACGCTCCGCCCAGGCGGGTCATGGCACCCCACACGTCGGTCCCCTACAGCCGGCTGCTGGAGCTGGAGTGGCTGGTCAACAAGGACAAGGTCGTCGCCGCGGCGCTCGAGGTTCTCGAGTAGGGCTCCGCTCCGGGCGACGCCGGTTGCGGTTTCCGGAGCGACTCCGGCTAGCCCGTTCGCGAAGTGTTCTATCTCGCCCCTTCTCAAGGGGTGGGGGCATAGCTGATCTCGCCTGTCGGTCCTCGGCCGTACCCCTTTTCTCGGGTGGCAGAGGGCGTCGCAGGCTAATTCGCTGTAGGAGGACCGAGTGAGCAGCGCACGCCTCGATCTTGAGTCCTACCGGGCGTCTGGGGTGGACGTCCGGACCGTCGACGCGGCGCTCAAGAACCTCGTGGAGGAGCTCCGGCCGACGCTTGGATTTCGACCGAGCACCCGGACCGACATAGGCCACTTTGCCGCTATCGTCGATCTGGGCCCCACCTGGATCGCGGTCTCCACAGACGGAGTAGGCACCAAGTCGCTCATCGCCCAGTGGATGGGGCGGTACGACACGATCGGCATCGACTGTGTTGCGTGCAACGTCAACGACGTACTGTGCGTCGGCGCCGAGCCCATTACCATGGTGGACTACCTGGGCGTTCACGGCGTCGACGAGACCGCGATCGGCGATGTTGGCAAGGGTCTCCGAGAGGGCGCAAGACGGGCAAGGATCACGATCAGCGGAGGCGAGATCGCGGTCCTGCCCGATGTCATTCAGCAGCGTGGCCCTGGCATGGGCTTCGATCTGGTGGGCACCGGCGTGGGACAGCTCTCTCCCGAAGCCGCCGTTACCGGAGAGCGGATCGAGCCGGGCGACCCGATAATCGGACTGGCGAGCTCGGGAGTTCACTGCAACGGGCTCAGCCTGGCGCGGAGGGCGTTCGAGATCGACCCGGATCATCTTGGCAGCCTGGATGAGCGGCCAACCGGACTGGAAGGCACAGTCGGAGAGGAGCTGCTGCGGCCAAGCAATATATACGTCGAGCCGGTGATGGCGATGAGGGCGGCGGGGATCGAGCTGCGCGGCCTCGCCCACATCACCGGGGGAGGCTTCCTGAAGCTGCCGCGTCTGGGGGCTGACGTAGGGTATGCGATCGACCGTCTGCCCGCGCCACAGCCCGTCTTCGGCCTGATCCAGGATCTGGCTCGGGTGCGGGACGAGGAGATGTACGAGGTGTTCAACATGGGCGTGGGCTTTTGCGCCATCGTCGCCCCTCAGGCCGAGTCGCGTGCCCTGGAAGTAGTAGCGCAGCACGGCCTGGAGGCCATCAGGATCGGCCATGCAACCGACGACCCGAGCCGGACCGTCAGGCTCGATCCGGTAGGGCTCGAAGGGAACATGGGCGAGGGATTTCACAAGGTCTAGGGGCTCCGCTCTGGCCAGGAAACAGAAGTGACGCAGACTACCGCCACAAGGAATGTAACGTTCCGGCAGGCGTTCAACGAGGCCATCCGCCAGGAGATGGAGCGCGATCAGACGATCTTCGTGATGGGCGAGGATGTGGCGGGGGCGGCCGGCCGGGCCCACCTGGGCTTCATCGACCACTTCGGCGGGTCGTTCGCGCTCACGAAGGGGCTGATCCAGCAGTTCGGCCCGGAGCGCATACGGGACACGCCGATCTCCGAGGCCGGGTTCATAGGGGCAGGCGTCGGTGCGGCGGCGACGGGGCTGCGTCCCATCGTCGACCTGATGTTCGTCGGCTTCGTCGGCGTGTGCGCCGACCAGATCATCAACAACGCCGCCAAGATGCACTATATGTTCGGTGGCAAGGTGAAGGTCCCGCTGACGATATTGGCGGCAACCGGTGCGGGGCACGGCTCGGCGGCGCAGCACTCGGAGACCCTTTATGCCCTGTTCGCCCACATTCCGGGCCTGAAGTGCGTGGTCCCGTCCAACCCCTATTCCGCCAAGGGCCTGCTCACCGCCGCAATCCGGGACGACGATCCCGTCGTCGTATTCAGCAACATCAGTCTCATGGGTCTCCGCGACGACGAAGAGGTGCCCGAGGAGCCCTTCGAGTTTCCGATCGGCAGGGCCCGGGTGCGCAGAGAGGGCTCCGACCTGACGCTGGTCGGGATCGGCGCAACCACCCCCAGCTGCCTGGAGGCGGCTGACGACCTGGAGGCCAGGGGCTATTCGGCCGAGGTGGTGGACCTTCTCTCGGTGTCTCCGATCGATGAAGAGACGGTCCTTGCTTCTGTAAGGAAGACCAGGAAGATCGTGATAACCGACGAGGACTATCCGCACTGCAGCGTGGCGTCGGAGATCTCGGCGCGGGTAGCCGAGCAGGCGTTCGACTACCTGGACGCGCCGCCCAAGCGTGTCATGGCCCCGCACGCGCCCGTGCCGTACAGCCCGCCCCTGGAATCGGCGTATCTAGTCTCCAGGGAGAGGATCTTCGAGGCCGCGCTCACACTACTCGAGTAGAAGGGTTTAGCTCATGGCTGTTTCGATCGTAATGCCCAAGCTCGGCATGGTGATGACCGAAGGGACCGTCACGCGGTGGTCCAAGTCGGCCGGTGATTCTGTCAAACAGGGTGAGGTGCTCGCCGAGATCGAGACGGAGAAGCTGAACTACGAGCTGGAGGCGACCGAGGCGGGGATACTCCATACCGTCGTTGCCGATGGGGCGATCATTCCCGTCGACGGCCTTCTGGGATATCTGCTTGCCGAGGGGGAGGCGGTGCCGGAGGCGCCCCCCGAGCCGGTGCCGGCCGCGGCAGCGCCCGAGCGGCGAGCCGCCCGGCGACCATCTCGACCGGCAGGCCCTGGCGGCGAGGTTGCCTCGACTCCCGGGGCGCGAAAGCTGGCTGCCAGCCTGGGAGTGGATCTGACGCAGGTGACGCCTACCGGCCCGCGCGGCCGCGTCGTCGAGGCCGACGTGCGAGCCCACGCCGACAAGGAGACGCCTGCGGCGGAGCCGAGCCGTCCACCGGGCCTGCCGGAGCCGTCCAAGGTGGTGCCGTTCGCGGGCGTGCGAAAGTCTATCGGCGATCACATGCGGTCCAGCCTCGCCCAGACGGCCCAGCTCTCGTTTGCGCTCGAACTCGATGTAACCGAGGCGCAACGGGCGAGGCGGGAGGCCTCCGAGCAGAGCGGCAAACCGGTCGCCCTGGCCCACGTGCTCATCAAGGCTTGTGCAGAGACGCTCAAACGGGTTCCAGCCTGCAACACGATCCTCGCGGGGGGCGAGATCCTCTACTTCGACGAGGTCAACGTCGGCGTGGCGGTGGCGTTGAGTGAAGGGCTTATCGTCCCGGTCATCAAGAGCGTCGGCAAGAAGTCGATCGGGGAGATTGCCACGGAGCTGGAGGACCTGTCTGAGCGCGCTCGCGACGGAAAGCTGTCGCCCGACGAGCTGGCCGGCGGGACCTTTACGATCAGCGTTCTGGGGTCGGTGGACGCCTTCACCCCTATCCTGAATCGTGGTCAGAGCGCGATCTTGGGGATCGGCCGGAGCGTCGAGAAGCCCGTGGTGGTCGATGGGGAGATCGCCGTCCGGGAGATGATGACGGTCACCCTGACGACCGATCACCAGGTCGTCGATGGGGCCGTGGCCGCCAGCTTCCTCCGTCGCTTCCAGCAGATCATGGGACGTCCGGCTACACTGTTCAAGTAGGTTCCCGATCAGGCTCAGCTCCGCGCGGCGGTCTGGCCAGGGGTGCAGAGAGGCGAAGCCCCTATGCCGGGAGTCTGAGGGTGTCCCTCAGATATCCCCCTTTATCTGGGGTGGGGTAGTCGTCGCCGGTCGACCGATCGGCGACGAGGACGGACCGAGATCATGAAATACGTCAGACTGGGACGCACCGGACTGAAGGTGTCCAGGGTATGCCTGGGCACGAACATGTTCGGCGCCGGGTACGTCGACGATGACCGGGCAACGTCCGTCATCCACGAGGCCATCACTCAAGGCGTCAACTTCATCGACACGGCCGACGTCTATAACGCCGGCCTGTCCGAGCAAGTCGTCGGCCGGGCGGTCGAGGGCAGGCGGCACGAGGTGGTCATCGGCACCAAGGGATTCGCGCCCATGGGGTCCGGCGTCAACGACCGTGGATCGTCCCGAAAGCACCTGATCGAGGCCGTGGAGGCCAGCCTCAAGCGCCTGGAGAGCGACTACATCGACCTCTATCAGGTCCACTACTGGGACCCGGAGACGCCTCCGGAAGAGACCATCAGGACGCTCGACGACCTGGTCCGGCAGGGCAAGATCAGGTATCTTGGCTGCTCGAACTTCGCCGCCTGGCATCTGGCCAAGGCGCTCTGGGTCAGCGACAAGCTGGGCCTGGAGCGGTTCGAGTCGGTGCAGCCGGTCTATAACTTCGCGCGGCGAGAGGCGGAGCGGGAGATGTTCCCTCTCTGTCTCGACCAGAAAGTCGCCGTGACCCCGTACCAGGTTCTGATGGGGGGCGTGCTGACCGGGACGTACAGCCGGGATGGCGAGCCTCCGTCGGACACGCACATGGCGCATGCCCACACCGGGACCGCGAGGAAGCTCTACTGGACAGAGGAGCGGTTCGACACAGTCGAGAGGCTGAAGGCGATCTCGGCGGAGCTTGGCTACGAGCCGACCCAGGTGGCGCTGGCCTGGGCGCTGTCGAGACCCGCGGTGACGTCGGTCATCGTGGGCAGCAGCCGGCCCGAGCAGGTTGGAAAGAACGCGGCGGCGGTCGAGATCGAGCTTCCCGACGAGGTTGTCGCTCAGCTCGACGCGCTTTAGCATCCTTGACATCGCGGCTCGTTCCTGACTAACCTGAGTGACAAGCGAATACCAAAGGCTGCGACGGAGACGAGTAGCGGGCGACGGCGGCTCAGCGAGTCTGGTACGGTGCGAGCAGACGCCTTCCGGCCCGGCGAAGATCTCTCCCGAGCTGCGGACCGAACAGCCAGGAGTCATGAATGGCGGGGCCGGGGGCGACACCCTAGACCCTGGCTTAGTAGGCTCCGACGAACTCGCCCGCCGTTACACGGGCCGGAGCGCCGGTGAAAAGCAGCGCTCCTTACTGAGAGCCCCGGCCCAGGACAGGACCGGGAAACGAGGGTGGTACCGCGGGAATCGAAGCTCCCGTCCCTTTTTGGGGCGGGAGTTTGTAGTTTCGGAGACGGCGCCGCCGACGTTGGGACCGAGCAACTGGGGTGATTGAACATGTTCGAACAGGTAGGATCGAAGGTCGACTTCCCCGCCCTGGAGCGCGAGATTCTCGCGTGGTGGGAGGAGGCCGGGATCGTCGAGAAGTACCTCAAGCGCAACGAGTCGGCGAAAGAGAGATTCTCGTTCATCGACGGGCCGATAACCGCGAACAACCCCATGGCGGTCCACCACGCGTGGGGCCGCACGTACAAGGACCTCTTCCAGCGCTACAAGACGATGAAAGGGTACCGCCAGCGCTATCAGAACGGCTTCGACGGCCAGGGGCTGTGGATCGAGGTCGAGGTTGAGAAGGAGTTGGGGTTCAGCTCGAAGCGCGACATCGAGGCGTTTGGCATCGACCGGTTCGTCGAGCTGTGCAAGGAGCGGGTGCGGAAGTTCTCTAAGATCCAGACCGACCAGTCGATCCGCCTCGGCTACTGGATGGACTGGGACAACTCCTATCACACGATGTCCGACGAGAACAACTACACGATCTGGCACTTCCTCAAGCGCTGCCACGAGAAAGGCTGGATATACGAGGGGCGGGACGTCATGCCCTGGTGTCCTCGATGCGGCACCGGGCTCTCGGAGCACGAGATCGTCACCGAAGGGTACAAGGAGATCGTGCACCCGGGTCTGTTCGTCAGATTCCCGATCGAGGGGCGGCGGGACGAGTCGCTTCTTGTTTGGACGACAACCCCGTGGACGTTGACATCCAACGTCGCCGCGGCGGTTCATCCGGACAAGACGTACGTAAAGGTCAGGGTCGTCCCCCCAAAGACGGGCGACGAAGATCCCTCTCCGGAGTACTTGTACCTCATAGAGGACCGGCTCTCTGTCCTGAAGCCGGGCATCATCGTCGATGGTGAGGCCGCGGAGGAGATTCCCGGCAGGGAGCTCGTCGGACGGAAGTATCGTGGCCCGTTCGACGAGCTTCCGGCGCAGCAGGGGGTCGAGCACCGGGTGATCGCCTGGGAAGAGGTTAGCGAGACCGAGGGAACGGGCATCGTCCACGTCGCTCCGGGCGCCGGTAAGGAAGACTTCGCGCTTGGCAAAGAGCAGGGGATGCCCGCCATCGCACCTCTCGACGAGTCCGGAGATTTCGTCGAGGGCTTCGACTGGCTCACCGGCATGAACGTGTCAGCCGTGAACGAGCCCATCTACGCCAGCCTCAAGGAGAAGGGAGCCTTCTACCGGGTCGAGCGCTACCCGCACCGTTATCCGGTGTGCTGGCGGTGCGACTCCGAGCTGGTCTTCCGTCTGGTCGACGAGTGGTTTATCTCGATGGACGAGCTCCGCGAGTCGATTGCGGAGGTGACCCGCAAGATCACGTGGATTCCCGGGTTCGGCCTCCAGCGCGAGCTGGACTGGCTACGGAACATGGACGATTGGATGATCTCGAAGAAGCGCTACTGGGGACTGGCACTGCCGATCTACAAGTGCGCGTGCGGACACTTCGACGTCATAGGCAGCGAGACCGAGCTCGAGGAGCGCGCCGTCGCCGGATGGAACGAGTTCGACGGACACTCGCCCCATCGTCCCTGGGTCGACGCGGTGAAGATCCGGTGCTCGCAGTGCGGCGAGGAGGTCTCCCGAATCCGCGACGTGGGCAACCCGTGGCTCGACGCCGGGATCGTCCCGTTCTCGACCCTGGGCTATCGCAACGACCGCGACTACTGGCGCCAGTGGTTCCCCGCGGAGTGGATTTCCGAGAGCTTTCCCGGCCAGTTCCGCAACTGGTTCTACTCGCTGCTCGCGATGAGTACTGTGCTCGAGGGCTCCGAGCCCACCCGGACCATCTTCAGCTACGCCCTGATGCGCGATGAGAAGGGCGAGGAGATGCACAAGAGCAAGGGGAACGCAATCTGGTTCGAGGACGCGGCGGAGAAGATGGGAGTGGACGTGCTCCGGTGGCTGTTCGTGCGGCACAACCCGGCAGCAAACCTCAATTTCGGGTACGCGCCGGCGGACGAGCTCAGGCGGCAGGTCTTCATCCCGCTGTGGAACGTCTACTCCTTCTTCGTGACCTACGCCAACATAGACAGGTATGAGCCATCCAAGGTAGCGGCGCCCGACATAGCGGACAGACCCGAGCTGGACCGGTGGATCATCTCCGAGCTGAACACCCTCGTTGTGGAGGTGACGGAATCTCTCGACCGCTACGAGTCGGACGATGCCGTCCGGGGCGTCGAGAGGTTCCTGGGGTTCCTCTCCAACTGGTACGTTCGGCGGAGCCGGCGGCGCTTCTGGAAGAGCGGCGCTCTCAGCGGACCCGGCGCCCATGCGGACCACGACAAGCTCTCGGCCCACTCGACACTGTACGAGTGCCTGGTCACCCTGGTGAAGCTGGTCGCGCCCATCGTGCCCTTCGTGGCCGAATCGATGTACCAGAACCTGGTCGTATCGACCGGCGCCGGGTGCGAGAGCGTTCACCTGGAGTCGTTTCCGGAGGCCGATCCCTCGAAGATCGATCGGCGCCTGTCGGAGGCGACCCGTCTGGCGACGCTGCTCTCCAGCCTGGGCCGGGCCGCCAGGAGCAAGGCCGACATCAAGGTGCGGCAGCCACTGCTGGAGGCGCTGGTGAAGCTCCGGACGCCCGAGGAGACGGAGCTTCTCGGTCAGGTGGCCTCTCAGGTGCTGGACGAGCTCAACGTGAAGGCCATCTCCCCGTTGGAGGACGAGGGTGCGGTCGTCACCTACGAGGTCCGCCCCAACCTTCGACTTCTGGGACCGAAGTATGGGGGTCAGATGCAGGCGATCGTATCGGCGCTGGCCGAGGCAGACCCTTCACAGGTCTATGCCAGCGTCGCGGCCGGCCGCCAGGCGGATCTCGGTGAGCACACCCTCGAGCCCGAGGAGGTGCTGGTGACGGTGTCGGAGAAACCGGGTTTCGCGGTGGTGGCGGACGCGGGCTATACCATCGCGATCGGGACCGAGATAAGCGAGGAGCTGGCGCTGGAGGGACAGGCCAGGGAGCTGGTCCACCGGATCCAGAACATGCGCCGGTCGGCCGGGTTCGACATCGCCGACTACATTGTCACCTGCTACGACGGTCCGCCGGAGATCGACTCTGTGATGGCCGCGCACGGTGGCTATATCGGCCGGGAGACCCTGTCGCGCAGCGTGGAAAAGAAATCCGCGCCCGAAGGCGCCTACGTGGAGCGGCACAGCGTCGACGGGATCGAGGTGACCCTGGCCGTTGTCAGGGCCTGAGTCGGGCTACCGCGGCCGCTCCTGGAGGGTGAGGGTGGTCACCTCAAAGGCGTCGTCGTTGAAGTACCGCACCTCGATGGTGTCGCCCACGCCGTGGGACCAGAGGACGCTCAGGAACCTGGCCATGTCGGGCGTAGGCAGGCCGTCCAGCTCGGTGATCACGTCCCCGACTCGTATGCCGGCCCGGAAAGCCGGGCCGGCCCTGGTCATCCTTGTGACCACGATTCCCTCGGATGTGCTCAGGTTCAGCTCGCTCGCCATTGCCTGGGTCAGGTCGTCTCCCGACAGGCCGATGAGGGGCCGCACGAAGCGGCCCTTCTCGATCAGGCTCTCTATGATGGGCCCGGCGACCGACGCGCTCACGGCGAACCCGATGCCCTGTGCCTGCCGGAGGATGGCGGTATTGATCCCGACCACCTCCCCCCGCAGATTGATCAGCGGGCCGCCGCTGTTCCCGTCGTTGATGGCGGCGTCGGTCTGGATGAGATCGTAGAGCTGCCCGCGGTCGGTGGTAATGGTGCGCCCCCTGGCGCTGATGATCCCCAACGTAACGCTGGGCCCGCCCCTGAGACCGGCCGCGTTGCCGACCGCTACGACCCAGTCGCCTACCCGCAGGCCGTCGGAGCTGCCGAAGCGGACGGTTGGGAGGTCCCGTGCATCGATCTTGAGGATCGCCAGGTCGGACACGAAGTCCTGTCCCACGATCTCGGCTGGGAAGGTGCGGCCGTCGGACAGGTGGACCCTGATGTCCGTGGCTCCGTCGACGACGTGGAGGTTGGTCACGAGATAGCCGTCGGGCCGCACGATCATCCCGGTGCCGGCGGCCTCGTTGGGGAACTCGAAGAAAAGCCCTCGCCTGAGCGACTCGGTCGTGATCGACGCCACCGCTGGCCTGACCTCCTCGACCAGATCCGCGATCGACGGCAGGTCCTGGAAGAACAGGGAGTTGAGGATCGCCCCTTCGGCGTCTGGCGAGGCAGCCGGTACGGGCGAAGACGATCGAGGGGAGGGAGTGGGGATCGCCAAAGTCTGCGGATCGGGCTGGGGCTGGGCGCACGCGGAGGCGGCTGCGGCCGCTATGGAGAGGGCAAGCAGCGAGGCCGCGAACGCCCCTGACCTCTTGAGCCTAGGCCACCGCAGGAGATTCCACAACCCGTAACCTGACACGCGAGAGACCGGTCCAGATCATCTTTAGCCCCTGCTCCTCGTTGTCTCTGCGGGAAGCCTGCGCTGCGTAGCGCGACGTGACGAGAGCCCCGAACAGGAGAATGATAGCCGACAGGTAAACCCAGGTCAACAAGGCCAGGACGGCGCCGACGGACCCGTACACGATGTTATAGACCGGGAACGTCTGCACGTACCAGACGAAGACCCAGTTCGTGCCGCTGAAGGCGAGAGACGCCGCAAGCGCTCCCGGCCAGACGTCGCTGAACCGCACGGTCGTGTTTGGCAGGTAACGATAGAGCAGCAGGAACGTGAGGAAGGCCAGCGCGGCGGAGACGAGCTTGGCTACGATCCCCCACAGGAATCCGCTGGCGAAGGTCCACTCCGGAACGAGCGCGTCGGTGACCTCTCTGAAAACGCCAAAGACGATTCCCGTGAACAGGACGAGCAAGACCAGCATCCCGGCGCCGAGCACCAGGGTGACGTCCATGAGCCGCTCCTGAAGGAACCGGCGGGTCTTCCTGATGCCCCAGGCGTAGTTGATCCCCTTCCTGATTGCCCCAAAAACGGCGCTGGCCGCCCAGAGCAGGCCGAGGATGCTCGCGATACCGGTGATGGCCCGTGCCCTGACGACGCCCTCGACGGTCTCGCCGATGGACTCCGTGGAGATCGGTATTACCTCGGCGATCTGCACCGCCAGCTCGGTGCTGTCGGTCTCGGGTCCCAGGACATAGCCCAGGATCGAGATGATCGCCAGGAACAAGGGGAAAAGAGAGAATAGCGTATAGAAGGCGATGGCTCCCGCGATGTACGGGCAGTTCTTCGACAGGAAGTCGTTGAACCAATCCGCACAATGGAGCACGAGCCTTATGAAGTACACGTCCGCACCCCGTGCTTTTCAGGCGCTCGTAGCATAGACATTTTTTGCGCAAAGTCGAACCTACAGCAAGGCTGTGGGGGTGTCAAGGGGGGTCAGGACTATAAACCCGTCGTCTGGATGCGGGATCGAGACGGTCGCCGGTGGTATAATCCCGGCTAGTCTTTACCCTGGCTCCCGAGGAGGAAGCATGACCACTATAGACGAGCGCTTCGCTGAGCTGCATCCGTCGTCGATGACCATATCCCAGGTGGGAGGCGAGACCTTTCCGGACGGCGTGACCCACGACGGCCGCCGTCTGGAGCCGTTCCGCGTGTACATGGACCGTGGCCTCGGCTCGCGGAAGTGGGACATCGACGGAAACGAGTACGTCGACTACTGGACCGGTCACGGGTCGATGATCCTCGGACATTCCCATCCGGAGGTGGTCAAGGCCGTCACCGAGCAGATGGCCAAGGGGACCCATCTCAGCGCGTCGACAGAGCTCGAGGTCAAGTGGGCGTCCCTCGTGAAGCAGCTGGTGCCGTGCGCAGAGAAGGTTCGGTTCGTCGCCTCCGGCACCGAGGCGATCATGATGACGTTCCGCATGGCCCGGGCGTACACCGGCGAAACCAAGATCGTCCGGTTCGACAAGGCCTTCCACGGATGGGCGGACGGTCCGTTCGTCGGCGCGGAGAACGACAATCTCGACAACGGGATTCCACAGGTCGAACGGGAGACCATGGTCGTGCTGCCCTACGACATCGGAGCCGTCGAACGAGCCCTCGACGATGGCGACGTCGCCGCCGTGATATTCCAGTGCAACCAGGTGGTGGAGCCGTCGTTCGCGGAGCACCTGAGGGACCTGACCGAGCAGAAGGGAGTGCTGCTGATTTTCGACGAGGTGGTCAGCGGATTCCGGTGGTCCCGAGGCGGGTTTCAGGGGCGCTTCAACATCACTCCCGACCTGTGCGGGATGGCCAAGGTGCTGGCGGGAGGCCTGCCGGGGGCAGGCGTCGCCGGCAGGGCCGATATCATCGACACCATTGCGAAGGACAAGATATACCATCCCGGGACGTTCAACGCCAACCCGCTGTCGGCGGCGGCGGGCTCCACCGCCCTGAGCATAGTCGCCGTCGAGCCTATTACGGACATCGTCGACGCCAACGCGGAGCGCCTGAAGGCGGGTCTCAACGACCTGCTCACCAGGCTCGAGGTGCCCGGCTGCGCATACGGCGTCTCGTCGATCGTGCACATGCGGCTCGGGGTGGACCACGAGTGTGACCATGAGTACTGCTCAGCCGACGGTGGCGGCTATGCCAAGCCGGTCGTCGACCTGATCCACCGAGGACTGATCAACGAGGGCGTCTGGTCGCGTCCGGACACGTTCATACTGTCCGCCGCGCACAGCGACGCTGACATCGACAGGACCCTGGAGGCCTACGAGGGCTCACTCCAACAGGCCAGGGCCGAAGGAGCCATCTAGAGACCTCCGGGCGCCCCTACCCGGCTCCCGTGCCCGCGGCGGTCGCCGGAACGGTGTTCTGGACGACCCTGTAAGGGGTCCTGGCATGAACGTCGTCCTGGTCCAGCTCGATCCAGTTGCCGTCGGGGTCCTGAAGGTAGCAGCCCTTCAAGCCCTCACCCGCCTGCACCGGCGGGTTCAGCTTCGTGGCGCCCATGCTCACCAGGCGCCGGTGGGTCTCCTCGATGTCGTCGACGATGAACGCCAGGTGCGCAGCGCCGGTGACGTGCCGCCTGTGCTGCTCTGCAGGGTCCCTGGCCTCGACCGGAGGGTTGAGGTACTCGATGAGCTCAACGGAGTGTCCATCGTCTCCGGACATGAACGCTGCCTTCACCCTTGCGTTGTCGTAGCCCAGCCACTGTGACAGCTCCGGGCCGTCCGCCTCGACGTTCAGAACGATCTTCAGGCCGAGGCCCTTGCCGTAAAACTCGATGGCCTTGTCCAGGTCACTGACTACGAATCCGGTGTGGTTCATCGTGACGGTCATGTCGGCTCTCCTTTCCCTGTCTTGTGGGCCGCCCGCCCCCTTTGGAAGGGGGGGAAAGTAATCTCTGAGGGACACCCTCAGACTCCCGGCAGGGGGCTCGGCCCCTCTGCGCTCCCGTTTCCAAGCTGCGTCATGTCAAAGGGGAAGTATCCCTGAGGGACACGCCTGAACGGCCTACTCTATGGTCACGGCAGTACCGTATGCTACTACCTCGGCGGCTCCACCCATGACCTGCGATGTGGCCAGACGAAGGGCCACCACGGCGTTCGCCCCGGCCTTCTCGGCCTCGCTGGTCATGTTGGTGATGGCGTCGTCGCGCGTTCTCTCGAGTAGCTCAGCGTAGACTCCAACCGTGCCGCCGACGATGGTGCGAAGCCCCGCCTGCAGGTCCCTGACTATGTTACGGGCGCGAACGGAGTTGCCACGGACCAGGCCGTGTGTTGCGACGATCTTGCGCCCTGGCACATCGTCAGACGAGACGAGCAGTATCTTGTTTTGTGTCACGCGCGTCACTCCAAGGCGCGGTCTCGGCCTCGCTGTCTTGTCAGAAGACAGCTATCGGGTTGACGGGGGACCCGGTGCCACCGTTGATTACCAGCGGATTGACGGTGAGCATGAAGTCGTGCCGGCCCTCTTCGGCGCACGCCTGAGCGAGGGGTTCGACGAGGGCGTTGTCGACGACGGCGAGTCCGTAGGCAAAGATGGCTCCGTGTATGGTCCAGGCAAGCCCGTACTCGTTGGGGTTCATGTCCTCCATGTCCCAGACCAGCACCGCGAGGTCGTTGTCCCGGATGAAGGGCAGGCAGGAGGCGTGCAGGCCCGGGATCGCCGGCTCTCCGCCGAATACGACCTTCTCGGGTGTACGCCTCGCGGCCGCAGTGAACGACGATCGCGTCGCCGGGCCCGACGGACACCCCCTGCTGGCTGGCGGCTCCCTCCAACTCCCAGCCGTGAATCGGCGTGTCGAGGGTCGAGTACGGCTCGCCCCTGTATTTCGGTATGTCCAGCAGGACGCCTCGGGTCATGATGCCGCCGCTCCAGTGATCGATCGACCCGTGGTGCGCGCCGTCGTAGCCGAGCTCCTTGGCCGGGTCGCGGCCCTCCCACATGCCGTGCCTGTCCCAGGTGTGACAGAGGGCGTCGATGTGGGTCGTGGCGAAGCCGTGCTGGGTCATCGTCAGGAAGTCGACGACGACACCGCCCTGATCGCGCCAGGGGAGCGTCTTCAGGAATAGGTTGGCCGGCTCGGGATTCTCCGGCGACGGGGTAACCGGCATGGGCCGGCTCAGCGATACCGTGCGGCCCGTTCTTACGAGGCCTGCCGCCTGAATGCGCTTCTCGTCCGTGATGAGGTTTATCGTCCCGGCGTCGCCCTTGTCGCCCCAGCGACCCCAGTTCCGATGGTCTGCCAGATACCCTTCGACCTGAGCCCTTGTAGGTGGCGTGCGACCAGCCATTGGCGTCTCCTCCTGCGATTCGTTCATCGCCGCTGCCATTATAGCGGCGATCGGGCGGAGAGCAACGGGAGGGACCCCGCTGCGACGCGTCTCAGAACATCGCTATGGGGTTCACGGGGGAGCCGGTTCCGCCGATGACGACCAGCGGGCCGATCATCAGCATGAACTCGTGTCTTCCCTCCTCCGCGCAGGCGCCGGCCAGCGGCTCCAGGAGCGCGTTGTCGACCAGCGCGACGCCGTAATAGAACAGAGCGCCGTGTACCGAGAAGGAGAGGCCGTAGTCGGCGGGCCCCGCGTCCATCATGTCCCAGCCGAGCACGGCGACGTCGTTGTCGCGGATGAACGGCAGGCACGAGGCGTGAAGCCCGGCCCAGCGCCCGGGCCACGAAGGTCTCCCGGCCCACACGCCGCCGTTGTCGCGAGCGAAGGCCTCCCGGCCGCTGTAGACGAGCAACGCATCTCCAGGCTCCAGGGTTGTCCCCTGCTCGTAGGCGATCTCCTCCAGCTCCCATCCGTGGACGGGCTCGTCCAGGGTCACGTAGGGCTCCCCGCGATGTCTGGGCACGTCGAGAAGTACGCCTCGGGTCACGATGCCGTTCCGCCACTCGTCCACGGACCCGTAGCGAGCGCCGCTGGACCTGATGACGTCGTCCGGGTCTCTCCCGTCCCACATGCCGTCTGGGCTCCACATGTGGCAGAGGGCGTCTATGTGGGTGGAGGCCGGGCCGTGGTAGGAGATGCCGTAGTAGTCGTGGGCAGAGGTCCAGTCGCCGTCGAGCTCCTCCACGACGTAGGTTATGTGCTGAGCCGGCTTGACGTTCTCGGCGCTGGCCTCGACGGGAAACGGCCGGCTCAGCGACACGGTACGTCCCGATCTGACCAGCGAGGCGGCCGCGACGCGCTTGTCAGGCGTGATCAGGTTGACGGCCCCCGCGCCTCCCCTGTCGCCCCAGCGTCCCCAGTTCCGGCGATCCCAGAGATAGGATCTCACCTGGCTCGCCGTCGGAATCTCGTGCTGGGCCATTTGTCCGTCCCTCCCGTTCCGCAACGTCATCCCGCTGCACTCGACGAGACTGTAAGCGGGTGACCCGGTGCTGTCAACGGGCCCGTTGACAGTGTCGTCGGGCGCGAATATAGTTGCCACAATCCCCGCTCGTGAGGCCTCCATGAGGTCCGTCTCTCTGGTGCTCGTACTGGCTGCCGTAGTCGCCGTGGTCTCCGGGGCGGCGGTGGTGCTCATCCGTGGCTCGTCGCCGGGGGCGCGCATCGAAGTGACGCTGCCGACCGCTACCGCCGAGGTCGAGAGCGAGCTGAAGGTCTACGTCGCAGGCGCGGTTCGCAGTCCCGGTGTGTACGAGATGTCGGACGGGGACCGGCTTGCCGAGGCCATTGAAGCGGCCGGCGGTCCCACCGGCGCCGCGGACCTTGATGCCGTGAACCTAGCGGTCCGGGTCAAGGACGAGGACTACTGGTACATCCCCACCGTTGGCGAGGACTCGGAGAGGCCCGCGGTCGCCGCCGGCGATCGGACCGGCAAGATCGACGTGAACTCGGCCGACCTCGACGACCTCATGACGCTGCCGGGAATCGGCGAGGTCAAGGCGCAGTCCATCGTGAGGCACCGCGAGTCGAACGGCCCTTTCGGGGAGATCGAAGAGCTTCTGACGATACGTGGCATCGGCCAGGGTACCCTCGACGCGATACGGGACCTGGTAGAGACCCGGTAGGGCACGCTCCGCGAGCGCCACGCGCGCTCGGGCGACTCCTCCACATGAGTGCAGAATGACTCTCCTGTCCATGGCTGCAGCCTGGCTCGCTGGGATTGTGGCAGCCTCGACGTTCGAGATACCGCCCGTTGCAGTTGGCCTTTTCACGCTCGCCGCCGTCCTGGGACTGGCCTTCCTTGCCGCGGAGCGGCGGGCCCTCTTGCCCGGCGTCGTGCTTCTGGTGCTGGTCGCCGGGATGGGGCGAGTCGGGCTGAGCGGTCCGGATGCCGGGTCCCAGCTCGCGACGTACCACGGACGGACGCAGGTCCTCGTCGAGGGGACCGTCGTGGGCGATCCGGAGAGAGCGGGCTCTTGGACCCGGCTGAGGCTGAGCGTCGACGCGCTCACCAGGGAAGGCGAGCGGCTAGCCGTGTCGGGACTCGTGCTGGTCACTCTCCGTCCGACGCCGGAGATTGCGGCGCTGCGGGACCTGCCCCACTTCCGTTACGGCGACCGGTTGGAGCTAGACGGAATCCTCGAAGCACCGCCGAGGCTGGTGGAGTTCGACTACCCGGCATTCCTGGCCAGGCAGGGCATCGATACGGTGATGTCTTTTCCGGACGTCAGGCTTGTGGCAGAAGGAGCCGGGAACCGATTCTACCAGTGGCTGTATGGCGTTCGGCACAGTATGGCCGGCTCCCTCGGCCGGGTGATGCAGGCGCCCCAGGCCGCAATGGGGAAGGCGCTCCTTCTCGGTCTGCGTGACGACCTCCCGGATGAGCAGGTCGACAGCTTTCGACGGACGGGTACGTCGCATATCCTGGCAATCTCGGGCCTCCACGTTGGGATCCTGCTCGGCCTCACTCTGGCGATGAGCGCACGTGTCTTCGGTCGCCGGCGTCACCTTTATCTACTGATGCCGGTCGTGGCCGTCTGGCTTTACGCGCTCATATCGGGGATGTCGCCGTCGGTGACCAGAGCCGCCATCATGGGCAGCGTCTACCTCGCGGCTCTCCTGGTGGGACGGCCCAGAAGCGTGCTGCCGGCCCTCGGGTTCGCCGCGGCCCTCATGGTGGCGGTTGACCCGGACATCCTGTGGACCGTGTCCTTCCAGCTCAGCTTCGCCGCGGTAGCCGGAATAGCTGTGATCGCGGAGCCACTGGGCACCAGGCTTCGGTCGCTGGCCGGCATCTCTCCTGGTGTCCATGACCGGGCCGGATCGTGGAGCGCGCTGCTGGCCAACATGGTCGCCGTGACGGTGGCTGCGACCCTGTCGACGCTGCCGCTGATCGTCTACTACTTTGGCCACGTTCCGTTGCTCGGGCTACCGGCGACCCTCATGGTGCTACCGGCTCTGCCGTTCGTGTTGACGACTCAGGCGGCGGCCGGGCTTGTGGGGCTGGCGAGCACCGGGGCGGGGGCGCCGCTCGGATGGCTGGCCTGGGCGTCGACCTCGTACGTAACGGGAGTCGTTGGCCTGTTCGCGAAGGTGCCGGGGGCGTCGGTCCAGGTGGCCTCGATGCCAGCGGCGCTCGTGTGGGCGTACTACGGGCTCCTGGGATTGGCTATATGGCGGGGCGTCATCGGGCGGGCTCGTTCCGGGTCGCCGGCACTGAGAGTGAAAGGCCTCGCTCGCGGGCCTGACGGCCGCCCGGTGCTGCCGTGGTGGATGGTCACGCTTGTAGGGGTGGCAGGGGCCCTGGTCTGGATCGCGATCCTGTCGTTGCCCGACGGCAGGCTTCACGTAGCGTTCCTCGACGTTGGCCAGGGGGACGCGGTGCTGATCACGACGCCCGGGGGGAGCCAGATCCTGGTGGATGGCGGGCCGGACCCGATGGCGGCGGTCAGGCTCCTCGGCGAAAGGATGCCGTTCAGAGACCGCAGTGTCGAATTGGTGGTGTTGACCCACGCCCACGACGATCACGTCGGCGGGCTCCTCGAGGTGCTGAAGGCGTATGACGTCCAGATGATCCTCGAGCGCCGCTTCGACTATGCTAGCGCCGGCTACGAGGCGTGGCGCCGGGCGATCGACGCCGAGGATGCCTCCGTCATCCAGGCCCGGGCGGGGCAGGTGATCGAGTTCGACGACGGCCTGGTCATCGAGGTATTGAGTCCGCCGGACGCGCTCGGCCTCGGCACCGGCTCAGACCTGAACAACGCTTCCGTGGTCCTGCGACTGGTCTACGGGGAGATCAGCTTCCTGCTCACCGGCGACATCGAGAGCGAGACCGAGGCGGTCCTGGCCGGCGAAGGCTCCCACATTGAGAGCAACGTCCTGAAGGTCGGCCATCACGGGAGCCGCGCCTCATCGTCGAGACGGTTCCTCGAGCGGGTCAGCCCGGACGTCGCGGTGATCTCGGCGGGCAGGGACAATCGCTTCGGACACCCGGACGCAGAGGCGATGGAGACGCTGAGTCGTTATGTTCCGGACGACCTCATCCTGCTAACGGCCGAGAGGGGGACCGTCGAGCTTGTGACCGACGGCCGGAGGCTGGACCTGATAACGGAGCATTGATCGTGGGAACGTGGAGTCCGTCTGTGCTATACTCCCCAACCGTCGTGCGAACCACGAGGGGGGGTAGCTGTGATCAGGCCAACGGACACGGACTCGATTATGAAGTGACGGACGACCTGGTGGAGATTCTGGAGACACTGAATCGGAGACCGGGACCAGTTTCTCAGGGAGCCGAAGTAGAAGCCCACCGCTGATCCTAGGAGAGCCGTCTCGGCTGGCAGCAGGACCTGGAGAAGTTCCTTAGTATTCTCCCAGGTGCCGGAACCTGTGGAAAGGAACGCGAAGATTACCGTGACGAAGAGGAGTCCAGCGAACGTGAACGCGAGGGAGGCTCGTACCAACTCCTGAACCGCAAGCCTCCCGGTGACACCTGACTCTACTGGTGCCCCGGTCATCTCCTCAGGGATACTAAGAAATTCTAGCTCGTCCGCCCCCTGCGCAGCCGAGTCCTGTATCTGTTCGTCCTCCTGCACCTCTACTGCTCTCCTTCACTAACGAATAAGTACTTCGGTGACCTTTCCGTTTTTCTCGAGGACACAGAGAGCCGACTGCACGGGGGTTCAGGTGGGTGCGGCTGGACCTGATAACACAGCATTGATCGGCGGGAACGCAGAGTCCGTCTGTGCTATACTCCCCAACCGTCGTGCAAACCACGAGGGAGGGTAGCTGTGATCAGGCCAGACGGCCGGGCGGCCGATGAGCTGAGGCCGACGACGATTACGCTGGGCGCGCAGACCTTTGCCGAGGGATCGGTGCTGATCGAGTCGGGTCAGACCCGCGTCCTGTGCGCGGTCAGCGTCGAGGAGGGAGTCCCGCAGTTCATGCGCGGTGCAGGCCGGGGATGGGTCACCGCCGAATACGGGATGCTCCCCAGGTCGACCGTCACGAGAAACCCCAGAGAATCGAAGAGTGGGCGCCCGAGGGGGCGCAGCCAGGAGATTGAGCGGCTGATCGGCCGCTCGTTACGCGCGGTGGTGGACCTGGAAAAGCTGGGCGAGATCACCCTCACCGTCGATTGTGACGTCCTCCAGGCCGACGGTGGGACCCGTACCACGGCGATCACCGGGGCCTATGTCGCCCTCTACCAGGCGCTGGACACGTTGAAGAAGCGCAACAAGATACGCTCGATTCCGCTAAGCGCGGCCGTCGCGGCAACGAGCGTGGGTCTGATAGACGGCCAGGTCATCCTGGACCTGTGCTACGAAGAGGACTTCCGGGCCGACGCCGACTTCAATCTCGTGCTCACCGACGCGGGAGAGCTCGTGGAGGTCCAGGGTACGGGCGAGCGGGGGCCCTTCTCCAGGGACGCGCTCGATCAGGTGCTGGAGACGGCAATCGCTGGGGCGGCCCGGCTGTTCGAAGAGCAGAGACGCGCGATCGGGACTCTGTCGCAGCTATAGAAAGAAGCCGGGCTCCTCGTGGGGCCGTGAGGGCCGCCTGGCGACCTCCCACATGTTGGACGCGACCTCGTCGATAACGGACGACATCGCCTCGGCCCGCTCGCGCCCCCACATCTCCTCGGCACGCCGTCTAAGAGGCCTGGCGATCTCGCCTCGGGAGGACTCTTTTTCAGGGGCCGTCATAGCTGTCCTGCTGCTCCGACCTGGGCCGAACGACGACCTGGCGGCCGTCCCCCGCCCCGATGCTCTCGGTCGTCACGTCTTGATGCTCTGCCAGGGCCACGTGGACGGCCCTGCGCTCGTTCGGGGGCATGGGCTCGAGTGTAATCGGCTGGCCCGATCCCGCCACTCTGCTGGCGATGTTCAGTGCCAGATTGGTCAGCGACTTGTATCTGCGATCCATGTAGCCGGCGACGTCTATCTGGATGCTGGGGTTTTCCCCGAGCTGAGCCCCGGCGATCAGGTTGACAAGGAAGTGCAGCGCGCGAAGGGTCTCCCCTCGCCGCCCGATGAGAAGCCCCGAGTCGTCACCATCGATATCGAAGACGGGGCCGCCGACCCCCTCGCTCTGGGCCTGTCTGAGGTGAGCCACGGCGGCGACCCCCATCCCGGAGATGAGCTGGTTCAGCGCTGAGGTTGCCACCTTTACGGTGTCCGTTGGTGATTCCAGGACGGTGACCCGAACCTTTGCCGGCTCAGAGCCGATCCCGAGGATGCCAGGCTTACCCCGGCTAACGACGTCTACCTCTACCTCCTCGCGATCTACGTCGAGCTCCTTTAGAGCGAGCTCTATAGCCTCCTCGGGCGTTTTGGCCGTCGTTTCTATTGTCTGCATGCGTCGCTGTCTCCTCTACCGTTGCTGGCTCCTCCGCCGCGGGCACGACGGCGGGAGCCGGGATCGCATCTTTTGGACGAGTTGCCGGAATCAATTTCAGCAGCGGTCCCCAGCCGGTGACGAATCCCTGTATCACCACTCCTATGATGTTGGAGACGATCCAGTACAGCGCCAGCCCGCTCGGGAAGTTCAGTGTGAAGAACCCAAACATCACCGGCATCATCCACAGCATCATCCGGTTGGTCGATTCCTGAGTAGCGCTCCCGGACGGCATCGTCGTCATCTTCTGCATCAGCCACATCGACGCGCCGACCAGAAGCGGCAGGACGATGGGGCTTGGGTCCGGGAAGGCCAGGTCCAGCCATAGGAACTGCCCGTTCAGCGGCACGACTTCGTGGACCTGCGGCAGCCACGAGTAGAGGTGCCGTGAGAGGTCGGCAAGCCTCTCAGGAGTGGACGGCAGGGTCTGGATGATCGACTGGTACAGCCCTATCCAGATCGGGAACTGAATGAACAGCGGCCCGAGGCAGCCGAGGGGGTTGACCCCCTGCTGCCTGTAGAGGGACATCGTCTCCTTGGACGCCCGCTGCCGGTCGTTCTTGTACTTCTCCTGGATCTCCTTCAGCTTGGGTTGGAGCGCCGACATGGCCTTCATCTGCCGGCTCTGCTTCACGGTCAGAGGCACCAGAACGAGCCTGATCAGAATCGTGAAGAAGATGATGCTGATGCCGAAGTTGCTGACCGTGTAGGTATATATCATGATCAGGCTGTTGATCATCGGCCTGATGATGGCAGCGTTCCAGATGTCTATGATTACTTCCACGGTCTACGCTCGATCTCGTCTAGCAGGCGGCCGGCGGGCCGGCGGCCGATTGGTCTTCTTTGTCGGTGAAGAATGGGCGCCACTTCTCGTCCGGGTTGCCGCTCGCCTTTATGCTCAGCGCACGGATGGAGTTGTCATCGGCGCCGAAGAACACCACCCCGTCGCTCTCCGCCAGAGGAGTCCGGAGCTTGCCCCCGATGTTGCACTGCCCGACGGTAAACCCGTCGGCCAATCTGGCGATGCGGAGGCGTCCATCGTCCGAGGCCACCGCGATCTTGTCGTCTACGATGACAGGCGAGCTTACAATCGATCCGTCCGTCTCGAGGTCCCAGAGCAGGGACCCGGTGCGGAGGTCCAGGGCATACAGATGGCCGTCCATGTTGGGAGCGTAAATCGCAGTTTCGGTCGCGACCGCCGACGCCCAGAACCAGCCCCCGGTCTCATCGAACCGCCAGACCTCGAGTCCCGTCTGTGCATCGACGGCATAGAAGTTTCCGTCGAAGGCGCCGAAGTAGACTCGCCCACCGGCTACGACGGGAGCGGCGGTCACCGCTCCGCCGGCCGGGAATTGCCAGAGCTCGGAGCCATCCGCGATCCTCAGGGCGTAGACGAACTTGTCGAGAGACCCAAAGTATACGACGCCGTCGGCCACCGCCGGCGTGGACCAGATCTTGTTCCCGGTCGGGAATCTCCAGATCTCCGAGCCGTCCTTGGCGCTCAGCGCGTAGAAGTTGCCATCCGACGAGCCGACCAGCACCGTGTCGCCGGACACGAGAGGGGCTCCGACAATCGGAAACCCTTCTTCCCCCACCTGCTCTGTCCACTGCGGCGAGCCGTCCAGCACGTCGAATGCGTAGAGCAGACCGTCGTAGCCACCAGCCAGCACCGTTCCATCGAAGACGGCCGGAGTCCCGTATATCGCCTGGGGGTCGTCCTCGCGGGGAAGCTCCTGCCTCCAAAGGGACGTACCGGTCTCCAGGTCGAGGGCGATCAGCTCGCCGTCCCTGCTGCCGATAAGAATGGCGTCGCCCGATACCACTCCGCCGGGCCAACCCGTCGGATTGCTTACTCTGGAGCACGCCGTAACGGCGAGCAGGAGTACCAGCGCCGAGACGATCAGTCCGGTACGTATTCGAAACACAGAGCCTGCTGTCGGTCCCTCACGATACCCTCCATTATCGGTCAACCTCCGGAAGGATGTAAGGGGAGGGGCGGTCGCGAAAGACGGGTACCGGTGTGTGCGAGCTCAAGGTACAGGGTCGTATCCTCTCGAACCCAGCGGGCGGCAGCGGCCGAGTCGCCTGATGGCATACAAGACCCCCTTGCCCGCCCCATGTCTTTCTATAGCCTCGTAGGCGTAGTTGGAGCAGGACGGCGTGTGGCGGCAATAGCCTCTGAGATAGGGGGAGACCGCCAGCTGATAGAGGCGCAAAGCGCCAAGCACTAGTCTTCGCATCGTCCGGACCTAGATGATACGTCGTCGGGGTCTCGGGCCGATGCCGTCAGGATGTTGGCTCGTCTCAGCAGGCTCGTCATGGACCGTTTGAGCCCGTGGAAGTCTGCGTCTGCCGCGTCCTTGCGGGCTATCAGAACCAGGTCCCAGCCCCGCTGGGTTGGTACGATCCGGGCCGCCTCCCTGAGCTTCCGCTTTACTCTGTTTCGCACGACCGCGTTGCCCAGCCTCTTCCCCACCGAAAACCCATAGCGGCTGACGTCCAGGAAGTTTGGCCGGGCCAGGAGGACCAGCTTCCTGTCGACCCAGCTCTTCCCATGGCGCCTGACGGCGGCGAAGTCCCTACCTCGGGTCAGACGCCTGTCTCGTTGCATAGACCGCCGGGCCCAGGCGACAGAGATCGCCTAGACCGTGAGATCTCGCCGCCCTTTGAAGATGCGGCGCTTCAGAACCCGCCGGCCTCCCCTGGTGCTCATTCGAGACCTGAAGCCGTGGACCCGTGCGCGCCGTCGCTTGCGTGGTTGATAGGTTCTTTTCGGCATCTGCCAATACTCCGCCCAAACCCAGATTATACGGGCCGCTGGAGAATGGTGTCAATTTGAGCGTGATTCATTGTTCGTAGGGCGTGGGAGACGAGAAAGGCTCTCCGCTCCGCCGAGACTTGCTTCTCTGGCAAGTAGGTGGGCGTGGGACGAGCTTCCGAGCCTTGTCAGGGCCCATACAGCTCGGACGAGTTGGTGAATCCGTCTCGACTCAAGCCTCCCGCAATGAGTAACCGACCGTCGTTCAGCAACGTTGCCGAGTGGTAGTAACGGGTCACCGTCATCTCTCCTGCGGAAATCCACGAATCGGTTGCAGGGTCGTATGCCTCGGCGGTGGACAGATTGCCGATGCCTCCGGTGACGAAGACTTGGCCGCTCTTGAGTAGGGTTGCGGTACGGGCTCCCCGCCCCTCTGACATGCTGGCGACGAGCGACCAAGTACCCGCGGACGGATCGTAGACTTCGGCGGACGTGATCCTGCCGATTCCGCCGACCACCAGCACGCGACCGTCGTTCAGCAGCGTCGCCGTGTGCCGGGCGCGACCGACGGACATCGATCCGGTGCGGGACCAGGTTCCGGCTCGTGGATCGTACAGCTCCGCCGAAGCAAGATGAGGACCCTCTTCTTTCCCGCCACCGGCCACCGGGCGTCTGGACGGTGCGCTGCGATGCGCCTATCCTAGACGGACGGTGGCCGGCGGCGGCCCAGAGGAGGAAATGCCCTTCGAAACGCTCTCCCTAGAGATCGACGGACACGTAGCCGTCGTTACGATTGGCCGGCCGGGTGTCCCGGGGTCCGGAAATCTCATCGACGAGACGGGCGCAGCCGAGCTGAGCGAGGCGGTCCGCCAGATCGACGAGAACGACGAGATCCGGGTCCTGGTGCTGACCGGCGCCGGTGACGTCTTCTGTGGCGGCACCGACCCTGCCGCTCTGGGCGGATGCGGCGACGTCCGCGAGACTCTGCGGGGCCTTCGCGTGGCGGGTAAGATAGCGCGGGTTGGATGCCCGACGATCGCCGCCATCAACGGGGACGCTCTGGGACAGGGTCTGGAGCTGGCCCTCGGATGCGATCTCAGGGTGGCGTCGGCCGGTGTGCGCCTCGCGATGCCGCAGCTCAGAGACGGGCTCATCCCATGGGACGGTGGAACCCAGCGCCTGCCGCGGCTCGTCGGACTCGGCAGGGCGATGGAGCTGGTTCTGACATCCAGGGAGATCGATGCTGAGGAGGCCCTGACCATCGGCGTGCTGAGCGCCGTGGCGGGCATGGGGCAGGCACTGCCGCAGGCATTGGAGATCGCTCGATCGATCGCAGGACCTGGACCAATCGCGACCAGGTATCTCAAAGAGGCGGTTCTGAAGGGCATGGACATGACCCTGGAGCAGGGCCTGGCGATGGAGGCCGACATCGGTCTGCTTCTACATAGCACATCCGACCGGGCCGAGGGAATCTCGTCGTTCCTCGAGCGCCGGGCGCCCCACTACAGGGGGGCATGAGTGGAACCCGAGACGGTGCTCTACTCGAAGGATGGACCGGTAGCACATGTGGTCCTGAACAGGCCCCGCCGGATAAACGCCTACAACATGCAGATGAGGGATGAGCTGTTCCAGACTCTGGAGGCCATACGGGACGACCCGGAGGTTCGCGCGACGATAATCTCGGGAACCGGTGACAGGGGATTCTGCGCGGGAGCCGATCTGACTGAGTTCGGCACCTCGCCGTCCCAGGTGGCTGCCAGGCAGGTCCGCTGGGAGCGGGATGTGTGGGGCTTGTTCCTGCGCATCGGCAAGCCTTTCATCGCGGCCGTACACGGTCATGTGACGGGGAGCGGGGTGGAGATCGCCGCGCTGTGCGATGTCCGGATCGCGTCAGATGATGCCGTCTTCTCCATGCCCGAGGTAGCGTTGGGCATGATCCCCGCCGCAGGCGGAACCCAGACCCTGCCCCGTGTCATGGATCGAGGCTCGGCTTTCGAGATGATGCTCAGCGGCCGATCCCTCGGCGCCGACGAGGCCCTACGAACGGGTCTGGTCAGCGCCGTCGTCCCGATCGCGAGGCTCCAAGCCGAGGCCGAGCGCGTCGCACGGCTCATCGCCTCTCTGGACCCGGAGGCCGTCGCGGCGGCCAAGAGGGCCATGATGGACGGTCTCGACCTGACAGCTGAGGAGAGCCTGGATCTGGAGGGGCGGCTGGCCGCCAGGCTGATGGGTTCACCAGGAGACCGATGAGCCAGCATGAACACTAACGAGTTCCTTGAGATAGCCTGCGCCATCGTGCCTGAGAGGACCGCCATCGTCTTCGAGGGCGGGCGAATCACTTACGCCGAGCTGAAGGACCGGGTGAGCCGACTCGCCAACGCGTTGGGGGCGCTGGGCGTCGGAGCGGGCGACCGGGTGGCGATGATCGAGGTCAACCGTCCGGAGCATATCGAGGCGTACTTCGCGACCGCCGCTCTCGACGCGGTTTTCGTACCTCTGAACTATCGGTCCCGAGGCGACGAGCTCGCCTACATGATCGGCGAGTCCGGTCCACGGGTCGTGCTGGTGGGAGCCAGGTATGTCGATCTGCTGCGGTCCGTCGCCGGCGAACTGGAGTCGGTCGAAGCGTACGTCGCTGTAGAGGGGCTCCCGGCGCGACGTTCGGGTCGGTACGAGCGGTGGCACGCCTACGAGGAGCTGATGGCCGCCGCGCCGGACGCGGAGCGTGCGCCGCGGGCCGATGGCGGCGACCTGACGATGATCATGTTCACCACCGGCACCACCGGCGCTCCCAAGGGCGCGATGCTCAGCCACGACAGCTTCTCGTCCTACATGCTCAGCAGCGTCACCCCCGCCGACCCGGAGGTGGACGAGAGGGTCATCCTCTCGGTGCCGCTATACCACATCGCGGGAGCGCAGGCTGTCTTGGCGGCGGTGTACGGCGGGCGAACGATCGTGGTCCAGCGGCAGTTCGAGTCGGGAGAGTGGCTCGAGCTCGTGGAGCGGGAGCGGGTGACGCGAACCATGATGGTCCCGACGATGCTGAAGCGGGTGATGGAGCATCCCGACTTTGCGAGCCGTGATCTGAGCAGTCTCGAGCTCATAACCTACGGCGCGGCGCCGATGCCTCTGGAGGTCATCAGGCGTGCGGTGGCCGAGCTCCCAGGGACGCGGTTCATTAACGCGTTCGGGCAGACGGAGACCGCCGCCACGATCACGATGCTGCCCCCGGAAGACCACGTGCTGGATGGACCCCCGGCAGAGGTCGAGAAGAGGCTGCGACGCCTCTCGTCGATAGGGAAGCCGCTCGACGACGTCGAGGTTCGGATAGCGGACGAGGACGGGAATCTGGTCGCCGCGGGCGTCGAGGGCGAGATCGTAGCCAGGGGTGCGCGGCTGATGAAGGGATACTGGCACAATCCAGCCGCCACCGCCGGGGCCCTGCACGACGGCTGGCTGCACACCGGCGACCTCGGTTACACGGACGAGGACGGCTATATCTTCCTGACCGGCCGGGCGAGGGATTTCATCAAGCGGGGAGGGGAGATGATATCGCCCCTGGAGGTCGAGCAGGTGCTGACGTCTCATCCGGCCATCGACGACGCGGCCGTAATCGGGGTCGCCGACGCCGACTGGGGCGAGAGGGTCCGGGCGATCGTCGTGCTGAAAGGCGGCGGGTCCGCCGGGGAGGACGAGATCATACGGTTCGCCCGCGAGCGGCTGGCCAGCTTCAAGAAACCCGAGTCGGTCGTCTTCGTCCCCGAGCTTCCGCGGAACGCCCTGGGCAAGATCTTGAAGACAGAGCTGAGAGAACGGTACGGGACGCGCCCAGATGGCGTTGTGTAAGGAACCCGCACGTCCAGGTACTGCGCACTGTTATCATCGAACCTGAAGTCGGACGATCGAGGAGACGTAAGGGTGTCTTCAAAGTAGAGGTAGAGATTGGCGATCCGGACGGTCAGCGATTCGAGCGGCTGGAGGCTCTGGTGGACATCGGAGGCCCGGTCAGGCGTCGGCTGCTCTCCGTACCGGGACGGCTAGGCCGGGCTACCCGATTCGGTCGAAGCCGGTGTAGGGTCGAAGGACCTCGGGGATGATCACCGACCCGTCGGCCTGCTGGAAGTTTTCTAGGACCGCGATGATGACCCGCGGCAGAGCCAGCCCGGAGCCGTTCAGGGTGTGGGGAAACCGTGTCGACGCCTCCGCCTGTGGTCGATACCGGATGTTGGAGCGTCGCGCCTGGAAGTCGGTGCAATTCGAGCACGAGCTGACCTCCAGCCACTCCTCGCAGCCTGGAGCCCACATCTCCAGGTCGAAGCTCTTGGCCGAGTTGAAACCCAGGTCTCCGGTCGACAGCTGTATCACTCGATATTGGACCCCAAGGCGGCCGCAGACGTCCGACGCGTCGGCCACGAGCCCGTCGAGCTCGGCGTCCGAGGTCTCCGGCTCCACGAACTTGTACATCTCCACCTTCTCGAACTGGTGGACGCGCTTGATTCCCCGGGTGTCCCGGCCGGCCGCGGTCTTCTCGCGGCGGAACGACGGTGTGTGGGCGACGTACCGAAGGGGCAGGGCTCCCGGGGGCAGGATCTCGCCACCGTACATGTTGGTCAGCGGCACCTCGGCGGTCGGGATCATCCAGAGGTCGTCCTCGTCGTCGTGGTACATCGTGTCGGCGAACTTCGGAAGCTGGCCGCTTGCCCGGGCGGTCTCGCTCGTCACCATGAAGGGCGGGTAGATCTCCTCGTAGCCGTGCTCGCCGACGTGGAGGTCGACCATCCACGATATGAGCGCGCGCTGGAGCCCCGCGCCCTTGCCCTTGAGGATATAGAAGCGGGACCCGGAGAGCTTGGCGCCTCGAGGTAGGTCGATGATGTCCAGCCTCGCGCCCAGGTCCCAGTGAGGCAGGGGCTCGAAGGAGAAGGCGGGCGGCTCCCCCACCGTTCGGATCACGACGTTGTCGGACTCGTCAACGCCGTCCGGGACGTCGTCTTGCGGGAGGTTCGGAACTGCCAGGAGAAGGGCTCGGAGCTCGTCATCGGCTGCCTTCGTCTCGCTGTCCAGCGCCTTGATGCGGTCGCCGACCCCTCGCATCTCCTTGATGAGCTCGGGCGGTTTCGGGTTCATCGTGGCCAGGCTCTTGCCGACCTCTTTCCGCCGCGCCCTGAGCTGGTCTGCCTTGTCCACCCCGGCACGCCAGCGCGCATCGACCTTCAGGATGCGGTCGACGGGGACATCTTCGCCCCGGCGCTCCGCGGCCCGGCGGACCCAGTCAGGGTGGTCGCGTAGCAGGTTGATGCTGATCAAGTAGGTCTCCGTCCAGGAGAAATCATATCAGGGACACCCTCATCCTTCCGTAGAAGGACCGGCAAAGGAGTCTCGGCCCTCTTCAGACCCCATTTTTCATCAGCCTGAACTGCGGTCGTGGGGACGGCCAGGGCGTACTACTCCAGGATCTCCTGGAGTCTCCTGGCGATGATCTTCTCGTCGCCGTCGTTGACGGTCTGGATCCGGATGACGAGTGAGTCCGGCTCGTCGGCCTCTCGCACCATGATGCGTGGGTTACCGGAGTAGAGCTCGTCGATTACCTGCTGGACCGTTTTGCTTGCGCGGGCGCCGTCGATCCGAATCCGAAGTCCCTCGGTGAGCCCGCGGTCGGGGAAGTCGACCGCCCCTACCCCCTCGACTCCGACGAGCGCGTCCCGGATCGGCGAGAGCCGCGGATGGTAGGCGCTGATCCGGTCCTCATGATTCATGGTCAGCCACTCTCTGAGGGCCACGTAGACGGCTACTACTGACTGCCGGTCCATCTTCATCACTCGGCCGAAGGCCCGGATGTTGTGAGCCTCGAAGCCGACGAAGCTGTGGGACTGGGCGGCCTGGACCAGCTCTTTCTTGCCGGTCAGCAGTCCGCTCGAGTTGACCCCACCGAAGTACTTGGCGCCATAGCAGACGATGTCGGCGCCCATCTTGACGTACCGGCTGAGCCGGTCGGTAGGATACACCTGTCCGGCCGCGTCCACGATGACCGGAAGGCCGTGGGAGTGGGCGATGTCGATCACCTCGGCTATGTGCACGGAGTCGTTCCGCTCGTCGGGCTCGTCATACAGTCCGCCGGCCAGGTAGTGGATGCCCGCCGTCTTGGGTCCGATCGCCGCCTCGATGTGCCCGGGCACCGTTCCGTCGGGGTCCCCTACCTCGATCAGCTTGCCGCCGGGTATGGTGATGGCTCTGTCGTAGCTCACCCTCAGCTGTCTCTGGATGATGAACTCGTGGGGCATGTCCGCCACGTCGGGCACGCGCTCGATCTTCTCGAGATCGTTCCCGGTCATGCAGGCCGCCGCGCCCAGAGCGAGGGCCGCCGCGCAGCCCGGGGTGACCAGAGCCGCCTCGATGCCCAGCATGCCGGCGACTCTGGCGCTGACCGCGTCGATCAGGTTCCCCATGTCGACGAAGTCCTCTGTGGCTTCCTCCATGGCCGCGCGGACCGTCGCAGACGGGGTGTTGCCGCCGATCACCGTCGGATGGCCCCGTGCGTTGATTACGCGCTGGACGCCGAGCTCTTCGTAGATGCCGCTCTTTCCACTCATAGGCAGATTCCCCTAGTTTTCTAGCCGTGGCCGCTCAACTGCTGCCTTGCCTCCGTCGACTGACGTGCTGGGTCCTATCTTGTCCGCAGTTGCGGGAAGAGGACCACCTCTCGAATGGAGCGCTTCCCGGAGATCAGCATCGCGAGCCGGTCGACCCCCAGGCCGAGCCCTCCGGTGGGAGGCATGCCGTACTCGATCGCCAGGAGGAAGTCCTCGTCCAGCCTGTCGAAGTCCTCGGCGCCGAACGCAGAACGCAGCTTCTCCTGCTCCTCGAATCGCTCACGCTGGTCGATCGGGTCGTTCAGCTCGGTGAAGGCGTTGCAGATCTCCATTCCGGCGATGAACCCCTCGAACCGCTCGACGAGACGCTCGTCGCCTCGCTTCCTCTTGGCCAGGGGCGACATCTCGACGGGATAGTCGACCAGGAACGTGGGCTGGACCAGGTGGGGCTCGACGGCGGACGAGATGAGCTTGTCGAGCTGCCCCCCCCAGCTAACCTGCTCTCCCAGGCTCAGCCCGGCCGCCTGTATCGCGTGTCGCAGGGAGTCGATATCGGGGCACTCGAGAAAGTCCACGCCGGAGCGCCTCTTGACCTCCTCCCGGAGGCTGAGCCTCGGCCACGGAGGGGTGAAGTCGATGACGTTTCCCTCAAACTCGACCGTGGGCTGTCCCAGAACGTCGAGGGCCACCTTGTGCATCAGCTCCTCGACCATCCGCATCACGTCCTCGTAGTCGGCGTAAGCCTCGTAGCTCTCCATCATCGTGAACTCGGGGTTGTGGTAGAAGTCCACGCCCTCGTTACGAAAAACACGTCCGACCTCGAACACCTTCTCGAAGCCGCCGACGATCAGCCGCTTCAGGTATAGCTCTATGGCTATGCGGAGGTAGAGGTCGCGGTCCAGGGCGTTGTGGTGAGTGATGAACGGCCGCGCCATCGTTCCGCCCGCGACGGGGACCAGGATGGGCGTCTCGACCTCGATGAAATCCCTGTCCTCCATGAAGCGGCGGAGAGAGCTGATGCATCGGCTGCGGGCGGCCGCGATGTCGCGAGCCTCACGGTTCGAGATAAGGTCGAGGTACCGCTGACGGTAGCGCGTCTCGACGTCTACCAGGCCATGCCATTTTTCGGGTAGCGGCCTGAGGGCCTTGGAGAGGATCTCGTACTCGTGGACCTCGACGGTCGCCTCGCCGGCACGTGTCCGGAACACAGGCCCGGTGACGCCGACCCAGTCGCCGAGGTCCAGGTCCTTCAGGGTGTCGTAGGACTCGTCCAGAACGTTTCGGCGGAACAGCGCCTGGATCTGCCCCACGCCATCGAGGATGTCCGCGAAGGTCGCCTTGCCCATCGAGCGGAAGCCGGTCAGCCGGCCGGCGATCGAGACCGGCTCGGTGCGAGCCTCGGCTCCCTGGCTGTCTTCCTGCTGCGCGAGCAGTTGGGCAGCCTGGACGGACGTGGACGTGCGATCATAGCGGTGGGGGTAGGGGTCGATCCCTCTGGCCCTGAGCCTCTCGAGCTTCTGCCGTCGGGCCTTGACCAGGCTGCTGTCAGAGTCGGGCACTGCTGGGGATGCCTCCGGCGGACAAAGGGTCAGGTGACCCTGGTGATGGTCAGTGTGAGCTTCCCTGCGGGGGTGTCTACGGCTATCTGGTCGCCGGCCTTGCGGCCCATCAACGCCTGGCCGACCGGAGACTCGTTGGAAATCTTCCGCTCCAGCGGGGCGGCCTCGGCGCTCCCGACGACCGCATAGCGCTGCTTGCCTCCGTCAGAGTCGGTCACCGTCACTGAGGAGCCGATCCTCACAACCCCCTTCTTGCTGTCGCCTTTGGAGGCGACGATCGCTCGGAAGAGGACGTCCTCAAGCTCGCGAATCCGGCCGTCGACTAGGGCCTGCTCCTTCTTGGCTTCCTCGTATTCGGCGTTGTCGACCGTCCCACCAGACTGGTTGGCCTTGTGGATCCGTTCCACTACCTCCGGGCGGCGAACGGCTGTCAGGTTCTTGAGCTCCCGGTCGAGGCTCTCCCTACCCTCGCGGGTGAGATAAACCTCCCTCGTTGCCATCACCCAACTCCGAAAACGAAAAAGACTGAGGGCCACCTCGGATGGTGATGCCTCTCAGCTCTTGGCAGTATGTTAACTCAATGATATGGGCTGTGCAAACGGGTGCGGCCGGGGACCTGACGCCCAGGGACCGTGAGGGCGTTCGTTTGTACTTTTACAAAAAGAGATCAAGATTACGCTTTACCATGCGATTAGCCGATGTTAGCCTGCACGGGAGCATGGCGGTCGGTACGGTGCTCACTGAAGTCCCCGCGGCGCCGCGAAGGGCCCACTGGCCGAATCAGATGAGCACTCGCATGTCAGGTGGGGAGGACAGCGGACGAGGGCGTCGCTCATCCGGACGATCGAGGGTGAGGCCGACCTCGGATCGGGTACGATCCGCGATCTTCTCCATCATCGGCGGGGATGCGGTCGACGGGGTCCAGGTGTTGGACCTGTATGCCGGCATCGGCGGTCTTGGCATCGAGGCCCTGGCTAGAGGAGCCTCCCGGGTGGACTTCGTAGAGGTCGATCCCAGGAGGTGTCGAGCGATACGGGAGGCCCTGAGGAGGAAGGCGCTCGACGGTCGAGCGCGGGTCTATCGGGCGAGGGTGGAGAGGGCACTGTCATCGTTACCGGGCCGGTACGGTCTGGTGTTCATCGATCCACCGTACGACCTGGACCCCTGGGACTCTCTCATGGAGTCGCTCGATGCCGGGGACTTGCTGCAGGCGGGAGCCACGGTGATCGCAGAGCACTTCCACAAGCTGGACATGGCACCCCGCTACGGCGGGTTGATCAGACAGACGGCCCGGCGGTACGGAGACACGGCGATATCTATTTACAAGACTGCGGAGGCAGATGGCTAGCGGCGTCTACCCGGGCAGTTTCGACCCCGTCCACAACGGTCATGTGGACGTCGCGAGCAGGGCCGCGAAGTTGTTCGACCGGCTCGTGATCGGCGTATACGACGTTCCGCCGAAGGCGCTGCTGTTCTCTACCGGCGAGCGGAGCGATCTGTGCAGGGAGGCGATGAAGCATCTCCCGAACGTGGAGGTGAAGTCGTTCAAGGGCCTCGCCGTTGATTTTGCCCGAGACTCGGGCGCGCAGTTCATAGTTCGGGGCCTGAGGGCAGGCTTCGACTTCGAGACCGAGTTCGAGATGGCCCTGATGTGGCGGAACCTGGCGCCCGACATCGACGTGGTATGCATGATGAGCTCGCTGGAGTACCAGTTCCTCTACTCCAGCCGGATCAAAGAGGTTGCTCAACTCGGTGGCGACGTGGCAAACCTGGTGCCACCCAAGGTGGCCGCCGAACTCGGAGTACGGTTCAGTCCAGCCTCGTAGGCTGAGGTATCGAAAAGGGGGTGTGTCATAGATATCGCAAAGATTGCAGCAGAGTTGGAGTCGTTGGCAGAGTCGGGAACCAAGGTTCCCGGGTTCCGCGGGCGCGTGATGGTGGAGATCGATCGGCTTGGGCAGCTGAGCACCGAGATGCGCCGCGCCCTGCCCGCGTCGGTCGAGGAAGCCAACGAGATCCTCAACCAGAAGGACAGCATCATCAACCTGGCCCAGATGGAGGCCCAGAGGATCAAGGACGCTGCCAGGCAGCAGGTCGATTCCATCACCATGGCTGCTCAGCAGGAGCACGAATCCAAGGTGGGCGAGAACGAGATCGTCCGGGCGGCCGAGGAGAAGGGGCAGGGCATGCTCGACGAATCGCAGCGCGAGGCCCAGCAGATAGCCCAGGACGCCCAGAGGAAGGCCTACAAGATCATCGACGAGGCTGACTCCGCGGCCAACGCCCGGAGGGACGGGGCAGACCGGTACGCTCGCGAGGTCCTGTTCAACCTCGAGGAGCGCATGGCCGAGGTCCTCGGTCAGGTCCGCAGAGGGATCGACGCGCTAGGCGTCGACATGGAGACCCTGGAGACGAAGGTACCCGCCTAGGCGGGATCAGCCCGACCCACTCCCCTTATCCAGCTCAATCGGGGTCCAAGAGGGCGCTAGGCAAATGCGTTTGCCAGCGCCCCCTTGTCCGACCCCACGATCAGCTCATCGCCGGTGACTGTGAGTGGACGGCGGATGAGCCTCGGCTCCTCCAGCATCAGCCTGATCAGATCGTCGCCGGTCAGCGCATCCGCGTCTACGTCCAGCTTCTTGAACGACGGGCTCTTCCAGGAGAAGATGTCAGCCGGACTCCGGCCGCCGATAAGGCTCCGCAGCTCCTCCTCCGAGAACGGATGCCTGAAGAAGTCCCTTTCCTCGAGATGGACGTCCTTTGCCGAGAGCCACGCTCTCACGTTACGACAGGTCGTTCAGCTTTTCCGCATATAGAACTGGGTCCTGGGCATCCTTTGGTTCTCCTCCGATCGGGGTCACCGGCGATCGAATTCCAGAGGGCCTGGCGTCGGGCTCCGAGCCGGTTATAACCGCTCAGCATCTGTATGCCAGGGTGCTTAAGAAGCCCTTTCGACCATCCCCGTGTCCCCCTTTATGCCCGGAAGGGGGTCAGAAATATCTGAGGGAAATCCTCAGACTCCTTGCAATCCCGACTTGTCGGGATCTGCACACCCCGTACTTTGTCGCCGTGCTAGGCGATTTTGGCCGACGCCTCCGGCTCGAGGCTGCCGGGGAAGCTGCCGCTGAAGATGTTGCCCTCCGGCCACTGGTCTTTCGGCAGCTCGTAGAACGCCTCGATCTCGTTCCCATCGGGATCGAAGAAGTAGATGCCTATGGAGATGCCGTGGTCCCCGATGCCGGCGACATCGACTCCCTGGTCCTTGAGCTCCGAGTATAGCCGCTTGAGGGAGTCGAAGGAGTCCATCTGCCAGGCGAAGTGGTAGAGGCCGACGCGGTTCTGCTCGGGACCCGGAGCGTCCGGCCCGATCGACATGAGCGCCAGCTCGTGTGACGCCTCGTCTGATGCGCTCAAGAAGACCATCCGGTCCGGGACCTTGGCGGTCACGTTGAGGTCGAGCACCTGGGTGTAGAACCTCTCGGAGCGCTCGACGTCGCGAACTCTCAGGACCACGTGTCCGAGCTGTCTCGGCTTTACCATCATCCAACCTCCGTTAGCGGCCCGCCGAAGACGCCAGGGACGACCCTCGACGGGCAGATACTAGTTCTCCAGCTCCTCCACGCGGATCATGTTGCCGAACTCGTGGACGACGTCCAGGGCCTCGAGCCGGCGGATCGCCTCCTGCATGGACTCCTCCCTGGCCCGGTGGGTCATGAGAACGACCTCGGCGGCCTTTCTGTCGACGCCCTTCTGGATGACCGACGCTATACTGATGTCGAGCTGCCCGAGTATCGTGGCGATCCGGGCGAACACACCCGAGCGATCGGCCACGTTCAGGCGCAGATAGTACATCGTCTCAAGCTCTGACATGGGGGTTACACGGATGTTGTCTGACAGGCTGAAGGTCTCTTGCGGGCCGACGCCCCCGCGAATGCTCTGTGCGATATGGAGGACGTCGGCGAGGACGGCGCTGGCGGTCGGATAAGAGCCTGCTCCGCGGCCGTGGAGGAGGATCGGTCCCGCGAGGTCGGTCTCGATTTGGACGGCGTTGAAAACTCCGTCGACCCTGGCCATCGCCGCGCTGGTCGGTACAAGAGCGGGGTGGACCCGCAGCTGGACGCACCCATCGACCTTTCTCGCCAGAGCCATCAGCTTGACTGCATACCCCAGCTCGCGGGCGTACAGGAAATCGCGTGCCGTGAGCCTGGTGATCCCCTCGCGGTATACGTCTGACTCCTTGAAGCGAGCTTGAAACGCGAGGGTCGAGAGGATAGTCAGCTTGTAGGCGGCGTCGGTTCCTTCGATGTCGTCGGCGGGGTCGGCCTCGGCATAGCCCAACCTCTGGGCATCCCGCAGAGCATCGTCGAAGTCTGCCCCGGACCGGCTCATCTCCGTGAGGATATAGTTCGTCGTCCCGTTGATGATCGCGTGAATTCCCGTAACGTCGTTGGCGAGCAGGTCGCGCATAAGGGGACCGATCACGGGGATCCCTCCCCCGACACTGGCCTCGAAACGAACGTGAATACCGGCCTTGTTAGCGCCGTCGAGGATGTCCAGTCCGTGCCGTGCCATCACCTCCTTGTTGGCGGTGACTACGTGCTTTCCGAGGGAGACGGCTCTCAAGATGAGATCGAGAGCCGGGTTCTGGCGCCCCATCACCTCGACGATTATGTCGATCCCCGGGCTGTCCAGTACGTCCTCGGCCCGCGAGGTTACGATCTCCTGGGGTGGCTGGAAGTCGCGCTGTTTGGAGGGGTCCCTAACGAGGGCCTGTTTGAGTACGACCGGCCCGCCGGTGAGCCGGGATATCTGAGCGCTCTTCTCGGCCAGCATCCGGGCGACGCCACTGCCCACTACCCCCAGGCCAAGCAGGCCTACGCCGATCTCGGATGTCTGACGCAATCACGCTCTCCGGAATCAGAGTCCGATGGCGCCCAGGCCGGACGGCTGGACCGTAGGAGTCGGGGTGGCCGAGATGCTGAGCTGCGTGAACACCCAATTGTAGACATCGGAGTTGAACTCGACGAGGACCTCGTGCTTTTCCCGCTCTTCGTTGATCCAATCCTGCAAGGCCTTGATTTTTAGCGTTTCCCGGTCGTCCAAGGCCAGCTCTCCGGCGTCAGTCCTCTCCGAGACCAGGTAGAAGACGACCCGTCTAGGGTCTTCGGTATCCGGGATCGGGTCGCTGAGGACGCCGGCCTCGAGGTTGAAGATCAGGTCACCATACGGCTGAAGGACGCCCTCCGGCATCCAGCCCATGTCCCCGCCCAGGCGGACCGTCTCGGCGTCGTCACGGGAGAACTCTCTTACTAAGTCGCGGAACGCCTTCTGGAGATTCTCCGGGCTCTTGTCGCCGGCGGTGGCGTCCTTGAACTTGGTCAGCATGATGTCGATCTCGTCGCCGAAGGTCACGACCAACTGAAAGTAATGGACCTGCGGAGCGACGTACGGTACGCGCTCGCCGATAAACTCTCGGAACCTCGCCCGCAGCAGCGACCTCTTCATCGTCTCGCGGTGATCCTTTTCGCTGAGCTGCACGCTGTTGAGATAGCGGTTGTACTCTTCGTTGAAGTCCCTCTCGAACTGGGCCATGTCCAGCTGCTCGCCGGGGGGCAGTCTCGGGATGAACAGTGCCTGGATGTAGCCGTCGATCTCTCTGTCGGTGACTGTGATCCCGAGCCTTGGAGCCGACTGGACCAGGATCTCGTTTTCGATCAGCACCTGGAGCTGCTGGAAGATCTCGGAGCTGGCTTTGAACTCCACCCCGAAGAACGCCGCCCCGAGCTGCTGGACCCGGAGTAGCTTGACCAGGTCGGCGCGACTGAACGGGGTGTCGTTCACCCGAGCCACCTCCTGGCGGTTCGGGGCCACGAACTGAATCACGTAGGCCGCGATCACGATGCCGGCGATGGCGAGCACGAACACCCCGACCACTGCCAGCATCACCCCTCTAGGTCGTTGGTCGCGCAGGCGCTTGACGGCCTCGTGACGCCGGTCGGCCCTCTTCGCGCTGAAGCGCGGGTCCTGTGCCTCTTCCACAACTCCCCTCCACTGGTACCGGCCTGCGGCTATCGCGCCGCAAGCCCTAGATCAGGCTTGGCTCGACAGGCTCAGGCCGGCCGGAAGCGATGCGGGACCGAGAAGAAGCCCAGGACGGGTGGGGCTGGATGTCTCTGGGGAGGACGCGGCACATCTGGACGAACACGCATGCAGCCGGACCTATCTGGCGAGGCCGGCCGAGCGCAAGCGATGGTTGGGAGACAGCGGGATCATTGCGAGATGCCTGGCCCGCTTGATCGCATTCGCAAGGCCCCTCTGGTGTTTGGAGCAAGTCCCCGTCTTGCGCCTTGCCTGAATCTTGCTCTGATCGTCCACGTAGCGCCTGATCGCATCGACGTTTTTGTAGTCGATGTACCGGACGTGGTCTACGCAGAAGGAGCACACCTTCCGCCTGGCGAAATAGCGAGGCCTGCCCCTTCGCTGGGGCCTGCTCGGAGCACCACGAGTTGCCATAAGCTCTTCCTGTCCCTCGACCCTGCTAGGCGACTACCACGGCAGGTCCTCGGCCTCGCCGACCGGCTCAGTGTGGCGCTCAGGCTCGGCGCCTTCGCCCGGTGGCCCGCCGGACAAGCCGCCGTCCAGGAACACCACCCGGTCGGCGACTATCTCGTTCCCGGCCCGGGGCTGTCCGTCCTTGCCCGTCCACGGGCGGCTCTGCAACCTGCCCTCGACATAAACCTTACGTCCCTTGGTGAGGTATTGGTTTGTCTGCTCTGCCAGCCGCCTCCAGGCCGAAACCGTAAACCACTCGGTCTCCTCGCGGGATTCTCCCGCGGAGGTGGTGTACTTCCGGTTTGTAGCCATCCTGAACGAGGTGACCGGCGTGCCATCCGGCGTATACCGCATCTCCGGGTCGTTGCCCAGGTTCCCTATCACGATCATCTTGTTGAGGGTCATGGGATCGACTCCTTCGGCCGCCGCTCCGAAGATGTGCTCGACCGGACAGCCAGGCCGGTCAAGAGATGTCTCAGAATGTCGCCGGAGGTCTTGAGGCTGCGGTCGAGCTCGATGATCTCTTGCGCCTCGAGCTCGAAACGCGTCAGGACGTAGTTGCCCTCCAGGAATTTCTTGATCGGGTACGCGAATCGGCGGAGTCCCCAGTTCTGGTGGTCGGAGACCTCGCCACCTTGCGAGGTGATCAGGCCGTCGATCTTCTCTACGGCCGCTGTGACCTCTTCCTCGGTCGCCTCAGGGCTGAGGATCATTACCAACTCGTATTGTCTAACGCGCGGACTCGCCAAGTTCAACTCCACCACCGAAATTCGCAAAAAGTCGCTGGAATTATAGCACGCAATGGAGCCCTGTACAATGCGGTCCGGTGGCCCAGATTCCCCACCTGACATGGTTGGGAGCTGCTTGGTGTGCTTTCAGGGGGTGTCCGGATGTCGACCAGGGGTGACGCATGACATGATCGGGCATCGGACAGGGTCTCGGGTGCCGTCTTTGAGGGTATCGGCAGCGGTTCGCTGCCAATTATGGCTGTTCTCAGGCCAAAGAAGGCATGGCCGAGCCTGGCAACTCGGCAGAGTCGCCTACAAACCGATGCTCCAGGCAGGGTCGCCTATGCTCGATGCGGCTCGGCAGCCAGCGCCAATATCCTCTGCCGCGCCCTGAGCAGCAACTCGTATGAGGGATGGCCCCGGGCCAGACGGATGATCAACCTCCTGGCGTGACGCATCACACGGCCCGGTAGGGCGATCAGGGCGAAGCGCACCGCCTTCAGACGCTTGCCCACCCACTGTTCGCCCAACACCAGCCGCTTCATGGCAGAGTTCAGGTTGAAGGCCAGCACCGATATGGCCCACCATGCGGCGTTGGCCCCGAACAGCCCCGACGGCAGCCGGCCCCCAGCCAAGTCACTCTTCAGAACGCTGTGGACCTCCTCGCCCTTGCCGCACCTCTGTCTCGACCACCAGATCAACTCATCTGCCGTAATGCTCCGGTTGGTCACCACGCCGAAGACCTTGTACCAGCCTCTGTTGGACAGCTCCATCGCGGGGAATGGAAGCTCCATCTGCCCCTCCATTCCCGGCAGAGGCTGTTCGATCAACCGCTCCCTGGTAGCTATGAACCGATACTCAGGGCTGTTCTTGGAGTGCCCTATCCAGTTAGGCACGAAGTTCACATCAGCCCACTGCTGACCCGTGTCCACACGATGCTCCCCAACCTTGCGGTACAGCGTCTGCCAGTCTTGCTCGGCGACCTCGGACACCGCACGGCGGAACTCCGTCGTCACGTCGACCCCAACCGCAAACTCGATCACCCCGAACCGCTCGTCTCCACCCTCCGCGCAGTACCGCAGCAACTCCCGCTGGTACCCCGCCGTATCCGACCTCAGCATCACCTTCTCCACCCCCGCAGGCAGACGGCCCAGCGCTTCAATCAACACTCGCAACTGCTGATGGCCCGCAGGTACGTTGCCGTCCCGAAACTCCGAATGCACGATCAACTCGGCCTCTGACCAGTAGGTGATCAGCGGCTGGTACGCCCTGTACTTCTTGTAGCTGGGGAGCGCCTCCTGCTTGCGCGTCTCCACCAGTGTGGCATCCATGTCCAGAGTGGCCTCGGTCTGAGGCGAACGGCTCTGCGCGAAGCCCACCAGGTCGGCGTTCACCTTGCGCAGACCCTTCATAGCTCCATTGGGAGCAGGTATGAATGCTCTGTGAGCTTCCCGCATCGACTCCTCGCCCGCGTCATGGAACCTCTCCAGATACCGGAACACCGCAGACTCCGACGGCACGCTCCGACGACGCTCGACTCGCCATCTCTTCTCCAACGCCCTGCGCTCGCTGAGACGCATACCACAGGTCTCGAACTCTCGAAACATCCTGCACAGCCCTCTGTCCTTCTCAAGGAGATCAAGGTCGGACACCGACTCGCCGCCTGCCAAGTTCAGCAGCATCAGCGAGATGATCATCTGGCTGTCCGTCCAGCCCTGACCTCTCTCCCGCAGTCTCACGTGGCGCTCTACCGATGACCTCAAACCCGCTGCTTGCATCAACTCCAGGTACGTCATCAGGCCGGACAGCCCCGTCATACCCGTCGAGCCCTTCTCCTGCTCGTACTGGAATGCCAGTAAGCCTTGCTTCATAATAGCTGCACCTCGTTGGTGATCGTTTCTCTTGGTCAAGAAACATCTTAGCCCGCTTCGTGGCGGGCGCCAACGAGGTCTTTCTCTTATCTAGGTGGGGAATCTGGGGTGGGTCGGCGACGCCTGGAGCGGGCACCTTCGGAGGGTGCGGCCGCATCGAACACTTGAGAGGGTATGCAGGAGCCGGGGGGGGGGGGGGGGGGGCAGCGCCGGTGCGCATGAAATCCCGGCATGGCGGGCGTTCGTAGTCGTAGTTAGCGTAGTCCGAGGGAGGAGCTGTCTTGACGGAAGCCCAGCAATCTGGATCGCGGCCCGCCGGTTCAGGTCGGGCCCGCCAGCTGATGTTGCCGGTGATCGCCGGTCTCGCCGCCGCCGCGGCCGCGGCATGCTCCTCCGGAGCCCAAACGATCGACGAGAGCCAGAGCCCCGTCCCTACCCGCGAGGTCACGCGCCCGCAGCGGCCGTCTCCCCTGCCGACGCCCGGCGAGAGAAGTGGGACCAACAGGTTCGAGATCTTCACCGGGTCGGGCCTCGGGCGGCTGCCGCTCTCCGGCGGTGCCGTGTCGAACGTAGACCTGGACGGCTTCACACAGCTCCTCGAGCGCGACGCCATTCGCCCGATCTACAGGCCCCTGGTTGTGGACGCCGCCGAGGCCGACCTGGTCGCCGACGAGCTGGTGCTCGGAGTCCAGATCGGCGGAGAGGCTCGGGCCTACCCGGTCGGTACCCTGAGGTTCCGGGAGATCGTCAACGACGTCCTCGGAGATACGCCCATACTGGTCACGTGGTGACCGATCTGCTACACCGGTCTCGTGCATGACCGGAGGGTGAACGGGGAGCCCCTGACGTTTGGCAACCAGGGCGCCCTCTACAAGCACGCGATGGTCTGGTGGGACCACTCCACACGGAGTATATGGTCTCAGCCGGTCGGCAGGGCGATCTTTGGGGAGCTGGAGGGCGTCTCTCTGGAGCTGGTTGCGGCGGAGCTGGTTCCGTGGTCCACCTGGCTGTCGGCGCATCCCGACACGACCGCGATGGTCAACAGGAGCGTCGTCGACCAGCGGTATGAGCCGTTCGACGGCCTGGATTTCTTCGTGATCGGCGTCCCGATCGGGGATTCGGCGACCGCCTACCGGTACGAGGAGGCAGCAAGCAAACGGGTGATCAACGACCTCGTCGGCGAGTCGCCGGTGGTCGTCTTCGTGGAGCCCGAGACCCGCGGCATCCGCGTATATCTGAGGGTCCCCGTGACGTCGTCGCCGGACGCGGAGGCTCCCGGAGCGCTCACCTTCAAGCCGGCCGACGACGGGTTTGCGGTCGACGCCGAGACCGGGAGCGTGTGGGACCCCGCCACGGGCATCGCCGTCGAGGGACCTCTGAAGGGCGCTATCCTCCAACAGGTGCCATACATCTCTGCCTACGAATGGGCCTGGCTCGACTTCTACCCCCACGCTACGGTCTACGGCGACCAGGCATCCTAGCGTGATGAACCCCGGCTTTCGACTCGACCATCCCCCCGGCCCCCTTCTTCGCCAGGGAGGGAGGAGAAATGAAATATCTGAGGGAGACCCTCAGACTCCCCGCAATCCCGACTTGTCGGGATCTGCACACCCCGTACTTCGTCATCCTTGTAGCGTGCGCTCGGTGGTCCGCCGAGTAGTACCCGCACCAGCGCAGAATGGTCCAGGTGACACTGCCTCGGAGCGACGCCCCCCCCCCCCCCCCCCCCCCCCCCATAGAGTTGGCCTCAACCGGCTCGGGGGCAGCGAAATGAAGAAGGGAATACCTCACATGCACTGGTGCGGGGTCTGCGGTTTCCTCTGGGAGTGCGACTGGCGGGTCTGCATGTCGGTGGGATGCGGGCACTGCCGAGACTGCGTTGCGCAGATCGCCGCCTAGCTCGTCGGCCGCGCCGTGCCGTCCTTGACCGCCTTTCAGGGCCAAACCTATAATTAGGGCCAACTCTGACTCGCTTATTGGACGGTCTATGGCATCACAGGGCGGCGTTGACCCGGCTCTAGAGATCGAGGAGCCGGCGCTCCGGGAGCTCGAATCCGTTCGGACCCTGGAGGGCCTGGACGAGTGGCGGGTCACCTACCTCGGCCGGCGCGGCCGGCTGACGCAGCTACTCCGTGGAATCGGGTCGCTGCCCGCCGAAGAGCGGCGGCGGGCCGGGGCCGAGGCCAATCGGGTCAAGACGGTCCTAGAAGGGGCCCTCGCCGATCGCCAGGCAGCGCTCAAGCGGGCCGAGGCAGACAGTCTGGCCGGCAGCGAAAAAATCGATGTCACCCTGCCGGGCTGGCCTATGCCTGCCGGTGGTCTTCATCCGACGACACAGATGGTCCGAGAGGTCTGCAGCGCGTTCGGCTCGATGGGGTTTCAGGTGGTCGAGGGGCCGGAGGTCGAGTGGGACCGCTACAACTTCGAGAAGCTGAACATCCCCAAGAACCACCCGGCCCGGGACATGTGGAACACGCTCTGGGTCGACTACACCGACGAGAACGGCGAGCGTCCCATGCTGCTGCGGACGCATACCTCGCCGATGCAGGTCCGTATCATGGAGAGCGCCAGGCCTCCGGTGCGGGTCGTCGTCCCCGGAAAGTGCTACCGGTACGAGGCGACCGACGCGACGCACGAGTGGCAGTTCTACCAGATCGAGGGGCTCGCCGTGGATCGGGGGATCACCTTCGCGGACCTCAAGGGGACGCTGTACGAGTTCGCCAGGATCGTCTTCGGCGAGGACAGGCGTGTCCGCTTCCGCTGTGACTACTTCCCGTTCGTCGAGCCCGGAGCGGAGATGTCCATAGACTGTTTCATCTGCGGCGGCGATGGATGCCGCGTCTGCAAGAACACGGGCTGGATCGAGATTCTAGGGGCGGGGATGGTGCACCCGAGAGTGCTGGAGGGGGTCGGCTACGACCCGGCGGTCTACACCGGCTTTGCCTTCGGCCTGGGAATGGAGCGGCTGTCGATGCTGAAGTACGGCATCGACGACATCCGCCTGTTCTACGCAAACGATCTCCGCTTCCTCAAGCAGTTCGCATGAGCGGTCCCTCGCCCCAGGTCACCGCCGCCAGCCCGTCCAGGGGATATCGATGAAAGCCCCCCTATCCTGGCTCAAGAAGTACGTCCCCGTGTCGGTGCCGGTCGAGGAGGTGGCGCGGCGCCTGACGATGGCCGGCGTCGAGGTGTCAGCTATCCATCGGATCGGCGGCGACTGGGACCCGTCCAAGGTTCTAGTCGGATACGTCGTCAGGGTAGACAGGCATCCCAACGCCGACCGGCTCACGCTCCCGACCGTCGAGCTTGGCAACGGCGAGACGCAGACCGTCGTCTGCGGGGCGCCGAACGTCGCGGCCGGACAGAAGATCGCCTTCGCACGAGAAGGCGCCATGCTTTTCAGTACCCGCTCCGGCCGAGTCGAGCCCCTGAAGGCCTCGAAGATACGTGGCGTGGAGTCGGCGGGGATGGTCTGCTCGGTCCTGGAGCTGGGCCTCGGAGAAGACCATGAGGGGATTCTGGTTCTGAGCGACGATGCGCCGCTAGGGCTGCCCCTGATCGACTACCTCGGGGACGCCGTCCTCGAGGTGGACGTCACTCCCAACAGGCCGGATTGCCTGTCGATCCTGGGCGTGGCTCACGAGGTCGCGGCCCTTACGGGCGAGTCGGTGACCGAGCCATCGCCGGACTATCCCGAGCAGGGAGACCCCATCGAGGGTCGAGTGACCGTCGAGATCGCAGATCCGAGCCTGTGCCGCCGCTACACCGCCAGTCTGATCGCGGGCGTCAAGGTCGGACCGTCGCCCCAATGGATGCAGGACGCCCTGACGAAGGCTGGACTGCGCCCCATCAACAACGTCGTAGACGTCACCAACTACGTAATGCTGGAGTACAACCAGCCGCTTCACGCCTTCGATTTCGACGCGGTTAAGGAGCGAGAGATCGTCGTTAGACAGGCGCGGGCCGGAGAAAGGCTCGTGACCCTGGATGGGACGGCCCGAACGCTCGACCCTCCGATGCTTGTCATCGCCGATGCACAGGACGCGGTCGGCCTCGCCGGCGTGATGGGCGGCGCCGGCAGCGAGGTGACGGAGGCCACGACCGCCATCCTGCTGGAGTCGGCCAACTTCGACCCGGTGAACACGAGACGAACGGCGTCGGCACTTCGGATCGCCAGCGAGGCGGCGTACCGGTTCGAGCGTGGAATCCGGGCAGAGCTGGCACCCCTCGGACTTCGCAGAGCCACACAGCTCATCCTGGAGCTGACCGGGGGCGAGGCGGCCGAGGGCATCGTCGACGCCTACCCGGGCCGGACAGATCGTCCGCCGGTCAGGTTGTCCCGGCGACGCCTGAAGCAGGTGCTGGGTGCGGACATCGAGATGTCCAGGGCCGAACAGATTCTCGCCTCGCTTGGCTTCGAGCGCGACAGGGAGCCGGAGGGGCTGGTGGACCTGATCGAGACCGTCGAGGCGGGACCGGCCCCCGAGCGGACCGACACCCTATGGGTGAGGGCTCCCTACTGGCGGTCGGACGTTTCCATGGAGGATGACCTGGTGGAGGAGGTCGCCCGTATGGTGGGGTACGACAATCTGCCCTCGACCATGATGTCGACCCCGACGCCTCGTCACGAGCGGCAGGCGCTGCGCGAGGTGAAGGAGCGCGTCAGGGACATGCTGGCAGCCTCGGGCATGCACGAGGTCATATCCTACTCCTTGACCAGTCTGGACGCCCTCCGCAAGGTCGAGGCTCTGAATGACGGCGTCGAGCCGCTGATGATCGCCAACCCCATGAGCAGCCAGCTCGCGTACCTCAGGACGAGCCTGCGCGGCGGCATTTTGGATACGCTCGCGAGAAACGTTCGCTCCCCACGCGACGGAGCGGTGAGAATTTTCGAGATCGGCCGAACCTATCACCGGGCGGCCGAGTCGGACGGAGCGTCCCTGCCCTCCGAGAAGGAGGTGCTGACCGGTGTTCTCTCCGGCCGGCGGTTCCCGGTCTCGTGGCTCGCGGACGGCGACGACATGGGCTTCTTCGATGCCAAAGGCCTCGTGGAGATGGTGCTGGACGGGCTGGGGGTCCAGGCGAGCTACGAGCCGGTTGACGATCCGATCCTCCACCCCGGCAAGGCTGCGAGGGTGTTAAGTGGCGGAGACGTCGTAGGGGTTGTCGGGGAGGTCCATCCGCGGATTCTGGAGCGGTTCGACCTGGACGACCGCCGTGCGGCGATCTTCGAGCTCGATATCGAGTCCCTTGGCCTGAGGGTCCCCGCGGCCGGAGCCCGTTACAAAGGCGGCAGCCGCTTCCCGGAGGCGGAACGAGACCTCGCCTTGATCGTCGACGCCGACGCTCCAGCGGCTCGGATCCGCGGTGTCATCGAGCGCCACAAGCTCGTGGTCCGGAGCGAGATTTTCGACGTGTTCTCCGGCGGCGAGCTACCGGCCGGGAAGAGGTCCCTGGCCTTCAGGGTCGTGATCCAGTCGGACAAGGGTACGCTGACCACCGATCAGGTCAACAGAGTGGTCGGGGACATCCTCCGTCAGCTCGGGAGGGAGTTCGGCGCCGAGCTCCGGACCCAGGAGAGCGGCGCCCAATGAGCGCGCCGGCATCTGACGGACCCGCTGCCCCCGAGACCAGGGTCGAGGCGATCGTAAACGCTCTGACGGCCTACGGGCCCGAGAAGATCATCCTGTTCGGCTCGGCTGCCCGAGGGGACGGCGACGAGCAAAGCGACATCGATCTGCTGATCGTGAAGAAAACCGAGACGCGCTTCGTGCGTCGAGCCATCGAGGCGGATTCGTACCTTCCTCTGGATATATCGGTAGATCTGTTCGTCTATACTCCCGAGGAGATGGAGCGCATGATCGAGGAGGAGAACCCCTTCATCGAGCGGGCGCTTCGAGACGGGAAGGTTGTCTATGAAAAGGCCCCTGGAGACGGCAAGACGGTGGCTGGCACAGGCGCAGCATAGGCTGTCCGTCTGTCGGTTGATGCTTGACAACGATATCTGGTCGGACGCCTGTTTCCAGGCCGAACAGACTGCGCAATTGGCTCTCAAAGCGTTTCTCTACCGGGTCGGCAGACGGTCGATCCCGATCCATTCGATCCGCGAGCTCGTGGTCGAATCCGGGAAGAACGACCCTGAGCTGCTACAGTTCCTGGGCCAAGCCGGTGTGCTGGACAGGTACTACCTGACGACTCGCTATCCGGATTCCCTGCCGGCGCCCGCCGTTCCCTTCGAGTCGTACACCCAAGAAGAGGCCCTGGAGGCTCTGACGTTCGCGGCCGAGATCGTCGACGCGGTCAAGTCGCGAGTGCCTCCAGTGTCTTCCTAAGGGAGCCGGCTGTGGGCGAGCACGGTCATCGACATCACGGTGTGTCCATGCTGAGCGTCGAGGAGGCTCTCGGGCGTATCCTCGGCTTCGTTGACGTGCTGGAGCCGGAGGAGAGGCCGGTGCTGGACGCTCTCGGCCAGGTGCTGGCAGGGGATGTCGTGAGCCCGTTCGATATCCCGCCTCTGGAGAACTCCGCGATGGACGGGTACGCGGTCCAGGCCGCCAGCGTCGAGGGGGCGTCGGGAGACTCACCGGTGCTGCTCCGTGTGGTGGGAGCCGTGGCCGCGGGCCAGCTACCGGCCGAGGACGTGACCCCCGGCACGGCGGTACGCATTATGACCGGAGCCCCGGTTCCTCGCGGTGCGGATGCGATCGTGCCGTTCGAGGATACCGACGAGGCCGAGAGGAAGGCCGGCGAGAAGACGGTCGACGAGATCGGGGTCCGGTTGCAGGTCGACGAAGGGGCTTCGATCCGCCCGGCGGGCCAGGACGTCCGACAAGGCGAGCTGGCCCTGAGGAAGGGCACGGCGCTGCGCCCGCCCGAGATCGGGCTGCTGGCATCGCTCGGGTTGGGGAAGATTTCGGTCATCAGGCGGCCCACCGTCGCAATCCTCGCCACCGGAGATGAGCTGATCGAGGTCGGAAACCGGCAGGAGCCGGGCAAGATCTACGACAGCAACAGCTTCGGTGTGGCCGCGAGCGTCGTGCGCTACGGTGGCATTCCCAGGATGCTGGGGATCGCGCGGGACGATCTGGAATCGGTGGGCTCCAGACTGCGTGAGGGCCTTGAGTCTGATATACTCGTTACCTCTGCGGGCGTGTCCAAGGGCGACTACGACATGGTCAAGGACGCCCTCGCGAAGCACGGATCGATCGAGTTCTGGTCCGTGCGGATGCGGCCAGCAAAACCGCTGGCGTTCGGGGTGTTGACGGCCCCGTCGGGGAGGCTGGTTCCGCATCTGGGACTCCCGGGCAACCCGGTGAGCGCGCTCGTCGCGTTCGAGCAGTTCGGGCGGCCCGCGATCTTGAAGATGCTGGGCAGGACCGGCCTTGAGATCCCCACGATCGAAGCGGTCCTCGAGGGACCCATCTACAATGCAGACGGCCGAAGGGTCTATGCGAGGGTCGTCGTCTCAAAGCGAGGCGGACGGTACTATGCTCGGCCGACCGGGAACCAGGGATCGAATCTGCTGACGTCCATGGTCCACGCAAACGGCCTTGCCATATGTCCGGAGGACCAGACGCGCAAGCAGGCTGGAGAGAAGGTCACGGTCCAGATGCTGGATTGGCCTCAAGAGGTCTTCTGAGGGTAGGACGTATGCTGGATGATCGAACGGGAGTAAACGGGACCGGGGAATCAGCGGGGGAGGCGCCCCGGTATTTCATCGAGCTGGGGGAGGCCAGCGATAGGGAGCGCTCCATGGCGCTGCTGATCTCAGCGAGAAAGTGCTACACGCATCAGCAGGCCGATGCCGACGCGGGGATCGAGACCACGGACGGGCAGGCGCACATGGGCCAGATCGTCGATCACTGTGGCTCGCAAAACGACTATCTGCTGCCGGACACCCCATTGAAGGAGGCCATTTTCCGCGTGATCCTGGCCGCGGATAACGAGCCGATGAGCGCCGCGGAGATCAGCGTCGAGCTTTCCAACCGGTGGGCGGGAGGCCCCGGCCCCAGAGACACGTCTCCGGGAGTAATCCAGCGATTGCTGGACAACAGCCCTTCCTACCAGATCATGAGAGTTCCCGAGCCCGAACCTTGAGCCCGAGCCAGCCCCAGAGCCCGAACCGGTCGCGGAGCAGGAGGCCGAGTCTGTCGAGCCGGCGGAGCCAGAGACGGAAGAAGGGGCCTGAGGGGCGAATCACCCCCGCAAGGGCTCGATCACTCGTCCTCCTCCTCCCGTGGCTTGCGCTTCTTCTTGACCACCTCTACCTGGTTCGAGGTGAACACGGGAGGAGCTGTGAGCACAGGCTTTCCCCCTTTTCTCTTGGGCTTCTTCGTCTCCCGTTTTCTAAAGTCTCCCCGGGGCATTGCTCCACCTCCTTGGGCCTTCGAGGGCTTCGTCAATTCCTAGCACGCAGCGAAGCTCCCAGCCGGCTGTCGGGTCCGGTGCGGCCCTTGTCATCGCCATTTGAGTGTAGAGGAACGGGCCGCCTATTGCAAAAATGACTCGATCGGCGGAGCTCCGGCTGAGCAGCCGAAACGGCGGTCTCGGGACCAGGCGTCGACCGGCCGTGTTGTGTTCGCCGGAGCGGGTTGATTATAATGGGCGCCAGTCAAGACGGGAAAGGAGACGGCAGGATGCCCCAGGCACTGGCGTTCTTCCGCGGGAAGATCGTTCCGCTGGAAGAGGCACGAGTAAGCGTCATGACGCATGCGCTCCACTACGGAACCGCTGTGTTCGAGGGCGTAAGGGGCAACTGGAACGAGCAGGCGGAAACGATGTATATCTTCCGTCTGAGGGAGCACTACGAGAGACTCTTTCAAGGCTGCCGGATGCTGATGCTCGACATTCCGTACGACGTGGACAGGCTCTGTGACATAACGGCGGAGCTGATCCAGAGCTGCGGCTACCGGGAGGACCTGTACATAAGGCCCATCGCCTACAAGAGCGCGGAGAGGGTCGCCAATCTCAAGCTGCATGAGCTGGACAGCGACTTCGCGCTCATGGCGATCCCATTCGGCTCCTACATAGACACCGACGGCGCCATAAACTGCTGCACGTCGTCGTGGCGGCGCATCGACGACACGATCATTCCGACCGCCGTGAAGATCTCCGGGCACTACGTCAACAGCATCCTCGCGAAGACGGAGGCGGTGATGGCCGGGTTCGACGAGGCCATCATGCTCAACCACGACGGCACCGTGTCCGAGGGCACGGGCGAAAACCTGTTCCTGGTCTCCCGTGGCGAGCTTCACACCCCGCCGGTGACCGACAACAACCTGACGGGCATAACGAGGGACTCCACGTTCCAGCTCGCCTCGAAGGAGCTGGGGCTGAAGATCGTGGAACGCCATCTGCGACGCAGCGAGCTGTACCTGGCAGACGAGGTGTTCCTGACCGGCACCGCGGCACACATCACGCCCGTGGGACGCGTCGACAACCGGAACGTGGGCGATGGCGGCGTCGGACCCATAACCAAGGCGCTCCGAGACATGTACGCCGGCGTGGTGAGGGGCAACAACCCCAAGTACATGCACTGGTGCAGCGCAGTCCCGATGGAGAGCTGAAGCGGTTCCCGCGCCTCGGCCATTTCCGGTATGACCTGGTCACCCTTCCTCATCGACTATCTGGCGTTCGTCTTCCTGGCCAGCGTCGGCGTCCTGCAGTTCGCTGCTTCGCTGAGCCGTCTTACCGCTCTCCTCATCTTCAGGTCCATCCGGGTCGCTCGCGTCTCCGGGGCCGCACTGGCCGTCGCGGCCTTCGTCTGGTTTTTCGTCTCGGACACGCGCAACGTCAACGACTTCGAAGGCGGCTTGGACGCTAATGTCCAGGCGCTGGCGCTCTTCGTGACGGTACTCGCGGCGGTGCTGGCCACCATGGTGGTCTCCTCTCTGGTCAACATGAGGATGAACGGAGCGCCGGCATCGCCCTCTGAGGGCGTGGACTCGCTCAGAAGGACGACGTACTTCCGGGCCCTGCCGCAGAGCGTTGGAGCTGCATGGAAAGACTTCTGTCGGCTGACGAAAAAGTATTCCTCTGGATAAACGGTCGCGTGGGGACGTTCCCGCCCTTCGACAGGGCGATGGAGTGGGTCGTCAGCGACTATCTGGTACCGGTCGCCTTCGTCCTGACTCTGCTGGCGCTGTGGTTTGCGAGCGACGACCGAGCTAGACGGCTTCGCCATCAGGTGGGGATTTTTGCAGCGTTGGGGTCGATGGGATTCTCCAGCCTGGCGGTGTTCATCATCAACGGCGCATACTTCAGACCGCGCCCGTTCGTCGACAACGAGGTATCGCTTCTCTTCTACCAGCCGACCGACTCGTCGTTTCCGGCGAACGCGATGGCCGCGACCTTTGGGATCGCGTTCGGCATCTGGGGCGTCAACAGGCGTGTTGGGACGGCCCTGATCGCTGTGGCCACTCTCTTCGCCTTCTCCAGGGTGTACGCTGGAGTCCACTATCCGCTGGACACCATTGCGGCCGCCATGATCGCCCTGGTGATCACCTTCCTCGTCTACAGGCTCCGGGATCTGCTCGGGCCGATCCCCCGCTGGGTGGTCCAGATGGTTCGAGTGCTGGTGCTGGCCTGAATCGTCCCACGGAGGCTTACGTTGACGTCCACTGAGCAGAGATACGATGTCGTCATAGCGAACGGCCAGGTGATGGACCCGGAGTCGGGCCTGGACGCGGTGAGGAACGTGGGTATCGTCGACGGCGTCGTCAGGTCTATCGCCGGCGAGCCGCTGCGAGGACTGCGAGAGATCGACGCGGCGGGGCTCGTGGTGGCGCCCGGCTTCATCGACCTTCACTCTCACGGCCAGGATCCCGAGAATTACGCCATCCACGCGTTGGACGGCGTCACGACGGCGCTGGAGCTGGAGGTCGGAACGGCCGGCGTGGACTCCTGGTATGAGGAGCGCGAGGGAGCCGCTGTCATCAACTACGGCGCGAGCGCCGGGCACATCCCGGCGCGCAACAGCGTAATGGGGGACCCGGCCTCGTTCCTTCCCTCCGGCGACGCCGCCCGCAGGACCGCTTCGGACGGCGAGGTCTCGGAGATCACGGGGCTTATCGAGCGGGCGCTTCAGCGCGGAGCGCTGGCGGTCGGTCTGGGCCTCCAGTACGTGCCGGCGGCATCAAGATGGGAGATTCTCGAGGTCTTCCGCGTCGCCGCCCGGTTCGGCGCCTCGTGCCACGTCCACCTCCGGGGCATGGGAGCACGAGACCCTTCGGGCAGCGTCGAAGCCCTGGAGGAGGTGCTGGCGGCCTCCGCGATCACCGGAGCGCCCCTTCACGTGGTACACGTGACGAGCTCGGGTCAGGGCGCCGCGCCGCGTCTGCTTCAGATGATCGGCGAGGCGAGGTCCCGAGGGCTGGATGTTACGACGGAGTGCTACCCCTACTCCGCCGGTATGACGGGAATCGAGTCCGCCATCTTCGACGATGGGTGGCAGGAGATGACCGACCAAAGCTATGAAGCCCTGGAGTGGGCGGACACCGGAGAAAGGCTGACGCCAGAGAGCTTTGCCAGGTATCGCAAGACCGGCGGGATGGTCATCATACACGGGATTCCGGACGAGGTAACGGTCGAGGCTGTGCGCCATCCTCTGACGATGATCGCCACGGACGGCTATCTCAAGGGTGGCAAGGGACATCCCCGGACGGCGGGCTCGTACTCCAGGGTGCTGGGACGGCACGTTCGAGAGATGGGGAGCCTCACGTTGATGGACGCGCTTCGTAAGATGTCGCTGATGCCGGCGCAGCGTCTGGAGTCCCGAGTGCCCGCCATGAGCGGGAAGGGTCGAATCGGGGTCGGAGCCGACGCGGACCTGGTGGTCTTCGACCCCGAAACCGTGCTCGACAGGGCCACTTACAGCGAGCCGACGACCCCGCCGGACGGCATCCTGCACGTGCTGGTAGGCGGTGTCTCCGTGGTCGAGGACGGGAGGTTGCTGACCGGGACAACGCCTGGGAAGCCGGTGCTCGCGCCAGCGGGCTAGGCTCCGAGAATCTCTCGTCGGGCCAGCACTCGCTCCATCAGCGGCGGCATGCCGATGTCGCGGGCCAGCTTGAGCGCACGGTCGAGCATCTCGACTGCTTTCTCGCGGTCCCCCGGAGCATCGCGCTTGAGGAGCGTGTCGCCGTATCGATACAGGCACCACGCCAGCTTGAGGCGAAACCCGCCCCGCTCGAATAGGTCGATGGACTCGGTGAAATGATGCTCGGCCTCATCGTACTTGCCGAGAGCGACGTCGAGGGCTCCCAGAAGCTCGCCGGGGTTCGAAGTGAGTCCAACTCTAGTCCTGGCCGCCATCGCGCTCAGCTCGTCGTGAATCGCTTGGCGAGACTCGGCGTCTCCGTCGATGAGGAGCAGGGAAGCGGTGGCCGCCAGACCCATGGAATGAAAGGATGCGGGCAGGTCCCGGAAGTTCTGCGTCTCGCGGGCCATGTCCAGCGCATCATCGAGGTCTTGGGCTTGACCCGATATCAGCCCCTTCATTCCAAGGGCCGACAGGTAAATGACGCTGACGAACATATGGCCGGCCGCAGCCGCCGATCTCGCGAGCGCGTCTATATGCCGGTCCGCGCTCGTTCGATTGCCCGCCTGCAGCTCAACCGCGGCAGCCCACCACGTGGCCGGCAAGTCGTCGGAGATCTCTATAGCTCTCTCGCAGTACTCTCTGGACGCCACGAGGTCACCGTTCTCGTAGGAGACCATGGCGTTGATGAAGAGGGGGTCTACGAGCCAGAACCTGTCGTTGCTCCTCTCTTCGGCGACCCGAAGGGCCTCGGCGGCTGGCTCCAGGGCTCCACGGGCGTCTTCCGCGTGAAGGGTGCCCATCGCCCTGTAGAAGAGCGCATACAGTAGCCGTTCCCATCTCTTCAGGGCAGTGGCGAGCCCCACGGCTCGATTTGCCTTCTCCAGGCCCGCCCTGTACTCGCCCCAGAAGACATCCGCCTCGCACCAAGACGCCAGAGCGTCAAGCTCCAGCCCGCGATCCGCTCGTAGGCGGGCCACATCCAACGAACGGCCGAACGCCGCCACCGCCCCTTGATAGTCGCCCTGTTCGTTGCTGAGAGACGCCCCCAGGGTCGTCAGGATCCTGCCCTCGGCTAGCGAGTCCGGCTCCGCAAGCTGTGACGCTCTCCGCATCAGCGATGTGGCTCCGGTGAGCCCTCTTGCCAGCGAGCGGGCGTCCGGGAAGGTCGCAATCGCGACGGCACTCTCGTGGTCGCCGGACTTGTCGTAATAGGCGAACGCCCGAGTCAGGTTTTTCCAGCCGTCGTTCCACTTGAGGGCGGCCCCCTGGGCCTTGCCCAGGCCGGTGAGGAGTGCAGCTATGTCGTCGTCCGCGGTGTCCGGATCGGCGTTAGTGAGGGCCGTCTGGTAAATCGCCTCTGCGTTCTCGTAGGCGTGCGCGTCGAAGGCGTTGGCCCCGGCGATTAGCGAGTACGCGAACAACTTCTCGGTGCCGAGGATCGTCTCGGCCTGGGCGAAGTGGTGGGCGAGGTCGGCGGCGTGCTCATCGGCGCGGTCGCCGTATAGCGATTCCAGCGTATCCGCGACCCGTGCGTGCAGGCGGACCGTGCGGGTCAGGCTGAGACCGTCGGTGAGCGTCTCCTGTATCAGGGCGTGGGTGAACTGGTATCGGCCGACGGAGCCCGGCAGCTCCTCAATCACCCTGGCCTCCAGCGCCTCTTCCAGCGCATCCAGAAGCATGCCCTCGGTCATCGGTTCGGCGCCGTTGCCGTCGCCGGTGATCAGCGCCGACAGCGCCCGCATCTCGAACTCCCGGCCCACGACGGCCGCGACGGTCAGCACCTCATTGCAGCGCCCAGAGAGCCGGTTCAGCCGTCGGCCGATCACCTCCCGCACGCTCTCGGGTATGCGGATGACCCAGGACTCCCGTTCCCGAGTCGTCTCGGGGGTTAGCTCGCCCTCCTGCACCAACAGCCGGACCACCTCGGTCTCTCTGTGTACGGCCGTGACCAGTCCCTTGGGCGGCTCGACGCCAGACGTCAGAGAGATGAAATGGCCGATGTCCTCCGCGGTGAGCCCGCGCAAGAGAACTCTGGTGAACAGCCGCTCCCTGGTAAGCTCGGCCAGGGTCTCGGCCAGCGGGTGCTGCCGGTTCAGCTCCACGTCGCGGTATGTGCCGACGACCAGTACCCGGGCGTTGCCCAGCTCCCTGGCCACGAATTGAAGGAGCCCCAGCGAGGCGTCGTCCGCCCAGTGCAGGTCGTCGAGCACCAGCATCAGGGGGCGGCTGCGCGAAGCGGCCTTGAGGAAGGTGGCCACAGAGTCCAGAAGACGGAACCGGGCCTCGTCCCGGCCCACTTCCGGCGGCGGCTCCAGCCCCGGGAGGGCGTCCCTGACATCGGGGACGATCTCGGCGATGACCGCGGCGGCCGAGCCCAGCTCGCTGCGCAGCTCCTTCGCGTCTCGCTCGTGTACGTAGGCCCTGATCGCCTGGACCCAGGGCCAGTAAGGCGGCACTCCCTGCTCCTCATAGCACCGGCCCCACAGTACCTGCATCCCTCGCAGGCCCGCGAAGGTGACGAGCTCCTGGGCGGTGCGGGTCTTGCCTATCCCCGGCTCGCCGACCAGCGTGACCATCCTGCCCCTGCCCGAAAGGGCCTCCTCCAGGGCGGCTTTGAGATCGCCCATCTCCGCCTTTCGGCCCACGAAAACACCGCCGGCCAGGCTGTCGAGGACGTTTTGCTGCTGTTCGTCCGGGGCTTCTGTAGCGGACGGGTCTATCGCCTCCAGCGCCTTCAGCACGTCTGAGGCGGAGTCCGGCCGCTCGGCGGGGTCCTTGGCCAGAAGCCTGAGAATCAGGGCCTCCAGCGGCTTGGGACAGGTCTGGCAGTGCCAGGACGGGGCGACCGGCGCGGTGTTGATGTGCTGGCCGATGATCGCGACATGGTCGTCGCCGAGGAACGGCGGCCGGCCGGTCACCATCTCGTAGAGCATTGCACCGAGGGAGTAGAGGTCTGACCGGGGCGTCACCTCGCCACCGAGGGCCTGCTCGGGCGGCATGTAAGAGAACGTCCCCACCATCATCCCCTGCTGGGTTAGGCGCGACCTGTCGATGGCCACCGCCAGCCCAAAGTCGCCGATCTTGGCGACGCCGTCCTCGCTGAGCCAAACGTTGCCCGGCTTTAGGTCGCGGTGGACTATGCCCCGGCTGTGGGCGAACTCCAGGCCCCGGCATACGGCAAGGGCGATGTCGATTGCCTGTTCCAGCGGGATGCGGTCGTCGTCGGCGGCTTCCAGCACCCCTTCCACGTCTCCACCGCCCATCAGCTCGGTGACCATGTAGGGAGCGCCGTCCTCCTGTCCCAGGTCGAAGACGGTGACTATGTGCGAGTGGGCACCCAGCCGGCCCATGGCCTGGGCTTCCCTGGAGATGCGCTCGCGGCCCGCGTCGTCCAGGCCCTCTGTCTTTATCAGAGCGAAGGCGACGTCGCGGTCGAGCGTCGTGTCGTGGGCGAGGTAGACCCGCTTCTTGCCGCCTTCTCCGAGGAACTTTTGGATCTGGTAGCGGCCGCCGTCGAAGGAGGTGGGTAGATCCCCGCTCGGCTCGGGGGCACGCTCGGGAGGGGGTGGTGATGAGCCGAGGCGGTTCCCGCAGCCGTGGCAGAACCGGACATCGTCGGGATTCGACCTGCCGCAACTCGAGCAGACAACCTCCCTGCTCAAGGAGGACCCACAGTCGCCACAGAACGACGCGCTCTCGGGATTTTCGCGCTCGCAGCTAGAACAGCGCATGCTTGTGCTCCCGGCAGGGAGCGCTCTGCCCTGCCGGGAGTCCGGCTCGACTTAGGACGAGAGTGCCAGAGGTCTAGCCGCTGCTACATCGTCGCCAGCGGCGTGATCGACATCTCGCTGGTGATGCCCGCGAACCACTCGATCACCTCTTTGTGCAGCGGGATGCCGTTGGCACGCCGGTCCTGCTCCTCCTCATGCTCTGACAGACCCGGGTAGATTACCCTGTCGTGCCCCGGGGCGGGCTTGGTCGTCTTCAGCGTGTGGAGCATCCGGTCCATGCGCTCCTTGAACTCCTGGAGATCGGTGAAGGCCTCGATGTTGTAGGCGGCGAAGTAGTGGTCCTGAGCAAGCTTCGGCTCTCCGAGCATGCTCGGGGAATCTCCCGACAGCAGCGTGCCGAGGACTTCGGCCATCAGGGCGAATCCGTAGCCCTTGTGGGAGCCCTGCTCCCTGGTGCCACCGAGGGGAAGCTGGTAGTACTCGCCCTTGGGGCGTGGTGGGGTCGACTCCATTATCGGGGTGCCGTCCGGCTCTGAGATCCATCCGGGAAGAAGGTCCGCCCCGACCCTCTCGGCCAGCCATATCTTGTTGCCCGCGATCGCCGTGGTTGCGGCGTCGAACAGGAGGGGCGCCTCCTTTTTCGCCGGCGCGGCGATGGAGATCGGGTTGGTCCCGAAGCGGGGCTCCGCTGCGAATGTGGGTACCATCAGGTTCCCGCCTGAGGTGCTGCAGACGCCGACCATGTCGTTCTTGGCTGCGATCATGGCGTGGTGCCCAACGGCTCCCATGTGGCCTGCGTTGCGCATCGTCACCACGCCGACGCCAACCTCCCTGGCTTTGCCGATCGCGAGCCGCATGGCCCGGGGCGCGAGCATCAGGCCCAGGCCCCGGTCCCCGTCGATGGTGGCGGTGCCGGGAGACTCACGCAGCACGCGCCAGGCGGGTCTGGGATTGAGGGCGCCCTCGTTGTACTGGTTCACGTAGTAGCGGAGCATGTTGGATACGCCGTGCGTCTCGACCCCCCGGAGGTCGGCCATCACCAGGACGTCGGTCCCCTCGGCGGCCTCGTCGGACGGCACGCCCATCTTTTCGAACACGGCCTCGACCGTCGTGCGGAGCGACCGCTCGGGCACGCGGACGACGTCTTCCTTCGGAACCTTGAACCTTTCGAGCATCTTCACCCTCGAGAGTGTGGTCTTGTGGCTGAGCCCTTTCGAGCCGTGGGGAATTGTACCACTTCTACGGTGGAGGGTCAGACGCCCGGTGTCTGTGCGAGGCTTGAGGGAGTGCCGGGAGAGGGCGACTCAGAGAGAGCCGATGTCCCGGCCGCGGTCAGCCGCCGGCGCCCAGGTAGACCTCGGTGTCGGGATGAAAGGCGTACCAGCCGAACCAGAACGACATATGAGACGGGAGTCTGGGTAGCGTCTCGGTTGAGTCGGAGGCGTTGACGAGCGCCTCCTCGGTGATCGTCCACACGCCGCCGTCGGAGTCGACGACGGACCTCGGGAAGGCGTGGTTGTTCGTGTCCCGCTCGGACAGCTCGAAGTCGCGACCCTGCCGCTCGTAGGCACGAGCGCCTTGGGAGGCCGCCGAGGAGATGACGACGACCTCGACTCCGCCGAGCGAGTCGTTGACTACCCTCTCCTGCTGCAGAGCGTGGACCCAGTATGCCTTGTGGGCGTCGCCTACGCTGAGGGCGAGGACGACCGCTTTCGTCTCGAGAACGGCGCTGCGGTCCCACACCGGGAACATCGTTTCGGGAGTGTTGAAGTAGGAGTAGTAGATCGACTGGGGGTCGTCCTCCGGCCGGTAGACGCGTGCCTGGTAGAGTCCCGCCTCTGGATTGATCAGTAGCTGTTTGGTGTCCAGCGACAGGACCGTCGTATCGGGGTGCTCCGCGACCCACTCCTCCCAGGTCGTAATCAGTACCGGAAAGAAGTCCAGCTTGATACCGCTGTCGGCAAGTGGGCCGATCACCGGCTCGCCGAGCAGCTGGGACCAGAGGCTATTGGTGGCCCGGTCGTACATCAGCTTGTTGCTGCGGTATAGCAGGCCCGACGTGCCGAAGGTCGTTGGCTCCCCGTTGATCTTGGCGGAATACACGATTCCGGTACCGCACAGCGTTCAATACGCCAGGGAGATGGGTTCGCCTCCGAGCCAGTCGTTGACCATCTCGTGCGCGTTGGCGATTCGCAGCGGGTAGGCCCTGTGCTCCCCGTTTATCGACACCCCGAAGACCCGATCACCGGGCTCCAGGTAGTCCGCTGCTGCTGCATCGACGACCGGCGGATTGTTCAAGTCCGGGATGCCGTCGGGCCGGACTCCCCCCCACGTGACCTCGGTCAGATTGATCCGGGACGTGTCGTCGGCTGAGATCAGGAACGAGCTGAACCTTGGGCTGATCATGACGAGGAGGTTGATCTTCCAGTTGAGGTACCGGTCGGGTGGCGGGTAGTCGTCCAGGTTGCTGCCCAGCCACTCGGCCCACTCGTTCACCTGATAGACGGTGAAGTGCTGGCCGGTGAGCTCCTGCAGCGTGACGACCGCCTCCTCCCATAGCTCGACCGTCGGGAGGAAGCGCACCATCTCGATGATCACCGGGACCTGGAACTTGTCTCCTCGCTCTCTGACGTCCCGAAGCGCGGCAATCGTGAGCGCCGGGATCAGACTGCGCCCCGGATGCAGCCGGTACATCGTCGCCGAGGGGTTGTAGTCGTCGACCTCTGCGGACGGACTGGGGATCGGCGTCGCCCGGGCGGTCGGGGTTATGGACTCTTCGCCAAGTTCGGGAGTCGGAGATGGAGCCGGTTGGGCCGGGCCACCGCACGCCAGCGCCGACGCAGATGCCATTACGGCGAGCGCGGCAACCGCGGCGAGCTTGAGTCGGTAGGGCGTGACGGCGTGATTCATAGGAGTTCGAGGCAGAGCCACCGCCTCCGGCGGCGTGCCCACGCTCAAGTACTACGACGAGTCAATCACGCCGGATGCGAGGCCCACGCTCGACAGGTTAGCCCGCGGGCTTGAGGAGCTCCTCGCGGAGACGCCGGATCACGATCTCCATCTCCTCATCGCTGACGTTGAGAGGGTCCACACCCAGTTCGTCCGGCATGCCGAGCCAGTGGAGGTAGACGGGCTGGTCTCCCTTGGCCATGTTCGCGAGAACGTCGTCGCGGCTGGGGCCCCGCCAATCTTCGGTGAACCTCATCACGGCGGTCGGCGTGAGGTAGTCGTCGTCGTGCCTGACGGTTACGGTCAGCCCGGGCACCTCGATGAGAGCATCGACGACGGTCTGACACATCTCGATGTATCGCCGGTTCTCGGCCTCCTCGTCCTCGTTGACGAATATGTCGAGGGCGGTGATGAGCCCGATGATATGCTCTTTGGACACCTTCATGCCGCGACCGATGAACTGGTGGGGGCTCGCGCTTGCGAAGGCGGCCTCGATCAGGTCGGCCCGGCCGCACAGGATACCGGTCCCCTGGGGACCACGGACGGCTTTACCTCCGCTGTAGATCACCATGTCCGCCCCCTGGGCGATGTGCTTGCGCAGGTTCGCCCTGGGTGGCAATGTGGAGGCTGCGTCGACGATCACCGGAATGTCATGTGCGTGGGCGATCTCTACGACCTGTTCAAGGGGCATTGCTCTCGGTGCGACGAAAGGAGCCTCAAGATAAGCTATGGCCGCGGTCTTCTCGTTGATCGCCGCCTCCATCTGCCAGGGCAGACAGCGCAGGAAGTCGCCGACTCCGACGAGCTTGGCCCCGGCCGCCGTGTACATGTTGTCATACGGGAACCGGTGGATGTTGTGGATGATTATCTCGTTCTTGAGGCCGTCGGTATTGGGAAGCTGGGACATCCTGACCGGGTCGGCCCCTGCGATGCAGGCGGCAGCCTGGAGAAGGAGCCCGCCTGCGGAACCGCTGGATACGAACCCTGCCTCGGCACCGGTGTGCTTGGCGATCAGCTCTCCGGCGCGGCGGTTCAGCTCGTCCATGTTGACCATCACGGTCGCCGCCGCGTTTACGGCGCTCATCACCCCGGTGCGAAGCTTGCTCCCGCCATAGGCTGTCGTGGGTCCCGACGCCGTGATGGCCGGTTTGACACCGATGGAGCGATAGACGTCCCGTGGATCCTCGAAGCTGGTCATGTTCCTCCCTCGACTGGGGACTCGAGATTGTAGGCGGACAGGAAGACCGCCGATCCCCGCGGCGGAAGTATACCACCCGCGCGTCGGGTTACCCAAAAGGCCCGGCCTACTTGATGAGCCGCCGGCGCATCAGAGACGACGCCAGCAGGACGCCGACGACGCTGAACGCGAGCAGCTCCAGCACCCAGGCAAACATCCAGAGGGAGGGATCGCCGGTGACCAGCCCTCTGACCAGGGCCACCGCAGGCGTAAGCGGGAGTGCCCACGACAACGTCTGGACGGCCTCCGGCAGCCGGTCCAAGGGGAAGAAGACGCCGCTGACGTAGAACATCGGCAGTATGAACAGCGTGAAGAAGTTGTTCATCGCGCCTATCGTGGTGGCGGTGGCGGTCATGATCATCGCGATCGAGCTGATCATGAATCCGATCAAGAAGGCGCTCGGGACGGCAAGGATGGCCAGTGGCGAGCCGACGAGGCCGAACATGGACGCGACGACGAGCACTGACGTGCCGGAGAGCGTGGCTCGAGTCGCCCCCCACATCACCTCGCCCACGACGATGTCCTCGGGACCCAGAGGAGTGAACAGCACGGCCTCGTAGATGTGGTGGCTCTCCATCCGCAGGTAGGCCCCGAAGGTGCTGTCGAACGTCGCGTGGAACATCGCGTAGCTGGCGACGATACCGCCCGCGAGGAACTCGGCGTAGGTCAGGTCCCCGAAGTCGTCGACAAAGGCCCCGAGGCCAAAGCCCATCGCCACCAGCATGATGAAGGGCTCGATGACGATCCCGCCGACCTCGACCTTCCAGGAGCGCACGATGGCGTCGCGGTTCCTCTGCCAGACCCGGAATCCGCCCCACACGACGGACCGCCGTAGTGACAGGGCGATCGTACTCATTCTTCGCGCAGCCCGCGACCGGTCAGCCGAAGGAAGACGTCCTCGAGGTTCCCTGGGCGCCGAAGGACCTCGTATCCGTCGAGTCCAACGTCCTCCAGAGGCCCGACGCCGTTGTCGGCGTAAAGCAGAACCGAGTCTCCCCAATCCTCGAACGGCCTTCCGCTGGACCGGAGCCTGTCGGTCAGCTCGGCCTTCTCGCGCTGGCGGACCCGGATCTCGGTCACCTCGCGTCCGACGTGGACCTCGATCAATTTGCGGGGGTTGCCCTCGGCCAGGATCCGGCCCGAGTCCATGACCAGCAGGCGGTCGCACAGGTACGACGCCTCCTCCATGTAGTGGGTAGTCAGCAGGATCGTGATGCCCCTCGACCTCAGGTCGATGAGCTTCTCCCAGACGAGAAGGCGTGACTGAGGGTCGAGACCGGTCGTGGGTTCGTCCAGCACCAGGATGGTCGGATCGTGGAGGAGCGATCTTCCGATCAGCAGCCTGCGCCGCATACCCCCGGACAGCTCGTCAACGCTATTGTGCGCCTTGTCGCGGAGCTGGAACAGGTCGAGAGCCTCCCACGCCCTGCGCCTGGCGGTGTCCCGGTCGAGGTTGTGGTACCGGGCGAAAGCCAGGAGGTTCTGGATGACGTTGAGGCCCGGGTCCAGGCTGTCTGCCTGGGAGACGATGCCGAGCAGGGACTTGATGTCTCGCTGTTCGCGGTTTACGTCCATGCCGTCCACCGTGAGCTTGCCGTCGGTGACCGGCGAGACGCAGGAGATCATCTTCATCGTGCTGGTCTTGCCCGCGCCGTTCGGACCGAGAAATCCGAACACCTCTCCCTGGCCGATGGCAAAGCTGATGCCGTCCACCGCGACCAGGTCTCGGTAGCGCTTCGTGAGGTTCTCCGCGTTGATTACGATTCGAGAGTGCACGTTCGGGTCCATGAGCGTAGTTGGGCGCAACGATGGATTGTACACCCTGGGTCAACCAGGGAGGAGGGGGGCGGGGTCACCACCTCACCAGATCAGGAGCGCTGCGGCAGCTCTGCGGGGCGCTGAACGCTTGTGCGTCAGACGCGATCCGTCCGGTCACCGCATACGAGTTTGTTGTGATAGCTCTAGAGACCCATAGTAGGAATGTTCAGTTCCTGGAGCAGGGAGATATAGTGGGCTCGATACGAGGGGGCGCCGCGTAGTTGGCGCTGGATGGCCACGTAGGGCAGAATCTCTATGGCAGTTGATTCAATCGGGTCTCTGTAGGCAACGGCGAGCGCCTTTGCATGCTCAACGGCTAGAGAGACCGGAATGGCGAGCAGGTCGAAGTCGTTAAGAGCCCGATCCACTGCGTCCATCGCGCCCAACATTAGCAAGCCGGTTGTCTGAGCCGACAAGCTCCGTGTGATCTGGTGGTGCTTAGCATGATCGCACGTTAGGCCGGCGAGGACTTTAGACACGTCTACTCGCTCTTCGCCTTGGTCAACCATGTATTGGTCGCCTAAAACATCACGTACCGCAGAATTCAAGTGCGACCGGAAATCTGTGTGAATGTACCCCCGCAGCGCTATGCGGTCATCGGCGGCCAGAGTCTCGTGGACCGCAGCAAGAGTCGAGAAGATGTTGGCTTGGCGACCCTCCCGAAAGACCTTGAACTGTAGCATCAGTACCACGAATAGGACGATAAGCGACCCGAGTGCCACCCCAAACGTCGCCCAGTCCAGTTCGGTGACTGCATCCATCGGAAAAACCCCCTACTGACCGAGCCGACCGAACTCAAACCATCGACAATGTGGCGCCGGAGCTGCAGAAGCGGCAGCCGAGCCCGTCTGCGGCTGGCCCAAGCTAGAAGCCCTCTAAATCTCTAAAGACGCTAGCGAGGCGTAGCTTGTCCATGTTTCCAGCGGCAATGTCGATCATCGCCCGGTACAGGCGACCGTCCGGGTCCGCAAGGGAAACGCCGTTGAGCTCAAGGAAGACGAGGGCGCAGGCCAGGGCTGTCCGCTTGTCCCCGTCCACGAAAGGATGGTTCTGAGCGATATGGAATCCGTAGGCCGATGCCATCTCAAACAGATCTCTATGCAGCCACTCCTCGGCAAACGACGCCTGCGGCATAGACAGGGCAGACTGAAGAAGTCCGGTGTCGCGGAGACCGGGTCGGCCGCCGTAGCGCTCCATCTGGTCAACATGAATCCTGATTACATCGGCGAGAGTCAGGAAGTGCAGGTCCTGCGGCACGGCGAGGCTATTCGGCCAATTTCCTCAGTGTGCCGGCGTGACGAGCGTTGACCTTCTCGAGAGCCTCGCCGATGCGATCGAGCCGGGAGCGGTCGCCGACTGGCGAAATTATCAAGTTCTCGCCGTCTGTCACAATTTCCAGAGGGGTGTCCATGTCGATGCGAAGTATCTCCAGCAGTGCCTTGTCGATGATGAGGGCGGCGCTGTTGCCGTGACGAGTGAGGTACTTGATCATATGCCTGTCCCTTCTGGCTGCGAGTCAAACCGTATCTACATTGTATCACCAAGCCGAGTACGCCGACTCGGCGTCGTCCCACAAGATCAGCATGGCGTCGCCAAAGCTGTAGAAACGGTAGCGGAGGTCGGCGGCCTCGCGGTAAACCCGTAGAACGAGCTCTCGTCCGGCGAAGGCGCTTGTGAGCATCAGCAGGGTCGATCGTGGCAGGTGGAAGTTGGTGACGAGGGCGTCCATCACACGGAAGCGTTGGCCGGGCACGATGAAGAGGTTCGCCCAGCCTGAGCCCGGCGTCACCACGTCCTGACCTCCCTCGGAGACGGCGGCGGCCTGCTCCAGGAGTCGTACCGTCGTGGTTCCCACCGCGACGACCCTTCTGCCCTCGTCCTGTCCCAGCCTACGTGAAGAGTGATAAACACGACCTCGACGCCCATCTCCCGGACGCGGTCAAGTAGCTCGGGCGTGAAGTGGAGCGCCGCGGTTGGGGCCGCCACGCTGCCGTCGAGCCGGGAGTAGACGGTCTGGTAGCGCTCCCAGTCCGAGAGCGGCTGACGAATGTACGGCGGCAGGGGCACCTGTCCCAGCGTCCGCAGGCTCTCCTCGGAGGACAGACGGACGATACGGGTGCCGTCGGCCTCGCGCCGGACGATTTCGCCGTGCAGCCCGATGTTCCCGTCCCGGACCTCGAAGGTGGACCCCTCCTGGAGGCGGCGGCCGGCTCAGCAGCAGCAGCTCGACCCTCCCGCCGGTGCCGGACCGGGTGCCGTGGAGCCTGGCCGGCACCACTCTCGTGTCGTTCAGGACGATCACATCGCCCGCGCGGAGGTACTCGGGCAGGTCGTAGAAGCGGCGGTGAGCGATGCTGCCGCCGGAGCGGGAGACGACCATGAGCCTGGAGTGGTCGCGCGGCTCGACGGGCGTCTGGGCGATCGGCTCCCGGGGCAGCTCGTAGTCGAAGTCGCTCGTCTTCATCGAGGAGGATCGCGCCGGCTGAAGGTCAGCCCGCCGGGTCCGGATGGACCGAGAATCGAGCCGCCCTCAGGGTGTTGTGCAGGAGCATCGCGATGGTCATGGGTCCGACGCCGCCGGGCACCGGCGTGATCGCCGCGGCCTTCTCGGAGACGGGATCGAAATCGACGTCTCCGACCAGGCGGAACCCCGACTTTCGTTCGGGCGCCTCGATCCTGTTGGTCCCGACGTCGATGACGACGACGCCCTCTTTGACCATGTCGGCTGTGATGAATCGAGGACGTCCCATCGCGGCGATGAGGATATCCGCCCCTCGGGTCACGCTGGGGAGGTCTCTCGTTCGTGTGTGGCATACGGTGACGGTGGCGTTAGCGCCCTCGTTTCTCTGCATCAGCAGGATGGCGACAGGCTTGCCCACGATGTTGCTCCGGCCGCAGACCACCACGTTCCGGCCGCTGGGATCGTAGCCGCTCCGGATGAGGAGATGCTGGATGCCCGCAGGCGTGGCGGGCACGAACCGTGGTCTGCCCTCCACCAAGCGGCCTACGTTCGTTGGATGCAGGCCGTCCACGTCCTTGTCGGGGCTGATGGCGGCGATGACCTGCCGCTCGTCGATCTGATCCGGCAGCGGCAGCTGAACGAGGACCCCGTGGACCTTGTCCTCCCTATTGAGACCCGCCACTACCTGCATGACGCGCTCCTGAGACGTATCGGCAGGGAGCCTGATGTCCTGGGCGTGCATCCCCGCCTTTGTGGCCGCCTCCTGCTTCATCTTGACGTACAGCGCGGAGGCAGGGTTGTCTCCGACGAGGACGGCGGTCAGGCCCGGAATCACGCCGTGCTTCTCTCGAATCTCGCCCACCCCCTGGGCCACCTCGGCCCGGACCTCCTCCGCGATCTTCTTTCCGTCGATCAGCTGTGCGGCCATCGAGAACCTCCAGCGAGCGGGACATCGGTCGGGGTCAGCCAGATTATATAGTCCACCCTCTCTCCGAACAAAGCTCGCTTTGAAAACCACGGTGTGCCTACTATAATGGCGTCGAATTCGAGGTCGGCTGAGGCCAAGGCTGGGAGAGGTGCCGTCGAGAGATGCTGGTCACGGGTGTGGACATCATCGAGATACCCAGGATCGAGCGGGTCGCGACCAGGTACGGCGATCGGTTCCTGCGACGGATCTATACCGAGGGTGAGGCCCGATACAGCCGCGGGCGGGCGCCACAGCTGGCCAGCCGTTTCGCCGCCAAGGAGGCGGTGATGAAGGCGCTTGGGACGGGGGTCCGCGGGGTCCGCTGGCGGGACATAGAGGTCACCAGGCAGAGAGGGCGGCCGCCCGAGATAGCGCTTCACGGAACAGCGCTCGCCAGAGCCGAGAGGATGGGCATCGACCGGCTGGCGGTGTCCCTGTCTCACTCCGAGACCTATGCCGTGGCCTTTGTCGTCGGTGAGGCCCGCAACGGGTTCATGCCCCCCAGCGCATGACGACCGTCGGGACACCCAGTGCCCATTCTGTTCCCCGCTTGAAGTCAAATGAAAATCGTTACGTCTGAGCAGATGCGGCGCATCGAGACGCGGTCCGGGGAGGCTGGCGTCTCGGCCGACACGCTCATGGAGCGCGCGGGCCTCGAAGTGGCTCGGGGTATCAGGCGCCACGTGGGTCATCTGGTGGGAGTCCGGGTGGTGGTTCTGGTCGGCCCCGGCAACAACGGCGGGGACGGGCTGGTCGCGGCGCGGCACCTGCAGGCCTGGGGGGCGCGGACGCTGGCGTACATATGCGCCGCTCGCCGCAGTCCTGACCCCAAGCTGGATGCCGCGGTCGATGCAGGTGTGGAGGTCGGCCAGGCGGCGGACGACCACGACCTTGGCCAGCTGCGGGAGGCCGTTGCCGACGCGCACGCCGTCCTCGACTCGGTCCTGGGGACGGGCCGTTCTCGACCCATCGCCGAACCGCTCAGATCAATCCTGACGCTGCTGTCGGAATCCAGGGCTCGGCGGCCGGAGATGAGAGTTTTCGCGCTGGACCTGCCCACGGGGGTCGACGCGGACACCGGGGCGGTGGACGAGGCCAGTCCGTCTGCCGACGTCACTATCACGCTGGGGTATCCGAAGGCCGGACTGTACGGGTTTCCCGCCGCCGATCTGGCAGGGCTGGTCGAGACCGTAGACATAGGCATACCGCCCGGTCTGGACGACGATGTTACTTTGAGCCTGATCACCCCGTCGTGGGTGGCGGCCGCGCTCCCCGAGCGGCCGCGATCGGCACACAAGGGCACCTTCGGCCGTGTCATGATCGTCGCCGGATCGAGAAGGTACGTGGGCGCGGCCTACCTCGCTGCGATGGCGGCGGCGCGTGTCGGAGCTGGACTGGTCACCCTGGCGATGCCCGAGAGTCTGAGGAACGCCGTGGCGGCAATGGCCCCTGAGCCGACCTACCTGCCACTCGCCGAATCCTCTCCGGGAGTCGTGTCCGAAACGGCCGCCGCCGAGGTCCTGGAGAGTCTTTCCGGGTATGACGCGCTGCTGGCCGGATGCGGGCTCGGTCAGGCCCAGGCCACACGCACGATGGTGGAGGGCGTTCTGTTCACCGACGCCGGTCTGCCTCCAACGGTGGTGGACGCCGACGGACTGAACTCTCTTGTCGCGTCGGGCGGCGCACCATGGTGGGAGCGGTTCCCGTCCAGAGCGATCGTAACGCCTCACGCCGGGGAGATGGGGCGGCTCGTTGGCACATCGGCAGACGCGGTCCAGCGAGATCGCATCGGCGCGGCGTCGACGGCGGCGTCGAAGTGGAACAAGGTCGTTGTGCTCAAGGGGGCCCACACGGTGGTCGCCCAGCCCGACGGTGGGGCGATGATCAGTCCCTTCGTAAACCCTGCGCTGGCGTCAGCGGGCACCGGCGACGTTCTGGCCGGAGCGATTGCCGGGCTGCTGTCGCAGGGGCTGGCCACGGAGCAGGCGGCGGCGCTCGGAGTGTATCTTCAAGGTGCGGCCGGTGAGCGGGTGAGCGAGCGGATCGGAGACACCGGGCTCATAGCGAGCGACCTGCTGGACGTGCTGCCCGGCGTCGTCAAGGACCTGAGAGGCGCTTAGCCTGGTGCACAGGACGACCGCCCCGCGGCCAACCCACACAGAGCGCGACGTTGGCCAACCTTAGAGGCTCGGAGCGGGCCCGGTACGTCAGCCGGATGTTCGCCCGGATCTCCCGGCGTTACGACTTGCTCAACGCCGTCATGTCAGGCGGCAGGCACCATGCCTGGCGGCGCATGGCCGTCGAGATGGCCACCTCCGGAACACGTGGCCCGGCCCTCGACGTCGCAACCGGGACCGGCGACTTTGCACTGGACCTGGCCGGACGACCCCTGGCGTCCGGCGTCGTCGGCCTCGACTTCGTCCCGCAGATGCTGTCTCTCGCCGGTTCGAAGGCCAGACGTAAGGGCCTCGCGGACCGGATCGACTTCGTCGTCGGAGACGCTCATCGGCTGCCCTTCCCCGACGATGTCTTCGCGTGCGCGACGGTCGGCTTTGGCGTCCGTAACTTCATCGATGTTCCGGAGGCGATAGCGGAGCTCGTGAGGGTGGTGCGTCCCGGCTGCCGAGTCGCGATCCTGGAGATCGTGCACGGAGGTGGAAGGGGGGTGGCCGGCCGGCTCTTTCCGCTGTGCTTCAGGCACGTCACCCCGTGGCTGGGGGCGATCCTGGCAGGCGACCGCCAGGCCTACACCTATCTGCCGGAGTCGGTCGAGGGGTTCCTGACGGCGGACAGGCTGGCGTCGTTGATGGAAGACGCCGGCCTTCAGAACGTGAGCTGCCGCCGGCTGGCCCTGGGCAGCGTGGCCATCGTCGCCGGCAAGAAGCCGGGATGACTAGCCGCTGAACGCCTCGATGGTCCGGCGGTAGGACTCCTTGACATCGATGTCGCCGGTGGCGAAGGGGGCGATGACCGGCAGCTCCAGCCCGAGGGTCCGCCGCCTCTCGATCTGGTCGCGGCACTCCTCTGCCGAGCCTACGACCGCGACCTCGTTCTGCATTTCGAGACTTATGGCGTTCTTGGCGGCCTCCCTGTCGCCGCGCCGGGTGGCCTCCGTGGCCCGCGACATCTCATCTTTGAATCCGCTCTGTTCGAAGAACGTGCCGTAGAAGGGATTGGAAGCGTAGCCCGCTATCTGCCGCCGAAGCGCGTCCCGAGCCCGCTCCACCTCGTCGGTCACGGCGACCCGGACGTATCCAGCCACGTCGATGTGGGGAGGAGCCTTGCCGCCCTTCGATGCACCGACGTCGACGATGTCCGCGCTCTCCCGAATGCGCCCGGAGGGGGTCCAGTTCAACAGCACCCCGTCGGCCAGCTCTCCCGAGAGCTCCAGCATCCGCGGACCCAGGGCCGCGATGTAGATAGGAACCGTCGCGGCGGGGGCCGCGCGGCCAAGGTCGGCATCCCTGGTGGCGAAGACCTTACCCTCGTACGTGACCCTCTCGCCGCTCAGGAGCCGCCTGACGATCTCGACGGTCTCCCGCATCCGCGTTAGAGGTCGTCCGAAGCGGACGCCGTGGCCGTTCTCGACCGGGCCCCGATGTCCGGCCCCCAGTCCGAGGATGAACCTGCCGCCGGACAGGTTAGCCAGACCCGCGGCCGACATCGCCGTCACCATGGCGGTCCGGGAGAATATCGGCAGGATCCCGGTGGCGAGCTTGATGCGATGAGTGGAGACGGCGAGCGCCGCCAGCAGGCTAAGGGCATCTCGGCCACCCCCCTCCGGCACCCACAGCACCTCGTAGCCGCACTCCTCGGCCAGCGTCACCAGGTCCCGAAGCTCCTGTGGGCTCAGGCGGGGGTCATTCTCGATTCGCAGTCCAAAGCGCGGCATGCTTCACCTCCAGTCGATCACGACGACCAATTGTGGCCTCGGCGGTACCTGCTGTCAACGCGGTCCGGTCCGGCCGATCGACCCGTGAGGTGCGTGGTATAATCACCGGCGCTTGCAGCATGGCGCCGTAGGGGGCACAGGATGCGACTCGATGGGAAGGTGGCCCTGATCACCGGGGCGGCCGCTGGAGTCCAGGGTGAGCTGATGGGGTTCGGCGGGGCGTCGGCGTGGCGGTTCGTACGCGAGGGGGCGAAGGTCGTACTGACCGACGTCAATGAGGAGCAAGGCCGTAGAACCGAAGCCCAGATACGTGAGGCGGGGTTCGACGCCAGGTTTGAACGGCTCGACGTCACCAGTGAGCAAGACTGGATCGACACGGTCAAGATGACGGTGTCCACGTACGGCAAGCTCGATGTTCTCGTGAACAACGCCGGAACGTCCGCCCGGTACGATATCGAAGACACGACGGTCGAGGTCTGGGACGGCCAGATGGCCGTCCACACCAAGGGAGCGTTCCTCGGTATCAAGCACTGCGCACCCGAGATGCGGAGGGCGGGTGGAGGCTCTATCATCAACATGTCGTCGGTCGCCGGTATCATAGGTATGCCGACGTCCGCCGGGTACCAGACCGCCAAGGGCGCCCTTCGGATGCTCTCCAAGGCCGCGGCGATCCAGTACGCCAGGGACGGGATCAGGGTCAACTCGATCCATCCGGGGCTGATGGACACTCCTCTCAACGTCGTGCCGTTCTCGGATCCTGTAGCCCTGGCCGCCAGACTGAAGCAGAGCGTGCCCATGGGCAGGGTGGGCAACGCGGAGGACGTGGCCAGCGGAGTTCTCTTCCTGGCGTCGGACGAGGCTTCTTACATCACCGGCGCGGAGCTGATCATAGACGGGGGCATGGTCGCCCAGTAGGCCTGGTAGCCGGGAAGCCGACCGGTAGGGGAGTCAGAGGTTCACCATGCGACTCGAAGGCAAGGTAGCAGTGATCACCGGAGCCGCCGCCGGAGTCCAGGGCGAGCTCATGGGGTTCGGTGGGGCCGCCGCCTGGCTGTTCGTCAAGGAGGGCGCGAAGGTAGTCCTCAGCGACATCAACGAGGAGACCGGCAACAGGACGGCGGCTCAGCTGAGGAAGCACGGCGCGGATGCGATCTTCGTCCGTCTGGACGTGACCAGGGAAAAGGATTGGGAGGCCGCAATCCAGGCGACGCTGTCCACCTTCGGCAAACTCGACGTCATGGTCAACAACGCCGGTACCGCCAAACAAGAGACCGTCGAGGAAACGACGATGGAGATATGGGACGGCCAGATGGCGGTCCACGCGAAGGGTGTGTTCCTGGGCACCAGGCATGCGATTCCCGAGATGCGAAAGGTGGGCGGCGGGTCCATCGTCAACATCTCCTCGATGTACGGAATCATCGGCAGCCCCATCGCCGCCGCGTACCACGCGGCCAAGGGCGCGATTCGATCGTTCACCAAGGCTGCGGCGGTCCAGTACGCCGGAGAAGGAATCCGGGTCAATTCGATTCACCCTGGGTACGTTCTGACGCCGATGGTCGAGCCTGGCGTCAGAGATCACCCTGGCAGACTCGAATGGCTGGTTTCCCAGGTGCCTATGGGACGGCTGGGCCGGGCCGAGGAGGTCGCGCAGGGGATCCTGTACCTGGCGTCGGACGAGTCCTCCTATGTGACCGGAGCCGAGCTCCTCATCGATGGCGGCGTGACCGCACAGTAGCTGATCGGATGAGACTGAAAGACAAGGTTGCGCTCATAACGGGGGCCGCGACGGGCGTCCGGGGCGAACTGATGGGCATTGGAGGCGCGACCGCCTGGCTCTTCTCCGGCGAGGGCGCGCGGCTGATAATCGCCGACATCAACGATGGGCTCGGAGAGAAGACCGCCGCCGACATCCGCGAGAGCGGAGGCGACGCCACCTTCGTCCACCTGGATGTGAGGAGCGAGGAGAGCTGGCAAAGAGCGATGGACGAGGTGTCGCGCCTGGGCCGGCTGGACATCCTGGTCAACAACGCCGGGACCGCCGCCGGCGACAAGATCGAGAACACGACCGTAGAGGAGTGGGACGAGCAGATGGCGGTACACGCCCGCGGGGCCTTCCTGGGGTGCAAGTACTCCATCCCGGAGATGCGGCGCGCGGGCGGCGGCTCGATCATCAACATCTCTTCGATGCACGGCATCGTCGGTACGTACACGGTCACGGCGTACCAGGCGGCCAAGTCCGCCATGCGCAGCCTGGCCAAGGCGGCCGCCGTCCAGTACGCCTCCGAGGGGATCAGGGTCAACTCGGTCCATCCGGGCTATGTATTCACCCCGCTTACCCTATCTTTGCTGGCCCCTCCGGAGGCGCTCGCCTCGCGGGTGGCGGAGGTGCCGCTCGGGAGAATAGCGGCGTCGGAGGAGATCGCTCAGGTGATACTGTACCTGGCATCGGACGAGTCGTCGTACGTCACAGGCGCGGAGCTGATCGTTGACGGTGGCGTCACCGCACAGTAGACGGGGGCAGAGGAAGAAAGCTTTCGGCGCGTGCAGTCGCCGGGTTACAATGGGCTTGGAGTTCCAGTATCCGATGGGTTGAGAGAGTCGGCCGCGGAGCCCAGATCGAAGACAGCGCAAGCAAGGAGGCATGCACCGATGGCGACGAGGATAGTGGTCGAGCTGGACGTAAAGTCCGAGAACCGGGATGAGCTGGTAGGCGCGATGAAAGAGGGCCTTTCGGACACCCGCGCCTACGACGGCTGAAGACAGCGCAAGCAAGGAGGCATGCACCGATGGCGACGAGGATAGTGGTCTATGAAAGAGGGCCTTTCGGACACCCGCGCCTACGACGGCTGTAACGAGGTCAGACTCTACGAGGGTGACGACGACCCCAACCATCTGGTGATAATCGAGGAGTGGGAATCGAGGGGCCACCACGAAAGGTACATGGCGTGGAGGACCGAGACCGGGATGATGGCGAAGTGGATGCAGATGTTGAGCAAGGAGCCCCGCATGTCGTACCTCAACGGGATCAGGGTCTAGCTCATCCCGAGTCGAGTGCGCCTGACTACCGCTATAATAAGAGGTTCATGAGCGTGAAGCCGCGTTGAACCCGGTAATTCTCGCAGGCGGGTCCGGCACGCGTCTGTGGCCGATGTCGCGCCAGCACTACCCCAAGCAGTTCTTGCCCCTTACCGGCCGGCGCACGATGTTTCAGGAGACGCTTCTTCGGCTCGACGGAATCGAGGGGGCCGCTCCGCCGATCGTGGTCAGCAACGAGGAGCACCGCTTCCTGGCGCTGGCGCAGGCGCGCCAGGAAGGGATCGACCTCTCCTCCCTCATCCTGGAGCCCGTAGGACGTAACACGGCTCCCGCTCTGAGCCTCGCGGCGCTGGCGCTCCTGGACGACAAGGAGGGCGAAGACCCCGATCCGGTCATGCTCGTGTCGCCGGCAGACCACCTGATCAGGGAGCCGGAGGCGTTCCGCGCCGCCGCTAGGGCGGGCGAGTCGTTGGCCCGGTGCGGCCGGCTCGTGATGTTTGGAATCGTGCCGACCGGGGCCGTCACCGGATACGGATACCTCCGAATGGGACAGGCGATCGAGCCCTCCGCCGACGGATCGGAAGCGGAGCCGTCGCGGGTGTCCGCCTTCGTCGAGAAACCGGATGAGAAGGCCGCTCAGGCCTATGTCGACTCCGGCGAGTACCTTTGGAACAGCGGCATCTTCATGGTGCGGGCGTCGGTTTGGCTGAGGGAGCTCGGTCACTACAGGCCGGACATCTCGAAGGCATGCAGGATCGCCTATTCACGCGGCAGACGCGACGGCAAGTTCTACCGGCCCGACGAACAGGCCTTCGTCGCTTGTCCCAGCGACTCGATCGACTACGCCGTCATGGAGAGAGCGGCTGATGCCAAGAACTCTCCTGCCGGTGACGGGGAGTCCGCGGACTGTGTCGTTCTGGCGCTCGATGCCGGCTGGTCGGACCTGGGTTCCTGGTCCTCCGTGTGGGAGGAGGGCGATGCGGACCGGAGCGGCAACGTCGTGCTAGGGGACGTCCACATGCAGGCGGTGGACGACTCGCTCCTGATCTCGAATCACCGCCTGTTGGCGGCGGTCGGGCTGTCCAACGTGATCGTGGTCGAAACCTCGGACGCCGTTCTGGTGGCCCGCAAGGACAGTGCCCAGGAGGTCCGGGATCTCGTCAGCCAGCTCGAGACGGACCGGCGTCCCGAGTACGAGGACCACCGCGAGGTCCACCGTCCCTGGGGCAGCTACGACGTGCTGGACACCGGCGACGGGTTCAAGGTGAAGCGCATCAAGATAGACCCGGGTGCCGCGCTCTCGCTTCAGAAGCACCAGCATCGAGGCGAGCACTGGGTGGTCGTCAGAGGGACGGCTAGGATTACGAGAGGAAGCGAGCTCTTCCTGCTGACAGAGAACCAGTCGGCGTACGTCCCGAAACAGGTAACGCACAGGTTGGAAAACCCTGGCAAGGAAACTCTCGAAATCATCGAGGTCCAGCTCGGCGGCTATCTGGGAGAGGACGACATAGAGCGCTTCGACGACCGGTACGACCGTCAAGATCCTCCATGACCCAGAAGGGCTGCCGTCCCTGGGCTGCCAGGGTCGTAGACTTTCACACGCACGTCTTCCCCGACTGGCTGGCGCGTGACCGGCTTCGCTACGCGGAGCGGGACGCCACCCTGGCCGAGCTGTACAGCGACCCTAAGTCCCGCATGGCGAACGCGGAGGACCTGATCGCCTCGATGGACGAGGATGGCGTGGACGTGTCGGTGGTGATGGGTGTCGGGTGGACGGACCAAGCTCTCGCCCGCGACGCCAACGACTATCTGATCGAGTCGACCGGCCGGTATCCCGAACGGCTTGTTGGGTTCGGCGGACTGAATCCGGCATGGGGCGATGGAGCTGCCAGGGAGGCCGAGCGCTGCGCCGACGCCGGACTCATGGGCGTCGGGGAGCTACACCCGGACACCCAGGGATACGACCTCGACGACCCGACCGTAATGCGACCCCTGATGGAGGTCGTCAGAGAACGACGTCTCATCGTGGTCACACACTCCTCGGAGCCGGTAGGGCACGCGTACAAGGGCAAGGGCGACAACACGCCGGGGAAGCTCTGGAGGTTCATCCTGGGAAATCCGGATGTCCCCCTGGTGTTCGCCCACTGGGGCGGGGGCCTGCCGTTCTACTCGCTCATGCCCGAGGTCCGCGACGCGCTCGAGAACGTCTACTTCGACACCGGCGCCTCGCCCTTTCTGTACACGCCGCGTGTCTTCCCGGTCGTGGCCTCGCTGGCCGGACATGAGCGGATTCTGTTCGGCAGCGACTTCCCGTTGGTGCGCGCGGAGCGCGTCCTCGCAGAGATCGAGGAGTCGGAGCTATCCCAATCGGCCAAGGAGGCCGTGTCGGGCGCCAACGCCGAGGCGCTTCTGTGGGGCCGGCTCTCCTCCTGACCGCAGTCGTCCGCCAGCTCGAACTGGCGTATGCTTCAAGCCATCCAATATACTGGATGCTCGTGCCGAAGCCTGAGACGGATCACCTGAGAGGGGAGCGCGCCGGATCGTCCGAATGAGCGAGCGACTGGGTATCGACGAAATAGAGCTCTCATCGACCGCCGTCACGGTCCGGTGGAACGACGGCCACACCAGCACATACGACCCGAAGTATCTGCGAATCAACTGCGGCTGCGCCGAGTGCGTCGAGGAGTGGACCAACCGTAAGCTCCTGGACCCGGTTTCGGTCGCAGCCGACATCCGGGCCGAAGACCACCTGATGGTTGGACGCTATGCCGTCCAGTTCCTCTGGAGCGACGCGCACTTCACCGGAATCTACCCGTTCGACCTCCTCCGGAGGCTGTGCAAGTGCGACGAGTGTAAGGTGCCGGCCGCAGGGTCCGCCGAAGACGACGCCGGAGCAGTGGCGGAGGGATGAGCTCCGGCGGACCCGGTCTCCCAGCGGCGATGCTCGTGGACCTGGACGACACCGTCCTGGCGAGCTCGCACTATGCCGACCGGTGCTTGAGGTCCGTGTGCGAGTGGTTTTCTCCCCAGGTGGATGGCCACGGGCCGGAGGCCCTCTATGGTGCGATCAAGCAGCAAATGGAGTGGTTCTGGAGCGATCCGGCAAGACACCGTGAGGGCCGCCTGAGTCTGGATTTTGCGCTGCCGGGAAACATCGGGGCGGCATTTTCCAGACTCGGAATCGAGGGCAAAGCCGCTCTGGTGGACGAGATCGGCCGGTCCTACCTTGCGTGCAGGCAGCGATCGATCAGGCTCGAGCCGGGTGCCGTCGAGACACTGGAGCGCCTCAGGGGCGAGCATGTACGGCTCGCCCTGGTAACGAACGGTAACTCGATCACACAGACCGCCAAGATCGAACGCTTCGGCCTGATCGGTTACTTCGACTACATTCTGATAGAGGGTGAGTTCGGACGGGGTAAGCCCGACTCAGAAGTGTATGTCCACGCGCTCGACCGGCTGGACACGCCTCCGGAGCAGGCGTGGATGGTCGGAGACAATCTCGAGTGGGAGGTTGCGGCGCCGCAGCGGCTGGGTATCTTCTCCATCTGGATCGATGTCGCGGGGCAGGGGCTCCCCGATGGAAGCCTCGTACGCCCAGACCGGATCATCCGGAAGTTCTCCGAGATCTTCATGTAGAAACGGGCCTTCGGCGCGTCCTCACCCTGGTTGGGGGGGGGGGGGGGGGTAATATCTGAGGGACACCCTCAGACTCCCGGCAGAGGGGCGAAGCCCCTCTGCACTCCCCGATTCCTAGGATCATCCCTGCTGGACGGGTCTGAACTTGGGCAGCGTCATGGTGTCGGTGATGTCCTCGAAGGTCACCTCCAGAGGCATCCCGATGGTCAGCTTCTCAGGGGCGGGGTCGTCGACGCCGACGATGTTCGTGGGCATGCGCGGCCCCTCTTCAAGCTCCACTATGGCCGTCACGAACGGAGCCTCACCGGCGTACCCGGGATGGGGTGAGCGGTGGACTATGGCGTACGTGTAGAGGGACGCCCTGCCGCTGGCCTTCATCCAGGACGTGTTCTTAGAGAAGCAGCAGGGCGAGATGTCGCGGGGGTAGAAGTAGGCCTGCCCGCACGCGTCGCATCTTCTCAGCCATAGCTCGTGCTCACGCGCCTTCTGCCAGTAGACGTCCGACTCCCCCTGGGGCCTGGGGATCGGCTTGTTGTAGGTGGCGGTCACAGTTTACCTCCAGGTGTGTCGGGCGGTCCCGCTAGTCCACCGCCACGATTGCGGTGCTTGCGGACGACAGGATGCCCCCTGTCCCGTTGATCAGGGATATCTTCGGGTCCGGGAGCTGACGCTCTCCGCACTCGCCGCGGAGCTGTCTTACGGCCTCGACGACGAGGAACATCCCGTACATGCCCGTGTGGGTGTACGAGAGGCCTCCTCCCGACGTGTTCATTGGGAAGTCACCGCCGGGCGCCGTGCGCTGGTCTCTCACGAAGTCAGCGGCCTCCCCCTTCCCACAGAAGCCCAGCGATTCGAGTGTCACCAGGACGGTGTAAGTGAAGGAGTCGTAGATCATCGCCAGGTCGATGTCGCCGAGGACGACGCCGGCCCTGGCGAGGGCTTTCTTGCCCGTCTCCCTGGCGACCGTGGACGTCAGGTCGGGCATCTGACTCACGATGGCGTGATCGTGGGCCTCCGCGGCTCCGAGGACCCATACCGGCTTCTTCTTGAGATTCCGGGCGCGCTCTGCCGTCGTGACCACGTAGGCGCCGCCCGCATCGGTCACCAGGCAGCAGTCGAGGAGGTGGAAGGGCCACGAGACCCAACGCGAGCCGTGGTAGTCGTCGAGTGTTGTAGGGTCCTTCATGTACGCCTTCGGATTCATCAGGGCCCATTTGCGGGTGGCGATCGCAACGTCTGCCATGCCCTGACGGGTCCGATCTTCGCCGTATTCGTGCATGTATCTGCGGCAGGCCATCGAGTAGCCGACGGGCGCTCCGATGAATCCGTACGGCACCTCGAACTGCTCGCCAGGCTCAGCCGGGTCGCGTCTAGCCCGATCCCTGGCACTGCGTCCCGCCTCCCCGTGGGTGACCAGAGCCACCTCGCAGTACCCCGCGTTGATGGCGGCCACGGCGTGAGCCAGGTGCAGGATGAAAGACGAGCCGCCGATGTTGGTGCCGTTCGTATAGCTCGGCTCGATGCCGAGGTACTCGGCAACGACGAGGCTCGAGTAGCCGGCCGTCAGGAGGCCGTCCACGTCGCCGATCGTCAGTCCCGCGTCCTCCAGAGCGTTGTGCGCGGCCTCGGCGTGGTGCTGAAGAGACGACTTGTTCTCGACCCTGCCGATTTCGTCGGATTCCGCGACGCCGACGATAGCCACCGATCTGGATAGATCACGCATCCGTTTCTCCCAGTACGATATTGTCGATCAGCCTGGCCTCGCCGACGTGGACCGCCAGGGAGACCAGCGCCGGCTGATCGATCCGGTCCAGCTCCTCCAGAGTCCGGGCGTCGGCGATGCTGATGTACTCTACGTTGGCAAGGGGCTCCCCGTCCAATAGTGCCCGCATCTCGCTGATCACGTCCGGAGCGCTCCTTGATCCCGACTCCCACAGCTTTCGCGCAAGGCGGAGCGACCGATAGAGGACCGCCGCGGCCCTTCGCTGTCGATCGTCAAGATACGCGTTGCGGCTGCTGATTGCCAGTCCGTCCGTGTCCCTGACGGTGGGTACGACGACGATCTCAGCTCCCAGATCGAGATCGGCGTTCAGCCGCTTTACGACCAGGCACTGCTGTGCGTCCTTCTGACCGAAGTAGGCCCTCTCCGGGCGGGCGATCGCCAGCAGCTTGGAGACCACCGTCGCCACGCCCCTGAAGTGATCCGGGCGCGACGCTCCTTCGAGGACGCCTCCGACGCGTCCGACGTCGACGAACGTATCGAAGCCCTCCGGGTAGACCTCGCCGGTCGGAGGGGCGAAGACCAGGTCGATCCCCTCCGCCTCGAGCTTGGCCAGATCGGAGTCGGTGTCGCGCGGATAGCCGGCGAAGTCCTCCTCGGGACCGAACTGGGCCGGGTTTACGAAGACGCTGGCCGCGGCGGTCACGTTCTCGCTTCTAGCGCGGCGGGCGAGGGCGAGGTGGCCCTCGTGCAGGGCACCCATGGTCGGGACCAGACCCAGTGGACGGGCGGCGGCCGCGCACGCGGCCCTGAATCCTTCCACGGTATCGTGTACTTGCATCGTCGATGTGGTTGGCAGCGTGGTCGAGGGCGGCAACCTAGGCCGGTTCGCCGGTGCTGGTGGCCACCTCTTCCAGGACCTTCGGGGCAGCTCCGCCGCTCACGGGAAACCTTCCGTCTCGGACGTCCTGGCTGTAGCTGCTAACGGCCGACCTGATGACGTCGGCGAGGTTGCCGTAGCGGCCCGCATGTCTCGGGACGAAGTCGGTGAAGAGGCCCAGCAGGTCATGGTAGACCTGGACCTGCCCGTCGCAGTGTACTCCGGATCCAATCCCGATGGTCGAGATCGAGAGACGCTCGGTGATCGTCCGGGCCAGCGAGCCGGTGACCAGCTCCAGTACCACGGCGTAGGCCCCTGCGTCCTCCAGAGCCAGAGCGTCCTCGAGCAGCCCCTGGCCGTGCTCGGGCGACTTGCCCTGGACCCGGTAGCCGCCGAGCTGATTGACGGACTGGGGCGTGAGCCCGATGTGTCCCATTACAGGAATGCCGGCCGCCACGATTCGGCGAACCGTCTCCGCGACTGACCTACCCCCCTCCAGCTTCACCGACTGCGCTCCTCCCTCTTGCATCAGCCGGCCGGCGTTCCTTACGGCCTCCGTCGGATCGGCCTGGTAGCTCATGAACGGCATGTCGACGACCACGTGAGCCCGCTGGGTGCCGCGCACGACCGCACCGGCGTGGCGGATCATGTCTTCCATCGTGACCGGCAGCGTCGTGTCGTAGCCGAGCACGACGTGGCCCAGGCTGTCGCCGACCAGGATCAGAGGGATCCCAGCCTCGTCGAGCATCCTGGCCGCCGAATAGTCGTAGGCGGTCATCATGGGGATGCGCTCTCCTCGCCCCTTCATGTTCTGTATGTCTCGGATCGTGGTGCGCATAGCGGTACCTCCTCTGGGCGAATGAGTGAGGGCCTCGAGCCCGGACGAATCGCCGGGCGCGCCGTCTGACGGGTTCATCCCGACCTGCTGTCGAGCGCCTCCTGCAGGATGTCTCGGATTTCGGCGGCACGCTGCGGACCGAAGTTCCCCTTCTCCAGGGCGAGGGGGAGGCCGCCGAGGGCGATGTGGCAGTAGATGGGGAGGAGCTCCGGGGCGCCGCTGCTGAGCGCCTCGACGTGCTTGCGGACCGTACCGACGTCGCCGCGGGCGTAGGGACCGGCGAGCCCACCTGGCAGCCCGCTGGCTCGGATGGTGTCGGTGCAGCCCTGTATGATGGGCAGCAGCGACTTGAGCGCGTCCTCTCGCTCTATTCCGAAGGCTCGCCACACATCCGCGACGATGCCGATGAGGGCCATGAGCAGGCCCCCCACCGTGACCACAGACGCATGGTATAGGGGCCTGTCCTCGGACTTCAGGCGGATGGGGAATCCGCCCAGGTCCACGGCCATCGAGTTCAGGAAGCTTCCCAGATCGCCATCGGCCTCGATGCCGAACGTGGATCCTGGGAGGTTCTTGACGGCTTCGTCGACGGATGCGAAAGCCTGAAGGGGGTGGAATCCGCCCGGCACCGCTCCCTGCTTTTTGGCGTCGTCGAGCACGTCGAGGGGGGCAGCTCCGGAGCAGTGGACGACCGCCTGGCTCTCGCGCCAGCGGATGGCGGAGGCTATCGGTCCGATCGCGTCGTCAGACGACGTAATGAACAGGACGTCGGTGACGTCGGCAGCATCCTGGGGGGTCGCGTACGCAGTGCACTTCGGTACAAGCGCCGCCAGGGCCTGGGCCGACGCGAATGTCCGGCTGGCCGTGGCCACCACCGAGTAGCCCTGACTCGTCAGTGCCACCGATAGGGCCTTGCCGACGCCCCCGGCGCCGACGAATCCGATTCTCGAATCTCGACTGAACTGTGTCATCCGCTAAGCTCCCTTATCGAAGGTATTCCGCCTATCCCGGTGGCCTCGCGCACGCCGCGGACTATCGCGCTGGCAACGCACGCAACGGCAGCGGCCGAAAGCCGGTTCATGTCTGCGGGCTGGTCCGATTGGCCTGTGGCGAGTGCGAAGATCGTGTCCCCGTCGTGCATGGTGTGAGCCGGCCTGACGGCGAGGGCGAGACCGTCGTGCGCGACCGTGGCCAGCCTGAACGCCTGCGGCTTGGTCAACCGGACGTTCGTGGCGACCACGCCGATAGTGGTGTTGGTCAGGGGCTCGGATCGCGGCGACCCGGAGCCGAACGACGACATGATCTCCATCGGATTCGACATCCCGGTGGGGCCCCCGGCGCGCGGCCCGGCCACAAGCTCTCCCGTCTCCGCCTCGAACACGCCGCCGACAGCGTTGACGGCCATGATGGCCCCGACGGTCACACCCGGCTCAAGCTCGAGACTCGCAGTGCCGATACCGCCCTTCACAGCCAAATCTCGTCCGAGAACCTTTGCCACCGTGGCGCCGGTGCCGGCTCCAACGCTGCCCTCCTCGGGCCTGTCATCGGACGCATCGACGCAGGCGAGGTAGCCGTCGTCCGGCCCGGGCCGGATGGAGTCGGTGATCAAGCTTAGGTCGAAGAGGATCGCCGCCGGTACGATCGGCACGATCGCCCGCCCGACGGCATGACCGATTCCCCGCTCATCCAGATATCGCATGACGCCCGACGCGGCGTCGAGTCCGAAGGCGCTGCCGCCGCTCAGCAGGACCCCATGAACTTCGGACACCAGGCTGTCGGGCCGCAGAAGATCGGTCTCGCGGGTGCCCGGAGCCGAGCCTCTCACGTCGACGCCCGCTACCGCACCTCCCTCACAGAGGACGACGGTGCAACCCGTAGCGGCCCCGGCGTTGGTCCAGTGCCCGACTTTGATCCCGGGCACTCCGGTGACACCGAGATCAGGCACTGGGACCCACCAGGGAGGAGGAGGCCAAGCAGCAGTGGTGAGGAACGCCTCCCGCAATAATCGAGTGGCTTCCAGGCAGGACTCTAAGTAGCGTGGCCGCTTTGAGCTTGTGAGAAGTGCGCATGGTGCTCACCGTTCCCGTGGGATTGGCTGCACCCGAATGATAGCAGTCTTGCGGAGACGCATCAAGAAAGACGCGCGAGGGGCGCCGAGAGCGGTTGGGGGGAGGGTCAGACGCTGAGGGACTTGGCGGCGGCGTCCGTCATGCGGACCTTGAGCTTGCCCAGGGCGTGGCGCTGGAGACGCGATACGTGCATCTGAGAGATGCCGAGGCGGCCGGCGATCTCGGCCTGGGACATCCCGGAGTAGAACTTGAGCCCGATTATCGTCTTCTCGCGTTCGTCGAGACACCGGAGGGTCTTGAGGAGGTCGATCCGGTCGGTCATCTCGTCGAACTGGGGGTCGTCCTTGCCGATGTAGTCCTGAAGCCGAGAGGTGTCGTCGCCCCCCTCCACCCGGTATTCGGCCTCGAGCGACAGCAGCCGACCATACTTGACGACCTCGAAGGTGTCGTAAACCTCTTCCTCTGAGAACCCGGTCTCGTCCGCGAGCTCCGGCACGGTGGGCGAGCGGCCCAGGATCTGGGTCAGCGCTTCGACGGTTCTCTCCACGGCCAGCTTCTGTCGCTGAATCTTGCGCGGGATCTTCACCGACCACCCGTGGTCGCGGAAGTAGTTCTTGACCTCCCCGACTATGAGCGGGACGGCGAACGCCACGAACGGACTCCCCCGTGTCGGGTCGAACTTCTTGATCGCCTTGAGGAGTCCAATGCTCCCGACCTGGACCAGGTCTTCGAGAGGGACGCCGGAGCGAGAGAACCTGGAGCAAAGACGCCTGACCAGTGGAAGGTGTTGGGTAACGAAGCGCTCACACTCCGCGACCTCGGTCAAAAGGGGTACCCGAGGAGCCGGCTTCGATGGGCGGGACGTTTCTCTTTGGCGTCGCATCTGGCGATTTCCCGGGGGAATAGAGATCTGACGGGGAGACGGCCGGACTACCCCGGCCTGTGCGTCCGGTTTCCCCGAGGCGACCGGGGGCGAGCCATCTCTCGCGGCGTCGATCAACTCAGGTCACATTCGCTGGAACTCGCTTGTGATCCGGCGGACTTCTTGTAGATGACCATGCGGATTACCCGCCGCCCGTCGCCGCCGGGCCCCATCTCCAGCTCGTCGACCAGGCTCGTCAGGAGCGCCTTGCTCTCCTCCTCCGCCTCCTCGCCGAGCCGGGTGATGCCGTGTCCAGGGTCGGCGAGCTCGATCTCTATACGATCCTGCCGAACCGCGAAGGTGACTGACATATGGCTGGACTCTGCCTCGGTTTCTTGTGGGGTGAATGCTGCCGCAGCGAGCTCGAACGCCTCTGTCAGCGCGGTCCGTATCTGCATGATCTCGTCGTAGTTGAAGGACATGCCCCCCGCGATAACACCGACGGCGGCGCGAAGCACCGCCGCGTACTCAAGCCTGGGTGGCAGGCGGACCTCGATGGTCTCGTCTTGCCCGTTTGCTCCGGACAGGTCCCCAGTAAGGTGCGTCTCACCTGGCAGCGGCGTTTCATCACTCATACGATCGTTGCGGGCGGGAGGCCCGGGCCGGGGAGTGGACGTCGCTCCGCCGAGATGAGCGTCTCGGCACTAGATAAACACATTCAATCCGGCCCTAAACCTGTGTTCTCTGCCCTTTCTCCCATGCTGATTTTCCTCGTTCCCACGTGCTCCCCAGGATTATACCCTGAGCTTGCACCGGATCTCGTTTCACAGACATGCCGGCACCAATCTGTGGCCGCGGGCCGCCGGCTGCGAGCCTTTGGGAGGAGCGCTAGCCTGGCCCAAAGACCCGCGGGGGTCGGTTTATTCGCTCTTGGGCCGGGTTAATACTGCAACCGGGGAGGGGGCGGTTGTCATCGGGTCCTTGAGGGGAGGGGTCCGAAGGCGCTGCCCCAGACCCAAAATCTTAAGCGATTCTCGGCATCAGGCGGCCCCGGCTTGAACTCGAGCGGTCTACACAAAGTTGGAAATGAAGGTGGGCGTGGACACGAAACGGTTCGCCATCGTGCCATGGCCCACCATTTTCTTTTCTGCCGCCGACCATCCCGGTCGGGGCGCTCGCAGCACGCACCCGCATCAGACGTACCACGATAGCCGTTCCGCAGTCCGCGATTGGCGGCGGCCATAGGAGGGACAAGAGATGGTCCAAGTCCTCGATCAGCAGAACAAAGAAGAGAAGCAAGCGAGGTTCCTCGTGGTGCCCGGGGGCGCCGGTCACGAGGATGTGACGGTGAGGGTCCTGGACTCCGACGACGTGCTGCTTGACACCGAGGCCCTGGGCCCCGACGAGGTCCGCGCGCTTATCGGGCAGGGCGCCTGGATCGTGGTGGCCCCAACCGATTCGAAAGGCCTGCTCGAACAGCTTAGAGAGGCCGTCGCTCGGGTCCAGCGGCTCGAGAAGGCGCTGTCGATCTGCTGGTACTGTATGCGGATCGGGGAGGGTCGAGACCGGTGGGACTTCCTCGAGGCGTACACAACCAAGGGTTCCGCCAGCCGGCTCCGCAGGACCGTCTGCCCCGACTGCTACGGCAGACTGATTCGTCCGGAGGTGGATGCCGCTTTCTCGCACGCCGGGAACGCGGCGCTCGACGGGCCCGGCCCCGACGCCGCGTAGCACGGCTCTCTGCCCGGCGTCGGCCGCCGGCCGCACTAACCCTGATAGACTTCGGTATCGGGATTCCAATCCTTCCACGCGAACCAGAACGACAGGTGGGAGACAGTTCGCTCCAGCACCTTGCCCCGAAGCTCACCATCGATGGCTCCGCCAGTAAGGGCCAGCCATGTGGAGCCGGTCTCGCTGTCGACGATCGTTACACGGCTCAGCGTGAGCGCGGCGGATTCGGAGACCTCCGCCGCCGTGAAGGTCAGGGCCTTACCGTCCACCTGTCGGTCGTACACCAGCGCCGTGTCGGTTTCGGGGTCGAAAACGACGAGTACCGGGCGGCCGCCTATCGTGTCGTTGACGACTGTCTGCTGTTCGAGCAGGCCAAAGGGGTAGGCCTTCGTGCTTCCTCCGATCTCCACCCCAAGGACGAACTCCTTTTTGGCCAGCCTGGAGTCCTTGCGTGTCTCACCGATGATGCCCGCGTTACGGTCGCGATAATAGGATTCGTAGGCGTCGGACTGGTACCGGCCGCCCTTGTCCAGGACAAGCGTGTCCGGGTGGAGGTCGCGCCATAGGGCCCAGGTGGTATGAGTGACAGGAACGAACTCCAGCTCGGTGCCCGCCATCTCGCCCTGCACGCCGGTGCCGGTGAAGTGGCTCCACAGAGTCCGGGTCTGGTGGTCGTACATGACCAGGGCGTTCATGATCAGCTTGCCCGACACGCCAAAGGTGTGCTCCGCGCCGTTGATCTGCCGGGCATACACGATGCCCGAGAAGCAGAGCGGTCACCACGTGACCGCAACCGGGACACCCCCTACAACGTCGTTGACGATTTCGTGGCGGCTCAGAGTGGTGATGGGGTAGGCTCTGTGCTCGCCGTTCAGCGAGAGACCCAGAACCTGCTCATTTGGCCTCATAGAGGCCTCCGCCTCGGAGGCGGAGACAAACTCGGGCGCCAAAATGGCCGGGATGGCGTCGAAGCCTAGGACGGTGATGATCTCGTATTCGCGCTCCGGCTCCATTATCGAATTCGCCTCCGCACCCGCCGCGGCCATGTCGGCCGGTCTGGCCGGGACGATCACCGTCTCGGACGAGCTGATGCGTCGTCTTGCCCACTGCTGCAGCTCGGGAACGGTCACGAACAGAATTGCGAGCGCCAGGAAACCGACGAACCCGATCCGGATCAGCATTTGACGACCACACCCTCTCTGGAACTACCCCGGCACTCATTGGATGCCCAGCACCGGCGACAGGTTCGACAGGAGGCGGGATTCGAGTCGCTCGGGGGCAGGACCTGGTTCGTATCGACAACCCCGGCACGGTCTGCTACAACGCTAGGTAGGGACTGCGGCTACTCCCATTTCAGGAGCTTCCCGAGGCGGGGACGCAGCCGGATTGGAGCAGGTCGGCTGCATAAGGAGCAGTATTGACGCAGCAAGCGGGGGACTGGCTGGCGGAACGCCTCCTCATGGGTCCGATCCTGGGGGACGGGGCCATGGGGACCCAGCTGTTCGAGAGGCGAGTTCTCGGACAGGAGTTATGCCTTGACGAGCTGAGCCTGTCCGCGCCCGAGCTAGTCAGATCGGTCCATCTGGACTATATCGCAGCCGGATCGGAGATTGTCGAGACCAACACCTTCGGCGCCAACCGGATGCGTCTCGCCGCCTACGGTTTGAGGGACCGAGTTCGGCAGATCAACGAGGCCGCGGTCAATATAGCGCGGGAGGCTCGGCGCCTGACGGGGCAGCGAGTCTGGGTCGGAGGCGCGGTTGGGCCCATGGGCAGGCCCCTGTCTCCTCCTGGACCCATAACGCCGGAGCAGGCCAGGGATGTGTTCCGAGAGCAGATACGGTCGCTCGCGGATGCCGGGGCCGACCTCTTGGTGTTTGAGACGTTCGGCGATCTGAGGGAGGTAACCGAGGCAGTGCTGGCCGCGAGGGAGGTCTGCGAGCTCCCGGTGGTGGCCCAGATGTCCTTCGCGGAGGACGGCAGGACCGTTTCGGGCGACACGCCGGCCGAGGTCGTGGAGGCCTTGGGAGCGCTCGGGGCGATGGTCGTCGGAGCGAACTGCGGCGTCGGATCGGAGGGGGTGCTCCGAGTCGTACAGGAGATGGCCTCGGCCGCTCGGGTCCCTTTGTCCGCCCAGCCAAACGCCGGCTTTCCCATGTACCAGGGGAGCCGCGTGCTGTATCATTCGTCTCCCGAGTACATGGCCCGTCACGCCCGCCAGATGGTCGAGGCCGGGGTCGCGATCGTGGGCGGTTGCTGCGGCACGACCCCTGAACACATCGCGGCTCTACGTGACGCGCTGAAGTCCAGAGGGACGGCGGAGGCCAGGCCCGCGCAGACGTCGGGGAAGAGGCGCGGGCGGCCGGCCCAACCCCGGACGCCCGCCCCCGAACGGACAGGACTCGCCCGCAAGGCCGGAGAGAAATTCATCGTTACGGTCGAGGTGTCTCCCCCTCGAGGGTTCGAGGTCTCGCCGACCCTCGACTCGTTGTCCGACCTGAACGGCTCCGGCCTCGTCGATGCCTTCAACGTTGCGGACACCCCGCGAGCCCAAGGGCGCATGAGCGCGCTGGCCATGTCCTCACTGATCCAGAGTCGCCTGGGGACGGAGGCTATCCTGCATCTGGCCCTGCGTCATCGGAACCTGGTCGCATTGCACTCCGATCTCTTGGGCACACACGCTCTGGGAGTGCGCAACCTTCTGGTGATCATGGGTGACCCGCCCAGCACCGGAGACTACCCCGGTGCCACTGCCATCTCGGATATCACGGCCTCGGGAATGATCAAGCTCATCAAGGAGTTCAATCGCGGGAACGACGCGACGGGCAAGCCGATCGAGGGGGTCGCCTCCTTCTTCGTCGGGTGTGCGTTCAACCCCGGCGCCGCCGACTCGGAGCGGGAGGCCAGGGTGTTGGAGCGGAAGCTCGCTGCAGGAGCGGACTTCATCCTGACCCAGCCTGTGTACACCCCGGATGTGATAGAGCGTGCCCGCCAGCGCCTGGGGGGGTTTCCCGTCCCCGTGCTGCTCGGCATGCTCCCGCTGCGCAGCGTCCGGCACGCCGAGTTCCTCCACAACGAGGTGCCAGGGATCGAAATCCCCGGAGAGGTGATGACTCGGCTGCGTGAAGCCGGACCTGGCGCGCCGGATGTCGGAATCCAGCTTTGCCGCGAGCTTCTCGAGGAAGCCGGGAGCGGCGTCGCGGGCATCTACGTCGTCCCGCCGTTCGGCCGCTATGACGTCGTGCTCGAAGTGCTGAGGGGCGTTCCGCAGGAGCTGAAGGACCGGGGGGTGCAAGAGGTCTCGGCTGTGGATCTCCGATAGGGCCCGGAGCGAGAGGACGCGCAGGGACGGGCCTGGCTCCTTACAGGGAGTCCGGGGATGTGTCTCGGGGACCCGTATCCTCTTATCGCGTAGCCTGACTATCCCTTGAACTCAAGCACAATGTTCAACTCGCGGAACATCTCGAAGAGAGTAATGCACTCGATATTGAATGCTTTGCAGACATTAGGGATCTTGACCTGTTGCGCCATCAAACTATTTGGGATTTCGTGAGTGACGACCTTGCCGCGATCAACAATCGCGTGCGCTATCAGCCAGGGGTCCGCGTCCCCGAGGAACTCAGCGCCGCGGTGGTGTTTGTAATTGCCGATGACATAGTCCGCAACCTTCTTAAAGGCGTCCTGCACGGTCTCGTTGGGCTCAATAAAGAGGCGCGACTCTTTGCGGGCCTCAGCCCAAGCGCCGACAGCGTCCCTCCTGGCGCAGGCCTCGAGCCTGCAAACGGATACTCCAGCTCAGACCGCGTCCGTTGCCCACCGGCCGTGCCGGTAGGATGCGATGCCCAAGAGGCGCCGCGGTCGATCAGCGCGCCCGGCAATCCCGCCTATCTTCGAGCATCACCGATCTTGGCAGACCTTCATATCTACCGAGCCTGCCCTGGGCGCCAAGTCCAAAGGGTCACTAGGTACATCGAACCTGCCAGCTCGAAAGCCGGTCGCCGCGCACTGGGGAGCCACCTTCGCCTTGAACTCTGCCGAGTGGTTACGGCGGGGTCGTCTGCTCATCCTCGCTCCTGTCTCCGAGAGCACTATCATGCCCTCATCGAGCGATTCCAGTTCAGATTTCCGGAGCCACTTCTAACACCATTGCATCGAGCCAGTAGTGCGCCACTATCCACCCGTACTCCCCGTCAGCTCTTGTGTAAATCGCCGGAATACCGGCGTCTGAACGTTAAGTAGGCGTGCTGCGGTCTGATCGCTGATTCTTCGTTGTAGAACTGCTTCCACGAGGGTTCTCGCGAATCTGCGGCTGTTGCGAACCAGCAAGTTCTTGTAGAAATCCCCGCCTCCGCCTTGACCCTTAGCTCTCTCGCCCAGCGGGCGCGTCTTGTTGAAGTAGTCCCGATATTCTGAGTCCGTGACCCTTTCCAGTTCGTAAGCTCTTCGAAGGATGACAATCCGGCTGACTCTGAAATGTCTCGTGAGTTGGGTTATGTTCGTCCCCAGGGAGGCCCGTGAGTCCCAGCCCACCAGAAAGTCTGTCTTCGGAACAAGTGCCTGTGCCGCGACTCTGTCGCAAAGGCGCTCGATGGGGTGGGCGTGTTCGCGTGCTCGCTTCCGATAGTCAGGGTTGGATATCCCGCTTTGACCTATCCAAAGGTGAGCCAACTCATGTGCCACCGTAAAGATTCGAGCGGATTTCGCGTCGGCTCCGTTGAGAAATATGAGAGGGGCCAGATCGTCGCTAATAACGAATCCCCTAAACTCCTCGACACTCAATCGCCGGTGAGTGTTATTGGCGACAACGCTACTGGTCAGCACTAGGACGCCGACAGCCTCGGCTCTTAATATTAAGTCGTTTAGGAAATCCCCCCAAGTATTGGCACGTTGCCGAACCTCACGAGAGATTGCCAAGGTGTGGTCGATCTCGGCTGCTATGGCCTCCACGGAGCTGTCCGTGGAGAAGCGTCCAATGAAAGGCAATGGAGCTGCCCGTTCGTCCTCCAGGTAACTCCGGTACCACTCCTGTTTTCTCAGTGAGTCGTAGAGGACATCGACAAACTCTGAACTGAGCTCGTGGCGGGATGGGCCACCTAGCGTACGTAGGTCCGGTACGGGTATCTCGAGGCTCGGCGGCCTGGACAAGAACAAGAAACCGAAGGGAATATGAAGTGCGTGTGCTAAGCTCTCTGCCTCAGACAGTGTCGGACGGGATTTGCCGAGTTGCCAGGCAATAAGACGAGATTCGGGCACCTTGACACGCTTCGCGGCCGCTGCGTCTGTCATTCCGGCACGACGGAGTGCCCAGGCAATGACTTCGGGTGTGACGAAGGCGTCGGTCATCTGCCGTCCTCGGAGGCGGTGGCGTGTGCCAAGTTGAAGCGCCTTACACCACTACGACAGCAGCCGCTGGGCGTGGCCCCAGGTCCGCTCGTGCTCTTCGACCAGGTGCAAGAACCAGGCGGAGTAGGACCCGTTCTGAATCGGGGCGGTGGTCATAATCAGGGCGTCCTCGCGGTTGTCAGAGTAGTAGCCTTTCCGGCACCCTTTCTCATCGAAGCCGTACTTCTTGTAGAGGTTCTGGGCTACAAGGTTGGAGGTCCGAACCTCGAGGGTGACAACCTCCGAGCCTCGCTCAATGGCTTGCTCGATGCCCGCGAGCAGCAGCAACTCGCCCAGGCCACATCCCCGGTGGTCTGACCTCACCGCGACCGACACGACGCGCGCCTGGTCGGCCATATACCACATCCCGAGACTTCCGACGAGGAAGTCTTGCCCGGGCTCCCAGGAGGTGGGGCGGCCGGTCCACAGGCCGCGGGCGCTCTGGAACACCGTTCCGATGATTCCGCCGCCCTTGCCGTCCGGTGGCTGGTCGCGGGCCGCCACTGAGGAGCCGCCTGTTGGGGGACCGTCCAGACGCCTCGCGACGAGGTAGCTCGCCAGGCGGTTCTTGAGCTCGCGTCGAAATGGCGTGGGTGGGAGTAGGGCAGGGAAGGCGTCGCGCTCGATCTCGGCGGCCTGGAGGATGTCCCGCTCCTCCATCGGCCGGATGGCGAACGGCATGGGCTTGGTTCTGGATCGTTCGTCTATCACGCCCTGGCGCCTGTCCGGTCGTGGTGATCGGTAGACCGATGATGGGACCGCGTCTTTTCATCTTAGCACACGGTGATCGCCGCCTCGCCGCGTCGCCGGTGGTAGGTCCGGGGAACATCCCGGGGCCGTATACGTCTGTATGAGTACTAACGATTCCGCGTCCAGCCCGTTCTACACAATCGAGGTGGGGAACGGGTCCTGGGTGGCGGGCTGTGGAGGTGGCTCCCCACATGGGTAGCGAGAGAGTGTCTACCGTGATCGACCAAGAGACTCGGGACGAGGTTTCGGACCTGGTCCGGCGTGCCCAGGAGGGCGACAGCCAAGCCTTCGCGGCGCTGTACGAGATATTCTACGCTCGGGTTTCCCGTTACGTGTCCTTCAAGACCGGCGGCAGCTCCGACGCCGAGGACATCGTGGGTGAGGTGTTCGTCCGCATGTTCGAGTCGATCCATACGTTCCGGTGGCAGGGCTACCCCTTCTCCTCATGGCTGTTCCGCATCGCTCACAACTTGGTGGTCGATTATTTTCGAAAGACGGCCCGACAGAAGACCGCGCCGCTCGAGACGGTTGCGGCGACGGCGTCAGGCTCGCCGGCGGACCTGGACGGCGATCTGGACCGGAAACTGACCATGCAGGAGATCCGCCGGGCAATGGTGGATCTGACGGACCTCCAGCGCGAGGTCATCACCCTGCGGTTCACTGCGGGGCTTTCGGTCCTGGAGACGTCGAAGGCCGTTGGGAAGAAGGAGAACGCGGTCAAGGCGCTTCAGCACGCCGGGATACGAAAACTCAGGCGGCTGCTGGCCGGGGATGCCGAGGCCTACCCGAGAGGTGTGGCAGAGCTCCGGGGCTCGGGGGCATGATGTTCAACAGGAAGATCGAGGACATCCTGAACGAGTGCGTCGACCTGCTGGCCGATGGAGTCAGCGTCGAAGAGTGCGTCGGGCGCTTCCCCGAGCACCGCGCCGAGATTGAGCCGATGGTACAGACGGCAGCGGTCGCCATGCGGACGGCGATCCGGGACGACTTCGCGCCCGACGCCAAGGCACGCGCTCTCGCCCGGTTGATGGAGGCTGTTTCACGGTCCGAGCCGGGTCGCTCAAGGCGTCCCGGCATATTTGAGAGGGTTCCTCTGCTGAAGCCGCTGGCGATCGGTTTCGCGGCCTTCGCCCTGATGGGCGCGGGAGCCGCCGGCACGGCGATGGCGTCGTCGGACAGCATTCCCGGCGACACGCTGTACTGGGTCAAGACGACGAAAGAGAGGATCGCGCTCAGGCTCCCGAAGTCTGAAATGGGCCGGGTCCGCTCTCATGCCCGGCTGGCGGGCGTGCGAAGCGGCGAGATGCAGCGCCTAGTGTTCCTCGGGCGCGATTCCGAGGCTGAGCAGATGATCGGCCAGATCGAGTATCACCTGAAGGAGTCCGCCGACCTTATGGGACTCGTCGTGCCGGCGAACCAGATCGAGGTCCCGCTGGCCCGTGTGGACGGCGCCGGCTCGGATGAGATGGCGCTCCTGATGGACAGGCTGGAGCGGGACGCCGAGATTTTGCACGTCCGCGTCAGGGAGATGATGGACGGTGCGACGGCGAGTCAGAGGCGCTTGCTCGAGAAGATCAGGGGACGGCCGGAGCTCAGGTATCGCGCACTCATAGCCGCGTTGGAGGGAGAGAGCTTCCCGATGTGGCGCAGTCATTCCCTGGTGGTCTACACGAGACTCCAACGATAGGGCTGAACGTCAGGGTTCGGGTATAGGGGCATACGGGACAGGGTCCGCACCCCGTACTCCAGCCAGTCCCCAAGCGCTGTACCCCGTACCCCCGAAGGCGGTAGAATAGGGGCAGATGCCACCTATCCTACACACCTCACTCACATCACCGCAGAGCTCCGCGCGACGTACGGTCCCCCCCCGCAGCCGATGACGGTGATCCTCCGGATCATCGGGATCACCCTCCGCTACAAACGGCGTCTTCTGGCCGCCTATGTTGCGACGGCTGTGGCCACCGCCGCATACTTGTTCCTCCCGCGCCTGATAGGGAACTCGATCGACAGGGTGGTCGAAGGGTTCGAGAGCGGCAACGGGACGGCCGCGGACGTCTTGCCGCTCGCACTGGCGATCCTCGCTCTCAGCGTGGCGCGAGGAATCGCGTCTTACGCCCAGACCTACCTGGGGGAGTCCCTCTCGTTGATCGTGGCCTACAAGCTGCGCAACGCCTTCTACGACCGCGTGCAGCGCCTCAGCTTCGCCTTCCACGACCGTCATCACACCGGGCAGCTCATGTCGAGGGCCATCAGCGACGTCGAAGCGGTTCGGATGTTCGTAAACATGGGGCTGGTCCGGGCCCCGTACTTCGCGATCCTGTTCACCGCCGTTGCTGTCATCCTTCTAAGGCTGGACTGGAAACTCGGGCTGATCAGCATGAGCTTCATGCCGGTGATCGCGTACAACTCGGGAGTCGCCAGGGTACGGATGAGGCGGTTGTGGCTGGCCACCCAGGAGAAGATGGCGGAGCTCAGCACCGTTCTCCAGGAGAACCTTTCGGGGGTCCGAGTGGTCAAGGCGTTCGGCTCCGAGCCGTTCGAGGAGGCCAAGTTCGACCAGAAGAACACCGAGGTCGCCACCGAGATGGTCAAGGCCGAGCGTCTCAGGGCATCGACCGTCTCCTTCATGGGGTTTGTGCTGCTGATCGCCGTGGGCCTCATCCTGGCATACGGCGGATGGCAGGTCATCAACGGCAACATGACCGAGGGAGAGCTGACCCAGTTCATCATCTACACCCAGATCCTCTCGATGCCCGTCCGGATGGTCGGGTGGCTGGTCAACTCGTACGCGCGCGCCTCGTCGGCGGGCCAGCGGCTGTTCGAGATCCTGGACGCCGAGTCTCCAGTCCGCGAGTCGCCGGATGCCGTGGAGATGCCGAGGGCGGCCGGGCTGGTTCGCTTCGACGATGTCAGCTTCGGCTACGACGGTCGCGCCCCTGCCGTGAAGGGCGTCAGCTTCGAGGCCCGGCCCGGTCAGACGGTCGCCCTGCTCGGCGCGCCCGGCAGCGGCAAGAGCACGGTCGTACACCTGCTGCCGCGCTTCTACGACGTGACTGCGGGACGTATTACGCTGGACGGCAGGGACATACGTCAGGCCACCCTGAAGTCGCTGCGGCGCAACATCGCGCTTGTTCAGCAGGACGTGTTCCTCTTCACCGCGACGATCCGTGAGAACATCGCCTACGGACGCGAGGAGGCGTCGACGGACGAGATCGTCGAGGCGGCCCGGATAGCGCAGCTGGACGACTTCATCCGCACCCTAGACCGCGGCTACGACACGGTGATCGGCGAGCGCGGGGTGACCCTGTCGGGTGGCCAGCGGCAGCGCCTCGCGATCGCGCGCGCCCTTCTCGTGGACCCGCCGGTGCTGGTCCTCGACGACTCCATGTCCAGCGTGGACGCGAGTACCGAGGAGCTCATACACAGGGCGATGGAAGCGGTGATGCGGGATCGTACCGTTTTCGTAATCGCCCATAGGCTCAGCACCGTCCACAAGGCCGACCTGATCCTGGTGCTCAAGGACGGCGAGGTCGTGGAGAGGGGCCGGCACCAGGATCTCCTAGCGGCGGGCGGGCTCTACCGTGGCATCTACGAGCTTCAGCTCAGGCCGCAGGAAGAGGTCATGCTGGACTTCGAGGCACCCGAGCCGGTGGACAGGAGCGCCGCGCGATGATGGGTTGGATATTCCACGGCTCAGACGCCAGCGACGACGAGGACGAGGTATTCGGGTCGATCTACGATCGGCGGGTGATCTCGCGGCTTGCCGCCTACATCCTCCCGCACCGCGGTCTCGCTGCCATCTCGATCGTGACGATGCTGATATACACCGGCGCGGTGGTGGCCGTGCCGTGGATCACCAAGATCGCCATCGACGACTACATAGTCGAGGGGAACCTGTCGGGCCTCAGCTGGATCGTGGCCCTCTTCGGTGTGATCGCCCTGGTCATCTGGGCCAGCAGCTATTACCAGCAGGCGGTGATGACCAGGGTCAGCCAGCGAGTCCTGTACGACCTGCGCCGCGACATGTTCGCTCATCTGCAGCGCCAGTCGCTCTCCTTTTACGACAAGACCGAGGTCGGACGGGTGATGTCCCGGGTCCAGGGAGACGTCGGCCAGGTCCAGGAGTTCATGTCTCTCGTGGTGACCACCCTCGGAGACATTTTGAGCCTGGTGGGCATCGTGGTCGCCGTACTTTTGTTGAACGTGGAGCTGGGGCTGATCTCAATGGCCGTGCTTCCGGTGCTGGTCGCGATAGTGGTCTTCTGGCAGCCCCTGGCGAGACGGGCATTCCTGAGGGTCCGTACGGGCGCCTCCATTGTGAACGCCGCCTACAACGAGAACATATCCGGTGTTCGGGTGGTGCAGAGTCTGAACCGACAGGACCGGAACCTGGAGCTGTTCGACGGCAAGAACCGGAACTACCTCGAGGCGAGCTACACGGCGAGCCGCCTGTCCACCGGCCTGCTGCCGCCGGTGGACATCCTCACCGGAGTCGCAATGGGCCTTACGCTCTTCTTCGGCGCCCGAATGATCGGAGGCGGCGCACTAGAGGTGGGGGCGCTGATCGCGTTTGCGCTGTACATCCTGAGGTTCTTCGATCCCATCCGCAGCCTGATGATGCAGTACACACAGATGCAGAGGGCGATGGCATCGGGCTCCCGCATCTTCGGCCTTCTGGACACGCCATCGGACCTGGTCGATCCCCCGGATGCCGCAGACCTCCCGGAGATCAAAGGGAAGGTCGAGCTGCGTGGCGTGAGCTTCAGCTACCTGCCGGGCGAGGACGTTCTCAAGAACGTAAGCCTGGTGGTCAATCCAGGGGAGACCGTCGCGGTGGTCGGTCCGACGGGGGCGGGGAAGACCACGCTCGTCTCGCTGCTCGCGCGGTTCTACAATCTTCCCCGCGACCGGGGCGCGATTCTGGTGGACGGCTACGATACCAGGGACGTCAGCCGCAGCTCGCTGGTCGGGCAGATGGGGACGGTGCTTCAGGAGCCGTTCCTTTTCTCGGGCACCGTCCGGGAGAACATCAAGTACAACCACCCGGACGTAAGCGACGACAAGATGATCGAGGCCGCCACGGCCGTTGGTGCCCATGAGTTCATAGTGAACCTGGAGGAGGGGTACGACACCACGGTTCAGGAGAGGGGTGTGAACCTGAGCGTGGGCCAGCGACAGCTTCTGAGCTTCGCCAGGGCCGTGGTGGCGGACCCTCGAATCCTGATCCTCGACGAGGCGACCGCCAACATAGACAGCTACACCGAGATGCTGATCCAACGGGCGTTGCGGCGGCTCCTCGCGGGCCGTACGGCCATCGTCATCGCTCACCGCCTGTCGACAATCCGGGATGCGGACAAGATCGTGGTGATGAACCTCGGCGAGATCGTCGAACAGGGCACCCACCAGGAGCTGATGGCGAAGGACGGCCTGTACGCCCACCTGTACCGTATGAACTACGCCTCGCTCGAACAGCCCCTGCTGGACGGCGACGGCCACGGTCCCCTGCCCCAGCCGGCCGACTGAGACTCCCTCTCAGTGACGACCGTTTACACCGTCGGCCACAGCAAACACACCTGGGAGAGCTTCGCGCCTTTGATCGCCGGGCGCCGTATCGAAGTGCTGGTCGACGTGAGGAGCAACCCGGTGAGCAGGAGGGCGCCGTTCGCCAGCGCCCGGAAGCTGCCGGAGCTGCTGGCTCCCTACGACATCCGATACGTCCACATGGGCGGCACGCTGGGCGGCAAGCCGTCCGACGGCTCCCTCTACGACGATCGGGGCAACCCTGACTACGCGAAGATGGGCGCGACGGCGATCTTCGAACAGGGGATCAAGGAGCTGATGGGCCTGGTGAGCGACTCGGTCGTGGTCATCATGTGCGCCGAGGAGGATCCCACCAAGTGCCACAGGAACCTCCTCGTCGGCGCGGCCCTGGAGGCCAGGGGCGTCGAGCTGCGTCACATCAGGAAGGATAGCTAGGCAGAGAAACCGTCCTTGACCGGCTCGCGCCAATCATAGCTATAGCAGATGACTACGCGAGTAGCGGGCTCGCGCAACTCCTTCTCACCGGCCCACTCAGCGACTCTGGCCAAGGTATCGTCTGCAAATCACTGGGGACTATCAAGCATAGTAAGGTTGAAGAAAACGACGTTCGCTTCGCCGCCCTGACGATTGAATTTCTTCCCCGCATCGGCGAAAGCGCTGTCAAACTTATTGAAGAGGCCCGGCCCGGCCTCCGTTACGGCGCCTGTATCAACGCGGCCTTCCAGCATGGCCTCGGTCCGCTTGGCCTCCTCAAGCGAACTATGGATGGCTTTGGCTTCAACCCAATACCCGGTGTCGAGGTGAATGTCGGGTGCCCCCTCGGCGTCGCTGAACCTCGGGGAACCCAAGTTCCGCAAATCTGCCCAAGCGAACGCGCATGCCTCGGTTAACGCGTCGAGAAGCCGCTCGTCGTATATGTGAAACGGCGCTTTGGCTATGCGAAGGTGCGGTATCGTGGCCTGGCCAAGAACACGCAACGGCTGGTGCTGCTGCTGGGGATGGCCAACCTGCTGATAGCCGCGGGCGGCCAAGCTCGGTGAGAGGGCCAACGGTGACCATTCCCGGCAGCGCTCCCTCCCCAGCCTCTCTTCCCCAACCGCGAATGAGGCGTGAGGGCTGCGGCCTGGGCTCCCCGATCCCAGTCGGCGCGTCGCCGGAGGGTCGAAGCGCCTCCCGTACCCGCCCATTCCAGTAGAATCCGGCTCACCCTTAGTTGTTCAGAGGTTCCCTAGGCCCTCAGGCATCTGGAACTCTCCATCGCCAATGCCTCTGCTACCCCATTTAGCCAGGAAAGTACCGTCAGCCGCGAATTTCTGGATGCGGTCGTTACCTGAGTCAACAACGTATATATTCCCGACTCCGTCCACCGCCAGACCATTGGGGTGAACGAATTCACCATCTCCAGTAGGACTATCGTTCCAATTGCTACCAGTAAACTCCCACGTCCAATTCCCCCACTTGGACACGAACATACCATGGTCGTTGAACCTCTGCATGCGATTACTGTCTACCACGTATATGTTCCCTTCGCCGTCCACCGCAATGCCCATCGGGTAATTGAATGCTCCGTCTCTGATTGCCTTCTTCTTTGCGGTGGACTTCCAACCCCACTTGGCAAGGAATTGCCCATCGGACGTGAACTTCTGGATACGATGGTTTTCCGCATCATTCACGTACACATACCCTTGATCGTCCACAGCGATCTTACGAGGCTCTCTAAACTGCCCATCACCGGTGCCCCTACTGCCCCACTTTGTCACGAACATTCCATCGGACGTGAACTTCTGGATGCGGCCGTTGTATCGATCTGTCACATAGACGTGGTCCGACAAGTCTACAGCTATGCCCACAGGAGTGTTGAATTCCCCGTCGCCACGGCCCTCTCGGCCCCAGTTACCGACGAACACGTACCGCTGAGATCGAACACTGACACGACCACCCGCCGAGGCCTGGGCGAGAGCGCTACTCGCGGGGTGTCGCCGGTGTCCTTTAAGATCATCTCCTTGCCCCTCCCCGGTCTCATCCAGTACCGACTCTTCATCGGTCAAGCTTGTCTCAACGTGATCGGCAAGGCGACTCTCATTTACGATGCTGCCTTGTAGTGAGGGCGGTCTTCTATGAGAAGCCCCCGATGACAACCCAGAAAGCGGTGACGTCTCGACCGACCTGTCAACTCGTTGCTCAGTAGTAGCGGTGACATTTGAATCTCGTGGCAACCTACGTGTGGCCTGTTTCGCCAGCGCTTTCATCTGCTCCAAGTCTTCGTCTGTCAACTCTGGCCAGCCGGCACCACGAGCCCAGGCTGCAGCCTCTTGCAGTACCCGGCCGACTTGCTCGGAAAATGATGCAGGTTCTGACTGGGCCGGTGTTGATACGATGCCATACCGATAGGCTTCTTCCCACTCAGATTCAGGTCTCTTCCGGGTAGTACCCTCCCAACATCGCCGGAATAGTTCAGGGTGGTGGTACCCGATCGCCGCCCCCATGACGAACTCTAGCGTAGCAATTTCCTGGAAAGTTTCTGGTTGGATCTTTTCTTTCATCCACCTGGCACGTTTTCCTGTCACAAACTCTGGACTACTTAAGTCGACGCCCATGCTGGCCAGAGTAGGTTCGACGTAGAGTTCGTGCAGGTTTGCAGGAGTGCCTTCGACACGAGCGAGATGGTCAGAAGCGGTCTTGGGCCACGATGTGAGCACGTAAGGAGCAGCGTTCTCTCTGCGTTCCACCAGAAGGCACCCGAGCAACCCCGGGTGGCCGATGAGCCCAAAGCCCAGCAGGCCGCCTGTCTGAAACAGCGTGGGGCAAATCTGGGTGAACATAGGCCCTGCACGAACAAAGGGCTTCCCTAAGAAGCCCTTCTCACCACTCCGCTGCACCAAAGGTCTGCTGAACTGGTTGACTATGGTCGATGCTGTGGAGTCTGACAAGAGTAGCCCCCTCTTGGTCTGCGCTCCTAGAAAAAGCTCGCCTGGGCGGTGCCGCCGTCCTTCGGGTAATCGACGCCGAGGTGCTCGTAGGCTCTGCGGGTAGCGACCCGGCCCCTGGGACGGCGCTCCAGAAAACCGAGCTGGAGCAAGAACGGCTCGTAGACGTCCATTATGGTGTCGGCCTCCTCGCTGATGGACGCGGCAACCGTGTCCAGGCCGACGGGGCCGCCGCCGAACTTCTCGATGATGGACTGGAGCACGTTGCGGTCCACCTGGTCCAGGCCCAGGCCGTCGACCTCCAGCTTCTCCAGCGACTGCAGCGCGACCTCTCCGGTGATCACGTTGTCGGCCACCACCTGAGCGTAGTCTCGGACGTGCTTGAGCAGCCGGTTGGCCACCCTGGGCGTGCCTCTGGCCCGACGAGCGATCTCGTCCACCCCCTCCGGTCTGATGTCGACCTCGAGGATTCTCGCCGACCGCTCGACGATCGAGCACATCTCAGGCTGATCGTAGAAGTCGAGGCGGTGGATGGAGCCGAAGCGGTTTCTCAGCGGAGGGCTGATCATGCCATACCGGGTGGTCGCGCCGATGAACGTGAACGGCTTGACGGCGAGGTTCATGCTCCGAGCCTTCAAGCCCTTCTCGAAGACCCAGGAAACGAACAGGTCCTCCATTGCCGGGTAGAGCACCTCCTCCACGGGCCGCGGGAGACGGTGGACCTCGTCGATGAAGAGGATGTCGTCTTTCTGGAGCTGGGTCAGGGTGGCCACCATGTCTCCGGGCCTCTCGATCGCGGGCCCCGAGGTGGTCTTGATGCGCACGCCCATCTCGGTGGCGAGGATGTTGGCCAGCGTGGTTTTGCCCAGGCCGGGCGGACCGTACAGGAGGATGTGGTCGAGGGGCTCGCCGCGCTGCTGCGCGGCGGTGATCGATATCTGGAGGTTGTCCTTTACGTGGGTCTGGCCGACGTAGTCCGGAAGACGTCGGGGACGGAGGGTTGTATCCAGAGAGTGGTCGTCCTCCTGGGACGAGCCCGAGACGAGGCGCTGTTCCATGAGGCTCCTAACCCGCACCAGAACTGTTGTTCATTTTAGGTGGGCGGCTTTCGCGGTGTCAAGGAACCCCAGGGCCATCGGACGGCACCCCGAAGAAGCCGTCATCAGCGGGCCGAGTCGCCGATTGGCTCGTCGCTGGTATAATTCACCCATTCATGAGGAGGAGTACCGATGGCGAGAGAAGACATCCGCAGGTTCTGGGACACGTCTCTGTCCGACCTTTCCAAGGTGCCGCTCGATGCCTCGGTCCAGCAGGTCGAGCCGGAGGGGCTCATCTTCGAGGGCGCCATCACGACCCTGACCCACTACCGCGTGACGATGTCGAGCTTCGAGGGAGTACGCATCCGCGCCTGGCTGTCGGTTCCGGTAGGCGAGGTGCCCGACAGAGGCTGGCCCGCGGTCATGACGCTCCCCGGATACGGAGGCGTAATGCCGGTCCCGGCCCACATCGCTCGATACGGATATGTCACCCTCGCCCTGTACCCCAGAGGACAGGCCGAGAGCGCGGCCGAGTGGAGTCTCGATCACGGCACCAAGGTGACCTACAACATCACCGATCGGGAGACCTACTACTACCGCGGCGCCTACATGGACTGCGTTCGCGGGCTGGATTTGCTGTCGTCGCGTCCGGAGGTGGACCCACGCCGCCTGGGCGTCTGGGGCAGGAGCCAGGGGGGAGGGCTGACGCTGACGACGTCCGCGCTGGACGGGCGTGTCCGCGCCGCCGTGGCGGAGCTCCCGTGGCCGTGCAGCTTTCCGGTGGGCGTCGGTATCACGGATGCGCCGTGGAGCGAGCTGACCGACTACCTCGCACAGCACCCCGGCCAGCGGGATCAGGCGATGGCGACGCTGGAGTACTTCGATCCGCTGAGCCTCGCCGAGCGGATAGATTGCCCGATCCTGGTCAACGCGGCGACCGACGACGAGGTCCATCCGTACAGGACGATAGCGCCGGTGTTCGAGAAGATCCCGCCGATCAAGTCGCTGATCGTCTACCCTGACATGGAGCACGGCGGTCGCAACGATTTCGCGAATCATGCGCTGGCCTGGCTCGACCGGTACCTGCGATAGCCGCGAGGCTCGATGATGACGAGAGAGGTGTGCATAGGGGCGGAACCCCTTCGCCGGGAGTCTGAGGGTGTCCCTCAGAACATATTTCCCCTCTTCTTGCGAAGAGGGGATGGTGGGGCTTGCAAACTACGCACTTCGGCATCTGTCAGAGTGAATGTCGAAAGACGCAGGAACAATGTCTAGCAGATCCAAGGACGAGTGGACCAAGAAGACCCTGAAGCCGCTGACCGAGCGGTTCGCCGAACGGCGCGAGCGCTTCGAAACCGAGTCGGGTATCGAGGTCGAGCCCTTATATTCCCCTGAAGACCTGGACGGGACGGGCTATGACGAGAAGCTGGGCTACCCGGGCGAGTATCCGTACACCCGCGGCGTCCAGGCCAATATGTACCGCGGGCGCCACTGGACGATGCGGCAGTACGCCGGTCTGGCGTCGCCCGAGGAGTCCAACAGACGGTACCGATACCTGCTGGACCAGGGACAGACTGGACTGAGCGTCGCTTTCGACCTGCCGACTCAGACCGGGTACGACTCCGACCATCCGATGGCCCTGGGGGAGGTCGGACGCGCCGGCGTGCCCATCAGCAGTCTGGCGGACATGGAGATCCTGTTCGACGGCATTCCCCTCGACAGGGTCAGCACGTCGATGACGATCAATGCCACGGCGTCCACTCTGCTAGCGCTGTACATCGCGGTAGGAAAGAGGCAAGGGCTCGAACCTGGACAGCTTAACGGAACCATCCAGAACGACATCCTCAAGGAGTACATCGCCCGGGGCACGTACATATACCCTCCGAAGCCGTCGATGCGTTTGGTGACCGACACCTTCCGCTATTGCAGCGAGAGCGTGCCGCGGTGGAACAGCATCAGCATAAGCGGATACCACATTCGGGAGGCCGGCGCCACGGCGGTCCAGGAGCTGGCGTTCACCTTCGCCGATGCGATCGCCTACGTACAGGCGGCGCTGGACGCCGGCCTCAACATCGACAGCTTTGCCGGCCGCCTCTCGTTCTTCTTCGTCGCGCAGAACAACCTCTTCGAGGAGGTGGCCAAGTTCCGCGCCGCGAGGCGCATGTGGGCGCGGATCATGCGGGAGCGCTTCGGCGCGGAGAGCCCGCGCTCATGGATGATGCGCTTCCATACGCAGACGGCCGGGGTGACACTGACGGCGCAGCAGCCGGACAACAACACCGTCCGGACCACGGTGCAGGCGCTGGCCGCGGTGCTCGGCGGAACCCAGTCGCTCCACGTCAACTCCCGTGACGAGGCGATGGCGCTGCCGACCGAGGAATCGGCGCAGCTCTCCCTGCGGACCCAGCAGATACTGGCCCACGAGAGCGGCGTGTCTGAAACCGTCGACCCGCTGGCCGGGTCCTACTATGTGGAGAGCCTGACGGACAGGCTGGAGGCAGAGGCGTCGAGCTACATCGATCGGATCGACAGCATGGGTGGGGCGGTGGCGGCGCTCGAGCAGGGGTTCCAGACCCAGGAGATCCACGAGAGCGCCTTCAAGCTGCAGCGGGAGACCGAGGAGGGGACCCGGGTAGTGGTGGGGGTGAACGGGTTCCAGTCATCGGCACCGCCGATCGGAAAGCTCCAGACCATCGATCCTGAGGAGACGGCCAGGCAGGTCGACCGCGTCCGCCGGGTCCGCCGAGAGAGGGACGGTACCGCTGTCGTGGCCTCCCTGGCTCGTCTGAAGGAGACAGCACTGGGCGACGAGAACACCGTCCCGGCTATTCTGGAGTGCGTCGAGGCGTACGCCACCGTCGGGGAGATTTCAGACACTTTGAGGAGTGTTTTCGGAGAGCACCGGGACATTCCGGAGTCTCCGGCGCCGGGTGATCGATCATGAGCGATCAGCTTCTATCCGAGGACGAGCGGCTTCTGAAGAACGCCGTTCGCGATTTCGCCGATCGGGAGCTGGCGCCTCGCGCGTCTTCGTACGACCAGAGCGGCGAGTTCCCCTGGGACAACGTCCGGGGCCTGGCGGCTCTGGGGCTTTACGGCCTCACTATCGACGAGCGCTACGGTGGCAGCGGCGGCACCATGCGACAGGTCGCGGTGGCCGTCGAGGAGGTGGCGCGGGGATGTGCCGCGACGAGCACCGTCTACGGGGCTCATCTCTCCCTGTGTGCTAACTTCATCCACGCGTACGGCACCGAGGGTCAGAAGCAGAGGTTCCTTCCGGACCTGGCCACCGGGCGGAAGATCGGAGCGTTCGCGCTCACCGAGCCCGGCTGCGGGAGCGACGCGGCCGCGATCACGACCCAGGTTTCGAGGAGCGACGGCCACTATCTGGTCAACGGGGTCAAGCAGTTCATAACCAATGCCGTCGAGGCGAGCACGTTCGTCGTGCTGGTCACCCACGACCGCAGTCTCGGCGTCGACGGGATAGACGCGCTGGTCGTCGAAGCCGACTCGCCGGGACTGACGGTGAATCCGCAGCACGGCAAGATGGGGATCCGCGCGTCGTCGACCGCCGAGGTGGTCTTCCAGGATACGCCCGTTCCGGAGGAGAACCGTCTGGGCCCGGAGGGTGCGGGGTTCCGCCAGACGATGCAGATTCTCAGCTCGAGCCGGATCGTCATCGCGGCGCAGGCCGTGGGCATCGCCCAGGCCGCCTACGAAGCGGCGGTCGCGTACGCAACTCGGCGCGAGGCGTTCGGTCGCGAGATAGCCGGGTTTCAGGGGATCCAGTGGATGATCGCCGACATGGCCACCAGCGTGCATGCTGCCAGGCTCATGACCCACCAGGCCGCGACCCTGTACGATCACGGGATCGAGTTCGCAACCGAGGCCTCGATGGCGAAGCTGTACGCCTCGCGAGTGGCGGTGGAGACCGCGGACCGTGCGGTGCAGATCCACGGAGGTACCGGCTACTTCGCCCCGACCACGGTGGAGCGGCTCTATCGGGACGCGAAGGTCACCGAGATCTACGAGGGCACGTCCGAGATACAGCGGCTCATCATCGCCCGGAACATCCTGAAACCTCAGTCAGCGGGATAGGTCTTGAGAGCATGTCAGACGAAGCTACCTGCGTAGCCAGACACATAAACCACATCGCGATCGCCGTCCGCGACATCGAGGAGTCTCTCCGGTTCTACCGGGACGTCTTCGGTGTAGAGGACGCCGAGGTCGAGGATGTCCCCGACCAGGGGGTCAAGGCCGCGCTGGTCCGGTTGGGCGGCTCACAGCTCGAGTTCATCCAGCCGACGGACAGCGAGGGCAGCATCGCCCGATTCATCGAGCGGAGCGGCGAGGGCCTCCATCATGTGTGCTTCGAGGTGGAGGACCTCGAAGGGAAGCTCGGGCTGCTGGAGGCCAGGGGCATCGATCTGATCGACAAGGCCCCCAGACAGGGGCTCTCGGGGATGATCGCCTTCCTGCATCCCAGGTCCACCGGGGGCGTGCTCGTGGAGCTTGTCGATCGGGCGACGGCCAGGAGATAGCCGTGGCGGCGAAGACGATACGGGTCCTGATCGCCAAGCCGGGCCTCGATGGGCACGACCGGGGCGCCAAGATAATCGCGCGGGCACTTCGTGACGCCGGGATGGAGGTCACCTACACGGGCATCAGGCAGACGCCTCAGATGATAGTCGAGGCCGCGTTGAGGGAAGACGTCGACATCGTAGGGTTGAGCATCCTGTCCGGGGCGCACATGGAGCTCTTCCCGCAGATAGTGGAAGGACTCTACGAGAGAGGGATGGAGAACGTGGTCGTCGTGGCCGGGGGCATCGTTCCCGACGCCGACCGGGAGGCCTTGCGGAAGATGGGCGTGAGGGAGATCTTCGGCCCCGGCTCCCCGACCTCGGAGATCGTGAAGTTCATCCGGGCGGTGGCTGACAGGCGGGAGGGCTAGCAGTCAGGGGACGTTGGGCTCGGGGGCGACCGGCGAGCTGATATGGGCCTCGAAGAAGGCCACGATCCGCCCCTCGTCGAAGCCGTCAAAGCCGTCGAAGAAGGTCCAGGCGGTGAGCGCGATCCTCCTGTCCATCCCTGGGAAGGGCGACAGAATGAACTTGGGGTAGCGGCTGGCGACCCTTGCCAGGTCCCCGACGAGCTCGTCGCAGCCCTCAGGGCAGTCGTAGTGCACGCCTATGCCGCCGTGCTCCAGGCTGTGCACCAGAACTTCGTCGGGAAGGACCTCGTCGTACTGCCCCCAGGGCGCGGGGCCGTAGGGAGCGCCGAAGTGCCAGCCGGACGTGGCGGGCACCGAGTTGTAAGGCGGGTGCTGGTCGCCGGGAAGGACGTGATTGCGTCCAAGGCTCGGCAGCTGGGTTCCCGCGCTCCCGGCGGGCTCGTCCGCGATCTCCGGCGCCTCGATTGTCACCGGCTTACCGTAGTCGGAGACGAGCAGAGTAAGCTCTAGCTGTGCCGAGTCCAAGGTGATGCCGCCTGGAAGTCCCTCGCCCAGATCGGCAAGCGACACCCGCCCGTCGATCTCGACCTTCCGGACCCTGAGGTCGTCCACCGAGCTCCAGACGTCGATTCGGGCGGCGCTGGACGGGCTCCCAAAGGCGCCGCCGCTGATATCGCCCCTGATGTGCACGACCTCTATCCCGTCGAGGCTCTCCACTCCGACAAGCTCCAGGCTCTCTATGGCCGGCTGGACCATGCCGAGCAGGGCGGCCGGGCTCGTCAACAGGGAGGGGGCGGCGGAGATGACCTGCCATTCGCCGCTGATGGGATCGGTGGTGTACGTCCGGCCCTCTATCGAGATCGTCTCATTCTGGACGCTGATCACGCCCAACGAGACCGAGAGACTGGCGCGAACCCTGTCCGGAGGCTGGAAATCCCCGCCGACCCTCAGGGGTATGCTGAGGGCCAACCCGGAGACGTTGGTGTCGATCTTGGCGTCGACCTCGAAATGGAAGGGCTCGGCCTCATCCGCGAAGATGGCCAGCAGGCTCTCGAGTATCTCCTCGGGAGACGTGCCGGGGGTCAGCGAGGTGGAGGTCATCGGGGTTGCCTCGACCCCCCCGGTGACGGGCTCCGGGGTAGGCGAGGGAGTAGGTGTCAGCGTCGGAGTCGCCGTGGCGGTGGGGGTGGGTGTCGGGACGGCGGTTTCCCCACACGCGCCAAGCAGCAGTAGGCCGACGACAATAATCGTATGCAGCTTGAGTCTCGAAATCATCGAGTGATTATATTTGGGAGGTCAGGCGGCGGGCAACGTATGGCATAGCATGATTTCCGGCAGTTTTGGCCCGGTCGAGAGCGGTGTTATGTACGTGCGCGAATTCGCCGAGAGGGTTGTTTCGGTGTCTACGAGCCCTGTGTGAAACTTGACACAAACGTCTGCTCGGCAATACAATACCGCGTGGCATGGGCGTCCGAACTATCTTGACGGACATATGTGGCGATGCACTTTAACGTTTCGCAACTGCTGAAGGAGTCTAGCGGCTCCGCGCGGAGCTACAGCGTCGACGAGGACGTGACCTCACCAGATCACGCGTCGGTGCGGCGGGTGACAGGCAGCGTCAGGATGCTCCGCACCGATCTGGGTGTCTGGGTCAGCGCCGACCTGGAATCCAAGATGGCATGTGCCTGCAGTCTGTGTCTTGCCGAGTGCGAGCAGCGGACGACTGTGGTGATCGAGGAGGAGTTCTTTCCCCGGGTCGATCTGATATCCGGTTCGAGGCTGAATCCCGCCGACTTTCCGGAGGACAGCTTCCACATCGACGAGCAGCACATCCTGGACCTGACCGAAGTGGTCCGGGAGTACCTGCTCCTGAGCACTCCGATGAAACCGCTGTGCCGTGACGACTGTGCGGGTATGTGCATGGCCTGCGGGGCCAACCTCAACGAGGCCTCCTGCGATTGCGACAAGAGCCCGATAGACCCGAGATGGAGTCCACTGCTGACCGCGGCATTCGTCGATGGTTCAGGCTCCAGCGTTCCGAAGGAACGAGCGAGCTGATGAGAGGGAATAGGTAGCCAAGATGCCACCGCTTCCAAAGAAAAAGCACTCCAAGGCCCGGGTTGGGGGGCGAAGGGCCCACTTCGGGCTGCGTGCGCCCACTCTCTCCGAATGTCCGCAGTGTCACAAGTCGAAGCTGCCACATCGAGCGTGCCTGGCCTGCGGATACTACAACGGCAGAGAGGTGATCCCAGGGGAGGCCGCTTCCGAGTAGGCCGTCCCGACAGTTGCAAGTTCTCCTATCTCCCCAGGAGCCTCCCTATGACCCTAAGTACACGTCAAATGTCTGATTCTGCAAAAGTCGCCTTCCTGTTCCCCGGCCAAGGAGCCCAAGCCGTCGGGATGGGGCACGAGCTTTACGACGACTCTCCGGCCGCCCGCTCGGTGTTCCATCAGGTCGACATGGCCCTCGAAAGGCCGCTGTCCAAGCTGATGTTCACCGGGGACGAGGGAGAGCTGAGACGAACCGTCAACGCCCAGCCGGCGATCATGGCGGTAAGCCTGGCCGCCGTCAAAGCGATGGAGGAGCGGCTGGGAACGAGCGCGATGCCCCAGCCCATCCTCATGGCCGGTCATAGTCTCGGAGAGTACACGGCTCTCGCGGTGGCCGGCGTCCTGGACATCGGCGAGACCGCCAGGCTGGTCCAGGAGCGCGGCCGCCTGATGCAAGAGGCCTGCGAGCAGCGGCCGGGTACCATGGCCGCGATATTCGGCATCGACGAGATGACGATGGATGAGATCGGCAGGGAGACCGGGACGTACCTGTCGAACGTTAACACCGTCGAGCAGATGGTGATCAGCGGAGATCTGATGGCGGTGGCGCGTGCGTGCGACATGGCCCAGTCCCGAGGTGCCAAGAAGGTGGTCCCGCTGCGGGTCGGAGGCGCCTTCCACTCGGCGCTCATGGAGCCGGCTCGGGCTGGTTTGGCCGAGGCTGTGGAGTCACTCATCTTCAGGGACCCCACGGTGCCCATCGTCGCCAACTGCGACGGCCAGCCCCTCACGACGGCCGACAGCGTGAAACGGGAGCTGATCGCGCAGATCTGCAGCTGCGTTCAGTGGAAGCAGTCGATCGACTATATGGTCAAGTCCGGCGTGTCGCGCTTCATCGAGGTGGGGCCAGGGAACGTGCTCAGCGGACTGGTCAAGCGCATCGACCGAAGTGCGCAGGTGAGCAGCGTGGGCGACGTCGAATCGATCCTGAACCTGCGCCGGAATTGAGCGACACGGTCCTCTTGACAAGCCGTGGTGGACGGTTCAGCATGGGGGAGCCCGAGGTTCCTACTACCCGACGGAAGGCCCGGGCCGTCGCGCTCCAGGTGCTCTACGAAATCGATGGGGCCAGCCATCCCGAGGATCAGGTTCTCGAGACGAGACTGGCCTCGGAACGGGTTTCCGAGTCCGGCAAGAGTTTCGTAAGTACCCTCGTCCGGGGAGTGCTGGAGAACCAGGACTTCATAGACGAAAAGATAGCGGGCTTCGCGCCCGCCTGGCCGATCAGCCAGATGGCGCTGGTCGACCGAAACCTCCTCAGGATCGCCATCTTCGAGATGGTGATGATGCGAGGGGAGACGCCCCCTAAGGTTGCGATTAACGAGGCGGTAGAGCTGGCCAAGGTGTTTGGGTCCGACAGCTCGCCGAGGCTCGTGAACGGTGTCCTCGGCTCGGTGATGGAGACGGCCGAGCCCTAAAGTCGAGAATCCTCGTGGGAGGCATGGAGGTCGTATCGTGGCAACGGTTATAGAGCGGGTCCAGACGGTCGTGGCCGACAAGCTGAGTGTCGACATCGAGAAGGTGGTGCCTGAGGCCTCGTTCACAGACGATTTGAACGCCGATTCGCTGGACCTGGTAGAGCTGATCATGGCCTTCGAGGAGGAGTTCAGCTCCGGAGACAACCAGATCGAGATCGGAGATGAAGACGCAGAGAAGATCACGACGGTGAAGCTGGCTATAGAGTATATCCGGGGCCTCGGAGTCAAGGACGAGTAAGCCCGCGAGCGCCCCGATCGATCGGATCGTTTGGACAGGCTCCGGCCTGTCCTTTTTCATTCTCTTTAGCCTTCGGTAGCTGGCGTTGTGGAGGCCGGGATGGACCCTAGATTGAGCATCGTCACGCTGGGGGTGTCGGACCTCGAGCGCTCGAAGAGGTTCTATCGCGATGGGCTCGGACTTCCCCTGCGCGAGGAATCGCCCTCGATCGCCTTTTTCGAGACCGGCGGAACGTGGCTTGGGCTGTTCCCCCGAGCGGAGCTGGCCGGAGATGCCGCGGTTCCGGACGATGGCCACGGCTTCCGGGGATTCACGATCGCCCACAACGTGCGTACTCGCGAGGAGGTCCAGCAGGTGCTGGCAGAGGCCGAGGCAGCCGGCGCCACGATCATGACGGCCGCCGAAGATACGGCCTGGGGCGGGCATTCGGGATATTTCGCCGATCCGGACGGCTTCCTCTGGGAGGTCGCCTGGAACCCGCACTTCTGGATCGAGTGAGGATCGGCCCCCGGCCAACAGGCCCCCGGGACCGGTGTTTGTGCGTCGCTGGCGATCTCCGCGCATATCCCGTTTCCCTCTGTTTCCGCGTTGACCCGCCGGACGGGCGACTGATACGATGAGACGCGTCGAAACCTGAACCCCGGAGCTGGCCATGTCCGAGTACGATCAGCTGGTCCAAGAGATCGTTTCCTGCACCCTGTGTGCCCTCTCCCAGACGCGGACCCAGGCGGTGCCCGGCGAGGGCTCCATCTCGGCGGATTTCATGTTCGTGGGCGAGGGTCCGGGATATCATGAGGACCAGCAGGGCAAGCCGTTCGTGGGGCCGGCGGGCCAGCTTCTCGACAAGCTGCTGGCCTCGATAGGGCTGAGGCGTGAGGACGTATACATCGCCAACATGGTGAAGTGCAGGCCGCCCGGCAACCGGGATCCTCTGCCGGGGGAGATACAGGCGTGTCAGCCCTATCTCGATCGTCAGATGCAAATCATCTCCCCCAAGGTCGTGGTCACGTTGGGGAGGTTCTCCTTTTCGAAGTTCTTCCCGGGAGAGGCAATCAGCAAGGCCCGAGGGAAGCCCAGGACCTGGAACGGGCGGACTATCTTTCCGATGTACCATCCCGCTGCTGCCCTGCACAATCCCAGCCTCTTACCCGCCATCGAGGCTGACTTCCAGAAACTCAGGTCTTTGGTGGACAGCGAGGAAGTACTGCAAGAAGAGCCCGAAAAGAGCTCGGCGCAACAGCTAAGCTTCTTCTAGCCTCGGCGGGCTCGATTCGACCGCGCCAGCTCGACCCGCGGCCACGGGCGATCCACCCCCTCTAGCCCCGGCCGATCGAGATGTCCCCGCGCCGCCGACCCGTGTCAGGAGGCGCTCCCCCTAACCCGCACGTGGCAGGGAATGTTCTCTTGTTGCCGGGGGAGTCGAAGATAACAGAAGACAACAGTGGAAGGATTCAGATGAAGAGCAACAAACTGCGAGTCGTCCCCCTTGGCGGTCTCGGCGAAATAGGTAAGAACATGATGGCGCTGGAGTATGGGGACGACATCGTCGTCATCGACGCCGGAGTTCTGTTCCCGGAGGAGGACATGCCCGGCGTGGACTTCGCCATCCCCGACATCACCTACCTGCTGGAGAACAAGGACAGGGTCAGGGCCGTCCTGATTACGCACGGACACGAGGACCACATCGGCGGGCTGCCGTGGATCCTCCACGAGCTGGACGTGCCGCTCTATGCCTCGCGGCTCACTCACGGCCTGATCACGGTCAAGCTCCGGGAGCACGGGGTTCTGCGCCAGGCCCGGCTGAACGTGGTGGAGCCCAACGCGCCGTTCAAGGTCGGCGGGCTCAGCGCCGAGTTCTTTCGGGTATGCCACTCGATCCCCGACGCGATGGGGATCGCGATCACGACACCCCTGGGGCTCATCATTCACACGGGCGACTTCAAGATCGACCACACGCCCGCCGACGGCAGGCCGACCGACTTCTCGGCCCTGGGCAAGCTGACGTCGGAAGGCGTGCTTCTACTGTGCGCCGACTCGACCTACGCCGAGGTGGAGGGTTATACGGCCTCGGAGAAGCTCGTGGGCGAGGCCCTGGACAGGGTCATCGCGGAGGCGGAGGGGCGGGTAATGATCGCCACATTCGCCTCTTTGATCTCACGCATCCAGCAGGTGGTCAACGCGGCCGTCAAATACGGCCGCAAGGTAACGGTCGTTGGGCGGAGCATGGTGAACAACGTCAACATGGCGCTGAAGATGGACTATCTGAATGCTCCGGAAGGGACCATCGTGTCGCTCAACGCGGCGAGAGAGCTTCCGCTGGATGAGATAGTGATAGTAGCCACCGGCAGCCAGGGGGAGCCGACGTCGGCGCTTGTCCGCATCGCCAACGGGGACCACCAGGACATCGAGATCGTACCGGGCGACACGGTGGTAATCTCGGCCTCGCCTATCCCCGGCAACGAGACCCTCGTGGCGAGGACCATCGACAACCTGTTTCGGCAGGAGGCCAAGGTTCTATACAGCAGCGTCGCGATGGTCCACGTCCACGGCCACGCGAGTCGGGAAGAGCTCAAGATGATGCTCAGCCTCGTCAGGCCGAAGTTCGTCGTCCCGGTCCACGGCGAGCATCGGCACCTGGTCGCTCACGCCTCGCTCGCCCAGTCGATGGGCATGCCGGCCTCGAACACCTTCGTGCTCGAGGATGGGGATGTGCTGGAGATCGACGGAGAGGCCGGGCAGGTCGTCGAGAAGGTACCGGCGGGCAACGTCTACATCGACGGCAAGAGGGTGTTGGGTCCGTTCAGCAGGGTGCTCGACGAGAGGACCAGGTTGTCCAGGCACGGCATCGTGGCCGTGTCCGTCTCGCGGGACAAGAAGACAGGCAAACTCCATAGCGCCCCCCGCGTGGAGTCGATGGGATTCGTCGAGCTCGAGGAGTCCCGAGACCTGATCGAAAGAACCTCACAAAGGGTCCGGGTGACGCTAGAGGAGGAAACGCCCTCTGGTCTAGATTGGGTGCGGCTGAAGGACAAGGTTTCGGAGTCGGTTTCGGATTTTCTTTACAAGGAGACCGGGAGAAGGCCCACGGTGCTTGCTCTGGTTGAGGAGGTGTAGGAATGGGTGCGGAGGCGAGAAGCAAGGGCAGCAGAAGGGCGGACGCAGGCCGGACAGGCTCTGCAACATTGCTGGCGCGACTGGCGCCGGTGGTGGCCCTGGTGGCCGCGGGCCTGCTGGCATATCTGTTCCGGACGTCGATCGTGGACGCTTATCAGGCGGCGCGCCACGAGGTACTATCGGCGGTATCGCTGGGACTGCTACCCCTGGCGCTGTGGACGGCTGCGTTCGGCTGGGCCCTGCTCCGAAGGCGATCGTGGCTGAGCGACGTCCGTCTCTGGGCGGGCACGCTGATATTCGTCGGGGCCGTCTTCGGAGTGCTCTCATTTTTCAGAGCTGATGCCGGAGTCCTGGGCTGGTTCGGGCTTCAAGGAGACGTCACCCTGGGTGGGGGCGTGGGGAGGTTCCTAGCGGGAACCATCACCTGGATCGCCGTGTTCCGGGTCCTGGGACTCTTCCTTCTGGCAGTTGCGGTCGCATCGCCCCCGTTGGCCTGGGAAGGGCTTCAGCTGTTCGGTGGACTCCTCCTCTCCGCTTATGTTGCCGGTAGCCTGCTGGCCAAGAGACTCGGGGTGTTTCTCGGCCGGATGTACAGGGTTCCTGAGGGTACGAAGAGCCCTGAGGACGTCGACCTCCCCATCGAGGTGGAGCCGCCCGTGACCCCGGCGCGAACGACCCGGAACGCGGGACTCGGACACCGGGCTGCCGTCGCGCAGCCCCTCAGTAGCAGCCGTGTCGAGACGCCGGCCTGGGCGCCGACAGGCCTGGCGTCGACGGAGCCTTCGTCCGCGGACCCTGAGACACCGGCAGACGACGAGTCCGAGTTGGACTCCTGGGAGGACACGACCGAGCAGGTGGTGCCGGTCGAGGAGGCGGAGCCCGAAGACGGCGACGCCGGTCCGGCCAAGTTCAACAAGTTCTGGGCTGGGTCCGGAAACTGGCAGAGCACGGGAGACCAGAGCGGCCTCATCAAGGTCGCGGCGAGCGACGCCGCGGAATCGCCCGGCGACCTGGTCGGACCGATAGTCGATGCCGCAAGGAGCGCCTGGGACAAGCCGCCTATGGGCCTGCTGGTTACGACTCCAGAGGGCGGGATCTCGAAAGAAGAGATGGAAGAGACGGCCGAGACGATCAGGCGCACGCTCGGGGAGTACAGCATAGAGGTCGAGATCGGGCAGATACGACCGGGCCCCGCCGTGACGCTGTACGGGCTGGTGCCCGGCTGGGTTCGCCGCTACAAGCAGGTGAAGCAGCTGGACGATCAGGGTCGGCCGATCCTGGACGCCTCCGGCAAGGCGACAGTGCGTCGGGAGGAGACCAAGACGAGGGTCAAGGTCGACAGCATACTCTCCCGGGAAAAGGACCTCTCACTCGCCCTGAAGACGCCAAGCATCCGGATAGAAACCCCCGTGATGGGGAAGTCCCAGGTCGGTATCGAGGTGCCCAACCCCGAACCCGAGCTCGTGACTCTGCGAGGGGTCATGGAGAGCGAGGAGTACCGCCGGCTCCACGCCACTGCCCACCTGCCTATAGCTTTGGGTAAGGGGAGCGGTGGAGAGGCGGTGGTCGCCGACCTGGCCAAGATGCCCCACCTCCTGATAGCGGGCGCTACCGGCAGCGGCAAGAGCGTATGTATCAACACGATCCTGGCGGGTCTGCTCATGGAGAAGTCGCCTGCGGAGATGCGGCTGCTCCTGATCGACCCAAAGAGGGTCGAGATGACCCCATACAACGGGATACCCCATCTGCTTACGCCGGTTGTCGTCGAGACGGACCAGGTAGTGGGCTATCTGAAGGGTATGATCCAGGAGATGCAGAACCGGTATCGCCGCTTCGAGGAGGTCGGCGTCAGGAACATCGAGGCCTACAACAGGAAGGTCCCCGACAAGATGCCGATGCTGGTCGTCGCGGTCGACGAGCTGGCCGACCTGATGATGGCAGCGTCGTTCGACGTAGAGCAGTCGCTGTGCCGGCTGGCGCAGCTAGGAAGGGCGACCGGAATACACCTAATCGTAGCCACTCAGCGGCCATCGGTGGATGTCGTGACGGGACTCATCAAGGCTAATTTCCCCACCAGGATCAGCTTTGGAGTGGCCTCCCAGATCGACTCCCGGACGATCCTCGACGCGACCGGCGCAGACAAGCTGTTGGGCCGCGGCGACATGCTCTTCCTCGCCCTGGACGCCTCGAGGCCGAAACGGGTCCAGGGGGTGTTCATATCCGATCGGGAGAGCGAGGATATCGTGGCGTTCTGGCAGAAGACGCCGTGGCCACCGCTGCCGAGGGTGACTCTCCGCCCGGTCAAGGACGAGAAGTCGGGAGCCGACGATGCCGGAGAGGACGACGACGGCGCGGGATCTCGCGACGAGCTGATGGACAAGGCCGTAGACCTGGCTCAACGCTACAGCAAGCTGTCGACGTCGTTGCTGCAGAGACGGATGCGCATCGGGTACCCCAGAGCCGCCCGTCTGATGGACCAGCTCGAAGAAGAGGGGATCGTCGGCCCCAGCGACGGCTCCAAGTCGCGGGATGTTATAATCGGAAGTGTGTAGACGGCCGCGCGCGCGGGTTTAGACGGCTGGATAGGGAGGTCTGACCTGGTTCGGAACTTCACTGGTCTGTTGAACTCGGTAGCCCGGCGTGGCCAAGCCGACGACAAGGAGCCCGCACTCCGAGACTCGTGCCTGGTCTGCGGGACCAGCTTTGCGGGGTCCGATCTCTACGCCCGGTACCGCGTGTGCCACTCGTGCCGCTTCCACTACGCCCTGACGGCCAGGGAGCGCATCAAGACGCTTGCCGACCCCGGCACATTTCGAGAGACCAACAGGTCCCTGATCTCTCTCGACCCCCTCTCGTTTTCGACCCGTCCCTCGTACAAGAGCCGGCTGTTCAGCGACCAGAGGCGAACCGGCCTCACCGAGGCTGCGGTGACGGGCTCGTGCTCCATCGGAGGGAGCCCGGTGGTCCTGTTCGTCCTGGATTTCGGATTCATGGGCGGAAGCATGGGGTCCGTCGTCGGGGAGAAGGTGGCGCTCGCTCTGGAGCTTGCCGCCAAGAAGAGAGTCCCGGCGGTCGCGGTGGTGACGAGCGGCGGTGCGCGCGTTCAGGAGGGGGTCCTGTCGCTGATGCAGATGGCCAAGACCGCCATCGCCTCCAGCAGACTCTCAGAGAAGGGACTTCCGTTCATCTCGGTACTGGCCAACCCGGCCACCGGTCAGGTATACGCAAGCTTCGCCAACCTGGTCGACATCATTCTCGCGGAGCCCGGGGCCATTGTGGGATTTGCCCCACTCCGCTCGATCAACGAGACGAGCCAGGAGCCGGTCCCGAACACTTCGAACACGTCTGAATCGCAGCTGGAGAGGGGCATGATCGACGCGGTCGTCGACAGGACGACGCTGAGGGACCTGCTGGCCGTGCTCCTAGACCTCCTGGGTCCGCAGTACCGCCTGACCGCCAGAGACAAGGCCCAGAAGCAGACCACGGGGGATTCTCAGCGCCCTCAGGCGTGGGAGTCCGTCCAGCTCGCCCGCCACCGGTCGAGACCTTCGTCACTCGACTACATCGCGAGGATGTTCTCCAACTTTGTCGAGCTGCACGGTGACCGGGTATACGGTGATGACGGAGCGATCGTGTCTGGGCTGGCACATCTGGGTGGTCAGACCGTGGCGGTCATCGGTCACGAGCGCGGCAGGGGTGACGACGCGGCCTCCCGCAACGACGGACGCGTGTCGCCTGAGGGGTTGCGAAAGGCGCAGCGGGTCGTCGGCCTTGCTTCCAAGTTCAATATTCCACTGATAACGCTCATCGACACTCCTGGACCGGTCCAGAGTCTGGACGCAGAGGAGCGAGGGCTGGGCAACGCCATCGCGATGACCATGGCGTCGATGGCCGGGCTCGGGGCACCGTCGATCGCCGCGGTCATCGGTGAGGGCGGCAGCGAGGCCGCTATCGCCCTCGCGGTGGCGGACCGGGTTGTGATGATGGAGAACGCGATCTACTCCATCATGTCGCCGGAGGATGCAGCGGATCTGATCTATCAGGACGAGAATCGCGCCGAGGAGGTGGCCACGGCGCTGCGTCTTACCGCCTATGACTGCCACGAGCTGGACATCGTCGACGCCGTTGTGCAGGAGCCTCCGGGCGGGGCTCACAAGAGTCCCGACGAGGCGGCACGTAATCTTCGCCGCGTCCTGCTACGGGAGCTCGCCGATCTTCAGTCGATGTCGAAGCGGCGGATGCTTAGCCGGCGCTATAAGAAGTATCGCGAGGCCGGAAGATACAGCTCACGCTTTAGGGCGGCCATTACTCGCGAGGTAGACGCTCTCCAGGGCTTCGTGGCCACCGGGGTCAGGCGCATTGCCCGGCGCGGGGGATCGAAGTCCGACGATTCGCCCGAGTCGGTGCCGATGAACGGAAGCTCACGCGAAACAGACGGCGCCTAAGCGCCACCCGGGCCGTCACGCCCTCTACGCCGACAACACACCGCCGTGGTTCGAGCGACCTGCCTCGAACGCTACGATCTCGTCCCTCCTTCGCAGGACCATGTCTATCTCGTCCAGGCCGTGTAGCAACGTGCGGCGGCGGAACTCGTGGGTCGCCGGGTCGTCGTGCATCGTGAAGGGGATATCGAGACCGTCCTCGCCGGTGATCCGGCAGCTCTCCAGGTCCACCGTCAGGCTACTTCCCGGCTTCGATTTCGCCTGTGACATCAGCCGGCCCACCACCTCCTCGGAGAGAATCACCGGCACGAGCCCGTTCTCGAAGCAGTTCTTGTGGAAGATGTCCGCAAAGCTCGGAGCGATGATCGCCCGGAACCCGTATTCCCTGAGAGCCCACGGTGCGTGCTCCCTCGACGACCCACAGCCGAAGTTCCGGCCAGCTAGCAGTATGCTAGCGCCCCGATATGCGGGGTCGTTCAGCTCGAACTCTTCATTGGTGGACCCGTCGGGACCGAACCGCCAGTCGAAGAAGAGGAACTGGCCAAACCCGGTCCGCTCGATGCGCTTGAGGAACTGCTTGGGGATGATCTGGTCCGTGTCCACGTTGACGCGGTCGAGCGGCGCGACGATCCCTGTGTGTTTCGTGAAGGGTTCCATGGGCTTGCTCCCTAGTAAGCTAAAGCTTTCCCTGTCCTGGCCAGGAGGGGGGAGGAATGATATCTGAGGGACACCCTCAGACACCCGGCAAAGGGGCTTCGCCCCTCTGCACACCCCACGATTCCTCGTCTTGCAGAGGGATCTTCTCTGGGGGATGGACCATCGACGATCTGTTCAGCGGCCTGACCAGGCAGGACACCAGCAGGGTACTGAAAAATCTGGAGGGACGCCCTTAGGCACCTGGCAATCCCGACTTGTCGGGATCTGCACAGCCCATATTTCATCGGAAACTACCACTCCCTTATGTCGACGAAGTGGCCGGCGATGGCGGCGGCGGCGGCCATCTGCGGGCTGACCAGGTGGGTACGCCCGCCCTTGCCCTGGCGACCCTCGAAGTTGCGGTTGGACGTCGACGCACAGCGCTCGCCGGGCTGCAGGATGTCGGGATTCATGCCCAGGCACATCGAGCAGCCGGCCTCCCGCCAGTCGAAGCCGGCCTCTCTGAATACGCGGTCCAGCCCGTCGGCCTCGGCCTGCCTCTTCACCTCGTTGGAGCCCGGCACCACCATCGCGTACACGCTGTCGCTCACCTTGCGCCCTTTCACCACCGCAGCGGCGGCCGTCAGGTCCTCCATACGGCCGTTCGTGCAGGAGCCGAGGAAGACCCGATCGATCTTGATGTCTTGGACCGGGGTGTCCGGGTCGAGCGCCATGTACTCGAGGGCGCGCTCTGCGGCGGCTCGCTCGCTCGGGTCGTGGAACGAGGCCGGGTTGGGAACGCGGCCGGTCACCGGGACTACCATGCCGGGATTGGTTCCCCAAGTGACGAAGGGCTCCAGGGAGGTCGCGTCGATCTCGACCAGCGTGTCGAACGTGGCCCCGGGGTCGGTGGCGAGATGCCGCCACTCGTCAACCGCAGCCTCGAACTCATCACCCTGTGGCACCTGCGGGCGCCCGCGCATGTAGTCGAAGGTCGTGTCGTCGGGCGCGACCATCCCAGCCCGGGCGCCGGCCTCGATCGACATGTTGCAGACCGTCATCCGGCCCTCGATGGACATGGCACGCAGGGCCTCACCGGTATACTCGACGGCGTGTCCGGTGGCTCCGTCTATCCCGATCTGGCCGATGATACCGAGTATCAGGTCCTTGGGTGTGACTCCCGAAGGAAGAGGTCCGTTCACCCGCACCTCCATCGTCTTCATCCGCGCCTGCACCATGCACTGGGTAGCCAGCACGAGCTCCACCTGGGTGGTGCCTATCCCGAGAGCGATCGCGCCGAAGGCGCCGTGGGTAGACGTGTGGCTGTCTCCGCAGACGATGAGCTTGCCGGGCTGGGTGTAGCCTTGTTCGGGCCCGATGATGTGGACGATACCCTGGTTGGGGCTGTACATGTCGTAGAGCGTGATGCCGAACTCCTCGCAATTGCGCGCGAGAGCATCCAGCTGCTGCTTGGCGAGAGGATCGGTGATGGGCTTGGAGCGGGCCCACGTCGGGGTGTTGTGGTCGGCCGTTGCGACGGTCAGATCGGTGCGACGCACCTTGCGGCCGGCCAACCGCAGCCCGTCGAAGGCCTGGGGCGAGGTCACCTCGTGGACCAGGTGGAGGTCCACGTAGAGCAGGGTCGGCTCGCCCACCTCCTCGTGGACGACGTGAGCACCCCAGATCTTTTGGAACATGGTTTTCGGAGGCATGAGGCCTTCCTTGGTCACACAGGTTTCAAAGACGAAGCGCCGAGCCCAGCTCGATCCCGGGGGCCTTGTCGGCCGCACGAATGCCGCAGAGCCGATCTCGACTGGCTGGACCTACGCCCCCGTCAGGGCCTTCTCGCTCCCCTCCATCGCCAGCATGCGATTGAGGGCGTGCATGTAGGCCTTTGCGCCTGCCACGACGATGTCTGTGTCCGATCCGCGGCCGACGTACGTCCGGCCTTCCTTCTCGATCCGGATCGTGACGCTCCCGATGGCGTCGATGCCCTCGGTTACCGCGTTCACGTTGAACTCGGTCAGCACGTTGGGGACCTGCACGATCCGGTTGATGGCCTTGTAGATCGCATCGACGGGGCCCGTGCCCGTAGCGGCGTCGGTCTCCTGCCGACCAGAGGGGTTGGTGAGGGTCACGGTGGCCGTCGGGATCTCGTGGTCTCCGCAGGATACCTGGACCAGGTCGAGGCTGTACGCAATCGGCTCCGCCACCGTGCGGCGCTGGTCGGACATCAGGGCCTCCAGGTCCGGGTCGGTGACCTCCCTCTTGCGGTCGGCTAGCTCTTTGAACGCCTCGAAGGCCAGGTCCAGGGCCTCCTTATCGAGTCTGTACCCCAGCTCCTCCAGACGGGATCGAAGCCCCGCTCGACCGCTCAGCTTGCCGAGCACCATCGAGCTGCTGGGCCAGCCGATCGAGGCCGGGTCCATGATCTCGAAGGTCGTGCGTTCCTTGAGAATCCCGTCCTGATGGATACCCGACGCGTGGCGGAAGGCGTTCGCGCCGACGATCGCCTTGTTCGCCTGAACGGGGAATCCGGTGATGTCGCTGACCAGGCGGCTGGTCCGGTATATCTGGGTCGTGTCGATATCCGTGCGGACGTTCAGGAGGTCCTTGCGGGTCTCGATGGCCATGATGACCTCTTCGAGCGAGGCGTTGCCGGCGCGCTCGCCGAGGCCGTTGATGCAGCCCTCAACCTGGCGAGCGCCCGCCGACACAGCCGCCAGAGTGTTGGCCGCGGCGAGTCCGAGGTCGTTGTGGCAGTGAACGCTGACCACCGCCTTGTCGATGTTAGGAACGTTCTGCCGGATGAGCGCGATCCGCTCGGCGAACTCAGCCGGGATCGTGTAGCCGACCGTGTCGGCGATGTTGACGGTCGTGGCGCCGGCCGCGATCGTCGCCTCGAGCAGCTGGTAAAGGTACTCCAGGTCGGTCCTCGTGGCGTCCATCGGAGAGAACTCCACATCCTCGCAGTAGCCCTTGGCCCGCTCGACGGCCGAGACGGCCATGTCCATGACTTCCTCCGGGTTGCGACGGAGCTGGTGCATGATCTGGACGTCGGAGCTAGAGATGAAGACGTGGACACGAGGATGCTCTGCGTCCTGAATCGCGCGCCAGGCCGCATCTATGTCATCGGAATGGCACCGGGCCAGCGACGCGATTATCGGCCGCCGCACCTCGCCGGCTATGGTCTGGACTGCCTCGAAGTCGCCGGGCGAGCTGGCCGCGAATCCGGCCTCGATGACGTCCACGCCGAGCAGATCGAGCTGCTTTGCTATCTCCAGCTTCTCGTGGGTAGTCAGACCGGCACCCGCCGACTGCTCACCGTCGCGGAGAGTGGTGTCGAAGATTGTTACCTTATCCTGTGCCATGTTGATGGCCTCCTTTTCGGGCCCTTGATGGAATCGCGGTTGATTCGTATCAATGCGGCCGTCACAGGACAACGTAGTCCGCCGGACCAGACCCCGTCGGGGCCAGGCCGTCGCGGCGAACTACGTGGACTGCCTTTTCAGCTGCCATTGTCGGTGCTTCTTCCCTGCCCGGCGCCCTCTAGTCCGCGTCCTTCAGGAAGGACATCATGCCTCGCAGCTCCGCGCCGACCTTCTCGATGGGATGCTCCGCGTTCTCTCGCCGAAGCCTGTCGAAGGTCGGCCTTCCCTCGTCGTTCTCGGCGATCCACTCGCGGGCGAACGACCCGTCCTGGATCGCGGTCAGGATCTTCTTCATGTTCTCCTTGACGTGCGCGTCGATGAGCATCGGGCCGCGGCTGTAGTCGCCGTACTCCGCGGTGTCGCTCACCGAATAGCGCATGTACTCCATTCCGCCCTGGTATAGGAGGTCGACAATGAGCTTGAGCTCGTGCATGACCTCGAAGTAAGCCGAAGCTGGCTGGTAGCCGGCCTCGGTCAGAGTCTCGAAGGCCGCCTTGATGAGGGCGGTCACGCCGCCGCAAAGGACCACCTGCTCGCCGAAGAGGTCCGTCTCGGTCTCCTCCTCGAACGTGGTGTCGAGCACGCCGGCGCGGGTGCAGCCTATCCCCCTGGCGTAGGCCAGACCGATATCCCGGGCACGCCCCGACTCGTCCTGGTGGATTGCAAGCAGGCCCGGGACTCCCGAGCCCCTGACGAACACCTCGCGCATCCGGTGGCCCGGCGCCTTGGGGGCCACCATCGACACGTCGATGCCAGGGGGCGGAAGGATCGTCTTGTAGTGGATATTGAACCCGTGGGCGAACATCAGCGTCTTGCCGGGATCCAGGTGAGGCCGGATCGACTCCCCGTACACCTGCGCCTGGGACGTATCCGGGATCAGGACCATGATGACGTCGGAGTCGCGGGCGACGTCGGCGACCAGGCCGACCGTGAGCCCCGCGCTCTCGGCCTTGTCCCAGCTCTTGCTGCCCTCGTAGAGTCCCACCTTCACGTTCAAACCGCTGTCCATCAGGTTCAGGGCGTGGGCGTGGCCCTGGCTCCCGTAGCCGATGATCCCTACCGTCTTATCCTCCAGAACCGAGAGGTCGGCGTCGTTCTCATAGTACATCGTGGTCATCTAGTGTCTTCCTTATCTGGTCGAATCCAGGGTTGGACGGTCGGGACCGTTGTCTAGCTGCTGCCGTCGGCCCGAGGACGAGACCGTCCGGCCTGCGGCTCCGACACGGTATTGCCGCTCATTCCACGGTTCATCGCGATCATTCCGGTGCGCATGACCTCCACGATCCCGAAGGGCCTGAGCAGGTTGTGGAGCGAGTCCACCTTGTCCTCGTCGCCGGTGACCTCGACGATGATCGACTCCGGCGCGACGTCCACGATGTTGGCGCGGAAGATGTCGACTATCTGCATGATCTCGCTGCGGGCTTGGACGTTGGCCTTCACCCTCATCAGCGCCAGCTCGCGCGACACGATATTGCGGTTCGACACGTCCGAGACGCGGATGACGTCGATCAGCTTGTGCATGTTCTTCGTGACCTGCTCGACGACGCCGTCGTCACCCTCCACCACGAAGGTCATGCGTGACAGTCCGGCCACCTCGCTCTGCCCGACCGCCAGACTGGCGATGTTGAATCCTCGACGCCTGAACATGCTGACGACGCGATTGAGGACGCCGGGCCTGTCCTCGACGAGTGCCGTGATCGTGTGCTTCGACTCGGCTCGCCGCGTGGTCATCTGATAGCCTCCGTCGGCCTGGGCTCCTCCACCATGTCGTGGACTGTCGTGCCGGACGGTATGAACGGGTAGACGTTCTCCTCCTGCTCGACGATGAAGTCGATCAGCGCCGGCCCGTCATGGTCCATCGCCTTCTGGATGGCGGGCTTCACCTGGGCGTTGTCCGTGACGCGGATGCCGAGCAAGCCGAACGCGTCGGCGAGCTTGACGAAGTCCGGATTGTTGCTGTAGCAGGTGGCGGTGTACTCCTTGTCGTAGAACGCCTCCTGCCATTGCCTGACCATCCCGAGGAAGCCGTTGTTGATGAGGGCGAACTTGACGGGAATCTTGTTCTCGACGAGCGTGGCGAGCTCCGACATCGTCATCTGGAAGCCGCCGTCGCCCGCGATCGACCAGACGACCTTGTCCGGCCGTCCTACCTGGGCGCCCATCGCGCCCGGGACCTCGTAGCCCATCGACCCCGCCCCTCCCGACGACACCAGGCTCTTGGGCTCCTTGAACACGTAGTGCTGGGCGGCCCACATCTGGTGCTGGCCGACGCCGGTGACCACGATTGCGTTGCCTTCGGTGACCTCGCTTATCTGCTTGATGATGAACTGGGGCAGCAGCCTGTCCGTCTGCCGGATGAGCATCGACGGATGATCCCGCTTCAGCTCCTCGATCCGCTGGAGCCAGTCCGGGTGGAGCACAGGCTCGACCTGCTTGTTGAGGACCCGCAGGACCCGTCTCAGATCTCCGACTATCGGGACGTCGACCTTAATGTTCTTTCCGATCTCGGACGGGTCGATGTCGATATGAATCTTCTTCGAGTTGACGGCGAAGGCGCTCGTCTTCCCCGTAATCCGGTCGTCGAAGCGCATCCCGAGCGCTATGAGCAGGTCCGCCTCGTCGATCGCCAGGCTGGCGTATGCCATGCCGTGCATCCCCGGCATCCCGACGCACAGGACGTGGTCGTCCGGGAAGCAGCTTATTCCCAGGAGCGTGGTTACGACCGGTATCTGAGCCTTCTCCGCGAGCTCGCGGAGCTCGTCGTACGCCGACGACAGGATCACTCCGTGCCCTGCCAGGATGACCGGTCGCTGGGCGCTCTGGATCAGCTTCGCGGCCTTGCGTATCTGCGAGGGATGGCCGTCCATGGTCGGCTTGTACCCGGGCAGCGCCACCGTCTCCGGATACTCGAAGTCGGCCTCCTCGGTGAAGACGTCCTTTGGGATGTCCACGAGCACCGGACCCGGCCGGCCCGTGCTGGCGATGTGGAAGGCCTCCTTGATCACTCGCGCTATCTCGGAGGCGTGCATGACCAGGTAGTTATGCTTGGTGATAGGCAGGGTGATACCCGTCGTGTCGGTCTCCTGGAAAGCGTCGCTCCCGATGGCCGCCCTGGCGACCTGGCCGGTGACGATCACCATGGGCACCGAGTCCATCTGCGCCGTGGCGATTCCTGTAATCAGGTTGGTCGCCCCCGGTCCCGAGGTGGCCCAGGCGACACCCGGCCGTCCGGTGACCCGTGCATACCCGTCGGCGGCGTGGGCCGCGCCCTGCTCGTGACGAACCAGGATGTGGCGTAGCTGGGGGTACTGCGGCAGGGTGCCGTAGAGGGGAAGGATCGCCCCGCCGGGAAGACCGAAGATGACCTCGACACCCTCCCTGAGAAGGCTCTCGCAAACGATCTGAGCGCCGGTCAGCTTCATCCCTGTACTCTCTTCCATCCCGCTCTACCCCCCGGACTGCCGCAAGCGCAAAAAAAAACCCCGCCCCTCATTAAGGGACGGGACTCTTGCGATGGTCCCGCGGTACCACCCTCGTTGCCCAGCTTTCGCCGGACCGCTCGAAGGCTATAACGCGCCTACCGCCGACCCTAGTCGAGCACTTCTGAAAAGCTCGATTCAGGCCGGGTGCTCCGGGGCGAGTTCGCCAGGGGCACCGGCTCTCACGAATTCCGGCTCGCTGCAGCCACCCCGCTACTACTCCCCATCACCGCAAAGAACGATCCTAGCATGTCGGCGGAGCGGGTGTCAATTTGAGCGCCTTGCACATTTCGGGGGTCGCCGATGATTCCCGATGAGCGAGTGAATGATACACTCCCCGAAAACCAGGATGGGGGGGAAGAGATGCCTGTTCTCCAGTGCCCGCACTGCAACCGTGGTTCGGACTTCCGGGTAGCGGCCCAAACTGACGATCCAAATCAGGGCGGACTAAGGTTGGCCATTGGTTTTTGTCTGCTCTGCGGGAAAGACGCCTATCTGTCGCTCAACGCGAGCAATAACTCGGTAGTACGGAGCTACCCGAGGCAGGGTCATGCGGCTCCTAAAGAACTCCCCGAGACCGTAAATCAAGCATTTACTGAGGCACTGCTGTGTCAGGATGCTAGTGCTCCCAACGGGGCCATGCTTATGGCTAGACGAGCGATACAGGAGTCCCTCAAGTTACTTGGGGCGAACGCCAATGAAGACCTCCCCACGCAGCTTCAGAAACTGGTTGATAAGCAGAAAATCACGCCAGAATTGAAAGAATGGGCTGATCATGCCCGGATCGGCGGGAGAATTGCTGCCCATGGGACAGGAGGGAAAGATTGGGGTGATGCTTCTCTTGAATGGGAAGACTCTACTGACGCCGAGGCTGTCATCGCGTTCTGTCTTGGTTTCTTCGCCTATATCTACGTCATCCCTGAGCAGAATCGACAGCGACGTGAGCAGACAGGTATCCCGCCTGCATTGCAATCAGAGACAGATAACAATGAGCCTTCACCTTCGTAGAGCCGCGCACGGTGATGTTGTTCAGGGAACGCTGCCCCTTGAGCCGCGAGAAACAGCGTTCCACGGCTTGTCGCTGCGAGTACAGAGCCTTCCACGAAACCGTGTTCTCCCAGTAGCCGTACCGGACCATGAGTCTCTTGTGGCCTCGGTTCACTTGGATGATGGGCTCCGCACGGTACTGGCGCTTGATAAGGGCGAACAAGTCCTTACTGGAGTACCCGGCATCAGCCATGACATATCGGGGGTAGAACCGGGCCACATTCTCCCTTGCCTCAGCCAACAAGAACGAAGCCCGCGTCACATCGCTGGTGTTCCCTGGACTGATGCTCGCAGCGATGGGAAACTCGGTTTCGCAGTCTACCATGAGGTGCAGCTTCCATCCGAGTACGAATTCCGTCTTGCCGTGGGTGTTCTTCTTGACCGACCATCGAGCCATCTTGTCCGAGGGGTTGGGCTTCCCACCGTTCACCCAGCCCTTGAGCGTGGTCGAGTCTATCGCTACTCGCTGGGCGAACCCCGGTGTCGCCGCCTGATAGGCCAGCGACAGTCTCCGAGACACATCCTTGACTTTGTGAAGATACTTTCTGGCCGCGAGCCGCTTAAAGAATCGGCTGAACGTCGCCTCGTGCGGAATGTCATCGGGCGAATCTATCCCGCACACTTGCGCCACGAACGGGTTGTTATGGAGGGTGCGAATCATTGCCCGCGTGGTCGGACAGGCCAACACGTATTTCGCAATGAAACAGCGCCAGAGAACTTGAACCGCGTGTCCCTTGGGTCCACGGCGCATGGGGCCTTCCGGGGCTGCAAGAAGGGGAGAATCGTCCAGGCTATCGAAAACCGCCTGGAGTTCCGCCACAATAGGCGGGGTTTGAACTGTTACCGCGCTAGCGGTATGATAGGTGAGGACCACGGGAAGAAGCACCTTCCTGTTGGTAAGGGGCCGTTAGGCGTTGACGCGCCTGGCGGCTCCGCTTTCTATATTAGAACGAGTGTACTGCCCCTCGACGCCTGTGTCAAGGGAAAAAGCGAAAGAACACTACCAATTAGATATGGGTCTTGCCGAAGGTCGTTGGCCTGGCCTGGCCCGAAGAGGGCCAGTTGGGAACCGGGCGTGGGCTTCAACATAGAAAACGCCGCCCGCCGACTTGGCCTCACCGAGTTTCGCCGGCACATGGGAACGTTAAGGGTCTGGCCTGACCGTCAATCTTCCTACGTACCAGTGGCCGCTCGGCTTTCTGTCGGTTAGGGCGGCGTTTTCTAGTGTAAAGGAATTGTGCAAGGAACTCAATTTGAGCGGAGGTTATCCCTTTGACACACCCTAGGGGAATTACGCGAAGGCGGGTGAGATCACCGTGAGTCCGGAAGTGCCCACGAAGTCCTTTCCGTTGTTGGTCAAGAGGGCGCAGTCATGTCTTAGGGCAGTGGCAGCGATCCAGCAGTCGCCCTGGCCGATGTCATGGCCACGCTTTTGATGCTCGACACGAACTACGCCCCACAGGCGCGCGACTTCGTAATCGTAAGCCCGAATCCACCGAAGGACGGTCTTGGGGACAGCCCTTGAAGAAGCCAGCGGGTGCTCCTCTGAATCTGGGATAATGGTTTTGGAACAGAAACCCGCCCGTCCCACCAGCGCGCAGCGCATCGGAAACTAAGGAGCACCCAACAGATGCTGCCACAGAACAAACCCGACCGTATCCGCATCGTCTTTGACGACCATCGCCTGGTGGCCAATGCCGGCCTGCTCCTGCCGGCCACTCTAGCCCGGCACCTGGGCCTGCGGGAACTCGTCGACCATCACCTTGACCTCGGCGGAGCGCCGGGACGGGCGAACACTGGGGACAAGATGCTGACGCTGGTCGCTTCCGCGCTGGCAGGCGGCGACTGCATCGACGACGCCGATGCGCTGCGCGCTGGTGGGACGGTCGGTGTTCTAGGCTGCGTGGTCAAGGCGCCATCCACTCTGGGGACCTTCCTGCGCAGCTTCCGGTGGGGGCATGTCCGTCAACTTGACCGCGTGAGCCGCCAGTTGTTGGCCCGGGCCTGGAAGGCCGGGGCCGGACCCGGCGACTCGCCCCTGACCATCGACCTGGACTCGACCATCTGCGAGACCTATGGACTGGCCAAGGAGGGAGCGCGCCACCACGGCTATACCGGCGCCCGCGGCTATCACCCGCTGCTGGCCATTGCCGCCGGCACCGGCGAGATGCTGATGTCCCGGCTGCGCGAGGGCCGGGCCAACACCGCCCGTGGCGCCGCCCACTTCCTGCGTGAGACGGTGGGGCGGGTGCGCTACGGCGGGGCCAGGGGACAACTCACGGTGCGGGCCGACAGCGGCTTCTACGCCCACACTGTCGTTGCCGCCTGCCGGGAAATGGATGTCCGCTTCTCTATCACCATCCGCCAGCGGCCAGCCTGCGGGACCTGATCGAGGCGATACCAGAGGAGGACTGGACTCCCATTCCCTACTGGATGGACGGCGCCGCCGATGTCGCCGAGACGACTTACACCCCGTTCCAGACCAAGCCGGACGCCGCGCCGGTGCGGCTCATTGTCCGGCGGGTGAAGCCGATGCCCGGTTCCCAGCTCGCCCTCTTCGCCAGATACAGCTATCACGCCTTCATCACCGACCGCGATGGGGAGACGCTGGAACTGGAGGCCGATCATCGCCGCCACGCCGAGGTCGAGAACGCCATACGCGACCTCAAGTACGGCGTCGGGCTGAACCACATGCCGTCGGCGCGCTTCGCCGCCAACGGCGCCTGGCTGGCGGTCCAGGTGATGGCGCATAACCTCGCCCGCTGGACGGCGCGGATTGGTCTGGGCGAGGGGACCCTGATCACCAAGACCCTCAGGCGACGGGTCTTCGCTCTGGTGGGGCGGATCACCCGCTCGGCGCGCCGCCTCACTTTGCATCTCCCCCGGCGCTGGCCTTGGGAAACCCAGTTCAGTCGCGCCTTGGCCCGGCTGCAAGCCATTCCGTTCCCGGCCTGACGGCCAGCCTGCAACTGACCCAACGTCCCCGCAATCTCGCGCCACCCCGGTCGCGAGAGTCCCCTGCTGCGTATCCTCTCGCCATCCCGCGCATCGCAACTCCCGCATAGGGTCTTAGGGGCCCTGTGCGGCGACTGAAGACCGTCCGCCGGCCTCCCATCTACCCCAAGACCCCAGGCCATCTCCCCTGTAGCTCCCTCACCCACCCCCTTCCGCTGTCCTCACGCCGTCCATCCGTGTCCTTCGGTGGATTCGGGGTAAGGCAGAACAACGTAGTTCTTGAGAGAATTCTCGAGCCCTGTAATGCGTGGGTCACGCCATTCGTCTTTATACGCCCCGTAGTAGAGTTCGGCGACACTCATGAATGAGATGGCAGCGGTACGATGGAGAAGGTAGGGCTTGAAGAAGTCTGCTCGCGTCTCCCGCTTGAGGATATAGGAGAACACGTCCGTGTCGACGAGCGTTCGGGCTTGCGTGACGTCTTCGGGTAGGATCATCCTCGTCTTGCTTCCTTTATAGCGTCGAGGAAGTTGTCGAAGCTGGCGTCCTCTGGCCATCCACCCGCAATTTGCTCCCAGTCTGTAACGGGATAGACTCCTTGCTCCTGTGCCAATTCCTCGAAAGACCTAGCCTCCCAGAATGAGGACGAGACGACCTGCTGGCCTTCGAGAGATAGCCCTTCGATGGGTTCCAAGTCAAGGATCGTAAGGGAGCGAACCTGCCCTGTGGCCCTCTCAATCGACGCTTCTCCACGTGCTTGAACAAAGCCGCGAAGGTGACGCATGACTGTGGCAGTTAGGCTCTCAGGGAATGAGCAGAAGATAGGCCTTCCCGTGGACGGGTGCAGACGGCATCGCAGGGCCTTCTCGTCTAGGTCGGCCATAAGAAGCCGCCCCTCGATGGTCGTCCACGCCTGCTGGAAGCGTTTTAGCCTTGATACGAGCCTGTCGCGCGTTTCTGAGACAAATACAGTGTGTCGTTCATCAGGCGCTTGGCGTAGGTTCAGGGAAACTGAATCAATGCCTCGGTCAAACACTCTACCTGCTTCACGCAGTGCCATTAGAACGCCATCGTCGAACCCGGCCGGTAGCGGGCCATCTCGTGCAACTTGCGGCAGGCCAGCCACGAGTTGCCCAAGCGCCTTTTCTCCGACATCGAATTCTGGAAGCAGCGGATGAGGACGCCGGAGGTCCAAGCCTAGCCCAAAGCTACCACGAGTGGTCGCCACCAGTTCTAGAGCGGAGAACAGTTGAATCGCTTTTGGCGGCCTGCCAATACGAATACCAGCCCCGGTCTCCAACACGTTGACGACTCTCTCAACGGCGCTGCCTAGGTTTGAGACGAACTGAAGCAGATCGTCGAGTAGGATGCGCCCGTCATGAATAGCGGGACCGTCGAAGTGGAGATTCAGAAGTGGTGGGACCGTGTTGTTCTCGACCATATTGCCTCCTTCACGCAGACAGTAGTAGACTACCTACGTGGGAAGCCTCGCAAGTGGTTCAAGGAGCCGCCTAGATTAAGTTTCCAGGTGGCGCGGGCTGTGGGATGACCAAGAGAGCCAAGCACACGGACACCGCGGTATCCCTTCATCCCTTATCATTTGAAGAGGCAATAGAAGAACTCGCCAATCCTAAGCGAACGGATTCTCCGGCTGCCCAGTCTGACAGTACCACAGAACCCGTCCCTGAGTCTGCCCCAGCAAAGCGGCGAACCGCTCCGCGTCGGAAATCTTCCGACGGCTGAATCGGTACTCCAGCTCTCGTAGCCACGGAGACTTCCCTAACCGACCCCTTCTTGACCCCATCCTCTTCCCTCGTATACCCTCTGACCAGATTCAACCCGTTGTAGACGGCGACACGGGCCCGTCGAACTCAGCAAAAAGGGGGAAGAAAATGGGTCACCAGATAGGACTCGTCGGACTCGGGATCATGGGCAGGCCGATGGCCAGGAATCTCATGAAGGCGGGCCACTCCCTGACGGTGCACGACATGGTGCGCCCCGCGGTCGACGAGCTTGTCGGCCAGGGGGCCACGGCGGAGACCTCGAGCAAGGGGGTCGCGGCGAAGAACCCGATCGTGGTCACGATGCTCCCCGACTCGGCGGACTCGGAGGCCGTGATCCTGGGACCGGACGGCGTCCTGTCCGGCGCCTCGGCCGGATCGGTCGTCATCGACATGAGTTCGATCGCGCCCGGGTCCTCCCAGAAGATCGCGGCCGCCTGTGAGGCGAAGGGCGTGGACTTTCTCGACGCTCCGGTTAGCGGTGGGGAGCCCAAGGCGATCGACGGCACCCTGGCCATCATGGTCGGCGGCAAGGGTGAGGTGTTCGAGAGGTACCGGGACGTCCTGGACGTCATGGGCAGCAGCGTCGTGCTGTGCGGAGGCTACGGGGCCGGCAACACGACCAAGCTCGCCAACCAGATCATCGTCGCAGCCAATATCGAGGCGGTGGCCGAGGCGCTGGTGCTGGCCAAGAAGGCCGGGCTGGACCCGAACGTCGTCTTCGACGCCATCAAGGGAGGGCTCGCCGGCAGCACCGTGCTGAACGCCAAGGCTCCGATGATGATCGAGGGCAACTTCAAGCCGGGCTTCCGTATCAGGCTCCACCAGAAGGATCTGCACAACGCTCTGCTCACGGGCAAGGAGCTGGGGGTGCCGCTCCCTGTTACCGCCCTGGTGCAGCAGATGCTCGGCGCGCTGATGAACGACGGTAAGGCCGATGCCGACCACTCGGCGATCGCCAACTTCATCGAGGACATGGCCGGGACGACCGTCAGCGGGAAGTAGGCCGGAGACCCGCAAAAGCCCCTATTGACAAGCCCGCCTCCGAGGCGCATACTATAGAACATACGTGCGTGTGTGCGAGATCGGATGGCTGAGCCTTGTATGGTAGGGCGAAGGCGCTGGAGCTGTGGGAGCGCGGCCGGCTGAGAGCGCCGGTGGACCTCAGGTCCCTCGTGAAAGAGCTGGGCCTCGAGGTCGTCTCGTTTCCCCTCCCGGACCGCGTCAAAGAGGTCATCATCGCCCGAACGATCGCGGTGCATCCCGCTCTTTCGAGGAGGTGGTTCCGGTGGTGCGTCGCCCATGCCATAGGACACCACATCCTTCACGTCGGCCCCAGCTTCTATCTGGAGTCCTGGCAGTGGGTCACCCGCGCAAAGGGCGAGCGTCAGGCTGAAGAGTTTGCCGCGTGGCTCATGGCCGGTCCCGCAGGCGGACACCGAACGGCGGCCGAGCTGGGGATCCCGAGCGAAAAGCTGGAGCTGGTTCGAAGCGTCGTGACGAGGCCGTCCTAGCGGGATGACCCTGCCAGACATGAGAGGGTCGGCGGCGGCCCGAGGGTCAGCCGCGGCCTCTGCTGCGGCTCCTGACGTACCGGGCGAAGTCCTTGACCGAGTCCCATTCGTCGTCGGTGAGGTCGCTGATCTCGACCAGGCGGGCAAGCTGCTGGTCGTCGATAGGGCTCTCGAACTCCTGGCGCGTGATGTACCCGGCCTCCAGAGCCAGGTCGCCATAGAGGAGTCCCAACGCTAGAGACAGGCGTCTGAGAGTGGTGGTCGTCGGTCTGATGCGACCGCTCTCGAGGTGACCGACGTAACCCGCGCTCATCTTGAGCGCGCGAGAGAGATGCCTCTGGGTCATGCCCTTGGCCACGCGGGCGGCTCTCACCCGGTCCGCGAGCGCGGCAAATCGGCGGTCCCGTGGATTCATGGGCCTCCTCTCGGGGAGACTGGCGCCGGTGTCAGAGGTATTGTAGCGAATCGTAGGCCGTCTCCACAACGAGGCGCGTCAGGTTGCATAAGATCATTCGGCAGAGTGCGGACCGTCGCGGGCGGTCTCTCTTTTTGCAAGCGCGGACGAACAGCATGCGGCAACATGGTTAGTGAGCAGCGGCACGAGAGAGCCGGTGGAGACCGAAGATGATCCTTTTCAGGTCATGCCCACGATGTGGGGGCGATGTCGACACGACGTCGGCCGACGACGTGTACTGCGTCCAGTGCGCTCACCGGATGGAGATCTCGCTTCCCGGTCCGCTCGTGGCCGAACAGAGGTCGGATAGCGGCTCTGGGGTCCCGTCACCAGTCGGTTCAGCGAACCCCGACGAGCCCGTCGCGGCCGAGGCTCGTCGGAGCCCACCGCCAGTCGAAGAGCGCCCGGCGATCCCGCGGTGCCCCAGATGCGGGTCGGGAGACGTCGTGCGGCTGGAGAAGATCGACCCGGAGTACAACACCTGCTTGCGGTGCCGCCTGTGCGGGCACGTGTTCAGCCCCAGGCAGACGGGTGCGCGTCGGACCCCCGATGGAAGCGAGGTTCATGCCGAAGAGGTCCAGTGAGAGTAAGCATCGCGAGAGCAAGACCCCAATGGAGGACCCCGTTGCCTTCGTCGTGGAGGTCCTTGGAGAGAAACCCTATGACAAGCAGGTCGAGATATTGAGGGCGGTGCCGCGCCGTCGTCGAGTCTCCGTGGTCGGATGTAACGGCTCCGGCAAGGATTGGGCCGCCGCCCGCGTGGTTCTCTGGTGGATGCACTCCCGGCATCCGGCAAAGGCGATCGTGACCGGTCCGACGTCGCGTCAGGTGGACGACATCGTATGGAACGAGATCAGGGTCGCCTATGGCAGGGCCCCCGACCGGTTCCCGGGCAAGATGTTCCGGACGTCGCGCTACCAGCTGGACGAGCAGAGCTTCGCCCTGGGCTTCACGACCGACTCGCCCTACAATCTCCAGGGGTTCCACTCGCCGAACCTGCTGGTCGTCGTCACCGAGGCACACGCCGTCCGCCGCGACGAGTTCGACGCGATCCGGCGGCTGAATCCGGCCCGGCTGCTGCTGACCGGCAACCCCTTCGTGACGGACGGCGTCTTCTACAACTCGCACCACTCGCAGCGCGCACTCTACCGAACGATCCAGATCAGCGCCTCCGACACTCCCAACATCAAGAAGAAGAGGGTCGTGGTCCCGGGGATGATCACCAGACAGGACATCGAGGACCGCAAGGAGGAGTGGGGCGAGGAGACCGCCCTGTACATCGGCTCGGTCCTCGGGAAGTTCCCCGACAAGCTGGATGACGCCGTAGTTCCTCTGTCCGATGCGGTGGAAGCGGCGAAGCGGGACCTGGAGCCCGAAGGACCCGTGATCGTAGCGTGCGATGTCGCACGGTTCGGCCAGGACAAGACCGTCGTCATCAGGCGGCAGGGTCCGGTAGCCCGGATCGTCTGGCGGGTCCGAGGCCACGACACGACCAAGGTCGCGGGCTTCCTCAAGAGCTACTGTCGGGAGAACCGTCCGGATACGCTCGTAGTCGATGACACCGGCGTGGGTGGAGGCGTCGTCGACCGGCTCAGAGAGCAGGGGCTCGGGTCCACCAGACTGGTGCCCTTCGTGGCGGGCCAGAAGGCCAACAACGCGACCTACTTCGCAAACCGGACCGCCGAGGTCTGGTGGGCGATGCGTCAGAGGTATGTCGAGGGGACCCTCGATACCGACGACGACTCGTCCCTGATCGGACAGGTGTCGAGCCGCCGCTTCACCCACGAGAGCGACGGCCGGATAAGGCTGCAGAGCAAGGAGAGCATGTTCCGCTCGCCCGATGAGGCCGACGCGCTGGCGAGGTCTGGTGGGCGATGCGTCAGAGGTATGTCGAGGGGACCCTCGATACCGACGACGACTCGTCCCTGATCGGACAGGTGTCGAGCCACCCACGAGAGCGACGGCCGGATAAGGCTGCAGACGAGCGATGAGCTTCGCGGCCGGATTCGCGGCGACGCGAGGAGGGATGAAGATATGGGTGTGACCCAGGTTTTGTTGACTACGCTGCATCGGACCCAGCAGGCGCTGACGGTCCGTCCGCGGCGCCGGGCGAACCGCGTCGCCCCGGCACTGAGCAACGAGTGGGACCGGCAGCTCGGCAGCGGTCAGGCGTGGATGCCCCTGTCATATGGCGAGTACTATCCCCGGTCGGCCCTCGTCTACGCCGCCATCAAAATGCGCCAGGACGCGCTGACCAGGGTGCCCGTCAGGGTCTACCGGCGTCTTGCGGCGGGAGCGCCGCGGGAGGGCGACCGGCGGCGGGCGGTCGAAGCCGTCGAGCCGGCTCATCCGGCGCAGAGGCTTCTCGACTCGCCGAATCCGTTTTGGACCCGTGGTGACCTGTGGCGGGCCACCGAGACGTCCCTCGGTCTATGGGGCTCGGCGTTCTGGGGGCTCGAGCGCGACGAGACCGGTCAGGTGACGGAGATCTGGCCGCTCAGGTCCGACAGGATGAGGGTGATCCCGGACCCGGCCCGGTACATCAAGGGGTTCGTGTACGTCGGGCAGGGTCGGCAGATCGTCTCCTACCTGGCCGAGGATGTCGTCTGGATCCGCTACTTCAACCCGCTGGACGAGTACGCCGGGCTATCGCCGATCGCCCCGCTGCGTCTGTCGGCGGACATGGGACTGGACGCCCTCCGGGCCAACCGGAGCAACCTGACGAACGACAGCACTCCGGGTCTGTTCGTCGAGACCGAGGACACCCCGACCGACGATGAGGTCAGGGAGTTTTACGAGCGATGGGAGTCGCGCTTCCAGGGGGTGAACAGGGGACGCCGTCCTGCGCTGCTGAGCGGCGGGATGACCGCAAAGAATCTGGGGTTCAGCCCCAAGGAGATGGAGTACCTCCAGACCCTCCGGTGGAGCCTGGAGGACGTCGCCCGCGTCTACGGCGTCCCCAAGGCGATGCTGGGGGATATCGAGCGGGTGTCGTTTGCAAACTTCGCGACCGCCCGCAGAGTCTTCTGGGAGGACACCCTCGTCCCGCAGATGGCCTTTTACGCGGAGGCGCTGCAGCAGATGCTGCTGCCCAACTTCGGCGATCCGTCGCTCTTCGTCGAGTTCGACACGAGCGAGGTCGAGGCCTTGCAGGAGAACGAGTCCGACAAGGCGACCCGGCGCAAGACCTACGTGTCGGGCGGGATCATGACCGTCAACGAGGTCCGCCAGGAGATGAACCTGCGTCCAGTGCCGTGGGGCGACGGGCCGTCCGAGTCCGGCGGGAGCTCGGGCGCATGAGAGAGCAGACCACGTCGAAGCAGCACATCGTGGACATCCGGTGCGACCACGATGGTCTGAAGATGGCCGAGATCAAGAACGGCCACCTGATCCTGCGGTCCAAGCACCACGGCGAGACCCACGTCAAGATCGTCGCGCTGGGGGAGTTGGGGGACGCTGTCGGGGTGCGTCGCTCATATCTTGCCGGAAGCGAGAGTTGCAGATAGCCTTTAGGGGCCTTACTCGACTGAAGAATTCGCAGTGGACGGTCGTTGGCCGGTGCAGGCCACTTCCTGTGAGCTAGAGCACGGTCGTGGCCGCACAGCCGCCGGCGGCGAAGGACGGGAGTCTAGACAACAATGACAGGACTCGACGTTTATTACGACGTGGCACGTTCTCAAACCGAAGAGCAGGACAAGCGGCGGCTCCACTTTGACACAATGGCCGTCGGCGCTTTCGGCCTCGCAGGCGTTCTGATAGGTGTTGTCGCGTTCACTGTTGACAATTGGGCATCGTGGTCGCTCTGGCCTTTCAGCGGGGCGCTGGTCACCTATGTGGTCACGGCAGGATGCGCCCTAAAGGAGCTTTGGCTGCGAGAGTGGAAGCGGCAACCGCCACTCAAGGATCTCAGAAGTCATATCTTGGATCCAGAACGCAGTGATGCGGACTTGGTGTCGTGGACGGCCAAACAGCTCAGTGACGCAGTGTGCGAAAACGAGAACCACCTCGCTGACAAGGCGAGGTGGTTGACTTGGGCCTATCGAGCGTTGGCTGCTCACATCGTGTTGATCGGGATCCTCATCGCCAGCGCCGCGACCACCGGTGTCAGTCGGGGTCCTGAACTACTCGGCGTCTCGGGAGCCCTCTGATCCTGACGTTTCCGACCTAGGCTCGGCCGTGGGCTCTGCCTCACGCGCCTCAAAGGTCTTCATCAGTACTTCAGGCTTTGAATCTGGAGGCTCGTTGTCCGGGACGGGCCGCGGAGGCTTTTCGTCCGGCGGCGCTGGACCCGGCGTAGTGTCCTCATCTGGCACTAGAACATGTCCGTAGTCACTGGTTAGGAGTAGTATAAGCCAGACCAGCGTCCTGTACAAGCCCAGATTCCCCACCTAGATAAGAGAAAGACCTCGTTGGCGCCCGCCACGAAGCGGGCTAAGATGTTTCTTGACCAAGAGAAACGATCACCAACGAGGTGCAGCTATTATGAAGCAAGGCTTACTGGCATTCCAGTACGAGCAGGAGAAGGGCTCGACGGGTATGACGGGGCTGTCCGGCCTGATGACGTACCTGGAGTTGATGCAAGCAGCGGGTTTGAGGTCATCGGTAGAGCGCCACGTGAGACTGCGGGAGAGAGGTCAGGGCTGGACGGACAGCCAGATGATCATCTCGCTGATGCTGCTGAACTTGGCAGGCGGCGAGTCGGTGTCCGACCTTGATCTCCTTGAGAAGGACAGAGGGCTGTGCAGGATGTTTCGAGAGTTCGAGACCTGTGGTATGCGTCTCAGCGAGCGCAGGGCGTTGGAGAAGAGATGGCGAGTCGAGCGTCGTCGGAGCGTGCCGTCGGAGTCTGCGGTGTTCCGGTATCTGGAGAGGTTCCATGACGCGGGCGAGGAGTCGATGCGGGAAGCTCACAGAGCATTCATACCTGCTCCCAATGGAGCTATGAAGGGTCTGCGCAAGGTGAACGCCGACCTGGTGGGCTTCGCGCAGAGCCGTTCGCCTCAGACCGAGGCCACTCTGGACATGGATGCCACACTGGTGGAGACGCGCAAGCAGGAGGCGCTCCCCAGCTACAAGAAGTACAGGGCGTACCAGCCGCTGATCACCTACTGGTCAGAGGCCGAGTTGATCGTGCATTCGGAGTTTCGGGACGGCAACGTACCTGCGGGCCATCAGCAGTTGCGAGTGTTGATTGAAGTGCTGGGCCGTCTGCCTGCGGGGGTGGAGAAGGTGATGCTGAGGTCGGATACGGCGGGGTACCAGCGGGAGTTGCTGCGGTACTGCGCGGAGGGTGGAGACGAGCGGTTCGGGGTGATCGAGTTTGCGGTTGGGGTCGACGTGACGACGGAGTTCCGCCGTGCGGTGTCCGAGGTCGCCGAGCAAGACTGGCAGACGCTGTACCGCAAGGTTGGGGAGCATCGTGTGGACACGGGTCAGCAGTGGGCTGATGTGAACTTCGTGCCTAACTGGATAGGGCACTCCAAGAACAGCCCTGAGTATCGGTTCATAGCTACCAGGGAGCGGTTGATCGAACAGCCTCTGCCGGGAATGGAGGGGCAGATGGAGCTTCCATTCCCCGCGATGGAGCTGTCCAACAGAGGCTGGTACAAGGTCTTCGGCGTGGTGACCAACCGGAGCATTACGGCAGATGAGTTGATCTGGTGGTCGAGACAGAGGTGCGGCAAGGGCGAGGAGGTCCACAGCGTTCTGAAGAGTGACTTGGCTGGGGGCCGGCTGCCGTCGGGGCTGTTCGGGGCCAACGCCGCATGGTGGGCCATATCGGTGCTGGCCTTCAACCTGAACTCTGCCATGAAGCGGCTGGTGTTGGGCGAACAGTGGGTGGGCAAGCGTCTGAAGGCGGTGCGCTTCGCCCTGATCGCCCTACCGGGCCGTGTGATGCGTCACGCCAGGAGGTTGATCATCCGTCTGGCCCGGGGCCATCCCTCATACGAGTTGCTGCTCAGGGCGCGGCAGAGGATATTGGCGCTGGCTGCCGAGCCGCATCGAGCATAGGCGACCCTGCCTGGAGCATCGGTTTGTAGGCGACTCTGCCGAGTTGCCAGGCTCGGCCATGCCTTCTTTGGCCTGAGAACAGCCATAATTGGCAGCGAACCGCTGCCGATACCCTCAAAGACGGCACCCGAGACCCTGTCCGATGCCCGATCATGTCATGCGTCACCCCTGGTCGACATCCGGACACCCCCTGAAAGCACACCAAGCAGCTCCCAACCATGTCAGGTGGGGAATCTGGGACAAGTGCGAGGCCTTGACAGAGCCGACCATATGTGCTAGTCTATAGCTAGACCCCGAACCGAGACAGCTCCGTGACGGAGCCACCCCGAGGGTGATGAAGCCCCCGATCAGCGGCCGACGAAGGCCCCCGATCCGGGGGCTTTTCTTTTGTCTCCGGCCGCAGCGCAGCTCACAGGCATGGCCCCTTGAAACTCGGGAGGAACCGATGGAACGACCGGTCCGGTCGATGTACATGGACATAGTGGAGCGGCAGGCTCTGGACGCGAACCTGTACCGGGTGACGATCGCGGCCAACGAAAGGGTGCGGCAGGCGCCGGACCTCGATTTCGCGGGGCTGTCGACCGAGAACTATACCCGCAACCCGGTGGTGATGTGGGCCCACGATGTCGTCGGGCGGTCGCCGTCCGGGGGTCTGCCGATCGGCCGCACGCTCGGACTCACCAAGACCCCGGAGGGCAGGGTCGTCGCCGACTTCGAGTTCCTCTCGGACGATCCCTTCGCCCAGCGGGTGAAGAACGCCTGGGACAAGGAGTTCGTTCGGGCGGCGTCGATCAGCTGGATTCCCCTGGAGAGCGTTCCGGCGGGCAACGGGCGATGGCGGGATACCCGCGCCGATCTGCTGGAGTGGTCGATCGTGGCGGTCCCCGCCGACCCGGACGCCCTTCGCGAGGCCCACGGCCGGATGATCACCCATCTGGTCCGGGAGTCGTCCGAAGAGGAGGAGGACCTCTCTGAGGCCACCGCTCTGATAAGGGTCGTGGTCGACGGGCTGAGAAGGGGCTCGGGTCCGCTTCCCAGGAAGGCGGGCGACGATTTCAAGAAGATTCGCTCCATCGTAGAGGCGCTCAGAGAGGACCTCACGGTTGTGGGGTTCCCGAGATAGCTAGCGTCGTTCAGAGGCAGCTCAACAGGTGAAACAAGGAGGCGTAACCGTGGCGAACTCGGACATCGAGACGATCAAGAAGGGTCTCGCGGACATCAACACCTTCGTCAAGGACCGGTTCGATCCGGCGACGAAGGAGATGGACGTGCTGAAGGAGGAGTCGGCTCGCCTGAAGCGCGAGGTGGCCGAGCTGCAGCAGCGCGAGCGGGCGGCCCGGCGCGATGCCCTGACGGCGCTGGCGGAGGATCAGGCGTCTCCGTACGTCCAGGAGGGGGTCTATGCGGGGATGTCTCTGCTCGACCTCGGGCTGGTGCGGCGGATCGCCCACTCGCAGCGCAGAGAGTCGTTCGGGCCGGCGTGGATGGAGAGGGTCGACGAGGCCCGGCGCCACGTGATCGGCGCGATCAGCCCGGCCTCGATCCAGGGGTCCTGTCAGGCCGCCGCGAGGAAGCTCCGGCGGTGGCATACGGTGGACTCCAGGCCGACCGGTCAGTTCGAGGGGTTCAGCCGGGCGATGCTCGACTCGATGACTAGGGCAGCGATGGACAGCACCACCGCGGGCTCCGGCGACGAACTGGTCGCGACCCTGGAGGCCAGAGAGCTGTGGGTGGACGTGAACCTGCAGACTCTCGTCGCGCCGCTGATTCCCACCTTCCCCATGCCGTCGAACCCGTTCGACATCCCACGCCAGCTCGGCGACGTCAACTTCTACCCCGGTACCGAGAACGTAGCGGCGAGCAGCACCGCGCTGGGCACAGGGAAGGCGACGCTCACCGCGCACGAGCTGGTCGGGCAGGTGCCATACTCGTTCACCCTGGAGGAGGACGCCGTCATAGCCATGCTCCCGGAGATCCGCGCCGGGCTGGTCCGGAACGTTGCCGAGGCGCTCGACGACATAATCCTGAACGCGGACACCACAGCGACGAACGGCATCAACGCGGACGGCGCGACCATCTCGTCCAGCGACGCAGGGAAGGCCCACTGGCTCCTCGGCTACGACGGGATCGTACACCTGCCGCTGGTGGACAACACCAGCCAGGCCAACGACCACGGAGGCGCGGTCTCCGACGACATGTTCAACGAGATCCGGGCCAAGCTGGGCAAGTACGGCGCCCGGCCGTCGCAGCTCGCGTGGGTCATGGACGTCAACACCTTCATCCGGAGCCAGTCCATCTCCAACTTCAGGACCATGGACAAGCTGGGCCCGAACGCCACGCTGCTGACGGGGATGCTCGGCGCGGTCGAGGGGATCCCCGTCATCGTCTCCGAGCAGATGAAGCTCGCCGACACCGATGGCAAGGTCACCGACGCCGGGAACGGGACCGACACCGGCAGGCTGCTCATCGTCAACCGGACCCAGTGGGCCCAGGGGTTCCGCAGAGAGATCGCCATCGACGTGGACAGGGACACCCAGAAGCGTCAGACGGTCATCACCGTTAGCTTCAGGCACGCACTGACGGAGCGGAGCGGCACGCGGTCCACGGTGACCCACACGGCGCTCCAGTACGACATCACCGGCGTCTAGCCCAAGAGGCGGTGTCCCAACTAGGCAAAGTGCATGAGTTGACCAAGACAGGGAGTGCAGAGGGGCGAAGCCTCTCTGCCGGGAGTCTGAGGGTGTCCCTCAGACACTTACTACCTCTTTTCGTTAAAGAGGGGCGGGGCACCGACGATTGCCCGGCGAGCGTGTCCCTGACGGGGTCTGGGGTGCCCCCCAGAGAAAAAGGAGGATGAACCATGGTCCATGCAATCGATCGCGTAGACCCAACGGGAGAGATCGTCAGCAAGCTCACCGGGCCCGCGCCCGGGTCCGGGAGCTACGTCGCCACCTTCTGGCTGAAGGTGCCGCTGTCATCCGGTAACGCCAACGCCTTCGCGGTGGCACTTCAGAACCCCTTCGACATCGACCTGATCGTGGTCAGGGCGGTCCTGGACATCACCACTGCCGGCGGTACGGCTACCTCGGTCCTGGACGTCGACGTCGTCGATGCCGCGACGGACACCGGTGACGACATCTTCGACGGCGCCGATGCCAATGTGGCGGCCGTGAGCGACAGCCTGAACGCCACCGACAATGGGACCAACGGCGAGGGGAAGTCGTGGAAGTGGGACAAGAGCGGCGGCACGAACGACCACGTGACGGCGAAGATACTCGTTGCCAACGCCGCTTCGCTGGCCGGCAACCTGTACCTTCAGTGCCTCCCGGCAGACTAGGCGGCCGAACTCCCTGTGCGGTGTCTCGTGTGCCCCCGAGGTGCAAGGGCTGACGTAGACGAGGAGTGCAGAAGGGCGAAGCCCTCTTGCTGGTCCGTCTAAGGCGGATGATGGCGCCCCACCTCTCTCCAGGCACAGAGGGGTGGGGCGCACCGATGACCCTTCGTCCAGCGCCGCATTCTCGACATGCAGCAACTGGCCAGCGGTGGTGACGGCCGTCCGTAGACCCTTGCTGGGGGGGTTCAAAGGGGGCAGCTCCCCCTTTGCAAGGTTTGGGGTGCCCCCAAACCTCAGGGCGGGCGGGTGGGAATACAGAGGGCACCCGAAGGGGTGGAGACGTAGCGGACCGGCAGACAGAGGCAGGAGATCGAGATGGCAAACTCCGAAACATCAGCATTCATCTCGGGCGAGAAGGCGGTGGCCGCCGGCGGGACCGCGGAGGCCCTTGTGTCCGCGAGCCAGAGGGTGAAGAGCGTCACGATCATCGCCAAGTCGGGCAACGTCGGCCAGGTCTACGTCGGAGGATCGGACGTCGCCAGCACCACCAACGACGGTCTCGACGCCGGCGAGAGCCTCGACATCGTCGCCGTCAACTGGATGGATCTGGCCGACGTCTACGTGGACGTGGACACCAACGGTGAGGGCATCGACTTCTACGCGGTGAAGGCGTGACGCACGTCGGCTGCCCCCGGTGCAGGGTCCAGTACCCGGTTGACCGCCTCCATGCCGGCGAACACGATCGACCATCTGACGGGAAGGTCTACACAGTGGTGTGCGCGGTCTGCGCCCAGCAGTTCGACGTATCGTTCCGCAAGCGCCGGTTCCTGCCTCTGAGGGCGACCGTTCGCCCCAAAGGATGATCCGTGACCATCTCCTTCGGTAGCTCAGGGCACTCCGGCTCCGAGAGCCACCACTACTATCGGCAGGCAGCCGCCCCGGCGGCGGCCGACGGTCTGGACGTAGGCGACCTGTGGTCGGACACCACGGCCAACGCCGTCAAGAGGTGCACGAGCACGTCGCCGGTGACGTTCGTGTCCATCGAGGGCGGCAGCTCGGCTCACGACCTGTTCTCGGCTACGCACGGGGATATCGACGATACCGACACGCCGGCCGACGACGAGGTTCTCACCTACGACAACGCCAGTGCCAAGTGGAGGGCCGAGCCCGCGTCGGGACACGGTACGCATATCGCTTCGGGAGACGACCACCTCGAGGCCCACGATCTGTTCTCTGCGGCCCACACCGGCGACCTGGACGATACCGACACACCGGTCAACAAGGACGTCCTCACGTACGACGGAGGCGCCGCGAAGTGGAAGGCGGAGTCCCAGATCGGCAGCAAGTCGATCACGATCGAGGACCCGACGAGCTCAGAAGACATATCGGCGTTCTTCACGAACAGTGCGATCACGATCACGGAGATACGGGCTGTGCTGGTTGGCTCGTCGACACCCTCGGTCACCTGGACGGTCCGGCATGGGACCGACAGGAGCGCCGTCGGCGCCGAGGCCGTAACGGGCGGCGCGACGACGACGAGCACGACCACCGGCGACGACGTGACCAGCTTCAACGACGCAACCATAGTGGCCGACAGCTTTGTGTGGCTGGAGACGACGGCCAAGTCCGGCACCGTCGACGAGCTTCACATAACCGTTTTCTACACGATCGACCCGTAGGAGAAGCATCATGGCAGGCGGTCCGATATTTCCTCATAGCGCCTTCCCAGTCACGGCCGATCGGGTGTTCCCGAACTTCCACGTCGGGGCGGGCGCCAACTCGAAGCACGACGAGGGTCTCGGAGTCGAGGCCAGCGTCGGGGCCGACTCGACCTGGCGCCTCCGGTTCCAGATGCCGCCGTCGCTGCCCACAGGAACCGGGAAGCTCCGGCTCCTCGCCCTTGCCAACGCGACGACCGGGGTGGCCAAGGTCAACCCGAAGTGGGTGAGCGTCGCGGTCGAGGAAGACCCGTCGTCGGCAACCCTCAACGCCGAGACCACCCAGACCGTGACCTGGGGAGCGGGTGACGCCGACCAGTACAAGGAGCTGAAGATCACGCTCGACGCCGACGCCATCGTCGCCGGCGAAGAGGTGGTCATGGACCTCGTGTTCGAGACGGCCAGCTGGACTCTGGCGGCCGTCTCCACCTGGATAACGTCGATCATCTGGGAGTAGAACGATGGCAATGACGGCACTACAGAAGCGGGACTCTGCACGCAGGCTTGGGTCGGATCTGTTCAACGGAGGCCTGCTGGCAACGGCGAGCCTGGGCACGGACGATCTGGAGGCTGCGGTGGGGTCTGTTGACGCCGCGATGGACATGGTTATCAGCACCGTTCCGGCGGAATGGCAGGCCAAGACGATCAAGCAGGCCATCGTCGACAACCTGCCTGAGCCGTTCCAATCGGGTTGCACCCCGGCGCAGAAGGCCCTGGTGCTGTCGGCCTGGGCCATGAAAGAGGCCGGGCTGATCTGATGGCGCGGCTGTTCGATGATGCATCGAGTGAGTATCTGCTTCACGGCAGCGCGCTCATCACGGCCTACCCACTCACCCTGGCGGGCTGGTTTTACACGGATGATGCCACCATCGACCAGTCTATCCTTGCGATCCAGCGGAACGACTCCGGTAACCATTTCTGGAACCTGGGCGCTCACGGGGGCACCGCCGGTGACCCGGTAGTCTTCGAGGCTCGCAGCAGCAGCTCGTCGCCCGCCAAGGCGTCCACCTCGACGGGGTATTCGACCAATACATGGCACCACGCCTGCGGGGTTGGAGTTTCTGCGACGGACAGGACCGCCTATATAGACGGCGGCAGCCCTGGCACGAATGCAACCAGTAGAACCCCGGGGGGTATCGACGACGTCTCTATCGGGATGCAGCGAGACTCCACGCCCTCGGACGCCATGTCTGGAAGAATCGCCGAGGTGGCCCTATGGGACGTGGCACTGAGTGCTGCCGAGGTAGCGGCACTGGCCAGCGGTGTCACCCCTCTTCACATGAGACCGGGCAATCTCGTGGCCTACTGGCCAGTATGGGGGCTGCACTCGCCAGAGATAGACCTGACGAGCAACGGCAACAACATAACGGTCACGGGGCCGGTGAAAGCCGGCCACGCGCCTGTAACCCTCTACACACCCAAGTGGGCGGCGACGGTGCCCCTGATCGAGGCGGCGCCGGCGGCGACACGAAGGGTCTTCGTCGTTGGCTGAGCCCTCCCAGAGGCGCTGAAACCCTGGCCGCCGGACCGAAAGGTGATGGATGACTAACGCATACGTCTCCCTGGATACGCTGAAGAGCTCCGGAGTCCTCAATATCACCGGTGCCGGTGACGACACGCGGCTGCGAAGTCTCGTCGAGGCCGTCAGCCGCATAGCGGACCGCTACTGCAACCGCCACTTCTACTCGCTGAGCGCGACCAGAAAGTTCGACGGAGACGGCACGCTCGCCCTGCTGGTCCCGGACCTGATCAGCGTGGACGCCAGCGGGCTCAAGACCGACGACGACAAGGACCGGACCTTCGAGACGACGTGGGCCACGACCGACTACCTGCTGATCCCGGCCAACGCGGACCCGGCGACATCCGGCAACCCGGAATCGCGCCCGTACACTCGGGTCGAGGTAGACGTCGACGCCGGCTCCAAGAGCGCCTTCCCCAAGGGGAGACAGACGGTGCAGATCGCCGGCCGCTGGGGTTGGTGGACTCATCTCAAGCGAGCGACAGAGACGGCCAACGCCGTCGCCGACGCGACGACGACCAGCGTTATTGTGTCGAGCCGCACGGACGTCGAGGCAGGGCACACCCTCCTGATCGACTCAGAGCAGATCTACGTGCTCAGCTACAGCGGCAACACCCTCACCGTGAACAGAGGCGTCAACGGAACGACTGCGGCCTCCCACAGCGGGGGTGCCGCCATCGATATCTGCGAGTATCCGCCCCCGATCGTCGAGGCGGTCATCATACAGGCCGCACGGCTCTGGAGGCGAAGGGACAGCGCGTTCGCTGGTGTCGTCGGCTTACCCGATACAGGGCGAGCGAAGGCCGGCACGAGGCTGGACGCCGATGTCCAGCTCATGCTCGGCCAGTATCGGAAGTCCGCCGTTGGGGTCGGCGTCTGATGGCCGACGAGATACGCGACGCCAAGGATGGGCTGTCCACGCGCCTGTCGACGATCTCCGGGCTCAGGGTGCTGGACTACGCGGCCGGCTCGGTCAACGAGTTTCCGTCGGCGGTGGTCTTGTTCGAGTCCAGGAACGCCGCCGAGACGCTGGGCGGCAGCACCTTTGCGGGGCGCATCAAGGTGATCCTGCTCGTCTCGGCGGCCAACACCCAGGAGGCGTTCGACACCCTCGACGAGTTCATGGACCCTCTGGGGACCAAGAGCATCGAGGCGGCGGTCGACGCCGACGCCACTTGGGGAGGAAATGTGGACGACGGACGGCTCATCTCGATAGACAGCGTGGGCCGCCGCAAGCTGTGGGGCGGCTTCTTTGTGAGCGCCGACTTTCACTTTCGCTTCGTCAAGCAGGTGTCGGGGTAAGAGATGACCTTCTTCGACTCGAACGTATCGAGGTTCCTGATCGACGACACGGGCGGGACGCAGCGAGACCTGTCGGCCTACCTTACGGACGTCCGCGGCCTGCCGGGCCCCCGCAGCCTCAACGAGGTCACCGCTCTGGGAGACGGTGGAGCCAGGTTCATCCCCGGGCTGGAGGACGTCACGATCGTCCTCGCCGGGATCTTCGACAACACGGCGACCTCCGGTCCCGACGCGGTCCTGGGTCCCCTGCGGACCCACGGGTCTGCCGTCGATTTCGAGTACGGCCCGGAGGGCTCCGGGTCAGGCGAGGTCAAGTATTCGGGGACCTGCTGGGTCCTGTCGTACGACCTGAGGAGCCGCGTCGGAAACCGGGTGGAGTGGTCGGCGCGGCTCCAGGTCGAGAACACGGTCAATCGGGGCACGTTCTAGCTTGGCGCCTCCAGGCGACATCGCCAGGGTAGCGCTCCCCTCCGGGGGATGGTGGGAGCTACGGTCCAGACCTCTGTGGCGCGACGTACGAGCCTGGGACGGGGCTCGTGACGACGATGGGACAGAGACGGCCATCCGGGCGCTGGTGTCCCTGACGACCGCGTGGAGCTTTTCCGGCGACGTGAATCTCGAGTCCGTCGCCGGACGAAACGAGGGAGACATCGAGGCTGTCCTGAAGGTGGTCCATGGACAGTTGATCCGAGCGTTGCCCGAGAGCTCCCTGAGGGTCGAGGCGGAGGACCTGTTCTCCGATCTGGTGACCGGCAGGGTCCCGTCCGGCTTCGAAGAGGTGCACATCATGGTGATTACCGGCTGGAGCTGGACTGTGCTGCAGGATACACCGGCGGATGTGGTGGAACGGATGGTCATGTACCTGTCGGTGAGCCGAGCGAGAGAGGACGAGGGCGCGTTGGCCTTCCCGGAGGATGTTCATGGACGGTAACGCGCGGTCCGGCGGTCTATCGCGACTGATGTCCGAGACCGAAGAGGTCCTTGCGGCTCTGGTGGCCAGGAGCGGCCTGGTCTCGGCGATTGCGATCGTCTCGGGTCGCGCGGCGAGGCCAGCCCGAACGCCAGGCGGGGGGTCGGTCGGGTCCGGCAGCTCCCTCCGTGGGCGAGACGAGCGGGAGCTGCGAGCCCTCGCCAAGGAGATCAAGCGTCTCATCAGCGAGGACAAGCGCCGCGGACTGCCTCTATGACCGGCAATGGGTTCGAAAGGGATGGGCGTGACGCGAGGAAGGACGGATAGTGGCCCAGGCTAAGTGGCTGGTCCGCGTCGACTGGAACGACGACGGGGATTTCTCCGACTCCAACGAGGACGTCACCTCGGACGTGCTCGGGCTCACGCTGGAGCACCTCCGGGACCTGTCGAGCGGCCACATCGAGTCCGCGCGCCTCGAGATGGAGCTGAAGAACGACGATCACAAGTACAGTCCGCCCAACGGCAGCTCGCCGCTGTCGGGGGACCTCGAGCCCGGCCGTAAGGTCTGGGTTAGGGCGGCCTACCCCTGGGACAGCTTCACCGGCTCCGCCGGGACCCAGCTCGCGGATCACACCCCGGACTACGACTCGGGATTCGCCTGGACTGAGAACCTCAAGAACTTCGACATCGACAGCTCGGGGGTCGGGGCGAAGACCGACTCGGCCGAGAACACCGGTACCTGCATCGCGACCATGGACTTCGGCGACGCGGACGTCTCGGTGGGGTGCGACTTCGCGAGGGGGACTGACAGCGGGGATCACGGCGGGCTCTGCTTTCGCTACTCGGACACGACCAACTACCTGTCCGTGCGTGTCACCGGCAGCGCTATCGAAGTGCGAAAGGTGACGGCCGGGTCCGACACTCTGGTCGCGTCCGCGAGTCACACGTGGTCCGCGGCGACCCAGAAGTTCTTGCAAGTGGTGCTCCACGGCGACTCGATCAGGGTGTTCGTCGACGATGCGGAGGTAGTCGACACCATCTCGTCGTTCAACAACACGGCGACCCGGCACGGGCTCTACGCCGACGACGAGTCGGACCACACCTGGCTCAGCTTCGGAGGGTGGGTCTCCCTGTTCTACGGGTTCGTCGACTCTATTCACCCGAGGCCGCGTCTGGGCGCTCAGTACTGCTATCTGAGGGCGCTTGACGAGATGGAGCGCCTGAGCAGCGTCACGCTGTACATGTACTCGACCGCGGCGCTCCCACAGTCTTCAGACGAGATTCTCGACGACATGCTCGACTACACCGACGTCGACACGGCAAGGCGCCGGCTCGACTCCGGGGTGAATCTGGTCCCCAATACGTGGTCGGCGTCGATCTGGGGGGTGCAGGCCGCCGACGAAATTCATCGCCTTCAGGATGAGGAGGATGGGTTCGTCTACGTCGACGGCCACGGCTTCTGGCGTCTCGAGAGTCGCTCGCATCGCGCCTCTAGCCCCCACACCGCCTCCAGGGCGACCATCAAGGATACCGACGACGGCACGAACCCGTACTTCTCGGAGCTGGTCTGGGACGACGGAAACGGCAGCATCGAGAACATCGTGTTCATGCGTATCAGGGACGCCACCAACAACGGCTCCCAGACCGCCTGGACACTGACCGAGAAGCCGCAGTTCGCGTCCAGCGAGACCAAGGACTTCCTCGCGGAGAGCAAGGACTACGACGTGGTGGCGGGCCAACTGACGCCGGTCGAGAACACCGACTACGACGCCAACACGCAGCAGGACGGAATGGGGACGGACATCTCCAGCGAGCTGACGGTCACCCACCCGAACACGGCGGACTTCAACGGGAAGGGGACGCTCATCAGAGTCGCCTTCGGCGCCACCGCCGGCTACCTGACCCTGCTAAAGCTGCGGACGCTGAACGCGATAACCTACGACGCGCCGGTCATCGTGATCGCCGAGGACGCTACGAGCAAGAGCACCTACGGAGAGCGCACCAAGAGCATCGAGGCTCGCTGGACCCGCGAGGTCGACGTCGCTCAGGCGACGGCGGGGAGCCGAAGAGACCGCAAGAAAGACCCCAAGACCGTCCTGAACATCGTGGTCCCGAACGGCTCCAAGGCCTGCCTGATGCTCATCCTGCACCGCCATCTGTCTGACAGGGTGACCGTGAGCTACTCCGACATGGGAATCAACGAGGCGTTCTTCGTCGAGGGCCACAGGATCACGGTGGGGGAGGGGTGGACCAGCGTCAACCGTGAGCTACTCCTCCAGGGCGTCTGAGGGAGCGCAGCCGTGGAGGATCGACATCACGCCATTCCTCAACGCAGGAATCCCCGGGATCCTTCTTGCGTGGTTCATGTTTCGCCTGGAACGCATCCTCGACCGCTTCGACAGGACCGTACAGCTCATGGCCAGAGCGCTGATCCGGCTGCTCGAGCGCGAGGACTCGGAGCTTGCGTCACGCCTGAGCCGGTCGCTGTCGGACGTCAACGGCGAGGAGGCGTGAGGGGGAACGTGCTACTGAATTGCCGCCGACGCGTCGATTAGACGTCTGACCGGGCCGGCTAGCTGTTCGCGGTCGACAAAGCCGCGGCGGGTGGTGAGGACCTCCTGGTCGGGGGTGAGGAAGACCGTGGTCGGCATGCTGGCGACGCCGTATTCTGAGATTCCGCTGCGGTCGTGCGCGCGGGCGGTTGGGTAGGAGATACCAAGCTCCTGGAGGAGGTTTCTGGCGTCTCGGTTGGAGCCCAGGTTCATGAACGGCCCGACGTCGAGTCCGAGGAGGATGAAGTCGCCCTTGAACTCCTCGTAGACCGCCTGGAAGCCCGGCATTTCGGCCCGGCACGGAGGGCACAGACCGGCCCAGAAGTTCAGCACCACCGGCTTGCCCTGGGCGAAGACGTCGGAGAAGTTCAGCTCGCTGCCTCCTAGAGCATCTTCACCCTGGTAGACGGTGAGCGCGAAGTCGTTGCCGGGAGGTCTGCGGATCTCACTGACGACCATCGCGACCACCCCCACCACGATCAGAGTCACGATGCCGGCGGCGATGACCGACGGGTTGCTGACCCAGCGGCGCCACGGTGGCGTTCCTCTCCTCGCCCGAGTACGCGCTGGTCTCGTTGAACGAGCAGACGTCTCTGTCTGCTGCTGTTGATCTCCCGACCGGCGGCGCCGCCCTTTTTTCGCCAACGCGTACCTCTCCGCTTCGTGTGGATGAGCCGCGCAAAATGCACGGCGCTGCTGGTTTTGATGCGGCGCGGCTCCATTGGGTCCGCGGAGGGTTAGGAGCCTGTGGGGGTCACCCGGGGGGGAAGGCGGAGAGCACAGGGGAAGGGGAGTCTGGCGGTCCGGTCGAAACGATGCGACCGCCTGGTTCCTTACGATCTGTAGAGCAGCCTCTTGAAGGCCTCGGCGTACTGGATGCCGGTGCCGACCGCGTTCCGTCGGCGCCAGTCTCTCATGAGCTCGCCGGCCTTCTCCTCTGTCCAGCCGTCGAGCTGGGACTTGTGCTCCAGCAGGGCCTTGACCGACCGGTCGATGTAGTCGGTGACATCGACCCAGTGGTCGGGCTCCCCGCCCATCATCCAGACTTCGGCGACCTTGTGAGGCTCGAGTCCCTCCTCGAGCAGCTCCGGGAAGGTCAGGTGGTCCCGCGCCGACGGGAATACCGCCGAGAGCGTGGCCTCTCCCGCCGCGAGATGATCCGGGTGTCCGACGCCCCAGGGACGGGTGAAGTTGCGGATCGGACTCGAGCAGATCACGATGTCCGGCCGGTGGCGCCGAATCTCCCTGGCGATGTCACGCCGAAGCTCCAGGGTCGGCTGAAGGTAGCCGTCCGGATGGTCGAGGAAGACGACGTCCGAGAGGCCGAGCACCTTTCCGGCGTCGATCTGCTCCTGCCTCCGGGTGCTCGACAGCTCCTCCGGAGTGATCTCACGGTCCTCGGTGCCCTTGCTTCCGTCGGTGCACATCACGTAGACGGCTTCCCAGCCCTCATGGCACAGCTTGGCGATCGTGCCGGAGCAGCCGAACTCCGCGTCGTCGGCATGGGCTACGACGACCATGATCCGGCTGAACTCTCTTTCTTGCTCTTCGGTCATGCTCTGGAAGCGTCTCCCTTATGCGTTTTCGGCCTGCGCCTGCGCTGTCGTGCGTTCCGCACCGGGGCTGCGCCCCGCCCCCTTAATAAAGAGAGGGGGAAATGTCTGAAGAACACCCTCAGACGCCCCAGCAAAGGGACTTCGCCTCTCTGCACTTCCGTTCGTGTGTGGGCACCCCGAGCCCCCGCAAAAGGGGCTTCGCGCCTCTGCACCACCCCTTATTCATCTCTTCTGGTCGGTCGGGGCAAAAAACCGGCCTCCCGAACTGGTAGCTTGGGAGGCTTCGACGATCCGCTCTGCAGGCCCGCCTTCCGAGCCCCTATTATATAGCACCGACTGGTCAGTTACTCTGGCCTCACTACCCGTCCAGCAAACAGGACCGCGCCCGAGGTCTTCTCAACCACGGCGAAGACGAAGGGACGATCGATGGTCAGCGCGATCGGCTCCGGACGGGGACGAGCGATCCCCGTATATATTGCAAGGGTCGCGGCGGCGGCCTGTGTTCCGTAGGGGTTGACGTCGATGTAGGCGTCGTGAAGGATCTCGGCAACCTGGAACCCGGGCTCACTACTGATCCCGGAGAAGTCCGTCCTTGGCTTGAAGATTGTGCCCAGACCCAGACTGGCCAGGCTGCCGGAGATCTTAGGGCTACACTGTATCTTGAACCTGGGCATCGTGAGCTTCACGTCCCCTTCGTACGGGTCCGCATCGATGACATCGCGCAACCCCGGTCCGATTCGACCTTCCAGGGCAACCAGGGACTCCTCGCCCGGGGAGTCTGGAACGAGGACCACCATCGAGATTGGTCTGCGATCGTACGGAAGCTCCAAAGCCCAGAAGCCGTCGCGTTTCACATAGTTCGGTCTCTCGAACCAACCAAGCATCATCCGAACTTCTAGCCGCGCATTATCCAGCTGGTAGAAGTGCCCCGACTCGGCGTAGCGGAACGGCTGTTCCCACCGACCCTTGAACAGCACCGCTGTCCCCAAGACGGCCCTCGTTAGCGAGGAGAAGAGACCAGCGGTAACCATAGGGCCGCATAGCCCCTGCGTATTCACCTTGACCCACTCGTTTATTGCGGCTGCGGCAGAAGGGCCATCATTGAAGTCGGCGGTCGCTACCTCGCCCTCCGTTATCGTCCGGACCGCATCGGTGAAGCCTGGGTTGTATCGATAGCCATCCTGGATCCAGACTGCGGTCGCCACGGATAGATGAATCCGCACATCATCGGGAGTGGGGGCACCGTGTAGAACGCCGAGGGAGTCTGCGTCCTGACTGTCGTGCTGCCCCCAGGGCAGGGGTAGAGCCTCGTCCTCAAAGTGCGGAAGCTCGTGGGGGCTCAGCTGGGCAAGCGATTTCAGGTCGTCCAGTAGCAGTTGAAGGTGAGCTTGATCGGCGGCAGCGGGTTCGTCTGGAAAGAGGTGGGACAGCGCGCTACGGGTCTCTCCCCTCGCACCCTCATGCAGCATCCTGAGAAGACAATAGATGCCGAGAGGTGAGAAGACCAGGTTATCCCGGCCAGGCGCCGCCTGGTAAAGGCGGAGGACATGTCGTTGACCGCCTGGGCCGCGACCTTCACTTGTTGCGTACGGGGTTGAAGGATCATTCCTCACTCCTCGGAAATCTGGACCGGATGTGGACCAGCTCATTCACCAGGCTTAGAGCCTCGGTCATCGGACCCAGGCCTCAGTTTGTAGACCGCGGTCTCTCGCCGCGTGACCTCGGCGCTCATCGGAGTTCTACTGTCCAAGGACGAGCCCGGTAGGGATCTCGGCCGCCGATACGATAACGTCGCTGGCGTGCTGGATCGCGTCGAGCAACGGCGCAGGGTAGACCCCGAGGAACACGATCGCCACGAACAGCGTCCCGAGGACCCCGACCGTCAGTCGTGGGATTCGTATCGGCGAGGGGTCCTGCGCGGGCTCGATGTATAGCTGCCGGATCACCGACAGGTAGTAGTAGAGGGATATCAGACTGGTGAACATGGCCAGCCCCGCGAGCCACAGCAGACCCTGGGCCGAGGCGGCGTTGAACAGGTAGAACTTGCTGGTGAACCCGGCGAAGATCGGCAGTCCGGCCAGGGAGAACAGCGACACCGTCAGGATCATAGAGACCGCCGGGGCGCGTCTGGCCATGCCGGCCAGGTCTTTGATCTCCTCCTTGCCGGTTACGTCGTAGAACGCGCTGACCGCGAGGAAGGCGGCGATGTTGGTGACGCCGTATGCCACCAGGTGAAAGAGGACCCCATTTGACGCAAGTCGCGACATCTCGAGGGACACCGTCCGATCGTCGCCAACGGACGCGAGCGCCGCAACCCCGAGGAGCAGGTAGCCGACCTGTCCGATGCTGGAGTAGGCCAGCATCCGCTTGATGTTGCTCTGGACCAGGGCGACCAGGTTGCCCAGGGTCATGGTCAGAGCGGCCATGATGACCATCATGATCTGCCAGTCGGCCGCGGCAGGCATCAGGGCCTCCGCGAACAGTCGGAGTATCAGGGCGAATGCCGCCGCCTTGGAGCCGACCGCCAGATAGGCGGTGATCGGGATCGGCGCGCCCTCGTAGGCGTCGGGGGCCCACATGTGGAACGGGACCGCCGCGACCTTGAATCCCAGGCCGGCGACGATCAGCACCAGCCCCACGATGAGACCGGGGCTCAGCTCACCCGTGGCCGTGAGCGCCTGGCTGATCCCCTCGAAACTGGTGGTCCCGAGAAGGCCGTATATCTGGCTTATCCCATAGAGCAGCAGAGCCGACGAGAAGGCGCCCAGGAGGATGTACTTGGTTCCCCCCTCGTTCGACTTGGGGTTGTACCGGTCGTACGACACCAACACGTAGAGGCCGAAGCTCAGGAGCTCCAGGGAGATGTAGGCGGTCAGCAGCTCGCCCGACGCCGCCATCAGCATCATCGCGACGACCGTGAAGAGCAGTATCCCGTAGTACTCGCCGGGGTGTGACAGGTGTCGCTGGACGTGCTCGACCGAGGCGAGGACCACGACCCCGCCGAGCACCAGGAAGAACGCCTTGAAGAAGAGTGCGAATCCGTCGATCCGGATGATGCCGCCGTAGAGGACGTCCGTGTCGTTCCACAGGAAGACCAGGGAGAACGCGAGAATCCCGAACAGTCCGGCCGCCGCGATATATGGCAGAACGTTCTTCCTCTCCGATGGCAAGAGGAAGTCGGCGGTCAGGACCAGGAATGCCAGCCCGGCGACGAGGAACTCTGGAAGAAGGAGGGTGAAGTTGTTCATCCGCTTGCCGCAACCGTGGCCAGAAGCTCCGCCACGCCGGTGTCGATCACCCGTATGAACGGGAACGGGAAGAGCCCGACAAGCAGAACGAACCCTGCCAGGGCCGCCATCGAGAAGCCCTCGAGTCTGGACGCGTCGGTCTGGTCCTTCCAGGGCTCTCCGATCGGGCCGAAGAACACCTTCGCCAGCAGCCTCAGGATGTAGACCGCGGTGATCGCCGCACCGATGATTCCCAGGACGCCTAGTACAGGGTAGGTCTGGAACAGCCCGAGGAACACCAGCAGCTCCGCGACGAAGCCGCTCAGACCCGGCAGCCCCAGCGAGGTCAGCGCCGCCACGACGAAGAACGTGGCGGTCACCCCCATCCGCTTGGCGAGCCCCTCGAGCACCATGATGTCCCTGGTATGGGTCCGGTCGTATATCACCCCGACGGCGGCAAAGAAGAGGGCGGTCATGATCCCGTGCGAGAACATCTGGAGGACCGCCCCGCTCATGCCCAGCGGATGAAGCGTGGCGATGCCCATCAGGACGAACCCCATGTGGCTGATGCTCGAGTAGCCGATGACGTACTTCAGGTCTCTCTGGCCCATCGCCGAGATCGCCCCGTACAGGACGTTCACGGTGGCCAGTCCTATCAGGACCGGCATCCACTTGTCGGCGCCCTCGGGGAGAAGGAGCACGCCCACCCTGATGATGCCGTAGGCGCCCAGCTTCATCAGTACGCCGGCGTGGACCATGCTCGTGGCGGTCGGCGCCGCCACGTGGCCGTCGGGCGACCAGGTGTGGAAAGGCCACAGACCGGCCAGCACCCCGAAGCCCACGACCAGGAACGGGAAGAAGACGAGCTGGAACGTCCGAGGGAACGTTACGTCCTGCAATTCCAGCAGGCTGAAGGTACCGAGCCCCGCCTGCGTGAATATGGCCAGCACGGCGATCCAGATCAGCACGCTACCGGCGACCAGGTAAAGAGTCAGCTTCATCGCGGCGTACTCTTTTGTGCGGATGAAGGTGCGGAAGTTGCTGCTGCTTCCCCAGACGCCGATCAGCAGGTACATCGGAAGCACGGCCAGCTCGTAGAAGAAGAACAGGAAGAAGAGGTCGAGCGAGACGAATACCCCGAAGACGCCCGAGAGCAGCAAAAAGTACAGGATGAAGAAGTCCTTGCTGCGCTCGCTCGTGCGCCACGAGATCAGCACCCCGGTGAACATCACGACGCCGGTGAGCAGGACCATCGGGGCTGAGATTCCGTCCACGCCGAGGCTCAGGCCGATGCCCAGCTCGCCTAGCGGCCCCGCATCGGGAAGCTCCAGCCAGTCCCAGACGCGGATGAACTGGAACCCCCCGGCGTTGGGGTCGTACTGCTGGAAGACGTAGAAGGTGAGCAGCATCACCGCCAGCCCCACCAGCGCAGCCGACAGCCTTATAAGCTCCCGCCGGTGGGACGGTATGGCCATCAGAAGGCCCGCCCCCGCCAGCGGGAGCACGACGATGATGAACAGGACGTAGCTGTGGAACGTTTCCATCAAGTTGGAACCCCGGTGAGCCGGCCCCCAATCACGGGCGATATTGGTTGCTTGCCCCGAACCGGGCTCGATAGCCTCCTCCCCTTTGGGGTGCTCTCTTTTCTCGCCCACCCGCCCGAGTTGTCGGGGACACCCCAAACCCCGCAAAGGGGGCCTGGCCCCCTTTGGAACCCCCGTGCGACGGCCCCCAATCAGGGGCGGCGCTGGTTATCTGCCTCGAACCCTCTTCAGGATAGGTTCAGGGTTCGTGTTTCCGGTACCCCTTGCCCCGTACCCTAGACCCTATGTCCTTCAGGTAAGAAGGACCCATGAAATCAGCACCAGGGCAATAACACCCAGCGTCATCGCGAGGCCGTAGTTGTACATCCGGCCGGTCTGGATCAGGCGGACCCTGAGAGCCGAGAGCATCACCGCCATAGCCGAGCCGTCCACGCCGGTGTCGTTGATGACCACCCTGTCGAACAGCGCCACAGACCTGCCGAAGGTCAGCACCAGGCGGTCGATGACCCACTGGTACATCTCGTCGATGTAGTACTTGTTGACCAGCACTCGGTGAACGCCCGCGAACCTCTCCGCCATTCGGGTATGAGAGATCGCACCGTTGACGTACGCCAGCCATCCGACGGTCACGCCGGCCACCACCAGCACGATCGAGAGAACAGTCAGCCACGCCTCGATGTGAAAGCTCTTGCGCGGCTCGATGAACCCTGCGAAGCCCCGGTACGTGTCGGTCCAGTTGAAGGCCAGAAACCCAACGGACGCGGCGAAGATCGCGAGGAGCACCAGCGGCACGGCCATCGACGGCGGCGACTCGTGAACGCTCCCCTCGGACCTCGGGGAGCCGAGGAACACGACGAAGGCGATCCGGGCCATATAGAGGGCGCTCAGGAGCACGGCTGGCAGCACCAGGGCTACGAAGACCGGGTTCCGGCGATCGAGGACCGCCAGCAGGACCTCGTCCTTGGTGAAGAACCCGCTCAAGGGCGGAATGCCGGCCAGCGCCGCCGCACCGACGAAGAAGGTGATCGCCGTCACAGGCATTCGCCGCCACAGACCTCCCATATCCCAGATCTCCGTCTTGTCCGCGCCGTGCATGATGCTGCCGGCGCCGAGGAAGAGCAGCGCCTTGGAGACCCCGTGCGCCACCAAATGGAAGAGCGCCGCGGCCACGCTGCCGGCGCCCAGCGAAAGCATCATCAGGCCGAGGTGGCTGATCGTCGAGTAGGCTAGAGCACGCTTCAGGTCGGTCATGACCAGCGCGATGGTCCCGGCGAAGACGAAGGTCAGGAGTCCGATCACGGCCACGATCAGCATGACCGTCGGCGCCAGCTCGAACAATGGGAGCATCCGCGCCACCAGGTAGACCCCCGCCGCCACCATCGTCGCGGCGTGTATCAGCGCGCTGACCGGGGTAGGGCCCTCCATCGCGTCGGGCAGCCACACGTGGAACGGGAACTGGGCCGACTTGCCCATCGCCCCAAGGAAGATCAGAATCGCGGACGCGTTGATCGTCGTCTGGCTTATGCCGCCCTGCTCTGCGGCATGGAAGATCGCCGATATCTGAAAAGTGCCCGTGGCCTTGAAGAGCAGGATGATCCCGATGAGCAGACCGACGTCCCCGATACGAGTGGTGATGAACGCCTTCTTCGCGGCCTCGGCCGCGGAGCGCCGCTCGTACCAGAACCCGATCAGCAGGTACGATCCCAGCCCCACCAGCTCCCACGCTACATAGAAGAAGAGAAGGTTGTCGGCCAGTACCAGCGTCAGCATAGCCGCCACGAACAGTGCGTGGACCGCGAAGTACCACCCGAAGCGCGGGTCGCCCCTCATGTATCCCAGGGAGTACACCTGCACCAGCAGGGCGACGAAGGTGACGAGCCCCAGCATCACCACGGAGAGGTTGTCGACGAAGACGCCCCAGGTGATCGTCGTGTCGCCGACGCGGAGCCAGTCGAGGTCCATCGACGACGGGCCGGCTGCCAGGAGGCCCCGCAGGACGTACCAGAACAGGAGGAACCCAAGAAGGATCGCCGCGATCGAGACGAAGGACCCCTTGCCGGGGAGGAACCTGCCGAACACGACGATGACGACGAAGGCTGAGGCGCTGAGCGCCGGGATTCCCCAGGCCCAGCTCGCTCCTATCGTGTCGGCGAAGGGCATCTACGAGGGGTCTGGGGCGGTCCTCGCGACTGAACCTGGGGCGCGCCAGCCCCCCAGATTCTCCGCTCGGCTCAGAATGACATTCATCAGCTTCAGCCTCGACCACCGGCCCTGTGCATCTCGGGCGGGATCAGAACAATGAGCCCGGGTGCATGGTGCACCCTGCTACCACTTCATCAGGTCTATCTCGTCCACGTTAACCGTGGAGCGGTTCCGATAGAGCCGCAGGATTATCGCCATCGCCAGCGCCAGCTCGGCCGCCGCGATGGTGATTACGAACACGACGAGCACCTGTCCGAGCGCCCTCTCCGGTCCGGTGAAGTCGGCCAGAGCGGCGAACCCAATCAGGTTCACGTTCACCGCGTTGAGCATCAGCTCTATGGACATCAGTATCAGGACCGCGCTTCTTCGCGACAGGACCCCATAGAGTCCGATGGCGAACAGGGCCGCGCTCAGTATCTGGAAGTGGGCGAGCTCGATCACTTGCGCCCTCCTTCCTCCCGGACCATGACGACGGCTCCGATCAGTGCCACGAGCAGCACAAGGGAGGCCACCTCGAACGGAACGGCCCACTGGGTGAACAGGCTGTCGCCCAGCGCCTCGAGGGATATCCCCTCACGCTCGCCGGTCTTGACGGTCGTCGTGATCACGGCTGCGGCGAGCAGGCCGAAGATCGTCGCCGCGGCGACGGCGGCGATGGGCCATTGCCGGTTGTCGGTCAGGTGCTCGAAGTCCTCGATCCGCGTGAGCATCAGGGCGAATAGTATGACGATGACGATCGCGCCGCCGTATATGAGCACCTGGACAAGTGCCAGGAACTCGGCGAAGGCCAGCAGGAACACGCCAGCCACGCCCATCATTGCCACCAGGAGCGCCAGGGCGGCGTACACGATGTTGCGGGTCATCACGACGCCGAGGGCACCGCCCAGTGTGAGCGCCCCAACGATGTAGAACAGGATCAGAGAGGTGTCCACGATCAGCCCGCAGGGGCCTCGTCGACCGTCTCTTGGACCTCGACCTTCGGCTTGGGTTTCCCCCGGTTCTTCTCCTGTTTGGGCTCCCAGCTCTCCGCTGCCTGGTACTGCTGGCCCATCTTGAGAAGCTGGCTTAGGTCGACGCGATTGTCGTTGCGCTGGTACTTGCTCAGCTCGTGCTCGTGGCTCATCTCGATGGCGTCGAAGTTACACACGTCGACGCAGATGCCGCACAGGATGCAGCGGCCCAGGTTGATCTCGAAGTCACCGATGATCTTGCGCCGCCGGCTCAACCCGTCGGCGTGCAGCGGGTTGTCCTTCATTGTGGCGCTCATGCACTGCGTGGGACAAGCGCGAATGCACACCATGCAGCCGGTGCAGTAGGGCTCCTCGACCTCGTAGTCCCAGGTAAGGGCCGGGAACCCCATGAATCGAGGGGCTATGTCGAGGCGCTCTTTGGGGTCGGGGTACTGAGCGGTGACGGGCGATCGCAACATCGTCCTGAGGGTTACCATCAGCCCCTTGAGATTACCCTTCATGTACCACCGCGCAGAATCTTATCCCGAACGACCGGCAACATCAACCGTAAACCGGTTCGAGTAAACTCGAAACGGGGTGCTAGTCGGTCGCCGAGGCTGTAGTCTCGGAGGCGGGGACGCCCGCCGGCCTCGGTGGGTTGATCCTCGCAGGATGGAGATGTACGGTCCGCGTCTCGGGAGACGCCCCCGATCTCTTGCTGATGAGGTAGAAGGTCGCGGCAAGCGAAGCGAGCGACATCGCCGTCAGCGCCGACCAGTGCCATCCGTAGAAGAGGGCGATACCGGTTATCACGATGTTGAGGAAGGACAGTGGCACCAGCACCTGCCAGCCCAGCGCCATGAGCTGGTCGATGCGGAGCCTCGGGAAGGTCCCCCGGATCCAGAAGATCACCAGGACCACGACGGCCGTCTTCGCCAGAAACCACAGCATCGAGAGCGCCGAGTGCAGATTGCCCACGAGCGGCATCTCCGGCCAGCGCCAACCGCCCAGGAACAGCAGTACGATGAGGGCCGAGATCGTGAAGGTGTTGATGTACTCGGCCAGGAAGAAGACCGCCCAGTGGGCGCCGCTGTACTCGACGAACGGTCCCCCCACGACCTCGGACTCGGCGTGGTGGATGTCGAAGGGCGTTCTTCCGAGCTCGGCGAGCCCCGCCAGGAGGAAGATGAACAAACCCAGCGGCTGCTTGATGATGTTCGCCACGGTGCCCTGGTCGTCGACGACCGTCACCAGGTTGAGTGACTGGCTGAGCATCGCGACGGCCAGGATGGCCATGATGAACGGGATCTCGTAGCTGATTAGCTGGCCGGCGGCCCTCAGCCCTCCAAGCATCGCGTACTTGTTGGCCGACCCCCAGCCGGCCATGACCAGCCCCATCACCGAGAGCACCGAGATCGCCACGATGTAAAACAGTCCCAGCTCCAGGTTCCGCAGCACCAGGTCTCTGGCAACAGGGAGGGTCACCCAAAGCAGAAGGGCCGGGATGAAGACCACGAGCGGAGCCAGCCAGTACAGGCGCTTATCCGCCCATAGCGGAAGAATGTCCTCTTTGAGCACCAGCTTGACAGCATCGGCGACGGGCTGGAGCGTTCCGTAAGGCCCTACGCGCATCGGTCCCAAGCGCATCTGAATACGCGCCAGCGCCTTGCGCTCCCCCCAGGTCAGGACCAGCACGACTACCGATAGGAAGACGAAGAGAGCAAGAGCGCCCAGGCCGTAGTAGAGCCCCTCGAGTGCGGTCAACGGTCCACCTCGCCGAGAACGATGTCTATAGAGCCGAGCACCACGACAGTGTCTGCTACATAGGCGCCCCGGAGCATGTGCTTCAACGCCTGAAGGGTGGCAAATGAGGGAGTCCTCACCTTGAGTCTGTAGGGCTTGTCGCTCCCGTCGCTGACCAGATAGACCGCGAAGTCTCCTCTCGGTGACTCCGTGCGCATGTACACCTCGCCCTTCGGGGGCCGGACGATGCGCCGGACCTTGGCGGTGATCTCCCCCGGCTCCATCTGCGCCATCGCCTGCTCTATGATCGCCAGCGACTGGCGCATCTCCTCGACGCGCACGTAGTACCGGTCCCAGCAGTCCCCGTTCGTTCCCACGGGGATTCCGAACTCGAACCGGTCGTAGATCCCGTAGGGCTCGGAAATCCTGACGTCTTCCAAAACGCCGCTGGCCCTCAGCGCCGGTCCGGTGACCCCGTAGTCGATCGCATCCTCGGCTCCGATGACGCCGATACCCTTGGTGCGTGCCAGGAACATCTCGTTGTCCGACAAGAGCTGGTCACACTCCTCGATGCCCTGCTTGAGCTGGTCCATCAAAGTGGTCATCCGCCTGGGGAAATCGTCGGGAAGCTCCTGCTTGACGCCTCCGACCCGGAAGTAGTTGTGCATCATCCGCGCGCCGGTGACCGCCTCGAACAGGGACTGGACGCGCTCCCGCTCTCTGAAGCCGTACAGAACGGGTGTCATGGCCCCCACGTCCAGGCCGTACACACCGTAGAAGAGCATGTGGCTGGCGACCCGGTTAAGCTCCGAGAGGATCGTCCTGATGTAGCTGGCGCGCTCGGGCACCTCCAGATCCATCAGCTTCTCGACCGCCAGTACGAACGCCAGCTCGCAGTTCAGGTTGGCGACATAGTCCATCCGGTCGAACAGCGTGATGATCTGACCGTACTCTTCCTGCTCGCAGAGCTTCTCCGAGCCGCGGTGGAGATAGCCGATGTGGGGCTCCGCCTCGATGACACGCTCGCCATCCAGCCACAGCACCAGCCTGAACACCCCGTGGGTGCTCGGGTGCTGCGGCCCCATGTTCACCATCATGTCGACGGGGTCGGCGCGCTCTTTTATGTCTCTGTCAACGGTCATGTCGTTCGCTCAAGAACTGTTCAGCCAGCGCCCCGAGGTCTTGCAAGCAAGTTGTCGTCTCTAGTTACCCGAACTGCGCTCGCAAGGCCCCCCTTTGGGGTGCTCTCTTTCCCGCCCGCCCTGAAGTTTTGGGGGCACCCTAAACCCGGCACAGGGGGCTCAGACTCCCGGCAATCCCGATTTGGGGACCGGGGTGCCCCCGGCAGCCAGGGGCGGATGGGTGGGCATAGAGTCACCATTCGTCGTAGTCGTGATATGGAAAACTCTTGCGTCCGGGATATCCCTCGAACCCCTCGTAGAGAAGAAGCGGCGCCAGGCCGGGGTGGCCCTCGAAGACGACGCCGAACAGGTCGTGACCCTCTCGCTCGAACCAGTCGGCCGCTCGCCAGACGCCTACCACAGAGGGTACGCGAGCCTCGTCCGGGGAGACGGAGGTCTTGACGACCAGCTTGTGGCGCTTGTCCAGGGAGAACAGGTGGTAGACGACCTCCAGACGCTCTTCGTAGTCGACGACCGAAAGGCAGCGAAGGTAGTTGAGGTCCAGGCTGGGATCGTCCTTGAGGAGCCGGCAGACCGCCGGGACATCCTGTGGCTGAACGGTGACGACGACCTCGTCGATGGCGACGCTCATCTCAACGGTGAAATTGCGGAGGATATCTGGAACTACGTCTCGAAGCGCCTCGCCCCGCTCATCGAGGGCGACGGCCACTTCAGGGACCTGTGGCTCACGCTTCGGACGCTGCTCCACTACTTGCCGCGTCCTTGGCGATCTTCTCTTGCAGCTCCATGATCCCGTACATCAGCGCCTCAGGACGGGGCGGGCATCCGGGCACGTAGACGTCCACCGGAATCAGATGGTCGACTCCCATTACCACGGAGTACGACCTGTAGTAGGGCCCGCCGTTGGTGGCGCAGCTGCCCATGGCGATCACCCACTTGGGGTCGGGCATCTGCTCGTACAGCACCTTGATGGGGTCGGCCATCTTCTTGACCACAGTGCCGGCGACGATCATCACGTCGGCCTGCCTCGGCGACGGCCAGGTGACCACGCCGAACCGGTCCAGGTCGTGGTGGGACATATAGGTGCTCATCATCTCGATTGCGCAGCAGGCGAGGCCGAACGTCAGCGTCCAGAGGGAGTTTCGGCGCGCCAACGCGAAAAGCTCGTTCGACCGGCAGGTCACGGCGTTCGGCAGGACCCGATCGAATACGCTCTCCGCCGGTGTGTTGCCCTGACCGGGCTTGTAGCCCTGGCCGAGAGTTATCTCCACTGGAGCGCACCCTTCCTCCACGCGTACACCACCCCGAAGAGCAGTATCCCCATGAAGATCATCATCTCGTAGAAGACGGCCGATATCGAGGTAAGGAACACGACCGCCCACGGAAACAGGAACACCGCCTCCACGTCGAAGATGAGGAACAGGATGGCGAAGACGTAGTAGCGGATCTGGATCTGCGACCAGCGGAACGGGGCGGGCTCGACGCCACACTCGTAGGGGGAGAGCTTAATGTCCGACGGGCGCCTTGGCGCCATCATCCGGGATGTCGCAAACATCGCCAGGATGGCAGCGACTCCGACCCCGGCGACTATCAAGACGACCGCCCAGTTTGTGGCGAAGCCCTCGGGCAACCCCTACCCCCTCACGCGTGTATTATCGGGTAAATCCAGTTTACCACCGGGCGGAGACGGGGTCAAAGCGGAGAGCGACGGACGTCCTGCCCAGATTTTCTGACCGAACAGTCGGCCGACCGGCAGAAGCTAGGCCTTGCCCTTGATGAAACTGCCACCTAGCGGCTTCGGGCTCAGCTGCCGAGAGCGGCTTCGGGCTCAGCTGCCGAGAAACCGCGCTAACTCGTCGCGGGCGAAGACCGGCAAGTCCCCGACTCCGTCTTCGGTGCGGAGCCTCAGGCCCTCCTCGGCAGAGGTCACGCGGCCGATCTCCCTGGCGGAGATGCCCTCGCGCTCCAGCGAGTCGATCACTCGTGCGGCATCATCGGGTGCGACCGTCGCGAGGAGCGCCCCCGAACCGATGAGGCCGAGCGGGTCCAGCCCCAGAGCGCGGCAGAACGCCTCGGACTCCGGCAGCACAGGGATTCTAGCGGCGTCGACGATCAGGCCCACATCTGCTGCTCTGGCGACCTCCATCAGGCCGGTGGCCAGGCCGCCTTCGGTGGGGTCGTGCATGGAGTGGACCTTCGCCGACCGGCCGGCGATCTCGGCGTCTCGGGTCACGCTGATGCCCGGGGAGAACAGGAGCTCCTTCGCGCGTTCTACCATCGCAAGAGGGACGCCCGCGCTCACGAGGGAGTCGGCTGCCTCCCGTGCCAGCAGGGCCGTGCCCTCGATGGCGATGGCCTTGGTGAGGATGATGCTGTCGCCCGGCCGAGCGCCGGAGGTCAGGACCACGCGGTCCTTGTCTACCTCGCCCATCATCGCACCGACCGCGATGGGCCTGGGCAGATCGTAGGTCACCTCGGTGTGCCCCCCGACGAGCGCGACTCCGGCCGCTGAGCACGCCTCCAGGAGCTGTCGAAAGATCTCCGAGACCGTCGTTTCCCGGGTTCCCTCCGGAAGCAGAAGGGTCACCATCAGCCACCGAGGGGTCGCCCCCATCACCGCCAGGTCGTTGGCGTTGATCTGCACCACATACCAGCCCAGGAGATCCGTGGCAAAGGTGATGGGGTCCGTCTTGGTCACGAGATACCTGTCGCCGAAGTCGATGAGAGCGGCGTCCTCGCCCGGCGCAGGCCCCAACACGACTCTAGGATCGGTGATGTTCACATTCTCCAGCAGCCTGGAGAGGAGCTCGTGGGGTAGCTTTCCGGCCTGCATATCCGCTCCCTGGCCTTCTCGTGCGCCTCATCATACTGGACGCTGTCCCGACCGGCCATCTAACAGGGTGCTGAACAACGTTCCCAACCATCCACACATCCGCTGGCTTGGTAAAGAGAGGGGGATATCTTGTATCTGAAGGATACCCTCAGACTCCCCGCAAAGGGGCTTCGCCCCTCTGCACACCCCATTCTTCATCAGCCTGCTAGGGCCGGCCAGTGAGTGGCTGAGAGGACAACGGACTCCGGGTCCACAGGGCTGAAGTTCTCTGATGCTATGATGACCGCAAGATGATCCTTGCTACCACGTTCGACCTGTATGGCACCCTGGCCGGATTCCAGCCCTCCAGGTACGAGATCCAATCCGCGGCGTGCGACGGGCTAGGCGTGCAGCTTACACCCGAAGGCGTGCTCCGAGGCTACGCCCTTGCCGACGCCTACATGGCCGAGCAGAGCGCCGTTCGGCCCCTGCGGACGAGAGACTCGGACGGTAGACGACAGTTCTTTGCGGAATACGAGAGGCTCGTTCTCAGCGGCGCGGGCGTCGAGGTCACGAGCGATCAGGCCGCGGAGATTTGGAGCCGGGTGCGCGCCCAGTCGTACGAGCTCACCAGGTTCGAGGATGTCCTGCCGGCATTCGACATGCTCAAGGGGCAGGGCCTGACCCTGGGGATGATCTCCAACATGAACACTCCGGGCGACGAGCTCTCCCAGAACCTAGGGCTGTCCCCGTATTTGGACTTCGCGGTCACCTCGGGCGAGGTGGGCGTCGAGAAGCCCCACCCGAAGATATTCCAGGAGGCGTTGAGCAGGGCCTGCGTCGAGCCCCACGAGGCGATGCACGTCGGCGACCAGCTTTCGTCGGACATTGAAGGCGCTCGCGCCGTGGGTATGAGCCCGGTGCTGATGGATCGTGACGGCAACCACCCTGACTTCACGGATGTCCCCCGCGTCGAGAGCCTCGTCGATCTCCTCCCGCTCGTGAGCGGCGTCTAGCAGGCCTCTTCCTCCGTAGGGTTCGTTCGTCCCAACCGTCCGTGGTTCGTCTACCATTCGGAATAGGTACAGATGTACCTATCGATTCGGTCCAGGGGTGGATATTCTGGACCGTATGACCAGTAGATCGACAAAGACGGTGACCCGAACCCCGCATGAGCTCGAACGGCGCACCACCCCATAGCAGGCTCTGGCTCATCGGGGGTGCCGTGGCGCTGGCCGCGCTGGTGGTTGCCAGCATAGTCGTCGCGCTCCTCCAGAGCGAGGCCACTTTCCCCGAGGGCTCGCCCGAGAGGGCCGTCCAGGCCTATATCGAGGCACTGCAGCAAGACGACCTTGGCCTCGTATACAGCTTCCTGGCGACGAGTCTCAAAGAGGATTGCGCCATCGACGACGTCTTCGGCTCACCGAGCCGATTTCGCACGGACGTCAGCCAGGAGCAGGTGACGTTGAGGAATACCGAGATAACAGAGGACGGCGTGGCCTTCGTGACCGTTCGTGTAACGGAGTTCCGGAGGAACGGTCCGTTCGGAACCTCCGAGTCGGACTTCGAGCGCACCTATACCCTGCGAAGGGAGGGCTCAGAGTGGCGGTTCACCCGGTTCCCGTGGCCGAGCTTCGGGTGCCCGAAGGCGGCCATCGACGACCGTACCCCTGCTATCCCAGAGCCCAAAACCCGAGAGCAGGCGGCGACCCCCATACCAACGTCCTCCGCGACCCAGTAGGCGAGCACCATGTTCTTCGACTCAGCGATCTTCTTCTTACCGCTCCTGGTCCTCGCGGCCATAATCGGCGCGATCGTCTACGGCGTCTCGGTTTTGAGGCGCCGCCGTGGGTCGGAGGAGGACACCGGCGTGGGAACCGTACGCCGCCTCTACTTCTACGGGGTCGCGTTTATCGCGCTGGTAATGGCGGCCAACGGCCTGGTTCAGATACTCCAGTTCATCCTCGATTCGATCGTCGAAACCGGAGTCATCTCGAGCCGCACAAGACTTGCGATAGGGCTGTCGCTGGCTATCATCGGGCTGCCGGTCTGGGCCTTCCACTGGAGAGCCATCGGCAGGTTCACCAGAGAGCACTCGGTCGAGACGGGATCGACGGTCCGAAAGGTGTACGTCTACCTTCTCCTGGGGGTTGCCCTGGGAGTCGGCGTGGCCGCCGCCGCGGACGTCCTCCGCTGGATCTTCGGCGGACGATCCTTCGGGGGTTACCCGTGGGCCGCCATCGTCGTTTGGACGGGGGTCTGGCTCTACCACTGGCGGCTGGAGTCCTCCGAGGGTCAGCCGACACCGGAAGCCAGGGCGGTGCGCCGTCTGTATCTCTACATCGCCACGCTGGCGATGCTGGTCATGGGCGTGTCAGGACTGGGGAGGGTGGTCCACATCCTGCTGCTGAACGGTTACGACAGCCTCGCTTCGGTAGCGGTGTTCACGGGTTCGGGAAGCGGCTTGTGGCGGCCGGCGATGAGGTCTGCACTGGCGTTCGGCCTCGTTGGGAGCACGATGTGGGCCGTCCACTGGCTCCGCCTGGCGCGTCTGGACTACCGGTCCGTTCTGAGGCACGTCTACGTCAGCATCTTCGCGACGGTAGGCGGGACGGTCACCATCATGGTCGCCGTCGGCATCGTGGTCTACGGGGTGTTGATTTGGCTGTTCGGGCTGCAAGGAAGGGACACCACCGCGGACCACTTCCGCTTTCTGCCCGCCGCGATCGCCACCCTCGCCGCCGGGGCGGGCATCCTCGGCTATCACAACCTGGTCGCCCGTCGGGAGGCCCAAGACGGCCCGGACGAGCTGCCACAGGTGCGGCGCTTCCTTGTCTATATCACGATCGCGATTGGCCTGGGGGCCGCGGCGGTGGCCGTAGCCGCGCTCGTCACGACGGCCGTCGGCATACTGGGAGGTCGAGGCGGAGATCTGCTGTCCCTATCAGCGCCATGGCGCGGCGGTATCGCGCTGGGCATCACGATGGGGATTCTCGGGCTGCCGCTATGGGCCGTCCTCTGGAGATCCGCTCAGCGCCGCATCGGCGCCGGGGGCATGGACGAGCTGTCATCGCCGGCGAGGCGGCTGTTCATCTTCGCGGCCCTGATCGTCGGAGTGCTGACGCTCCTGGGCAGCGCCAGCTTCGTCCTGTTTGTCTTCCTCAGCGAACTTCTCGACGGTCGGCTCTCGGAGGTCGTCTGGAAGGCCAGGGTCGGCATAGGCATCGTTGCCGCCAGCCTCGCGTTCCTCCCGTACTACTGGATGGTTTATCGACAGGACAGGAGCGTCGAGGCCGGCACCGTTGCGCCGGCCACCGCTCCTCGCCGGCGCAAGACCGTGACGCTGCTTGCTGCTGACGGTGCCATCCAGCTTGTGCGCACGCTGGAGCAGGTGCTGGACCAGGATGTGCGTGTGCTTCGATGGGCCGACCCCGATACCGTCGTCCCGGACATCACCGAGGAGGGGCTTCGCCAGGTAGCCCGCAGCATCGAGGATGCCGCCGGCTCCAACGTCCTGCTCGTTCCGGAGGAGACGGGATTCCGCGTCCTGTCGTACCACTAGAGTGGTGCCGTCCACTCCGTCGTGAGCGGCTTGAAGAAATGACCCAAACGACCGATGTTGTCGTGGCCGGCGGCGGTGCCGCCGGTTGTGCCGTTGCCTACTACCTGGCCCGCGCCGGTGTCGGTGTGACTATCGTCGAGAGTGAGGGCATCGGGAGCCGGGCGTCCGGGTACTCGGCCGGCGGGCTGAATCCACTCCAGGGCGCCGGGATTCCGGGACCGCTGGGCCCGCTGGCGATCGAGTCCTTCTGGATGCATCTTGGCCTCTGGGACGAGCTCCTCGGCGAGTCCGGCCTCGACTTTCAGCCTCGCACCGTCTCGATGGTCAAGGTGGCCTTCGGGGAGGACGAGATCGCCGATCTGGACGAGACGGTCCAGGTCTTCGAAGCGTCGCAGGGCTTCTCGGCACGACGTCTCGATCGTCAAGAAGTCCTCGCCCTGGAACCCCGGATCGCCCCAGACCTGATCGACGCGGTCTGCGCGAGCGGAAACGCCAGCCTCGACAGCCTCAAGTACACGATGGCGCTGGCGAAGAGTGCCGAGGTGCTGGGCGCTAGAATCGTCCAGTCCTGTGTCACCGGAGTGGAGACAGGTGGCTCCGGACTCAGGGTCGTCCTGCCGGACGGAGAGATCTCCTGCGGTGCAGCCGTCCTTGCGACAGGGCCGTGGTCGATGGAGGGCGGCGAGTGGCTCGGGATCACGGTCCCTGTCGAGCCGGTAAAGGGTGAGCTTCTTCGTTTGGAGATGCCGGGACCGGAGCTGTCCTACGACTTTGCCTGGGCCGGGGCGGCGGTCTATCAGAAGCCGGACGGGCTTGTCTGGGCGGGTACGACCGAAGAGCGGCGCGGCTTCGACCTGGAGACGAGCGACTCCGCGAAGAGGTCGATCCTAGATGCCGCATCCCGCATGATGCCGGCCGTCGCGGAGGCTCGGGTGGTCAAGCAGACGGCCTGCCTCCGCCCGGTCACGCCAGACTGGCTTCCCATCGTCGGCAGAGCGCCGGGTTGGGACGACGTCTATCTCGCGACCGGAGCAGGTCGAAAAGGGATCCTCCTCAGCCCGGCCATCGGTAAATCCGTCGCAGACCTGATCGTCGACGGCGCGACCGACCTGTCGATCGATCCCTGCACGCCGGAGAGGTTCGTGGAGGCCGCTCCCGGCTGAGCCTCGCGTGCTAGAATAGTCCTATCGGGCTGGCCCCGGACGCCGGGGGCGGCCCTGTTCGGCGTCCCGGAGTGCGGCGCCAGGGACAAGAGACAGGCCCGGGAGACGTATGAGCCTAGCGGCGCTGGGGAGCCTGCTCGAAGCGGTGCCCCAGTACAAACAGTTGAGCCGGCTGCTCCGCGAAACACGCGCCAACGCGCGCGTGCAGGTGGTGGAGGACGCCGTTCCGTTCCTTCTGTCGACCCTGTGGCAGCACCTGGGGGCGCCGATGCTTGTCATCGCGCCCCGTCCCGAAGAGGCCAGGCGTCTGTACGAACAGATGGCGGTCTGGGCTGGGGCGGATGCCCAGGTCCTCCACTTTCCCGAAACGGAGACGCTGCCCTTCGAGCGGCTGGTGTCCGACACGCATACGGTCCATGAGCGCCTGAGGACGCTGTCGAATCTGGCGGAGACACGAGACGAGTCAGTGGCTCCCATCGTTGTGGCCTCGGCCACGGCCGTGGCCCAGAAGACCCTCACCCGTGACCACTTCTCCCTAGGTCGGCACACCCTTCGGACGAACGACGAGATCGACCTGAACGACCTGCTGGACCTGTGGCGCAAGATTGGGTACAGGTTCGGGCCGGTCGCGGAGGCGCCGGGAGACGTGAGCCGCCGTGGCGGGATCCTCGACATATTCCCGGTCGCCGCGTCTTCTCCGGTCCGCATAGAGCTGTGGGGAGACCAGATAGACAGCATTCGGCGGTTCGATCCGGCGACCCAGCTCTCCACCGACGTCATCGATTCGGTGACCGTCATCCCCGCCGCCGAGACGCTGCCGGCCCTGTCCAGCCGCGACGAGCTGGACAGGCGCCTGTCCTCGATGGACGTATCGAATTGCACCGGCGCCACAAAGGAGCGTCTCACAGAGGAGTTCAACACGCTGCTGGACGGCCTCGACGTAGAGGAGCTCGAGTTCTATTCGGGCCTCTTCAACCACGGCAGCCTGCTGGACTACTTCTCCGAGGACGCGGTACTGGTCCGGAGCAAGCCATCCGATGTCGTCGCGGCCGCCTGGGACGCCGACGAGAGGGCCCACGAGCTCAGAGAGATCAAAGAGGGGCGAGGGGAGCTCCCCCGCAACTTCCCGTCGTCGCACCTTCTGTGGTCCGAGGTGGAGATGATGCTGGACCGGTTCCCCAGGCGTCTGGACATCACGCCGTGGGGGGCCGACGACCTGGCACACCGGGATGTCTTTGTCCTTCCGTTCTCCTCGGCGCCGCGCTTTCTGGGCCGGCTGGACAAGTTCGCCGAGGAGGCTCAGGAGCTGGCTGCGGAGGCCCACAGGGTCGTCGCCGTCACCTCGCTTCCCAAGCGGCTGGGGGAGATCCTGGAGGAGAGAGGGGTCCATGCCGAGCTGATTCAATCGCTGAGCGGGCCGCCGGGTCCCGGCTCCATCACCATCGTCCAGTCGAGTGGCGCCGGGCTCTCCGAGGGATTCTCCCTGACGGCGGACGACCACAAGCTCGTGCTGTTCGGCGACTCCGAGATATTCGGGGTGGCCAAGCAGCGGCGGACCACCCGGCGAAGATCGGCCCGGCGCGAGGCGCTCCTCACGGAGCTGAGGCCGGGGGACTTCGTTGTCCACGTCGAGCACGGCATCGCCAAGTTCGCCGGCACGGGCACGTCTCCGTCGGATCAGAGCGAGAGAGAGTACCTGATCCTCCAGTACGCCGCCGGCGACAAGCTGTACGTCCCGATGGAGCATCTGGACCGGTTGACCCCCTACGTCGCCCCAATGGACCGGGCTCCGACGCTCACCCGCCTGGGGAGCCAGGAGTGGACAAGGACCAAAGAGAGGGTCGCCCGCTCCACCCGAGAGATGGCGTCGGAGCTCCTGACGCTTTACGCGACCCGCGAGGCGGTCGAGGGGATCGCGTTCGGACCCGACACGCCCTGGCAGGTCGAGCTCGAGGACTCGTTCCCATACGAGGAGACGCCCGACCAGCTCGAGACGATGGCGGAAGTGCGAGCGGACATGGAGCGCAGCAGGCCGATGGACCGGCTCGTGTGTGGCGACGTCGGATACGGCAAGACCGAGATCGCGCTTCGGGCGGCCTTCAAAGCGGTCATGGACGGGAAGCAGGTCGCCGTGCTCGTGCCGACGACCGTGCTGGCCCAGCAGCACTATGCGACCTTCTCGCAGCGTCTCAGCGCATACCCCATCAAGGTCGAGGTCCTGAGCCGCTTCCGCACAGATTACGAGCAGCGGCAGGTTCTTGAGGGGCTCGCGAACGGCACCGTCGACATCTGCATCGGCACCCATCGCCTGGTACAGAAGGACGTCACCTTTGCCAAGCTGGCGCTGGTCATCGTCGACGAGGAGCAGCGGTTCGGGGTCGCTCACAAAGAGCGGCTCAAGCAGATGCGCAGCGAGGTGGACGTTCTGACCCTCACCGCCACTCCCATCCCGCGCACGCTGCACATGTCTCTCGCCGGCATCCGCGACATGAGTATGATCGAGACGCCGCCGGAGGAGCGCCTGCCCATCAAGACCTACGTCTCGGAGTTCAGCGACGAGCTGATCAGGGAGGCGATCCTCCGCGAGCTGGACCGGCAGGGCCAGGTCTACTTCCTACACAACAGGGTCCACAGCATCGACTACATGGCCGGCTACATCCGGCGGCTCGTGCCGGAGGCGGAGGTCGGAGTCGCGCACGGACAGATGCCCGAGTCGCGGCTCGAAGAGACGATGCTGGCCTTCTCCGAGGGCAAGATGGACGTGCTGGTGTGCACGACGATCATAGAGTCCGGCCTGGACATCCCCAACGTCAACACCCTGATTGTCGACCGCGCCGACACCTTCGGACTCTCCCAGCTGTATCAGCTCCGAGGGAGGGTCGGTCGCGGCGCCAGGCGCGCCTACTCCTACCTGCTGATTCCGAAGGCCAGGAGCCTGACCGAGACCGCCGAGAAGCGGCTGAAGACGATGCTGGCCGCGACCGAGCTGGGAGCGGGGTTCCGTATCGCGATGAAGGACCTGGAGATCAGGGGAGCCGGGAACATCCTCGGGTCCCAGCAGAGCGGACACATCCACGCGGTCGGTTTCGACCTGTACACTCGGATGCTCGAGCAGGCCGTCGAAGACGTCCGGGCGCGCGGCGTAGCCTCACAGAACGGGACCGGCACCGATTCAGTCCCGGCGATCGGACCCGAGCTGGAGGCCGGTGAGGAGCAGCCGGGCGTCGACCCTATCTCCAACGTGCTCGGACCCTCGCGGGAGGTCGCTCCGAGCGTAGACCTCGGCATGCCAGCCGGCATACCAGACGAGTTTATCTCCGATCTGTCCACCAGGCTGGACATCTACCAGCGGATGATCAAGCTGGAGAGCGACGAGGGGATCGACGCGATGGAGGCCGAGCTCGTCGACCGCTTTGGGCCGCCGCCCTGGCAGGTCCAGAACCTCCTGTTCGTCACGCGGCTGAAGCTCCGGGCGCAGGAGGCCGGCATCAAGTCAATCTCGAAGGACGACGAGAACATCGTGTTGCGTCTGAGGGACCAGGTCGGCGGCGCGCGGACCGCGGTCCAGCGGGTGCTGGGGCAGGGTGCGCAGGTCGGCAACAGCCGGATACGTCTGGACCTGGGGAGGCACGGATACGACTGGGAGGCGGCCCTGATGGCCACCGTGACAAAGCTGGCCGACTTCAAGAAAGAGCTTACGGCGGCTCTGGCCTAGTCTTTCCTCGGAGATACCCGATCGTCTCGAAAGCTCCCCTTCGACCTAGCCGAGCGGTAGGGGGACCGGCAGGCCGGGCGCCGCAGTTACCCGGTCACTGCTTCGTCCAGGGTTGCTTGCCGTCCTTCGGAGCGCCGCACCCGCTGGGCGGCCTGGTACATAGGAGGCCGAGCCGGTATCTCGAACTGGCTGCCCCCCAGAAGCTCTTGCACCGTCCGTATCTGAATCTTGGGGTAGTCCCGGTCCCAGATGTCGGAGTGGAAGAAGCCCGAGCTGGCCGCCTCGACCCGCATCTCCCTCGTCGACTCCGCCAGCGTGATGAACAGCCCCAGGGCCGCCTTCTCGCGCTCCACCGCACCCTTGAGATCGCGTATCTGCGGCGACGACACGTGGCCGCCCTTCACCTGGATCACCGCCTTATGGGGCGTGCGCCGCGGGCCGTCAACGAAGTACACCAGCCCGTCGATGCTCCTGTCCGCGCCCTTCTTACGCTCCTGAGGATAGGCCTCCAGCAGCGCGGTGGCGCAGTGCTCAAACTCGTACGGATTATCCTCCCAGAGCGCTCTCGCACTGCCAACGTCGACTGGCTGTTCCTGGCGCCAAATACGGCGTCGATGAGCAGCTTCAAATAGTGGCTCGCCGTAGGGTCGCAGTGGAGGTAGAGGCTTCCTGTTGGCTTCATCACACGATGCAGCTCCACCAGGCGGGGGGTCATCATCACCAGGTAGGCCATCAGCGCGTTGCGGCTCACAAACTGGCGGAGGGCCGTAATCATGTCCTTCACCGCAGCGGCCGAGCTTGGATTCAGGATGATGTCCTGCTCGAAAGCGCGCTCGGTCTCCTGCGTCCACTCCCAGGTGTCGGTGAAGGCCTTGATCTGCGCCGGCGACTCCTCGCCCGTCTTCTCCTTGAAGAGCACGTTGTAGGAGGCGTTGGAGTTAAACGGCGGGTCAAGGTAGACGAGGTCCACCGATTCGTCGGGGATATGCTCCCGCAGGACGCTCAGGTTGTCGCCGTAGTAGAGGGCGTTTCGCACAAATCATCCCTGTCGAGGCTTGAATCGCAGCTCAGAAGGAAAGACATGATAGCCGTGGCTGGGGATCGCGGCAACCCAAGCTGGCGTTTGGGCTCGTCGGCCCTCCCAGAGGGATGGACTAGGTCAACCCGCGCCGCGATTGGGGGTTCCAAAGGGGGCATGGCCCCCTTTGCGGGGTTTGGGGTGCGCCCAATTCTTAGGGTGGGTGGGCGGGAAGGAGACCACCCCAAACGGGGATACGGACGATCGCTGCTTATGCGGGCTCGCCGACTTGGGGAAGAGCTGGCCTAGTCCTCCCTATCCAATCCGCTTCCGGCGGCCGTTCAGGTAGTCGACCATGACGTACCTGCCCAGCTGGCTGGGGGTCGTGTAGAAGGCGCGGCCGCCGTTTATACGTGTCATTTGGTCCACAAAGTCGATGAGGGAGCTGTTCGCCTCGAGCATGAACGTGTTGATGGTGATCCGCTCCCGGGTGCACCGCTTCACCTCTTTCAACGTCTCCTCGATCGTCCGGTAGCTGGGCGGATAGCTGAAGTAGGCCTGGCCGCCCTCCAGATGTGCGGTCGGCTCGCCGTCGGTGATCATTAGCACCTGCTTGTTGGCGGCGTTCTCCCTTGCGAGTATCTTGCGCGACATCATCAGCGCGTGATGCATGTTCGTCCCCGGGGTCCAGGAGTTCCAGGTCAGCTCCGGCAGGTTGTCGCCCCGTATCTCCATCGCGTAGTCGGAGAATCCGATGATGTGGAGGCGGTCTCGGGAGAACCGGCTGAGCACCAGGTAGTAGAGCGCCAGCGCCACCCTCTTTGCAGCGCTGAAGCTGTCGAACAATCCCATGGACCGGCTCTGGTCCAAAAGCAGCACCGTCGCCACCTGGGTCTGATGCTCGGAGCGGTGTACCTCCATGTCCTGGGGCGCCATCCGGATCGGCACGCCCGGACCGTCTCGCAGGATGGCGTTGAACACGCTCCGCTGCATATCCACGTCGAATAGATCGCCGAACTCGTAGGGCTTAGTTTCGCCCGTGTGCTCGCCCCCGTGCCCCCGCTCGCGGATGTCGTGGGCGCCCAGCCGCCCCTTGCTCAGATCCGAGAAAATCTCCCCGAGAGTCTTCTGGGCCAGCCTCCGAACGGCCTTCGGAGTGAGCTCGAGCCTGTCGCCCTTGCGCCTCAGGTAGCCCGCATCTTCGAGCTGCCTTGCCACCTGCTGCAGCCTCTCCAACTCTCGGCGGGCGTCCTCTCCCAGATGCTGCTCCACCTGGCCGGGATCGATGTCTTCGATCCGCCCGCCGCGCGCAACCTCGCGAATCCGCTTCTCCAGGTCGTCCATCTCCTGGAGCTGTCCCATGACGTCCATGGCCTGTTCCAGCGTCGCGGGGTCATCACCCATGAAGGAGTACTCGCGGCCGAGCTCCCCGGGCGGGAACATCAGGGCCATCTCCGAGGCAAGCTCGTTGAGCTCCGCCAGCAGATCGGAGTCCACCGCCGATCGCATCAGCGAGGTCAGCTCCTGGCGCATCTCGGGGGTCATACTGTCGACGAGGGACTGCATGACGGCCATCTGGCCGCGAAGGAGATCGATAAGCTCGTCGAGATCCGACGGCCTGTCCGGGTCGAAGTACGGGCCGAACTGGTCCATGAAGCCGTGGAAGTCCGGCTCCAGGCCCATCGCGCGATCCTGCAGCATCCGGTTGATGGCTCGCACCATGTCCCCGAGCTCGTCCATCTGCTCCCGGGTCAAGCCGGCGATCTGGTCGCGAAGGCTGCTGAACAGGCTCTGGACCATCTGCTGACTCAGGGAGTCGAGCAGGTCCTGGAACCTCTGACGGGCCTCGGGGTCCATGAAGTCGTAACCCCTGAGCTCGCCGATGGCCCCGGCCGCGCTCTCGGGCAGCGCGTCGAGGGTCTCGACACTTCGGCGGGCCCGATCGTCCAGAACGCGCATCGGTCCCTGGAGGTCCTCGGCATGCTCTCCGGCCTCGGACACCTGCCTGCGAGCCTCGTCGACTCGCCGGTCGATCCCGGCCCTTTCGGCGTCTACGATGTCCTGTAGCCGCTCTTTGAGGTCGTCGAAGAGTGAGTCGAGGTTGTAGCGCTCAAGCTGTCGCTGCCGCTGCTGCTTCAGCCGGCCGAGAAGGCTGCGGAGCCCGCCTGTGGGCCGGCCGCGGCCCTCCCGAGGTAGTCCGCGCTGGAGAAGATTTCGGAGGGCGCGATCGACGTCCCCATGCGCCATCAACTCCCTGGACAACGAGTCCATGACGTCGTCTTCGTCCAGGTCGAACGCCTGCTGGGTGCCGTCCCACCGCGAGTACTTGTAGATGCCGATCGTCCTCCCCCACCTGACTAGAAGAGAGGGTCGGGACTTGAGAACAGGAGCGGCTAGCCGGCTTCGGGCGCAGAGGCTCCCTCGGCGGGAGCCTCTGCGCCCTCCTCCCCTTCCTCGAGGCCCTCCTCTGGTTCCTCGACGACCAGGTCCTCTTCGATGACCCTGGGCGGCTCCACTCTGGCGATCATGGCATCGGGGTCCGAAATGACCGTGGCCTCAGCCGCAACCGTGACGTCGCGGACGTACATCGCCTTTTCGAAGTCGTCCAACCCGGAGACGTCCACCTCGATCGAGGTGGGCATCTCCAGCGGGAGGCTCTCGACCTCGATGGACTGGAGCGGCTGAATCAGCGTGCCGTTGAGGCGCAGGGCGGGAGGCTCCCCGATCAGGGCCACGGGCACCAGGGCCCGCACTCGCTGGGCGATGTCCACGCGCAGAAAGTCGACGTGGACGACCTCGTCGCTTACCGGATTCCTCTGAACCTCCCTGACCAGGCAGATGCTGGCCCCCGTGTTGCCGTCCACCTCGACCGAGACCGGGATGTTCCTCCCGACCTTGGCGAGGAGACGGCCCAGAACCAGGGCATCCACCTGGAGCGACTCCGGCCCGCCGTTGCCACCGTAGACGTGCACCGGGGTCAGCCCCTGGCGCCGGAGCTTCTTGACCTTTTTGCCCGTAACCTCTCGGGGGGCAAGCTGCACACTAGTTACGTCCAACATCGGACAGTCTCCAAAGGTGGGATCCAAAGAGCGAGACCCCGATGGTACGGGGCCGGGCACCTCATTCTAACATAGCGGTTCAGGATTGCGGACCTCTCCGCTTGCGGCGATCTTGTCGAGCCACGGGCCCTCGGTACTAGGGCCTTTCCAAAGTCCGATCGTTGGCCATCCAGCGTGTGGTTCCACACACCGACCTTCCTGAGCGTGAGGGCGAGGGCATGCACCAGGCCCCGGCCGGGGGTTCCGAAGGGGGCAGAGCCCCCTTTGCGGGGTTTGGGGTGCCCCGATCCATTGGGCGGGTGGGTGGGAATGAGAGAGCACCCCAACGGGGGAGTCGAGGGAGAACGAAAAGACCCTGCCCTCGGCGCTCGTCCGGTAGACCGGGGAGCTCACAGCCTGCTAGACTCTCCCTTTCGACCCCCGAGGAGGAGGAAAGATCGTGCTGCCACAGAAGGTCAGGGCCTTTGCGAGCGAGAACCATCAGGCCGTACTCACCACGTTCCGACGGGACGGCGGCGCTCAGATGAGCATCGTGTCGGTGGGTCCGTATAGAGACGGCGTAGCCTTCACGACCACGGCCGACCGGGCCAAGCTGACCAACCTCCGGCGCAATCCTCGGTGCTCCTTGATGGTATCCCAGCGCGACTGGTGGGGCTACGTGGTCCTGGAGGGTCGAGCGGAGCTCGTCTCGCCCGGCGTCGGCGATCCCGAGGAGCTCCGGCTCAGCCTGCGAGAGGTCTATACGGCCGCCTCAGGGCAGGAGCATCCCGATTGGGACGAGTACGACCAGGCGATGCGCGACGAGGTGCGCTCGGTGGTGATAGTCGTACCCGAGCGGATATACGGTACCAAAGCGTAGAGTGGGCGCCGGGCCCGCAGAGCCCGGACGGGATCGAGTCTAGACCCTGACCGCCACCACGTCGAGCCAGTTGCGCGGGACGGACGTCAGGCCAAGCTCCTGGAACGTGTCGGTGACGCCCTTCTTCAGGGAAGCGCTGGCCTTTGTCAGGGGCACCCCGGGCATGATTCCCGAGATCCAGTCTTCGAACGAGCTGATGTCCAGCCACCCCTCCAGGGGAACGTCCACAGACTGTATCTCGTGCCGCGTGATTCGGAAGCCGTTGCTCTCCACCAGCTCGTGGTACTGCTCCGGCGAGAGCTGCTTGCGGGCCTCGGTCTTCTCCGCCTTGATTGGGCTCAGGCCGTAGTCGCGCCTGAGTATCCTCAATGCCTTGAACATCCACTTCCGGTAGAACTGCTCCGACCCGGCGGGGTGGCATCCCTCGAAGAAGGAGGTGTTGAAGGCGAAGGTACCGCCGGGCTTGAGGATTCTCGAGATCTGCGAGACCAGGCTGTCCTTATCGACGACGTAATGGATCGCGTTGCAGAAGAACACCGTGTCGGCCGACTCCCGCAGAGACTCGGCGGCCTGCTCTACCCGGCTCTGCACGAATTGGACGGCGGCCTCGTGAGCGTCCTTCAGCTCCTCCATGGCCTGCTTCAGCGCGGTTGCCGAGTGATCGATTGCGATGATCACCGAGTCGCGAGCGTCCCGAAGCCTCTCCAGGATCAGTTTCGTCACGGTCCCGGTGCCGCACGCCAGATCGACGATTCGTTGCCCGGAGCCAACCTGAGCCATGTCTATCAGCCGAGCGTTCTGCGCCATGTGAAAGGGCTGCTTCGAGAAATCGGCGAAGGTGAACTCGTCGGGTGCCATTGTAATCCCCCCGGATACCGGTTCTTGACGGCTCGCCACCTGCGGCTTCGGCCTTCGCAGCAAGATCTACGCCTGCTGCCGGGTTCGCCCATCGACTGTGCTGCCAGACCGCGGAAACCGCGAACCACGCGTAGCTACACGCGCCACCCATCGTAGCAGAAGGGACCATGGAAGTCCACGAAGGATCACCGCCCAGATTCCCCACCTAGATAAGAGAAAGACCTCGTTGGCGCCCGCCACGAAGCGGGCTAAGATGTTTCTTGACCAAGAGAAACGATCACCAACGAGGTGCAGCTATTATGAAGCAAGGCTTACTGGCATTCCAGTACGAGCAGGAGAAGGGCTCGACGGGTATGACGGGGCTGTCCGGCCTGATGACGTACCTGGAGTTGATGCAAGCAGCGGGTTTGAGGTCATCGGTAGAGCGCCACGTGAGACTGCGGGAGAGAGGTCAGGGCTGGACGGACAGCCAGATGATCATCTCGCTGATGCTGCTGAACTTGGCAGGCGGCGAGTCGGTGTCCGACCTTGATCTCCTTGAGAAGGACAGAGGGCTGTGCAGGATGTTTCGAGAGTTCGAGACCTGTGGTATGCGTCTCAGCGAGCGCAGGGCGTTGGAGAAGAGATGGCGAGTCGAGCGTCGTCGGAGCGTGCCGTCGGAGTCTGCGGTGTTCCGGTATCTGGAGAGGTTCCATGACGCGGGCGAGGAGTCGATGCGGGAAGCTCACAGAGCATTCATACCTGCTCCCAATGGAGCTATGAAGGGTCTGCGCAAGGTGAACGCCGACCTGGTGGGCTTCGCGCAGAGCCGTTCGCCTCAGACCGAGGCCACTCTGGACATGGATGCCACACTGGTGGAGACGCGCAAGCAGGAGGCGCTCCCCAGCTACAAGAAGTACAGGGCGTACCAGCCGCTGATCACCTACTGGTCAGAGGCCGAGTTGATCGTGCATTCGGAGTTTCGGGACGGCAACGTACCTGCGGGCCATCAGCAGTTGCGAGTGTTGATTGAAGCGCTGGGCCGTCTGCCTGCGGGGGTGGAGAAGGTGATGCTGAGGTCGGATACGGCGGGGTACCAGCGGGAGTTGCTGCGGTACTGCGCGGAGGGTGGAGACGAGCGGTTCGGGGTGATCGAGTTTGCGGTTGGGGTCGACGTGACGACGGAGTTCCGCCGTGCGGTGTCCGAGGTCGCCGAGCAAGACTGGCAGACGCTGTACCGCAAGGTTGGGGAGCATCGTGTGGACACGGGTCAGCAGTGGGCTGATGTGAACTTCGTGCCTAACTGGATAGGGCACTCCAAGAACAGCCCTGAGTATCGGTTCATAGCTACCAGGGAGCGGTTGATCGAACAGCCTCTGCCGGGAATGGAGGGGCAGATGGAGCTTCCATTCCCCGCGATGGAGCTGTCCAACAGAGGCTGGTACAAGGTCTTCGGCGTGGTGACCAACCGGAGCATTACGGCAGATGAGTTGATCTGGTGGTCGAGACAGAGGTGCGGCAAGGGCGAGGAGGTCCACAGCGTTCTGAAGAGTGACTTGGCTGGGGGCCGGCTGCCGTCGGGGCTGTTCGGGGCCAACGCCGCATGGTGGGCCATATCGGTGCTGGCCTTCAACCTGAACTCTGCCATGAAGCGGCTGGTGTTGGGCGAACAGTGGGTGGGCAAGCGTCTGAAGGCGGTGCGCTTCGCCCTGATCGCCCTACCGGGCCGTGTGATGCGTCACGCCAGGAGGTTGATCATCCGTCTGGCCCGGGGCCATCCCTCATACGAGTTGCTGCTCAGGGCGCGGCAGAGGATATTGGCGCTGGCTGCCGAGCCGCATCGAGCATAGGCGACCCTGCCTGGAGCATCGGTTTGTAGGCGACTCTGCCGAGTTGCCAGGCTCGGCCATGCCTTCTTTGGCCTGAGAACAGCCATAATTGGCAGCGAACCGCTGCCGATACCCTCAAAGACGGCACCCGAGACCCTGTCCGATGCCCGATCATGTCATGCGTCACCCCTGGTCGACATCCGGACACCCCCTGAAAGCACACCAAGCAGCTCCCAACCATGTCAGGTGGGGAATCTGGGACCGTCCGTAGGGTCTTTTCAAAGTCCGACACTAGGCCATCCAGCATGTGGTTCCACAGGTCCGACTTTCCTGAATGTAGGGGCGCACAGGGCCTGCGGCAGGCGCCGGCCGGGGTTCCGAAGGGGGCACAGCCCCCTTTTCGGGGTTTGGGGTGCCCCAATCCATTGGGCGGGGGGGTAGGAATAAGAGGGCACCCAAACGGGGAAGGTACGGCGGGGTAGGGGGAAAATGAAAGGGCCCTATCACCGTCCGTCCCTTTCTTGACGCTCCCGAAGCCCCATGATAAAACGGGTTCGCTCAGAACGGGGAACCCGCCGCCACGAGCCCGTGGAAGGGGCGTCTCCTAGATTCATTTCCCGTTCCGTGAAGAAGCGGGTACTGTTGGCGGTGTCCAATGAACCCAAGCGGAGGGTAGCGAACGATGGCCGACACCGACCAAGCGAAGACCCTGGCGGAGCTCGTGAAGGCCTGGGAGCGCCAGGGCGTCCGCCACGTGCGATTCGAATTGCCGGACATGCACGGCACCTGCCGCAACAAGATCGTTCCCCTCGGTCACGTCGAGTCGTACGCGGCCAAAGGGCTGAACATGTACGGCGGCACCGCGGTACTCGACTCGGCATCGTCGGTGGTTCCCAGCACCCTCTACAACGAGGAGGTCAACTATGCGGACCAGTATCTCAAGCCGGACCTGGATACCGCGCTGGTCCTACCGTGGGAGGACTCGACCGCTCGCCTGATCTGCGACGGCTACTGGGCCGACGGCACCCCGCAGACCGCCGCCCCACGCTACGTGCTGAAGCAGCTTCTCAAGCGCGCCGAGACCGCGGGGTACGACGTCAAGGTCGGCCTCGAGTACGAGTTCTACATCCTGACGGTGGACACCAATGAGCCGACCTTTGGCGGCGTCCACATCTTCAACAGCATAAGGAATACCTATGTCCCGGTGATCGGCCGAATTCTCGACGAGATGCCCAGGGCGGGACTCGACATAATCACCGCCAACAGCGAGTATGCTCCGTCTCAGTTCGAGGTCAACTTCAGCCCTGCGACAGGGATCGCCTCTGCCGACGACGGTTTCACGTTCAAGAACGGGGTCAAGGCGATCGCCCACCAGCTCGGCTATAACGCCACCTTCATGACCAAGCCCTTCGCGGATACGGCCGCCAGCGGCTGCCACATCCACGTCAGCCTGATCTCCAGGGAGACGGGCCGCAACGTGTTCCTCGACAACGCCGACCCCGACGGACTGTCCGGGGAAGCCCGCGCCTTTACCCAGGGGATGCTGGAGCACACCCCGGCCAGCATGGCCCTGATCGCCCCGACCCTGAACTGCTACCACCGGTTCGTGCCCCACCACTTCGCGCCTTCCAACGTGAGCTGGGGAGTGGACGACAGGACCGCGGCCGTCCGGGCAAAGTGCTCGCGTGACGAGAACACTCACCTGGAGAATCGTCTGGGAACCGGCCTGTGCAACCCTTATCTGGCCGTAGCCGGAGTACTGGCCGGGGGTCTGCTGGGTCTCGAGAAGGGTGAGCCGGCGGCCCCGCCCAAGCAGGGGCCGGCGGAGGAGCAATCGGGTTTGCCTCCGCTCCCCACGACGCTCGATGACGCTCTGGCGGCCCTCGAGGCGGACAAGGCGTACTCGGACTTGCTCGGCGACGATTTCGTCAAGGCCTACACGGTGATGAGGCGCTACGAGCTTGCCAGGTTCCGCTCCCACGTCACCGACTGGGAGAGCGCAGAGTATCTCGAGATCTACTAGCGACCACCTCACCCCAGAGAAATCGTTCCTGACGAAAACCTTCAGACTCCGGGCAAACGGGCTTTGCCTCTCTGTACACCCCATAGCTCAACCTCCCGCCAGGATCCGCCGCCGCACCCCCTCGAGATAGAGTGGCTCTCCGACGGAATCCTGAAGCGTCCGCACCCGCGATCCGTGCTTCTGACTGGGTCCCCAGGGCATTGGTCGTCCCGCCGTGGCGCCCTTAGCGCGTTATAGACAGAGCGAGGCGGTTTATCTATTTGTTGGGGCCTTTGTCATCCCAGCCCCTCCCCGCTCGGATTTGGGCCGGACGACTCGGCCAGTCAGGAGCAGCCTGTCAGGAATCTCAGAACCCGCCTGAGCCCGGAGACCCCCACCGAAATCAGCCGCTATCCCTTTGCCGACCGCGGTTGTTACCTACTAGCGATAAGGACCGGTACCCCCCATGACCTTTTTCCTATTCGGACTGGGACCTTTCTCCGATGCCACGTAGGCACCGGGGTTCCTACACTGGATCGAGTTCGGGTGGTCCAGACAGGCCAGCCGGGCGATCGGCCCGGACCCGGCATCCAGTGGATCGCTCCCTATTTCGGGCGGCGGTCGATAAGGGACCAGGATAGGAAAGGAGAACAGTGTGGTTAGCCAAGTAACTAAACCTACTGTCGCACCAGATCTCAGCGGATCTGCGGCTCTGCTCGAGCGGGCGGTGGAAGTATCGTCGGGCGGATGCGGCAGCAACTGTCCCAGGTGCGAGGCACGGATGATGATCAACTACGGCGAGCCTCAGTGCCTCCAGTGCGGATACGTCGACTACCAGTACTCTCCGCCCGAGGCTGCGATGGCAAAGAAGAGCATCATAAGCACCGCAACCGGCTATGTCCTGAGATACGTCGGCCCCTTCCCCAACCTCAGCGACCGGGTGACCAACGTCAGGCTTCTGCGATTCCGGAACCGCGTGCGGTACGACGTCAACTGCCCCTTCTGCAACACGGCGATGACCGAGTCTCCCCTGTCCGGCGAGCGCCGGGAGCTCCGCGAGGAGCGTTACAAGTGTTCCGATGGGCACAGGGTGTCCCTGATACCCGACAGGAGCGGCTCCCTGGGTTGGAAGTAATTCCTCCTCCAAAAAGGTAAAGGCCGGGCGATCCGGCCGCCGTCTCAGCGCCAGAGGGGCGAGGATCCGATAGTCTAGGATCCTCGCCCCTCTTCCATTTCAAGCCACCTGCGCCTTTCCACGCCTCTGCATCCGGCTCCCCTCGCAGCCCCACTTGAGCGCCGGACGCCGCGACGCCATTCGGGTTCCCCTCGCTGTTACCACTCCTTAACCGGTCGTGTCATCGACCTTTACCGGTTCTCTAACCATTGTTCACTCTCTTTCACCCTGAAGTGTCTCTACGGGGAATATCGTTGCCTTATGGTTACGCACGGAAGCACTCGACCCCGACCGAGAGCAAAGATGAGTGTACAGGCTGAGATCATGAGGACGACGACAGACGGGATCCTGATCGATGGAACGCCGAAACGATCGGTTCGTCTATCCGGCTGGATCCCGGTTGGCCTAGCCCTGACCCTCCTGCTCATCGGCGTTATCGCGATGACGATGCGTCTGGCCGGGTTCCAGTACATCTCCACCAGGGGCCAGAGCATGGAGCCGACAATATCCGCAGGGTCCCTGCTGATCGCTCGAAAGACCGCTCCTGACGAGATTCGGACCGGCGACATCGTCGGCTTCTCCGCTTCGTTCGGCGGTGGGGCGAGTGTCGTCCACCGGGTGGTCGTACTGGAGACGGGTGGGGGCCACCCGGTCGCAATGACGATGGGCGACAACAACCCCGTACCCGATCCTGAGCAGCTGGTCCTAAACCGTCCGGTGGCACGAGTGGTGTGGATGGCGCCGCGCCTGGGCTGGATCATCAACCCGAACCTCGGGTGGGTGCTGCTGGTCATCGGCGCCGTCGCAGGCCTCAGGGCTCTGCTCAGCAGTGGACGACTGGACACCCGGCGCCCGGCCCCGGCCCTCTCCCGCTAGGACGAGCACCGCCGGGTCCTCGCCGCCGATCGTCGACCTCGCCCGCCCCCAGGCAGACCCGTGGCGTCCGCCCCCTCTCGCTCACCGAGCGCTCCCACCGGCACCGTTTCGCCCCACCGCTGTTGCCACCCGACGCCCTGGCGCTCGCCGCTATTGACTTGGAACGCAGCCGGGCAATAGACTGGTTCCGTTCGGGTGCGACAGAGCAGCAAGAGGGGCATTCAGATGTGCGGAATAGCTGGATTCATGTACAAGAACGGGGCGGACGCCGTACCGGTCGGCGAGCGCCTCGGGGCGATGGCCGGAATTCTCGGCAGCCGCGGACTGGACTCGACCGGGATGGCTCTATATGGATCCCGCCGGGACACCGTGCTCGTCCTCCGGGTGCATCTGGAGGCCCCGGATGGCGAGGAGGCGGAGGAGAGGCTCCAACGGCTGCGCGACCGGCTCGCTACCGTGGCGAGAGTTGAGCGGGCGGACCTCGTTGGTACGCTGGTCCGGGTGGTCCTTACCGGCGTGCCCAGCAAGCCGGACCTGGACTATCTGAGAAGGCTCACCCATCTCGCGGAAGCCGTGGATGGGCTGGAGGTCTTCAGCATCGGTACCGCGATGGAGATCATCAAGGATACCGGTCCCGTCGCAGAGCTGGGCCAGTACCGCGTAACGACCTTCTCAGGCACTCACGGACTCGCCCACACCAGGTTGGCGACCGAGAGCAAGGTAGACACCTGCCACTCGCATCCGTTCTGGGCCCGGCCTTTCGCCGACATCGCCGTCGTCCACAACGGCCAGCTGACCAACCACAACACCCTAAGGCGTCGCTTCAAGCGCCAGGGATACGACTTTCTGACAGAGAACGACTCAGAGGTCATCGCAGTCTACGTGGCCGATCGGCTGCTCCACGGCGCGACCCTGGAAGAGGCACTCGAGGACTCGGTTCGCGAGCTCGACGGCACGTTCACCTACCTCGTCTCGACAGACAGCGGGATCGGGTTTGCCAAGGACCGCTTCGCAACCAAGCCCCTGGTAGTAGCCGAGGGCGATGGCTACGTCGCCATGGCTTCCGAAGAAGTGGCCCTAGAGTCGGTCCTGACACCGGAGGCAAAAATGTACGAGCCTGGTGCCAAGGCGGTGCGAACTTGGTCGAGATAGACTGCGCCGATCGCTCTACTCACGACATCAACGTGGCGATCAGAGAGGGCCTGGAGAAGGGCGAGGCCGTCACCGTCCTCAACCCTGCCTCCCGCCACAACCTGGGCGTGGGAATCAATCATTCCGGAACGCTCGTGTTCGACGGCAACGTCGGCTACTATTGCGGCGGCATGCTGAAGCACGCTGACGTGGAGATCCGCGGAAACTGTGGATGGGCCGTCGGCGAGGATATGATGTCGGGCAGCATCGTCGTGCGGGGCAACGCCAGCGCGGCGGCGGGCGCCGCGATCCGCGGAGGAACCCTCGTCATCCACGGAAACGCCGGACCCAGGACCGGAATCTCCCAAAAGGGCGGTACCATCGTCATCGGCGGCAGCGTCGGTTACATGACCGGCTTCATCCAACAGAAGGGCGTCCTCGTGATCGGCGGTGACACCGGTGAGGCGTTGGGCGACTCTCTCTACGAGGGCAAGATCTTCGTCGCCGGCCATATCGACGATCTCGGAAGCGATGCCATAAAGGAGGAGCTGTCCGAAGAGGATGTCTCGCTTCTGGATGGTCTGCTGTCCGGCTACCGCATCAACGGCTCGCGAGGTCCCAAGGATTTCACAAAGATCGTATCGGGAAAGCGGCTGTACAATTTCGACAAACGAGACTACGAGATGTGGAGAGTAGCGCTATAACTACCGATTCGAACGGAGCAGCGCCCCTGCTCCGTGAAAGCTGGTTCTACAGTCCCGAGATAATCGAAGACATCCAGGTAAAGGCGCAGCTTGGGCGCTACAGAATCCGGGGATACGGGACCCTCCGAAAGTTCCCGTCGTTCGACGACCTCACCTTCGTCACCTCGGGGTTGAGCCGGGTACCCCTGGAGGGCTACCGGGAGCGTTGCAGCACCGAGACGGTGTTGGGCAAGCGGTTCGCCAAGAATCCCCTCGTCCTGAATTCCCCGATCACAATCACCGGCATGAGCTATGGCGCGCTGTCCCGCAATGCGAAGATCGCGCTGGGACGGGCCGCGACGGCGGTCGGCATTTCCACCTGCACCGGCGACGGTGGGATGCTGCCCGCCGAAAGGGAGGCGTCGCGCCTGCTGGTGTATCAGGTGCTACCGAGCCGCTATGGCTTCGACCCCGATCATCTGAGGATGGCCGACGCTCTCGAGATCGTCATCGGCCAGGGTGCCAAACCCGGCACCGGAGGCCTGCTGCTGGGCCTCAAGGTCTCCGACGAGATCGCCGGATTGCGCGACCTGCCCTCCGGCATCGACCAGCGCAGTCCGGTTCGCCACCCCGACTGGATGGGCTCCGACGACCTGATCATCAAGATTGAGGAGCTACGCGAGGTGACCGAGGGACGCGTACCGGTTTACATCAAGCTGGGTGCCGGCCGGGTCACCGACGACGTCAAGCTGGCCGCGAAGGTCGGCGCCGACGTGATCGTCGTGGACGGCTCCGAAGCCGGAACCGGTGCCTCGCCGGAGATCCAGCTCGACCATACAGGCATCCCCACCCTGCCTGCGCTGGTGGAGGCGCGAAGGGCCCTCGAAGAGATCGGCCTCGAGGACGAGGTCCAGCTGATCATCTCCGGCGGCATACGGGGCGGCGCGGACATCGCCAAAGCCCTGGCGCTCGGCGCCGACGCCGTGGCGATCGGGACCGCGGCGCTCATCGCCCTCAACTGCAACAGGGCTCTCTACGTCGAGGACTACGAGAAGCTCGGGACCGTCCCGGGAAAGTGCCACCACTGCCACACAGGCCTGTGCCCGGTAGGCATAACCACCCAGGACCCCGAGCTGATGGCGCGGCTCGACATCGAAGAGGCCACCGAGCGGGTCATCAACTACCTCAACACGCTCACGATGGAGACGCAGCTAATCGCCCGGGCCTGCGGCAAGTGGGACGTCCACGACCTGGAGCCCGAAGACCTGCGGGCCCTTACGCTGGAGTCCTCGTTCATCACCGGCGTGCCGATGGTGGGCAACAACAGGGTCTTCGGGGAGCCGTCGCCCCCGGCCGATTCTCGGTAGACCCGCGCGGCGAGGTCCCTCTGCCCGAAGCCTGAGGGTGGCCGCCACTCACTCCGCGTGGACCCCGGCGACTCGGGGTAGCCGTCGCGTCCGAAAAGGCAGGGCGCACAGAGGGGCGTAGCCCCTTTGCCGGGAGCCTGGGGGTGGCCGCCACCCACTCTGTGTGCACCCTGGCGACTCGGGGTAGCCGCCGTGTCCGAAAAGGCAGGGCGTGCAGAGGGGCGCAGCCCCTGTGCCGGGAGTCCGGCGGTGGCCGCCACGCGTTCTGCCTGGACCCCCGATGAGTTGGGGGGGGGGGGCGTCACGCTCGAATAAGGCGGGGCGTGCAGAGGGGCGCAGCCCCTTTGCCGGGAGTCTGAGGGTGTCCCTCAGAAATCTTATTTCTCCTTTTCCCAAAAGGGGGGTGGGGCGTCGGGCCTTTTGGGCACTTTGCCACAGACCGCGGCATTCCCACAAAACAAATAGGAGAGGCTATGACTTCATCATTCATACTGACAGTCGCCGGCAAGAAAATCCAGGCCGACCTGCTGGAGCAAGAGGCCCCCAGGATCACCCGAGCCTTTAAGAAGAACCTGCCGGTCAAGAGCTTCGGGGTCAACGCCAAGTTCGCGGGTGACGAGTCGATCATGATGCTCCCGTTCTACGAGGAGCCGGAGAACGAGGTTCCGTCCGTAGCGCCCGGCGACATCGGCTACTATCCAAACAGGCAGACGCTGTGCCTCTTCTACGGAGACATCACGCCGTTCGCGAAGGTCAGCCTGTTCGCTCGGGTCCGGCCCGACGACCTCAAGCTCGCCCAGGAGGCCGGACGCGAAATCCTGCGGGCAGGGGCGATGACAGTCGAGCTGACGTCCGGAAAGGCCGGCGGACGGAGCTCCCGGACCGCCGCCCGAGCCGCGAACGAACTCCGAAGCGTCGCAAAGCTGGAGCACGAGCTTGGGAAGATATGGGAGAGCGAGCCCAGGGACGTTCAGGCGCTCCGCAAGTTCACCAAGCCGCCGATGGGTAATATGCCCTGCGTGATGTACGCAAACTTCGACCTGTTCTGGGCGATAGAGAACCTGCAGGTAACGCGTCGGCTGGCGCTTGAGGGACGACTATCCGCCCCTCAGATCGCGACGATGGTTGCGGCTCTGCTGAGGCGGACCCAGGACCGCGTGTCGAAATGGGACTTCCCAGATGCTACGAAGGTCCTCGAGGGTGTGGCGTCAGAGCTGGAGTCGCCGCCGGGTCCCATCACGAAGAAGAAGCTTCTCGCGGTGATCGACGGGTCGGTGCTCTACCTCGACCGGCTGCAGACCTGGGTCGACGCAATGATCCCGTGGTCCAAGATGGACGGCGCGCTGCGCCTTCTGCCGGCGCCGTAGCTGGACGGGGCCTAACCTTCCCCTCGCGGAGGAAGGCTAGGAAGGGGGCGTCGCAGCCTGTTCATCCTCTTCGTCGCTCCGACGGCGATCGGCGATGCGCCAGCCGAACCCGACGACCATGGCCGCCAGTATCAGCTTGACCAGATCGCCGGGGATGAACGGGTACATGCCCGCGCTGAAGAGCTGACCTTCCGCCGGCCATCCGAGGTCGAAGAAGTGTAGCCATAGCAGGCCGGGGACGTAGATGACAAGGCTGGCCAAAACGATCGGCCACAGCACCCGGCCTCTGTCCCATCCCCGCTGCGAGAGAAAACCTACCAGCCAGGCCGCCGCGATGAAGCCTATCAGGTAGCCTCCCGTAGGGCTGCCGGAGACATACTGCCAGCCGTTGCCCCCACCCTGGAAGACGGGAACTCCGGCCATTCCCATGAAGTAGTACACGAGGATGGAGAAGAACCCCCACCTCCACCCCATGACGCCGCCGATCAGCAGCACCCCGAACGTCGAGAAGGTTATCGGCACGAGGTTGTCCGGCAGGTAGAAACGGGCTCTGGCCAGTCCCACCAGAATCCCCACGAGAACAAGAGAAACGGCGAGCTTCTGCGCGGGCCGGACCGACGGAAAGAGGGACTCCAGAAGCGAGGGTCCAGGGCGTCCCAAGAGGACCCAGGTCTTCGCGTCTGTGACGACGGTACCGGACCTTACCACCATCTGCATGTCAGTCGACTCCCGATCGCCCCAGCGATCCCCCGCCGGGGCGGCTCTTGGCGTTTCTAGAAATCTCTGCGCTGGTTCTTGGCTGGCGTGAAGATGGACCCCTTGGGCACCACCGGGTAGCCACGCTTCCTGCTGAACAGGGATCCCAGCAGTCGGCCGGTCACTGAGCCGACGATCAGCCCCCCCACCAGCGCCAGCGGCGTCCGCGCCAGGAACTGACGGCGGCTGAGCGTCTTGGACCGATCCTGACAGCGTTTCATCCTCAACCTCCGTCGTGGGTTAGCCTGGCTTGAACTCTGCGGAAGCCCGATCGGGGCCGGCCCCGAAGCGGCGCCATTATAAGCGGGCGGCCACTCCGGGCGCAAGTTGTATCGATCCCCATCTCCACACGGGCGCAAGCCCCCGAGCGCCCTCATCCCTTCCCCTCGCACGGGAGGGTTAGGAAGGGCCCGCACAGCCGCTACGAGGTGACCGCCCCCTGTGAAGCCGAGGACACGAGCTTTGCGTACTTGGCCATGACCCCCCGCTCGTACTTGATCGGCGGAGGCGTCCACGCCTCGCGCCGCCGTGCAAGCTCCTCCTCGGAGACTTTCATGCTCAGATTCCGGGTCTCGACGTCGACGACGACGATGTCCCCGTCGCGGATCAGGCCTATGGGACCCCCGACCGCGGCCTCCGGAGCCACGTGGCCGATCATCGGTCCGTGGGTCGCCCCTGAGAAGCGCCCGTCGGTGACCATTGTCGTGGTGTCTCCCAGCCCGCGTCCCATTACTGCGCCCGTCACCGCCAGCATCTCCTGCATACCCGGGCCGCCCTTGGGGCCCTCGTACCTGATGATCAGGACGTCTCCATCCCTGATCTGACCGCCTGTCACCGCCTCGAACGCGGCCCTCTCGCCATCGAAGACTCGGGCCGGTCCCTCGTGGGACAGGTGCGACGTGCCCGCGACCTTCATGACGGCGCCCTCGGGGGCCAGGTTCCCCTTGAGGATCACGAGGCCCCCAGTCGGACTCCGAGGCGACGACACCGGGTAGACGACCCGTCTATCCGGCTTGACGTCGAAGGTCTCGAGGTTCTCCGCCAGGGTCCTGCCGGTCACGGTCATGGCGTCCCCGTGGAGGAGGCCGGCGTCCAACAACTCTTTGATGATCACCTGCAGGCCGCCCGCCTCATCGACGTCGGACATGACGAACCGGCCTCCGGGGCGGAGGTCGGTGATGTAGGGCGTCCGGCGGCTCAGCCGATCGAACTCGTCGATCTCCAGCGGAACCCCCGCCTCGTGAGCGATGGCGATGAGGTGGAGCACCGCGTTGGTGGACCCTCCCATCGCCAGGACGAGCGTTATGGCGTTCTCGAAGGCCTGCCTGGTCATGATGTCGCGGGGCCTGATGTCCCTTTCCAGGAGCTTGTGCAGCGTGGCGCCGGCGTCAAACGCGATCTGTCTGGTCCGCGGGTCCACGGCCGGGACCGACGCAGCACCGGGGGCCGACATGCCGAGCGCCTCGATCGCGGAGGCCATCGTGTTCGCGGTGAACATTCCGGCGCACGCTCCCTCGCCGGGGCACGCGACCCTCTCCATGCCGATAAGGTCTTCGAAGGTCATCTTGCCCTGGGAGTGGGCGCCCACCGCCTCGAACATGTCCTGGATGTTGACGTCTTTACCCTGGAAGTTGCCGGGCAGGATGGTCCCGCCGTAGACGAAGATCGACGGAACGTTGAGCCTCGCCATGGCCATCAGGGCGCCGGGCATATTCTTGTCGCAGCCGGCCACGACGATCAGACCGTCCATGCTCTCGCCGAAGGTGACCGTCTCGATCGAGTCGGCGATCACCTCCCGGCTGACTAGCGACGCCTTCATCCCCTCGGTACCCATGGAGATGCCGTCGCTGACCGTAATGGTGCCGAACAGGAAGGGCACGGCGTCGGCGGCCCTCACGCCCTCCTTGATCTTCTTTGCCAGGCGATCCAGGTGGACGTTGCACGGCGTGACGTCGCTCGCGAGGTTCGCGACGGCCACGAACGGCTTGTGCATGTCGTCGTCGTCGAGTCCGACGGCCCTGAGCATCGCGCGGGCGGGCGCCCTGTCGCTGCCCTCGCTAACGACGTGGCTCCGCCATTTCAGCCTGGACCTCGTCTCCGCAGTCATCGCCGGACTCCTGTGATTTGGTGGAGATCAGTGTAGCAGATGGCCCCTGCCGCCGTCCCCCTCGGGGGGCGTCGGGTAGGGCCCTAACCCCTAAACCCCAAACCCCAAGCCCTGTACCCTACAAGCTCACTCTGGGGTAGCGTCCCGTCCGGTCGCGATGTGCTCCCGAGCTGACTTTCGCGCCCGCCAGACCTGCCTCAGCAGGAGGGCCAGCCCTCCGAATACTATGACGCTCAGGTAGGTGATGGACCTGTCCACCAGCGCCACCGACGCGGCGTCGCTCCGCTCCAGACTTAGTGCCAGCAGCCCCGTCAGTCCGGGCTCGACCGCTCCCACTCCGCCGGGCGTCGGCACCGTGCTCAGTATCGCATGGCCGAGCGCCGCCACCATGACCAGCGGCAGGCCCACGTCCATGTCCAGGGCTCTGGTGACGACGTACAACCGGCTGGCTTCCAGGAGCCAGGCGGCGGCGCTGAGCACGAAGAGGACGGGCAGATTCCTGAAGCTCCCCAGGGTCCCCTGATGAAACCGCTGATAGGCGCTCTCAAGACGTCTGGGGAGCAGCCGGGCCAGCCGTACGCCCGAGTGCTTCATGGTGAGGAGTACCACGACCAGCACAAAGGCCATCAGGAACGCCGCGAGAAGGAGGTAGCGTGCCGTACTGGAATCTGTCGAAGCGGAGAAGAGCAGAGCCGCCGCGGCCAGGAGCAGGAAGATCGAGGCCATGTCGATCGCCCTCTCGGCGACGATCGTTCCGAGGCTCCACGCAAAACCCCGCTTGGACTCCTCGGCGAACATGTACGCCCTATAGGCGTCCCCCAGCCTGAGCCATGCTATCGCGTTCACGAACCAGCCGATGAGGATAAGCTGGGACGATCTGAGCATAGACGGCAGGCCGTCCGCGGAGCGCCCGTCCGAGGCGCTGTGCGCTAGCATGCGCCATCGAACGCCTCGGAACACGAAGCTGAGATAGTAGAGGGCCAGAGCGAGGACGTACAGCCACGGGTTCATCTGGCGGACGTTGTCCCAGGTTCGGCCCCAGTCCAGATCGAACCGCGTTGCCAACAGGAAGATGAACGCGCCCGCAACGACGAAGGAGACAAGCGTGGGAATGGAGAAGACCCGTCGCCTCAGCTGCGCCGGCTGTCGCTGCCTCTCGTGATTCCCGTTCGGCTCAGACAGAGGTCAACCGTCCTCCAGGGGCCGCTTCTTTGGAGTCCCGGGCCTTCGAGGGTACCTCGCGGGAGTCGAGCTGCACTTCTCGATCACCACCAGGGACCGGGGCTCTCCGACGACGTCGGACGGGACCTCGACTACCTCCCGTAACCTCCCGCCCATGGTCTCGATGGCTCGGCTCGCTCGAGCGAGCTCGACTCCTACGTCCGCTTTCTTGTACGCCACCACTACGCCGCCCAGGCGGCAGAAGGGGAGCGCAAGCTCGGCGAGGACGGACATGCGCGCAACGCCTCGCGCCAGCACCATGTCGAACTCCTCGCGCATGGACGAATCGTGAGCGACGTCCTCGGCGCGCCCGGTAAACACCTCGACGTCGTGGAGTCCCAGCACGTCACACAGATGAGATAGGAAGGCGGTCTTCTTGGCCGTCGCCTCCAGCAGCGCCAACCGCACCCCCAGGAACACGATCTTCACAGCCACGCCCGGCAGCCCGGCCCCGGCGCCCAGATCCAGCAGACGCCCAGACTCCAGATGCGCGGGGGACAGCGCTAGGCGAGCCGTCAGCGAGTCCAGGAAGTGGCCTGTCTGGACCTCCTCCCATCCGGTTATCGACGTGAGATTCACGCGCCGGTTCCACTCGGTTATCTCTTCGTAGTACCGTCGGAACTGGTCTACGTGCTCGGCCCTCAGGCGGATTCCAATTCCTGCCGCTCCTGCGACTAGCAGTTCCACCCTCACCCCCTGAGCCCGAAGCGCGCCAACAAACCGATGGATTATACCACCGCACTAAACACCTGGTTAAAGGCGATGGACAGGCGACCGGAGCCTCTGGACGCAGCGGCGCCCGCCCGCGCGCAAGCTGTTGACAGGGCGATGGCCCTGGGCTAGACTGCCAGCGAAGTTATGAAGCATTGCTGGTCCGAGCGAGTCCGCCCAATCCTTCGGGGCGGGCTTCTTTTTTGAGCCTGGGTAGCCGTCGCCTGGCCGTCGGGGCATTCTGAATGTCGTTCACCCAAGAGCTTCGCGCCAGATACGACCATCTATGGTTCAGGATGGTCATCCATCCCTTCGTCATCGAGCTCGGCGACGGGACGCTTCCGCCCGCGAAATTCCGAGACTATCTTCTTCAAGACTACGTTTTCGTAAAGGACCTGGTGGCGCTGATCGCCCTGGGAATCTCGAAGGCTCCCGACTTCGATGCGGCCAATAGGCTGAACCGCTTCCTCTCGGACATCCTCAATCCCGAGAACGACCTGTTCGTGCGCGCGTTCGGCGAGCTTGGCGTCTCTGAGGAGACGCTCTCTTCGACGACCGCGTCTCCAACGATGCAGGGCTTCGGCGACTTCCTGCTGAGGGCCGGACTCGAGGGCGACTTCGGCGACATCCTCACCGTGCTCTACGTGACCGAGGCGACCTACCTGGACTGGGCGACGCGGCTCATCCAGGACGGCAAGAGGCCAGCCAACGGTCTGTACCGGGAGTGGATCGATATTCACGGGCCTGACGTGTTGGGCGATCTGGTCAGCTGGATGGGCCACCGCCTCGACGGAGAGGGTCGCACCGCCCGCAGGGATCACCTCTTCCTGACGGCGCTCCGCTATGAGTACATGTTCTGGGAGTCGGTCTACCACGGCGAGAGCTGGGCCGGCTAGCAGGGGGTGGGTGAAGGGGGTGCGCAGATCCCGACAAGTCGGAATTGCCGGGAGTCTGAGGGTGTCCCTCAGAACCTATTCATCTCTCATTCTTCTTGTTGAATGAGGGGAGGTGCGGCTCTCCGATAGCATGCGTCCCCACCCTCTCGGGCGGGCGGGTGGACCAGAGAGCACCGAGGAGGGAGGGCCTCCTAACAGAGTTCCCGGTGGCTGGGCCAGGCCACGCCCGGTTCGATATGTAGACTGGGGGTTCCAAAGAGGGCTGCGCCCCCTTTTCGGGGCTTGGGGTGCCCCCAAAACCTTTGGGCGGGTGGGTGGGAAGAGAGAGCACCCCAAGACGTTGAGGATGGGAGCCGTTGGGTTCGAGGGCAGCGTGGAAGCCAAACCAATACCGAAGGCAATGACCATCGCAGGGTCGGACTCTGGAGGTGGCGCCGGCATCCAGGCCGACCTCAAGACGTTCGCCGCCTTTGGCGTATACGGCACGTCGGTGGTGACGGCGGTGACCGCTCAGAACACCAGGAGCGTCGTCGACTTCCTGGAGATGCCGCCTGCTCTCGTAAAGGCACAGATAGACGCAGTGGTGACCGACATCGGAGCGGACGTGGTGAAGACCGGCATGCTGGCCAGCTCGGCGATCATCGAGGTCGTCGCGGAGAGCATCAAACGGCACTCCCTCACCAGGGTCGTCGTCGATCCCGTGATGGTTGCGAAGAGCGGCGACCGGCTCCTGAGAGAGAACGCCGTGGAAGCGCTGCGCGACCTGCTCATCCCGCTGGCCTACGTCGTCACACCCAACATTCCCGAGGCCGAGGCGCTCCTCGGACGCAGCATCAGGTCGCTGGACGACATCAACGCCGCCGTCAGGGACCTGGTGGCGATGGGAGCAAAGAGCGCTGTGGTCAAAGGTGGCCACTTGGACGGCCCGGCAACCGACGGCCTCTACGATGGGCAGGAGTTCAGGGCGTTCACGTCGCAGCGGCTGAGCACGACAAGCACCCACGGCACCGGCTGCACCTTCGCGTCCGCCATTGCGGCCGGCCTGGCCAACGGCAAGTCGGTCCGGGATGCCGTGTCGGAGGCCAAGAAGTACGTCACCAATGCCATGAAACGGTCATTTCCCATCGGGTCGGGGCACGGCCCGCTGAACCACTTTCACGAGATGTGGGACAACGTGTAGGTGCTCGATCGCGTGAAAACCGGTTGGTCCCCGGCGGCACGGCCATTCCGCCCCGCACAGCACGACCTTTTCCGTTCCGCTATGGGGGAAGGTCGAGGTGCTCCCTGGGCACCGTAGAGTCCAACCCGCAGGCCAACGCCCGGCGCGGCCGTCTGGCCGCCATCATCACCGTCGGCCACGCCGTCAAACACCTGTACATGGGTGCCCTGGAAGACGTCCTGATGGCCCAGATAAAGGTGGGCCTGGGACTCACCAACACCCAGTTCGGCTCGCTTTCGATGGCCAGGCACGGGACCGGCTGGTTCGGGACCGTCGGCTCAGGTTACCTGGGGGACAGGTTCGCGCATCGGGCAGGCCTGATGCTGGCGATCTCCCTCGGAATCCTAGGCGTCTCCTTCCTCCTGGCCGGTTTCGCCCCAACGTACGTCACCATGCTTCTGGCCATGCTGCTTGTCGGCATCGGGCCCTCGCTCTACCACGCACCCGCCATCTCGACCCTCTCGAAGCACTTCCCGGACAGGCATGGGTTCGCCATCGCCCTCCATGGGACAGGGGGCAGCATCGGGCAGGCTCTCGGGCCGATCACGGTTGGCGGCCTGCTGGTGCTGCTTACGTGGCAGGGCGTGCTCCGGGTGAGCCTGTTCCCGGTACTGCTCACGGCCGTCGGCGTGTGGAGCATGATGCGGAGCTTTCGGCAGGAGCCGACGGCGATAACATCGGCGGGAGCGTACCTGGGAGCCCTCGTACGCCTGCTGAAGAGCGTCCCTCTGCTCATCCTGTTCGTTGTGACGCTGCTGCGAAGCTTTGGGCAGTTCGCCGTCAGCGGCTTCCTGCCGGTTTATCTCACCGAGGACCTGGCTTTCTCAACCGTACGAATCGGCCTGTACCTTTCGATGGCGCAGGTGGTCGGGATCTTCGCCCAGCCGGCGATGGGAGCGTTCTCGGACAAGATGGGCCGGCGCGTGGTGCTGATCCCGGCGATGATCGCCCAGGGGCTGCTCTCCCTGGCGTTGGCCTTCGCCGATCCGGGCTGGCAGCTGGTCCTCACCATCCTGGTGCTCGGGGCGTTCGCGTTCGCGCTTCACTCGATCCTGCTGGCCGCGGCGATCGACCTGGTCTCCCACGAGATGCACTCGTCCGTCGTCTCTCTGATATATGCCGCGGCGTTCGCCGGAGCAATCGCCCCGCTGCTGGCCGGCATCATAGCCGACCGATACGGGGTCCCGAGCGCCTTCCTCTTCGGCGGAAGCTTCCCGCTACTGGCCGTGCTAGTCCTCGCTGCCTACAGGCTGCCGAAGCCCCTGGGACAGGCCGCCGCGCCGGAGGGTCGGTAGATCGAACAGTATCGATGAGGGCTGGCCGCTCGCGACAGCAGCGCCTCGCCTTGAGGTCATGGAATCGAGGTTGGGGAGAAGACCCATACCTCTCGCTTGTCCGGTAGGTCCTCGCGGGTAATCTCAACGGTGCCCGGGCTCAGCCTCTTCACCCTGCTCCGCGTTGCCAGCCAGCCGTCGGGCGGCATCAGCGTCGAGGACTCGGTGGTCAGCCCCTCGATGTAGTAGTGCATGGGAACCACCACTCGGGGCGAGACGAGCTCCACGAGCCGGTCCACCTGCTGGTAGGTCAGCAGGTGGCAGGAGTCGTCCACCGTTACCATGAGCACATCTACGTCGCCAAGCTGTTTCCGCACCTCGCCGGGGAGGTCGTGCCTGTTGTCGCCTATGTGGCAGAACCGGACACCCTCGCTCTCGATCACGAAGATGGTGTTGGACATTCCTGCTGATCCCCAGGAGCCAGCGTGCAGTTCTCGGACGCCGCGGACCGTGACATCGCCGAGGCTGAGCTCTCCGGGACCTCGCAGCAGCGTCGGACTGCCGGGAAGGTCCTGGACCGCGTTGTGGTCGAAGTGGTCGTGGGTGACCAGCGCCACGTCGGCCTCGACAGTCGGAAAGGGACGCAGGAACCAGTGGTCCTCCGGAGAGTTGCCAAAGGGGTCTATCAGGACTCGTACACCCTGGGGGGAGGTCCACAGAAAGGCGCAGTGTCCGTAGTAGATCAGCGTCAAGAGGCTGTCACCCTCTTGTGCCGAAGCCCTCAGTGGGGGCGTCCACGAGGCTACCCATGCTTCTCCCTGAGCAGACGGGCGCCCTGGCACAGCGAGCTCAACTTCAAGTACGCCTCGTCGAACTCCATGGGGTTGAGGCTCGAGGGCGCGAATCCGCAGTCCGGGTTCAGGGTGAGGCGCTCCGCGGGAACGAACTCCATCGCCTTCTCGGCCCGGGCGACGACCTCGTCCGGGGTCTCGACGTGAAGGTCCGTATGATCGATCACGCCCAGCCCCAGGAGCTTGTCCTTCGGGAAATCCTTGAGAACGCCGACGCCTCCCGCGACGGGGGTTGCGAACTCCATTGCGAAGCGGTCGACGTTCATCTGCCCGAGCGCACCGATGATCAGGTCGTACGGCCCCTCAGTCCCGTGTTTGCGATCGAAGTGGGCGTGGCACAGGTGGACGCTGACGAAGGCCCCATCCGCCCCTTCGACCGCTCCGTTGACACCCCGCACCGACATCTCTATCTCGTGATCGATGTCCTTGATCCCCTCCCGCTCCCGGTAGTCCGGGTCGACCAGGAGCGCCAGCCACGGATCGTCCAGCTGGATGGCGTCGACGCCCGCTTTGACCAGGTCTCCGATCTCCGTCCTGATGATCCCGATGCATGCCTCCATGAACTCCTCGCGAGTGGAGTAGGCGGGCGAGGAGAGCCTGGGTTCCCACATCCGGCGGGCGACCGTGTACGGCGATGGGATCGCCGCGATCGTGCGACTGGTCGTGTGCCGCAGCAGGAACTCGGTCTCGCCCACGGCGATCGGGCGTTTGGGCACCAGCTTCGAGACCACCGCCGGGTAGTGCAGGCCGGAGAACTCCGATCCGACGTTGACGAACACGTCCGGCCGGAACCCATCCACGGCCTCCGCGAAGACCTTCACGTAGCTCTCCCGACGCCACTCACCGTCGGACACGAAGTCCATCCCCGCCCGCTCCTGCATCCGTATCGCGGATGGGATGGCGGCGTCCAACAGCCTGTCCGCGGCCTCGCCGGCTATACGTCCGGCCTTTCGATCCTCGATCAGGTCCCGGACCCAGCGCGGCCTGGGCAAGCTACCCACGACGAACGTGGAGAAGGGCGTTCCGCCCGGCACTCCGGTCATATCTCGGCTCCTCTCTGCTTCAAAAAGGTAGGTCCCCGTGGCCGGTCCACCGGGCGATCGCGGCCTCGGCCCGAGGGCTTATTGCCCCCTGTACTCGCACGTTGAGCAGGGACGGGCGGCCGCTATCGATCGCCCGCTCGATGGCCGGTGTGACGTCCTCGGGCCTGTCGACCTGCTCCGCGTGCCCTCCGAGTCCCTGGACGACCTGGTGGTACCCGCTGGGCAACAGGTCGGTGGCCACCTGGCGGCCGTACACCCCCAGCTGAATCTGCCGGTCGATGCCCCAGGCCGAGTCGTTGCCCAGGATCGCCACGAACGGGAGGTCGTGGCGGACGGCGGTGTCGAACTCCATCGCGTTGAACCCGAACGCGCCGTCGCCGGTGAGGACGAACACCCGCCTGTCCGGATGCGCCAGCTTGGCCGCCATGGCCGATGGGATCGACGTGCCCAGCATCCCGAAGGTCGAAAAATACAGCCAGCTCATCGGGCCGCGCGCGGGGAGATAGGCGCGGCCGAAGTGGCAGAAGTCACCGCCGTCGAAGATGACGAAGTCGTCGGGGCGCACCAGTTCTCCAAGGGCCTTGTGGACGTCCATGGCGTGCATCGGGACATCAGAGGCCGCCAGCTTCTCCATCCGGTCGATTCCCGAGTCCTGTTCCTCCCGCAGCCGCTCGAGCCACGGTAGATCGCTCCACTTATGGTCGGCTGCCTCTTCGGTGAGTTGCTCGAGGATCGTATCGATGTCCCCGGACAGCCCGGCGGCGACGCCACGGTTTCTGCCTATCTCGATGGCCGAGGGGTCGATCTGGACGACCCTGGCATCGGCGCCGATGGTCGGGGGCATCGCGTATCCGGCGACGAGGTCCTGTTTCCGGCCCAGGAGCACGACGACGTCGGCCTCACCGACCAGCCGGGCCGCTGGGTTGAGACCGCTGTCAAAGAAGCCGAAGCAGTACGGGTGCTCGTCGGACACCAAGCCCCGCGCGTCGCCCTCGGTCAATAGGGGCACCCGGGCGGTTTCGATGAACCGTTGCAGCGCTGCGCCGGAGCGAGAGTAGGTCGCGGCGCTGCCGGCGACGATGACCGGCCGCTCGGCCCCCTTCAGAAGCTCGATGGTCCGACGGATCTGATCCACCGCCGTGGACGCCGGCGCGATGCCGCGGTACTCGCCGGGCTCGTAGAACATCACGGAGCCGGGGGTAACACGCTGCTGCTGGACATCGATCGGAACGGTCAGGTGGACCGGACCTCGCCTTCCGTCGTAAGCGACGCGCAGGGCGTGCGCGATCATGTCCGGGATTCGGCGAGGGTCGGTGACCATCCACGCGCCCTTGGTGACCGGCCGGACCATCCCGATCTGGTCGATCTCCTGCATCGCCCCACGGCCCAGCTCCGACAGGGCGGCCGAGCCGCTGATGGACAGCACCGGACTCTCCGAGTGGAGCGCCGCCGCGAGTCCCGGAACGGCGTTGGCCAGGCCCGGGGTCGTGTATATCGAGACGCCCGGCTGGCCGGTGATGCGGCCCCAGGCGTCCGCCATGTGAACGGCGGCCTGCTCGTGGCGCGTGTCGATGAACCGGAAGTCCCCGTCGCTCATCACGTCCAGCAGCGGCAGGACGTGATCGCCGGCCAGCGTGAAGACGTTCTGGATGCCCTCGATCTTCAGGGCTCTTGCGATCAGGTGGCTTCCGGTGAGATCGGACACGCAGACTCCTTGATCGGCCTCTGCAAAGGGGTGGGAACGCCGCCATTGTAGTACCGGCCTAATGCCTGTCAAGCGAGGCCTCAGACAGGTCCGACTTTGTCGCGACTCTCGATAAAATCGGAGCGCAGGCCGAACGGTGGGGGAGCGAGCCTCGAGGATTTAGGGGCGCACTGCCGTGCGCCCTCGCAGCAGCCCTCGGGATGCTGTATTGAGAGCCCGCCGGTGCGGTGAGCGGCTCGGTGATATACTCGCTGTACTCGCATGACATAGGCGTCGCTGCCCCCGGCAAATGAAATGAAGGGATGAAAATGTCGAACGGGACTCCTCGCGCCCTGGACGGTATCAAGGTCGTCGACTGGACCATCTGGCAGTTCGGACCGGTGGCCGCCACGATGCTCGGGGATCTGGGAGCTGACGTCATCAAGGTCGAGTCCCTGGACGGCGACCCCGGGCGGGCCGTGTTCACGGCCAGCGGCGTGGACAGGAGCCTGGACGCCGGACGTAACTCCTATTTCGAGGCGAATCACCGCAACAAGAGGGCGATCGCCGTGGACCTCAAGAAGCCCGAGGGCGTCGAGGTGGTTCACAAGCTGGTCGCGAGCTCGGACGTCTTCGTGCAGAACTTTCGGCAGGGTGTCGCCGAGAGGCTCGGGCTCGGATACGAGACGCTTCACGAGATCAACCCAACCCTCATCTACGGCTCGGGGTCGGGCTACGGCTCGTTGGGTCCGGACTCCGGCCTACCGGCTCTCGACAGCGCGGCTCAGGCCCGCAGCGGGCTGATGTACGCCACCGGACCGGAAGGCCGGGACCCATATCCCGTCCAGGGGGTCATTGGCGATCAGATCGGGGGGATCACGCTGGCGCTGGGGATCCTGGCCGGGCTCGTCGCGAGGTCCATCCACGGCATCGGACAGAAGGTGGAGACCTCTCACCTGGGCAGCAGCATCTGGCTCCAGGGACTCGCCGTCAGCATGGGTCTGCTGACCCAGGACAAGCCGGCGTCCGAGGTCAACCTTTCGGTGAACCCAAACCGGGGGAACGCCTACAATCCCCTGTCGAACTACTACAAGTGCAAGGGCGGGCGATGGATAATGCTCGCGAACTTCCAGGCAGACCGCTACTGGCCCTCGTTCGCGCGGGCCCTGGATATCGCGGTCCTGATCGACGATCCCAGGTTCAGCGACAGCGTCGCCAGGGCCGAGCACAGGACCGAGCTCATCGAGATCCTGGACCGCGTGTTCGCTCAGAAAACCTACGAGGAGTGGGAGCCCATCCTCCGAAAGGATGGCGACTTCATCTACGCGCCGGTCCAGCGTCTGTCGGAGCTGCAGTACGACCCCCAGGTGGTAGCGAACGAGTACATAGTCTCCGTCGACCACCCGGTGCTGGGACCGGTCCGGCTCGCAGACCATCCTATCCGGTACAGCGCCACCCCGCACCGGATAGACAGCCTCGCGCCTGAGCTGGGTCAAAGCACCGAGGCGGTGCTGATCGAGCTGGGCTACGGATGGGAGGACATCACGCGGCTGCAGAGCGCCGGGGTCATCCTCTAGGGACTCTGAGGACTACTGAGAGGTCAGCCCGCCGTCGATAACGAGCTCCGCCGCGGTCACGTACGACGCGTCTTGGGAAGCCAGGAACAGAATCCCGTTGGCGATCTCCGAGGCGGCCGCCGACCTTCCCATGGGCACACCGGGCCCGCTCTCAACCTCGATACCGGCGGCAGCGAGGTCACGCCTGGCGATCTGAGCCAGCGGCGTCTGGCTGTAACCCGGATGGACCGAGTTGACTCTGATTCCATCCTTCGCGTATGCCATCGCAGCGACCTTCGTGATGCTTCGTGATGCTCCCTTGGCGGCCGAGTATGCCGCCCCACCCGACCCCCCGGTCAGCGCGTCGACCGACGAGATGTTCACGATCGAGCCACCGCCGGCTCTCCGCATCTCCGGGGCCGAGTGCTTCATCCCGAGCCACACACCCTTGGCGTGGACGTCCATCTGACGCCGCCAGATGTCGGGAGTCGTCTGGTCTGTCCTCTGGATCGGGGCGGTCCCCGCGCTGTTCACCAGGATGTCCAATCGGCCGAAGCGGTCGATCGTGGCCCGGACCGCGGCCTCCCAGTCAGCCTCCCGGGTGACGTCGAGGTGGACGAAGAGGGCTTCGAACCCTTCCTCGCGCAGCTGGGAGGCGGACGTCTCCCCCGAGCTGTCGTCGATGTCACCGAGGACGACCCTGGCTCCCTCCCCGGCGAACAGCCAGGCCGAAGCTCCTCCAAACCCCATCAGCTCGCCTCTCAAGCCCATCGCCGCGCCGCTGATAAGAGCAACCTTTCCTTCGAGCCGCATCTCTTCCCCTCAGCTAAACCTTCGGGTCATCCCGGCCACTCGTTACGTATTCCTTCGGCACTCTGCCGGTAAGCGCCGCTGGCAATCCCAGCCCAAGCGACCCTACCGACGTTCTCAATTCCGGGCCGCTTTGCAACCGAGCCGCGGCGCGGGTATTATATCAGCCACTGTCGGAGGGGCCTCCGTCGGGGCACAATTCGTACCCCTTCGGCCTGGGAGGTTGAGTTTTCCGACAGGTATCGGGTACAATAGAGCACCGCTTCTTGGCGGTGCGTGGAAAAAAAGGTTGCCCTTACATCCGCGCCGTACCTGGGGCCGTTGCCGAGTTCGGCACCGCCCGGGGCGGGGCGGAGTGCTTTTGGAAGGGCGTCACGAACAGGAGGAGGCCGTATGGCCAAGGTACTGGAGGTCAAAGACCTGGCGACCTACTTCTTCACCCAGGATGGGGTCGTCAAGGCGGTTGACGGGATATCCTACGACATCGACGAGGGCGAGATCGTCGGCATAGTCGGTGAGAGCGGCTGCGGCAAGAGCGTCAGCGCCCTCTCCGTCATGCGTCTCGTGGCCAATCCCCCCGGGCGCACCGTCGCCGGGGAGATAATATTCGAAGGGAGGGACATCCTCAAGGTAAGTGAAGCTGAGATGCGCCGCATCCGGGGCAACCGGATCGGTATGGTCTTCCAGGAGCCGATGACCTCCCTCAATCCGGTCCTCACCATCGGCCGCCAGCTCACCGAGACGTTGCAGCTTCACAAGGGGATGAACAAGGCCGAGTCGATGGACCGCGCCGCAGAGCTCCTGACGCTCGTCGGAATCCCCGACGCCAAGAGGCGGCTCAAGGACTATCCGCACCAGTTCAGTGGCGGCATGAGACAGCGCGTGATGATCGCGATGGCTCAGAGCTGCGACCCGAAGCTGCTCATCGGCGACGAGCCCACGACCGCGCTCGACGTGACGATTCAGGCTCAGATCCTGGAAATCATGCGGGACCTGGCCACCCAGTTCGGTACGGCTCTCATCATCATCACTCACAACCTGGGCGTCGTCGCTCGCTACGCACAGAAAGTGATCGTCATGTACGCGGGCAAGATCATCGAAGTGGGGACCGCCACCGACATCTACGAGACCCCCAAACACCCCTACTCGCTGGGCCTCCTTAATTCGGTTCCTCGACTGGACGAGGAGAGGCCTGAGACGCTAGAGACCATCGAGGGTCTGCCGCCGCTGCTGGTGGATCTGCCGGAGGGCTGCAGCTTTGCTCCCCGGTGCAAGTTCGCATACGAGCGCTGCTTTCAGGAGACTCCCCAGCTCACGAAGGTCTCCGACGGACATATTTCGGCTTGCTGGCGAGCGGATGAGCTGGAGGAGCTCGCCGCCGCCGGTGGAGACAGGAAGCTCGCCGCGGCCGGCGACTCGAACTAGGAGGGGACGATGACTACGGAAGCTCAAACAGCGGTCCAGCCCCAAAGTGTCGACGGCGACGACATAATCGTCAGAGTCGAGAACGTGAAGATGTACTTCCCGGTCACGACTGGGATCCTCATCCAGAGGAGGGTCGCCGAGATCAAGGCCGTCGACGACGTCAGCTTCTACATCAAGAAGGGGGAGACCCTGGGTCTTGTCGGGGAGAGCGGATGCGGCAAGACGACCACCGGCCGGTGCATTCTGAATCTCTACAAGACTACCGCAGGTAAGGTGTATTTCCGTGGCGAGCAGATCAACGAGCTCAGCGTCTCCAAGATGAGGCCCCTGCGCCGGGAGATGCAGATCATTTTCCAGGACCCCTACGGCTCGCTGAACCCTCGGATGACGTGTGGCAGTATCGTTGGAGAGCCGTTGGTCGTCCACAAGATGACTCAGAGCAAGGGCGAGTACAAGGACCGGGTCTCCGAGCTGCTAAGGGTGGTCGGCCTCAACCCCTACATGGCGGATCGGTATCCCCACGAGTTCAGCGGCGGCCAGAGGCAGAGGATCGGAATAGCCAGGGCCCTGGCGGTCAACCCCAGTTTTATCGTGTGCGACGAGCCCGTATCCGCACTGGACGTGTCCATTCAGGCCCAGGTAATCAACCTGCTTGAGGACCTCCAGGAGCAGTTTGACCTTACATACCTATTCATCGCCCATGATCTGTCGGTGGTGCGTCACATCAGTGACCGCATAGCAGTGATGTATCTGGGCCATATCGTTGAGATCGCCGATCGCAACGAGCTGTACGAAAACCCGCTGCATCCCTACACCAAGGCACTGCTGTCGGCGGTTCCGATCCCAGACCCGAGGCTAGAAGCGACCAGGGAGAGGATCATTCTGCAGGGCGACGTGCCCAGCCCAATGCATCCGCCATCCGGCTGCGTGTTCCATACCCGCTGCCCGGTCGCGATAGACGACTGCCGGGCCACTGAGCCAGAGCTTCGTGAAGTGGCCCCGGACCACTGGGTGGCCTGCATCCGGGCCGACGGCTACGGCTCGTACTAGGGCGGCTCGAAGAAGAGGGCTTCCGTCCACGCAAGGCTCAGGAACAGCACCCCTGGATTCGGGGTGGTCGGGGAAGACTAGCAACATTAGGGCCCCGGTCGTACAGGACCGGGGCCCTCGTTCCGTCTGGTGGGACGATGAGATATGGGGCGTGCAGATCCCGACAAGTCGGGATTGCGGGGAGTCTGAGGGAAACCCTCAGACTCCGCTCCCCCTCGAGAGGGTTGTCCTACACCCTGCTAAACCCAGGCGTCGTAGATCACCCGCGAGATGCGCCCGACCGCCTCGACGCCTTCGTGGGTGGAGAGAGTGAGGCTGGGATCGGTGCTGTACGCTGTCATCACGGTGGCCGTATACCTCACCGTGGGCGTCTCTATTAGGGCCGTATCGCACCGGCCGTGCAGGTAGGCGCCGATCTTGTTGTGCATCGTTACGGGTGACACCATCTTCGACTCTGCCGGGAACTGATTGATGGGCAGGTACCTGCCCAAGTAGTCGATGTGCTGGCAGCGCCCCATGATATCCAGCATCTGCTCAGACGCCTCCGCTGACACGAGCTCGCCCTGAGCCATCATGGTCACCAGGGCGGTGAAGTCGCGAGCCGACGAGGCCGAGTAGGCGTCGATATCGTGCCCCTCCATCTCATCGAAGGTCGTGGCCGACAGGTTGCTCCGAAGCTCGATCTCGTCGAGACCGAGCGACCGCATCCGGGCGTTGATCCTGTCGCGGCCCAGCCGGTTCGACATCATCCAGGTACAGCTGTTGTCGCTGACGATCATCATCAGCATGCACACGTCCCTGACCGTCAGTTCCAGGGGCATGTCCAACTCGCGCAGCACCCCGGTCCCTCCACGAATGTCGTCTTCCTTGACGGTCAGCCGGTCGGTTAGGCTCAGATCGCCCTGATCGATCCGGAAGAACAGCTCGGCCATGATGGCGACTTTGATGCTGCTCAGAGAAGGGAAGACCTCGGCCTCATTGATGTACAGTGTCTCGCCGGTCGTCAGGTTACGGGCGGCCACGCCGGCGCGACCCGAAAAGCGCCGGATGATGCGCTGCACCCGTGCCCGCAGGGCTCGCTGTCCGGCCGGCGTGCGCGTTCCAGACCCAGTGCCGTTTCCCATCGACTCCTCCTTCCGACCGATGACGGGTGAGACAGCCGGGCTCAGCGCTGCTCGCGACCCGGCGCCGAGGCCCGCCGCGACCTATTTCACGATACCTATCACGTTGCCCTCGGGGTCCGAGAACAGGGCGAAGGTGACCATGTCGGGAATATCGGTCGGGGGCATAAGCGTCTTCCCGCCCATGCTCTCGACCGAGTCGAGGGTCTTCTGAAGGTCGTCCACCTGAGCGTAAAACGTGACCCGGTTGGAGCCCATGGCAGGTCCGATGCCGCCGCTGATTCCCTCTGACTCGGTGTCGACGATGCCATAGCTCATTGGGTTGCTCGCGTCGATCTTCCAGCCGAACAGCTTGGAGTAGAACTCCTGCAGCTCCCCGGCCCGGTTCGACTGTATCTCGAAATGTACTACTGGATTCGGCACGGTTACGCTCCTCGATCCGGTCTCCTTAACCAACTCTCGACTCCGGCGGCACCCGCCGTGGGCCGGAATTGTATCAGCGCGGCCGGGTCGCGTCCATCAATGATACGGGTGGAATCAGTGACCTCGGACGGAAGTCAGGAAGACGGCGCCTCTCGCATTATCCTGGCTGCGGTCTCCGGAGCCATCGGGTTCACCGAGATGGCCGTACCAAGCTCCCATCCGGCCGCCCTGGACATCCGCGGCGCGATCTGGATGTACCAGTGCTGGGACGGGCTCTCCTCCAGGCCCCGCGGAGCGGAGTGGATCATGTAGTTGAAGTCAGGGTCTCCGAACCCCGCCCGCAGCTGCCGGAGCGTCCTGCCCAGGGCCGAGGCGACTGCTCGTAGCTCGCCGCCCGTGGCCCGCCCGAAGGAAGCCCGGTGGCTTAGCGGAACGATCCAGGTCTCGGCCGGGCAGGAGGCCGCGAAGGGGTGGAAGACCGCCACATCCGCGCCGCGATATACCATCCGTGTCTCGGCTCGGGCCTCCCCATCGGCCACCTGGCACATGAGGCACCGGCCGGTCGAACGATGGTGCTCGTCCGCTATCTGCGTTCCTCTGAGGACGGTGTCCGGCACGACCGAGGAAGCAACTAACTGGGAGTGGGGATGGTCCTTTGACGCGCCGGCGTCCGGCCCGTGATTCTTGAACACGAGCACGTACTGAATCCCGTGCGACCCCATCAGCGCCACGTACCTCTCCCGGCAGCCGTGGAGCAGGACCGCGAGCTCCCGGTTGCTTCTGTCGGCGGGGACGCTGTTGTGCAGAGGGCTCTCGACGAGAACCTCGTGGGCGCCCGTCCCCGGCGACACCTCGAACAGAGGTCCCCGGTCTGGTCCGAGCGGCGGTGGCTCGGGGCTCAGTATCCGATAGAGGTTGTCGAATCCACGGACCTGCCATCCACCGGTGGAGCCGTCGGGAATCCGCAGGGAGGTCGGAGGGGTCATGGCGTCGTTGCCCGGGCAGAACGGGCAGGCCTCGTCGTAGGGTGGCAGGCCGGCGCGAGCCTTTGGCCGGATGGACCCGTGGGGCCTCGAGCCGCGCTCCTCGGATATGATTACCCACTCGTTCGTCAGCGGGTTTTTGCGGAGTTCTGACATGTCGTGAGGTGGTGAGCACGGGCCCCGCGGGCCCTCATTCACGCCCGATCAGCTTATCAGAATTCTGCATGACCGCTGGCCGCCCCCTCCTCAATCCTCCCCCGTGGGGTGAGGGGTTGTTCCCCAGTGTCCCAACGAGCCACAGTGCCACAAACCAGAGGGCTCCCTCCCCCGATCACCGGGGGAAGAAGCCCTGTAGGATGTTCCTGGAGTCCCGAAACTACCCCAGCGATTGACCCTCCTTGAGGGCCGCCAGGTCGTCCTCGACCGCAGCCGATTCGTCGCCGGCGGACAGCTCCTTGAGGACATCCTCGCCGGACCGCTCGCCGTGGCGCTGGAGGATTCCCGACTCCACCAGCTCGTCGATCGCGGTGGCTCTCGCCTGCATGTCCTCGGTCCGCTCCTCGGCTCGCTCCAACGCTATGCCCAGGTCCTTGAGCTCTTCCGATACCCCCGTCAGCGCCTCCTGGATGCCCACGTGGGCCTCGGCCGTGCTGTACCGTGCGGCGATCACCTCCTGGCGGGCGAAGAACGTCTCGATCTGTGCCGCCAGACGCTGCTCGACCAGCGAGAGGACCCGCTCCTCGTTCTGGAGTTCCTGCTCCTGCTTGTCGAGGGCCTCCAGCTCGTCCGCCGCGACCCGCCGGAGCCGGAGCACGAAGCGCGCCTGGTCCTCGCGACCGGCCGCGAGCGCCTGGCGAGCCTGGTCCTCCATCTGGGGCAGCTTGCCCCGTGCCGCGACCGTCTTGGCCTCCCGATCACGCTCCTCCCGCTTCTGGACGATCTGCTGTTTGGAGGCGGTCACGTTGGCCATCGCCTGACGCACCTTGAGGAGCAAGACCTGCTGCCGCTGGTAGGCGTCCGCGAACACCTGCCGGGGGTCCTGCGCCGGTGCGAGCAGCTTGTTCATCCACACCTTTACGATCAGGGTCAGCCGGCGAAGTATGCTCGTCATGACGTCTTCCTCACTCTCGACACTTGGGGTCCTGCCTAGGAGAGGAGACCGCGGGCTCCTGCTGCGTCTCCGCAGACTCACCCGAGGACGCGTGTCGCCGGTCTCGCTGGATCCTCCAGTAGAAGGACGCCAGCCCGCCCATTGCCGCCAGGGTTATCACACGGGTCAGGAGAGTCTTTCCCGAGGCCACGTCGAGAACCGGCGTCGCGTCGCCCAGCATGTTACCCACTATGGCCGCCGCGGCGTAGGCGCCAACTACGGCCGCCGTGTAGACCAGGGTGGTCTTCCTCGGCATCACGAAGGCGAACGCCAGCAGGACCGGGTAGTACATGATGAAGAACGGACTGCTCAGCCCCGTTTCGTCGCCGACAAACATGACCACGACGGTGATGATCGCGACGTCGATCATGCTGGCGGTCGCGATCAGCGCCTGGTTGCCCGGCTTCTCCATCAGGTACCGGCCGTGCAGGAAGAAGTTGACGCCCATCAGCCCCAGCACCGGGAGGATCCCGATCACCCTGTCGTTATCGCTTTCGGCTGTCCACAGAACCAGGACCGCCCCGGCGGCGATGAGGAACCACCGCGCCCAGATCATCACGACCTGTCCGAAGAAGACGTCCTCTGCCGCCTCTTGCTCTTTGCTCCTTACGCTAACCATCGCTGTTCTCCTTTCGAGTGCGTTTGGCTATGTCGATTACTTCTGGCTGGCCGGAACTTCTCGCCTGACCTGGGCCTCGAGAGACTCCTGCCGCTCGGCGGCGGTCTCACGCCGGCTGCGCTCGATCTGCCAGTAGATGCTTCCGCACACCGCTACAGCGGCGAGCATGATCAGGCCGCCCCCCACCGGGTGACAAGGACCTCGCCGCTGGCCCGGCTGAGCGTGGAGGCGCCGATCACTCCATAGACCAGTATGGTCGTGCCGGCAAAGAAGGCCGTAACCCGTGGGTGGAACGCCACCGACAGTGCGAGGATGGCGGGGAAGTAGAACACGAACAGGCCCGACTCCAGGCCGCCCCCCATCCCAACGAGCAGTGAGATCACCGTCAGGTCCCCGGCGCTGGCTGCGTAGACGACCGCCGACATAGCCGGCCGCCGCTGCAGGACCTGAGAGTGGAGGTAGAAGTTGCCCACCGCCAGTCCCAGGATGACCACCAGCTGAACGGCAAGGTTGCTCGTGTCGTCTGTGATCCACAGGGCCAGGACAAGACCTGCCACGATCAGAACCCACCGGGCGGCGATGATTACAACCTGGCCGTGAGCCAGGTTGTCGGTGCTCTCGGCGCCGCCACCGAACAGACCTTGGAACAGGCCCTCGGACCCTTCCCCTCGGACAGGGTGGGCGCGCTCCTCCGGCGGGTCGTCGCGGTCGACGTCGACCGCCCGGCCTTCCTGGAACTGGAAGGCCAGCTCCCAATTCCCGTCCATGTACTTGAAGAGGCTGGCCGTGTCGGCCCTCTCCGCACATGACCTTGCATCGCTATAGGCCTGGAAGTACCGTACCTTCTCTCCGGGCAGGTCGACCTTCCACTCATTCTTTTGTCTACTCGCTTTTGCCATTTCACTCGCTCCTTTCTTCTTGCTCGTCGCCATTGCCTAGCGCCGGCCTGTGTGTGCCGGGACCCAGCTCGGCCTTCAGGGCCGCCAGGTCGCCTTCCACCGCGTTGCTCGCCGCCAGCTGCCGAAGCTCAGCCTCGACCTGGTCGCCGCTGTGGGTCGGCAGTGCCAGGGCGCCCGACCCTACCAGCGACTCGATGGCCGAGGCGCGCGCCTGCATCCGCTCGGTCTTCTCGACCGCCCGCCCCAGGGCCATGCTGAGATCGGCGAACTCACCGGAGACGCCGGTCACCGCCTCGCTGACGCGAACCTGGGCCCTGGCGGCGCTGTATCGAGCGGATACTACGTCCCGCTGGATCCGGAACTCCTCGATCCTGGCGGCCAGCTGCTGGCTTACCTCGGCCAGCCGTTTCTGCTCCCCGGCGACCTCTGCGGCCTGAACGTCGAGCTGCTCCAGCTCCGCCAAAACGGTCTGCTTGCGCTGGAGCGCGATCACGGCCAGATCTTCTCGACCCATGCCGAGCGCCCGCCTGGCCTGATCCCCGATTTTCGGGACCTGCCCGCGGAGCTTGTCGGCCTGCTTCTCTAGCCGCGTCTTCGCCGTCGCCACCTCGAGCAGACCCTGCTTCGTCTTTCGAAGCAGCTCCTGTTGCTGCTCATACGCGTAGTCGAGCATCTCCCTGGGGTCCTCGACCTTGTCCATGGCAGAGCTCGCCTTCGCCTTGAAGAGCAGTAAGAACCTAGATATGAGACCCAACTCGTCACCTCCTTCTGAGTGATTCGCTCTCGATTCTGGACGAATCAAGTACAGGCAACGAGGTGCGGATGACCCAAAGTCGCGTGGTAGGGGTACCGTTGGGTGAGGATGTGAGTGGGTCCGGTGAGGCTGCGATTGGCTAGGGGCTGAGAGGGTGGAACCACCCAGGATGGGTTGGCCCAAGAGATCAGAGCCCTGCCGGGGGTTCTAAGGGGGCCAGGCCCCCTTTGCGGGGTTTGGGGGCGTCCCCCAGGGGATCACTCTCCGGGTGGGCGGGTGGGACAGATCAGGCGGTGCGCACTTGCATCCGAACCTAGTCGGACTTGGGTGGATCCACCAGGCCGTGGCGGGTAGCAAACGACGCGGCTTCGCTGCGGCATCCCAGCCCGAGCTTGTCCAGGATGCGGCTGACGTGATTGCGGGCCGTATGTCCGCTTATGATCAGCTGACCCGCGATCTCCCGGTTGGTCATGCCCTGGGCGACCAGGGCCAGAACCTCTTTCTCGCGCTCGGAAAGAGAGGCCGGCTCCCAGGACTGCTCCTTGGCGGTCAGTTCCTTCAGGCGGGAAAACACCCGAGAGGTGACGCCTGGGTCCAGGAGCGACTCCCCGGCGGCGACGGACCTCAACGCGCTCAGAAGCTCCGCGCGGCTCGTGTTTTTCAGCAGATAGCCCGCCGCCCCCGCCATGATCGACGCGAAGACCGCGTCCTCGTCGCTGTAAGAGGTCAGCATCACGACCCTCGTTTCGGGAAGCTCCTCACGGAGCCGGCGGCAGGCCTCGATCCCATCGGTGCCCGGCATCCGGACGTCCATGAGAACGACGTCGGGCCGGTGTATCTCAGCCTCCCGCATCGCGGCCTGGGCGTCGCCCACGTCCGCGACCACCTCGATGTCGTCCTCCGGCTCCAGCGCGGATCTCAGGCCCATGCGTACAACCTCGTGGTCGTCCACGATCATCACCTTAGTTGACCTCATGCTTCACCTCCTGCGCCGGCAGTGCGACGCTGATGCAGGTCCCCTCGTCGGGTGCGCTGGTCATCTCAAAGGTGCCGCCCATCTCCTCGGCCCTGTCACGCATGTTGTCCAGGCCATAGCCGGGCCGAAGGTTGTCGACGTCGAAACCGGCCCCGTCATCTCTCACGGTCAGGCGAACTAGTCCGGGCTCGAACGTCAGATCCACGGTAACCTTGGACGCCCTGGCGTGCTTGAGGACGTTGGCCAGCGCCTCCTGGAGGAGCCTGTAGAAGCCGGTCGCGACGGCCATCGGCACCTGGAACGGCTCTCCTTGCACCGAGACGCTAACGGGCAGCCCCGAGACCATCTCGAACTCTTTAGCCTGGTTCTCGGCCACGGCCTCCAGCCCGCTCTCGCCGGCGAGAAGCGGCTTCAGGTCATAGATGTAGTGACGCGTCTCAAGCAGGGTCTTCTTGGCCAGAGGGACCAGCTTTTGGAGCCGGTCCCGAAGGACCGGGCCGTTCTCCCTCTCGGCGAGGTCGGCACAGGTCTCCAGGCTCAGGCTGAGGGCGTACATCGACTGGGCGACCCCGTCGTGGATCTCACGGGCGATGCGGGCCCGCTCCTCCTGAGCAGCCAGCGCGGCCTCCTGGGCTTTCTTCTGGAGCTCCAGGTTCTCTTGCGCCCTGGCCCGCTCGGCCTCGACCGCCTCCCGGCGCCGGCTCGTCTCCAACCGGACCATCAGGTTGGCCGCGGCCACCACGGCGAACATCGTCACGATCCGCACCGTCAATACGCGTTCCTCCCGGTTTTCGACGCTGATTCCGGGGTCGAGGGCCAGACTGATCGCCAGGTAGGCGGCGGCCACCGCGGTTACGGCCGCGAAGCTCAGGCGGCGTGAAGAGAATACGAGAGAAAGGCCGAGCAGCGCGGGATAGTAGAACACGAAGAACGTATTGTCGAACCGGCTGGTTATGCCGATACCCGCCGTGATGATGCTCAGGTCCATTATGCTCAGCGCCAGGACATAGGCTCGGGTGACTGGACGGCCTCTCCAAAGCCTCCAATGGACGTAACCATTGACGGCGATCAACGCGACGCCCATGCCGTCCAGGATGAACAGGGTAGAGTCGGCCTCGACCCGGTAGTTGAGGACGAAGAGCCACGCGGCCAGCAGGAACCACCGGACGACCACGGCAATGCGCTGCGTGTATCGATAGTCGTCGAAGACGGCGTATGTCGGAAGGGTGTTACGCTCCACGGCCTCGCTCATTCAGAACGTAATTCGTGAGGCTCACAGTCTAGCGAAATCGCTTCGATTCCGCCAGCAGCGCCTTGCGCCTCATGGCGGCAGCCCGAAGATGTCCGCCGATCGTGCGAGAGCATCGGTCGTGAGCGGCCGCGCGCCGCAACGACAGCCTCTCCCGAGTAGAGCGTCCGGGCTCCGTTCTGCCCGCAATTCCGAAGCCTCACTTCTCGGAAAAACTGGGGGTTGCCTCTCCGGTTTCGGGGATATAATATTGCCTCGGTGAATTTCCGGTGAACATTCGGTGAACCGCCGGTGAATCACATCGTTGCCGGACCGCTGTCTGGCCCTGTGGCGATGCCTACCTGGGACACGGTCCACCGCGGTGGGGATCGCCGGGTCGTGAGGAGGCTCCCATCTTCTCGAATATTCTACTGCCACTTGACGGCTCCGGCCTCGGCGAGAAGGCGCTTCCGACCGCCTTAGATCTCGTCAAGACCTTCAACGCCACGCTTCATCTGATCCAGGTTATCTCGCGGCACGTGGAGATCGAGGGGGGCGGCGCGGGCATGGGCATCTCGCCGGCCGCCCTGGAGCTTGAGAGAGACCTTGCGAGAAACCTCGTGGAGGCGCGCCTATCGAGGGGCAGACAGTACCTCGACGGGATCGCGGCGCAGCTCAAGACCCAGGGCCTCACCGTGAAGACTACCCTCGCCGAGGGCGCCGCGGACGAGAACATTGTCGACTACGCCAAAAACAACGACATCGACCTCATCACGATGAGCAGGCACGGGTACAGCGGCCTCAAGCGGTTCTTCATGGGAAGCGTGACGGAGGTCATTCGTAACGGCGACACGCCCGTTCTGGTGCTGCCGGCTAGGTAGGCCGAGCCGGACCCGAGGGTGTGGATGAGGCAGCGACCTCCTGAACAGACAGGACTAGACCAGTCCCGAGGAGGCGAGCGATGGGCGAAGACGTGAAGGTGCGCGCGGTCCGAGCCTACGAGAACTGGGTGGGTCTGGTACTCACCCTGTACATGGTGCTGGTCGTACTGCTGATGAGGTACGTCGAGAAGGTCTCTTGGTGGTAGGGGCCGGCCCTTCGCAGGGGGAGCGTCAGGCAGAGATCGTCGCGGGCTCTCCCTCGCGGGATGATGAAATATGTGGTGTGCAGATCCCGACAGGTCGGGATTGCCGGGAGTCTGAGAGCCTGCCCTGGGCCCGTCGAAGGGGCTTCTTAAGACGCCCCTGCTAGCGGAACATCCCCTTGAACCGGTCGGACATCGACTTGGACTTTAGCTTCCGAAGCGTGTTGCTCCAGTCGGCCTCCGCCTGACCGGACCTGTTCAGATCCTTGATTCGCTGTTTCATCAGCTCGAGGACCCGCTTCTCCTCTCCGGCGTCGAGCCAGAAGCCGTGCTGCTCCTCGCAGACATCGAGCGGAAGGTTGACCGCCCGGTAGTTGAACGTCTTCATGGGCCCGGAGCACCTGGGACACGAGATGTCGCTCGCCCGTACCGCATACATCATGGTCCCCTTGAGGCGGTCGTCGTCCATCTCTGTGTCCTCGAGCTGATCCAGCTCGTCGTAATCGAGCCAGAGGCCCTTGCATTCAGAGCAACGGTCCACCTCGATGCCCTTGTACGTCTCCAGCGTCAGCGTTCCGCTGCATCTCGGACAGGTCATGCGTGTTCTCCCTCCGGACGGAAACGCCCGGTCCTTGCCTGCTGTCCACAGCGCCACAGGTACTGTAACGGCGCGGCAGGCGATCGGTTTGCCCTATTATCGCATAGTGAAGGTATACTAGGCGCCGTGCCGAAAACGGCTCCGGCCCTGCCCCCCAAGCCCGTGAAAAAGAAAGACGGGCATATCTGAGGGACACCCTCAGACTCCCGGCAGAAGGCTTCGCCCTCTGCACTCCCCGTTCTGATCATCGGGATGACGACCGGCATTGCCGAGAGCGGCCCCCCGATCCCGTGAAAGAGAAAGAAAGGCATATCTGAGGGACACCCCTTCGGGGGAGGCTCCCACCATCGGGACGAGGGCTGGCATGCCGGAGATTCAGGCACGACCCCAAGGAGGCACCATTGTTCAAGATCGGAATCGACGTCGGCGGCACCTTCACCGACCTAGTGGTCGTGAAATCGGGAGACCCTCCCCGGTACTTCAAGACCCAGTCGACGCCCCGCGACCCCTCCGACGGCCTGATGAACGGGCTCAAGGACGCGGCCGCCGCCTATGGCCTCTCGCCGGAGGGGCTCCTGGCCCAGACGGAGCTTGTCGTCCACGGGACGACCGTCGCGACGAACACACTGGTCGAGCGAAAGGGCGCGAAGGTCGGCCTCATCACCACCGAGGGGTTCAGGGACCTGCTCGAGCTACGGGAGGGTCTGAAGGAAGACCGCTACAACCTCCGGATGAAGCCCGTCGAGCCCCTGGCTCTGCGGCACATGCGCGTCGGAGTCCCGGAGCGGACCCGCTCTAATGGGAAGGTAGAGACGCCGCTCGATGAGGAGGCGCTCGAACAGGCTCTCGACTACTTGAAAGAGGAGGGGGCGGAGGCGTTGGCCGTCTGCTTCCTGTTCTCGTTCCTCAATCCCGCGCACGAGAGGCGCGTCGCGGAACGGATCAAGGTCAGATTCCCCGATATCTACGCGTCTTACTCCCACGAGGTCCTTCCGCAGATCAAGGAGTTCGATCGGGTCAGCACGACAGTCGTCAACTCGTACGTAGGTCCGGTCTTCGGCCGGTACCTCCTGAACCTCCAGAAACGGCTCGCCTCCGTCAGCCACGATCGAGAGATACTTATCATGCAGTCGAACGGCGGAGTCGCACCCATCAGCGACTCCAGCCGGCTAGCGGTTCGGGCGATCCTGTCCGGTCCGGCGGGTGGCGTTCGAGGAGCGTCTTACTACGGCGAGGTGCAGGGAGTCTCCAGGATCATCGGGTTCGACATGGGCGGGACCAGCACCGACATCTCTCTGATCGAGGACGGACGCCCGCACCTGACCACCGAGCAGTTCGAGTCGGGCTGGAAGATCGCCGTGCCGATGATCGACATCCAGACACTCGGCGCCGGAGGCGGCAGCATCGCGCGGGTCGACGCCGGCGGCATCCTGCGGGTAGGGCCCGACAGCGCAGGTGCCGATCCCGGTCCGGCGTGCTACGGCAAGGGCGGTGAAGCCCCGACCGTTACAGACGTTAACCTGGTGCTGGGCTATCTCGACCCTGACAACTTCCTGGGCGGCGCGGCCAAGCTCGACCCGGCCCTCGCCGAGGACGCGGTGAGCAAGCATATCGCCGAACCGCTCGGACTCTCCACGGTTGAGGCGGCGTACGGGGTGCACGAGGTGATCTCCACCGCGATGGCAGAGGGGATCCGCCTGATCTCGGTCAAGCGAGGCATCGACCCCCGCGACTTCGCGATCCTCGCGTTCGGCGGGGCCTCCGGGCTGCACGTCGGCAAGGTGGCCAGGCAGCTTCAGATCGAGAGGGTTCACATTCCCGCGGCCGCACCCGTACTTTCCGCCTACGGGATGCTGTCGACCGACCTCCAGTACGACCTCTCCCAGTCGCATCCGGCCAGCCTTGGCGACCTCCACCTGGACGCCGTGCGCGCGATACTGGATGAGCTGGAATCCCAGGGCAGGGAGAAGCTCGGCCTCCAGGGCGTGCCGGACCGGGACATCGAGGTGTTGCGGTCGGCGGACATGCGCTACCTGGACCAGGTTTACGAGGTCACCGTTGACCTCCCGAACATCTCGCAGAGCGACGACCGCGTGATGTCCGAGTGGGCCGAGAGCTTCCACCGGCGCTACGAGGAGCTGTACTCCTATAGCCAGTTCGACCAGGAGATAAGGCTGGTCACCCTCAGGGTTTCGGTGCTGGGGCGCTTGCCCAGGACGGCCCCGCCAGAGCGGCTGGGTGGGGAGAGCCTGTCGGGGGCCGGCAAGGGGAGCCGGCGCGTCTATCTCGGTTCCTGGCAGGAGGTTCCGATCTACGACGGCACCCGTCTGGCAGCCGGGACGGAGATAGCCGGACCGGCGATCGTCGAGTCCGACTTCACGACTCTCCTGGTCGAGCCGGGAGACAGCGCCACGGTCGACAGCCGTGGGGGCATCGAGCTGCGGGTCGCCGCCGATGAGAGCCTCTCGGCGAGGGCCGGAGCGGTCGGAGGGGAGCGGCCGGACGTCGTCACACTGGCCGTTGTCGAGCACCGGCTCGAGTCCATCGCCCGAGAGATGATGGAGGTGATGCTGCGGACCGCTATGTCTCAGATCCTGAACTCCAGCCGCGACTTCTCAACGGCCATTCTCGACAAGGACTGTCAGCTCGTCGCCCAGGGCGAGGGGATCCCGGTCCACATCAGCGCGCTGCCGGTCGCCGTCGAGGCGGTCCGCGACTACTTCGGCGGCGAGATCGCGGAGGGCGACCTCTACGCCCTCAACGATCCCTACTTCGGCGGCAGTCACCTCCCCGATATCACCGTCATCCGGCCGATCTTCTACGAGGGGGCGCTCCTGTACTACGCGGTCAACAGGGCGCACCACAGCGACGTGGGCGGCGGAACCCACGGCGGCTACAACCCGGCGGCGACCGAGATCTACCACGAGGGCCTGCGCATCCCTCCCATCAAGCTATACGACAGAGACGTCCCCCGGCGCGACCTGCTGCGGATGATGTCGATCAACGTACGCCATCCCGAGAACTTCCTCGGCGACCTGAACGCTCAGATAGGCTCGGTAAACGTGGCGGTCCGCCGGGTTCATACCCTTCTCGATGCCTATGGGCCCACCCTGCTCGCGTCGAGCGTCGCAGAGATCATACGAGGCACCGAGAGGCAGGTGCGCCAGGTCATATCCGACTGGCCGGACGGGGTGTACCAGGGCGAAAGCCTGCTGGACGACGACGGCTTCGAGCATGTCAACATACCCATCCGGGCCACCGTCGCCATCGACGGCGACAGCATGACCGTCGACCTGAGCGAGTCCAGCCCACAGGTCACGGGATTCGTCAACAGCGCCTACGCGAACACCAGGTCCATCGTTCACGCGGTGCTCATGTACATGGCGCCCGTCGACGTCGCCAAGAACGAGGGGTCCATGCGGGCGGTCAGGGTGATCGCGCCGAAGGGCCTGATCGTCAACGCCAACCCCCCTGCGCCGGTGTGCATGAGCACGAACCACTGCGCCGAAGAGATCGCCGAGTCGGTTCTGAGGGCTCTCGCCTCGGCGGTGCCGGGCGCCGTCAACGCCGGATTCGGACGCCGCCTGCGCTACGCCATCACCGGAATCGACCCGCGGACCGGGCGCGAGTTCATCTGGCACTTCTTCCTCGCCCGCACCGGAGGCGGCGCCTCCCAGGGCTTCGACGGCTGGTCCGGAATCGGAGAGATCAACGTCGTCGGCGGCATCCGCAGCCCCAGCGTGGAGCTGACCGAGGAGCGGTTCCCCTTCTTCATCAGGAGTCACGAGATGCGCCCGGACTCGGGGGGAGACGGAGAGTGGCGCGGCGGCCTCGGCGGTGTGTGCGACCTGATCTACGAGGGACAGGGCGAGGCCCGGCTCAACACCGCCGGAGACGGCGTGATCAACCCCCCACCGGGGATGTTGGGCGGGCGCCCGGGGCTGCCGCACATTTACAGCATAGTGTCGAACGGGACAGAACGGCTCCTCCGCTCGAAAGAGGCTGGGGTCACGGTCAAGCCGGGCGACGTGATCCGAGTGCTGTCAGCCGGAGGCGGAGGCTTCGGCGATCCGGCGGCCCGCTCCCAGGCGGCCCGCGACTGGGACATCAAGAACGGCTACTGCACGAAGTGAGCGGCTCTTCTTCCGCGGCAGAGCAGAGAGCGAGCTTAGGCATCTTCCCCTCCTTTGGGGTGCTCTCGTTCCCACCCACCCGCCCAAAGGGATGGGGCCACCCCAAACCCCGCAAAGGGGGACGTGCCCCCTTTGGAACCCCTTGGGACCCGTCTCCCGGGAGAGTGACGTACGCTGTCAACCGCTCCGTCACTTGGGCCGTGCCGTACAATGGTCGAACCCGGGTCAGCCGGAGTCCGTTCATCGAGAGGATCGAGGATGTGTAGAAGCATCAAAACCCTGCGGCGGCAAGACGATCCCGCCACCGGCGAAGAGATCAGGGCGGCGGCCCTCCAGTTCGTCCGGAAAGTCAGCGGATACCGCGTGCCGTCTCGCGCGAATGAGCGGGCGTTCGATACGGCCGTGACCGAGGTCGCGGAGGCGTCCCGTCGGCTGCTGCTCTCGCTGCAGAGCCCTCGCGGACGACACACCGGCGTCGTGGTGATCTGATCCAGGCCGAAGCCGTCGGCGGACGCTTCTCCGCCCCGTAGTACGTCCCCGGATCACTCCAGGGTTCACCATGCTCTCATGAAAGCCTTCGATGGCGTGCTGATCGCCGGGGCCGGCGTCGTCGGACTCACCGCCGCGCTCTCCCTCGCTCGCAGGGGAGTTCCCGTCCTGGTGCTCGAGGCGGAGTCCGAGCTCGTTAGGGAGTACCGGGGCTCGACCTTTCACCCGCCGACGCTGGAGATGCTCGACGAGCTTGGCGTCGCGGAAGAGCTGATCCGGCGAGCGGTCGTCGTCGACAGGGTCCAGTATCGGGACCGCCGGGAAGGCCTGATAGCCGAGCTCGATATGGGGCTCCTCAAAGAGGACACGCGCTACCCGTTCCGCCTACAGATAGATCAGTACGCGCTGGCGGTCATGCTGCTCGACCGCCTGAAGCGGCTTCCCGCCGCCGAGGTCAGGTTTCACAAGAGGGTCACCGGAGCGGCGGCGAGTCCCGATCATGCGACCCTGACGGTGGAGACCTCAGGGGGCATCGAAACGTTCGCCGGTCCATACGTCGTCGGAGCCGATGGGGGAGGCAGCGCCGTCCGCCGGTCGCTGGGCGTCGAGTTCGAGGGCATGACCTACCCGGAGCGGTACCTCACCGTGTTCACGACCTTCGACTTCTCCGCGCACATCCCGGACCTCGGTCCTGTCAGCTACGTCTCGGACCCTGGAGAGTGGTTCCTGATGCTCCGTTCCCCGGACGTCTGGCGCGTCCTGTTCCCAACGCGTCCGGAGGAGCGTGACCAGGACATCCTGGCCGATACGTCGATCCAGGCCCGGCTTCGCGGGATCGTGAATGCGCCCGGCCCTTTCGAAATCGTCCATAGCCGCCTGTACAAGGTGCACCAGCGGGTGGCCGAGACCTACCGGAGGGGCGCCGTCCTCCTCGCCGGGGACGCCGCCCACCTGAACAACCCCGTCGGCGGCATGGGACTCAACGGAGGCATTCACGACGCCGTGAATCTCGCGGAGAAGCTGGCGAGAGTCTGGCACGGCGAGACGGGCCCCGACCAGCTCGACCTGTATGCGACGGATCGCAGACGGATCGCCCTCGAGCACGTCCAGGCGCAGGCGCACCGGAACGTCCTCGACCTGTCCGAGCCGGACCCGGACAAGCGGAAGCGGGTCCACGACGAGCTTCGCGGGATCGCGCGCGATCCCGAGCTTGCCCGGCAGCTCCTGCTGCGGACCTCGATGATCGCCGGGCTCCGCGGTTCGGCGGCTGCCCCGTAGTGGCGGAGGCCGCTCCTAGCCTGTTCCCAGGAACTGCTCCAGGGCCTGCACCGGCGACTTGATCTCCAGGATCGTGGCGTCCTCGATCGCCTCGACCCCGTGCGTGACCCCCTGCGGGTGCCGGCAGGCGTCTCCGGCGTCCAGGACGAAGGTCTCCTGGTCCACCACCATCCTCACCTTGCCCCTGAGGACGTACACCACCGACTCGTGTTGGTGGACGTGCGGTGGAGATCCGGACCCCGCCGGGTAGTGAATCTCCAGCATCACCATCTGATCCCCGGCCATCATCGGTTTCATGTGGACCTCCCCCTGAACAGGGAGCCCCTCAATGGTCTTGATGGCGCGTTCCGGGACGTCCGCGCTCCTGGCTACGATCATAGCTGTCCTCCGACCTTGGTTTACTCGACGGGGGTTCCAAGGGGGTGAAGCCCTCTTGGCGGGGGCCTGGGGGTGTCCCCCAGAACCCCCTACTCAGGGGAGATTCGCTTGAGGAGTACGTGCCGGCGGTTGCCGGTGTGCGGCCTCACCTTTCCGGGCCACCTACCGCTGTCCACCGCCTTGCCCCAGGCCTCGCTGGTCAGCACGTCCGGAGTCTCCAGCTCGTAGATGGCGGTGTAGGTGGGTTCGTTCTCCATACGGATAGTCTTCCTCTCGCCTCCGATGACCATCGACAGCTCGTCCGTCCGGAAGCGGGCGACCGAGAGCACGCCGGGGACCTCGCGGAGCAGCGGGACGTGCTCCTCGGCGTACACCTCGTTGAAGAGCGCCTCCTTATCCGGGTCGACGTCCATTCGCGCCATGAACAGGTATCTTGCATCGATCGACATTCCGGGAGCCTCCAATCTGAATCGTCGTGTCTGAGTCCGCCCCGGCGGAGGAGGTTAGCGTACATCCCCCACGCGAAGACGTTATCGCTTCGTTGCCGGCGGTCCAGCCCAGAGGCCCCGGACCGGGTCGTATACCTCGGCGGTGTCCAGGGTTCCTTCCTCGTTGGAGCCCCCGGCTACGAGCACGGTCCCGTCCTTTAGCAGGGTCGCCGAGTGGCCAACGCGGGGGATGCTCATCGGTGGGACGCGCGACCATAGACCGGTCGCCGGATCGTACACGATCGACGACGACAGGTACGGCACCTCGGACCGGCCACCCGCAACGAGGACCCTGCCGTCGGCCAGCACCGTGGCCGTGTGGCCGGCGCGAGGCTCGGGCATCAGCGCCGTCGGCGACCACAGGCCGGACGACGGGTCGTACACCTCCGCCGACGAGAGTAGCACGTCCGAGCCCTCTCCGCCTATTACGAGCACCCTGCCGTCCCTGAGCAGCACCGCCAAGTGGTCCCGGCGAGCGTCGTCCATGCCGTCCGCCTGCCTCCACTCCCCGGCTGCTGGATCGTACACCTCGACCGTCGCCAGTGCGCGCTCATCCTGGCTGCGGCCCCCCGCTACCAGGACCGTACCGTCCCGCAGGAGAGTCGCGGTATGGTGGGAGCGCTCCTGCGCCATGCTGCCGGTCGAGGACCACTGATCGGCCGCTGGATCGTACTCCTCGGCCGAGCTCCGGTAGGTGCGGACCATTCCCCCCACGACCAGGAGACGTCCGTCCGTCAGGACGACCGCAGCATGAAACGCCCGTGCTTCGGACATCCGGGCGCCCTCGGACCAAACGCCGGTGGCGGGGTCGTAGATCTCCAGGCTCGACAAGAACGCCGTGACGCCCTGACCACCCGCCACCGCGATCCTGCCGTCCGGGAGCAACGACATCGGAAGCGACTTCCGAGCCTTGAGCATGTCTGCGGCGACCCTCCACTCGCGGCGAACCGGGTCGAAGACCTCCGTGGCCACCAGGGGCGGCTCATATCGGCGGAACTCCGTGCCAATGACCATAACGGTCCCGTCTGGAAGCAGAGTCGCCGAATGGAGCCTGCGATGCTCGTTCATGCGGCCGACGGCGACAATCCCCTCGGGAGTCGGCGACGAGCCGGCCGCCGCCCCGCCCCCTCCGCGACAGGCCACGACCAGGCTCATGGCCATCAGCCCGAGGACTATTGCGGCAAGGCCGAGGGTAGGTCGTGTGTCGTGCGCTGTGATCTTCATGAGTGGCAATTATCGTGCGGAAACCGAGCGTAGCCCTCTGGCGGACAAGGGTATCACGCCGGGTCCCGCCTTGCGTCGAAGCGCTGCATAGCGTGGTACAATCTAACGCCGGACCATCGAGGCCTTCGACAAGCTCGGGCCGAACTGAAGCCGGCCACCCTCTCCGTTCGTAGTGAGCGTGTCGAGCCATGGGGATCGTAGACCAATCTCTGGAGCTATCTTGAAGCGCTCATCTGGTGGCAGGCGACCACTACACATCGCGCTGTTGGCGACGCTATTGGTCGTGGCGGGCACGCTAGGTATCCTCGCGTGCGGGGGCTCGTCGGATTCCGATCCTCGACAGACGGCGCTCAGGGTAGCGCTGGCTACCTTCGGTGGCGAGGTCCTCGACCCTTCGATGGACTCCCATGGCGGCCTCAACTACCACGGCCCCATGTTCGACCACCTCCTCGGCGTCGGTCCCGATGGTAGACAAGACCTTCGGCTCGGCCTGCTGGCCGGGTGGGAGATGGGGCCGTCGGGCGAGACGTACTCTCTGAGCCTGAGAGAGGGACTGGAGTGGCACGACCGGGTAGAGGTCACCGCCGATGACATCGCCTTCAGCATGTCTCACTACTCGAGGGACGAGGCCGTCTGCGCCGGCTGCTCCGGACTGAAGGAGGCCCTTGCGAGGGTCGAGATAAGAGATAGGTACAGCGCCACGCTGCACCTGAAGACGCCCGACATCCTGTTCCTGGGAACGCTCGGACCTCTCGAGGGTGACATGCCGCTGCTGTCCGGCCGCGGAGGGGACGGCGTCGGCGGCGAAGGTCTGGAAGGACGGCCGCTGGGCACCGGCCCCTGGAGGTTCGCCGAGCGCGTTCTCCGCAGCTCGATCGACTACGATGCCAACGAGAGCTATTGGAACCGGGAGAGATCGCCCGGCTTCGAGCGGCTCCACCTCACTGAGGTGCCCGAGGTCGACGTACGTCTGGCGATGCTCAGGTCCGGCATAGTAGACATGGCGCCCGTAGACGTGAAGCACATCGAGGCCCTGCGTGCGGAGGGATTCGCCATCCAGGGACCCAGGAACGTCCTCTCCACCGCGTTCAGGTTCTTCATGCCCTACGACCCGAATTTCCTGACGTCGCGCGTGGAGTTCCGCCGAGCACTGATCCTCGGGATGAATCTCGAATCGATCGTCGGCAGCATCTTCCCGCCGGAGGCGGCGACCCTGTCGGCCGGTTCCGCGCTGTTCAACCCGGTGACGGAAGGGTACGATCCGGACCTGCCGCCCTACCCCTACGACCCGGAACAAGCAATACGTCTACTGGAGGAGGCCGAGTACCGGGGGGGCACGGTTCACCTCTTCTCGGTCACGGCCTATGGCCTGTCCGAGATGCCCCGGATCAACGAGCTCGTCGCGGAGGACTGGCGGAGCATCGGCATCAACGTGGAGGTCGTTCCGGTGGAGTGGCCGGTGCTGCAGGGCCGCCTGCTGGCCAGGCCCCAGCTGCTCGACGACGTCGGCCCGGCGCCGATCTTCCACGGTGCCGCTCCCACCAACAGGCCCGGCGGCGTCTTCGACGGGATGCGCCGCTACATAACGGCGGACGATGGCAGCCTCCTCTCCTACCACGACCCCGAGAACGGAAGCCGAATCCTGTCGGATATCACCGCGTTGCGGGACCGGAGCGCAAGGGCGGCGAGCCTCGAGGAGCTGAACCGGAGGATGTACGAAGAGTACTGGGCCGCGCCCGTCTTTTGGCAGCACGAGGTTTACGCCCTGAGCCCTGATCTCACCGGGTGGTTGCCCACCGACGGCACGGCCTCGGACCTGCGGCTGGAGACCATACAAGCCGCAGACTAGCCTGCCAACAGGCAGGGACCTATTTCCCAGGCTGTTGGAGACCTTTGGTGCAGGAATATCCGTCCTCCCTGGGATACGGTGGATAGATGGGCAACCCACACGGCAGCGCCTCCAAGACAGTTCAGATGACCGAGGAAGCGTATCACCGCGCGCGGGTCGCGGCCGTCCTCTCGCAGCAGACCCTCGGGCAATGGCTGGAGGAGGCTGTCGCGGAGAGGTTCGAGAGGGAGGCGGCTCCCGTTCTCCTGGGCTCGGCTGGGCAGACCTACCCCGGCGGCCGTGCAATGCCGGCGACGCGTTCGGCCTGACTACCAGGCTCCTGGTCGCGCTGGTCGATCGATCCTCCCTCCGCTGCAAACCGTCCCCCAAACCGGCCTCATAACCTCTTCTTATAGACGTCAAACCCTTAGAGCATTGGGCATCCTGCCGTTACAATTTCTGCGTCGATTGTCGGCCGCCGATCCGGTGTTCGACCGAGGGCCCAAGCCTGAGCTGATGAGAGGATGAGGAATGCGCACGACCAGACGTTCCTGGAGTGTCCTGAGTAGATCGCGTTCGACGATTCTGACGGGTGCCGCCCTTCTGACGGTTCTGCTTGCGCTCGTCGCCTGTGGCGGATCGGAAGGCACCGTCGGCCCGCAAGGAGAGCCTGGGCCGGAAGGCTCAGCAGGTCCCGTAGGCCCCAAGGGCGATCCCGGACCTGGGGGCGCGGCGGGAGAGCCAGGCCCTCAAGGCGAACGCGGGCCGCGGGGGCTGGCGGGTGTGGAGGGCGAGGCCGGCGAGACCGTCACGGTAACCGAGGATGGCACCGTGGTTTCAACCGGAGAGGCCGGCCTTCAGGGCCCTCCCGGTCCTCAGGGTTCCGAGGGGCCCGAAGGGCCGAGGGGACCGGAAGGCGCGAAGGGGTCCCAGGGCCCGCCGGGCCCGCAGGGTCAGCAGGGACCGGCCGGCGCGGCCGGACCACTCCCCGTTCCGGACTTTGTCAGCGTCGTCGTCAGCACGGTCGAGCGATCCGGCGTGGTCGGCCTCTCCACATCCGTTGCGATCGGGACGGACGGCCTGGGACTGATCGCCTACTACGACAAGGGCAACGGCGACCTCAAGGTCGCCCACTGCGAGAACGTGTCGTGCACGGTCACGACGATCGCGATGCTGGACGCCGACGGAGATGTCGGCGACTACGTGTCGCTCGCGATCGGAGACGATGGCCTCGGCCTGATCGCATACTCCGACACGACCAACCTGGACCTCAAGGTCGCTCACTGCGACGATGTGGCGTGCTCGAGCGCGTCGCTGTCGATGATCGACGGCCAGGACAATGGCAACGTCGGGCAGCATGCATCCGTGGCCATCGGTGCCGATGGGCTCGGACTGATCAGCTACTTCGACGATGCCACCAACGATCTCAAGGTTGCCCACTGCGTGGACCTCTTCTGCACCAGGGCGACCGCGACCTCGGTGGACGCCACCGACGACTCCGCCGGCCAGTTCACCTCCATCGTCATCGGCGACGATGGCCTGGGTCTGATCAGCTACTACAGCGTGACCCGCCGTGAGCTCAGAGTAGCCCATTGCGAGAACGTCGAATGCAGCGAGGTGACGATCACGAAGCTGGACAGGGCGGACGACGTCGGCTCGTTCACGTCTATCACGATCGGCGCCGATGGATTCGGGCTGATCAGCTACTATCATATAGAGGACAGCGGCCTGAGGGTGGCGCACTGCGAGGACGCAGCCTGCACGACGGCCAAGAGGACCACGCTGGATGCCGAGGGGGTTGTCGGGCTGGACACCTCGATCATCATCGGTCCCGACGGCCTGGGCCTCATCAGCTACGCCGACGTCGCAATGGGCGACCTGAAGGTCGCCCATTGCGACGACATAGAGTGCACGAGTGCCTCGGTCACCGCGCTCGACCAGCTCGGAAACGTCGGGACCTTTACGTCGATCGCGCTCGGCGCCGACGGGTTGGCCATAGTCTCCTACTATGACCTGGGTAACGAGGGCTTGAAGGTGGCCCACTGCGGTACGCCCGACTGTCTGGAGCGCGAGTCGACTGCGAGGGATTCCGTGGTATCCTCCAGCGCCTCCGGCGTCGGGGACGCGGCCGCGATAGTGACGTGTCCGACCGGTGGTTTCATCGCCTCCGGAGGGGGCGAGTCCTCGGCCTTCTTGCGATCGAGCAGCCCCGTCAGTGCGACCAGCTGGCGCGCCATCGGTTTCGATCCCGATGGCGGCGAGGTGACGGTGGTAGCCTGGGCCGTGTGCGTCAGCCGCTCCGAGTAGGCTCAGAGCTTCTCGACCCGGCCGGCGCCGGCAGAACGCCGGAGAACGCCGGAGAACATGGGTGCGCGGCGGGCAACTGCGGAGCGACGAACCGGCTCCGAGTCCCGGCCTCGCACCCCTTGTCCGTGCCGTCCGGTTGTACTAGAATTGTCCTGTGCGCGAGCCCCAACTCCCGCTGTCCGCCGAAGGGCTGCGTGTTCCCCTTGTCTCAACGGACGGAGTCGCGATCATGGAGGCGCGAATGGACTTCCGCAAGGTCGAGTACATCTGGATCGATGGGAGCGTGCCGACATCGGAGCTTCGCTCCAAGACCAAGATCGTCGGGGTCTCAGAGGAGCCGCCACTCTGGGGCTACGACGGGTCGAGCACCAACCAGGCGTCGGGTAGTGACTCCGACTGCGTCCTCAGGCCGGTGTTCACGTGTCGCGATCCGGTCCGTAAGGACGGCCACCTCCTCGCCATGTGCGAGGTGCTGACGACCGACCTGAACCCGCATCCCACCAACACGCGTGCCGCGTGCGTGGAGAAGGCCGAAGAGTACGCGTCCCACGAGCCGCTGTTCGGCATCGAGCAGGAGTACACCTTCTTCGAGGGGGTCAAGCCCCTGGGATGGCCGAGCACCGGCTTCCCAGCGCCCCAGGGCGGGTACTACTGCGGCGTTGGATCGGACGAGGTCTTCGGCCGGGATATCGTCGAGAAACACCTGGACGCCTGTCTGTACGCGGGGCTCATGATCTCCGGCATCAACGCAGAGGTGATGCCCGCACAGTGGGAGTTCCAGGTCGGGCCGCTGGATCCGGTAGCGGTCTCCGACCAGCTATGGGTCGCCAGGTGGTTGCTGTACCGCGTGGCGGAGGACTTCAAGGTCAGCGCGACCCTATACCCCAAGCCGGTCAAGGGAGATTGGAACGGCGCGGGTGCCCACACCAACCTCTCGACGGCCGCAACGCGGTCCGGCTACGAGGCGTGCATCAACGCTGCCGAGGCGCTGGGCAGGGAACACGAGCTGCACATCGCCAGCTACGGCTTCGGCATCGAGGAGCGGCTGACCGGCCTTCACGAGACCTGCTCCTACAAGGAGTTCCGGTACGGCGAGTCGGACCGGTCCGCTTCCGTCCGCATCCCGTGGCAGGTGGTGAGTGACGGCAAAGGCTACATCGAGGACCGGCGCCCCAACGCCAACATGGATCCTTACGTCGTCACCAGGCTCGTTGTCGACACCGTCTGCGAGGCCGAAGAGAGGAAGTAGCCGGAGGGCTGGCCGGGCCCGTCGGATGGGCGTCGGGAGTGCCGACGGTGTCCTTCAGAAGTCTTCCCTTTCCCCCCTTTTGGGGTCGGGGGATCGGCTGCACATCGCTTGCAGAGGCGCCGAAGGCTACGGATACACCCCTCGGACGTGGATCGCCTCCGCAACCCGGCGCACCGCCAGCAGCAGCGCGGCCTCGCGCAGGCTCACTCTCTCACTCTTCGCCATCTCGTCGACCTCCTCGTAGCTCCGGACCATGATCGACTCCATTCGCTGGTTCACTTCGTCCTCGTTCCAGAAGTAGTGCTGCAGGTCCTGGACCCACTCGAAGTAGGAGACGACGACGCCGCCAGCGTTGGCGAGGATGTCCGGGACCACTGTGACGCCCAGGTTGCTCAGGATCGTGTCGGCCTCGGGGGTGGTCGGCCCGTTGGCTCCCTCGACGATGATACGGGCCTTCATCTTGTCGGCGTTGTCGGCGGTGATCTGCTCTTCGAGCGAAGCGGCGATCAGGATGTCGCAGGGGATCTCGAGCACCTCATCGGGCGTGATCGAATCAGCGGCCTCGTACCCCTTGAAGGATCCGTTGCGAGTCTTGTACCGCTTCAGATCGACTGGGTCGATCCCTTTGTGTGAATGGGCGCCGGACGTGCTGTCCGCGGCCGCCACCACGACGCAGCCGAGATCGGATAGGAGCTTAACCGCCCAGTAGCCGACGTTGCCATACCCGTGGACCACCACTCGGGCTCCGTCCAGCGAGATACCGGCCCTGGAGGCCGCCTCCCTGGTCGAGATCATCACTCCGCGGCCGGTGGCCTCCACCCGGCCCAGCGTGCCGCCGATGCTGATGGGCTTGCCGGTCACGATCCCGGAGGAGGTGAAGCCCAGGTGCATGCTCAGCGTGTCCATGAGCCAGGCCATGGTCCGGCCGTCGGTGTTGACGTCCGGGGCGGGAATGTCTTTGTCGGGTCCGATGAGTATCGAGATCTCGGTAGCGTAGCGTCTCGTCAGGCGCTCCAGCTCCGGCTCGGACATCTCCTTCGGCTGGCAGGTCACCCCGCCCTTGGCACCCCCGTACGGGATGCCGGTGACGGCGCACTTCCAGGTCATCCACATTGCGAGGGCCTTGACCTCGTCCAGGGTCACGTTGGGGTGGTATCGGATGCCGCCCTTGCCGGGTCCTCGCGTGAGGTTGTGCTGGACTCGATGCCCGGTGAAGACCCGGACCTCGCCGCTGTCCATCTTGACGGGGAAGTGTACCGTAAGCTCCCTCTTCGGGTGACTCAGGATGGCGCGCGTTCCGTCGTCGATCCCGAGCCTGTCAGCGGCGGACTGGAACTGCCGCACCGCCATGTCGTATACCGACCCGGTCACCCTCTCGTCGCTGACCTGTGTCATGCTATTCGCTCCTTGACAACGGCGGACCCTGGCCGTCTCCCATCACGCCACTCTCGGTGACCCCTGGGGACGAATCCTGCGAGCCGGTGGCCCCGGGGCGGGCGGCACCGATCACGTCCGGCAGCCGCAGCACGCGCCTGGCGTTTTCCATCAGCACCTTCGGCCGGACCTCCTCGCGTATCTCCAGCTCCTCGAACTCGCTCAGCCACCGATCCGGTGGCATGTACGGGTAGTCCGACCCGAACAGAACCTTGTCCCGCAGACGAGTGTTCGTCTCCCTGATAAGCGCCGGTGGTATGAACCGAGGGGACCAGCCGGACAGATCGATGAACACGTTGGGCTTGTGGAGCGCCACGGCGATCTGCTCTTCGATCCAGGGCCAGGCCGGGTGCGCCATGATGATAGTGAGGTCGGGGAAGTCGGCCGCTACGTCGTCGATTCCCGGAATGGGTGCGCTGTACTTCAGCTTGAGGCCGCCCCCTCCCGGCAGCCCGACGCCCGAGCCGGCGAACCCTGAGTGGAACAGAACGGGCACGCCCAGCTCGGCGCACTGCCGGTAAAGAGGGTAGAAGCGGGTGTCGTTCGGGAAGAATGCCTGGTACACCGGATGGAGCTTCAACCCCCTGAGTCCCAGCTCCACCACCGACCGCTCCAGCTCCAGGACGGCCTGCTTCCCTTTCCAGGGGTCGATGCTGGCGAACCCGATGAACTGCTCGGGGTACTTCTTCACGATCTCGGCGACATAGTCGTTCGTGTCCGGCTTCACGCCTGTCACCGTCTCCGCGTCCACGGAGTAGATGACGCCGAACAGGTCCCAATCCCGGTACTGCGACGCCATCTCGTCGGCGTCTCTGGGCCATACCTTGGGTTTGAAGTACCGGCGCAGCTGCTGTTCGAGCTCACCGTCGGGGAGGCCGGGCGTGCGGGGTACGTGGACGTGGATGTCTATGGCGCGAATTGGTCACCTCCGGGGGCTGGTCGAGAAGGGCCTGCCAGCGATTATAACCCAGTTGGGGTGTCCCCCGCGTCGCTTGAGGGGACCATCCAGCGGGGAGTACAGATCCCGACAAGTCGGGATTGTCGGGAGTCTGAGGGTGTCCCTCAGAAACATATCTACCCCCCTTTTCGCAAAAGGGGAGGGGGCCCAACCTAGGCGGTTGTCGCCGGCTCTGAGGAGATTGGGGTGCGGAGCGTCGAGCCCGGGCCGCCCCACTGGAGGAGGGATGACAGCCGCGTATTGACACGATTTGTCCGGAGACTGTACGCTCCGGAGGCTGCGCGGTGACCCAGTTTCACGCTCCGGGAGGTCGGCGACATGCCCTACGACAGGTTCAAAGCCAACATCAACCAGGAGATCGAGAACATCCGGGCGAGTGGGCTGTACAAGAACGAAAAGGTGCTCACCGGCCCCCAGAGGCCCGATGTCAATACCGAGGACGGGGAGACGATCAACTTCTGCGCCAACAACTACCTCGGGCTGGCCAACCATCCGGAGATACTGAAAGCGGCCTGGGAGGGACTTCGAACCCGCGGGTACGGGATGGCCTCCGTCAGGTTCATCTGCGGCACCCAGGACATCCACAACACCCTCGAGCGCAACATCAGCGAGTTTCTGGGGACCGAGGATACCATCCTCTATAACTCTTGCTTCGACGCCAACACGGGCCTGTTCGAGACTGTGTTGAACGCTGAGGACGCGCTCATCAGCGACTCGCTGAACCACGCGAGCATCGTAGACGGGGTCAGGCTCTGCAAGGCCAAGCGTCTGATCTACCGCCACAGCGACATGGAGGACCTGGAGGCGAAGCTCAAGGAGGCCCAATCCGCGCGGTTCCGGATGATCGCGACCGACGGCGTCTTCAGCATGCAGGGCGACCTGGCCCTGCTCCGGCAGATATGCAAACTGGCCGACCGGTACGACGCCCTGGTCATGGTCGACGACTCGCACGCAACGGGGTTCGTCGGTCCCAACGGACGTGGTACGCCCGAGCATTTCGGTGTCGAGGGACGTATCGACGTCATCACGAGCACCCTGGGCAAGGCCCTCGGCGGCGCGACTGGCGGGTTCACCGCCGGGCGCAAGGAGATCGTCGAGCTGCTGCGCCAGCGGTCCAGGACCTACCTCTTCTCCAACACGCTGGCCCCGCCAATGGTGATGGCCTCGATCAGGGCGCTGGAGATGGTCCGGGAGGATCCGAGCCTTCGTGGGACCCTCTGGGCGAACACGGGGTACTTCCGGGACAAGATGTCGTCGCTCGGCTTCACCATCCTGCCGGGCGAGCATCCGATCGTGCCCATAATGCTGGGCGACGAGCTGAAGACGGTCGAGCTGGCGAAAGCGGTCAACGACCAGGGCATCTTCGTCGTGGGCTTCAGCTTCCCGGTCGTGCCTCGGGGCGAGGCGCGGATCAGGGTCCAGGTGACCGCGGCCCACACCCGCGACCAGCTGGACAGGGCCGTGACAGTGTTCGAGCAGGCAGGCCGCCAGGTCGGCGTTATCTAGGGCCCCGTTGCCTGCGAACGGCCGTCCCTGGCAGGATCATGAAATATGGGGTGTGCAGAGGGGCGAAGCCCCTTTGCCCGGGAGTCTGAGGGTTTCTCTCAGATATCAGCTACCCCCCCTTCCTGGCCAGGAAGGGGGCCAGGGGGATGGTCGAAAGGGTCTTTCAACACCCGGCTGGGGTTCTTCAGGACGGCGATCAGCGGTGCTGCACCCCCTTCGCGGTTCGCCTCAGGCGGATGGGGTGTCCCGAATCTCTGGCGGCGTGGCCCGTTGCAAGCCGCTCCTCCTGGTCTCATAGCTGCCGGTCTTACCGGCCCCGCAGGGAGAGGAAAAGATGCCTGACTCACGCGAGCTCGAAGGTAAGGTAGCCATCGTCACCGGCGCCGCCCGGGGGATGGGACGGGCCGTGGCCGAGAGGCTCTCGGCGGCCGGCGCCGGCCTGGTCATCAACGACCTCGACGCTGACGGCGCCAAACGGACCGCAGACGATCTCTCGAAAAGCGGAGGCGAAGCCATTTCGGTCCAGGGCGACGTGACCAGCGCCGCCGATGTCCGCCGCATCGTAGACGCCGCTTTGGACCGCTTCCACGCCGTCCACATACTCGTGAACAACGCCGGGCTCCTGCGCCCCACACCCGTCATCGACATCGAGGAGGACGAGTGGGACGCGGTGGTCGCGGTGAACCTGAAGGGGACCTACCTCTGCTCCCGGGCCGTCCTCCCGGCCATGCGCAAGGCCGGATGGGGACGCATCGTCAACTTCTCGTCCACCGCCGGCAAGAACATAAGCACCGTCGGTGGGGCGCACTACACCGCGGCCAAGGCCGGCATCCTGGGATTCAGCCGCCACCTGGCCAAGGAGGAGGCCCGGCACGGGATCACCGTCAACTCCGTGTGCCCCGGGCTCTTCGACACCGAGATGGTCCGGGAGACCATCAGCGACGAGCGCGCCAGGGCCTACGCCGACAGCTTCCCCATCTCTCGACTGGGCAGGCCCGAAGAGGTAGCCGAGCTGATCGCCTTCCTCGCCTCCGACCGCGCCGCCTACATCACCGGCGCGTCCCTCGACATCAACGGCGGCGACCTGATGATCTGAGCTGATGGGCTCGCGACTCGGAGGACCAATCGGGGCGGTTAGCTGCCTTTCGTTGTGCTTTCGCTGTCCGCGACCAGGCTGCTCGGAATCCAGACCTCCGTTGAGGACAACGCGGTTCCAAGCGTCGATCCCTCTCCGGAGGTCGTCCCACCCGTTATCAGTACGCGCCCGTCGGAGAGCAGCGTGGCAGCGTGACCTTGGCGTGCGCTGTTCATGCCGTCCAAAGTCGTGAACGCGTCTGTTGCCGGGTCGTATACCTCCACTGTGGCAAACGCGGAAGGAGCAGGTTTGGGTCGGGCCAGCGATTCGACGCTGATCCATGCGACTGCGAAGTGACCCGGGGCTGTCGCCGGAGCCACTTGGATGAATGTCCGGCCGTCCTGAGGAGGAACCTTGAACACGTACTCATGCCAGTCACCATCGGGGATGGGGCTGAACTCCTGACGGTGGGTGACGATTCCCGGTTGCCCCCAGTAAAACTCCCTGAGGTCGTTCCCTGTGCTCTTCATCCACATGGTGATGCGAAGACTCTGGCCGGCCGGATAGACAAAGTACGCGCTTTGTATGGAGTGGTTGTCGACGATCGTTTCAAACTCCACGCCATCGCTGGTGGTCGTCAGGTTTGTGACATTGATCCCGACCCACGCCTGAGGCCACACTCGGAAGTCCCAGAAACTCAGTAGTTCATACTCCGAATAGAGGTCCGGGAACTCGGGAGCAACGAACGATTCGATTCTTAACCAGGCGATGGTGATGTTGCCGGCCGCCGTCGCGGGATCGATCCGAATCTGTGTGTCTTCTCCCTGTGGGGCGATCTCAAATACGTAAGTATGCCATTCACCGTCGGGGTTAGGGTTGAACTCGAAGTAGCCGGACCAGATTCCCTGTTTATGATAGTGGAAGTCGCCTCTGTTGTTGGCACTGCTCCTCATTCGAAACGTTATTCGCAAATTCTCGTCTACTGGAGAATCGAACCAGGGACTCCACACAAAGGGATCGTGCCCGAGGCTTTCGAACTCGAGCCCGTCCACGGTGCTTCTCAGGTTGTCTGCGACGAAATTGCCGGCCCACTCGTGCAGGCCTTGAGTGAAATCCCAGAAAACGACCTCTTTGAAGACCGGGGCAGGGGCGAGTGGCGAGGTCACCGGGGTGATACCCCCAGCAGTGAGCACTCTGCCATCTGCCAGGCGTGTGGCCGAATACCCTTCGATCGTCGAGGCCATGACTTCGGCAGTCTCACGGAACGTCTCTGACTCAGGATCGAAAACCTCGCTCCGCCGCGCATTCGATGTCAGGAGTACGGTGCCGTTCTCCAAGAGGGCGGCCTGGACATGGCAGCTGGTGAACGAGGCTTCCCCTATCGGTCGAAAGGTTCCTCTGGAAGGATCGTACATTTCAGGGGAAGTGAGGCACACCGAGGGGCCCGGCGCGCCGATTGCAGTGCTCTTGATCCCACCCGTCACGAGAACCTGACCCGACGCTAAAAGAACCGCGGCATGCAGTCGGCGGTCAACATTGAGGCTCCCCGTCTCCACAAACGCCTGGGTCACGGGATCATAAATCTCGCTTACCGTGTGGGTCATCCAGGCGTCGCCCTGGTACTCGAATCCACCCGTAACCAGCACGGTGCCGTCCTCAAGAAGGGTGCCGGTGTGCTGCCAGTGGTCCGCGTTCAGGTCGCCGACTCTGGAGAAGCGTCCTGTCTCCGGATCGTAGACCTCCGCGCACCTCGCATCCGAGGACCCACCCGTTATCAGCACTCGACCATCGGCAAGCGTGGTCGCGTTGGCCGACCGCCCGTGGTTGCAAACCGGATCTCTCGTGAGGCTGAACGCGCCGACGTCAGGATCGTACAGCTCAGCGGTGTCCGGACCGCCTCCGACGATCAGCACTTTGCCGTTTGATAGCAGAGTCGCGCTGTGATCCACACGCGCTGCCAGCATGTCTTCGGTGGGCATCCAAACCGGCGGTATCCCGACGGTCGCCAGCCCACTCGCGGTACTGCTGCCAAGCGTTGCCGTCACCCTGACGTCATAGGCCCCAGGTGAGTTTCCGGCAGTGTAGACACCGCCTTGTGTGACATCTCCGCCGGTGTCTGCCCAGAGGAATGCGAGCCCACCTAGCTCGTTCCCGTGCTGGTCGTACGCGGTAGCCTCGAAACGTCGGGTGAGCCCTTTTTCCACGAAGGCGACAGAAGGCTCTACCTGGATCTTGGCGAGAGGGCCAGGGACTATGGACACGTCCGCGGTCGCTGAAGCCCTGGCCCCACCCCTGACGACCTCCACCTTCACCGCGCCTGGGTAGTCCCCAGCCTTGGTACCGGCAGAAAGGACTCCGTTCTGATCGATAGATCCGACGCCTGAGAGCACGGACCATGAAGTTGTGGCGTCCCGAATCTCGTTTCCGAATTCGTCAAGGATCGTGAGAGTGAAGGGTCTGATCTCTTCAGCATCGAGCGTGGCCGCCGTAGGCTCCAACTCCACGGTGGACAGCGGCCCTGGTTTGATGGTCACCGTCGCGCTCGCCACGGTGAGCCCTCTACTCTCCTGGAGGAATCTTGCTACAACGGTGAAGGTGCCCGCGGAAGTGCCGGCCGCAAACAGGCCGCTGGGGCTGACCGACCCCGCCTCGTCCTGGACGTTCCATGAGGTAGAGCCCCCTATCTCGTTCCCGAACGCATCCACGGCAAACGCTGCGAACTGAACAGTCTCCCCCAAGAATACCGTTGCGCTGGCTGGAGAGACGCTGAGAATGTCCAGAGGTCCTGTAAGAACAGTCACAAGCTCCACTAGCTCGCTGCTGTCAGTGCCGCCAGGGCCGGCCACGGTGAGCTTGACGCTGTGCTTCCCGGCAATGGTGTAGCGGTGGCTAGGATTCTGTTCCGCGCTGGTGTCACCGTCGCCGAAATCCCATTCCCAGGACGTAACCGCACCTCTCGAGGTATCGGTAAATTGGACATTCGCGGGGGCGGGACCGCCGGCCATGTCGATGCTGAAAGATGCCACCGGCCTCGGGATCGGCACCGCAGTCGGCGTCGGCGTCGGGCTAGCCGTGGGAGTGGCGCTGGGGGTCGGCGAGGATGTCGGAGTAGGGGTCGCGGTCGGAGTGAGCGTCGGTCCGGCCGGCTGGGGGGTGGCGGTTTGCTGAGGCACCGGAGCCTGCGTGTTGGTCGGCTCCGGTGTACGCGTCGATGCCACTACCGTGGCGGGAGTGAACGTCGGCTCAGGCGTTGCCGTCGCCGACGGCTGAATCGCGACCGATTCCGGAGTCGGCGTTCCGACCCCTATCTCGCACCCGAGTGCGAGCACGAGCAGGACCCCGGCAAAGGGCAGTCTAACTCTCGCGTTCACGGTCCGACCTCAGCGTGTGATACGCACACTCTATAGCCGACTCCTTAGGGAATCTTTAGGAGAATCTTAGTAACTCCTTAAGTCGATGCGTGGTCGAGGGGTAGGGCAACGGAGAAGACCGAGCCCTTGCCGGACTCGCTCTCCACCTTGATCGTGCCGCCGTGGAGCTCGGTCAGCATCTTCGCGATGAACAGTCCCATTCCGGTGCCGCGGGCGGTACCGGCGCTCCCATCTCTCGCCCCCTCATCGAAGACACGCGCAACAAGGCGCTGGTCCATCCCCTCGCCGGTGTCGCTGACACGGGCCAGAGCCATCCCGTTCTCCAGGCTCAGCTCGGCCACGACCTCGGTCCCCGACGGGTTATGCTTGATCGCGTTGTCGAGCAGCGTCGTGAATATCTCCTCCAGCATCTGAGGGTCACCGGGCACCGCCTGTGTGAGGCGTTGGACCTCCATGCGCAGCGTGACGTCCTTCGCGGTCGCCGCAGGCTCCAGTGTGATCAGGATGTGCTCTATGAGCCGGGCCAGGTTCACCGGGGCCACTCGGCGACTGTCTTCGTCGAGACCTATGCGAACCAGCCTGAGCCTGTCGACGTGTCGCTTCATCTGAGCCGCGGCCTGGCCTATGGCATCCCGCGATGTCTGCCAGCGCTGTGGGTCCGTTGGGAGCGCGTCCCCCAGCACCGAGAGGTGCCCCTGGATGGAGGTGATGTAGTTATCGAGGGTGTGGTCCGCTCTGCTCATCAGCTTGAGCAGCGGCCTTGCCTCGGAGACGCGATCGTCTGGACCAGACCGTGTACGACGACGTCGGGCCGCCAGCCAGCCGATCAATAGTCCGACGGCCAGGGCGGCCGCCAGGATGGCGGCGAGTAAGAGGACGTCGATGAAGACTACGGGCAGGGACATCGAGATGCTCCCCGGTCACTTCGGTCGTGCCGGCCGGAATCTGTAGCCGATGCCGTGGACGGTCTGAACGTGATCTCCGTCCGGGTCAAGCTTCTTCCGGAGGTTGGCAATGCATACCCACACCCGATTCTTGTAGCTTGCGACCTCGGATTCCTCCGGGTCGCCGGAATCGGCCTCCTGAAATACCTTGTCGAATAGCTCCCAGGTGCCGACCACGGCTCCGTCTGCGTCAGCCAGCATCTTGAAGTACCTCGTACTCCTGCGGCTGCAGGTGCGCTTCCTCCCATCTGTCGCCTGTGCGCGTCTCCACGGCTCTGGCCTTGCGGTCGATCCGCAGGTCGGGACCCAGCTGCTGCACGTCCAGGGGCAGTCTTGCCCGAATTCGAGCTATCAGCTCACGGGTGTCCGGGGCCTTGGCCGCGACCTGGACATTGCCCACGATCTCACCGTCCAGCTGCATGCGGCGGAGCTCTTCGAGCTTCCTCACGTAGTCCGAGCCTGGCCCGGCCAAGCGCAGACCGTGCTCCAGGTCCTCGGCGGTCGCCCTCACGGTCAGGAAGATCACGGGCATGGTCAGCCCCAGACCACGGATGCGCTTGCACACGTCGAGGCCGTCCATGTCCGGGTCGCCCAGCTCTATGTCCAGCACTATCAGGTCCGGATGAGAGGCTTCAGCCTGGTAGACGGCCTCATCTCCGTCCACGGCCTCGACGCAGTTGAAGCCGTTGTCCTCCAGGGCGGGCCTGATGAATGAACGGATCTGCGGATTGTCGTCTACGAGTAAGATCGTCGGCCTCGTGTCACCGCGCATCGTCTTGCTCTCGCATCGCTGGGTCCTTCCGACGAAACCGAATCCGCAGTGGCCGTAGCCCGCACTATTCAGCGACTCACCTGCAAGCCACGGTCGAAATTACAGCCACAACCTTAGCAAAAGCTTGATATCTGTGCATCGTAACGTCGGATCGCCCCCTCGACGCCCTTCGTTGACGGTGCATTGGGCCGGTGATATAGTCGCCGCACGCCGCCACGCGGCCGTACGCTCAGCCAACGAAGGAGGAGGAAATGACTCCGGAGGAAGTGAGACTACAGTTCCCGATACTGAAGGACCGGGCCTATCTGTTCAGCGGAGGACTCGCGCCCACCACCACCCGCACCCTTGAGGCGATGCAGCGCCACATCGACAAGCTCACCTACGACGCCGACGAGATGTACATGCACACGAACGACGATTTCGTCGAGGCGCGCCGGCTCTACGCCTGGCTCATCGGAGCAGACCAGGACGAGATCGTCGTCAACGAGAGCACGTCGGCGGGGTCCAACCTGGCCGTCGAACTTATCGACCCGATCCCAGGCTCCAACGTCGTCTTCGACGAGTTCGCCTATCCGTCGAGCGTCTTCCCGTGGATGCTGCCGCCCAGGGACAAGGTCGAGCGCCGCTTCGTCCAGCCCCGAGACGGCATCGTGCACCTGGAGGACGTCGAGAAGGTCATTGACGCCAACACCCTCGCCGTCAGCGTCTCCGAGGTCACGCCGGGAGAGGGGTTCAGGCACAACGTTCCGGCACTGGCCAAGATCGCCCACGCACACGACGCGCTGCTGCTCGTCGACGGTGCACAGTCGGCCGGCGCGCTCAACATCAACGTTCACGACTCGGGCGTGGACTTCTACACGACGACGGCCATGAAGTGGCTTCTCGGACCCGCCGGAGTCGGCTTCCTCTACATCGCCCGGAAGCATCTGGACCGGATACCCAGCCACGCCGGATACGCCAGCTCCAAGGGCTTCGGTATCCACGACTTCGAGCTGGTCGAGGGCGCCCAGAGGTTCCAGCTCGGCATGCCCAACCTGTTTGGCATGGCCGCCACCATTCCTGGGCTCGAGATACTCCTCGAGACCGGGATGGACAAGGTGGAGGCCCAGGTTCTCGACCTGTCCGGCTACTGCATCACGGGGATGAAAGAGAAGGGGATGAACGTCATCACCCCTCAGGAGCCTGAGCACCGTCTTGGCGTGATCGCCGCCGTCATGGACGACGCGCGGCAGTTATGGGAGTTCCTGTACAAGCGCGGCGTCGACACCTACTACCACGAAAACCTGTTCAGGGTCGATCCGCACGTGTTCAACAACCGGGCGGACATCGACCGTTTCATGGAAGGGGTCGACGCATACTACGCCGACCGCTAGCACCGACGGGGTAGACAAGGGAACGGTCCCGAGCCGGCTCGCCCATCCCAACCACTTCACCGCCGGCCCGGACGCCGTTCCATCAAGGGGTAACTCTGTATACGGTCGGACCGGGACGACGGTTCTCGGCCCCGGCGTCACCCGGCCACGCGCAGCTCTCCTTCCGCGATCTCTCCAGACTCGGAGATGCGGTAGGTCCTGATATCCGGCTCCTCCCGGTTCTCCAACGACACGAGGACGTAATCCACGTCCAGGTAGCCGCTTTGCAGCGCCATCCTCACGTCGGTGTCCGAGGGGTACGCCCTGCTGCCGGTGTGGGAGTGGTAGAAGGCCACGAACTCCCACCCGTTGCTCTCCGCGTCCTTGTCGGCGGACAGATGCTCCTGCGGGTCCATCAGGTACCGATAGGGGCTCCTGGCGGTGTTCGTGATCCGATAGATACGATAGACCGCGCCGTCGCGGCCGGCGAGAATGCCGCAGCACTCGTTGGGGTCTTCCTCCAGGGCGTGGGCGATCATATCCGCAGCGATCTTCTCGGGGATCTCAAGCAAGGGTCGTTCCTGACAGTTCGGGCGAGTGGACGCTCAGACGGCGGCCGCTTCCTTGTGGGGCAGCCTCCCGTCTTCGAGCGCCTGGATCGCCTGGATCACCACCTCGCAGGCATAGTCCAGGCTGACGTCGCTGCTGTTGATCGACAGGTGGTACAGGTGCGGGTCGTCTGGATCGTCGATGTCGAAGAAGCGCTGGAAGAAAATCTCGCGAGCCCTGTCTCGTGACTCGATGATCTTCTTCGCCTGCTCGCGGTCGACCCGGTCTCGATCCATGATACGCGCCGTCCGGTCCTCAATGTTGGCCACGACTCCCACCCGCAGGACGCCCGGGATGTCGCGAAGGATCACTGCGCCACCTCGACCTACGACGACCACATTGTCCCCGACCGCCACCTCGCGCATGACCTTTCTCAGCCCCTCGATGTACTTCTCGTCCTCCAGCTCGTGACCTCTGGTGATGATCGGCTGGGGCAGGTCCTCGTACTCTTGAGTCAGGAAGGTCACGGCGCCGGGTCCGAAGTACGGGTCTCCGCCCGCCCCCGCCACCGCCGAGCGCTCCAGGATTCGTTGAAGCAATCTGGCGAACCGCTCGCCCTTTGTCAGCGGGCGCTCCTCTCTCTGGTGCAGCGCCTCCACCGTCGCCCCCACGTGGCGTGCCGTGTCCGTGAGAATCAGCCTGTCGACGTAGTCTGCTCCCAGCCGCTGGGCCACCAGGGGGCCGAGCAGCCTGCCTCCGCCTCCGGTAAGTCCGCCGATCGTAACCACCGCCATGACAAACCTCCAACCATCGAGACGCGTCCAGCGCCCGCCTCGCCGCTAGCCGGGGTCCCGCTCCTCCGTCTCTTACACTTCAGGATAGATCGAGCTATTTATCGGCTGGTTGGGAATCGCGAGTCCGGCGATACCGCCCCGCGGGAGGGACTTGGTGCCCTCCGCACGGACATGGGGATGAGATGGACAAAGCCCCGGCCGGAATAGCCCTGGTGCTATTGGGCATTCATATTGACAGCAACCGCTGGCCGGTGTCAACCGTACATTGGTCGAAACGTGTTCCTGTCGCGGCCTGGGGACCCAACCTGACCGCGCAATAGTTGGAGGAGTTGCATGGTGGGACGAATGGCGGCTTCGCTGAACCCATACCTCATCGTATTCGCGGCCAGCGCCTGTGGACTGATCATCGAGATCGTCGCGGGAAGAGTCCTCGCGCCTCAGATCGGCGTCTCCCTCTACACGTGGACCAGCATAATCGGCGTCGTGCTCGCCGGGATCAGCATTGGTAACTACGTGGGGGGCATGATAGCCGACCGCTATCCTTCTTCGACGACGCTCGGGATCATCCTGCTGGCTGCAGGTGTGTCGAGCCTGGCCATACTGCCCCTGGTGGACCTGCTCTCCGACGTCTTCTCCGGATTGCCGATCGCCTCTCGCATCGTTCTCTTGACGGCGGCGCTGTTCCTGGTGCCGAGCCTCATCCTCGGTATGGTCACGCCGGTCGTCATCAAGCTGCGCCTGAAGGATATCGCGCGCACTGGTAACGTGGTCGGCAGATTCTATGCCGTGTCGACTGCGGGTAGCATCCTGGGAACATTCATCACGGGTTTCTTGCTGATTCAATGGATCGGAACGAGACCGATCCTCCTGATCGTGTCCTTCTTTCTGCTTGCGATGGCCCTGGCGTTTGGGAACCTGTGGCGTGCGAAGGTCCCAGGGCTCGCTCTCGTCGCCGCGTTCGCCGGCCTCGCTGCGTTCAGCACCGTGGGAGGATTCCTCGACTCCGGGTGCCTGCGGGAGAGCAACTACTTCTGCATAAAGGTCAGAGAGAGCACGGTCGACGACCGCGTTGTCCGGGTCCTGACACTGGATCAACTGGTCCACAGCTACGTAGCGCTGGATGACCCGACCTTCCTGGTCTACCCATACGAGCAGGTGATGGCCGATGTCGTAACCTACGTCGCCCGGCAGGACTCAGACCTTCGGGCCCTGTTCATCGGCGGCGGCGGATACACGCTGCCTCGCTTCGTGAGAGCCAGGTACCCGGAGAGCGAGATCGAAGTCGTCGAGATCGACCCGGAGGTCACCCAGGTTGCTTTCGACTACCTGGGACTGGAGCCCGGAGACGGGATAGTCACCTACAACAGGGACGCGCGCATGGTCGTGCCATTGCTGGACGAGGGCTGGTACGATCTCGTCGTCGGTGACGCCTTCAACGACTTTTCGGTCCCCTACCACCTGACGACCCTTGAGTTTAACGAGCAGATTCTGAGGCTTCTCAGCGACAGGGGAGTCTACATGGTCAACATACTGGACAATCTAGAGACCGGGAGGTTCCTCGGGGCGTTCGTCAACACACTTCAACGGACCTTTCCATACGTGTACGTGATGCGGGATAAGGACGAGTGGAGCCAGGCACCGGGGGCCGCTTCGACCCACGTCGTCGTGGGGGCGCGTCAGCCGCTGTCGCTGTCAGACCTGAACGCGTCCAATCTGGAGGCGGGCCGTGGGGTCTCGGTCGCGCGGATCATGCCGCTGCCCCTGTTCGAGAGCTGGCTCAATGGACGGAACGATCTCCTGCTGACCGATGACTTCGCGCCGGTGGACAATCTGATAGCGCCGTTCTATCTGAACAGCCGCTGAGGCGCTCCGCCGCCGCTTCTAGAAGGTGATCAGCGAGAACAGGTCGTAGCCCGCAAGGCGCTGCCTGCCGGCGAGGTCCTTCAGCTCGATCAGCACAGCCAGGCCCTCGATCCGGCCACCGGACTCCTCGACCAGCTGGACAGTCGCGGCCAGAGTGCCGCCGGTCGCCAGAAGGTCGTCCACGACGAGCACGTTCTGTCCATCATGGATCGCATCTTCGTGGATTTCCACCACTGCGGTGCCGTACTCGAGGGCATACGCGACGGACCGGGCCGTGCTGGGGAGCTTCCCCTCTTTGCGAACCGGCACCAGAGGCTTCCCCATGCGCAGCGCCAGCGGTGCGGCGACCAGGAAGCCCCGAGCCTCGACGCTGACCACGACGTCTACCGGGCGGTCGCGGAAGTGGTCGGCGAACGCCCCGATGACGTACTCAAACGCCGCGGGGTCCTTGAGCAGAGGGGTGATGTCTTTGAACAGTATGCCCGGCTTCGGGAAGTCGGGGACATCGCGGATGAAGCTCTTGAGATCCATAGGCTCCTGCTGGAGACTGCCAGGCGTCAGGGCCTGGAATGTTAGCGCTTGCCCCGAAGCCGGTCAAGGGGCGTACAATATTGGGCAGTCTTCAGGAGAACGCCGGCGCGAGGAGAAGAGCCCTTGTTTGCAATCTTCGTCACTATTCAGGTCAAGCCCGGATTCGTGGACCAGCTCGTCGAGGCATCGCTCGACGACGCCCTTGGGTCGGTACGGGACGAGCCGGGCTGCTTCCGGTTCGACGTGCTGCACGACAGCACCGATCCGAACCGTCTACACCTGTACGAGGTGTACGCCGACGACGCAGCCTTTGAAGCCCACGGAAAGACGCCCCACTTTCTGAAGTGGCGCACAACCGTCAGCGACTGGTTCGACAGCGAACCGGTGGTGATCCGGTGCTCCACGACGTTCCCGTCCGACGAGCGCTGGCGGGCCCAAAAGTCGAGTCTCGTCGAGTAGCGGACACTACTCCATCCGCGAGCCGCCCCACGACGGGGAGGCGCCGGCCGCCTCCGGATCGACGATGACGTCGATGACGGCGGGCTTGCCGCTGGCGAAAGCCCTCTCCAGGGCCGGCCGAATCTGGTCGGGCTCCTCGACCCTCTCGCCGTGAGCTCCGAGAGCCGTGGCCATGTCGTGGAACGGGGTGAAGCCGAGCTCGCGCCCGGGCTTTCTCGAGCTCGGCGTCCGGACCGTCCAGCCGGCGTTGTTGCTTATCACAGTCACCACCGGCATCCCGTAGCGCACCAGCGTGTCGATCTCCATCGCGTTCATCCCCATGGAGCCGTCGCCGTGAAGCACGAGGACCTGCTTGTCGGGCTTGGCCAGGTGAGCGCCGATCCCGTACGGCAGGCCGACGCCCATCGTGCCGGTGACCCCCGAGTTCAGCCGGTGACCCGGAACATAGGTCGGCAGGCTCTGCCGCCCGAAGTGCAGGATTTCGTTCCCGTCGACGACCAGGATCGCGTCCCTGTCCAAGAAGTCCCTTATCTCCTTGCACAGTCGCAGCGGATGGATCGGCTTCTGATCTGTGTTCAGGAGTGCGGCCGACCTCTCGGCCCTCTCGTCGTTGCGCTCCCTGAGGTGCGACACCCAGGGGCCTTCCAGGGCGCCGGCGAACCGTGAGCGATTGGACTCCGCCTCGGCGACCATCTGGGCCAGGACGGTCTTCGCATCGCCGACGATTCCAAGCTCCACGCTCCTGTTGTGGCCGATCTCGCCCGCATCGATGTCCACCTGGATGATCCTGGCGTCCTTGGCGAAGCGGTGCCCGTACTGCATCATCCAGTTCAGGCGCGTGCCGACGACCATGACGACGTCGGCCTCCCGCATTGCGGTGCTCCGGGCGCCGGGGAAAGAGACAGGATGGTCCTCCGGCACGAGGCCGCGCGACATCGGAGCCGTGTAGAAGGGTGTGCTGGTGACGTCGACGAACGTCTCGAGCTCAGCGGCGCCCCCGGAGAAGAAGACTCCACCCCCCGCGAAGATCAATGGCCGCTCCGCGCCCGCCAGCATGTCCACGGCCTGCTTGACCGCCTGGGGCTCGGCCGCCGGACGGCTGCGGCTCGCGAAGCGGGGCGGCGGAACCGCGTCACTCTCGTCCAGCTCCTCGTACAGGACATCGGCGCCGCAGTCGATATATACCACCCCCGGCCGTCCGGAGGTCGCCTGCCTGAACGCGGTACTGACGATCTCCGGATAGCGGGCCGCCATCGTTGGGCGGTGCCAGTATTTGCACAACGGCTGGAAGATCCCTACCTGGTCGACCTCCTGAAACGCCTCCCGCCCGATGTCGTGGACCGGGCCCGCGCCTCCGAGGATGACCATTGGGGCGCAGTCGATGGCTGCGGCGTAGGCGCCGGTCAGCAGATTCAGCGTGCCGGGGCCGGAGGCCGCGGTGCACACGCCGGGCTTGCCGGTAACGCGGGCGTAGGCGTGAGCAGCAAAGGCCGCCGCCTGCTCGTGCCTAAAGTCGATGGCCTTGATACCCAGGTCCTGGCAGGCCATCACGATGTCGAAGTTGGGGCCTCCCATCAGGTAGAAAAGGTACTCGACCCCCTCTTCCTTCAGGGTCCTCGCGATCAGATAGCTTCCAATTACCGATCCCATTGGTCTCTCCTAATGGCTTGTAATGGCTTGTGTCTTAAACCCTGTTGGCCCGACGCCAGGCAGAGATCTGTGATGCGTGCTCGCGGTAGTGCCCGTAGGTGTCTATGCGCAGGCGCCATCTAAAGCGGGTCTCCGTCGCGAAATGCTCCTCCGCTACATCGGCCAGGAACGCCAGAAGCTCTTCGTGAGTTTCCGCCATCTGCCGCCTGATCTCTTGCAGCGGAAGGCCTTGCTTCTTTGCCGACTCGCGGGCGTTGAATGGATCGACTCCGTCGTACTGCGGTGTGGGCATGCCCCGCATTATCGCGTGCAGGTGGGTCAGGGTCTCCTTCTCCCAGGTGGTAACGTGGCCCATCACGTCCTTCACCGACCACTGGCCCACGACCCCCGGCTCCATCACCGCCTTCTCCGGCAGCCCCTCCATCGTCTGATGCAGGGTCTCCCATCTGCCCTCGATCCGCTTTAAGAGCTGAGCACGGTTCATTCGCTCGTTACCCCGGATATCTCTCGCCATGCCGTCGAGATACGGATAACGAGGATTCTGGCCGCTTGGGGCAGAGTGGGTAGGACCGGTCGGAGGCCCCGTGTACGGCCGAACGACAGGGTACCACAGCCGCGCATCCGGAACTACTTCCCAGAGAGGGCGGCCGCCCTCTCGATCCCGTCGCATCAAGCTGAAGCTCTGCGCCGTCGGACCCCTGTCCGGCTGGGTGGCCAGGAACAGCACCAGGGGTTCCAGCATGTCCAGAGTAAGCTCGCTTGACAATAGCCCGTCACGGCTGATACACGAAACACTGAGGGGGCAGAGGGACCCGCATGAACCGCATCCGCGACTCCATCGTCATAGGCGCCGGACCCTCCGGACTGGCCGCCGCCGCGACGCTCCACGAGGCCGGCCGGGACTTCGTCGTCCTGGAGGCTCAGGATCACCTGGGAGGACGCGCCAGCAGCGTGCCGCTCTCCGACGGGACCCCCGTGGAGCTGGGGGCACAGCAGATACACGGGCCGACCGTTGCGACGTGGGAGTACGTTCACAGGTTAGGTCTGGCTACGCACTTCATCCGACCGGCCCCAGGGCCCGGCGACGCCGTCTTTCGAGACGGGGGATGGGACACCGGCGGCGACGCGGTCGTAGCCGGGGCGAACCAGCTCCTCCTCGATCTCCTGGAGCCGTTCCCCGGAAGCCCGGACGCGGACAAGATGAACCTTCACGATCTGCTGGTGGACGCCGGCCTGGACGGCGACATGCTGGCCGCGGCCGAGCGGCGAGTCAACGTCCTCTGTCCGATAGAGCCTTCGGAGGTAAGCGTCCGATCCGCGTCCGAGGCGCTGCGGTTCGCGGGAACCGGGCTCCCCAACTTCTTCCTCGCCGGGGGCTATGGCGGACTCTGGGACGAACTGAGCCGCTCATTCGCCGGGTCCATTCGTCTGAGCACGCCCTTAACGTCGATCGACTGGTCCGATGGCAAGGTCGCCGTCGAAGCCCGCGGGGCGCGTTTCGAGGCAAGGACAGCCATCCTGACCACGTCCGTAGGAGTCCTCCAGAGCGGAGGGATCGAGTTTCGGCCTCCGCTCCCGAGGGCCAAGGCCGGGGCGATCGCGGGCATCCGGATGGGCCCGGTCATCAAGACGGTCGCGGAGTTCCGCAGGCCCTGGTGGGAGAGCCGGCTGGGCCTCGTGAGCGGGTTCAGGAGAGCCGGCTCCGTGTTCCATAGCTTCGACGCCCTGTTCTGGGACCGGCCGGGGCCGCCCCTCCTAAGCGCTATGATAGGGCGGCTGGGTGCCGAGCTGAGCGGCGACGAGAGCCGCATCCGTTCGTTGTTCCTATCCGACCTCACGGCCATGTTCCCGGATGTCGACATCGAGGCCGAGCTCGTGAGCCTCCAGGTAGCCGACTGGACGGCGGACCCGTGGGCGAGGGGCGCGGTCAGCGTTGCGCCGGTCGGCTGCTTCGACCTGCGGGCCGACCTGGCCGCGCCGACTCCACCACTGTTCTGGGCGGGCGAGGCCACCAGCACGAGTGGCAATGCCGAGGCGGTACACGGTGCCCTGGAGGAGGGGCGCCGCGCGGCGGTAGAGGCGCTCCACGCGATCAGGCCGCTCTATCTGAACGATGAGGACGCTCGCCTGGACTGGTGGGAGCACAGCCCGCGCATGAGATGAGTTGGGCCCCATCCTCCCGCCTCTATTGCAATCTGAGCGCGGTTTGATATACGATTCGGTCCGCCTGGCCTGACCGCCTGGCACGTCTGCGTCGCCGCGTTCCACCCCGAAGCCGCCGGTGCTCCACGGTGACGGGTGTGACCCCGTGCAACGCGATGTTTCATGTACCGATTGGGGCGCTAACTCAACACCTTAAGGAGGGGGCCAATGAAGTGGGTTGATTATGCCAGTCCGCGCACATTGGACGAAGCACTCAAGCTGCTGTCCGAGGCGGGAAGCAAGGCGCGGCTGTTGGCAGGCGGCACAGATCTGCTCGTCCAGCTCAGGGTAGGCCGGCTGCAGCCGGACCTGATCGTGGACGTGAAGAACATCCCGGAGCTCAACGAGGTCTCCTACAATAAGGAGAACGGCCTGACGCTCGGAGCCGCCGTACCGTGCTACAAGATTTACTCGAATGATGCGGTCACGAAGAACTATCCCGGCCTGATCGACTCGGCCTCCCTGATCGGGGGCATCCAGATACAGGGAAGGGCCACGTTTGGGGGCAACCTGTGCAACGCGGCGCCTAGCGCCGACGCCATCCCCGCGATGATCGCCCACTCGGCGACGGCGAAGGTCGCCAGCGCCAGCGGGACCCGGGAGATTGGGGTGGAGGACTTCTGCGCCGGCCCGGGCCGAACGGTACTGAAGCCGGACGAGATACTGGTCTCGATCAACTTCCCGACATCGCCGCCCGGCTTCGGTGCCCGGTACATCCGCTTCATCCCCAGAAACGAGATGGACATAGCGGTCGCCGGGGCGGGAGTGTCGGCGGTGCTGGAGAACGGCAACTTCAAGTCCGCCAGGGTGTGCCTCTCTGCGGTCGGACCGACGCCGATGTTCGTCAGAGAGGCTGGCGAGTCCCTCGCCGGAAAGCCCGTCAACGACGAGAGCATCCAGACCGCGGCAGACCTTGCGAAAGCGGGGTCCAGCTGCATCACTGACATGCGCGGAACCGCCGACTACCGAAGGCATCTCTGCGAGGTGCTGACCAGGCGGGCGCTCAACGATGCCGTACAACGAGCGAAGGAGGCCCGATAGATGCCCGCGAAGACTCAGGTTCAAACAACCATAAACGGAGAGGCCGTCGAGTTTCTCTGCGAGCCACGGCAAAGCCTTCTGGAGTGCCTCAGGGACATCCTCAACCTGACCGGTACCAAAGAAGGGTGCAACGACGGCAACTGTGGGGCCTGTACCGTGTTCATGGACGACAGAATCGTCGACTCCTGCCTGGTCCTTGGAGTAGAGGCTGAGGGGAAGCAAATATCTACCGTCGAGGGCATCGCCTCGCCGGCGGGTCTCCATCCCTTGCAGCAAGCGTACCTGGAGGACGCCGCGCTCCAGTGCGGCATCTGCACCCCCGGGTTCCTGGTCGCCTCCAAGGCACTGCTGGATAGCGAGCCCGAGCCGTCCGAAGGACGGATTCGGCTCTGGCTGGCCGGCAACCTGTGCCGGTGCACCGGATACGATAAGATCGTGAGGGCGGTTCAGCACGCATCGTCCGAAATGGCAGAGGCGAGGCGATGACCGCCACCTACGAGCCGAACAAGGTTATCGCGACGGGCGACTACGACGTTGTCGGCACCCGGCCTATTCGCCACGACGGAGCAGACAAGGTCACAGGCAGGGCGCTCTACGGCGCCGACTTCTACACCGTAGGGCTGCTGCACGGTAAGACCCTGCGCAGTCCCCATGCCCACGCTCGGATCAAACGGATCGACGCCAGCAAGGCCGAGGCACTCCCCGGAGTCCGTGCGGTGCTCACCCGGGAGGACTTGCCGTCAGCCTCACCCGACACCTTGGTGGACATGGGCGAGGCCGGCGCGACGAAGGTGAAGTACCTGCGGGACAACATCCTGGCCGGCGATAAGGCTCTCTACAGAGGTCACGCGGTCGCCGCGGTCGCGGCGATCAGCCCCCACGTAGCCGAGGAGGCCGTCGACCTGATCGAGGTCGAGTACGAGGTGTTGCCCCCGGTGCTCACGGCGCCCGAGGGCATCGCCGACGGTGCACCGATCCTTCTCGACGACCTGAAGACCACCTCGTTCGGTCAGCAGACCGACAGGGTCAGTAACCTGGCGACCCACTTCCAACACAAGCTCGGCGACGCCAAGAAGGCGTTCGCCGATGCTGCAGTAGTCGTCGAGAGGACCTTCGACACTGCAACAGTGCACCAGGGGTATATCGAACCCCACTGCGTCACCGCCCTGTGGAACGAGGACGGCCGCCTCATGATCTGGTGCAGCACACAGGGATCGTTCCATGTGCGCCGAGCTGTCGCCGCGGTCCTCGACCTGCCCGAGTCGCAGGTCAAGGTAACCCCGATGGAGATCGGCGGCGGCTTCGGAGGGAAGATCAACGTCTACGGCGAGCCGGTGGCCGCGCTACTGTCCAAGAAGACGGGCCATCCGGTCAAGATGGTGATGACCAGGGCTGAGGTGTTCGAGGGCACCGGCCCGACGCCGGGGTCGCAGGTCAAGATCAAGATGGGTGCCAAAAGCGATGGCACGCTCGTCGCCGCCGATGCCTACCTTGCCTTCGAGGCCGGCGCGTTCCCAGGGTCGCCGGTGAGCGCCGCCGCAATGTGCGTGTTCGCCGCGTACGACATCCCGAACGTCGTGGTCGATGGACTGGACATCGTGGTCAACAAGCCCAAGTCGGCGGCATACAGGGCTCCCGGCTCAACCCACGCTGCCCTGGGCACGGAGACCGTCGTCGATGAGATCGCCGAGCGGCTCGGCATGGACCCGATCGAGATCCGGCTGAAGAACGCGGCCAAAGAGGGCACGCGCCGCGCCGACGGGCCCGTCCACCCGCGCATCGGATGCGTCGAGGTTCTCGAGGCCATGCGTGAGCATCCGCACTGGAACACGCCCCTGACCGGCCCGAACCGAGGTCGCGGCGTTGCCGTGGGCTTCTGGTTCAACGCGGGGTTGCAATCCAGCTGCACGATCAGCGTCAACCACGATGGCACTATCAACCTCGTGGAGGGATCGACTGACATCGGCGGCTCCCGTGCCTCCATAGCCATGCAGGCTGCCGAGGTGCTGGGAATCCGGGCTGAAGAGGTCCGGCCCGTCGTGGCGGATACCGACTCGGTCGGCTATACGGCTGTGACCGGTGGGAGCCGGGTAACCTTCTCGACAGGTTGGGCGTCCTACGAGGCGGCGCAGGATGTCGCCCGACAGATGATCGAGCGGGCCGCCAAAATATGGGACGTCGATCCCGACTCGATCGAGCTGGTCCACGGCGTCTTCCAATCGAAGTCAGACCCGGAGCTGAAAATGTCCTTCAAGGAGCTCGCTAAGGAGCTCCACGGCACGGGTGGCCCTGTGGTCGGCCGGGGGACCGTCGATCCCCGGGGCGCCGGTGGCGCCTTCGCGGGGAACATCGTCGACGTCGAGGTGGACCCCGAGACCGGCAAAGTCAAGGTCCTCCGGTTCACGGTGGTCCAGGACGCCGGAAAGGCGATCCACCCGAGCTACGTCGAAGGGCAGATGCAGGGCGGCAGCGTCCAGGGCATCGGCTGGGCCCTCAACGAAGAGTACTTCTACGGCGACGGCGGGAACATGGCGAACAGCACCTTCCTCGACTATCGCATGCCTACCACCCTCGACCTGCCCATGATCGACACGGTGATCGTCGAGGTGCCGAACCCGGGCCATCCATACGGGGTGAGAGGCGTCGGCGAAGTGCCCATCGTGCCTCCGCCCGCGGCCATCGCCAACGCCATTCATCAGGCGGCGGGGATAAGAATGGACCGGCTTCCCATGAATCCCGGAGCGATCATGAAAGCCAAGTGGAAAGACGGGGGCTAACTCCCGTGGCAACGGTATTCATCCCTTCGTTGATGCAGGCGCTGACCGGCGGCAAGGACAGGGTCACGGTGGCCGGCTCCACGGTGCGCCAGATCGTCAACAACCTGGAGGAAGAGTTTCCCGGAATCAAGGAGCGGCTCGTCGACGGCAACCGAATCAAGTCCAACATATCCGTAGCGGTCGATGGGGTCGTCTCTCCCATGGGGATGCTCGAGGAAGTCAAAGAGGACAGCGAGGTCCACTTTCTGCCGGCGATCGCCGGCGGAGGGTTTCTGGAACACAGTGACTCGGAGGTGTGAACGTGGCTACTACTAAGTACGAGCCCAACGTGGTCCTGTCAAACGTCGAGTACAACGTCGTGGGGACCCGTCCCATTCGGCACGACGGCGCCGACAAGGTGACCGGACGTGCAAAGTATGGCGTCGACTTCACCGCGACCGGCCTCCTCCACGGCAAGGTGCTGCGGAGTCCCCACGCGCACGCGCGCATCAGGTCGATCGACACCAGCAAGGCCGAGGCTCTGCCCGGCGTCTTGGCCGTCGTGACGGGCAAGGATTTGCCCAACCCCAAGCCCGGAGAGATGTCGGACTTCGGGCTCGGCCCGCAGCCGATGAAGTACCTGCGCGACAATGCGATCGCCAGTGACAAGGCCCTGTACGAGGGCCACGCCATCGCTGGCGTCGCCGCGACAAGTCTGCACGTCGCGGAGGAAGCCCTCGCTCTGATCGAGGTCGACTACGAGGTGCTCACGCCGGTGCTCACGGCGCCCGAGGCCGCGAAGGATGACGCCCCGATCCTGCTAGACGACCTCAAGACCAAGTCGTTCGGCGAGCAGACCGACAATGTCAGCAACGTCGCCAACCGGTTCCAGCACAAGGCGGGCGACATCGACAAGGGGTTCGCCGAGGCCGACACGGTAATCGAGCGAGAGTTCGATACCGCCACGGTCCATCAGGGATACATAGAGCCCCAGAACGTCACGGCGCTGTGGAACAACGACGGCCGTCTGATGATCTGGTGCAGCACCCAGGGTCCCTTCGAGGTGCGGAAGGCGACTGCCCTGGCTCTGGACATCCCTGAATCGCAGGTCAGGGTCACCCCAATGGAGATCGGCGGCGGCTTCGGCGGGAAGTTCCCGCTCTACCACGAGCCGATCGCGGCCCTGCTGTCCAAGAAGACCGGTCAGCCGGTGAAGATAGTCATGACCCGCAAAGAGGTGTTCGAGAGCACCGGCCCGACGCCGGGCTCCCACATGAAGGTCAAGATGGGGGCGACCAGGGACGGTAAGATCACCGCGGCACAGGTCTACCTGGCCTTCGAGGCCGGGGCCTACCCCGGCTCTCCCGTCGATGCCGGGGCAATGTGCGCCCTGGCGGCTTACGAGATTCCCAACGCGGTGGTCGACGGTGTCGACGTCGTCGTCAACAAGCCCAAGACGGCGGCCTATCGTGCCCCCGGCGCTACCCACGCCGCCTTCGCGGTTGAGACCGTCCTGGACGAGCTTGCCGAGAAGCTGGGGCTCGACCCGCTCGAGTTTCGGCTCGGCAACGCGGCCAAGGAGGGAACGAGGCGGGTAGACGGCCCGGTCTTCCCGCGGGTCGGCGGCGTCGAGACCCTGGAGGCGATGAGGGACCATCCGCATTGGAACACGCCGCTGGAGGGTCCCAACAGAGGCCGGGGCATCGCCTTCGGCTTCTGGTTCAACATCGGGCTGCCTTCGAGCTGCACCATCAGCGTCAACGACGACGGCACGATCAACCTGGTCGAAGGAAACCCGGACATCGGGGGCACACGAGCGTCGATCGCGATGCAGGCCGCCGAGGTCCTGGGGCTCCGCGCCGAGGACGTCCACCCGAGCGTAGTGGACACCGACACGATCGGGTTCACGTTTGGAACCGGCGGAAGCCGGACCACGTTCGCCACCGGTCTGGCCGCCTACGAGGCGGCGATGGACGTCAAGTCGCAGATGATCGACCGCGCTGCGAAGATCTGGGACATCGATCCCGGGTCGATCGAGATGGTGCAGGGGGAGATCCGGTCGAAGACGGACACCGAGCTCAAGATGTCGTTCAAGGAGCTCTGCCAGCAGATGAACGAGACCGGCGGGCCGATCGCGGGCCGCGGCGCCGTGAATCCAGGAGAGGCTGGAGGCGCGTTCTGCGGCAACATCGTCGACGTCGAGGTCGACCCGGAGACCGGCAAGGTCGAGATTCTCCGGTTCACTGCCTTCCAGGACGCCGGCAAGGCGATCCATCCGAGCTATGTGGAGGGGCAGATGCAGGGAGGTAGCGTCCAGGGCATCGGATGGGGCCTCAACGAGGAGTACTTCTACAACAAGACGGGCCATATGGACAACGCGACCTTCCTCGACTACCGGCTACCGACCTCGCTCGACCTGCCCATGATCGACACGGTCATCATCGAGGTCGCCAATCCCGGCCACCCCTACGGGGTCAGGGGCGTCGGCGAGGCCGGCATCGTGCCCCCGCCTGCGGCGCTCGCGAACGCGATCCACGGGGCGGTAGGCGTTCGGATGGAGAAGCTCCCGATGAGCCCTCAGGCGGTAATGCAGGCGGTCTGGAACAAGGGTTAGGGACGCCGATCGTCTCCCGTACTTCGAGCTACCTGACGCAGGGGCGCACGAGAGTGCGCCCCGCGTGCTTGTAGGAGCACGAGAATCAGCCCGACAGCGTAGTCCCCGCAACAGGAGGGACCGAATGGACAGCAATGGCTTCCGTGGGATCGTCGTACCGATTCTGAGTCCCCTGACCGACGCCGGGAAGGTCGATCATCCCTCGCTCAGGCGTCTCGTCGCCTACCTGCTGGACAACGGAGTCCACGGGATCTGGGCGTCCGGGACGTCGGCGGAGTTCGCCTCCCTGACCGACGGGGAGCGCATCGCCAGCATCGAGACGGTGGTCGACGAGGTCGCCGGCCGCGTGAAGGTGGTCGCCAACGTCTCCGGCCCCGCCACGGAAGCCTGCGTCAGCCTAGCGCAGGCTGTGCGCGAGAGCGGCGTCGACGGCATCGCGGCCACCCCGCCGTACTACTATCCCCACGCCCAGGACGAGGTTCTGGACCACTACCGGCACATTCACGACAGGGTGGGGCTCCCGCTCTGGGTCTACAACATCCCCCAGACCGTCGGGATCGCCGTCGCGCCGTCGACGGTCGCCAGGCTCGCGGGCGAGGGCGCCGTGGTAGGCATAAAGGACAGCTCAGGCGCCGGGGAGCTGCTGGCCGAGCTGAACATCCTGTGCGAGCAGGGGGGCATCAAGCTCTACCGCTTCCTCGGGACGACGCTCCGCATCACCATCGCCGGGGCGGTCGGAGGCCACGGAGTCATCCCGGCGATTGCGAACCTCGTGCCCGCCGTAGCCGCGAGGGGATGGGAGGCAGGGGAGGCCGGCGACCGTGACACCGCCCGCCGGTGCGACGCCATGCTGATGCTCGCCACGAAGATTCAGGGGCTGGCCAACGGTGGAGGACCGAACTCGTCCGTCCTGTCCGGACTCAAGTCCGCCCTCAAGATCATGGGCGTCATCGACGGCGACCGTGTCACCAGGCCGATGAGGAACCTCACCGACGACGAGAAGAGGAACATTCCAGCGATCCTCAAGGAGCTGGGCCTGCTCAACTAGCAGAGGCCCGGCCCGGCTCTTCCGGCGGGGGGCAGCATCGCTTCGGTGGCCCAACGGGGGTTCCGGGGTGTCCCCCGAAACCAACCCGCCAAGGGAAGAAAAACCTAGATGACGAGCGTAGCCTCGACGCTAAGCTCCACGTTCCCCTTGAGCGCCTGCGACACCGGACAGCCGTCCTTGGCGGCCTCCGCCGCCTTCTGGAAAGACGCGGTGTCTATCCCGGCAACCGTGCCCCGGACCGTCAGCGCGCTGGACACGATTCCCCAGCCGTCTCCGACCTTGTCGAAGGTGACTGCGGCGCTGACCTCGAGCTTCTGGGGTGGGGTCCCGACCGAGCCCAGCCCGTGCGAGAAGGCCATCGCGTAGCAGGCCGCGTGAGCCGCCGCGATCAGCTCCTCCGGACTGGTCCGCCCGTCGGGGCCCTCTGTCCGGGACGCCCAGGTGACTGGCACGTCGGAAAAGATCCCGCTCGTGGCCGCGCTCACCACGCCCTTGCCGTCGGCAAGTCCGCCCTCCCAGGTCGCCTCAGCCTTTCTTACTGCCGCCATGAGTTGCCTCCTGCGTTCTTCAGACTAAAGGAGTTCCAAGAAGTCCTGGACGCTAAGCCCTGACGAATCGAGGATCGCTGAGAGTGTCCCGGTGTCGATGGTTCGGTGCGCTGGCACTATGACCTGTGCAAAAGGCTCATCGCGTCTCAGAAACCATGTGGTTTCCCTTCTGCCTCCTGAAATAGAACCCGGCCCGCTCCAGCCCGCGCCGTACCGTCCACCGACATGATAGCCGACCCGGAACCCTTGCGTCCACGCTCCGCGCCGACTTGGACGGCTCCTGCCAGATCACGGCTCCGCCGGGTGCTCGCGGAACCAATCGAGGGTCCGGCGGATGGCCTCGCGATGCGGCGTTGACTCGTTGCCGAAGGCATTCTCGTACTTCGAGTGGCCTACTACGAACGGCTGCTCGAACTCGTAGAGCATCTCGGCCAGCTCCTTCATGAGAGAGCTGATTCGTCCGAGGAGCCTGATCCGCGTGCCGGACACCGTGGACACACGAAACTCTGTTCCCGCCTCCTCGAACACCATGGCGATGAACTGACGCGTCGTCAGCGTCTCCGCGCTCGGGATGTGCCAGACTTGTCCGAGCGCCTCGTCCCGCTCGCCGAGCGTGACCAGTCCCCGCCCGAAATCGTCGACGAACGTATAGGTGTGGGGTGCGTCGAGGTCCCCGAACGCCCTGGCCCTCTTGCCTTCGAGTGCCGGATGGAAGACCCGCTCTCCCACGACGGACTCCACGGCGTACGGCCCGTAGAAGTCGGAGCACCGCCCGATCGCCGCGCGGACCCGGCCCTGATCGTGCGCCTCCATCAGCACCTCTGCCATCCGGCCGCGGGTACGTCCCTTCTGGGCGCGGGCGGCGTGAGGCAAATCCTCGGTCATCGGAACGGAGACCTCGCCGTACATGTAGGTGTTCTCGGCGGAGACCAGCTTCGCGCCCGCCGCCGCGGACGCCTCGATGATGCCGCGCTGCATCGGAGGGAACACCAGCGGCCAGTTCGCGTTGGGAGCGTTCGTGCAGTTGTATACCACCGCGGCGCCCGCGCAGATCTCTCTCGCCCGGGCGGCGTCCGCGGCGTCGGCGTCGACCACCTCCACCCCGTCGGGAGCCTCGGCCCTGCCCGCTCGATTCACCACCCGGACGCGTCTGCCCCTGGTGACGAGCGCTCTCATCACCGCCATGCCGACCGGTCCGGTGCCAAACACTACGTGAAGCTCTTCTCGATCGGGCATCCTACCGTCTTTTCAGGCTCCTTCAGGTCTACCGTTGACTGCGAGCCGAGGCACAATTATAGTCGCTAGGGTCCTACATGATACCCATTCACCAGGAGGAGCGATGAGACTCGACGGCAAGGTTGCCCTGATAACGGGAGCGGCGCGCGGACAGGGCGCAGCCGAGGCGCGGATCTTCGCCGAGGAGGGGGCGGCCGTGGTGATCGGCGACGTGCGGGAGAAGGAGGGCATGGCGGTCGAGGCCGAGATCGGGGAGGCTGGAGGACGCGCCCGGTTCGTCAGGCTCGACGTGACCAGCGAGGAGGACTGGAAGGCCGCCGTGCAGGTCGCCGTTCAGGAGTTCGGCAAGCTGGACATCCTGGTCAACAACGCGGCCATTATCGACCTCGATGGCATCGAGGAGGCAACCCAGGAGTCGTGGAACCGCGTCATGGACGTGAACTCCACCGGTGTCTTCCTGGGGACGAAGTACGCCGTCCCCGAGATGCGGAAGGCCGGCGGCGGCTCCATCGTGAACATTTCGTCCTTGTCGGCCATGACCGCGTTGCCCTGGGCCGCCGCGTACCACGCGTCGAAGGGCGCCGTCCGGTCCCTCTCGAAGATGGCCGCCGTCGCGTATGCCAAGGAGAACATCCGGGTGAACTCGGTCTACCCTGGCGGGGTCGACACGCTGATGTTGACGGAGACGTACGATTCGTCCTTCCTGGGGCAGACGATGGATGACATCCCGCTGGGACGCCTGGCCACGCCCGAAGAGATCGCCCGCCCGGTCCTCTTCCTGGCCTCGGACGAGGCGTCGTACGTCACCGGAAGCGAGCTGATCGTCGACGGCGGCCACTACGCCAGGTAGCCCGTGCTGCGGCCTGAACGGCAGGGTGTTTGCGAAGTATCGTGGCGCTACCAGCCGTTGTAGGGAGCTATCTCCTCGTCGGTGACCTTCCCCTCCAGGACGTCCGCAACCGCCTGGGTCAGGATCGAGACACCCTCGTCGATCTCGCCCCTCGTCAGGATGAGCGGAGGCGTGATCTCGATGACGTTCCCCCATTGCCCTGCGTAGTAGCAGACCAGACCAAGCTGCCAGGCGCGGTAGGCGATCTTGGCGGCAGCGGGCTGATTCGGCTCCTTGCTCGCTCGGTCTTTTACGAGTTCGATCCCCTGGATCATTCCCAGACCCCGGACGTCGCCCACGATCTCGTAGCCGCTCAGGGACTCGGTCAGCCGGCGCAGTAGATAGGCTCCACTCTCGGCGGCACGCTGCACGAGCCCCTCCCTCTCGATCACCTCTATCGTGGCCAGGCCCGCGGCACAGCTGGTCGCGTTGCCCGCCGTCGTAAAGACCGCCAGCCCGCTGCCGACGTCGAGGATGTCCGGTGGACCCACGACGGCGCTGAGGGGCTGGCCGCCGCCCAGGGACTTCCCCAGCACCAGGATGTCGGGCTCGATGCCGCTGTGCTCGTAGGAGAACATCTTGCCGGTTCGTCCCAGGCCGACCTTGATGTCGTCCAGGACCATGAGGATTCCGTGACGGTCGCAGAGCGCTCGCAGCCTGGGCATGAAGTCGGGCGGCGGAACGACGTCGCCGCTGTCGGCCTGGACCGACTCTACGAAGATGGCTGCGGTGTCCTCCGGCGGACAGACCGTACGGAAGACGTAGTTCTCGAGGTAGCTCAGGCACTGGTCGGTGACGTTCCCGGAGCCGTCTCCGAACGGGTTGCGGTAGGGGTCGGGATACGGCACCTTGGTCACGTGTGCGCCCGAGACGTATCGGGTGAAGGCGGAATGGCCCGACATCGCCATCGAGGCGTCCGACGTGCCGTGCCAGCTCCCTATGAACGAGACGATCCGCCTCCTGCCGGTCGCCAGCAGGACCAGGCGCTGCGCCCCCTCGCAGGCGTCCGAGCCGGATAGCCCGAAGATCGCCTTCTTTTGCTGAGTGCCCCGCGTCAGCTCCTGGAGCTTCTCGGCAAGCTCGATCGCCGGAGTGTTCCCCGACGACACGGCCCCGGCAAACAGCGTCTTCCCGAGCTGGGCAACGATCGCGTCACGCACGTGCTCGTTGCTGTAGCCCAGGTGTGCAAGCGACCAGCTCGATCCAAAGTCCAGGTAGGTCCGCCCCTCGACGTCGAAGATGCGGCTGCCGTCCGCGCTGTCCACGGTCATGGGGTTATAGCGGACCTTCAGCGCTCGGCCTATCGCCCTGTTGTCGCGTTGAAACTGCTCGATATTGGTGGTCATCGAAACTCCTCCGGCCAGGATGTTCCGATGTTAGGGCAACCGAGGAGCGGGCGCAAACCCAGGACCTACGGGGGTCCTGGCCGTCCGCGAAGCATCCTACAGATCGACCGGGGGCTCTGGCTCCTGATACACGTCGGCGGCGTGCCTGAGGTCTTCGGGCGCCAGGCCGAGCCAGTCCACCAGGGCGGCCGTCTCGCGGGTCATCCCGACTATCAGAAACGCATTCTCAGTGGTCTGGACTCCACCGTTGGGTGGTGCAGATCGCAGCCAAACGAGCGATACAGCACGTGCCCTGTCGTCGTCGAACATGCGCCGTAGGATGATGATACTCGCCTGTTGCAGAGCGGCGGTCGTGACCGGGTTCCTGGGGTCGATTCCCTCGGTCTGGATGCCGACGATCGGAAACTGCACCGCCTCCTCGAACTGAACGCCCAGGAAACTAGCCGTCTGTGTGGCCCCGATCTCGGCCAGGGCATCGTTCACTCGGCCGGCGATCCACTGGGCGTAGTCCTGGGCATCCGACGTGGGATCGGAGCCGCGGCCCCCGGCCAGGGGGCCCAGCGACGAGAACATGATAGAGATCAGCACGGCGAGGGCCATCAGCACCGCTACGATCTTCCACATTCCGGAGATGCGGAAGCCACTAGGGGCGGAGGAGAACTCGAGCTCGTTCAGCTCGGCGGCCTCGTCGGGATCCGGAAGATACCGGTCCTCGTCGTCCCCCGGGGGCGGCCACTCACCCCTCAAGTCTGGGTTCTCCCGCGTAGACGGCTACGAAAATAGGTCATCAATGCCCCGGTACGTCCGCTCGCTTCTGCGCCGTATTCCGCCGACCTCGATTCTACCGTCCGCGTGGTCGACGAGGCAAATGACTCGCCACGCCCCGACCCGCAACCGGTAGACCGCGTCATAGAGTTTCAGGGGCCCGACGGGCAGTGGCTCATCGCCCTTGATCCCCGATTCAGCCGCTCGTGGAAACTGCCCGGCCAGGATTCGAACCTGGGTCAGCGGAGCCAAAGTCCGCTGTGCTACCACTACACCACCGGGCAACGATGCTGGACCTACTCCCGCTCCTCGGACTCGGCCTCCGACGCTTCTGGCGCCTCCTCCTTCTGCCCCCGGCCCACCATCGCCGTGAGCCGCTGCCACCTGTCCCGGCTCGACCGCCACCTCTCGCGTACCTGGTAGGCGTTGATCCCCCATCCGACACCGAAGACGTTTGGGGTGAAGATTCGCTTGTCGTCGGGGTTCCAGGCGCGCTCCTTGATCCTACTGGGAGTGGGAAGCCTGAACTCGAAGGGCACCCCTTTGAACCTGCCGTGCGACTGCCTGCTCTTGATAGCGTGGCGGACCGCGGCCACCGTGAAGATGGCCGAAGCAATCTGAAACCAACGTCTACGCTTCATTTCTAACGCCCTCCCTTACGCTCGGCCCCGGCTCGGCCCGGCTGCTGGAGTAATGAATCGGCCTACATTATACTGTAGGCGTTTTGCACGCACGACCCGGAGAAACTCGACCGTGACGCAGCCGCAGATAACCTACGACGTAGTGGTGGTCGGGGCTGGCAACGCCGCGATGTGTGCCGCGCTGTCCGCCCGCGACCAGGGCGTCAGCGTCGTCGTGCTCGAGAAGGCGGCCCCCTCGGCCCAGGGCGGCAACTGTCCCTTCACCGGCGCGGGCTTCCGTTTCACCCACAATGGCCTCGAGGACGTTCGTAGGCTGATCCCCGACCTCAGCGAGCATGACCTGGGCCACGTCAGCATGGCGCCCTACTCGGCAGAGGACTTCCGGGAGCACCTGATGGGCGTTACCCATGGGGACACCAGCCCCGAGCTGATGGAGACGATCATCGCCGAGTCGCGCCCCACGGTCGAGTGGATGGCCTCCAAGGGGGTCAAGTGGGAGCTGCCTCTGCTGAGCAACCCGGTCGCAAGGGCGCCGTCGGTGATTCCCAACGCCGTCGGTCTCCAGGCATGGCAGGCGGGCCCCGGACTCGTGCAGATGCTGACCACCGCGGCCAGGCGCGCCGGCATCGACATCCTCTACGACACCAAGATGCTGAGGCTGATCACCGACTCGCGAGGCGGTGTGTCCGGCGTCGTGGTGAAGGACGCCGACGGTGTCCACGATATCGCATGCAAGGGCGTCGTTCTGGCGTGCGGCGGCTTCGAGGCGAACCCCGAGATGCGCGTGAAGTACCTGGGTGGCCAGTGGGAGAGGGCGAAGGTGCGCGGCTCCCGTCATAACACGGGCGACGGTCATAGGGTCGCCCTTGAGGTCGGGGCGGCACCCACCGGACAGTGGACCGGATGCCACGGCACACCGATAGACGTCGACGCGCCTGCTACGGGCGAGGTGGCCATTACCGACAGCATGCCGAGGCGGTCCTATCCGATGGGCATCATGATCAACGCCGCCGGGAGGCGATTCGTCGACGAGGGCTCCGGATTCGCGGAGCAGAGCTTCGTAGAGGTGGGCGGAGCGATCCTGTCGCAGCCCCGCGGCATCGCCTTCCAGGTGTTCGACTCAAAGGCGATGCCGCACCTCGAGGAAAGGTACGGCTCCGCCAGAGCGGTGCATGCGACCTCCATCGGCGAGCTGGGTCAGAAGTTGGGGGTCAACCCTGCTGCCATGACCTCGACGGTGGACGCGTTCAACGCCCAGGCTCATGAGGGCGAATACGCCCCGCGAAAGCTGGACGGCAGATCTACAGCGGCGATCGAGCCTCCAAAGTCGAACTGGGCGATCAAGATAGACTCGCCGCCCTTTGTGGCCTACACGGTAACGGGCGGGATAACCTATACGTATGGCGGAATCAAGATAGACTCCAGGGCGCAGGTCCTAGATATGGAGGACAGGCCCATCGAGGGCCTCTTCGCGGCCGGCGAGATCGTCGGAGGGATCTTCTACCACAACAGCCTGCGGTCCGGCGGACTCATGCACGGCTCCGTGTTCGGGAGGTCCGGAGGAGCCAACGCTGGCCGCGCCAAATGATGCCGGCACGCAGCCGGCGAGGTCCGCTTTCCCCGCATCGAGCGTATCGCTCCGTAGCAGACCCTGCACCGGTGCGCACCCCTCCTTGCCGTGCGCCACGAATTGCGACGTGACATGACGACCCTCCCCGGAGTAACCGAGATCCAGGACGTGGTGGTCCGCCTACGCGAGAACGTGCAGCAGGCGATAGTCGGCAAAGACGAAGCCATACGCCTGGCCATGATCGCCTTGCTCTGCCGCGGGCATATCCTGGTCGAGGACGTGCCCGGCATCGGCAAGACCACCATGGCCAAGGCTCTCGCGGCCTCTCTCGGCACCACGTTCCGGCGGATTCAGTTCACTCCGGACCTGATGCCGAGCGACGTCCTAGGTGTCAGCTTCTTCAACCAGAAGACAGGCGACTTCGAGTTTCGCCCCGGACCGGTGTTCGGCCAGGTCGTCCTGGGCGACGAGATCAACCGGGCAACTCCGAGAACTCAAGCCGCTCTCCTGGAGGCGATGCAAGAGCGTCAGGTCACCATCGACGGCGCGACGATGCCGCTGCCCAACCCGTTCATCGTGATCGCGACTCAGAACCCCATCGAGATGGAGGGGACGTTTCCTCTCCCCGAGGCCCAGCTCGACCGGTTCATGGTGCGCATCAAGCTCGGGTATCCGTCGCCGGAAGAGGAGGCCGACATCTACCAGCGGTTCGACCGGGACGTCGAGGGCCCGAGCCTTGACGCGGTGGTGGAGCTCGAGGTCCTCCATCGGATGCAGGATGTGCCCTCTACGGTACTGGTGGACGAGGCCGTCCGCGGCTACATTGTCTCGATAATCCAGGCCAGCCGCGGTCACGCGGGCCTCTCCCTAGGCGCAAGCCCCAGGGCCGGGCTGGCCCTGTACAGGACCTCCCAGGCTCTGGCCGCGATCGAGGGCCGCGACTTCGTCACGCCCGACGACGTCAAGGCTCTGGCACTTCCGGTTCTGACTCACAGAATGATCCTCAGCTCCTCGGCCAGGCTCAAGGGGCAGACCGCCGAGCACATAGTCTCCGAGATCCTCTCCGACATCCCCGTCCCGGTCGAGGGATAAGCCCCAATGCTCGGCCGTCTCTGGCAGGAGATGTGGCTGACGCTGTTCGTCATCCTCGTGGCCGTCGGTGTGTTCGCCGGACAGGGCATGGTCATCGGGTTCGGCGTCATGGGGCTCCTCATCGCGGGGGTCTCCTGGCTGTGGAGCCGCACATCTCTCGACCAGGTTGCCTACGAGCGCAGACTTCCTCTGCACCGCGCCTTCATCGGCGACGAGGTGGATCTGACCGTCGCACTGGTCAACAGGAAGCCGGTACCCCTGGCCTGGATCAGAGTCGAGGACGAGATACCGCGCGCCATCGAGGTGATCGACGCCGAGATGGGTCTTAGCGCCAACCCCGACTCGAACACGCTCCGGCACGCAACCTCCATGTCCTGGTACGAACGAGTTCGCTGGGATTACAGGGTCCGATGCAACGAGCGGGGCCTCCACAAACTCGGCCCGGTCCGGATCGAGAGCGGCGACCTCTTCGGGTTCTTCGACAACCATACGATCAGCTACGTCCACGACTACCTGCTGGTCTATCCGAAGGTCGTGCCGCTGGCCGAGCTGGGGATTCCCGGCGCCAGACCCCTCGGAGAGGTGGCCGGCGGGATAACGCTCTTCGAGGACCTGTCGAGGCCGTCGGGTATCCGAGACTACGAGCGCGGCGACCCGCTCAAGATCGTCGACTGGAAGGCGACGGCAAAGACCCGCCGCATGCAGGTCCGGACCTTCGAGCCGAGCTCGTCGATAATGATCGTCCTTGCGGTGGCCGTCGATACCACCGGCCACTACTGGGAAGGGTACTCGCCGACGAACCTGGAACGGGTGATAACCGCGGCCGCGTCGGTCGCCGACTATGCCGCCGGCCGGTCCTACGGCCTGGGCCTCTTCTCCAACGGCGCTCCGGTCATGACGGACCGGCCCATGATCATCGCTCCCAGCCGCGACCCCGGCCAGCTAAGCGTCATACTCGAGGCGCTGGCCTCGATGCGGCCGCTCGCGACCGCCCCCATGGCCAGGATGCTCGAAGACCACGGGCGCACGATCCCCCTGGGATCGACCGTCGTGCTGGCGACCTCGTTCGTGCCGCCCGAGCTGTCGAGGGCGATCGGCGATCTCAAGAGCCGGGGCCTCAAGATCGTGGTTCTGTACGTCGGCGACGACCCGAACCCCCATCTGCCCGAAGGCGTACTGATGCACGACATCCGGGACTACTTCATCGACGTGGAGCAGAGCGCGTGAGTTTCGTCCAGGACAGGTGGGTCCTGGGGGCGCTCGCGATAGCCGAGAGCGCCTGGCTCTTCGCGGTCTTCGGCATCGTGGGCGTAATCTTCCGGGGCGATGCAAGCCCGCTCGGCTGGATCGCAGTGCTCGCTATTCTCGGTACAGGCCTGGTGTTCGGCCGAGTGCTCCAGATGATCGTCATGTCCCCATTCCTGTCGTCGGCGATCATACTGATTGCCGGGGTGCTTACCATCTACCTCACGGTGGGCACGCAGGTCTTGCCGGAGCAGGGCGGCATGCAGGCCGGTTGGCTGGCGACCCTTGTCAGGGGCGCCGATGTGGACGGCTTCATGTTCAGGGCGGCCGGCGGCAGTCTCCTCGGCCTTCTGCTGTGGTGGAGGGGGGCGAGGCTTGGGTCCTCGGAGTACCCGCCTGAGGCATTGGAGGCTAGCTTCAAGCTGGGAGTCTTCGCTCTCGGCGTTGCCATCATCGTAGACATCGCAAGTCCCGCCGACCTCAATACGTTCCCGATGATGTTCATCTTTATCGCTGCCGGACTGGGAGGCCTGAGCGTAAGCCACCTGCTGCCCGGTCCTGGACGCTCCATCGCCGCCTCGATCTGGGCGCGGGTGATCGGCGGGGTCGTAGGAGTCATCCTGCTGGCCGGCCTGCTGTTCAGCCTTCTCCAAAGGGACTCGCTTGCCGTCGTAGCTGAACCGTTCCTGCTGCTGCTCAGGGCTGCCGCCATCGCGTTCTTCTACGTCTTCATAATCCCCGCCGCGTTCATCATCGACCGGGTCGCTGCGCTGCTACGGCCTCTCCTGAGAGGTGAGGCCGTGGATCTTCAATCTGAGCCGGGCTTCGGCGAGCAGTTCCTGGAGGCGGCGAGACCCGGATCCGAGAGCGCCTCGAACGCCCTGGAGTGGATCGTCCTGGGCGTCGTCATCCTCGTGGCGGTCGTCATCCTGGCCCGAGCGTTCAGGAGGAGGTCGAGGAGGCGCTTCGTCTGGGTGGAGGGAATCCGGGAGTCGGTCCGGGAGGACGCGGACGCCGGTCACGATCTCATGGAGTTGGCCTGGGGCCTGATCCCCCAGCGCTTCAGGAGAAGGAAGAGACGCCGACGGGCGCCGGTTCCGGATGGTGAGCCCGGGGTGGTCGAGGCGCTGAAGCTATACTATCGGATGCTCTCGGTCGCCGGGTCCAGGGGCTCTGCGAGGGCCTCTTCCGAGACCCCTTTGGAATTTCAGGGTACGTTGGGGCGCATCTTCCCCGTGGGACTGGCGAGACTGGCCACCGAGGCGTTCAACAGGGCTCGCTATGGGCGCCATGCCGCTACCTCCGGCCAACTCGACGCTATTCGTGGCCAGCTAGAAGACCTCGGTCACGTACGCAGGGAGCCCGACGCCTCGACCGAATCTTGAGCGCCCCAGCTCTTACCTGGGCAGACCCAGCCCCCGTACCGCAACGATGTTGCGCATGATCTCGGAGGTTCCGGCCCTGATCGTCAGCGAGATGGAGTCCATCCACTCCAGCGGGAGCCGGCCGTCGAGGTGCGCCCACCTGGAGCCTCTCTCCAGCGTTCCGTACGGTCCAAGCATCTTGAGGCCCAACCGGTAGATGCGCTGTGCGACCTCGCTCCCCATCAGCTTTGAGATGGCCGCCTCCTTGTTGGGAACCTCGCCCCCGCTCTGCATCCATGCGACCTTGTAGGCGACCAGCTTACCCGCTTCGTTCGACACCCACAGGTCGGCCAGCTCGTTACGGATGACCGGGTCCTCGCTCGGCCTTCTTCCGCCGATGACCGTCTCCCGGGCGAAGCCCACCAGCTCCTCCAGGCTTCTGCGGTTGGCCGCGAACCGCGCGATGCCCGAGCGTTCGAAGTCCAGGCTCGTGGCGGCTACGTACCAGCCTCGGTTCAGCCCGCCGATCAGATTCCGCTTGGGCACACGAACGCCGTCGAAGAATATCTGGTTAAAGTAGTACACGTCGTACATGTTGGCGATCGACGTGACCTCGATGCCGGGCGAGTCCATCGGGACGATGAATGCGCTGATGCCGTGGTGCTTGGGAGCGTTCGGGTCGGTGCGGCCGAGAAGAAAGCAATGGGTCGCCCGGTGCGCTCCGCTCGTCCATATCTTGGAGCCCGTGAGGACGAAATCGTCGCCGGCATCCTCCGCCTTGAGCTGGAGCGACGCCAGGTCCGAGCCTGACTCCGGCTCGCTGAAGCCCTGGCAGTACACCGCCTCGCCACTGGCGATCTCGGGGAGATAACGGGCCTTCTGCTCGCCGGTGCCGTAGACCATCAGCGTCGGGCCCATCAGACCGACGCCGATCAGCGCATCGCGGGTCGGCGCCCGGAAATAGGCGGCCTCCTCGGTGAAGATGAGCTGGTCGATCTGCGATCGGCCCTGGCCCCCGTACTCCTCCGGCCAGGCCAGGGTTAGCCAGCCCTTGTCGGCCAGCTTCCTGGTCAGTCCGCGAATGAGGGGCCAGTGCTGGTCTAGGAAATACGCGTCCGGGTCGATACCACGCCAGTCCTCGCCCAGCTCCCCCACAAGAAACTCTCTCAGCTCGCGCCGAAACCCATCCTGCTCTGCAGTGAACTGGAAATCCATTCTCCCGCTCTACCAGGGTGTTCAGGACACTAGAAGCCAGAGCGGCTGCGGAGCGGGCCTAGGTTACCGGTGAATCAACCGATTCCCGCTCAGCTCCTCCACTCGCCGCTCTGGATGTACCTGTAGGCGGCGATCGCGGCCGTGGCGCCGTCGCCGGCTGCGCTGACCAGCTGCGACGACGAGCCCTGTCTGATGTCGCCCGCCGCGAGCAGACCCGGCAGCTCGGTGCGCATCCAGATGTCCGTGGGCACGTGGCCGCCGCCATCAACGGTCAGGAGACTCTCGATGACCCCGGAGTTGGGCTCCAGCCCGACGTAGACGAACACGCCCGAGAGATCGACCCGCGAGGGCTCGCCCGTGGTCTCGTCCCTGACGGATACTGCCTGGACCATCCCGTCGCCCAGGATGGCGGTGACCTCGGCGTTCGGCCGAATCTCGACCTTGGGATGGGACAAAACCCTGTCCTGGAGCAACCTCTGAGCCTCCAGCCGTTCGCCCCGGTGGAAAACGATGACCCTGGACGCGATCTCGGCCAGGACGAGCGCCTCGTCCATCGCGGAGTCGCCGCCTCCGACCACTCCGACGACCTCCTCGGCGAAGAACGCGCCGTCGCAGGTAGCGCAGTACGACACTCCCGCGCCCTTCAGGTCGGCCTCGCCGGGAACGTCCAGCGTCTTCAGCGTCGATCCGCCGGCGACTATGACAGCGCGCGCCGTCAGCTGGCCGTCGTACGTCTGGATCGCCCACCCGCGATCTCCCTGAGCGAGACCGATCACCTCCGAGAGCCGTACATCGGCGCCGTACTTGGTCGCCTGGTCGAGTACCAGCCCTCCGATGTCGCCGCCGGATATCCCGTCGGGGAAGCCCGGAAAGTTTTCGATCCGGTCGGCGTTGACGACCTGACCTCCGGTCATCAACCTCTCGAGAACTACCGTACGCAGCCCAGATCGGCCCCCGTACATCGCCGCGGTCAGACCGGCGACACCGCCTCCGACAACCACCAGATCAAAGTCAGCTTCCGGCATCTTCTCCCGTTCCGTCATGGTGGGGTGGTGGGTAGGGACATCCAAAAGGGCGAAGCCCGTCTACGTCTCGGGCGGACGAGACCTGCCCTGAGCCTGGCGACGGGGTATCCCTCAGGAACACGCGGTCCATCCGAATGGGTGAGGTGTTCGGGGGCGGCGAGGGTGCGCCTCGGCTCCGTCTTAGATCAACCCCATCTCGCGGACGTCCGTCAACGCCTTCTCGTAGCTCGCCACAGTGGTTGCGACATCCTCATCGGAGTGCGCCGCGCCCACCACGAAGCGGGTGCCTCCGCCCATCGGGTCCACCCCGTTGTTCAGCAGGGCAAGCTGCAGCTGTGCGTTGCGTTTTGGATCGGAGACCACCTTCATCTGGTCGTGCGACAGGATGCACACCTCGTTGTCGCACTCGTGATCGACGCCGAGGCGCACGAAGAGCAGCGACCCGACGCCGGTCGCACAGCCCGGTATCTCCATCCGCATGAGAAGGTCGTTGAGGCCCGCCTTGAGCTTCGCCGCCGCCGCATCGGCTGTGGCGTTGACGGGCGTAGTGTCCAGCAGCTCCAGAGCCTTGCAGCCCGCCGCGGCGGAGATCGGGTTGGCGTTGAACGTCCCCGGGTGGGATACTCGGCGGTTCTTGTCGTACTCGGGGTCGTTGTGGAACTCCATCAGGTTGATGATGTCGGCTTTGCCCGCTATGGCTCCACCCGGCAGGCCGCCGCCCAGGATCTTCGCCATGCTCGTCATGTCCGGCGTCACGCCGTAGTACGCCTGCGCCCCGCCCTTCGACGTCCGGAAGCCCGTCACCACCTCGTCGAACATGAGAACGACGCCATGGCGGCTAGTGAGCTCTCTGAGCTCCGAGAGGAAGCTCGGACGGATCGGCTCCAGGCCCATGTGCGCGCCGGTCGGCTCCAGCATGACTCCGGCGACGTCGCCGCCCTGTATCGCCTTCTCGACCAACCCGATGTCGTTAGGAGGCAGCACGATCATCGTGCTCAGCGACTCCTGCGGGATTCCTCCGAGTCCGGAGCCTCCGGCCAGGGCATAGTCGCTCCAGCCGTGGAAGTGGTCGTCGAACTTGATCATCTTCGACTTCCCGGTGTATGCTCTCGCCAGCCTGAGCCCCATCATGACGGCTTCGGTGCCGGAGCTATGGAAACGGACCTTCTCCGCGCTGGGAATCAGCTTCCGTACCCACTCTCCCCACTGGATCTCAAGGTCGGTGGAAGAGCCGTAGTGAGTGCCCTTGGCCATCTGCTCGGTGACCGCGGCCACGATGGCGGGGTGAGAGTGGCCCAGGATCATGGAGCCGTGCCCCGTCTTGTAGTCTATGATGTCGTTCCCATCCACGTCCCACTTGTGCGAGCCCAGGGCGTGGGTGACGTAGGTGGGGAAAGGCTGTAGCCTTCGCGCATCGTGCGTCACGCCGTCGGGGAACAGATCCCTGGACGTCGTGAAGCGCTCAGCCGACTTCGGGTGAAGGTCTATGTATCGCTGTTCGATGGGGGTTGGCATGTTACTCCTCTTCCACTACCGCATACAGATTTGGGCGTCCCGGGAGTGAGTATATCGCTGCACAAGCGGAAGGCGCAACATCGATGAAAAACTACCTCACCCACCTGGAGTGCACCTACTGCGGAGTCGACACGAGCGCCGACGAACTGCACGGCACCTGCGCGAGCTGCGGCAAGGTCCTCTATGCCAGGTACGACCTGGATGCCGCGGGCCGTGCCCTAAAACGGGAGATGCTCCGCGACCGTCAGCCGGACATGTGGCGCTACTTCGAGGTTATGCCGGTCCGCGATCCGGAGAACGTCGTCAGCCTCGGAGAGGGTTTCACACCGATCGTCGAGGTCCCGAGCCTCGCACGCCGCCTGGGTTGCAGATCTCTATACATGAAGGACGAGGGGCTGAACCCGACGGCCTCTTTCAAGGCCCGCGGGCTCTCGGCCGCGGTGTCCAGGGCTAAAGAGCTGGGAGTCGATGGCGTGACCGTTCCCTCGGCCGGCAACGCCGGAGGAGCGCTAGCCGCCTACGCCGCCCGCGCGGGCATCGACGCGCACGTCTTCATGCCCCGAGACGCGCCCGAAGCCAACCTCAAGGAGGTGGCCCTTACTGGAGCGACGCTGGTCCTCGTCGACGGCCTGATAGACCGGGCGGGGAGGGAGTCGCGTCGTACGGCCGAGGACAACGGCCTCTTCGACCTCTCCACCCTGCGCGAGCCCTATCGGGTCGAGGGCAAGAAGACGATGGGCTATGAGATCGCCGAGCAGATGGGATGGACCCTGCCCGACGTGATCGTCTACCCCACAGGGGGAGGGACCGGCATCGTCGGGATGTGGAAGGCGTTCGACGAGATGGAGAAGCTCGGATGGGTCGACAGCCGCCGCCCGAGGATGGTCTGTGTCCAGGCGGAGGGCTGTGCCCCGATCGTCCGGGCCTTTCGCCAGGGCGACGAGTTCGCCGACCCCTGGGAGGATGCTCGGACCGTCGCCGCCGGGATCCGCGTGCCCTCGGCCGTCGGAGACTACCTGATACTCAACGCGATACGGGAGAGCCGGGGGACCGCTCTCACTGTATCCGACGAGGAGATCGTCTCCTACGTCAAACAGATCGCGTCGTTGGAGGGACTGATCGTCTGCCCGGAAGGTGCGGCTACCGCTGCGGCGCTGGAGAAGCTGCTGGCACAAGGGGACGTGTCGGCAGAGGAGAGGATCCTGCTTCTGAACACCGGCTCGGGCCTCAAGAATCTGGAGCTGCTGTCCTGATCGGCCATAGCCTGGGCGCGCGGGCCGCGAGATACTAGCCCGGGGTCTCCTTGATGGAGCGGACGAACGGAAACTCCGGCTGCACCGCGCGAACCAGCTTCAAATCCGCGGTCCACAGCTCGCAGCCCTCGAAGTCCGCCAGCGACATATAGATCGCGTCGTACGCGGCACCCAGCCTCCGCGCGTAGGCGAAGCGGAGCGCCCTGGCGTACAGCCCCACAGGCTCCCTGACGGCGATAAGCTCCACCAGGGAGCTGACGATCTCGTCCGCCTCGCTCGCGCCGACCTGTCCGCGCCGGACGTGCCGGTGCAGAACGTTGGTCACCTCCGACCTGAACAGCGGGGGCGCTATCACTGTCTCGCCACGGTCTTGCCATAGGTCCCAAAGCGCCAGGGCGTCCTCAGTGTGCTTCTCCTCGAGGGTCCACTTGAGAGCGACGCTGGCGTCGACTACGACGGTCACGCGCTAGCCGCCCCGACGGTCGCCGGAGATCGAGCCATCAAGCTGGTCGTCGCGCGCCTCCCTCGCTTCCCGGATGATGTCTACGCTGTCGCAGCCCAAACGGCCACCAATGGCCGTGCGAGCGCGCAGCTTGTCGATCCTGACGCGCCAGGCTGCTGTCAATGTCCCACCGGCCTCCGTCGTGTACCTGTCCTCTGTTGTATAGCCCATCGTTTCTTCCGCCTCGTCGGGAGCAAATCGGAAGTACTCTTCCAGGTCCTCGACCCGCAACAGCGTCGCCCGCCGGTCTCGCGGGTCGGCTGCGGTTCGGACCCGTCCGGCCTGGATCAGGCGGTAGAGCTTGCTCCGACTTACGTCGTACTGCACTGCCGCCTCCTTGATGTAGAGGTACCCTGGTCTCTCCAAAGCTCTCCCCTTTCCAGACGATCTGTGCCATTATGCACGAACCAGGCGACATCTGTCAATACCTGCGAAAGGGGCGATATGTTGCGCTGAGTGTCAAGAAGGCACCGCCTGAGGTTCTCGTCGAGGGGCCCGACGCCGGACGTGCCCGCTCGCGCTGCCCCGATTCTGAGGGTCCGTCCTCTTGACACCCAAACGGCCGCTGTGATACTTTTCACACGGCTTCGGCCCCATCCCGAAGCGAGTCGCCGCCCCAAGAGGTTGCCAATGGACCCCACCCCGCTGCTGGCCAACTACCAGTGGAGCGAGATCGACAAGCTTGGTGGATGGTCGTCCTGGTGATAGTATTCGCCACCAACTGGATCATCGGCCACATGCTCGTCCCTTCCCTCGTAGGCTCCCATCACATACCGCGAGCCGCGCAGAAGCTCCGCCCAATGTTCTACGGGCTGGCCGTCGCGTCCTTCGGTCTCGGGGTCTACGTACTCTCCGAAGTGGTGCAGCTGGCCCAAGTGCTTCGACTCATCTGGGAAGATTTCTGGATCTAGGACGGATTGGTGCGGGGCCGTCTCGGTGGCTCCTGAACGCCACTCCTCCAACAGCGGAAATTACGTAGTGGCGGAGCGCGCCCTCGCCACGATTATGAGGCCAGCCCGACGCCGGCTGGCAAATTGCGCCGGTAGACCCGTGCCGAATAGGATTTGCTCGCCTTGATCCCAGGCGATTACAAGAAGCCCTCGCGCAGTTCCCTGCTCAAGATGGGAACATTGTCCGTCGCCAGCCTTCTTATCCTCGCCGTTTTCATCGGAGTCCAGCTGTTCGTCATCTCAGCCTGGCTCGGCAGACCCCTCTCCGTCTTCGGCTTCGACGAGGGGCCCGATCAGCCCATCGCGTTCCCGCACACGGTCCACGTGCAGGACCTGGGTCTCGACTGCACCTTCTGCCACAGGAACGTGACGATAGGCGCGGCGGCCACGATCCCGGCGGTGGGGCTCTGCATGGCGTGCCACAAGGTCGTCGGCGACGGACTCGCCGAGGTCGAGAAGCTACGCGCGTTTGACGCCAACGACAGGCCGATCGATTGGGTGCGGGTCCATCGCGTTCCGGACCACGTGCAGTTCGTCCACGAGCCCCATATCAGGTTCTTTGCCAAGGAGGGCGAGTCGATCGCCCAGACGTGTGCGATCTGCCACGGAGACGTCGGCGCGATGACCAAAGTGAGGCAGGTGCGCTCGCTTAAGATGGGCGACTGCGTCGACTGCCATCGCGACAACAGCGCTCCAACCGACTGCACGACGTGCCACTACTAGAAGGCCCATGAAAGACCGCTTGACAAGGAGACAGTTCCTGACCGTACTCGGCGGCGGAGCCGCCGGCGCGGTTGTCTTTCAGGCGTGCGGCGTGCCCGAGCAGGAGCTGCTGGTCCAGTCGCCGCTCGAAATGCCGGAGGACCTCGTCACTGGGCTCGACAACTGGTACGCGACGCTGTGCCGCCAATGCCCGACCAGCGAGGGGGTCGTCGTACGGGTGATGGAGGGCCGAGCCAAGAAGGTCGAAGGGAACGTCGACTATCCGATAAACCGCGGCAAGCACAGCGCCCGCTGCGAGGCCGGACTCCAGGATCTGTACCATCCCGACCGGATCAGCGGGCCGTTGGTTCGAGTCGGAGAGCGTGGCGCCGGCCAGTGGGACGAGATCAGCTGGTCCGATGCGATCGGGCGCCTGGTCCACCAGCTCGATCTGCTCCAGCAGAGCGGCGACCAGACAGGGATGGTCATGGTCACCGACCCGGTGGGCTCGCATCTGGGCACGGTGGTCGAGAGCTTCGTCTCCAGGTTCGGTGGCCGTCACATGCCCTACGAGCCCCTGGAGAGGACCAATCTTCGCGCGGCGATGAAACAGGTTTACGGCCAGGACGTCATGCCGGACTTCGACATCGAGAACACGAGCTATCTCCTGTCCTTTGGCGCCGACTTCCTCGGCTCCTGGATCTCTCCGGTACGGTATGCTCGGGGATACGGCCAGTTCCGCCAGGGCGACCGGGAGCGAGGGACCTTCGTCCAGGTAGAATCGCGCTTCTCCATGACAGCGGCCAGCGCCGATCGGTGGCTGTTCGTAAGGCCCGGAATGGAGGGCGAGCTGGCCCTTAGCATGGCCCAGGTCATCGTCTCCGAGGGCCTGGGGAACCGTGCAGCCGCAGAGGCGTTGACCTCCGGTGGCCTGAATCTCGGCAGGTTCGCCCCTGAGATCGTTACCGGCAACGTCGGTGTGCCCGTCGAGAGAATCCGCGAAGTGGCCAGAGATTTCGCCGCTCACCGCCCGGCGCTGGCGATCGGTGGCGGCTCGGCCGCGGCCCATACGAACGGCCTGTTCAACCTCCAGGCCATCTACTCGCTCAACTACCTGGTCGAGAGCGTCGGCGTCCCGGGGGGAGTGATATTCAACCCCCCGCCGGCGCTGGACAACGTGCCGCGTGCCCCGGCCACCGCCTCGTACTCTCAGTGGCAGCAGCTCGTCGCCGACATGAACCGGGGCGACGTAAAGGTGATGATGGTGCGGGGCGCCGACCCGATGTACGGGATTCCCGGAGCCAACAGGTTCGGGGCGGCGACGTTCAAAGTGCCCTTCATCTTCAGCTTCTCCGGGCACATGGACGATACGACGGCGATGGCCGACCTCGTGCTCCCGGAGCACAGCTATCTGGAGGACTGGGGAAGCGACGTGCCGGACCCCGGGCCGGGCTACCAGACGGTGGGATTCCAGCAGCCGGTCGTCCGCCCGTTCTTCGAGGGGCGAGGCGAACACCTCGGCACCAGGAACTTCGCCGAAGTGCTGATGTCGGCGGCCCAGGCGCTCGAGCTGGACCTGGGCCTCAAGGGTCAGACCTTCAAGGACATTCTCAAGGACGGGGCACTGCAGCTATTTGACAAGGGTGACGGCTCCGTCACGGCGAGCAGCTTTAGCGGCTTCTGGAACGGCGTGCTCCAGCGCGGCGGATGGTGGGACACCGGAGCGGTTTCGACCGCCGGACCGGCCGGACCACCGGCCCTTCCCAGCGGCCCTCCGGCGGCACGGTTCGACCGGCCGAGCGGCGCGGGGAGGACGTTCCACCTAATCCCGTTCGCCTCCACCTCCCTCGGCGACGGCAGCGGCGCCCGCTTGCCCTGGCTGCAGGCGGCGCCGGATCCCATCACCACCGCCGTCTGGCGGACCTGGGTCGAGATCAACATCGGGGTCGCCAGGGAGATGGGCATCGAAGAGGGCGATGTAGTCAGGGTCATCTCTACCCATGGGCGGGACGGACAGGCCCGAGAAGGTATCGAGGCCCTCGCGTATCCCCATCCCGGCATGTCGCCGGACGTGGTGTCCATTCCCGTCGGACAGGGCCATTCGGCCGGAGGACGTTACGCCGAGAATCGAGGCTCGAACGTGCTGTCCATCCTCGCCCCCGACCTGGTCGACGACGAGACCGGCGCCCTGGCGTGGGCCGCCACCAGGGTCCGGATCGAGAAGACAGGCAATTGGGAGCGGCTGCCGAAGTTCGAGAACACCAAGGAGCAGCTGGCCGAGGACGAAGAGCGGGCGATCATCGAGATCACGCCGAACGATACGTAGCTAGACACTAAGAGCGAAGTGCGGGGGCAGCCCGTGTACGGCAACCTGATTGGGAGGGCGACGGATGGCACCGGAAAAATGGGGCATGGTAGTCGATATCGACAAGTGCATTGGCTGCCAGGCCTGCGTCGTGGCATGCCAGTCGGAGAACAACGTCCCGATCAACAGCGAGAAGCTGTTCAACGAGCGTCGGGCCATCGAGTGGATTCGCATCGAGCGCTACTGGGAGGGCGAGTTTCCGGACGTGAAGGCTCGCTTCATTCCGGTCATGTGCCAGCACTGCGGCGATGCCCCGTGCGAGCCGGTTTGCCCCGTGTTCGCGACGTATCACAACGAGGAAGGCCTCAACGTCCAGGTCTACAACAGGTGCATCGGTACCCGCTTCTGCGCCAACAACTGCCCGTACCACGTGCGCTACTTCAACTTCTGGGAGCCCGAATGGCCCGACGAGCTGAAAAACCAGCTCAACCCGGACGTCACGGTACGGAGCCGGGGCATCATGGAGAAGTGCACCTTCTGCATCCAGCGCATCCGGCGCAGCAAGCGGGAGGCCGCCCGTGACGGGAGCGACCTCGAGGACGGCGACCGCGGGCTCAACCCGGCTTGCGTCAACGCCTGCCCCACTGAAACGCTGTTCTGGGGCGACCTGAACGACCCCGGCAGCAAGGTTTCGAAGCTCGCCGAAAAGGAGATGGCCAGCGACGGCCGCGGCTATCACCTGCGGGAAGAGGTTGGCACCAAGCCCAACGTCATCTATCTCAAGAAGGTGGACAAGGAGGCCAAGGAAGAGGCCCATGCATGAACGGAATGGCCAGCAAAACGGCCATTCGGCGCTGATGATGCCCGCGGGACTCACGCGAGACATCCTCAGTCGACACCAGGAGACCGGCAACCTCTACAGGCTGGCGCTTGGGGTGTTCGGTGTCCTGCTGATCCTGGGGATAATCGGGTTCGTCATGCGTCTCGGCGACGGCATCAACAACCCCAGGTTCTGGGGCTACTACGCCGCCATGTTCTCCTTCATCCTCACGACGGCCATGGCCGCCCCGATGGTGGCGATCGTCCCCAGGATGGCCAAGGGCCACTGGCGCCGCGGCATCTCGCGGCCGGCCGAGCTGTTCGCCGTGGTGGGGCTGTTCAACCTCCTGGTCTTCATACCTCTTCTGTGGGTCCTCCCGCCGCTCAGCGACGGGCGAAGATCCCTCTGGTTCTGGCACGAAGGAGAGGTCCCGGTCTTCTCGCCGCATATATGGGCGTCTCTGGCGCTGGGAGCGCTTGTCCTCACGGGTCTCGCGCTGCTCTATCTATCCTCACTGCCCGACTTCGCGGCCATTCGGGACACGGCAACCGGACGGCGCAAGCGGATCTACGGCCGTCTCGCTCTTGGCTGGCTGGGCACGTCGAAACAGTGGAACATGCTGTATCACCGGATGGGGATGACCGGGTCGTTCTACTTCATGCTTCTCATCACTGTGCACTTCCTGATCGCGGTGGACTTCGCCATGGCGCTGGTGCCGGGGTGGATCGACGCCCTGTACCCGGCCACCCATGCGGCGAACTCGCTCCAGGCGGGCGTCGCCACGGTCATGCTGGCTATGTTCTTCATAGCGAGGTTCGGCCCGTACAAGCGGTACATCGGACTCGACCAGTTCTGGGGCCTGGGCAAGCTGATGTTCGCCCTATCGCTACTATGGTTCTGGTTCTGGTTCTCCAGCTTCATCATCCTCTGGTACGGGAGCAAGCCCAGCCAGGAGTCCGTCCTCGAGCTGCTGATGGTCGGGCCGTACCAGCCCGCCTTCATGGCGGCCTTCGTGTTGCTGTTCATCGTGCCGATGTTCACGATGATGTGGAACCGGGTGCGCAGGAGTCTGTGGGGTCCGCCGTTGCTGGCCACGTCGGTGCTCATCGGATCGTTCTTCGACCGGATCAGGGTCTACGTGCCCGCCTATCAGGTCGCGGCCGACGAGGACAAGCACGAGCTGCAAGCCATCCCGGTGGCCAATATGCCGGACGTCGCGGACGTTTTCATCATGCTTGGGATCATCGGGGGCTCGATCTTCGTGTACCTGCTCGCCACGAAGGTGATCCCCGCGGTGAACCTGTGGGAGCAGAAGGAGCTTCTGCTGTACAGCGTGCACAAGCGCTTCCATCGGACGGAGGTGCACATAATGGGCAAGCCGGACTAGAGGCGGATGTCGTGGATGGATGTGGGTAAGAGCCTCGCCACGAGGGTCGTGACGTAGAGGACGAGGAGCGCGGAGGGGTGGACCCCCTCGCCGTCATTCCTCACCGAAGAGAGCCGTAACGAGAGAATGCAAGAGCACGTTCAGCTAACCCAGAAGCAAATAAACGCCGATCTCCTGAAGACGGTTCTCGGGACGCCGTCGTGGTGGCTTGCCGCGGTGACCTTTCTCACTCTGGTCTTCCTTGCCGGGGTGGGTTCCTTCGGCTACATGGTCAACAAGGGCGTCGGTGTAACGGGCCTGAACCGCCCCGTATTCTGGGGCTTCTTCATGGTCAACTTCGTATTCTGGATCGGGATCAGCCACGCCGGCATCATGATCTCGGCGATCCTTCGCCTGACTCAGGCGGAGTGGAGGCGTCCCGTTACAAGGGCGGCCGAGGTTCTCACGGTGTTCTCGCTTACCGCGGCGTTGATGGCGGCCCCGATGGTCCACCTCGGGCGGCCGTGGCGCGTGCTGTTCGCCCCGGCGTCGTGGGTCTTCCCGTACGACTTCGCTCGGGGCGTGTGGATCAACGTTCGCTCGCCGTTCATCTGGGACCCCGCCGCCGTCATGACCTATCTGATCTCGAGCTCCCTATTCGTGCTGATAGCGCTCCTGCCCGACCTGGCGGTGATCCGCGACAGGAGCGGCGGATGGATGCGGACCGTCTACGGGTTTCTGTGCCTCGGCTGGCGGGGAACCCCGAGGCAGTGGAAGATGCAGGCTATCGCGGGAATACTCCTGTCCGCGCTCGTGCTACCGATCTTCGTCTCCGTCCACAGCATCGTCTCCTGGGACTTCGCGATACAGGCCAGCGTCGAGGGTTGGCACTCCACGATCTTCGCTCCGTACTTCATCATCGGGGCCATCCACTCGGGAGTGTCGGCGGTCGCCATGCTCATGGTGCTGATGGTCTGGCTCTTCGGGTGGGGCAAGTACATAACCCGCGACCACATGGACTCCATCGGACGCCTGCTGATCGTGGTCGCCTGCACATGGTTCTTCTTCTTCTTCCTGGAATGGGTCTTCGCCCTCTACACGCTGGAGTCTCCCGAGATCGCCCTGAGGAAGCTCCAGGTGTTCGAGTGGCCTTACATGTTCCTGTTTATCGTGTTCCTGATGACGGCGTTCTTCATACCCGTGCCCATGTGGCTGTTCAGGAACATCAGGCGCAGCTTCTTCTGGATGTTCGTCACGACCATCCTGGTGAACGTAGGTATGTGGCTTGAGAGATTCCTGATCATAGTGCCGGGCCTGGTCCGTAAGCAGCCCTTCACGTTCGATTGGGGTACCTACCATCCGAGCATCATCGAGATCCTGATGGTCGCGGCCACCTTCGCCTGGGTGGGACTGGGCCTGCTGCTCTTCGCGAAGGTTCTCCCGCTGATCCCGCTCTTCGACATCAAGGAGGGCATGATCAACAGGGACGAGATAAAGATAGGAAGACGGACCGTCGGGGCGACGATCCGCGAGTAAGGGGGCCGCAATGGCTATGACCCGGGCGATGAACCAGCGCAGCGTCCTCGGCCTCTTTCAGGAGGTGGATGCGGCGGCAGACGCGCTCGACTCTCTGAAGGCCGGCGGGTTCGGTCCCGCAGAGTACGAGATCATCACCGGAACGCCATATCCGGAGGGCACCTTCGGCGAGGAGGAGCCCGTCCACACCCTCTACAGGTGGCCGCTGGTCGGCGCCATCTGCGGCTTCATCATCGGATTGATCCTCACGACGGGGACCCAGATCGCGTACCCGCTGGTGACAGGAGGCAAACCGATCCTGGGCATCCCCCCGATGGCCATCATCATGTACGAGGGCACGATGCTGGGAGCGGTGCTGTTCACGGTCGTCGGCATCATCTTCGAGTCGCGTCTGCCTCGCCTGTTCATGGGGGCGTACGACGAGAGGATCACCGAGGGCTACATAGGTGTTGCGGTGACTACCCTGCCGGGTAAGGTGGGAACGGCCGAGGAGCTTCTGCGGATCGCCGGTGCCGAAGAGGTCAAGCGCGGCTGGGAGAACGGCTAGGCCAATGCGCTCCTCGGCAGCCAACGCTAGAAGAGCCGCCGCGCCGCTCCGCCTGTGGGCGTTGGCTCTGCTTGCCGTGGCTCTCCTTACCGCCACCGCCTGCTACAACAGCACCTCTGGCGAGACCGAGATCAAGGGCATCGCCAAGTTCAAGCTGCCGGCGTTTCCTGGAACGGGCAGCCACGCGGTCGAGGTCTTTACCGAGATGCACTTCCAGCCCTCGTACCGCAGTCAAGAGATTCCCCGGATTCTCCCGGCACCCGACTCGGTTCCGGTGACGGGGAGAGAGATCCGCTTTGCGACCGCGGACGAGTACAAGGGCCTCGATGCTCCGAGCGACGTTTTCGACGCTGCCCGGGGCCGGAAACTCTTTAGCGTCAACTGCGCGGTCTGCCACGGGACGGGAGGCAGGGGCGACGGGACTATAGTCGGCTTTCTGGGCTCGGGAACTGCCCGCCCGGCCGATCTGACGTCGGCAGCGACGGAGGGTGCCACGGAGGGCGAGCTGTTCATGTTCATAACGTTCGGCGGCCGGCAAGGCGCGGCCACGGTGATGCGGGGTCTGGAGTCGGCCAGCATAATGCCCTTCTTCGGGAGCCTCCTCACCGAGGACGAGCGTTGGGCGCTGGTCCGCTTCATCGGAGGTCTGCGCAACGGGGAGCCGCCTCCGCCCCCGGAGCCGACAGTAGAGGCAAAGCCGCCACCGCCGTGTGAGCGGGGCGACAGAGAGATCGCCGTCTCAGCCCAGGACCCCGGGGGAAGCGGAAGCTACTTGTTCGATCCCGCCGACCTCAACCTCTGTGTCGGCGACACGATAACGTTCACCGTGACGTCGGAGACGGAGTTCCACACCTTCACGGTCGACGATCTGGGCATTGGCGTGTCGATCCTCGGTGGCGAGACGGAGACCGTCGAGTTCACGTTCGACGCCGCGGGCGAGTTCGCGCTGGTCTGCCTTCCCCACCAGGGTCTCGGGATGGTGGGCACCATCACCGTCCAGTAGAATCCCCTGAGCCTGGCCGCGGCGCCCATCGAAGACGTTCCTATTGCAATGAGGGGCTTGGCATTACCCCGGCCCTCCGGGGCGGGCCGGTCCACAGGCGCTATCTCTTCGGCCTGACCCAGATCCGCGCGGCCACCTCGTAGCTCACCACCACCTCGTTCCCGCCGCAAAGAAGCGTGACCACCCCGCGGTAGGGCGCAGCCTCTTTGACGACGATGCGCTCGCCCGGGACCAGCCTGTTCCTCACCAGATATTTGAGCAGTGATTGGTCGTCCTCGGGGACCCGGTCGATGGTGAACTCCTGACCCGCCGAGACCGCCTCCAGGGCCACCGTCGCCTTGTCCGGGACGTATCCGCTGCCCGGTATCGGATGGCCGAACGGGCAGGTCTTGGGGCTGCCGAGCCGTTCCGCGATCTTCTCCTCGAGGTCCGGGGAGATCGCGTGCTCGAGGCGGTGGGCTTCAACGTGGGCCTTGTGGACCTCGAGACCCAGCAGATCGACGACCATCCGCTCGGCCAGGCGGTGCCTTCTGACCATGCTCTCGGCAGACCGCCGCCCCTTGCCGGTGAGCACGATCCCTCTGTCGGCCTTCGTCTCGACGAGCCCTTCCCGGACCATCCGCCTGAGCATTCCGGCGACGGAGGGTAGAGAGGTGCCGAGGCCCTCCCCGGCCGGCAGCCGCTTGAGCTGTTCCGCAAGCAGGCTCGGGGTGATGGTCCCGGCCCCCTGCTCGTCGAGCTGGAAGATGGACAGCAGGTAGTTCTCCGTCGCCATCGACAGGCGAGGCTCCGGACCGCGATTTCGCCGGGCACTAGGGCCGTTCTTGGTCATCGTGCCAAGGTTGTACCACGCGTCCGTTGGCCCGTCAACGAGGCGGGTCCCGCCCCGGAGCAGATCGGGAACGGTGCCGTTTGGTGAACGCTGCGTTTAGTGGCGCGATCACGTTGGCGAGTGCCGGTGCCGCCCGCCGAATCCGCCTCGATGCCCGAGCCTGGACGTAAGCCCCGACTTTCGCCGCCAAATTCCGTTGACACGGAAGGTGACGCAAAGTATGATTCCTGTTTGTCGCGCTTTAAGGGCGAAGGGGCCGAGTCGTGCCGTTCGCCGATCGTGCAGAACGGTTAATAGTGTCGAGAGGACCCGAATGCCAACCGTCAACCAGCTGGTCAGAAAACGAAGGCCGACCAGGCGCCGAAAAGACAAGGCGCCCGCGCTGCGGTACCTGTACAATTCCTTGAAGAACCGTACGATCAGGTTCTCCGGCTCCCCGCAGAAAAGGGGAGTGTGCATTCAGGTGCGGACCCAGACACCCAAGAAGCCCAACTCGGCCCTGCGGAAGGTAGCCAGAGTGCGCCTCACCAACGGTCTCGAGGTCACTGCCTACATACCGGGAGAGGGTCACAACCTTCAGGAGCACTCGGTCGTCCTCATACGAGGCGGACGAGTCAAGGACCTGCCGGGAGTTCGCTACCACGTCATTCGAGGGGCGCTGGACACTGCGGGTGTGACCGACCGCAAGCGCGGCCGCAGCAAGTACGGGGCCAAGAAAGACCAAGGACCGGGGGGATAGATGTCCCGTCGCAGGCGCGCTGAGAAGCGAAAGATAACACCGGATCCCAAGTACGGGAATGTGGAGCTTGCCCGGTTCATAAACCGGGTCATGCTCAGCGGGAAGAAGACGACCGCTCAGCGGATCGTCTACTCGGCGCTCGAACGCGTCGAGTCGGAGGCCCGCAGGCCGGCCCTCGAGGTGTTCGAGCAGGCGATCAGGAACACGATGCCGATGCTTCAGGTCAAGGCGAGGCGCGTGGGTGGAGCTACCTACCAGGTGCCCGTCGAGGTGAGGCCCGAGCGGAGGCTCACGCTCGCGATGCGCTGGCTCATCGTGGCCGCCCGGGCGAAGAGCGGACGTCCGATGTCGGAGCGTCTCGCCGCCGAGCTAATGGAAGCCTCAAGAGGACAGGGGACCGCCGTAAAGAGGAGGGAAGACCTGCACCGGATGGCCGAAGCCAACCGAGCATTCGCCCACTACAGGTGGTGAATCTTCTGGCGCCCCACGCTCACCCTGCAGATCTCTGATCATGCCGCACAACTCCGCAGTTGAAAGTATCCGAAACATCGGGTTCATCGCTCATATCGACGCCGGGAAGACGACAGTCACCGAACGGGTGCTCTTTTTGGCCGGCCGCATTTATAAGGTGGGCGGTGTAGACGAGGGCACCACCGTGATGGACTGGATGGCCCAGGAGCGGGAGAGAGGGATAACCATCACGTCGGCGGCCACGACTGCCGACTGGAACGGCTACACCATCAATATCATCGACACGCCGGGCCACGTCGACTTCACGGCCGAGGTTGAGAGAAGCCTGAGAATCCTGGACGGTGGCGTCGTAGTCTTCGACGCCGTGGCCGGCGTACAGTCCCAATCAGAGACGGTGTGGCGCCAGGCCGACAGGTATGGGGTCCCCCGGATATGCTTCGTAAACAAAATGGACCGCATCGGCGCTGATCTCTCCCGGACGATCGACAGCATTACGCGCCGGCTCGGGGCCAACCCGGTCGCGATACAGATCCCGGTCGGGCAAGAGCACTCCTTCCGTGGGGTCGTGGACTTGGTCGAGGAGAAGGCGCTCTTGTACCCAGAGGACGGCGGCCTTGAGGCACCGACCGAGGGACCGGTGCCGGAGGAGGTCATTGGGGAGTTCAGGGCCTACCGCGACCTGATGATAGAGAAGGTCGCCGAGACCGACGACGACCTGATGGCCAAGTACCTGGACGAGGAGCCGATTAGCAAGGAGGAGATCAAAAGGGCTTTGCGCAAGGCGACGCTGGAGTACCGGTTGGTGCCGGTCCTCTGCGGGAGCGCCCTGCGGACCCTGGCGATCCATCCTCTCCTGGACGCGATTGGCGAGTATCTCCCCTCTCCGGCCGACGTCCCCCTGGTCGAGGCCAAGGACTTCAAGACGGGGGAGACGGTCACGCGAGAGCCCCGAGAGGACGCGCCGTTTGCGGGCCTGGTCTTCAAGGTCGTGACCGACCCGTTCATCGGACGGCTCGCCTACTTCAGGGTCTACTCCGGAAGGATCGAGACGGGCACTGCGGTGTTCAGTCCAAACTCGGGGAAGCGCGAACGTCTGGGCCGGCTGGTTCGCATGCACGCCGAGAGGCGCGAAGAGGTCGACCACGTCAGCGCCGGGGCGATTGTCGCCGCGGTAGGGCTGAAGGTGGCGTCCACGGGTGACACCATATGTGACGAGAGGGCCCCGGTCCTGTTGGAGACTATTAACTTCCCAGAGCCGGTCATATCGGTCGCGATCGAGCCCAAGACGCGTGCCGACCAGGACAGGCTCATGGAGGCGCTGGCCAGGCTGTCAGAGGAAGACCCCACGCTGAAGGTCAAGTACGACGATGAAGTGGGCCAGACGATACTCTCCGGCATGGGAGAGCTTCACCTGGAGATCATGGTCGATCGGATGAAGCGGGAGTTCCGGGCCGTGGGCACCGTCGGAACGCCCAAGGTGGCGTACAGAGAGGCCATCAAGGGCACTGCGAAGGCCGAGGGTCGTTTCGTCCGCCAGACCGGCGGACACGGACAATACGGCCATGTGTGGATAGAGGTGGAGCCGCTGGAGAGCGGCGCCGGGTTCGAGTTCGAGGACAAGATACGCGGTGGAGCCATTCCGAAGGAGTTCATTCCGTCGGTGAGGAAGGGAGTCAAGGAGGCTATGGGCGCCGGCCCCCTGTCCGGCTACCCCGTCGTCGACGTGAAGGTAACGCTGGTCGACGGCACTTACCATGACGTGGACTCCTCGGACATGGCGTTCCAGGTTGCCGGGTCGATGGCGGCCAAGGCGGCGCTGCGCAAGGCCAAGCCGATACTCCTCGAACCCATCATGAAGATCGAGATAGTCACGCCCGGCGAGTTCCTGGGGGATGTGCTGGGAGACCTCGGACGCCGAAGAGCCAACATCCGGAACATCGAGGGCCAGGCGGACATCCAGGTCGTCCGAGCGATGATCCCGCTCGCGGAGAGCTTCGGCTACGCCGGGACCCTCCGGTCGCTGACCCAGGGAAGGGCGGCCCACTCCATAGAGTTCGATCGCTACCATGAGGTGCCAGCGTCCATCGCCGCCGCGTAGCGAGCGACCGCGGAAAACCCGAGCAACGGGGATGTGCGGAGGGGCAAGGCTCTTCTGCCGTCGTTCCGGGCAAGGATGAGGGAGCCGCCCCCCAACAGCTGGGGGAGGGCGGCCGCGACCTCCGATAGGTGGCCTCGGCGGGTGGCTGACCGAGCAGTCCGATAGATAGGAAAGTAGATGACGGCGAGTCAGAAGATAAGGATCATACTCAAGGCGTTCGACCACAAGATTCTCGACCAGTCTGCGGAGCAGATCGTCGAGACGGCCGAACGTACCGGCGCTCAGGTGGCGGGTCCGGTGCCGCTGCCCACCTCGATCAGACGGTTTTGCGTGCTACGGTCGCCGCACATCGACAAGGACTCGCGCGAGCACTTCGAGCTGCGGACGCACAACCGGCTGATAGACATCCTTGACCCTACGTCCAAGACGATCGACTCCCTGACACGACTGAACGTGCCGGCCGGGGTCGACATATCCATCAAGCTATAGGTTCGAGAACGCAATGACTGTCCGGACCCTGATCGGCAAGAAAATCGGAATGACCGAGGTCTTCCTGGAAAGCGGACTTGCGCATGGCGTTACCGCCATCAGCGTCGGCCCATGCACGGTCACTCAGGTGAAGACGACCGAGAACGACGGTTACGAGAGCGTCCAGCTGGGCTACGAGGAGACGAAGCGGACGAGCGCTCCCATCCGCGGGCATCTACGCCCTACCGGAAAGACCTTCCGCTACCTTAGAGAGGTGAGGGCTGACGACATCTCCCAGGTGGAGGTCGGCCAGCAGATCGACGTCGGCATTTTCGAGCCCGGCGAGAGAATCAACGCGACAGGACTCTCCAAGGGCCGGGGCTTTGCCGGAGGGGTGAAGCGTCACGGCTTCGCCGGCGGTCCCAAGACTCACGGGCAGGGCGATCGCCATCGCGCACCCGGTTCCATCGGCGCGGGGACCTCTCCGGGGCGTGTGATCAAGGGCCTCAAGATGGCCGGACACATGGGAAATTCGCGGGTGACCGTTCGCAACCTGGAGGTCGTGTCCTCGGATCCCGAAAGGAACCTCCTGCTGGTAAAGGGCGCGGTGCCTGGGGGCCGGAACGGCCTCCTGTTGCTCAGGAAGACGGGTAAAAGGAACAGCTAGCGTGCAGCTTCAGATCAAGAACATCCGGGGGGACGTCGTCGGCAAGGTCCAGGTCAGCGACGATGTCTTCGCCGCGCCCGCGAGAAGCGCCCTGGTCCACCAGGTCGTTGTGGGCCAGATGGCCAACCGCCGTCAGGGGACCTCGAGCACCAAGAACCGCTCAGCGGTGTCGGGTGGCGGTGCTAAGCCCAGGCCTCAAAAAGGCACGGGGCGGGCGCGGGCCGGGACCATCCGCGCTCCTCACTTCAAGGGTGGTGGAGTGGTCTTCGGCCCCTCCCCGCGAAGCTACCGTCAGCGTACCCCGAAGAAGATGAAACGGCTCGCCCTGATCGCCACACTCTCCGACAAGGCACGAGAGAACCGGCTTGTCGTGCTGGAGAACCTCGACCTCGACCCGCCCAAGACCAAGGAGATGGTGAAAGCCCTGAGGGCGGTCGACGCCAGTACGTCGGTGCTCCTGGTAGCGGACGGAGCCGACGAAGCCGTTCTGCGGTCGGCCCGGAACATTCCGAGGCTCAAGATGATACCCGCGGCGCTGCTCAACACCCTCGACCTGGTCAACCACGCAAAGCTCGTGATGACGGTCGACGCAGTCCGTAAAGCCGAGCAGCTGTGGGCCGGAAGGTTCGAGCGGCGCAAGATTCCTAGGCCGGGCGCGAGTGAGGACCACTCCGACGATGCATAAGTTCGAAGTTCTCAGGCGGCCGGTTGTGACCGAGAAGAGCACCGATTTTCAGGAGCGGGGGCGCTACGTCTTCGAGGTCGCTCCCGGCGCCACCAAGCTTCAGGTGAAGGCCGCGGTCCAGGAAGCCTTCGGCGTCAAGGTCGTCAAGGTCAACACGATGAACGTCCGGGGCAAGAGCAAGCGCTATGGCCCGCGGGTCGCAACGAAGCCGGCCTGGAAGAAGGCCATCGTTACGCTGGCTCCCGGAAACTCAATAACGATATTCGAGGGCGTGTAGAGATGCCTCTGAGAAAACCCAGGCCGCTTACCCCAGGACAACGAGGGGTCGCCCTTCAGACCTCGGACGACATCACTCGCAACCGGCCCAAGAAGTCGCTGCTGGCTCCCATGAGGAAGAAGGCCGGGAGGGACTCCAGCGGCAGGATATCGGTGAGGCATCGCGGTGGCGGCCACAAAAGGCGGCTCCGCATAATCGACTTCAAGCGCGACAATCCCGGTGTTCCCGGAACCGTCGACTCCATCGAGTACGACCCGAACCGATCCTCCAGGATCGCGCTCATAAAGTATCGGGACGGCGACTGGAGGTATATACTCGCTCCCAACGGCCTCAAGGTCGGCGACAAGATCGTGTCGGGAGACGGCGCCGAGATCAAGCTGGGCAACGCACTGCCACTCAGGGCGATTCCCAGTGGCACCATGGTCCACAACGTGGAGATGCACGTGGGCAAGGGAGGGCAGTTGGTCCGGGGCGCCGGAACCTCCGCCCAGGTCCTCGCTTCGGAGGGCAAGTACACACTCCTGAGGCTTCCGTCCGGAGAGGTACGTCAGATCTTTAGCGAGTGCATGGCCACAGTCGGCCAGCTGAGCGCTGTCGATCGCAAGAACGTCCATCTGGGCAAGGCGGGGCGCAAGCGGCATATGGGCTGGAGACCTCAGGTGAGAGGTGTCGCCATGTCCCCCAATGCGCACCCTCACGGAGGCGGCGAGGGGCGCTCCCCGATTGGGATGCCCGGGCCGAAGACCCCGTGGGGCAAGCCGGCCCTGGGATATCGAACCCGGAAGAACAAGAGGTCGGACCGGTTCATAGTGCGCCGTAGGCACCAGCGGTAGCGGCGGGAGTTCTGAATGTCCAGATCCATCAAGAAGGGTCCATTCGTCGATGCCAAGCTCGCCAAAAAGGTGAGCAGGGCGCAGCGCAGCTCGAGCAAGTCGGTCATCCGTACCTGGTCGAGGGCCTCGATGATTATGCCAGACATGGTGGGACTGACCATCGCCGTCCACGATGGACGGCGCCACGTGCCGCTGTTCATGACAGAGAACATGGTGGGCCACCGGCTCGGCGAGTTCGCCCCAACCAGAACGTTCCGAGGACACTCGTCCAAGTCCGAGCGGACCACGTCGGTCAGATGACGTCCAGAGGGTAGAGACGGTGGTCAGAGCAGTCGCCAAGAACACAGGCATATCGACGAAGAAGGTGAAACTGGTCATCGACCTTGTGCGGGGCCGGATGGTCGAGGACGCACTCCGGATACTCGAGTTCATGCCGTCGCCCGTGGCTGCCAAGGTAACGAAGGTGGTGAAGTCGGCCTCGGCAAACGCGGAGAACGAGCTGCTGGTCCGGCCGTCCGAGCTAAGGATCGTCGAGATATACGCCGGAGAGGCGCCCAGGCTCAAGCGTTTCCGGGCAAGGGCACGGGGCCGGTTCGGCCGGGTCATACGACGCAACAGCCACATCACGGTCGTTGTCGACGAGGAGGAGGCCTCCTAACGTGGGTCAGAAGACACATCCGATCGGCTTCCGTCTGGGCATAGTCAAGGACTGGCAGACCCGGTGGTTCGCCGCCAAGCCGCGAGAGTACCGGGAGCTGGTTCTCGAGGATTTGACTATCCGTCAGAACATCATGAGCCGCTATCCTGACGCCGGTATCTCGAAGGTAGAGATCGAGCGCGGGTCGAACGACGCAATCGTCACGATCCATACGGCGAGGCCCGGCATCGTGATCGGTCGAGGCGGCCAGAGGGTCGAGGAGCTGAGGAAGCTGCTCGAGCGCCTGACCAAGAGGCGCGCCCGCCTCAACGTCCAGGAGATACGCCAGCCGGAACTGGACGCTCACCTCGTCGCGCGCAGCGTCGCCGAGCAGCTCGTCAGGCGCGTCGCCTATCGGCGAGCGATCCGGCAGGCTGTTGCCAGGACGATGCAGGCCGGAGCGCAGGGCGTCAAGATCCTCTGCTCCGGACGCCTGGGCGGTGCGGACATCGCGCGGAGAGAGAAAGCGATGGAGGGGAGAGTCCCGCTCCATACGCTGAGGGCCAACATCGACTACAGCGTGGCCGAGGCGGCCACAGACTTCGGCAGGATCGGCGTCAAGGTGTGGATATACACCGGGGACATCCTCCGTGCGGCAAAAGAGCCGGAGCTGGAGGACATGACGCCTATCGAGGTCACGGTAAAGGCCGAGGACAAGCCGGAGCCGGAAGAAGAGGCCGCGGCGAATGCTGCAACCGAAGCGGGTTAAGTATCGCATTCAACAGAGAGGCCGGCGGAAGGGGAGTCCGACCGCGGGCAGCGTCGTCCAGTTCGGCGACTACGGCCTGAAGGCCCTGGGGGCGGCCTGGCTGACCGCCAGGCAGATAGAGGCCGCCCGGCGGGCGATGACACGTTACGCGCGTCGCGGCGGCAAGATGTGGATCCGGGTGTTCCCAGACAAGTCGGTGACCGCCCGCGCCGCCGAAACCCGCATGGGCGGTGGCAAGGGGAGCGTGGATCACTGGGTTGCGGTCGTCAAGCCCGGTCGTATTCTGTTCGAGATGGCTGGAGTACCAGACGACGTTGCCAGAGAGGCGCTGAGGCTGGCCGCGGCGAAGCTGCCGATACGCACGAAGATAGTGACGTCCCACGGCGTGTAGATCCGGGGACGAAGAAGAACGGGGAGTGCAGGGGACCGATACGCCTTCATGAAACTGGAGTTAGGGCGAGTCGCAGGGTCGGGCAACCAGGCACTCTACGCCAGGAAACGGACCGAGTATGGAAATCGACGATATCAGAGCGCTAGACGACGATGATCTGGCCGCGGAGCTGGACGAGGCGCACAGGACCCTGATGAACCTCAGGTTCCGAGTGGCGACGATGCAGCTTGCGAACGTCAACGAGATCAAGCGCGGGCGGAGACGCATCGCCCGCATCATGACCATACAAAGAGAACGGCAGCTAGCGAGAGTCGCGCAATGAGCGTGGAGACACGAAAGGTCAGGATCGGCCGGGTCGTCAGCGACAAGATGGACAAGACGGCCGTCGTCATGGTGGGGTGGCACCGGGCTCACCGGTTGTACCACAAGCCTGTGCGACGCCGGAGCCATTTCTATGCGCACGACGAAGACAACAACGCGAAGCTGGGCGACGTCGTCAGGATCGTCGAGACACGCCCCCTGTCCAAGACCAAGCGCTGGAGAGTCGCCGAGATACTGGTCAAGGCAGACCTGGCGGAGATTCAGCCCGAGGAGATCGTAGCGGATATTCATCCCGAGCTAGAGGAAGCCGCTGTGGCTCCCGAGCCCGTCGAGGCCGAGGAGCCCGTCGCCGAGGTAGAAGTCGAGGAGGAGCCTGCGGCCGAGGAGCCCGTCGCCGAGGTTGAGGTCGAGGAGCCCGCGGTCGAGGAGCCCGTCGCCGAGGTGGAGGCTGTGGAAGAGCCTGCGGTCGAGGAGCCCGCCGCTGAGGTGGAGACCGAGGAAGAGCCTGCGGCCGAGGAGCCCGTCGCTGAGGTGGAGACCGAGGAAGAGCCTGCGGCCGAGGAGCCTGTCGCCGAGGTTGAGGTAGAGGAAGAGCCTGCGGCCGAGGAGCCCGTCGCCGAGGTTGAGGTTGAGGTAGAGGAAGAGCCCGCGGCCGAGGAGCCCGTCGCCGAGGTGGAGGCTGTGGAAGAGCCCGCGGCCGAAGAGCCTGTCGCCGAGGTGGAGGCTGTGGAAGAGCCCGCCGCCGAGGCGGAGACCGAGGAAGAGCCCGCGGCCGAGGAGCCCGCCGCCGCAGCGGAGACCGAGGAAGAGCCCGCGGCCGAGGAGCCCGCCGCCGAGGCGGAGACCGAGGAAGAGCCTGCGGCCGAAGAGCCTGTCGCCGAGGCGGAGACCGAGGAAGAGCCTGCGGCCGAGGAGCCTGTCGCCGAGGCGGAGACCGAGGAAGAGCCTGCGGCCGAAGAGCCCGAGAAAGAGAAAGAGTGATTCAGCTGGGCAGCCGGATGAAGGTGGCCGACAACTCCGGGGCGAAGGTGATCAAGTGCATCGGCATCCCCGGTGGCAGCGGTCGCCGATATGCTGGCCTTGGGGACGTAGTGGTCGTCTCGGTCAAAGAGGCCGAGCCAGCGTCAGCCGTCAGGAAGGGCGAAGTGGTCCGGGCGGTTGTGGTGCGAACCGTGAAGCCCTACCGGCGGCCGGACGGGTCCCATATTCGATTCGACGACAACGCGGCCGTGATCATCAATGAAGAGCGGCTTCCACGCGGCACGCGCATCTTCGGTCCCGTCGCACGCGAGCTGCGGGACAAGGACTTTATGAGAATAGTATCGCTCGCTCCGGAGGTCCTCTGACGTGAGAATCCGGGCCAACGACAACGTGATGGTCATCAGGGGGCGCGACCGTGGCAAGCAGGGCCGCGTGACCAGAACCGTGACGGCCGACCAGAAGGTGGTCGTTGAGGGTGTCAACGTAGTAAAGAAGCACGCCAAACGGACCGGCAACGTGAGGCAGGCTGGGATCATCCAGAAGGAGATGCCGATTCCGACCTCCAGCGTCGTGCTCGTGTGTCCCCACTGCCTCAAGCCGTCCAAACTGGGAAGGCGAATCCTGGCCGACGGGACGAAGGCCCGGGTCTGCAAGCGGTGCGAGCAGGTGATCGAGTAAGCATGGAACAGGACTCAGAACAGACGCCTGAGGACTCCTCGGCCCCGGAGACCGCCCCGGCACGTAAGCGGGCTACGACGCGGCGGAAGAAGCAGCCCGCCGCGAAGGCTCCCGAGTCCGCCTCCGCGACTGCCGGCAAGCCTAAGAAGCGTGCAGCGACCGCGAAGGCGAAGAGCGCGCCGCGGTCTCGCAAGGCCGCTGCTGTCGTCGAGGTCGAGCCCGAGCAGCCACAGGAGGCTGCGACCAACGGCGCAGCCCCGGCGCGGAGACCATTGCCGCGGCTTCAGGAACGGCTACGCAACGAGATAACGCCGGCGCTCATGCAGGAGTTCGGCTACTCGACCGTAATGCAGGTGCCGCGCTTGGAAAAGGTCATTCTCAACATCGGGCTCGGGGAGGCGCTGCTGAATGCGCGCGCGATCGAGAGCGCGACCGCCGATCTCACGATGATAGCGGGTCAGAAGCCCGTTACCACGAAGGCGCGGAAATCGATAGCGGGATTCAAGATCAGACAGGGCATGACTCTGGGGCTAAGCGTCACCCTGCGGGGCCGGCGCATGTACGAATTTATCGACAGGCTGGTCAGCGCGGCACTGCCGAGGATTCGGGACTTCCGGGGGGTATCCCGGGACGCCTTCGACGGAAGGGGCAACTTTGCGATCGGAATTCGCGAGCAGGTGATCTTCCCGGAGATCGACTACAACACGATCGATCGGATCAGAGGCCTCCAGGTCGTTGTCGTAACGACCGCTAGAACCGATCATGAGGGGATGAGACTGTTGGAAATGCTCGGCATGCCGTTCACGCGAACGGCCGGCGACGCGGCGTACGCGTGAGCCTTGTCCTTCTGCGGAAGGACTCCTGAGGACGACGGATCGGCCTCACGGGCTGGGCACCGGAGAGGTCTAGAGGACAAAACCTAGTGGCCAAACAATCGAAGATAGCAAAATGGAAGAGGGAGCCGAAGTACCCGGTTCGACGCGCCAACCGTTGCCACAGGTGCGGACGGCCTCGGGCCTATATCAGGCACTTCGGCCTCTGCCGGATATGCTTCCGGGAGCTGGCGCTGCAGGGGATGCTCCCGGGCATCCGCAAGGCCAGCTTGTAGCGGAGTTTCCCGCTCGGTCGTCCAGACCGCTGAGCGAGAGGATAGTAGAGTGCCTGTAACAGATCCCATCGCCGACATGTTGACAAGGGTCCGCAACGCCGTGAGCGTCAGGCGGGACGTCGTCGCTATCCCCGCGTCCAACATGAAGGTCGCGCTGGCAAGAATCCTCGCGGAAGAGGGGTTCATCGCCGACTACGAGGTGATCAGCGGCGAGTCGCCGCAGGGAACGATCAGAATACGGCTCTACTATCGCAGCAACGTCGAGCCCGCGATCCTGGGCTTGAAGCGCGTGAGTAAGCCCGGTCTCCGGGTGTATGTGAAAAAGGGCGAGATACCCCGCTACTACGGCGGACTAGGGGTGGCCATCCTCTCGACGTCTCAGGGCGTCATGACGAGCAAGAACGCGTGGCGCAACAAGATCGGAGGGGAGCTCCTCTGTTACGTATGGTGAGGCCCTGCCGATGTCCAGAATAGGTAGACAGCCGATCGTCGTGCCATCGGGCGTCGAAGTTACGATCGCGGACGGCAACGAGGTGTCGGTGAAGGGCCCGAAGGGCTCTTTGAAGACCATGTTCCGGCCCGAGATGAAGATCTTCCGCGACGACGGGGCGGTAAAGGTGGAGAGATCGTCCGACGAACCCTTCCACCGATCGCTCCACGGGCTGACGCGGAACCTTCTGGCCAACATGGTGACCGGTGTGACCGAGGGTTTCGAGCGCACGCTGGAGCTGGTTGGGGTCGGTTACAGGGCCCAGGCCTCCGGCAAGGGCGTGACGCTCAGTGTGATGTTCAGCCACACGGTAGACATGCAGCCACCGGACGGAGTCACGGTAGAGATCGAGGGCAACAACCGGATTCACGTCCGCGGCATCGACAAACAGCAGGTAGGGGAGTTCGCGGCCAGGATCCGAGCGGTTCGACCTCCCAATCCTTACACGGGGAAGGGCGTACGCTACGCGGGTGAGCAGGTCAAGCTCAAAGCGGGCAAGTCTGGCAGGAGGCTGTAGGGATGCCCGTCACCAGCAAACAGAGAAGAGCGATTCGGCACTCCAGGGTGCGGCGCAAGCTGGCCGGTACCGTCGAGAGGCCCAGGCTGGCCGTCTTTCGCAGCCTGAGCCATGTCTATGCCCAGGTGATCGACGACACGAAGGGAGTCACACTTGCCACCGCCTCGAGCCTCGAGCCCGAGGTCCGCAAACAGAGGGACGGTAAACGCAAGTCGGAGGTCTCCGAGATCGTCGGTGCCCTGATCGCCCAACGAGCAAAAGAGAAGGGTGTCGAGCGGATCGTTTTGGACAGGGGCGGCCACAAGTATCATGGTCGAGTCAAGGCACTGGCCGACGCGGCCCGTGAGGGAGGTCTCTCTTTCTAGTGACCAGCGCAAACTTCGACAGAAACGAATCACAAGAGCTGCCGCTCATCGAGAAGGCGGTCAAGATATCCCGGGTGGCCAAGGTGGTCAAGGGAGGCCGCCACCTGAGCTTCAACGCGGTGGTCGTCGTCGGCGACGGTGAGAGCCGGGTGGGAGTGGGGATAGGCAAGGCCGACGCCGTGCCCGACGCGGTCAGGAAGGGGACCTTCGCGGCCCGTAAGAACATGATACGAGTCCCGATGAAGGGGACCACGATTCCGCACGAGATCACCGTCAAGTTTCACGGCGCCGAGGTCATGCTAAAGCCGGCCGCGCCTGGGACAGGGGTCATCGCGGGAGGATCGGTCAGGGCCGTGGTCGAGCTGGCGGGGCTCAAAGACATCCTCACCAAGGCTCGCCGGAGCACCAACCCGATCAATAGCGTCCAGGCCACGTTCAAGGCGCTCTCCTTGCTCAGGGACCCGGAGATCGAGAGGGCCCATCGCAGGCAGCTCGCGGAGATGTCAGCCGCGCGGCGGCAGGCGCGCGAGTCGCAGCGCCGCAGCCGTCCGCAGTAGAGAAGGCAGTATTCGAGCGCCGGACCGGTCTGAGCATCGGGCCGTGGAGCGCTGATCGTGAGGGTGCCCCACTGGGAGGTACTGATAATTTGGGCAGGATTACAGTAACCTGGAAGAAGAGCACCATAGGTTTCACCCGAGACCAGCGGCGCACCATCGCGGGTCTCGGCCTGCGGCGTCTGCACCAGACCGTCGAGCACGAGGACGTCCCAACGATCATGGGAATGGTTCATAAGGTCCGGCATCTGGTGGAAGTGAAAGAGTTGGCGTCCGCGGAGCCACCGGAACCGAAGGCGACGCGTAGCCGTAAGAAGAAGCAGGAACAGGAATAGAACGATGCAGATGCATCAGCTAAGGCCAGCTCCAGGGTCCAAGAAGAAGAGAAAACGCCTGGGCCGAGGGGACAGCAGCGGACACGGTAGCTTCTCTGGTAGGGGCATGAAGGGCCAGAAGTCCAGAAGCGGCGGCGGCGTTCGCCCAGGCTTCGAGGGCGGTCAGCTTCCCCTCGCCCAAGCGCTCCCGATGATGCGGGGATTCACCAACATCTTCCGCGTCGAGTATTCTCCGGTCAACCTGGACCGCCTGGCGAGGTTTCCCGCGAACACCGAGGTGACGCCCGAGATGCTGGTGCATGCGCGCGTGGTCAGGAACCTCAACCGGCCGGTCAAGGTCCTCGGCCGTGGAGAGCTGACGGTGCCCCTGGCGGTTACGGCGCACAAGTTCTCTGTGTCGGCCCGGGAGAAGATCGAGGCGGCCGGCGGTAGTGTGGAGGAGATCGGCTAGTGCGTCAGGCACAGACGCCAAGGAGCGAGGGATCCAGGCCCCAGCTTATTCAGTCGATGATCGACGCCATGCGGGTACCGGACCTGCGGGCGAAGATCCTCTTTACGCTGGCGATGCTGGTCGTCTTCCGGTTTGTGGCCCACGTACCAGTGCCTGGGGTAGACGTTCAGGCGCTCTCCCAGGCCTTCCAGAGCAATCAGCTACTGGGCTTCCTGAACCTGTTCAGCGGTGGCGCCCTCGCCAATCTGAGCATCGCCGCGCTGGGCGTCTATCCATATATCACCTCGTCCATCGTCATGCAGATTCTCGTGCCGGTGGTGCCGTCGCTCAAGGCGCTGTCCCAGGAGGGGGAGTACGGGCGGCAGCGTATCAACCAGATCACGCACTGGATCACCGTTCCCATCGCCTTCTTCCAGGCGGTGGGCCAGCTGACGCTTCTGCGGCAGTCCGGGGTTCTCCCCGGTCTGGACTTCGGCCTGAATCTGGTGACGATCGCCATGATCCTCTCGATGGTCGCGGGGACGATGTTCCTCGTTTGGCTGGGCGAGCTGATCACGGAGCGTGGACTCGGCAACGGGATCTCGCTGATCATCTTCGGCGGCATAGTGGCCGGTCTGCCGAGCATCATCGGGCAGGGCTTCCTGGAGCGAGACGATGTGGCCGGCCTCCTGCTTCTCGGGGCGGTCGGACTCGTCATCGTCTACGTCATCGTGCTGTTCAACGAGGCCCAGCGGAGAGTTCCGGTCCAGTATGGCAGGAGCGTGTTCCGAGGCGGGAGAATGCAGCGTCAGAGCGGCTCGACATTCTTACCGTTGCGCGTGAACTCAGCTGGCATGATTCCGCTGATCTTCGCGTTCTCTATCATCATCCTTCCCGCCACCGTCGCGAGCTATTTCCGAAACCCGCTGAGCGACGACTTCCTGGCGCGGATCGCGAGATTCTTCTCGGACACGCTGGATCCGTCCAACTTCCCATACTGGGCGGCGGTGTTCTTCCTTGTCGTGATCTTCACTTTCTTCTATACGCTGGTGCTTTTCCAACAGCAGAACCTGTCCGAGAACCTTCAGAGAAATGGAGGCTTCGTACCCGGCATCCGGCCGGGCCGGCCCACGCAGGAGTACCTGAACCGAGTGCTGATACGCATCACGTGGGGTGGCGCCCTGTTCCTCGGAGCCATCGCAGCTGCGCCCTACTTCGTGCAGCTGATGGTGCCGGACGTCCGCGGGTTGACCCTTAGCAGTACCAGCCTGCTCATCATGGTGGGCGTAGCGCTGGATACAATGCGTCAACTGGAGGCACAGTTGCTGATGCGCGACTACGAAGGGTTCATACGCTGAGGGAGGATGGCCTCCCCTCCGGGAGGATGGTTTGAGGGTCGTCCTTCTTGGCCCGCCTGGAGCCGGTAAAGGGACCCAGGCCCCGTTGTTGGCCGAAAAACTGGGTGTCCCGATGGCGGCATCCGGCGACCTGTTCCGGGACCATCGACGGAGGGACACCGAGCTGGGCCGCATGGCGCGGACCTATATGGACCGAGGGGCCCTCGTGCCGGACGAGGTAACGATCCGGATGGTAATGGAGTGGATCGACGAGACTGCGAAGTCGCGGGGGTTTCTTCTCGACGGCTTTCCGCGAACAGTGGCCCAGGCGGACGCGCTGGCCAGGGAGATGGAAGACAGGGGAGGCATAGACAGGGTGCTCTACATCAGAGTACCCAGCGGCGAGCTGATCCGAAGGCTGAGTGGCAGACTCACGTGTGGGTCGTGCCGGACAGTCTATAACCTGGACACCTCGCCGCCCAACACCCCTGAAGTATGTGATAAGTGCGGTGGGACCGTGGTCCAGAGGGAGGACGACAAGCCCGAGGCCGTGCGGCGGAGGCTGCAGGTCTACGCCGACGAGACTGAGCCGCTGGTCGAATACTACCGTGACAAGGGCATTCTGGCCGAGGTCGACGGCGTCGGACCGGTCGACGCGGTCAACCGTGCCCTGGAGGCGGCTCTGAGCGGCAAAGAGGCTCAGTCGGGCGTCTATCGGGGATGAGCAAGTGGGAGTGTTGGTGAGTAGAGTTACCGAGCAGGTTGGAGGCGGCATCCAGGGCGCGACGATAAAATCGGCCCGAGAACTTGACCTCATGCGAGAGGCCGGCGGGGTCGTTGCCAGGACCAAGGCGCTGCTTGCCGAGTCGATTCGGCCGGGTATCACCACCGGCGAGCTCGACCGGATCGCCGAGGAATCGATCAGAGGACAGGGGGCGGTCCCGTCCTTCAAGGGGTACCTGGGCTTCCCGGCCACAACCTGCATATCTCTCAACGAGGAGATCGTTCACGGCATCCCTGGAAACAGGGTGATCCGTGAGGGCGATATGGTAAGCATGGACCTGGGCGCGATCGTCGAAGGGTTCCACAGCGACACCGCGTTCACGGTGGGTGTAGGCGAGGTCCCGCCGGAGGTCGTTCGTCTGATCGAGGCGACCAACCGGGCACTTACGCTCGGAATCGCGGAGGCGAGGGACGGCGCGCGGATAGGCGACATTTCCGCCGCGGTCCAGGGATATGCAGAGGGGCTGGGTTACTCGGTGGTGCGTCAGTACGTCGGTCACGGGATTGGCCGCTCGCTGCACGAGGAGCCGCAGGTACCCAACCACGGTGTCGAGGGCCGAGGCCCGTTATTGCGCGAGGGGATGGTCATCGCCATCGAGCCGATGCTGAACGTGGGTGGATGGGAGACGGAGCAGATGGACGACGGCTGGACCGTGGTCACTGCGGACCGCAGCCTGTCGGCCCACTTCGAGGATACGGTCGCAATCACGAGCAGCGGACCCGAGGTCCTAACCAGGTTGTGATGGTGGCTGAAGGACGCGAATGGCGAAGAAAGAAGCGATAGAGGTCGAGGGGACGGTGACGGAGTCGCTCCGGAACGCCAACTTCCGGGTTGAGCTGGCCAACGGGCACAAGGTACTCGCGTACGTCTCCGGGAAGATACGCATGCACTTCATCCGGGTCCTTCCGGGAGACAGGGTTCTGGTCGAGCTGTCGCCGTACGACCTGTCGAGAGGAAGAATAACCTACCGGTTCAGGTAGGCGAAACAGGAAATAGGGCAGAGCAGCAAAGGGGCGTAGCCCCGTTGCCGGGAGTCTGACGGTGTCCCTCAGAAATCAACTTCTCCCCTCTCACGAAAGGTGGCGGAGCCGCGGGGGGCTCCCCCTAGCGAACAGAGGTGAGGCAGAAGAGAAGCAGAGCGCAGAGGGGTGTAGCCCCGTTGCCGGGAGTCTGAGGGTGTCCCTCAGAAATCGACTCCTCCCCTTTCACAAAAGGCGGTGGAGCCGCGGGGGGCTCCCCCTAGCGAACAGAGGTGAGGCAGAAGAGAAGCAGAGCGCAGAGGGGTGTAGCCCCGTTGCCGGGAGTCTGAGGGTGTCCCTCAGAAATCGACTCCTCCCCTTTCACAAAAGGCGGTGGAGCCGCGGGAGACTCTTCCTGGCGAACAGAGGTGAGGCAGGAAATGAAGGTATCAGCGTCAGTCAAGACCCGCTGTAACAAGTGCCGGGTGATCCGGCGCAAGAGACGGGTCTTGATCATATGTGAGAATCCCAAGCACAAACAGCGGCAGGGGTAGCCGCCGGGGGGAGTAGCATGGCGTTAGTTTCGGGCGTCAACATACCGGACAACAAGCGGGTGGAGATCTCGCTCACTCGGATATATGGCATCGGGTCCTACCAGGCCAAGGACATTGCCGAGAAGGCGGGGCTGCTGGGGAACCCTCGAGTCTCCGAGCTGAGCGACGGCGATTTGAGCCGCATCCGCGAGATCATCGACCGCGAGAAGCGGGTAGAAGGCGACCTCAAGCGCGAGGTCAACATGAACGTGAGGCGCCTGATCGAGATCGGGTCGTATCGCGGCCTGCGCCACCGGCGCAGCCTGCCCGTCCGAGGACAGCGCACGCGGACCAACGCCCGTACCAAGCGCGGCATGCGGAGGACGGTCGCCGGTCGGCGGCATACCGTAGCGAAGAAGTAGGCACACCCCCACTGTAACCGGCTGGAGGCCAAGGATGGCAAAGAGGCAAAGAACGAGGCGGCGGGAGCGGAAGTCGATCCCCGTTGGACGGGCGTACATACACTCGACGTTCAACAACACGATCGTGACGATGACAGACCCGAAGGGAAACGTCATCGCCTGGGGCAGCTCGGGGACAATGGGGTTCAAAGGCTCCAGGAAGTCCACCGCCTTCGCGGCACAGCGGGCCGGCGAGGACGCCGCCAAGAAAGGCATGGAACACGGCCTCAGACAGGTCGACATCTTCGTCAGAGGGTCCGGACCGGGCCGGGAGGCCGCGATCCGCTCGCTGCAGGGGATGGGTTTGGTGGTCACCAGCATTCGTGACGTGACACCCATACCCCATAACGGATGCCGTCCGCCCAAGCGGAGACGGGTGTAGGTCGAGTGGTACAGCGGAGTCACGAGTTGCAGGTTCGTCCCTCAGGAGTGGCAGCACGTAGCCTGAGCCAGCTTCTGGACGAGACGTTCGGAATCTACGGCAAGAACCTGTGGCGGTTCGTCAGGATCGCGGCGGTTGTTTGGGTCCCGGCCAACATCCTGGGCCTGATCCCTCTCGGGGGAGTCGTCGGGAGCGCCTACGCGATCACTGTGGCGGTCGCCGCCCTGGGCCTCACGTTTGGCGCGATAGCACATGCGGTCGGGCAATACTATGTCACGAGCGAGGTGAGCATTAAGCGGTGCTACTCCAAGGTGTTGTGGCGCGCGGCGTCTGTGCTCGGAGCAACCGCCCTGTTCTGGGGGGCCATCGTGACGATCGCCTCTCCGGGGTGGGTAGAGGACAACGGCGTCGCCGCCGGAATCCTGGGGTTCGCCGCGCTGGTCGTCAGCGTCGGTCTCATCTATCTCGCGATGACGATTCCCGCCGTGCTGATGGAGAGCCGGAAGCCCATCGCAGCCATGGTTCGCAGCTATGGGCTCGTCCGAGGAAGCTGGTGGAGAGTCCTGGGAATTGTGGCGGTCTTCAGCCTGGTGTCGGCGGGTCTGTCGTTGCTGGTGTCTTTCCCGTTTCTGATTGCGGCGTTCCTGGCGGCGGAGCCAGAGACGACGGTGGTTCTCAGCCAGGTGTTCAGCTTGATCGGCGCCACGGTTGCCTCGCTAGCTGCCGTGCCGATCCTATGGATCGGCATGACCCTGCTGTACTACGACCTGCGAGTTCGAAAAGAAGACTATGATGTCGAGGCCCTGACCCGGGAGATGGGCGTGGTCGCCCCGGACCCGGGTCGCCTGAACCCAAGACCCTAGCCCCTGTAGCCTATTAGAAGGTCAGAACCGAGGAGCGGATGGCACGTTACATCGATCCAGTATGCCGCCAGTGCAGGCGCATCGGCGAGAAGCTATTCCTGAAGGGAGAGCGCTGCTTCACGGCGCGCTGCGCCATCGAGCGTCGCAGGAGACCGCCCGGCGACAAGAGCATGCGGAGGCGCAGACCGTCCGACTGGTCGCTGCAGCTGAAAGAGAAGCAAAAGGCCCGCTTCTCCTACGGCGTGCTCGAACGGCAGTTCCGCAAGTACATGGGGCTGGCGCGTGAGCGGACGGGGATCACCGGCGACAACCTTCTCCAGTTTCTGGAGCGGAGGCTCGACAACGTGGTCTACCGACTGTCGATGGTCGATTCGCGCCGGCAGGGCAGGCAGATGGTGTGTCACGGGCATTTCACGGTCAACGGGAAGAGGCTCGACATACCCTCATACCTGGTTAACGAGGGCGATGCCATCGGATGGCACAGCAGTGGCGACTCCCCGCCGGAGTTCGCCCAGACGCTTGCAGATGGCATCCCCAAGCGGCCGGTGCCGACCTGGTTGGAGCTCAATATCAGCCAGCTCACGGGAACCGTCGTTTCACTGCCACAGGTGACCGAAATCGACACAGGTATCGACGCGAGGCTTATCGTCGAGTTCTACTCCAGGTAGGGGACCGTCCCAAGGCCTGGTGATTTCCTCAGTGTATTGGCAGAGGAGACTTGCCCATGGTAATCGATTTTCAGACTCCGACCCTGCGAGACACGGTGACCATCGAAGAGGAGGCTCCCCCTCGGCCGTCTATCTCGGTAATCGAGGAAGAGGACGACTACGGCAGGTTTCACGTAGAGCCTCTAGAGCCTGGATACGGGGTGACGCTGGGCAATCCAATGCGTCGCATCCTGTACAGCTCCCTCAATGGGACCGCAGTGACCTCGGTGAAGATCGAGGGGGTGCTCCACGAGTACACGACGATACCCAAGGTCAAGGAGGAGGTGTCCGAATTCCTCCTCAACGTCAAAGGGGTCAAACTGCGGTCGGAGACGCACAGAGCGGGTAAGCTCCGTCTCGAGGTCGCGGGTGAGGGCGAGGTAAGCGCCGGGGACATCATGGCCTCGGCCGACTTCGTCGTCGTCAACCCGGAGCTCCACCTGGCCACCCTCGGCGCCCCGGAGGCCCGGCTTTCGGTCGAGTTCAACGTCGAACATGGGACGGGCTTCAAGGTGGCCGCGCTCGGGGATGGACTTCCGATAGGCGTCCTGCCGGTGGACGCGATATTCACCCCGGTAAGGAAGGTTAACTACACCGTCGAGAGAACCCGGGTAGGCCAGCGGACGGACTACGAGCGCCTGGTGCTGGGGGTCTGGACCGACGGCTCCATAACCCCCGTGGAGGCAGTCAAAGAGGCGGCCAAGGTGCTGGTCGCACACTTCTTCCTCTTGGAGAGCGTGAAGCCGCCGAGTGAGGATAACGGCGAGGCGCCGAGCCCCCCGATATCTGCCGAGAAGGCCAACATACCCATCGAGCAGCTCGATCTGTCGTCTCGAACGCTCAACTGTCTCAAGAGGGCCGGGATAGACAAGGTCGGGCAGGTTCTGGCACTGAAGAAGGCCGATCTGCTGCAGATCAGGAACTTCGGCGAGAAGTCGCTGACCGAGCTCTTCGATCGTCTCAGGGAGATGGACCTTCTCCCCGAGGAGCCGGTCCCAGAGGGCGGGGAACAGGACGGAGCAGCCGAGGGTGAGGTAGTGGAGCCGGCCGCCGAGCCGGTCGCCTCGAACGAATAAGGAGTCAGGCTTTGAGACACGGGCTCTCGGGGAGATCCCTTTCACGCAAGACCGGTCCGCGAACGGCCATGCTGCGAACGATGGTGACCGACCTTCTGCGGCACGAGGCGATCCGGACCACGGAGGCCAAGGCCCGTGAGGTGAGGCGGCTCGCGGAGCGGGTCATCACTAGGGGCAAGAAGGGGTCGCTCCATCAGAGGCGCATAGCCAGGAGGCTCCTCACCGACGAGAAGGTTCTGAAGAAGCTCTTCGAGGAGCTGGGGCCCAGGTACGAGTCACGGCCTGGGGGCTACACCAGGATGGTCAAGATCGGGCCTCGCAAGGGCGACGCCGCCCCGATGGCGGTCGTCGAGCTGATGCCCTGATCCGTTAGGCTCCTCATGAGAGTGGCGCTGGTCGTAGAGTACGACGGAGCCGACTACCACGGCTTCCAGTATCAGCTAAACGCTCCCTCGATCCAGGGAGAGATGGAGAAGGCTATCAAACTGATGACGGGCGAGAGCGTCCGGATCAAGGGAGCGGGGCGAACCGACACCGGAGTCCACGCCCTGGGGCAGGTCGTCGTCTTCGACACGGCTTCGTCCCTGGCTCCCCTGGACTTCCCGCCCGGGCTCAACTACTACCTCCCGCGGGGTATAGCGGTCAAGGAGGCACATGGTGTCGATGGGGACTTCGATCCCCGTCGGAGCGCCGTCAGCCGCAGGTACCGGTACACGATCCTCAACAGCCAGACGCCCTCACCCCTCATGAGGCGGGCCGCGCACCTGGTCCGCGAGCCCCTGAGCGTCGGCCGCATGAGGGGCGCGGCGCGGATGCTGGTGGGCAGGCACGACTTCGCCCGCTTTGCCGGCCATGTGCCGAACGGGGCGAGCACCGTCCGGGAGGTCCTGGACGCCACCGTGCGCAGACAGGGCGGCGTGGTGACGTTCGAGGTGGAGGCCAACGCGTTCCTGCCCCACCAGGTCCGCAGGATGGCCGGCGCCCTGGTGGACGTCGGGAGAGGGCATCTGTCGCGCGATAAGTTCAAAGCAATGTTGGAGGGTGAGGACACCGGGGCAGTTGCCCACGCGCTGCCGGGTCTCGGGCTATGCCTGCTCGGCGTTACCTATCGGGACTTCCCTCCAGGAACCGGAGATCAGAATGGCAGCCCTCGTTAAACCCTACCGAGTCAGGGCCGCGGACATGCACCCACGATGGCACGTGATGGATGCCGACGGGAGGACGCTCGGCAGGCTATGCTCCGAGATCGCCGTCCTGCTCCAGGGCAAGCACAAGCCCGTGTATGTGCCCTACCTGAACTCCGGCGACTTCATCGTGGTCGTCAACGTCGAAAAGATCAAGGTGACCGGCAACAAGCTGGCCCAGAAGATCTACTACCGTCACAGCGGCTATCCTGGCGGTCTGAAGGAGGAGACGCTCGGTCGGGTAATGGCGAAGTACCCCGATCGAGCCATCAGACGCGCGGTCAAGGGGATGCTGCCGAAGAACACCGTCGGACGCAACATGCTTTCACGGCTGAAGCTCTACGCCGGCGGCTCCCATCCGCACGAGGCGCAGATCATCGAGAGCGCACACAACCAGCGGGCCGAGGCAGAGGCTCGCGATCGCGCCGCCGGCCTCGAAGCCCAGGCGCCGGCCTCGAAGCCCAGGCGCCGGCCCCCGGTCCGAAGACGGACCGCAGCGGGGAAGGCAGCGGCAGCCGAGACCCAGACTCCGGAGGCTGCGGCCGAGATCACGCTGGCCAAACCCAGGAGCGCGATTCGAAAGAGATCCGCGGCGGCGAAGTCGACGACCCCGGGAGCGGAGGCGGAGGTCCCGGCCGAGTCCGCGGACGCGGGGCCGGTTAAGCCGAAGAGGGCCAGTCGTAAGGCTCCCGCGACCAGGGCGTCCGTCGAGCCCGAGAGCCCGCCGGCGGGAGACGCCGAGGAGACCCCAGAGGAGGCCTAGTTGACTCAGCAACAGTACTACTATGCTACCGGCAAGCGGAAGAGGTCGATCGCCAGGGTCCGCATCTATCGAGAGCCCGGCATCATCGTCGTCAACGGCAAGCCGTTCGAGGAGGCCTTCGCCTGGGATTCGTGGCGGCAGCACGTCACGGAGCCGTTCCGGGTGACGGGCAGCCAGGGCCAGTTCCGGGTGGTTGCCAAAATCACGGGTGGAGGGATCGTCGGGCAGGCCGGTGCGTTGAGGCATGGAATCTCCAGGGCGCTGACGGTGATGGATCCGGCCCTCAGACAGCCCCTGAAGCGGGCGGGGCTGCTGACCCGCGACGCCAGGATCAAAGAGAGCAAGAAGTACGGCCTCAAACGAGCGCGCAAGGCCAAGCAGTACACCAAGCGATAGAGGGACCGATGGCCCCAACCGCGAAGATGCCCCTTGCACATCGAGGGGCGTTTTGTATTTCACTTGGGCGGCCCGGAGGGACACGGTGAAGATCAGCGACGTCAAGACGTTCCTGGCCGATCCCGGCTACAGGAAGAACCTCTGCTTCGTGAAGGTGGAGACGACCGGCGGCATCCACGGCTGGGGCGAGTGCTACACCCAGTCGGACAGGGACGTCCAGATCGCCGCCAACGTCGGACAGCTACGACGCTACCTGGTCGGTCGCGATCCGTCGAGAATCAAGGAGTTCACGCAGTTCGCATACGACGACTTTGGCGCGCGCCGGGGCTCGATGGACCTGTACTGTGCCGTCAGTGGCATCGAGCAGGCGCTGTGGGACATCAAAGGCAAGGCTCTGGGCGCCCCCGTCTATGCGCTCCTGGGCGGAGCCTGCCGGGACAGGGTACGAGTATACGCCAATGGCTGGTCGCACGGCGGCAACTCGCCGGAGGAGATGTCGGACAAGGCGAAGCAGATCGTGAAGATGGGGTTCACGGCGATGAAGTTCGACCCCGTTCCCGGGCCGTGGCGCACCTTCATCGATCGCGAGACGGAGCGAAGGGCCGTCCAGAACGTCAGGGCCGTACGGGAGGCTGTCGGCCCCGACATCGATCTGCTGATCGAGATCCACCGCCGGCTCGCTCCGATGCACGCGGTGAGACTGGCTCGGGAGATAGAGGAGTTCGAGCCCTTCTGGTTCGAGGAGCCGGTCCTGGCCGAGAACGTCGACGCCTTGGCGGAGGCGAAGCATCAGATCCAGATACCGGTCGTCACCGGAGAGGAGCTGTACACAAAGTTCGAGTTCCGGGACGTCTTCGAGAAGAGAGCCGCCGACATCATCAACCCGGACGTCGGCAGCGTCGGGGGGATCCTGGAACTCAAAGAGATAGCGGCGATGGCGGAGGCCTACCTGGTGGCGGTCGCGCCGCACAACTACAACAGCACGACGGTTGCTCTCGCCGCCACGATACAGGTCTCGGCGTGCATCCCCAACTTCCTGATCACCGAGTTCTTCGTCCCGATGCAGGCGTTCGGGCTTCGGGTCGCCAGGCCGGCGTTTGAGGTAGAGGATGGGTTCATCAGGGTCCCCGAGAGGCCCGGCCTCGGAATCGAGCTGGACGAAGACGCCCTGGCCCAGGCGCCCTACAGGGAGTTCCCGGTCCGCCGATCAGCCTGGTAGAGTAGCGGCGTCGCCGCGACCAGCCGAGGGGAGGCCTCCCAATGACCAACCCCGCCGACCTCACTCCGGAGGAGCTCCGCCGGATGGCCCGGCGAGCCGGGCTGGACCCGACTCCTGACGATATCGAAAGACTGAAGCCCGCTCTGGAGACGGCGCTTGAGATCGTCTCGAGCCTCCACCATGTCGATCTCGACGATGAGGAACCGGCGACCGTCTTCTCTCCGGCGTGGCAGCCCGACGGTGAGGCCGGACGATGAGCCGGAGCGCGGAGGATCTCTGCTACCTCACGATCCGGGAGGCGGGGGCGCTGCTCCGGGACAAGAAGCTCTCCCCGGTGGAGCTGACTCGAGCCCATCTCGACCGGGTCGAGCAGCTCGACGGGACACTCCGGGCGTTCATCACCGTCCTGGGGGACAGCGCGCTCGATCAGGAGCGGGCCGCTGAGAACGAGATTCTCCAGGGCGCGTACAGGGGTCCTCTGCACGGCATCCCCATAGGGCTGAAGGACCTCTACGACACTGCGGGCGTTCGTACTACCGCCGGATCGAGGGTCAACGCCGACAGGGTCCCGACTGTGGACTCGACGGTTGCCGCTCGCTTCACGTCGGCCGGCGCCATACTGCTCGGGAAGCTGGCCATGAACGAGTTCGCCGTCGGCGGTCCGGACCCGAGCGCCGGCTTCCCCGTCTCGCGGAACCCCTGGAACACCGCACGATCCACCGGGGGCTCCAGTACCGGCTCGGCGGCGGCCGTAGCCGCCGGACTCTGCATGGGCGCAATGGGCTCGTGCACCCGCGGGGGCACGAATGGACCCGCGTCCTTTTGCAACATCGTCGGACTCAAGCCCACATATGGACGAGTGAGCCGTGCCGGGGTGATCCCTCTGAGCTGGACCCTCGACCACTGCGGTCCGATGACCAGGACGGTTGAGGATGCGGCGCTCATGCTCGAGCCGATCGCGGGCCGCGACCCGGGAGATCCTACGACGGCCGAGGTCCCGGTGCAGGCGTACGCTTCCGAGCTTGAACGAGACGTGCGTGGACTGAGGATCGGAGTGCCCAGGCACTTCTTCTTCGCCACCCGGCCGGAGGTCGACGCGGAGACCCAGACCAGGGCCGACGAGGCCCTCAAGATCATGGAGGGTCTGGACGCATCCGTCGAGGAGGTGGAGATACCGGCTCTTCACCAGTCCGATGCGGCGGCCCTGGTCATCCTGCTGGGGGAGGGTTACGCCTATCACGAGCGTACTCTTCGAGCCAGGCCGCACGACTACGGGGACCTCCTCAGGACCGAGCTCCAGGTGGGCGCGCTCTTTACGTCGACCGACTATATCCAGGCGCAGCGTCTGCGGAGCGCGCTCAAGCGCCAGTACGCCGAGGCCCTGCATCGAGTCGATGTAATCGCGTCGCCGACGTTCGCGATCGCGGCTCCGCCGATCGACGCCCCTGGACTGGCGGTGACCGCCATGCCCAGCTTCACAGGCCCATACAACCTGACCGGCCTGCCTGCGGTGTCGGTCCCTTGCGGGTTCACGGCGGAGGGACTGCCCGTAGGCCTGCAGATAGCCGGCCGGCCCTTCGACGAGTCGATGGTTCTACGGGCGGCATACGCCTATGAGCAGGCGTCTCGCTGGTTCGAGCGGCATCCGCCTGAGTAGCTGTCAGGTTGTCGAGCTGTCCGGCTGCTGGAGCAGCTGGAGGATATTGCCGTCCGGGTCGGCCAGCGTGCTGACCCAGCCTCCCCAGTGCTCCTTTTCGGGGGGCCTGATGAAGCGCACGCCCGCCGCGCTCAGCCTTACGTGCTCTTGGTGGATGTTGTCGACATGGAAGTTCACCATCACGCGGTACGGGTCTTCCGCCTCGCCGCTGACCTGATCGTGCCTGCCGAGGCCAAGCCGCATCTCTTCCCACTTGAAGGAGACGAAGTCCGGCCGGACCGAGTGCGGCGTGAGGCCCAGCGTGTCCCGATAGAAAGGCAGCAGCCTCTCCAGGTTCTCGGTCCAGATCACCACACCGTTGACGCTCCGGATCATCGATTCACCTCCGCTTCGTCCGGCTCCCCCATCTCGCAACGGCTCTCGAATGCGGTCGTAACCGGTTTCACATTCAAGAGACAACCGGTATAATGGGCCATAGAGACCGGGTTGCGGAGGATGATAGCTTACGGGGAGAGTCTCTGGAAAGGAGGGTGTGTTTTGGATAGTAGTCGTAGGAGGTGCTCCAGGTAGGTGTTCCCTGTAGCACCTCCCTGACAGGGTCCCACTTTCGGGTGGGGCCCTGTCTTCTTTTGTGTTGGAGGATCACCAGGCTGAGGTTCACCCCGCCCCACCGCTTTGAAAAAAGAGAGGGAGGATTGTTTTCTGAGGGACACCCTCAGACTCCCGGCAAGGGGCTTCGCCCCCTGCACGCCCCTCTTGAGACAGCATGAGACTGTTTTCTGAGGGACACACTCAGTCTCCCGGCAAGGGGCTTCGCCCCCTGCACGCCCCTCTTGAGACAGCATGGGACTGTTTTCTGAGGGACACACTCAGTCTCCCGGCAAAAGGGCTTCGTCCCCTGCACGCCCCTCTTGAGACAGCATGAGACTGTTTTCTGAGGGACACCCTCAGACTCCCTGCAAAAGGGCTTCGTCCCCTGCACGCCCCTCTTGAGACAGTATGAGACTGTTTTCTGAGGGACACCTCTTCGGCGGGCTCAGGGCAGGCTTCCAGACTCGCAGGGGCTTCTCCCCGGAAACGACTGACCGACCCTCTAGAAACCCTCGGTAAGGGCGACGCGGACCAGGTCGATGGCGTTGAGGCTCAGCCGGGTGCGGTCCGGCAGTCCCCTGCCGGCGGTGTTGTAGGTCCGAGACTTGAAATGCGATCCGTCCGTGACGCAGAGGTAGGTCTCGCCCTTGGCGAGGTTTTCGGATCGGTCGTCCGGGTCGGGCACGCCGTGGAGTGCGAGTCCGATATGGCTGCCCGCCTGAGCCCTCACGCCCAGGGCAAGATCGCGTGCCAGAGCCGTAGGGTCGCCCAGAGGCGTCTCCGAGGGCTCCCCCTTCCGTGAGTGGGCCAGCAGCCGCCGGATGGGCGTGAGCCCGTTCGCCACCACCCCCTCGACGAAGTGTGCCGGGCTCGCCTGCTGGAGCCGGCTGGCAACGAGTCCGCTGGTGATGTCCTCGTAGACCGCGATAGTCGCGTCGCCGGCTTCGAGCAGTCTTCCCAGGGCATCCTCCATCGTCTCGTCGTCGACGGCGAAAAGATGGCGGCCCATCAGGGCCCGTATCTCCTGTGCGACCGGTTCTATCAGCTTGAGCGCCTCGTCAGTGCTCGCCGCCTTGGCCGCGATCCGAACGTCGACCTGGCCCGGATGCGCCAGCACCCCGACGGTCGGGTTGCTTAGATTGGCCATGAGGTGCCCTATCAGATCGTCCACCGCGCTCTCGCCAATCTCCGCTACCTTGAGGACCCTGTAGGCGATGGTCTCCGACAGGCTGAATCGCTTTCGCAGGTACGGCGCGACCTCGTTGTTGAACAGCCACTTCAGCTCGAACGGGACACCGGGAAGGACGAAGATCACGCCTCTCGGGTCCTCCACGATGAACGACGGGGCGGTGCCGTTCGGGTTCTCCACCGGAATCGCCCCTTCCGGAACGTACGCCTGCCGTTCGTTGTTCGGCGTCATGATGAACCCGCGGCTCCTGAACCTGGTCTCGATCTGCTCGAGCAGGCCCGGATGACGGATCAGCTTCCGGCCCGCGACCTCGGCCACGGCCTCTCGCGTGATGTCGTCCTGAGTCGGACCGAGGCCACCGCTGGTTATGACTATATCCGAGCGCTCCAGGGCCCGGTCCAGGACCTCCCTCATCCGAGCGGGGTTGTCCCCGACGACCGTCTTGTAGAACAGGTTGACTCCCAGCTCGGTGAGGCGCTCGGCCATCCACGCGGAGTTGGTGTCGACGATCTGGCCCAGCAGCAGCTCCGACCCAATCGCGACGATCTCCGCATTTGCCAATGTCCGCTCCTTGGGTTCGACTAGGGGGTCGCTGGAAACGCTTCCAACTAGCCCCACGCCCCGTTCTTGGTAAAAAGAGAAGAAAGGCTGTATCTGAGGGACGCCCCTTCGGCTGGCTCAGGGCAGGCTCTCAGATCCCGGCAATCCCGACTTGCCGGGATCTGCGCTCCCTATCCTTCATCACCCTGCTTGGGCTCGAGTCAATTCACAGCATACTATTCGACCACCGACAATCAAGGACCCAAGGAGCGTCGCGCGACGACGGGGGCCGTTGCGAAGGCGCTTCAGCAAGGACTGGTCAAGCGGCACGTCTGGCTGTTGCGGCAAGAGCCAACAGAAACACGCGCCGGCGATCGCGGGCGCCGTCGGAGCCGAAGCACAGGTGGTCCGGCTATTTGCGCCGGTTCCGGTCGAGGCCGGGTCGGGCGGTAGCGACAGGACCGCCGTTAACGGCCACAGTCTCACGCTCACCGAGGACACGTCCCAGGTTCTCGATGTTGGTCGCGGCCGGGATCACGGCGTCTGCGATGCGGTCGGAGAACTCCATGACCCTCGATTCCGTGCCGGAGTGGAGAGCCTGGGCCTCCTGTCTGGCGGTGGCCAGGATCCTCTGGGCCTCCTCTGACGCGCCCCTCGCGATCCTATCGGCCTTCTGCTTCGCTGCGGCTACAGTCTCGAGCGACCTGACCGTGGCACTGGCCTCGGCAGGCTTGATCACCTGCTCGACCGCGTCCAGCTCGGCCTGAGCGCGAACCCTCTCCATATCCGCCGTGGCTTCCTGAACAGCCTCTTCCCTGAGTCGCTCAGTGAGCCTTTGCAGCTCGGAGGCCAGCCGGTTGGCGAGCCCGTTGATCGACTCGGGGGGTGCTGCCGGAGTCTCCGGGATCGCTTCCTCGGTTGCGGCCTGCTGAGTGATCGACGTCCTCGACCTCGTCAAGATCGCGATGATCGCGGCCACCCCACCCACAATCAGAATTCCACTGACGATGAGCATCGCGAGCGCCACGGGAGGGCTCAGCAGGGAATCCGAGAACTGTTCCATGAGCACACCTGCCAGATGGAGTCTTCCGGGTCAGAGAGGATCGCTGCCTGACTATCAGGAGCTTTCGGACTTGGCCGCCGCCGGATCGGGTTCCTGGTCAGTGTCCCTCGCCGACTCTGCCATGACGGCAAGGATGCCGTCGAGGCTCGACACCGCAGACTTGACCTCGCCCGTAATCTTCTCGGCAAGCCCCCGTACCCGGGCCGCGGCCTCAGCATCGAGATCACTGGCTGTTTTCCTGGCCGCGTGGAGGATCTCTTCAGCCTCCGCCTTCGCCTTTCCGACCACGTCTCGAGCCTGCCCTTCCGCCTCGGCGACTATCGCCTTAGCCTTCTCGTTGGCGGCTGCGCGGGCTGGTTCCAGGATCTCGTCTCGGGCCTTGGCCTCGGCGTCAGCCCGAATCTTGGCTGCCTGCGCCTGGGCCTCGCGTGCGGCTTCTTCTCTGATCCCCCCGGCCAGCTTGTCGGCCTCGGCAACCAGCTGCTCCATTACCTTGTGGATCGGAGACTCCCGGAGGCGGGCTACAGCCTCATCGGCGGCGGATGCATCTGCGTCGCCGGTCTCCGGCCGTGCGGCCGCGCTTGTGACGGAAGGCCCCTGCTTCGTGTTGCTTCCACCGTTCTGCGATATTGGCGCTCCTCCACTCCAGCGTTCTGCCGGGCTCGTACGACAGGTCTGCCTGGGAAACCGCCCTCCGCTGGCGCCCGGCCTCTCGCCAGAGTAGAGCATTCCCCGTGGGCCGCGCAGCTACAACCATTTGCGGTGAGCTGCGTCGATGCCACTAGTGGTTGTGCTTGGTCCGCAGGAGTATAACATGCCCCCAGCAGAGGTCCGCAAGACTCAATTTCAGAGAAATCTCTGGGGAAAGAGACACCGCCGAGAGCCTGCGAGAGAGCCCACTAGAGGGAGCCGGGATGGACGCCGTCCCAGGCGTCCATCAAAGTGGAAGATCGAACGAGAATCGGCTGCCTGTCCCAGGGGTGCTGTCGGCGCGGATGCCGCCGCCGTGCGCCTCGACTAGCTGCTTTGCGATGGCCAGCCCGAGTCCTGCCCCACCGGTGGCGCGGCTGCGGGAGCGGTCGACGCGGTAGAACCGCTCGAAGATCAAGGGGAGATCGTCGGTCCCGATGCCCTCGCCGGTGTCCGCGACGGTGACTCTTACCGAGGAGCCGTCCGACTCGGAGGTGACCGTCACCGACCCGCCGGCAGGGGTGTGGCCTATTGCGTTTTCGAGGAGCACGCCGACCACCTGCGCGATTCGCGTCCGGTCGATCCGTACGATGACGGAGTCCGCGGAGCGCACGGCCGACACCGACACGTCCTTGGCCTCCGCCCGGACTCGAACCGCCTCGACCGCCCCCTCGAGAACGTCGCCGATCGGATGAGACTGGAGGTGCAGCCTCAGGCTGCCTGCCTCGGCGAGCGCCAGAAGTCTGAGATCCTCCACGATGTGGCCAAGATACATCGCCTGCTGGTGAATCGTGTCGATGGTCTCGTCGTTCGGCTCCAGGAGACCGTCCTTCACCGCCTCCAGGTAGCCCTGGATGTTGGACAGGGGTGTCCTCAGCTCGTGTGCGACGTCGGCAACCAGGTGCCGGCGCTGCTCTTCCGCCCTTTGCAGGTTTTCAGCCATTGAGTTGAACGAGCGAGCCAGGTCCTCGACCTCGGTTGGACCGGAGGTGGAGGCTCGCTGCGTGAGGTTCCCCTCGCCGAGCCGCCGGGCGGTCGCCCCGAGGCTTTGCAAAGGGGCCAGAAGCTGCCGGGACGCAACCGAGATCAGAAGGACGCCCGCGGCGACGGCGACCAGCCCGATCCACACCAGCGACCAGTTCAGGGCAGAGGCCAGGCGGGACACCGCGGGCTCCGGTAAACCGCCGGGAACGCCAGCCGCGCTCAGCAAGAGCTCGCCGACCTGCTCTTGATCGATGACGATTGGCCGATTGCGCCCGTTTCGGTGTCTGCCCTGGAGGGGGTCGCCCAGAAGCCGGTGCGAATCCCCGACGACCCGGCCCTGCCGGTCGGTCAGCACGATGCGCCGGTCATAGAGGGCGCTGGCCTGCTCCAGCGCGGCCTGCACATTCCGCCATCCGCGGACGGCGGTATATTGCCGGGACACGAACCTCTCGATTCGCTCGGCCAGAACCTGCTCAGTCTGACGTTCGAAGGCCTCGGTCTCGGCTCGAGCCACCTGGCTCACATAGAGGCTGACGCTCGCCAGTGCGAGCGCCAGGACCAGGGCGAAGCCCGAGACGAGCCGGAAGCGGAGGCTGAAAAACCAGCTAGGCATTTGCGGCGAACCTGTACCCCATACCGTATACCGTGTGGATGTAGCGCGGCCCGTCCGGATCGGCCTGTATCTTCCGCCGAAGATTCGAGACGTGCGCGTCTACGGTCCTGTCGAATCCGTCGAAGTCGTACCCGAAGACTCGGTCGATGATCTGATCGCGGCTGAAGATTCTGGCGGGCTCCCGTATCAGCAGCGCCAGGATGCGAAACTCCGTCGGCGTCAGACGCACTTCTTTGCCCGAGGTGTAAGCCGTCTTCTGTCTGAGGTCGACGCTGACCGTCTCGTGATCCAGCTCCGCAGGACCCGGCTCGACCATGTCGCGGGCAGTGCGCCGGAGCACGGCTCGGACCCGGGCGGCGAGCTCCCTCGGGCTGAACGGCTTCGTGATGTAGTCGTCGGCCCCCATGTCGAGACCCGCCAGACGGTCCTCTTCTTCGACGCGGGCGGTCAGCATGACGATCGGCACGGTCGACTCCTCTCGCAGCGCCTGGCAGATCTGCATCCCGTCCATACCGGGGAGCATCAGGTCGAGGACGACCAGATCGGGCCTGGCCTCTCTGGCCAGCCTCAGCCCCTCGGTTCCGTCCATGGCCGCGATGACTTTGTATCCGTCGCGCTGAAGGTAAAGCCGGACAAGCTCGATAGTGCTGGGGTCGTCCTCGACTATCAAGACCTTGCTGGTCAATCGGTAACTCCCGATCCCTCAGGCTCTGCCTGGGACACATCTGTGCGGGAATGCTCGAGCATTCCCGCACAGACCACTACCGATTCTTCGACGCTCAGAACGACGTGTTCTCGGAAACCGGAGGCGTCGGCGCGACCAATAGATGCTGCCACAGAACAAACCCGACCGTATCCGCATCCTCTTTGACGACCATCGCCTGGTGGCCAATGCCGGCCTGCTCGTGCCGGCCACCCTCGCTCAGCGCCTCCCCACGGCCTTATGTGACTGCGGTCCTGGAACCGGTGGCCCCTGCCGAAGCCGGATTTGCCGAAGCGGGACTTGCCGAACCCGCGTCCGCCGAACAAGCCGTCGACGCCTTCAGGCATGTCCTGGTACCAGCCATAGTACTCGTCCGCCTGATCCTGTGTTAAGCGGCCCGCCTCCACCTGCCGGTCCAGTTTCGTGCGGATCGCCTCGTCACGCATCTCCATCCGGGCCTGATCGAACGCGTCCTGGACCTCCTGGTCATCGATGCCCAGTATCTGGGCGACGCGGGAGACGAGGCCCTTGACCGGGCCGCCTCCATTGCCCTCGGATGACTGGGCGAACACCGTCGCCCCGGTGACCCCGACGGCCAGCACCCCGACCATCAGAGCAACTAAGAACCACCTCTTTCGCATCTCAAGACTCCTTCCTTCTCCGGTCTACGGGTTTGATACGTCCCGGGATGCACCCACTGTAACGAACGACCTTTAAGAAAGTTTGAAGAGTTTCAAGAGGGGATGCTGGGCGGGCTCGGTGACGGGGAGGGCAGGAGTGTGGAACGCGTTGTTGCTGAGCGCTACTCCTGCGGGATCACCGGCAGGACGATTTGAGACGGGTTCGCGCTGTCGTGGAGGACGGTCTGGTCGGCGGCGACCATCTCGGCGTCCTGGCCGAAGGCGTGGCCGGTGTTGGGGTTGCGGTCGAACTGAGGAAAGCAGCTGCTGGTGACGTCCACCCGGATGCGGTGACCGGGGAGGAAGCAGTTGCCGGTGGACCAGAGGTCCACCTCGAACTTGTAGACCCGGCCCGGCTCCAGCAGGGTGGGCTCCTCCCACGAGTCGCGATAGCGAGCCCGCAGGATCCCCTGGGCGACGTTCATAGCGTATCCGTCCGGGAAGACGTCGACGAGCTTGACGACCCAGTCGGTATCGCGCGCCGACGATGACGCGTAGAGTACGGCCTTCACGGGCCCCGTGACCTCGATCGGCGCCTCCAGCGGCGCGCTGGTGTAGCAGAGCACGTCCTGCCGGTACTCGATCGGGCGCTGGTCGCGCGGCCCCATCGAGACCGGAAGGGTGTCCTCCATGCAGCATGTGCTGCCCCCGAGGGTCGGCACCGGATGCATCGGGTCGTACGTGTAGTGGTCGTGCTGCTCGGCCTGAGGAGCCATCGTGTCCAGGGTGCCGTTCCCGGTGAGGGCGTTGGCCCCTCCATCGCTATGGAGGTAGAACGGGGTGTACTCCGTGCCCGGGATGGGCCAGTCGTCGGACTCGCGCCATCGGTTGCTGCCCATCACGAACACCCTGACACGCGGCTCGCCGCCGATGCCGTCGTCCTCGCCCTTCATGATGTAGTTCAGCCAGCGGACCTGCTCCGCCTGGAGGTCCAGGATGACGTTGGGACCGAAGTCGATGTCCCCCGTCTTGCTGTGTGTTCCCAACCCTCCAGCCAAGCTGCCGCCCAGCAAGTGGATCCACGGTCCGACGATGATCTTCTGCTTCCGGCGCGCCTCGGGCGTCCTCGCCTTCTTCGTCATACCCATGAAGCTGTTGAGATTCCCCTGCAGGAACACGTCGAACCAGCCCGCCATCCCGTACGCCGCCACCGATATCTTGTCGTAGCTGTCCTCGACCGGTCCCATGCCGCGCCAGTAGTCGTCGTAGCTGGGATGGCTCACCCAGTCGGTGTAGTGCTTGATGTGGTGGCCGGCGGCCTCGCCGCCGGTGACCACCGGCAGGTGCCAGAGGAGACTCTTCAGGTGGACCTCGTCCGGGAGCCACATGAACTGCGGCCGGTTGGTTCGCGTGGACATGGCTATGGACCAGCTCAGATTGAACGCGAGCTGGAAGGCGCCCCCGGTGTATACCCAGTTGTGATACAGGTTGGAGTAGGCGACCCTGGGCACGGATGCGACTAGGTGGCTGCTCCCGCCCTGCGCCGCCTGCCACTGGGTCAGGCCGAAATACGATGCTCCGATCGTACCGACCTTGCCGTTGGACCAGGGCTGTTTGGCAGCCCACTCGATCGTGTCGTGGCCGTCGTCGGCCTCGTTTGCGAACGGGTACCATTCGCCCTCGGAGTCGTACCGCCCGCGAACGTCCTGCACCACGAGGGCGTAGCCTCTCTGCGCCAGGAACACAGCGTCGGGAGCCGTTAAGGCTATCGGGTTGCCCCGGTCGTACGGGGTGCGCTGGACGATGGTGGGGAACGGGCCGCCCTGAGCGGGCATGTAGACATCGGTTGCCAGCTCGACGCCGTCCCGCATACGGCAGCGCTGGGTGTACAGGGCCTTGATCTTCTCGGGGACGATCTGTTTGGTCATAGCGAGCTAGCTGTGCACCGTTCCTTTCCCACTCGGGCCGTTCGACGTGTCTCGCCGGCCTGAGACCTCGATGCTCGGCCGACGATCTCCTCGGCCCTGAGAATTTGCGGGGTGTCACCGGGACGCGTACCAAGGCTGACCGGCTCTACCGGCGAATCCCGGAACTCGCTCTGCGGCGGCCGCAGACTCTCGGGCGGACTATATAAGGTCCGGTGGTAGAAGTCCAGAATCGTGAGACTGGGACCGGAGGGCTCAGAGCGATCCTCCGGACCTTCAGCCTGGGAATCCACCAAAGGGGTAAAAGTAGAGCCCACCCCAGCGCGGTGCTGGAGCGGGCTCGTCGATCTCCAGGTAGCCTGTTGATCGCCTAGCAGGCTCGTGTGGCGCCCCATGAGGCGGGACACGGGAGTGCCGGCAGCCCAGCGACCTGTGTACTGGGGGTCGGCGCCGCGCCGAGGATCGGCTCGACGTCAGCCCACACCAGAGCGAACGTTGTCAGGCGGGACATCGTCGCCTCCACACTCCTCGTGCTCAGGTTGAGTCGTGTGTGTATCCTGGTCCAGAAGCCACCATCGGCCGTCGGGGTGAACAGCTGGATCTGAAGCCTGCCGAGCATGTGGCCGCTTATGACCGCTGAAAGGCCTCCCAGGTTCTCCAGGTCCTGATTCGATAACCTCGTCGATCCAGGCACGCCTCGGGGGAATCGCCAGCGCCTCAGCTCTTGACCGGAGCGAGCGTGTCGTCCTGCAGGCGGCGGAGCTTGAACGCAAAGGAGTCCTCGTCGAGTGCGACGTCCTCGTACGAGAGGATGGCGTCCTCCGCGATGGGCCGGACCACGCGGGCGCGATTCGCCAATCCCATCGGGAGCAGCCCTTCGCTCCTGGCCGTCGGTGCCGTCTCCGCCATACCGTAGAGGGTGTAGCCGCCCTCACCGTCAAGCACCTCGCCGGGGCTCAGCGAGCGCTTGGCCGCCGCGATCACCTCTGAAACTGGCCGGCCGGCCGGTGCGCCAGTCGGCTCGTGCCGTATGACGGCGCTGGCGATGCTGAGGGGCGTCTCCATGCCCACGAAGTGGTAGGGGCGATACATCAGGGCGTATTTCCCGCCGCCGCCCGTGGCCACTCCGTACTCGGCCATAGTGTTCCGCAGGTATGCGTTGTCGCTGGTGACCACGATAAACACGCCCCACCGTAGACTGTCCTCAACGGCGCTCCCGTCGTGGAAGGTGCTGCTGACCACGTCCACTACGCCGGTGCGGGACAGGATGCCGCCATCCTCCTTCGGACAAAAGACGGAGGGGATCTCGGGAGTCGGGACCGGCGGGAAGTGCATCCCCCGAACGTCCGGCACCAGCCCGGTCATGTTCGACACAGACACCATCTCGACGGCGCTCTTTGTGCTGTCCAAGAACGAGTTGTACATCTTCGCGTTGAGGCCGGCGCGCTGAACCTCCTCTTCGGTGTGACCATAGAGCGTCCAAACGGTGTCCGGTGTGCTCTTTCGGAGATCGGGGCTGTACTTCGACCCCTTCCCGGCTGCCACGACCTCATATCCTAGAGCTGTGGCCCAGTCATAGAGCTCCTTTATCAGTGCCGGCTGATCGCCGTACGCTAGGGTGTATGTGACGCTGGCCTGGTCGGCGAGGCTTTTCAAGAGCGGACCCACCAGGACATCCGTCTCGACGTTGACCATGACGATGTGCTTGCCGTTGGAGATCGCCTGGTAGGCGTGCCGGGCTCCGGGCTCGGTCAGGCCGGTCGCCTCCACGATCACGTCGACATCGGATTCGATGGCGATCAGGCTGTCCTCGGTGATCGCCATGTTCCCAGCCTGGATCGCCTCGTTGACGCGGGAGGTGGTATCGGCCCGAACGATAGCTGCGGCAGACATGCCGGCCCTATCGACAGCCTTCCGAGTATTCCCCTCGCTCAGATCGGCGACGACCGAGATGCGCATCCCCTTCATCCGGGACACCTGGGCCATTATCATGGTCCCGAACCGTCCCGAACCGATCAGCCCGACGCGGATGGGTCGGCCCTGCTCTTCGAGTCTGGCGAGGTGCGTGTTGAAATTCCACATGGTCCCCCCGGAGTTGGGCACAAGCGCGGGCTCAGACGGGCGGCCGCGGGAGCTGACGGGCTCATGCGAGTGTTGCCGCCTGCACTATACGTGATCCTCCGCCGCCGTGCCTGGGGCGCCTCGACGGTCCGGCGATCCATGCGTGGGACCGGGCTGGTTTGGGGTCCGAATCGTGGACAGGGAGATCGAGGAGTGAAAAGTCGCGGCGAAGCTCATGGCTCCAGCGGGGGTGCAGTTTGCGGCCCTCTGAGCACGGGCTCACGGTGGAGGATTTCTTTGCCTCCGCCGACGGTGTAAAGCAGAGACTGGCGAGTCGGGGGTCGAGGGCCCCTAATTCAGGGAGGAGGCTGTGGCTTCAGGCGGGTTGGGCCGGCGGCCGCGGTGTGCTCCTGGGGCGCCTGCGCCGCCGCCGGGGTGCGCCTTGGACGCCTGCCCCGTTGCCGGCGGGCGGATTCGCCGACCCGCTTGGGGGTTGAGCTTGCGCGCCGTTTGCCGAGGGGCGGCGCTGTCCACGGTGGCCGTTGCGCCGAGGCCCGGCTTGCTGGGCGCGATTGCCTTGGCGGCGCGGCGGCTCACTCGCCGGCGCTGGGCTACCGTAGTCGAAACCCGGCAGCCGTACCCGCTCGATTCTCGACTTCAGCACCCTCTCGATCCTGAATACCAACGGCTCGTCTGCCACCGTCGCAAGGGTGAAGGCCTGGCCGGTGTGCTGGGCGCGGCCGGTGCGGCCGATGCGGTGGATGTACGCATCGACGGTCGTGGGCATGTCGAAGTTGATCACATGCGATATCTCGGACACGTCGATGCCGCGCGAGGCAATGTCGGTGGCGACGAGGATGTCGTGGATACCGTCGCGAAAGTCGTCGAGCGCCTTTTGCCGCCGTTTCTGCGGCATGTTTCCTTGTAGGGCCGCGACGCGGTAATCGTGCTCTTCCAGCGTGCGCGCCAGCTTGCGTGCGCGATGCTTGGTCCGGGTGAATACCAGCAGACGCTTGATGGGCATCTGCCGGAACATGGCTAGCAGCAGCCTCGTTTTGAGGCCCTCGGGTACGGGATAGAGCGCGTGGGAGACGGTCTTGGTCGGCGCAATGACGCCGATCTGCACCGTCGCCGGGTCACTAAGGATATCGTGCGACAGATTCCGTATCTCGTCGGACATCGTGGCGCAGAAAAAGAGCGTCTGGCGCTGCGCCGGCACGTGGGTGAGGATGCGGCGAATGTCGGGGAGGAAGCCCATGTCGCACATCATGTCGGCCTCGTCTAGCACCAGGACGTCGAGCCCCGAGAGATCGATGGCGCCGTCGCCGATGTGGTCGAGCAGCCGGCCCGGGCAGGCGACTACGATGTCGACGCCGCGCCGTAAAGCCGCGACCTGCGGCCCCTTGCTCACGCCCCCATAGATGGCAGCGCTACGCACCCTCGTGTTCTTTCCCAGCTCGACGATGGTCTGGTGAATCTGCTCGGCAAGCTCTCGTGTGGGCGCGACGATGAGGGCACGCACCTGACCGAGCGGGCCGTTCGCCAGGCGCTGGAGAATGGGCAGGACGAACGCTGCGGTCTTTCCGGTGCCGGTCTGTGCCAGGCCCAGCACGTCGCGCCCTTCGAGCACGACGGGGATCGCCTGCTGTTGGATCGGCGTGGGGCTGGTGTAGCCGGCCGCGCTGACGCCGGCGAGGATGCGCGGGTCTAGGGAAAACCGTTCGAAGTTGACCAGGAGCGCTCCTTGACTGTCATTGAGCCAAGTCGCACTCTCAGCCCGATGTTGCTTCAGATGTCTTCTGTGGATTGAGTGACCGGTGCCCTACCGGTGTAGTGGGAACCCGTTTCGACCATCCCCCTGGCCCCTTCCTGGCCAGGAAGGGGGGGGGGATATGATATCTGAGGGAACCCCTGAGACTCCCGGCAAAGGGGGCTTCGCCCCTCTGCACACCCCATATTTCAGGACCCTGCCAGTGTAGCATCTATGCGACATCGGCGCCCCTTGCGCCGCGTGGTCTCTTTGAACGATTTCTGCCGACGGGGCGTAGCCCCTGCGCGCGCCCCATATTCCATCAGCCAAGCGCGCCGGAACAAGCTAGGAACGCTCTGAACAAGTCAGACGGGATGTGGCAGAGTAAGGGCTGGCCCCACCTCATGCCGATGGAGGGCGGAAACGATGGACCAGCCGACGTTCGCGGACTTGGAATACCAAGGCAAGAAGCGCAAGACCCGCCGGGAGTTGTTCTTGGAGCGGATGGATGGGCTCATCCCTTGGCAGCGATTGGAGGAGCGTATCCGCCCGTGCTACCCCCAGGCCGGCCGCGGGCGGCGGCCCTATGCGCTCTCGGTGATGCTGCGCATTCACTGTGTGCAACTCTTCTATAACCTGAGCGATCCCGGCATGGAGGACCTCCTCTATGAGGCCGAATCGGTGCGCCGGTTCGCCGGGCTGCGACTGTCGGAAGCGTTGCCGGACGAGACCACCATCCTCAACTTCCGTCATCTCCTCGAAAGCCACGAGCTAGGCCAAGGCCTGTTCGAGGAGATCAACCGCCATCTGGAAGCCCAGGGACTGCGGCTGCGTGAAGGGACGATCGTGGACGCCAGCATCATCGAAGCGCCGTCGTCGACGAAGAATCGGGGAGGCGCGCGGGACCCGGAGATGCATCAGGCGAAGAAGGGGAATGAGAGGCACTTCGGGATGAAGCTGCACATCGGAGTGGACGCGGATACGGGCTTGGCGCATAGCATGACGACGACGGCGGCGAACGTGAACGACGTGACCGAAGCCCACCGGCTGCTGCACGGGAACGAGGCGCAGGCGTGGGGCGATGCGGGGTATCAGGGAGTCCAGAAGCGGGAGGAGCATCGGGAGCGACGGGTGGAGTGGCAGGTGGCGATGCGGCCCGGTCTGCGCCGGCACCTGAGTCCCGGGAGTCAGGAGGCGCTGGGGGAACATCGCAAGGCGTCGGTCAGAGCGAAGGTAGAGCATCCGTTCCTGTATGTGAAACGGCGCTTTGGCTATGCGAAGGTGCGGTATCGTGGCCTGGCCAAGAACACGCAACGGCTGGTGCTGCTGCTGGGGATGGCCAACCTGCTGATAGCCGCGGGCGGCCAAGCTCGGTGAGAGGGCCAACGGTGACCATTCCCGGCAGCGCTCCCTCCCCAGCCTCTCTTCCCCAACCGCGAATGAGGCGTGAGGGCTGCGGCCTGGGCTCCCCGATCCCAGTCGGCGCGTCGCCGGAGGGTCGAAGCGCCTCCCGTACCCGCCCATTCCAGTAGAATCCGGCTCACCCTTAGTTGTTCAGAGGTTCCCTAGAGGACGCGTTTGAAAGGTCGGATCGACTCAGGAGCCTGGCGGAGGAGTCCGAGCAGCTAATGTTCAATCTGATGAGAGACCCAGCGGTAGGCATCGCGCTGGCGATGGCTATGGGCGTTGACGAAGACTCTGATTCCGTTCCATCGCTGTTCGGAAGCGAGACAGCCCAAGGAGCAGAAGATCGGCCAGACGAATCCCTGGAGCAGATGCTGGAAGAGTTGGAAGAACTTATCGGCGACGAAATGTCGTCCGGCGAAGTATCAGGCGATGAGGATATCCCAGTTCAGGAGCCGGAGTTCGACCTCGGAGAGATTCCGACCGACGCCTTTGACGCTATTCCCGAACCGCTGCGGGAGTGCGTAATCGACAAGCTGGGCGAGGACGCCTTTGACGGTTTCGAGGTCTTGATCAGCGAGGAGTTCCAAAAGGCGATGATCGATTGCGCCCTCGGCCAGTGAGCTAACGAGGCCGCCGCGAGCCTGGAAGCCGGTTCTTCTTTGAGGCGGATACGGCGCAATCCGACTAACCTGGGTCAAACCAGCTGTGGATTGAAGAGTTGGTCGGGGAGGCGGGACTTGAACCCGCGGCCTCTATGTCCCGAACGTAGCGCGCTACCAAACTGCGCCACTCCCCGACTTTGTGGTAGTAATATCAACGTTAGCGTCCCGAACGTAGCGCGCCACCAAGCTGCGCCGCTGCGCTTGTAGAGCGCCGCCAGACTGAGTCGTTCTGTATCGGTTCTATGGTGTACCACCCACCTTTGGACTAGATCATCGTTGATTGCCAGGTGAGCGCACGTCCGGCCAGCTGTCGACCCCGAGCCTCACCCGGATGCCTATGACAAGAAGGGATCGGTAGGACAATCCAGAGTTCAGGGCGAGCCGTTGAGCTCTCCCAGAACGCACAGGACCGGGGGGGGGGGGGGGGGGCAGCGACATCATGGTCGAGAGTTCGCGGTCGTGTGCATTCGTGCAGGTCTTGAAGTATTCCTGCCGTCCCCCTTGCCGGACTTCTCTTGCCGGCACCCTGTTGCCGGATCCACGTTGTCGGCCCGTTGTCGTCACCCGTTGCAGTACCCGTTGCTGCACCCATTGTCGTACCCACGTTGCTGTCGCCCTGTTGTAGAACTTGCTCTGTGCAGCAGGGAATCGTACCCGAGACCCGAAGAAGGGCGACGAGGACAGAACGGATGCGGCCGTGGCGGGACAGGTCAGCCGCGATGAAGTATGCCCAATCGCTTCCAAAACCCTTGGTCTGCCCATAGCCGTCGCCACCGCGCCAGACACGAGCTAGCGCACGTGACCACGGGTGGCCCGTCTTGCCTGCACGGAGGAGACAGGCGCGATCAGGCTGGTGGTGCAGGCAGTCACCTGTAAGGTCGGACGGGTGACTGGGGCAGGACCGGGACAAGGGCCGGAGTCCGAGAATACTATATAGTTTTAATTGGATATCGTCTGATAACACAGCTTGGAGGTTCGCAGGCTGCGGATTCAATGTACAATATGTCCAACATGTGACGATGAACAAGCTCCTGACGAGTCGAGATTCGTACTGCCGGCAAGAGGTGAACGACGATGTGCAAGAACTGCGATAGCGGTGGCCAACCGGATGCGTTGACCTACTCACGGGTGAGCACCCACGAGCAGGCTGACAAGGGCACCTCCCTCAAGACCCAGACGGCCGAGAACCTGGTCAAGGCGCAGCATCTTGGCTGGAGGGTCCTGCCAGAGCATGTCATCGAGGAGGACTGCAGCGGCAAGGACCTGGGTCGCGATGGTATTCGACAGATACTGGAGATCGCTGCGTCTGAGAAGCCTCACGGGGTCGTGATCCATACTCTGGATCGCCTGTACAGGCCGGAGAACAATGGTGATGAGTGGCGGGTGTTCGAACTGCTCCACCGCCTGGAGGCCCTAGGTCTGGAGGTGGTCTGGGTAGATGAGACCATCCCGTCGGAGGGTGAGTTCTCGTCGGTCTTCATGTTTCTAGACTCCTGGCGCTCGGGTCGTGAGCGCCGACAGATGGTCGAACGCTCGGTCAGAGGGAAGAGGGAGAAGGCGCGCCGAGGGAAGGTTGTCAATCCGCACTCCCTGCCGAAGTGGCTTCGATACGATCGCAGCAGGGAGCAGGTTGAGTTGGACGAGGAGTGGGCTCAGGTGGGGAGGCTGCTGTTCCATCTTGTGGGTGAAGAGGGCCTCACCCTAAGAGGAGCGAGCCGTCACTTCCGGACCCTCGGTATTCGGTCGCCGAGTGGAGATCCCGTATGGCAGGCGACGACGATACGCAACTGGCTCGCGAACCCTGCGGCGAAGGGCGAATACCACCAGCTGCGCTACGAGAGCAACGGACAGACCAAGAGCGGAGGCAAAGGGCGTCGAGAACGCCCTGTAGAAGAGCACTTCGTGCTCAAGGTGCCCCCGCTGGTGAGTGAGGAGCTATGGGAGGGGGTCCAGAGACGACTACAGCGTAACAAGGCCCTGGCGAGCCGGAACACTCGCAGGGAGTACCTGCTCCGTGGCCTGGTGATCTGCCGGCAGTGCAGTAAGCACATGTCAGGGAGCACGTTCCACGGCTACTCGTACTACCGATGCGGCCGACGGGGTAAGAAGAAGATGTATCTGGAGTCCTGCACGGGTCCGCTGGTAAGGGCCGACTGGCTCGGATCGACGGTATGGGAGACCATCACGGACCTTCTGCAACAGCCACGACGCAGGGAGGAGGACTCTCCCACCAGAGCCATTGCAGAGCAAGAGCTGGGCATAGCGAAGAGGCGGCACGCGGAGATTCCCGAGGAGCAGGATCGACTGGTCGAGGGGTACGGGAAGGGCCTCATCCCGGACAGGCTGATGGAGCCTCGGATGAGGACACTCCAGGCCGAGCTTGAGGAGCTTGTCGAGAGGATCTCTGAACTGGAGGGAAGGCTGTCCCGACTGGAGCTGACGGAGGAGCAGGAGGCTCAGGCGCTGCGGTTCGCGGAGCGAGTACAGCAGGGCCTGACAACCTGACGTTCGGTGAGAGGCAGGAGCTGATGAGGCTCCTGGTAGAGGATGTCATCTGTGACAGAGAGAGGGTGACGATCCGCACCATTATCCCTGCGGACAAGGTGGGGGAAGATGCTGTATTGTGTACACCCATCCGGGGCGGGCGGGTGGGCCAAAGCACCACGGGTGGGGCTCGCCCCACCGGCATCGGACTTGTTCGGTGAATCAAGGGGACAGTTAGCAGGATGATGAAAGATGGGGTGTGCAGAGGGGCGGAGTCCCTCTGTCGGGAGTCTGAGGGTTTCCCTCAGATATGATTTCTCCCCCTGCCTGGCCACGAAGGAGGCCGGGGGGATGATCGAAAGGGCTTTCCAGCATACCTCCGGGTCTGTCGCCGCGCCGTTGTGGTAATATGTTGGGCGGAACGCGCAAATACACCCTGAAGAGTCGATGTACAGACAAGAAGAACCCGAGCTGAATCTAGACGAGCTTCTGGAGAAGCTACGCGGTTTTTTCAGGAAGTTTCGTCTGGGTGGCGGTGGTGGGGGCTTCCTCTACGCCCTCGTCGGCATCTTCGCGCTCTCGTTCGTTATCTGGATGGCCACCGGCATCTACTCCGTGCAGCAGGGAGAGCGGGCAGCCATGCGCAGGCTGGGAATCTTCACCGGCGATATTGTGGAGCCCGGCCTGCACTGGTTCTGGCCCGCGCCGATCGGGACCAAGAACGTGGTGTCGGTCGAGGAGATACGCCGTCTGGAGCTGGGCTTCAGGGGCGGCACTCCCGTTCTAGCCGAGTCCCTCATGATCACGGGCGACACCAACATCGTAGACGCCCAGATGCTGGTCCAGTACAACATCAAGGACCTCGAGCAGTTCCTGTTCCGGATCAGGGATCCGGAGGGGGTAGTCCTGAAGAGCGCAGCGGAGACCGCGCTGCGTCAGGTGGTCGGCCTCCGAGACATCGATGACGTCCTCACCACCGAAAAAGAGGCCGTGCAGGATGAAACGAAGCTGCTGTTGCAGAAGCTGCTGGATCTCTACCAGACGGGAATTAGAGTCACGCAGGTCAAGCTCCAGAACGTCCGGCCCCCGTCCCAGGTTCAGGACGCGTTTGACGACGTGGTTCGAGCGAGGGAGGACAAGGAGCGCATCGTCAACCTGGCCCAGGCCTACAAGGCCGACATCGTCCCTCGAGCCGAAGGCGACGCTCTGAGGGTGGAGCAGGAGGCCGATGCCTTCAAGGCGGAGCGAATCGCCAAGGCGACCGGTGAGTCGGAGCGGTTCCTAAAGGTGCTCGAGGAGTACAGCAAGGCCCCAGAGGTCACCAGGCAGCGGCTCTACTTGGAGGCCATGGAGGAGATCCTCCCAGGTATCACCAAGTTCATCGTCGACTCGGAGACCGGCGGAGGTCTTCTCCAGTTCCTGCCGCTGACCGATAGCTCGGCGCCTGTGCCCCAGCCGCAGGACACCGGGCAGAGGTAGCCGAGCCGATGAAAATATTCGCAGCCGTCTTGATTGTTCTCGTTGTCGTCACCGGCATCCTGGGTCCCCAGCTCTTCTTCGTGGTCGACGAGACCCAGCTGGCGGTCGTCACCCGTTTTGGCGAGGTCAGGAGCGAAATCACAAAGCCGGGGTTGTACGTTAAGACTCCCTTTGTCGATTCAGTGAACTACTTCGACGCGCGGAGGACGCTGTTCGATGCGCCTCCGGACGCGTTGCTGACGTCCGACAAGAAGAGGCTGGTGATCGACGCCTACGCGATCGGCCGGATCGAGGACCCGCTGGCGTTCTTCCGGACGCTCAGGACTCAGGCTCAGGCGAATACCCGGGTCGTGGATCTGATCGGGTCGAACCTGCGCGAGGAGATCGCCAACGACGAGCAGGAAGAGATAATCAAGATCCGCCGCGAGGCGATCATGAACGAGGTGAGAGACGCCCTGGCGCCAGAGCTGACCCCGTTTGGCGTGACGATACTGGACGTCCGGATCAAGCGCGCGGACTTCCCCGTCGAGATCGCGACCAGCGTCTACGAGAGGATGAAGGCGGAACGTAAGCGTATCGCCGATGCCGAGCGAGCCGACGGAGCCAAGCAGGATCTCGAGATAAGAGCGGGCGCCGACAGAGAGGCGACCATCATCCGGGCCGAGGCCGAGCGGGACGCCAACCTGGTGCGAGGCGATGGTGAGGCCGAGGCCATCAGCATCTTCGCGGAGGCCCTCCAGCAGGACCCCGAGTTCTATGCCTTCCAGCGTACCCTGGAGTCCTACAAGACGTTCCTGACCACCAACACCACGATGGTTCTCCCGGCCGACAGCGAGCTGTTCCAGTTCCTGCAGTCCCCTGGCGAGGCTACCCCGGCATCGCAAGACGGGGAGTCCAGCCCCTAGCCACCTCCACCTGGGTCCTCCGTAATCGCCCCTACCGCCTCTGGTAGGTGCCCGTCAGGCTCCCCTGGCCCACGACATGTCCGTTCATCGCCCGCAGCAGATCGCTCCTGGTGGCTCCGGCCTGGAGGTCGAGCTGGCCGTCGAGGGCGAAGAGCCTGAAGAAGTAGCGGTGCGGCCCTCCACTCGGAGGGCATGGTCCTCCGTATCCGGCCCTGCCGAACCCGTTGACGCCCTGGCGGCCTCCGGCGGCGGCACTCTCCGCTGAAGGGATTCCCGCTGCGAGTCCGGTGGCGTTCGAAGAGATGTTGTAGACGACCCAGTGGACGAAGGCCCCGCCCGGAGCGTCCGCATCGTCGACGATCAGGGCATAGCCACGGGTCCCATCGGGTGCGCCACTCCATCGAAGGGGTGGGGACGCATCCTCTCCGTCGCAGGTGAACCTCTCCGGGATCTCGGTCCCCTCGGCGAAGGCCGGGCTGGTCACCTCCAGGGACGACACTTCCATCGGAACGGTCTCGGGAGTCACGACCTCTTCGGTCGAGCAGGCCAACAGGAACAGCGCCATCGCCGCTGCCGCCGGCAAGAGCAGCCCGAGGTTGCGGAGACGTCCGGGCGTTCTGCGGGGGGCTGGCTGCCCGGATGGGCGGTTGAGGAAACGCACCTTCTGACACTCCTGTATCGGCCTACTTCAACCTTAGCACGATGATGATAAACAGGGGTGGGCGGATCCCGACAGGTCGGGATTGCCGGGAGTCCGGGGGCTTCCCTCAGATATCGTTTCTCCCCCTTCCTGGCCAGGAAGGAGACCAAGGGGAAAGGGCCTTTTCAAAGTCCGACAGCTGGCCATCCAGCCCGTGGTTCCACGCCGGCCAGGCGTTCCGAAGGGGGCAGAGCCCTCTTTGCGGGGTTTGGGGTGCCCCAATCCATTGGGCGGGTGGGCGGGATTAAGAGGGCACCCCAACGGGGGAGCTACGGGGAATAGTGGGAGAATGAAAAGGCCCTGGGCCCTTCCGCGGAAGGATGAGGGTTTCCCTCAGATATCAGCTATAATACACTCACTCTTCAGGCTGGCGAGAAAAGGATGAACGGCTGTATGACGGCCCAAACAATGGTGGACACCCAGGTGTTCGAGGAGTTCGCGGGGCTCGTGTCGGCAAGGTCCCTGGATCGGGTTGCCCGCAGCACCCTCGAATCGCAGGGGGCGGGCCCGGCCGCGAGACTGAGCCTGGTAGTGGCGGACGACGACACCTTGCAAGATCTCAATCGGCGCCATCGCGGACTGGACGAGACCACCGACGTCCTGGCCTTCTCGCCCAGCCACCAGGGGCAATACTACGGAGAGGACGACGCGGAGTCCCGAGGAACCGGCGGCTTCGAGTTCGTCCTGCCGCCGGGCGGCGAGGCCGGCCTGGGCGAGGTGGTGATCTCCTACCCCCAGGCGCTGCGCCAGGCCGAGGCGGCCGGTCACGACCTCGACAGGGAGCTGACGATCCTCCTCGTCCATGGCATCCTGCACCTCCTGGGCCACGACCATGTGGAGGCCGGCGAGGCGAGGGCGATGAAGGCGGCGGAGGCCGAGGCCCTCGCCCGCGTCGTCGGATGAGCGAGGTTCTGTACAGGAAGTGGAGGCCCCGCCGCCTCGACGAGGTGGTTGGCCAGGAGCCGGTCACCAAGACGCTACGCCGGGCCGTCAGTCTGCAGCGCGTCGCCCACGCCTATCTGTTCTGCGGACCTCGCGGAACTGGAAAGACGAGCACGGCGCGGATTCTCGCGAAAGCAGTCAGCTGCCTGTCGCCTCAGGACGGGGAGCCCGACAACGAGTGCAGCATCTGCAAGTCCATCGACGAGGGCCGAGCCCTCGACCTGATCGAGATCGATGCCGCCAGCAACAGAGGCATCGACGACATCAGGAACCTCAGGGACAAGATCAACTACGTTCCCAGCGAGGCCCGCTACAAGGTCTACATAATCGACGAAGTACACATGCTCACCGAGCCCGCCTTCAACGCTCTGCTGAAGACGCTGGAGGAGCCGCCCGCACACGCAATCTTCGTCCTCGCCACCACCGAGGTCCACAAGCTGCCCCTGACGATCATATCCAGGTGCCAGCGCTTCGACTTCCGCCGCATCCCGGTGGAGGGCATGGTCGAGCGGCTGGCGGACATCTGCCGAGCCGAGGACGTCGAGGCCGAACCGTCCGCCCTGACACTGATCTCTCGGGCAGCCGGCGGCAGCCTGCGAGACGCTGTGAACATGCTCGAGCAGACCATCGTCTCTTATGGCTCCCCGGTCAGCGAGGAGCGGGTGCGGGACCTGATGGACCTCGGAGACAGCGAGTCGGCCCTGGAGCTGGCCGGCCACATCGTGAGCCGCGACGTGGCCAGGGGGCTGGAGGTGATTAACTCGGTCGCAGATCAGGGAAGCGACATCCGCCAGCTTCATCGGGGAGCGGTGGACCACCTGCGGGGGATGCTGCTGACGAAGTCCGGGGCGGAGGTATCCCTGGGGCTGACCGACGACACCGTCGATAAGCTGAGGACTCTCGCCGAGGGCACCTCGATGGACCATCTGGTCCGGGCCCTCAAGGCCTTCGCGGCAATCGATCTGCGGAGAGACAGCTCATCGGTCCTGCCTCTCGAGCTGGCGATGGTCGAATCGAGCGCGAGCGAGGTCCGTGAGGCTCGGCGGGAACCGCAGCCGGAGCCCCCTAGGCCGGCGCCTCAAGCGCGCCCGCCCGCCTCCCCGAGAAGCCAGCGGCCGGAGTCCTCAGGAATCTCCCCTCAACCGTCCAGGCCGCCGTCCGAACCCTCAAGAAGCTCTGTTCGGCCGTCGCCGCCGCCGTCCGAGCCTCGACCCGCCCCGGCCCCGGCCGCCGGTCCGGTGACGGTGGGTCCGGGGCCGGCGGCGGCGCTCGACAGCCAGTGGGCCTCGATCATCAGAGCGCTCAACCGCAAGGGTAAGAAGTACAACCTCAGCGCGCTGCTGCGCAGCAGCAGCGGCCGGCACATCGACGACGGAGTCATAACCATACGGTTCGCTCATCGGTCTCACATGGAGCGGATGCAGGAGGAGCTGGACGATCCCGAAAGTCGAAAGATCATCAAAGACGCCTTCGCCAAATCGATGGGCGGGACTTATGATATAGAGACGGCGCTGGCCGGCGCCGACGGAGGCGCACCGAAGCGGAGCGCCGTCCAGACCAGCCACCTGGTACGTGCCGCCATCGGCATGGGAGCCAGGGTGCTGAGCGAGAAGGAGGACGACCTTGGTAAGCAGGAAGATGATGCAGCAGGCGCAGCAGCTCCAAAAGCAGATGATGAAGATGCAGGAGGAGCTTGAGACCGCCACTGTCGAGGCCACCGCGGGGGGCGGGGTGGTGAAGGCCACCGTGTCCGGCAAGATGAGAATCGAATCGCTGACCATCGATCCGGAGGCGGTTTCTCCAGACGATGTCGGCATGCTGGAAGACCTTGTCCAGGCCGCGGTCAACGAGGCCCTGCAGAAGGCGCAAGACATGGCCTCCACCCGCATGAGCTCCCTGACCGGCGGCATGAACATCCCGGGCCTGACCTAGGGGGGATTCCGCCATGCGTATTTTGCTAGACGGACCAGCGAGTCGAAAGCGCCAATGACCTCTGACGGTGCGCGCGCTGCGGCGCCGGTGGCCCGGCTGGTCGAGGAGTTCCACAAGCTGCCGGGCATCGGACCGAAGTCGGCGGCGCGGCTTACGTACTTCCTGATCCGGATGCCCGCCGACGAGGCCCGAGCCCTCGCGGAAGCCATCCTCGCTGTCAAGGACCGGATCGTCCTCTGCTCCGAGTGCTTCAACATCACCGAGTCCGACCCCTGCGCCATCTGTGGCGATCTGAGCCGCGACCGCAGCCGGATATGCGTCGTCGAAGAGGCCCTGGACGTGATGGCCCTGGAGCGCACCGGAAAGTACAGAGGGCTTTACCATGTGCTCCACGGCGTCATATCGCCCATGAACGGGATCGGACCGGAAGATCTGAAGATCCAACCGCTCCTGGGACGTCTCAGAAGAGACGGCGTACAGGAGGTCGTCCTGGCGACCAACCCCAATCTGGAGGGAGAGGCGACGGCGCTGTACATCCACCGGCTTATCTCTCCCTCAGGCGTCAGGCTCACGCGGCCTGCCCGCGGGCTGCCGGTCGGCGCGGACTTGGAGTACGCAGACGCCGTCACTCTCGGCCGGGCCATCGAGGGCCGCCAGGAGTTCTAGACGGCCGGTGCTCTCGCGGTCCCCACGCAGGTTTCTTCGATGGCCAGAAGCAGAAGCTACAAAGCCGAAGGCATAGTTCTCAGGCAGACGCCTCTGGCCGAGGCAGACCGCATTCTGACGATCTATACGCGGGAGCTGGGGAAGGTGCGGGCGGTCGCCCGGGGCGTGCGGCGGCCCAAGAGCAAGCTGGGCGGCCACCTGGAGCCTCTATGCCACGTGGCCGTCTCTCTCGCCGAAGGACGCAACCTGGACACAGTCTCCGAAGCCGAGGTGATTCAGAGTTTCTCCGGTCTCGAGGACGATCTGGAGCGGCTGTCGAAGGGGATATACCTCTCGGAGCTTGTCGACGCGTTCTCGCCCGACCGGTTGGCCAACCGCCAGGTCTTCGACCTGCTTCTCGACGCCCTCGACCGTCTGCAGTGCTCCGAGCGGCCCGTCAACCTGCTCCTGAGCTTCGAGACGAAACTGCTGGGTCTGTCCGGCTACGGGCCGGAGCTCCGCCAGTGCGTCGAGTGCGGCTTAGACCTGGAGGCGGCCGACCACCTCTTCAGCTCTGCCGCGGGAGGGGCCGTGTGCCCGAGCTGCAGGGCGTCCACCTCCGGGGCCATGACGCTGGTGCCGCTCGACGCGATGAAGGTGCTCAGGTTTCTCCAGCGAGAAGACCTCGCGGGAGCAGAGGCCCTGAGCATCGGGTCGGTTGCGCTGGGGCAGGTGGAACGCACCCTGAGAGCCTACCTCCGGTATGTCCTGGAGCGAGAGCTCAAGAGCGCTCACTTCATGGACCTGGTCGCGCCGAGCCGGACTGACCCGGTGGCCGGCGGAGTCTCTTCGAAGACTGCTACCTGACCGTCGCCCGGCTGACCAGCGCGTGAAACAGCCGCTCCGGGATGAACCTGGCTCCCAGCATCCCGAGCCTGGCCTCCAGACCGACGGGATGCCGGAACCCCGGCCGCTTCGAGCGGATGATCTTCTCCACCGCCTTCGCCACCCTGATAGGGTCCCCGGCGCGCCCGATATAGCGCTTGTGCCTCCAGTCGTAGCGCTCCATCAGCCGCCGGTAGGGCAGCGCTCCCGGCCTGTCCGGCGGAACCTGCACCTGGTTGTCCCACAGCTCGGTCTGGAAGATCCCGGGCTGCACGACCGCGACCCGGACGCCGAGCGGCGAGAGCTCTATCCTCAGCGACTCGCTCAACCCCTCCAGCGCGAACTTGCTGGCCGCGTAGGCCCCGTTGAACGGCGTCCCGATCCTCCCGGCCACCGAGCCGATGTTGATGATCGTGCCGCTTCCCCTCTCGATCATTCCCGGCAGCGTGGCCCTGATGAGACGGACCACCGCGAACACGTTCGTCTCGAACTGGCGCTTCCACTCTTCGTCGCTCACACCCTGTACCGGTCCCCAGGTGTTGAATCCCGCGTTGTTCACCAGCACGTCTATGGGTCCTACGTCGTTGGCCAGCCCCGACATCACCCGCGCGACCTCGTCCTCGCTGTTTATGTCCATCTCCACGCCAACGAGGCGGTCTCCCTCATCCGACGCCTCCCGCTCTATGTCGTCTAGCCGGCTCTTCCGGCGACTCGTCGCGACGACGACGTATCCTTTGCGGGCCAGGTGCAGGGCCGTCGCTCTGCCGATGCCGGCGGAGGCGCCGGTGATGAGTACCGTCTTGCTGGAGCCTCTGAGCATGTGACCCTCCTGCGAGCTGCATCGCGTACGCGGGCGCCGTGGTGACACACGGGAGTGCAGACGGTGGCACCCGTCAGGATTATACGGCAGGGTCCCGGCGCGCCGGTGATATAATCCAGCAAGCCTTCATCGAGGAGCGCTGCCGGCCTTGATAATAACCGTAATCGGAGCGGGGTCTCCCACACCGGAGATCGACGAGCTCGCCGAGCAGGTCGGCCGAGAGTTGGCGAAGCGGGGCGCCACCATCGTCTGCGGCGGCCTCGGTGGGGTGATGGCGGCGGCCTGCCGCGGCGCCAAGTCGGCGGGCGGAGCGACGATCGGAATCCTGCCAGGTAATGACCCTTCGGAGGCCAATCCCTGGGTCGATGTCCCCATCTGCACCGGCCTGGGCTACGCCCGGAACGTGATCGTCGTGAAGACCGGGCGAGCGGTCGTGGCCGTGGGCGGAGCGTACGGGACGCTCTCCGAGATCGGCCATGCCCTGGGCGACGGGATCCCCGTGGTGGCTCTAAAGACCTGGGAGCTGAGCCGTGACGGGGAGGTCGATTCCGCCATGATCGTGGCCCGCGACCCGGTCGACGCCGCGGAGAAGGCCATCGGGGCCGCAAGATCGGCGAGCCCTTTCAGCTTCGCAGGACCCGGAGGAGGCACCGGATGAGCACCATCTCACGGCTGACGGGCCGGGAGATCTTCGACTCTCGCGGCAACCCTACGATCGAGGTGGACGTCCTCCTTTCGGACGGTGCCCGAGGGCGTGCGGCAGTGCCGTCGGGCGCCAGCACCGGCGCCACCGAGGCCGTGGAGCTGCGCGACGGCGACCCGAGCCGCCTTGGCGGGCTCGGCATCCTGCGCGCGCTCGAGAACGTCCACGGAACGATCGCACCGGCAATCTCCGGAATGTCGGCTGTCGATCAGCAGGCCGTGGATGCGCGCCTGATAGAGCTCGACGGCACTCCGAACAAGGCGAGGCTGGGAGCCAACGCGATCCTGGGCGTCTCCATGGGAGTGGCCCGGGCCGCCGCCAACAGCAAGGGAGTCCCTCTTTATGAACATCTGGCTTTCACCGGCGGCCCCACCACTTTGCCAGTGCCGATGCTCAACATCCTCAATGGAGGCCGTCACGCTGAAGACTCCACCGACTTTCAAGAGTTCATGGTGGTGCCCGCAGGGTTCGACACCTTCAGCCGGGCGCTCCGGGCGGGCGTCGAGACCTACCACGCGCTCAGGGCGATGCTCCGCGAAAGAGGACTGGCCACGGGCCTGGGCGACGAGGGGGGCTTTGCTCCGTCTCTATCCTCCAACCGGGAAGCGGTGGAGCTCATCGTCGCGGCCATCGAGCGCGCCGGGTATCGGGCGTTCGACCAGTGCCTGATAGCCCTGGACGTCGCCGCCTCCGAGCTCCTGGAGCAGGACGGCCGCTACGCGCTGTCCCGAGAGAACACCGTGGTCTCGCGGGAGGAGCTCGCGGCCAGCTACGTGGAGCTGGCGAAGGAGTTCCCCATCATCAGTATCGAGGACGGCATGGCCGAGGAGGACTGGGACGGCTGGACCGCCATGACCGGCAAACTGGGGTCCACGGTCCAGATCGTGGGCGACGACCTCTACACCACCAACGTCTCCCGCATCAGAAAAGGCATCGGGCTGGGGGCCAGCAACGCCGTGCTCATCAAGCTCAACCAGATCGGCACCGTGACCGAGACGCTGGAGGCGATCAGCGTTACCCGCGACGCGGGGTGGGGGGTGGTGATCAGCCACAGGTCCGGCGAGACGGTCGATACGACGATCGCCGACCTGGCCGTGGGGACGGGTGCGGGTCAGATCAAGGCCGGTGCGCCCGCCCGAGGCGAGCGGACCGCCAAGTACAACCGTCTGCTAGAAATCGAGCAGGAGCTTGGCGACCGGGCCACCTACGCTGGGCGAGCCGTGTACGAGCATCTGCTTCAAGGCCGCTGACGGAGGTCCTGGCCAAGCAACACCAGCAGGATGATGAAATACGGGGTGTGCAGAGGGGCGGAGCCCCTTTGCCGGGAGTCTGAAGGTTTCCCTCAGATATGATTTCTCCCCCCTTCCTGGCCAGGAAGGGGGCCAGGGGGATGGTCGAAAGGGTCTCAACACCCTGCCAGGGGCGCCCTCGAACGCCCACCGAGAATCATCCGCGCCCAACGGCCTCATGAGGGCGGAACGCCGTACCACCGGCCCGCAAGCCTCGAAAGCAATTGACACTCTTGGGGTCGTGTTATATGATTCCCAAGGCTGGAACGGCGCGGCAACGTAGCTCAGTGGCAGAGCGGGCGCCTCATAAGCGCTAGGTCGCAGGTTCGAGCCCTGCCGTTGCCACCAACCCCGCGGAGCCCCCCGGAGATCCCTCCTGACGCACAGAGCGAGTTGACATATCAGATTGGCCAGGGCGATTAGCTCAGTTGGTTAGAGCGCTTGCTTCACACGCAAGAGGTCGGAGGTTCGAGTCCCCCATCGCCCACCACGCGCAGGATGGTGAAATATCTGGTGTGCAGAGGGGCGAAGCCCCTTTGCCGGGAGTCTGAGGGTTTCCCTCAGACATGATCTCTCCCCCCTTCCTGGCCAGGAAGGGGGCCAGGGGGATGGTCGAAAGGTTCTTTTCAACACCTTGCTAGGGCTGGGAACGTGGAATCGCATCCCTTGACCACTCAACGTCTCGCGAAACACCCCTCTGCGATAGCGATGAAAGATAGCTATTCAGACGAACTGACGACACTACTTGAACGAGCTCGTCCCACATTGGCGACTACTCATCGACTGGAATTCAAGAACGTTTTTGGCGCGGTGGGTGGCTTCGTCGATGGCAACATATTCATCTCGTACGGAAGGTTCGGGGTCGCTCTAAGGCTTCCGCCCGGTGTTCTTGACAGCCTCTTCCAAGAGAAGGACGTAACGCATCTCAAATACTTTCCGAACGGTCATGTGAAGAAGAAGTACGCGGTTCTTCCAAAGCGGATACTGGAGAGTGAGGAGCAATTCGAGATACTCTTAGATAAGAGTATTGCGTATGCGGGGCGCGACCGCTGCTGACGACGCGGGGTCTCGCTACATGGTTTTCACCTCCCTCCCGGTTTGGTATACTTGGGCCGTGCGGCCGGGCGCCAACACGTAAATCGACCCGGGCGATCCCTCCGTGCCGAAGTGGCGGAATAGGCAGACGCGCTACGTTCAGGGCGTAGTGCCCGCAAGGGCGTGTGGGTTCAAGTCCCTCCTTCGGCACCACCAAACCGGCCGGCCCGATGTGGCAGTAACGAGTCGGAGAAGAATCGACCAAGGTGTTCCTGAGACCGTGAGGCGCACCCGGTCGATATCGTAACGGGTGAAAGGTCTCCTCTGGACTGTAAACGCCGTCGAGCACCAGCATCCCGACCCCCAAGTACCCACGGTCTTGTCTGTGGGGAAGCCCGACACAGCCACTCGTTGGTCTGAGTTGAGCTCACGCGGCACTACCATTCGGTTCAGTAGTTTTCCCCGGACTGCGCCTGCGCCGCGGTTCATCCACCGAGTGCTCGAAGTGTTCCAGCGACACGAAGTCAGAGTAGGGACGGCGAATGGCAATGGCCTCACGAGCGACCAGGTGCTTGGAGAGCTCAGAAGAGACCTGTTGTCCCTTGGGTTCGATGTCGAAGAAGGGAAGCGCCGCAGCCAGAAGATCCTGAGACCTGTTTTCTTCGGCGAAAACGGAATCACTACCGTGCTGTACGAGATCGACGGATATCACCCCGAGTGGCAGTGCGGGCTCGAGATAGAAGCAGGGCGCGCCTGGATGGGGAACGCCGTCTATCGAAACCTCATAACCGCGTGCGTAATGGTCCAGGTTGACCACCTAGTTCTAGCAGTACCGAATGCGTACCGTTACAAGACCGCCGGGCGTCTGACCATTAGCAAGGACTATGACAAGACCGTCTCGCTGGCGGAGGCTCTCTACGGCCATTCGAGGCTAGCACTGCCCTATGACCTCGTCGTTATCGGGTACTAAGACTTGCCGCGGTGGCGGATCCGCTAATGGCGAGGCTCCACCCAGCCACCACCAAACCGAGAGCGCGAACATAGACCGGCTCAGAGGCCGGTCTATCTGTTTGTAAGGGGATAGGCCGGCGGTCTGCCCTCGCGAAACAGACGGACGGCCGTCTTCGCGGCGTTGGCGAACCCACCCTGACATCAGATCGCTCCAAACGGACCCAGCCGAGCCTACCTTCCTTCGCGACGCCCAGCGTATCCTCTCGGCGAACGAGGGGGAACGCGCGACATCACGAGGAGGGACCATGTTTGGCAAGCGCCGGAGGCAAAGGATCTGGGGTCGGGACTTCGACATCGTCAGGCAGGGCCTGGCACCCGACCAGGTAGTAGCCTTCGTCGAAGATCTGCTGGAGCGGTATAGCGATCTTCTCGAAGAGCAGCGCTATCGCGACACGCTGCGAAATCTTGCGGAGTCCAAGGTCCGGGAGGCCGTGGACATCGCCCAAACGATCCTCGAAGACGCCAGGGTCAAGGCTGCGAGAGAGCTGGGACCCCTCGCAGTAGTCGCGAGCGACGCGCAGCACGAGCCGAGGGTTGAACAGGCCGCCGGATCGCGGATTCTTAACCTGGGCTAGCACTCCAGAGTACGTTCGAGCACCCTGCGCCGCCGCTTTGCGGGAACGGCTATCGGGGACCTCCAGGGCGTACACCGTTGTTTAGCGGGCCCCGGCCAGTCCTCCACGTAGACCCAGGCACATGTTCGACACGTTCTTGGAGGCCACGTACCAGCCGTGATAACATGGAGCGGGGTGGCACCGGTGGCAAGCGGGAGCGGTGGAATCATTCCTTCTGCACCACGGGTGCGGCCAATCTGGAAACGTCCGGATGCTCGCGCTTGTAGCTCAGTTGGATAGAGCGCAGCCCTGCGGAGGCTGAGGCCGTGGGTTCGAGTCCCGCCAAGCGCACTTGACATAGAACTAGCGATGCAGACCTGCGGGGGCGATTAGCTCAGCTGGTTAGAGCGTCTGTCTTACACACAGAAGGTCAGAGGTTCGAGTCCTCTATCGCCCACCACGTAGCTGAACACAGACGATAACCAGTATCGTCGGTTGACACAGCGTAAAGACAGGTGATAACCTTACCTCATCATTCCGAGAGTAGGGTGTCGCCGATGACGTTACTTCGAGAGTCCCCTAGCCCGACCCTGGATGCCCTCCTGCCGTCTTTCCGCCGGGCGCTCATGGCCGCGAACCGAAGCCAGAGGACCGTCCAGACGTATCTGGAGGCCCTGACGCAGCTCCGCCGGTTTCTGTCCGAGCAGGGCATGCCAGAGGAGATATCCAACATCAAGCGGGAGCACGTCGAGACGTTCATCGCCGCTTTGCTCAAACGATGGAAGCCGGCGACAGCTCGCAACAGGTATCTGAGTCTTCAACAGTTCTTCAAGTGGTCGGTCGAGGAGGGCGAGCTGCGGACTTCACCGATGGCCAACATGAAACAGCCGAAGGTCCCGGAGACCCCACCGCCGGTCCTGACCGACCAGCAGCTAAAAGCCCTCCTGAAGGCGTGCGAAGGACGGAGCTTTGAGGAGCGCCGAGACACGGCGATCATCCTGCTGCTGGTGGATACAGGGATGCGGCGAGCCGAGATAGCCGGGCTGAAAGTCGAGGATCTGGACCTGGAGGCCAATGTTGCCCTCGTGCTGGGCAAGGGTAGACGGCCTCGGGGGTGCCCGTTCGGACGGCGGACGGCACTGGCGATTGACCGCTACGTGCGAGTGAGGGCGCGCCACCGTGATTCGCAAACTCCCGATCTATGGCTCGGGTTGTTCGGGCGCATGACGGATAGCGGTGTCGCACAGATGCTCGAGCGCCGCGCTAAGAAGGCCGGGCTGCCTGCGATCCACGCGCACCTGTTCAGGCATACCTTCGCCCACCAGTGGCTCTCCCAGGGCGGGCAGGAGACGGACCTGATGCGGTTGGCGGGCTGGCAGTCGAGACAAATGCTCAGCCGGTATGCGGCTTCTGCTGCCGACGAGCGCGCCAGGGAGGCCCATCGCCGTCTGAGTCCGGCTGATCGGTTGTAGCCTCTCCCAACAATCCCGAAGCTGGCGCCGCAAGAGGCCCCGGGGCGATTCCCCCCGGGGCCTCTTGCATTTCAGCCGGAAGGCCCCTTAGTACGATTGGGTAGCCCCTCTGGTACAGCTTGCCTATGACGAGTACGACAATCTTGCGATGACAGAGGGGATTTGGGTCGGTAATCATTAGGAGAACCCAATTTCGGAGGGCATGCAAAAAGGGCCTACCATCCATATGCACTCCCGGTTTGGGTTGGTTAATGATGAGGGCGGCTACTGTTCGGGGGAGGGCACTCAAAAACATGCTCGAAGATGACTTTTTGACCATCGCGGAGGTCGCTACCCTCTGTCGGGTTACCCCTGAAAGCGTGCGCGCCTGGGTTCACACGCGGGCGCTCCGGGCTTTTACCACACCAGGGGGTAAGCTCCTGCGCGTCCGGCGCGCCGATGTCGATGCCGTTGTGAAGCCTATCGTGAGGGACCCGATTGGCGCGCGCTAGAAACGGGAATGCCGACGACCCCGGCTTCCGCTCGCTTCGGGGGCGGCTCGGTGCGTTCTCGCAACATGCCGCGCATTCGACGTTGGACACAACCGCGGCCGGCCGAGCCGCGTTCTTGTCGAAGTTCGAGCTCCAGGTCGATCCCGACGGCGTTCTGCCGGTCGCCGAGCGCCGTCGTCGAGCCGACGCCGCCCTACGGGCGCACATGACGAGGTTGGCGATGAAGCGCAAAAAAAGACGTCGGCCGCAATGACCGTCACTGCCTCCCAGCGATTCACCCAGTCCAGCCCGTGCCCCGTCTGCAAGGGCTATGACCGAGCCCCTCGAGGCAAGGGCGAGCGGTGCTACGGCTTCCTCTCCGGCGATGGCACTTTCGCCCACTGCACCCGAGCCGAACACGCCCAGGGGCTCGATCAGCACCCGGCCTCCGGGACCTATGCACATCTACTGGACGGCAATTGTGGCTGTGGAGCCTCGCACGGGCCAGGGCGAACCCCATCCGGCCAGCCGAGCGCGAAACGATCAAGAACGATCCAGGATATCTACGAGTACCACGACGCCGACGGCCAGCTCCGCTACGAGGTGATCAGGTATGTCGATGGCGACGGGAGGAAAGGCTTCTCTCAACGGCGCCCGGATGGGGCCGGCGGCCTCATCTGGAATTTGAAAGGTGTCAGCCGGCTCCCGTATCGATTACCTGAACTCCTCCAGGCACCGGACTCGATCATCTTCATTCCGGAGGGCGAGGACGACACCGACAGGGTCCGGGCCGAAGACCTAGTTGCATCGTGCAATAGCGGTGGCGCGGGGAAGTTCCAGCCGGGAATCGTTAAGTGGTTCGAGGGGCGCAACGTCGTTCTGCTGGCTGACAATGACGACGCCGGCCGGCGCCATGTTCAGATCGCGGCGGCCCTCTACTGCCCGTCGCCTCGTCCGTCAAGATCCTCGAGCTAGCCGGCCTCGAGCCCAAGGGCGACGTCTCCGACTGGCTCGACGCCGGCCACACCGCTGATGAGCTGATGGGGTTGGCCGCCCAGGCGCCGGAAGTCACTGCGGACATGCTTAGTTCCGCGGTGGACGCCACTGAGCCCCCAGACTGGGAGGCTCCGCTCGGCTTCAACGAACTCACCGGCGAACCCTTCCCCGAGGACATATTCCCCGATCAGATCGAACAGTTCGTCAGGGCCCAGGCGCACGCGCTCCAGACGCCGGTCGACCTTCCAGCGGTGTTGGCCCTTGGCGTGATCGCGGCAGCGAGCGCGAGGAGGGCAGAGGTCTCCCTGAGCCCGGATTGGATCGAACCTCTCAACGAGTGGTTTGCGATTGTCCTGTCTTCAGGAGAGCGCAAGTCTCCGCAGTTCCGTGCGATCACAGCGCCTGTCGAGGAGAGGCAGCGAGAGTTGGTAGAGGCTAGGCGTCCCGAGATCGAGCGTCAGAAGGTTGACAGGGACATCAAAGAGAAACGGGTTGCGGAGCTCAAGAGCCGGGCTGCCAAGGCCGACGGAATCGAAGCAAACCAGCCACGGGAGGAAGCCGCCCGGGTGGCCCAGGAGCTAGACGAGGCGCCAGTGCCCGTTCTCCCACGATTGATCGCTGACGATGTTACGAGTGAAGCGGTTGCAGGCCTCCTAGCTGAGCAGGGGGGCCGTATCGCCATCCTCTCGGCCGAGGGCGGACTCTTCGCCACTATAGCCGGCCGGTATTCGGACGGCGTCGCGAATCTCGACGTCTTCCTGAAGGGGTACTCGGGAGATTCCATCCGTGTCGATAGGCGAGGGAGGCAGTCCGAGTTCGTCCCGAAGCCACACTTAACGCTGTGTCTAACCGTGCAGCCGCAGGTGATCGAGTCATTTAGTGAACAACGTGAATTTCGTGGACGGGGCTTTCTAGCCCGGTTCAACTTCTCCTTTCCGCAGAGCGTTGTGGGCTACCGGGAGAGCAAGGTTGCACCGGTTCCGGAGGAGCTGGCGAGGAACTGGGCCCGCAGCGTAAACCCGAATCCACCGAATGACGGCCTTGGGGACAGCCCATGAAGAAGCTAGAGGGTGCTCCTCTGAATCTGGGATAATGGTTTTGGAACAGAAACCCGCGCGGAAACAAGGAGCACCCAATAGATGCTGCCACAGAACAAACCCGACCGTATCCGCATCCTCTTTGACGACCATCGCCTGGTGGCCAATGCCGGCCTGCTCGTGCCGGCCACCCTCGCCCGGCACCTGGGCCTGCGAGAACTCGTCGACCATCACCTTGACCTCGGCGGCGCGCCGGGACGGGCGAACACGGGGGACAAGATGCTGACGCTGGTCGCTTCCGCGCTGGCTGGCGGCGACTGCATCGACGACGCCGATGCGCTGCGCGCTGGTGGGACGGTCGGTGTTCTAGGCTGCGTGGTCAAGGCGCCATCCACCCTGGGGACCTTCCTGCGCAGCTTCCGGTGGGGGCATGTCCGTCAACTCGACCGCGTGAGCCGCCAGTTGTTGGCCCGGGCCTGGGCCGCTGGGGCCGGACCCGGCGACTCGCCCCTGACCATCGACCTGGACTCGACCATCTGCGAGACCTATGGACTGGCCAAGGAGGGAGCGCGCCACCACGGCTATACCGGCAAGCGGGGCTATCACCCCCTGTTGGCCGTCGCCGCCGGCACCGGCGACGTGCTGATGTCCCGGCTGCGCGAGGGCCGCGCCAACACCGCTCGGGGCGCCGCCCACTTCCTGCGTGAAACGGTGAGCCGGGTTCGCCGTGCCGGGGCCAGCGGGCAACTTACGGCGCGGGCCGACAGCGGCTTCTACGCCCACGCTCTCGTCGCCGCCTGTCGTGAGATGGATGTCCGCTTCTCCATCACCATCCGCCAGCACAAAAGCCTGCGGAACCTGATCGAGGCGATTCCCGATGCAGACTGGACGCCGGTCCCCTACTGGATGGACGGCGCCGCCGATGTGGCGCAGACCACCTACACCCCCTTCCGGACTGAGCCCGGCGCCGCACCGGTGCGGCTCATCGTCCGGCGGGTGAAGCCCACGCCCGGTTCCCAACTGGCCCTCTTCGCCACCTACAGCTATCACGGCTTCATCACCGACCGGGACGGAGAGACCCTGGAACTGGAGGCCGACCACCGCCGCCACGCCGAGATCGAGAACGCCATTCGAGACCTCAAGTACGGCGTCGGTCTGAACCACATGCCGTCCGGCCGCTTCGCCGCCAACGGCGCTTGGCTGGCGGTACAGGTGATGGCCCACAACCTGGCCCGCTGGACGGCGCGGATCGGTCTGGGCGAGCAGATCGCGACCACCAAGACCCTTCGGCGACGGTTCTTCTCCCTGGCCGGACGGCTCACCCGCTCGGCACGCCGCCTCACCCTGCATCTGCCACAGCGCTGGCCTTGGGAAACCCAGTTCAGTCGCGCCCTGGCACGGCTGCGAGCGATTCCACTCCCAGCCTGACGGCGCCCGTCCGCAACTGACCCGCCATCCGCCCAACCGAACGTCCCCGCAAACTCGCGCCAGTCCGGTCCGCGAGCACCTCTCGCCGCGTCCTCTCCCCGCCATCTCGCCCTACCCAACGTCCCCAGACGGTCACAAGGTCTCCCCGCGGCGGCTGAAGACAGACACCGGCCCCATTTACCCGAATCGTGCCCGGACCATCGCCTCCCTTTGCCCCTCATCACCCATTCTGCTGCTGCAACGTCATACCTTCGGTGGATTCGGGGTAAAGGACATCCTCAAGCTCCCCGAACCGACGGAGGACGACGCTCATTACATCCGCCTCGACGCTGCCGCAGAGGCCGCCTTTGAGGCATATCGAGACCAGGTAGAAGTCCGACTGCGCCCAGGCGGGGATCTCCATGACATCGTGGACTGGGGCAACAAGTTGCCGGGCACGGTGGCACGGGCTGCTGGAGCCCTCCACATGGCCCTCCACGCTGCCGGTGAGCGCCGTCCCTGGGAAACACCCGTCACTGTGGACACGCTCGAGCGAGCTGTCCGCTTAGGGGAGTATTACGCGTCACACGCGATGGTGGCGTTCACCAGGATGGGGCTGGACGAGAAGGTCAAGAAAGCCCAGATAATGCTGGGCTTTATCAAGCGCCTCAAACAGGACAGGTTCAGCGAGCGCGACCTTTGGCAGAACGCACGCCGACAGTTCACCAAACCGTCAGAGATGGCGGCCTCGCTCGAAGCGCTCGCTGAGATGCACTACATACGGCGAGTACCGGCGCCGGCTCGTGATGGCCCTGGCCGCAAGCCCACACCAGGGTATGACGTGAATCCACAATGGCGTACACAAAATAGCCCCCCAGACCTGGATTTCGTGAATTCTGTGAATTCTGTGAACGAGGATAGGGATTCAGGGAGTGGTGAAGGCGCCGGCGTCCAGGTACTTCGTGTCGCTAACGACGCTGAGCCCCCTACCCATTCCAATGAGCCTAACGAGGGGTTGGAATTGTGATGGATGCGGCGTCCCTGATCGAACGCCTGGACAGTCTCGGGATCTCGATGACCCTCGAGGGCGAGAAGCTGATCGCTCGGCCGAAAGATAGAGTCCCGACCGACCTGATCCCCGTCCTTAAGAAGCACAAACCGGACCTGGTGCAATACCTGCGACGACGTGGCTGCCAACAAGACTTCCACGGAGCCGGGCCCGGTCAGAACGAGCTTCAGGAGCTGGTACGCCGTGTCAAGGCCGAGCGGTACGTTTTGTGCTGGTCAGAGGTCCTTCAAGACCTCGTGCCTTTCCACGGCGACGACCTGGATCCCAGCACGATACCGCCCGGGTTCACCGCATACAGCGAGCAGGAGCTATGCCACCTGTTCGACGGAAACGGTGACCCGCTTTCAGAGAACGCGTTGAGGTTGGTCCACGACGCCAAGACCACTGGGGCCAAGGTGATCGGAGTCGACGAGGACAACGAGGCCAAGGAGTGACGACAGCGAAGTCGGGAGCGGTCCGGGCCGATGGGGAATGTACCCCTGGAACAGAATCGTGGGGCTGAGAAGTGGACAGGACGATCTTCCCTCCGCGGCTGCCTTGGCCGATATGAGACGAAGAGCGGGCAAGGCCGGTGCTGCCACGTGGAGCGCCGTCTCGTACTCACCAGGTGAGTAGCGACAGCAGAGACAGTCTTTGTCTACATTTAGAGTAGTGATGAGAAGTAGTAAGGGGCAGTTCCGCCGAGGCCAACATCACTTCCGGCCTGACGAGGTGCTACGACCTGTTGCCCAGGATGTCATCTTCAGATCGATGATCTTCTTGGCCGTCAGGCTTTCCGAGTTGAAGACACTGCTCGAAGTGTCGTCCCAGCAGCACGTTCAAAAATGGAGACAGGGACAGGCTGTCCCTTCCAGCAAGTACTTGCTGAAGTTGATCGGCCACATCATTGACGAGGCCGTTCGCCGCGAACGTCTAGCGGGGGCGCGCCTGAAGGAGAGCAAGGAGGTGATGTGCCGAGACTGTATGAGAGCCTATCGCGCGCGACGGTACGAGCAGTTGGCAGCTGAGGCGCAACATCTAGCAGAGCTGAGAGCGCGCATGGTTGAGGCGGCGACGAGGCTGGGGTGACCAAGGTGGATACCTGTTGCACCACGACGGCTATGACGGCCATGGGTGAGAAGGATACCAGCCGTGACGGATGACACCGGCCTGGCCAAGGTCCCTGCCAAGACGAGGGTGCTCGCGATGAGGTCCCCGATCGCGGTCGCCCGTTCCCACGTCTCCTGACACCTGAGCCAGCGCCTGCCGTACTACCTGACCCCGGACGAAGTCCACAGGCTCATCGAAGCTGCCGAAAACGAGAGAGATCGTCTCCTGATGCGGGGCTGTGGGAGACCGGGGCCCGGATATCCGAGGCCATTGCAGTGAGGCTAGCGGATGTCGGCAGAAGCGGCATTCGCGTCCTGGGTAAAGGAAGAGCGGAGCGCGTCGTGTTCGTCCAGGAAGCGCTGGTCGCCGCCGTCCTGTTCTTCGCCCAAGAGGGGGGTCTAGGACGCGATGATCACCTGTTCACATCACGACGAGGCGGGCATATCACCAAGCAAAGGGCCGATCAGGTCATCCGTCGAGCGGCCGGTCGAGCCGGGCTCGAGAGGAACGTGCACGCTCACCTCTTCCGCCACGGCTACGCGATCAACTTCTTGAACTGCGGCGGCCGACTCGACGCCCTCCAGGAGCAACTGGGCCACCGGGACATCAACACCACGCGTATCTACCTGCGTCTCACGAGCGAGGACGTGATGCGCGAGGTCGCCAAGGTCCAGTTCTAGTTGCCACTCCTGGCCTATGGGCAAGTCCGTTAGGTGTTACCGATGCTCCTTCGCTTCCTCGATCACCCGCTTTAGAACGGCAGGATCGAACCCCGGCTCCGCCGCCCGGTCGGCGTCCTGCTGAGCCTCCGAGTCCCTGCCAAGGAGGGTGTAGGCGACGCCCCGGCCCACGTAGGCTTCGGCGAACCTGGGGTTGAGCCGGACGGCCTCGTCGAAGTCCTGGATGGCCCGCTCAAACTGGCCCAGGCGAAAGTAGGCCCCGCCCCGGTTCAGGTAGGCCGGAGCATACTGGGGGTCGAGGCGGATGGCTTCGTCGAACTCGCTTGTCTCCTCTTCCCAGCGTGTCTGCTCGCCGAGTGCTACCCCGTTGGCGTAGCTTTCCTCAGCCTCGCTCGAGGTGCGGCGGGTCGCTAAGGGTGAAGGGGACGGTGTGAGGTTAGAATCGGGTGTCGGCGCTGCAGCTGGTGGCGCTGTGCGCGTCGGCGTCGGGCCGGGGCTCCATTTCTCACCCTTCCTGGCAGGACCCTCCCTCGATCTGGCGGCCAGTCCACCAGATCAGGGTCCGGGCCGAGCTTGTCCTATGGTCAATAAGCCATCCGTGCGCCGGCGTCAGGGCACGTAGACCTCGGCCGTTGGGGAGTTCCGGTCCTTGCTCTGGCCGCCAGCGATCAGGACGTTGCCGTCGTTCAAGAGGATCGCGGTATGCCGATAGCGAGACTCGGTCATCTCGCCCCCAGACGACCACAAGCCCGTCGCCGGGTCGTATATCTCCGCCGACTGGAGGTTGCGCCGGCCGCCGGCGACCAGAACCGCTCCGTCGCGCAGCAGCGTCGCCGTATGCTCGGCCCGCGCCTCAACTGTGTCTCCAGCAGGCGTCCAGGCGTTCGTCGCCGGGTCCCATATCTCCGCCGAGGTTATCCTCCCGACCCCTCCGACGACCAGGACCTTGCCGTCGTTCAGCAGCGTCGCCGTGTGGAGGGTCCGCCCGATGGACATAGTACCCGCCGACGACCAGGAGTCGGTTTTGGGGTTGTACACCTCGGCGCTGTCGAGATGAGGACCATCTGGCCTTCCCCCGCCGGTCACCAGTACCCTGCCATCACTAAGCAAAGTAACGACGGCCTGAACGCGGGGCACAGCCATCGGTGCGGCCTCCGACCAGGCTCCGGTTGCGGGGTTGAACAGCTCCACGGTCTCGAGGACGACGAATTCGGAGCCGTCGACGCCACCGATCACCATCACCCGTCCGTCTTCAAGCGTCAGTGACGCCGGCTCATCGCGCTTCACACTCAGGGAGCCTGTAGGCACCCAGGTCCCGGTAAGGGGGTCCCAGATCTCGGCGGTCTTCTGGATGGTCGCGTCTGCCCTTTTGGCGCCCGCCGCCAGCACCGTGCCGTCTGGCAGCAGGCCCACGATCGGGCTTCGCCGCTGGACCGACATGCTGCCGGTGGGTGCCCACTCTTCCGTCTCCGGATCGTACACCTCGGCCGAGGTGTGGACTGCGCCCCCAAAAAACTCTCCCCTTCCTCCCCCGCCGATCACCAATACACGGCCATCGTCGAGCAGGACGGCCGAATGGAACTGCCGGTCGTTACCCATCTGCCCGGTTTTCTTGAACTCGCCAGCGGGCCTTCCGGCGTCCCTTGCGCCTGACGGTTCCGCCGCCGAGCCGTTGGAAGGCGAAGGGGCAGTCTCCTCTCCTCCGCACGCCGCAATGAGGGCAACCACTGACAGGACGATCAACGTCGTCAGATATCTGCGCATTGCGACATCTCCACTCTGGGGCGGCTCGTGACTAGGACGTAAGCGAACTCTCTTCTGGAGGGGTAGGCGTCCTCAAGCTCGATTTGAACTATCTGGCCGATCGGCAAGCCGCAACCCATCAATCAGCCATTACCTCGGGGTCCTCCACGTTTTGACCAGGCCTGCTTGTCTTGCTAAACTGGCCCGTAGGTGAGGGGCCATTCACGTGCTGTCCCATCCCAGGACGGCATAGCGAATCTGACTTGCAAAACTGGAAGGAGGCGTAACGTTGGGCAGACTACAAAGAGTTGGGCTGGCATTACTCTCTAATGACGCGATGTCTGAACCGGACTTCCAAAGGGTCTTGGGTGTCAGGGGGGTCGCGATACATGGTGCTCGCATGTGGTACGACACCGCCTTGCCTCAACCGCAGCGCCTGGACCGCACGAATGAGGAGCTTGCGACGGCATCCAGGTACGTGGGTAGCGTGGGCCTGGACGCTATCGTCTATAGCTGCACGACGGGGAGCTTCTATCGAGGCATCGGTTGGGACAAGGAGATGGAGCGGATGATGGAGGAGGCCTCGGGCGCGCCCGCTTTCGCCACCAGCCCTTCGGTGGTTGAGGCGCTCAATGAGTTTGGTGCCAAGAAGCTGTCGGTAGTGACACCTTACCCAGAGTGGAACAACCGCCTGTTGTTGCCATACCTGGAGGCAAACGGTTTTGAGGTGCTGAGCCTGGACGGGCACCCGAAAACCGGGAGCGGCCAAGTCCGGACACCGGAACAGGATCCCGAGGAGATCATTGAGTTTGCGGTCGGAAGGTGCAGGCCCGACGCCGATGTCCTGCTTTGCTCGTGCACCGACTGGGGTACCCTCGAGGTCGTGGAGCGATTGGAGGAGCTTGCCGGGAAGCCCGTGGTGAGCGCTAATCAGGCCACCATCTGGCTGGTCGCACGACAGCTGGGCCTGGAGGGTCCCATCGACGGCTTTGGCAGTCTCTTGAGGGATCACCTTGCGATGGTCCCCGCGTGACCGCAGCGGGTCCGAAACAGCCGGCCCAAGCGGTAGTGTGGTTGTTGCCCGCCGGCGAGTCTCGGCGGGCGCCACATTAGAGCCTCCGGCAGGACCTTATGCAGCGCCTTTTCGGCGTGTGGCGTCGGAGGGGTATAGATAGCGCCGACAGACTGGAACAAGGAGGCCCTTCACTATGACCTCGGGAGACCTCGAATACGCCATGTTCACGAGGGCGGAGATGGAGCGCCGCCTCACCAAGGCCAGAGAGCTGATGGGCGGGAGAGGGATAGACGCGCTGCTCATTACGGGAGAGGAGAATTTCCAGTATTTCGCCGGTACCAACTCGAGCATAGCTCCTCACTACTCACTGACCCGGCCGTCCATCTTTGTGCTGCCCCTGGACCGGGACCCCATCATCCTCACGCAGCGCGGTGACAACATCGAGCTGGGTTGCTACGTCACCGACGTCAGGGAATATTTCGGTATCCTGAGGTTCCCCCACGCAGATGTCCTGGAGGCCCTGAACGACGCCGGACTGAAGAACAATCGGGTCGGGGCGGAGTTGGGTCTGGAGCAGAGGATGGGCATGCCCGTGGCGGACTACCTCGACCTGGTAGCGGCTCTGCCTCAGGCGGAGTTTGTGGACGCCGCCGATATTGTCATCAAGCTCAAGATCGTGAAATCCGCCGAGGAGCTGGTCTACATGAGAAAGGCGGCGGACGTCACAGGCAGGGCGCGGCAGCGGTTGTACGACGAAGAGATAGTGCCGGGAATAACTGAGCGCGAAGTGGTCAGGGCTCTCCGGACGCTGATGCTGGAGGAAGGTGCCGACAGGACCTCTTTTGTACACATGCAACACGGTATTCCGGGAAGCCAAAACCTGTTCCCTTACGACAGACCGCTAAGAAGGGGAACCGTCATCGGTATGGATACCGGAGCCTTTGTCGGAATGTACACAGTGGATTACCCGCGCTTTGCCGTCCTGGGAATCGCCACCAATGAGCAGCGGAGAGTCCACGAGGCAGCGAAGGCGGTAAGCAACAAGATGGCGGACGCCTTGAGACCAGGCGTCACCTGCGCCGAAATACACCGGGTGGCCGTAAAGGCTATTGAAGACGCTGGTGTCACAGTTGACAGAGAAGAGAAGCTTGGCGCAGGCGGACGGTTCGGGCATGGTCAGGGCATGCTTGTCACCGAGCCTCCAAGCATATCTTCGGAAGACCACACAGTGCTCGAGCCTGGCGTAGTCTTAAGCACCGAGCCAGGTGTCAGGTCCGGAGATGTGGCATTTCTTTGGGAGGACACCCACGTGATCACCGAGGACGGCCATGAACAGCTCACTCTGGAGACCGACGAGCTGAGGGAGATCCCTTTCTAAGCATTGACCCTGCTGCGCCCGTCGATTTCCCAGCCAAGCCCCAGCAGGGGTTCCTGGAGCCCTCAACGAAAAGCGCTGTTCCTAGCTCTGGCGGACGAGGTCTGTGCGATGTACGGACTGTCGTGGAGCTGCCCCCGCGCCGGTCCCGTGAGTTCATGCGGCCAGGAACTCCACAGGCCGGTGTTCACGCCGGACCGGCAGCGGTGGCCGGAGTTGGAAAGCTTCTGGTCTGGCCAGGGCCAACCGTGTCGATGTGAACCCAACCGTGATGCACACGTTGCGGGCCACCGGGAAGCTGCTAGGTGGACTGTCGCCCGCCCCGGAAAGAACCAGCCGAAGGGGGACACCATGCCAGGTCGAGCCGTATCAGCCAAAGAGCGAGACCTCATCGAGAAGGCCCATAGAGTTCTGCCCGGCGGGGGCTTCGGCAATCTCAACAGGGACATAGTAGTTCAACGTGGATTGGGAAGCCGCGTCTGGGACGTCAGCGGCAACGAGTACGTCGACCTCATACTGGGTGGAGGGCCCATGATAGTAGGCCATGCTCACCCCGAGGTGGTGGCGGCGGTAAGAGAGCAGCTAGAGCACGGCTCAACATTTTTCGCCAGTAACGAGTACGGAATTCTCCTGGCCGAAGAAATCGTAAAGGCGGTGCCCTGCGCCGAAAAGGTCAGGTTCAGCGCCACCGGTTCCGAGGCCAGCTTCTACGCCTTGCGCGTGGCCCGGGCCTACAGGAAGCGAGACAAGATCCTTAAGTTCGAGGGTGGGTTCCATGGATTGAACGACTACGTGCTGATGAACACGACGCCGGCCGAACCGGGGCAGTACCCGAGAGCCATACCGGATTCGGCCGGAATACCGCTCTCTGTCGCCGACTTGGTACTGATCGCCCCCTTTAACGACATCGAAACGACGTCGGCGATCATCGAGTGTCATCATGACGAGCTGGGCGCGGTCATCGTCGAGCCGTTCCAGCGGCTGCTCGCTCCCGTGCCTGGCTTTCTCCAGGGGCTTAGGGAGGTGACCGAGCTCTACGGGATACCCCTGATATTCGACGAGGTAGTGACGGGCTTCCGACTGGCGTACGGCGGTGCCCAGGAATACTATGGTGTCACCCCGGACATCTGTACGCTAGGCAAGGCGGTCGCCGGCGGATATCCCCTCTCAGCCGTAGCTGGCCGAGATGAGATAATGGCGCATTTCGACCCCGCGATGGAGGCCGGCGACTACGTGCATCAAGCCGCCACGTTGAGCGGCAACCCCGTGGCGGCCGTCGCCGGACTTGCTACTCTTGACATTCTGAAGCGAGAGGGGACATACGAGAAGCTGTTCGCAACCGGCCACAGGGTTAAGGATTCCCTTCAGCGACTGCTCGACGAGGCGGAAATACCCGCCCGGGTAGCGGGAGAAGCAGTGTGCTTCGATGTTTATTTCACCGATGGCGAAATAACCGACTATCGCTCCACCCTCGGTGCAGATAAAGCGGCGCTCGGTCGGTTCAACGACCTGTTGCTGGAACGAGGGGTGCTGAAGGCAGCCTCTAAGATGTACGTCTCAACAGCCCACACCGGCGATGACGTGAGCCAGACAGTGGAGGCCTTTGCCTCAGTCGTCGACGAGCTCAAAACGATAACCGCGTCTCGCGGTTCCGCTCCGCCGGTGACTCGCCGTCGGCCATGAGTCGGGCGGCAACACGCACGTCAGGACCGTCGATCGGCTCTGGAGCAGCCACTGTCCGATCTTCGGAACGCTCGTTCGAACAGCTAGAGCTTGAGCACGAAGTATGGCAAAGTGAGGGAGCAATGCGACGCCTTCTACCGGGTTGCTTTCGCCGAACCTGCACTCGTAGTCCACACGCCCAGCTCTTCCTCTATCTCCCCGCGTGCCCCGAGGTAGACTGCGGCCTCTTGGTATCCACAGTAGGCCGGAGGATGTCATGGAAGGATTGAGCTCGATGGCCGAATCGGTCGGAGCGTTGCTGAAGCAACGCAACGAGACGGTCGCGGTGGCCGAATCCTCAGCGGGAGGTCTGATCTCCGCGGCGCTGGTAGCCGTCCCCGGGGCGTCGGCCTACTACATCGGCGGCACGGTCGTCTACACCCATGAGGCTCGCCGAGGCCTGCTCGGTGTGGTCGACGATGCGATGGGTGACGTCCGGCCGAGCACCGAGCCCTACGCACTGATCAAAGCTCGGGCCGTTCGTAAGTCACTGTCGACGACGTGGGGGCTTAGTGAAACCGGCGCCAGCGGCCCGACCGGCAATCGGTACGGCGACGCCGCGGGGCACGCCTGTATCGCCGTCGCGGGGCCCGTCGAGAAGGTAGCTACGCTGGAGACCGGCGGCGCGGACCGCGAGGCCAACATGGAGACGTTCGCGAAAGCGGGCCTAGATCTCCTAGAGAAGTGCATTAGCGAGGCCGGATAGGGGCAGTCGGTCTCCCTCGATCAGCAGAGTGCCGTAGCCTGCCGGGTAGGCGCTAAATCTTCAATTCCACCTGAATCCCGTGTACGGGGTGTTTCGAAAGGAAATCCTTTTGAGTCGAGGGGGCCAGTTGGTTGCGAGCTTCGCTAGTTCGATTTGAGTGTCGTGCTTTCGAGTCTACTCAATCTCCCGATACCTAAACCCGAATCCACCGAATGACGGCCTTGGGGACAGCCCATGAAGAAGCTAGAGGGTGCTCCTCTGAATCTGGGATAATGGTTTTGGAACAGAAACCCGCGCGGAAACAAGGAGCACCCAATAGATGCTGCCACAGAACAAACCCGACCGTATCCGCATCCTCTTTGACGACCATCGCCTGGTGGCCAATGCCGGCCTGCTCGTGCCGGCCACCCTCGCCCGGCACCTGGGCCTGCGAGAACTCGTCGACCATCACCTTGACCTCGGCGGCGCGCCGGGACGGGCGAACACGGGGGACAAGATGCTGACGCTGGTCGCTTCCGCGCTGGCTGGCGGCGACTGCATCGACGACGCCGATGCGCTGCGCGCTGGTGGGACGGTCGGTGTTCTAGGCTGCGTGGTCAAGGCGCCATCCACCCTGGGGACGTTCCTGCGCAGCTTCCGGTGGGGGCATGTCCGTCAACTCGACCGCGTGAGCCGCCAGTTGTTGGCCCGGGCCTGGGCCGCTGGGGCCGGACCCGGCGACTCGCCCCTGACCATCGACCTGGACTCGACCATCTGCGAGACCTATGGACTGGCCAAGGAGGGAGCGCGCCACCACGGCTATACCGGCAAGCGGGGCTATCACCCCCTGTTGGCCGTCGCCGCCGGCACCGGCGACGTGCTGATGTCCCGGCTGCGCGAGGGCCGCGCCAACACCGCTCGGGGCGCCGCCCACTTCCTGCGTGAAACGGTGAGCCGGGTTCGCCGTGCCGGGGCCAGCGGGCAACTTACGGCGCGGGCCGACAGCGGCTTCTACGCCCACGCTCTCGTCGCCGCCTGTCGTGAGATGGATGTCCGCTTCTCCATCACCATCCGCCAGCACAAAAGCCTGCGGAACCTGATCGAGGCGATTCCCGATGCAGACTGGACGCCGGTCCCCTACTGGATGGACGGCGCCGCCGATGTGGCGCAGACCACCTACACCCCCTTCCGGACTGAGCCCGGCGCCGCACCGGTGCGGCTCATCGTCCGGCGGGTGAAGCCCACGCCCGGTTCCCAACTGGCCCTCTTCGCCACCTACAGCTATCACGGCTTCATCACCGACCGGGACGGAGAGACCCTGGAACTGGAGGCCGACCACCGCCGCCACGCCGAGATCGAGAACGCCATTCGAGACCTCAAGTACGGCGTCGGTCTGAACCACATGCCGTCCGGCCGCTTCGCCGCCAACGGCGCTTGGCTGGCGGTACAGGTGATGGCCCACAACCTGGCCCGCTGGACGGCGCGGATCGGTCTGGGCGAGCAGATCGCGACCACCAAGACCCTTCGGCGACGGTTCTTCTCCCTGGCCGGACGGCTCACCCGCTCGGCACGCCGCCTCACCCTGCATCTGCCACAGCGCTGGCCTTGGGAAACCCAGTTCAGTCGCGCCCTGGCACGGCTGCGAGCGATTCCACTCCCAGCCTGACGGCGCCCGTCCGCAACTGACCCGCCATCCGCCCAACCGAACGTCCCCGCAAACTCGCGCCAGTCCGGTCCGCGAGCACCTCTCGCCGCGTCCTCTCCCCGCCATCTCGCCCTACCCAACGTCCCCAGACGGTCACAAGGTCTCCCCGCGGCGGCTGAAGACAGACACCGGCCCCATTTACCCGAATCGTGCCCGGACCATCGCCTCCCTTTGCCCCTCATCACCCATTCTGCTGCTGCAACGTCATACCTTCGGTGGATTCGGGGTTAAGCGGTGATTAAATGGGACATCGATGCTCCGCAGGAGGAGTCGACAAGCGCCGACTTTCGGCGTAGGACGGACAACCGTTCCGTGGGTGTGCTTGTATGGGAGGTGCGAGCAGCGTGCCAAGCCGGGAGTCGGCCAGTAGAACAGAAGCCATCAGTTTCCAGAAGGCCAGGATCGACAACTAGAACCGGATTTTCGCGACCTCACGCTTGACGTCCTCGTCAGTGAGACGCAGGTAGATGCGGGTTGTATTGATATCTCGATGACCTAACTGCTCCTGGAGAGCATCCAGGCGGCCTCCGTAGTTCAAGAAGTTGATTGCGTACCCGTGGCGAAAGAGATGCGCGTGGACGTTGCGGTCTAGACCCGCCCTCCGACCTGTCTCCTTGATGATCTGGTCGGCGCGCTGCTTCGTGATGTGGCCACCCCGACGAGAGCGAAAGAGATGGTCCTCGCGCCCGAGACTATGCTCCTGAGCGAAGAGAAGGATCGAGGCCACCAGTCCGTCTTGGACGAAGACCACCCGGTCAACCCGGCCCTTGCCGACGACGCGTATCCCATCCCGGCCGACGTCACCTAGCTTGATCCTGATCGCTTCGCTTATACGCAGTCCAGCCTGTCGCAGCACGTCGAGCAGCAGCTTGTCCCTCTCTGTGGCCGCCACATCGACCATCTGACGTGCCTCGTCCTCGGTGAGGTAGTAGGGAAGACGCCGGCTCAGGTGCTTGGAGACACGGGAGCGGGCAAGCGCGATGGAAGTCCCGGTAGTAAGCGACGCGGGCTTAAGCCTCACCGTGGCGAGTTTGTGGTCACTCGCCATCGGCGGCATCCGTCCCTGCCATGAGAACCGGGATGACGTGTTTGTATATCCAGGCCCGACTGATCCCGAATTGACGTGCTGTTCGGGCTATTGCCCCCGGCTCACCAAGTTGGTCGCGAAGGGTGTCACAAACCGTCACAAAGTCCACGTTCGCCCTCGGACGACCCGTACGTCTTATCGCTGCCATCACACCCGTCTCCCGCGATCTCAACATCAATAGTTCCGTCGGGCCCTTCGGCGGGCTTCTTCATCGACGGACCGCCGCTGACAATCTCCTTGAAACCGCAGCGTCGACTCAGCTCGCTCGTCTGGTGAAAGAAACGAGATCCCGCGATCCACAGACACTGGTGGGTCGAAACAAATGTGCTATGCTCTTTCCATCTGGCCTCATTGACGTTGGTTGATGCCGCCCGGCCGATCATCACTTGCCAGGACTATCGGGTTCAGATTCGGACCCTGCCATCTCAGACTTCGGACCAGGAGTCTTGTTCGTGGCCCGGACCGAGGCGCTCAGCAGAATATCGATTGCTTGGGAGAGGCGCTGACGCACTCCTGCCGGGCGAATGTGTTCGACGACAATTTCGGTTGGTGGGATGGGATTCGGTTTCCGTTGAGCTCGGGAGCAGGCCATATCTCAAGCGTATCCGCGGGAACCAGGAATGGTCACGGTGTCATAGGGGGGCTCCATGACAAGGGAACTCGGAGATCTCGGTGAGGAACTCGAGGCCCTCTACGGAGAGGGGCTACGTGACCTGACGTTCTACGGTTACACCCGTGCCTCGCAGCAACTTCGTAACGACGATCCGGCCATGGCACGCCGGGTCGACCGCAGGCTGGACCCGTTTCTCAGGACCAAGGTATTTCCTCGGAGGCGTAGAGAGTGGCAAGAGACCTCGGAGGGGACAAGGGCGCGCCTCGCTCTCCTGGCGGAGAATCCTCACCTCGAACGGGACGTTCGGGATGTCCGGTCAGTCCTCGGTGTCCCCGACTCCCAAGTTCGCGTGTTAGAGGGAGATGATCTGTGGAACCAGGCAGCGGAGGTGGTCAGACCAGAATGTGTCAGGCAAGAGGTCGAGCGACAACTCGTTGGAGGGTGGCACCTAATCCACCTCCAGGCCGCGCTCGGAAGGGAGCTGGACGAGGATATAGCGGGGATGGTCTCAGCAGAGATGCGAGAATCTGCTCAGGAGAGCGCACGCGTTCGGTTTGACGTTGATGAGATTCCTAACTGGCTACAGACCAGTTCCGATGGACCGGTCGGATATCGCGGTCCCATCGTTCCCCTAAACTGGGCTGCGCATCGCCTAATTCAGCGTCATCGGTTGCCACGGCGAGCCTCAGCCGCGCTGACAGCCTACGTGCTGACCGAGAATCCGCAATGGCTCATTGGGTTGGATCCGCTCGATGTGAATGTAGTTTCAGGCGCGCATCTGTCCGATGAGGGCGAACCGTTCTCGGTGCACGTCGGCTCGATCGACGAGTAACTTGACCAAGGACGAGTGGGACCTTATCTGGAAGCGTTACATTAGACCAGAACAGGAACGCCTATGGGAGCGGCGTGGGATGCGCCCTCAGGGCCGCAAGAGGGTGGACGTAGCTCGTCTGTCGAAGGCGATGCCCATCTATCGAGAGATGATCTTACGGGGCGTGAAGATGAAAGAGCTACTTCACCAGCCTCGAGAAACCTGGTATGGCGAGATCGAGGACCTGGAGCAGGAGGCGATTCGGAATACGATCGGTGAACTTGAGCGCCTGCTGACTCCCAAACACTAGCAAGCATTCTCGTTGATGTCGAGGATGAGTCATTCGACCTGCGAGACGGACCAGCCGGCGACCGCTCTCCGGCTTCCCGACGGTGGCAGCTTGGCGCTCAGTGTTAGGGCCAGCCCGTTTTGCGCTATTGTGTTCAACCATCCCCGAACTGCGTTCGCAAGCATCCCCCCGCCAGGCTCCCTGGGCTTCGTCCTCATCCCCGTGACAGGTCCGGTCGATGGGGTGAGAGCTCGACGCTTGACCGGGCCAAGTCCCCGTTCTTACGGATACTTCGAGAAGTCGAACCCCTCCTTGGTGATGACCTCAACCAGCGCAGGCTGACCCGTCTTGGTGACCTCGATCGCCCGCTTGAACGCCGGGATGAAGTCGTCCGGCTTCTCGACCCGCTCGCTCCAACCGCCAAGCGCTCTAGAGACCTCGCTGTAGTTGCCGCCGACGAAGACGGTCCCGTACTTCTCGGTGGCGTACTCCATGGTGTCGCGCTCGATCGCCATCGCGCCGTTGTTCCAGACCACCGTTAGGATGCCCAGCTTGGACCTCGCGGCGGTCTCCAGGTCCATCCCGACCATCCCGATGGCGGCGTCGCCCATGACGTTGATGCACAGCTTGCCGGGCTCGGCGAGCTTGGCTCCCATGATAAGGCCCAGGCCGTGGCCGAGCTGGGTCGACTTCCCCCAGCCCATATAGGTTCGGGGCGCCACGGTCTCCCAGAACGGAACTAGCTGGTCCCTCGGGCTCCCGGCGTCGTGCGTGATGATAGTGTTGGCCCTGTCGACAGTGTGGAGCATGTCCCAGATGACGCGGTAGGGGTTGATGGGAATCTCGTCCGAGGTCAGCTCGGGCATCCACTCGTCGAGCCACTCCTTCTTCACCGTCTGAACCTCTTCGGCTACGGTCCCGTTGGCCTCTCTCCCTCCACCCGCGGTGCTGCTCCTGATCTCGTCCACCAGCTCTTGCAGCACGAGCTTGGCGTCCCCGATGACGGCGTGGCCGGCCTCGTAGTCCTTGTTGACGTCCGACGGGTCGATCGTCGAATGAATGATGAGCTTGCCGTCGGGAATCGTCTTGCCGTACGCGGTCCGGGTGAAGCTGCACCCGACGCCGAAGACGGTGTCGGCCCTCTGCAGGAAATGGGAGATCGGCTTGGTTGTGGACACGGCCGAGGCGCCGAGGGCAAGAGGGTGGTTCTCGGGGAACGCGCCCTTGCCGGGCATCGTGGTCATCACCGGCGCCTGGAGCAGCTCGGCCAGTTCGCGAAGCTCCTCCGTCGCCTCGGCGTACATTACGCCCTGCCCCGCGTGTATCACCGGACGATTGGACTGGAGAAGGATCCGCGCGGCCTCCCGGATGTCCTGAGGGTCGGGGGCCATCCGGTTGCCGTTCACCGCCGTATATTGCACCTCGTCGGACCCATACTCCCCCTCCATGACATCCCTCGGCAGCTCCAGCAGAACCGGGCCCCCCTTGCCGGTGCGGAGCTGGTAGAAGGCCCTCCGCATCAGCTCCGGTATGCGGTCCATGTGGTTGATCTGGGCCATCCACTTGGTCACGCTGCCGTAGCTGTCCATCGCGCTGAAGTTGGGCTTGACGAACGCCTTGTGGGTGAACTCGCCCCCGGGCAGGAGTAGGATCGGGACGTTGTCGGCGAAGGCCTGTGCGGCCCCCGGAAAAGCGTTCTCGGAGCCGGGTCCCTGCTGCATCGTGAACACGCCCAGCCGCTTGCCGTTGGTGGTACGGCTGAACCCGTCAGCAATCGCCATGCCGATGCGCTCCTGCCGGCAGAGGACCGGGCGGATGCCCCTGCGGGCGCAGGCGTCGATCAGCGGTTGAGACGGGTAGCAGGCGAGGAACTCGATACCCTCCCTCTTCAGTATCTCTGCGATCGCGTCGATGCCCTTCATCTGAGCCTCCTGGGGGGGCGTTGAACACCCCTTTCGACCATCCCGCTTCTCCTCTTCCTGACCGAGGGGGAGAGAAATCATATCTGAGGGAAACCCTCAGACTCCCCACAAAGGGGCTTCGCCCCCCTGCGCACCCCGTATTTCATCGTCCTGCTAGCGCTGCGTTTCCGTCCATCTGTCTGGGACCAAGCGGTAGGATAACCCAACCCGAGACCGACGGCAACGCCGGACCGGCCGCCATCGCAGGTGCTTGTCACCACCGTCGTCCGCTGGATAAAATGGGCTCGGTCGTCTGTGGCCTTACGGTGGAGGACGACTCGGAAAGGCTTCGAGCATGTCCGATCTCGACATCGAGCGCTTGAGAGAACAACTGTCGCAACGGGTCATCGGCTGTCAGGTTCGCTACTACGAGTCGCTTGGCTCCACGATGGACGAGGCGTCGAGGCTCGCCCAGGACGGAGCGCCGGAGGGCACCGTGATCGTAGCCGAGCAGCAGACCGCCGGCAGAGGACGGTTCAGCCGTAGCTGGATAGGACCGGCGGGAGAGAACCTGACCTTCTCGGTCATGATCCGGCCGTCTCTGGCGCAGCTACGCTACATGAACATGGCTGCGACGCTTGCCGTATCGCGGACCGTCTCGGAGCTCACGGGACGGGAGGCGACTCTCAAGTGGCCCAACGACGTTCGCATCGATCGTCGGAAGGTTTCGGGAATCCTGGTCGAGAGCGCTGTCGAGGGGGGAGAGGTCAGCTACGCCGTCGTCGGTATCGGACTCAACGCCAACTTCGATCCGTTGCTCTATCCGGAGATCGCGGGCACAGCTACGAGCGTCGCCGCCGTGTTGGGACGCCCGGTGGATCGGACGGAGCTGCTTCTGGCCGTACTCGAGAGCTTCGACGATCTCTATGGCTCCGTCAGGGCCGGCGAGTCCCTGACCGCCCTCTGGGCGTCCAGGATGGACATGCTCGGGGCCCTGGTGGAGGTCCGCTCGGAGAACGAGGTGATCTTGGGACGTGCGCGCGGGGTGGACGAGGAGGGGAACCTGCTGATCGCAAAGACGGACGGGTCCACGGTCAGCGTCGTGGCCGGAGACGTCACCCTCAGCCGATGACGCCAAGTAGACGCGCGGCGGAGGCAAGGGGTGCGCAGAGGGGCGGAGCCCCTATGCCGGGAGTCTGAGGATGTCCCTCAGATCCTTACTTTCCCCCCTTTTCAAAAGGAGGGAATCTTGTGCGGCACCCGGAGGGACTGGAGTAGATGACCCCGAACGTCCTGGATAAGCTCAACCTCGACGGCAAGACCGTCATCGTCACGGGCGGTGGCACCGGGCTGGGCCGCGAGATGGTGCTGGCCCTGGCCAGAGCGGGGGCGGACGTGGTGGTCGCCGGGCGGCGCACCGGACCCATCGAGGAGACCGCAGGGCTTGCTCGGGAAGGCGGCACTCAGGCCGTTGCGGTGCCGACCGACGTGACGGACTCGGCTCAGGTCCGGCGGCTGTGCGACGGCGCCGTAGACCGGTTCGGCAAGGTCGACGCGCTGGTCAACAACGCCGGCATGGTCGGAGGTCACGGAGGGGTTCCGATATGGGAGGTCTCAGACGAGGAGTGGCACACCGGCCTCGACGCCAACCTGACCGGCGCGTTCTACTGCTCCCGCGCCATCGCCAGGCACATGGTCGATCGCGGCGCAGGAAAGATCATCAACGTGTCGTCCGGCTTCGGACTGCGTGGCGGCAGGGACAACTACGTGTACGCGTGCGCCAAGGCCGGAACCGTCCAGCTCACCCGCGTGCTGGCCACGAGCCTGGGCCGCCACGGTGTCGCCAGCAACTGCATCGTCCCCGGCTTCTTTCCCACCGAGGGGACGTCGTCGTCCGCCATGACCCTGCCCAGAGCCGAGTTCATACCCGTCGGCAGGGTAGGGGACGCATCCGAGCTCGGACCCATCGCGGTCTTCCTTACCTCTGAGGCCTCCAACTATATGAACGGCGAGCTCATTACAATCGATGGAGGAGGTCTGGCAGGCGGGTACGCCCCTACCGGCTACTCCCCTACGATCCCTCTGGAAATCTGAACCGACTGAGCACGCGAAAAAGGGGAGTACAGAGGGGCGGAGCCCCTTTGCCGGGAGTCTGAGGGTGTCCCTCAGATAACCTTTTCTCTCCCTTTGGGGGAGGGGTGACCATCGTCGCCCAATGAGAGCCACGGCCGCAAGGAGACGAGACTCCCATGCCAATCCCTACTGAGTGGAACCTGACCGGCAAATCGGCTCTGATCACCGCCGACCGGCGCGGATGGACCCCGGCCCTAGCATCGGCCCTCGCCGAGGCGGGAGCGGACGTCGCGATCGCCGGCTCGGAGGCATCCGACATGCGCGAGGCCGCGGCTGCCGTCCAGGAACACGGCCGGCGGTCGTTCGCGATTCCGGCCGATCTCACCAGTGCCGCCGACATCGAGGCGACCGTCGACTCAGCGATCGGGGAGCTGGGAAGGATAGACATTCTCGTCAACAACGCCCGCGCGGAGTTCGCCGGGCCGTTCCTCGACGTCACAGACTCGGAGTGGTCCGCGCTGATGGAGTTCAACGTCGGCTCGGCGTTCCTGTGCACCAGGACCGTTGGCGGGCACATGGTGGCCAGGGGCGGGGGACGCGTCGTCAACATCTCGTCTGGGCTGTCCGCGCGTGGCCTCGCCGGCTCCGTGGCCGCCTGTGCCGCCCAGGGGGCGATCCGGCAGCTCACCGCCGCGCTGGCGCTGGAATGGGCCGGCAGCAACATCCGCGTGAATGCCATCGGCGCCGGGTGGATCACCGTCGAGCCGCCGTCCGAGGAGGCCGAGAGAGAGCTGTTGGTTCGCTACATCCCGTCCAGGCGGAAGGGCCGCCCGAGCGACCTGTGCGGTCTCCTGGTCTACCTGGCCTCCGACGCCAGCGACTACGTAACCGGGCAGACGATGTTCATCGACGGCGGCGTGATGGCGCATGCCTGACGGCGCTCGGCGGAGGCGCGGACCGAAGACGGAGGGCGCGAGAATCGACGTGACAGTCCGGCCGAGGGCCAAGGACAACAGGGTCCGGGTCGCGGAGGACGGCACCCTGAAGGTGTTCGTCACGGCGGTGCCGGAGGCCGGAAGGGCGAACGAGGCGGTCGTGGCGCTTCTGGCGGATCGTCTCCGGCTGCCCAAGCGCAGCGTGAGCATCCTGCGGGGTCACTCGAGGACCAGGAAGGTGCTGCTCGTGGAAGGCCTCGCGGCCGACGAGGTACTCGGGCGGCTTTCCGCTAGACCAGGCGCTGGAAGACCCGGCTAACGATCCAGACGGCTAGCATCGCGACCATCGGCGAGAGGTCCAGCGTGCCGAAGGCCGGGAGGACCCGCCGGATCGGCGCGAGAATCGGCTCGGTTATCTGGTAGACGATCGTAACGAAAGGGTTGTCGGACCCCAGGTTGATCCAGGACAGCACGACCCTGGCCAGCAGGGCTATGTACAGCACCTTCGCAAGGATGCCGACGAACTGGGCCAGAAACTCCATCAGCCCTGCCTTCCCAGCTCGATCGCCTTGTCGTAGGCGGCGGCCACCGCCTCCTGTACGACCCCTCGGAACCCTCGCCGCTCGAAGGCCATCAGAGCCTCCGCGGTGGTTCCCCCGGGCGACGTGACCATGTCCCTGAGCTCCGCCGGGTGTCGGCCCGACTCCTCGACGAGCCGGGCGCTCCCGAGCACCGTCTGGACGGCCAGCTTGCGTGCCACGTCCCGAGACATCCCCAGGTACACGCCGGAGTCTATGAGCGCCTCGATGAACAGGAAGACGTAGGCGGGCCCGCTGGCGCTCAGCGCCGTCGCCATGTCGATCAGCTTCTCGTCGGGAACCTGGAGCTCCTCTCCGAGGGTCTGAAGGATCGACCGGGTCGCGTCGACCTTGTCGGACGCTACCGACGAAGCCGCCGTCCACACGCTCATACCGGCGCCGATCTGGGCCGGGGTGTTCGGCATGACCCGGATGACCGCGGCGTGGTCGAGTCCGTTGACCAGTCGCTCCATTCGTGCTCCGGCTACTATCGATAGGATCGTGTGCTCCGGTTTGAGGCCGGGCCTGAGGTCTGCGAGCACCTCGGTCAGGTTCTGTGGCTTCACCGACAGCACAAGCATCTCAGAGCCGTCCACCGCGTCGGCGTTACGTGCCACGACGTCCAGCCCGTACCTGTCGGCCAGATAGGATCTGCGCGACTCGACCGGCTCCCCGACGCGAATCTCGTCGGGAGCAGCCAGGCGCGCCTTCAGCATCCCACCGATAATGGCTTCGGCCATGACGCCGCCGCCAATGAACGATACCTTCATCGTCTCCGCAGACCCTCTACCTGTAAGAACGCGGATTCGGCCGAATCGATGTCATCTGAGACGCCCTTCGCCGGCCAGATCGACCGCGGTCATGACCGCCTCGAGCATGCTCTCGTGGTCCGCGACCCCCTTGCCCGCGATGTCGAACGCGGTGCCGTGGTCGACCGAGGTCCTGATGAACGGCAGCCCCAGGTTCACGCTGACGCTCTTGGCCCAGTTATGCACCTTGATGGCGATGTGGCCCTGATCGTGGTACATCGCCAGGACGGCGTCATACTTCCCGTCGATGGCCTGGTTGAATATCGTGTCCGCAGGTACCGGGCCTATCGCATCGATGCCGATGGCTCGGGCGTCCTCGACCGCGGGGGAGATCTCCTTCTCCTCGTCGTCGCCGATCAGCCCGCCGTCGCTGCCATGGGGGTTCAGCGCCGCGACGCCGATCCGAGGCTTGGGGAAGCCCCACTGCTGGAAGCTATTGTGCGTCAGCTTGATCTTGGAGAGCACGTTCGCCCTGGTCACGAAGTCGGGGGCGGTCCGAAGCGACTTGTGGGTCGTCATGTGGACGACGCGCAGCCCGTCCGCGATCAGCATCGTGGCGACCTCGGCGGCACCGGTCTGGCTCTGGAATATCTCCATGTGGCCGATGTCCTTGTACCCGGCCATCCGGCACGCCTCCTTGTGGATGGGGGCGGTGACGACGGCGCGGACCTTGCCCGACGTGGCCAGCTCTCCGGCCTTCTGGATCCACTCGACCGAGGCCTGTCCCGCCTCGGCGGAGACCGTCCCTTGCTGGATGTCCCCGTAACGCAGGTTCTCCAGGTCGAGCACCTGGATGGCACCGTCCTCCCAGGACAGCTCGTCGAACGAGTGCGCCACGACGGTCGCCCTGTCGGCGCCGATGAGCCTGAGAGCGTCGTCCATCGCGGCCGCGCTCCCGACTACCACGGGCCTGGACAGGTCGAGCACCCGCCGGTCGAGGAGGGCCCTGGCGGTCACCTCGGGGCCGATCCCGGCGGGATCGCCCATCGTTATCGCGATTATCGGTCGGTCTTTCATTCTCGGTCTCGGCTTTTCCCGGCCATAGCCGGGTCGCCTCCATTATACGCCCGGCTCATAGCAAAGACGAGGGGCCCCGGACGCTCCGGGGCCCCTGCAAAGGGTGAGTGCTTCCTGGTTCGTCGTCATTCTGAGCCGCGGCGAGAAAGCTGGGGAGGGGGGGAGAGGCCTCCCGCACCTGCGCCCTATCTCACCCCGCCCCCAAATAGAGAGGCGGATGATTTCTGAGGGGCACCCTCAGACTCCCGGCGATCCCGACTTGTCGGGATCTGCACACCCTATGCCCTTGTCATTCTGAGAGCCTGTGTGAGCAAATCCCCGCCCTGTTGTCATTCTGAGCCGCGGCGAGAAATCTGGGGAGGGGAGGGCCTCCCGCGCCTGCGCCCTATCTCACCCCGCCCCAAAATAGAGAGGCGGATGATTTCTGAGGGGCACCTTCAGGCTCCCGGCAGAGAGGACAAGCCCCTCTGACCCCATGCCCTTGTCAGTCTGAGCCGCAGCGAAGAACGACATCTAGACTACTCGCACTTGTTGTATCCGCAGTCGGCGCAGCGCATGCAGCCCTCCTGGTGCACCAGGACTCCGGCGCAGTCGGGGCACCGAGCGCCCCTGGGGATGCTGCCTCCGTTGGTCTTTTCCGGCCCCTTAGAGCTCGCCTCCGGACCGAACAGCCCTATCTGAGCGGTTGCCGTGCCGGTCACAAGCTCGGCCTCGGTCTCCGCCTTCGAGACCCCTTCTTGCAGATGGCGGCTCAGGACGAGGGCTACCGCGTCGGGCGCCGAGCGGACCAGCGTGCCGCCGTCCCAGATGGGGCAGCAGGTGATCCCCTTCAGGTGCTCGACGAGCTGCCCGGCGTCTATGCCGGACCGCAGAGCCAGGGATATAAGCCGGGAGATCGCCTCGACCTGGGCCGAGTCGCATCCGCCCGCCTTGCCGACGTTGGTGAACAGCTCGAACGGCTCGCCCTTCTCGTCGAAGTTGATGGTGACGTACGTGTTGCCGTGCCCGGTGCGGACCCGCTCCGTGACGCCCCGGACCATCGCCGGACGCCGCCGCGGCACTAGAGTCTTCACGGAGTCCGCCTCGGCCTCAGCGGTAGCCTCGTCCTTGCCGGCGGTCAGCACCTCGGCATCGCGGCTGCCGGAGCGGTATACGGTGATGCCCTTGCAGTCCAGCTCCCACGCCATGAGGTAAGCGGTTCTGACGTCGTCGTGGGTGGCCGTGTTCGGGAAATTGATCGTCTTGGATATCCCGGAGTCGACGCTCTCCTGGAAGGCGGCCTGCATCTTGACGTGCCACTCCGGAGAGATGTCCGAGGCGGTCACGAAGACCCGCTTCGCCCAGTCGGGCACGTCGTCTCGGTCCTGGATGGAGCCGCCGTCGGCCAGATAGTTCATCAGCTCGTCGCTGTAGAATTCGTTCCCCCTGGCAGCCTCCTCGAAGGAGGCGTCCACGTACAGCAGGCTCTCCGCGCCGCCCATGCCGTCGTTCAGGATGTTGTGCTTGTGATAGCAGAGCGCGAAGGCCGGCTCGCAGCCGCTGGAGCAGCCCGCGATCATCGAGATGGTGCCCGTGGGCGCCACCGTGAGGCGGCAGGAGTTGCGCATCCGGGGCATCCCGGGAGCGTCGTACTTGCTGCCCTCGAACGCCGGGAAGACCCCACGCCTCTGCGCCAGCTCCTCGGACATGGCGTCCGACTCGTCACGGACGAACCGCATGACCTTGCGGCCCATCTCGACGCCCTCCTCCGAGTCGTACGGGATACGTAGCTTCATCAGCAGGTCGGCGAAGCCCATGATCCCCAGGCCGATCTTGCGGGTCTTGAGCGTCATCTCCTTGATCTTGTCGACCGAGTACTCGTTGGCGTCGATCACGTTGTCCAGGAAGTGGGTGGCGGTCCGCACGACCTCCCGCAGGCGGTCGTAGTCGACCCCCTGTCCGTCCGGAGTCAGGAGCCTGGCCAGGTTGATCGACCCCAGGTTGCACGACTCGTACGGCAGCAGCGGCTGCTCGCCGCACGGGTTCGTGGCCGTCATGCGCCCGATTTGCGGAGTCGGGTTGTCGCGGTTGACAGCGTCAAGGAAGATCATACCGGGCTCGCCGTTCCGCCAGGCTCCGTCGATGATCTTCGAGAAGACCTCGGCGGCGTTCAGACGGCCCACCTCCTCGCCGGTGCTGGGCTCGCGAAGGGGATAATCGGTGCCGTCGCGGACCGCCTCCATGAACTCGTCGCTGGCCCCGACCGATATGTTGAAGTTGTGGATCGTCCCTTCCGTCCGCTTGGAGTGGATGAACTCCAGTATGTCCGGATGGTGGACGTCCATGACCGCCATGTTGGCCCCGTCGCGCTTGCCTCCCTGTGTCACCAGGGTGGAGACGGACGACAGGTGTCTCAGGACCGCGACGGGACCGCACGCCCTGCCGTGGGTGGTAGAGATGGAGGCGCCCTTCGGGCGGATCGCCGACAGCGCGAACCCCGTCCCGCCGCCGAACTTCTGGACCATCGCCGCCTCCTTGGCGGTGGTCATAATCCCCTCCATGCTGTCCTCCAGCCCCATCACGAAGCAGGCAGACAGGGTGCCGGCGCCGGTGCCGGCGTTCATCAAGGTAGGGGAGTTGGGAACGAACTCGAGCGACGACATGATCTCGTAGAACTGGCCCTCGGCGGTCCTGACCTCGACCTCGGAGCCGTACCTGAGCTCCGGCTCCGCGATGGCATGGGCAACCCGCTGGAACATCTCGTCGGGCGTCTCGACGACTTTCCCGTCGGCGTCCTTCCTAAGATAGCGCCTTTCGAGAACCAGCTTGGCGTTCGGTGAGATTTTCGCCCTGCCCTGCTCCAATTCCGAAGGCTCGGTGGGGCGGTCGGCCTCCGCACCTGCGAGTTTTTCGATGTTGCGCTTATCCTGGATCATGACTCGTCGCTCCCGTCTAGATATGGTTGCCCGGCCGCGGCGGTAGCCGCACACGGTCTTTCGAACTTCTGTCCCTCCGCGCCCGGCTGCATGATAGCACTAAGAGAACACTTGAGCTAGTGGCACTCGCCGTCGGAAGCGCTCGGTATTTCGGCTGGGAACCGAGGCTGCCGAGGGAGGCCGAGAGTGCGGCCTAGGACACTCCCGGCTCCGAGGGACGCCGCGCTCGGCGCCTGCGCCTCCGAGGCGGGACATCGAGGGGCTCGTCTTCAAGGAAGGAGAGCTGGTTGTCCGGCACCGCCGGCTCCTCCGGAGGCTCCAGAAGAGCGTCGATCTCTTCCTTGAACGTCTCGATGTGCCTGAAGTCGCGGTACACGCTGGCGAACCTGATGTACGCCACCCGGTCCAGCGCCTTCAGGCGCTCCATCACCATCTCGCCGATCATCCGGGACGGTATCTGCGCGCGGCCCGCGTCGGCCAGCTCGGCCTCTATGTCGTCCACGAGTTTTTCGATCGTGCCCGTCGGCAGCGGCCGCTTGGCACACGCCGTAAGGAGGCTGGAGAACAGCTTCTCGTGGCTGAACTCCTCCCGCCGATCGTCACGCTTGATCACCATGAGCGCGCGGGTCTGCAGCCGCTCCTGCGTGGTGAATCTCTGGGTGCACTTCAGGCACTCGCGCCTGCGGCGGATCCCCTCGACCGAGTTTCGAGAGTCGATCACCTTGGAGTCTTCGTGACCGCAGAAAGGACACAGCATAGCCGACAGCCTGGAGATACTTCCGACGCCCTCGGCCTGCTGGGGGAGTTCTAGGCGGTTATCTGGGCGCGCCTAACTAACTGGCGGGGCGAAACACAATATCTGGTTACTGAAGACAGAATAGCACTATATCTGGGGTGTGTCAAGGGCTTTGCACCACAACGGACCGTTGAACTAAAAGTCTAACACTTGAACTAAAACTCAACCCTAGAGGCCGTAAAGATTGAAAATTCTCGATTACGTGCTTTTAGACGCCTAGACGCGGAGGCCAGCAACGCGAGACTCTGTCTAGGATTTGCTCTCTCTATCCAGTACTGGTAGGATCATATAGCTAAATCATACCTAAAAAGGACTTGACAACTTAAGCGCTCTGTGATTCAGGAATGCGGACACCTGTTCTCACCAAGAGGGGATAACGACTCCCTTGAGAGTCTAACGCCCCCGGACCTGATGGAAGGGAAGAGCATCAGCGAAGGAGGCATTGTGGCTGCCAGAGAGATCGGGTATGTCACCCTCACGCTTAGCTTCGAGCGTGAAGGAAACAAATGGGTGGGTACCTGCTTGGAGTTGGGCACCAGCACGTTTACAAGGACCCTCAAGCAAACCCAAATAGACCTGAAGGCACTCGTTGGCGAGCACCTGAACCTATTGGAGGAGGAAGGGGAGCGTGAGAACTTCTTCAAACGGTGGGATATCCCCATACACTCGCCGAAATCCAAACCCCATGAGTTCACGATTCGTGCATCAGGCGATTTCTGGGATCGACTGTTCCGCGATACCATGGACCCGACGGGACCGTTCCTTCGGCCGAGCCGATTCCCGGTCAAGCAACGACGAGTACCTGTCGGTGTATAGGTGCCAGCCCCGCCAATCCCCACAGGCAAGCAACTCATCAAGATGCTTGTTGCCGACGGTTGGGAGATAGTTCGCCCAACAGCCCACGGGCTTTGGCTTAAGAAACGCTTCAAGAGTGGTACTCGTTTCGCAACGGTCAAAGACACCAAGGCTAGGCTTCCGCCCGGTACATTAGCGGCGATCCTCGGCCCCAGACAGACAGGCCTTGGCAAGAAGGGGCTGAACGACCTCATCGGTCGCCATGGCTAGCGGGCACCTTTCCCTCGGTTAGTGCGTCCACCTCGCTTCGCTCAATAAAGACGATCCCCCCGACACGTTGCGCTTTCAACCTGCCTGATGCTACCCACCGGGCAATCGTATGTCGTTCCACGCCAATGATGACTGCCGCTTCGCCCTGCGTGTAGAAGTGTTCGGTTATCGTCAACATATAGGGCTCCCTTGACATCGATCTACCATCGATGGCAGATTCATCGGATAGTAGCCTTTGAGCCACGGACAGGCCCAACGGCGTCCACAAAGCCAGGCTGAAATGCCAGGGCCCGTCTGACGCGACTGCGGCGCACTCCCTGCAAGGTGAAATCTTGAGTGGGGGTGCGCTTTTGTGATGCCCAAGAACAGTGGCGGGTTTCGTCGTTCGCGCTTTGATAAAAGCGCAACGCAGCGATGGTTCAACGGCGGTGTAAAGGCACTCCGTCTTGATTCCCAGTCAATTGACTTGGAAACTGCGCTTTTCCGCTTGACACCGGTGCGCAGAGGCCAGGAGCGAGCCCTGGAATACAAAGAAAGGGGGGCCGCCTTGATGGCGACCCCCTTCGTCTACAGGGTCCGTGGGCTTGAGGCGCCCGGCCAGCCGGGGTACTAGGCCGTGGGGACCTCGATCTGCTGCTGCCGTCTCCTGGCGCGGGGGGCGCGGCGCAGGAACGGAGGAATGTCCAGGTCGGAGTTCTCGGCCTCGAGCGCTTCCCGGAGCATCTCGTTGACGTGCTCCTCGCTCTCCAACGAGCTCTCGGGTGTGGGGAAGTCGGTGGCCACCACGGTGAGCTTGACTTCCGTCTCCATCTTGAGGTCGGTGACCATCCCGAAGATGATATTCGCGTCGGGGTCGACCACCCTCTGAAGAACCTCGGCGGCCTCGTGGACCTCGGACAGCTTCAGGTCGCTGCCGCCGGTGATGTTGAACAGCACGCCCTTGGCGCCGTCGATCGTCACGTCCAGCAGCGGGTTCGAGATGGCGGCCTGGGCGGCCTCTTTGGCACGGTGCTCGCCGGAGCCGTAACCGATGGACATCCATGCCGGGCCAGCGTCGCGCATGATCGCCTGTACGTCGGCAAAGTCCAGGTTGATCTCGCCCGGAACGGTGACCAGCTCGGCGATCGACTGGACGGCCAGACGAAGAACGTCGTCGGCGATCCTGAACGCGTTCTCGGCCGTTATCTCCTGGTCGCAGATCAGGTGGAGACGCTCGTTCGGGATGACCAGCAGCGTGTCGACGCTCTGCCGAAGCCGCTCGATCCCCTCGTCCGCAGCGCGCATCCTCCTGGTACCTTCGAACGTGAAGGGGCGGGTCACGATGCCCACCGTCAGGGCGCCGGTCTCCTTGACGACCTCGGCGATGACCGGCGCGGCGCCGGTCCCGGTGCCGCCGCCCATGCCGCACGCGATGAAGACCATGTCGGAGTCTCGGAGCGCCTCGTGGAGCTCCTCCCGGTTTTCCTCGGCGGCCTGTCTGCCAAGCTCCGGGTTGCCTCCTACGCCTTTGCCCTCGGTTAGATGGTCGCCGATGCGGATCTTGATGGGAACGTCGGACCGCAAAAGGGCCTGGGCGTCGGTATTGACTACGTGATACTCGATCCCCGTCATCCGCTCCCGGAACATACGCGAGACCGCGTTCGAGCCACCTCCGCCCGCACCGATGACCTTGATCCGCGTTACAGAGTCTGGCTCCCGATTATTGATGACCATTCGATCCCCCCTTCTGTGGTGAAAACATCCCCAGTACCGAAAACTTCCTTAGCTGACTCCACAACCTGGACATAGTGCCCGGTCCGCCGGACCTGACCCGCGAGCTGTGGCCGTTGCGACCGTTGGACCCGTTGGTCCCTATCCGGATCGACCCGGCCCCGTTGATCTCGTTGGCGGCCCAGAGGATGATCCCGACCCCGGTGGCGTAGGCCGGATTCTTGAGCTGTTGCGGAACGGTCGCGGGTCGAGTGGGTATCCCCCGCCGCAGCTTCTGCCCGACGGTGCGCTTCATGACTTCGTCCAGCCCCGGCAGATTGGAGGCCCCGCCCGTCAGCACGATGCGTATGTTGGAGCGAGCGACCATCGTCGCCTCGTCGAGCCTGATCTTCACGAGGCTGGCAAGCTCCTGCGCCCGCTCCCTGATTACCTGGCAGAGGTCGTTGCGCCGTACCTTGAGGTCCGGTCCGCGGCCTGCGGGAGGAAGCGTCAGCTCCTCGTCGTCGTCGATGCCCATCGGCTCGGCGCTGGCGAACTTCAGCTTCGCCTCCTCCGCGGCTTCGTAGGTGGTGTTGAAGGACACGACTATGTCGTTGGTGAACTGGTGTCCGGCCACCGGTATGACCGCGCTGTAGCAGATCCTGTCGTTCTTGAAGACGACGATGTCGGTGGTCCCGCCGCCGATGTCCACGACCGCGGCTCCGTTCTCCCTCTCCTCCGGCGTCAGGACCGCCTCTCCACTGGCCAGCGGCTCCAACACGAGGCCGTCTACCGCGATCCCGGAGCGCTCGACCGCCGCGATGAGGTTGTCGATGATCGACGGTGAGCCCGTCACGACGTGGGTCTCGACCTCGACGTGGTCGGAGTGCATTCCCACCGGATTCCTGATGCCGGACTTGCCGTCCAGCGAGAACGCCATCGGAATGGCGTGGATGACCTGGCGGCCGCTCTTCGATTCGGCCGATGACACCTTACCGGGCACCATGGCGACGTCCGCCGCCGTGATCACGCCGTTTGAGTCCAGAGGGTCCAGCCGGTTCTCGAAGGAGACGTGGGCGCCGGTGACGCCTATGTAGGCGGCTCCAATGCTGAGCCCGGTTTCCCGCTCGACAGCGTCGAGCGAGGCGCGGATCGCCTTCTGGGTCGCCGAGACGTCGACGACGTTGCCCTTCCTGAGCCCCCTGCTAGGCACGGTGCTGTGGGCCAGAACCTCCGGCCGGCTGCCTCCGTTGCGCTTGGCCACGATGGTGCAGACTTTGGTCGTCCCTACGTCAATCGCCGTCAGTATGGTCTCGTTCTGCGACATAACAACTACTCCCAGTGGTCGCTGGCTGTGCCAGTCTCTCGCGTCACCGGACTCTCGCCGGTCTGGCTGGTGTCCCCTCCAGATGGGGCACCGCATCGCCGCCGCTCACACACGCTGTGCCACCCTCATCCGTGCGCTGCGGCTCCGTGGGTTGGCTCGTACTTCTTCGGGCGCCGGCCGTATGATCTTCCGGCTGACCAGGCGCACCGCCGGGGTGTGGCCGCATACGCACTCGATCGCTTCGGCAGGACAGACGCACGCGGAGCTCTCGCGCCGGAGGATCGTCTTCGCCACCCTGTCCTCCAGGGAGTGGTAGCTGATCACCACCAGCCTGCCACCCGGCCGGAGCACCTCGATCGCCTGCTCCAGTCCCCGCTCCAGGCGGTCGAGCTCCCGATTGACCGCGATCCTGACCGCCTGGAAGGTTCGGGTCGCCGGATGAATCCTGTCTCTGCCCGATCCGCCCGCCGCCCCGGCCACAACCCTGGCCAGCTCTGTCGTCGTCGCTATCGGGCGGCTCCGAACGATGGCTCGGGCGATGCGCCGAGCCTTCCGGTCCTCTCCGTATTTGAAGACGATGTCCGCAAGCTCCCGCTCCGTATACCCGTTCACAACATCGTCGGCGGTAGTTCGCTGGCTGCGGTCGAACCGCATGTCCAGAGGTGCCTCATGCCTGAAGCTGAAACCCCTGCCGGGGGACTCCAATTGGAGCGACGATAGCCCGACGTCGAAGAGCACCCCATCCGCCTCCACAAACCCGTAACGTCTGGCCAGAGTCCCGACGTCAGCGTAGTCGCCCTGTACCAGGCTTACGCTGTCCGAATAAGGCTCCAGCGTCTTTCTGGCCGCCGAACGAGCCTGGGCGTCCAGGTCGATCCCAAGCAGTCGCGGCGTCGGCGTGACCGTGTCCAGTATGGCCAGTGAATGGCCCGCCTCACCCGTGGTGCAGTCGATGTAAGAGCCGCCGGGCTTGACCAGGAGCGCTTCCAGGACCTCTCGCACCATGACCGGCGTATGGTGTGCTTCCCTCGCCGGTGGTTCGCCCGTGCTCGCCTCCTGCTGGAGAAAACTGCGCCGGTTCGTGGGCCTCGGGGGGAGCTAGCCGCCTTCGCCTCCGGGTCGCTGCCCCTCCGCCCCGGCGTGCTAGAATGGTGCCGCTTGCGATCGAACCCGACGTCCGCCCGTCTACACCGCCTCCACCTGGTCGGAGTTTCCCAGAGGGAAGGAAAAGGGTGCAAGGGGTTTTGGTCGCCGTTTAGATTGAATCTAAGAAACGGTCGCGATCAGGTCCAAGACTTGGCCGAGGTAAGTGGATGAACGATCGACAGCAGTTCACCCTGGCCATCCTGACCATAAGCGACGCCGGGTCCAAGGGTGAGCGGGACGACACCAGCGGCGACGTCATCGCCAGGACGATGGCCAGCGAGGGCTTCAAGCAGGTGGACCGCAAGATAGTGCCGGACGAAGCGGAGCTGATAACCGCCACGCTCTGCGAGTGGTGCGACGGCGGCCGGGTGGACATAGTTCTCACCACGGGAGGCACCGGCCTGGGCCCTCGAGACGTCACGCCGGAGGCCACCAGGGCGGCGATTCAGCTCGAGGTCCCTGGAATCGCCGAGGCAATGCGCGCGCTGACCCATTCGAAGACTCCGCTCTCCATGCTGAGCCGGGCCGTTGCCGGAGTAAGGTCCGGCTGCCTGATAGTCAACCTGCCGGGGAGCCCGAAGGCCGTCGAGGAGACGCTGGGAGCCGCCCTGCCGGCCCTCCCCCACGCGCTGGAGATGATCAAGGGCTGGCGCGGCCACCCGGCTCACTAGCAGGATGATGAAGATGGGGTGTCCAGAGGGGCGAAGCCCCTTTTGCCGGTCCGTCCCAGACGGATGAGGGCGCGTTGTGTAGGGGCGTACGGCTGTGCGCCCACGGGAGCCATTCACTTCGCAGTCTGATGCCAATGGGAGCCCGGGGGCAAGGGGTGTCCAGAGGGGCGAAGCCCCTATGGTGGGAGTCTGAGGGTGTCCCTCAGATATGATTTCTCCCCCCTTCCTGGCCAGGAAGGGGGCCAGGTCCGATGATGCTTCGCTCATCGAGACTCTCGATGCCCGATGAATCGGGGCGTATCGGAGGGGACGGTCGAAACGGCTCTAACTCCCGGCCAGCGGTCAATCACTTGTCACCGTGAAGAGGAGGATCCGGATGGAGACGCTGTTGATCGAGACGCCCATCCTGCCCGGAAAGTACGAGGCCTTCAAGCGAGGCCACTCCGACTTCTCAGGCCCGAGGTGGCCTGAGTTCAAGGCGTACCTGCAGAGGATGGGGCTGACCCGGCAGGTCGAGTGGCTCCGGAGGACCCCGGAGGGGGACTCGCTCATCGTGCTGCTGGAGGGCGACGACCCTGCCCAGACGGGTAAGCGCCTGGCGGCCTCGGACCACCCCTTCGACGTCGAGTTCACCGGGATAATGCGCGACATCCACGGGTTCGATCCCGCCGGCCCGGCTCCGGACTCGGGCCTCCAACTCGTCTTCGAGTACTCCGCCGAGCGAATGGTCGCCTTTGAGCCGAACACGTAGAGAGATCGACCCATCGGCGGACCGATCGACAAGGATACGCAACGGGCGCGATGATGCCCGTTCGAGACCAGCCTACACGGATATCTCAATGCGCTTTCACGTACTGACCCTGTTCCCCGGCGTGTTCGCCGGCCCCTTCGACGAGGGCGTCATCAAGCGGGGGATCGATGCCGGACTCGTAGAGGTACGCCTGCACAACATCCGGGACTACACCCACGACCGGCACCGGACGGTCGACGACTATCCCTTCGGGGGTGGGCCAGGAATGCTGATGAAGCCCGAGCCGCTGTTCGATGGGGTCGAGGCCATCCGAGCGTCAGCGGAGTTGGACGACTCCGCTCCTGTCATTCTCCTCTCGCCCCAGGGCCGGCCGCTCGATCAGCCTATCGTCGAGCGTCTCGCCCGGCTGCCGAGCATCGTGTTGATCTGCGGACGGTATGAGGGCGTCGACGAGCGGGTCCGCACGCATCTCGCCACCGAGGAGTTAAGCGTCGGGGACTACGTCCTCAGCGGGGGCGAGCTAGCGGCCCTGGTCGTCATCGAGGCCGTCTCCAGGCTGGTGCCGGGAGTGCTGGGGTCGGCGGAGTCCACGTCGGGCGACACCTTCGCCGGCGGCCTGCTCCAGTATCCGCAGTACACCCGCCCCGCCGAGTTTCGGGGACTGGAGGCTCCCGACATGCTGCTGTCCGGCAACCACGCTGAGATCGCGCGCTGGCGCCGGCGCGAGTCCCTCAGGCGGACGTTCCAGAGCCGCCCGGACCTCCTGGAATCCGCAGACCTCTCGCCTGAGGACCTGGAGTTTCTCGAGTTCTTGCGACGGCGTGTATAGGCGACACGCCGGAGCTTGCGCCGCCGTCCGGGATCGCTATACAATTGCTGGGTCAACGTCAAAGAAACCGACGGAGCTGGAAGTCAGATGGACGCCCACCACCTTGTGAAAACCGAGCCCAATCCGAAGGTCGACCAGTTCGGCCCCGGAGATACCGTCAGGGTCAGCATCAGAGTGATCGAGGGCGAGAGACAACGGACCCAGGTCTTCGAGGGCGTCGTGATACGCAGGAGAGGGGGCGGCGCAGCGGAGACGTTCACCGTCCGCCGCGTGACCCACGGCATCGGCGTAGAGCGTGTCTTTCCGCTCAACGCCCACGTCGTCGAGGCCGTGAAGACCGTGAGGAGGGGATCGGTCCGCCGCGCGCGACTGTACTACCTGCGAGGTCTCTCCGGGCGCCGTGCCAGGATCAAGGAGAAGCGTCCTCCAAGGGTGGCAGCCGGCTAGCGCCCCGGCAAAGCCCTTTCGTAGCCATCCCGCCGGCCCGAGTCGAGGCTCTCTCCCCGTGATCGTTCGACGGTCCGCTGCCATTTCCCCGACCGTACCCGATGTCGCCGCCACTCAGACTCATGCGGCCCTGGAGCAGCCCGGCCGGGACGGGCGATTCGCCGAGGTCGCCGTCGACTCCCCGGCAGGTCCCGGCCGCACCTTCAGCTACTCCATTCCGGACTCGCTGAGCCTCTCCCCCGGCTACCTGGTCTGGGTCCCATTCGGTCCGCGGAGACTCCAGGGGGTGGTCTTCTCGATAGAGGCGCAGCCCAGCGTTTCAGAGACACGAGACATCCTCTCGTCTGTAGGCAACGCCCCCGCCCTTACTCCCATCCAGCTTGAGCTGGCTACGTGGATCGCCGACTACTACCGCTGCTCGTTGTTCGAGGCCGCTGCACCCATGCTGCCTCCCGGCAATCGAGTCCGCGCCAGGATCGTCGTCTCGCCGGGCGCCTCGCTTTCTGGCTACGACCGTACTGCGCTGACTCCACTGCAGAGGAGGGCCACGGAGTATGTGACGGCGCGTGGCCAGGTCGACGAGCCCCGCCTCCTCCGGTATCTGCGCCAATCCGGGGCTGCCACCATCTCCTCTCTGGTCTCACGTGGCCTTCTGGAACGAGTCACCAGATGGAGCCGCCCGGCGGCCCAACCCAAATTCAAAGAGTTCGCGGTACTGGGTCAGGATGAGGACGGCGTGCTCGGCGAACGGGCGCTCGAGCTGACCCGCAACGCGCCGAAGCAGGCGGCGCTTCTGGAGCACATGATGGAGCGGGGCTCGCCACTCGCGATGACAGCCGCCCGACGCGAGTTCGGGAGTGCAGTCAACGCCCTCCTGTCCAAGGGGCTGGTAGACAAGGTAGTCCTTCCCGTCGAGCGCGACCCTCTCGCGGGAAGGTCCTTCCCGCCGGAAGCTCCGGTGACTCCGACCCGAGCACAGAGAGCGGCGGCTCGCGAGATCGAGGACGCGCTGGCCGGAGGCTCTCCACACCGGCGCACCTTCCTCCTCCACGGGGTAACCGGCAGCGGCAAGACGGAGGTCTACCTGCGGGCCGTGCAGGAGTGCATCAAGCTGGGAAAGAGAGCGATCGTCCTGGTGCCCGAGATATCTCTGACCCACCAGACAGTCGAGAGATTCGCCAGCCGCTTTCCGGGATCGGTCGCGATCCTGCACAGCGGCCTGTCGCCCGGTGAGCACTTCGACCAGTGGGCGGGGATCAAGGAGGGTGGCTACGGCGTGGTCATAGGCTCGAGAGGTGCGGTCTTCGCGCCGCAGGACAGCCTGGGCCTGATAGTGATCGACGAAGAGCACGAGTGGACCTATAAGCAGGCCGACGCTGGCCCGCGCTACCACGCACGCGACGTGGCGCTCCGACTGGCGGAGCTGACCGGAGCCGTGGTGCTGATGGGGAGTGCGTCGCCGGACGTGGTTTCGTACAACATGGGGTTGCGGAACGAGTTCCGATTGCTCGGGCTGCCGGACAGAGTCGCCGCCGCCGGACGTCGGGGAGTCGCGCCTCTGCCGTCCGTTCAGGTGGTGGACATGCGGGCCGAGCTTCGGACGGGCAACTCCGGGATATTTAGCCGGGCCCTGATCCACTCCATCGACCGCAGCCTGGCGGAGGGCGGGCAGGCGATCCTGTTCCTGAACCGCAGGGGCTCGAAGGCCGGACTTCACTGCCGGAGGTGCGGCCTGGGCCTGAAGTGCAGGCGGTGCGATGTCGCTCTCGCCTTCCACCAGGACCTCGGGCGTTTGCTCTGCCACTACTGCGGCTCCCGGACGACACCGCCCGAAAGGTGTCCCAGGTGCTTCAGCCACGCCCTGAGCTACTTTGGGGCCGGCACCCAGGCCGTCGTCGACGAGGTCGCCCGGCTATTCCCGGACGCCGGCGTGATGCGGTGGGACCGGGACTCGACCAGAGGGAGGCGGGCCCAGGAGGAGGCCATGGACAGGTTCAGGTCGGGCGGCGCCCGGATCCTCGTCGGGACCCAGATGATCGCCAAGGGACTTCATTTCCCGTCCGTCACAACCGTCGGGGCCGTCGCCGCGGACGTGGGCCTGCAAGTGCCGGACTACCGCGCCGGCGAGCGGGTGTTCCAGCTTCTGTACCAGGTGGCGGGCCGCGCCGGGAGGGGTCGGGACCCTGGCAGGGCCATCATCCAGACCTTCCAGCCGGACAACTACGCGATAAGAGCCGCGGCTGCGCAGGACTACGAGAGCTTCTTCACCCGGGAGATCGCCTTTCGCATGGAGCACGGAAACCCGCCGTTCAACCGGCTGATCCGCTTGCAGTACGCTCACACCAACGAGGCGTTGACCGAGCGCGAGTCCCTGAGGCTGGCTTCACTTCTACGGCAGGAGCGGGACGGGTGGGGCTACAGCGATATCCAGGTGCTCGGGCCGGTCCCCTCGTACCCGTCGCGCGTCAGGGGGCGGTACCGGTGGCAGGTCGTGGTCCGGGGACCGGAGCCCCGAAAGCTGATCGACGGCGTAACGATTCCGAGCGGATGGACGGTCGACGTCGACCCTGTCAGCCTGGCCTAGCGCCGGGCCGAACCCACCTGACCGGCCGTGGAGGCGGTCAGACCTTCGGCCGCAGCCTCCTTGATATCCTCCGCCGCGACCTCTGTCGCTCCGGGCTCCGCCCGGACGACCTTGCCCTCCGCGATCTCCTGCACGATCTGATCGTGGAGAGCCTGGCATCCCTTCCTGATGACTCGTGGAAGGGCCACCCTCGCGACGACGTTGCAGATGATCCGGTTGAGCAGACGACCCCGTGCCCTGCTCCAGGACCCTGAGAGACGGGTCCCGCTTTCGATGGGTTGCAACCGAAGCGTGGCCAGAATCGTCGTGCCCGGAACGCGTGTCGTGTCCTCAGACGTGAGCTGCTCGAACGGGTGCCAGTCGACGATCGTCTGAGCCGTCACGGACTTTCCGTGCGCGCAGTGGTAGACCGCCCCCGCGGCGGTCCTGCCGTCACTTCGATCCGTCAGGCTCTGGTCGTCAGCGGATGTGAGAAGGGCCCTGTACTCGGGCTTCGTCACGTAGTCCCACATCAGCGCCTGGCTCACCGGGAAATCGAACTCGATGGTGAACAGCGCGTCCTCGGGCTCGACGGCGACGTGCAGCTTCTCTTTGTCCCTCTTCCAGACGGCATGAAGGTCCTGGACGTAGACGACGACCTCGCCCAGGTGCTCGTAGCTCTCGACCTGCCTGGTCATCGCCGCGCACATCTCGCCGATTTCCAGGGCGTCGGCCGCCGCCTGGGTGTACAACGCATAGGCGAACAGGCCGGTCTTCTCGGTCACCGTGTTCTTGGTCAGCCGGTGGATCAGGTTGACGTCGTTACCCGCCATCTCCGTGTACGCGCCGATCTGCTGAAGCACGAACGATCCGTAGTGTACGAAGAACTTGAGATCGAGATTCGGGATGTTCGTGCAGGCGTTGCATTCGCAGGTGGTGTTTACGACCATCTGCTCGCGCGCCCGTCTGAAGTCGACGTAGGTCCGCTCGATCGTCTCGACCAGGGTCTGTCCCTGGATGAAGCTGCCCTCGGGCGCATAGCTGATGACGGCGTCGCCCTCCAGTCGCGAGATCACCAGTGGAGCCTTCGTATGCTCGACGAGAAGGCTGAGCAGGCTCCCCAGGCTGTCCTGCGCGTGCTCCAGCTCCGACTGGCTCAGGAAGGCGGTGTAGCCGGTGATATCCGCGATTACCAGGTAGCCTTGCTGAGACACCAGTCCACCTCACTCTCTTCTGGACACCGGAACGCCCCAGGGTCGGTAGAATGGTTGGATTGTAACTCAGCCGTCAAGGCGTGGAGACCCGGTTTTCATGGGAGGGATCCTGTAAATGCTCACAGCCTTTGGCTCCGTCGCCGTGTCCGTCATGCTGGTGTCCTACTGGCTGGAGCCGCGATCGAAGTGGTTCGTTCTGGTGTTCGCCGTCGCCAGTGCGGCGACAGCCGCCTATAGCGGTTTGGTGGAGGTGTATCCCATCACCGTCATCGAGTTCCTCTGGGCCATGGTCGCGTTCAGAAGATTTCTCGTGAGGACGAGGGCGGAGCCATCCCCGGTGCGGTAGCAGGATGATGAGAGAGAAGATGTTATCTGAGGGACACCCTCAGACTCCCAGCAAAGAGGCTTCGCCCCTCTGCACTCCCCATTCCTGGTCAGTCTCCTAGTCGAAGCGCGACCGGCGGCCCTCCAGATTCGTGTGAATGTCGAGCAGGACCGTCGTCCCGTCGGCGTTGAGCTGCCGCGCCCTCTTGATGGCGCCCGCCACCTCGGACGGCTGCGTAACGACGATGCCAGTCGCGCCCATCCCCTCGGCTATCTTGGCGTAGTCCCCGGTCATCCGAGTCGTCCCGTACCGTTCCTTCGCCGTCGGGTAACCCCCGGGGTACGTCGCCATTCCGCCGTTGTTCAGCACCACAGTCGTTATCGGCGCCCCGGCCCGGACGGACGTCTCGATGTCCAGGCCCGACATCCCGAACGCGCCGTCGCCCATGAAGTTCAGGCAGAACTTCTCCGGCTTTGCCAGCTTCGCTCCGATCATGAGGGGAATCCCATATCCCAGATGAGTGGTCTTACCCCAACCGATGTAGCTGTGCGGGACCGTGGCCGTGTAGAACGGGACGATGGTGTCGCGCGGGGCGCCGGCGTCGTGGGTAACGATGCTGTTGTCCTTGTCCAGATTGCGTTCGAGCTCCCCGATTACCCGGTAGGTGTTGATCGGGACCTCGTCCGAGTTCAGCAGGGGCGTCCACTCGGAGAGCCACTCCGCCCTGATCGCGGCTATCTCGGCGGAGACGCCGGCTCGACCCTTGGGTCCGTCTGCTCCGGTCTGCGCCCTGATCTCCTGGATCATCGCCCGCAGCGTCAGCTTCGCGTCGCCCGGAAGCCCGACGGCCACCGAGTAGTCCTTGTTGATGTCCTCGACGCTCTCGACGCTGTGGATTATCGTCTTGCCGTCCGGAATGGGCTGTCCGTAGCCGGTCCTCGTCATGCTCGAACCGACGGCGAATAGCACGTCAGACTCCTGCAGCCACCGCCGGGCCTGGAGGGTGGTCGCCGCGCTGCCCGCCCCGAGAGCCAGAGGATGGCGCTCGTCGAACGAGGACTTGCCTGGCAGGGTGCAATACACGGGCACGCCGGTAAGCTCCGCCAGCTCCCGGAGGTCCTCCGTGGCGTCGGAGAGCAGCACTCCCATCCCGGACCATATGACCGGCCTCCTCGCGCCCAAGAGCAGCTTCACCGCGTCTCTGACGTCGCCGGTCGACGGAGACCGCAGCGCCCGCTTTGGAGACAGGTAGGTCGCAGTCGGGTCCGGGGTCTCTCGTGAGCCGACGTCGTCGGGAATCTCGACGATCACCGGACCGGGCCGTCCGTTCCGGAGCGCGTGAAAGGCGCGACGCATGACGCTCGATACCTCGGAGGGATCGATGATCGTCTCGCCGGACACGGAGACCGTCTGGTAGGTGCGAGCCGGCGAGAAGTTGGGCCGGACGGCGTACTGACTCAACGTCGGGCCTCCGGCGAGGTAGAGGATGGGGACGTTGTCGCCGAATGCCTGGGCGATCCCGCCCATGGAGTTCTCGGAACCTGGCCCACCCTGTGTGATGACCACGCCGAACTTCTTGCGGTCGTTCACGCGGCTGTATCCATCGGCTGCCATGATCGCGCCACGCTCCTGCCGGAACATGACGGTGCGAATCCCCAGCTTTGCCGCCTCTTCGATGAGCTCGTTCGACGGAAAGCAGGAGACCCACTCCACGTTCTCGAGTTTCAAGATACGTGCCACGGCTTGCTGGACGTTCATCGTATTCTGTCTCCGTTCTTGAGGTTCAAACGACGGCGGCCACGAGAGCTCTCGTGGCCGCCGTCGTCTTGCTGCCGCGTCGACTGACTACAGGTTGAACTGAGGGTCCATGTACCCCTTTTCCTTGGCGTAGACCTGGAGCCTCCCGCGGTTGCTGTCGGTCACGATGATGCGGTCGTGATCGTCGATGGCAATGCCGGTGGGCCGGTCGAACCTGTACAGCGGCGTCAGATCCTCGACCCGCCGGTAGGCCTTGATCACGTCAGGGTTGGACTCTACGACTTCTTTGGCCCACTTGGAGAACTGCTCGGCGTCGCCCCACAGGGAGGCCACGGCGTCCCCGTCCGGTGTGAAGATCCTGACCCGCTTGTTCCCCCAGTCGGCGACGTAGACGTCGCCGTCGCTGTCCACCGCTACGTCCGAAGGTCGGGACAGGCCGTTCGCTCCGTTGGCGCCCGAGGAGCCGAACGTCCTCAGATGGGTCCCGGTCGACGAGAACTTCTGGACGCGGTCGTTGCCCCAGTCGGCCACGTAGACGTCGTCGCCGGCGTCGACGGTGAGCCCCCAGGGCCGGCTGAACTCGCCGGGGCCCGAGCCTCCGGTGCCCCACTCCAGGAGGAACTTGCCGCCTTTGGAAAACTTCTGAACCCGGTTGTTGAGGGCGTCCGAGACATAGAGGTCGTCGTTCGAGTCGAAAGCGATCCCGGAAGGTCCGTTCAGCTGACCCGGCCCGCTTCCGCTTTCGCCCCACTGTCCTTGACGTTGCCCGTCGGCGTCATATATCGCGATGACGTCGAGGGACTCGTCAGAGCAGTAGAGGGTGCCCCCTGTGTCCAGCGCCAGCGATGCCGGCCAGACGAACTCCATCCGGCCGAAGTCGCCCTGAAACTCCTCGTTGATGGTGAGCTTGCTGATCCGCTGGTTCTGGGCGCTCACGCCGATGTCCCCGCCGGCATGGCCCCTGTTCAGCACGTAGAGAACACCGTCGCGCCCGGCGGCCACCGAGATAGGCCCAAAAAAGCCGTTCCCGCCATTGGCGATCCGGCCGATGGCGTGGCTGAAGTTCCAGGTTCGTCCGGCTGTAGTGGTCGTGAGCATTTGTCAGCCCCCGTTGCGCTTGCTGATGAAGTCGAGCTGCTCGAACTGGCCGTTGACGATGGGTACCGGGTCCAGCCCTAGCCAGCGGTCCAGGATGCTCGAGTAGGTCCCCCTGTAGTCGTTGTTCGGCACCAGGTCCCCCTGCTCCAGGGCCTCTGGCCTGGTCTCCGGGTAGGTGCTGTACATGCCACCGTTCACGTGTGGCCCTATAGCGAAGGCGACCCCGGCCGCTCCGTGGTCCGTGCCCGAGCCATTGTCCCTGACCCGCCGCCCGAACTCCGAGAAGAGGAACATGATGACGTTGTCGTCCGCGTCGTGCTCGCGAAGGTCGTCCCAGAAGTCCGAGATGGCCCCGGACAGCTCGGACAGCAGCTTCGCGTGAGTCGCCATCTGGGCCGCGTGGGTGTCGTAGCTGCCGTGCTGGGTGTAGAAGACCCTTGTGCCGAGGTCCGCCAGGTGGGTGGTCGCCACGTCCTTCAGGGCCCGGGCTATGGGGTTGGCCGCGTACTCCACACTCGACGAGTACTTCTCCGGCGCCGCCTTCAGGATGTCAGCGCCCTTGAGCGCGTCCAGACCGGTCTGGCTCAGGTAGTCCATGACAGGACCGGTGCCAAGGGCCGGAGCGTACATGTGGGCAAACCGCTCGAGCACCTGCTCTCGCTGCTGCTGCTGCTGGATGTTGGTCAGCAGGCCATAGGTCGACAGGTCCGCGACCGAGGCCACCGACACGCCGGGTACGACCAGGGCTCGGGGAAGGCCGTGGCCGAAGTTGACCGCGGTGACCGGATTCTCGCTGTTCGGGTCGATCTCGCGGACCGCCCGGCCGAGCCAGCCCTCGGTACCGACCTTGTCGGGCTCGCAGGTGTGCCAGATGTCCATCGACCGGAAGTGCGACCTGGGTGAGTTGGCGTAGCCGATCCCGTGGATGATCGCCATGCTCCCCTCGTCGTACATCCTCTTGAATGGCGCGGCCGCCGGGTGGAGGCCCAGCTGGTCGTCGAGCTTGATGACCTTGTCCTCGGGCACGTTGAGGGAACGCCGGCCGTCGTAGTAGTTGGGGTCGGTGTACGGGACTACCGTGTTGAAGTAGTCGTTGCCGCCGGTTAGCTGAACGACTACAACGACAGGGTCTTTCCTCTCGGTGGTGGTCATAGGTCCCTCTCCTTCCTGAATCCCCAACCCCAGGGCCTCCGGACGGCTAGCAGAACTGGTACTCTCTCGTGGCCGCGATGAGGGCCAGCATGTCCCCGACCCTCTGACCTGATGCAGCGCGATCCTGCTCGGTAGCCCACGCGATCGGTCCCTCGCTCTCGGCCTGAGCGATCAGCTCTTTCCTGGTCGAATCCTCCACCTCCACCATCCCCAACAGCTCCAGGCAGCTGTCGACGAGAGCCTTGGGCGTCATCGCCGTTCCGTTTCGGGCGGCTATCCGGTCGATTATGTCTCGGACCCCTGGCAGCTCGGTGTTGCTCACGCGGTCGGCGACGAAGTTGATCCTCGCCACGAGGGAGCCACTGTTGATCCACTCCTTGCCAGTATGCCAGCCCTCGACGCTGGGAGGGTCCAGGATGTCCTGGCCCATGTATCCGGGCTGCCGGGACAGCCCGGCTTCGAGGTACGGCTGAGGACCGTCCGAGTCCTTCACCAGCTTGACTGTGCCCACGACCACCTCGACCGGGCTCTTGACCCTCTTGAATCGTACCGCCTCGGACTTGAAGAAGTCCGAGTTGAACAGCGTGCGCAGGACCGGCTTGATCTCGAGTCCCGAGTCTACGAACACCTGGGCCAGGAGCTGGACCGCGGCCGGGTCTCGCGGCTCTTCGATCGACCATGCCGGCACCTGCGGCTCGTCGGCGACGAAGAAGTTGTAGAGGTGACGGGCGATGAACCTCGGGCAGGCCGGCTGCTGCACGATGATGTCGATGATGTCCTCGCCGTCGAAGTTGCCGGTGTGCCCGAGGAAGGTCTTCTTCGTGACGTCGTGGTCCTCTGGCCGGTACTCGAAGCCCCACTTGAACCGGCCGTACGGATACCGTGGCATCTTCGCCGTGATCGTCCAGCCAGTGAACGCCCGCGAGACCTCGAAGACGTCCTTCTCAGTGTAGTTGCCCACGCCCATCGAGAACAGCTCGAGCAGCTCTCTTCCCCAGTTCTCGTTGGGTGCGGTCCGGTGGTTCTCGTAGTTGTCGAGCCAGTAGATCATGGCTGGGTCTTTGGCCAACCGGAGGAGCAGCTCTCGATAGTTTCCCATCCCAAGCTCGCGGAACATCTGGATCTGATCCAGGAGGTGGTTGCAGTTGTCCACCTTGTTGTTCCCGGTGGCGAAGAGGTGGTGCCAGAACAGCGCCACCTTCTCCTCGAGCGGCCGCCTGGTGTTGATCAGGTGGTAGAGCCAGTTCGCCTGACCCTGCGCGACGTTCCCCCCGGGGATCTCCACGGTCGGATGGTACCGGTAGAGGAGGAGAGCGTCGACCGGAGGCTCTTGCGGATTCAGCAGGTCCTCGACCGTCTGCTCGTAACCGTGCGCAACAAGCTGCTCGAGCTCGTCCCGGTTGACGCCGAATCCGGCTCGGCGCATCAGGTGAGCCATCAGCGCAAGATCTTCTTTCGTCGCCATTCGCCAGATCCTCCTGCCGCTGTTCTCTAACGGCGTGTTTAGGAAGCCCTTCCGGCCATCCCCCACGACCCCCTTCCTGGCCAGGAAGGGGGGGAGCTGATATCTGAGGGAAACCCCTCAGACTCCCGGAAATCCCGACGAGTCGGGAACCGCGCAGCCCTTATTTCATCTTCTTATTACTAAGATCCGGGCGGGTCGCCGTGCAAAAAAAGACGGAGGACGCATGCGTCCTCCGTTGGTTACAGAACTCGGCGCCGTCCCGCGGCGTCTCCGGGCGCGGCCGTTCTGAAGCTGATTTCCTGGTAGTGGTTCTGCGCTGTTCGCAGGTCAGGACCGCGGATCTCCGCGTCCAGCTCAGCGTTCAACATTCTTCCGACACCCCCGATCGAACAGGCCGCCGGCATACGTCCGTCCGAGCCCCCGTTGTGGACGCTAGGATAGTTTCGGACGCACCCGGTTGTCAAGAGCGCGCGGCGGGCCCTGACCGGCTGGCCAGACGCCTGCCGGCATATCACCGGCCCATCCGGCTGCGCCTGCGATGGTGCGGCACATGTCCCAGTCGCGAGAGCGAGGGCAGCCGTTGCGGGCAGGTCCCGCGCTACCCCCTGGCCAGGAGAATCTCCAGAACCTGAGGCGCGGCCATCATGGCCCGCTCGCGCAGCGCCTCAGGCTTGAGGCTGCCCAGAGGGTGCGAGACCAGGGCGAACGGGTAGTCCGGAATGCCGCGGATCTTGGACATCGCCTTTGCGCTGGAGGTGAAGGGCTCGGTGCAGATCGCGGCCGAGGGCACTCCCCGCTTCTCCATCTCGATCGAGTCGTGCACACTGCACGACGAGCAGGACCCTCAATCGCCCGATGAGGTGATCACCAGGTCGCAGAGCTCGGCCAGCTCGTCGAGGATGGCCGGCGGGGCGGGTCTCGATGCGTTGCCCTTGTTCCTCGCGACCACATCCTTGAACTCGAACCGGTCGGCCAGGACCTCGCGGACCATCTCCAGCATCTCGACGGAGTTGGGCTTTCCGTTCGCCAGTAGTCCGAGGACCTTGCCGTCCAGCGTGTCAGGACGCGAGGCTATCACCGCCTCGGTCGGGATGGCCTCCGCGGTCGGGTCGAGTACCCGGAGCTTGGTAGATAGCGTCATGCAGTCGCCTCCTACGACGGACTACGAACCTGGTTCAGACTACAGTCTAGCAGGCTGATGAAGAATGGGGAGTGCAGAGGGGCGGAGCCCCTTTGCTGGGAGTCTGAGGGTGTCCCTCAGATACTAAATTGCCCCCTCTTCTTATTCTTACCAAAGGGGGCGTGGGGATGGCCGGAAACGCTTTTCAGCACCCTGCTACCTGATCTCGTTGGTCACCGAGAGTGTGTCCGCGGCTCCGCCCCAGATGGGGATCACGGCCGTGAAGGCGCCTGCTGCGCCGCCGGCAACGATCAGGGTGATCCCATCGGGACTACGCACGGCCGGTACCGACTCGTCGGCCGCGTCCCCGATCCCGCCACGCGATGCCTTGCCCAGGCGCCGCCACTCCGACGCCGGGCGCCGGGCCATCTTGAAGAGAAACTGCCGGACCTGGTCTTTGGACCAGCCGGCGGCCCTGATGTACCCGATCTGCTCCGGGCAGAGGACCACGATGATCTCGTGCTGGAGCGGACCGGCCGCGAACATCGCGTCCACCAGGCTGGGGAGAATCACCTCGGGTTCCGGGCCGCTGTGGTTCGCCGACCCTATCGGCGACAGGGCCGCGAAGACGGTGACCGCGCTCTGGCCGGGGTCGAGGCCGCGCTCGACGTGGAGGGGTGACCACGGGCTTACATCCTCAGCCTCGGCGATGCAGAACGAGTACTTGCCCGGGTGTCCGAGCGTCGCCTTGTCCAGCTCTCCCGGAGAGGCGCCGCTGACGTTGGTCAGCACCAAGCGGATCGCCCGGCCGATCGTCGCGTTGGGCCGGCACCCGGGTCCGAACACGTTGACGCCCGAGTTCATCCCGAGTCTCCCGGCGACGGGGCCGTTGACCACGGTCAGGACGGCGGCACCCATGGTGCTCGCGGTGATCGCATGCAGGTTGAACTTGGGCTGGTCCATCGCCTCGATCGCCGCCAGGACGACCGGCATGTACTCCGGCAGGCATCCGGCCATGACCGCGTTGATCGCCACCTTTTCCGCGGTGATGACGCGGCCTCTCGTCGGCTCGGTCGCAACGATGTCGGACGGGGCTCGTCCCGCCTCGTCGAGGAACCGTCGTACCGTGTCATCGGTTGGCGGTACGACCGGTAGGCCGTCGGCCCAGCCCCGCTCGAAGTAGAACTCCACCGCGTCAGCGGCGTCGTCGAACTCGAACCCCTTTGAGACCAGCTTTTGAGTAGTCAACTTGACACGATTGGCCCGTGTGAGTTTCCTGGGTTACCGGGCTGACTTGGCAGGCCTTCCCCGACGTCGTTTGGTGGCTCCTTTGCCACCGGGACGAACCCAGAAGAAGAGCTCCTCCCCAACCCTCTTGATAACCAGGTCCTTGCCGGCCACCCTGGAGGCGGCGCCAAGCCGTCTCCGCACGGCGGCGATGGACTCGCCGTCCGAGGCCTCAAGCTGTCCAGCCTGGCCCGAGGGCAATTGTTCAATGTACTCCATGTATTCCTTGGTCAGCTGAGCCCGCTTCCCCGTGGCGGACTTCACCATCGCCTCGGACAACGGCAGGGTCTTGAACTTGGGCATTAGCAGCAACCTCCGTAGGGTCGAATTGGGCCCATTATACACATCGGAACTTTCCACGCAACGAGATCGACAGACTGCTATCCCGACCGTACTTATATGCAGTAATCGACCTTACGCGTCGTTAGTAAACCACGACCGTTGGTGAGCGCAAAACATCACGTCTGTTGTCGCTATCCAAGTAATAGACATACGCGCGGCCCAGAGCGACGATTTCAAGCATATTTGTCTCGGAGCCGGCGTGCCGCCTCCGCCTCGTTCTTCAGCTTGGAATACGCCTCGTTCAAGGGTATGTTGAAGCTCTTGTCGGGGGCGAACCCGCAGTCCGGGTTAAGGCTCAGCCGCTCGGGCTCGACGTACCTCATCGCCTCCTCGACCCTTGCCACGATCTCCTCGGGCGTGTCGACGTGCTCCGAGCGGCAGTCGACCGAGCCGAGGCCGATCAGCGAGTCCTCGGGTAGCTGCTTTATCACGTCGACCTTGCCAGCGGCGGGTATCGTGAACTCCATTACGTACTGGTCTACCTTGACCCTCTTCATCGCGTCGATGATCGGCTCGTAGCCGCCCTCCCAGACCCACCCTCGAGTCCGGGTGTTCAGACGGCACAGGTGAAGTGCGAGCCGGACGCCATCGATGCCGAAGATCATCTCGTTGATCTTGTCGACGGCCAGGTCCATCTCGTACTGGGGGTCGTCGAACTGCGCTCGGGAGTCGGGATCGACCAGTACGCCCAGCTCGGGCTCGTCGATCTGGATGACCGAGACCCCGGCGTCGCGCAGGGCCACGATCTCCTTGCGCAGGATAGGCGCGACCGCGTCCATGAAGCTCTCACGGGTGGGATATGCCCTTGCCGACACGTCGCGCTGCCACAGACGGACACCCAGGATATAGGGAGACGGTAGGCAGACCTTGGTCGCTCGATCGGTCGACTCGATCAGGAATCGGGCCTCGTCGGCCGCCAATCCGGGACGCGTGACCCGCAGCGGCTCGGTTACCGCGACCCCGAACGGGCTGCCCCCGACTTCATAGTGCTCGAACCCGTCGGCGACGTCCGCGATGATGTTCGTGTAGGAGTGGCGCCGCCACTCGCCGTCGCTGACGAGGTCGAGACCCGCCATCTCCTGGACCGCGATCGCGTACCGGACCGCGGCGTTCATCTGCGGCGACCGGCTCGCCGTCGTGGACTCTGCACCGGGGTCCGCCGGCAGCAGGTCCCGCACACTCCTCGGCCGAGGCAGGCTGCCCACGATCCCGGCTGCGAATGGAACGTCTAGACGATTATCCTGACCCATCGCACTTTCTCCTCACCAGCATGGTGCTGAAAGACCCGTTCGCGTACCCCGTACCCCGTGCCCTGCACCCTACTTGACGATGACCCGGCCCACCATGCCCTGCGGATGGTGAGCGCTGCAATGGTACCCCCACTCGCCCGGCACGTTGAACGTGAACTCGAACGTGTCGCCCTTCGCCAGGTCCAGAGAGTTCAGTCCCGGCATCACGTTGTGGCTCGGATGGGGATCCGAGTTTAGGAAGTGGACCGTGCTCTCGCCGTTCGTCCAGACCACACGGGTCCCCTTCGAGACGACGATCCGTGCCGGCTGAAACTTGATGTTCAGCATGTCGATTTCGACCACGTCCCGTCCGGTCAGATCGACGTAGGACTCGTCCGTCTCGGCGTCGACCTCGAAGACGAACATTCCGTCGTGACACGTCCGGTCCGGCCAGCACGCCGAGTACTCGACCCGGTATACGCCGTCCCCGGACTCGAACGGGAGCGACACCCACATCACCAGGTCCCTCGTGCCGAACTCGAGACGACCCTGGTCCACCGGCTCCCCGTCCCGGGTCACCCTTATTGAGGAGGGCTCTCTCAGAACGAAGTCGAAGTCTATCTGAACCCGCTCCGGCACCCTCGCGAAGACGTCTCCGTGGGCGGGGTAGGAGTCGACGTAGTGGGCGGCGAACCGCTCGTCCTCGAGCGTCGTGGGATTGTCCCCGGCCGGCCCTCCGGTCTCAGTGTCACTGACCTCAGGCGTCGGCAGTGGAGCGGTCGCCGTAGGGGCGTTCGGAGTGACCTCGGATGTACCGCAGGCTCCGGCGACGAGGACCGCGACGAAGATTGCCGCTGCGCTTGGGACGGTCGCCAGCCGTGGCTTTCTCAGCACGTCGCCTTTCTGAAGGTACTGGGGCACCCGGGATCAGGGCCATTCTACGCACCGCTCGAACGCAGTCAAGCGATCTCGGCTCTTTACCCGATACCTCATACCCATTACCCTGTACCCCGTATCCCACACTCGCAGAGGTGACACATGAGCGACGGGCGATCGTCCGCGCACCCCTACATTCCCAACGCCGCGCCGCAGGCGCGCAAGCGAGCCCTGAGCGAGATCGGCGTCGGAGACATCGAGGACCTTTACGCCACGATCCCTGACGAGCTCCGGCTCAAACGGGACCTGGACCTGCCGAAGCCGTTCCTCTCCGAGCACGCACTGCGAAGGCACGTCGAGGGGATCGTGACCAGGAGCCGCAGCACAAGCGACACCCTGAGCTTCCTGGGCGGGGGCTGCTGGCCCCACTACGTTCCCGCGGTCTGCGACGAGATCGCCAACCGCGGCGAGTTCCTCACCGCTTACGGCGGGATGGCCTACTCCGACCACGGGAAGTTCCAGGCGATGTTCGAATATCAGAGCATGCTCGGCGAGCTGGTCGGGATGGAGGTCGTCAGCGCCCCGACCTACGACTGGGCCGGAGCCGCCGCCAGCGCGGTGCTCATGGCGGCGAGGATCACCGGCCGGTCGGAGGTGCTGGTCCCCGAGATCATCTCGTCGGACAAGCTGGCGCAGATGAGGAACTTCGCGGACCCTGCCTCGACGATCGCCACGGTCAGGAGCGACCCTGCGACGGGCCTCATGGACCTCGCCGACCTCAAGGCGAAGGTCACCGACCGCACCGCGGCCGTCTACTTCGAGAATCCGTCGTATCTGGGGGTCATCGAGCTGCAGGGCCCCGAGATATCCAGCGCGGCCCATGCGCGCGGGGCGGTCAGCGTGGTCGGCGTCGACCCCATCTCCCTCGGGGTCCTGGCGGCACCTGCCGGCTACGGCGCGGACATCGTGTGCGGAGAGCTCCAGCCGCTGGGAGTGCACCAGTACGGCGGGGGGGGTCTTGCGGGATTCATCGCCAGCCGTGACGAGGAGAGGTTCGTGGCCGAGTTCCCGACCTACCTGCTCAGCATCGAGCGGCTGGAGGACGGAGGGGGGTGGGGGTACGGCCTCTGCACCTTCGAGCGGACCTCGTACGAGAAGCGCGACCAATCGACCGACTACTACGGCACCACCCAGTGGCTCTGGGGTATCACCGCCGCGGTGTACCTGTCGCTGATGGGCCCGGTCGGGATCAGAGAGGTCGGGGAAGGAATGATGCAGCGATCCCGCTACGCTGCCGATGCGCTGTCCCGGCTGAGCGGCGTCAAGGCGCCTGTGCTCTCCTCCCACTTCCTCAAGGAGTTCGTCGTCAACTTCGACGGCGCTGGCAAGACCGTATCCGAGATCAACAAGGGGCTGCTGGCCCGCGGGATTTTCGGTGGGAAGGACCTGTCCCAGGAGTTCCCGTCGATGGGCCAGAGCGCCCTCTACTGCGTCACGGAGGTCCACACCAGGGACGACATCGACACACTCGTCGAGGCCATGATGGAGGTGCTGAAGTGAAGCCGCGAGGATCCGACTACCACGCCGCCCGCTGGAACGAGCCGCTCATCATCGAGATGGGCAGCCCCGGAGAGCGGGGCATCTTCCCGCCGGAGGTGGACCCGGAGATCGCGGCCGCGGTGGGAGACCCGGTCTCCAGCCTTCCCGCACATGTGAGAAGGAAGGAGCCGCCCGCGCTGCCGGAGATGTCCCAGTCGCAGGTGCTCAGACACTTCATACGTCTGTCGCAGATGTGTCTCGGAGCCGACGTCACCCCCGACATGAGTGCCGGGACCTGCACCATGAAGTACAACCCCAAGGTGAACGAGGCGCTGGCCCGCCTTCCCCAGGTGGCCGACCTCCACCCGCTCCAGGACGAGGAAACCCTCCAGGGCATACTCGAGATCATGTACCGCTTATCCCGGATCATGTGCGAGATCTCGGGCATGGACGAGTTCACCTTCCAGCCGGGGAGCGGCGCCCAGGGGATCTACACCAACGTCTGCCTGATCCGAGCCTACCACCGGTCGCGAGGCGATGGCGAGAAGCGCAACGAGATGATAACGACCGCCTTCTCGCACCCGTCCGACGCCGCCACCCCGGCCGTCGCTGGCTACCGAGTAATAACGCTGATGCCGGGCGAGCACGGATACCCCGACGTGGACGCCCTGAGGGCGGTGATCTCCGACCGCACCGCGGGCATCATGCTCACCAACCCGGAGGACACCGGGCTCTTCAACCCGCACATCGCCGAGTTCGTCCGGCTGGTCCACGAAGCCGGAGGTCTCTGCGCCTACGATCAGGCCAACGCCAACGGTATCCTGGGGATCACCAGGGCGGGGGACACCGGCTTTGACCTGTGCCAGTTCAACATCCACAAAACCTTCTCGTCACCGCACGCCGCGCTGGGACAGGGCTGTGGCGCCGTGGGGGTCCGGGCCGAGCTGGCCCGGTTCCTGCCCCGGCCCGTGGTCACCTTCGACGGCGAGCGGTACCACCTGGACGACGATCGCCCGGACAGCATCGGCAAGGTGCGGAGCTTCATGGGTAACGTGCAGACGATGCTCCGAGGCTACGCCTGGGTGATGAACCTGGGCGCCGAGGGGTTGAGATCGGTGGCCGAGACCGCGGTCCTCAACAACAACTACCTGGCCGGCCGGCTGGCCAAGGTCCGGGGCGTCAGCCTGCCGTGGGACAGCTCCGTGCGCCGGCTCGAACAGGTCAGGTATAGCTGGCAGACTCTCCGGGAGGAGACTGGGGTCACGACCACCGACCTCGCGCGGCGCATCACCGACTACGGGCTGCAGAACTTCATGGAGAGTCACGTTCCCAGGCTCGTCCCGGAGCCGTTCACGCTGGAGCCGACCGAGTCCTACACGCTCGACGAGCTCGACGAGTACGTGAGCGTCTTCGAGGAGATGTCTGCCGAGGCCTACGAGGCGCCGGAGGTCGTGAAGAGCGCCCCGCACAGGGCCGCGACCTCCAGGCACGACGAGGCGGTCTTCAACGATCCCAAGCGCTGGGCGATGACCTGGCGGGCCTACCGGCGCAAGTCAGGGTCCTGATGATCCGGGCCAGACCGCCGAAGACTTCGCCATTTTGAGAAGCATTCGGGGGTCCGGAGGGGCTCGTCCCCGTTCGCGGGGGTCTGGGGCTGGGCGGTCGGGCCGGGGTACCGGCTTCTCCCCAGAGTCCTCACTTCGCTCGGAACGACAACGACAAGGGGAGTGCAGAGGGGCTGTGCCTCTCTGCCGGGAGTCTGAGAGAGATGGGAATTTCCCTCAGAAATCATCCATCTCTTTATTTTGGGGCGGGGTGCGAACGGTGATGGACAGGGAGGCCCTCCGCCTCCCCAGATTCTTCGCCGCGGCTCAGAATGACAACAGGGCGGGGACTTACTCACAGGCTCTCAGAATGACATTGGCTGCACTGGACCGAACGTTAGCGCAGGAGCGCCAGAATTGCCTCTGAAGAAACCCCGATGAAGAAGAGGCTCGGAGTCATCGTCAACCCGATCGCCGGGATGGGCGGACGGGTGGGTCTCAAGGGAACCGACACCGCCGAGATCGTCGAGCAGGCGCGAAGCCTCGGGGCGGTGCCGGAGGCTCCGGGAAGGGCCGTCGAGACCCTGCGCCAGATCGCCTCGGCCCTCGACAACGACATCGACGTGCTCGCCGCTCCCGGCGAGATGGGGGATGACGAGGCCAGGGCGGCCGGTATGACGCCGACCGTGGTTGGGAAGGCCCACGGAGGTCCCACGACGCCCGGCGACACGGTAGACAGCGCCCGCCGCATGGTCGACGCCGGCGTCGACCTGCTGCTCTTCGCCGGAGGAGACGGCACCGCCCGGAACATCTGCGAGGCCATCGGCGACAGGCTACCGGTGATCGGCGTTCCCGCCGGAGTCAAGATCCACTCGGCTGTCTACGCCACAACGCCCAGGGCGGCCGCCGACCTCGTGGCCAGACACCTGGGGCGCCAGCCGCTCCCGCTGCGGGACGCTGAGGTCATGGACATCGACGAGGACGCGTTCAGGGGGGGCGCCGTCTCGGCGAAGCTGTACGGCTTCATGAAGGTGCCCTACGAGAGCACCCTGGTCCAAGGGGTCAAGGCCGGGCGGTCCGGCGGGGACGAGGCCTCCCTTGATGACATCGTCTTCGAGATGGCCGATAGAATGCAGACCGACCACCTGTACGTGCTGGGTCCTGGCACGACGACCAGGGCCGTCGCCGCGCACCTCGGCGTTGAGAAGACCCTCCTCGGCGTGGACCTCGTCCTGGAGGGCAAGCTGATCGCCGCCGACGTGACCGAGGCTCAGATCCTCGAGGCCATCGAGGGTCGAGTCGCCAGGATAGTCGTGACGCCGATCGGCGGGCAGGGCCACGTATTCGGCAGAGGCAACCAGCAGATCAGCCCGGCAGTCATCAAGAAGGTGGGGCGCGAGGGGATAGTCGTGATCGCCACGCCGGAAAAGCTGGCGTCCTTCTCCGGCGCGCCGCTGCTGGTCGACACCGGCGACCCTGAGATGGACGCGATGCTCACCGGCTACATCCGGATCATCACCGGATTCAAGCGAGAGGCCGTCTACAAGGTCTCGGCCTAGCAGGGTGCTGAGAAACCCTTCGACCATCCCCCTGGCCCCCTTCCTGGCCAGGAAGGGGGGAGGGAATCATATCTGAGGGACACCCTCAGACTCCCGGCAAAGGGGCTTCGCCCCTCTACACACCCCATCATACCGCTGGACTCCCTGCACTCCCCGTCCTCTTCTCTCGGAAGCGGCTCCTAGCCGCCTACCGGTAGAAGAAGACCCGCTCGGCGGTGGCTTCCAGGATTGCGTCGCGTTCCCTGTCGGACAGGAAGTCCAAGCGATCGCGTACCAGGGAGATCGAGTCCTCGTAGGTCTCGTTCGCCACCTGGTACGGGCAGTCGCTGGCCCACATCAGCCGGTCGGCCCCAAAGGAATCGCGAAGCCTCCTGATCATCGGGATCAGATCGTCGTGGGGCGGCTCGCCCTTGCCCAGGGCATAGAACGCCGACACCTTCACGCCGACGCTGGGGTGCTCTGCCAGCGCGCAAAGGGCGTCCACGTCGCCGTCTCGTATCTCCCCGTCGCAGCCGATTCGAGCCATGTGGTCGATCACCACCTTCGTCTCGGGATGCCGCCCCGACATTCGGCCCACCTCGGCCAGCCCGTCGGGATTCAGCAGGGGACAGATCGCCTGGCCGGTCTTGGCCGCCACCTCGAACATCGTGTCGAATCCTGGGGTCTGCAGCCACCGGTCCTCAGCTCCGGCCGTCGCGGACACTCTGAACCCCGTTATTCCCTGCCCGAGCAGCGTCTCCATCTTGTCGGCAAGCCCCTCGCCTTCCGGGTCGACGTACCCGACCCCGCGGAAGGAGTTGCGCCGGGCCGCGATGCAATCGGCGATATAGCTGTTGTCGGCGCCATAGGCCGTCATCTGGATGAGCACGACCCGATCGACGCCGGACGGCTCGGCGTGAGACAGCAGAATCTCCGGCGAGAAGTCCTCGGGCTCCATCGAGATGTGCTCGGTGCCCGCGGGCCCCTGGTACGGCGTCGAATGAGGATACCTCTCCGTATCGGGAGTCCAGACGTGCGAGTGTGCGTCGATCCATCCCATGGTCGCTTGCCCTACTTGAGATCCGCCAGCCTGGGCATCACCTCGTCCGCGAGGAGCGTCATGGAGCGGACCCACTTGTCCTTCGGCTGCCACTCGTGGCCCATCGCAAGAAGGATCCCGAAGCCGCCGACGTCCTCGTACAGCTTGCGCAGCTTTGCCGTGACGTCGTCCACGCTCCCCACCAGCCAGATGTTGTCGACGATGTACTCCAGCGTCACGTCCGAGTCGGGCATGTCGGGGTCCGACTTGAACAGGCCGAAGAAGTTGAACTTGCTGAGTACCGGATGCAGATAGCCGTAGAAGTCTCTCGCGAGAACGCCGTTCAGGGCCTCGTGACGGGCCTCCTCCGTCGTCTCGCCGATGTAGACGTCGCGGGCGATGCGCCAGGTAGAGCGGTCGGGCGTTAGTCCGGACTTGCGCGCCCCCATCTCCACCGCGTCCCAGTGAGTTCTCAGCGTTACGGCCGGGACGTGATTGATGCTCATTGGTATCCACCCGCGCTCACCGGCTAGCACGAGCGTATCGGACTTGGGCGAGAGGCCGGCGACTCCGATCGGCGGATGCGGCTTCTGGTACGGCTTCATGTGGACGGCGAACCCGACTTCGCTGTCGGGCTCGGGCATCGTGAAGCGCCAAAACTTGTTCTCGTAGACGCCCGGCGGGAGCCCGTCCCAGATCCTCAGGACCATGTCCAGTGTGTCCCGCGTCAGCTGGCGGTGCTCGTTGTTCTCCGCGTCGACCCCGAAGACCTCGAAGTCCTGCGGCGAGGCGCCCGGGCCTATGCCCCAGTAGAACCGGCCACGCGCCTGATGGTCTAGCTGGGCGATTCGGTGGGCCAGGAGGAACGGATTGTGGTTTGGCAGGCATGTGACGCCGGTCCCCAGGATGATCTTGCTCGTCATCGCCAGCGCGCTGGCGATGAACAGGTCTGGCGACGGGATGTTCTCCCACTCCATCGTGAAGTGCTCGCCGATCCACGCCTCGCGGTAGCCCAGCTCCTCGAGCTTGACCACCTGGGCCAGGTCGTTATGGATCGTCTCGGTGAAATTCGACCCGGGCGGGTGCAGCGGCATTGCGAAGTAGCCTACTTCCATGATCTTCTCGGTGTCCTCCTGCTCGTTCAAGGGGTGGCCAGTGTCAGGCCGATTATAGACTCATCCGTCTTACTGTCAAACGAGGCGCGCCCCCCCAGCCGTAACGGCGCCTCTGCGTCCGGGACCGAACCTGAAAGGTCGCGGAGTCTGCTGGACGGAAGCGCTGCCCGCGCTAGTGGATCGCTGCGGCGGGCGCGGCGGCCCGCTCGTTGACAAGCCGGCCGGTCCTGAACCTCGACGGGGCGAACGCCTTGATGATGTCGGGAGTCTCCCCGGTCGCTATCATCTCTGCCATCGATTTCCCGGCGATCGGCGCGGCCTTGAAGCCCCACGACCCCCAGCCGCAGGTGACTAGAAAGCCTCCCACACCGTCTACCGCGCCCATGATCGGCGCGTAGTCGGGAGACATGTCGCACAGGCCGGTCCACTGGCGAAGCACCTTCGCTCCCCTCAGGAACGGCAGCATCTCCAGCACGTGAGCCGCCAGCTCCTCCATCGTCCGCAGCGTCGACCGATGGCTGTACGTGGGATAATGGTCGACTCCACCGCCGATCACCACCTCGCCCCGGTCGGTCTGGTAGGCATACGCGTGGAGGTTGGCCGAAGAGATCGTTCGGTGCAGAAGCGGCTTGAGCGGCTCGGTGACCATCGCCTGCAGCGGATGGGTCACGATCGGAAGCTCGACCCCGACCATGGCAGCGATCGTCGAGCTCCACCCCGCCGTCGCGCAGAGGACCGTCCCGGCCTTGACGAAGCCCCCGGGCGTCTCCACGCCGGTGACTCTGCCGTTCTCGCGGCCGATTCCCGTCACCTCGGTGAAAGGATGAAGCTCGACGCCGAGCCTGTCGGCGCCTCGGCCGTACCCCCAAACGACGGCGTCGTGCCGGACGACGCCGGCCGGAGGATGGTAGAGGGCGGCGAGGATCGGTAGGGGCTTCCCTTCGCGCAGGTCGAGCACGGGCACCAGTTGCTTGATCTCGGCAGGCCCAACCATCCTGCTGTCCACCCCGAGCATCTGGTTGAACTCGGCTCGCCGCCTCAGGCCGAAGACCGCAGAGTCCGTGTGCCCCAGGTCCAGCCGGCCCATCTGCGTGAACAGAAGGTTGAAGTTAAGCTCCTGGGCCAGCTTCTCGTAGAGCTTGAGGCTCTCCCGAAAGAACGGAATCCCCTCCGGCGTCAGATAGTTTGCGCGGATGATGGCGGTGGTCCGGGCGCTCGCTCCTCCTCCGAGGTAGCCCTTGTCCAGGACCGCAACGTTGGTGACACCGAGCTTGCCCAGGTAGTAGGCGGTCGACAGGCCGTGAACCCCCCCGCCGATGATGACCACGTCGTACTCGTCTTTGAGCGGCGGGGTCTCCCACATCCGCTCCTTGCGGAACAGTTGGAACATCGGCTAGCTTCCTCGCTCCAGCAGGGCCCCGGCCTCGGTCCCGAACGGGGTCAGGCCGACGGGCTCGCCGGCCTCGGTCAGCGCGTGCCACATGTACTCGCCGAACTCGCGTCCGAAAAAGAGCTCGTAGGCCGGGAGGTCGCCGGCATCGACCCTCAAAACCATCCCGTAGACCTCGGCGACCTTGGTCTGCGCGCACGTCATGTTCGGGAAGACTGAAGGCCTCAGGTCGAGATCGGTCACGCTCCGAACGACGTCGAGCGCCGCGGGACCGGCCAGCCTGACCCCGGCCATCGCCGACGTGACGTCCACGACGTGGGCGCACCGACCGGGATCGCTCCGCAGGACCTGCTCGATTCGACCAGCCTGCCCGGCGCCGCCGAGGACCAGAGCCTCGTCGCTGGCCAGCCTGGCCATAAGACCGTCGGAGAGGCCATCGGCGCCCCTCGCCTCGAACCGGCCAACAGTCCCAACCGGCGGATGAAGGCGGTCTCCCAGCAGCGAGCCGAGATCGCGTCCCTGCAGACTCAGCTTGGCGGCCGGGCTGATGTCCGCGATGCCGGCGGCCCGCCTGATCCGGTCCAGCTCGGACTCGGCCGACGTATAGCGCGCGGGAAGCATCCAGCCTGAGACCTCCACCATCAGGGCGCCAAGGTCCACGTGCACGTGATGCATCGCGGAGAGTCCGACCCGCTTGTGGTCAATCAACGGCGACGCCTCACTCCCTCAGCCGCTTTCCTTCGGGGTCGTATATCGGCTCCAGGCTGAGCTGGGCGGCGACGTCCTTACCCGCGACTCGGATCGCGATCGTGCGGCCATCCTCCGCCAGCTCGGTGGGAACCCATGCGAGCCCGAACCCTTTTCCGGTGGTCGGACTTAGGCGCGAGCTGGTCACGTGGCCGACCGGGGCCCCACCGTCCACGATCGGGGCGCCATCGTCAGGCACCAGACTATCGGTCATGACGAATCCGACCAGCTTGATGCGTCCTCCCCATTCCTGAGCCGCCAGCAGCCCCGCCTTGCCGATGAAGTCCTCCTTGTCGAAGCGGACGACCCAGCTCATGTCGCTCTCGAGGGGGTTGCTCATCGAGTCGGTGTCCTGACTTACAATCACGTGTTTCTTCTCGAGCCTCAGAATCCGCTGAGCCTCCAGACCGAAGGGGGCGATGCCGAACTCGCTTCCCGCGTGCATCAGGGCGTCCCACATGTACTCGCCGTACTCCGCGGGGAAGTGGACCTCCCAGCCGGTCTCGCCGACGAAGCCTATGCGGAGAAGAAGCGACGGCACTCCTGCGACCTCTCCTCTCGCAGCCCTCATGTACCGGAAGGCGGCAGGGTCCAGGTCGATGTCGGTCAGCTTCATCAGAGTCTCTCTGGACCTGGGACCCGCAACGTTGATGGCAGCGTACGCGGACGTCACGTTGGTGACGTGGGCGCACATCTCGGTGCCGGCCATCCACCACTTGAACCACTCTTCGATGAGCTCGACGTTGCCGGTGGTGGTCGTGACGAAGTAGTGTTCGTCGCCGAGCCTCGCGACCGTGCCGTCGTCGATGATCGCGCCCGTGTCGCTGCACAGGACACCGTACCGGATGCGGCCGACTCTGAGATCGGAGAAACGGTGCGTGTACACCTTGTCGAGCAGGGCGCCCGCGTCGCGGCCCCGCACGTCTAGCTTTCCCAGCGTGCTCACGTCGATGATCCCCACGCGGTTCCTGACCGCCAGGCTCTCCTCCTGCGGCGTGGTGTAGCTATACGGTCGCTGCCAGAGGCCGACATCGACCATCTGCGCGCCGAGCTCCACGTGCTTGCGATCGATGGGGGTCCGCTTGATGGGCATGTGCGACGGCCCTGCCAGAGCACCGAGCGGCACCGGCTGCACCGGTGGCCGCAGGGTCGTGCTGCCGATCTCGCCGGCGGTGCGGCCCGTTTCACGGGCGCAGATACCCACGACGGCGGGGAGGCACATCTTGCCCTGGCACGGTCCCATCGTGACCGTGCTGTACCGCTTCAGGGTCTGGATGTCCCTGAACCCCTCACCGACGGCGTCGGCGACGTCGTTGGCCGTGACGTCCTCGCAGAGGCACACGAACCTCTTTTTCCCCGTCGATCCGGCAGCACCCACGTCGGCGGCTCTGTCTTTCTCCGGGTATCGCGCCTCTATCTCCGAAAGGTCCCGGCGATGGGCCTCCAGGTCCGATGGGCTGGCCGGGGCGCTGCCACACGCGGCTGCGGCCTCCGCACCCGCGATTCTGCCCTGGAGGAGAGAGGCCGCGAGATCGTGGAGTCCGGTCACGTCCCCCACTGCGTGGAGCCCAGCGGGTAGCGCCGAAGGGACATTCTCGCCGAGACCAGCGTCATGCCGGAGCTTTGCGCCTCCCTGCTGCAGCAGAGCGGAGGCCGGGTGCACTTCACCGGAGACGCATATGAGGTCGCACTCGACGCGGCGCTCCTCGCCCGTGGGCGCGCCGGACGATATGTGCGACAGGATCGCCGCCTCGACGGCCGAGGTTCCCTCGGCCCGCCTTACGGCGTGGGACGAGAGGATCAGGATTCCACGAGACCGCAGAGACTCGGCGGCCGCGAGCCCGTGGGGAAACTCCGGTCTTGCGTCGCTGACGGCGGCGACTCGGACCCCGGCGTCCAGGAGATCCGCTGCCAGGTGGTAGCCTTCGTCTCCGGCGGTAGCCACGACCGCCACCGACCCGGGCTTGATCCCGTAGAGGCGGATGAGCCGGCTCGCGCCGGACCCCAGAACGACCCCTGGAACATCGTTGCTCTCGAAGACCGCGGGCGTTTCATACGATCCCGTGGCCACCACGATCTGCGAGGCCCTCAGCTTGACCAGCCGGTCTGGGGTCAGGACTCCCAGGAGATTGCCCTCGTAGAGCCCGAACGCCGATGCCCCCAGCATCACCTCGATGCTCTCGGAGGCCATCACGGCCTCGGCGAGCTCGGCGCCGATCTCGAAGCCGGGGGCCGCCGGAAATCCGGGTAGGCCTTCATAACGACGCACATCGAAACGGAGGTGTCCCCCGAGAGAGGGTTGGTCGTCGACGAGGGTCACCTGGGCTCCCGCGCGAGACGCCTCGAGGGCGGCGGAGAGCCCTGCCGGGCCACCGCCGACGACGGCAACGTCAGTGCTCAGACTCTGGTGCCCGTAGTGGGCGCCGGCGGGGGCCTTGGTGTCGATGACGCCCAGCCCCGCCGCTCGCCGGATGAGCGGTCCGGCGATTCGCCAGAGCATCTTGGGACGATGGAGAGCCTTGTAGTAGAAGCCGACCGGCATCAGGCGGTCCAACTTGTCGAGGACTGAAAGGAAATCGGTGTCGAGGGACGGCCACGCGTTCTGGTGGCGGACGACCATACCGGCCCTCACCGGCTCCGTGCACGCCCTCACGTTGGGGACTCCGTCGACGGATACCAGGCAGTTGGCGCAGCGCCCCGCCATGCACAACAGCCCGCGCGGCCGGTGGTACTTGAAACTCCGGCTGAACACCCTGACGCCTGACGCGTACAGTGCGGAGCCCACCGTGTCGCCGCTGTAGGCTTCGACCCGCTTGCCGTCGAACTCGAAGGCGACGGGGGCGCTGCGGTCGACGACCTGCGCCGGGCTGGGGTCCAGCCTTTTGTCCTGCCGCGGGCTGCTCATCGGGCCGGGCGAGGACGTCTGCGGCGGCCGAAAGGCTGCCGGCAGTCCGGACACGTCAGCTTCGTGTACCTCACCCCTGCGGTGCCTGCGGCCACGATGTCTCCATAACGGCATTCGATTCAGTGTCGCGGGTCGCTACGAACCACCTGCGGCATCCGAACTTGTGGTACCACCACTCGCGCTGCTGGCCGGCCACGTTCCGCCGGAAGTAGAAGTAGCTCGTCCACTCGTCGGTGGGCGCGTCCGCGGCCGGCCGGGCCGCGACCTCGCCGCCGAAACGGAACTCGTAGATGCCCCGCGCTCCACAGTTAGGACAAGTTATGAGGAAGGCCATCAGCCGATCACTTCTCCAGCCTACTGACCGGGGCCGATCTCGCGAAGGTCAACGGCCTAGTGCCCGTACCGCACAAACAGGGCGCTGACCGGTCGCGGAAGATCTTCGTCGACCAGGAGACGTATAGGTTGGCCGGACGACGTTGGGAGCGGGTGGAGCTTCTACGCTCGTTCGCCCCGCGCCTGCGCTAACCCCGTACCCCGCCGTACCCTACACCCACTAGAACATCGTGAGGTAACGGTCGAGCTCCCACTCGGAGACCTGCCGATGGTACTCTTCCCACTCTGCCTCTTTGATCTTGACGAACTCGTCGTAGATCGGTCCCAGCGCCTCCTGTACGACCTCGTCCTGCCTCAGCTCGTCCAGGGCCTCCGGCAGGCTCTGCGGCAGCAGCCGGATGCCCCTCTTCTTGATCTCCTTTAGCCCCAATGCGTACATGTTTCCCCGGTTCGGCTCGCCCGGATCCAGCTCGCGACGCATCCCGTCCAGTCCGGCCGACACGTATGCCGCCAGCGCCAGATACGGGTTGCACGCCGCCGAGACCGTCCGGTCCTCCAGATGGCCCGGCCCCGCCGTGCGGATCATCTGGGTTCGATTGTTGTCTCCGTAGGTGACGAACGCAGGCGTCCAGAGATAGCCGGACCGCGACCCCGTAAGCGCCACGCCGACCTGAAGCCGCTTGTAGCAGTTCACCGTGGGGGACGTCACGGCGCACAGGGCCCCCGCATGATCCAAAATACCCGCAATAAAGTGGTAAGCCTGCTGAGACAGCCCCAGTCCACGCGAGTCGCTCTCATCCAGGAACACGTTGCTGTCCGACTCGGCGTCAGCCAGGTGGAAGTGTACGTGCCCGCCGCTTCCCGTGCGGTCGGTGAACGGCTTGGCCATGTGGGTCGCGATGGCGCCGTACTTCTGCGCGACCTGGCTGGTCATCATCTTAAAGAACGTGTAACGGTCGGCTGTCGTCAGCGCGTCGGCGTACTCGAAGTTGATCTCGTACTGGCCGTTGGCATCCTCGTGGTCCGACTGGTACACGCCCCAGTCCAGGATCTTGAGGCCGTCCATGACCTCCTGGAGATAGTCCATTACGTTGGCGATGCCCTTGAAGTCGTAGCAAGGCTTGTCCAGCCGGTCGGCGTCGTTCGGGTCCCACACCGCGATCGAGCCGTCCTCGTTCCGTGTGACGAGGAAGTGCTCGGGCTCCATGCCGACGTAGAAGACGTAGCCCTCGTCGCGGGCTCGACCGAGAATCCGCTTCAGGTTGACACGCGGGCAGAACGGGTGCGGTTCGCCGTCGACGTAGAGGTCCGAGGCGAACCGGGCCAGGCCCTTGTGCCAGGCCGCGGGAGTGTAGGAGTCGAGGTCGATCCGAGCGAGCATGTCGTGGGCGTCCGGACCCTGGCCCAGCCCGGCCACCGCCGCCCCCGCGAACCCTGCCCCGACGTCGACCACATTGTCGAGGCTTGAGGCGGGGACCATCTTTGCCTTGGGGGAGCCGTGGATGTCTACAAACTGAGTCAGCAGATACTCGATGTTGTCATCCAGCATCCGCTGGTGAATCTCTTGGCTCGTGGCCATCGTCTCCCGGCTCCTTTGACAGTCGGTCGTTGCCGCGTCCGAGGCGGCGGGCCGTGCTACTTGGACGCCCTAGACCGGCGGGCGCCTCGTGCCCGAGTCGTGAAGCTGCTCCAGTCTAGATGCCACCCGCAGAACTGTGGCCTCCTCGAAATGGCGCCCGACGATCTGTACGCCGATAGGCAGCCCATCGCCGGACCAGCCGAACGGCACCGAGACAGCCGGGGAGCCCGTCAGGTCGAAGGGTATAGTCGCGCGGAGTGCGTTCCGCCCGGGAACCTTCCTCCCCGCCACGTCGATCTCGGCGGCGTCGTGCGGATGGGCGGGGAACGGGCCTGACGGGCAGAGAAGCAGATCGTGGTCCGAGAAAAACCGAAGGAACTCAGCACGGATGACGTCAACGGCGGCGGTGGCCTCCAGGTGCTCTTGCTGGGATGGAGCCGCCACGCCGAGGCGCCGCGTGATCCATGGTCCAAGCTCATCCTCTTTGCCGCGGATGACCGGGTCGAGGTAGTGCCCGCCCTCGACCGCGTAGATGATGAGCGACAGATCCTGCGGAGAGGGGTCCTCGAAAACCGGTAGAGGCACCGCCTCGACCTGGCAGCCCAGCTCCTCCAGAGCCGCCGCCGCTCTGCCAACGGTCTCGCGGACCTCCGCGTCCACGGGGGAGAACGGCCCGCCGGCGCACCAGCCAACGCGCATGCCCGCGATGGACGAGCCCAGGTCGAAGCCGTCTGGCACCGGCACGTGCGCGGCGTAGGCATCGCGGCCGTCGGGGCCCGAGAGTACCGCCATGGACAGGGCGATGTCTCTGACGGTTCGGGCCATCGGCCCGACGTGCATGAACCTCAGAAGCGTGTCAGGCCAGTGACCCGTCAGGGGAATCCTGCCATGAGTCGCCTTCAGCCCCACGATCCCGCAGTAATTGGCCGGCTCCCGAATGGAGCCGCCGACGTCGCTCCCCATGCCGAGGGGCGACAGCCCCGCAGCTATGGCCGCGGCCTCGCCTCCGCTGGAGCCGCCGGGGGTCCGGCCGCTCATCCACGGGTTCTCGGTCCTGCCGAACACCGCGTTGTCGGTCTCCCACCAGAGGGCGAACTCGGGCATGTTGGTCTTGGCGAACGGGATCGCTCCAGCGCCCTTCAGGCGAGCGACCACCGTCGCGTCCCGGTCCGGGACGAGGTCTGAGAAGATCTTCGAGCCTCTGGTGGTCCTCACGCCAGCCGTGTCGATACAGTCCTTTATAGTAACGGGGACCCCATGGAGCGGTCCAAGCGCGTCGCCGCGCATTACAGCCTCTTCGGCCTCCCGCGCCTGCGACCCGGCTTCGTCGATCGACGTGACGATCGCGTTGAGCTTCGGATTGATGTTGTCGGCCCTCTTGAGGTGGGCATCGAGCACCTCGACGGGCGAAACGCGCCTGGCGCTTATCATCTCGGCGAGCGCGGTAGCGTCCATATAGCAGAGGTCTTCACTCATGGCATCTCCGTGGCCCCGCGAGGTGGAGCGGCGCTGAAGCAGCCCGAGGTGTCGGAAGGGTGCGCCGCGCGGCACCAAACTAGCACCAACCCCCATCACCCGCAACATCGGCGGGAAGCGGAGGGGTTGACATTGCCAAGGCGGTTGTGTACTGTGTCACGAACCCTTTCAGGAGCCGCGAGCCCGGCCGTAACGGCGAGAACGGCGGACAACGGATGGGTCTCTGGGACGGCGGGCCTCCTGCCCTAATGAATCTGCGTCGGCGTGGGCGACGTAAAAGAGTCAACGGTTTATTTGGCCTCCGAAGCGGATCGTCAGGGGGGAAGCGGTGCAGCGGTACATCGTCCACAGGCTACTTGCCTCGATACCCGTTCTCTTCATCGTGGCCATATTCATTTTTGGCCTCTTGCACGTCGCCGGCGGCGACCCTGCGGCGATTATCGCGGGGAAAGACGCCCCCCAGTGGCAGATCGAAGAGATTCGGAAGTCCCTGGGTCTTGATCGCCCCCTCTACATTCAGCTAGGCATTTGGTTCAAGGACCTCTCCCGGGGGAACCTGGGCAAGTCGATTACCTCGAAGATTCCGGTCATGAAGCTGATTCGGGATCGCCTAACCCCGTCGATCTCCCTGGCCATCCTCGTTGAACTGATGGTCTTACCGGTCGCCATACCATTGGGGGTGCTTGCCGCGTGGAAGGCGAACACATGGATTGACCGTTCCATAATGTTGTTCGCCTCGATAGGGTTCTCGATCCCGGTCTTTTTCCTCGGGTTCCTGATGATATTCGCGTTCGCCTTGAAGATTGATATCTTCGGGTGGCACATGCCTGCGGCGGGCTACGTGCCGATCCAGGAGAACTTCGGCCGCTATCTGATACGGCTCATCATGCCGGCGGCTGCCGTTGCGATCATCTTCATGGCGTTCCTGACGAGGATGACCCGGGCCACTGTGATCGAGGTGCTCAGGGAGGACTACATCAGGACGGCCCGGGCCAAGGGCCTGACGGAGACCAAGGTCCTGGTTCGTCACGCGCTGAAAAACGCGATGCTGCCGATACTGACCGTCGTGGGTTGGGGCGTCGCCGAGTTGCTCGGGGGCATCGTCGTCGTCGAGCAGGTTTTCGCGATTCCCGGTGTGGGGCGCCTGATTATCGACGCGATCGTACGCAGGGACTACCCGGTGATCCAGGGAGCGATGCTGATGATCTCGTTCGTACAGGTCTTCGTGAACCTGATCATCGACCTGTCATACTCGTTCTTCGACCCAAGGATTAAGTACTAGATATGCGAGAACAGATCGGACAGCCTCTTGCTCCGGCAAGTCCGTGGGCGGCGCGCCTTCAGTCTGGAAGAGTCGTCTTCGCCCGTATCCGGAAACGGCATCCGCTGATGGTCGTGGGCTTCGCGATCCTCGGGGCCATGGTTTTCATCGCGATCGCCGCGCCGATTCTGAACACGGTGGATCCCATACACGTCAACCCCATAGACCGGCTGCACCCGCCCAACTCTAAAGAGTGGTTTGGCACCGACTTCGTCGGGCGGGACGTCTGGTCCAGGACCCTATACGGGTCGCGGATCTCCCTGATCGTGGGCGCCTCGGTGGCTGCGATCGTGGCCGTCGTCGCCAGCGTGATCGGCCTGCTCGCGGGATACTTCCGCGCCTTCGACATGGTGATCATGCGGATAATGGACGGCATAATGTCCATCCCGGATATCCTTTTAGCAATTGCTCTTACCTCCATCGTAGGAGGTAGCGTCTACATCGTTATCGGCGCCATAACTCTTGTGACTGCGCCAAGGGGTGTGCGTGTCGTCCGCTCAGCCGTGCTGTCCCTGCGAGAGGCGCAGTACGTCGAGGCCGCGAGAGCTATCGGCGCCAAGACGCCTCGAATCTTGATTCTCCACATCTTCCCCGGCACCGTCGCGCCATTGATTGTGCTGGTCACACTCGTCGGCGCCGGCGCCATCCTGGTCGAGGCCATCCTGAGCTTCCTGGGAGCCGGAACTCCACCCGAGATTCCGAGCTGGGGCACGATGATGGCAGAGGGCCGACGGACCATCTCGCAGGCAATGTGGGTCATCGGGTTCCCGGGGTTGTTCCTCACGGTCACAGTCCTGGCGGTCAACACGATCGGCGACAACCTGAGGGACATGCTCGATCCGAAGCTGTCTCGCGGGGAGTAGGGGAGCGGCTGGCGCCCTTTCCGTCTTACCCAGGTCCTCGGCCTCCGATGCACTCGAAGCTGCCAGACTTGGCCTCCCGTAGGTCGCGCCCGCTCGCCCAGGCCCCGTCTATACAGCCCGCTCGTCCCCTTCTTGCACCCCGTCCCGTAGCCTTCCACGCTCCCGGCGTGGTCGCGCCCGCCACACATCCGGCGATGCCGGGGGCCTCGTAGCAGTGCCTGAGTGGTGGCTCGAGGCAGTTCTCGCCGGCTCGGTTTTCGGCCTGATGTTCCTTCTGTGGGTACTGCTGCCGAACCGCTCCGGAACTCCGGACCTGGGCTCTCGAATCAGGAACTTCTTTCGACGACAATAGCTCGCGTTCGGACCCATCGGTGCCGGGTTGCCGCTTTGGTATACTGCCCGCTGAGAAGAGGCTCGCGGAGGCCCGAATCACGGTGGCGGGCTCTGAGAGCGCGATGAGGAAGGTGATCGCGAAAGCCGACCCCAGATGCTCGAACCTGATGTGAAGCGGCCACGGATTGCTCTGAAAACCGGCCTCGCGAAGAAGCGGGCCGTTGGGCTTGTCCTGCTCATCGGGATGCTGGTCCCGTTCCTCGCGCTGAACCGCTTTCGCAAGCTCGATATCGTCCGGGACGACCTGGACTCGGTATCCGGCGCTACGATCGAGTGCTTCCAGGGATTCTGCATCGAGATCGGGAGCGGCGCGAGCTTCGTGTCGAGATGGATCGACTTCTCGATCACGTATCTGGAGCTCGTGACGATCGGGATGATCTTCGCATTCCTGGTCGCCGGACTCACCGAGTCATTCCTCTTCCCCCGGTCCGGTGGTGCCATGTTCGGCGGCGGCGGCTCCCTGAAGCGGACCTTGAAAGGGCTCGCAATGGGCCCGGTCTGGAACCTGTGCTCGGCATGCATCGCACCCATCTCCGCGTCGTTCCGGAGGCGTGGGGGCGGCGTGGACGGCGCCGTTGCGATGGTGATGGGCTCCTCGACGCTGAACATCCCCGCGCTGGCGATGGCGACCATAATCTTCACACCGATGCTGGGGGGCAGCCGGATCGTCCTGGGCCTCGTAGGAGGACTGCTGATTGGGCCGCTCGTCGCGTACGCCGTCGGAGAGAGGAACAGGGTGCCGGCGGTCGAACAGGAGCAGCCGGACCTGCTGGAGCAGGCCCCATCCACCTGGGGAGAGGCGCTGACTGAGGGCTTCCGAGACTGGGCGAAGGCCAGCCTGGGATACCTGGTCCGAATGGGCCCCATCATGGTGGCCGCCGGATTCGCCAGCGGCCTGGTCATCCAGTGGATAAACCCGGACACGGTGTCCACCTATCTCGGCAGCCACGCCATGGGCATCGCGATCGCTGCCACGCTGGGCGTACTGATAAACGTCCCCCTGATGTTCGAGATTCCGCTGGTGGCGCTGCTGCTGCTGCTGGGAATGGGCACCGCCCCCGCGGCCACTCTGCTGTTTGCCGCCGCCGCCGCCGGCCCGATCACCTTCTGGGCCCTCGGGAGAGTGATCCCCAGGAAGGGCATCCTCACCTTCGCCGCCGCGACCTGGATGATCGCCCTGCTGGGCGGAATGGGGGTGTGGGCGGTCGAATCCCTCATCTCCGGACCCGACACCGGCCTGAGAACGCGCGTCGCGGCCGCCAGCTCCGAACGGGAGCTCGTCCCGACGGCTCGCGGACACACGATCTCCGCCACTCGCGAGATAGAGTCCGACACCACAGCCGGCTCCGTGAAAGGCGCCGTTAACGGCGCCGGGACAGTCGAGTTCCGGGGCCCGCCGACCCGGTACGTACCGGTCATCGGCGGACAGGATCAGGTCGATGGCGTATCGGACCCGGTCACTCCCTTTGTCAACGTCGCCGCCGAGGCGCTGCTGGACGGGTACAAGATCTGGAACGACCGGCCCGGCATCGCCGTGTTCGACTACGACCGGGATGGCGATCTCGACTTCTATCTGACGTCACAGGGCGGACGGCCGAACCGGCTGTACAGGAACGAAGGCGACGGAACGTTCAAGGACGTCGCGGCCCTCGCGGGCGTCACCGCGACCGGCAGCCACAGCACCGGGGTCGTCGCCTGCGACCTGAACAACGACGGGTTCCAGGACCTCTACGTCGGCGCCTGGGGCGACCCCAGTGACAGGCTCGACTTCCGGTCGCCGGCGGAAGGCCAGGGGAACGTCGACAGCCTGTTCATCAACAACGGTGACGGAAGCTTCCGGGACGCGACCGAGTCGGCCTTCGGAGACTCCGTCAACATCCGGTCCGCCGCCTCCGTGGCCTGCGCCGATGTCGACGGCGACGGCTGGCTGGACATATTCGTGGGCAATCTCGGAGCAAACGACTACCGCACCTTCAACTCGGGCAGCCACCCGGGGCACTATAACGTGCTGTACCTCAACAACGGCGATCTCACGTTCACGGACGTTACCGACGAGGCCGGCGTCCGCGGCCCTCAGATCGTCATGCGGACCACCACCGGCGAGCCCATCCTGTACGAGGACCCCGAGACAGGCGAGCTCTATGAGGGGTGGGACCCATCGGTCAAGGACAAGCTGGGCAACACCGTCGGAGAGCCCACCGGCCAGACTCACGCTGTGATGTTCTTCGACTACGACGACGACGGCGACCCCGACCTGTGGGTGGCGAACGACGGGGACCGGCTGCACGTCTATCGCAACGACTCGGGGCCGGGCCTGCCGAGGTTCACCCCGGTCGCTCAGGCCATGGGCATCGACCGGGTGGGGTCGTGGATGGGCTTCGCGATCGGCGACTACGACGGAGACGCCGACCTGGACGTCTTCGTGGCGAACCTGGGATACCATCATCGCCTCCGCGCGCCGATGGTTGGTCCCAGCGGCTCCTGCGAGTACAGCGAGCGCTTCGTGTGGGGCACCTGCCGCCACTTCCTTCTCCGCAACGACGGGACACGGGACGTACCGGGCGTCGGAACGGTCGGACTCTTCCACGACGTGGCGCAGGCAATCGTGGTGAAGCCCAGCCCATACATGCCGCCCCTGTCGCTGGACCCGTCCACGATCGACCCCGGCCAGGAGCAGATGACGGGCCTGGCGGCCTACGACTTCGCCTTCGGCTCCACGTTCTTCGACTACGAGAACGACGGCGACGCCGATCTCTACTGGCTGGGCTCCAACATATCGAACGGCTCGGGCCCCGGTGGAGAGGTGTTTCCTTCGGCCGGCCGCATGATGAGGGCCGACGGCAGGGGCTCCTTCGAGGACATCACCGTCCGGGCCCGGCTCCTGGACATCATGGGAGTCCGCTACGACGGCATCGACGACCCCGACTCCATTTTCAGCATGAAGGCCCGCAAGATCGACGGCAGGCTGCACGAGAACGGCAAGGGGCTGGCCCACGGCGACCTGAACGGCGACGGCTACGTAGACCTGATCGGCTCGAACAGTAGCGGGCCCCAGTGGGAGGGACGCCAGCAAACCATTCAGGATATCGAAGGTCCGCTCTTCGTGTGGATGAACGGTGGGGGAGACAACCACTGGATCAAGCTGCGCCTGCGGGGCAGGATGGCCGTCGACGGCACCGGCAGCAACGCCGACGGCATCGGTGCGAGGGTATACCTGAAGAGCGCGTCCGGCACGCCGGGCCGCTCGCTCGTGCAGGTCCAGGAGGTCCGAGCCGGGTCCAGCTATCTGTCGATGGACAGCATCGAGTTGGAGTTCGGCCTGGGATCGGCGACTTCGATCGACGAGATCGTCATCTTCTGGCCGAGTGGCAGGGAGCAATCTCTCAAGAACGTTTCCGCTGACCAGTCCCTGTTGATCACCGAGCCCGCTGACTAGGGGCTTCAGCCCGCTCGCCGTACCCTGAACCCCGTACCCCAAACCCTGTACCCGAGACCCCGTACCCCATCTCACATGCGCCTTCTCAGCTTCGGGTCGAGCGTGTCCCGAAGGCCGTCGCCCGCGAGGCTGATCCCCAACACCGTGAGGGTGAGGAAGATCCCGGGGAACATGATGACCCACAGGGCGCGAGAGATGTAGGCCTGGCCGTCGGCCATGACGCCGCCCCAGCTCGAGGTCTCGGGTGGGGTGCCCGCGCCGAGGAAGCTCAGGTACGCTTCGAGGAGTACCGCGGCCGAGGCGATGAAGGTGCCCTGCACGATCAGCGGTGCGATGATGTTGGGGAGGATATGCTGGCGCAGCACCCGATGGACCGGCGCCCCGATCGCTCGGGCGGAATCTACATACATGTGCTCCTTGACGGAGAGCACGGACGACCTGACGATCCGAACCGCTATCGGGGCTTGGGTCACGCTGAGGGCGATGATGACGTTCTGCACGCTGCCGCCGAGCAGCGCCATTAACGCCATAGCCAGCAGAATCGACGGTATGGACATGAATCCGTCCACGACCCGCATGATCACCATATCGGCCTTCGGGAAGTAGCCCGAGACCAGGCCGATGACCGCTCCGGTGCCTATGGCGATGACCGCAACAGCGGCGGCGACCGTCAACGACACCCGAGCCCCGTAAACGGTTCGGCTGTACACGTCCCTCCCAATGTTGTCCGTGCCGAACCAGTGGGCCGAGAACGAGGGAGCCTGGAACCTTTCCGTCGCCTTGGGTCTCGACGGGTCGGATGTGAACAGTACCGGGGCGAGGATGGCGACCAGTGACATGAAGACGACTATGCCGATCCCGTACGCCATGTTCGGGTTTCGCCGCGCTCCTCGGCCAAGGCGCGAGGGGAGCGTCCCAAACCAGGATCGGGACGCTCTGGCGATGGTCAGTTGTCCGGAGGGGTCCGCTTCGACCGCCATCAGTACCTGATCCTCGGGTCAAGGAATGCGTAGGAGATGTCAACCATCAGGTTGACCACAGCGTAGATCGCCGACAGTACCAGGATCGTGCCCTGAATCACCGGGTAGTCCCGATGACTGATTGCGTTCACGAGCAGTCTTCCCAGTCCCGGTATGGCAAACACGTTCTCGGTCACCACCACACCGCCAAGGAGCAGAGCAAAGCCTACGCCGATAACGGTAATGATGGGCAGAATGGCGTTCCTCAGGGCGTGGCGGATCAGGACAGTCGACTCGACCAGGCCCTTGGCCCGAGCGGTCCTGATGTAGTCTTCCCCGAGAACCTCCAACACCGTTGCCCTTGTCATCCGGGCGATGAGCGCCATCACGACGAGGCCGGTGGCGATCACCGGCAACACGAGACGATGGAAGAACGCGCCGAGGTTTTCGCCGGGATGCACGTAGCCGGCCACCGGGACGATCTCGAGCCGAACGGCGAAGACGTACATCAGGATGAACCCCAGCCAGAAGAGCGGGATAGAGTAGCCTACCGTCGAGAACACCATCACTACGCGGTCGATCCACGTGTTGGCCTTCCAGGCGGCAAGGATACCCAGAGGTACACCCAGCGCCACCGCGAAGATGTCGGTGAGGATCGCCACGGCGAAGGTCGGGAGCATCCGGTCCCGGATCATCTCCAGGACGGGCTTCTTGCCGGAAAGCGAGGTGCCCAGGTCTCCCTGGACGATGTTCTTGAACCAGATGCCGAGCTGAACGGGCAGAGGCTCGTTGAGGCCCAGCTGCTCCCGGATCCGCTCGACCTGCTCCTCTCCGGCAAACGTCCCGGCAATGATGGCCGCTGGATCCCCCGGAGCGAAGTGGATGAGGGCGAATACGATCAGGGCGACGACCAGCAGCACGGGGAACGTGGCGAGAGTCCGTCTGATTATGTAGGTTCCCATGGTGTGACCCTGCGTCCCCCGGCTAGCGACATCGTCTGAGCGTCCCGGCCGACGGCCCCCACGCCTCTACTCCGGCGGCCTGGCGCCGGCGACGGGGGCCCCTTATCGGGCCTACTCCAGGGAATCGGCGAGGGTCGACGGAGCCGACGGCGGCCTCGGCGTCTTAGCCCGGTCGAGCAGCGCTTGCCCTGGGTTTCCCGGTCTTTCCCTACTTCTCCATCCACACGTTCATGAACACTGGGAAGATGGGAACCGAGAAGTTCTTCACGTACGTCTGGTACGGGTAGATGGCCGACCACCACGCGAAGTAGATGTGCGGAACGTCCTCGTACAGCTGGAGCTGTATCGCGTCGGCCGCAGCCTGCTTCTCCACAGGGTCCGTCGAGAAGGCGAAGATCTCCCTGTTCGCAAGCATCGTCTGGCAGCCCGGCGTGTCGCCCCAGTTGCCGAAGTACAGCGTGCACGAGGCCATCGGGTCCATGATGGGATCTGCCATGATCCACTCGACCCACCAGTCGGTGATCATGTCCCAGTCCGGATCCGGCAGCCGGGACAGCAGCGTCGCCCAGTCCATCCCTGGCATCTCGACGTTTATCCCGATCTCCTCCATCAGCGGCTTCATGATCAGCCCCGAGTAGGTGATGGTGGCGTAGTCGTTCGGGTTCATTAGGAGGAAGGTCTCCCCGTCGTAGCCGGAGTCGGCCAGCAGCTGCTGGGCCAGCTCCATGTTGCCCTGGTCGTACTTTTCGGCCCCGGCGGCGCTGTTCCACTGGGAGCAGTACCGGCACGAGCGCTTGAACCAGAGCTCATCAGGCCCGATTCCAGGCATGATCTCATCGACGTCGATCGCCGCCAGCACGGCCTGCCGCAGCATCTTGTTGTCGGCGGGCGAGGAGGTGTTGTTAAAGTCGACGTTGGAGATGTGGTTGCGGTCCTGTGCGACGTTGATGTCCGGGTTGTCCACCATCTCCTGGTAGAAGTCTAGTCCGGCGCCGTCGATGACGTCCCATTCGCCGGTCTTCAGGCCGGCTATCTTGGTCTCCTCGGCGGGAATCTCCAGCCACTCGATACGGTCGACGTAGGCGTTCTTGGTTCCCGACATGAAACTGGAAGGCTCGCCACGGGGAACGTACTCCTCGAACCGCTCCAGCACGATCCTGTTGCCACGTTCCCAGGTCTCCAGCTTGTACGGTCCGGAGCCTATCGCGTTCTCCTCGCCGAAGTCCTCCTGGGCCGGGAACTCATCCGATACCCGCTTCGGGATGATGTTGCTGAACGGCCATGGAGGCGCAAGGCCATCGATTACGAACCCGACCGGCTGGTCAAACTGCATCCGCCACGTCTTGGCGTTGATCACGGTCATGCCGTTGTCGACCAGGTGAGCATCCAGAAGCTGGCCGTGGGCTTGAGTCACCCACATGCGCTTGAGAGCGGGGACCACGTCGTCCGCCGTCACCGGCGCGCCGTCATGGAACATCAGTCCATCTCTCAGCGTGAACGTGTACAGCGTCGAGTCCTCGTTGACGGTCCACGACTCCACCATCTGAGGGTGCGAGTTGAACTGTACGTCTCTCTCGAACGGGCGGTCCCAGATGTGAGCTGAGATGACGGTGGTCACCCAGGCGCCGGTGAAGGACTGATCCAGGCTCTCGACACTGGCCTGCGAGACGACCCTAAGAGTTCCACCGTACTTGGCCAACTCCGCGGCCTGGTACTCCGGAAGGTCTCTCTCCACCTCGACGATCTTCTCGACCTCGACCGTGACGATCTTCTCCCTCTCGACCACCACCTCCCTCTCAACCTCGACCTCAGTCATCACCTCGACGGTCACGATCTTCTCGACCTCGATCTCCCTGATGACCTCTCTCTCGACGATCTTCTCGACCTCGACAGTCACCACTTCCCTGATGATCTCGGTCTCTCCGGCACACGCCGCAAGCACGCCTACGAGCAGTGCCGGGATCAGAATAAGCGCTAGCCTTGATGACCTCTCTCTCGACGATCTTCTCGACCTCGACAGTCACCACTTCCCTGATGATCTCGGTCTCTCCGGCACACGCCGCAAGCACGCCTACGAGCAGTGCCGGGATCAGAATAAGCGCTAGCCGTTTCATAATCGCCTCCTTGGGGTTAGACCTGAGACCTTGCGCTTCCGACCGATTTACCCGCATGGATCGCCAGATACGAGGTTCACGACCCTCCTTGTTCAGGTCAGGGTGCCGGTATCCTACACGGCAGGTTTAACGGTGTCAAGATTCGGACGCCGTAGCTGCCCGGCATACCCGCTTGTTGACTTGGCTCCGATATGTGGAATGATTGGGCCACTCCGTCGTCGGCAGGCGGAAAAGCGGTACATGAGAGAGGAGCGAGGCGATGAGCCCATCGAAGCTGTCGGGCAAGGTTCAGACCGTCCTGGGGCCGATCGAGCCGGACGATCTCGGCGTGACTCTGACTCACGAGCACCTTCTCATCGACCTGAGACGGTACTTCACGGATCCCGCGGAGGCCAGCAGAAGAGCCGACGTGCATGCTCCGCTGGCGATGGACATGATCGGGAGAATGGGCACGGCGTGGGCCTACAACCTCGACAACCTCGCACTCCTGAGCGTCGATGACGCGGTCAGGGAGGTCTCCTCCTTCCGGCGGGCCGGCGGCAACGCGGTGGTCGACACCACGAATGGGGACAAGGGCCGCGATCCGCTGGCGTTGGCCCGTATCTCACGAGCCACCGGGCTCCACGTGATCATGGGCGCGGGCCACTACGTTCCCCTCTTCCACCCGTCCGACATCGATTCCAGGACGGAGGAGTCTATCACTGAGACGATCGTCCGCGACGTGACAGTCGGCGTGTGGGACACCGGGATTCGCTCAGGGGTGATCGGAGAGATCGGAAACCTGTGGCCCCTCGGCGACAACGAGCGCAAAATCCTCCGGGCCTCGGCCCGTGCTCAGATGGAGACGGGAGCGCCGATCTCCATTCATCCGGGAGCGCACAACGACTCCCCCGCCCAGATCATGGGGATTCTGACAGAGATGGGGGTCGACCCGCGGCGCGTGATCATGGGCCACCTGGACTTCGCAATAGACGACTTCGGGCCCTTGAAGGAGCTGGCCGACACAGGCTGCTTTCTGGAGTACGACATCTTCGGCGTCGAGCAGAGCGACGTCTTCTACGTCGACGACTACCTCCGCCTCCTGACCGACGTCCAGAGGCTCGAATCGATAGAGTTCCTGATCGAGCAGGGCCATCACGACCAGGTCGTCGTCGCCCAGGATGTGTGCCAGAAGAGGCAGCAGGTCGCGTACGGCGGGAAAGGCTACGCCCACATCCTTGAGAACATTGTGCCGCGCATGAGGAAGCGCGGCTTCGCCGAGGACCACGTCAAGGCGATCCTGGTCGACAACCCCAGGCGCGCCCTGACCTTCAAGTGACCGGCCCCTCCCGGCCTCGCGCCTGAACATCGGTCACAGCCTCACAGGCGGGAACCTTTTGGCCCGTTGGCTCGTCTATATCTCCAGGAGGGCCACTGCAGGCCCGCGAGCGTTAGGACTGAAAGGGGTAGCAGCCGTGAAGAGGATACTACTGGGCGCTCTAGCTGTCGTCGCGCTGGCCGCCGCCGCAGCTTGCGGCGAGGAAGGCCAGATCACCCCTGTTGCCCCCACGGCTACGCCGACTTCGGATGCCCCCACCCTTACACCCGGGGCTCGGACCGAAGACCCCACGGCCACCCCGTTGCCCTCAACCGCCATACAGTTGTCTTCCAAGCCGCGATCTACCTCGCCCGACGTATCGACGTCAGACGCGACTGATCTGGTCGCCGGGAACAGCGCCTTTGCTTTCGAGCTGTACCAGGCGCTCAGAGAAGAGCCGGGGAACCTGTTCTTCTCGCCGTACAGCATCTCCCTGGCGCTGGCCATGACCTACGCCGGTGCCCGCGGTGAGACAGAACTGCAGATGGCGGACACCCTCGAATTCGCTCTTTCGCAGGATAGCCTGCACCCCGCCTTCAACCAGCTGGACCTCGAGCTTGCGAGCCGTGGCGAGGGTGCGGCCGGCAAGGACGAGAAGGGGTTCAGGCTGAACATCGTCAACGCGATCTGGGGCCAGGAGGGCTACGAGTTCCTGGACGAGTTCCTGGACACCCTGGCCGAGAGCTACGGGGCCGGGCTGAGACTACTCGATTACATAAACGAGCCGGAAGAGTCCCGCGTCATCATCAACGACTGGGTGGAGGATCAGACCGAGGGTCGGATCGAGGACCTGATTCCAAAAGGCGTCATCGACCCCCTTACGCGTCTCGTGCTCGCTAACGCGATCTACTTCAACGCCGCCTGGCTTGACCCCTTCCCCGAGGGCACCGTCGATGCGCCCTTCAATCTGCTCGACGGCGGCGAGGTCCTGGTACCGATGATGAGCCAGCAGACGAGCGCCTTCGGCTACGCGGAGGGCGACGGGTATCAGGCGGTGGAGCTGCCGTACGACGGACGGGAGATGTCGATGGTGATCCTGCTCCCGGATTCCGGCCGTTTCGACGAGTTCGAGGCCGCACTGGATGCCGGGGTCGTAAACGCCATCGCTGAGGCTCTGGCATACAGATTCGACGTCGCCCTTACGATGCCAAGGTTCGAGTTCGAGTCCAAGTTCCGCCTCTCCGAGGCGCTCTCTGACATGGGGATGCCCATCGCGTTCGTGGAAGCTGAGGCCGACTTCTCTGGCATGAACGGGGAGGGGCGGCTGTTCATCCAGGACGTCGTGCACAAAGCATTCGTCGCCGTGGACGAGGAGGGGACGGAGGCCGCGGCGGCGACTGCAGTTATCGTCGGTCTCGAGTCCGTTCGCCAAACAGTCCAGGTCAACGTCGATCGCCCCTTCGTGTTCCTGATCCGGGATATCGAGACCGGCACGATTCTTTTCGTGGGACGGGTCCTGGACCCGAGCGCTTAGTCTGCGAGCGCTACCGGCGCTCTAGGCCAGCCCCTCCCGGCCTCTCGCCTCTTCGACGGTCTGCGCGTGAAGTCGGCTCAGCCTTGAAGATGTCGACACCCGATAGCGGCCAGGCGACCTGAGAGCCTTGCACTCGTCCGGCAGCGTCTCGAGCTCGCGGGCGAACCGCTCTCGTAGCGTGTCGAGGGGCGGGTCGCCGTCCAACTGCCTTCCCTCCCGCATGACCTCGACCAGGAGGGGCTCGGCGTCCGGACCTGGCGGACGTTCACCCGCCGTCGCTACGATGTCCTCCCGGAGGCCGCCGCCGTCCCCTATTCGATAGACCTGCTTCGGACCGGGCAATGTCTGCTTCGCCGTGCTCAGCTTGAGTGTGGGCCGGCCGTCGTACTCGACGAGTTTGTACGCACAGTCGGTCCACGGCGCGTCGGCCGACACGCCGGCCTTCGTTCCGACCCCGAAGCCGTCGATCGGGGCCCCGGCTGCCAGGAGCCGATCGACCTCGAACTCGTCGAGCCCTCCGCTTGCGAACACCTCGACCCTCTGCAGCCCCGCCTCGTCTAGCAGAGCCCGCGACCGCAGGGACAGGTCCAGAAGGTCGCCGCTGTCGAGCCGGACGGCACGGAGCGCGTGCCCGGCGGCCTTCATCTCCTTCGCGACCTCGATCGCGTTTCTAACTCCGGCGATGGTGTCGTAGGTGTCCACCAGGAGCGTAGTGCGATCGGGGAACGACCGCCCGTACGCGCGGAACGAATCGATCTCGTGCGGAAAGGTTTCGACGAACGAGTGGGCCATCGTGCCGTAGGCGGGGATTCCGTAGAGCCCTGCGGCCATCACGTTGCTGGTCCCCGCGAAGCCGGCGAGATAGCTGACGCGCGCGAACTTGTTGGCGGCGTCGACCCCGTGCGTCCGCCGCGCTCCGAAGTCCACGACTGCCCTTCCCCTGGCCGCGTGGACGACCCGGGAGGCCTTCGTTGCGAGCATGCTCTGCAGGTTGATCTGGTTCAGGACGAAGGTCTCGGCGATCTGGGCCTCCGTGACGGGCGCCGTGACCTCGATCACGGGCTCGTCGATGAAAAAGATCGTGCCCTCGGCCATCGCGCGGACGGAGCCTGTGAAACGCAGCCCGCCCAGAGCCTCCAGGAACCCGTCGTCGAACATACCCCAGGACCGTAGAAGCTCCAGGTCGTCGCGGCTGAACCGGAGCTCCTCCAGATACGAGAGAACATCCGCCAGGCCGGCGAACACGAGATATCCCCGGTCCGGCGGATAGCTGCGCACCGTGAGGCTGAACGTAGCCGGCGCTCTGTGACCGGCCTGCCAGTAGGCCTGAGCCATGGTGAGCTGATACAGGTCCGTGAACAGGGCGGGAGACAGCCGCCGGTCGGTCATGTAGCGCTCCGAAGAGGAGCCGTCCGAGGTGGCTCGGTGGACACGATCGGCTCTCTCGAGGTCCGGCCGTGCGCGTCCGGCTCAGTCTTGATGTGACGATCAGTCTACGGACCGGGAACGAGTACGGTCAAGCTCCTCGTCTCTGGGGGACGTTTTGGGGAGCGGAGCCGGATCGCCCCCGTGGACGTACATGAGTACAGGCATGCGCCTGGCCGGGGTGTCCAAATGCTGGCGCCAGTCGTTATACTGGTTAGGTGGCCCGCGCGGTCAGGGGAGGGGATGGCTGAGTGATCGGTAGCACGAATTACAGTAGACTGAACGACGTCCTGTGTACGGTTTGCAGCGCCTGGAACCCGGACACCAGCGCCTTCTGCTCCCGCTGCAGGGCTCCGCTGGACAGCAGCGGATTGGCTGATGTCGAGCGGCTCCGGGCGGTGGTCGAGGAGCTCAGCGAGCAGCAGAAGAAGGATCGGACCCGGAGCCGGCTGATCCGGATGGGATTGGTGCTGGCCGTCGTCCTGGCGATCGTCGGCTGGCGCACCTTCGACTACCTCGGAACGGTCCGGTTCATGGGCGGACCGGCGTCGGCGATCAGCGCCGAGCCCGTCAACGGCGAGTGGCCGATGTACCACAGAAGCCCGTCCCACTCGGCCTTCGTCGACTCCGGACCCCTGGCGATCGAAGGACTGGTTCAATGGACCTTCGAGACCGAGAGCCCGATCAGGGCATCGCCGTCCATCGTCGGCGATCGTGTGTTCCTCGCCACGGGACGCCGGGGCGTCGTGGCCTTGGACGCCGAAACGGGCGACCAGATCTGGCAGTTCGAGCTGGACGAGCCGGTCAACTCGTCGCCCGCCGTCGCGGGCGACCTGGTGTTCGTGGGGCTGAGGGACGGCAGGGTCGTCGCGCTTCGCAAGGACACCGGCGAGATCGAGTGGGAGTTCCTCACCCAGGGCCGGATCTTCTCGTCGCCGGCGGTCCGCAATGGGGTGCTGTACATCGGCTCGGGAGATAGGAACGTCTACGTCATCGATGCCCTCACCGGGGAAGAGCGTTGGAGGTTCGAGACCGCGGATGCGGTAGTGTCCAGTCCAGCGGTCAATGACAAGATAATCGCGGTCTCCTCGTTCGATCGCGAGCTGTACATCCTCGATGCCAACACCGCGAAGCGCCGCTTGAGCTACCGCACGTCGTTCGCTCAGCGAGGCGGGCCGGCGATCGACGAGGACCACCTGTATATCGCCGACGACAAGGGAATTCTCAGGGCCATCGACTGGACGAAGCGGGAGTATCCTCTGGAGAAGGGCTTTCGCGCCCTGAGGTTCCACATCTTCCACTACGGCTTCTCAGGCAGCCCGCCCCAGCAAAAAGGCTTCGTCTGGGGCTTCGCCGAGCGAGGCCACGAGTCTCTGGGGTCGCCGGTCGTGGACGGCAGCAACGTCTACGTGGCTTCGGGCGATGGGACGATGTTCGCTGTCGACCGCATGACGGGGCTGAAGACGTGGGAGTTCGTCGCTCTCGCCGGAATCGACCCCGAAGCCTCCCCGTCCGTAGCCGGCGATACGATCCTGCTCGGAGACACGCGAGGGCACCTGTACGGTCTGGACTCCACAACCGGAGAGCTGCAGTGGACCGTCCAGGTGGACGGGGCTATCCGGTCCACTCCCGTCGTGGCCGACGGGGTCGTGTACGTCACCACGGCCGCGGGAACGCTCCTCGCTATCCGGTAGCCGTCCGCCCTCAGGCCAGGGCGAGATCGACCTGGAAGCTCTCCCGCCACGCCTTGGCGGTGTCCCGCTCCACGACCGCCATCAGGGCGGACCAGTGCCTTCGACGCTCCTGGGCCGACATGGTCATCGCCCTGAACATCGCATGGGCTGTCCCATCGATATCGAACGGGTTGACGATTATCGCGTCCCGCATGCTGTCTGCGGCCCCTGAGAACTTCGACAGCACCAGGGCGCCCGGGTCAGGGCCCTGTGAGGCCACGAACTCCTTGGCCACCAGGTTCATGCCGTCCCTCAGCGGGGTGACCAGGCAAACGTCCGTCTGGCGGTAGAGCTGCGCAAGCGCCTGCTGGTTGAACGAGCGATACAGGTAGACGATCGGGGACCAGCCGTCCTCCGAGAATCGGCCGTTTATCTGGCCGACCAGACGGTCGACGTGATTCTTCTCCTCGATGTACTCTGGCACGCGGGTACGCGACGGAACCGATATCTGCACGTAGCTGACCTTCCCTCGGAACGACGGATGCTGCTCCAGCATCCTCTCGAAGGCCATGAGGCGTTGGGGAATCCCCTTCGTGTAGTCGAGACGCTCGACCCCTAGAATCATGCGGTGATCTGGGGGCGTTCGGCGCAATACCTGGGACTGCCTGGATCGCCCAGGCCTGCTGGCGGCCTCTGTGAACGCCGACGGAACTATGCCGATCGGGTAGACCCCGAGACGCACCCGCGATCCGATATGCGAGAACTCGTTGTCGGTCATCTTCCCGCCGAGCTCCATCTCAAGGCCATCGGCCAGGTTGTGGAGGTAGCGATCGGTATGCACGCCGACCAGGTCGTACTGCATCAGGCTCTCGAGGATCGGCTTTGCCCACGGAAGGATGGCGAAAATATCAGCCGGCGGGAACGGGACGTGAAGAAAGAAGCCCAGCCTCCCCTTCCAGCCAAGCTCCCGCAGCTCCTGCCCCAGATGGAACAGGTGGTAGTCCTGCACCCACACCAAATCTTCACCCTTCAACAAGGGGTACAGAGCCTCGGCGAACCTGCGATTCACTCTCCGGTAGGCGCGATAGGCGTCCTGACGTATTACCGCCCGGCTTGGAAAGCTGTGAAGGATAGGCCAGAGCGCGCGGTTGGAGAAGCCCGTGTAGTAGAGGCTGACCTCGTCTGCGGACAGATCCAGGGTGGCCATCTGGACCCTGCCGAGCGTGGATACCGTCGGCTCGGCGTTTGCCTTGCGATCGGCGGTCTTGCCGCTCCACCCGAACCAAAGACCGCCCTGATCCTCCAGGGCAGGTTTGAGGGCGCTCACAAGGCCGCTCACCGTAAAGGCGAGGCCGGACTCGCTCGAGGCAACCTCTGGAACAGGCGGCACCCGATTGGAGACCACTACGAGCCGCCCTTCGGTTTTCGGCATCAGTCGCTCCCCGCGGGGCCCATCCACCGGCCCCCAGGCCCCACGGTCGCGGACGCCTGCCAGGGCGAGACTGCTGGGCCTGGCCCGCGACCACGGCCAGACGGTCCGGCGGCCGGAAGGAGTAGAAGGCAACTCAAACTCCGGAGGTCAGTCCTGACCGGAGTTTATCAACGGGTCAAGACTCCGTCAAATAATGCAAGGGACAGTGCAGGGGGGGGGCAACCTCTGTGCCGGGAGTCTGAGGGTGTCCCTTGGATATCGACTTCCCCCTCGGTGACCAGTGCAAGGGAGAGCGCAGATCCCGACAAGTCGGGATTGCCGAGAGTCTGAGGATGTCCCTCAGATATTACGTTCCCCTTGGGAGGGGGGCAGACCGCCGCGGTCCGGCTCGATGCTAATGTATAATGGCCCGCGCCATGAAGGTAGTGCTGGCGCCCCAGACCTTTAAGGGAAGCATCTCGGCCCTCGGCGTCGCCCAGGCGATGGAGAAGGGGGTCCGGCGGGTCCTCCCAGACGCTGAGACGGTCCTCGTACCCGTCGCCGACGGCGGCGACGGCACCCTGGAGACACTGGTCGAGACCTCGGGCGGCAAGATTCGCACTTCGCGGGTCACCGGTCCGCTGGGGGACCCGATCGATGCACAGTGGGGCGCCATGGGCGACGGCCGCACCGCCGTCATCGAGATGGCTCGCTCCTCGGGCCTCGCGCTGCTCACGGTCGATGCGCGCGACCCGCTGACCGCCACCACATACGGGCTCGGCGAGCTGATCCGGTCGGCGCTGGACGCCGGGTTCCGCCGCTTCATCGTTGGGATAGGGGGCAGCGCAACCAACGACGCCGGCGCCGGGATGGCCCAGGCCCTCGGGGTACGCCTGCTGGACGCGGACGGTCGCGACCTCGCATTTGGGGGCGCGGCCCTGGCCGGTCTGGACCGCCTCGACGTGTCCGGTCTGGACGGCCGGGCCGGGGAGTCCGAGTTCATGGTCGCCTGCGACGTGAGCAACCTCCTGACGGGTCCGGAGGGCGCCAGCGCGGTCTACGGTCCTCAGAAGGGTGCCACCCCGGCGATGGTCGAGCAGCTCGACGCGGCGCTCGGCCACTTCGCGGAGATCGTCAGACGCGACCTCGGGCGCGATGTCGAGAGGATCCCCGGCGCCGGCGCCGCCGGCGGACTGGGAGGAGGCCTCATCGCCTTCCTGGGCGGAGACCTTCGAGCTGGCGTGGACATCGTGCTGGACACGGTGGGCCTCGATGGCCGGCTAAAGGGGGCCAGCCTGGTAATAACCGGCGAGGGAAGCACCGACCGGTCGACCGTGTACAACAAGGCGCCCGTGGGCGTGGCCCGTAGGGCCCGGGCGCTGGGAATACCGGTCGTCGCCGTTTCGGGGTCTCTGGGCGATGGCTACGCCGATGTTCACGACCACGGCATCGAGGCGGCCGTCGCGATCACCCGGCGCCCGATGACGCTGGACGAGGCAACCGCTGAGGCCGCTGAGCTGATCGCCTCGGCCACGGAAGAGGCCATTCGGCTCATGCAGGTCGGCGGCCGGGTTTTCTGAGAGGCCCGTCGGGTGGCGAAAAACGGGAGTCCAGGGGCGTGAAGCCCCTTGCCTCAGAAATACCATCATCATCTAGCTTACGAGGGGCGGGGCAGCTCCGAGCGCCTGGAGAGCTCTTGCTCCCTACCCCAGCAGCACCAAATGGACCTCGCCTGGGCCGTGGACGCCGGTGACGAGCGTATACTCGATGTCGGCGGACCGGCTTGGTCCAGACACGATGTTCATGTACCCCTGAGTCTCCCCCCGTACCGACGCCGCCCTGCGAAGGGCGAAAAGCTCGTCGAGTCCCGGCAGCACCTGTCCCTTCTCGACGACGGCGACGTGCACCGGCGGAAGCAGTGAAGGCAGGCGGCTCGCACCCTTTCTCGAAACAATCGCGCAGCTCCCCGTCTCGGCGATCGAGAAGTCGACGCCGGTAACACCCAGGTCGGCCTCAATGGCTCTCTCCCGCAGCGTCTGACGATCCTGGTGCTCGTCGGTGGCCATGACGTGGACCGCTGCGCCCGTCGTCTCCAGAGCGCCATCCAGGTCCAGCCTCTCGACCGCAGGGTGGGCGGATCGGACGATCGATCGCGCCTCGAGGTCCTTCGCCAGGGTCGCGATGTACTCCCGAGCCTCCTCGGCCGACGCTGCTCTGAAGACCTTCCAGCCGATCTGCGACGCCGACTGCTCCAGACGCGACATCAGCTCGGCGGCGTTAGCCTTTGCATCGTCGATGACAGCCCGGGCGCGCTCCTCTACCGACGGACCGTCTCGAAAGAACGCCGTGGGGTGCTCTCCCGGCTCCGGCGGTCCCGGGCGGCGTCCAAGCGCCAGGCGAACGTTCTCCAGGAACTCCTCGCGCCGGGCATCCGTGGTCATCCGCCGTCGCTGTCCGGGTTTCGTGACAGAACCTTGCGCCACCGTGACCGAAAGGTGCTCGACGAGAGGCCGGGAAGGCTCCGGTACCGGGTCCAGCCGGACAGGGGTGGCGGCAGCCTGGTGATACGGCCTCGTCTCACCAGGGGCCACTGGGCGATCCGGCCAAGCCTGTTCGATAGCTGCATCATCAGCGGCGTGGCCACCGCCAGGCGAAAGCCCTTGATGGCCAGCCTCTCGACCAGCGGAGCCGATCGCTCGCGTGGGTAGGTCGGGCCCTCGACAAGCTCGTTTCGCAGCCGCAGAAGCATCCTCGGCATGTCGATCTTCACGGGACAGGCCTCACGGCACGCACCGCACAGGCTGGAGGCGTATGGCAGGTTCTTACCGTCGGACAGGCCCGTAAGCATGGGAGAGATGATCGCGCCTATCGGACCCTGGTAGACATAGCCATAGGCATGGCCCCCGACCTTTCGGTACACGGGACAGGCGTTGAGGCAGGCCCCGCACCTGATGCAGTTCAGCGACTCCCTAAGATGGGGGTCCGCGAGCAGACGGGACCGTCCGTTGTCGACGATCACCAGGTGGAACTCCTCGGGCCCCTCCTCCTCGTCCGATCGGCGTGGCCCCGTGATGGTCGTGACGTAGCTGGTGATCCGCTGCCCGGTCGCCGACCGGATCAGCAGGCGCAGGAACGTCCCAATGTCGTCGAGCGACGGGACGACCTTCTCCATTCCGGTGATGGCGACGTGGATCCTGGGCATCGTCGTGCACATGCGGCCGTTGCCCTCGTTCGTCACCAGGACGACCGTCCCCGTCTCCGCGACGACGAAGTTGGCGCCGGTGACGCCCATCTCAGCCTCGATGAACCTCTGACGGAGCTGCTTCCGCGCCTCGAGCGCCAGGTCTTTGATATCGGTGTAGCGGGGGACCCCCAGCCGCTCGTGGAACAGGTTCGTGACGTCCTCGCGGCTCTTGTGGATGGCTGGCGCCACGATGTGATACGGCGTCTCGCCGGCCATCTGGATGATGTACTCGCCCAGGTCCGTCTCGACCGCTTCGATACCGGCCTCGGCCAGCAGATCGTTCAGGCTCATCTCCTCGGAGAGCATCGACTTGCCCTTGACGACGGTCTTCACGCCGGCTGAGCGCGCCAAATTGACGATATACTCGCTGGCGCTGGCGCCGTCGCTGGCGAAGAACACCTTTCCCCCGGCCTCCCTCACCCTGGCATCGACCTGCTCCAGGTAGTAGTCGAGGTGTTCGATCGTGTGGGTCTTGATCGCTCTGGCTTGCTCCCTGAGCGCCTCCCAATCGGTAGTCGCCTCCGCCGCCTGGATGCGCGCGCCGTGAAACCCGTCGTACAGCCCGCGCAGGCTCTTCTGGATACCCTGGTCCTTCAGCGCGGACGCCGCTCCGCGATTGAAGTCCTTTGTGACGGGCTTCATCGCCGGCCCTCCGCATCGCCGGAGAGTCCCCGGTCCAGAAGCTCCGCCAGGTGGATGGCACGGACCCCAGACCCCTGTTTTTCCAGTCCTCCGGCGATGTGCATCAGGCAGCTACTGTCGCACGACAGCACCGCGTCCGCCCCGGACCGTCGAATGTTGTCGATCTTGTCCTGGAGCATCGCCCCTGAGATGTCGGCGTACTTGACCGCAAAGGTCCCACCGAATCCGCAGCAGACCTCGGACTGCTCCATCTCGACCAGCTCGATCCCCGGGACCGACCCTATCAGCGTCCTCGGCGGCTTGGTCACCCCTAGCTCCCGGCGCAGGTGACACGATTCGTGATAGGTAACTTTTCTCGGGACGCCGTCCGAGCCGTCCGGAGGAGCTGGCACGCTCTCCACGCCCAGCACGTCGACAAGAAACTCGGACAGCTCGAAGACCCTCTGACTGACCGAATGAGCCTGTTCGAGAAGGGCGGGCTCGTCGTGGAACAGCTCCGGGTAGTAGACCTTGACCATCGTGGCGCACGATCCCGACGGAGAGACGACATACCGGGAGTCGCGAAAGGCGCGAAGGAACCGCCTGGCCAGCGGCTTGGCGTCGCTCCAGTATCCCGAGTTGAAGGCGGGCTGGCCGCAGCAGGTCTGATCCTCGGGGAAGTCCACGTCGACGCCCAGGCGCCTCAGCACGCGGACTGTGCTCTCGCCGACCTCGGGGTAGAGCTGGTCGACTATGCAGGTGACGAACAGGGACGCTCGTGTGGGCGGCTCGCCTTGATCCAAGCGTGTCCTCTCCTCAGCGGGCGAGTGTCTGCGGTACGTTGTCCGCAGGGGGCCGAACTGGCACGGCTCGGAGGACCGGGGCCTACTGGATAAGGCCTCGCACCACGAAGCCGAGCATCCAGCCCACGATCAGCGCAGGACCCGTGGCAAAGACCTTGCCTTCGGTACGCGGCCTGGCGGGGCCGATCCGCGACAGGAATACCATGAACGCCACGATCCCGATGGCGATCCCCCACGAGGAGGCGTTGGCGGCGGCCAGACCCAGGCCGATCGCGAAGCCCGCGGCCGCCCATGCGAAGGGAGATTCGACTATTCGTACAAACGGCATCCCAGCCTCTGCACAGAAGCATACACTCCCCACCCGACTCTTGCAATTTCGTGCCAGGGTCCTTTCAAAGTCCGATACTAGGCCATCCGGCATGTGGTTCTACAGGTCCGACTTTCCTGAGCGTAGGCGCGCGCGGGGCGTGCGACAGGCCCGGCCGGGGGGTTCCGAAGGGGGCAGAGCCCCCTTTGCGGGGTTTGGGGTGCCCCAATCCATTGGGCGGGCGGGTGGGAATAAGAGGGCACCCCAGCAGGGAAGGTGCGGAGGAGTCGGCGGAAAATGAAAAGGCGCTGATTTCGTCCCGCTGGGCTTCCCAGCCCCTGCCGTTCACTGCTATGCTTGCGTCTTGCCAGGCGGCGGCTGGGCGCCCGCCCGCCATGGATTCGCAGCCTGAGGAGGACAGACGTGGCACCCGAGAAGATCGAGCCCAAGGGCATGACAGACTACCTGAACGTGATGACCAAGTCGGTCTTCCAGTCAGGCATCTCCTGGAAGGTCGTCGAGTCGAAATGGCCCGGCATCGTGGAGGCCCTTCGGGGATTCGACGTCGAGGCCGTCGCCGGACTTACCGAAGCCGACCTGGACGCGCTCACAGCGGACAAGCGCGTGATCCGCAACCGGCGGAAGCTTGAGGCCATCGTCTACAACGCCCGGAAGATGATCGAGCTGTCCGACGAGCACGGAGGCTTCCGCGAGTACCTTCGGTCCCAGGGAGACTTCGAAGCGACGGTCAAAGACCTCAGAAAGCAGTTCAAGTTCCTCGGCGACACGGGCACATACCACTTCTTGTACATGACGGGCGAGGAGGTGCCGGCGTACGAGGACTGGCGCGCCTCGCGCGGCGTCAAGCCAATTTCCCACTAGCGATATGGTGCCATATGGGGTGTGCAGGGAGGCGAGGCCCCTATGCCGGGAGTCTGAGGGTGTCCCTCAGAACTTTCTGTACGTCCACCCCAGCGCGGCAGGGTCTAGGAGACGAAGTCCGTGCGGTTTCGGCGATCGGCCTGCCCAGTTGGGGCGGTGGGATGTGGGGTGTGCAGGGGGGCGGAGCCCCTTTGCCGGGAGTCTGAGGGTGTCCCTCAGATATGATTTCTTCCCTCCTTCCTGGTCAGGAAGGGGGCCAGGGGGATGGTCGCAGCGGTTCTTGAACACCCTGCGAGTGTTTTGACTGAGCGATCCGGCAACGGAAAGATCATCGATCCGGAAACACGAAGGCTCCGAGTCGCCATCGTGGGCGCCGGCATCGTCGGTGCATCCATCGCCTATCAGCTGTCCAGCCGCGACGTCGGCGTGACGGTCATCGAGGGTGCCACTCCGGGGTCCGGCGCGTCCGGCCACTCCTTCGCCTGGATCAACGCCTTCGGCAAGTTCCCGGACAGCTATCACGACCTCAACCGGCGCTCAATGGACGCATGGTACAGGCTCGAGAAGACCATTGGCGAGGTCGGACTCCGCTGGGGCGGCCATCTCCGGTGGGAGTTCTCGAAAAAGGGCGCAGAGGAGCTGGAACGGCTGGTCACGCGGCTGCAGGGGCTAGGCTACCCGGCTCGGATGACCGATGTCGACGAGATGCACCGCATGGAGCCGGGACTTGCGGCGGGACCGGTCTCGGCGGCGGCGCTCGGCGAGATCGAGGGGCACGTCGACACCCAGATGGCGGTCGACGCATGCCTCGCGCGGGCCTCCGAGCGGGGCGCCGTCGTCCGCACCGGGACGCCGGTGACCGAGATGGAGCTGGACAGTGACGAGGCGGGCTCCCACCGGGTCCGGAATATCGGCACGCCGGGCGGCCAAATCGAGTGCGACGTCGTAGTTGTCGCCGCTGGCGTGGGCACGACTCAGGTCGCCGCACTGGCTGGCGTGAAAATCCCTCAGCACGAAAGCCCAGGTGTGGTCGTCAGAACCGATCCGTGGCACCAGCTCCTGCAGACCGTCTCAGTGCTCTATACCCCGTCCGTCGACACCGCCGTACCGGAGATACACCTGCGCCAGATGGCAGACGGGACGCTGATGATAGGCGAGGGCTCGCAGGAGAGCGAGACCCGAGACGACTCGCCGCGGCACGCCGAGAGGCTCGTGGAGAGAGCAATCTCCTATCTGCCCGCTCTGGAGGGAGCGGCCGCCGTCCCAATGCCCGTGGGCTACCGCCCGATGCCGGCGGACGGGCTCCCGGTCATCGGGTTCACCCCGGCCGTTCCCAACATGTACATCGCCCTGATGCACAGCGGCGCGACGCTTGCTCCGCTGGTCGGCGAGCTGGCCACGCTGGAGATCGTCGACGGCGTCCGCGTACAGATGCTGGAGCCGTATAGGCCGGAGCGGTTCTCCGGCGCAGTCTGAGCACGAGCCCACCAGTCTCTTTGCGTCGCCCAGGACGGCAAGTGTACGCCGCCTAGCCCCCGAACCGCTTCGCCAGCGCCTCCCGGTTCAGGTCCAGCCACACGATGTTCAGCCGGATGCGCTCCAGCGACTGCTGGATCGTCCGCTGCGCCGACGGCGTCGGGTGAGCCTCGAAGAAGGAGCGCACGTCTTCCAGCCTCTCCTCGGTGGTGAACCCCGACGTCGTCCCCACCAGGGCCATCAGCCCGAAGCCTCCCTCTCCGTACCGACGGTCGAGCTCGGCCCAGTTGTCCTTCATGAACTCCCAGGCGAAGTCCCGGCCGCTCCGGTTGGACGCAGTTCCGTGTACGACCCCTATGGTCTCGTGGTAGCGGACCCTCTCGGAGAGCGATCGCTCGAGGGTCTCGGCGACAAGCTCCGGCTGGCCGAACTGTGTCAGCCCCTGGAGCAGCCTGACCTGCTCCTCCTGGAGGGTCGCCCGCTCCCGCAGGTCCCACATGGCATCGTACGTCGATCTGTCGCCCCCCTTGGCGGCCAGGGCGCCGACGACCGCCCGGATGTCCGGCCGGACGCTTTCAGGGTCCTCGGCGTAGCGCCAGAACCTGGACTTCGCCTCCGCCAGGGCGCCGTCGTCCTCGAACGCCCCGAGCGCCCCAAGGACCGTGCTCCGCAGCAGCGCGTCGAGATGGCCCTCGCCGGGCTTGGCGTCCCAGCCGACCTTCTGGCCCACAGGCTGGAACAGCCGTCGCGCGAACTCCTGAAATCCCGGATGTGCCTTCTGGTCCCCCAGCAGCGAGTCGAGACCTCGCAGGTTGACGTAAAGATCTTGCCAGACCGTGGCGTCGGTCTCCCCGGCGTATGCCTCGGCCAGTGAAAGGAACTCGTCGACGGAAAGGAGGCCTGCCCGGGACAGCGCATAGGCATCGTTCTGAAGCCCCAGCCTGTCCACGGCGGGCAGTGTCAGCGCGCGAATCGGCTCCCTGAGCCGGGCCCACTCTTCGAGGGGGTAGCTGACGCGGTAGAAACCGGTCTGACCCGGATTGACCTTGACCCACGTGCCGGTGGCCGGCGCCGGGACGGCGACCGACATCTCGACCTCGGCGCTGAGGGTGGACACCGGCGTCGACTGTCCGGCGGCGAGAGCGCTGAACGGTACCTGCCACGTGGCGTCTTCGATATCGTCCGGCCTCAGCAGACGCTCGTAGGTGAACCGGGTCTGGGTCGCGGAGACCTCGACCTCGCCGGGCCGACGCCGGACCTCGACGTCCAGCACGGGGTATCCCATCTGCTTGGTCCAGGAGTCCATCATTGCGGCGACGGGCTGTCCGGACTCCGCAGCCAGGGCGTCCCAGAGATCCCGGGTCGTGGCGTTGCCGTGCTGGTGGTCCAGAAGATACCGCCGCAGGCCGAGCCGGAATGGCTCCTCTCCCAGGTGATCCTCGAGCATCCGGAGGATCGAGGCGCCCTTGCTGTAGCTGATCGCGTCGAACAGCTCGCCGATCTGGGCCGGGTTCCTGACCTCCTGGTCGATGGGGTGAGAGCTCTTGAGCCCGTCCAGACTCAGGGCCCGGTTCGTATCCGAGGAGACGAACTGGGTCCACATCTCCCACTCCGGGAAGAGGTGGTCCACCGCCTTGTCTCCCATCCACGACGCGAAGCTCTCGTTGAGCCACAGGTCGTTCCACCACTCCATGGTGACCAGGTCGCCGAACCACATGTGTGCCATCTCGTGGGCGATGATGGCGGCGACGGTCTGCCGCGTCCCCGCCGAGCTGTTCTGCGGGTCGACGAGGAGCGCGTTCTCGCGATACGTGATCGCGCCCCAGTTCTCCATCGCACCGGCCGCGAAATCCGGAATTGCGATATGGTCGAGCTTGTCCAGTGGGTAGGGGATGCCGAAGTAGTCGTTGAGGTATTCGAGAAGCCGGACCGAGGTCTCGAGCGCTACCCGCCCGTGCTCCTCTTTGCCGGCATTGGCCCACACCCGGATCAGAGTGCCATCCGGTGTGGTCTGCTCGACCGACCTGAGATTCCCGACCGCGAACGCCACCAGGTACGTGGACATGATCGGCGTCTCGGCGAACCGGACCTCCTTGACGCCCGGCCGGTGCTCGACCTCCTCGACGATTTGCATGTTGGATATGGCCGCAAGCTCGCTCGGAACCCGCAAGGCGACCCTGAAGGAGGCCTTGCTCGTGGGCTCGTCCCAGCAGGGGAACGCCCGGCGCGCGTCTGTGGGCTCGAACTGCGTCGAGACCAGCGTCTGCTGGACGCCGCTCTGGTCCGCGTAGAGGCTCCGGTAGAACCCGCGGAGCTTGTCGTTGATCACGCCGGTGAACTCGATCTCGACAGTCGCCGGACCAACCGGGAGCGGAGTCTCCAGCTCGAAGGTGACGGTCTCCCGGTCCGCGTCGAAGACCGCGGGTCCCGACGTCAGGACTAGCCCGTCTGGGAGGGTCACAGAGCAGGCCTGTATGGCGATCTCGATCGAGTGGATCGTGATCGTCGCGGTCGCCTCGACGATCTCGATGCGGACGGTCTCCTCTCCGCAAAAGGTGAACGCATCGAGGTCCGGTTCGAGAGTCAGGTCGTAGCTGATAGGACGAACATTGCTCGGGAGCAGCACGGTGTCGGAGTGTGGCATTCATTCTCCTCGCAAGAAATCCGTCCCCACGCCGGGGGGAGGGCGGGAAGGGGGTGCCGGTTCAGAGCGCTACGCGCCGGTCCATTTGGGAGGACGCTTCTCCGCGAAGGCCTTCGGTCCCTCCACCCAGTCGTCCGACTCGAGAGCCTTCTCGAACTCGGAGTAGTGGCCGTTCATCGCCTCTTTCAGCGGACGGCCCAGGCCCTCTGTGGCCATCTGCTTGGTCGCGCGGATCGAAAGGGGCGCCCCCGCCATGATGTCGCTGGCCCACCGCTCGGCCGTGGGCATCAGCTCCACGAGCGGAACCACCTCGTTGACCAGCCCGAGTCGATACGCCTCCTGAGCTGTCATCCTCTTACTGCTCAGCAGGATGCCCATCGCCGTCTTGAGCGGCACCTGTCTGACCATGCGATGGACCCCTCCCGCCAGCCCCAGCAGTCCCACCAGGGGCTCCGGAGCGCCCATCTCGGCGTGCTCGGCCGCGACGATGATGTCGCAGGCGATGGCCAGCTCCAGACCGCCCCCCAAGGCGTAGCCGTTGACGGCGGCTATGATCGGCTTCCAGCAGGTGAAGTCGGCCGTGATCCCTCCGAACGGCACCTTGTGGGATTCCCTGGTGAGCCGGCCGTGCTCGGCGGTATACCTGAGATCGTTGCCCGCACTGAACGCGCGGTCACCCGCCCCGGTGAGAATGGCGACCAGCAGCGCCGGGTCGTCGCGGAAGTCCTCGAACGCTCGCCGCAGCTCGCCGCTTGCCGGCGGATGGACCGCATTGAGCCGCTCGGGCCTGTTGATGGTGATGTGGCCGACCCGACCGCGCTTCTCGTACGTTATGAACTCGAAATCCATCGGCCTCTCCTTGAGATATTCTGGGACATATTTCTACGCCCGCGGCTCACAGACGGGCGCATCTCGGGGGGACCCGTGTGCGCTCCTTTGCCACGATCCGGTCGATGGCCTCGACGGCCTCGTCCAGGTGGTCCTGCCGGTTCACGACCGTATAGTCGAACCGGGCCCCCTCCTCCATCTCAGCCTTGGCCGTCCGAAGCCTCGTCTCCAGCGCCTGGGGAGACTCTGTCAGTCGTGCCCGGAGACGCTGCTCCAGCTCTTTCATGCTGCTCGGCGCCAGGAAGATGCTCAGCGCCTCCGGGCTCAGGCTCCGGATCGTGGCCGCTCCCTGGACGTCCGCCTTGATGAGGACGTCATGCCCATTGGAAAAGGCACCGGTCACCTGATCTCTGGGCACGCCGTAAAGGTTTCCGTAGACCTCGGCCCACTCCAGAAATTCGTTCCGCCGGATCATCGCCCGGAACTCGTCGCAGCTCAGAAAGATATAGTCTACTCCGTCCTGCTCCGCCGGACGCTGAGCCCGCGTGGTGGCCGTGACGGTGAAGTGGTACGGCTTCCCAAGCTCCTTCATCCTGGTGAGAATGGCGTCCTTGCCTACCCCCGACGGCCCCGACAGGACAATGAGCAGGGGCCAGCATATCCCGGTGCCGCCCTCTGCTCCGCTCAAGACGCCGCCCGTGTCGTGCCCTGCAGCGATCGAAGCGTGTCCCAGAAGCCGGGATAGGAGACATCCGCGGCCTCGGAGTCGATCACGGTGGTCTCACCTTTGGCAAGGAGTCCGGCGACCCCCATCGTCATGGCTATCCGGTGGTCGCCGTAGCTCTCGGACTCGGCGCCTGTGAGCCCGCCGACACCGCGGATGGACATGCCGTCTTCCAACTCTTCGATCCTGGCCCCGAGCCGGTTCAACCCGTTCGCCGTCGCTGTAATGCGATCCGATTCCTTGACCCGGAGCTCACCGGCGTCTCTGATCGTCGTGGTTCCGCGAGCGAAGCAGGCGGCAAGCGCCAGCACCGGCAGCTCGTCGATCACCCTGGGGATCATGTCGCCCGCGATCTCGGTCGCGCGTAGGTCGCTCGACTCCGCGACCAGGTCCGCCGTGGGCTCGCTACCGTCCGCTCGGACGTTCTCCTTGTGAATCCGTGCTCCCATCGCCGCGAGGACGTCCAGCACCCCGGTGCGCGAGGGGTTGATCCCCACGTGCTTGACCCGGATGCATGCGTTGGGATGGCTCGCCGCGGCGACCAGCCAAAACGCCGTCGAGCTCATGTCGCCCGGCACCTGTACGTCCAGCGGGTTCAGCTCCGAGCGGCGCACGGTGATCGTCAGGCCGTCGACCTCCACGTCCGCGCCCATGGCGGCCAGCATCCGCTCGGTATGGTCGCGGGACAGCGCCGGCTGCTCTATCACCGTCTCACCCTCGGCGAGCAGTCCCGCGATCAAGAGAGACGACTTCACCTGTGCACTCGCCACGGCCAGCTTGTGGCGGACCCCATGGATGTTGCCCCCGCGTATGGCCAGGGGCGGAAGGCAGTCCCCTCCGCGCCCCATGATGGTGGCCCCCATCTTCATGAGCGGGCTGACGATCCGGTCCATGGGTCGCTCGCGGAGCGAAGGATCGCCCGAGATGACCGAGAAGAAGGGCTGCGTCGCCAGAAGTCCCGATACCAGCCTGAAGGTGGTCGCGCTGTTGCCGGCGTTCAGAACCGTGGACGGCTCGGAGAAGCCGTCCGGTCCGACGCCGTGGACGACGAAGTTGTCGGTCGAGTAGTCCCAGGGGTGGGCGATGTGGTGCTCGATCCGGACCCCGAGTCCTCGAAGGCAGCGCAGGATGGAGGCCCGGTCGTCTCCGACGCAGAGGTTTGAGACGGTCGCCCGGCGGCGGGCTATGGAGTTCAGTAGCAGGGCACGATGGGAGATGGACTTGTCGCCCGGTGGCACGGGCGATCCCTCGAGCACCGCCGGTGCCTGGATAACCTCTCTCATCGGCAAGGCCTAGCTCCGTCTGAAATACTGCCACCTGTTCTTCTTCGTCTTCTCGCCCATGATCTTCTTGTATCGCCGCAGGAGCTGGTCGCCCATCATCATCGTGGCCATCGACTCGCCGGCAGAGGGGAGGCTGACGCGGTGTTCCTGATCGACCGAGTCGGTCTCCCACCTGGCCCTGGCCTCCCAAGCCCTGACGAAGGTCTCCAGGAGGTCGTCGTCTTTCTCGACGATCCTGTCTCGGTACTTCTGGAGCTCGGAGATCAGCCTGTCCAGCCAGTGTGCCAGGTCTTCCGGGTTGGCCATGCACGCCGTCTGACTGTCGTACGGGTCGGAGGAGGCCAGATGCGACATCTGCCGGAACTCCGACGCCGCCAGCCGTGACATCTCCCGCCACGACTGGCTCGTCGCGGTCGAGGTTACCAGCGCCGAGGACAGCACTAGGGGCAGAAATGCCATCGCCGAGGCAAACGCATCGTGCTCTTCGGCGCTGAGAAAGAAGGGCCGGGCGCCTACGGCTTCCGTCATCCCCACGACCATCTTGACGGCCTCCTGCCTGGCCGAGGTCGGCGGGATGATGCAGTAGTCGGCGCCCTCGAACGCGCTCTCCGAGGCGTCCTCCAACTCGAGCAGAGGAGCCTTGGGCAGCGGATGACCCCCGACAAACGTGGCCCTCTCGGGCAGATACGCCTCGGCCCACTCCAGCACCCGCTTCTTGGTCGACGCCGTGTCGGTGACGACAGCGCCGTCCGTCAGGATAGGCCCAATCGACTCCAGGTACTCCTTTGTGTCCAGCAGAGTGGCGTCCAAGACCACCAGGTTAGCGTCTTTGACGGCCGACCTGACGTTTCCGATCGTCTTGTCGACGGCCCCCATCTTCGACGCCTTCGACAGTGCCGCCGCGTTCCCGCCCGTTCCCACGATCTCGGTCTGAGGGATGTTCGCCTTCTTCAGGGCGAGCCCGAGAGAGACCCCCAACGGTCTCATGCCGATGATCGTTATTCGTCCCATTCCCCACCTCTTCCTTCACTCCACCGGGCCCCGGCGTGCCCAAGGGTACCAGGATTCTACAACAGTTGACCTCCCAACACCAAAGTGCTCAGAGCGTTGATGATAGGGGTCACGATAGATGCCAGGATGCGCGTACCGAGAACCCAGTCCGAGGCGATCACCACCAGGAGGATCACCGGTCCGTAGCGCTCGGTACGAGCGAAGCTGGCTGCCATCTCCCTGGGCAGGATTCCAAGAGCGACCTTGAAGCCGTCGAGCGGCGCCACGGGGATTAGATTGAAGGCGGCCAGCAGGAGATTCCAGAAGACGATAGAGGCCAGAAAGTAGCCGGCCACGTCGCCCCCGTCGCCGCGAAACAGCGTGAGCCCGACGCGGCCGGTGTCCACGATCCCCGCCCTGATGGGAATGGCCGCCAGGGTAGCCAGGGCGATGTTCGCTATGGGGCCGGCGAGAGAGACCAGGGCCATGCCGGGCCGTGGCCCTGGCCGGAGCTGCAAGGGACTCACCTGGACCGGCTTGCCCCAGCCGAACCCGGCGAACAGGATCATCAGCGAGCCGACCGGGTCCAGGTGGGCCTTCGGGTTAAGAGATAGCCTTCCCTGATAGCGTGGGGTCGGATCGCCCAGGCCGGTCGCGCTCGCTGCATGGCTGAACTCGTGAAAGGTGATGGCAACCACAAGGGCGATGCAGAAGGTTGCCAGGGTGACGAGGCCCTCGAACGGCGAAGACTCAAACTGGGAGAACGCGGTGAACAGCACCTGACGTCAGCGCAGGCGGGGCGTGGGACCTGCCGCCGATGCTGGCGGACAGGGCCGGGCGCGTAGGTTGGCTCTACTCAGACAGGCCCGATACGGGCCTAATGGCCGCCGCAACCGCAGCCGCCCTCGTCACCTCCACCACATCCTCCTCCACCACCACCGCCACAACCCCCGCTGCCGCATGCATCCGCCCTGCATGTTCGGATTGCTGATGACGAAGCCGCTGCGCATCAGCCCCTCGACGTAGTCGATCCGTGAGCCCTCGACCAGAGGAGCGCTCTCTGAGTCCACCACGACGTTGACCGAGCCCGTCTCGACGACGACGTCGCCGTCGTTGGCCTCGGTCTCCACCTCCAGCGAGTACTGGACTCCGCCCCCGGGACCGGGGATCACCAGCACCCTGAGCAGGGATCCGTCCTTGCCCTGGTCCGTGAGCACTTCGCCGAGCTTCTCGGCCGCGAGGGGGGTCACCTCGATCAGCGGCGTCGTTGTCATCGTGTACCTCCGGGAAGAACCGTTGCTTTACATGCCAAATTTGAGCTAAAGGTCCCACCGATCGTACCATCCGCCGCGGAGCACGGTCAAGCTGACCGGGCCCGGTCAGCCGGTGGGATGATTAAGTATGAGGTGTGCAGATCCCGACAAGTCGGGATTGCCGGGAGTCCGAGGGCGTCCCCTCGTCAAGAGGCTGCCGGCGGCCGGCTGAGCTATCCCGCTACTCCCACCTGAACAGTGCGGTCGCGGCCACGAAGCTAAGGAACATCCAGATCGACAGACCCAGGAGGTCGCCCGAGATCTGGGCCAGGCTGTACCCGTCCGCGGTCACCTGCCGCATCCCGTGCGCCAGGTACGTCAGCGGAAAGAAGCCGGTGATGGACTCGAGGGCGGATGGAAGGACCTCCCTTGGGAAGAAGACCCCGGACAGGAAGAACATGGGCAGCGCGATCAGGTTGGCGATCGGGGCCGCCGACTCCTCGGTCTTGGCAACCCCCGAGATGGCGTAGCCCATAGAGATGAACACGGCGCCCCCGATTATGGCGAGGAGGAGCAAAGCCAGGATGCTCCCGCGCACGTCGAGTCCGAGCAGGAATATCCCGACTCCAAGCAGGACGAGAGTCTGGAGAATCGACACGATGAGCCGGGTGATGACCTGACCCGCCAGGAAGTGGCCCGGATGAATGGGGGCGGCGCGGAGCCGCCGCAGGACCCCCTGCTGGCGAAATTGGACGATCGCGAAAACGACGCTGAAGATTCCCGTCTGCATGATGGACATCGCGATTATTCCCGGCACCAGGAAGTCGATGTAGTTGAACTGCCTCCCCTGAACCTCGAACCTGTCCAGCTCGAACATCCTCTCGGTGCCGCTGATCTCCAGCGTGAGGTCGTTCAGGATTCGCGAGACGACGGCGTCCGCCACCTGGGCGTCCTCCGGCTGGCTCCCGTCGAACAGCGTCTCGACCATGGAGAGCCTCCGGGCCTCGCCGAAGTCCTCGGGCAGCACCAGTAGGAACGTCAGGCCCCCGTCCACCAGCCTCTGCACCAGCTCAGCCCGGGTTCCCAGCGTGAGGTGGATGATCTCGGACTCGCTCAGAACCTCGATCAGCCTCTCCGAAACCGAGTTGTGAGCACGGTCGACCAGGCCCACGTTCACCCTTGAGAACTGGCCGAAATTGAGAACGCCGAAGATCCCCATCAGCAGGAGCGGCATCAGCAGACTGAAGAACAGCGCCGGCCGGTTCCGAAAGTACATCTTGAGCGAGGCGACGGTTAAAGCGACAGTCGGGTTCATCTACCCGCCCCGCAGCATTCTGCCGGTCAGATCGATGAACACGTCCTCCAGGTTCGCCAGCTTGATCGGCTGGTCTTTGTGAAATCCCTTCGCCACCATCTCGGATATCAGCGCGTCGGGAGAGTCCATCCTTAGGATGCTTCCGTTGTCCATGATCGCGACCCGGTCGCAGAGCTCCTCGGCTTCGTCCATGTAATGGGTGGTCATCACGACCGTTTTCCCCTCGCTCTGAAGCCGCTTCACGAGCTCCCACAGATGCCGCCGGGCCTGTGGGTCCAGTCCGGCCGTCGGCTCGTCGAGGAACAGTAGTGGCGGGTCGTTCACCAGGGCTACGGCGATCGAGAATCGCTGTTTCTGCCCCCCGGAGAGCTGCTTGAACCGAGATCTGGCCTTTTCGGCCAGCTCCACCATCTGGAGCAGTGCCAGCGCGTCTACCCTGGTCCGGTACAGGCTGCCGAACACCCCGAGAAGCTCGCCAAGGTACAGACCGTCGAAGAAGTCCGTGGACTGGAGCTGAACCCCAATGGACGCCTTCACGCGCCGCGGGTCCCGGACGACGTCGATCCCGGCCACTATGACGGTCCCGCCGTCGGGAACTCGCATACCCTCGAGGATCTCCACGGTGGTCGTCTTGCCGGCCCCGTTAGGTCCGAGGATGCCGAAGACCTCGCCCTGCCTGACGGTGAACGAGACCGAGTCAACCGCGACCAGGTCGCCGTACCGCTTGGTCAGGTTCTCGACCCGTATTATGTCAGAGCCGTTCAAGCGTCCCTCTCTCGAATCCTCTTCGCGCCGGCCTGCTCGTCCCGCAAGAGGTACTGCAGGCCTTACCATCGTAAGTCGGCGAACGAGCTGTGACGCAAACACGTCACAGCGGTGAGCCACGGTTACGGGCTCGCCCTCAACCTGGCCCGAGCCCGTGTCGGGACCTTCGTCATGGTCCGGGCGGGAAGGGGCGGATAGACGGCCGGCCACCGAGCCTGCCACCCCTATGAACGACCGGGTGTCCCGCGATGATACTTGGTCGGCCGGCCAGAGCGGTACTCGAAGGTGTCCGCGGACCGGTTGACCGGCCCCCCGGTTGGGCTATATACTCAGGGGCGATGGAGCTATGGGCGCGGCCCGTGTACGGGCGGCCGGGCTCGCCGATCATGGCAATTCCCCTGGTGGTTCTGGCGAGGTGGCCCCACCCGTTCCCATCCCGAACACGGAAGTGAAACGCCTCAGCGCCGACGATACTGCATTCGCAAGGGTGTGGGAAAATAGGTCACCGCCAGGGGTTTTTCTTTTTGATCTGGTGCCGCTACTCGGAATCCGGCTGGACCGGGGCAGCGTACTCCTTACAAACAGCGTGCCACCTGACCGTACTGGCTTCGGCCCCGACCCTCGCAGCAGGGGTCTCGACTATCCCTCCAAATGGGTGCCACCCGCCTATACGGGTAGTAGGGGATATGTTACTATATTCACAAGTAGCGGGCTGCTCAGCGCAGCCACATCGCCTCGGTAAGGAGCGGAAACGAACCACCCCCCAGCCCCTCAATCCTGGGCCGGATGACCGGGTTCTCTGCCTTTACACGTAGCTGACGTCCTCCCTATAATTGATGCTTCAAGATTCAAGCAAATACCAGGAAAGCGATACCGGAACTTTGAGTTCCACAACAGAGGAGACCGAACCAACCCAGGGGATGGACGAGCTCCTCCAGTCCGTCGAGCCTTACAAACCCTTGCGGCGCGGAGATGTCGTCGAGGGTGAGGTGATGCAGATAGACGCGGGCGGAATCCTCGTGAGCATCGGACACAAAGCCGAGGGTGTCGTTCCCCCAAGAGAGATGAGATCTCTCAACCCGGAAGAGGTGGAGCTGCTCAAAGAGGGTGACGAGCTTGTCACCTACGTGGTCAAGACCGAGACCGCCGACGCACCAGCCATCCTGTCGGTCGACAGAGCGGCGGGCGAAAAGGGCTGGCGAACCCTGGCCAAGGCCCTCGAATCAGGCGAGATCATGGAAGGGGAGATCCTCGGCTTCAACCGGGGGGGAGCCATAGTGGACGTAGAAGGCGTCCAGGGCTTCGTTCCGATGTCACAGCTCGTGACAGTCTCTCGGGAGAGGTTCCGGGAGATCCAGGAGCCCAGGGACCAGGAGCCGAGGGATCAGGAGGCTCCTGGAGAGGAACCGAAACCGCCCCCGGAGCGAACCGAGCCCGAGCCCTCGCCGGACATCGGCAAGGTGCTCTCCCTAAAAGTCCTCGAGGTGAACAGGAGCCGAAACCGCGCGATCCTTTCCGAGCGGCAGGTGATCCAGCAGCAGCGGGACATTGAGAAGGCTCGGCTCATCGAGACCCTCACCGAGGGCGAGGTACGGCACGGCAAGGTAACGGGCATCAGCAGCTTCGGCGCGTTCGTCGATCTGGGTGGTGCCGACGGCCTGATCCACATATCCGAGTTCGCCTGGTCGCCGGTGAGCTCACCCGAGGATATGGTCAAGATAGGCCAGGAGCTGGACGTCTACATCCTCAGAGTGGATGCGGAGAACAAGAAAATCGCGCTGAGCCTCAGAAGGCTCCAGCCCGAGCCATGGGAGACCATCGGCGACCGGTTCGAGGTCGGGGACCTCGTGGACGCTGTGATAACCAAGCTGACGAACTTCGGCGCGTTCGCCAGAATCGAGGGGTCCGTCGAGGGCCTAATCCATATATCCGAGCTCGCGTCGCGTAACGTGAACCACCCCAGAGAGGTGGTGAAAGAAGGGGAAGAGGTCAAAGTCAGGATTCTCAGGATAGAGCCAGAACGGCGGCGCTTGGGACTGAGTCTTAAGCAGGTGGACGAGGAAGAGGATTCCTACGGATTCATGGCTGACGATGCAGGAAATCCGCCCGCCGGGAGATAGCTTTTATGGCCAGCAGATTTGAAAAGTTCTCCGAGAGAGCTAGGCGAGTCCTCTCGCTCGCGCAAGAGGAAGCTCAGCGGTTCAATCACAACTATATTGGGACAGAGCACATTCTGCTCGGCCTCGTACGAGAGACCGACGGCGTCGCCGCCAAGGTCCTGTCCAGCCTCGCCGTAGAGCTCAACAAGGTCAGATCGGCCGTGGAGTTCATCATCGGCCGTGGCGAGCGCTCCTCCTCGGGCGAGATCGGACTGACACCCCGGGCCAAGAAGGTTATTGAGCTGGCCGTCGACGAGGCCAGGCGTTTGAACCATCACTACATCGGAACCGAGCACCTCCTCATCGGGCTGATGAGAGAGGGCGAGGGCGTCGCCGCCGGAGTGCTGGAAAGCCTCGGCGTCAATCTCGACAAGGTCAGGGCCGAGACAAGCAAGATTCTGAGCCAGTCCTCGCAACAGGGCGGCCAGAGCGGGTCGGGCGGCAGTGGACGGCCGTCCACTCGTACTCCGACGCTCGACCAGCTTGGAATAGACCTGACCAGCGCCGCCCGAGCCGATAAGCTCGACCCGACGGTCGGCCGCGAGCAGGAGATACAGCGCGTCACCCAGATACTGAGCCGCCGCACCAAGAACAACCCGGTCTTGGTCGGTGAACCCGGCGTTGGCAAGACCGCCATCGTCGAGGCCCTGGCACAGAGAATCGCCAACAACGAGGTGCCCAGCACCCTGCAGGGCAAGAGGCTTGTGACCCTGGACATGGGCGCGCTCGTCGCCGGGACCAAGTATCGCGGCGAGTTCGAAGAGCGCCTGAAGAAGGTCATCGAGGAGATCCGCAGCTCCGGCAACTGCGTCCTCTTCATCGACGAGATTCACACGATGGTCGGGGCCGGCGCGGCCGAGGGCGCCGTCGACGCGGCGAACATCCTGAAGCCGTCCCTGGCAAGAGGCGAGCTCCAATGCATCGGAGCTACCACCCTCGACGACTACAGAAAGTACGTGGAGCGCGATCCGGCCCTCGAGCGTCGGTTCCAACCCGTCAAGGTGGAGGAGCCCTCCGTAGAGGAAACAATCGACATCCTCAAGGGAGTCAAGGGGCGCTACGAGGAGCATCACCAGCTCGAGATCACCGACGAATCCCTGAGGGCCGCCGCACATCTCGCGTCGCGGTTCATTCCCGACAGATTCATGCCCGACAAGGCCATCGACCTGATCGATGAAGCCGCGTCCAAGGTCCGCATCAGCTTCAGCACCGCACCGCTCCCCGTGAGCGAGGCGGTGAAGATGCTGGACAGCGTCCGAAAAGAGAAGGACGAGGCCATCGGCGACAGGCAGTACGAGTACGCCGCCGAGCTCCGCGACCGCGAGTCGAAGCTCTCCGAGAGGGTAGAGTCGCTTGAAAAGGACTGGCACGACCAGATGGAGGTCGAGAAGCCGGCCGTCCGGGAAGAGGACATCGCCAAGGTCGTCAGCATGTGGACGGGAATCCCGGTCACCAGGCTGTCCGACGGCGAGACCGAGCGGCTCATCAACATGGAGGAGGTGCTCCACGAGTCCGTCATCGGCCAGGACGTGGCCATCACCATGGTGTCCAAGGCTGTCAGGCGCGCAAGGTCGGGCCTCAAGAATCCGAAAAGGCCCGTGGGCATCTTCATATTCCTCGGGCCCACCGGCGTCGGCAAGACCTACCTCGTACAAAAGCTGGCCGAGTTCCTCTTCGGGAGCGAGGAAGCCGTCATCCGCGTCGACATGTCCGAGTTCATGGAACGCCACGCCGTCGCCCGCCTGGTGGGTGCGCCGCCGGGCTACGTGGGCTATGAAGAGGGCGGGCAGCTCACCGAGGCGGTCAGGCGCAAGTCCTACAGCGTCATACTGCTGGACGAGATCGAGAAGGCCCATCCAGAGGTCTTCAACATCCTCCTGCAGATCTTCGACGACGGGCATCTGACCGATGCGAAAGGGCGCCGGGTCGATTTCCGCAACACGATCATCGTGATGACGAGCAACATCGGCTCGGATCTCATCCGGCAGGATCGGGGCATGGGCTTCGCCGTTCGCGGCGAGGGCGACGACGCGGAGAAGCAGCGCTACGACAGGATGAAGGACAACGTGATGGACGAGGTCAAACGCTTCTTCCGTCCGGAGTTCCTCAACCGTATCGACGGGACCGAGGTCTTCCACGCCCTGAGCAAGGACGAGGTCCAGCAGATCGTCGATCTGATGCTTGGAGGCGTCGCCTCGAATCTGGTCGAGAAGGGCATCAACCTGGAGGTCACATCTCAGGCGAAAGACTGGGTGGCCGAAAAGGGCTACGATCCACTGTTCGGGGCCAGGCCCCTCCGCCGGGTCATCCAGGACCACGTGGAGGACAAGCTGTCCGACGCCATCCTGGACGGCTCGCTGAACCCGGGCGACACCGCCGTGGTCGATCTCGAGGACGACGAGCTGGTCGCCAAAGCCCAGTCTCCGCTGCCGATAGCCTCGACCTAGCGGTCGTCCAACACAGCGAACTTCCAGGGCCTGGAGCTGGCTTTCCTAGAGAGCCTCTCCGGGCCCTGGTCTTGTGTGTGGGCACCGGCGTAAAGTGTCACCCTGGCAATTCGCCGAGAATAGGAAACGCAGAGGAGCGGAGCCTCCACGCAGCGGGTCTAAGAGCCTGCCAAAGGGGTGTCTTTCCGAAACTCCTCCTCTTCACCCCTCGGGACGGGGGTGCAGACCGAAGGAAGCCATACCATGAGCACCGCCTACTTCCAGTGCGTCGGAGGAGCCAGCGGAGACATGATCCTTGGCGCGCTGGTCGCTTCTGGCCTCTCCATCGATCGGCTGCGGGACGTCCTGGGACGGCTGCCCGTAACCGGATACACGCTCTCCACCGAGCAGGCCACACGGGGCGGGGTCCACGGAACGATCGTCTCGGTCGATCTGGACGAGGACGGCCGGCGCCCCAGGCGTTGGCAGGAGTTCGTCGGCATGATCGAAGACTCCGACCTCTCGCCCGGGACGGTGGACAGAGCAACGCGGGTCTTCGCCCGGCTCGGTGAGGCGGAGGCGGTCGTCCACGGCGTCGCTCCGGAGGATGTCCGTCTCCACGAGCTTGGCAGCATCGACACACTGGTCGACGTTGTCGGCGCCGTCGCCGGACTGGAGCTGCTCGGCGTCGACCGGGTCTACTGCTCGCCGCTGCCCTCAGGGTCCGGCCTGGTCAACAGCTCTCACGGAGTCTTGCCGGTGCCGGCCCCCGTGACCGCGGCGCTCCTGTCGATGGCGAACGCCCACGTCGTCCCGCCACCCGCAGACTCCACGGATGCCGGAGAGATGGTCACGCCGACCGGGGCCGCCATACTCACTACCCTCGCGACCTTCAGGCAGCCCGGCATCAGCCTGTCCCGGGTGGGCTACGGACTCGGCTCGCGAGATCCGGAGCACTACCCCAACGTGCTGGCTCTGTGGCTCGGCGAAGAGACCGGACCGATCGGGGTGGGCCACCTGCTCACGCTCGAGACCAACATAGACGACATGAGCCCGGAGCTCGTCGGCTACGTGCAGGAGGCCCTTTTCGACCTTGGCGCGCTAGACGTATGGCTTACACCCATACAGATGAAGAAGAGCCGCCCCGGAAGCATGCTCAGCGCTCTCATTCCAGCGGGAATCGAGACGGTGGCCGTCGAGCTGCTGATGAAGGAAACCTCCACGCTCGGCGTCAGGGTACGTCCCACGATGCGCCACGAGGCCGAACGGGAGGCCGTTACGGTCGAGACCCCGCTGGGGCCCGTCAGCGTGAAGATTAAGCGCCTGAACGGGAAGGCCGTCGGCTTCTCGCCAGAGTACGAGGAATGCAGGCGCATCGCGCGGGAGCGGCGTCTTCCACTGCAGGAGGTCTATCGCGTCGTCGAACGGGCCGCCCGGGACCGGCTGGGTACGTGAGACCGGCTCCGCCGAGGCTGCCTCCGGAAGGAAGCAGCCTCGATCTTGACCTTTCCGTTGACCGGCCGTGGAGGGCTGGATTAAGATAGATGGGTAGGCTAGTGTCCCGCGCGGGGGGCGGCTAGCCTGCTTTTGGGTTCGTGGTCCGTCCGTCCTTGCCGGCGGTTCTAGCCCCAGTGGCGCAACTGGCAGCGCAGCCGATTTGTAATCGGCAGGTTAGTGGGTTCGAGTCCCCTCTGGGGCTTTCCCCTTTCATACGTGCTCAGGCGGATTGTGTCTCGGCCGGACCGCGGAGTCGCCGCGGCGTGCGGCGGGTTCCGAAGGGCGGCCACGCTTCTCCGGGGACCTTCGCCGGTTGGACGTGACGCTCCCCAAAAGGCTATCGGTGAATTATCCGCTATGCTAAACTATGTCCCAACGGAGGGGTGGGTGAGCGGTTAATACCACCAGACTGTAAATCTGGCGCCCGGAAGGGCTACGTAGGTTCGAATCCTACCCCCTCCACCAGCGCGCCAATGCCATATCAAGTCGATCTCGGGCCCTCATAGCTCAGCCGGCAGAGCGCGTTCTTGGTAAGAACGAGGTCAGCAGTTCGAATCTGCTTGAGGGCTTAGCTACTACGGAGGAAACTGATGGCCAAGCAGAAATTCGTCAGAGACAAGCCACACGTCAACGTGGGCACGATAGGTCACGTCGACCACGGCAAGACCACGCTGACGGCCGCGATCACGCTGGTGCTCAGCAAGAAGGGTAACGCCGAGTATCGGCCGTTCGACAGCATCGACAACGCCCCGGAGGAGAAGGCTCGCGGCGTCACCATCGCGATCCAGCACGTGGAGTACCAGACCGAGAAGCGGCACTACGCCCACGTCGACTGCCCGGGCCACGCCGACTACATCAAGAACATGATCACCGGGGCTGCCCAGATGGACGGCGCGATACTCGTCGTCAGCGCGCCGGATGGTCCGATGCCCCAGACCAGGGAGCACATTCTCCTGGCTCGCCAGGTCGAGGTTCCCGCAGTCGTCGTAGCCCTCAACAAGGTCGACGCGATGGAAGACGAGGAGCTACTTGAGCTGGTGGAGTTGGAGCTGCGCGAGCTGCTCTCCGGCTACGGCTTCCCCGGCGACGACATTCCGATCGTCCGTGTCAGCGCGCTCAACGCCCTTGAGGAAGATGGCGAAGGCCCCTGGTCGGACAAGATTCTGGAGCTGATGCAGGCCGTCGACGACTATATCCCGATCCCCGAGCGACCCAAGGACCAGCCATTCCTGATGCCGGTCGAGGACGTCTTCGGGATCAAGGGCCGCGGCACGGTGGTGACCGGCCGGGTCGAGCGCGGGGTGATCGCTCAGGGTCAGCAGGTCGAGATCGTCGGGCTCGGCGAGACCACCACTTCGACTGTCACCGGCGTGGAGATGTTCCACAAGACCCTCGACGAGGGCGAGCCCGGAGACGCCATCGGCATACTGCTGAGAGGCGTGGACCGTGACGACATCCAGCGCGGCCAGGTTCTGGCGGCGCCGGGGAGCATCACCCCTCACGTCGAGGCGCAGGCCCAGGTCTACGTCCTCAAGAAAGAGGAGGGGGGGCGGCACACGCCCTTCTTCACCGGCTACAAGCCGCAGTTCTATATCCGGACGACCGACGTCACCGGCGAGATCGCCCTTCCCGATGGAGTCGAAATGGTGATGCCGGGCGACAACATCGAGATGAACATCAAGCTCACATCCCCGGTCGCGATGGACGAGCAGCTTCGCTTCGCCGTTCGAGAGGGCGGACGAACGATCGGCTCGGGCGTATTCATCAAGATCGAGAAGTAGCATAGGGTAGGCACATGGCACGAAAAGCGGGAGCCCGAATACTCATAAACCTCGGCTGCACCGAGTGCAGGGAGAGGACCTACCACTCCAGCAAGAACCGGAGGAACGACCCCCAACGGCTGGAGCTGAACAAGTATTGCCCACGCTGCCGCGTGCACAGACCCCACAGAGAGGTCAGGTAGACACATGGCACGAGGCCGAGGCGCGTCCAACGCACCCGGAAGAGTCGGTGCGGAGGCTACCCGAAAAGCCTTCAGCACAAGGTACGTCGGCGAGGTCATCTCCGAGCTTCGGAGGGTCACTTGGCCGACCCGGCATGAGACCACACGCCTCACGATCATGGTCGTCGCCGTCTCGGCCGTGATCGGTGTTTTCTTGGGCGTCATAGACATCGGTTTCTCGCGCCTTCTGAACGTGCTGCTTGGGAACTAGCGGGATCAGGATGATGAAATTTGGGATGTGCAGATCCCGGCTTGGTGGGATTGCCGGGAGTCTGAGGGTTTCCCTCAGACGTCAGCTACCTCCCCCTTCCTGGTCAGGGAATACAGACAGGGGGGTGGCCGGAAGGGTTTCCGAACACCCTGTTAGGGTTCCGATGAATCCGCGAGAAAAGATGCTCTCGGTCTAGGACATGGCAGTCGAAGAAGCACAGGAGCAGCGCTGGTACATCGTCCACGCGTATTCGGGGCAAGAGGAGCGCGTCAAGAGGAATCTCGAGCTCCGCATCGAGACGATGGACATGCAGGACAAGATTTTCCGGGTGGTCGTCCCGACGGAAGATGAGATCGAGATCAAGGACGGCCAGCGCAAGCCCGTAGCCCGAAAAGTCTTCCCCGGCTACATCATGGTCCAGATGAGAATGGACGACGAGAGCTGGTACGTTGTCAGAAACACCCCTGGCGTAACAGGATTCGTCTCGGCCGAAGACGAGGCCGAGAAGCGGCCGAAGCCCGTCCCCCTCGAGGAGGCCGAGGTCGCCTCGATACTGGACCAGATGGAGTCGTCGAAGCCCAGGGTCAGGGTCGGCTTCTCGAAGGGGCAGATGGTCAGGATCACCGAGGGCCCGTTCGTCGACTTCATGGGAACGGTCGACGAGGTCCACCTCGACAGGAACAAGGTCAGGGTCATGGTGTCGTTCTTTGGACGGGAGACGCCCGTAGAGCTCGACTTCGTACAGATCGAGCGGAGCTAGCGACCTCGGAGGTCCGGTTTGGCCAAGAGGGTCAGAGCCATCATCAAGCTGCAGATCGAGGCCGGCAAGGCCACGCCCGCACCCCCCGTGGGTCCGGCGCTCGGCCAGCACGGCGTCAACATCATGGCGTTCGTCAAGGAGTACAACGAGAAGACCGCCTCACAGATGGGGATGATCGTTCCGGTCGCCCTCACAGTGTTTGAGGACAGGTCGTTCTCGTTCGAGCTGAAGACGCCGCCGGCATCCGAGCTGCTCAGGAGGGCCGCCGGAGTCGAGAAGGGGAGCGGCAGTCCTCTGACCGAGAAGGTAGGCACCGTTCCACGGTCCAAGGTCCAGGAGATCGCCGAACAGAAGATGCGGGACCTGAACGCCGCCGACGTCGAGGGAGCCATCAAGATAGTCGAAGGGACCGCCCGCAGCATGGGCATCGAGGTCGAGGGGTAGCTGATGGCCAAACGCGGGAAGCGCTACACGGAGGCGGCGAGCCTCATCGAAGAGGGAAAGGACTACAGCCCTCAAGAGGCCATCTCCCTTGCGAAGGGCGCGGCGACGGCCAAGTTCGACGAGACCGTCGAGCTGCACCTTCGCACCGGCGCCGACCCCCGCCACGCGGACCAGATGGTCCGCGGCGTGACCACCCTTCCGCACGGCATTGGGAAGCCGGTCCGCGTCCTCGTCTTCACCCAGGGCGAGGCGGTGATCGCCGCCGAACGCGCCGGCGCCGATTTCGTCGGGGGCGACGACATGGTCAAGAAGGTCGAGGGCGGCTGGACCGACTTTGACGTCTCGATCGCCACACCCGACATGATGGGCCGCATCGGCAAGCTCGGGAAGATCCTCGGGAGGCGTGGCCTGATGCCCAATCCCAGAACGGGGACGGTGGTCCAGCCCCAGGACGTCCCAAGGGCCATCGACGAGGCGAAGAAGGGCCGGGTCGAGTTCAGACTCGACCGTACGTCCCTCATACACGTGCCCATCGGCAAGGCCAGCTTCGACGAGAGCAAGCTGATGGACAACCTGACAACTGTGATGGACAATATCGTGCGTGCCAGGCCCAGCGGAGTGAAGGGCCAGTATATCCGGACAGCATACGTCACGACGACCATGGGGCCCAGCGTCAGCATGGACGTTGCGGCCGCGTCGGCTTTGAAAGTAGAATAGACCGAACGGCCACAGACAGTGGGCTCCGCCGCAGGGCGGATTAAAACACCAGCCCGCCGAGGCTTCGAGTGCGTCACCTGATCTCTCCGGAGCGAGAGAGCGTACCCTGGGCCTGTGGCTCAGGGTTTTTCTGTTTGAGGGACTGAATGCCTACTGAAGAGAAGATCAAGAAGGTCGAAGAGATCAAAGACCTGCTCGAGAAGAGCACCATTCTCATCTCGACGGACTTCACCGGCATGGGCGTCGACTCGATGACGGCCCTGCGGCGCGCCCTCCGCGAGAGGGGTGTCGGGTACAGGATAGTCAAGAACACCCTGACCTATCTGGCTGCGGACGCAGCCGGTATGCCCGGCGTGAAGGAGATCGTTCAGGGCCAGACGGGCATCGCGTTCGGCTACGGCGATCCGATCGAACCGGCCAAGGCGATCAGCGAGTTCGTACGCACCACCCGGCTGCCCCTTCAGGTGAGGGGCGCCGTGATGGCCGGACAGACCCTCACCGCCGCGCAGGTCGAGGACCTCGCCCGGCTCCCCTCCAAAGATGAGCTTATCGCCAAGCTGATGGCTCAGATCCAGGCGCCGATCACGGGGCTGGTGTACGTTCTGAGCGCTCCCATATCTGCGCTGGCGCGGGTCCTCCAGAGAGGGGCGGAATCCCTCGCGGCCGGGACCGCGGAGCCTGAACCCGAGGCGGCGGCTCCGGAACAGACGGCCGCAGACCAGCAGCCGGAAGCTTCGGCGGAGCTCGCCACAGCCGAACCCGATGAGACTCCGGAGGCCGCGGAGCCTGAACCCGAGGCGGCGGCTCCGGAAGAGACGGCCGCAGACCAGCAGCCGGAGACTTCGTTGGAACCCACCGAATCCGACCCCGAGGTGGCGCCAGAGGCCGTGGAACCCGAACCGGCAGCTCCGGAGGAGACGACCGCCGAACAGGAGCCGGAGACTTCGTCGGAACCCTCTGAATCCGAATCCGAGGAGACACCGGAGGCCCCCGAGCCTGAGCCCGAAGCGGTGGCTCCGGAAGAGACGGCCGCAGAACAGGAGCGGGACGCTTCAACGGAGGCCGCCGAACCCGATCCCGGCGACTCCCCATCCGAAGAAGCTGAGGGGGAGAAACCGTCATAGCCTAGTCCGGGGGTGTCCCCCGGATAATCCCTCCCCACCCTGTTCGGTGGGGCCAACCGAATCCGACGACCCGAAACAGGAATGGAGGACCGAGAAGTGACCAACAAAGAGGAGATCCTGGAAGCGATCAAGGAGATGTCCGTTCTGGACCTGGCCGAGCTGGTCAAGTCTCTGGAGGAGACGTTCGGTGTTAGCGCGGCCGCACCGGTCGCTGTGGCCGCCGGGCCAGCCGGAGGCGCCACCGAGGCAGCTGCGGCCGAGGAGGAGCAGTTCGAGTTCGCCGTCATGCTCCAGGAGATCGGCCCCAACAAGATCAACGTCATCAAGGCCGTCCGCTCGGTAACGACGCTTGGCCTGAAAGAGGCGAAGGACCTGGTCGAGAGCGCTCCGACTGCCGTGAAAGAGGGCGTGACCAAGGAAGAGGCGGCCGAGGTCAAGACGAAGCTGGAAGAGGCGGGAGCATCCATCAAGGTTCAGTAGCTGCCGTATATCCCGGACCGATTGAGGCCGCTCGTTGAGCCGCCGAAAGGACCGAGAACGCTTCGAGGCGATGAGGTCGCTCGACCCCGACTACAGCGGGTTCCGGGGCCACGCCACAGAGCCGAGCAAGCCGGGTAAGGCCCCTCTGGAGGCGGCCACCTGCAGCGTCTGCGGCCGCAAGCGCAACGTCCCCAGAGGCGTCGCGGCCGCGCAGGGAGACGCCTTCGTCTGCTCCTCCTGCACCGAACAGGGCCTCACAAAGCCCGCGGAAACCGAGCCCGAGCCCGAGCCAGAGTCCTGAGCCGGGCATTCCGAGGAGTTCCCACCCCTTCGCAGGCGCAAGGGGAGTGCAGAGGGGCGGAGCCCTCATGCCGGGAGCCTGACAGACCGCCCTGAGCTCTTATCGAGAGTCTCGGCGTAGTCGGACCTGCCGAAGAGGTGTCCCTCAGAAACCGCCTCTCCTCCTTGACGACGGATGCGGCGTTTGGGGTGCCCCCAAAACTCTGGGTGGGTGGGCGGGAACGAGAGAGCACCCCAAAGGGGGGGTCTGAACGGCACGCGGAGTAGGTATGCCGAGGGGCGAAGCCCCTGGTCGCCAGGATTCCTCAAGCCCTCAGCATCGCCTCGCACAGCCGGGCGGCATCGACCAGGTCCGAGATCGTAACGTACTCCCGGACAGTGTGCATCCCGCTGTCCGCCATCCCCACGACGACCGAGCTGATCCCCCTGCGCCGAAAGATATTGCCGTCCGTTCCTCCGCCCGACGGCAGCATCTCGGGCTCCAGGCCCAGGCCTCGCAGCGTCGCGACCACCCGCTGGAGGGCGTCGTCGTCCTCGGTCAGCGCGTAGGCCTCGAACTCGGTGTGAAGGTGATTCTCGATCTCGGCCTCGGGGAAGAGGCGGCGAACCTCGTTCACGGCCTCTTCGACCTGCATCCGCACCCCGTCCAGCGTCTCGAAGCTGTGACTCCTGAACTCGCCCCTGACCAGCGTGGCAGCCGCGACCGCGTTCCGTACCGACCCTCCCTCTATCGTGCCGACGTTGAACGTCGTTTCGCCGTCCAGCCTTCCCTGCGGTAGCCGCGTGACGATCTCCGAGGCGATCAGGATCGCGGAGAGACCCTTCTCCGGCTCGATCCCCGCGTGTGCGGCGCGCCCGGTGATCTCGATGTCGAACCCTATGTAGGTCGGGCTCGCCGACGTGATCCTACTGACCGGACCCTCACCGTCGAACACTATTGCTTCTCTGGCGGTGATCATCGAGAAGTCGAGGTTCCGAGCGCCGATCAGACCGGTCTCCTCCTCGCGGGTGAACGCCACCTCGAACGGGATCTGCGGCGTGCCGTCCTCCTTCATGGCCTCCAGGGCCTCCAGAATCGCTGCAACGCCCGCCTTGCAGTCGCCCCCGAGGATCGTGGTCCCGTCGGTCGCGATCCGGTCACCCTCGACCCGCGGCTTGATGCCCCTTCCGGGCTCGACCGTGTCCATATGGGCCGACAGCAGCAGCGGCTGCTCGTCCTCGCGCCCGTCGCTGGCGATCACGTTGCCGTAGTCGTCCCGAGTCACCGTCAGGTCGAGGGCCTCAAGCCGCCGAACCAGGTCGACGGCCATCTCCTCTTCTTCGCCCGATGGACTGTCGATGCTGGCGATGTCGCAGAACGTCTTGACCAGTCGGTCACGATCGATCATAAGGCCTCCCCGATCCCGTTGCGGTCCGATTCCGGGAGCTATTGTAGGGGGTGCCGGGGGACTGTCAAGGCGCCGAGTCGAACACCGGAATCGAGGACTGGCGTACGTCGCCGGATCAGGTATGATGTCCATCGAGCCTGTGGGGGGATCGATGGTCGTCGAAGAAGAGGTCCAGTACACAACCCTCATCCGCGATCTGCCGTCGGGTGAGCGGCCCAGGGAGCGGCTGCGAGATCTCGGCCCTCGTGCCCTCAGCACCGCAGAGCTGGTCGCCATTCTGCTGCGGACCGGCCGGCAGGGCGAGAGCGTGTTGAACCTGGCCGCCAACCTGCTGTCGAGATTCCGCGGGCTTGGCGGGCTGGCCCGTGCGAGCCACGGCGAGCTCTGCGAGGTAAAGGGAGTCAGCGAGGCCAAGGCATCCCAGCTTCTAGCCGCCCTGGAGCTCGGCCGGCGTGGCGTGTCCAGCTACCCCGAGGTGCGCCCGGTCATCGGCTCGCCGCGAGACGTCTTCGATCTGGTAGGTGCCGAGATGGCGCTGCTCAGCCAGGAGCACCTGCGGGTGCTGCTGCTGAACACGAAGAACCAGGTCCAGGGCATCCCGGAAATATACATCGGCAACGTCAACTCATCCGTCGTCCGCGTCGCCGAGGTACTGCGTCCGGCCATCCGCGAGAACGTGCCCTCGATCATCGTCGTCCATAATCACCCCTCCGGCGATCCCACGCCGAGCCCGGAGGATATGCTGATCACCCGCGAGATCGTCGCCGGAGGCCAGATGGTGGGCATCGACGTGCTTGACCACGTCGTCATCGGCGGCAACTCCTATGTCAGCATGAAGGACAAGAAGCTCGGGTTCGGCTAAAGACAAAGCCACTGGCGACCCGCTGACCTGTACACCGGTGATCGGGGAGGCCCTCCTCTGGAAGCAACCTGGTGACCGCCCGGCAGGCAGAGTCACTGGGGGTCCAAAGGGGGCGGAGCCCCATTTGCGGGTTTGGGGTGCCCCCAACTACCGGGCGGGTGGGTGGGAAAAAGAGCACCCCAAGTGGCGCGGCTGCCACGGCCGCCCAACGCCAGACGGTCCCTTTGAGTTAGAATGGCGCCGGCACCGCCGGCTGAAAACAGGAGGAATCCCATGACCAGGAAGCTGGGCAACGTCGGGACCGACGAGCTATTCGAGAACGAAAACGTCAAGGTCTGGAACCTGGTCCTCGAGCCCGGACAGACCAGCGACTGGCACCGCCACACAATGCACTACCTGTTCGTGGTGACCGAGCCGGGCACACTGAAGGCCGAGTTCGACGACGGGACGTCCAAGGTAGAGACATACCATCTGGGGCAGGTCGTCATGGGACAGAAGGAGTCGGTCCACCGCGTGACGAACGTCGGTGACGCACGCTGGAGCAACGCCATCGTCGAGATCAAGCCGCAGACCTGAGAGAGCGATTCGCAACCCTAGCGAGTAGTCGAGGAGGGATCAGGATGCCCAGAGGAAACGAGCCCCTTGGGGAGATCGCCAGCGTCGTTCTGTTCGAGAACGATCGCGTGAAGATCTGGAATCTGATAGTGGAGCCAGGGCAAACCAGCGACTGGCACTTGCACGGAAGGGACTACATCACGTGCACCCTTGAGGGCGAGGGCCTGCGGCTGGAGCTCGGCGAGGGAGGCGGCGAGGAGCGCCGCACGAAGGTCGGCGACTGGCAGTGGCACGACAAGCACGAGGTGCACCGTGTCGTCAACAACAGCAACGCGACCTACAAGAACATCCTCGTCGAGATAAAGTAGATTCGACCATCCCAGATTTGGCCCAGATCGTCGTCCTCGGGATTCTAAGGGGCTTGACCCCTTCGCGGGGGTTTTGGGGGTGTCCCCCAAACTCAGCTCCCCGGGGCGGGCGGGTGGGCAAGACACCCTCGCTAGTTGAGGAGACTGGCTCCCCTATGAAGATACTCGTGATGGGCTCCGGCGCCGTCGGAGGCTACTACGGCGCCCTGCTCGCCAGGAACGGCCAGGACGTCACCTTCGTCGCCAGAGGCGCGCACCTGGACGCCATCAGAGCGGATGGACTGCGGGTCGAGTGCGCCACCGCCGGCGATTTCGTCGTCGATTCGCCGGCGACCGAGCGCCCCGACGGCTCCTGGATCGCCGACCTCGTTCTCTTCTCCGTCAAGAGCTACCACAATCCGGTGGCGATGAAGATCGTGGCCCCTGCGGTGGGACAGGGCACCGCCATCCTGACCCTCCAGAACGGCATCGGTAGCGGCGGTGAGCTGGCGACGTCGTTCGGCCCGGAGAGGATTCTCGTGGGGGCGGCGTATCTCGAGGCTCGTATGACGGCGCCGGGGGTGATCGCTCAGCTCGGAGGTCCGGCAAGGATCGTGTTCGGAGAGCCCGACGGTGCGGTAACCGACAGAGCGGGCGAGGTGAGGGACGTTTTGGCGGCGGCCGGAATCGACGTCGAGCTCTCGCCTGACGTCATGAAGGAGCTGTGGCACAAGCTGATCTTCATCTGCGGACTCAGCGGCATGACCTGCATCTGCAGGGGGAGCTTCGCCGAGGTAATGGACACGCCGGAGACGGCGGAGGTGACCCGGCGCGTCGTGGAGGAGGCCACCGCCGTCGCGCGTGCGACCGGCGTCGACGTGGATCGGGACATCGCCGAGTCGACGATGTCCCACTTCCATCGGGAGAAGGACAGCCTGATCTCGTCCATGCACGCCGACCTGCTGGCGGGGAGGCCGCTGGAGGTGGCCATGCTGAACGGCGCTGTGGCCCGGCTGGGCGGCAAGGCCGGCGTTCCGACCCCAGTCAACGACCTCATTACCGCGTGCCTGTCGATAGCGGATGGACGGGCGAGGGCCGAGACCGCCTGACCGCCCAAACCAACACAGGAGGAAACTCGCAATGCCCTACTTCTACGAGCTGGCCCAGGTGGCCCGAAGAGAGCCGGTGCCCGGTGTCGGCATGCGGGCCGTCTGGGGCGACAAGGTAATGTTGAACTGGGTAGACCTGGCCCCGAAGGCGGTCGTTCCTCTTCACTCCCATCCCCACGAGCAGGCGGGGATCGTCCTGGAGGGGCAGATCGAGATGACCATCGGCGGCGAGACCCGGGTCATAGGGGTCGGAGAAGCCTACGTCATACCCGGCGGCGTCGAGCACAAGGCCGTAGGGTCCGACGAGCCGTCCCTGGTGCTCGACATCTTCAGCCCGCCGCGAGAGGACTACAAGGAGAGTTGACCCGGCCGCGCACGACGACTAGATGAGCGCCGGCGACACCCCATCGCCGCGGCCCCGGGCCGGGCCGTCCCGCGGAGTGAACCGGTGGCTGGTCCTTAGCGTCGCCTCGTTCGGCGTATTCAACACGACGTTCGACAGCGGCATCGTCCCCATCTCCTACCCGGCCCTGACTGAGGCGTTCAACACCGACCCGTCCACTATTCTGTGGGTCTCCGTCGCCTTCTGGACAACCGCCATCGGCCTGATGATGACGGTGGGCTGGATCGGGGACGTCGCCGGCCGTCGCAGGGCCTTCGCCACCGGGTTCGTCATCGTCGCCATTGGGCTGATACTGGCTTCGGTCTCGCAGACGGTCTGGCAGGTCATCGCCTCTAGAGTGCTCCAGGGTGTTGGGACTGCTCTGGTCCTGGCGAACCTGACCGCACTCGTCGGAGACGTCTTTCCACGCGGAGAGCGGGGCAGGGCCATGGGAGTGCTGGGCGCCGCGGTCGGCCTCGGCCTGACGACGGGTCCTCTGGCCGGAGGCCTCCTGCTGGACGCGCTGGACTGGCGGGCGCTGTTCTATGTTCGGGTTCCGCTGCCACTGCTATGCGCCGGCCTCGCCCTCTGGCTGCTGCCGAGGGACGCCGTCCAAGGCGGCTCACACCGGCTCGACTACGTCGGGGCGGTCGCGCTCTTCGGAACGATGGCCTCGATCCTGCTCGTGATCAACAGAGGAAGCGCCGTCGGGTTTGGATCGCCGGTCGCCCTGACCATGGCCGGCCTCGCGGCTGTCTTCCTGCCCGTTCTGGTCTGGTCTCAGCGAAGGTCGGTAAGGCCGATACTCGACTTCGCGCTGTTCAAGAGACGCCTCTATACCTTCAACCTCGGAGTGCTGATCACCCATTACATCGCTCAGGGGCCCATCCTGCTGCTCGCGCCGTTCTTCTTCATCGGCGCGATGGGCTTCTCCGCCACCAGGACCGGGGTCTTTCTGGCCGGATTCACCCTGATGCGGACCGTCGTGGCGCCCGCAAGCGGCAGCCTGTCGGACCGTGTGGGATTTTGGCCACTGTCCTCCCTCGGCGTGCTCCTGATGGGAGGGGGGCTGTTCTGGCTAAGCCGTCTGGGGACCGGCGGCTCGGAGTGGGTCGTCCTGGGGAGCCTCCTCCTCGCAGGATTGGGCTCGGCACTGTTTGAGCCCCCCAACTCCAACGCCATCCTGGGCTCGGTGCCATCCGAGAGGCTTGGCACGGCGTCGGCATCGATAGCCACCGGCCGTCAACTCTCGTTCGCCGTCGGGGTCGCGCTGGCGGGAGCCATATTCACCATCAGGGAGCGCGTTTACAGGGCCGAGCTTTCGACCTCTGCCCTCGATGGGGGGTCTGAAATTCCGGAGGCGATAGCGAGAGCGTTCAGCGACGCGCTGCTCGCCGGGGTGGTACTGTCTGCCGTCGCACTCGTGCTGGCACTGGCCAGCAGAACGAGCGAACGACGGTCCGCGGAGGGCCCCGCCGACCCCCCGCTCGGCTAATGAAGGGGGCGATAGGCTTTGCCCGGCCTTGCGGCGGCTTGCCCATCGCCCGCCCTAGTGGTGTTCCGTTGTTGGGGGACACCCCCAAACCCCTGCAAACGGGGCCAGGGCCCCCTCGGAGACCCCGAAAGGCCGCTGGTGGGACAGGGTTGGGACATATTTGGCTCTGTTTGGGGAATTCTGGGACGCGATTGGGTCACTCTTGGGTCGATACGGGACACTGCCGCTTGGGAGCCGACGTGGGTATAGACGTCCAGACGGCACCGAGAGGCGTGGGTTTGCCATGAAAAGTGTCTCAAAGTGTCTCATTCTGTTCCATCGGTAAGGGTGTAAAGCCCACCTCGAAAAAGGAAAGGGACCGACCGCTCGGCCGGTCCCGTCGTATCTACTGTAGCACGCACGTTCTATGGGGTCAAGAGCGCGCCTGTACTAGGGTCTTTTCGTTCTCCCTTGACTCCCCCGTTGGGGTGCTCTCCCTGGGTGATCTCGTCCCCGCCCACCCGGCCGGTAAGACCGGCAGCTAGGAAGACCGGGGGGGTGGCCTGCGAGGAGCCACGCCGCAGAGATTCGGGGGCACCCCAAACCCGGCAAAGGGGGCGCTGCCCCCCAGGCCGGGGCCCCTATGCGCCCCCACGCTTAGGGAAGTCGGAGGTGTTGAACGACCGCTGAATGGCCAGCGATCGGACTTTGAAAAGGCCCTGGCGCCTGCGCCGCCTGCCAGACGGGATGACTGGAGCTAACTCCCGAAGCGCACGTCCGCGACCGGGTCGCTGTAGGCGACGCCCTTCGTGGCCCAGAAGATCTCGGCTATCTTGTCGACCGAGTCCACGAGCTGCTTTGCGGCGTCGAGGTCGACGGACTGCTTGTTCTTGGACGCCAGCTTGGTGGCCTCCCACACCCTGGTGTGGAGATCAGGATGCTTCTCAAGGTGCTCCGGCTTGAAATAGTCGTGCCAGAGGATGTCGATCTCGTTCTTTGCGATCTCGGCGTGCTGCTCCTTCACGGTCACGTATCTGGAGAAGGTGTTCGCGGCCGCGGCGTCGGCGCCCGAATCCGGCATCGCCTGTATGCGCATGACCATCTTGAGCACCGTCTGGGCTGCTATCTTCGCGGCGATGGGGTCGTAGATCCCGCATGGGATGTCGCAGTGGGCGTATGCGGCGCGTACCGGCGACCACCGGCCGAGAGCAGAGAGGAGCTTCATGGCAAAGACCATCCTTTTTGTAGATTTTGGGTCGCCATGAAGGTTAGCGAAAAAGCGGTACCAACGCAAGCCCGAGGCCGCTGGGTCCGCAGGTGGCGAAGCCAGTGCCGCGAGCTTGTCCTCGCGTGGCTCAGGATCAACTCCGGCAGGCCCACCGCGTTTCCGCGACGAATGTGGTAGTATGTCCCCTTCGCGCGACCGGAATGCCTCTTCGAGGAGCGCTTACGCATAGGAATGAGTCTCGTTCACTGCGAAAATGCTCGCGTTTCAGAGGACCAAGGGGATGAGCGATGAGAAAGAACGGCCGCATGGTGTACTACTCCCTCGCGGACCAACATGTGCAGTCTCTGCTTAAACTTGAGCTGGAGCACATCCGCGGTGGTTAGCCGGTCAGCTCCAGCCATCGAATGTCCGGTCGGCCGATGGTCTGAATTTTGACGCAACGACCCCGGCTTGGTGCCGACGATGACCGATGGCAGGACTTCCGTGCCACTAGCCGGAGGAGTCTGTGGATCGCGCTGCTGCTTATCGGCAGCTATATGCTGGCCGAGGTCGCCGGCGGACTCATATCCAACAGCCTGGCATTGCTGGCGGATGCAGGTCACATGGTCGCGGACGCCACCGCCATTGGGCTGGCCCTTGTGGCGATCTGGCTGGCTGGAAGACCGGCGTCGGTTAGCCGCACTTTCGGTTCCCAGCGGACGGAAATACTTGCTGCACTCCTGAACGCGTTCAGCCTTTGGCTCATCGCGGGCTGGATATTCTTCGAAGCCTACAGGCGCTTCTTGGATCCGCCTGAAGTCGGGGGAGTGCTGATGCTTGCCGTTGGGTCGGTTGGGCTCGTGATCAACGTAGCGGCCGCGCGGGTCCTCAAGGCATCCGCTCGCCATAGCCTGAACGTCGAAGGGGCGTTCCTGCACGTCATCGGCGACCTTCTGGGCTCGATCGGAGTCGTCGGCGCCGGCATTCTGATCCTGGTGTTTGGCTGGTCTGTCGCAGACCCCATCATCGGGGTGATCATAGGACTGCTCATCCTGTTCACGTCCGGACTGCTGATCAGGAAAGTGGTGCACGTGCTGATGGAAGGAACGCCGGCGAGTCTCGATTTGCGCACGCTATGCGGGCGTCTCGAGCAAGTCGAGGGGGTAACCGGAGTGCACGACATCCACGCCTGGTCGATTACATCCGGCTACGAGGTACTGAGCGCGCATGTCACCTCCGACGCGCCTCTACAGCGGGACCGAGATCGCCTTCTCAGAAGCCTTCGTAGCATCGCGTGCGGGGAGTTCGGGATTGCCCACATGACGATACAGCTGGAGGAGTCCCTGGATATGTGCCATGAAGCTCATCACGTCGTCCATGAGGGAGGCCAGACCGGAGGGGACGAGACGGGTTAGCAGCTCGTGGCCGCGATCCTCATAAAGCTCGGCACCCTTGGGATTCTGGTGATCGGAAGTGTCGCAGCGGCCGCCCGCGGCGAGAGCGGGCAACCCGACTCGTCGGCCGCTACCGTGTCCGCGATACCGACGGCAACCGTTACCGCGGAGCTGCCGTTTCCGCACGGAGAGGCCGCTGTTGGAAGAGAGACGTTTGATTCCACATGTGCCGTCTGTCACGGACCAGCCGGCAGCGGCGACCCAGGTGTCGCGCCAGGCCTCGCTAGTCCATGGCATGCCTGGGAGCACCCGGACAGACAGATTCGATAGTGGATCGCGAACGGAAAACTCGGGCTCAGCAGAAGCATGCCGGCATACGGCGACAAGCTCGATGAGCAGGCCGTCTCAGACGTCATTGAGTACGTGCGGACTCTATGGACGCAGGAGCAACGCGACGCTCAGCGTGACGTGTCGCTTCGATACGAAGAGGGCTATCGGAAGTACCGTTGACCGGGGCTGCGTTGTGGCCATAATAATCGCCTTGCCCGTACGTTGATCGCCATTCCTCGGCTCTCTTTGGTTCCACCCGCCGCATGGTACTATGGCGCCACTCTTCGAGACTGACATGCAGAGGCTGACGTGGACCGATCTCTGTCCAAACAGCAATACAGCCACGGGTACGGCGCCAGTTCGGACCACCTGGCCCTCAGGACGCCACAGACTTACGCCGCCTTCTTCATAGAGCACCTCAGTCCCAGAATGAATCTCCTGGACTGCGGCAGCGGACCAGGAAGCACCACAGTGGGCTTCGCTGACATCGTCGCTCCCGGGCGAGTCGAGGGCATCGACATCGACCCGGCTCAGGTCGAGTGCGCCCGGGCCCTTGCTGAGCGACGGCGGGTTGAAAACGTCAGATTCCAGGCGGCAAGCATCTACGACCTGCCGTTTGAAGGCGACCTCTTTGACGCCGCCTTTGCCCATACCGTCCTTCAGCATCTCTCAGACCCCGTGGCGGCCCTCAAGGAGATGCATAGGGTGCTGAAGCCGGGCGGGATAATAGGACTCCGGGAGGAAGACTGGGGGAGCTTCGTCATCCATCCATCAAGTCCCCTGACAAGAGAAACCTTTGACCTCTTCCACGGGGACTGGCAGCTCAACGGAGGCAATCCATTTCTCCCGCGCCAGTACAAGGAGCTGCTTCGAAAGGCCGGATTCCGAAGGTCTCGCATGACGGCCTCTCTGATTACAAAGAACGCCGAGGATGGCACAGAGGTGTTGGGCCAGATGATCGCGCCTTTGCTCCTGGAGCCGGAGTTCGCTGACAGGGTCGTGGAGCGAGGCCTGGCGACCCGCAAGAGGCTCGAGAGCATGAATAGGGCTCTCGTGGACTGGGGCGCTCACCAGGACGCCTTTTATTGCCTCACCTTCTGCGAGGCGGTAGCCTGGAAGCAGGAAGCCCCATAGAAAATGGCAGGCATGGGCCACCAATCCGCCTCACTGAGGCGTCAGCAGGAAAGGGTGACCGGGGCGGCCCGGGTGCGCCGGTTGCTAGCGCAGGTCCTGACTAGCATCCACTATGCGGTTCGCGGAGACAGTATGGGCCCCGGCTTCAAGAGCGGTCAGATGCTCCTGGTCAGCCGCCGGGCGCTGTCCGGGAGCGGACCGTCCAGGGGAGATGTCGTGATCGTGCGGGACCCTCGCGACTCCCGTAAGGCGCTCCTCAAGCGTGTGGTCGGTCTGCCGGGCGAGGACGTGCGCCTCAGGGACGGGATGCTCTTTGTCGATGGCGAGCAGCACGCAGAGCCGTATCTGGGCGATGGACCCGAGACCCTGGGACTGGAGGAGAAATCCTGGAGGCTCGGCGACGACGAGTACTTCGTCATGGGCGACAACCGGTCGCGGAGCACCGACAGCCGGGAGTTCGGCCCTGTTGGCCGGATGTCGATCCGGGGCCGGGCCTGGTTCCGCTACTGGCCCCCGGGCGCATGGGGGCAGGTGGGGTAGGGTCCCCTTCCTACATCGACTGTTGCCGTTCCCCGACGGCCGGGTCATCCACGCCCTCCCAGAATTCGTCCGGCGAATCGGAGGGCCCGCGTCTCCTCCTTTTGCGTCAGCTCAAGCCGAGAGAGCCTGGCCTCGTTTCCGATGTCGATGAGGCGAGGTCCGTTCATTCGCATTCATCAGTTGTTCACCGGATTTTCACTTCGGATTCCCCTTGGCTGCCCTTGACTCGTCGCAAACGCTGGCGACGTTGACAGGCTCCGGGCTTCCCACTTAAACTACAACGCTCTCTTGACCTCAGCGAAGGGCCGCGCCCGATTCCGTAGTGGGCCGGTGCCTCGTTGGGACAGTTGCGGGAATGAAGCGAGTTTCTACAAAACAGTTTCGCCTATCGGGAGTGGCCGCGGTCGTGGGTGCGTCGCTAGCGCGGGCGCTCGCCATAGTGTCAGCCGACGTCTACGCTAACCACGAGCAGCCCCGGGCGGCACAACTGGGTGTATGCGGTGACCTGACGGGCGACGGTGAAGTCGATGTCGCCGACGCGATCACCGCCCTCCAGATTTCTGTAGGCAGCCTGACTCCGACCTAGGTGCAGTCTCGGCTCGGCGACCTGAATCGAGACGGCGACGTCGACGTCGCCGATGTGATCACCACCCTCCAGGTTATTGTCGGCCTTGCCACCGTTGACGAGTGTGGGCGGCCTGCTTCATCCATTATCCGCACCAGCCCCGCTCACGGGGAGGGCGGCGTCGCCATCACCCGGGAGACGATCATCGAGTTCAGCGCACCCATAGACCCTGCGACTGTAGATGCGAACAGCATATCGGCCAGGTTCGGGGGACGGGACCTCGAAGCACGGCCGCACGTCTCCTCCGACGGCAAGCGAGTCACCCTCTTCTACGACGAGCCGCTGCCCGCCGCGGCACGCATCCGTGTCACCGTCGACGGCGACCTCGTAACCGATGTCGGCGGCCTGGGGATCGACGCAGACGGCGATGGCGTATCGGGAGGGACTGGCACCATCGACTTCGACACCCTCGGCCTGACTCCGATAACGGGCACCGAAGTCTTTGGCTATGTGTTCGACTCCTATAACAGGAACGAAGACGGCTCCGACATCCCCGTTGTGGGCGCGATCATCAGGGTGGACGGGCTACCTGCAGCGAACGCGGTCACCGACGAGAACGGCTTCTTCAGGCTCACGGACGTGCCCGCCCCGGTGTTTTTCGTACACGTTGATGGGAGCACGTCGACCAGCGCGCCAGAGGGGACCGCGTACGCGACCGTGGGCAAGGCGTTCCATAGCGTAGCCGGGCAGTCTATCCAGCTGACTATGGACGGCCAGATCTTCAATATCTACCTTCCTCCCATGGACCTGGGGGACATTCAACCGTTGTCGGCTACCGAAACGACGGAAGTGGGTCTCGGTCCGGCAGGCAGGGCCAAGCTCATCGAGATGTTCCCCGACGTAGACCCGGCCGTTTGGGACCTGACGGTGGTGAGCTTCCCGCCCAACTCGGCCTTCGACGATGCGGGTAACCCTGCCACCACGGCCGCTATTATCCCGGTGCCAGCTGACCGGCTGCCCGCGCCACTGCCGCCGTGGGTGAACCACCAGCTGGACATCGCGGTGATCACGGGGGACGGCGCCACGAACTTCGACATCCCCGCGCCGGCCTGCTTCCCGAACCTGCCGGACCCGGACACGGGTCTGCCACTGGCGCCGGGCGAGAAGAGCGCGCTGTGGAGCTTCGACCACGACCTGGGCGACTGGCGAGTCACGGGGTCTATGACCGTGAGTGCGGACGGGCTGGTCGTCTGCACGGACCCCGGCACCGGAATCCTCGCTCCCGGCTGGCATGGCCAGAACCAAGGCTCGAACAACGAGGACGGAGAAATCGATGAGGGGGACCCCAACGAAGACGAAGAGCCGGGAACCAAGAGCCCGCCTCCAGCGGAGCCGTGCCTACCGCCCAAGTGTGAAGAGGAGGATGACCTCTCGGACCCGGTTTATCCTTTCTCGGGTGAGTTCTACGAGTCCGTGACCGACCTGCGCATTCCCGGGCGTGGGCTCGACTTTGAGTGGTCCCGCAAATACCGCTCCAAGATCGGGCCGAATACCGAGATGGGCAATGGGTGGGACTTCGGCTACAACGTCAGCCTGGAGGCGGACGACCAGGGCAACCGGATCATCCGCGACGGGAACTCCCGCGGCGACGTCTACAGCCCGCAGGCGGACGGCAGCTGGTCCCGGGCCGAATTCTTCCGCCGGCTGGCAGAGAACGGCGATGGTACTCACTCCATGAGCTTCCGCGATGGCGGCCTCTGGGCGTTCAACGCCCTGGACAGCACCGTCGCACCCGGCAAGATCGCGGCGATCTCTGACCGCAACGGCAATACGTTGTCGTTCGCCTACGACGCCCAGGGCCGGCTGAGCGTCATCACAGACACGCTGGGGCGCGACATAACGGTCGGCTACAACGCCGACGGGTTCATCGCCTCCGTTACGGACTTCATCGGCCGGGTGGTCCTGTACGATTACTACGACGGGATCGAGCCTGGCGGGAGCTTCGGTGACCTGAAGTCGGTGACCTCCCCCACGGTGACGGGCACGCCCAACGGTAACGACTTCCCCGACGGCAAGACGGTCTCCTACACATATAGCACCGGGTTTGCAGACGATCGGCTCAATCACAACCTGCTCACTATCACCGACGGCCGCCGCAACGACCCGACTGACCCCACCTTTGGCCAGGGCCCGTACGTCACCAACGTCTACGACCCGACCCAAGACCCCGAGGCGATCAACTTCGACCGCGTGATACGACAGGTCTGGGGTGACCCGACGGACATCATGGACTTCGTCTACCAGCCGCTGTCGCCGGTGGACGCCAACAGCCACACGGTCATCAAGACCATCGTCAACGACCGCAACGGCAACGTGAAGGAGCTGTTCTACGACGCCGGCAACCGGCTCGTCATCGAGCGGGAGTACACCGGACGTGCGGACCGTTCGCTGCCGACGACCCAGGTGAACAACCGGCCGACCGGTCAGCTGCGGTCGACCGACCCGCAGTTCTTCGAGACCCGACACGAGTGGAATGGCGACTCGTTGGGTACGCGCACGGTGTATCCAGAAGGAAACAGCGTCGAAACGGGGTACGCGGCGGACGCCGACCCGGACGCGCCCGCGCGCTCTCGCGGCACGTTGCTCAGCGAGGTGCGCATACCCGACGCGGCTCGCGGAGGCGACCAGCAGCGCATTGTCACCACTCGCTCCTACGAGCCTCTCTACAACGAGATGCGAACGGTAACCGAGCCCCGGGGCAACGACCCAGCCTACTTGCCCCAGAACGGTGGAGCCAATTCCCCGGCCCGGTACACCACCACCTACACCTTCGACTACGAGGAGGCATGCGATTTCGGCGCCATCGGCGCCCATCTCGGTCAGGACCCCAGTGCCGTCCAGCAGCTCCTGACCGACGAGGGCATGTGCTCGGTCCCGTTGGGCGACGTGAACGGGGACGGCCTGACGGACCAGGTCCGCGGCAACGTCATCCGCGTCGAATACCCGACGGTCACCCTGCTCGCGGACTCCAACCAGGCCGCTCTCGAAGGCGGCGCGCTCCAGCCCATCGTCGCGTTGACCTCCTACAACCAGTTCGGCCAGGTGGTCTCGACCACTGACCCCGAGGGCAACGTGACCCTCTACGACTACTATCCCGAGAACGACCCCGACGGCGACGGTCTGAACCTGATAGCAGGCCTGGGCACTGGCCCTTTCGGGTACCTCAAGCAGGTCACCAGGGACGCGGTCAGCGCGGCAGCCCGCAACTCCGGGACGAACCCCACGCCCACCAGCATCCGCACTATCTTCAGTTACGATCCGGTCGGCAACACCGTGCGCATCGTCGATGGCCGTGGCATCGCCCACGACTTCATCGTCAACGAGCTCAACCAGAAGGTGCAGGTCGTCCAGGCAGCCGCCCACACCGTGTTCGCGCCCGATCCGGCGGAGCCTTTGGCGCTGACTGATTTCCAGTACCTGGAGCGAATTTTCTACGACGCCAACAACAACGTAATCCATCGCCAGATCGAGGACCGGGGCAATACCAGCAGCGTCGGCGCTAACAACATCGCAACAGGCACTGCGTACGTAGACCAGGAGTATGAGTACGACGTCCTAAACTACGGGACCGAGGTAAGACGCGAGGTCAACGACTCTGAGGTGCTGATCACCCGCTACCGCTATGATCCGAATCGAAATCTGGTGCTCGTGATCAGCCCCGAGGGCAATGCGACAACCGTTGTTTACGACGAGCGCGACCTGGGATTCCAGGAGACCCGTGGCGCCCTGGGGCCTCCCGCTCTCGCTACCCTGCTTCTGGGCGATCCTACGAACTACGATGTACGAGGTGGCGCGCCGTCGACCACAACATCGCACTACGACCGGAACGGCAACCTGGTCGAATTTGTCGACGCTGCTGACACTGACGGCTCACCGGCCAACAACTCCGATCGAGGCGGAGACGGCGATCGCACGCGGCACACATACGATGGTTTCGACCGGATGACCAGCGTTGTGGACAGTGTCGGCAACCAGTCGATATACCAGTACGACCCGGCAGGCAACACGGTGCGCGCCACTCACTTCGGGCCAATTGGCGGAGCCAGCCCCACATCCAACGGACCCGACGTTCTCTCCAAGCCGGTATCTTCGGGGGGGATCATTCAGACCGGCAATCTCGTCAACGACAATCCTCTTCAAAGTGGGGAAGTCCTCTACGATGAGCTCAGCAGAGTTTTCCAATCAGACCAATTGCTCTTTGTAAACACCACCGCCACCGTGCGTACTCCCGACCTGGCGGACGGCGCGGCAGACATCGGTAAAGGTGATCTCACTCCTGGAGATAATCAGGCCATTCCGGGTGTGACTGGAATCAACGTCCTCGGCCGCGTGAGCACCCGAACGGAGTATGACCGCAACTCCCGCAGTACTTTTAGGGTGCAGGATGACCTGGACACCTACAGGTCCATATATGACGGGGCCGACCGCCTGATCAAGACCATCGACCCCGAGGGCAACTCAATCGAGTGGGCCTATGACGATAACGACAACGTCATCGAGACCCGTGAAGTCGATGTGTCTCAGGTGGCCGCTGTCGCTGACGAAGTGTTCCTTACTACCAGCTTCTACGACTCTTTGAACCGCCTCCAGCACCATGTGGACAACATCGGACAGACCACTTATTACCGCTACGACTCCCGTAGCCACTTGGTGGCCTTGTCTGACGCCCAGGGGCCCGTCACCGGAGCGTCTATCACCCGTCGTGCCTTCTCCGGCGGCGCTCTTACAGTGAACGACATCAATGATTTCGGGAATGTCACCCTCAACTACTTCGACGGCATCGACCGCGTTATTGTTCAGGAAGTGGTGCTTACCGCCTCTGGCGAGGGTGATGGCGTCAACATCGGCGCGACGATAGAAGGCGTGAAGTCAGCGATACCCACACCCGATGTTACACAGGGCGGCGGTGACGGCCTGATCACGGTGCGCCAGGAATGGGACCGGAACTCACTGGCTACCAATCGCACTGACGATAACGGCAACCAGACCCAGTACACCTACGATAACCTGGACCGCAGGTTGACCGAGACGCAGGGGGTTTGCGTGGCGCCCGCGCTGGCCGACAGCTGCGATTCACCCACCACCGGCACCTTCGAGTATGACCAAGATGACAACATCGTGCTGACCGTGGATGAAAACGGCACAGTAACCATCAGCCAATTCGACGCCATAAACCGCTCCATCGGCTCGAACATCACCCGAGGGGCAGGGGTGATAGGCACCACCGCGACCAGCTACGAATATGATGGCATTTCCCGTTTGACTCGCGCTACAGACAATAACGAGCCTGGAGACACAGAGGACGATTCGACTATAGCACGGGCGTATGACAGCCTTCACCGGACGATTGAAGAATCTCAGAAAATCGGCAGTCAGCCCGCTGAGGTAATCTCCAACTCCTGGCGAGCAGAGGGACTGCGCAGCGCTATGATTTATCCAAATGGGCGAGTGGTCAACTTCACTTTTGACGGATTGGACAGGTTGAACACCGTTGCCGACCAAGGCGCGCCCCAGCCAATCGTCGACTATGACTACATCGGCGTGCAACGGGAAGCCCAGCGCCTATATCCGATAAACGACACAAGAATGACCTACCTGGACGACGGAGGCACCGCTGACGTGGGCTATGACGGGATACGCTGTGCGGTTAAGCTCCGTCATCTGCGCAGTGACGACTCCCTTATCGTTGGATTTGAGCACACTTTGTACGACCGAAGAAACAACGTACTCAATGAGAACAAGCTGCATGATTCCGCCAATAGCGAAAGTTATGACTATGACTCTAACTATAGGGTGATCAGCTTTGACCGAGCGGAGGGCGGAATCGCACCTATTCAGAGCCAATGGAACTTGGATGGCGCGGGCAACTGGAGCCAGGTTGATGCCGAAACACGTCTGCACTCATCCTTTAACGAGATTATTCAAATCGATACCGGAGGCCCCACCAGGTTCATTCTTCATGACGATAACGGCAATCAGATTGATGATGGGGAGTTGACGTTCCAATGGGACTTCAAGGATAGACTTCGCACTGTGTCGAGGAAGACTGAAGGAGGCGACGTAATTGTCGCCGTCTATACCTACGACGTATTAGACCGGCGCGCCCGCAAAGTCGTGACCAACTCCGGAGCTCTAGATGGGATTGACCACTTCTACTACGACGGCTGGACCGTAGTAGAGGAGCAGAACACCGGATCCTCCGTAACTCGGCAATACGTGTACGGGAGGTACCTTGACGAGCCGCTGGTATTGGACGTTACGGGACAGGATCGCCTCTTCTACCATCAGAACATCCAATATTCTATTTTTGCGCTTACAAATGCTGCGGGCCAGGTCGTTGAGGCGTACCAATATGACGCCTTTGGCGCCCCCGTGGTCTATGGCCCAGGCGATGACGGCGTGCTGACGTTTGGTGGCGATGACACGGTTTCAACCGATGGATCGACTGCAACGCAGAACCCATATCTATTCACCGGCCGCAGGCTCGATCCGGAAACCGGGCTGTACTACTACCGAGCGCGCTACCTGGACCCTGTTCAAGGACGATTCATCGGTCGTGATCCTAACGTCGCCTGGGGGGACGGAGTAAATCACGGAAACTCCTATGCGTACGTCAATAACAACCCACTTTCTTTCCTCGACCCATCCGGGCTCGAATGCATGAATCCTAGGGATGCCTGGGCAAAAATTGATGCAAAGCTAAGGAAAGAATTAGGTTCGCAACCGGGTAGTCGGAAGGGCGACTACTCTCAGGCAAAAAATGTGATTATCGATCAAGGGATGGACGAATGGGTCAAGAACGCAGCCCATGGGCTTGTGGGCGCTATGGCAAAGCCATTCCTTAAGATGCCAGTTTTGGCACAGTTGAAAGAAATTGTTGAAAAGGGGAGCGATGGCTACGAAAAAGTCGAGGAATTCCTGAAAAAGATCGAAGACGCGGAAGCAGATAAAGCGGGATATTCCACAATTACGCCTGAAAAACCCTGGTCTGGACCTGCCGATGGAAGAATGGTCGACTTTTTTGGGTTAGTGACGCGAACTAAAGATACCTGTGAAGAGTGTTGCTACAACGCGAATTTCTTTTACAAATACCGCATGCGTATTGACGAAGCATATTTGGCCAGCTGGACCGTTGAATGGTGTTACAAGCCGGGGAAGGAAAGCTACTGGTTCATTTTCTCGAAAGACACCCAAACAGAAACCGCCAATGGCTGCTGCAGGCGGAGTCGCTCAAGATCGGGTTCTACGAGTTCACCACCCTTGGCTCCGGACGGACGCTCAGCCTCCCTGCGATCCTGCTCTATCCGTCGACATCCTGGGATACCGACGGCGACGGCCTGCACGACGAGGGGGAGCTCGTCATGGGCACCAACGTCAACGACATGGACTCCGACGGTGACGGGGTTTGGGACGGCCCCGAGGTGCGGCAGGGCACCAATCCACTCGATGGCATTCCCGCCGCCACGGGCATTCTCGCTTCTGTGAACACCCCTGGCACCGCGGTGGATGTCTGCGCCGTCGACGACATCGCCGTCGTGGCCGACTCGGGATCGGGCGTGTCGGTAGTGGACATACAAACGATCGCGAGTCCGGTAATCGTCGCCCAGGTCGACACCCCCGGCAACGCCGTGGCGGTGGCCTGCTCCGGCGACCTGATCGCCGTCGCCGACGGCCTGGCGGGCCTCGCCGTGATAGACATCAGCGACCCGCCGGCCGCGGAGATCGTCCACCAGGTCGCCCTGGGTGGAGCGGCCCAGGCCGTAGTTGCGGGCGGAGGAGTCGCCTACGTCGGTCTTACGTCGGGCGAGCTTGCTGTCGTGGACCTGGAGAGCGGCGCGCTTATTGGCCAGCTCAGTTTCAGTCAAGCGGTAGAGGATTTGGCCCTCGCGGGCGACCGCCTCTACGTGCTGACCGCCGGCGAGCTCCACGCGATATTCATCGAGGACCTGAGCGTCGTTGGGTCCGCCGCATCGCCGGGGAGCTCCTCACGGCGTCACCGCCTGTTCGTAGGCGGCGGTGTCGCGTACACCGCACACAGCCGAGGCTACAACACGTTCGACATCTCCTCTCCGGGAGCGCCGGCTCTGATAGCCGCCGGCAATACCACGCAGTTCGGATGGAAGCAGATCGTCCCCAACGGATCGGGGCTCGGTGTCGCTGTGGGCGGTGCAACTCTGGGGGCCGGCAACGTCGGTGCAACTCTGGGGGCCGGCAACGTGTCGCTTTACGATGTCAGCGATGCCTCTTTAACCAACGAGTTCATCATCACGTTCAACATTCCGGGCAACGCGGCGGCCGTCGCGATCCACAACGGTCTGGCCTATGTCGCCGACGGAGCCCGTGGACTTCAGGTCGTCAACTACTTGGCCTACGATGCCTTTGGTCTCTCTCCGACCCTGTCGCTCTCCACAAACTTTGTCCCCGGCCTCGCAGAGGAAGGCCAGGTGATGCGGGTCACTGCCAGCGTCAGCGACGACGTTCAAGTCCGCAACGTCGAGTTCTTCGTGGACGGAGTGAAAGTGGCCACCGACGGCAACTTCGCCTTCGAGCACCGGTTCGTAACAGCCCTGATAGCGGAACAGCCATCCTTTACCCTCAGGGTTCGGGCCACCGACACGGGCGGCAACGCAACCTCGACCGCTGAAACCGTCATTACTCTTACGACCGACGCTACGCCGCCGCGCGCCAGCCGCGTCTCCCCTGAGAACGGCTCTTTCGTGCGGGCAGACTTGGCGACTGCCATCTCGGCAACCTTCAGCGAGCCCATCGACCCTGCTACGCTAAACGACGCTACCTTCCGGCTGTTCTCCGCCGGCCCAGATGGCATCGCCGGAAACGCCGACGATGTGCCGGTCGCGGGCGGGATTATCTCCTTCAGGGATGACATCAGCACCGCGTTCCTCACTTTCGGCACGCCGCTCCCACCCGACTCCTACAGCGCCGAGCTCAGCGTCGCAATCACCGACCTGGTTGGCAACTCGCTTGCGAGCGATGTCACGTGGACGTTCGGCGTTGTCACTCCCGTCTCGTGGGACGGAGGCGGCGACGGGACCTCATGGCACGATCCCGTGAACTGGGATCCCGATGCCTTGCCTGGACCGACAAGCATCGTCGTCATAGACATTGTCGGGGACATAACAGTTACCCACTCCCAGGGTGCCACCTCCATCTACAGCCTGGAAAGCGATGCGGAAGCCCTGGTACTCTCCGGCGGATCGCTCTCCGTCGTGGCTGAGTCTGTCCTCAACAGCACCTTCACCCTTAGCGGGGGCACCCTGAAGGGGACAGGGAACGTGGTGCTGAACGGGCTGTCAACCTGGACGGGCGGCGACATGAGTGGCACAGGTAAGATCACCATCCCTGCGACGGCGCAGCTGAACATCAGTGGGGGGAGTATCAAGGACCTCAGGGGCCGCACCATAGACAACCTGGGGACCACCACCTGGACCGGTACGGGGGACATCAGGAGCGGAAACGGGGCGGTGTTCAACAACCTGGCCGATGCCGTCTTCGACGTGCGGAACGACGAGCCCTTCCGCGGCGACCTGGGCGGCGCCGCGTCCGTCTTCAACAACGTTGGCACCTTCAGGAAGAGCGTGACTACCGGCGTCACGAGCATCAACCTATTCTTCAACAACACCGGCACGGTGGACGTAGACTCAGGGACCTTGAGCTTCACCACCGGCGGCACCAGCACGGGCAACTTCGACGTGTCCACCACCAGCACGATACTGCAGTTCCCGTCCAGCACCTTCAGGCTCAACATCGGCACCACCATCACGGGAGTGGGGACCACCCTTATCAACGGAGGGACGCTGATCATCGGTGGGACCGCCACTAGCACGAACGCCGTCACCGCGCTGAACCTGGACCTGGTGAGCGGGACCTTGAGGGGTTCTGGGGACCTGACCATGAGTGCCAACGGCCAGCTGGACTGGACGGGCGGGAACATAAGCGGCACGGGTAAGGTGACCGTCCCTGCAACGGCGCAGCTGAACATCAGCGGGACAGCTAACAAGGACCTCAGGAACCGGACCATAGACAACCTGGGGACGACGACCTGGACCGGCACGGGCAACATCAGGAGCGGCAACGGGGGGGTGTTCAACAACCTGTCCGGGGCGACGTTCGACGCCCAGAACGACCGGAGCTTCGTTTACAGCCTGGCGGGAGGCGCCACGGTCTTCAACAACGCCGGCACTTTCCAGAAGACCGTGGGCACCGGAACGACCGACGTCAGCCTCGTATTCAACAACACGGGCGTCGTGGACGTAGACTCTGGCCTCCTGAGCTACAACTCAGGTGGCACGAGCACGGGCAGCTTCGACGTCGCCACCGGCGCCACGCTGCAGTTCCCGTCCAACACGTTCACGCTCAACGCCGGGACGACCATCACGGGAGCGGGGACCACCCAGGTGAACGGAGGGACGGTGACACTGGGTGGCGCCGTAACAGCATTGAATCTGGACCTGGTGAGTGGAACTCTGAACGGCACGGGCGATCTGACCATGGCGGCCGGCGGCCAGCTGGACTGGACCGGCGGGACGATGAACGGTGGAGGCAAGATCACCATCCCTGCAACGGCGGAGCTGAACATCAGCGGGACAGCTAACAAGGACCTCAGGAACCGGACAATAGACAACCTGGGGACGACGACGTGGACCGGCACGGGCAACATCAGGAGCGGCAACGGGGGGGTGTTCAACAACCTGTCCGGGGCGACGTTCGACGCCCAGAACGACCGGAGCTTCGTTTACAGCCTGGCCGGAGGCGCCACGGTCTTCAACAACGCCGGTACCTTCAAGAAGACCGTTGGAGTCCTCACCACGAGCGTGAGCCTATTCTTCGTCAACACCGGGACGGTGGACGTAGACTCGGGTATCCTCAGCTACAACTCGGGTGGCATGAGCACGGGCAGCTTCGACGTCGCCACCGGCGCCACGCTGCAGTTCCCGTCCAGCACGTTCACGCTCAACGCCGGGACGACCATCACGGGAGTCGGGACCACCCGTATCAGCGGAGGGACCGTGACCTCGGTGCGACCGCCACCGGCACGAACGCCGTCACAGCGCTGAATCTGGACCTAGTCAGTGGAACTCTGAACGGCTCGGGGGACCTGACGATGGCGGCCGGCGGCCAGCTGGACTGGACCGGCGGGACGATGAACGGTGGAGGTAAGATCACCATCCCTGCAGACGGCGGAGCTGAACATCAGCGGGACAGCTAACAAGGACCTCAGGAACCGGACAATAGACAACCTGGGGACGACGACGTGGACCGGCACGGGCAACATCAGGAGCGGCAACGGGGGGGTGTTCAACAACCTGTCCGGGGCGACGTTCGACGCCCAGAACGACCGGAGCTTCGTTTACAGCCTGGCCGGAGGCGCCACGGTCTTCAACAACGCCGGTACCTTCAAGAAGACCGTTGGAGTCCTCACCACGAGCGTGAGCCTATTCTTCGTCAACACCGGGACGGTGGACGTCGACTCAGGAACCCTGAGCTACAACTCAGGTGGCACGAGCACGGGCAACTTCGACATCGCCACCGGCGCCACGCTGCAGTTCCCGTCCAGCACGTTCACGCTCAACGCAGGGACGACCATCACGGGAGTCGGGACCACCCGTGTCAACGGAGGGACCGTGACCATCGGTGCGACCGCCACTAGCACGAACGCCGTCACGGCGCTGAATTTGGACGTAGTCAGTGGAACTCTGAACGGCTCGGGGGACCTGACGATGGCGGCCAGCGGGACGCTGGACTGGACCGGCGGGACGTTGGACGGTGGAGGTAAGATCACCATCCCTGCAACGGCGGAGCTGAACATCAGCGGGACAGCTAACAAGGACCTCAGGAACCGGACAATAGACAACCTGGGGACGACGACGTGGACCGGCACGGGCAACATCAGGAGCGGCAACGGGGGGGTGTTCAACAACCTGTCCGGGGCGACGTTCGACGCCCAGAACGACCGGAGCTTCGTTTACAGCCTGGCGGGAGGCGCCACGGTCTTCAACAACGCCGGTACCTTCAAGAAGACCGTGGGCACCGGAACGACCGACATCAGCCTCGTATTCAACAACACGGGCGTCGTGGACGTAGACTCGGGTATCCTGAGCTACGACTCAGGTGGCACAAGCACAGGCAGCTTCGACGTCGCCACCGGCGCCACGCTGCGGTTCCCGTCCAGCACGTTTACGCTCAACATCGGCACGACAATCACAGGAGTCGGGACCACCCGCATCGACGGAGGGACCGTTACCATCGGTGCGACCGCCACCAGCACGAACGCCGTCACCGCGCTGAATTTGGACGTAGTCAGTGGAACTCTGAACGGCTCGGGGGACCTGACGATGGCGGCCGGCGGCCAGCTGGACTGGACCGGCGGGACGATGAACGGTGGAGGCAAGATCACCATCCCTGAGACGGCGGAGCTGAACATCAGCGGGACAGCTAACAAGGACCTCAGGAACCGGACAATAGACAACCTGGGGACGACGACCTGGACCGGCACGGGCAACATCAGGAGCGGCGACGGTGGCGTGTTCAACAACCTGGCCGGCGGCGTCTTCGACGTGCAAAACGACGAGTCCTTCCACGCCAACCTGGGCGGCGCTGTCCCCCGGTTCAACAACGCCGGTACTTTCCAGAAGAGCGCCGGCCTCGGCACAACGACGATCTCCGTCAGTTTCATCAACACCGGCACGGTACTTAACACGAGCGGCGGGATACTGACCTTCACGAACTGCACGGGGTGCCCGCCCTAGCCGGTTCTCAGCCCGAGAGCAGCTTGGAGAGACGTGACAAGAACGTCATGGAACGGATCACGATAAGGTAGCGATGAAGAGATTCGCGGCGGTCGTTCTGGCTCTAGTGTTGGCGGTGTCCGGCTTGCAAACGGCCGTGCCGGCAGCGCAGGCTCAAGAAGTCAGCATAACCCTCAGCGTCGCCGAGGTCGGTACCGGCCTCGCGGACGTGCAGACTACCCCCGGTCAGCAGGTGGTCATGCGGATCACCGCGGCAGGAACCGAGAGCATGGCTGGGATGCAGCTCGACCTCTTGTACGACGAGACGGTCTTGAGCGTCGACAGCGTGGCTCAGGTCGATTCCGGGTTCTTCGAGGCGAATGCTACACAACCCGGCATTGTCACGATCGTGATAGCCAGTGCCACTGCTTCGGGAGTAAGTCAGATCGACATTGCAGACATCACCTTCGACGTGATCGGGGGGCCCGGCGACTCGACGACGCTGACCTTCTCGGAAGTTAAGGCGTTCGATGATTTGATCCCTCCAGCCCCGATATCGGTGACGCCAGCCGACGGCTCGATCAACATCACATGCACCCTGGTCGTCGACGTTACGTTCGCCGATGGCATTACTACGTGGTCCTTTGTTGTGGGGGCGACGGAGCCATCCACGTGGTCCACGTCGGTCATCCTCCTGGGCAACGACATCCCGCTGTGGTCGATCGCTCTTCCGGCTCTGCCACCGATCACAATAAGCTTCTCGTTCCCTATCCCTCCGATAGGGGTGGTCGAAGTGCTGAGCACCCTGGCAGTCGAAGGCGGAGAGTGCACCGACTCCGACGCCGTCGACACGGGCCCATAACTCCGGCGGTCAATCGAGGCGCTACGCCACTACCTCAGGCTCCGTACGGTCGAAGCCTCTGGGGGCCCCGGTCCTAGTCTGCCCCGCGGGTTGAACGGACTGGGTGGTTCGGGAGGTCCGACGATGTCGAGACTCTCGACAACATCGGAGTTCACCACGAACGGAAACGGACTCAGCAGGACCAAGAGGGGCGGAGACGGGCGACGCGGTGTCGGGCGTGGGGGGGAGGGATTCCCTCGGGCGGGCGTCTAGCGCTCGGCGGCCAGCCAGCGCGCCACGTCCTTGGCGTGATAGCTTATCAGGATGTCGGCGCCCGCCCGCTTGATGGCCGTGAGGATCTCCAGGGCGACCCGTCGTTCGTCGATCCACTCGTTCTCCGACGCCGCCTTGACCATCGAGTACTCCCCGCTGACGTTGTATGCGGCAATGGGGTACGATGTCGCGGCTCTGACGGCGGCAATAACGTCCAGGTAGGCGAGGGCCGGTTTGACCATCACGATGTCGGCGCCCTCGTCGATGTCCTGCTCGACCTCCCGAAGCGCCTGGCGCACATTGGGAGTGTCCATCTGGTACCCGGCGCGATTGCCGAACTGCGGCGCCGAGTCGGCCGCAACCCGGAAGGGGCCGTAGAACCCCGACGCGTACTTGGCCGAGTACGCCATGATCGGAGTCTCCTTGAATCCTCTGGCGTCGAGCTCGTGCCGGATCGCCTGCACCTGTCCGTCCATCATGGCCGAAGGTGCGACCATGTCCACCCCGGCCTCAGCCTGGCAGATCGCGATCTTCGCCAGTAGCTCGAGGGTCTCGTCGTTGTCCACGTGGCCGTTGTCGATCACGCCGCAGTGGCCGTGATCGGTGTACTCGCAGAGGCACACGTCACCGATAACCAGGAGGTCGGGCGCGGCCTGCTTGATGACGCGGATGGCGTCCTGCACGATCCCGCTGGGCGAATACGCCTCGGTGCCCGTCGGGTCCTTGTGCGCGGGGATGCCGAAGAGCAGCACCCCCGGGATGCCCAGCTCGGCGACCGTCTCCGCCTCGGCGATCAGCAGGTCCACCGAGAGCTGGAAGACGTCGGGCATCGGCTCGATCCGGTTGCGCATGTCGCGTCCGTGAGTCACGAACAGCGGATATATGAAATCGCTGATCGAGAGCCGCGTCTCCTGCGTCGCGCGCCGAAGGGCGGGAATCTCCCTGAGCCGGCGCATCCGTGACTGGGGAAAGCTACCCAATCGAGCCCTCCTCCCTGAAGTACGTCTCGACGGCGTCCACGAGTCCGCCGATCGTATGCTCCCCGGCTACTATATCAACTTTCATACCCATCTCACCAGCAGTGCCGGCGGTCACCGGGCCTATACAGGCGACGATGGTGTCCGCGAGCCGCCCGGCGTCGTAGTCCAGGAGGGCGGCCAGGCTGGTTACCGTGGACGAGCTTGTGAAGGTCGCCACGTCGATCCCCTCGCCGAGCAGCTCTGAAAGGCGCGACCGGGACTCCTTGGCCTCGACCGTCCGGTATGCGGTTACCTCCTCGACGTGGGCTCCCAGCGATCGCAGGCCCTCGGGAAGGATCTCGCGCGCCTTGTCGGCCTTGGGCAGGAGTACCCTGTCGCCGGGGCGGATCGTCCCGGTGAGGTGCTCCAGAAGCGCCTCCGCGACGAACTCCCTGGGGATGAGGTCGGCCGTGATGCCGCGGGCCTGGAGCGACCCGGCCGTCGCGTCTCCGATCACGGCGACCTTGGACCTGTGGAAGGCCCTGCCGTCGAGTCCAAGCGCGGCCATCCGATCGATGACGGCGGAGACCGCGTTGGCGCTCGTGAATATCACCCAGTCGTACATCGACAGCGTGCTGACGGCGGCGTCCAGACTGCTGAAGTCGTCGGGAGGCAAGATTCGGATGGTCGGCAGCTCGATGGGCACGGCGCCCCTGGCGGACAGGAGCCGCGACAGCTCCCCGGCATGCTCTCGCGTCCGGGTGACCAGAACGCGCTTGCCGAACATGGGCCGCTTGTCGAACCAGCGGAGCTTGTTGCGCAGGCGCACCACGTCGCCTATTACCGCCACCACGGGCGGCGACAGCTCGGCGTCCGACGCCCTGGACGCGATGTCGGACAGCGTTCCGACGACGGTCTCCTGCGCCGGAGTCGTGCCCCACCTGACCAGAGCGACAGGCGTGTCCGGGGAGCGTCCATGGCGGACCAGCGTCCCGGCGATCGCGTCCAGGCGCTCGAACCCCATCAGCACGACGAGGGTGGCTCCGCCTTTGGCGAGCGCGGCCCAGTCCACGGACGGGTCGTCCTTGTCCGGGTCCTCGCTGCCGGTGACGATAGTAGCGGCCGAGCTCAGGCCGCGGTGGGTCAGGGGGATGCCGGCGTATGCCGGAGCGGCGACCGCGGATGAGACGCCTGGCACCACCTCGAACTCGATGCCCTCGGCTGCCAGCGCCTCGGCCTCCTCGCCTCCGCGCCCGAGCACGAAGGGGTCTCCGCCCTTCAGGCGGACGACCATCTTGCCGTGTCTCGCCTCGGCGATCAGCCGGTCGTTGATATCCTGCTGGCTCAGCCGGCGCTCGCCGGGCGCCTTGCCGGCATCGACAAGCTGCGCGTCGGGTCCGGCGTGCTCGAGCAGCCGCCTGTCGACGAGGCGGTCATAGAGGATCACGTCTGCTGAGCCGAGCAACTCGACGCCCCTCAGCGTGATCAGTCCGGGATCACCCGGACCCGCGCCCACCAGGGACACGCGCCCGGCTCGGCTCGGCTCCTCGTCCTGTGACATCGATCCACTCATCCCTGTTCGAGGACGTCGCCGGCGCCCTCGGCCATGAGAGCGTCCCGCGCTCTCTCCCCCGCGGCGTCGGGGTCCCGGGCGTCACCGGCGACCCGAACCCGGTAGATGCGGGAGCCGTCCGGGGCCGCCGCCATGGCCGTCATGACGATCTCCTCACCCACGACCCGGGCGTAGGCTGCGACGGGAACGGTGCACCCGCCTCCGACCGCCGTCAGGAACGCTCGCTCCGCCGTGACAGCGAGTCCCGTGGGTCCATCGTGGACCGCGGACAGGATGCTGAGCACGTCTGAGGCGTCGGCTCGGGCCTCGACCGCCAGGGCTCCCTGGCCGACATCCGGGGTGAAGACCTCGGCGTCCAGAAACTCGCTGATCTCGCTCTCCCTGCTCAGCCTGAGCAGGCCCGCGGCGGCCAGAACCACACCATCGTAGTCCGGGCCTCGCGCCTTGTCGAGCCTGGTTCCGACATTCCCGCGGATGGGCTCGACTCGGATGTCGCCTCGCAGCGACAGCAGGAGTGCCGTGCGCCTCGGACTGCTCGTGCCCAATCTGGCGCCACGCGGCATACCGGTCAGTGAGAGCCCCCACCTGTTCACCAGGACGTCCCGAGGGTCTTGCCGCTTTCCAATGGCGGCCAGGACGAGCCCTCCGGGCAGGGAGGCTGGGAGGTCCTTGGCGCTGTGGACGGCAAGGTCGATCTGCCCGTCGAGCAGGGCGATCTCGATCTCCTTGACGAACATTCCCCTGGGCATACTCAGAAGGGGGGCGTCGCTGGCGCGGTCACCGCCCGTGGTGATCGGGACGACGACGAACTCCGTCTCGGGGAACGTGGCCCGGAGGACCCTGACGACCTCCTCGCTCTGCGCAAGCGCCAGGGGGCTGGTCCTCGAGCCGAGGGTGACCCGGGCGGGCACGGTCATCCTAGGTCCTGCTAGACCGCCGGAGAGGCCCCGCCGCCGTTGCGAGAGGCGGCGATGGTGCCGAGGTCCTCCCACATCCGGCAGGTCCCCGGCTCGCAGTCGCACCCGGTGCCCTTCATAAGATCGGCCATCAGGATGCGCTCGGCCTCGTCGGACCGGCCGGCCTGCACCAGCTCCAGAAGGTCGTCGGTCACGCATGCTTGCCAGTGGTCGGTGTTCAGCCGAATCCCCCGGCCGAGCAGATCCAGCCTGGCGCGGGAGAGCACGGGTGCCAGGTCGGCGTATTCCATGACGCTGTGCCGGGTGTCGTGATGGCTCGTGCCCGAAAGCTCCTCGCGGAACTTGCGGGCGAGGGCAGGGCTGGCACCTCCGGTTGAGATCGCCACGGTGACCTCACCCCTGCGGGCCACTGCCGGCGCGATGAATGTGCACAGGTGGGTCACGTCGACGACGTTGAGCAGGACGTTGCGCTCCCGGCCCTCGGCGGCAATCGCCTCGTTGGTCGGGGTGTCGTCGGTGGCCGCTATGGCCAGAAAGGCACCATCCAGATCGCCGGCTCGGTAGGCACGTTGTTCCCAGGCGACGCGGCCCTCGTCGGCGAGCCCACGCACCCCCTCGTTGACCTCTGGACTGATCACCGCGACGTCCGCTTCGCACTCCAGCAGCTTGCGGACCTTCTCCTCGCCGATGTTGCCGCCGCCGACGACGACGCAACGGCGGTTTCGGACGTCGACGAAAGCCGGATAGTAAGCGGGCACGGTGCTCCCTTCTTTTGCTGGTGCGGACCGGCGACCGGAGCAGGAGGCCCGGCTCGACTTGCCCGATCTCCTAGCAGGGTGTCGAAGAGCCCTTTCGACCATCGCCCTGGCCCCCTTCCTGGCCAGGAAGGGGGGAGAAATCATATCTGAGGGAAACCCTCAGACTCCCGGCAAAGGGGCTTAGCCCCTCTGCACACCCCATATTTCATCATCCCGTTAGACGAAGTAGCGAACCCTCGTCTTCTTGTACTCACGGGTACTGTACAGAAGACGGTACTCCTCAATGCCGGTGGACTCCGAAATCTCCCTTACCACCTGCTCGCATCGCTCCTGGGAGGTGGCGTGGATCATCGTGAAATGCGTGAAATGCCAGTCGGGGAAGGTCGGCCGCTCGTAGCAGTGCGTCACCCACGGCGACTGCGCCATCAGGTTCCCGACCTCCACGGACCGCTCGTTCGGCACCTTCCAGACCGCCATAGCGTTGGACTTGAACCCCGCGCGGCGGTGATGAAGAACGGCGCTATACCGCCTCATGAGGCCCCGCTCCTCGAGAGAGCGGGCCGCGGCGAACAGGTCCTCCTGGGACATGCCCAACCGGTCCGCCATGGGCGCGAACGGCTCGGGCTCGAGCGGCAGGTCCTCCTGCAGCTCGCGAATAACTTCGATGTCGAACGGGCTGATCGGCGCGGTCTCTTTCCAGGAGTCGCCGTTCTTTCCGGCGTAGCCGTCCGGGCTGTAGAAGTCGTTGGCGGCGCCCTCTTCCTTCACCATGTCGAAGTTGACGCCGATCTTGAAGAAACGGATCGTGGGCATCAGGCGGTAGGTGCCGGCGTCATTCCTCTTCGCCATGTCCTGGACCGTCGCTTCGAGGTCCTCATCCGGCGGGACCGCGAGCGTGAACCAGAGGTTGAACGGCCCGGTGCGGCCGTAGTTGTGGCTGACCCCGGGATGCTTGTTGATGTCCGCGGCGGCGGCGTCCAGGCGCTCGGGCGGGAAGCCCATTGCCACCAGGACCGTCTTGTAGCCCAGCCGCCGGGTGTCGAAGATCGCGCTGATCTGCCGGACCACGTTCGTCTTCTTCAGGTCCCGCACCCGCTCCATCACCTCGGACGCCGGAATCTCCATCTCCCGCGCCATCTCTTCGAAGGGGGAGCTGGCGAGCGGAAATCTGGACTGGAGAATGTTGAGCAGCTCGCGGTCGATCTGGTCCAGCTCTGGGGCCAAAAGTGCCACTCCATTTGTCTGGCTGCGGGGCGCGGCCGGGATGCGGCGGAACGGTATCCGCGGTTGAGGGTCGGAGGGCGGCAAACCGACCGGCGACCCCCTGGTACAGCCCTGGAATCAGGTTAGCATGGCGCGCCGATCCCAGTCAACGGCTGTGAAACGGGGCCCGGACGCGACCCGAACCCTGAGGTGGGAGGTCCCATGAACGGCTCGTCGTCGGGGCTATTCGACTATACTGGCGTTTTCTACAGCCGACGGAGGTGTACGAGACGTGCAGCAGGCGAGGGACAACCTTCTCGCCCGCCTTCGCGCCGATGTGCGCGACGATGCGGTCATCCGGGCCATAGAGGCGGTGCCCAGAGAAGAGTTACGGAGGTCACCGGCCCCATAGTCTACGAGGACGCCCCGCTGCCCATCGGCGAGGGCCAGACGATCTCCCAGCCGTACGTGGTCGCGCTGATGGTCTCGGCTCTCGAGCTACGCCGGACCGACAGGGTGCTGGAGGTGGGCACCGGCACCGGCTATCAGGCGGCTATCCTGGCCGAGCTGGCTCGCGACGTGGTCAGCGTGGAGCGTATCCCCTCGCTGGCCGCGTCCGCGCGAGCGCGGCTGAAGAGGCTCGGCTACGACAACGTGGATGTCGAGGCCGCCGAGTCGGAGCTGGGCTGGGTGCGAGGTGCGCCGTACGACGCCATCGTCGTCGCGGCGGCCGCCCCCAAGCTGCCCCGGACCCTGGTAGACCAGCTCGCCGACCGGGGAAGGCTGGTTGTCCCGGTCGGCTCCCTGGAGGTCCAGGAGCTGATCAAGCTGACTCGCACCGGCGACGGCTACGTCACCAGGAGCCTGGGTGCGGCCCGGTTCGTACCTCTCATCGGCGAGAGCGCATGGCGGAGGCCGACACCGCCACACTGCGGCCCGGTTCGTACCTCATGGCACGTTGGCGGCGAAGCCCGGACGGCATGTTGTTCCACACTTTGTTTAGAGTCGGGCGTTGTCGTTGATCTAGAGGATTGGGCCACTCCCGTATGTCTCCGCCGTTTCCTTCGCCCGACGAACGTTCGGGAAGGCTGTTTTTGCGCTTGGTGCTGTGTGCTGCTTTAGTCTATACTGGCTGAAATGGGCCGTATGGAGATCGGATGATCTATGAATTATGAGACGGTGATAGGGCTCGAGGTACATGCCCAGCTCCTGACCAACAGCAAGATGTTCTGCTCGTGCAACGCAGTCTACCAGGACGCTCCCCCGAACACCGTTGTCTGCGAGGTCTGCATGGGCATGCCCGGGGCCTTGCCCGTGATCAACCGCCGGGCGGTCGAGCTTGTGATCAAGACGGGCCTGGCCCTCGACTGCACGATCTCGGAGCTCACGAAGTTCGACCGCAAGAACTACCCGTACCCGGACCTGATGAAGGGCTACCAGATCTCCCAATACGACCGGCCGATCGCCCTCGACGGCGAGCTCGCTATCGACTCCGGCGGGGACAAGAAGCTGGTGGGCATCACCCGAGTCCACCTGGAGGAGGACACGGCCCGGCTGCTGCACCGTATCGAGCTGGACGGCACCGGGTATAGCCTGCTGGACATCAACCGCGCCGGGGTGCCACTGATGGAGATCGTCAGCGAGCCCGACATGCGTGCGCCGGAGGAGGCGCGATCCTATCTGATCAAGCTGAGGACTATATTGCGATACCTCGGCGTGAGCACCGCAAACATGGAGGAGGGCAGCTTCCGCTGCGACGCCAACGTCAGCCTTCGCCCCGCCGGGTCTTCCGAGCTCGGAGCCAAGGTGGAGGTGAAGAACATGAACAGCTTCCGCTCCGTCTACAATGCCCTGGAGTACGAGATCGCCCGGCAGACCCAGCTGCTGGAGCAGGGCGGACGGATCGAGCAGGAGACGCGAGGATGGGTCGAAGACCGGGATGTGACGGTCTCCCAGCGCACAAAGGAGTACGCATCGGACTACCGGTACTTCCCGGAGCCCGACCTGCCGCCGCTCGTCATCGACGCCGTGTGGGTCGACGAGATCAGGGAGTCGATGCCGGAGCTGCCGGACGCCAGGGAGGCCAGGTTCGTCGAGGAGTTCGGGCTGCCCGTATATGACACGGGGCTTCTCACCTCCTCGAAGTCCACGGCCGACTTCTTCGAGGCCGTGCTGAGCGCGAGGGCTCCAAACGGCAAGGACAGTCGGCAGACGGCGAAGGCCGTGAGCAACTGGATCCTGGGGGAGCTGACCCGGCTCATGAACGCCGAAGGGGTCGGCATCACCCAGCTCAAGCTCCAGCCGGTCCACATCCTGGAGCTGCTGGACCTCATAGACGACGGCACCCTCAGCTCGTCGATGGCGAAGACGGTGTTCGAGACGGTGTTCGAGACCGGAAGGTCTCCGAGACAGATCGCCGAGGCCGATGGGATGGCACAGATCGTCGACGCTCAGTCTCTCAGGCCCGCGGTAGACCAGGCGATATCGAGCAATCCGAAGCCCGTCGCCGACTACCTGTCGGGCAAAGAGACCGCCGTGCGGTTCCTGGTGGGTCAGGTCATGAAACTGACCCGAGGTAAGGCGAACCCCAACCTCGTCTCGGAAATGGTGAAAGAGAGCCTGGACGCGAGGAGATAGTCCGATGAATCCCCTCCGGCCAACGAACGGGACCTCGGACGGGGACCCCGTCGACGGCTTCAGACGGGCCTCGCTTCTGAAATTCTTCTACGTCGGCATAGGCGTGAAACGATGGCTCCTCATAGGGGCCCTCGGTATCGGCGTCTGCGCCTTCGGGCTCGCCTTCTTGCTGCGGAAGCTGTTCGCCCTCACGTTCCCCGATTTCCTCCCGTCGCATTTTGAAGGGGCATTGCTGCTGGCGGTCGGGCTGACGGCAATAGCCGTGTCGCTCTACGGGCTCGCTCGCTCGGTCGGGCCGCATCTGCTGGGCGCCGGCAGGCTGGACAGTCTGGCGGAGTCGATCTACGTTCGCCGGTCCAGGGGACGTGGTCCCAGGATCGTGGTCATAGGCGGCGGTACGGGGTTGGCGGTCCTCCTTCGAGGGCTAAAGGAGTACTCGGACCATATCTCCGCGATAGTCACGGTGGCCGATGACGGTGGAAGCTCCGGCCGCCTTCGCAGGGAGCTGGGTCTGCCGCCGCCCGGGGACTTCAGGAACTGCCTGGTCGCGATGGCGGAGTCCGAGTCCCTGGTGACCGAGCTGTTCCAGCACCGGTTCAGCAAGGGCACGGGACTGGACGGGCACAGCTTCGGGAACCTGTTCATCGCAGCGCTGACCGAGGTCACCGGAAGCTTTGAACGGGCGGTCTACGAGTCCAGCCGGGTGCTCGCCGTTCGCGGTCAGATACTTCCCGCTACACTGGACAACCTACAGCTGTCGGCGCTCCTGACCGACGGAACCGTGCTCACGGGAGAATCGACTATCACCGCTCGAGGGGGACAGATCAAGACTCTGAGCATCGAGCCTGCGGATGCCGAGGCCTACGGCCCCGCGATCGACGCCCTGAGGAGGGCTCAGATCATTGTGGTGGGACCCGGCAGCCTGTACACGAGCATCCTCCCGAACCTTCTGGTATCGGGAATCGCCGACGCGGTCCGCGAGTCGGGCGCACCCACGGTGTACGTGTGCAACGTCGCGACAGAGAAGGGGGAGACCGACGGGTACACGGTCGCCGACCACGTCGAGGCGCTACGGCGGCAGACCTCTCACGACATTGTCGATTGGGTCGTCGCCAACGACCGCCCGAGACCCCTGGGCTCCGAATTCCTGGGCATCCCGGTCGTCTTCGACAGCCGCTTCATAGAGGACGTGCGCGTGGAGCTCGCCGACCTGACCGATCCCGAGCATCCTGTGAGGCACGACTCGGCGAGGCTGGCGAAGGCGGTCATGGACATCTTTCAGGGGAAACGTGGTGTCAGGACACAGTTGAGGTCGGTGGTCCAGGCTAGTAGACTGTAGGTGCCGAGGGCCTGAGGATTTCCCCTCAGACGCGATTTCTCCCCCCTTCCCGGCAATGTACGGACCGGCGGGAAGGTCGAAGGGTTCTTCAGCACCACACGAGGACACGACGTGCAGAGCATAATGAACATAGTCCAGATCGTCGTAGCGGTCACGCTGGTGACGGTGATCCTCATGCAGGTCCGCGGTCAGGGAGGCGGACTGTTCGGCTCCTCCGAGGCCTCGTTCCGAACCCGGCGAGGCGTAGAAAAGATGCTATTCCAGTTCACGGTGGCCCTTGTGGGCGTCTTCATCGTGATCTCTATCATCTCCGTCCGGGTTTTCTGACCCGCCCCGTCGCTGTCGCGGCGACCCCCGCCTGACCGAGGACGACATGGCACGCGCGATCATCACGCTGACGACCGACTTCGGGACCGAGGACGGGTACGTCGCGGCGATGAAGGGTGTGATCCTCGGAATAAACCCGGACGCGACCATCGTGGACGTCTCGCACCAGGTCCCTCCCCAACGGATACTCCACGGAGCGTTCGTCCTTGGCTCCGCGAGCCGCTACTTCGGTCCGGAGACCGTACACCTGGCCGTCGTGGACCCCGGTGTCGGCACTCCCCGCAGAGCCCTGGTGTTGGTAACCCCGGAAGGCGTTTTTACCGGGCCGGACAACGGGATCTTCAGCTACGTGGTGCTGGCGCAGGCATCGGAGGGCATCGACAGGGATTCCAGCCGGGCGGACCGAGATGCCTTCGGGAAACCGATCACCGTTGCCGTACCCGAAGGATGCTCGGCGTTCGCTCTCTCGCGGGCGGAGTTCTGGCGTCACCCCGTGAGCAGCACCTTTCATGGGAGGGACGTATTCGCACCCGTCGCGGCCCATCTGTCAGTAGGGGTTCCGCCTGAGTCGCTCGGAGACCCGGTGGGGGAGGTCGTGTGCTTGAGCGTTCTTCGGCCGGAGACCGGCCGGGAGGGCATCCGCGGCCGCATCGTGCACGTCGACCGCTTCGGCAACCTCGTGACCAACATATCGCCGCCGGACCTCCCCGGAGACGACGTCGAGGTGGAGATCGCGGGCAGATGCATAGAGGGGCTCAGCGCGACCTACGCCTCTTGCCCTGGTCTATCGGTGCTCGTCGGCAGTCACGGATGGCTGGAGATCGCCGTCGGAGACGGCAGCGCCGCGGCCGAGCTGGGAGCTGGGCCCGGGTCCGAGGTCCTGGTTCGTGCCCGCCGGAGCCGGCAGGCTGGCTAGTGTCTTCAGGTAGGGCTGTGGAAGTGGTCGCCGATCGGCTCTAATTCGACCGCGATGGACTTCCAGATCAGGAAGCGCTTCAACGTAATGTTGGCCCTGGCGGCGCTGGTCGAAAGAACGCCCGCGACCAGGACCCGCACGTCCCTCTCGCGCATCACCAGATAGCCCCTGGTGCTCTTTCCCGCTCCCATGTAGGTGTCGACCGACACCTGCGCCTTGCCCCCTCAGCCCAGCGGGGGGATGTAGTCCAGGGCCATCGCGTTGCCGCGTCGGCCGAGGAACTCCACCGCTTCGTCGCTGATCGTCAGCTCCATGGGGCCCCCTTAGAGTCAACGAGTCGTGTTAGCATCTTCATTATCAAATTGTACGCGATCTGGACGGCGGGCCGATGTCGTCGTACGGAAGCCTGGGAGTGTTTTGAGATTTGTTGTTCGTAGCGCCTTGAGTCCGCCCGTGGCGGGTGAACGGTCTGGCGTTGGAATGACAAGAGCATGGGGTGTGCAGTGGGGCTGTGCCTTTCTGCCGGGAGTCCGAGGGTGTCCCTCAGATATCGTTTCTCCCCCCTTCCTGGCCAGGAAGGGGGGCCAGGGGGATGGTCGGAAAGGATTTTTGACGCGCCCCTAGGATATTCGATGCGATCGAACAGGAAAAGGAGCAGCCCATGGACGGCTACAACTACCCGAGTTTCCCGCCTCAGGAGGACATCGACCCGTTCTCGATGTTTCCGAGGCTGTTCACGGCCGGCGACGCCGCGCCCGACGGCGAGCTGACCGACGCCGGCGACGGCCGCCGGGTCAGGCTGTCGGAGCTGTGGCGTACAGCCCCGCTGGTCGTCGAGTTCGGCTCGATCAGCTGACCGTACTGCGGGCTGGCGGCGCCGGCCCTGGAGGCGATGGCCGACGAGTACGCGCCGGCCGGGATCAGGTTCGTATTCGTGTATACGCGTGAGGCTCACCCGGGGGAGAAGCTTCCTCACCACGAGACCTTCCAGCAGAAGCTCGACCACGCGCGCGCCATGGTGACCCGCTGGAAGATCAGGCGGACGATGCTTGTCGACAACCTCGACGGGCCCGTCCACCGTGCATACGGGACCCTGCCCAACATGTCCTATGTGCTGGCCGCCGGAGGACGGATTCTGTACCGTGCGGACTGGACGGACCCTGAAAACATCCGCATCGTGCTGGACCAGATCGTGCGTGAGCGCAAGCAGCGGCGGAGCGGTACCCGGCTCACCCCGTTCTACGCCGAATGGCTCCCGCAGCGGCCCAACGACCCGATCGCCTTCATGGAGGGATTGGTGGAGGCCGGGCCCAGGTCGGTGGAGGAGTTCATCGCCGCGACCGCGTCGTGGGGCGGAGAGGCGTCGGCCCGACCCCTGCGGGACTGGTGGGAGAAGAGGCAAAGCACCGGTGAGGTCACGCCCCCGAGACTCAAGGGGCTCGAATAGCCTTCTAGAAACTATTTGATGCGGACGGCGGTGCCGTAGGGCATCAGCTCGGCGATGCCGTTGATCTCCCTGACCACGAATCTGAGGCCGACGACGGCGTTTGCGCCCATCTTCTCCGCGTTCGCCGACATGATCTCAAGGGCCTCGTCCTTCTCGAAATCGTAGCCCCCGGAGACCAGTCCCAGGGTCTCGACAACCCGTTTGCCTTCGATCGCGTCCGTCGTGGCGATGATCATCCTACACCTCGCGTGGGCGCCGTTTGGCGGCGGCCCGGAACATTATACGCCAGAGTGCCCCTCAAGTTTCCCGGGATTGAGAATCCGGTGTGGGTCGAGCGCGTCTTTGATCCTGCCCATCACCCTGTCCGCGGCGCCCAGCTCCCGGCCCAGAAGGTGACCCAGCTTGATCCCCACCCCATGGCAGTACTCCATCGTGCCGCCCAAGTCCAGCGCGAGCGACAGCACCTGGTCGACCACGTCTCCCATGACCGCCGAGGTCTCCTCGCCGGCGTCATCCTCCTCGACCATCAGGAACGAGAAGTACTCCGGCCTGCCCCAGAGGGACCACTCCTTCACCAGAATCCGGCGAGACGACAGCAGGCCCTGGCAGCGCCGGCGGTACTCGAGTACCTTCGAGACGGGAAGGGCGACGTGCAGGTAGTCCATCCGGTAGGCCGAGCGCCGCCTGCGCTCCTCCGCGGGACTGAGGCTCTCCAGAACCTCGCGTTTGTAGTTCTCGCCCGAGGCGTGCCGCGTCTTCCAGTAGTCGACGGCATCGGCCCGGTCTCCCTCCCGGCCCTCGAACCGGAGGCATATCTCCCTGGCGCGACGCTCCTGAGCCTCCGCCTCATCGGGAAGTCCCTCGAACGATAGGTACAACGTTGCCGGGCGGGTCTCGTCCGTGGAGCCTGGCCAGCACTCGTCCCCATAGTCCACCACGGTGGGGCGAACGCCCTCCGCCTGGAGCGCGGCGACGGCCCGGAAGCCGGCCTCGAACTCCGGAAACACAGTCGAGCTGAGCAGCCTCGTCTCGGGCCGCGGGAACACCTGGAGCGTCGCCTCCGTGACGATGCCGAGGGTTCCCTCGGATCCAATGAACAGGTGGTTCAATGAAGGGCCCGACGACGGCTTCGGCACGCCTCTGGACCGGACAACCTCTCCGCCGGGCAGGACCGCTTCGAGCCCCAGCACCTGGTCTCCCATCGAGCTGAACCTGGACGCCGTATAGCCGACGCCGTCGGTCGATATCGCTCCGCCGACTGTAGCGATGGGCCGGCTCCACGGGTCGTGGCCCAGCCGCATCCCTTCTCGCTTCGAGGCCGTGTTGACCTCCTCCAGCAGCGCTCCCGCCTGGACCCGAGCCGTGCGGTCCTCCCGGCTGACGGAGATCAAAGAGGCCATCCTCTGCAGATTGAGCAAGATGCAGCGGTCGACCGGGGTCGCGGCCCCCATGACGCCAGTGCCTCCGCCGTAGGGGACCACCGGGACGCGCTGGCGGTCGGCATACGCCAGAACCCTCGATACGTCTTCGGTCGAGGTGGGCCACGCCACCGCCGCCGGGCGGGCGGCGAGCAGGAGACCGGCCCGGAAGGCTCTGAACGGGCCCAGCGCGTCGCCCGAATAGCGTTCGAGATCGTCCGGCTCGGTCGAGACCGCCCCAGGGCCCAGCAGGCGGCGCAGGTCGGACGCCAGGCCGATGCTCATCGGGTCGTCGGCAGCCGGGAGGCGATGAGAGGGGTGCGCTTCATGACGGGCCGGCGGACCGGCGTCTTCAGGAGACCTTCGGCTTCCACGTGGTGCCGCCGGCCGAGTCCTCCAGGACGATCCCCAGGTCGGCAAGCTCCTCACGGATCCGGTCCGCCAGGTCGAACTGTTTGGCCTCCCGGAGCCGTTTCCTGGTTTCGATTAGGAGGTCGATGAAGGGCGCACCGGCGAATCCAGTCTCCGGGGGCTTTAGGGTCAGGCCGAGAACGCCGGCCAGCTCCCTGAGAGTCTCCCGACCCTGGGAGGTGGCGCGTCCCTGCTCCCGGCACCGGTTGATGTCGTGTGCAAGGTCGAACAGGGCCGCGATCGCCCTGGGCGTGTTCAGGTCGTCGTCCATCGCGGCGAGAAAGCGGCCGCGGTGCGGAGCCGGATCGAGCGGCTCGCCGTCGCCGTCCACTCCGGCCGTCTCCAGGGCAACGCGAAGGCGCTCGGCTCCTCTCTCCTGGGCCACGACGCCATCGTCGGTGTAGCTCAGTGGCGCGCGGTAGTGGGACGAGAGGAAGAAGAGGCGCAGAGCGTCGGCAGAGTGGCGCTCCAGCGCCTCCCGGACCGAGACGATGTTGCCCACGGACTTGCTCATCTTGCCGTCGCCCAGCCGGAGCAGTCCGTTGTGCAGCCAGAACCTCGCGAACGGCTGCTTCTTGGTGTACGACTCCGACTGCGCGACCTCGTTTTCGTGATGGGGGAACACCAGATCCTGCCCGCCGCCGTGGATGTCCAGCGTCTCCCCCAGATACGCCAGCGACATGGCGCTGCACTCGATGTGCCAGCCAGGCCGTCCAGACCCCCAGGGGCTGTCCCAGTGGGGTTCACCGGGCTTCCGGCCCTTCCACAGGGCGAAGTCCATCGCGTCCTCTTTGCGCTCGTTGACCTCGACCCTGGCGCCTGCCCTCATCCCGTCCAGCGTCCGGTGGCTCAGCTTGCCATAATCCGGGTCCTTCCTGACCCGGAAGTAGACGTCGCCGTCGGCCGGATACGCGTATCCATCGTCCACCAGCCCGCCGATCATCTCCAGGATCCTCGGAATTTCGCCGGTCGCGCGCGGGTAGACGTGAGCCCGCAGGACGTTCAGGGCGTCCATTTCTTCCAGGAAGGCTCGAATGTTCGACTCGGCCAGGTCCGAGATCGAGACTCCGGACCGAGCCGCGGCGTCGATCATCTTGTCGTCGATGTCGGTGAAGTTCTGGACGTGCCTGACGCCGTAGCCCTTGAACTCGAGGTAGCGCCGTACAACGTCGAAGACGACCGCGCTCATCGCGTGACCGACATGAGACGCGGCGTACGGCGTTATGCCGCACACGTACATCGTCACCGGATCGTGGTCGGGAGAGAAGGGTTCGAGGGTTCCCGAGAGGGTGTTGAAGAGCTTCATTCCAGCTTCTGGACGGTTGAGATGGCGAGCGCGGCGATGCCCTCGCCTCTTCCCACGAATCCAAGCCCGTCGGTCGACTTGGCCTTGATGTTCACCATGCCGGGGTCCGCCCGCATCGCCGAGGCGAGCCGCTCCTTGATCTGCCCGATGAAGGGGCTGAGCACCGGTTTTTCGGCGACGATTGTAGCATCGACGTAGGAGACCTGCCAGCCGCGCGCACCGATCATCTCCACGGTCTCGCCGAGGAGCACGGCGCTGGAGGCGCCTTCGAGGTGGGGGTCCGACGACGGGAAGTGGGTACCGATGTCGCCCATCCCTGCGGCGCCAAACAGGGCGTCGATCACCGCATGGATGAGCACGTCGCCGTCGCTGTGTCCTTCGAGGCCCCTGGAGTGCGGCACGGTGACGCCGCCCAGAATGAGCGCCCGGCCCTCGACGAGGGGGTGGACGTCCATTCCGATCCCGGACCTGCAGCTCATCCGCGGGCCCTGATGGCAGCCGCTCGGCGCTTCTCGAGCGTCGCCTCGACGAATGACAGGTCCTCGGCGGTGGTCACCTTGAGATTGTCGTAGGAGCCGGGAAAGATATGCACCGTGCCGCCCACCTGCTCGACCATCGAGGCGTCGTCGGTGACGTCTTCGACCACCCGCCTATGAGCCTCGCGCAGCATTCGCGCGCTGAACACCTGTGGGGTCTGGACCGCCCACAGCCGGTCGCGCGACAGGGTGTGCTGCACGACCCCGTCCGGACCCGCTTCCTTGATGGTGTCTTTGACGGCCACGGCTGCCACAGCCGCTCCCGACTCCCGAGCCGCACCGAGCCCCCTGGCGATCATGTCGCCGTCGAGGCACGGCCGGGCGCCGTCGTGAACGATGATCCACCCCGCGTGCGGCATGTCCTTGATGCCGCTACAGACCGAGTCCTGGCGCCGCAGGCCCCCGGGGCACACCCGGATTACCCTGTCCCATCCATACTCTCTGACCATGCGTTTGCCCTGCTCCATGTTCTCCGAAGAGACGACGAGGGCGATCTGTCCAATCTGCGGGGACTCCACCAGTACCTGGAGGCTGTGAGCTACCAGCGGCCGTCCCATCACCGGAGCAAAAACCTTGTCCGCGCCGGCCATGCGGCGGCTGGCTCCGGCGGCTACGACTATGGCCCCGACCATGCCCTGGGGCGTTTCATGCAGGGGGCTCCGCATCGGTGATCCCAAGACTCTCCCCTCGAAAGATTGCCCGACCATAATACATCCGAGAGCGCGTGAAAGGACAGCGGGATCGTACTGCGGTAATATTTAGGCGCGCCATGAGACGAATAGCCAGAATAGCCAAAAGGGTCCTGATCGTCCTGGCCGCCGTCGTGGCGCTCGTGATCCTGCTGATCGTCGTGACGCCGCAGGGCAGGGTGGCCTTCCGGACAGCCCTGTTCGTGCCGCAGGTGGTCCCTGGGATTCCCATCAAGCCTCAAGCCTGGTTCACCGGGAGTCCCACCAGACAGGAGGTCCACTACCCGCTGTCCGAGGGTCGGGGCGTCGCGGACCTCTATCTGCCGTCGGGCTCCGGGAAACACAGTGCCGTACTGCTGTTCCTCGGCGTCAATCCGGCCGGCCGGGACGATCCCCGGGTGGTCAGCTTGGCCGAGGGCCTGGCCAGCGCGGGGATGGCCGTGATGCTGCCGTGGTCGGAGTCGATGACTCAGAAGCGGATCGACGCCGGGGAGGTCGACAACCTAGTCCGTGGGTTCGAATACCTGATCGGCCTGGACTCGGTCGATCCGGGCAGGGCCGGGATGGGCGGATTCTGCATCGGCGCCTCGCTCGCGATGGTCGCGGCTCAGGACCCCCGTATTCGAGACCGGGTCCGGTTCATCAACTTCTTCGCCGGATACTACGACGTCCGCGACCTGGTCAGGGCCATCGTCACGGAGAACCGCTTTCTCGACGGAGTCTCGGAGCCGTGGAGTCCGGACGCGCTGAGCGTGGAGGTGGTGACGACTCACCTGATCGAGGGCGTCGCGGACGCCGAGGAGAGAGCCTTCCTGAAAGAGACGTTCATCGAGGGACGCCGGCCGCCGCCGGAGGAGCTGGACGCGCTGTCGACCGAGGCCGGGGCGGTGTACCGTCTCCTGGACGACCCAGCTCTCGACGAGGTAGACGCGCTGATGGATCAGCTATCTCCGGCGACACACGCCTTCTTCCGGCGGATCTCGCCCAGCACTCGGATCGACGACCTGAAGGCGAGGGTGCTCGTGATGCACGACCGGGAGGACCAGCTAGTGCCGGCGGAGGAGTCGAGAAGGCTGGTGGAGGCGCTCGGCGAGGGCCGGGGGACGTATCACACCGAGTTCTCCTTCTTTCAGCATGTGGACCCCACCAGGCAGGTGAACCCTCTGACCTTCACGCGGGAGGCGTTCAAGCTGTACCTCCACATGTACAACGTCCTCCGCGAGGTTTCTTGAGGGCGCTCCGGGGGGTGGGCTAACTGGCCGCGAGGAGATCGTAGACGAGGGGCGAGCATCACCTTGGTGCCGCGCAGTTTCCTGAGGGCGGCCTTGCACAGAAAGTCCGTTCTGCACGAGACGGAGAGATCATATCTGAGGGAAAGCCTCAGACTCCCGGCAATCCCGACTTGTCGGGATCTGCACACCCTGTCCCCCACGAGCTAACCGGGTCGCGGCTGGCCCGCTTCATGTTTTCGACCCCGCCCGCCCTGGGGGGTTTATTCTTGGGGGACGCCCCCAAGCCCCCGCGAATGGGGCCCAGGCCCCCTTAGAACCCCCAAGAGGCGGGATTTGGATTTGAGTCGGACGGGCTCAGCCCCTCTGTACACCCCAAACGCCGACCTGGCGTTTCCGTGCAGGATCGGCCAAGAAGCCAGTTTTCGTGCAAAGCCCCTGAGGGCGTTCGGGGGGTGGGCTACCTGGCCGCGAGGAGATCGTAGGCGAGGGCGAGCATCACCTTGGTCCCGCTGACCAGGCTTTCGATCCCTATCGACTCGTCCGTGCCGTGGACGTTGAACAGCGCCGGGTCGTCGTCGGGATGGGTGCCCATGTAGCCGTAGGTCACGATGCCGAGAGGCCGGGTGAAGCGCGAGTCGGTGAATCCGGTCGAGATCGCGGGGACCAGCTGGACGTCGTCGCGCCCGAGCGCCAGGGCGGTCGCGGTGCTGATGCGCTCCATTAGCTCGGTCTCGAACGGCGATGCGTTGGGCACCGCCATGTAGTCGATCTCGAAGTCGATGCCGTCGATCCCTCCGAGCATCTCTTCTAGCTCCTGTCTCAGATAGGCGTCGTCCTGGTGCGGCAGCGTCCGGACGTCGCAGGTCAGCCGGATCGACTCCGGCACGCTGTTGGACTTGATCCCACCGCTGACCATCGTCGGGGTCACCGTCATGCGTGAGGTCGCCCGCATCAGCGACGCGAGTCGAGGGTCGTCGGCCTCGACCTCGCGGATGACCTCGTCGACGGTCTCCGGCGACACCCGGTGCTCGATGGCCAGGAAAGAGAGGTGTGCGAAGAGGCTCGAGGAGGTGTCGCGCTCCGGCTCGTACGCCTCGATCCGCTGAAGCACCTGCGACAGCCGGTGGAGGGCGTTCGTGCCCTGCCAGGGCACCGAGGCGTGGGCGCTCGACCCCCTCACCGTGATCTCTACCTGAAGGCGGCCCTTCTCGCCCACTCCGAAGGCGTAGCTGACGGGCCCGGAGCTTCTGAGCGGGGTGCCCCCACCCTCGTTCACGGCAAACGGCGCGGCGATCTTGTCGGGGTGGGTCTCGGCAAGCCAGCCGAACCCGTACCGGCCACCATGCTCCTTGTCGGCGCCGGACGCGAGGATCAGGCCGTCCTTTAGCTGGACGCCGCTGCTTGCCAGCAGGCTCATCGCCACAAGCTGCGAGGCGAGGAGGCCCTTGCAGTCACTCGCCCCGCGACCGTAGACGCGCCCGTCGGCCATCGTGGCACTGAAGGGGGGAAAGCGCCACCTCGCCTCCTCCTCGACCGGGACGACGTCGGTGTGGGACATGAACATCAGTCCGGCCTTGCCGGACCGGCCTTCCAGCCGGGCGATCAGGTTGCCCCGCCGGGGCACCCGCTCCAGGATCTCGGTCTCGACCCCGAACCCGGCAAGCCAGCCCTTCACAAGCTCGCAGACCTCCGTCTCGTTGCCCGTCGGCATCGAGCCGGTGTTCACGGACGGGATGCGCACCAGGTCGCGGTGCAGCGAGATCAGCTCGTCCCGGCCTTCGTCGACCTGCTCCAGAAGGTTTTTGAGGCTCGTCACCATGCGCGTGTCCTGTACCCCGTACCCCGTACCCTATCCCCCGTACCCCCCGAGCACGAGCATCAGGCCCGCAACGGTGGAGAGGTCGTGAATCTCGCCTCGGCGGATCATGTCCGGGATTTTCGACAGCGGCACCCTCTCGGTGCTTATGTCCTCGTCGAAGTCGGGCTCGAGGGCGCTTGGCACCAGGTCCAGGGCGACGTAGATGTGGGTGAACTCGGTGCAGTGTCCCGGACTGACCCAGAACCCGCCCAGCTTGTGCAGGTCGTCCGACCTGAACCCGGCCTCCTCCTGAAGCTCGCGCTGGACCGCCTCGTCGCTCGACTCCCCAGGCTCCATCCGGCCGGCCGGGACCTCCAGCAAGGGGGCACCCACCGGGCGCCGGTACTGGCGCACGAAGATCACGTTCTCGTCCGGGTCGATGGGCACGACGACCACCGTATGGGAGTGCTCGACGACCTCGCGGGTGGCCTTGCGGCCGTTGGGGAGATCGACACTGTCGACCCTCAGGTTGAGAATCTTCCCCTCGTAGACGCGGTCGGTTGAGGTGACCTCTTCGTGCTGCAATAGGTCCTCCGGTTTTCCTGACGGTTTCTCGGCAAGTCTGGCAGGGCGTGGTGCTGAGAAACCCTTTCGACCATCCCCCTCCCCCCTTCCTGGCCAGGAAGGGGGGAGGAATCATATCTGAGGGACACCCTCAGACTCCCGGCAAAGGGGCTTCGCCCCTCTGCACACCCCGTTTTTCATCACCCCCGGCCAGGAAGGGCGGAATCGTATCTGAGGGACACCCCTTCGGCAGGCTCAGGACAGGCCCTCAGACTCCCGGCAAAGGGGCTTCGCCCCTCTGCACACCCCGTTCTTCATCATGCTGCGGGATCGGAACATCAGGTCGGTGCCGGCCGGCCGCCGAATCTGAGCCAGCGGGTCAGCGTCGTGTAGAAGTCGGCCGGCTGACCCGCTCTCAGGAACATGGCAGTGTGAGGGCTAGACCGGACGGTCACCCGATCTCCGGGCTCGAGCGTGGCGCCGATCACCCCGTCGACGCTGAACACGGCGCCGTCGGGCTCCCTGACCGCCAGATCGACGATCGAGGTGCCCGGCACCACCAGTCCGGTGTTCAGGCTCATGTGGGCGGCCACGGGCTGCAGCAGGATCTCGCGAGCCTCCGGGTGCACGATCGGCCCGCCCGCGGATAGGGCGTACCCCGTGCTCCCGGTCGGCGTGCAGATGACCAGGCCGTCGGCGCGGTAGGTGGTCAGCGGGACGCCGTCTATTGTCGCGTAGATGTCCAGGAGGTGAGGGGTCGGTCCGCGGGCGACGACCACGTCGTTCAGGCTATGTGCCGTGGACGAGGCGCCGCCGTCCGAACGGTGGACGGTCGCCTCGATCATCATCCTCTCCTCGACGCGGTGAGAGCCATCGAGATATGAGGGAATCTTCTCTGCCGCCTCCTCGACGCCGAGCTCCGTCATGAAGCCCACGCGCCCGAGGTTGACCCCGAGAATCGGCACCTTGAACAGGGCGGCCACGTGCACGGTGCGGAGGATCGTCCCGTCTCCGCCTGCCGTGATCACCACGCTGGTGTCGGGAAACCTGGCTGACAGCGCCGCGATATCCGGCACCGGGCACGCCCAGCTCCGCCCCTCCAGGCCCAGAGACTTGACAAGGGATTCGACGAGCGTGGCAGCCCGAGGGATGTGCGCGTTGTAGACGAAACCGACCAGCTCACCCATGGCCCCTCCGCGGCACCAACAGCCTACCAGACGGTGCCCCGCTCAGGAAAGAAGCACCTCGGCCGCCTTCCTGGCGGCGTTGAGGAGAGGCGTCGGATATATCCCAAAGAAGAGTACCGCAGCCAGGGTGGTGGCTATCGCAAATCGAACGGGGATGCCGACGGTCACCGGCTCGTCGCTCGCCGGGGGCGCCAGGTACATCACCTTGACCACACGCAGATAGTAGTAGGCCGACACCACGCTGTTGATCGCGCCCACGACGGCCAGCCAGGTCAGCCCGCTGGTGATCGCGGAGCCGAAGATGAACACCTTCACCATGAAGCCGACCGTCGGAGGGATCCCGGTCAGAGAGATCAGCGCGAACCCCAGCACGGCGGCTAGATAGGGCGCCCTCCTCCCCATGCCGGCGAAGTCCTCGATCCGATCGCTGGCGATCCGGTTGGAGATCACTATGATGGCGATGAACGCCGCCATGTTGGTCGCAGCATAGCCCGCTATATAGAAGAGGACGCCGGACGGACCGATGAGCGGGTCGCCGGGCGCCCGAACGGAGACCGCGGCCAGCCCCACGGCGATGTAGCCCGCGTGAGCCACCGTGCTGTAGGCGAGCATCCGCTTGATGTTGCTCTGCGTGATCGCCACCAGGTTACCGATCGTCATCGAGAGCGCGGCGAGGATGGCAAACACCGCGCTCCAGTCGATGCTTACGACGTCGGGCACGATGTCCTGGGAGAAAGCCACGTAGAACACCCGCAGGACCACCGCGAACCCCGCCGCCTTGCTCGCGACCGACAGGAAGGCGGTCACGGGCGTGGGCGAGCCCTCGTACACGTCCGGGGCCCACATGTGGAACGGCACGATGGCCAGCTTGAACCCGAACCCGGCCACCATCAAGACGATCCCCATCAGCAGAAGGTAGCTGCCGAAGGGCTCGCCGCTACTCGTGTCGAGGCTCCCCAGAGCTGTGGCGATCCCGTCGAGATGCGTGGTGCCGGTGAAGCCGTAGACCAGCACCATGCCGTAGAGCAGGATGGCCGAGCTTATGGCGCTGAGGATGAGGAACTTCATGCCCGACTCGGCCGAGCGTCCGCTCCGCAGGAACGCCGCCAGCGCCGCGATCGGGAGCGCCGTCAGCTCGAGGGCGATGTAGATCGTGATCAGCTCGGTCGTAGACGCGAGCAGCATCATGCCGCTGGCTGAGAACAGGATCAGCGCGTAGTACTCCGCCTGGAAGCCCCTGAAGTTGCGGACGTAGTCGGTCGATGCCAGCAGGACCAGCGCGACCACCCCTAGGAAGATGTACTTGAAGAACAGGCTGAACCGGTCTACGACCAGGGTGCCGAACAGACCCTGCATCTTGTCCGCACCGTCCTGATACAGGTCCACAGACAGGGCAATGCTGAACCCCAGCGGCACCAGCAGTCCCAGCACCGCCACGATTGGCAGCACCCCCCTGCGTCTGACGAACAGGTCCAGCACGAGCAGGGCGACGGCAACGCCGATCACCCCGATCTCGGGCGAGAGAAGGTATATGTCGTGCAGTGTCATTCTTTGATTTCTCTGCGCCTGTGGGTCATCGAAGACGCCCGGCTATGCTTCGATGTCATCCACCTCCCCAGACTCTTCGTCCTTCCCCAGAAGGACCCAGAATGACAACGTGGCAATGCTCGGACCATCCTTCCGAAAACTCTAGGGGGCCGTCGCCGCGACGGCGCCGTCAAACAGACTCACGATCTCGCCGACCCCGCCGGTGAAGACGTCAGATATGAAGGCCGGGTAGACCCCGACCACCAGGATCGCGATCACCAGGACCGCGACCGGCACCATCTCCATCGCGGTCGCGTCCTTGATGTCCTGGAACCGCTCGGTCTGGGGGCCGAAGAAGGACCGCTGTAGCATCCAGAGGATGTATCCCGCGGCGATGACTATGCCGAAGGCGGCCAGGGCCGTCGCCCAGCTCCAGACCGGGAACGCGCCCAGGAAGACGAGCAGCTCCGCGGCGAACCCGCTCGTCCCCGGGAGACCGAGCGAGGCCAGCCCGGCGACCAGGAAGGCCACCGCGACCAGTGGCATGCGTGTCGCCAGCCCCCCCAGGTCGGGGATGTACCGCGTGTGCGCCTTCTCGTAGACTAGCCCGACCAGCAGGAACATCAGGCCGGCGATCGTCCCGTGGGTGAACATCTGCATGGCCGCCCCCGTGAGCCCGACCATCGCCGCGCCTTCCTGCCCGGAGGCCACGAGGCCCGAGATCGAGGCCAGCCCGATGAGAACGAACCCCATGTGGCTGATGCTGCTGAAGGCGACGAGCCGCTTCAGGTCGGTCTGACGAAGCGTGACCACGGCACCGTAGAGGACGTTGATCACACCGGACGTCGCCAAAAGCCAGGCGACGTCGGCCATGACCATCGGGAACATTCCCGCCGAAATCCTGAGCAGTCCGTAGCCGCCCATCTTCAGCAGCACGCCCGCGAGGATGACGCTGACCGCAGTGGGCGCGTCGGTGTGCGCGTCGGGCAGCCAGGTGTGGAACGGCCAGATGGGCAGCTTCACGGCGAAGGCGATGAAGAACAAAGCGAAGATGACCCCGATCGGCGCGATCAGCGTGCTCGTCTCGATCGCGGACTGCATCTGGGTCATGTCGAAGCTGCCGGTCGAGAAGAAGAGGAACAGTACCCCGACCAGCATGAAGGCGCTGCCCAGGAAGGTGAAGATCACGAACTTCATCGCCGAGTACTCTTTGCGCCCCGTCCCCCAGATCGAGATCAGGAAGAACATCGGCACCAGCTCGAGCTCCCACATGAAGAAGAAGAGGATGAAGTCCAGGGCAGTGAATACGCCCATGACGGCGGTCTGGAGGATCAGCAGCCAGAAGAAGTACTCCCGCACCCGGTGCTTGACGTTCCACGAGGCGAAGACGGCCGCCATGCCCAGGAGCCCCGTGAGCAGCACCATCGGCGCGCTCAGGCCGTCGACGGCCAGGAAGTACTCCACCTTGAAGGAGGTGACAGGGATCCAGCTCGTCACCCTGTCTACGAGCTGGAAGCCGCCCTGGTCCCGGTCGTAGACGGCGAAGGCGATGATGCTGAGCACCAGCTCGGCCAGTGCGATGGCTCCGGCGATGTAGCGGACCCTGCGGTCGCCCCGGACGACGAAGGCGATCAGAAGCGCGCCGGCCAGCGGCAGGAAGACCAGCGTCGTCAGAAAGCCCGACATACCCGAAACGTCCAAAGTTTCCGCAGCCTCGCTATCTCAAGAAGATCAGGTAGGTTCCCACGATCAGGACGATCCCGACCGATATCACGGCGCCGTAGCCCTGGAGCTGCCCGGTCTGCACCTGGGCTATCGCCCGGCCTATGTTGCGGCTGAACCTGTCGACGAGCCGGACGACCCCGTCCACGATCGACTTGTCGGTCCAGTCCAGTATCCCCGCCGTCCCACGGTAGAAGACTCGCCTGGTCAGCACGTCCTCGTACGCCTCGTCGAGATAGTACTTGCGGGACAGCAGAACCTGGGCGGGTCTGAGGATCCGAGCGCCCCGGCGGGCCAGTGTCTCCCTCGTCAGGTACATCGCGAAGGCGAAGACGATGCCGGCGACCGCGATGGCGCTGGATGCGATCGCGAGCGGCAGGTTGAAGTCCGGGAGCTCGTAGTGAACGCCCAAGCGCTCCAGCCCCTCGCCCAGGAAATCGCTCAGACCGTGGATGGGGATGATGCCGATGTCTACCGTCGGGTTAGCGAGGAAGCCCGCGACTATCGAGGCCAGCGCCAGGATGACCAGGGGTCCCACCATCACCAGGGGCGACTCGGCCAGGTGGGGCTTGGCGCCGCCTTCAGGGGCAGCGGGGTCGGCCTCGGCGCCTCCTCTGAACTCGCCCTCGAACGTCATGAAGATCGCCCTGAACATGTAGAACGCGGTCATGAAGACCGATATCAGCGCAAGCCAGAACACGAACTGGCTCACGAAGCCGGTCTGGCCGAGGGCGTGGGCGAGGATCTCGTCCTTGCTCCAGAAGCCGGCCAGAGGGAAGATCCCGGCCAGCGCCAGGCCCCCGATCAGGAACGTCACGTAGGTCACGGGCATGACCTTCCGCAGGCCCCCCATGTACCGCATGTCGAATGTGCCTCCCGATGCGTGGCCGACACTGCCCGCGCCCAGGAAGAGGAGCGACTTGAAGAACGCGTGGGTGAACAGGTGGAAGATCGCGGCCCCGTACGCCCCTGTGCCCAGGGCGAGCATCATGTAGCCGAGCTGGCTGATTGTGGAGTACGCCAGCACGCGCTTGATGTCGTTCGTCACCAGAGCCATCGAGGCCGCGAAGATGGCGGTGAACCCCCCGACCACGGCGACCGCGTTCATCGCCGTCACCGACTCCTCGAACAGCGGGAAGAACCTGGCCACCAGGAACACCCCGGCGGTCACCATCGTGGCCGCGTGTATTAGGGCGCTGACCGGCGACGGACCCTCCATCGCGTCCGGCAGCCACGTGTGGAACGGGAACTGGGCCGACTTGCCGGCGGCTCCGACGAAGATCCCCACGGCGAGCCACGTGATCACCCCCGAGGTGAGGATACCGCCGATGGCCAGCGCCGCGTAGAGATCGGTGATGTCGAGCGGGTTCAGACCCTGGGCGGTGAACGCATCCGCATTGAAGAACAGGTAGAGTATCGCGAGCAGGAAGCCGAAGTCCGCCAGCCTGGTGACGATGAACGCCTTCTTGGCGGCGGCGGCGGCCGCCGGGCGGTGGTACCAGAATCCGATTAGAAGGTACGAGCACAGCCCGACCAGCTCCCAGAAGACGTAGAGCTGCACCACGTTCCTGGCGATCACCAGCCCGATCATCGACGCCGTGAACAGCGACATCACGGCGAAGTACCGGGCGTAGCCCCGATCGTCCTTCATGTAGCCGACGGAGTAGATCTGGACCATCAGGCTCACACCGGTGACCACGATCAGCATGACGGCCGTCAGAGGGTCCAGGAGGATGCCCATGGATATCTTGAGGCCGTTGACCGTCAGCCACTCGACAGGCTGCCAGTCGGGTGGCGCGTCCCAGGTGATCACACTCTGGAGCGCCCAGGCGGAGAGGGCGACAGATGTGCCGATCGCGAGGATGGTGAGTAGGCCGGCGACCGAGGCGTACCTGTTGAAGAAGGGCCGGATGACCAGCCCGATGACCGCGAACGACCCGAGCGGGACGAGGAGTATTAGCCAGACGGCGAACTCAGGGATCATCTAGAGCTTCCTGAGGATCTCGTCGGCTACGTGCTCACGTCCCTTGGGCACCAGAATCCTGAAGGGCACCCTCTCGGCCCAGTTGAGGATGTCTCCCTCCGGCATGAGTTTCGTCGGCAGGCCCTCCGCCTCGAGGGCGTCCTTCCACATCTCGGCGATCATCAGATTCGGGGCCTTTTTGTAGTCTATCCACATAAGTCAGCGCGATAGGGGAGTGCAGGGGCGCGAAGCCTCTCCCCCGGTCCGATTCAGGTGGATGAGGTCGCCCTCCGCGTAGCGCGTCATGGGGTTCCAAAGGGGACTGAGCCCACTTTGCGGGGTTTGGGGTGCCCCCAGCTTCTGGGCGGGCGGGCGGGAAAGAGAGCACCTCAAGGGGGAGGGGCTCGTTCCACGCGCATCCAAGATCCAGGGAGAATCGTGTGTATCGGGTGGCGAAGCCTCCATCCCGGGAGTCGGAGCGACACTCCCAGATTTCACTCTTTCTCCTTTCTTGCAAGAGTAGCGATACCCCGATTGCATCCTTCAGCCAACCCTAATGCCTCATCTGGGCGGCGTCGGTGACGAAGATCGTCTCCCGGGTCCGGTAGACGGCGATGACGATGGCGAGCCCGAGCGCGACCTCCGCTGCGGCGATGGTGATTATGAACACCGCGAACACCTGGCCGGTCAGCAGGAGACGCATGGCCTCGTCGGCCTGTCCTGACCCCGCCGTCAATCCCGCGGGCACGACGTAGCGGGAGAGGGCGACCGCAGTGATGTTGACCGCGTTGAACATCAGCTCGATGCACATCAGGACGGCAATGGCGTTCCGCTTGGTCAGAGCGCCGTACAGACCGATGGCGAAGATTATGGCGGCGACGATGAGGAAGCTCTCGAGACCCACGGCGTCACCGTTCCCTGATCAGCGCGAGCGCGCCGATGATCGCCGCCAGCAGCACCACGGAGGCGACCTCGAATGCCAGGACGTACTCCCGGATCAGCAGTCTGCCGATCTCGGGGACCGTGTTGTCGAACACCTCCACCACGCCCGGGAGCTCGGCGAGCTCCGTGACGTCGATGACGTGCCAGCCCGTGTTGTAGATCACGAAGCCGACCGTCGCGAGGAACAACGCGGACAGCACCGCCGCCGGGATCTTGAGCCGGTTGTACGGGTTCCCCTCCTCCACGTCCCCGGTCATCAGGATGGCGAAGATGATAAGGACGGAGATCGCGCCGACGTAGATGAGGACCTGGACGACCGCGAGGAACTCGGCCCTCAGCAGCACGAACATACCGGCCACGGCCATGAAGGTCACGATCAGCATCAGGGCGGCCCTGAAGATGTCTTTGAGCTGGACGACGGCGATGGCGGCGACGATGGCGGAGACGGCGATGACCCAGAAGATGATGTCGACGGCGAGGGAGTCCTCGGTGCCCGCTCCCAGGATCATCGATTCACCCATCGCTGCTCTTGATCCTCTACGGTCGGCCGCTCGTGCCGGCCGACCTCGTCCCAGGATGCCTCACCGGAGCGGTGGGCGTCGTAGCCCTTGCCCTCGATCTGGGGCCGGTACCACGTGCTGGGCTTCTTCGGCGCCGCCTTCAGCATGTCAATCGAGATCACCAGGTCGTCGCGGCGGTACCGGCCCTCCTCGAATCCGCTGCCCATGTGGAGCGCGTCATACGGACATGCCTGGACGCACAGTCCGCAGAACATGCAGCGTCCGATGTCGATGTCGAACACGTCGATCTCGTAGCTCTCACCCTCCGCCATGTCCCTGCCGCCCCGGCTGGTCACGATCTTGATGATCCCCAGGGGGCAGTACTTGGCGCAGCTCGCGCACCCGGTGCAGCGCTCCTCGTACCAGGTGAACTCCTCGCCTCGGAAGCGAGGGTGCTGGGGCACCTGGACCGGAACGGACACCAGGCCGAGCATCGCCTTGACCGCTGTACCAGGGTTCTTGAGAGCGAAGCTGAGTACACCTGCCTCCGACCTCTCGGCCAGTCCCAACACTCCGATCCGCCGGTCGGGATACTGGATCGTGAACATTCGGCTCGGGAGGACGAAGTTCTTCAGCGTGACGAGCATGCCCTTGGCCATTCCCAGTCCGTACATGGCTAGTCGGCCTCGGCGGCGTGCATATTAGCCAGCGGAGACGGCTGAGGAGCCGGCCTTTTCAGGCGCTTTTGGCCCAGTATGTTGGCGACGGCGGCGATCGACACGATGGTCAGGAACCAGTTGATCGCGGCCATCGACCACAGGTCGCTCGTAGTGAGGTCGCCGTTGGCGTCTTGGAGCAGCTGCACCTCGATGGCGACGGCCACCAGGTTCACCATTGCAAGCGGCAAGAGGGCCTTCCACGCGAACCCCATGATCTGGTCGACCCTGAGCCTGGGCCACGTCGCCCGGACCCACAGCAGGACGAACAGCAGCACCACGATCTTCAGGATCAGCCAGATCGGCCCGGGTACAGGTCCGAAGCCGCGCCAGCCGCTCAGGAATAGTGTGGCGGCTATGGCCGAAACGACGATCGGCGCCATGAACTCGGCGAGCTGCAGGATGGCGAACTTCATGCCGCTGTACTCCGTGTTGTAGCCGCCGCCAAGTTCGGACTCGGATTCTATCATGTCGAAGGGGGTCCTACTCATCTCGGCGGACGCCGCGGTCATGAAGACGAAGAAGGCGAGTGGCTGCACGAGGAAGAACGGCAGGTCCTGGTTCGCGACCAGGAGGTTCAGCGACAGCGAACCCCCTACCAGGGCCACGCCCGCGATCGCCAGAGCCATCGGCACCTCGTAGCTGATGAGCATGGCCACTCCGCGCATCGCGCCGAACATGGCGTACTTGTTGCGCGATGCCCAGGCGCCCATGAAGATCGCCAACGTGTTGACCGACGTGATCGCCACGATGAACAGCACGCCAACGTTCAGATCGCCGAGGAAGCTGCCGCTGGCCAGCGGGATGACCGCGAACGCAAGGAACGCCGGGGCCAGCAGTGCGACGGGTGCCGCGTTGAACACCGGACGGTCCGCGTCCTCGGGGACCGTGTCCTCCTTGCTCATCAGCTTCACGACATCGGCGATCGGCTGCAGCGTCCCGAACGGCCCCCACCGGTTCGGACCGAGCCGCGACTGGAAGCGTCCCAGGCCGCGCCGCTCGAACCAGGTGTAGATGGCCGTGGCCCCCACCAGCGCGTTTACGATCACGACGGCGACGATCAACGACGTCAGCGTGAAGTAGAGCCACGAAGGGCTGGCAGGGAAGAGATCGCGCACCGCCTGGAAGAAGAAACCGCCGTCCACTACCTGTCCACCTCCCCCACAACGATGTCGATGCTCCCGAAGATAATAATCAGGTCCGCCATCTTCCAGCCGATGAGCATGTCCCTCAGCACCGTCAGGTTTATGTAGGAGGGGGACCGCACCTTGCACCGGTACGGCGAGATGCCCCCGTCGCTCACCAAATAGAAGCCTAGCTCTCCCTTGGGCGATTCGACCGCGGCGTACGCTTCGCCCTTCGGCGGCCTCAGGAAGAAGGGAACCTTCGGTATCACCGGCCCGTCAGGGATCTGCTCGACACACTGCCGGACGATCTTGACGCTTTCGCGCATCTCCTGAATCCGGACCAGGTACCGGTCGAAGGTGTCCCCCACGGCCCCGATGGGAACGTCGAAGTCAACTCTGTCGTAGATCTCGTGCGGGTCGGCCTTCCTGAGGTCCCACTGGACCCCGCTTGCCCGAAGCACCGGCCCCGTCACCGAGCTGTTGATGGCCAGCTCCGCCGACAGGATGCCGATGTCCCTGGTCCTGGCCAGGACGATCTCGTTCTCGGTCAGGAGACCCTCGAGCTCGTCGATGTACCCGGGCATGGCCTGCATCAGGACGTCGAGGGCCGGCCAGAAGTCCTCCGGCGCGTCCTGGAACACCCCGCCGGGACGCATGTAGCTGACGGTGACGCGCGCGCCGCAGAGCATCTCGAACAGGTCGAGAATCCGCTCCCGCTCGCGGAAGCAGTACATCAGAGGGGTCCCGCCGAAGGTGCCGAGCTCGAGAGCCAGGAACCCGGTCGCGATCAGGTGGCTCGCGATCCGCTGGAGCTCGCAGGAGATCACCCTCAGATACATCCCGCGCTCGGGCACCTCGAGGCCCGCCAGCTTCTCGACCGCCCTGACGTACGCGAGGTTGCTAGTCATGCTGGCGACGTAGTCCATCCGGTCGGTCAGCGTCACCACCTGGGTGTAGGTTCGCTCTTCCGCCAGCTTCTCCGTGCCCCGGTGGAGGTAGCCGAACACCGGCTCCACGTCGAGAACCTGCTCGCCGTCGAAGGTCACCCTCAGGCGGAAGACGCCGTGGGTGCTCGGATGCTGAGGACCCAGGTTGATCGTTATGGGCTCTGTTCGAACCGCCATCGTCTCGCTTCCAGCCGCTCGCTATCTTCTCTGCGTGGCAGAGATTCGCTTCTGTGTGGGGGGGCTCCGCCCGCCTATCTCAAGAAGTCCTTCCTCAGGGGGTGGCCTTCGAAGCCCTCCCACAAAAGGACGCGCTTGAGGTTCGGATGTCCCTCGAACCGGATGCCCATGAGGTCCCAGACCTCTCGCTCCTGGAGATCGGCCCCTCGCCAGACGCTGGTCACCGACGGCATCGAGGGATCGCCCCGGCCCGTCCAGAGCGTCTTCAGTACGACGCGGTGGTTGCGCCTCATGGAGAGGAGGTGGTAGATCAGCTCGAAGCGGTCTATGTAATCGACGGCGGTGATCGCGGTCAGAAAGGAGAAGTCGAGGTCGGGTGCGTCGTACAGGAACCGGCAGACCGGGACGAGCTGATCGCGTTCTATCCATATGTCGGTCGCGTTCCAGCGAGCTGCGCTGCCGGGGACGGCCTCGTTGATGCGGCCGGCAATTTCTTCTCCTGCGAGCGCTCTCGTCATTACGCGCCCGCGGGCCTCCCCCTGAGAGAGTAGCGCTTGATCTTCTCGTGCAGCTGCATGATGCCGTAGAGCAGCGCATCTGGCCTCGGCGGGCACCCGGGCACGTAGACGTCCACCGGGATGATGTGGTTGACCCCTGGGACGACACTATACGACTCGTAGTAGGGTCCCCCGCTGGTGGCGCAGACGCCCATGGAGATCACCCACTTGGGCTCGGGCATCTGTCTGTAGACCCGCTCGATCGCCGGGGCCATCTTCCAGGTGACCGTTCCCGCAACGATCATCAAATCGGCCTGCCGGGGAGAGGCGCGGAACACCTCCATACCGAAGCGGGAGATGTCGAACCGGGACATCGCGCTGGCCATCATCTCGAAGGCGCAGCAGGCGAGTCCGAACGACAGCGGCCAAAGCGCCGACTTTCTCCCCCAGTTCAGGAGAGCGTCGACGGACGTGACCGCTATGTTTCGCTTGAAGTCGTCCGGCACGTCGACCAGCGGCTCCGAGAGCGGGTCGACGTTGGTCGACTTCAGATGGTTGATGTAGTCGCCCTCGGACCTGTCCAGGTCCCAGGTAGTCGCCGAGAGCGGGACTCTGAGTCCTCCGGCACCCTCTGCGGGCAGTTCTAGCCCCATTCGAGGGCCCCCTTTCTCCAGGCGTAGAGCCATCCAACCAGCAGGACGGCTATGAAGACGAGCATCTCGACGAGGACGAACGCGCCGAACTGTCTGGACAGGACTCCGAAGCTGGCGGCCCAGGGAAACAGGAACACGACCTCGACGTCGAAGATGACGAACAGGAGCGCGAAGGAGTAGAACCTGAAGTTGAACTGACTCCACCGGCCCGACAGCGTCTCGAAGCCGCACTCGTAGATGCTCTTCTTGATGGGGTCGGGCTTGCTGGGACGGACTCCTATCAGCGAAAGCATCCATGACATCGTCAGCATGCCCGTGGGGACCGCCACGGCGAGTGCGGCGAAGATAGCGATGAGCCCGTACTGGCGGAAATAGTCGTCGAGCATTCGCCCTTCAGGGGGGACGGCAAACACGGCCTGCAGAGAGCGGGTGAAATATATCACAGGTGCGAAAACGATTGCAACAGAATCCAGAGTGAGTTAGGGTCCTTTCGTTCTCCCACTGGCCCCGTACCTCCCCTGTTGAGGTGCCCTCTTAATTCCCGCCCACCCGCCCAATGGATTGGGGCACCCCAAACCCCGCAAAGGGGGCCTTGCACGAAAACTGGCTTCTTGGCTGATCCTGCACGGAAACGCCAGGTCAGCGTTTGGGGTGTGCTGAGGCGCTAAGCCCGTCCTACTCAAATGCAGATCCCGCGTCTTGGGGGTTCGAAGGGGGCCCATGCCCCCTTCGCGGGGGCTTGGGGGCATCCCCCAAGAATAAACCCCCCAGGGCGGGCGGATGGGCCAGCCGCGATCCGGTTAGCTCGTGGGGAACAGGGTGTGCAGATCCCGACAAGTCGGGATTGCCGGGAGTCTGAGGCTTGCCCTCAGATATGATCTCTCCTTTTCGTGCAGAACGGACTTTCTGTGCAAAGCCCGCAAAGGGGGCTCGGCGTCCTTTGGAACCCCCGGCCGGGGCCTAGCGCATGCCCTGTGCGCTCCTACGCTCAGGAAAGTCGGAGGCGTGGAACGACACGCTGGATGGCCCAGTATCGGACTTTGAAAAGACCCTGGGGGTGCGGAGAAAAGGGGGTAGGCTACATCACCCTGAACGACGCAGCGCGAGGTGGCTGGCCGACGGGGCTCTCAGGCGTGTGCAGATCCCGACGAGTCGGGATTGTCGGGAGTCTGAGCGTTCTTGAAAACCCTGCTACGGACTCAGCCGGCCGATCTCCAGCCAATCGGCGTCGGGATCGCTCCAGGGAGCCACGGACAGAGTATCCTCCAGCGCCACCCAGCGGAGATGGTCGCCGTAGACGCGCCGCTGGCTTTCGAGGAACTGAGGGAGTTTCTGCAGCCCCTCTTCCCGAGTGGTTATCTGCTCGTCGACACTGTCCGTCCTGTCCAGGACCCTTTTGGAGCCCGACTGGTCGGTGATCGTCGTCTTAAAGCAGACCGTAAGGCGCCAAGTGGCCATGATCGTCTCCCGTCGCGTGGTGGGCGTACTCGGATGTCGGGGAGTGTAGCCCCGATAGTGCACCCGATGCTAAGCCATCAGGATGGCCGGCTCAAGGTGTTCGGGGACCTGATGCGGGCGAGTGTGGGCGGGCGAACGCCCTGGGTGTTGTCGTGGCCCGCTAGCCGCCGATTGTATTGACATGGAAAGGCGCCGGTGCTAGTCTTTGGCATCGTAACACGATGTAGTCTCGGACGGAGGTCGTCGGAGGACCTTCGACCCGCCTACATAGGCGATTCGGCCGGGGCTGCATCCATCGCTCTCAGGAGCCGTTCTCTGGCGTAAGGGGCGCACACTGGACCGGGACCGAGAGGCATGATCAGTCGCACCGCGTCGAGTACCGTCGAGAAGCCGGTGGACCCGCTCCCGGCGGTCTTCCGAGCCTATAGGGCGGAAATCGAGGCCGCCCTCCGTTCGGGGCTGGGTCGAGGTGATCTGGCTCTGTATCGGATGCTCGACTACAACATGGGCTGGCGTGACCGGGCCGGCCGACCCACTTCCGGCATGGACAGCGTAGGCAAGGCCCTGAGGCCGACCCTATGCCTTTTCGCCTGCGAGGTGACCGGAAGCCCGGCAAGACGGGCGCTTCCGGCGGCGGTCGCCCTCGAGTTCATCCACAGATTCTCGCTCATCCACGACGACATCCAGGACAGAGACGAGACCCGCCATCACCGGCCCACGCTGTGGGCGATCTGGGGGGAGCCCAAGGCGCTGGTCGCCGGCAACGCCCTTCGCGCAGTGGCCGATATGTCCCTGGCCGGTCTGGTCGACGAGGGCGTCGATCTCGACCGGGCCGTCGCGGTGACGCGGCTGCTGACGGAGGCGCACCTCCAGATGATCGAGGGGCAGTATCTCGACCTTTCCTATGAGAGCCGCCCCGACATCGGTATGTCGGACTACCTCGACATGATCTCGCGGAAGACCGGGGCGCTGATCCGGTGCTCTCTTCACGTCGGCGCCCTCATCGGGACTCGGAACCAGGCCGCCGTGGAGGCGTTTCGCAAGTGCGGGGAGTCGCTGGGTCTCGTGTTCCAGATCCGGGACGATGTCCTCGGGGTCTGGGGCGACGAGCGGGTCACGGGGAAGCCGGTCGGCGCCGACATCCGGAGGAAGAAGAACTCGCTGCCGGTCGTGTACGCGATGTCCAGGGCGGTGGGTGCCGACAAGGAGTTTCTCGAGAGCGTGTATCGGCGTGACGGAGTCGACGACAGTGACGTCGATGGCGTCCTGGAGATCATGGACAGGCTGGGCGTCAGGACCTACGCCGACCAGCTGGCTTCCGAAACCTGCGGCCGCGCGCTGGCCGCTCTGGCCGCGGTAGAGGGCACCGCCGATTTCCGTCGAAAGACCGAGGAGCTGGCGCACTTCCTCCTCGTGAGGGAGCACTAGCAGGACGATGAATATGGGGTGTGCAGAGGAGCGGAGCCACCCTTCCTGGTCCGGCCGGCCGGGGAAAGGACGCATCGATGGGTAGGCCCATAGAGCTTGCAGCCCGAATGGGTTGGTACATCTTCAAACAGAAGATCTCCAGGAGAAAGCGCTTCCCGCTGGTTACGATGCTGGAGCCTCTGGAGGCCTGCAACCTGGCCTGCGAGGGCTGCGGACGAATCCGTGAGTACGAGCCCGTCATCGAGCGCCAGCTGACCGTCGAGCAGTGTATGGCGGCGGTGGACGCGTCCGGCGCACCGATCGTCTCGATTGCCGGCGGCGAGCCCACCCTCCACCCCAAGATCGACCAGATCGTCGCCCAGATCGTGGCCCGGAAGAAGTTCGTTTTCATGTGCACCAACGCGCTCCTGATGGAGCGGGTGATGAAGAAGATCCCGGCCAGCAAGTATTTCTGCTTCGTCGTGCATCTGGACGGCATGGAGGCGGCTCACGACAAGTCGGTCTACCGAAAGGGCGTGTTCAAGATCGCCGTCAGGGCCATGAAGGTCGCGATGGAGAACGGCTACAGGGTCACAACCAACACCACCGTGTTCAACGGCTGCGACGAGGCCGACCTGATCGAGATGTTCACGATGGCGACCGAGATGGGGGTCGAGGGATGCATGGTCTCCCCCGGCTACCAGTACGACACGGTCCCCAACCAGGACCTGTTCATCTCCCGCCGCGACGCCAGGAAGATATTCAAGAACGTGCTGAGCCCCAAGCGGAAGATACGGTTCTACAACAACCCGCTCTATCTCTCGTTCCTTCGGGGCGAGCGCGACTACAAGTGCACGGCGTACGCCAACCCGACGTACACCGTGTCCGGATGGCGTGAGCCATGCTATCTGCTGGGCGACCGGCATACCCAGAACGTCGACGACCTCTTCGACGAGAAGCTCTGGGACCGGTACGGCGTCGGCAACGACCCCCGGTGCGCGAACTGCTTGATGCATTGTGGCTTCGAGTCGGCCTCGATCTTCGAGGCGCTGACCAGCCCTCGCGACGTATACCGGATGATCAAGGGCGGAGCCCTCAGCAAGAGTGGAGTGGGCGCAAGCTAGCCGGGTCCCGGCGGCAGAGCGACAGAGTTGCTGGCCATAGTGGCTGCCGTAAAAGAGGAGGTCGACGTCTACCTGCGCGAGCGCGGCTTCCAACCGGAAAACGAGGAGGAGGATATCCAGTTCTTCCGCTCGCCGCAGGCGGAGGACGAGGTCGTGGTGGTGAGCGGGGTCGGCAAGGACCGAGCCCAAGAGGCCACCCGAGCAGTTGCGAAGGCGTGCAAGCCGGAGCTGATAGTGTCCGCCGGCTTCGCCGCCGCCGCCACTCCGGATCTCAAGACCGGAGCTCTCGTGCTCTGCGACAATCTCATGGCGTTCGATGCTGCGCCGCCGTACTGGAGCGCAGACACTGTGATCTCGGAGGCGACCGTCGACGTGGACGTTCTGGACGAGGTGGTCCGTGGGATGCAGGGCTCGGGCGAGCAGGTCAGCCTGGGCGGCTGCCTGTCGGTGGATCATTTCGTATCCGGGGGCCCGCTCAAGACCTGGGTGGGCCGGAACCTGCCGGTGAGCGTGATCGACATGGAGAGCTATTGGGTGTGCCAGGCCGCGTCCGAGCTGGGGCTGTCCCGTCTGGTCGCGCGGTCCGTTCTGGACACCGTGGAGCAGTCGGTGCCGGTGTTCGCCGGTAGGGAGGCGGCCAACCCGCGGCGGGGCCGATGGGCCCGAGCCGTCGGATACGCAGTCAGGCGGCCGGGGGACATACCCGGTCTGCTGAATCTGGCGGGGCAGGTCAAGGTTGCGAGTGCCTCCCTCGCCCGGCTCTTGGCTGGAGTGAGCTTCAACGCCAGGCTCTGGATGGAAGCGGGTTAGTCCCGGAGGTTTCGAGACAAGGATGGTTCAGTCCCGACAGACGCTGACCCCTGAGCGACTCGCCGGTCTAGACGAGACCATCGAGATGGCCCAGTCGTACCTTCTCGGGTTCCAGTACCCGGACGGCTACTGGTGGGGCGAGCTCGAATCGAACCCGACCATGGAAGCCGAGTTCCTTCTACTGACCCACTTCCTCGGCGTCGCGGACCGGGAGCAGTGGCGCAAGCTGGCCAATCACATCAAGGGCTGTCAACGGAGCGACGGTACATGGGGCCAGTACTACGGGGCTCCAGGGGACCTGAGCACCTCCACTGAGTGTTACTTCGCCCTAAAGATGGCAGGCGTCTCTCCCGACGAGCCTTACATGCGAAAGGCCAGAGACTTCATCCTGTCGAAGGGAGGAGTGCCGAAGACCCGGGTCTTCACGAAGATATGGCTCGCGCTGTTCGGTCAGTGGGACTGGAAGGGCGTCCCCATACTCCCTCCCGAGATGATGCTGTTACCGAACTGGTTCCCGATCAACATATACGATTTCGCGAGCTGGGCCAGGGCGACCATCGTCTCCCTTCTCATCCTTATGGACAAGAAGCCGGTGCGGGAGATACCGGAGTTCGCACGGGTCGACGAGTTGTATCCGCTACCGAGGTCCGAGACCGACTACTCGATCCCCCGTCCCCGCAACCTCAGGGGTTGGGACCGATTCTTCTGCCATGTCGACGATGCCCTGAGGCAGCTCGAAAAGCTGCCATGGAATCCGCTGCGACCTTACGCGATGAAGCGCGCCGAGCGCTGGATTCTGGAGCACCAGGAGGCCAGCGGGAGCTGGGCCGGCATCCAGCCGCCCTGGGTCTACTCACTGATGGCCCTCCACGAGCTGGGCTATTCGACAGACCATCCCGTGATGGCCAAGGGGCTGGCTGGCTTCGAGCTCTTCTCCATAGAAGAGCGGAACACGCTAAGGATCCAGGCCTGCCTCTCCCCGGTGTGGGACACGTGCCTGGCTATGATCGCGCTTGTCGACTCCGGGGTGCCCTCGGATCATCCCGCCCTGGTCCGATCTGCCGAGTGGCTGCTGGACGAGCAGATTCTGACGGGCGGCGACTGGCAGGTGAAGGCGAACGGCGTGCCTCCCGGCGGATGGGCGTTCGAGTTTCACAACGACCTCTATCCCGATGTCGACGACACAGCCGAGATCGTGATGGCACTCGACAAGGTGGAGATTCCGGACGAGGCGCGCAAGCGCGAGGCGATGGACCGGGCCGTCCAGTGGCTCCTGGGTATGCAGAGCTCCAACGGGGGCTGGGCCGCATTCGACAAGGACAACACCAAGAAGTTCATTGCGAAAATTCCGTTCGCCGACTTCGGAGAGGCTCTCGATCCGCCCACCGTGGACGTTACGGCGCACGTCCTCGAGATGGCCGGTCAGCTCGGGTACCCGACGAGCCATCCGGCCGTCGCCGAGGCGCTGCGCTACGTGTTGGACGAGCAGGAGGACGACGGCCCCTGGTTCGGACGCTGGGGAGTAAACTATCTGTACGGGTCCGCGGCCGTCTTGCCTGCGCTGGAGGCCCTGGGAATCTCTCCGAGGAGCGAGCGGGTCGAGCGGGCGCTCGACTGGGTGATCGCCCATCAGAACGATGACGGCGGCTGGGGCGAGAGTTGCGCGTCGTATGTGGACCCCGCCTTCAGGGGCAGGGGGCCGAGCACCCCGTCCCAGACCGCCTGGGGCATCATGTGCCTGATGTCGGGAGGGCAGGCGTCGCACCCCTCGACCGAGCGCGGGGTCGAGTACCTCATCCGCACTCAGCTGGAGGAGGGATCGTGGGACGAGCCCTACTTCACCGGAGCCGGGTTCCCCGGCTACGGAGTCGGAGATAGACTGGACCGTTATCTGACCCCAGGAGACCCTGGCTACCAGGGGTCGGAGCTGCCCGCGGGGTTCATGATCAACTATCATATGTACCGAAACTACTGGCCGTTGACGGCTCTCGGACGTTACAAGAAGCTTCGGTTGGGCCAAACGAATAATGGTGTTGCACTGAAGGACGCGGAGAGGACGGAAAACATCCGCGGATGAAGGCCTCAGGAATATTGAAATCGGCATGCATCTTGTGGTAGGGTTCCGTGCGGAACCGTAATCCACGGGAATGGCCTGTGAGACGGCGAGAGGGGTTCCTTAGATGAGAGTTACCGAGGCGACAGCCGCATTCAAGACGTGTCTGACCACGCTGCACGTGCGGTCGGTGGACGCGCCGGAGTTCATCGACATCACTGCGGGCGTAGACGAGTTCCTGGCTGAAACCAGGATCCAGAACGGCTTTGCCGTGGTCTTCTCCAAGCACACGACGGCGGCCATCATCATCCAGGAAAACGAGCCGCTGCTGAAGGTCGACATGGCAAGCTTCGTCGAACGACTCGCCCCTCGCGCCTGCCACTACCGGCACAATGATTTCTCGGTCCGCACCGTCCACATGCACGAGGATGAGTGCCCCAACGGGCACTCCCACTGCCAGCACCTAGTGCTGGGTACCAGCGAGTACATACCGGTGATCGACGGCAGGCTCGCCCTTGGCCAGTGGCAACGAATCTTCATGGTGGAGCTCGATGCCGAGAAGGCGGCGCAGATCGGTCACCGGGACGTCCTGGTCCAGGTGATGGGAGTCTGAGCAGCCCTGCCGGCCCCAGGGCCGGCGGCGTCCGATGGAGACCAGACGGCTCCCACCGACCGCTCGGCTAGCTCCCGCGCCCTCCCTCCGCCCATCACAACCCTCCGATCCTCTCCTGGTCACTCCCTTCCGGTGCGGCAGCGAAGTGCATCTTCGGGATGGAACGTGGCTAGACGCGAAGCCCCTGGCGGTCTTTCCCCCGAGCCGGCTACGTAACGAGGATCTTCCCTTCTACATCAACAGAGAGGGCTGTCGATAGTGGCAACCACCCTGGAGCTCGCCTACGAGCACTGCCGGCACGTCGCGAAGGAGCAGGCGAGGAACTTCTACTACGCCTTTCGAACACTGCCGGCACACAAGCGCCGGGCGATCTACGCCGTATACGCCTTCTGCCGCTACTGTGACGACATCGCCGACGAGCCTCTTCCCGCGGACGAGCGGCCTCGACGCTTCGGCCTGGTCCGCGAGATGCTGTCGAGCTTCGACAGTGGTGATGCGGCCGACCCGCTCTTCGCCGCCCTCCAGGACGCCTCACGTACCTTCGAGATTCCGGCGAGCTACTACTCCGAGATCGTCGACGGCGTGGAGATGGACCTCACCTGGACCAGATTCCGCGACTTCGACGAGCTTCGCGCCTACTGTTACAAGGTGGCCTCCGTGGTCGGTCTCATCTGCGTGGAGATCTTCGGCTACAAAGACGCCCGTGCTCGGGAGTACGCCGTCGACCTCGGAATCGCCATGCAGCTCACCAACATCCTGCGGGACATTCGCGAAGACGCGGACCGGGGGCGGATCTACATCCCCCAGGACGAGCTGGAGAGGTTCGGATACTCCGAGGCGGAGCTGACCGACGGGGTTGTCAACAACGCGTTCCGTGCGCTGATGGAGTTCCAGGTGGCAAGAGCGAGGCGCTACTTCGACAACGGCGCGCGCCTGATGCCTCTGCTGTCGCCGGATTCTCGGGCGTGTCCGGCCGTGCTGCGAGGTCTCTACAGGACCCTTCTGGATCGCATCGAGGCCGCCGGCTACGATGTCTTCGGGCGCCGCATCAGACTCAGCTCGGCCGAGAAGTTCTTTCTGGCTGCCAGGATCTGGGTATCAAACGCGGTCCCGGCTCTGCCAATCCTTCGCAGGTAACCTGTTCTACCGCGGTTGGATAGAGGACCAATCCAGGCGCTTCCGACGGACAGCCGTGCGGCATTTGAGTCTGCACTCGAAGGGTCTCGAAGGGGCTTCACCCATTCGAGGGGGTTTGGGGGCGTCCCCCAAAATCAACCCTCGGGGCGGGTGGGTGGACTAAACAGGCCCGTCCAGACGAAGACCGAGCCACGAGCGTCGGACTGAAATGCCACCCTCGACGATGACAACCGGTACCAGCGGACGCGACGGACATGCTTTTGAACCAGCCAGGTGATCGGAAAGCCCCCGTCCGCGCTCTCGTGCTGGCCCCCTTCAGCGATGACGAGCTTGTCAGACTTCGCTGTTCCGTCGAAGTCTGCTACGAGAGCTGGTTCGACACCAGGCGGCTTCAGGACCCGGATGAGCTGGCGTCCAGGCTGACGTCCGGCGGAACGGCCATCCTGGTGGTGGAATCCGACTTCGTGTTCGAGGACCTGTTCGACGCGGTCGAGTGTCTGGAGATGGTTGGTGTGTGCCGCGGATCGACTCACCAGGTCGACGTGGAGGCGGCGACCCGTCGCGGAGTGGCTGTCGTCAACGCGCCCGGGCGGAACGCGCAGGCGGTGGCCGAGCACGTCCTGGGCCTGATGCTGGCGCTCGCCAGGAGGATTCCCGAGGCGCATGCATACGTCGTCGACGGGCGGTGGCAGAACCCCGCGCAACCCTACATCGAGAAGAGAGGCGTGGAGCTGGCCGGAAGGACGCTCGGCGTTGTAGGGCTCGGGGCCATCGGGAAGAGGCTCGCGTCGCTGGCGGGGGCCATCGGAATGCGGGTGATAGCCCATGACCCGTACGTCGAACCGGCTTCGACCCCCGTCGATCTGACGGACCTGGACAGCCTGATGGCCGAATCCGACTTCGTAGCCGTCCTTGCGCCGCCGACCGCCGAAACGGAGGGAATGCTGGACGCCGGACGTATCGCTCTCATGCGGCCGGCCGCCTTCATGGTGATCGCCTCCAGCACCTCCGTCGTGTCCCAGAGCGCCCTGGTCGACGCTCTGACACAGCGAAGGATCGCCGGCGCGGCCCTCGACGTCTTCGACACCCATCCCGTGGCGGCCGACAGCCCTCTCCTGCGGCCTGACAACGTCGTTCTGACGCCCCACCTGGGTGGCGCAACCGAGGAGACGATCGAGCGGCACTCCCGAATGATCGTGGACGACATCGAACGCTTCCTGAGGGGTGAGCGGCCCGTCAACCTGGTGAATCCGGAGGTGTGGGACCGCCGTGGCTGAAGGCTGCGTTCTGGTGCTCGATGCCGGCACGACCAGCGGCCGGTGCCTTCTGTTCGACCGGAATGGGACCGTCGTCGCCTCTGCCGCCAGGGCCTGGACGCTCTCGGCAGGAAGGGACGAATCCCCCTACGCCCGCGAGTTCGATCCGGTCGATCTGTGGGAAACCATCCGCCGGCTGATCGCCGAGTGTGTGGGCCGTGCTGGAAGGAGCGCGCAGGACATCTCCGCTGTCAGCGCGACCAGCCAGCGCCAGGCTGTGGTCTTCCTCGACGACGCGGGTCGAGAGCTCTACGCGGGACCGAACACGGACCTGAGAGCGCTGTTCGAAGGGGCAGCCATCGATGACGAGATGCGTGCCCGCGTCTACCGGACGACTGGACACCTCCCGTCCTTTCTGTTCGCGCCGGCCAAGCTGCGATGGTTCCAGCTTCACCGGCCGGAGGCCTATGGTAGAATAGCGTCCGTTCTGACGCTTGCCGATTGGCTGCTGTGGAGGCTGACCGGCGTGCTGGCCGCTGAACCGACCCTGGCCGGCGAGGCGGGCCTGCTGGACATCAACCGGCGTGACCACTGCTCGGACATGCTGGCCGACCTCGGGCTCTTGAGCAACGATCACATCCCCCTCGTCGAATCGGGGACCGTCGTCGGGGGGGTCAGCGGTGGCGCGGCTCAGCAGACAGGCCTTCGGACCGGGATGCCCGTGGCGGCTGCAGGAGCCGACACTCAGTGCGGACTCCTCGCGATGGATGTTACGGCGCCCGGACAGGTCGGCATCGTGGCTGGGTGGAGCTGTCCGGTACAGATGGTCACCGGTGCGCCGGCCCTGTCGGACGACCTGCGAACCTGGGCCGGCTGCCACCTGTATCGGACAGCATGGGTGGCCGAGAGCACTGCTGGGGACGCCGGCCACTCCTACGATTGGCTTGCTGGAACGATGGGCAAGATCGGACCGAGCGGGCTGGCGGAGATGGAGCATCTGGCGGCCGGCGTGCCGATTGGGTCCGACGGCGTGGCGGCCTTCCTGGGCCAGTCGCGGATGGACATGGGCAACGTCGGGCTTCGGGCGGGCGGTCTGGTGTTTCCGGTGCCCCTGACGTTCGACGAGGTCGGGCAGGGCCACCTCGCGAGAGCCTGCCTGGAGGCCACGGCCTACGCGATTCGGGCGAACCTCGAGCAGATCGAGCAAATCGCCGGGCTTCCCTGCTTGAACCTGGCCGTGGGCGGAGGAATGTCCCGATCCGAGACATTCCTGAGAATCCTGACGAACGTTCTCGATAGGGAGCTGCGGGCCTCGAACGAACCCAACGTGAGCGCCCTTGGCGCCTTCAGGTGCGCGATGGTCGCGCTGGGCGAGTACGCCGACGTGCAGGAGGCGGGGAAGGGGTCGGTGCCACGCACCCGGCGTCTGGACCCAGACACCGCGGAGTCTGCCGAGTATGAGGAGCTCTTCCAGCAGTGGTGCCGGATGGCCGCCGGGCTGGAGGATATCCCTCTCTAGAAATGGGTCAGGGATCGGTCGGGCCTTCGACGAGCTCAGCCCGAACGGAAGCGCTCCTGTCCCGTTCGTGGTGACCCTGAGAACGGGTGTCCCTCCCGCCTTTGCCAGGGACACCGGGGAGCACGCTGAAGAAGACCCAGGGGTGTGCAGATCCCGACAAGTCGGGATTGCCGGGAGTCTGAGGGCGTCCCTCAGATATCAACTCCCCACCTTTCAAGGGGGCACCGCGACGTTTGGTGAGTGCCGGTCCGGCATGATTCTGGGAGTCGCGTTTCGATGACAAGCAGGTGGGAGAACCAGAAGCGATCCGTCGTCGCCGCTGCACAGCGGATGGCGGCGCTGGGTCTCGTCGCCGGAACCAGCGGGAATGTCAGCCTGAGAATACCGTCGGGCGATTCGATCGACCTGATGGCGGTGACTCCGTCAGGAAGACCGTACGACTCTCTCAAGGCCGATGACATCGTGATCGTGGACCAGGACATCGAGCCAGTGGAAGGGGATCTGGTCCCCTCCTCCGAATCGATTCTCCACAGCGAGATATACCGTCGGAGGCCCGACGTGGGCTCCGTCGTGCACACCCACTCGGTCTTCGCCAGCGTCGCGGCGGTAACCGTCGAGGAGGTGCCGCCGATCATTGACGAGATGGTCGTGACCGTCGGGGGCGGCATAAAGGTGTCCAGCTACGCCTTTCCCGGGAGCCAGGAACTGGCGGACAGCGTCTGCGACGCGCTCGGCGATCGCAACGCGGCCATCATCCGTCACCACGGAGCTGTAGGGGTGGGCCGCGACCTGGACGAGGCACTCGGCGCCTGCGAGATCACCGAGAGGGTCGCGCAGATCTTCGTCTATGCGTCCATGCTCGGCGAGGTGAGGGAGCTGCCCAGGGAGATTGTAGAAGCCGAGCAGGCGATCTTTGCGATGAGAAAGCGGGCAGCCGGCGCCGACTCGGGGACTCTCAAGTAAACGGAGTGTCAGACAGATGGTAAGCGTACCCGGATTCCTACTCAGAAGGCTCTACGTGAAGAAGAGCCTGAGAAACACCGCCGCCGGCTTCGAGTTCCAGATCAAGAACGGGCTCGGCTCGGGGTACGCGCATAGGCTCTGGCCCCTGACTGTCGACGGGGAGGAGATCCCATCCGGCCGCAGCGTCTTCTCGATCGACCGTCGGGAGGTCGGCTTCGACGACGTGTCCAGGGAGAATACGTTCACGCTGGCTATGAACAAGACTGTAACGATAAGCGTCCAGGGAGTCTCGCTGGACGCGGGGTCGCACAAAATAGGGATGGGCTTCGACGTGCCCGGCCTGGGCACGCTCAGGTTCGACTTCACCGACGTGGTCGCGGATGGATAGTCCCGCGCGTCGCGTAGCGATCACCGGCGGCTCGGGATACATCGGCACCCGGCTGATCGAGCAGATGGAAGGCGACCCGTCCGTCGCCCGTATCCTCATTCTCGACGTCCGGCCGCTTCCGCGATCTTACGGCCCGAAGGTGGTGTACCTTCAGCGGGACATTACCGATCCCATCGACGACGTTCTGAGCGAGCACGAGATCGACGTCGTCGTCCACCTTGCCTTCATCTTGAAGGCCGGCCACAACCGGGTCGCGATACGCGAGGTCGACGTGAGCGGCTCGGCCACCGTGCTGGAGTCATCCGCCAGGTCGGGAGTCCGGCACATAGTCTACTTCAGCAGCACCACCGTCTACGGCGCACATGCCGACAACCGGCCGGCCCTCACGGAGAGCGCCGCCGTGAGGCCGGTCAAGGGCTTCCAGTACGGAGAGGACAAGGCGGCGTCCGAGGCGCTGCTGCGGGAGTTTGCTGAGGCCCATCCGGAGATCGTCACGACCGTACTGAGGGGGTGCCCAGTCATGGGTCCGAACGCCGACAACTTCATATCCCGCACCTTCCAACGCCGCCTCCTGGTCGGAATCGTCGGCTACGACCCCGAGATGCAGCTACTCCACGAGGACGACCTGACCGACATCCTGGCTCGATGCATCCGACAGCGCATACCCGGCCTGTACAACGTTGCGGGCCGCGGCACGATCCGCTGGAGCGAGATGGCGGCGGCGCTGGACCGCCGGCTGCTGATGCTCCCGTCTCCACTCATCTACTGGCTGACGAGCATTTCGTGGACGCTTCGCCTCCAGTTCGAGTCGCCAGCCTCCGGTCTCGATTTCATCCGGTTCCCGTGGACCGCCGGCACCGAGAAGATCCAGAGCGAGCTGGGGGTCCACTTCCGGTACTCCTCCCGAGAGGCTTGGGAGGCGTTCGTACACCGTCGTCGAGGGCTCGTGCCGGTTCCGGAGCGGGGTGATTGACGACCAGAGTCGTTATCGACACCGACCCCGGCACCGATGACGCCCTCGCCCTGGCGATGGCTCTCGCCTCCTCGGATCTGTCCGTGCAGGCCCTCACGACTGTAGGGGGCAACGCATCCCTCGCCTACACGACCAGAAACGCCCTGCGGATCCTCGAGTACCTGGATCGGACCGACGTCCCGGTCTACCGGGGGGCCGCCCGTCCGATCCGAGGCCGCTTCACACACGCGCACTACTTTCACGGACCCGCCGGGCTCGCGGGCAGGCTTCGGGCCCCTGTGTCGAGACCGGCGTCCCTGAGGGCGGTCGATTACCTGACCCGCTTCAGCAAGGACGCCCACCTCGTCGCCCTCGGCCCGCTGACGAACGTAGCGCGGGCCATGGCCCGGTCTCCGAGGATCCCGTTCTCGAAAATCGTCGTGATGGGCGGCGCCGTGCAGGTGGGCGGCAACGTCACCCCGCACGCGGAGTTCAACATATTCAACGACCCGCACGCCGCGAACGCGGTACTCTCGTCGGGAGTGCCCACCGTCCTGATCGGCCTGGACGTATGCAACGAGGTGTATGTCGAGCGCCGAGACCGTGACTGGCCGTCCGGCAAATCGAGGGGCGCTGCTCTTGCTCGCCGGTTGATGACGAATTGGTTCCGCACGCACCCCGAGGACGAGAAATTCCACCTGTGCGACCCGCTTGCCATGCTCGCCGCCGTGGCGCCGGAGCTGTTTACGTTCCGGTGTGCGTCCGTGAGGGTCGAGACCGAAATACCCGGCCGGCTAGGGCAGACAGTGGCAACGTTCGGAGAGGGGCCCGTCGAGGTTGCGATACACGTCCGCGCCGCCGAGGCAAAACGGCTGATCGCAGACCTTCTAGCCCGGTGACACGGCGTTTGACACTTGTGAAATTTAGTTTTAGACGCAAGTGTGCAAGAAAACCCGAAAAGTTTGACGCGGTATCTGGCCCGGTGCTATAGTGAGGGTGCATTCTGCGGGCGGGGAACGCCAGCAGACCGGAGGAAACACAGTGGCGGCACCCAAGGTTATCTCGAGGACCACGACCGGCCTCGAGACCGACTACAAGTGGGGATTTGTTACCGACATCGAGTCGGACATAGCCCCCAAGGGGCTGGATGAAAACACCGTCCGCCTCATCTCCGGAAAGAAGAACGAGCCCCAGTTCATGCTGGACTGGCGGCTGAGGGCCTATCGCCACTGGCTCAAGCAGGCTGGCCGGGAGCCCCGGTGGGCCAAGGTGGAGTTCCCACCCATCGATTACCAGGACATCCACTACTACGCGGCTCCCGTCGCGAAGGACCGGCCCAAGAGCTTGGACGAGGTCGACCCGGAGCTGCTCGAGGCGTTCGAGAAGCTTGGAATCCCCCTGCACGAGCGCGCCAAGCTGGCCGGGGTGGCGGTGGACGCGGTCTTCGACAGCGTCTCCGTAGCCACGACTCATCAGAAGATGCTGGAGGAGAAGGGCATCATCTTCTGCCCCTTCAGCGAGGCGGTGCAGAAGCACCCAGACCTGGTGGAGAAGTACCTGGGCACGGTCGTCCCCTACACCGATAACTTCTACGCGACCCTGAACTCGGCGGTCTTCAGCGACGGCTCCTTCGTCTACATCCCCCCTGGGGTCCGGTGCCCGATCGAGCTGATGACGTACTTCCGGATCAACACGGAGGACACCGGGCAGTTCGAGCGCACCCTGATAGTCGCCGACAAGGGCAGCTATGTGAGCTATCTCGAAGGGTGTACGGCGCCCATGAGGAAGACCCATCAGCTGCACGCGGCGGTCGTCGAGCTGATCGCCCTGGACGACGCCGAGATCAAGTACTCGACGCTCCAGAACTGGTACCCCGGCGACAAGGACGGCAACGGCGGCGTGTACAACTTCGTCACCAAGCGGGCCAAGGCGCAGGGACGCAGCTCCAAGATCTCCTGGACGCAGGTCGAGACCGGTTCGGCCATCACGTGGAAGTACCCCGGTGTGATCCTCCAGGGAGACGGCTCCGTTGGCGAGTTTTACTCGGTCGCGCTGGTCAACAACCACCAGCAGGCCGACACCGGCACCAAGATGATCCACATCGGCAAGAACACGAAGAGCACCATCGTCGCCAAGGGCATCTCCGCTGGCCAGGGGAGCAGCACTTACCGCGGGCTGGTCCAGATCATGCCGTCCGCGGACAACGCCACCAACTTCACCCAGTGCGACTCACTGCTGATAGGCGACCGCTGCGGCGCCCACACGGTGCCATACATCGATGTCAGGAACCCGACCGCGCGAATGGAGCACGAGGCGTCCACGTCCAGGGTCAGCGACGACAAGCTGTTCTACTGCATGCAGCGCGGGCTCTCCGAAGAGGAAGCGCACCACCTGATCATCAACGGGTTCTGCCGCGGCATCTTCCAGGAGCTGCCCTTCGAGTTCGCCATGGAGGCGTCTCAACTGCTCAAGGTAAGCCTGGAGGGCGCCGTAGGGTAAGCTCGCCGAGACGATCCGGCATGCTTTCGCGTCGGCCGTCTCGGGCTGGGGGCGCGTCCGATAGTCCCCTCCGCCTCGGGCTGATGTGCCAAGGAGAATCCTAACTCTATGCTTGAAATCCGCAAGCTCCACGTGTCCGTCGAGGGCGCCGAGATCCTCAGAGGGATCGACCTCACCATCAAGGCCGGAGAGGTCCACGCGATAATGGGTCCGAACGGCAGCGGCAAGAGCACGCTGGCCAACGTGCTCGCCGGCAGGGCGGAGTACAAGGTCACGGCTGGCGAGGTCAGCTACATCGGCCAGGACCTCCTGCAGATGACGCCGGACCTGCGCGCGCGCGCGGGCATCTTCCTGGCCTTCCAGTACCCCGTCGAGCTGCCGGGGGTCCGAAACTGGCAGTTCCTCAAAGCGGCCGTCGACGCCGTCCGCAAGCACCGCGAGCTGCCGGAGCTCAGCGTCAGGGAGTTCGACAACCTCTACAAGGAGAAGGTCAAGCTGGTCGAGATCGACGCCGACCTGATGAAGCGGTCGGTGAACGAGGGCTTCTCCGGGGGTGAGAAGAAGCGCAGCGAGGTCGTCCAGATGGCGATGCTCGATCCCAGGCTGGCGCTCCTGGACGAAACGGACTCCGGGCTCGACATCGATGCGCTGAAGATCGTAGCCAACGCCGTGAACCAGCTACGGGACCCTGAGCGGGCCATCATTCTTGTCACGCACTACCAGCGAATCCTGAGCTACGTCGTCCCCGACCATGTCCATGTTCTGGTAGACGGGCGCATAGTCAAGTCCGGCGGGCGCGAGCTCGCAACCGAGCTGGAGTCGAAGGGCTACGACTGGGTCAGAGAGGCCGCCGGTGCTCCGAGCGGGTCGTGAGTCTCATCGTCATGTCATTCCGAACGGAAAGTCAGGTCGGGTGGGGAGTGCAGAGAGACGAAGCCCCTCGCCGGGAGTCTGAGGGTGTCCCTCAGGGAAATCTTCTCCTCTTTTCAACGGAGGGGTGGGGCGAGAATCCAGAACAGGAGAGCACGGCAAGGTGGTTGAAGTAGCCACAGAACAGGACAAATACCGGCTGGATTTCCAGACTCTGAACGCTCGCCTGGACGGGAGCAGCCCGCTCTGGCTGAACCAGCTAAGGGAACGGGGCTTCTCGTCGTTCGCCAGGCTGGGCTTCCCGACCGCAACCCGGGGCAACGAAGAGTGGAAGTACACCAGCGTCGGCCCCATCGCGAAGGCAACCTTCGAGTACCCGTTCGAGCGGAAGACGATCCCGGTTACGGAGGCCGACATCCGGGCGGTCACGCCCTGGGACGACGGCTGGACGACACTGGTCTTCGTAGACGGCCACTACTCCGAGGCACTGTCCTCGCCTGGATCCGAGTCCACCGGCTACATGGCGGCCCCGCTGACGGCCGGCCTGGCGGCAAACGGAGACACGGCAGAGAGGCACCTGGGCAGGTACGCCGTGCTCGAAGAGGACGGCTTCGCCGCGGTCAACACCGCATTCATCCAGGATGCCGCCCTCGTTCGAGTCCCCAGCGGCAGCTCGCCCGAGGCCCCGGTGCACCTGGTCTTCGTGACGACCGATCGCGATCGGCCCATCGTCACCCATCCGCGGATCCTGGTGGTCGCGGAGGAGAACTCGACGCTCAGCCTGGTGGAGAGCTATATTGGCCTGACGGAGTCGCGCTACTTCACCAACGCGGTCGTCGAGATAGTGGTCGGAGAGGGCGCCTCGATCGACCACTACCGATATCTGATGGAGAGCTCCAAGGCGTTCCACATCGGCACGACTCACGTGTACCAGGGCCGTGACAGCACCTTCTCGTCCATCCCGTTCGCGGTCGGGGCGTCCGTGGCGAGGAACGGCCTGTACGTGGCGCTGGACGGACCGGGAAGCTCCTGTGTTCTGCGAGGGCTGTACCTCACGTCGGGCACCCAGCACATCGACAATCACATCAACATCGACCACGCCAAGCCGCAGGCGAGCAGCAGCCAGCGCTTCAAGGGCATCCTTGCAGGGAAGTCGAGGGCCGTGTTCAGTGGACGGGTCCTGGTCCGGCAGGGTGCCCAGAAGACCTACTCCGACCAGTCGGACAAGAACCTGATCCTGTCCGCGGGCGCGCGGGTCAACACGAAGCCCAGCCTGGAGATATACGCCGACGACGTGATGTGTACCCACGGTGCCACGGTCGGTGCGGTGGCCACCGAGGCGCTGTTCTACATGAGAAGTCGGGGTCTCGACCACGGCACTGCGCTGTCTCTGCTGATTCACGGGTTCGCCAGCGAGATCATCGAGACCGTCAAGCTCGAGCCGTTTAGGGACCATCTCGACCGGCTGGTCGCAGGGACGCTCCCGGCCTTCCGGTATGAGGGTGTCGCTTGACGTCGGACCTTCAGGAGCTGTACCAGGAAGTGATAATGGATCACAACGTACGGCCTCGCAACTTCAAGCGCCTGGCCGACGCCACGGGATCCTCTCACGGGTTCAACCCGTTCTGCGGAGACGACTTCACAGTCGAGCTGAAGGTACAGGACGGTGTGATAACAGACATCGGGTTCCAGGGCGCGGGGTGTGCGATCTCCAAGTCGGCCACCTCCCTCATGACCGAGGCCGTGATTGGGAAGAGCAGGGAGGAGGCCGAACGAGTGTTCGGCCGATTCCGTGAGATGATCACCCGCGGCATGGAGTCCAGCTACGACCCCGACGGGCTGGGCGATCTGGAGGCGCTGTCGACCGTCGCCCGCTTCCCCGTTCGTGTCAAGTGCGCTACCCTGGGGTGGCACACGATGCGGGCAGCGCTCGATGGCCGTGCCGATCAGGTCTCGACCGAGTGACGGGGGCCCTGCTAACGCGATCACGGGTCGGGAAATGGATCCCCGCGGTGTGGGGGCCACCTGTTATTCTTCAGAGGGGCGCAGCCGCAATGCCGCGAGTCTGAGAGTCTGCCCTGAGCTTGTCGAAGGGGTGTCCCTCAGATACATATTCCATCCTTTGGGGAGGGGCGCCGTATGCGAATGTTCGTAACCGATCCCCAAGGGGGTCGACGAGAAAGGATCCCCTGATGGCATTCACGAAAATAGCCAAAGAGGGCGATGTCGAGCCCGGAACCGCCAGAGTCTTCGACGTCGGGGACCGGTCGATCGCCGTCTGCAACGTCGGCGGCGAGGTGTACGCCGTGGACAACGTCTGCACCCATGATGAGGGACCGCTCGGAGAGGGCGAGATGGAAGGGTATGAGGTGGAGTGTCCGCGCCACGGGGCACGCTTCGACGTAAGGTCCGGCGAGGTGACCGCCGCCCCTGCCTATGTCGGAATAGACACCTTCCCGGTGCGGGTCGCCGGTGGCGACATCGAGGTCGATCTATAGCCCTCGGACCGGGAGGGACCCGGTCAAGGAGCCCGGGGTGATGCTAGACGCAAGAAAGATCAGAGACGACTTCCCGATCCTCTCCCGCGAGGTATACGGCAAGCCGCTCGTCTATCTCGATAACGCCGCGACGTCGCAGAAGCCCCGTTCCGTAATCGACAAGCTGGTCGAGTACTACGAGGGCTACAACTCCAACGTCCACAGAGGCGTCCACGCCCTGAGCATGGAGGCGACGGACCGGTACGAGGAGGCCCGCGCGAAGGTCGCCAGCTTCATCAAGGCGGAAACGCCCGAGTCCGTCATCTGGACACGGAACACCACCGAGGGCATCAACCTGGTCGCCAACACGTGGGCCAGGCAGAACATCGGGGCCGGCGACGAGATCGTCGTCAGCCAGATGGAGCACCACAGCAACCTGGTGCCGTGGCAGAGGGTGGTCGACGAGACCGGCGCGACGTTGCGCTTGCTGCGGCTCACCAAGGACGGCACCCTCGATCTCGCGGACCTCGACTCGATTATCACACCCCGTACCAAGCTCCTGGCTGTGGCGCACATGTCGAACTCGCTGGGCACCATCAACCCGGTGGAGGAGCTGACGTCGAAGGCGCACGCGGTCGGAGCAGCGGTCCTGCTCGACGGGGCACAGAGCGTGCCACACATGCCTGTCGACGTCGGTGCGCTCGACTGCGAGTTTCTCTCGTTCTCGGGACACAAGATGCTGGGTCCCACTGGAATAGGAGCGCTGTACGTCAAGCCGGACGTGCTCGAGCAGATGGAGCCCTTCCTCGTCGGCGGCGAGATGGTGCTGGAGGTCTGGTACGACCGCGCCACCTGGAACCATCTGCCGATGCGTTTCGAGGCGGGTACGCCCAATATCGGCGACGCCATTGCCCTCGGGGCGGCGGTAGACTACCTGGAAGGGCTCGGCATGGAGAACGTGCGGGCGCACGAGAAGCAGCTCACCCAGCATGCGCTGGACGCGTTCCGCGAGCTGGAGGAGCTGGACCTCTTCGGGCCGAGTGACGTCGAGATTCGCGGGGGTATCATCCCGTTCCACTCGTCCGAGATACACCCGCACGATCTCGGGACGTTCCTCGACCGTGAGGGCATCGCGATCCGGACCGGCCACCATTGCACGATGCCCCTGATGCGCACGTTAGGCATCGTCGCCACCGCCAGGGCCTCCTTCTACATCTACAACACTGAGGAAGAGGTGGACCAGCTCGTCGCCGCACTCAGGTCCGCACTCAAGTATTTCGGAAGTGGCATCAAGAGCGCCCGATGACCTCTATGGAGAGGTAATCCTCGACCACAACCGGAACCCCCGAAACAGGGGCGAGGTCGAGGACCCCGATGTCGTGGGCCGTGCGGTCAACCCCTTCTGCGGCGACGAGGTCGACCTCCAGTTAGCCTTAGACGGCGTCCGAGCGGTCCGCGTCGGCCTTCAGGCAGTCGGCTGCACCATCATCCAGGCCTCGGGCTCGGTTCTGACCACCGCCATCCAGGACAAGAGCCTGGACGAGATCGAGGCCCTCTCCGAGGCCTTCAAGAACCTCCTTCGCGGCATGTCGCCCTCCGACGAGGAGATTCTCCGGCTGGGGACCCTGGGTGCACTGTCGATCGTCCGCGACTTTCCCATACGCATCAAGTGCGCCCTGCTCCCCTGGTCCGCGCTTGAAGAGGCCATCGAAGCTCTTCGCAAAGCCGAACCGTAGGCGCGCGCCACCAGATTCCCGGCGCCCTACTCGCTTATCGACACCCTCGCCCAGTGGCCGTACTCGAACCCCGCGAAGTTCGGGTGGAAGTTCCGCACCCTGGGTCCCCAGGTCCAGACCGACACACGAGTCGCAGGCATGAAGCGATAGGCCTTGTCCAGGACGTGCCGCTGGATGTCGAGGGCCAACTCCCTGCGCCTCCCCGGGTCGTACTCGATGGCCTGGGCCTCAATCAGCCGGTCGAGCTCCTCGTCGCCGTACCCGGCGGTGTTCCACGCCCCGCGGCTGTGCAGCACGGAGAACAGGTAGCCGTTCGGGCTGAGCTGAGGCGGGATCGGTCCGATGAACATCTGGTAACCGCCTCCCAGCCACACCTCGTCCCCGAAGATCCTACGGTTTACCACCTCGATCGAGGGATCGAAGCCCACCCTCTGCAGCTCCCGCGCGACCCGATCGGCGTGATCGAGGTAGGCTTGCCCGAAGCTGCCCACCTTGATGGTGAAGGGCACCGGCCCGTCCACGCCGGCGCTCCTCAATAGATCGAGCGCCAGGTCAGGATCGCCGAAATACCTCCGCATCTCGTCGTCGCCGAGAAGCCAGTCGGATCGTGCGGCGGGCAGCCCAAGGCTCACGAAGGCGGCGTCGGACCAGACGTCCGCGATGGCGCCCCAGGGGTCGATCGCCTGGAACACTGCCCTCCGGACGCCGATATCGTCGAACGGCGCTTCTGAGGTGTTCATCGCCAGCTCCAGCCCCGTGCCCGGTTCCCTGGCAAGCAGGACCCGCTCGTCGGTGCCACCCTGCGTGATCTCGAACCATGCCTGCGGATCGAGATCGATCACGTCCAGAAGCCCGACCGCGAAAGCCGTATCCCTGGTGAGCTGGTCGGTGATCACATGAATCTCCAGCGTGTCGACGAATGGGAGGCCCGCCTCGAAGTAGTCGGGGTTACGGACGAAGGTGTGGCCTCCGTCGGACCGGGTGTCCCTCCATATCCACGGGCCGCTGCCGACCGTTGGGCCGTCCATCAGGTCGCCGTTGATCTCGACGGCCTCCCTGGCGACGATCTTGGAGTGGCCGTCCGCGAGCGCCAGAAGGAAGTCGGCGTCCGGGGTCTCCAGGGTGATCCGGAGCAGATCCGGGGCCGGGGCCTCGATACTCCGGATGCCCCGGAGGATGGGCGCGTTGGGCCGCCCGATCTCACGCTGACGGCCGTAGCTGAACACGATGTCTTCGGCGTCGAGCGACCGTCCGAAGGTCGGCTCGACGTCCTGCCAACGGACATCGTCGCGAAGGCGGAAGACGAAGGTGGTCTCATCCGACATCTCCCATCCCTCACATAGCTCGCACTCCACCGCCAGACTGGGAAGGACCATGTCCGTTCCGAGCGAGAAGCGCATGAGGCGGCTGTAGACGATCCCGGGTCCCCAGGTCGAGAGGGCCGGCGAGATGTCGTTGTGGACGTCGAAGTGGGCGATCCGTTCGCGCCCCACGAGTCTCAATGCTCCGCCGTACTGTCCGCTGGGAGCTGCCGTCGGCGTCGCCGGAACGGGTGTAGACGTCTCGACGCGGGCGGGAGTTTGGGTAGGGGGCAGCGGCGTATCGGTGGCCGTCGGATGCCTCACGGTCGGGCTCGGCGTAGGAGTCTCGGTCGGCTCCGGCGACGGGTCCGTCCGGACAGTCGTGACGGCCACGACCGTGACCGTGGTCGGCGACGGCGGCGGGATCGAGGTGGAGGTCGCCGTCTGTGTCGGCGAGGGCGATGGGCTAGGGGTCGGGTCCTCCGGGCCGGATGGTCCGCATGCCGCCCCGATCAATACGACGGCGGCGGCCAGATATGGGATAGACGATCGAGCCGGCAAGACGGCCCTGCGGCTCAGGTCGTGGCGCCGGTCGTGGCGCCGCCCGTCCGGAGTCTCTGGACGCCTCGCCGAGATAGCACCCCCTCCATCGGAAGACCGACGATCGCGATGAGGGTGGGCGGCAGGAAGAACACGGCGTGAACGATGATCGCGAAGCCGAAGGCCGCCGCGTGGTCCACATCGAAGACCTTGAGGACATAGACGACCGCGGCCTCGAAGGTGCCGATGGCGCTCGGCGCCGCCGGGACCGCGGTCGCGAAGAAGATAGTGCCCATGATGACCAGGGTCGACGTTACAGGCGATATCCCCAGATCGAAGGCCTCGGCCACAATCCAGGCGGTTATGCCCACCATGACCCAGTAGAGCACGCTGGCCAGCAGAGACGCCGCGAGCCGCACTCGCTGCTTTTCCAGGGTCCCGACCGCCAGTGCGAGCTCCGAGAGGAAGCGGAACCGCTTCAGGATGCCGGACGCACCACCCCACGCAATGAGCCGGACCAGCAGGATCGCTACCAGGGCGAATCCTATGGCTCCCCACACATAGAGCTTGAAGCTCTTCATCTCGGGGACCAGGAAGAACGCGGCTACGAGGATCAGGGCGCTCGCGACAACATCGATCAGGCGCTCTATGCCCAGCGTAGCCAGGGCCGTCGGGGCGGGGATTCTCTCGCGGAGGGTCAGTATCGTCATCTGCATCGCCTCGCTGGCGACGCGTATCGGAAGCAGATTGTTGAGGCCGATCCCCTCGTTCTGGATGACGAACAGCCGCAGCGTGGAGATCCGTTGCCGTACGAACAGCAGCTTCCAGCGGTAGGCCCGGACGAAGCTGGCCAGGATGAAGAAGGCGACCGCAAGGAGCACCAGGGGCAGCCGGACACCTTGTAGGCTGTCGGCTACTTCGGCCCACTCGAGGCCCCGAACAGCGAGATAGCCGAACCCGACGCTGACGCCGAGCCCCAGCGTGATCTTCGCGACGTTTGCCAGTGTTTTCCTCATCTCCACACCTCTCCCCTGTGCTGGCCCCACAACCCCTCTCGGCGGGTACGTAGCTGCACGTAGTATAATTTCCCACACTCCCAAAAGCTAGGCCATCAAGCCGCACCATCTTGCTGATCGACTGCCACACTCATCTGGACTGCTTTCCCGACTCCGAGGTTGCCGAGATAGTCGACAGGGCAGCCCGGACCGGCGTTGGCATGATCGTGAGCGCCGGGACCACGCTGGAGTCCTCACGGCGGTCCGTCCAGCTTTCACTGTCGAAAGACCTTCCCGGCCTGTTCTCGGGCGTCGGGATACACCCAATGGATCTGGTGGGACCGGTCGGGGACGCCGTCATCGCCGAGCTGAGAGACCTGGCGACGGCCGGCAAGGTCGTCGCTATCAGCGAGATAGGGCTGGACTTCATGGAGGGCTCCCCGGATCGAGCAACCCAGTACCAGGCCTTCCGGGCTCAGATATCGCTGGCGAGGGAGGTGGGTCTGCCGGTAATATTCCACAGCCGCGAGGCTCACGCCGAGACTCTCAGGGTGCTTCGAGAGGAGGGAGGATACGAGGTCGGCGGCGCCGCCCACTACTTTCAAGGGGACCTCGAGGCGGCGAGGCAGGTCATCGATCTTGGATTCTACATCTCCCTGGCAAGACCCCTCCTGAGGCTGCCGCACCTTCAGGAGGCTGCCGCTGGGGTGCCGCTGGAGCACATCGTTCTCGAGACGGACGCGGCTCCACAGCCGTTCAAGGCCAGGCGGGAGCGATGGACCGAGCCTCGGCACGTGCGCGACGTCGCCGGGAAGCTCGCCGAGCTTCAGGGGACCTCTGTCGAGGCGGTCGAGGCGGCGACCACACGAAACGCGCTCAGGCTGTTCGAGGCGCGGAGGACCGAGATAGGCGCGTATGTCGATCTGAAGGCGTAGCCGCCGCTACTCGACGGGGGCAATCTGTAGGAAGAGCAAGGGTACCACCCCGAACGTGACGAACCAGCCGATGACGCCGACTGGGACCGCCTTCAGCCAGCTGATCTTCAGCGTTTCTTTGAGCGCCAGAGTCCCAGAGGCGAGAATCCACACGATCACGACAAAGTACAGAGCGCCGCCCACGTCCGGAGTGGATCGCAGCCCGAGCAGAACCCCGGGAGCGAACGCGAACCCGAGAGCCCGAAGGATCTGCCTGAAGTTCCCGGTGCCGCCGAGGATCCGCGATCCAATGAAAAACGCCAGCAGCGTCCAGAGGACCCACCCGACGATGACGGTGTTGGCGGCCCAAAGGAAACCAAGAACTGGGGGGCCCTCGAAGGCCGCCAGGGTTTCGTCTCGGAATCCCACACCGAGAGAAATGGCCGCGGCCGCGCCGACGCCCAGCGCCTGAAGGGCCGACCAGGGATCATCGTCGAGTCCCTCGTAGGCGGACGGGATGAAGAAGGCGGCCCTCAGGGCCCTGGCGAATATACTCGGTTTCTTCTGTGGCTGAACAGCGGCCCGCGGCCCAGGGCGCGGCTGCCTCGGCGGCTGGGCGGCGGCGGGCCGGTCCTTCGGGCGCCTCCTACGTCGACGACCCAACTTCGATTCCCTTCGTTATCGCTCTCAGTCCCGACACGTCGGGACTGAGAGTCTGGCGAGCCGACGTGATGCAAGGCTCGACAACCGAAATAAATCCACGAGGGGCGATCACGGCACCAATTGTACCGCAGGAGGCGTTCCTACACTTCTTCCGCCACACGCGACCGCTGCCACCCAGAGAGTAGGGCGCCGGCGTGGTCGACTGGCCAGAGCGGACCGGCTATAATTGCCGTGACTGCCGCTCCCGCGGCCGAACCCGGAGGTGATCGCTTGCAGCTACTCCCGCCAGTGTCAACGCTCGCTCTGAAGGAGTGGGCCGTGGCCGTCAAGGCTCTGGCGGAGGCCAAGCAGATCATCATCTTGAGGAAGGGCGGCATCGACCGGGAGGACAGGGAGTTCCGACTGGAGCACCCGGAGTTCCTGCTCTATCCGACCTACGAGCACCAGTCCGAGGATTTGACCAAGGTCGCCTACCACCAGGATATCGCCGCGACTGTAGAGGAGAACGACGTCCCAGGGCTGGTCACACTTGGCTCCTGGGGACAGGTGACAGACGTCCTGGAGATCACCGACCAGACAGCCCTGGACACCCTGTCGCCGTTCCACATCTGGACCGGCGAGTACGTCAGCAAGCGGCTCCACTGGCGGCCGAAAGAGCCGCTGCGGGTGGCTCTGCTGCGGGTCTATACGCTGCAGCAGCCGCAGGCGCTGCCGGTTCTGGATGAGTACGGCGGGTGCAAGTCGTGGGTGGACCTGGGGCAGGACGTACCCCTCGGCTATATGAGCCCGGTCCTGTCCGACGAGGACTTCCAAGAGCGCGTCGGCGCCATCAAGCGCGCGGTCAACGGTGCCTGAAGATGTGGGGCGCAGAGGGACCAGGACGATGCCCCATGTAGGGGCGCACGGCGTGCGCCCTCGCTCCTGAAGAAGATGGGGAGCTCAGAGATGGCGGAGGCAATGCCCCGTGTAGGGACGCGCGCCGTCCGCCGTCGCTCCTCAAGAAGATGGGGAGCGAAGAGGGGCGAAGCCCCTATGCCGGGAGTCTGAGGGCGTCCCTCAGAAACCCTTCTCCCCCCTTGAGGGGTGGGCGTGCCTTACCGCCGCATACGATGGATGACCCTTGAGCCTTGAAGAGAGAATGAGATGAAATACCGAAGACTCGGCGCAACCGACCTTGACGTCTCCGAGGTCGGGTTCGGCGTATGGACCGTCAGCACCAACTGGTGGGGCAAGATCGAAGAGGCCGACGGCATCCGCCTGTTGCAACGCGCCCACGACATCGGCGTCAGCTACTTCGACACCGCCGACGCCTACGGCGAGGGCTACGGGGAGGAGATCCTGGCGAAGGCCCTCCGCGACCGGAGAAACGACATTGTCATCGGCACCAAGTTCGGGTACGACTTCTACAATCACGTCCGGGAGGGTCACCAGGAGCGCCCGCAGAACTTCACTCCGGAGTTCATACGACTGGCTTGCGAGCGCAGCCTAAAGCGGCTGGGTACCGACTACATCGACCTGTACCAGATACACAACCCGCGTGTCGACGCCATCGAGAAGGACGACCTTTTCGACACCCTCGACCAGCTGGTCCGAGAGGGGAAGGTCCGGCATCACGGTGTCGCGGTCGGGCCGGACATCGGTTGGTACGAGGAGGGTGAGGCGTCGATACAGGACCGGCACGCCCGGGCGATGCAGATCATCTACAGCATCCTGGAGCAGGAGCCGGCCAAGAGGTGGTTCTCCATGGCCGAGAAGGAGCAGACTGGCTTCTTAACGAGGGTGCCCCATGCCTCGGGCCTGCTGGACGGTACCTACAGCAAGGACACCGTGTTCGACCCCGAGGACCATCGGAGCCACCGGAAGAGGGAGTGGCTAACCGAGGGACTGAAGAAGCTCGCAGCCCTCGACTTTCTGACTGAGGAGCTGGGGTCGACCATCGGCCAGATCGCCATCAAATTCGCGCTGGCAGGACCCATGGTGGCGACCGTCCTGCCGAACATCACGAACACGCCGCAGCTCGAGGAGTTCGCAGCGGCCTCGGACACGGAGGACATCCCGGCCGAGCTGCTCGATCGAGTCAAAGACCTGTATGACGAGAACTTCCTGGTCGAGGAGGCCCAGCCCTCGACCGCCGGCTAGGGCCGGTCGTCCGGGGTCAGGTCGCCGGCGCCGTCCCCGGTCCCCGATTCTTGAGGCACCGTCTCGTCTGAGGTGCCTGACTCGTCGGCCCGCCCCTGGGGTTGTGTCTCTTCGGACACCTCGGCAGGTCCCGTGGTCGGAGCATCCTCCGGACCATCAACCGCGGCTACAGCCTCGACCTGATCGGGGACCGCCTCGTCCTCCGCTCTGTCGAGGGTGCCGGATACGTCGGTGGATTGCTGGGCTGGAGCGCTCTCCTGGCCATCGACCGCGACTACGGATTCGACCTGATCGTGGACCGTCTCGTCCTCCGTCCTGTCGAGGACGCCGGACACGTCGGCGGATCCCTGGGCCGGAGCATCCTCCTGGCCGTCGATCAGGCGTACTGCTTCGACCTGATCCTGGACCGGCCTGTCATCTTCGCGATCGGCGGTGGCCACCGCCTCGGACCGCGGAGTGGGCGTCCGCCTGTCGGAGCCATCGCCCTGCCGTTCGCGCCGGTCCCGCCGGTCTCGGCCCCTGGATCGCCGCCCGCTGCGGGGACGGCCCCTGGACACGATCCGTTTCATCTCCGCCTCGATCAGGCGGAAGTCCCGCTGCGGGAGCAGGTGCAAAGTGTCGAAGAAGGCCAGGGGCCAATCCTCGGGGCGCCACTTCTTCACGTACTCCAGCCGGGGCGCCAGGACCAGCGCGTCGATGTAGTCTGCTTCTTTCAGGATTATGCTCGGCTTGAGCTTCACCCGGTAGGGAAACTCCTCGTTCGTCGGACCGGGCTTCCAGATCGGGGTGCGATCCTCGAAGTAGCGCGAAGCTATCGAAGCGAGGACGGTCCATTTGCGAATCCCAGTGACGTAGAACAGGACACGATCGTCGGGCGACATCCGCTCGGCCCGGCGCCGCATGCGGGACCTCAGGCCGTGAACGGTGAACCCAAGCTCCTTGGATATCTCGAAATTCTCAGCCGTCTGGACCACCATCCAGTAGTTTTTCGCCATCGATCAGTCCCGTCTCCGGTTGCGCTCGTATCTAGATTCTAACATGCGAACGATGGGGCCCGGAGACGACCTCGATGGCCTGCAGGGGGAAAAATTACCCTGGCACCACGCGATCCAGGATGGTAAACTGACTGCAATACGCATGAGCGCAGTGTGATGGACGGCCTGATAGTCACCGAGACGCCGGAGGGGAAGTTCCCCACGATGGTGGCGGCCTTTGCGGGCTGGCCGGACGCTGCGGAGGCCGCCACGGGAGCGATCCGTTACCTGGTGAAACGGCTTCCCGCCACCAAGTTCGCGGAGATAGACCCCGAAGACTTCTACGACTTCACCGCCGTTCGCCCGGAGACCCGTCTCGACGCCGAAGGAGAGCGGGTGATTCGGTGGCAGGCCAACGACTTCTTCTACTACGCGGGCGACGACCCCTCTCGCAACCTCATCCTGTACATCGGCACAGAGCCCAATCTGCGGTGGCGAACGTTCTCCGGTCTGATCCTGAATATCGCCGAGCAGACCGGCGTCGAGCTTGTCGTGACCCTCGGCGCTCTGCTGGATGCCGTTCCCCACACTCGAAAGCCGAGCGTGACGGGCCGCGCCAGTAGCGAGGAGCTGAACCAGCGGCTCGATTGGACCGGCGTGCGGAACTCGGGATACCAGGGGCCGACCGGGATTCATAGCCCCTTCCTGGAGGCGTGCGCCGCAAAGGGACTCCCGAGCGCAAGCATCTGGGGGCACTCTCCACACTACTTGAACACATCCCCGAACCCAAAGGTGACGCTCGCGCTACTCGCCAAGCTGAGGAGTCTGATCGATTTCGAGGTGGACCTCCAGGAGCTGCGAGAGAGCGGCGACGCGTTCGAGAGCGAGGTCGCCAAGGTGATCGCAGGTCAGGCCAACGTCACGGCATACGTGGAGCGTCTGGAGAAGAGATACGACGCAGACCAGCCTCCGCCGGGCGAGATCCCGAGCCCAGAGACGATGATCACGGAGCTGGAGGAGTTTCTAAAAGGCCAGCGCCGGGGCTTCCCGGGGGCTGAGGGGTAGCAGGCGAAGGAAAGCCGGCGTGGTTCTAGAGCAGCCGGTGCCCGGCCGTGGCCTGGGGCCGGTGCCCGTTAGAGGAGACCCCGCGCGACGCCACAGCCGGGACTTCCGCATCGGACCTGTCCGTGGGTTCGGGTGTTGAATCCGCGGGAGCCAGACCGGTGGCCACCAGAGTGACCGCCGCGCGCTTCTTCCAGCCCCGTTGCTGGACCACGCCGAATATCACGTTCGCCTGCCGGCCGCTGGCCTCGCGAACCAGGTCGGCGACCTCGTGGACCTCCTCGAGCGCGAGATCGGACCCGCCCCTCACGTTGAGCAAAATGCCCTGCGCCCCCCTGACGGGTGCATCGAAGAGGGGGGTCGCCAACGCCGCGCGGGCGGCTCCGACCGCGGCCCGCTTCCCCTTGCCTTCCCCCATTGCCATGAACGAGGGCCCGCCGCCCTTCATTACCGCCCTGAGGTCGGCGAAATCCACGTTCACCAGACCCGGCACCGTGACGATCTCAGATATGCCCTGGACGCCCTGGCGCAGCACCTCGTCGGCCAGCTTGAACGCTTTCTCCAGGGATGCCGTGGCACCCATTGGCGGCAACAGCCGGTCGTTGTCGACCGCAATGATCGTGTCTACCTTCTGTGTGAGCTGGTCCTGGCCTCTGGAGGCGATGTCCAGGCGGTGCTGCCCCTCGAAAGAGAATGGCCGGCTTACCACGGCCACGGTGAGTATGCCCTGGCGTCTGGCGACGTCGGCGAGAATCGGAGCGGCGCCGGTCCCTGTACCGCCCCCGAGTCCGGCGGCGATGAAGAGCAGGTCGAGGCCCTCCAGTAGCTGGGCTACCTGGCCCTGGCTCTCCTTCATGGCGCGACGGCCGATGTCGGGGTCTCCGCCGGAGCCCATCCCGGCCGTGGTGTTGGGACCTATGGCGAAGGTAGGGATCCGCGTGAGACGGCCGAGCGCCTGAACGTCGGTGTTGACCGCCAGGATCTCCACGCCGTGAAGCCCGGAGGCAGCCATGCGGGCGATCGCGTTTCCGCCCGCACCCCCGACGCCGACCACCTTGATACGGACCTGGGTCGAGTCGTCTCCCGGCATGCCTATGCTGCCTGAAGGGGAAGGGTCAGGAAGTGGTATGGGATGCGCCACTCGCCCCACGGACCCATGTCCACTACGGCCCTGCGCACGTATGCCTCTTTAACGATGCCTCTGGCACCGAATCGTGGCCCGCCGGAGACCCTGCCCAGGTACACGACCTCGGCTCCGGGGGCGACGCTGTATTGGTCGGCCTGCCGCCTTGCCCGGAGCTCATCCGGAATCCCCGGCATCGGTAGCTGCCCGTTGGGTGAAGCCTGTCTCATCTCTGATTCCTCCGCTCAGCTTAGAACAGAATAGAACAGAATAGATGTTCTTGTCAATACTATGTACGAACCTCTGTACGAATCCGGATTCGGTGGAGCGGTTGCCCGACGGCGGCGGGATGCTACAATCAGCTTTGGCTTCGACTGCCATCGAGTAGCGAAGATGGTCCCTCGTTGTTGGAGGTGTCTGGCCCGCCCGCCCTGCAGAGTGTTTGGGGACGCCCGAACCCCCGCCAAGGGCGCGAGGGTGACCCAGTCGGCCCCGCCCCAGCATGAGGTGTGCAGAGGGGCTGGCCTCTTTGCCGGGAGTCTGAGGGTGTCCCTCAGAAGCCATGCATCTCTCTTTTTGGGGCGAGGGCGGGGATTTGCTCACAAGCTCTCAGGATTACACGGGGGCTGCAAGACCCCCAGTTGGGGCAGAGGGGATTCGGGTTATCCAAGAGGAAGCCATGAGACTTGCTGGAAAGGTCGCGCTGATTACCGGTGGAGCGCGCGGGCAGGGCGCGGCGGAGGCCAGACTGTTCGCCAGAGAAGGCGCCGGGGTGGTCATCGCCGACGTCCGCGAGGAAGAGGGTAGGCAGGTCGAGGCCGAGATCGCTGAGGCCGGGGGGCGTGCAATCTTCGTAACGCTCGACGTCTCGAGCGACGAGGACTGGCAGCGGGCGATCTCCGCTACATTGCAGCAGTTCGGTAGGCTCGACATCCTGGTGAACAACGCCGCGATCCTTCGGATCGAGGACATCGAGGAGACGACCGAGGAGCTGTGGCAGCGGGTGATGGACGTCAATACGCTGGGCGTCCTGCTGGGAACACAATACGCGGCGGTCGAGATGCGAAAGGTTGGTGGCGGATCGATCGTCAACATCTCATCCATATCGGCGATGACGGCGAGCCCGCTAGCAGCCGCCTACCATGCGTCGAAGGGCGCGATCAGGTCCTTCAGCAAGGTGGCCGCGGTTCAGTATGCAGGGGAAAACATCCGGGTCAACTCGATCCATCCCGGAGGCATCGACACGCTGATGCTGACCGAGACCTACGACGAGGCCAACCGGGTTGAGGCGCTCAAGAACATCCCCATGGGCAGGATGGGCACGTCCGAGGAGATGGCGTACTGCGTGCTGTTCTTCGCGTCCGACGACTCGACCTATGTCACGGGCGCCGAGTTCGTGATTGACGGGGGAATCCTTGCTCACTAGACGGCTCCGGCAGAGGCTCGATGCGGCTGACCGGTAAGGTGGCCGTGATCAGCGGGTGCTCCCGCGGCCTGGGCGAGGCAGAGTCTCGACTCTTCGCACGAGAGGGCGCATGCGTCGTTCTGGGTGACGTGCGGGAGTCGGATGGCGAGGCGCTCGCCGAGGAGATTCGGGTGGCCGGGGGGCGGGCCGAGTTCCAGAGGCTGGACGTCGCCAGTGAGCCGGATTGGCAGGCCACGATCTCCACGGCGGTTCGTCTGTTCGGTAGGCTCGACATCCTGGTCAACAACGCCGGGATATACAGCACCGTGCCCGTCGAAGAGACCACGGTCGACGAGTGGGACCTCATCATGAGCGTCAACGCCCGGGGGGTGTTCCTCGGAACCAAGCACGCGGTGCCAGCCATGCGCGCAAGTGGCGGAGGCTCGATAGTCAACGTTTCCTCCACGACCGGCCTGGTCGGGAGCCGCCGAGGAAGCGCCTACGGGGCGTCCAAGGCCGCGGTGAGGGTGCTGACCAAGATTACGGCCATCCAGCACGCTGGGGACAAGATACGGGCCAACTCGGTCCATCCGGGACCGGTCGAGACCGAGATGATCGCGGCGAACCTGGCAACGCCGGAGGGCAGGGCGGCGTCTACCGGCAGGGTGCCGATGGGACGCATCGGTACCGTCGACGACGTGGCCTTCGGCGTCCTGTTCCTCGCCTCGGACGAGTCGTCGTACATGACCGGCGCCGAGCTGGTCATCGACGGCGGTCTCACCGCCCAGTAATGGTACGCACGCTTCCGAGCCTGCTTCAGCACCTGGACGAGGCTCTTTCGGTCGTGCGCCGGGCACGGCTGGGGCTGGTGGTAGACTTCGACGGCACCGTCTCGGAGATCGCGCCGACGCCGTCGGCGGCGCGGATTTCGGACGGCAACGCCGGGGCCCTCCGCTCCCTCGTCGAGAGGCTGACCCTGGTGTCGGTCGTATCTGGGAGGCAGGCAGCGAACCTCCGCGATCTGGTCGGGCTCGACGGGGTCGTCTACGTCGGCAACCACGGTGTCGAATACCTCGCCGGGGACCGGTTGGAGATCGCCCCGGAGGCGGAGGGCTACCGGGACCGCATCAGAGAGGCGCTGGACCATCTGAGATCGGTCGCGGACGGCGACGGGCTCGTCTGGCAGGACAAGCAATACGGCGCGTCGGTCCACTACCGGCTGGCGCCGGACCCGGACGAGGCGCGCGGGCGTCTCGCCACGGCGTTGACGTCCACCCCCGGCGTTGACGACCTGGACGTGTTCTGGGGGAAGCTGGTTCTGGAGCTTCGTCCGCCGGTGGGCCTGGACAAGGGGCTCGCGGTCAAGAGGCTGGCCGCCGATCGTAAACTAGACGGCGTGATCTTCATCGGCGACGACACGACCGACGTCGACGGGTTGCTGGGGCTCAGGGACCTGGGGTCGGACGGCCGGGTCGGGACCCTGGGCGTGGCGGTTCTCCACAAGGACTCGCCCGCCGAGCTCATCGACGCTGCCGATTATAGCCTCGACGGCGTCGCGGGGGTCGAGTCGTTCCTGCGGTGGCTCGACTCTGCTGTTCCCCCTCTGAGTCTCCCCCTACGAGGGGGCGAGGAGTAGCAGGTGCCCTCTCCCGCCTGCGAGGGGGAGAGGAGTGGCAGTACCTTCGCACGGTCAAAGATTGTGGCTCCTTGACCGCCTGGGGTTTGATAAGAGGAACGCTGGTTGATACGGGAAACGTCGGTGAACAAGCCTCGCCAGGCTCTGATTCGGAGGTCTACGTGAAGGAGCGCGCCGATGATCAAGTTGCTGATCTCCGTTCCATTCGTTCTTATCGTCGGACTGGCGGCGTGCAGCGCCGAGCCGGCATCCGCGCCGACTCCAACGGCGTTGCCGACCGTACAGTTGACCGTCCAACGGGAGACGCCCGAGGCCGAACGTCTACTGTCTTTGGGACACGAGCTGTTCGTCTCGAAAGGATGCGCCGCGTGTCACGGCCAGGACGCTGAGGGGACCGGGATCGCGCCTCCGCTGGCGGGCCATACCTCGGCGCAGGTGAAGCGCCAGGCCCGCGCCCCACTGGGCATCATGCCGGTCTTTCCGCCGGACAAGCTTAGCAACGATGAGCTGGAGGCTATCGTCGAGTTCATAGTAGGGACTGTCAGGCGAGCACGTCCACGTACGCGCACCCGGGCCTGACGAGCTGGCTCTTCACCATTGGATGGCGTTGTACTCGATCGAGGCGGACGACATTCAGGAGGCGATTCACCATCTTGGCCACATCATCGGCGTGACCGAGGGCGAGCACCTCTCACGCATGAAGCAGGCGGTAGCGGTCCTCGAAGAAGGGGAAGCTCACGAGGGCGGGCACATCATCGAGGAAATGCTTGAAGGGCTGGGAGAGGCCGATCTAGACGAATCCACGATGCACCTCACGCTGGCGTTGTCGTCCGTCCGCGTGGACGAGGCGGACGTGTCGGCACACCACGCGCTGCACTTTGTCGAGACGGCAACCGGGCGCAGGCAAGAGCAGGGGAAGGTAATCCTGACTCTCCTCGCTCAGGGTGACCTGCGCGAGGCCGAGCACGAGCTGGAACAGCTGCTGGGCGAGGCCGCGCCAGAGGAAGAACACGAAGACGAGGCTCCGCACGGAGACGGGGAGCCCCATGAAGGGGAAGCCCCGCCGGGGGAGGATCACGAGGCCGGGACCGACTCTTCTCACAGCGGGTGAGCTTGGGGTCAGGCGTAAGGCCACCGACGAGGCCAGTACCAGATACGATCGCACAGCCTGCGTGTATTGCTCGGTCCCGACGCGGCACTGCGTCTGCCGTTGAGTCCGGGCCGGCTCGTTCCGCCCCCAGAAACACCCTCTGCCTCTGGATGCCAGCCACCGCGGACGCACCATTGAAGCTCCGCCCCTCTATAGCCCTCGATACCTAGCCAGGGGCTCTGAAGCCTCGACGGGTACTCCGCAGGGCATCTCGGGCCACCGCCCGGGTCGATCCGGCTCATTCGTCCTCGGCAACGCATCCCACTTGGCGATCTACGGCGCGATGGTCCGCTCGTAACGTCGCCCCTCTACCTAAGACGCGTCCCCGGTCCCGACGTGAATTGTGCAAGTCTTCACGAAGTCTTCACGCCCAGCGTCAGCCGGTCCATGTAGCGTTCACACCCCGCAACTAGGGTGAGACAAGACACCGAGAGCAGGGGGACAGTATGGACGGCGATGCTCCAGGAGGCGACGCTCGGTCGGAGAACGATCGCAAGTGGCAGATCAGCCGTCGCCAGCTGCTCAAAGTCATGGCCGCGGCGGGGGTCTCCGCCGCGGTCGCCCCGGTCCTCCCCTCCATTCTTACAGTGGAAGGCTCCGAGAGCGACTCAGCCCAGACGACTCCTGGGGCGACTCGCCTCAGGAGATGGGCGATGGTCATAGATCTCCGCTACTGCGACGGCTGCCAGAGCATCGACAAACCACCGCAGTGTACGGCGGCCTGCATCGAGGGGCACTTCATTCCCGAGCCCATGGAGTGGATAGACGTCTATGAGCATGAGCTGCCCGGCGGAGGGACCCAGTTCTTCCCGACGCCGTGCATGCAATGCCAGAATGCCCCTTGCGTCAACGTCTGTCCCGTGGGAGCTACATGGTCCACGCCGGAAGGGGTCGTGCTCATAGACCAGAACCGATGCATAGGTTGCAGGCTGTGCTTGGCCGCCTGCCCCTACGAGCGGAGGTTCTTCACCTGGGGTGAGCCCCCCTCTCCTCCGCAGTCCATCTTCGTCGAGTACTCTCCCGAACACCAGGTGCCCATGAAGAAGGGAGTGGTCTATAAGTGCGACTTCTGCCCGGAGATGGCGCGGGCGGGGCGGCTTCCGTTCTGCGCTCAGGCATGCCCCAACAATGCCATCTACTACGGCGATCTGGAGGAGGACATCGCGACGAACGGAGAGGATGTCGTCGATCTCTCCCGCTTCCTTACGGACAACCATGCCTACACCCAGAAGGCGGAGCTTGGCACCGAGCCCCGGGTGTACTACATCCCAGGCCACGGGGAGAACGTCGGACGCGACCCGTTCACTGAAGGCCGAACGCCCACCGAGTGGCGCTGGGAAAAGGTTGCGAACGGAGCGAAGCGATGGCAACGCTCGAATCGGTAGAGCGCTTCCAGGGCAGGCTCGAGGCGCGCGCCTTCGCCCCCCTGACCCGGACGGGTAAGGGGTTCTATTTTCTGACTGGTCTCCTCTTGCTGGTAATCGCGTGGGGCGTCTACGCCTACTCTGTCCAGCTCCGCGAAGGGCTGTGGGCCACCGGGATGCGGGACCGCATCTCCTGGGGCCTATACATCGCGCTGTTCGTGTTCTTTATCGGCGTCAGTATGTCAGGGACCATGGTGTCGGCGGTCCTGCGAATCACCGGTGTCGGCTGGCGGACCCCCATCACTCGCGTAGCCGAAGTCGTGACGGTAGCGGCGCTGACAGTGGCGGGCCTGTTCATCTTGTTCGATATGGGTCGCCCCGATCGCCTTTTCAACATGTTCGCTTATGGTCGGTGGCGCTCTCCCGTCACATGGGATGTCTACGGAATAACTCTGTACATCATCGGGAGCCTCATTTACCTGTACCTGGCACTGATACCCGATCTCGCCCGCTGCCGGGACAAGCTGGGCAGACGTGCCGGCGGCCCGAGGGCATGGCTCTACGAGACGTTGTCCATCGGATGGAGAGGCACGGAGCGCCAGAGGCGGTACCTGGGCATCGGCCTCGGAGTCATGATGCTATTGATCATACCGGTGGCGGTGTCCATGCACACCGTGACCTCTCTTCTGTTCGCCAATACTCTCCGAGATGCTTGGAACTCAACGATGTATCCCGGCTTCTTCGTCGCGGGCGCTCTCTACTCCGGAACGGGCATTCTCATCACGCTGATCGCCATCGTCAGAAAGACGCTGCACCTGGAGGAGTATCTGACGGCCAAGCACTTCCGGTACCTCGGCTACATCCTGGTAACCACGGCACTGATGGTGTTGTTCTTCAACCTGTCCGAGTACACCGTGAGGGGCTACCAGATGACCGAAGACAGCGCCTTTCACTTTCAGCAGCTGCTCAATGGCCGGTGCAATGGCGCCGATCTACTGGGTTTACATCGTCGTTGGGATCATCGTTCCGGTGCTGCTCATAGTCGTGCCGGCCACCAGGAACATCACGGGCATCGTCACGGCCGCCGTGATGGCGGTTGTGGGGATGGCACTGGAGCGGTACGTCATCGTGGTCGGCGGTCTCCGCATACCCCTTCAGCCCTACGAGCCAGCCTCTTACAGCCCTACATGGGTGGAGTGGTCGGTCTCGGCCGGAGGAATCGCCCTCTTCTCGCTCATCATCGTGCTCGCTCTAAAGCTGTTCCCGGCTGTCGCGATCGAGGAGACGGTCGAAGAGTACGAACGGGCACCTTGACCCTTTCGTGATGGGCAGATGAGGGGCAGGACCGCCGAGACTAATTGATGGAACACAAGAAGAAAATCTGGCTGGCAATTCTCATCGCCCTGCTCGCGTGGGGCATGACGCCGGGTGAGGGGTCGGCCGAAGACCCGGCGCCCGAGATATTGCTGGCTGTCACGAAGGACGCCGCTGTTGGGGAGCGAGCGGAGCTCGGGCCCTCGTCATTGGCCCTGATGGCGAGCCGATGGAAGGCGTACGTGTCACATTCTGGGCAGAGATGGTGTTCCTGAATACCTTTGACGCTGTGGCTATCGGCAAGGCGGTAACTGACGAATCTGGTGTGGCGCGGGCGTTCTACATTCCCAGGACCGATGGAGAGATCACGATCGCCGCCCGGGTAGGAAAGCCCGAAGAGGGCGACATCGAAGAGGCCACCGGCACTTTGAGTGTGCGACCGGGGGGCCACCTGTTCCATCCGGAGGAACTGGTCCACGAGATTCGAGGGCGCTGGGACTGGCTCGTCCAATGGGCGTGGCTCGTCGTCCTACCGGCAGGAGCCTTCGCCACATACCTGTTCACGATGATTCTACTGGGGATCATCAGCCGGGAGAGCACTCCCAAACCAGCTCCCGGTGCGATGACACCGGAGGGCAGGCTTGTCGATCCCTCTGCTGCCAGGATTGGGGCCCTGGGCATGAGGAGACTTCTTGTTCCCGTGGCCGCTGGACTAGGGATCCTTGGTGTGGCTTTTGTGTTGATAGTAGGCATCACCCTGCGCCCTTGGGCGAGTACAGATTCCGGCTGGCGTACTGAACTCAACCTATTGCACGCGGCTCCGGAGGACTACCACCGGACCGCCCCGACAACGCTTGGGAATGAGCCGTCCCTGGAGTCGTGGCGACCTCGGGATGGTCAGCGAACGACGCCCGACGGTTATGGCTCTCCCCTGTACGTCGGCTCCGGCTGCGCAAGCTGCCATGGGCTCACGGCGGAGGGCGGGGTTGTGGGCGAGGACCTGAGCGACGTCAGCCCGTCCGATGTGCGTAAAGCCCTCAAGAAGGGTCCGGAGGGCATGCCCTCGTTTCGGTCGCTGGATCAGGCAGAGATCGACGCGCTGATCGCGTTTCTGACTGAGGAAAGGCCCGCGGCGGCCACTGATGCCGGATTGTCGTCCAGAGGAACTGAATGAGTGAGTGCATCCCATTTTGGAACGGAGACCGGTCAACGATAGAGAGCGCAAGCCATAGAGAGTGCATAGGAGGTAACGAAATGCGCAACTTGCTGAATAGGAGCGTCCTGGTATGGCTGGCGGTAGGCCTGGCGGTCTCGGGCTTTCTGCTGAGCGCGTGCGGTGACGAGGAGGAGCCTACACTGACCCCAACAGCCACGAGTGTACCCGCCCCAACCGTCGAGCGAGTCACTCCGGCAGTGCAGCCTACCGAAACGGCGACAAAATCCCCGTTGACACCCACGGGAACATCGCCACCCGCAACGGCTACACCGACCTCGGCGGAGGTCCCGGCGACTCCGACGGCGATTACTGAGGTCCGTTCGGAACCCGTGTCCTTCGAGGCGGCATCGGCCGGCATCACCGTCGACGGTGACACGTCGGACTGGTCAGGGATACGGCCGACGTCGGTGAGGCTGCAGCAGATCGAGCCCATACCCGGTTTGGACATGGGAGAGCTCGAGGCCATCGACGTAGACTTGAGGGTAGCGGTGGACAGCGAGCGCATCTATGTGCTGCTGGAGATACCCGACGACTTCGACTACATTGCCGACGACCATGGACTGTCGGCGGCTCTTGCGGTGATGCTCCGGATCGACGATCCGGCGGCGCCCCACATGGGCACCACCGAGGAGGAGCAGGAGAGGAGTCTTGGCAAGGTGGACATCTGGCACTGGGAGCTCGACTGTGGTCCCGGGGAGATGTCAGGGGGAGTGACCGGCATCGCCGGCGGCAACGATCCGGCCTGTAACTTCGACGACGAGTGGTCCACGACCCCCGAAGACCGCGAGGATGACGGTACCCCTCAGGCCGAGAACTCACTGGCGGGCGTGTGGGATCACACCGCTCGTGCCCGGGGACAGGGCGCCGATGGCATCTGGATCTTCGAGATGTCTCGGAAGCTCCAGACCGGCGACCCCGACGACGCGCAGCTCACACTTGGAGAGACGGCGTACGCGGCACTGGCCTACTGGGACGCCGACGAGACCCCGGACGGCTGGACCGACGCAGGACACCTGCAAAGCTCCACCGGAGGTTGGATCGAGATAGCGCTGCCGGCGTCCCCCGTTGCAGCGGTCGCAGAGCCGATCTCCTTCGAGGCGGCGTCGGCCAACATCACCGTCGACGGTGAGACGTCAGACTGGTCAGGGATTCGGCCGACGTCGGTGAGGCTGCAGCAGATCGAGCCCATACCCGGTCTGGACATGGGAGAGCTCGGGGCCATCGACGTAGACTTGAGGGTAGCGGTGGACCGCGAGCGCATCTACGTGCTGCTGGAGATACCCGACGACTTCGACTACATTGCCGACGACCATGGACTGTCGGCGGCTCTTGCGGTGATGCTCCGGATCGACGATCCGGCGGCGCCCCACATGGGCACCACCGAGGAGGAGCAGGAGAGGAGTCTTGGCAAGGTGGACATCTGGCACTGGGAGCTCGACTGTGGTCCCGGAGAGATGTCAGGGGGAGTGACGGGCATCGCCGGCGGCAACGATCCGGCCTGTAACTTCGACGACGAGTGGTCCACGACCCCCGAAGACCGCGAGGATGACGGTACCCCTCAGGCCGAGAACTCACTGGCGGGCGTGTGGGATCACACCGCTCGTGCCCGGGGACAGGGCGCCGATGGCATCTGGAGCTTCCGAGACATCTCGAAGATCCAGACCGGCGACCCCGACGACGCGCAGCTCACACCTGGGGAGACGGTGTACGTGGCATTGGCTTATTGGGACGCCGACGAAACCCTAGACGGCTGGACCGACGCCGGACACCTGCAGAGCTCGACCGGTGGCTGGATCGAGGTCACGCTCGAATAGCTGCGGCCGGAAGGGGCGTCCGGCCGAGCATTAGTAGATCGAGCCGGACGCCACCGTCGGCGTGGCCGCGATCCCCATCGTGCCGCCGCCGCCCGACTCCACTACGGTCACGGTCGCCGTCATGAACGGATGCACGGTGCACCAGTAGGGGAACTCGCCCGCCTCATCGAACGTGAACGAGTACCTCCCGTTTGTGCTCAGGTTGAGGCTGTCCCATGTGCCATCCCGCATCGGCGAGACACCCGAGGTACTCGTGTGCGGGACGACGTCTCTGTTGGTCCATTCGACCGTGGTCCCCACCTCGATCGCCAGGTTCTCCAGTTTGAAGTCCACGATGTCGGAGCTGACGGCCACGGGCTCCGGAGTCGCCGTCGGGGACGGGGTGGGCGAGGGCGTCGAAGTGGCCGTCGGCTCTGTCGTGGGGGTCGGCGGCGGAGTCGGCGTAGCCGTCGGCGGCGGGGTGACCGTGGGCGATGGGGTAGGCGTGGAGGTCGCCTTGGTCGGTATGGCGGTTCCCCGCTCAACGACGACCACGGTCGCGAGCATCGTTCTCGGGTGGAACCGGCAGAAGTAGGGGAACTCGCCCACTTCGTCGAAAGTGAACGTGTAGGTATCCCCCTGGTTCAGGTTGAAGCTGTCCCACTCCAGGGTGGGCTCCCGGGGCGTTCCTGACGATACTGTGTGAGAGACCGGGTCCTGATTCGTCCAGGTGACCGTCGTACCCACCTCGATGACCAGGTCCTCCAGTGTCGACCGAACGACGTCCGACGATATCTCCTCTCCAGGTGGGAGCGCGGTGGCGGTGGGGGTGGGCGTTGCCATTGGAGGCTCCGGGGTCGGTGTCGGTGGAGGCTGGGTCGCGGTAGGCTCCGCGGTCGGCTGCTGCGGGGTGCGCGTCGGCGTCGGGGGCGATGTGGTCGAGGTGGGGTCCGGAGTTGGCGTGGGGTCCGGACTCGGTGCAATGGCGGTGGTCGCGACCACCGTGACCGTGCCTCTCATACTGCCGGGATGAACCCGGCAAAAGTACGGGAACGTGCCCTCCTCCTGGAAGGTGAACGAGAAGGTCTCGCCTGCGCCGAGTCTCGGGCTGTCCCACATGTCGATGGGCGTGTCCGGTGCGCCCGAGGAAGACGTGTGCGACGCTCGGTCCCGGTTCGTCCACGTGACCGTCGTGCCGACCTCGACCGTGAGGTCCTCGAGCTGAAAGCCCACGATGTCCGATAGGACCTGCCGCGCGGCCCCCGAGTCCGTCGATTCCGACGTGGCGGTGGCCGTGGAGGTGGGCGCGAGCACAGTGGCGGAAATCGTCTCCGACGGCTCCGTCCCGCAGGCCACAACAGCCAGCGTCAGCAGAGTGAGCGCGATCGGGAGGACCCGCGTAGCGGACGGAAAATTTAAAGTGTCGCCTCCTAAGCGATTGTCGGCGGCCCGTGGTGAGCCCACCCATAGTACGCCAACTACTACGTCGATGCCGGGCGGCACAGATCACTGGGGGGAAGCTGAGGGACACCTTCAGACTCCCGGCGAGGGGGCGAAGCCCCCTCTGCACCCCCCGCTTGACCGGCTTCGGCCGCTACTGCGCGACCATCTTGGGTGCGGTTTCCGATACGACAATGCGTGCTGCAACCTTGCCCCAAGCGGCATCGCTACTTAGCATGAAACTGAACGTCCAAGCGAGTGGCAGGCCGGGGGGTTCTATAAAGTGGTGACGTCAGCGACATCTGCGGCGGCCCGGGAGGCCGGTGGAGCCGCCGCGGACGACCTCGACTGGTTTCGCGACCGGGTGACGAGGCTCGGCGACAACATCTCCAGGGTCGTGGTCGCATCCGAGGCTACCGTCAGGTTCATGCTCCTGGGGCTGCTCGCCGACGGGCACATTCTCCTCCAGGACACGCCGGGCGTGGGCAAGACACTGCTTGCCAAGACACTGGCACAGTCCATGGATGGCATATTCACCCGAATCCAGTGCACGCCAGACCTTCTTCCCAGCGACATCACCGGGACGTCGGTTTTCAACATGCAGGACGGCAGCTTCGAGTTCCACCGCGGCCCCGTGTTCACCAACGTCCTGATTGCGGATGAGATCAACCGGACGGGTCCGCGTACCCAGTCGGCGCTGCTGGAGGCCATGGCCGAGGGCCAGGTGAGCGCGGATGGGACCATCTATCCGCTTCCCAGACCGTTCATGGTGATCGCCACACAGAATCCAGTCGAGAGCTACGGTGTGTTTCCGCTGCCGGACTCCCAGCTGGACCGGTTCCTGCTCTCCATGAGCCTGGGCCTCCCTTCTGAGACGCAGGAGGTCGAGATACTCTCCAGGGTCGAGCACGGACTGGCCGCTACCTCGCCGGTCGTCACCGCCACAGAGGTAGCGACAATGCAGGAGATGGTCAGGAACGTGGAGGTGGCGCTGCCGGTCAAGCAGTACCTGGTGAACATCGCCCGCGCCACCAGAGGACACCCCCAGGTCGCCCAGGGGATCAGCCCGCGCGGGACCGTGCTTCTTCAGCGAGCCTCTCAGTGCTGGGCGGCGCTCGAGGGGCGCAGCTTCATGACGCCCGACGACGCCAAAGAGGTCGCGCCGCTCGTCCTTCGCCACCGGGTCGATCCGCGAGCCGGCTCCGGGGAGTCCGCCGAGACGATCGTCCGGGAGATACTCCAGGCCGTTCCCGTACCCGTGTAGGCGTGAGCGTCCCGATCATCACGGCGCGCGGCATCGGCGTCGTCGTCTCCGCCATCCTGATCCTCTTGCTGGCCAACCTGACCAGAGTGGGCTGGCTGTTCCTCCTCGACTCGCTCCTGTGGGGCACCGTGGTGGTGTCGTCGATCTCGCCGTGGCTGGCGTCCGGACGCCTCCGCGTGCGACGACATGCCGGAGGGTGGGCCACGGAGCCCGGTCCGATGGAGGGAGCCCCGGTCGAGCTACGGTTCACCGTGGAGAACCGCGGCCTGCTCCCCAGCGCCTTCGTGACCGTGGCGTACGGCATCGCCTCACCGCTCCGTGAGGTTCGACGCGGCCGGATGTTCATCGCATGGCTTGGCCGCGGCCGGTCGACCTCGGGGTCCGCGGAGGTGATCTTCAAGCGGCGTGGTCTTCACCGGATGCCTGCAGTCACCTCCGAGACCAAGCTCCCCTTCGGTCTGTTCCGCAAGCGCTCCAGAGCAGGCGAGGCCGCCGACATCCTCGTCTATCCCAGGGTGTTCGCCGTCAGTCGGCTCGCGCTACTGGGACGGGCGGGCGAGACCAGCTTCCGCCCGCAGGCTGCCAGGCTCGGAGAGCAGATAGTCGGATCGCGCCGGTACGTTCCGGGAGACCCGGTCCGGCACATCCACTGGCGCAACACGGCGCGGCTGGGCCAGCCTCAGGTAAAGGAGTTCGAGCAGACGCCGCAAAGCTCGCTGATGATTGCCCTGGACCCGGCGGCCATCCGGCGGGATGGGGAGGATGCCCTGGAGCACGCGGTCCGCCTGGCGGCCAGCGTGGGCGACCATGTCTACAGTCTCGGTGGCAGCGCGGACCTGGTGGCCGGACGGCTTCGTCTGGAGCAGCCATCCAGGGACCAGTTCCTCGAACAGCTTGCACTGCTGGAGCCCTCGGAGACCCAGAGCTCGCCCATGGTGATCGAGCCCGGTCCGTATTCGAGCGTCCTGGGGGTCGTCAGCGATGGCGGCGAGGGGGCCGCCGACGCCCTGCTCGACGCCGTCACGGGACACCGGGTCGTGACGGCGGTCGTGCTGACCGGTTTCTCGGCGCCGCCAAGAGGCGATCTGGCGGATCGGCTGCGCCAGGCGGGCGTCGTGGTCGTCGACTGCGGCCCGGACGGGATTCCCGCGGCCCTTGCGGCACTCGAAGGGCCTGTCGCGGGAAGAGCCCCACAAACCGCCACGGCGGTCGTCAGGTGAGGATCGGCGGCCCTATGAATCCCTGCCAGCGGGAAAATCGATGACACTCGGTCTGGCGCACTTGAGGTCCCGCTTCGAGGCCAGCAAGAGGCGCGCGGCGGCTCACGCGGAGCAGTCCGCACCCGTGCGTATCATCGCACTGGTGGCGGCGTGGTGGGCGGACGGCGCTCTGGGCTGGGTGGGGGCGCCGCTGTGGATATGGATGGGCGGCCTCTGCCTGGTCACCGTGGGCTACATCGTTGGCTGGCGCTTCCGGTCCAGGCCGTCACCGACCCGGTCTCTGGCCGTGGCTGCCGCGATGGTGTTGGCGCTCGTGCTCATGCGAGACTCGATCTCGCAGATAGTCGGGGGGCTCCTCCTCCCGATCGCATATATCCTTGCCATATTGCACGGCCTGGCGAGCTTCGAGTTCCGGTCTCGCGGGGGACTCTATGCCAGTCTGGCGTTCAGCGGAGTGGTGTTCTTCCTGGCCAGTCAGAGGGCGATCGACGTCAGCTTCGGCATTTTTCTGATCGGCTTTGCCACCTCGCTGGTCGCGTTCCTCGGGATGTCCTTTATGGTGGACCAGATGAGGGACTCGGAGGTCAGGTGGTTCCGGAGCCGAGCGTCGTTCGCCGTGTTCTGGTCCATCACTGCCGTCGCGTCGCTGGTGGTTGCCGCAGCGGTATTCCTCGTGCTGCCCGTAAGCGACGGCGGTCCCGGAGGGAACACCCAGGGGACGGTCCTTCCAATGGGGGCCGACCCGTCGATTGCCGCCAGTCAGGCGGTGGGCGGCGGGGCACAGCAGGGGTCGGTGCTGCCACAGGGTCCGTCGGACGGAGAGGCAGACTCTCCGGGTGGCGATTCCCCTTTCCCCGTCGAGCAGGGGTTGGGCGACGGCGGCCCGACGCGGGACAAGCTTCTCGACGGAGCAGGCGCCGGTGGAGGTCCCGAGGACCTTCCGGAAGCCCTAGTGCGTGGCCCCGCGACAGGTGTTGCCACAGGAGAGGCTCCGCCGGGTCACGAGCTGGTGATGAACGTCCGAACCCCGGTCCTCAGCTATTGGAGAGGCAGGGTTTTCGATACCTTCGACGGGTCCAGATGGCGTCCGGATCGACCCGCGGCTACTCGAGTGTCGGGCGAGGCCAACGCGTTTGGACTCCTGAGCGGCAGGGTCCCCGGACTTGTGGGGCGACCCTGGTACTCGCAGACGTACTATCTCACGGAGGACCCGTATTCCGACGTGATCTACGCCGGATACACGCCGAGGAGGGTGTCGGCCGTCTCGACGAATCTGGGGGCGGGAGTGGTCTATCGCGTGCTCTCGGTATATGCCGACTTTGGCGTCGACGCGTTGTCCACGTCGCAGCGCACCGCGAACCGAGACGTCAGGTACTATCAGGTCCCGCCCGGCTCTCGCGAGGAGCTCCGCGAGATCGCCTCCCGGGTGGTGGCCGGCGCGGGCAGCGACTTCGAGAGGGCGCGTCGGATCGTTACGCTGGTCCATCGGGACCGCACGCTCGACCAGGCAGTCTCGAACCAATTGTGGCTGACTTCGTCTCCTGAGCGGTTCATGACGGAGTCCGGGACCGGCACCAGCATGGACTTCGCCACGGCGACCGTGCTTCTGGCCCGATCCGTGGGCGTTCCGGCGCGGCTGGCGACCGGCTACCGGCCCGGCAGGTTCGATCCCTTGTCCGGCACCTACGTCGTGACAAGGGAGGACAGGCATGCCTGGGCCGAGATATACCTGGGCGGATTCGGCTGGGTCCCATTCGATGCAGCCCCAGGGCTCGACGAGCTCCCGCCCGCGAGCCCCGCCTTCGAGGCCACGGGAAGCCTGTTCGGCGCCCGCTACGGGGACGGCGTCTACGACGCGGTTCGGTCCTCGCCGCAGATGCTCTCGGAGCTGGTGGACCGAGCCTTCAGTGAGAACCTCGGCGCCGCACTCTCGGTGGTTACCGCCGTGCCTATGCTGGTGACCGTGGCGCTGCTGATGTGGAGGCTGCGGCTTCGGCTGCCGGGCCGCCGAGCCAGGTTTGCCTACGCCCGGGTGGCGGGAGAGGGCCGTGAGGAGATCATCGCTGTCTACGGACGCGTGGAGCGGATGCTGAACAAACGCGGGGTGCCGCGGAGGGGTCCGTCGCGGACCCTCGGGGAGTACGGCTCGGTCGCCGGAGCATCCCTGGCGTCGATACGCTCCCATCTGGAGTGGTTCCGCAGGGCCGTATCCGGGGCGCTCTACGACCCTTCTCCGGTGGAGCCGGGCCTGGTCCGGCAGGCGCACGAACGCCTGGGGCTTTTGAAAGCAGTTCTGCGTTCTTCGGGTTAGGGGTCTCCTGATAACACGGACGCGGGTACTGGACTACCCTGGTGCGGCGCGTCAGGCCAGCCTGCTGGCGATGACCAGCCCGTAGCTCAGCGCTCCCCGAGCGACCAGCTCCCGGGTCGCCTCGAGCACCCGGGTGGCCTCGTCGAGGAGGTCGCGGCTGACGGGGGCCTTGCCCAGCCCCACGGCGATCTTGGCGATCATGAGCTTGCCCCCGATGTCGCGCAGGAACGTCGACGCGACCTCGGGCAGGTCCTGGGCGTGGTCCACGGTGAACCCGGCCGCCTCGACCGTCTGACGGTAGCCATCCAGCGACAGGGCGTCCCCGACGCAGCCGGCGACGGCCAGGATGCCGCGCAGCTCGTCCGGGAGAGGCCCGTCCACGGTGACGTCGGTGATAGCCAGGCGCCCTTCCGGGTCCAGAAGCTCGTGCAGGCGGCCGAGCGCGCCAGCCTTGTCCGGCAGGATCGAAAGGACGCACTCCATCAGGACCGAGTCGAAGCCTCCGTCACCCAGCGCGAAGTCCTGGACGTCGCCCGATCGGAAAGAGACGAGGTGCTGCAGGGCCTCCGAGGCGGCGAGGGCGTCGCCGGCCGCCGCCCCGTCCGGTTCCAGGGTCACTCCGACGACCGAGCATCCGAGCGACTTCGCGAGATGGACGGCACTGGTCCCCCGGCCGGACCCTGCGTCTAGCACCCGGCTGCCGGAGCCGATCCCGGCCAGCTTCGCCACCCTGGAGGTGAGCGGCAGTCCGCCCGGATGGAACGATTCCCCGAGTAGCCACCGGGCTGCCGGGTGGCTGTAGACCGAGGCGCAGCAGGCGCCCACGTCCGCCACCGGCGCGATGTGGCGGTCCCGGGTCACGCCGCCTCCTCCATGACATGCCCCTCCGGATGGGAGCACGGAACCTGAGGGTACACCTTGCTTCGCCTCGCCCGCTCCTCGATCGTCTCCTTCAGCTTCTTGACGTGTCCGACCATGAAGCGTCGAAGCATCGGCCGGACGTAGGCGATGCCCACGATCCATCCCAGCACCCACCACCTGACGGCGAACTCGCTCTCGTACCGAAACACGGCACAGCCCCCGTCCGGCAGGAACGTAAAGCTGTCCCTCAGGATCGCCAGAGGCCCCTCGACCCCCTCGAAGTCGATCCGGTCCGGCTCGTGCTTGGTGACCCACTCGACGGTTTTGTACACCTTGCGCCGACCGAACAGCTGCTTCGTCTCGGTCAGGAACTCTACGAGGAGCCTGCCGCCCTCATCCTTCAGTATCCTGGTCGACGCGCCCTCGGACCCGGACGAGGCCCCGAAGGCCGTGACAACCTGGAACGCCAGGCGCCGGTCGGCGTGAATCAGGGTCTCCACCGGTTCGACGCGGATCGGAATCGGTTCGAGCATCCTACCTCCCGGCCAGCCGCTGTCGTGCCCGCTCCAGCTTCATCGCGTCCCGGACCTCTTCGCGGTAGCCGACGTTGTTGTACGCGCAGAAGGGGATCATCCGGCCGTCGGGTGCGATTATCTCGACGCAGCACTTCATCAGCTTCTTGACGTCGAAGGTGTAGGCGTCCATGAAGTCCTTGATGCTGATCGCGAAGATGCGCTTGGCAAGCTCGCTGCCCGACGCCGCAAGGTCGATGTCGCAGCTCGCGCAGCTGAAGTGATCGGCCATCGTGTCGGTGCCGGGCGCGGCGCTCGACGACCAGAGCGACTCCAGGGCGTGTCGGATCTCCGCCGAGGGGTCGGGCCAGCTACGGTTCGTGATGTAGTCGAGGTAGTCGTCAACGTTCAAGATCCTGGGCAGGGGCGTGACCTGCCCGTCGTCGTCGACGTAGGCGTACGTGACGGACTGGCAGCCCGGATGACAGCAGGGGACCGGAACAAAGTCGCTCTTGAGGAACGTGCCGTCCGTCTGGTCCTCGATCCGCTGGATGACCTCGGGTATGGTGACCCTGTCGAGCGGGTCGAAGGGGAGGTGTCTGCCGGTGTGGGTGACAGGCTGAATGTTCAACCCCCGCACGGCGGGGTGCTCCAGCGCGAAACGGACGAGGGGTCCAAGCTCGTGCTCGTTAACCCCTCTCTCGACGGCCGGGACGAGAATCGTGTTGAGGTCCAGATCGGCCAGGGTGTCGAGGGCCGCGAGCTTCTCAGTGGCCAGGGGCTCGCCTCGCAGCTTGAGGTACGTGTCGTCCTCCAGACCGTCGAACTGCAGGTAGATCATCGGATTCAGCTCGGCGAGACGCCGCGCCCATGCGGGTTCCTGGGCGATGCGCCGCCCGTTCGTGTTGATCATCACATGGCGGATCCCCTTGTCCTGGGCCATGCGGATCATGTCGAAGAGCAGAGGATGTAGGGTGGGCTCGCCGCCGCTGAACTGGACAACCTCCGGATCGCCCTCGGTCTTGACGAATCGGTCGAGCATCAGCTCGACCTCCTCCATGGTCAGGTTGTACCCGGCGCCGGCGTTCGCGAAGCAGGTGGGGCAGGCGAGGTTGCACCCCGTGTTCACCTCGATGATGGCCAGGCACGTGTGCTGCTTGTGCTCGGGACAGAGGCCGCAGTCATAGGGGCAGCCGTCCTTGACCTCGGTGGTGAATTCCAGCGGGATCGTCCCCGGCTTGTTGTACTTGAGGGAGTTGACGTAGCCCTCGGCGTCCGGGGAGATCAGCGCCTCGAACCAGCCGTGGTCCTTGCACCGCTTGCGCATGATGACGCGGCCCTCTTTGAGGTGTATCTGCGCGTCGATCAGGGTCTTGCACTCGGGGCACAGACTCCGGGTGAGCTCGTAGAAGATCGAGTCGGCGGTCCGCTTCTGGGGTATCTTTCGTGTTGTCGCCACTTGATGAACCTCCCCGGATTGTAAGCCGTTGTCGGTCGAGCACCCCGCCACCTGTGAGGGGGGAGGAAGGGTCCGAGGGACACCCTCAGACTCCCGGCGAGGGGGCGAAGCCCCCTCCGCACTCCCCCCTGTTTCCCCACGCACCGCCTCCTCGCGCAGGATGAGAGGCACCCCAAACCCCGCAAAGGGGGCGGAGCCCCCTTGGGAACCCCGTGAGCCACACCACGGCACGTGACTTCGTCGGCCTCACTCGGAGCGGCGCGAGGGCGCACGGCCGTGCGCCCCTACACGCTGGGGGCCCCTTAGCTAGGATCCGTAGATCTCGGAGTCCGGATAGAAGTCGGCCCAGGCCCAGCTGTAGGCCGTCGTGTAGGGTAGCTCCTTGAGAAGCACTCCCGCCAGCTCACCCTCCAGTCCGAGACCTCTGTTGGGGTCCCACAGAGTCCCCGTTTGCCGGTCCTTGACCTCGCCGTCGACCCAGTCGAACTCGAGCTCCTGCCCGCCGGCAGACCGAACGAAGATCTTGATCGACCTGTCGATCGGGTTGGCGTAGACGAACACCGGGACGTCTCCGATGGCATCGTTCACCACCACGTCGTCCGCCACCGTCTCGAAAGGGAAGGCCTTGGCCACATCCCCCAGGGCGACGCCCACCACGTAGGCGCCGCGTGCCCCGGTGAACGGATTGACGTTCCGGGATTGGAAGAACGGGCTTCCCCCCCTCTCCAGGATCAGTGTGTCCGGATACTTCTCTCTCCAGGTCTTCCAGGGGACGACCTCGGCCGGGATCATCTCCAGGCGCACACCCTCGTACTTACCGAAGAGCGCGGTACCGATCGGCTGGGACCAGATACTCTCCGTCTCGTGGTCGAACCACGTCATGGCCCTCATGTACAGCGCGCCCTGGTTCCCAAAGGTGTGGGCCTTCCCGTCGATCCTCCGGTCATGCACGAGACCGGTGCCGCATATCGGTCACCAGGTCACCAGGACGGGCACCCCCCCGACGACGTCGTTCACCATCTCCCTGGAGGTGAGAACCCCTATCGCATAGGCCCGCGCCTCACCGTTGACCGCCAGGCCGATCACGTGGTCGCCGTCGTCAAGGTTGCTCTCGTCGACGGTGATGAAGGTGGGATCGTAGATCGGACGTATCGAGTCTCGGAAGATGACCTGATACATCCGGTCTCGATTGAAGATGATGGGGACCCGTATGCTGCTGGACGTGCCCTCTCCGTCGTCGGCCAAAGCGAAAGCCGCCGCCGTCTCGGCCTCGACCGCCGGGTCGAGCTCTGCCCCAACGTCGCCTTCCTGGGGTGCCGACGTTCTGACGGGGCTTTCAATTGGTGGGGTCGCCGGTCCCGGCAGGTCCGAGCCGCGGTCTTCGGTGGTGGCCGCATCGACCTGCGCCACCGGGTCGGGCTCGTCAACCGTGGGGCCGTCTCCCGCCAGAACCAGCACCACAGCCGCGATGCCGGCCAGGACGGCGACCGCAACGGCCAGCGCTATCGCGCCGGACGGCGGTCGGAGTCGGCCACCCTTAGGATTCACCATCAAGCGTTAGATGCCACGCCCGCTCAAGGGATTCCGGACCGGGACAGGGGCTTGTCCCAGCTACGGACTGCCAATATAATAGCCCGTAGGCGCCCGAGGGTTTGGCCTCTCGGCAGTGGATTCGGCCTCCGAACCCGGCGCTCACTCCCACCCCACCCTGGAGGTTGGCATGCAAGTCTACTGCCTGAAGTGCCGCGCCCACCGAGACATCACGAACCCTGAGTCCGTTACGCTGAAGAACGGGCGGCCTGCCACGCGTGGGAAGTGCTCGGTCTGCGGCAGGACGGTGTTCAGGATCGGCAAGGCCTAGCCCCCTGCCCGGTCGGGACTCTCGTCGCTCGCGCCCCGTCTCATCCAGGGGGATCGTAACCCCTAGCCGGGTGTTGAGAAATCTCTTCGACCATCCCCCCTGGCCCCCTTCCTGACCAGGGAGGGGGAAGAAATCATATCTGCGGGAACCCCTCAGGCTCCCGGCAATCCCGACTTGTCGGGATCTGCACACCCTTATCTCCTCATCCCTCTACAGAGTCCCCTGGCTCGACTCGCGGCCGGCGGACCCGCGGTACCCAGTACACGACGATCCACGCCGCGCCCATAGCCGCCGGCAGCAGGCTCCAGAACACGGCGAATAGCCGGAGGACGACGAGCGCCCCTCCTTCGGGAGACGCCGGGTCGGACGCCCATATCAATCCCCTAGCGACCAGGGCTACCGCAGCCGCGTGCAGCGCAACGCCGGCCACTCCGAGGCTGAGCAGCCACCGCAGGCGCGCTCCCGCCGATATCCCCCCGACCGCCAGCACCAGCACCGATGTCAGGATCAGCCCGTAGTGTAGAACGAGCCCGCGGATGGCGATCGGCTCGGCGAATGACGGGTGATTGATCTGGATTCTCGTGTCCACGGCCTTGAGTGCTGTATCGCTGGACACGAGCGGCCCGGCGAGGGCGGCCAGAAATCCGCTGTAGGGCCCCGCTACGAAGGTCCACAGTAGCCCGATCGCCACGACCAGGACGAGCGCCCGGAGCGAAAACCCGAGGAGCCTAGGCGTTCCGAGCATGGCCGACCCTCTCTGCCCAGACCAGCCAGAGCACTATGACGACAACGATCAGCGCCGTCTGCCAGATCAGGACGTGGGCGACGTCGAGATACTGGGGGAAAGCCGACCCGATCCAGAACAGGCTGATCACCCTGACGAGGTTGACGGCGGAGAGGAGAAGGATTCCGAGGGCCAACCCGGCGGCCTTGGCCCTCAGTCGCGCCGGGTAGGCGAGTACGGCTCCCATGAAGAGAACGATGGGTCCGACGGCGGTGCACTCTCCGACAACATCGACGGCGAAGCCGGAAGACCTGAGCACGGTCCCGTCGACGCTGGCGGACGATCCGAGGAGGTTAAGCGCGAGGCTCGACGAGCTTGCGGTCCACCGAGCGACGTGGTCGACCAACCCGCTGCCAAGGTAGCCGAAGTACAGGACCAGCGAGAGCGCCAGGCTCCCGCCGAGGACTATCGCTGGCATCGCTCGCCTGAACCGCGGGCCACTTACAAGGCTGCCGTCTCGCTGGTCCACGCGACCTCACTCTACGACGCCGCCAGATGAAATCCGCGGCGGTCACGGCAAGGAGGGTGATCCTCGTCCGGAGTGCTAGCCGGATTCGCTGGGCGTCTCGTCCGGCCGCTCTACCACTTCCTCACCCACGCCCGGGCCTGCCAAAGCGGCCATAACGTCGGCGGTTACGTCTCGCCCGCCCCCAAGGTTGGTGACGAGGGAGGTAATGGTGTAGATGGGCCCCCAGGGTATGCCCCACCATCCAAGCAGGAGCGATATGAGGATGAACGGATAGGACTTGCCGATCGCCCTCTCGTCCGAGCGTAAGCCCGAATCCACCGAATGACGGCCTTGGGGACAGCCCATGAAGAAGCTAGAGGGTGCTCCTCTGAATCTGGGATAATGGTTTTGGAACAGAAACCCGCGCGGAAACAAGGAGCACCCAATAGATGCTGCCACAGAACAAACCCGACCGTATCCGCATCCTCTTTGACGACCATCGCCTGGTGGCCAATGCCGGCCTCGTGCCGGCCACCCTCGCCCGGCACCTGGGCCTGCGAGAACTCGTCGACCATCACCTTGACCTCGGCGGCGCGCCGGGACGGGCGAACACGGGGGACAAGATGCTGACGCTGGTCGCTTCCGCGCTGGCTGGCGGCGACTGCATCGACGACGCCGATGCGCTGCGCGCTGGTGGGACGGTCGGTGTTCTAGGCTGCGTGGTCAAGGCGCCATCCACCCTGGGGACCTTCCTGCGCAGCTTCCGGTGGGGGCATGTCCGTCAACTCGACCGCGTGAGCCGCCAGTTGTTGGCCCGGGCCTGGGCCGCTGGGGCCGGACCCGGCGACTCGCCCCTGACCATCGACCTGGACTCGACCATCTGCGAGACCTATGGACTGGCCAAGGAGGGAGCGCGCCACCACGGCTATACCGGCAAGCGGGGCTATCACCCCCTGTTGGCCGTCGCCGCCGGCACCGGCGACGTGCTGATGTCCCGGCTGCGCGAGGGCCGCGCCAACACCGCTCGGGGCGCCGCCCACTTCCTGCGTGAAACGGTGAGCCGGGTTCGCCGTGCCGGGGCCAGCGGGCAACTTACGGCGCGGGCCGACAGCGGCTTCTACGCCCACGCTCTCGTCGCCGCCTGTCGTGAGATGGATGTCCGCTTCTCCATCACCATCCGCCAGCACAAAAGCCTGCGGAACCTGATCGAGGCGATTCCCGATGCAGACTGGACGCCGGTCCCCTACTGGATGGACGGCGCCGCCGATGTGGCGCAGACCACCTACACCCCCTTCCGGACTGAGCCCGGCGCCGCACCGGTGCGGCTCATCGTCCGGCGGGTGAAGCCCACGCCCGGTTCCCAACTGGCCCTCTTCGCCACCTACAGCTATCACGGCTTCATCACCGACCGGGACGGAGAGACCCTGGAACTGGAGGCCGACCACCGCCGCCACGCCGAGATCGAGAACGCCATTCGAGACCTCAAGTACGGCGTCGGTCTGAACCACATGCCGTCCGGCCGCTTCGCCGCCAACGGCGCTTGGCTGGCGGTACAGGTGATGGCCCACAACCTGGCCCGCTGGACGGCGCGGATCGGTCTGGGCGAGCAGATCGCGACCACCAAGACCCTTCGGCGACGGTTCTTCTCCCTGGCCGGACGGCTCACCCGCTCGGCACGCCGCCTCACCCTGCATCTGCCACAGCGCTGGCCTTGGGAAACCCAGTTCAGTCGCGCCCTGGCACGGCTGCGAGCGATTCCACTCCCAGCCTGACGGCGCCCGTCCGCAACTGACCCGCCATCCGCCCAACCGAACGTCCCCGCAAACTCGCGCCAGTCCGGTCCGCGAGCACCTCTCGCCGCGTCCTCTCCCCGCCATCTCGCCCTACCCAACGTCCCCAGACGGTCACAAGGTCTCCCCGCGGCGGCTGAAGACAGACACCGGCCCCATTTACCCGAATCGTGCCCGGACCATCGCCTCCCTTTGCCCCTCATCACCCATTCTGCTGCTGCAACGTCATACCTTCGGTGGATTCGGGGTAAGAAGTAGATGGCCGTTGGCCTCTTGAAGGTCATGATGACGAGAGAGATGCAGTACTCGAACATAACGAAACGGGCACCCCGAGGGAGCAGCAGCTTGACGTCGTCGACGGTGAGGCGGTCCATCCCGTGGATCCTTACCGTTGAATCCTCTGCCATCTTTTCACCTACGATTTGAGAAGAGCTTGAGACCGTTGTCGTGTGTTAGCGCCATTGGCGCAGATAGTATGGTTGTTTCGCGATGCCGCCAACCTGCCCAGAGCATCTTGCGTTCCTCCCCTCCGACCGGTTTCTTGGACAGGTACGACAACCGATCGACGTCGCGGCCCGTCCCCGAAACGGTTGACCGCCCTTCCATGAGTCGACCGGTGGAGCCCAGGTCTACGCGGGCGCCATCTCGGTCATCGAAGGTGCGAGGAACCCCTCCGCCCGTTTGACACCGCTTGGACGCTGGCCTAAAATCGAAGCTCGGCGGGCAAGCTCGGACAGGATTCGCCCCCTTCCTCTGACCTGAGCCACCGCACCGCACGCCACATCAACTCTGGAGCACTGAGCCGCGATATGACCGGCAATGAGATAAGAGAAGCGTTCCTCGCCTACTTCGAGAGCCGAGACCATCTCATGGTGGCCAGCTCGTCGCTGATTCCGGTCGGCGACCCGACCCTGCTGCTGACGACTGCGGGCATGGTCCAGTTCAAGCCCTATTTCTCGGGGGAGGCCGCCCCGCCCAACAAGCGTCTGACGTCTTCCCAGAAGTCGTTCCGTACAGTGGACATCGACGAGGTCGGCGACGCGACGCACCTGACGTTCTTCGAGATGCTCGGGAACTTCAGCATCGGCGACTATTTCAAGAAGGAGGCCATCGACTACGCCCTGGAGTGCCTCGCCGACGTGATGGGGCTTCCCAGGGAGCGGTTCGCCATCACGATCCACACCACCGACGACGAGGCCTTCGAGCTGTGGAAGCAGGCAGGAGTCCCGGAGGCCGATATCTACAGGTTCGGCGACGCCGACAACTGGTGGGGTCCGGCCGGACTTGAGGGGCCTTGCGGGCCGTGCAGCGAGCTGCACTACGACTTCGGACGTGAGCTCGGCTGCGGGCAGCCGAGCTGCGGCCCCAACTGCACCAACCCGATGGGCGAGTCCGGGGACGTCTGCAACCGGTTCGTCGAGCTGTGGAACCTGGTGTTCATGCAGTTCTACCACCAGCTCGACGGAAGCAGGCCGCCGCTGCCCGCCCCCGGAGTGGACACCGGGATGGGGCTGGAGAGGCTGGCCGTAGTGCTCCAGGGCGCCGAGACGATATACGAAACCGATCTTTTCATGCCGATTATCCGGAAGACGGAAGAGCTGACGGGGAAGGGCTACGGCGACGATACGGAGACGAAGTACGCGATGCGGGTCGTCGCCGAGCATTGCCGCAGCGCGACTTTCCTGATCGCCGACGGCGTCGTCCCAGGCAACGAGGGCAGGGGATACGTCCTGCGTCGGGTCTTGCGCCGGGCGATCCGTCATGGGCGCCACCTCGGGCTGACCGAGGCCTTCCTCGGCGAGATCTCCCAGGTGGTCGTCGACGGCATGGGAGAGGCCTATCCAGAGCTTCGCAACCACGAGGTGTTCATCAAGACCGTTCTGGGTCTGGAAGAGGAACGGTTCCAGCAGGCGTTCGACCGCGGCTACGAAGTGTTGGATTTGGCGCTCAAGAGGGCAGCCGCGCTCTGGGTCGACACTCCGGGACCGTTCAACCCCGAAGTACAGGCGGCTCGGGATAGGGGATTGTCGGGACAGGTCGTATTCGACCTCTGGGACACATACGGCTTTCCGGTCGAGATGACGCAAGAGATCGCGGCCGAAAGACAGGTCAAAGTCGACATCGAAGGATTCGAGAAGGAGATGGAGGCACAGAGGGAGCGGGGCCGGGCGTCGGCCCGATTCGGAGGCGACAGGGCCAAGATACGAGTGTACGAGAGCCTGGGCGTGGGAGCGACCAGGTTCCTCGGCTACGACGTGCTCAGCACGAACACGGTAGTCGTGGGGCTGATATCCAGCGGCGAGACGGTCAACGCAGTCCGGGCTAGCCAGGAGATCGAGATCGTGCTGCTCCAGACGCCATTCTATCCAGAGGGCGGCGGCCAGATCGGCGACGCAGGGGAGATCGTCGGACCCAGCGGGCGAATCGAGGTTCGGGACACGCAGACTGTGCTGCCGGGGCTCATCGTCCACTTCGGAACCGCTGCAGAGGGGTCGCTGGCGCTGGGCGAGACCGTCGATGTTCGGGTCGACCCGATCCGGCGAGAGGACACGGCGCGCAACCACACCGCGACCCATCTGGTCCATGCGGCGCTGCGACAGGTGCTCGGCGCCCACGTCCGGCAGGCCGGGTCCCTGGTCGCACCCGATCGCCTGAGATTCGACTTCACTCATGTTCAGCCGATGACCCGAGAAGAGATTTTGCTCGCACAGCAGCTGGTCAACGACAAGATTCGCCAGAACGCCGGGGTCCGGTCGACTGAGGACGCGTACACGTCGGCCGTCAAACGAGGCGCCCTCGCCTTCTTCGGCGACAAGTACGACGAGCGGGTCCGCCTGGTCGAGATCGCCAACGGGGCGACGTTCAGCTTCGAGGTCTGCGGGGGCACCCACGTCGAACGGACCGGAGAGCTGGGCGCTGTCTACATCCTGGGGGAGTCCAGCATAGGGTCCGGGATGCGCCGGATCGAGGCCGTAAGTGGCCGGGGCGCAGAGCGTACGGTCTCCGACCGGTTTGCGATCCTCGACGGACTGTCGCGAGACGTCCAGGCGCCGATAGGCGATCTGGAGCAGAGGGTCCAGACGCTCCTCAAGGATCTCGACGAGCGGCGGAGGCACACGGAGTCGCTGGACAGGAGGCTGTCCGTCCAGAGTGCCGAGAGCCTGCTGGATGCGAAGCAGCAGGTCGGCGGCGTGACCGTACTGGCGGCCAGGGCGGACGCTTCCAGTGCTGACTCGCTCCGGGACATGGGCGACTGGCTGAGGGACAAGCTGGGCAGCGGCGTCGTGGTGCTCGGCGCGGTGGTCAACGAGCGGCCCGTGCTCATCGCGATGGTCACGGCGGACCTGGTCGAGACGGGCCTCAACGCGGCCGACATCGCCAGGGGCGCCGCCAGGGCGATGGGAGGGGGTGGAGGCGGCAGGGCGGACGTCGCGCAGGCCGGAGGGAAGAGCGCGGACAAGCTGGACGAGGCCCTGAGCCTGGTCCCCGGACTTGTGGAGCAGGCGGGGCGTTCGTGAGAATCCTGTCGCTCGACGTGGGAGACCGGCGCATCGGGGTCGCCGTCAGCGATCCCACAGGGATGATGGCTACCCCGCTGACCACGGTCCGGCGGACGGAACTGTCCTCGGACATAGGCGCGCTGCTGCGGCTCGCGGCCGAGAGCGAGGCCGTGGAGATCGTCGTCGGTATGCCGTTCTCCCTGTCGGGCCATACCGGACCGCAGGCGAAGCGGGTCGCGTCGTTCATCGATGCGCTGTCGGCGCAGACCTCCCTGCCAATCGCCGCCGTAGACGAGCGCTACTCGACGGTCGAGGCCGAGAGGCTCTTGAGGGAGGCGGGGGCCAAGCCGTCCCGCAACAAGGACCTCGTGGACGCGTCGGCTGCCGCGGTCATACTTCAGACCTACCTTGACTCCAGGCGAGCCACGCCGGCTCCCTGAGCTGTGCCACAACCCATGGATCGACACCTCGGCGTACTGGGCTATCCACTGTCCCACTCCATCTCGCCGGCATTCCAGCAGGCGGCTCTGGACTATCACGGACTGCCCATCACGTTCCACGCGTGGTCGGTTCCTCCGGAGGGTCTTGCCGATAGGGTGGCCGGGCTGCGAGAGCTCGAGATGCTGGGGGCGAACGTGACCGTTCCCCACAAGGAGGCGGTCGGGGGTCTTCTGGACCGGATCGACTCCTCGGCGCGCACGGTGGGCGCGGTCAACGTGATAGCCAGAGAGGACCGGATGCTCGTCGGGTACAACACGGACGTTCGCGGGTTCATCAAGAGTCTCAAAGACCGAGCCGGCTTCGACCCGCGCGGGGCCAGGGTGCTGCTGCTCGGTGCGGGTGGTGCGGCGAGGGCCGCCGCCTTCGGGCTTGTGGGGGAGGGGATCGCCTCCATCGCGATCGCGAACCGTACCGTCGAGCGTGCTCGGTCTCTGGCCGACGAGCTGAACGGCCGGCCAGGCAGTGTCCCGGCCGTCGGCCTGCCGATGGGTGAGGTCGGCGAGGCTGCGACTCATGCCACTCTGATCGTGAACAGTACCTCAGTCGGTATGAGCAGCGGCGACGCCAGGGGGTCGAGCCCGCTCGGCGCCGACCAGATCCCGACCGGAGCTCTGGTCTACGACATGGTGTACAATCCTCCGGAAACGCCGCTGATGGTTTCGGCTAGACGGGCGGGTGCACGGGCCGTCGGCGGCCTCTGGATGCTGATCCACCAGGGGGCGGCCGCATTCGAGATATGGACCGGCAGAAACGCCCCCGTCGAGGTCATGCACCGGGCCGCCGCGAAGGCCCTGGCCGGAGGGTAGCAACACGGGGAGTGCAGAGGGGCATGGCCCCTTTGCCGGGAGTCTGAGGGTGTCCCTCAGAATGAAATGAAGCCAAACATATTCATTACCGGCTTCTCCGGCTCGGGGAAGACGACGGTCGGTCGAGAGGTGGCCCGGAGGCTCGGCTGGCGGTTCGTCGATACTGACGAAGAGATTGCCAGAGCGGCCGGCATGTCCGTGGATGAGATATTCTCCGCCAAGGGTGAGCCCCACTTCCGGAAGCTCGAGGCCGAGCGGATCGAGCGCCTGTGCGACAGCGAAGAGCAGGTCGTGTCGACGGGCGGAGGGATCGCTGCCGACGATCGCAACTGGGAGCTTATGAACGCCCACGGACTCGTCGCATGTCTGGAGGCCCTACCCCACACGATCCACGAGAGGCTGTCGCGCCAGGACGAGAAGAGCATCTCCCCGCCGGTCCGGCCGATGCTGGAGGCGTCGGATCACCTGGAGCGGATCAGATCGCTCAAGGCCGAGCGCCAGCACGGTTACGCCCGAGCGCACTGGACGGTCCACACCGATGGCCTCACACCGGACGAGGCCGCGGCCGAGGTTGTCAGAGGCTGGACCCTCCTGACAAGGAGCGGAGCGTTCGACGAGACCGGCGATCTGGCCGCGACCGTCACCACGTCCACTGCCAGCTACCCGGTGTGGGTCGGCTGGGGAATCCTCGATCAGCTTGCCGGGCGTGTCGAGCGCGTCTTCTCCCCGGATGTGGTCTACATCATCACCGATGAGCGAGCCTCCCGGCAGGCCCACCGCGCCCACATGGTCCTGGAGGCTGGCGGCATCGCGTCCCATCTGTTCGTCGTCCCGCCGGGCGAGACCAGCAAGAGTCTGGAGATGGCCCAGCATCTGTTCGGGTGGCTGGCCGGCCGGAGGGCGGAGCGAAGCCACCTGATCCTGGCGGTCGGCGGAGGCGTCGTCGGGGACCTGGCCGGTTTCGTCGCCGCCACCTTCCTGCGGGGGATGCGCTTCGCCCAGGTGCCGACCACCCTGGTGGCGATGATGGACGCCGCTATCGGTGGCAAGACGGCCGTGAACCTGCCCCAGGGGAAGAACCTCGTCGGCGCGTTCCACCAGCCCGGGCTCGTGCTGGCCGACATCGAGACGCTAGGGTCGCTCCCGGACCGAGAGCTGACCTCGGGCTGGGCGGAGGCGATAAAGCACGGTCTGATCCTGGACGAGGCTCTGCTTCGCTCCTTCGAAGGCCGGAGCGAGGACATACGGTCGCTACATCGGGACGTGGCCACCGACGTGATTCGGCGCAGCGTGGCGGTCAAGGCCAGAGCCGTGTCACAGGACGAGACTGAGACCCTGGGCGTGCGAATTCTGCTCAACTACGGTCACACCATCGGACACGCGATCGAGGCGGCCACCGGGTACCGGCGCTTCCTCCACGGCGAGGCGGTCTCGATCGGAATGATGGGTGCGGCCTATATCGCCGAGACCCTGGAGATGATGTCGGCGGACGAGGTGGAGAGGCAGGCGCGGGTCCTGGAGCGGTTCGACCTTCCGATTGTGGCCGGCTCGATCGACCTCACCGCGGTCCAAGACGCGATGAGCAGGGACAAGAAGACCTCGGGGAAGGTCATCCGCTGGGTACTGTTGGAGGGCATCGGGAACGCGGTCACGCGGAGCGACGTGCCTCCCGGCGTCGTCAGGCGGGCTCTCGAAAGGCTGACTCGGTAGGCCGCGGCCTCACCACGCATGTTGGACTGGCTGTGGTTCCTGCTACTGGGTCTCGGCACCGGCACCGTCGCGGTGCTGGTGGGAGCCGGGGGGGGGTTCATTCTCCTGCCGGCCCTCCTTATCTTCTTCGACATGGAGCCCGAGATCGCTGTAGGTACGTCTCTTGCACTGGTAGCCATCGAGAGCGTCTCCGGCTCGACGGAGTATCGCAGGCTTGGGCTGGTGGACGTACGCAGCGGGCTGATGTTCGCGGCGGCGGCCATTCCAGGGTCGGTCCTGGCACCGTTCATCCTGAACGTTACCCCCGACCGCACTTTCACTCTGCTGTTGGGGGGCCTGCTATTTCTTGTGGCCGTGCTGATGACCGCACGAGGGCGGCAGAGTACGCGGGCCCTCCCGCCGGATGCGGTCAACGAGACTCCGAACCCTGAAGGCCGTCGCGTCGTGACCAGGAGTGGGGAGGTCTACGAGTACGGATTCAACGAGGCGCTGGCCGCCGGCTTCAACGGCCTCCTGGGCTTCATGTCCAGCTTCTTCGGCACCGGCGGAGGGTTCCTCAGGACGCCAGTGCTGGTGTCGTTCTTCAACTTTCCGGTACGGGTCGCCGTCGCCACTTCCGTCTTCGCGATCACGTTCTACGCCGCCGCGGGGGCGGTCACCCACGCCACCCTGGGGCATATTGACTGGTATCCTACACTCCTCTGGACGGGGATCGGCCTGGCCGTGGGAGGCCAGATCGGAGCACGGCTGAGTCCTCGCATCAGGAGCGTGTGGATTCTTCGGCTGCTGGCGGCGCTGCTCCTGGCCGCCGGGATCAGGCTGATCCTGCTGGGGATTCTCGACTGAGCCGGAGAACTTGAACCGTTGTCATCCTGATGAGTCCTTCCGAGAAAGGACGAAGAAGGATCTGGGGCGGGGCGTTGCCCTGGTCGCGGGGACAGGCCTCCCCAGATTCTTCATCCAGGCACGTCGGGATTCAGAATGACAATCTATCGAACCGGAGCGGACTCAGCCGGCACACCGTCGGACTCAACTCAATCTCCGGCCGAGTGATCTCGTGAAACGTCTGATCACACTCGAAGCCACGGACGGACGCGCCAGGGCCGGGGTGCTGCACACCCCGCACGGCGATGTCGCCACGCCGGCGTTCATGCCTGTGGCCACCCAGGGGTCGGTGAAGGCGCTCGATCCCGCCGACCTGCGATCGATCGGCGCGGGGATAGTGCTCGCGAACACCTATCACCTGTTTCTTCGCCCCGGCGTAGAGACCATCGAGCAGCTCGGCGGGCTTCACGGGTTCATGAGCTGGCCGGGGCCGATCCTGACGGACAGCGGGGGTTTCCAGGGTTTCAGCCTTGAGCATCTGCGCAAGATTACGGACGACGGCATCGTGTTCAAGTCCCATATCGACGGAGCCGTCAACATCTTTACGCCGGAGTCGGCGATCGTCCATCAGCAGAGGCTCGGAGCCGACATCATCATGCCTCTGGACGTCTGTGCTCCTGCGCCCGGAGACCGAGAGACCGTCGAGAGTGCCGTCGAGCAGACCGGCCGGTGGGCGAGGAGGTCCCTGGACGTCCACCGGCCGGGCGGGCAGACGCTCTTCGGGATCGTCCAGGGCGGCCTCTTCGAGGACCTGCGAGAGCGATCGGCAGCCGACCTGACCGCCCTGGGGTTCCCCGGCTACTCGATAGGTGGACTGAGCGTTGGCGAAACGAAGGACGAGATGTACGAGATGACGGGGTTCGCGGCGGGGCTGCTGCCCGAGCCGGCCCCACGGTATCTGATGGGTGTGGGCTCCCCGGAGGACCTGGTCGAGTCGGTAGCCAGGGGCATCGACATGTTCGACTGCGTGCTCCCAACCAGGATCGCCCGCAACGGTGCCCTGTTTACGCGCGAGGGGAGGGTCAACATCTACACGGCCCCGTTCAGGGCGGGCGAACGGCCGGTCGAGGAGGGGTGCGACTGCTACACATGCCGGACGTTCTCGGTCGCCTACCTCCATCACCTGTGCAAGGCCAAGGAGCTGCTGGGCTACCGTCTGGCTTCGATCCACAACCTGAGATTCCTGCTAAAGCTCATGGAAGAGATGCGGGTGGCGATCGTGGAGGGCCGGTTCGAGTCGTATCGCACCCGCTTTCACGAGACGTTCGTGCCGCCGGACGAGAAAACCAGGCGAAGCCAGAAGCGGAAGTGGCTGGCGGCGCGGGGCCGGCCGGTCGGGGCCGCACAGTCAAGCGACTGAGGAGGCACAAGAAGATGTTCGATCTGAAGGGACGTACGGCGCTGGTGACAGGCTCGACGAGCGGGGTCGGGCGAGCGATCGCCCGGGCCTATGCCGAGGCCGGCGCCGACCTGGTCATCCACGGACGCGAGCACTCGTCGGGGGCGGAGGAGGCGATCGAGGAGTGCAGGGCGAGGGGGGCCGACGTTCGGTTCCTGGCCGCGGACCTCACCGACCCAACCGACGGCGTGGTCCCGCAGCTTTTCGCCGATGCGATCGCCGCTTTTCCGAACGTCGACATCCTGGTGAACAACGCGGGCCACGCAATCGACCTGCCGTTCGAGGAGATGACCCTCGACCTGTTCGAGAGGACCCAGCGTCTCAACGTCACCGCGCCGTACTTCCTGACCCAGCTCTTTGCCAGGCGCTGGATCGACAACGGCGTGGCCGGGCGGGTCGTGATGACCGGGTCGATCAACGGGCGGCTTGCCGAGACCGGCTCGACGGCCTACGACGTATCGAAGGGCGCGGTCGAGATGATGGTCAAGACACTGGCCGTGGCGCTGGCACCGCGGAACATACGGGTCAACGGACTGGCGCCCGGTATCGTCCGGACCGCGGCTACGACGTTCTTCAAGGAGCCGAGCCAGGCTCGCTGGATGGAGTATCACACGCCGAACGGCCAGTTCCCGGACGCGGATGTGTGCGGGGGCGGGGCGGTCTACCTGGTCAGCGACGAGGCCGAGCACGTGCACGGCCACATGCTGATGATCGACGGCGGGATGGCCGCCTGGCAGCAGCCTGCGCGCCCGGCCTGGTCGCCGTGAGTGCCAGTCTAGCTGCCGGGGAGCGGCTACTCCCGCGTCGGGACCACCCCTAGCTGCTGCATGAGGCCCATCTGGTCGGCGAGCTCCCACTCCTCCGCAATTTTGCCACCCTCGAAGCGGGTGATGGACATCGCACTCACCTTCACCTGCTTTCCGGTGGGGGGGATGCCAGCCAACTCACCCTGGTGCGTGCCCGTAGCGGCCCAGCGAGTCGCAACCCGGTCCCCCTCGGCGACCTGGTCGTCGACTGTGATGAGCATGTCGGGGAAGGCCGTTCTGTACATCGTGATGAGCTGCTCAAGTCCCTCGTAGCCCTTGTGGTCCTCTGCTCCGAGCTGGTGGCTCACGTAGTCCTCGGTGATGAGCTCTGGGATTACTTCCATGTTCCCCTTGCTCCCGACCTCGTTGAACAATCGCCGCACGATGGCCTTGTTCTGTTCGGACATTATCGTTCTCCTCCCGTGTGTGTCGGGTGCTACTCCTCGCCTACGGCCTGATGGATCTCGTCCAGCCAGACGACCATCTCCGCTCCGAGGTTGATGCTGGGCGTGTCCGACTTCTCGATCGCGCCGGTCCAATACCCCCGGTCGTCCTGCAAGGCGATGATGTTGTCGCCGATGCGGATGGCCATCTCCCGGTACTTGTCCTCTCCCGTGATCGTGGACAGCGCCGCCGCGGCCCACGCGGTCTTGCCCGCGCGAAGGGTGCGGAACAGGAAGTCGCTCGCGCCCTCCGCCAGCCGCATGTACTCCTTGGACAGGTCGAGCCACTCCGTCTCGCCCGTGCTCTGGTAGAGGCGGGCCAGGAAGCCACCGGCGATCCCTGGGTGGTAGAAGGTCTGGTCGCGTTCCGCCTTCTGGTTCAGGACATACCGCCAGTCGGCGGGAAACCCGAACCGGGTGCTGAGATCGTCCGGCTCGGGCTCGGTGATCAGCCCCCTGGCCTTGCTCCATACGGGGTAGAGCTGCTCGGGGTAGTTGGGCTGAACCTCCATCAGGTTCTTCATCCACTGGGCCGCTCGCCGTGCAACGTCGAGCCGGCCCGTGTACAGGGCGGCCCGTGCACAGCCGCTGGTGACCCAGAGGTCCATCTTGGTCTCCGCGCTCCGCTCCGTCGGGCTGGAGAAGAAGCCGCCGCTCTCCTCATCCCAGAAGCGCATCATGAAGTCCATGCCCTTCTGGGACAGGTCGAACTGGGCGAGACGGTGGGCGCCCTCGATGAGCCAGGACTTCTCGTAGGCGTAGTGGTGGAACGTGAAGTCCGCGGGGCTCGGGCCGATGTCGCCGTCCGCCGTGAACGCGTTGCTGCGTACCCATCTGAACAGACGGTTGGCCGCTGCGGAGTGGCCCCCGACGTACAGGGCGATCGGTATGCCCCAGTAGGCTCCGGCGCCCCGCTCGGCGTCCTCGAAGCTGCCGTCCTCCCGCTGGACGCTGAGGAGATAGTCGGACCCTTCGTCGCGGGCCTCCTTAAATCGCTTCAACCCGGTCGCCTTCGGCGCCGCTGTCTTGACAACCATCTGATGCCTCCTACAGGTCTTCTTGGCCTACCGGCCCAGTTAAGTGAGAGTGTACAGGCTGACGCGAGGGGCGTCCACACCAGGGTCGAGGGCCACCCCCCCAGCAGGCCGATATCTGAGGGCCCCCCCCCCCCCCCCCCCCCGGACTCCCGGCAAGAACCTGCTAGACCACCCCGCACCAGTCCATCGCCGCGAGCGCGTAGGCCCTGGTCGAGGTCATCAGCTCGTCGATGTTCACGAACTCGTCGACCATGTGGGCGTGGTGGATGCTGCCCGGACCGTAGGTGACGGCCGGGATTCCGTTGGCTTGCAGGAACGTGCCGTCGTCGACCGCGTAGAAGCCGGCCATGACGGACGGACCCTCGAATCGAGTGCCCTTGGCCGCCTGCTCGTGGGCCCTGGCGATCGTGCTGGTGATCGGGTGGTCCTCCGGGATGTTGAACGGTGGCCAGTGGAGCTTCCACTCGACTGTCGGCGGGTTGTCCCGGAGCCACTCGTCGAGCTGCGCAGCGTGGTGAACGTACTCCTCGATCTCCTTCTTGACGGCCCCGACATCCTCTTCCGGATGGTACCAGACCGAGTACTCGATGACGCAGAACTCGGAGATGATGAAGGGGACGTCGACTCCGTGCGGACCCCCGGTGATGACGCCCGGGTGGAGGACGAAGTGTCCGGGGTTGAACAGGGGGTGCTTCTTGGTGAGGCCCCACTCCTGCTCCAGCTTCAGCAGGCAGCTGAGGATGAAGTTGCCCTTGTCGATGGCGTTGACGCCTACGTGGGCCCCCGGACCCCCGGCGCGGATCGTCTCACCGCGGTTCGAGGCGTGGCTCGCCTTGCCGAGGCACGTAACGGCCATCCACAGCAGGCCGGGGCTGACGGGAACGATGGCCAGCGGACGGGTACCGGACGCCGACGGCTCCGAGACGATCGCCGCGTCGGCGCGGTAGCCCCGGCGCACGGTGGCGGAAGTCCCGGCCTCGTGGTCCATCACCTCTTCGCCGACGACGCTCTCCAGGATGAGGTCGCCCTTCAGCCTGACTCCGCATCGCTGCATCGCGGTGGCCGCCATCGCCTGGGCGACGATCCCGGCCTTCATGTCGCAGGCGCCCCGTCCGTAGATGTTGTTGTCGTCGATCTGGCCGCTGAACGGGTTCTGGAACTTCCAGTCCTCGTGGCGCCCGGTGGGAACGGTGTCGATGTGGCCGTTGAAGATGAGCGACCTGCCGCCGCCGGCCCCCTTGATCGTGGCGACGACGTTGTTGCGCTTCGGCTCCTCGGCCCAGACGTCGACCTCGGCGCCGAGCTTCTCGTACATCCCGGTGATGATGAGGTTGGCGTCGCTCTCGCCGCCCAGGACCTCGCCGAAGTCGACGCCGGGGTATTTGGGGTTGACGCTCGGCGTCTGGACGACGCGGATGACGCCGTCGACGATCTCCTGCTTCATCCCGTCGATGGTCTCGAGTACCTTGCCTGTGTCCGCTGCCATCGTTCTCCTCCTGCGTCAGAATACTTTGGGGGGATTATATCTGGTCGTGGCAAGCCCTCGGGTCTGAGCCCTCATGCCGTGAGCGACGGACCCCGCCCAGGGCGATCTGGCCCGCCCTCCCACCCCGGATGGGTGTACACAATACAGCATCTTCTCCTATCTTGTCCGCAGGGATAATGGTGCGGATCGTCACCCTCTCTCTGTCACAGATGACATCCTCTACCAGGAGCCTCATCAGCTCCTGCCTCTCACCGAACGTCAGGTTGTCAAGGCCCTGCTGTACTCGCTCCGCGAATCGCACGGCCTGAGCCTCCTGCTCCTCCGTCAGCTCCAGTCGGGACAGCCTTCCCTCCAGTTCAGAGATCCTCTCGACAAGCTCCTCAAGCTCGGCCTGGAGTGTCCTCATCCGAGGCTCCATCAGCCTGATGAGGCCCTTCCCGTACCCCTCGACCAGTCGATCCTGCTCCTCGGGAATCTCCGCGTGCCGCCTCTTCGCTATGCCCAGCTCTTGCTCTGCAATGGCTCTGGTGGGAGAGTCCTCCTCCCTGCGTCGACGCAGTTCCTCCCTCAACCTGTCTGGCTGTTGCAGAAGGTCCGTGATGGTCTCCCATACCGTCGATCCGAGCCAGTCGGCCCTTACCAACGGACCCGTGCAGGACTCCAGATACATCTTCTTCTTCCTGACATGTGCTTACTGCACTGCCGGCAGATCACCAGGCCACGGAGCAGGTACTCCCTGCGAGTGTTCCGGCTCGCCAGGGCCTTGTTACGCTGTAGTCGTCTCCGGGCCCCCTCCCATAGCTCCTCATTCACCAGCGGGGGCACCTTGAGCACGAAGTGCTCTTCTGGAGGACGCTCTCGACGCCCTTTGCCTCCGCTCTTTCTCTCGTAGCGCAGCTGGTGGTATTCGCCCTTCGCCGCGGGATTCGATAGCCAGTTGCGCATCGTCGTCGCCTGCCACACCGAATCTCCACTCGGCGACCGAATACCGAGGGTCCGGAAGTGCCGGCTCGCCGCCCTAAGGGTGAGGCCCTCTTCTCCCACGAGATGGAACAGCAGCCTCCCCACCTGAGTCCACTCCTCATCCAGCTCAACCTGCTCGGTACTGCGATCGTATCGAAGCCACTTCGGCAGGGAGTGCGGATTGACAACTTTCCCTCGCCGCGCCTTCTCCCTCTTCCCTCTGACAGACCGCTCTACCATCTGTCGGCGCTCACGACCCGAGCGCCATGAGTCCAGGAACATGAAGATAGATGACAGCGGACCCTCCGAGGGGATCGTCGTATCTACCCAAGCGACCTCCACACCCATCGTCTGCAGCTGATTCAGAAGCTCGAATACCCGCCATTCGTCGCCATCGTTCTCCGGCCTGTACAGGCGATCCAGGGTATGGATCACGACAGATGCTGCGCCTTGACCAGGTTCTCGGCCGTCTGGGTCTTGAGGGAGGTGCCCTTGTCAGCCTGCTCGTGGGTGCTCACTCGTGAGTAGGTCAACGCATCCGGTTGGCCACCGCCATCGCAGTTCTTGCACATCGTCGTTCTCCTCTTGCCGGCAGTACGAATCTCGACTCGTCAGGAGCTTATTCATCGTCACATACTGCACATATTATACACTGAATCCGCAGCCTGCGAACCTCCAAGCTGTGTTATCAGACGATAATCACACGATACTATATAGTATTCTCGGACTCAGGCCCTGCCCCGCTCCCGGCCCCGGCTCAGTCACCCGTCCGACCTCCCCAGGCCAGGTGACAGCCTGTATTCTCACCAGCCTGGTCTCGACGGTCCACCTTGTACGCATGACGGGCCATCCGTGTTCACGTGCGCAAGCTCATGTATGGCGCGGCGGGCACCGCCTATGGGAATACCTAGAGGTTCGGAGGCGATTGGGCGTACTCCATTGCGGCTGACCTGCCCTGCGACGGCAGCATCCGTTCTGTCCTCGTCGCCTTCTGCCGTTCCGTCTCGGGTACGATTCCCTGCTGCACGGAGCAAGTTCTACAACAGGGTGACAGCAACGACGGTACCGCAATGCGTGGCAGCAACGTCACTGCAAGGCGTACCGCAACGGGACGACAACGGGTGACGACAATGGGTAAGGGGTGCGACAACGGGGGCGACAAGACGCGGATCGGTGGACGGAACCGTGAACTCAAAGCGAACACGCCCCGGTCTCTCCCCCGGTTCGGTGTCTTCCACAAAAAGAGCCTAGCGGCTCATCCGGAGTGCTGGAATCGGCGCGGAATACCCCAGCGCTCCCGCGTGGTTAGAGGCACCCGAGTGACGCCCCAGCGGGTCGACCGATGGGCCGCCGGAGCCACGGTTTCGCCCTCCGTGACTACGATGTCTGCGTCTGCGCGCCCGGTCAACTATGTATGACAGGCTGACCCAGCATCCGAACAAGCTCCATAGCGCTACTTTCCACATCTGGCCGTTTGGCAAGTTCCTTTGTAGAGCCCAGATTCCCCACCTGACATGGTTGGGAGCTGCTTGGTGTGCTTTCAGGGGGTGTCCGGATGTCGACCAGGGGTGACGCATGACATGATCGGGCATCGGACAGGGTCTCGGGTGCCGTCTTTGAGGGTATCGGCAGCGGTTCGCTGCCAATTATGGCTGTTCTCAGGCCAAAGAAGGCATGGCCGAGCCTGGCAACTCGGCAGAGTCGCCTACAAACCGATGCTCCAGGCAGGGTCGCCTATGCTCGATGCGGCTCGGCAGCCAGCGCCAATATCCTCTGCCGCGCCCTGAGCAGCAACTCGTATGAGGGATGGCCCCGGGCCAGACGGATGATCAACCTCCTGGCGTGACGCATCACACGGCCCGGTAGGGCGATCAGGGCGAAGCGCACCGCCTTCAGACGCTTGCCCACCCACTGTTCGCCCAACACCAGCCGCTTCATGGCAGAGTTCAGGTTGAAGGCCAGCACCGATATGGCCCACCATGCGGCGTTGGCCCCGAACAGCCCCGACGGCAGCCGGCCCCCAGCCAAGTCACTCTTCAGAACGCTGTGGACCTCCTCGCCCTTGCCGCACCTCTGTCTCGACCACCAGATCAACTCATCTGCCGTAATGCTCCGGTTGGTCACCACGCCGAAGACCTTGTACCAGCCTCTGTTGGACAGCTCCATCGCGGGGAATGGAAGCTCCATCTGCCCCTCCATTCCCGGCAGAGGCTGTTCGATCAACCGCTCCCTGGTAGCTATGAACCGATACTCAGGGCTGTTCTTGGAGTGCCCTATCCAGTTAGGCACGAAGTTCACATCAGCCCACTGCTGACCCGTGTCCACACGATGCTCCCCAACCTTGCGGTACAGCGTCTGCCAGTCTTGCTCGGCGACCTCGGACACCGCACGGCGGAACTCCGTCGTCACGTCGACCCCAACCGCAAACTCGATCACCCCGAACCGCTCGTCTCCACCCTCCGCGCAGTACCGCAGCAACTCCCGCTGGTACCCCGCCGTATCCGACCTCAGCATCACCTTCTCCACCCCCGCAGGCAGACGGCCCAGCACTTCAATCAACACTCGCAACTGCTGATGGCCCGCAGGTACGTTGCCGTCCCGAAACTCCGAATGCACGATCAACTCGGCCTCTGACCAGTAGGTGATCAGCGGCTGGTACGCCCTGTACTTCTTGTAGCTGGGGAGCGCCTCCTGCTTGCGCGTCTCCACCAGTGTGGCATCCATGTCCAGAGTGGCCTCGGTCTGAGGCGAACGGCTCTGCGCGAAGCCCACCAGGTCGGCGTTCACCTTGCGCAGACCCTTCATAGCTCCATTGGGAGCAGGTATGAATGCTCTGTGAGCTTCCCGCATCGACTCCTCGCCCGCGTCATGGAACCTCTCCAGATACCGGAACACCGCAGACTCCGACGGCACGCTCCGACGACGCTCGACTCGCCATCTCTTCTCCAACGCCCTGCGCTCGCTGAGACGCATACCACAGGTCTCGAACTCTCGAAACATCCTGCACAGCCCTCTGTCCTTCTCAAGGAGATCAAGGTCGGACACCGACTCGCCGCCTGCCAAGTTCAGCAGCATCAGCGAGATGATCATCTGGCTGTCCGTCCAGCCCTGACCTCTCTCCCGCAGTCTCACGTGGCGCTCTACCGATGACCTCAAACCCGCTGCTTGCATCAACTCCAGGTACGTCATCAGGCCGGACAGCCCCGTACGGAGCATACCCGTCGAGCCCTTCTCCTGCTCGTACTGGAATGCCAGTAAGCCTTGCTTCATAATAGCTGCACCTCGTTGGTGATCGTTTCTCTTGGTCAAGAAACATCTTAGCCCGCTTCGTGGCGGGCGCCAACGAGGTCTTTCTCTTATCTAGGTGGGGAATCTGGGTAGAGCCACCCTCGTTGACGAACGTCCTGACGTCGGCTAGACTGACACCCCAAGATACATAGAGACGCAGGGGGAGCTCGGAAAACCGGGCTGAGAGAGCGGCCGTCATGCTGTCGCTGACCTCTAGAACCTGCTCTGGGTAATGCCAGCGAAGGGATGAGGTCTTCTTCTTCGTTCATTGGCCGCCCAGAGATGGGCGGCTCTTCTTTTTTGTCTGACCCCGCGCCGGTAGGAGACCGTCGATGTTCGATCTCTGGGTAGCTCTGGTGGTTACTTTGGCGACCTCAAGTGTATTCCTGTCCTTGGGGGTCCTGTATGTGCGGCGTCGCAGGCTGAGCGTCGAGGACTACCTGGTCTCTCGCAACAGCGCCGGCTCGACGGTGGCGACCGCCACATTGGTGGCATCGGTCATCGGCGCATGGATACTGTTCAGTCCCGCCGAGACAGCGACCTGGGCCGGCATGGTGGCCCTCATCGGTTACGGGGTAGGGCAGGCGGCGCCGCTGGTAGCCTTCATGGTACTGGGACCCAGAATGCGCCGGCTGATGCCCCACGGCCACTCCCTCACCGAGTACGTCTGGCACCGGTATGGCCGGCTGCCCTACCTCTTCACCCTGGGCGTCATTGTCTTCTACATGTTCGTGTTTCTATCGGCCGAGCTTACAGGCATAGCCTCGGCGGTGGGCCTGCTCTCCGACACTCCGCTTGGCGTGACAGCGATCATCGTGGGCCTGCTGACGGTCGCGTACACCGCCTATGGCGGCATCCGTGCCTCGATATTTACCGACAACATCCAGTTCTACCTGATCCTACCGCTGCTCCTGGTGAGCTTCGTAGCAGTGGTGATCGCCCTGGACGGCCTGGGGCCCGCTTTCGACCAGGTATCCGAGAAGGCCCCGCAGCTTCTGAGCATGACTCACGGGCCGGGAATAGAGTTCGGCGTGACCCTGATCATCGCCATCCTCGCCGCCAACATGTTCCACCAGGGCTTCTGGCAGCGGGTATACACATGCCAGGACGACAAAGCGCTGCGCCGGGGCTTCGCCGTCGCTGGGCTCATTGTCGTGCCGATCATATTCCTTGCCGGTCTGTTCGGCCTGATGGCCGTGGGACGAGGTACAGCTGACACACCCTCGGTGGCCCTGTTCTCCCTTGTGCTGGACGTGATGCCTGCCTGGGCCATGATCGTCGTTCTGGTGCTGGCCATTGTGCTGGTGATGAGCAGCATGGACACGCTGCTAAACGGCATCGCCAGCGCCGTCACCTCCGATCTGGCCCGCTATAGGCCGCACCTGCCCGGTCACTCCTTGCTGCGCTCCTCGCGGGTTATGACGGTGCTGCTGATCGTACCGGCCATCTTCATCGCCTCCAAGGGCTATAGCGTGCTCTACCTGTTTCTGATCGCCGACCTGGTGTGTGCGGCCGCCGTCTTTCCGGTCTTCTTTGGCCTGTACTCCAGGCGTTTCAGCGGCACGGCGGCCCTGGTCAGCAGCATAGCTGGGCTGGCGGTGGGCACCCTTTTCTTCCCCAACCCGGACTTCGCAGGATGGGTCCCTATTCCCTGGGCGGGGCGGACCGTCGTGAGCTTCGGCGCTGCACTGGGAGCATCGACCCTGCTCAGCATCGCCTTCGCTGCCCTGTCCGGCCGCATGGGCCGGGCACCGAAGTACGACTTCGCCCGCCTTCGCGAGCAGGTCCACCTCATCGAGGGATAGGCAGGCTTCGAGGCGCCACGAGAGTGTGACACTCTGGGTCCCGGTCGGCCGGGAACTTCGAGCGGATCAAACCCTGTTAACTTTCTCGTAGTGCCCTTTGGGAAAGTAGCAGCGGTCTAGTCGGCGTTTCCGCTGACAGATCCAGGTACGGGCAACCAGAATGTGCTTCAGGTCTGCTCTTCCTGATTGGAACTCTGCCGAGGGAAGTGGCAAGTCCAAAGACACGGGACGAGATGGATTAGGCTTCTTCCCCGGCCGCCGACCATCACCCCTCACGTGGTTGACGTGCTCCGTTAGGGGGTCCCCTTGTGCCCTAGCCACAATCAGGCGTTGTCGATGCTATACGATTCTGTCAGTAGCTAAGCGTTAAGGGAAAATGTCAGTCCTCTCATGACTGACATTGACCCAACGAGAACAGACACGATTACAGGTATTGAACCGACTGGTGGCGCAACAGTTGACGACACGTGAAGCGGCGACCATGCTGGGGCTGAGTGAACGCCAGACCTGGCGGATGCTGGCGGCATATCGAAAGGAGGGTGCTGCCGCGTTAGCCCACGGAAACAGAGGGCGTCGACCTCGCAATGCCGTTGAAGCGGAGACTCGACGGAAGGTAATCGCCCTGGCTCGGACGCGATACGCGGGTTTCAATCACACCCATCTGTCCGAGATCATGTCAGAGAGGGAGGGTGTGGTGCTGAGTCGGTCCACTGTCAGGAGCATCCTCCTGAGCGCAGGGTTGCCCAGTCCGCGATACCGGCGGCCGCCGCGCCACCGGCACAGGCGTCAACGGATGCCCCAGGAGGGGATGCTCCTCCAGCTCGATGGTAGTTACCACGCCTGGTTGGAGGACAGAGGATCCTGGCTCACACTGCTGCTAGCGGTGGACGATGCCACGGGGACAGTGCCATACGGAGTCTTCCGTGAGCGAGAGGACACTCAGGGGTACTTCGAGCTGCTAGAGGGCATCATTGCCCGGCATGGCATCCCTCTGGGCGTATATACGGACCGCCACTCGGTCTTCCAATCTCCGGGCCAGAGGCTTGGGGAGGACTCTGGAACCCTTGGCATTACTCCGACTCAATGGGGCCGTGCCCTGCGAGAGCTCGGCGTAACTCAGGTATTCGCCCACAGCCCAGAGGCGAAAGGGCGAGTGGAGCGGGCCAACGGCACCTTCCAAGACCGGCTGGTGTCTGAGCTGCGGTTGGCCAATGCCGGCACCCTGGAGGAGGCCAATGGTGTTCTGAGTGAGTTCCTGCCACGCTTCAACGCTCGGGCCTACGAATGGTTCAAGGAGGTCGTCGGGGACGAGGTTCGAGTGACCCACTTCGAGGAAGTCTAGTCCCTTCAGGCCACGCCCGAAGGCTCAGCTCGCGTCGTTCACTCCGATCCGCCAACCCATTGAGTAAGACCCGCGTCGGACTGTTTTCCCAAGCATGAGACGCGGTGTGATGGGCCTCAAAGGCTTTCCGCCTTTTGCAGAGAGCACGCTTTCCCCCGGTCTTACCGGATATTACCCTCGGTGTTCGGTGCTCCCAAGGGAACCTCGGCACCCGTTTCGGACTCTGGGGATGTGGGAAGCCCAGAGGCGAGCTGTGCCTACTCCTTTTCCCCTCATCCCGATTACTTGCCACATCGGGCCCAACACGTGAACACGCGCCGTTCTCACTGTAGTACCTCGATGATCTCACGAGTCTCGTTCTCGCTAATGCGATCTTCTTCAACGCCGCCTGGATCGACCCCTTTCCCGAGGGCACCGTCGATGCGCCCTTCCATCTGCTCGACGGCGGCGAGGTCACCGTGCCGGTGATGAGCCAGCAGACGAACACCTTCGGCTACACGGAGGGCGATGGGTATCAGGCCGTGGAGCTGCCGTACGACGGACGGGAGATGTCGATGGTGATCCTGCTCCCGGATTCCGGCCGCTTCGGGGAGTTCGAGGCCGCACTGGATGCGGATCTCGTGGGGGTTGCCATTAACGCCACAGCTTACAAATTCGACGTTGCGCTCACGATGCCGAGGTTCGAATTCGAGTCCGAATTCCGCCTCTCCGGGGCGCTCGCTGACATGGGAATGCCCATCGCGTTCGTGGAAGCTGAGGCCGACTTCTCTGGCATGAACGGAGACGGGCGGCTGTTCATCAAGGACGTCGTGCACAAAGCATTCGTCGCCGTGGACGAGGCGGGCACTGAGGCCGCGGCCGCTACGGCGGTCATAGTATCGATCGTCTCAGAAAGGCAGCGGGTCGAGGTCAACGTCGATCGCCCCTTCGTCTTCCTGATCCGAGATATCGAGACCGGCACGATTCTTTTCGTGGGACGCGTGCTGAGCCCGATACAGTAGCGAGCCCTGTCATCGGGACCCGTAGAGGAACGCCTGGACGTCTTCCTTCCTGTACCTCCAGTCGCCGCGCTTCCCGATCTTGAAGGCTCGGAGGGCTCCGCTACGGCTCCAACGCCGCACCGAAGTCAGATGTACTCGAAGGAACTTGGCTACTTCGGGGCCTGTCATGAGCGCCTCGTCGCCGCGATTCGCCTGTAGAACTTCGTCGACCATGCCACACCCCTTTCAGCTGCGCCGCGCCCACTCCTCAACACCGTCAACTAACCACTGTATAAAAGTTCAACAATTGCTGTATAGGCTGCCAACATGGTCTTGTCGACCTTTATCTCCAGGCTGGGTGTCGAAGTGACCCTCTCGACCATCCCCTCCGAGACGCCCCGATTCATCGGGGCTATCGAGAGTCTCGATGAGCGAAGCATCATCGGACCTGTCCCCCTTCCTGGCCCAAGAGAGGGGGTAATCCCCCTCTGGACTCCCCCGATTTCTGATTTCTGAGACTACCCCGGCCAGGAAGGGTGGAGAAATCATATCTGAGGGAAACCCCTCAGACTCCCGGCAATCCCGACGGATCGGGACTGCACACCCCATATTTCATCATCCTGCTAGGCTGGGCTACCCACGTCGGCTCAGACGGACGTCGAACGCATTCGAGGGGGTGTCGGCGGGACCTCAATCGATACTGTATAGACGGGTTGCCTGGCGGTTGGACTTCCCGAAGGACAGAGGCCGGCGCATCGCCTATCCGGACGGCGGCGCCGGACAAGCCTTTACGCGATTTTTACACAACCGTAGTCGGAACTGCACCGACGTTAACCCTCGTATTTACTGTCCCTCAGTAGACTCGTAGTAGGCCGACAGGAGCCCACCCCGAGTCCAGGGGCCGGGCAACCAGGGAGAGGACAGATTGACATGGCAAGAGCTATCAGACGGTTGATGGCACTGCTCCGCCGAGACCAGAGAGGGATTACGGGCATCGAGACCGCGGTCCTGCTGACCGCGTTCACGGTCGCGACCTCGGTACTGGGCCTCACCTACGTCCGGGCGAGCTTCACCGCCAGCGACCAGATACAGGATCAGGTGACCGGCCTGCTCGACCGGGGCGACTCTTCCCTGTTCACGGCCGCACCTACGTTCACGGACGACCGCGAGATCAAGACCGGTCTGGATTCCATTCTTTCGGGGATAGAGGCGCCCGTGCAGCCCTTGGGCGAGATCGACCGGGCAGCGAGCCGGGCTCGAAACCTCGAACAGCTCCCCGGTCTGGTCGACCAGCTCTTGAAGTCCGGAGTCCCGGTCACCATAACGATGCTGCCGGACGGTGGAGTTACGGTAACCGTCGACGGGGTCCCTCAAGCCGCCACCTCGACGGAGCCCACTCCCGGCAGCTAGGGGCCCGGCCTATTCTGGCTCCGACCACTGAGGCCCCGCCTTTAGCCTCTCGAATACGGCCTCGCAGTCCGTCGCCAGCTCGGCGGTATCGATGTCTTCCAACCTCTTCGGCAGGTTCACTTCCTCTTCGTCGCTGAGCTCGTCGTTGTCGAAGACGTCCAGAGAGAGTCCGCCGGCCTGTCCGACTGCGATCTTGCCCTCTTCCGTCCCTTCCCCGCCCTCCTGATCCGGCTCGGCAGCGTCGTCCGCCTTTGGAGACCCGGGCTCCGGCTCCGAGAAGAGCGTGCCGATCGTGGCGTCCGCTTCTTCTTTGCGCTCGGCTGCCTGAGCCGAGGCTTCATCGGCGAGCTCATTTGTGGAGATCACAGCGTCGTCCTCCGGCCCGGGCTCAGCCGAGGCAGGTCGGAACGTCTGGACAGCTTCGTCTTCGCGTCCGTATCCGAGCATCCTGGCGATCGTCTCGGTAACCCTTGTGAGCAGTTCCATGGTCGGTCACCTGTCCTCTAGCTGATTGCGACGCTGGAGAAGATGCTGTTGACGAACCTCGGTATCAGGAGCATATTCGCGCCCGAGATCGCCGACATGATGCCAAGGTTATACAGGAGCTTCAGGTTGTGGCCCCCTTCGGCCGCCTTGGGCGCGAACGCGTTGGCCGCCGTGAGGACCAGGATGATGAAGGTCACCAGCCAGACGAAGCCGGTCGCACTTCCCTGGCTGAAGCCGCTGAACGCCGTGGCCGGCAGAGAGGATGCGGCATCGCCGATGTCGTCGATGCTGAACTCTTCTAGCACGTTCTGCATGATGATCATCACCTGCAGGATGAACACAAGGAGGGCGGTGAGGGAAATATGGAGCGGGATTATGAGCCAGTTGAAAGTGGAAGAAACGAGCTGTCGCTTGGTCCGCAGGAGCGATATCTTCATCGAGTAGACTGACGATAGGAGCCCGATGCGCTCGGGCTCGCCGCCAAGCTTGATGCCGTCGTAGAACATCTGGACGGTGCGGGAGACCATCTCGCTGCCCGACTCGCCCACGAACCGGTGCCAGCAGAGGTCCGGAGAGATGCCGGCGTCCAGCCGGTTCCGAAGGCGCTGGATGTCCGGGGTAAGACTGCCCATGGAGCGCTGCTCGATCTTGCCCAAAGAGTCGCCTATGGTGGTGCCGACGGCCGACGTCACTCCGCCAAGCGCGCGGACCACGGCGGTGATGTCCCGGTCTTTCATCCCTATATTTCGGTCGTCGCGTCGCATGATCAGGCCGACCGGGAGGAGGATCAAGGGCGCCACCACCAGGATCGAGGCGAGCGGAGCTCCGATGAGCAGCACGATGACGCTCGCGGCAGCACTCGCCGGCAGCAGGATCTTCAACATGGCCCGTGCCCGGATCTGGTCGCTCGAGCGCCTGGGAAGAGAGTGGGTCTTGATCTCGTGGGGCGCCACCCGGTAGATCAGCCATGCTCCCGCCATCATTATCGAGACCGTGGCGCCTGTCAGGGCCATCAGAAACATGACGCCCAGGCTGAACATCAGCATGGAGATCACGGAGACGATGACGACGATGATCCCGGCCACCACCAGGGAGACGTAGGCGTCAGTCCACTTCTTGAGGGTCTCCACGTCCTGCTCGTACCGGTTGCCGTATTGGTCGCCGTGCGCCTGAGCCTCGCGTTGAAGGAACTCGGTCTCGGATTCGCCGGACGAAAGCGACCCCGAGAGGCGAAGCAGCAGGCTGCGCATCTGCTCGCCCTTGATCTTCTCCCCGACTACGCGGCAGGCCTGAGCGTAGTCGAAGTGGAAGCTTAGACCTTCTTAAAGTAGACGCTGGAGGTGTACGGCAGCCGCGAGCCGTACTCGAATAGCTGGCTCCGGCTGACGCCGGCCTCCGAGATGGCCGCCATATACGTCAGCTGGGCGAACAGATCGGCGCCCAGGAGCTCCGGATCGGCCTCGGCCGACCTAGACGATCCCTTGTCTTTGAACCGCCGCAAGAACTTTAAGAACTTCATAGAATCCTGTCGTTCCGGACTTGTGAATCTTCTCGAGCACCTTGGCCCGGCGCTCCAGGTCCTTGTAGATGATCCGGCGCTTTTCGTTCGGGATGCCACGCTTGAACGCGATCTTGTTCTCCAGCATGTAGCTGTTGCCGTTGCCCACGAAGTCGAACTTGTCCGTCACGGGGTTCCAGCGGAACACCTCGATGAAGGAGAAGGACTCGCTCGGAGGGTCGTATCCGACGATCTCGTTGATGCTGGTGGCGCGCCTGCCCATCCTCCCGCCGGGGAGCCTGACGGAGTTCTGGATCACGACGATGTTCAGGTTGTCGATATAGGTCTTGGGTATGAAGATCGGGTCTCCAGTGAGACGCTGAATCAGCTTCTGGACCGAGGCGGCGTGGAAGGTGGCCATGGTCTGGTGACCCGTCTGCATGCCCTGGAACGCGACTGCGCCCTCCTCTCCGCGATCGACGTCCAGCGATTATGTCAGGGTAATGGACCAGCGATTATGTCAGTGGTTGCTGTGTCAAGCCAATAGTTATCCAGTTCGATGATTGAGAAATCCCCCACCTCCAGCTTCGTGTGACACCGTGGGTGGCAGTGATGGTGACTCGATCCGAGCGGAGCAGCCCGCGGATAAATGGACAACCTTGGCGGGATTGCCCACTTACCCACAGGCCGGTTGTTATGGACCGAAGGCGGTTCCACATGATCAAGAGTGAGCAGCGAGCTCCCTGTCCGGATAGACAGGTGGACTTGAAGCCTCAACGTACTTTCGGACGGTGATGCGGGATATGCCCAATTCCCGGGCGATTGCCCGAAGAGAAAGGCCTCGACGCTTGGCCCTCTGCACTGCTTTCCAACGGGCTCGCTGACGAGGCGTCGGCGGTCTGGGTGGTTGAGCCTTAGCGTGGACGGCTTCACTCTCGCGATCCGTGGTCAATCTCCCTGCGGCGAGTCCCCGGCCGATCGCGGTCATCGCTCCCAGTCCTTCTCGCTCGTGACCACCGATCCCGTTGGTGTCCATGCCTGCAGCGAGGTTCTCCACGGTGACGCTGCCAAGACCTCGAGTGGCGTTCAGAGTCCGGAGGACACCAGGACGCGGTGGCGCTTCCTGGGTAGGGACGATTTGGTTTTGATAGCACACTACTAGCTTGCCGTCCAATCGCTCCTGGACCACCACGTGCGCTCCAACGTAAGTGGACCGTTCGCTCGAAGGAAGCAGTTGGAGGGTATGCCAGTTGTACTTGACTGTGTTGTCTCTGGCCACCTTGCGGCTATGCTTGAAGCACAGTATGCCTGCCAGGTTCAGGTCCGGATCTGGAGAGCGATATGCGTTGGTGGACTGTGCTGGTGGCACCCCGAAGCGCTTGTTGAAGCGGGTCAAGAAAGCCCACAGGACTTGGTTGGCCTCTGAGATGGTTCTGGCCCCAGCCAGACGTAGTTCGGTCACCAGCCGATCCTGGAAGGTGCCGTTGGCCCGTTCTACCCGACCCTTCGCCTCCGGAGAACGCGCGAAGATCTGCTCCACCCCAAGCTCTGCCATCGCACGACCGAATTGGGTCGGCGCAGGCGATTGATGCGAGCCAGGTACATACTTGAAGACGGCGTGGCGGTCACTGTACAGGGCCAAAGGAACCCCACAACGCCGGATCAGCTCTTGCATGAGGAGGAAATAGCCATGAGTGTCCTCTTCATGGCGAAACAGTGCGTAGGGCACGGTGCTGGTGGCATCATCGATTGCCAACAGCAGGGTGCATCGAGGGCCCCGTTCTTCTAGCCAGGCATGAACGCTGCCATCTACTTGCACCAACATGCCTTCCTGGCTCATGCGCTGGCGACGGACCCGATGCAGTGGGGGTCGACGTCGACGGGGGCTAGCCATGCCGGCGCCTACCAGGATACGCCGGACCGTAGAGCGCCCCAAGACGATCTCTTCCCGCTCTGCCAGGAGCTCGGTTAGGTGCGTATGATTTACTCTTGCATACCGTGTGCGTGCCAGGGCCACAACTTGAGTCCTAGCCTCCTCCGGGATGGAGTTGTTCGCTCGGCGACCTCGGTTCCCATGAGCCAGTGCGGCGGCACCCTCCTTCCGATACTCCGCCAGGATTCGCCAAACGTGGCGTTCACTCACTCCCAGAACCTCTGCCGCCTCATCCACTGATATCTGACCTTCCAGGATACCGTTGAGCACTTGGAGCCTTGCCTGTTCTTTCTGGGTCAATGTCAATCCTTTCATGAACTGACATTTTCCCTGACCTGTTAACTACTGACATAATCGTAGACCATCGACATAAAAGGCGGAGGTAAAGTGGACCACGTGGGCGTCTCGACTGCCTGAATTGTGGCGGTGGAAAATCGTACCGTCCTCTGCCTTTCGTAAGGCTGATTATCAGTCTATGGAAGGTGTTATGGATGTATCACGTGGAGATTTACGTACGAGTTCGCCGGGCCTGCATGGTAGAAGGGATGAGCGTTCGGGAAGCCTCCCGGGTGTTTGGCCTGCACCGGGACACGGTGCGCAAGATGCTGGCCTACTCGGCGCCCCCAGGATACCGACGCCAGGACCCACCCCGCCGGCCCAGGCTTGAGCCCTTCACCGGGGTGATTGACGCCATCCTGGAAGCTGACCGCCAGGTTCCCAGGAAGCAGCGCCACACGGCCAAGCGGATCTTTGAGCGGCTGCGTGACGAGCACGGGTTCGACGGTCAGTACACCATAGTCAAGGACTATGTGAGGGAGCGCCGGCGGCGGACCCAGGAGATGTTCGTCCCCTTGTCCCACGCGCCAGGCCACGCCCAGTGCGACTTTGGCGAAGCCCGGGTGATCATCGGCGGGGTGGAGCGGAAGGCGCACTACTTGGTGCTGGACCTGCCCCACAGCGATGGCTGCTTCGTGAAGGCCTATCCGGCAGAGACCACCGAGGCGTTCCTGGACGGCCGCGTCTCGGCTTTCGCCTCTCTGGGCGGCGTGCCCCAGAGCATTCTGTACGACAACACGAAGCTGGCGGTGGCCCGGATACTGGGCGACGGCAGGCGCCAGCGGACCCGAGCCTTCACCGAGTTAGAGTCCCACTACCTGTTCGAGGACCGGTTCGGCCGTCCTGGCAAGGGCAATGACAAGGGGAAGGTGGAAGGGATGGTGGGCTACGTGCGCCGCAACTTCCTGGTACCCGTGCCGTCCTTCCAGAGCTTTGACGCCCTGAATGCCCACCTGGAGGAGCGCTGCCTGGCACGGATGGACTCCGTGCTGCGAGGACACGATGAGACCATCGGCCAGCGCATGGAGCGGGACCTGGAAGCCCTGCTGCCCCTGCCCGCCGTGCCCTATGATGCCTGCGACAAGCAGGCCAGCCGGGTGAGCTCCCTGTCCCTGGTCCGGTACAAGACCAATGACTACTCGGCGCCGGTGGCCTTTGGACACCGGGACGTGCTGGTAAAAGGCTACGTGGCTGAGGTGGTGATCAGCTGCGGCGCTGAGGTCATTGCCAGACATCCCCGCTCCTACGAAAGGGACGACTTCGTCTTCGATCCCATCCACTACCTGCCCCTGTTGGAGCAGAAGACGGCGGCCCTGGACCAGGCCGCTCCGCTGCAAGGATGGCAACTCCCCGAAGAGTTCGCTACGCTGCGCCGTCTGCTGGAGTCCAGGATGGGACGGAGGGGCAAGCGGGAATTCGTGCAGGTGCTGCGACTTCTGGAAAATTTCTCCCACCAGGAAGTCCAGGAAGTCCACCACGCCGTGCAGGACGCCCTCCGGCTGGGCGCCATCAGTTTTGATGCCGTGAAGCACCTGCTGCTGTGTCACCTGGAAGGACGACCCCCCAGGCTTGACCTGGACCTCTATCCCTACCTGCCCCGGGTCGGCGTGAAGACCACCAGCGCCACGGACTACCTGGCCCTCCTGCCGGGGAGGGCGGCATGAGCAACCGGTCCACGCTGCTCCTGGAACACCACCTGAAGGAACTACGGCTTCCCACCTTCCTCAGGGAGTACCGCAAGCTGGCCGCCCAGTGCGCCGCCGAGAATGTGGACCACCCTGACTACCTGCTGCGTCTCTCCGAACTGGAACTCATTGACCGACACCAGCGCATGGTGCAGCGCCGGATCCGGGCCGCCCGTTTCCCTGCCGTCAAAAGCCTGGACACCTTCGACTTCCTGGCCATACCCTCGGTGAACAAACAACTGGTCATGGAACTGGCCCGGTGTGAATACATCGAGCATAGGGAGAATGTCATCGCCGTCGGCAACAGTGGCACCGGCAAGACCCACGTGGCCCTGGGTCTGGGCCTGGCCGCCTGCCAAAAGGGAATGTCCGTAGGCTTCACCACCGCCGCGGCCCTGGTCCACGAGCTCATGGAGGCCAGAGACGATCGCCGGCTGCTCAACCTGCAGCGGCAACTGGCCCGCCTCAGGCTTCTCATCATCGACGAGTTGGGCTTCGTCCCCCTCTCCACCACCGGTGCGGAACTCCTCTTCGAGGTCTTCAGCCAGCGCTACGAACGGGGCTCCGTCCTGGTCACCACCAACCTGCCCTTCGACGAGTGGACCGACGTGTTCGGCTCCGAGAGGCTCACCGGCGCTCTGCTTGACCGGCTCACCCACCACGTTCACATCCTGGAGATGAACGGCGAGAGCTACCGTCTCAAGCACAGCCGGCAGAGCGCCGCCTCCCAGGTATCGGATGATCCGGTCGACTCCTGACTCACTCCGGAACTGCGGACCCCTGCTCCTGACCTGATCCCACCCGGCTCCCAATTCAGTCCTTTCTCATCGTGCCGGTGGTACACGATTCCTCCGCCGCAGTGGTACACCTTCTCGCATGACTCTAGGCAAGAGGGTGTATCGTTGGCCGGAGTAGCTGCCGAGGCGGACGTTCGGCAGCGAAGCCACCCGCTCCGCCCACGCAATCAACTCGTCGAACATCGTACGGGTCTCGCCAGTAGCGCCTGCTATCGAAGCTCGAAACGCATCGGGGCCAGACGACTCTAGGCCCTTGGTTGCAGCGGGTCGTGCCCTACCAGGCGTTGCGACAGGCATCGCCGCGCCGATATCGGGGGAGACGCGTTGAGGTAAAGCGACCTGCGCCCCATTCACTTCATAAACCTTGAGAGTCATCAGGTCGATGGTTAGCGCCTGAACGGTTATGGCATCCAGGTAGGCAACAACCCTTTCCAATTCGGTCGAAACCTCGTCCAACACGAGGACCAGTCTGAAATTGCCTTGGTCTAGGAACTCCTGCATTGAATTCGAGAATGAATCAGCATCCACCGCTCCTTCCTGGTCTTGAGCCTGTACCGCATCGAGGATGGACCCGTAGCCCGCATCCACGAGAGGCTTGCGAAGGGGTCCTTGTTCAAGGCGCTCTACGTCGAATCCATGGAGGAAGGCGGCGTACGCGATGACCTGCGACACAATGGCCCTACGCGCCTCCGGGTTGCTGGCAAGCTTCACTTCGATGATGGCAGGTCTGCCGGACGACTCGACCGCCAGGATATCGGCGTAACCGGTTCCCAGCTGTATTTCAGAGCCCAAGACGGTGAGGCGCGGGGAACCAGCTAGCGGCAGTAGCTGAAGGTTCCTTTCAATGAGGCTGTGCAGGGTGGCTTCGTCTTGGAACGCCTGAGGAGAACCCAACTCCCACCCTTCCCCGGTGTTCGTCCATATGCCGGTCATACATTCACCTCGTGTGTCGCCATAATCCCATTCAAGAGTCCTGGTCTAGGTACGGTGCAGAACTCTTGCATTGGCTCACGCCGCCCACCTCCGGGAGGTCTCAGCCCGCTCTAGCGCCGTCTGCGTCGCCCACGGGTACGGTAGCCTCACGGGACTGGTGAGCGCGCCGAACCTCGCCCTGGCTGGATTCCGTTTGCTCATCGTGAACACCCTGAACCCCGCGAGCAACAAACATCTTTGCGTTACCCGCTTGCCCTTACCATTCGATGGCATCGGCTTCTTCTGCATCGGCGTCGCTGGTCACTATCTCAGGGCGGTTCCCATGTCCCGCATCTGTAACCGAGGGTTCCCTCGCCAGCTCCCGCCGCATAGTGGCAACCCATTCGCCGTCGAGTCCTAACCCCGAATCCACCGATGGACAGGGATGGACGGCGTGAGGACAGCGGAAGGGGTGAGGGAGTTACAGGCGCGATGATCCGGGCTCGAATTTGGGTAGACGGGAGGTTGGCGGGCGGTCTGCAGGCGTTTTTGGGGGCACCGATGGCGGCCTACAGTGGCTGTGGCGAGCGAGATGGCGGGATAGGACACGGCAAGAGGCGCTCGCGGACTGGGCTGGCGCGAGTTTGCGGGGACGTTGGGTTGGCTGGCGGGTCAGTGGCGGACGGGCGCCGTCAGGCTGGGAGTGGAATGGCTCGCAGTCGGGCCAGGGCGCGGCTGAACTGCTCCTCCCAGGGCCAGCGCCGGGGAAGATGCAGGGTCAATCGGCGTGCCGAGCGGGTGATCCGTCCGGCCAAGGCAAAGACCCGTCGTCTGAGGGTCTTGGTGGTCACGATCTGCTGACCCAGGCCGATGCGGGCTGTCCAGCGGGCCAGGTTGTGCGCCATCACCTGTACCGCCAGCCAGGCGCCGTTGGCGGCGAAGCGGCCCGAGGGGAGATGGTTCAGCCCCACGCCGTACTTGAGGTCGCGTATCGCATTCTCGATCTCGGCGTGACGGCGATGATCGGCCTCCAGTTCCAGCGTCTCCCCGTCCCGGTCGGTGATGAAGCCGTGATAGCTGTAGGTGGCGAAGAGAGCCAGTTGAGAACCGGGCGCCGGCTTCACCCGCCGGACGATGAGCCGTACCGGCGCGGCGTCCGCCTCGGCCTGGAACGGGGTGTAGGTGGTCTCGGCCACATCGGCGGCGCCGTCCATCCAGTAAGGAATCGGCGTCCAGGCATCTTGGGGTATCGCCTCGATGAGATTGTGCAGGCGGGCGCGCTGGCGGATGGCGATGGAGAAGCGGACATCCATCCGGCGGCAGACGGCGACCACGGCGTGGGTATAGAAGCCGCTGTCGGCCCGCACCGTGAGTTGGCCCCTGGCTCCGCAGTAGCGCACCCGCCCCACCGTTTCACGCAGGAAGTGGGCAGCGCCGCGGGCGGTGTTGGCCCGGCCCTCGCGCAGGCGGGCCAACAGCACGTCGCCGGTGCCGGCGGCGACGGCCAGCAGCGGGTGATAGCCCCGCGCACCGGTGTAGCCGTGGTGGCGGGCGCCCTCCTTGGCCAGTCCGTAGGTCTCGCAGATCGTCGAATCAAGGTCGATGGTGAATGGTGCGTCGCCGGGTCCGGCACCGGCCTTCCAGACCCGGGCCAGCAACTCGCGGCTCACCCGGTCCAGTTGGCGGACATGGCCCCACCTGAAGCTGCGCAGGAACGTGCCCAGGGTGGAGGGAGCCTTAGCCGTGAAACCGAGCACGCGGGCGGTCCCGCCGGCGCGCAGCACATCGGCGTCGTCGATGCAATCTCCGCCGGCTAGGGCGGAGGCCACCAGGGTCATCATCTTGTCGCCGGTGTTCGCCCGGCCCGGCGCGCCGCCGAGGTCGAGGTGCTTCCGGAGGAGTTGGGGCAGGCCAAGGCGCAGGGCGAGGGTGGCGGGAAGGATCAGCCCGGCATTGGCCACCAGGCGGTGGTCGTCAAAGAGGATGCGGATACGGTCGGGTTTGTTCTGTGGCAGCATCTATTGGGTGCTCCTTGTTTCCGGGCGGGTTTCTGTTCCAAAACCATTATCCCAGATTCACAGGAGCACCCTCTAGCTTCTTCAAGGGCTGTCCCCAAGGCCGTCCTTCGGTGGATTCGGGCTAACGCCTTGGCTACGGCATCGTCGATCTGCCGCCGCACGAGGTCCTCGTGCATTCGAGGGAAGGGTTGCAGGGTTTCATTTTGCAGCCAGCCGAACCAACTGCTCAGCAGGTCGCGCTCGGTAGCTCCCAAAGCGGCGAAGTTGGGCACCGGCAGCGACCGCAGCGTGTCCAAAGAGAATGACGGGTATGACGGCTTTCGGTTGTCGCGCGTTCCAAGCAACGACAACAGGCCGGGCGTGGAGTTCAGGTAGAGGCACAGTGCCTTGGCTATGTCAGGGTCGTGGGGACGGCAGGGCGTCCAGATCGAGCCGACGGTTTGTTCAGGCAGCATGACGGCGGCGACCCGCGCCAAAGGCAGCCAAAGCCTGTGCGGCAATAGCATCTGGCTGCGCTGCTCCCAGTAGCTGTCGGCAAGGTGGCGTTTTGACTCTTTCGGCTCGATGTAAACGTCTGTCTGCGCCCCCATCGACTGCGTGACGTCCGTCTTGTGATACCAGAGGGCGCGTCGGCCCGATTGGGTCGGCATATCCGAGGTGGTGTAGGAGTCGCGTATCCGCCTTCCTTCTGGGCCGACGTCCGCTATGTCGCTCAATGGCACGGTTGGAACGGTCTCCGGATTTGCTTCGCTAAGCGTCCGGTAGGCTTCTACTAAGAACGGCGACAAGAAGTTGACGGCGAACCAGTCGCCGCGCCCGATTCGGCCGGAGTCCACCTGCTGAACGGTAAAGTCGTGGAAGTCCTGGCCGTGCGTTTCGCCCGCTCGCTCGATCCTTGCGGCGGTGTCCAGGGCTTCCAGCGGTGTAGCCGGGTTCCGAGCCAGGTTGACCACTCGCGTCGGAGGCTTCGGGCCAGCGCCCTTCCACCGGCGGCAGATCAGCAGCACTTCGCCGATGCTGGTGTTCTCCGAGAAGAAGATACGGGCCGGATCGTGGGAACTGACGATGGTGTCGATGTGGAACCGCTGGGCAAGATACTTGCGCAACTCCAGATTGCCCGGCGCAGTTGGAACCACTGAAGGCAGGATTAACGCCAGTGAGCCGGTGTTGTCCGTGAGCATTTTCTCGGCCAACACCGTGAAAGCCCCACCGGAGGAGTGGAGGCGGGCGGCGGCGCGATGAGGCTGTCCCTCCAAAATCTCCTTCTCCCGCCGCTTGATGGCCTGCTCGTCGGCGCGGCTGAACTGGTCATGGCGCAGACTATCGCGGGTGAAGGGCGGGTTCATAATCACCAGGTCCATTGGCGGGGGCGGTTCCACCGTTCCCTGCTCGCTTTCCACCTGCTGCGTGGCCGACGGCCATGCGGCCAGCCGGGCCTGACCGGAGAGGAAATCCAGGGACCCGAGGTAAGGCGCGCCGTCGAACACGCCCGGCAGCGCCCGGTGGATGTTCATGCGGCTGAACCTGGTAGTGGGGGAGAGCATCCCCAGTGTGCTGGCGGCCATGTGTGTCGCGGTCAAGTTGACGTCATAGCCCCACAGCACGTCTTCCACCAGAAGCAGGCCGAGGGCCTCGTCGTCTTCGGGGTCGCCTCGTCCGGCGGCGTTGCGCAGGTCTCGGATGCGCTCGGCGGCCGCCATGAGCAGGGTCCCGGTACCGCAAGCGGGATCGCAGATGCGGAGAGCGGCGACGGCATTCGGGTCGGACCAGTCCGCGTCCTGCTCGCGCAAGGCCAGCGTCGCCAACAGCACCGCGGCGGCGGTGGAGGTATAGAAGGAACCGTCGTAACGGGCGGTATCCAGAACCCGGTGGAAGATGCGTCCCAGCAGGTCGTGGCGCAGACCGGTCACCCGCTCCGAGACACGCGCCACCACCTCAGCTAGGCTGCGCACGGCTTGGCCGGTATCAGGGTCTGCCGTCAACTCCGCCAACGCTGCACGTCCGGTCTCGAAAACCGGGCGGTAGTCCACGGCGAGGATGCCACGCCATGCCTCGCGGAAGGCGTTGACCGGCGCGCTTTGCTCGGCGCATCCGGTGGCGCTGGCCGGTGGCCAGTCCCCGTTATAACCATCAGGGCGTTGGGCTGGCAGGTAGCCCTGGAGTCGGTGGTGGAACAGCATAGCCGTAGCCACGACCAGCATTCCCCGCTTGGCGGCTACAAAGTAGCCATCGCTCTGCTCCCCACCGCCCGGCTTGGTGGCGGGCAGGTCCAGGGCTCGCGCCAACGCTTGGGGGACAGGGGTCTTAAGCCGCTGCACCACCGCGTCCAGGCCATCAGAGAGCAACTGTGCCGCCACGTCTGCGCCGCTCAGGGAACGCGGCGCCTGCTGGACTGCCTGTGCCAGTTGCGTCACATCGCCCGTGGACCAGTCGCCGGCTGGCTCCCCGGCCTTGACGCGCACGGTCCAGGTCAGCGTCGCCTCGGCCAGATTGTCCTCGGTAACCCCGTCGGGATAGCAGACGGCGAACACAACGGTGGCAAGCCGCTGTCGCAGACGGGCGTCGGCATCCTTGATTGCCTGCGCCTTGCGGTCGAACCCGGTCTCCGCTTCCAGGACCACGCGCAGCCCATCCACGTCCGCGACGACATCCATCCGCCTGCGCCCGGCCCGCTGCTCGAAGTCCGCAGCTACTCCCTGCTCAGTGAGGAGATGAGCCAACGCCCGGTTCTGGAAATCCTCTTGCTTATTCATCGCGCCCCGTCTTCGAACGGGTTCAGCAACTCCACCTGAAGCTGACTGAAGTCGCTCACATTCCGGCTCACGACCGTCAGCCGATGCACCGTGGCTGTCGCCGCAATCATGGCGTCTTCGGTCATAGTGTCCGACCTCCTGTGCATGAGCCGCGCCCACTCCCGGAAGGCGGGCGCGTCCATCGGCAATACACCGTACGAAGCCAGGACCTTATCCAGCCAGGCTTCTAACTCCTCCGCCTTGGCTTCATCCTGCTCACGGGTGATCTCGATCCCCGCCTGTATCTCTCCAACCGTAACGGCAGACACAAAGAGTTGTTCGGCCGGCACACCCGCGATCCAATCCAGGACAGCGCCATGTGGCCGGGGACGGCGTAGCTCCGAGACCACGTTGGTATCGAGAAGGTACATAAGCCTACTCCACGGCCAAGGGTATTCGGTGGCGATGCCGTCGGCGCGGCGGCGTAAGGTCCTCCGTCCGCGCCTCAGATGAGAGGAGCAGCTCCTTCAGGTCCGGCCTGGTCATCCGCTCCAGCCTCCGCCACTGCTCGATAGGAAGGAGCACGGCGGTCTCCACCCCGCGCTTGGTCACGATCTGTGGCCCTTCGGCGAGGGTGGTGTCGAGAAGCTCACTGAACCTCGACTTGGCGTCTTGCACCGGCCATTTCTTGCTCATGCCCAACCCCCAATCTGCCATTACGCTGACTAGCTACCAGACTAGGTGATACTGTACTCAATGTCAAGATGGGAGATGGATGGAATTCCACCGCAGGGGATCGCTTCGACGCTGCCGTCACTCTCCACGACGTGGGCAGCTTCGGCGTGGTCGTCAGGGCCTGGCTCTGGGACGCGTCTCCCCCTACGACCGGCTGCTGGCCATAGCGGAGTCGACTACCCGTGCCACAGCAACCGGTCAGCTACCTTCGCCACAGACCCACCGTGAGGCCCCGCCTCAGCCAGCGCATCCGCCTAGCCTTGGCCAACTCCCGCCGGGCCGCTGCTAACGCTTCCCGTCGCCACCGCAGATGGTCTAAGGTCACGCCCAGGGCCTCTGCCGCGGCAACCTTGCCCAGGCCATTCACCAGAGCGTCCAGCAGGTCCAATAGGGGGGTGTCCGATAGGGGGAAGTCCGGCCTATCGCCGGAGTCGCCGTCCCCCGTCGCGGGCTGGTGGCTAACGCTCACACTCGCGGCCTCCCTGCGTCCAAAGTACAATTCCTACAATAAATCCGACACAGACCGTCAATAACATCCCGGCCCAACCCACCTTTCCCAACCCTGGACCCGCCTGATTCCCGTTGGAACCTAGCCCGATTGCATTATGTAATGCAATCTAAATCTCCTTACAGGGCTGCCACTGCGGAATCCACGCCGGGAATCGTAGCAGGCCGTCATGGTGCGGTAGTTCACCCCCAGGGCCTCGGCTGCGGCCACCCGGCCCAGGTCATTGACCAGGGCGTCCAGCAGGTCCAATAGGGGGGCGTCCGATAGGGGGAAGTCCGGCCTATCGCCGGAGTCGCCGTCCCCCGTCGCGGGCTGCTGGCTAACGCTCATACCACGACCTCCGCTAAGAAAGTACAATCACTACAATACAATACCTACAATATATCCGACACAGACCGTCAATAAAATCCCGGCCCAACCCACCTTTCCCAACCCCGTACCCTGCCTGATTCCCGTTGGAAACCAGCCCGATTGCATTATGCAATGCAATCCAAATCTCCTTACAGGGCTACCACTGCGAAAATCACTCCGGACCGATTGTAGGTTCGCCGCCAGCCTCTCCAACCCCTAACGACACACCAACCCCGCTTCCTCTGGAGGAGGCGGGGTTCGGGGGGCTATTCGTGGACCCAAACGATAACAGCATCCTAATATATCTACCTGGTGAATCCCTGATCTGGTGAATCCCTCTCAGGCGGCAGCAGAAGCGGCCACTGTCAGATACTTTGGTCACGATAAATTGCGGAGTATCCGGGAGATTCGTCCGCTCCAGGCGCAATTCACCTTGAAGCAGCTCAGAGAATGGTATGACAAGGACACCTAATAGAGGCCAGGCCACTTAGCCTACCAGAGGTGACACTGACAGACCTGGATGAAGGGAAGAATCGTATCGAAGTGGGCGTAGGCTGCGAGAGGGACCGAGACAGGGTGCGCGAGGAATTACAGAAGCGCTTGACTTCGCTGGGCATCCCGCTAGAGGCCGTCATCTTCACAGTGAGAGGCCGCGCCTATTCGCTGATAATGCCGCCAGTGTTCGAGTCCACCCACGAGGGTTCGAACCACATTGGGCTTCGTGATCAGTCGTCAAGCCCAACCGCCCATATGTACCTGATTTTTTTGTGTTGATTGAATAACCGATATCCTGGCCCAGGAGGTGACCGGGGGGATGAGAGAGGCCGCCTCGCGGGGGTTCTGGGTTGGGTCGGGGACGCCTTACGGGTACCGGCGAACGAGGGTCCAGGATGGCATGAAGGGGAGGGTGAAGCTAGCGCCGGACCCGAACACCGCCTGGGTGGTGAGGTCCATGTTCGAGTTGATCCTCTCAGGTCAGGGAGTTAAGGAGATCGCCAAGACGCTGAACAGCCAGAACATTCCGTCGCCGTCCGGGAAGCGGTGGGGAAAAAGCCGAGTCCACGACATGCTGGTCAATCCTGTATACGTGGGTTCACTCGTTTGGGGAGCCGGCGGTGGCTATCACAAAAGGGCCAAGCTGTCGCCGGTCAAAGTAGACCACGCCTTCGAGCCCATCGTGGACCTGTCCACCTTTGATCGAGTACAGTCGACTCTACGTGCTCGGGCGCCGAAGGCTTCACCTCCCCGTCGGGTCAGCAGTCGTTACCTGCTCAGCGGAATCTTGCGCTGCGGGCGCTGCGACGCGGCCATGTTCGGAACTGGCGCCAAGTCGGGCAGATTCCACTACTATGTCTGCGCGACCGCATACCGCTCGGGCAAGCAGGCTTGCATCACCCGGCCCCTGCCTCAATCCATGATCGAGCAACTGGTCCTGGACAACTTGCAGAAGCTCGTCTTGGAGGAGGAGCACATTGAAGAGCTGGTCCACCTGACGAACGATGAGCTGCGCGGCTCCCTTGAGAGCCTCAAAGAGCGCATCTCCGGTATCGATTCTCAACTCGATGAAACAGACCGACGGCTCGGACGGCTATGCGATGCCTTGGAGACAGGGAAGATCGTGGTCGAGGATCTGGCTCCGAGGATACGGGAGCTAAGGGAACGGCGCGACCTCCTCTTGCGGTCCAAGGCCGAGGCGCAGGAGACCGTGGACGCCGGTCGGGTGGAGCTGGTAAGCCGTGGGGTCGTTCTCGAGTACCTGAAGGACCTGAAGGGCGTGCTCGACTACGGATCAGTCTCTGAGCGGCGCGCGCTCCTGAAATCGTTCGTCCGATCTGTTGAAAGGCACGACTCCGAGGTCACCGTGCGCTACACGCTACCTCTTCCGCCAGAGACGGAGCCCTCCGGTGGGCCCGGAGTTCTTGATTCTGTCCTAGTTGGTGGAGCTGGGGGATACCGCAATCGAACCTATTATATCTGGCTTTGGTGGCTTGCTACCCCCTTTGCTACCACCTACCACCGAAATTCGACCCTCGCCCGGACTCCCCTTGACAGTAAGACGTTACGGTGGTCTTGACACCCCCTCGTCTCGGTGGTGCACTTTGAGACAGGGAGGGTTAGCAGAGATGAAAAAGCAGGTATCAGTCAGGTTGAGCGACTTGGAGGTAGAGAAGCTAGACGTATTGGCGATGGGAGGGTCGCGGGAGGGATTATTCAAGATCGCCCTGCGGCTCATGGCTGAGAGGCGGGTCCGCTTGAACGAGCTCGCAATCGAGAGTTTCCGGCAGGCGCAAGGGTCACTGATCGTTCTGGCCTCCGCTTCGGAAAGTTGGGGAAGATCCGGGCCGCTTAACCGTTTGCCGTCTGGGTACAGGGAACGACTTTAATCCCGCCTTGACCCGGACTGCCGATTGGTCCTTCCGCTAGGAAACCGGTAAGTTGAGTCACCCTTCGAGGAGCAACGCGGGTCACGTCTCAAGCATGGCTCAAGTCGTGAATGGGGTGGGGCTGGGAACGACAAAAGAAGAGGGGGCGATCCATCGCCCCCTCTTGCTCTACCCTAGTATCGGGGTGACGAACTCCGTCCGCCCTGCTGACTGTAGCAGTCGCTACAGTAAACCGGGCGATCGCCTCGCGGCTGGAACGGTACAGTCGCGTCCTTGCCGCACTGGGCGCACACTACGGTGTGCATCTCGCGCGGGGCTCGACTGTAGCCGTCCGAGTACCCGCCACCACCACCGCCGCTGCCGCCAGACTGACCGCCACGTCGTGCCTGTCGGCAGGACGGACAGCGCTTGGGCTCGTTTGTGTAGCCCTTCTCGGCATGGTACGACTGATCGTCTGCGCTGAAAGTGAACGACTGTGAACACTCAACGCAAGTCAGGGATCTATCTTCGTAAGCCATCGGTAACCCTCCTTTCCATAAGTAGTTGGCAAGGTTCTGTCACCGAGGCCGGAGACACATAACGACTCGCGAGGAGATCCAGTGGGACGCCGAAGGAGTGCCCGAAGGAGATCCGTGGACCGTTAGACGCTGACCAGAGAGTGCTTAGAATGCTGCCACCATCTTGGATTGTATCACAGGATGTTTAGCGCCTGGAAGAGTGGTCGCCCGAAAACGGTGCCGCTGAGTGTGAGGGGACATGGTACGACGACGTCGAAGGGACCAGACAATGCTGCGATGATGATGATGATTATTAGGCGAGGCCGTGGGCGCTCGAGAGCCGATTGGCGAGCGGTCTCGTGTTCAGCAATGGCGGTCAGCGACTGGCCTGTGTGGCCAGAGTGGGCCAGAAGTGGATCGAGCTCGCAGACGATTCGTTCAGACAGCTCAAAACGATTTCCTTTCGGAGCGCCCGATATAGCGCATCAGAGTTTAGCTCGACAGCGGACCCCCTTTTTGGAACGCACAAAATGCCCCGTGCTCGCTGACAGCACTACAATGGGCTCGCCCCCCGTCGCAATGTTCAGCCCCTCAGAATATCGGCGACTGGAAGCTGTCCATGGCGGACTCCGACGTCGGAGTCCGCCGTTCGCCAGGCGATAGTGCGGGCCTTCGGCGATGCCCTCCTGGTAGGGGTCGCCCTGGCCGTTGTGGGATTGGTGCTGGCCCTCGCCAGCCGAAAGAGTGAGGTCACTTGACCCGAAGCCGCGGAAAACCGCATACTGCAAACGTCCTACCGGGACGATGCGGTCCCATTCAACGCAGTATTTCCAGAATACGATGCCCGGGGGAGAAAAGATGCGCGGGCTAAGCCTGGTCATAGTGGCCGTGGTGATGGCTGCCCTGCTCATATCGTGCAAAGAGTCGACCCCGGCCGCCCCCTCGGACGTATCCGAAACGGGCCCGGTCGGCGACGGCGGACAGACCGGTCCGGGACGCTTCAGCACCGGCTCGGGGCGTATGAAGGCCGACCGCCAATCCCACTCCGCGACGCTCCTGAAGGACGGTAGGGTCCTGACGGCCGGCGGCAGGGGCGAGGGGCACGGCAACTACGTGTACTACTACTCGGTTGCCGAAGTGTATGACCCCGGGTCGAAAACGTGGACGCCCACCGGCAGTATGTCGGAGGCGCGAAAGGATATGGCGAGCGCCCTACTCCCCGACGGCAGGGTGCTTGTGGCCGGGGGTGTGGGAGACCACAAGGAGGGCCTCAAGTCTGCAGAGGTGTGGGACCCGGAGACGGGAACCTGGTCGCTGTCCTCGAAGATGAGCGTGGGCCGAGAGCGCCCTGAGGCCGTGGTGCTTCAGGACGGCCGGGTCATGGTCATCGGCGGCAAAGACCCGCTTTTCAGATCACTCGACTCCAGCGACGTTTATGACCCCATCGCAGGGACCTGGACCGAGACGTCTGCAATGGCCATACCCCGATACCTACATCGGGCGACCCGACTGGCTGATGGCCGGGTCCTGGTTGTTGGAGGAGGGAAACGCGACGGCCCCTATCTCGACTCGGGAGAGGTCTACGACCCGGCGACCGATACCTGGTCCTCGGCGGGCACTATGTCGGAGGGCAGGGTGCTGCACACGGCTACGCTACTGAGGGACGGGAGGGTGCTGGTTGTCGGTGGGAAGGGAAAGACCCTTACCCTGGCCGAGATATGGGACCCCGACACCAACTCCTGGACGCCGGCCGGGAACACGCACGGGCCGCACGCGGAGCATACGGCGACGTTGTTACCGGATGGCAGGGTCCTGATAGCAGGAGGCATCGGCAACCTGCGGTCGGCTGAGACCTACGATCCGGCCACGGGGACCTGGGTGTCGATAGGTGAGATGAAGAGACCTCGTTACTGGCATTCGGGTACGCTGCTCAACGATGGCACCGTCCTGTTGGCCGGCGGCAACGGGGGAGATGAGATCCTATCTGACACAGAGCTGTACGTCCCGTAGGCGGGTCTGGCAAGTAGCAGCGCTCGGTCTAATTTCGCCAACTACCGAGCCTGATTTGTAAGTGTGTTGAGTATTTAGAGACTGGTCGGACCAACCCGTCTACTCATGGGCGCTCCGGAATCTCCAGGTGGGCACTTGGGAGCATCGTAGACAGGGTCCTTCATGCAACCGGCGCGCCTCTTCTGAGGGTGGTTCTTAGCCACCGAGATATGCGCTGGCTGTATCGTCTCCTCCACTACCGTCACCAACTCCCTCGTCAACGTTCCCACGTCAACCTCATCGCGCATCCTCATGGCGACCGCCGCCACGGTCTTGGCCGCATCGTACCTACGTCGGACGAAGTGTCTGTCGCTGGATGCACCGGTTGTTGTGTTGTCTCCTACAACGCCACTTGGGCGCCGTCATGCTCAAACCCGGGAGGGACAGTGCCTAGTCTTGAGACCTGACTCCTGCACCAGCCGATGCCACAGAATCTCCAGATCTGGATCCAGTTCAACCGTCTCTGTGTACACGACCCTGGTCATGCCAGCTTGGATCAGAGTCTTCAGACACCCCAGGCACGGCCTGAGCGTACAGAACAACGAAGCGCCCTCAGTACGTAACCCTTCACGGGCAGCGAGTGCGACCGCGTTCTCCTGGGCGTGAACGCAGGCACACCGCTCATAACCTCCTGGCTCAACTGCATCTGACGCGCATCGAGGGCATCCGCCTCTGGAACAGGACTCGGTGTTCAATGGTGTGCCGTTGTGAGCTTCTAAGGTAGGGGCACCATCAATGACCAAGGCTGCCCCCGTCTTCCGGCGAAGACAATCGGATCGATTCGCCGCCTCCTGGGCGATCCGTAGAAAGAGCAGATCGTCTCGCTCCTCTTTCATTGAAGCACCTCCTCTGGAGCAGGTTTCAAGACCACTTAAGGTACATAGTCCCGCGGTCTGCTGGGCTGGGAGTAGAGGCTGGGTCGTGTCCGCACGCCGACAGGAGCGGCAATATGAGCAACACCGCGAGGTAGCCGCGCGCTGGCTCAGTGCAATCACACGTCGCGAGATTCTTCGATCCGGAGAACATGCGCAACGCCGGGGCCCGTCTACCCGTAGGTTCTTGCGAGTCTAACAGAGCCGGAAGGTATCGGGCAAAGCGAGGCGAGGCGGATCGACGACTCGCGATTTGCCGAAAGGCCAGATCTGGCAAGTTAGGGTCTGGATCTTGATAATCGACAGCTAGGCGCTAGTCACCGTCGAGAGAGATCTCGAAGAAGGACTCTACATGTTGGTGTGGGAAAGTTACGACTGGTGGGCCTAAGTGGACGGTAGACAGAACCGTCTTCGAGATGTGGCTGGGTAGCCTGTGAGTGGCACCAAGGTTGCCGAAGCTCCGTTGGCCCAAGCTCTCCAACTTGAACTTGAGGGCCAGCATCCCTTGCTGACCCCAGGGTAAGGCTACCCTTGAGCACCGAGGCTCCGTAACGTCATTGACACCCCCGGCTCGGATAGGTAAGATATTCTTACCTCAAGTAAGGCGGTGATTATGGACAAACAAGAGATCGTCACCAAGGTAGTCCAAACCTTAGCCCACGTGCAAGAGGTGAGTGGGCGGTCAAGCGCAGGCATAGGTGCGTCTACGCGTCCGGTGGGGGGCGTGGAGGGCTTCGACAGCCTGAGCGGCGTGGAAGCGACCGTCATGCTATCGGAGTCCCTGGGGGTTGATCTTCCTGAAGACTACAACCCCTTCATCTCCAACGACGGGAAGCGGGTGTTGTCGGTTAGCGAGATAGCGGACAACCTGAGTACCTACGTCGGGGCAGAGGCTATTGCAAGATGACAGAACACCAAGATAAGCGAAGGGCAATCGCGTCGCGCCTTCGCCTGTCCAGGGAGATGGCTGGCCTCACTCAGGGTCAGGTAGCCAAGAGTTTCGACTGGCACCGTCCGACGGTGTCAGAGATCGAGGCAGGACGCAGAAGAGTATCCGCCGAGGAGCTTGCCACGCTGGCTGAGATGTATGGGGTGAACATCCCCTGGATCGTGGGGGAGGGGGATGAGGATTCGAGCCTCGCTGCCGACCGCGTAAAGCTGGCGGCGAGGGAGTTGAGCAAGTTGCGAGAAGAAGACCTCGAACGAGTCCTCCAGCTTGTGCAGGCGCTCCGCGCCTCAAGAGGCGCCACCGAATGAACGATCGGCGAGCGATCGCCCGGCAGGCGATAGCGGCCGCCCTGCGCACCCGCCTCTCAGTAGGCTATGGGCTTGACCAAGCTATCTGTGTGTACGACCTCGCTGAGAAACTTGGCCTCGAGGTCAGGTTCCTGGACCTTCCCAGGATGGAGGGGATGTACTTGTCTGCTTCCTGTCCTACCATCATCGTCTCGTCGTTGCGCCCACCCGGCCGCCGGGCATTTACCTGTGCCCACGAGCTTGGTCACCACTGCCGGAGCGACGGAGTGGAGATCGACGAGCTCGTTGAGCAGTGGGACATACCCCGCTTCGATCCCAAGGAGTTCGCGGCGGATTGCTTTGCGGGCGCCCTCCTCATGTGTAAAAGGCGGAGGTAAAGTGGACCACGTGGGCGTCTCGACTGCCTGAATTGTGGCGGTGGAAAATCGTACCGTCCTCTGCCTTTCGTAAGGCTGATTATCAGTCTATGGAAGGTGTTATGGATGTAACACGTGGAGATTTACGTACGAGTTCGCCGGGCCTGCATGGTAGAAGGGATGAGCGTTCGGGAAGCCTCCCGGGTGTTTGGCCTGCACCGGGACACGGTGCGCAAGATGCTGGCCTACTCGGCGCCCCCAGGATACCGACGCCAGGACCCACCCCGCCGGCCCAGGCTTGAGCCCTTCACCGGGGTGATTGACGCCATCCTGGAAGCTGACCGCCAGGTTCCCAGGAAGCAGCGCCACACGGCCAAGCGGATCTTTGAGCGGCTGCGTGACGAGCACGGGTTCGACGGTCAGTACACCATAGTCAAGGACTATGTGAGGGAGCGCCGGCGGCGGACCCAGGAGATGTTCGTCCCCTTGTCCCACGCGCCAGGCCACGCCCAGTGCGACTTTGGCGAAGCCCGGGTGATCATCGGCGGGGTGGAGCGGAAGGCGCACTACTTGGTGCTGGACCTGCCCCACAGCGATGGCTGCTTCGTGAAGGCCTATCCGGCAGAGACCACCGAGGCGTTCCTGGACGGCCACGTCTCGGCTTTCGCCTCTCTGGGCGGCGTGCCCCAGAGCATTCTGTACGACAACACGAAGCTGGCGGTGGCCCGGATACTGGGCGACGGCAGGCGCCAGCGGACCCGAGCCTTCACCGAGTTACAGTCCCACTACCTGTTCGAGGACCGGTTCGGCCGTCCTGGCAAGGGCAATGACAAGGGGAAGGTGGAAGGGATGGTGGGCTACGTGCGCCGCAACTTCCTGGTACCCGTGCCGTCCTTCCAGAGCTTTGACGCCCTGAATGCCCACCTGGAGGAGCGCTGCCTGGCACGGATGGACTCCGTGCTGCGAGGACACGATGAGACCATCGGCCAGCGCATGGAGCGGGACCTGGAAGCCCTGCTGCCCCTGCCCGCCGTGCCCTATGATGCCTGCAATAAGCAGGCCAGCCGGGTGAGCTCCCTGTCCCTGGTCCGGTACAAGACCAATGACTACTCGGCGCCGGTGGCCTTTGGACACCGGGACGTGCTGGTAAAAGGCTACGTGGCTGAGGTGGTGATCAGCTGCGGCGCTGAGGTCATTGCCAGACATCCCCGCTCCTACGAAAGGGACGACTTCGTCTTCGATCCCATCCACTACCTGCCCCTGTTGGAGCAGAAGACGGCGGCCCTGGACCAGGCCGCTCCGTTGCAAGGATGGCAACTCCCCGAAGAGTTCGCTACGCTGCGCCGTCTGCTGGAGTCCAGGATGGGACGGAGGGGCAAGCGGGAATTCGTGCAGGTGCTGCGACTTCTGGAAAATTTCTCCCACCAGGAAGTCCACCACGCCGTGCAGGACGCCCTCCGGCTGGGCGCCATCAGTTTTGATGCCGTGAAGCACCTGCTGCTGTGTCACCTGGAAGGACGACCCCCCAGGCTTGACCTGGACCTCTATCCCTACCTGCCCCGGGTCAGCGTGAAGACCACCAGCGCCACGGACTACCTGGCCCTCCTGCCGGGGAGGGCGGCATGAGCAACCGGTCCACGCTGCTCCTGGAACACCACCTGAAGGAACTACGGCTTCCCACCTTCCTCAGGGAGTACCGCAAGCTGGCCGCCCAGTGCGCCGCCGAGAATGTGGACCACCCTGACTACCTGCTGCGTCTCTCCGAACTGGAACTCATTGACCGACACCAGCGCATGGTGCAGCGCCGGATCCGGGCCGCCCGTTTCCCTGCCGTCAAAAGCCTGGACACCTTCGACTTCCTGGCCATACCCTCGGTGAACAAACAACTGGTCATGGAACTGGCCCGGTGTGAATACATCGAGCATAGGGAGAATGTCATCGCCGTCGGCAACAGTGGCACCGGCAAGACCCACGTGGCCCTGGGTCTGGGCCTGGCCGCCTGCCAAAAGGGAATGTCCGTAGGCTTCACCACCGCCGCGGCCCTGGTCCACGAGCTCATGGAGGCCAGAGACGATCGCCGGCTGCTCAACCTGCAGCGGCAACTGGCCCGCCTCAGGCTTCTCATCATCGACGAGTTGGGCTTCGTCCCCCTCTCCACCACCGGTGCGGAACTCCTCTTCGAGGTCTTCAGCCAGCGCTACGAACGGGGCTCCGTCCTGGTCACCACCAACCTGCCCTTCGACGAGTGGACCGACGTGTTCGGCTCCGAGAGGCTCACCGGCGCTCTGCTTGACCGGCTCACCCACCACGTTCACATCCTGGAGATGAACGGCGACAGCTACCGTCTCAAGCACAGCCGGCAGAGCGCCGCCTCCCAGGTATCGGATGATCCGGTCGACTCCTGACTCACTCCGGAACTGCGGACCCCTGCTCCTGACCTGATCCCACCCGGCTCCCAATTCAGTCCTTTCTCATCGTGCCGGTGGTACACGATTCCTCCGCCGCAGTGGTACACCTTCTCGCCGCCCTTGACACTCCGACGCGGGCATGGACCTTGTGAGCTCCTGCGGCGTCCCCGCGGCCTTGATCCGCTCCGATGCGGACGGCACGGCAAGCAGGGCTGCGACGGCGCGGTATCTGGATTTCTCCGTTCAGCCGGTCGCGGACGCTATGGCCGCCGAGTTCAGCCGCAAGCTGGGTACTCCGGTCACGCTGGGCTTCGAGCACCTGTGGCGGGCGGACACGGTGTTGACGATGGCCAGGGCAGCCGCGCAGCTGACCGCCAGCGGCGTTTCGATCAAGGACGCATTGGACGCCGTGGGCCTCGGCGAGGACTAGGGACCTTCACCCCATGCGGTGAATCGTCTCCATGCCGCACCTGCGACGGGCGCGCCTACATGGAGCTATTGGTCCGAAGCCTTGGAGTACCCAGCTAGAAGGGTAGGGGGTCCAGGAAGTTGCACCACTCTTGATTTAACTCCCGCCTTTGTTCCAGCAGGTCGCTTCGGAAATATGCCCTTTCTACTGCGCTACCATAATCGTGGGCCAGTGATATCTCTATGGCAGCGTGGCTTCCGCTTGAACATTCCTCTGCCCAGTCCCGGAAGCTTGAGCGAAAGCCGTGAGGTACGGCTTGTATCCCGCATTTCTTGGCCCGCATTGGCAGGGCATTTTCCGACAATGGGTTGCCGTCAGGTGATGGGAAAATCAGGCCAGACTCGGTGCCCAATTTTTCTTTTGCAGTGCGCAACAGGACTGTGGCCTGAATCGAAAGGGGTACCCGGTGGGGTTTGTTGCCCTTCATTTTGTGTGCGGGCCGAGTCCAGGTATCCCCGTCAATCTCGGCCCACGTTGCGTACCTAACCTCACCACCACGGGCAGCAGTCAGAATCATAAACTCAAACGCCAGTTTGGTAGCGGCCCACGCTTCCGAGTCCCGAATCTTTTTGATCGCGGCCGGCACCTCTTGATAGGGCAATGCCTTTAGATGTTCCTGAACCTTTGGCATTGGCACCAACGCGCCGTCTATTACTTCACCGGCGGGATTGAACGGGATATAACCCCAAGACACCCCCCACTTGAAAACCGCACGCATACGTTGGCGAACGCGGCGCGCCGTCTCGGGCTTGGTACTCCAGATCGGTTCCAAAACGGTCAGAACGTGCGCCTGGGTTATTTCGTCAATGGGCATATCTAGGATCAACTTGGCGTGGCGGTCCAATGTTTGCAACCACGAGATGGTGTGCTTTCCGTTGCGCCAACGCACGGCGTTGGCCTCGTGGACTTTGTAAGTGACATCGCGGAAGGTGGGGATTACCTTTAGTTGTTCAAGCTTGGCCGCCTTCTCCTGTTCCTGCTCACTCCAAGGATTGCGGCCCTGCTGTAGGGCGTCCCTGTTAGCCGCCGCTTTCTTGCGCGCCTCGGTAAGACTAACGTCCGTAAGGCTTCCCAGGCCTTTATCAGTCCGCATGCCGTCAAGCCGTATCCGTTGAATCCAATACCTTGAACCACCCGGCGACACCACAAGGTAGAGGCCAGCACCATCGCCATAACGTCCGGGTTCGTTGATTTTGCGTAGCTGCGCTGCGGTGAGATTGCCCATTGTTGCTACCCCCTTTGCTACCACCTACCACCGACTTATACCACCAGTATAAGGCAATTATAGGGTAGAAGCTAGCTACGGGCAAGGGGTTTGGGGAGAGGGTGTGGTGGAGCTGGGGGGACTCGAACCCCCGACTTCCTCCGTGCAAGGGAGGCGCTCTCCCAGCTGAGCTACAGCCCCACGTCACCGGCGGCCGGGCAGGGGAAAAGACAAAGGGGCCGACTTCAATGTCGACCCCGAGTACCTTAACACCTGTATAGTGGAAGGAAATCGTGTTTTTGCGTTTGTTAAACCGCGATGGGCATCCTGAGAGCGACGCCTTTGGCGCGAGGAACTCCTCCCGGCGAACCGGGGTCATACTCAACCCGAACTTCCGGCGTTTCCCACCCACCGACCGACCTAGGATAGTCGCCCCGAGTGATCGAGGCGGCTGCTCCCTAGAAAGGAGGTGATCCAGCCGCACCTTCCGGTACAGCTACCTTGTTACGACTTCGTCCCAGTCATCAACCCCACCCTCGGCACCTGCCTCCCCGAAGGGTTAGCCCAGCGACTTCAAGTGTTGCCGACTTCCATGACGTGACGGGCGGTGTGTACAAGGCCCGAGAACGTATTCACCGCAGTGTGCTGACCTGCGGTTACTAGCAACTCCACGTTCATGCAGGCGGGTTTCAGCCTGCAATTCCAACTGGGGCCGGCTTTGTGGGATTAGCTCCGGATCGCTCCTTGGCAACCCTCTGTACCGGCCATTGTAGCGTGTGTGTAGCCCAAGGCGTAAGAGCCGTGCTGACTTGACGTCATCCCCACCTTCCTCCCCCTCTTTAGGGGCGGTCTCGTTAGAAAAAGACAACTAACGACAAGGGTTGCGCTCGTTGCGGGACTTAACCCAACACCTCACGGCACGAGCTGACGACAGCCATGCAGCATCTGTGCACCCGTCCCGAAGGAGGTCCCGGTTTCCCGGGTTTTCGTGTGCATGTCAAGCCTTGGTAAGGTTCTTCGCTTATCATCGAATTAAACCACACGCTCCGCTGCTTGTGCGGGCCCCCGTCAATTCCTTTGAGTTTTAGCCTTGCGGCCGTACTCCCCAGGCGGGATACTTATCGCGTTAGCTACGGCACAGAGGGGGTCGATACCCCCTATACCTAGTATCCATCGTTTAGGGCATGGACTACCCGGGTATCTAATCCGGTTTGCTCCCCATGCTTTCGCGCCTCAGCGTCAGGAACAGCCCAGAAAGCCGCCTCCGCCACTGGTGTTCCTCCCGGTATCTACGCATTTCACCACTACTCCGGGAATTCCACTTTCCTCTGCTGCCCTCAAGCCTGGCAGTTTCCCATGACCCCTTCCAGTTGAGCCGGAAGATTTCACATGAGACTTGCCGGGCCGCCTACTCGCCCTTTACGCCCAGTAAATCCGGACAACGCTCGCCTCCTACGTATTACCGCGGCTGCTGGCACGTAGTTAGCCGAGGCTTATTCCTCGGGTACCGTCCGTTCTCGTCCCCGAGAAAAGGGGTTTACAACCCTAGGGCCGTCTTCCCCCACGCGGTGTCGCTGCGTCAGGCTTTCGCCCATTGCGCAAGATTCCCTGCTGCTGCCTCCCGTAGGAGTGGGGGCCGTGTCGCAGTCCCCCTCTGACCGTTCGTGCTCTCACACCGGTTACCCGTCTTCGGCTCGGTAGGCCGTTACCCCACCGACTACCTGATAGGCCGCAAGTCCCTCCCAAGGCGATGCCCACCGAAATGAACACCTTTCCTCCCAAGGCCGCAACCAAGGGAGCTTACGGGGTATTGATCCCGATTTCTCGGGGGTGCCCCCCGCCTCGGGGTAGGTCACTTACGTGTTACTCAGCCGTTCGCCACTATCCTTCACCCGACAAGTCGGGATGGGACCGTTCGACTTGCATGCATTAGGCGCACCGCCAGCGTTCGTCCTGAGCCAGGATCAAACTCTCCGAAAATGACTTCCTTCCACTATGCAGTTGTTAAGGTGCAGTCTCGCGGCCACGTTCGTAACCGCTGTCCCGGCCGCTGTCACACAGAGGCCCTGGCGCCCTGAGGCGCCCTGAGGCGCCCGACTGACCCTATACTACTCCACCCGACTATGCCCGTCAAGGAGATGCGGTCGTCTTGCCGAGCGTCCGGTCCGAGGCTCCCCGGCCCGCCCATCATGGGGCCGAACCGCTTGACATCCTGTGTGGCAGCCTCTAGCTTGTAGCCGTCCTCATCCCGCGACCGGAGGCGAAGTTTGTTCAGGTGGTCCGAGTATCCGCCCCCCAGCAGGCCGGTGGCCATGAGCCCCAACGGGATGGTGGCTTCGGCCCATCCGCTGGCATCCCAGGCGGGACTGGCAATCCTCCAGGCCGGAGGCAACGCGTTCGACGCAACGGTCGCAGTCGCCTCCACTCTCGGGGTCGTGGAGCCGTTCATGTCGGGACCGGGAGGCATCGGGGTTGCCCTGGTCCACGTCGCAGGCGAGCACCGGACACGGGTGCTGAACTTCTCCGGCAGGGCACCCATGGGAGCGGAGCTGTCGGAGTTCACCGACGACGCCAAGGACGTCGGGGCGAGGTCTCCGCTGGTGCCTGGCAACGTCGCCGGCTGGCTCATCCTCCACGAGACCTACGGCTCCCTGGAGCGGGAGATACTCTTCCGCCCCGCGATCTCATACGCCGAAAACGGCTTCCCGATGTCCCGGTTCGGCAGCCGCATGTTTGCGGTAACGCAGCCCCGGATCGCGAGATTCCCGAGCTCCGTCTCGATCTTGCTGGACGGCGGCGGGCGGCCGCCGGCGCCCGGCCGACTCCTGAAATTGCCGCAACTTGCAGCCTCTCTCCGGAAGATCGCCGCTCAAGGGAAGGACGTCTTCTACAGAGGAGAGCTCGCGTCGAAGATGGCCGGTGCCATCCAGGCGCTGGGCGGTCTGATGACTGAGGACGACCTGGCAGGCTACCAGGCCGAGTGGCAGGAGCCGATCAGGATCGGCTACCGCGGATACGATATTCTGACGGTCCCGCCCAACTCGAGCGGGTTCCAGATCCTCCACACAATGAAGCTCCTGGAGGGATTCAAAGACGGCGACATGGCGTTCCAGCAGCCGCAGGCGCTTCACCTCTTCATGGAGGCGGTGAAGCTGTGTGTTACCGACCGGATCAAGTTCGCCGGCGACCCAAGGTACGTCAAGGCGCCGCTCGGTGGGCTGCTGTCCGATGCCTACGCCGCGCAGCAGAGGCTGCGCATCAACAGAGAAACGGCCGCGACAGTCTCGGGAGAACACTACGCCAGGGCAAGACCCGGCGGCGCGCTCCAGCCCGGGAGGCCCGAGGAGTTCGACGGCGGCATGACCACCCACTTCGCGGTGGCCGACCGCGACGGCAACGTCGTGTCCATCACTCAGACCCTCGGGGGTGGCTTCGGCTCCGCGGTCGCGCTCGGAGACACCGGAATCTTCCTGAACAACATGTGCTATTGGTTCGACCTGGAGGAGGGGAGCCCGAACCTGATCGGACCCGGCAAGCAGGTGGACTTCGTGGTGGCGCCGACGCAGACGTTCCGCGACGGCAAGCTCGTCCTCAGTATGGGTACTCCGGGAAGCTGGGGAATCCTCCAGACGACCCCGCAGATGCTCGTGAACGTGCTGGACTTCGGCATGAGCGCCCAGCAGGCCATCGACTCGCCCCGCTTCCGCTACTACGAGGGTCGCCGGGTGGAGATGGAGGACCGCTTCCCGCTGCACCTCCGCCGGGCCCTGGAGGAGAGAGGCCACGAAGTCGACGTGATCGAGTCGTGGTCCTGGAGCGTCGGCGGCGGACAGGCCATCCAGATCGACCACGATCAGGGCGTGTTCCATGGCGGCGCCGATCCCAGGCGCGACGGCTACGCCCTCGGCTGGTAGGGTCAAGAAGCCATATGGGCGGTGTTCTGTGACCAAACCCAGAGTCTTCGTTACCCGCAGGCGGGTCCCGGACGCGATTGCCCTGCTGGAAGAGCACTTCGACGTCGAGGTGTGGGGGGAGACCACTCCGCCGCCCCGGCCCGTCGTGCTCGCCAGGGTGGGTGACGTGGACGGCATGCTCACCGAGGTCGACGACATCGTCGACGCCGAGGTCCTCGGGGCGGCAGCAAGGCTCAGGGTCGTGGCGAACAGGGGAGTCGGGTACGACAACATCGATGTGACCGAGGCGACCACACGCGGCGTCGCCGTCTGCAACACGCCCGGGATACTGACCGAGTCGAGCGCCGACCTCGCCTTCGGGCTGATGCTCGCCGTGGCCCGCAACATCGCGTACGGGGACCGTCAGATCCGCGCGGGGGCCTGGACCGTATTCGACCAGGTGCCGTACCTGGGGCTCGACGTGCACGGCAAGACGCTGGGCATCCTGGGGTTGGGCAAGATCGGACTCGCCGTAGCGCGGAGGGCCAGGGGGTTCGATATGCGGGTCCTGTACCACTCGCGGACCAGGAAGCCCGAGGCGGAGCGGCAGCACGGCCTGGAGTGGGTTCCAGACATGTCCGCTCTGCTGGGCGAGTCCGACTTCGTCTCGGTCCACGTCGCCCTGACGCCCGAGACACGCAAGATGATAGGCGCGGCCGCGCTCAGGCAGATGAAGCGCGACGCCATCCTCATCAACACCTCGCGAGGCCCGACCGTCGACCTGAAGGCCCTCTACCAGGCTCTGCGCGAAGGGACGATCGCCGGGGCCGGACTGGACGTCACCGACCCGGAGCCTATCCCTCACGACGATCCGATCGTATCGATGCCCAACGTCGTCATCACGCCCCACATCGGCAGCGCCAGCGCGGCCACGTTCAGGGCGATGGGACTGATGGCGGCGAGAAACGTCATCGCGGTTCTCGCCGGTCAGCCGATCCCGGCTTGCGTCAACCCCGAGGCCCTGAAATCCGCCGCAAATTAAGGTCTGGGACAGCTGATTGACACCTGTCGCAGCCCTGCATACAATGCGCCCATTCCACACCCCAAGAGCCCTACTAGGAGAAGTTTGTCATGGCCGATAATTGGACGATTTCCGGGAACTACTTCGAGTCGTGTAACTGCGAGGCAGCCTGTCCGTGTGTCTTTCTGAGCCCACCGACCACCGGGGATTGCACGATATTGATAGGATGGCACATCGACTCCGGCAGCATGAACGGCGCGGATCTGAGCGGACTCAACGTAGCACTGGCAGTCCATTCGCCGGGTAGCATGATCGAGGTCCCGTGGAGGGTCGCCCTGTATCTGGACGAGAGGGCGACGGAGGTGCAGGCCGGCGCATTGGGACAGATCTTTGGCGGCCAGGCCGGGGGCCACTTTGCTGTCCTTGGCCAGCACATTGGGGAGCTTGCCGGCGTCAGCAGTGTTCCCATCGAGTACAAGGCCGAGGGTAAGCGCAGGAGCTTGAAAGTCGGTAATGTGGCAGAGGTGGACATCGAGGCGATCGAGGGGAGAGGCAGGGCCGAGGTGAAGATCAGCGGGAATCCCCTCGGGATCGTTCCCGGGGAACCCATGGTCGGAGCGCGGTCGGGCAAGCTGAGCTATCACGACCACGGCATGAATTGGGAGCTATCCGGTAAGAACGGGTTCTTCTCCCCCTTCACGTACAGCGGCCCATAAGAGGCGGCTTTCTTGGGGCAGAGCACGTTTCTCGAGGGGGTCCTTCGGCGCGACCGCAGCGTCGTGCTGGCCGGTCTCGTAGCAGTCGCCGCGCTGGCGTGGGCCTACATGGTCTTCCTCGCGATGCGCGACGGCGGCTCCGGTGGCGGGGGACTGTCCACGTCGATGGACGGGATGGCCCTGGGCCGGATGGCGTGGACCGGCGTCGATTTCGGACTGATGTACGTCATGTGGGCCGTGATGATGGTCGCCATGATGGTCCCCACCGCAGCGCCGATGATCCTGACGTTCGCCACGATCTACCGGCGTCGTCGTGCCGCGCAGGGCCCCTACGTCCCCACCGGAGTCTTCCTCGGAGGGTACCTGGTGATTTGGGCCGGCTTTGCCCTGTTGGCTACCATGACCCAGTGGGGACTCCACCAGGCCACGCTGTTGAGTTCGATGATGGGAAGCGTTACGCCGATCCTCGGCGGATCGCTCCTCCTTGCCGCAGGAGTCTTTCAGTGGACGCCGCTCAAGTACGCTTGCCTGAGCCACTGCCGAACGCCTATGGGCTTCATAATGTCGGAGTGGCGGGAGGGAACGCGCGGTGCGGTGAGCATGGGAGTCCGCCACGGCGTCTACTGCGTCGGCTGTTGCTGGTTCCTGATGGCGCTGATGTTCGTCGCCGGGGCCATGAACCTGGTCTGGATGGCCGGAATAGCGTCGTATATGCTGGTCGAAAAGGTAACCCCTCCCGGAGCCTGGGGCAGCCGCGTCAACTGGATCGCCGGGGCGGTGCTCGCCACCTGGGGCATCTGGACGATAGCCCAGGCCACGGTATAGGAGCTGAGGCGTCAACATGACAGGAAGAGCCGCCATCTTCACGGGAGCCAGGCAGCCGTTCCAGTTCCGGGAGTATCCCATCCCCGAGGTCGGCCCACGGGACCTCCTAGTCAAGGTCCGGATGGCCAATATCTGCGGCTCGGACATTCACGCCTGGGAGGGCTCATTCCCAGGAGGCACCTTCGCACCCGGCACCATCCTCGGGCACGAGATGGCGGGCGAGGTCTTCGACCAGGGCGAGCGGTTCCGGACCGACAGCACGGGAAAGCCCCTGAAGGTCGGCGACCGGATCGCCTACTCCTACTTCAGGTTCTGCGGCCAGTGCATCGCCTGCCTCCACGGGGACTCGACCTGTCCTTATCGCTACGAGTACCGCGACGCGGGCCCGGATCAGTATCCCCACTTCAACGGCGCCTACGCCGAATACTTCCACATGGACAGGGGGTTCTGGGTCTTCAAGGTGCCCGACGAGCTGTCCGACGACCTGGTGTCGCCGGTCAACTGCGCCCTCGCGGAGGTCCTCTACGGGCTCCACCGCACCGGGGTCACACTGGGAGACACAGTCGTCATCCAGGGAGTCGGTGGGTTGGGTCTCTACGCTACGGCGGTGGCGAAGGAGATGGGCGCCCGGGAGGTCATAGCCGTCGACCGGATCGCCGCCAGGCTCGAGCTTGCCGAGGAGTTCGGCGCGGACAGGACCCTGAACGTCGAGCACACGTCCTCGGAGGAGCGCGTCGCCCGGATTCGTCAGTGGACCGGCGGTGACGGTGCCGACGTCGCCGTCGAGGTCAGCGGCGCGCCGGGGGTCATCCAGGAGGGGCTGGACTCGCTGCGCCAGGGCGGACGCTACCTGTGGGTCGGTAACATCACCCCAAAGCCCGCCGAGATCAGCCCGACCACCGTCGTAAGAGCCAGCCGGACCATCTTCGGAGTCGTCGCCTACGAGAAGTGGGTCATCCCCCGGGCCCTGGACCTCCTGGTCCGAACCCAGGCGAAGTACCCCTACCACAAGATCGTCTCCGACAAGTTCCCGCTGGATCAGATAAGCGAGGCTTTCTCGGTGGCCGCGAAGCGAGAGGTAATTCGGGTCGGGCTGACTATGTAGGGGAGGTCGTACCACCACGGCGAGGGCCGGGAGCCCCACCCGTGGTGCTTTGGCCCACCCGCCCGCCCCGGATGGGTGTACACAATACAGCATCTTCCCCCACCTTGTCCGCAGGGATAATGGTGCGGATCGTCACCCTCTCTCTGTCACAGATGACATCCTCTACCAGGAGCCTCATCAGCTCCTGCCTCTCACCGAACGTCAGGTTGTCAGGCCCTGCTGTACTCGCTCCGCGAACCGCAGCGCCTGAGCCTCCTGCTCCTCCGTCAGCTCCAGTCGGGACAGCCTTCCCTCCAGTTCAGAGATCCTCTCGACAAGCTCCTCAAGCTCGGCCTGGAGTGTCCTCATCCGAGGCTCCATCAGCCTGTCCGGGATGAGGCCCTTCCCGTACCCCTCGACCAGTCGATCCGGCTCCTCGGGAATCTCCGCGTGCCGCCTCTTCGCTATGCCCAGCTCTTGCTCTGCAATGGCTCTGGTGGGAGAGTCCTCCTCCCTGCGTCGTGGCTGTTGCAGAAGGTCCGTGATGGTCTCCCATACCGTCGATCCGAGCCAGTCGGCCCTTACCAGCGGACCCGTGCAGGACTCCAGATACATCTTCTTCTTACCCCGTCGGCCGCATCGGTAGTACGAGTAGCCGTGGAACGTGCTCCCTGACATGTGCTTACTGCACTGCCGGCAGATCACCAGGCCACGGAGCAGGTACTCCCTGCGAGTGTTCCGGCTCGCCAGGGCCTTGTTACGCTGTAGTCGTCTCTGGACCCCCTCCCATAGCTCCTCACTCACCAGCGGGGGCACCTTGAGCACGAAGTGCTCTTCTACAGGGCGTTCTCGACGCCCTTTGCCTCCGCTCTTGGTCTGTCCGTTGCTCTCGTAGCGCAGCTGGTGGTATTCGCCCTTCGCCGCAGGGTTCGCGAGCCAGTTGCGTATCGTCGTCGCCTGCCATACGGGATCTCCACTCGGCGACCGAATACCGAGGGTCCGGAAGTGATGGCTCGCTCCTCTTAGGGTGAGGCCCTCTTCACCCACAAGATGGAACAGCAGCCTCCCCACCTGAGCCCACTCCTCGTCCAACTCAACCTGCTCCCTGCTGCGATCGTATCGAAGCCACTTCGGCAGGGAGTGCGGATTGACAACCTTCCCTCGGCGCGCCTTCTCCCTCTTCCCTCTGACCGAGCGTTCGACCATCTGTCGGCGCTCACGACCCGAGCGCCAGGAGTCTAGAAACATGAAGACCGACGAGAACTCACCCTCCGACGGGATGGTCTCATCTACCCAGACCACCTCCAGACCTAGGGCCTCCAGGCGGTGGAGCAGTTCGAACACCCGCCACTCATCACCATTGTTCTCCGGCCTGTACAGGCGATCCAGAGTATGGATCACGACCCCGTGAGGCTTCTCAGACGCAGCGATCTCCAGTATCTGTCGAATACCATCGCGACCCAGGTCCTTGCCGCTGCAGTCCTCCTCGATGACATGCTCTGGCAGGACCCTCCAGCCAAGATGCTGCGCCTTGACCAGGTTCTCGGCCGTCTGGGTCTTGAGGGAGGTGCCCTTGTCAGCCTGCTCGTGGGTGCTCACCCGTGAGTAGGTCAACGCATCCGGTTGGCCACCGCTATCGCAGTTCTTCGTCCTGCTCATCCGCGCCTCCCTGTTCGGGAGACCCGGTACTTCCTGCATCACCATCCTCATCGTCGGTAGACACCGTCTGGCTCTGCTGCTCTGCGGTGTTGTCGGGCTCATCCACCTCTCCCTGCTCGGCGGATCTGGGAGTTCCAGTGTCACAACAGAAAACAAACGCCTAGACTGACCAAACGCATCGTGCATCTCCCCAAGGCGAGGTCGAATTTGAGGCCTGCGGGAAAAACGCCGACTCCGCAGGCGGCAGCGATGCTACACCTGACATCTCAAAGAGTCAACCCGTGCAGCCCCTCCTGTCGTTGCAGTTACTCCGGGGTGCGAGCGGTGGCCGTAGCGCACACGTTGGCGGAGCTTGCCAATTCTGGCCTTCTGGCAAGTTCAAGTAGGGTAAGTCCCAAGCTCCGCGGACGGGCAATTCCCGAAGCGCACCCCGGCCCCCCCAGGGAGGCTCCTCGGGAGGCCGCGGGTTACGCCGGGTGGTTGCGAGGGATCTACCAGCTGAACTTCGTCAACTTCCTCAGCAGACCGTGCCGCACAAGTATCGGCTTCTCGTATCTGTGATTTTAGTGCCATCATTGCCTCCGACTCTTGACCTCTACTGAGGCGGATTTGGTTCTGCATGGCCACTTACTGGTGCCACCGCCCGGGATCCTAACCGAAACCTTCCCAAAGCCTACCTCAAACATAACCGCGCAAACGTCGTCCGTCCGCCGTCTAGATGGTAGAAGTAGCCTTTAGGGTTGATCAAAGCGCGGACCCGCGGGGCCGTGGGCGACGCTGATTTGGTGGGAGGGGACCTGTGTTAGGTAGTTATTCTCGCAGCTCCAAGCGGCTCAGCCTGTCACTCGGGGTGGCCATTCTCCTGGCGCTTACCCTGTTTTGGGTCAATCTGGGAGGCACGGAGACGGCCGAGGCCAACGTCGGGACCTTCCTCCTCAACAAGACGAGCTTCGGCGCAAATGAGCAGATTATCATCGAGCTCGGCCAACTGACCGGAGGCACCTGCGAAACCGGTTTCGGCTTCACTCCCTCCTCCAACATCTACATCGTCCTTCACCCATTCTCGGGGGCAGCGGGTCCCCTGGTGGATGCGGGCGGGGGCGCCCCGAACACGATCACAGCTTTTCTCGCGGGGGCAGCATTCATTGACGAACTCATAGGAATTACGAAGCCCAGCGGAACTCTCGGGACCGGCACATATGCCATAGTTGAGGATGCCTGCCAGGACGGCAGCTTCACGCCTGGCCAGGATACGTTCCGGTCGCCCGCCTTCACGGTCAGCGTTCCGGCCGGCGTACCTACCCTTCCATCGATCGCGGCGTTGAAGGCCGACGCTGCCACCCAGCAGGCTCAATGGGCTGCCACGCATGCCAACTACAAGAACCTGTTCGACCTGGCCGAGGCGATATCGATTCTGGGGGCCCTGACCGACCCGGTTGACGCGTTCCTGTACGCCTTTCAGAAGTCGTTCATCGCGGCGTTCGGCGACCCAACGGCCGCGACACTGGGGCTCCTAATTAACACCTCCATGCATTACGGGGGCATTGCGGCAGACCCACCAGACCCTAGCTTCGACCAGATCACGCCTCTGGAGGGACGAGAGGTAATAGACCCTCAGAGCGGGGACCCGCTCAAGATCGCGTTCGCAGCGCTGGGCACCACCGTGAGCAACGAGAGCGCGCTGACGCAGGGGTTGCTGCGATCTCTCGAGCGCTACCAGGGAGCGGATAACGCGAGCAACGCCGACTGGGCGTTGTTCCACGCCAACAAGATCGTCGACTACTCGACCGCCTTGTCATCGCAGCTTCCAGACACCAACGCAGCGCTTGCGGCTCTGAGCGCTGCACTCACCGCCGACACTCGCGACTTCGACACCATAGCCACGGACATGCAGGCCCTTATTGACCAGATATCAGGCTCCGGCTTCACCGCAGAGCAGCTGAGGGAGGCCGCAAATCTCGGTTTGTCGCAGGCGGATATCGACGACGCCGAGACGCTCCTGACGGGGCTCGACTTCAGCACGTTCAGCAAGGCCGCCGCGCTGACGGTGCTCAGCGACATCCAGACGGCCAACACGTCCCTTGCGACCAACCTGGCAACCCTGGTGACCGACATGGGGCCCGTCATTACCGATCTGTTGGCCGAGTCCCTAACGCTCGACTTCCCGGTGGCCGACGCGGGCGGACCCTACACCGGTACCGAGGGGTCGCTCATAGCCTTCGACGGCACCGGCTCGACGCCAACGAGCGGGAGCATAACCTTATTTGAATGGGATCTGGACGGCGACGGGGTGTTCGATGACGCCGTCAGCAGCGCGTCTCCGTCCCTGGCCTTCAGCCAGGCCTTCCAGGGCCTAATAGGCCTCAAGGTCACCAACACCGGCGGGCTGCAGGACGTCGACTACGCTCCGATCGTGATTACCAACGTCAACAGTCCTCCCAACATAGACAGCTTCCTGCCGACGGACCAGGGCCCCACGGTGGAGGTTGGCGGTACGCTCGCGCTTAGTGTCGTCACGTCGGATCCCGACGGCGACACAGTTTCCAACGAGTGGTTCGTCGACGATGTCTCATCTGCCACTGGCAGCCCTTTCAACTATATGCCGACAGGCGCTGATATAGGTATGCACCTGATCCAGATCACGGCGACTGACGACGATCCGTTGGGTGGCTCGGTGACGAATTCGTGGGCGGTTCAGGTGCTCGATGTTGACCTAGACGGTGACCTTTGGAACGCCAACGCCAACGCCGACTGCGACGATGCCGACCCCGCTGTGAACCCCGGAGCGGCCGAGATCGTCGGCAACGGTAAGGACGACGATTGCGATCCTAGCACTCTGGACGTCCCGCCCAGCGCCGAGGTGTGCGATGGAGTCGACAACGACCTGGACGGATCGATCGATGAGGGCTTCTTGGACACGGACGGTGACGGGATAGCCGACTGCGTGGACCCCGACGACGACAACGACGGCGTCAGCGACGCAGACGAGATCGCGGCGGGTTCCGACCCTCTGAACGCCGCCTCCACGCCAGAAGAATGCGATGGCGTGGACAACGACCTGGACGGATCGATCGATGAGGGCTTCGTGGACACGGACGGGGACGGGATAGCCGACTGCGTGGACCCCGACGACGACAACGATGGCGTCAGCGACGCAGACGAGATCGCTCTCGGCTCCGATCCGTTGGACCCGGCCTCGCTCCCCGAGGTGTGCGATGGAGTGGACAACGACCTGGACGGATCGATCGATGAGGGCTTCGTGGACACGGACGGGGACGGGATAGCCGACTGCGTGGACCCCGACGACGACAACGACGGCGTCAGCGACGCAGACGAGATCGCTCTCGGCTCCGATCCGTTGGACCCGGGCTCGCTCCCCGAGGTGTGCGATGGAGTGGACAACGACCTGGACGGATCGATCGATGAGGGCTTCGTGGACACGGACGGTGACGGGATAGCCGACTGCGTGGACCCCGACGACGACAACGACGGCATCAGCGACGCAGACGAGATCGCGGCGGGTTCCGACCCTCTGAACGCCGCCTCCACGCCAGAAGAGTGCGATGGAGTGGACAACGATCTGGACGGATCGATCGATGAGGGCTTCTTGGACACGGACGGTGACGGGATAGCCGACTGCGTGGACCCCGACGACGACAACGACGGCGTCAGCGACGCAGACGAGATCGCGGCGGGTTCCGACCCTCTGAACGCCGCCTCCACGCCAGAAGAGTGCGATGGAGTGGACAACGATCTGGACGGATCGATCGATGAGGGGTTCGGCGACTCTGACGGCGATGGCATCGCTGACTGCGTCGACTTCGAAGTGGACCTCGTCGTTGACCTCGTTGACCGCTCTAGCGTGACCGGTGACTTCCAGACCCTGGCGATCTCAGGCACGATTATGGCCGACATCACCAACCAGGGAGCTGCAGCGGCTGTCGGCCTCTTTACCATCACGTTCTTCGAGGACGTTAACGCAAACGGCACGTTCGAATCTGCTGTGGACGACGTTCTGGGGAGCACCACACGGAGCGGGCTCGCCGCCGGTGCCACGGTGATGGTCAATGCGGCGGTGTCCGGAACGGTGGACTTCAGAGACAACCTGATCTACGCCTTCGTTGACAGCGGCGACGTGATCGCAGAATCCAGGGAGGACAACAACTACTCCAACACCGGACTGCTCTGCGAGTTCGCGCCGCCGGTGGGGTCTTTCGACCCTGTCCTCGAATGGTCGTGGACCAGCTCCTCGGTCCGGCCAACCGCCCTCAACGTAATGAACACCCCGAGCGTCATCGATCTCAACGACGACGGAATTCCAGACGTCGTGTTCGGCGCGACGGCCTCGACGGGTGGTGCAAACGTCGAGGTTGGCTTCCTTCGGGCGCTGAATGGTAACGATGGCACCGAGCTCTTCACGGTTTCAGACCTGTCGTTACGCATCAACACTGCTGCCTCGATCGCGGTAGCCGACATAGACGGCGACGGCCGCCCCGAGATCATCGCGTCGGACAGCACGGGGAGCCGGCTGATCGCCTTCGAGCACGACGGAACTTTCAAGTGGCGCAGCCCGTTCCTGGAACCGATCAACTGGGGAGCACCTTCTATAGCTGACCTGGACGGAGACGGCACGCCGGAGATCGTAATGGGACGCCAGGTCATTAATAGCGCTGACGGCACCATCCGCTGGACGGGTACCGGTGGTCGGGGCGGCATCGGACAATTTCCTCTGTCGTTCGTGGCAGACTTGAACATGGATGGCAGTCCAGAGGTTGTGGCCGGAAACACCGCTTACACGGCTGCGGGCGGCATCCATTGGCAGGTGGCCTTCCCGACGGTCACGGAGCCATCGGCAACTTTGACGATGACCCGTTCCCGGAGATCGTCCTGGTGTCCGGCGGACAGGTGCGACTACTGGAGCATGACGGAACGGTCAAGTGGGGACCCGTCGCGATCCCTGGGGGAGGCACCGGCGGCCCGCCTACGGTGGCCGACTACGATAGCGATGGGGAGCCCGAGATCGGAATTGCAGGAGCATCGCGTTACGTGGTGTTCGAGACCGACGGGACGGTGAAATGGACGGCCGTAACGCAAGATTTCAGCTCCAACCGCACGGGCTCTTCCGTTTTCGACTTCGATGGAGATGGGGCCGCCGAGGTCGTGTACAGCGATGAGATCAGGCTGTACATCTACAAGGGGTTCGACGGCACCATCCTTTTCCAGACTCTTTTGAGCTCGTGCACATGGCACGAGTACCCGGTGGTCGCGGATGTGGACGCCGACGGTAACGCTGAGATCGTGGCCGTGGCCAACAACAACTGCGGTAAGGGGCCACAGCAAGGGATCTTCGTCTACGGTGATGCCTCCGACAGCTGGGTGACCACCCGCCGGATCTGGAACCAGCACACCTACCACATCACTAACGTGAACGACGACGGCACGATTCCCACGGTCGAGGCCAACAACTGGGAGACGTTCAACAACTTCCGGCAGAACGTGCAGACAGCGGGCTCTGTGCTCGCGTCACCGGACCTGACCGCCTCCTTCTTGAGGATCAGCTTCGTACCTGGGGACCCGCTGATCACGGCCAGAATCGGCAATGGCGGGGCCAACGTGGTTGGCGCGGGCGTACCCGTAGCCTTCTACGATGGCGATCCTTCGTCCGGAGGGACGCTCCTTGGGGTCGTTAACACGACTGTAGCGCTCCAACCCGGCCAATTCGAGGACGTCACCCTAAGCCTCCCGGCGGGCACCACTACGGCCGGAACCATCTGGGTATCGGCGGACGATGCGGGAGGACTTGTGGGATCCACCAACGAGTGTGACGAAAGCAACAACATCCACAACTCGGGGTTGGTGCTCGGGTCGGCTCCCGCTCCGGGGGACACCACGCCGCCGCGCTGTGAGGTCATCGGCGTGAACATCGCACACGCTGCGCCTCCCACCAACCTCCTCGTCGAGGTGCAGGACACCGGAAGCGGCCTTGATGCGATCAACGGCTTGGTAGTCAACAACGCTGTGGTGAATATCCTGGCGTTCCCGGTGGGCACGAACGCGGTGATCCAGGTCGTGGCCGACAAGATCGACGAGGGTAAGAGGTCTAGACTCGAGATTCAGGCGATCGACGTAGCGGGGAACAGCTCAACCTGTGACCCGGTGTTGGCAACGATAACGCGAGAGTCGGGCATGCTCTTGGTGAGGGACGTCCGATCTCAGGAGAGGTACCTCACCGTCAGTCCCAACGGTCAGGAGCGGGTGGTGGTGATGGCGTCTGTGAACGGGACGTGGTTCCGGGCTCAGACCGACGATGGACAGACCGTGACGATCGACCTGGGAACGGCGATGTCGGATGGTTCGGATAACACGGTTGCGATCCGGAGCTTCGGGGACGCCACGGTTCTTCTGTCGGACGTAGCTCCGACGGTCGGAAGACGACTACCTGTGGCGCCGCCATGGTGGCAGTCACAGTGGTGGCTGGTCGGGAGCTGGGGTGGTTGACCCCTTTCGGCACTCTGCCGACAGTCTGGCCACGTAAGTATCGGAGCCCATACATCGGGGCCCATACAAGGGGGTGGATGGTGACTTCCAGATCTATCCGGCGTATTCCGGCGGTGGTGTTCCTCGGCGTCATGGTGTGGTTGGCGACCACCGTGGGATCGGAGCCCGTCCTTGCCGCCCCCGGTGATCCACTGGGAACCGTGGACCTCACTGGCAATGGTGGCCAGTCGGTCGGTGGTACATTCGACGGTACCTACTACATTGCCCCGCTGTCTGGCGGAGGCTGGGGCAGCAGCACCTTGCGGATCTATTCACCGCCGGCCGGCGGGGGCGGTGGCGCGACCCTCGTTGCCTCCAAGACTGTCAAAGACGGCTCTGGGACCCTCATCAGGATCAGCGGAGTTGCATGGGATCCCAATCGCGGAAAGGTCTGGGGAGCCGACAGCAACACAGTATGGCTGATCGATATCGGCGATCCGATGGTTACCGGTGACGCACTGGCGGTGTTCCAGTTCAACCCCAACGTAGGGGGGAGCTCCATCATAGACGGTCTTGCATACGACGGTAATGACGACACCCTGTACTACAGTCCAGACCAGGTCTGCTGCGTGTGGCAGTTCTCGCTAGGGACCGCGTTCAACCCGGGCAATCCGCCGAATCCGCCTCTGGGGACGCTTATGAACACTGTCGTGCCAAAGAACGCCGCCGGGGTCGCCGATGGCAACATCAGCGGTGTGGTGATCGGTGCCGGCAACACTCTCTACGTCGGCCGCCCCCTTTTCAACGAAATCAGAAGGGTTGACAAGACAACCGGCGACTTCTTAGCCCAGTTCGTGGCGCTGTCGCCAAGCGCCTGGGTGGAAGACCTGACTTGCGACCCCGTCACGTACGCGCCGAATGAGGCCATACTGGCAAAATACGCTTTCAATAGCTTGTACGAGGCTTTCGAGGTCGAGGCGGGCACCTGTCCCCTTGCAGTGGAGAGGGTCGACCTGTCCATCGACAAGACCGCCTCCCCGGACCCTGTGACCGCCGGCGAGCAGCTGACGTACACCATAATGGTCACCAACCACTCCGATCTAACCGCGACGGGAGTCACGGTGACAGATTCCCTCCCACCCGGAGTAACGGTCGACTCGGCGAGCGCGGGCTGCAACATCGCTGGTAACCCCATCGTCTGCGATGTGCCGGATATCCCACCAGGCGACACGGCGCAGGTGATCATCGTGGTCACCGTGGGTGCGGCGACCGCTGGGCCGCTAACCAACCCGGCGACGGTCGAGGGTGGCCAGTTCGACCCCAACACCGGAAACAACACGGTGGAAATCGAAACTACGGTGAACCCACGCGCAGGCGACACCACCCCACCTCGTTGCGAGGTGATCGGTGTCAACGTCGCCCACGCCGCTCCCCCCACCAACCTCCTCGTCGAGGTCCAGGACTCTGGTAGTGGCCTTGACGCGATCAACGGCCTGGTCGTGAGCAACGCGACGGTGAACATCCCGGCGTTCTCCGTGGGCACGAACGCGGTGATCCAGGTGGTCGCCGACAAGATCGACGAGAGCAAGCGGTCTAGAGTTGAGATTCAGGCGATCGACGTAGCGGGGAACAGCTCAACCTGTGACCCGGTGTTGGCGACATTGACACGCGACTCACGCACACTGCCACTCACAGGGATCCCGTCAAAGGAGAGATACCTCACGATCAGTCCAAACGGCCCGGTTAGGTCCTTGGTGATGGCGAACGTGAACGGAAGGTGATTCCAGGTTCGAAGCGCGGATCAGCGGTCTGTCACCATCGACCTGGGGTCTGCGATGACGGACGGTTCGGACAACACGGTCACCCTATGGGCCTCGAATGACACAACCATACTGTTGGCCGACGCCGTCCCGAAGAACGCCACAATATCGGCCGCGGTGCGACCCTGGTGGCACTCAGCCTGGTCCCAGGCTCCGGTCGTGGCGGGTGGATAGAAAAGGAGAGCATCGATGAAGGTCGTCAAATCCTATGTGAAGCCGAGGCTCCGAAAGTACGGGAAGCTGCGCTCCCTGGCCCAGGGCAGCTTCTAGACTAGCGGAGTGCTCGTTGATCGAATCTACCGAGGTTTTCCGAAGACCCAACGACGTCATCACCCAGACAGTGTCCGGCGAGCTCGTGCTGGTGAACATGGAGACTGGCGAGTTCTACGGGCTCAACGAAGTGGGCATGACGATCTGGGATCTGTGTGACGGCCACCGGTCCTCGGAAGACCTGGCTGCCATCATTAGCCAGGAGTTCGATGCCCCGATCGAGGACGTTCGGGACGACGTTGAAGAGGTACTCGAGGATCTGGTCTCCGAGAAGTTACTCGTACGCGTTCCCGCCGAGCAATTATCGTCGGTCACCGCCGGAGCCAGCAACGCTCCTGATTCCCAGAGACAGGTTCGCTTACCGCACCGTCCAAACCCTGTGCGATAGGTGATCGAGGAGGAATACGATGGTGAATACCTGCAGAAGAAGCCGCGCGTTAATCGTCGGGGCCGCCGTGCTTTTGCTTCTCGGGTTCTTCGGTCAGGGGCGGGTACTGGGCTCAACTACTGCGGTGGATCTCATTGCTTGGACAGCAGAGTCCTACCCTGCCGTTTCAGGCTTTGGACCAGGGGTGTGGACTGTAGCGCCAGACGGCCTCAGCGTCTTCCAGAGCGTGAACGGTCAGCCTACCTTGTTCCATAGCGACTTCAATGCTTTCAACACCATGGTTGAAGGGAAGATCAGGGTCGAGACTACGGGTGACGACGACTTCATAGGCTTTGCGCTGGGGTTCGAGCCCGGGGATTCGTCAAACCCCCTGGCCGATTACCTCCTTATAGACTGGAAGCAAGGAAACCAGGGCTTTGACTTCGGTTCACCCTCCTGTACTCCCAGAAGCACCGCGCCACGAGGTCTAGCCGTCTCTCGAGTCTCCGGTGTTCCCACCGCGGACGAGTTCTGGGGTCATACTAACTTCGATTCGCCCGCCTGCTCGGACCTGAGCAACGGTCTCACTGAGCTGGCACGGGGCACAAACCTGGGGAGCACGGGCTGGACGGATTTTCGGGAGTATGCTTTCAGGTTTGAATTCAACTCCACTTCCCTGAAGGTATTCGTGGACGACATTCTAGAGATCGACATTGCTGGGAGCTTCAGCGATGGCAGGCTAGCGTTTTACAACTTTTCGCAGAGCCACGTTAGGTATAGTGGGTTTGAAGTGGCTTCTTTGGTGGACGATGTTCCACCCCGGTGCGAGGTAATCGGCGTGAACATCGCACACGCTGCGCCGCCCACCAACCTTCTCGTCGAGGTAGAGGACGCGGGCAGCGGCCTCGACGCGATCAACGGCCTGGTCGTGAGCAACGCGACGGTGAACATCCCGGCGTTCTCTGTGGGCACGAACGCGGTGATCCAGGTCGTGGCCGACAAGATCGACGAGAGCAAGCGGTCTAGAGTTGAGATTCAGGCGATCGACGTAGCGGGGAACAGCTCAACCTGTGACCCGGTGTTGGCGACATTGACACGCGACTCACGCACACTGCCACTCACAGGGATCCCGTCAAAGGAGAGATACCCCACGATCAGTCCAAACGGCCCGGTTAGGTCCTTGGTGATGGCGAACGTGAACGGAAGGTGATTCCAGGTTCGAAGCGCGGATCAGCGGTCTGTCACCATCGACCTGGGGTCTGCGATGACGGACGGTTCGGACAACACGGTCACCCTATGGGCCTCGAATGACACAACCATACTGTTGGCCGACGCCGTCCCGAAGAACGCCACAATATCGGCCGCGGTGCGACCCTGGTGGCACTCAGCCTGGTCCCAGGCTCCGGTCGTGGCGGGTGGATAGAAAAGGAGAGCATCGATGAAGGTCGTCAAATCCTATGTGAAGCCGAGGCTCCGAAAGTACGGGAAGCTGCGCTCCCTGGCCCAGGGCAGCTTCTAGACTAGCGGAGTGTTCGTTGATCGAATCTACCGAGGTTTTCCGAAGACCCAACGACGTCATCACCCAGACAGTGTCCGGCGAGCTCGTGCTGGTGAACATGGAGACTGGCGAGTTCTACGGGCTCAACGAAGTGGGCATGACGATCTGGGATCTGTGTGACGGCCACCGGTCCTCGGAAGACCTGGCTGCCATCATTAGCCAGGAGTTCGATGCCCCGATCGAGGACGTTCGGGCCGACGCTGACGAGGTATTCGAGGGTCTGGTCTCCGAGAAGTTACTCGTACGCGTTCCCGCCAACCAAGTATCGTCAGTCATCGCCAGCGCCAGCGCCGCTCCTGATCGGTAGCCTCGCCGCGACCCAGCCACGGCGCCGGCCTTTCGTGGCCGCTACTTCCCGACCCGCTTCCGCCTAGAAGCACCCCCCTAACCTCGCCGAAGATTGACTCCATGCATTTCATCCAACAAACGCGGGGCTCCATGGCGACTGAGCCGTTATTGCCATGGACGTGATGGACGCCGTGAATGCCCATCGACACACGGGCCGGCAAGGGCCGGTCTTCACGGAGCATACTTTTTTCACGGCATCAGCTTGGAGGTCGCGGTAGACCACCCCGCCATCATCGACAGATACGAAGGCGTCGCAGGTGCACCTCGATATTCTGAGCGATCTGGTGATGTCCGCGAGAACGTTCCGCCTCGAGAAAGGCCGGGTCCTCACCGGGTTGAAGGAGCTCGTGGAATCTCTGCTGGAGTAGATGCTCTCCCTACAACGGGGTACAAGAAGCGGATGTCAGTCGTGTTGGGGTCAAGGCCCGTCGGCACTCCCGAAGCGGAAACCATCTTGGCGTCGCCCAGGTTTGACACGGCTGGCCGCCGAGCCATCTGCGGGTGGGGGCAGAGTGTCACCCTTCTCCTCGCTGCGATCCTGTTCCTTGGTTCCCTGGGCTGCACCCGGAGTGAGCCACCTCAGTTCGTTCCGCCTCCATCTCCTGCTGCGACGAAGACACCGACTCCGGAGGCCAAGCCCCCTCAAGCGCCGACGCCGACCCCCTCGGCCGCCGAGGACGACCACTCCGACGTGGCCTCTTCGGCGACCTCCCTGAGCCTGTTCAGAGCCGTCGCCGGGTCCATCGACCACCCTGGGGACGTCGATCTGTTCGTCTTCCAGGGGGTCTACGGAGTGACCTTCGAGATCGTGGTCGACGCCGTTACGCTTTCCGACGGGGTCTTGACCATATACGGGCCGGACGCCGAGTGCGTCTTGTCTGAGATAGATCAACTAAGTGGGTCCGATAGAGCCACTTTGAGGTGGCGATTCGCCGAAACCGCGCCCCACTATGTGTCGGTACAGGGGGCCAGCGACGTTGATACCGCCACGGGAGCATACACGCTTATACTCACGACCACTCAGGAGGAACCCGACGACGACCACGGCGACGCCGTCTGCTCAGCTTCGACCGCGGTGGTGGGACTCTCCTACAGCGGGATGATCGAGCACAGCGCCGACGTCGACGTGTTGGGCTTTGAGGTAACCGCTGGCACCCTGTATAGGGCAGTGGTCCAACTCGGAACCCTCGGCGACTCCCGGCTGGTCCTCCTCGACAAGGATGGCGAGACCGAGCTGGATCGCAGCGAGGAGTTCGGAGAGTCGAGTCTCGAGTGGACCCCTTCAGAGTCCGGCACATACTACCTGATCGTGGAAGGTGGGGATGGCGCGTTCAACCCAGAGGGGACCTATATCCTCACCGTTTCGGATCAAATGCCAAGTCCAACTCCGTCTCCAACGCCCATCCCGCCCGGTCCTTCCCCGACGCCCGCCATGATCCAGGCTCCGCACGGCCCCATGGTCGTCTACGAGAGCGCTGACAATCCCTTCTCCCTTCAGTATCCTGCGGACTGGGCGGAGGATACTGCGCCCCGGCAACCGGGGGTCGTAGCCGCTTTCGTAGGGCCAGAGGGTGAGAGCTTGGCTATCGTTGTGCAGGATCTGGCTGCCGCCGAGCTTGGTGGGGCGACTCTGACGGATTACGTCGATCTCGTACTCTCGGAGGTATCCCTGTCCAGCTTCAACTTTGAGCTGGTTTCTCGGGAGGGGATCGTCACTGACCAAGGCATGAACGCCGAGCTGGTGGAGTACTCGGTTCTAGGGGGGACAAACCAGGCTTTCCTCTTCGTGTACCTCGGCGAGAACGGAATTGTCTTCACCGCCACGTACATGGCCCCGTCGGCCCGTTACGAGGCGATGCGCGAGCAGATCGTCTACTCGTTCGATACCTTCCGAGATCGGAGTGCCCCGGAGGCCCTCCCAACCCCGACGCCATCTCCGACGGCCACGTCGACGCCGACTCCCAGCCCGACTCCCGTACCACCAGGAAGCATGACTCAAGGTCGTTACGGGCACACCGCCACTCTTCTCCCTGACGGTCGAGTTCTGGTTCTCGGCGGAGAAGGCATATTCGAGCGTGAGGGTTGGGCGGAGCTATTCGACCCGGAGTCGAACGTGTGGTCTGTACTGGACGGCCCTTTCGAGACAAGATGGTCTCACGCCGTCGCCCTGCTCCGTGACGGGCGGGTGCTGATCGTAGGTGGCATGGCCGGGGATCTGCCAGCCGCGACTGCTGAGCTTTTCGATCCCCGCGAAGGGTCGTGGTCCCCGGCCGCCAGCATGGAATCAGCTCGCCTGTTCCACACGGCTACCGTGTTACCGAACGGACAGGTCCTGGTCGTAGGGGATGTGGGGCCCCCTAGCACAGAACTCTACGACGTCCTAGCTGACAGCTGGGCGACGGTTGGAGCCCTTTCAGATGACCGCATTTTCCACACAGCTACTGTACTCCGGGACGGGCGGGTATTGGTGGTCGGCGGTCAGGCAGCCCTCGGCCTACGACGATCTGCCGAGGTCTTCGACCCGTTGGCAGTCGACTGGTCGGTGGTTGGCGAGATGGCTGAGGGCCGATCCTCCCACTCAGCGACATTGTTGGAGGACGGCCGGGTCCTAGTTGCAGGTGGGTTAGGGCAGGAGGGATACCTCGCGTCTGCCGAGTTGTATGATCCGTCGAAGGACACCTGGTCACCCGCGGGGTCTATGAATCAGGCACGATCCTCGCACACTGCGACCGTCCTGGACGACGACACGATCCTCGTGACGGGAGGACTTGGGGTTGAAGGACAACCCATCTCGTCGACCGAGCTGTTCGACCCATCGACGGGAACCTGGAGGCCGGCCGCCGAGCTGGTACACGGGCGAGCGTTCCACACCGCCACGTTACTTGCCAACGGGAATGTTCTGGTTGTCGGCGGACTGACCCCACATGGGTCGGCCGCAACCTCGGAGGTCTACGATCCAGTCGAAGACAGATGGGCTTACCCGCGTTGAAGCGAGTCCGACGTTCGGTCGTCGAAGTACGCAGCTCGCGCGCTTCAAACGCGGGCCTAGTTTCCGCCGGCTCTTTGAGTACGACCACTTGTCGAAAGCCGCTTAGCAGTTAATTAACTCCGTCGCCCTACCCCCTGCTCACGGACTACTGACCAAGTTCTAACCGCGTTTTCGTTGTGAGGTGTCGTCCGCTGTGTTACGTGTCAACTCAGCGAGATGTGTGATCCATAACATTCGAGGAGGAAGCGGAGTGGGTACAACAACAGCGTTCCCGACCCTGGTAGGATTCAGAGTGGTGGCGGTCGCCCTAGCGGTGATGGCCCTCATCGCTCTCGTGGTGGGCCAGGCCGACGCTGGCCATCTCACTGGGGTCCCAGCGACCTACACGCTGGACGCCGACTTCGACGAGGGCACTCTCATCAACGTGGTGCACGTCCCGAGCGACCAGCTTCAGCTCAGCAACACCACTTCGGCATTCAATTTCATCTGGGTCGCGGTATCCACCAAGGGTACTGTCGTCAAGATCAACACCCTTACCGGAGTCGTGCTCGGAGAGTATTCCACCAATCCCGACAACGCCGGCGCTCATAACCCTTCCCGGACTACCGTCGACCAGAACGGCAACGTCTGGGTAACGAACCGGAACGCTAGCATCTTCGTTTCGGCGAACGGTATTGCTCCTGGCGTGCCCCCTGTCAACCGATCCATGGGTACGGTCGCCCGCATCGGCCTTGAAGAGAACGGACAGTGCGTAGACCGCAATGGAAACGGGATGATCGACACTTCGACGGGTCTTGCGGACGTGAGGGCGTGGCCTAACGTCGGTGGTGTAAACACCTTCGGGGGAGTTTCGACCGCTGCCGACGAGTGCATAATCAACTACACCCTCATCAACTCCACCGGAGCGCGGCACGTATCCGTCGACGGTAACAACGACGTTTGGGCGGGCGGAACGGGTGGAAGACACTTTGACCTACTCGACGGCACAACTGGCCAGATAATCCGGCAGGAGCCTTCGGTGGGTTACGGAGGTTATGGGGGTCTGATAGCCCCTAACGGTGTCATCTGGTCTGCGAGGAGCCTGCTGCGCTGGGACACTGCCAACCCACTAACAGGGTTCAACGGCGACCCCGTCGGACAGTCGATCGGGCCTCCCATCCTTAGCTACGGGTTGTGTACCAACCCCAACAATGGCGAAGTCTGGAATACCCGCCTTTCAAACAACTTAATCGACAGATATGCTGCCGATGGGACACATATCGCGACTTACAATCATGGGTTCTACTACGCGCAAGGCTGCGTAATAGACGGGAACGGCGACGTGTGGGTTGCTCATTCCATCCTCGGAGGCGGAAACACGGTAGGTCACCTTCTCGGCAACGGCACTTTCGTTGGCAACGTTGCAGTCGGCTCCGGGCCGACCGGGGTGGCCGTCGACGCAGCGGGGCTGGTCTGGGCAACCAACTACTACAGCATGACGGTGTCGCGTATCGACCCGACGGCCGGGCCGATCGGAGGAGGCGGAGTCCCCATCGGACTTGTGAACTTCACCAGCGGTAATCTCGGGGGCAACCTGTACAACTACAGCGATATGACAGGAAGCACCCTGTTTGGTGCCCCGACCAACGGAACGTGGACCATATCGTACAACAGCGGCGCCGCGGGCACGGAGTGGGGTACGGTCAGCTGGAGCTCGTCCGAGCCAGGAGACAGCTCGATAACGGTCCAGGCCGCCAGCAGCGCGGATGGAGTCACCTACGGCGCGCTCCAGGCGGTAACCGACTCGGTAGACCTGACCGTTGGCAACGGTCAGTACCTGAAGGTCGTGGTCAGCTTCGTGAGGAGCAGCACTGATGCCGACGGGGACGGCTTCAACGACAGCCCGATCCTGTTCGACTTGACCATCAACGCCGCCCGAGGTGACGTGGATCCTCCACGTTGCGAGGTGATCGGAATAAACGCTAGCGGCCAGCTAGAAGTCGAGATAGAGGATTCCGGAAGCGGCGTCCAGACCATCGAAGTACTTGTGGCGAACAACGCGACGGTAAACATACCGGCGTTCGCTCCGGGCATCACCTCGACGATAACGGCAGTGGCAACTAAGATAAACACGAGCAAGCGAGCACGGGTTGAACTCAAAGCGACGGACGCCGCCGGCAACGTGTCTACCTGCGACCCAGAGATCATAAGTCTTTCGGCGACGGACTTTGACGGCGGCACCGCCATCGAATCGGTATTCGGGTTCCCTGATGCCGACCAGTTCGTCACCTTCTACAACGGGGGCGGCAGCTCGGCCCGGGCCCTGGTGGCCAACGTCAACGGTGTCTGGTTCCAGATACCAGCCGACTCCACCACCATCGACATTGGCTCCGCCCTGAACGAAGGCATGGACAACACCCTCATTCTCTGGGGATGGGGAGTCGAGGGCGTAGTCCTGGTGAGCGACGTAGTACCCAGCTCACCTTCGAAGGGTAGTAGCGCAGTGCCACGTCTACCCTGGCACAGATAGGTAGCTATGAAGAACTCAATGCTCCATGACAGGAGTCCAGATCTGGAGGTAGGGATGACACGAAAGCAGAGATACGAGAAGCCGATCCTCGTGCGGCACGGTTCGGTGAGCAAGCTGACCAAGTTCAGCTGGTAAGCCTCTACAACTGAGTCTCAGTAACAGTGCGGCCTCCCAAGGTGCCACCCTGGGGGGCCGCATTGTGCTTGTCAGGGTGTCAGAGGTGGTCTCGTTTGTCTGAACAGCGCTGCCCGGTTTGATAAGTGGAATCGCGCTGCCGTGCGTTAGGCCGCCGCGGACTCGGCAGGCGCTCTGTCAAAGAACTGGTCCGGCGTCATTCCCCCAAGGCTCGAATGGGGCCGTCCGGCATTGTAAAACTCGAAGTACCGCCCGAGTCCAGTTCTGGCTTCCGGGACCGATTCGTAGGCTCTCAGGTACACCTCCTCGTACTTGACGCTCTTCCACAGCCGTTCGACGAACACGTTATCCTTCCAGCTTCCCTTCCCGTCCATGCTGATCTGGATCCCATTGGCTTTCAGCAGGCCGGTGAAGGCGTCACTTGTGAACTGGCTTCCCTGATCTGTGTTGAATATCTCCGGCGCGCCGTGGCGTCCCAGGGATTCTTCGAGCGCCTCCACGCAGAAGTCTGTGTCCATTGTGACCGATACCCGCCAGGCCAGCACCTTGCGGCTATGCCAGTCCATCACTGCGGCTAGGTACACGAACCCCCTGGCCATCGGAATGTACGTGATATCCATTGCCCACACCTGGTTGGGCCTGCTCACCTCAAGCCCGCGCAGCAGGTACGGATACACCGTATGGCCGGGGCGTCGCCGGCTGGTGTTGGGCTTGCGGTACAGCGCCTCGATGCCCATCCGCCGCATCAGTGTGGCGATGTGTCTACGCCCGCAGGAGAGTCCCTCCTGGCGGAGCAGGCCTCGCATCATCCTACTGCCTGCAAACGGATACTCAAGGTGCAGCTCATCGATGCGGCGCATCAGTCCGAGACCGGCTTCGCCCACCGGCCGTGGCCGGTAGTAGATGCTCCCGCGGCTGATGCCCACTGCCTTTGCCTGGCGGGCGAGAGGCAGCTTGTGATCGCGGTCGATCATCGCCTTGCGCCCGGCAATCCCGCCTTCGTGAGCGCGGCCTCTAAAAAATCGTTCTCCAACGCAAGCTCACCGATCTTGGCGTGAAGGACCTTCATATCTACCGGCTTTTCAGCCTGCCCTGTCCCGGCGCCAAATAACTGCGCCGCCCGATCCAGCAACTGGGTCTTCCACTGCGTGATCTGGTTCGGGTGCACATCGAACTGGCTTGCCAGCTCCGAAAGTGTCCGGTCGCCGCGCACTGCGGCAAGAGCCACCTTCGCCTTGAACTCTGCCGAGTGGTTACGGCGGGGTCGTCTGCTCATCTCTCGCTCCTGTCTCCGAGAGCACTATCATGCCCTCAATCAGGCAGCGATTCCACTTATCCCCCTGTTCAGATTTCCGGAGCCACTTCTGTCCGGGCTGCTCCTACACTGATCGTGCGAAAAGTTAGCGCGGGCCGGCAGCTATCCGGTAGCGAGTTGAGTTGGTGATGTTCGACAGCGAGGTGGTCCTGGCCAGAAAAGACGGCGTCGTTTTCCAGGGTGTGTCGGACGACCTGGTGCTTGTCGATGTGGAGGGAGGCGGCTACTACAGCCTGAACACCGTCGGTGCCAGGATCTGGGAGCTGTCTGACGGGTCCCGTACGACCACCCAGATCGTCGAAACGATCTGCGAGGAGTACGAAGGGCCAGAAGAGACGATAAGACAGGACGTGTTGGAACTCCTCGAGGATCTGTTCGGCGAGCACCTGCTCGTGAGGGCGCAGCCGAGCGCGGAGTGACCACCTACAGAGACCACTACGACTTCCACGGCATCTCGGTCACTGTAGTCGCAGACCATCCAGGCGTGCTAGAAGGGCTCCGCGAGAGTCTCCGCCACTTCCCCGGAAGGGAGACGGACACTCCCGACATGAGCTTCGACTTCACGACGGTGCCCGATTTGGGGAGCCACGTCGTCGCGAAGCCGAAGGGAAATGCCCGCCACCTGTACTACCCAATCGTCGGCGAGGCCCTGTACGTCGGACGGCAGATCTACGTCAACTATGGTGACTGGGGGCGGGTCCTGTGCGATCCGGAGACGGGCGGCGCGCGCGTGTCCATCCTGGAGTCAGAAGCCGATGACGCCTGGCTGGTATCGCATCCCATGTTCGTGCTCCCCTTCCTCGAGATCCTGAAGCGCAAGGGTCTGTACAACCTGCACGCGGCCTCGCTTTGCCACGAAGGCAACGGGGTACTGCTACCGGGCGGCGCGGGGTCGGGGAAGTCGACGCTGGCACTGGGCCTAGTGCGGGAGGGTTTCGACTTTCTCGGAGACGACATGGTGTTCCTCAACCCGGGCCCCGAGGGCCTGCAAATGCTGGCCTTCCCCGACGTCATCGATTTCACGGACGAGACGGCCGCGATGTTCCCCGAGCTGCGAGACTTGCCACCGAGGTCACAAGGTTCGGATCGTCCCAAGCGGCAGGTCCGCGCCGAGGAGGTCTTTCCCATCGGGTTCACGCCCACCTGCACGCCCAGACTACTCATTTTCCCAAAGGTTTCAACCAGCGGAGTGAGCGAGATCCGGCGACTTGCCAAGGATCGAGCGCTCGAGCTGCTTGGTCCGAATGTCCTTCTAACCGAACCCGACACTTCTCAAAGGCACCTGAACGTTCTCGCCGAGCTCGTCAGGTCTACGGGAACGCACAGCCTCGAAACGGGCACAGACTTCGGGAGCGTTGCTGACCAGATCAGGGGGCTGCTCTCGTAGCAGAGAGAGCGTCGGAGCGAATCTCAGTACGCACAACTCAGTTGCTATTCAGGGTCCCACGCTCCTGCTCGAGGGGTTTGCAGAATTTCCGAAGGTGCCCTCTTGGAAAGTTAGAGGGGCCTGCGGGCCATGCATCACTCGTCAGCTAGATACACGAACATGCCGGTTGATCTCAGCTTCTTCGGACCAACTGGACTTATGTGTAGATCAAGGGAAAGTGTGTCAAGGGCGGCGAGAAGGTGTACCACTGCGGCGGAGGAATCGTGTACCACCGGCACGATGAGAAAGGACTGAATTGGGAGCCGGGTGGGATCAGGTCAGGAGCAGGGGTCCGCAGTTCCGGAGTGAGTCAGGAGTCGACCGGATCATCCGATACCTGGGAGGCGGCGCTCTGCCGGCTGTGCTTGAGACGGTAGCTTCGCCGTTCATCTCCAGGATGTGAACGTGGTGGGTGAGCCGGTCAAGCAGAGCGCCGGTGAGCCTCTCGGAGCCGAACACGTCGGTCCACTCGTCGAAGGGCAGGTTGGTGGTGACCAGGACGGAGCCCCGTTCGTAGCGCTGGCTGAAGACCTCGAAGAGGAGTTCCGCACCGGTGGTGGAGAGGGGGACGAAGCCCAACTCGTCGATGATGAGAAGCCTGAGGCGGGCCAGTTGCCGCTGCAGGTTGAGCAGCCGGCGATCGTCTCTGGCCTCCATGAGCTCGTGGACCAGGGCCGCGGCGGTGGTGAAGCCTACGGACATTCCCTTTTGGCAGGCGGCCAGGCCCAGACCCAGGGCCACGTGGGTCTTGCCGGTGCCACTGTTGCCGACGGTGATGACATTCTCCCTATGCTCGATGTATTCACACCGGGCCAGTTCCATGACCAGTTGTTTGTTCACCGAGGGTATGGCCAGGAAGTCGAAGGTGTCCAGGCTTTTGACGGCAGGGAAACGGGCGGCCCGGATCCGGCGCTGCACCATGCGCTGGTGTCGGTCAATGAGTTCCAGTTCGGAGAGACGCAGCAGGTAGTCAGGGTGGTCCACATTCTCGGCGGCGCACTGGGCGGCCAGCTTGCGGTACTCCCTGAGGAAGGTGGGAAGCCGTAGTTCCTTCAGGTGGTGTTCCAGGAGCAGCGTGGACCGGTTGCTCATGCCGCCCTCCCCGGCAGGAGGGCCAGGTAGTCCGTGGCGCTGGTGGTCTTCACGCTGACCCGGGGCAGGTAGGGATAGAGGTCCAGGTCAAGCCTGGGGGGTCGTCCTTCCAGGTGACACAGCAGCAGGTGCTTCACGGCATCAAAACTGATGGCGCCCAGCCGGAGGGCGTCCTGCACGGCGTGGTGGACTTCCTGGTGGGAGAAATTTTCCAGAAGTCGCAGCACCTGCACGAATTCCCGCTTGCCCCTCCGTCCCATCCTGGACTCCAGCAGACGGCGCAGCGTAGCGAACTCTTCGGGGAGTTGCCATCCTTGCAACGGAGCGGCCTGGTCCAGGGCCGCCGTCTTCTGCTCCAACAGGGGCAGGTAGTGGATGGGATCGAAGACGAAGTCGTCCCTTTCGTAGGAGCGGGGATGTCTGGCAATGACCTCAGCGCCGCAGCTGATCACCACCTCAGCCACGTAGCCTTTTACCAGCACGTCCCGGTGTCCAAAGGCCACCGGCGCCGAGTAGTCATTGGTCTTGTACCGGACCAGGGACAGGGAGCTCACCCGGCTGGCCTGCTTATTGCAGGCATCATAGGGCACGGCGGGCAGGGGCAGCAGGGCTTCCAGGTCCCGCTCCATGCGCTGGCCGATGGTCTCATCGTGTCCTCGCAGCACGGAGTCCATCCGTGCCAGGCAGCGCTCCTCCAGGTGGGCATTCAGGGCGTCAAAGCTCTGGAAGGACGGCACGGGTACCAGGAAGTTGCGGCGCACGTAGCCCACCATCCCTTCCACCTTCCCCTTGTCATTGCCCTTGCCAGGACGGCCGAACCGATCCTCGAACAGGTAGTGGGACTGTAACTCGGTGAAGGCTCGGGTCCGCTGGCGCCTGCCGTCGCCCAGTATCCGGGCCACCGCCAGCTTCGTGTTGTCGTACAGAATGCTCTGGGGCACGCCGCCCAGAGAGGCGAAAGCCGAGACGTGGCCGTCCAGGAACGCCTCGGTGGTCTCTGCCGGATAGGCCTTCACGAAGCAGCCATCGCTGTGGGGCAGGTCCAGCACCAAGTAGTGCGCCTTCCGCTCCACCCCGCCGATGATCACCCGGGCTTCGCCAAAGTCGCACTGGGCGTGGCCTGGCGCGTGGGACAAGGGGACGAACATCTCCTGGGTCCGCCGCCGGCGCTCCCTCACATAGTCCTTGACTATGGTGTACTGACCGTCGAACCCGTGCTCGTCACGCAGCCGCTCAAAGATCCGCTTGGCCGTGTGGCGCTGCTTCCTGGGAACCTGGCGGTCAGCTTCCAGGATGGCGTCAATCACCCCGGTGAAGGGCTCAAGCCTGGGCCGGCGGGGTGGGTCCTGGCGTCGGTATCCTGGGGGCGCCGAGTAGGCCAGCATCTTGCGCACCGTGTCCCGGTGCAGGCCAAACACCCGGGAGGCTTCCCGAACGCTCATCCCTTCTACCATGCAGGCCCGGCGAACTCGTACGTAAATCTCCACGTGATACATCCATAACACCTTCCATAGACTGATAATCAGCCTTACGAAAGGCAGAGGACGGTACGATTTTCCACCGCCACAATTCAGGCAGTCGAGACGCCCACGTGGTCCACTTTACCTCCGCCTTTTACAAAAGTGGCTATGGCAGACCCGCAGTTTGGTAGCGTGGGGCGTTCGGGACGGCGAGGCCGGAGGTTCGGGTACGCCTCCCCGACCAACATTTCCACGCTGGGGCTCGGCTAGGGACCCGGGCTGACAGGGTCTGAATCCCTTATTGGCTCGACCGTCGGCTCCGCTTTCTCCGGGCCACCTTCTCAACCCAGAAGTAGATATCCTCGCCAGTGCGCCTGATCCTTAGATCGAGACCAGAGCTTGCCTAGCCGCGGCGCCCAGTCGTCCTCGGACGGCTGCAATCGACTCACCCTCGTCGACCTGCAGATGCCCGGCCTCATCTCGTCCCAGCCGCTCGATGAATCCCAGGTATTCCTTGATTACCTGTGCCCTTTTTCCAGAGGCGGTCTTGATCATAGCCTCACTTAGGGGCAGTGATCGGAACTTCGGCATTCTCATCTCCTCCTCAAAATCAACGTTGACAGTGCTGGATTATACACTCCGAGACCACCGTCGGCGTGATTCGCGCCTCAACGGATCAGACTGCTGCTGGCCACCTCGAACCAAGGGACCGCCCTCCACTCAAAGTTTGACTCGGCATCGCGGCCCTCCAAAATGGGAGTCCCTCGCGTCGTAGCCACTTAAGGACGTAGAATCGGGCGCACCAGAAGGACTTCCTTTGGGTCGCGAGGACGAAGAGGTGGGGACCGGCAGCGCGAATCAAATGCCCGGTTCGCGCTGCTAAATGGGGCTTAGGATGGTCACGGGCTGCGACGCGCCTCACACGACTGCAGGTATCCCACGAACTTCGTAGCGCAGTGTCCTCCCCGCTCGCCGGTGCAGGCCGAAGGTACTAGGATCCTAGCCAACCCTGACGATCTTGAGGGGTCAAATCGTCGATGGCGGGCGCGTATTAAGAGATTCTCAGGCTTTCGTTGCCAATGCGGGTTTCGCATTGTGCCCCGGCAGCACGCGTATTATGCGATTGCTACCGGGTAGGGCGGTGTAGGGCGACCATTTCTGGCAGGGCCTGCTCGAGTCGAGAAGGTCTTGCCCCCTGTGGTTCTCAGCCCCTGGTCCTCTCCTCCGTTCCATCGTTATTGATTCTGGGACGGAAGCTCACTTAACGCCCATTTTAGCACCTGTGTCGCGCAAGAGACCACATCCGCAATCTCATCCGGATCGACACCAAGGTCGTTTGCCTTGAATATGCGGTTTCGCTTCCCGACGATTCGACCAAACGGACCAAACTTCTCTCTCTCGTCGAGGTCGTCTTGAGGCTTGACGGCATCCCTGACCCAGTCTCCAAACATTCGTCTAGGAGGTGCATCTCGACCTGCGTAGGCGTCTGGGTATTGTAATGCCGGCGTGAAACGATTGCCAGTGAGCATTCATACAATGAAATAAATTTGTCTACCGGATGCTCCTCGGATATCCCTTTGCCGTACCACCTCAGGGCAAGTCGGACGTGGTCGGCAAGATCCTCGAGGATACCGTTGGCTAGCGGAGCGAGCACCCTCGATACTTCGGCCTTAGTTACACCCTTCATCCCAACCCGTGTCCGGGCAGGATAGTATTTTATTGTCTCGATCCTGTCCTTTCGGAATACCGCCTCATATGCCTTCGTCAGAATTGGATAACCGCCGCCCAGCAGGACATCAAGTAAACCCGCCAGACTTTCTGCTGCTGCTCGCCCAGTGGAGATGATTTCTGCAGGGGTCTTGCCTTGACCTCTAGCAAAGACCAGTACCAAAGGCGGTTGAATGACGAAATCTTCGGTTCCACCATGCGCGCTGAAACCAACCGCGGTCCATTCGTCAGGGCAGAAGAAGATATGGTAGCCATTTGCTAAGAAGTCAATCGACTCATACGGAGACCATGGGCTAGCCAACCGGTGGGCCTGGAAAAACCCGGTGGGCTATTCCCATTGCATCGACTCCCAAACGGAGTTGATCTGCTTCTCCGACGCTCGGTACGGATCAAGCACCACTTTGTCGGGCTACCTCATCTACTCCCCGCTTCTGAACACTGGGGTCAGCGAGTGTTATGCGGCCATAGGTTATTCAGATGATAGAAATGTGACGACCTGGATTACTTTGGCACGTCCCTTAAGGTGCACCGGAAAGGGAGTCCTTCTGGAGCCCCCATTCTAGGCCCCACTCTGGCTATGGCACAAGGGGACCCCTTTTCGGAGCCGTTGGGTTCAGAGGTCGAGCCCCAGTCCTCAGCGGCACGCGTCGCAGGACGATCGCGAAACGACCTTGTCCAAGGCGAAGGATTTCTTTCCGGAGCCGCGTTGTGGCCGTCCGTCAGGTTGACCATCCATCTTGCCACCTCTTGGCCCCCTCGCGGTCTATATGGGCGTGCAAGGCAGCGGTGGCCTGACCTCTGGAGAACGCAGGCACCGCCGTCCTGCTCCCCTACCTCAAGTCGAGTCTGCTAGACTTGTACCATGAAAACCTCAAACTACAACCCGCTATCTCCGAAGGAGCGCCTCGTAATCGAAGGGAAGGGCACTGAACGACCCTTCACCGGAGAGTACGATGACTTCTATGAGATGGGCGTTTACGTTTGCCGCCGGTGCGAAGCAGAGCTATATCGTTCCGACGATAAGTTCGACGCTCACTGTGGATGGCCGGCGTTCGACCAAGAGATACCGGGAGCAGTGAACCGGCTACCCGACCCCGACGGTATGCGAATCGAGATCGAGTGCGCTAACTGTGGCGGCCATCTTGGCCATGTTTTCCTGGGTGAAGGGCTCACCCCGACCAACGCCCGCCATTGCGTAAACTCCCTCTCGATGAAATTCGTCGCGGGGCTATCCACGACCGGTGCATCCGAACTTAGGCGTCTTTGACCAGCGCGTCCGCTATCCGGCGTAATCCCTCCGCCGTGAAATGGCGCCGGGGTCCTTACGCGACGACCATCGGGTCCCCCAGACTTGCCCGCTTAGACACCTTGCACGGTATGCCAGCTTCACGGGGGGACCGCGTTGGAAGTTGAGCATCCATTACCTCGCGCATACTGGGTGAGCCCGGGCCGTGTCCTGGCCGGCGAGTATCCCGGCTCGGTGTACCTTGAGGACGCCAGGCCAAAGCTGCGCTGGCTGCTCGAAAACGGTGTTTCGGCGTTTGTCGATCTTACCGAGAGGGGCGAGCTGGAGCCCTACTTGAAGGTCCTGGCCGAAGAATCGGACCACCTCAGCGCCGGGCCCGAGCACCAGAGGCAGCCGATAGAAGACATGAGTTCGCCCACGGTTGAGGTGATGACCGACATCCTCGACACCATCGACGCGGCGGTGGAAGCGGACAAGGTGGTGTATCTGCACTGCATGGCCGGATTGGGCAGGACCGGTGTGGTGGTGGGTTGCTACCTTGTGCGCCACGGAATGTCCGGAGAGGATGCACTCAAGGAGATCGCGCGCTTAAGACGAGACCTGCCTGGCAGATCCTCGCCCCTCACGGAAGACCAGAGGAACATGGTACGGGAGTGGCCCCGATGATTGAGGCTCGTTGGGGTGTCATAGCCACGGGCACCTCGAAGGTTCTGCGTATTTGTCCCCCTTCCCCATAAGAGGGAACCTGAGCTGCTGTTACAAGGCCAGGGCAAATCTCTGCGAGAAGGTATTACGTGCTGTCCAGACTGGCCCGCCACGTAGTTACTCAAACTGACCCCTCAGTTGTCGTTTGGAGAGCGAAGGGGCAAGTTCGGAGCCGCCCGCACCGATCGTCGCCCCCGATCTCTATATCTGAGAAAGTCGTCTCGCGCTAAACCGCAAGCGCCGAACTTTCCCAAAGGGCACCTTTGGCAAGTGCAGTCCCTGACCTGGGCGGCCGTTGCCTGGTCTCCTCGCGTTTCTAACGAGACTATTCCCTAAGCCCGAATCCACCGATGCGGAGCGGCCTTGGGGTTGGAACAAGGGGTGAGGGCCGTGGGACGCGACGGTCCGCGCTCGATTCCGATAAATGGGGCCGGTGGCGGCCTTTGGTTGGAGTTGGTGGCGCCGATGGCGGTCCTGGGCAGCGGCGCTGGGGCGGGGTCGGCGGGACAGCATGCAAGGGAAGACAATCGCGGACCGGGCCGGTGCGACTCTGTGGGGTGGTTGAGTAGTCTGGTGGACGTGTCAGGCGCCGTCGGTGCCGTCAGGCAGGCAATGGCAGGGCTCGCAATCGAGCCAGGGCGCGAGTGAACTGGGTTTCCCAAGGCCAGCCCTGTGGCAGATGCAAAGTGAGGCGGCGGGCCGAGCGGGTGAGCCGTCCGGCCAGGGAGAAGAAGCGCCGCCGGAGGGTCCTGGTGGTCACCACCCCCTCGCCCAGACCGATGCGCGCGGTCCAGCGGGCCAGGTTATGGGCCAGCACCTGAACGGCCAGCCAGGCGCCGTTGGCGGGGAAGCGGCCCGAGGGGAAATGATTGAGGCCGACGCCGTGCTTGAGGTCTCGGATGGCATTCTCGATCTCGGCGTGGCGGCGATGGTCGGCCTCCAGTTCCAAGGTTTCCCCGTCCCGGTCGGTGATGAAGCCGTGATAGCTGTAGCTGGCGAAGAGGGCCAGTTGGGAACCGGCGTGGGCTTCACCCGCCGCACGATGAGCCGCACTGGGGCGGCTTCGGGCTCACCCTGGAAGGGAGTGTAGGTGGTCTCGGCCACGTCGGCGCCGCCGTCCATCCAGTAGGGGACGGGCGTCCAGTCCTCCTCGGGAATCGCCTCAATCAACTCCCTGAGGCGGGCGTGTTGGCGGATGGTGATGGAGAAGCGGACATCCATCTCGCGGCAGACGACGACCAGGGCGTGGGCATAGAAGCCGCTGTCGGCCCGCACCGTGAGTTGTCCTGTCCCCAGCATGGCGCACCCGGCCCACGGTCTCCCGCAGGAAGTGGGCGGCGCCACGAACGGTGTTGGCCCGGCCCTCGCGAAGCCGAGACATCAGCACGTCGCCGGTGCCGGCGGCGATGGCCAGCAGCGGGTGATAGCCCCGCTGGCCAGTGTAACCATGGTGACGCGCCCCCTCCTTGGCCAGTCCGTAGGTCTCGCACATGGTGGAGTCTAGGTCGATGGTCAACGGCCCTTCACCGGGTCCCGCACCAGCGGCCCAGGCCCGGGACAGCAGCTCCCGGCTCACCCGATCCAACTGGCGGACGTGGCCCCACCGGAAGCTGCGCAGGAAAGTTCCCAGGGTGGATGGCGCCTTGACTACGCAGCCGATGGCGCCAGCTGTCCCGCCGGTACGCAACACGTCGGCGTCGTCAATGAAGTCGCCCCCAGCCAGCGCCGAGGCCACCAGGGTCAGCAGCTTGTCTCCCGGGTTCGCCCGCCCCGGCGCGTCTCCCAGGTCGACGTGGCTGTCGACGACTTCACGCAGGCCCAGGTGCTGGGCTAGGGTCACCGGGAGCAGCAGCCCAGCATTGGCCACGAGGCGGTGGTCGTCAAACGCGATTTGGATGCGATCGGGATGGTTGCGTGGTAGCATCTATTGGGTGCTCCTTGTTCTGGGGTCGGCTTTGCTGTTTCAAAACCATTATCCCAGATTCACAGGAGCACCCTCTTGCCGCTTCAGGACACTGACCCGACGCCCTCCTTCGGTGGATTCGGGCTTAGCCTGACCTCCTCCTACCCGAACTCTGCTGAGTGTGTGGACAGGAGGACACCTGCCCGTCGAATCCTTAACGTCGCTCGGACGGAGGTCTTCGAGATTCGTAGGAGAAGGTGTCCACCATGCACACAGACCCGTACGCCTGACAATCCGGACTAGCCCAGTCGTAGGAGGAGTGAACAGGGCGGGCAGGGGGAAACGGCATGAGCATCGAGGATACCGGAGGCCGTTAGACCTAGTTCGTCAGGCACTGCAAATCGGAATGAGATATCCAACGGTTACGGAAAATGTTCGATGAGAACGGAAGCCAGAGGGGAGCAGATGGTTACTCACCGACTTAGAGCAAGTGGGCTGCTGTGGCGAGGCATTGGGCTGGTTCTTGTGGTCGCAGCGGCCTTCCTGGCGGTACCGGTGCAGCCGGCCTCCGCCGCTACAGCCACCTCCGTCTCCGCCGGCAACAACTACACCTGCGCACTGACCGCGCCTGGTGGCGTCAAGTGCTGGGGGGACAACTTCGAGGGTTCTCTTGGTGACGGGACGACCACGAATCGAAGTGCGCCTGTGGACGTGGTAGGGTTGACCAGCGGCGTGGGTGACATCTCTACCCGGTGGTTCCACGCCTGTGCCGTGACTACCTCAGGTGGGCTCAAGTGCTGGGGCTTCAACGCGTACGGTCAGATTGGAAACGGGACAACCACCGACAGCGCCACGCCTCTGGACGTGACCGGCCTAACGAGTGGGGTGAGCGCCGTCGCGATCGGATTCGGCCACACGTGCGCGGTGACCACGGCAGGGGGCCTCAAATGCTGGGGACGCAACGACTGGGGCCAGCTTGGAGATGGAACGTTCACCCCCCGCCTGACGCCCGCTGACGTCAGCGGGCTGACCAGCGGTGTGGTCGGTGTTATTGCAGGATTCGCCCACACCTGCGCGCTTACCACGGCTGGCGGTCTCAAGTGTTGGGGGAGAAATATAGACGGTCAGATTGGGGACGGCACGACGGTGACGCGGCCAACAGCAGTGGACGTGACGGGGCTAACCAGCGGAGTGGCTGGCGTTGCCACGGGGAATGCACATACCTGTGCGTTGACTACCATCGGCGGCCTCAAATGCTGGGGATCTAACAACAGGGGCCAACTCGGCGATGGCACCACGGTAATGCGCACCACGCCTGTCAACGTGACTGGGCTAACTAGCGGCGTTGCCACAGTGTCTGCGCTATTCGAACACACATGTGCGTTGACCTCGGTAGGCGGTGTCAAGTGCTGGGGAAGAAACTCTCACGGTCAGATTGGGGACGGGACCTTCGCGAACCGCCTCATCCCTGTGGACGTCACGGGGCTAACCAGCGGGGTGGACGCCGTCTCCGCTGGTGGAGTTCACAACTGCGCGATAACAGCCGGAGGAGGCATCAAGTGTTGGGGGTCGAATACCTCCGGTCAGCTGGGCGACGGGACGACCACAAACCGCACCACTCCTGTGGGTGTGGTTGGGATCGAGGGGCCGAGTCTCGCACCAGCAACAACACTAGTCGCTGTGGCGGACGCAAACATAAGGGATGGGTGGGGATTCTCAAGGACGGTATCCCGACTCGGTTGTAGACGGATCTGTCGTTCAGGCTCTTGACGTGCCCAACTTCGAGGCCCGGGGTATAGTCGAGTTCGACATCAGCAGCTTGAGCGGTACCATATTCGATGCGACTCTCCTCCTCGGCGTGTTTAGGTCGCTTGGACCTTTCCCCTTCGACATCGACGTCTTTGCGTACTCAAGCACGGCTAACGGTTCTGTCGGGTTAGACGATTGGGACGCTGGGTTACTGCTTACGACCTTCGCTCACAACGGCGAGGGTGCTGTTTCATTGGATGTCACATCCTTCGTGCAAGGGCTGGTAGCAGCGAACGAAGACTTCGCTGGTTTTAGGTTCGAGTTCTCGATCCCGTCTAGCATACCGGTGAACGGACCATTCATTGCGTTCAACTCTGTGGAGATCCCCCCTGCTGCGATGTTGGAGATCAACGGCGGGGAGCCTCCGGAGGGGGACACCACCTCTCCTCGCTGCGAGGTCATCGGAGTCAACATCGCCCACGCGCCGCCCCCGACTAATCTCCTTGTGGAGGTCCAGGACACCGGGAGCGGGCTTGACGCGATCAACGGCCTGATCGCCAAGAACGCTGTGGTGAACATCCCGGCGTTCTCGGTGGGTACCAACGGGGTGATCCAGGTGGTCGCCGACAAGATCGACGAGAGCAAGCGGTCCAGGGTCGAGATTCAGGCCATCGACGTCGCAGGCAACAGCTCGACGTGCGATCCGGTTCTGGCAACGTTGACTCGTGACTCGCGCACACTGCCGCTCACGGGGATCGCGTCAACGGAAAGGTACCTCACCATCAGCCCCAACGGACCGTCCGGGTCCACCGTGATGGTGAACGTGAACAGGACATGGTTCCAGTTCGGGGTGGATCAGCAGTCCGTCACCATCGACCTGGGATCTGCGATGGCAGTCGGCTCGGACAACACCGTCACCCTGTGGGCCTCAAGCGACACGACCATACTGTTGTCGGACGTGGTCCCCAAGAACGCGAGCATTTCGCCAGCGGCGCGACCGTGGTGGCACTCAGCGTGGTCTCAGGCACCATAGACGAGGAGGACACTCGGTGAAGAGCGGAAAGACCTATGTAAAGCCTCGGCTCCGAAAGTACGGGAAGCTGCGCTCCCTGGCCCAAGGCAGCTTCTAGGTATTCTTGAGTGCCGGGTCGGTACTGATTGCGGGGACCGTGACGCTATCCTCCCCACAGATTCAGGAACTCGCCGTCCGCGCTGAACACCTGGATGCGGTTGTTGCGCTGGTCCGCGACGTAGACCCTACCGTCGGGGCCCACTTCCAGAGCGGAGGGCAACTGGAACTGGCCCGGACCCGTCCCGGCTTCTCCCCATCCCAGGAGGATCTGGCCAGTGTCACTCAATTTCCGCACGCGGCCGTTGCCCTGGTCTGCGACGTAGAGGTTTCCGGCTGCATCGACCGCGATGCTTGTAGAGCCCTGGAATTGCCCAGCCGCGTCGGCCGCGAGGGCCCACTCATCTACCAAGGCGCCTTCAGTGCTGTACTTCAGGACCCTTCGATCGGTGACTAGATAGACGACGTCTTCTGAATCTATCGAGATGCCGGTGGGCGGCGATTCGCCTTCCTCCGCTTCTATCGACCAGCTCGTCAGGAACTCCCCGTTCTCGGAGAACATCTGGACCCGATAGGTGAGGAGGTCGACGACGAGGTCTAGAAGCTTCCCTGAGCGAGCGATCTCAGCTTCCCGTACTTTCGGAGCCTCGGCTTCACATAGGATTTGACGACCTTCATCGGCGCTCTCCTTTCTCTGTCTACCCGCCACGACCCGGCGCCTGGGACCATGCTGAGTGCCACCACGGTCGCACCGCTGCCGATATTGTGGCGTTCCTCGGGGCGGCGTCGGCCAACAGTATGGTCGTGTCACTTGAGGCCCACAGCGTGACCGTGTTCTCCGAGCCATCCGTCATCGCAGACCCCAGGTCGATTGTGACGGACTGCTGATCCAAGCCAAGAGCCCGGAACCATCTTCCGTTCACGTTCGCCATCACCAGGGACGACGCTCGTCCGTTGGGGCTGATGGTCAGGTATCTCTCCTCCGAGCGGATGTCTCTAACCGACAGTGAGCCTGATTCGCGGCTTAAGGTCGCCAATACGGGATCGCAGGTCGAGCTGTTGCCCGCAACGTCGATGGCCTGGATCTCGACCCTGGACCGCTTGCTCTCGTCGATCTTGTCGGCAACGACCTGGACCACCGCGGTCGTGCCCACGGAGAACGCCGGGATGTTCACCACGGCGTTCTTCACAACGAGACCGTTGATCGCGTCAAGGCCGCTTCCGGTGTCCTGGACTTCGACCAGGAGGTTCGTCGGGGTCGGCGGGTGGGCCACGTTGACTCCGATCACCTCGCAGCGAGGTGGGGTGGTGTCTTCGGCCTTGCACTTGCCGGCGCTGCCAGCTAAGAAGGCAGCCCGGATTTCACTTGCGTTGAGCGCACGGCTGTAAACGGAGACCTCGTCGATCAGGCCGTCGAAAAACTCGGCACCACCGTTGTTAGAGCTGATAAACAGGTCATTGGGGGACTGTGGACTCACGGTCAAATCACTTACGCTAGATTCCAGCACCCCGTTGACATAAAGGCTTAGCGTGCCCGTGCCTGTGTTTCTCACCCCAACAACGTGGAACCAGTCACCTGCAACTGCAATCGGGGCTGAAACTGCCGCAGCTGAATTAGTCCCATCGCCGACTTCAAAAAGGAATCCGCCACCTTGTATCTGCAAGCGGTAACCGGGATCCGTAGAAGCTCCGGTGGCCGTGAACTTACTGACCAGTCGCTGGAGGCTGATAACGTCAGTTTCTGGATTGACCCAAGCCTCAACAGTCAGATTGCCTGTTATCCCCAGGCTGCCAGAATCGCTAACCCGGACAAAATCGTCTACCCCGTCAAGGCTAAACGCTTGTCCAACCTTGCCCAAGTCAGCGGTGGCACCGTTCTGAGGCGCGCCATCGTTGTCGCTGACAATGTCTCCAGCATTGCCATCTCCGGGCCACCAGCTAACAAGGCCCGACGGAGCTGGGGTACACTCCCTGCACTTACCCGCACTTCCGGCGTTGGAGATGTCTCGAATCTCTGAATCGCTGAGAGCCCGGTCAAAAATCTCGACTTCATCTATCAGGCCGTTGAAAGCCAGGTTGGGGTCGATGTCGAAGACAGGAGCCGATCTTGAGCCGAGCTTAAGCGGACCCGACGTAACCGGCACACTTCCGCTGAGATCCCCAATGGTTCTTGTCAGCGTTCCGTTGACGTAGGCACTAGCAGTCGTCCCGTCAAATGACAACGCAACGTGAGACCACTCATTCAACGGGAGGGCTGCACCCCCATCCACCCAACCTCTCCATTCGTCGGGGAGGCCACTGATCCCGCCGATGAAGAAGACAAAGTTCCCCACGGGGATCGAGCCTTCGCCGGGGAATCCTGACCCCCTAATCGGAATCTCGTATTGGATGTCCTCTAAGGCAAGTGGCACATCAGCCTCTTTGTTCAGAATACTGTCTGCGCCTCCATCTGCACGTTCTGGGAACACCCAAGCGTCGATCGTGAACCGCTGGAGATTCAGATTTGCGTTGTCCGCGACGACCACCGCGCCAGTTCCATCAAAACTAAACGCCTGCCCGATCTTTCCCGGAGCGAAGGTCGCTCCGTTCTGCAGCGTCCCATCGTTCAGATCGACAATGTCGTTGGCGCTCCCATCGCCAGGCCACCAGCTCACAAGGCCCGACGGTGCTGGAGTACACTCCCTGCACTTACCCGCACTTCCGGCGTTGAAGATATCTCGAATCTCTGAAGCACTCAGAGCCCGGTCGAATATCTCGACTTCATCAATAAGACCGTTGAAGAAGTACTGAAACTCGGACTGCCCAATGGAGAGCTCTACCTCAGCATCGGGAATCGTATTGGAGTCTGTCTCAGTGATGACCTTCTGCCCATCAAGGTAAAGGCTGTAACTACTTCCGCTTCTGGTCACCGCGACGTGGTACCACCGATCGGTGCGTGGCATCCAGGGATACACCACCGGATCAAGAGGACCCAAGGTGGGGCTGTTGATGTGAAATCGCAAGGCTGGACCACCGGGACCCCTGTGCCCAATATCGTCGTACCAGAAAATCCATTTGTTGGTCTCTCCCGGGCCCTCATTATGGTCGACAAACGGCGCACGGATTGGAATCTCTTTGAAGTTAACCCACAAGTCGATGGTGAACTCATCATCACCAAGAGTCCAATCACTCTGATCAGGTACGCTAACGTAGTCATCGGTTCCGTCAAGGCTGAACGCCTGCCCAACCTTGCCAGGAGCGAAGGTCGCTCCGTTCTGCAGCGTCCCATCGTTCAGATCGACAATGTCGTTGGCGCTCCCATCGCCAGGCCACCAGCTCACAAGGCCAGACGGTGGAGTCACACACACAGCGGCGTGGATATCAAGCCAAATGTTGTCGAAAAAGACGTCGCCTGCGACACCGCCCGGACCACTGAAATCCTCCAACATGACTCGAATAGTATTGCCGGAGGGGAGACCGGAGTAGAATGGCCCCGGTTCGAACGGGTCAATCACGATCGAGTAGGTGTGCCACTCGCCGTCGTCGATTAACGGATCGTCCTCACCACCGCAACAGAGGACCGTGCCCGCGGGCCATCGGTGTTGGCCAGGCGTGTCCTCCGCGAATCCAACGAACCCACCTAGATTGCCAGGCTGACCGCCGCGATCCGGGAGACCTAGATAGTCGAACATCAGAATGTATGTCTGACCTGGGGTCACCATCACCTCAGAGCCGAAGACGTCCCCACCCGCGTTCAGCGCCGTAAAGGTAAGTACGTGATTGCCAGGCCGAAGCGGATCCTCGACTATGACTCCGTTGTGCGCGCCTTCCCCCTTGCCCACCCATTGTGAGAGATCGTCCTCAAAGTCTTCGTGGAATTCCTTTGCGAACTCACAGATCAGGTGCCCCTCACTGACTATCGCGTTGTCAAAGGCCACTTCGACTACCTGGTCTGCAAAGATGCTGTCGTGGCTCCATGACCAAAGGTTGAAACGTACGTCACCGGTCGTTGCCCCATCAAAAGTGTGGATAGGAACCCAACTGTCAGTGCCTGTGTTGAAAAAGAATCCCGTCACACTACTGCCTGACCTTGTCACTCTTAACCGACCCGACAGGTCAGTGGTGGGGGTTAGCCCCTGAACTCCATCACCGAAGTTGGTGAGATATGTATCTGGGACGCCCGGGTTACTGGTTCGCTCGGTGTTGCCTATGCCTGTGACTACAAGGCCTACTCTGACCCCATTCTGAGTGGGCCAGGTGCTGAGCTCGAAGTCGACCTGAATATCGAAGTCGCCTCTTACCCGACAGACGCTTGTCAGTCCGGTCAAGAAAATACCCCCGGCCGCGTCCGCCGGATGAGTGATCTCCAGCCTCTGGTTGGTTTCGCTAGTCGTCGATCCTGTGCCGTTCAGTTCGACTGTCCACAAGGAAGGGTCGATCGCATTGTCGTTGAAATCATCATAAAGTTGATTGTCAGCGATGCTATCCGCGGAAATGCCGACAGCCACGACTGAGCCACGGGCAAGAAGCAACGTTGCCAGGAGGATTCCAAAGAGAGCAATTGTTGTTTGGACCCGTCCAACAACCCTGGTCTGAATCATCACTGCCTTCCCCGACTCTGACCTCAGTTGACGACGATATACGTGTGCAGTGTGAATGCCGACGGACGTGAATGCCGACGAATGTGGATTCCAGCGATCTAGAGAGAGTAACTGGGGACAAAGGAGGTCGGGTTAGTACCAGGTCTGAATTAGGTTGCAGATGACCCACGTGGTAACGGTGGGGTCACCGCTGCGGGATGGGCTTACTGGGCCAGTTCCAGCGGGCCATCGAGGACCACGATGAGGCCATCCGCCTCAACCCCGAGCTTGCCCTCGTCTATTTCAACCGAGGCGTCGCCTACAGCTAACCATGGATGACGCAGACGATTCAGGAACTAGAGTCACAGCGGTAGCACCTAACGGACTTGCCAGAAGGCCAGAATTGGCAAGCTCCGCCAACGTGTGCGCTACGGCCACCGCTCGCACCCCGGAGTAACTGCAACGACAGGAGGGGCTGCACGGGTTGACTCTTTGAGATGTCAGGTGTAGCATCGCTGCCGCCTGCGGAGTCGGCGTTTTTCCCGCAGGCCTCAAATTCGACCTCGCCTTGGGGAGATGCACGATGCGTTTGGTCAGTCTAGGCGTTTGTTTTCTGTTGTGACACTGGAACTCCCAGATCCGCCGAGCAGGGAGAGGTGGATGAGCCCGACAGCACCGCAGAGCAGCAGAGCCAGACGGTGTCTACCGACGATGAGGATGGTGATGCAGGAAGTACCGGGTCTCCCGAACAGGGAGGCGCGGATGAGCAGGACGATACCGAGGCGCAGCCGGAAGAGAAGCAGTCTGTCGGTGGGCCTCTGAGCCTTGGCGACGCGATTCGGGAGGGCGAAGAAGCCTATGGTGAGTTCGTCAGCATTCTCAAGACCGTCGAAGACCAGGCCAGCGCCGAAGCGGCCGGCGAGAAGCTAAGGGGTGTGATAGCCAGGTTCGAGGAGCTCGCGGCACGCACCGCTCACTTTTCGGAGCAGGAGCTAGGAACGCTCTGAACAAGTCAGACGGGATGTGGCAGAGTAAGGGCTGGCCCCACCTCATGCCGATGGAGGGCGGAAACGATGGACCAGCCGACGTTCGCGGACTTGGAATACCAAGGCAAGAAGCGCAAGACCCGCCGGGAGTTGTTCTTGGAGCGGATGGATGGGCTCATCCCTTGGCAGCGATTGGAGGAGCGTATCCGCCCGTGCTACCCCCAGGCCGGCCGCGGGCGGCGGCCCTATGCGCTCTCGGTGATGCTGCGCATTCACTGTGTGCAACTCTTCTATAACCTGAGCGATCCCGGCATGGAGGACCTCCTCTATGAGGCCGAATCGGTGCGCCGGTTCGCCGGGCTGCGACTGTCGGAAGCGTTGCCGGACGAGACCACCATCCTCAACTTCCGTCATCTCCTCGAAAGCCACGAGCTAGGCCAAGGCCTGTTCGAGGAGATCAACCGCCATCTGGAAGCCCAGGGACTGCGGCTGCGTGAAGGGACGATCGTGGACGCCAGCATCATCGAAGCGCCGTCGTCGACGAAGAATCGGGGAGGCGCGCGGGACCCGGAGATGCATCAGGCGAAGAAGGGGAATGAGAGGCACTTCGGGATGAAGCTGCACATCGGAGTGGACGCGGATACGGGCTTGGCGCATAGCATGACGACGACGGCGGCGAACGTGAACGACGTGACCGAAGCCCACCGGCTGCTGCACGGGAACGAGGCGCAGGCGTGGGGCGATGCGGGGTATCAGGGAGTCCAGAAGCGGGAGGAGCATCGGGAGCGACGGGTGGAGTGGCAGGTGGCGATGCGGCCCGGTCTGCGCCGGCACCTGAGTCCCGGGAGTCAGGAGGCGCTGGGGGAACATCGCAAGGCGTCGGTCAGAGCGAAGGTAGAGCATCCGTTCCTGTATGTGAAACGGCGCTTTGGCTATGCGAAGGTGCGGTATCGTGGCCTGGCCAAGAACACGCAACGGCTGGTGCTGCTGCTGGGGATGGCCAACCTGCTGATAGCCGCGGGCGGCCAAGCTCGGTGAGAGGGCCAACGGTGACCATTCCCGGCAGCGCTCCCTCCCCAGCCTCTCTTCCCCAACCGCGAATGAGGCGTGAGGGCTGCGGCCTGGGCTCCCCGATCCCAGTCGGCGCGTCGCCGGAGGGTCGAAGCGCCTCCCGTACCCGCCCATTCCAGTAGAATCCGGCTCACCCTTAGTTGTTCAGAGGTTCCCTAGGGGACCAGCAGCAGTTTGCCTGTGCTCTGGCGCCCCGCCAGAGCACGGTGTGCCTGGGCGGCCTCGGCCAGCGGGTAGGTGCTTCCAACGTGAAGCTTGACTCGCCCTGAGCTGACCCAGCCCAACACGTCGCCGGCTCGCAGGAGCAGCTCGTCCCGGTTCTGGGTATAGTGGCCTAGCTGGGGTCGGGTAAGGAAGAGTGAGGCTGGCTGGAGAGCCGTAGGCGGTCTGGGCTCCACCACGCCACTCGACTGACCGTAGAGCACCAGATAACCTCGAGGAGTGAGGCACCGCATGCTCTTGTCGAATGTGTCTTTTCCCACCGAGTCATACACGACCTGGACCCCCGCGCCTCCGGTCGACTCCCTGACGCGCTCCTCGAAATCCTCTTCGGTGTAGAGAATGACTGTGTCGGCCCCCGTGTCGGCCGCAAGCCGAGCCTTTGCCTGTGTCGATACGGTGGCCAGCACCCGAGCGCCCAGCAGCTTGGCCATCTGGATCAGCAGCAGCCCTACTCCTCCGGCTCCGGCGTGGACGAGTGCGGTTTCACCGGATTTCAGCGGGTAGGTGCTATGGCACAGATAGTGAGCCGTCATGCCCTGGAGCATGGACGCGGCACCCGCCCTGGCATCGAGCCCCTCAGGCAGCTTGACGAGCTTGTCGTCTGGCACGGCCGCCAGCTCCGCATATGCTCCGGGGATCATGGCATAGGCCACCAGATCGCCCCGCTTCAGGTCTGTCACGTCGGGTCCGACCTCGGCAACCACGCCTGAAGCCTCCGAACCGGGGACGAAGGGGAGTGCCATGGGGTAGAGGCCCGTGCGTTGGTAGATGTCGATGAAGTTGACTCCAACGGCCTTCAACTCGACCAGCGCCTCCTTGGGACCAGGCTTCGGATCCGGCACCGTCTCATATCGCAGGGCCTCGGGTCCGCCAACCTCGTGAACGCGGATAGCCTGCATGCTTCCTCTCCTCTTGCCCGAGTCTGGCCTCGGACCAGACCGGGGTTCCGTTGGCGGTCACTCGGTCAGGTCGCTCAACACCCTCTGCCAGACCTCGCGGTTTATGCGTCCGTAGCCGCCCCTGTATGCAATCACTCCGTCGCGGTCAACCGCGATCTTGGTCGAGCGAGAAATAACTCGATAGTCGACCAGGATGTCGCGATTCGCGACAGCCGGCTCCCAGGCGTAATTGTTCTCCTCGAGAAAGCTCGTGATGCGCTCCTTGGGCTCGGTCAGATCGATAGAGATGATGACAATCTCCACCTGGTCATCGTAGTCTGGGGCCAGCTCGTTCAGCGTCCGCAACTCGGCGCGACACTCTGGTCACCAGGTCGCGAAGAAGTAGAGCAGGAACGGTTTCTCGGCCGCCCGCAGCGTGTCGAGGGAGACATTGCCGCCGAACAGAGTTGCGATCATGAAGTCCGGCGCGCGGTTGCCTACCTCCCATCCAACTGTCAGGGAATTTTCCGGCGTTGCGGTGGCGGTCGGCGAGACCGCCGAAGTCGTGGGCTCGGACGGGAGAGCTTCCGCGTCGCCGCCCGAGCTTCCAGACCCGCAGGCACCGGCCACCGCCGCGGCGAGGGCCGCCACAGTCAACACGACGACATGTCGTGTAGTCTTGGGCAGAATCATCCTAAAGTCTCGCTTTCGCACCCCGTCATCGGGGCGTCACCAGAGTTTATCACTTACATTACCTCGGTCCGCGTGACATCGGATTCGCCGCAGGGACATGACCACTGACCTACGAGTACGGTGACGAGACGGCCTCTTCGCACGATGCTCACTGATCGAGAAGTGGGAGCCTTACCGGTGCCCCACCCTTTTCCGCAGACGTGTCCAGGGCGAAGACCACCTCATGAGTTTTCACGGCGTCCTCGGCCGACACGTGAGACTCCTGGTCGTTCAGGATGCAGTCAACCAGATGGTCTATCTCGTCCTTGAACGGGTGATGGGCGACATGGCCACTATCAGGCAGAACGGTCGGTATGGGCACCCAGTCGGTCTGTCCCTTTAGCTTTTCAGACCATAACTTCCCGTCTCGCAGTGCCCCCAGGCTTCCCATCAGCTCGACGGGAAAGACGTACGGCATATGGATCTCCTGGCTGGCGGTCAGGTGCGCCAGTGCTCCGTCCTCGAACCTTATGAGACCGGCAAGGGTGGGCTCGTATTCGAAGTCGGTTCGATGGCCTCGGGTTGAAAAGGCCGTGACCTCCGCGACCTCCTGCCCCATGAGGTACCGCATCGTGTCGATCGCGTGGCATCCACCGAGCAACGTCACCGTGCCACCGGTTTCCAGCTTGCGCATCCACTCCCACGCACTATGCCAGGGGCCCGCTTCGTGGAGGTAGCCAAATCGGCCGTAGATGATCTTTCCCAGCGATCCGTCTGCCACGAGATTCTTTGCGATCTGAATGAGAGGGTTCCAGCGCAGGACGAAGCCCACCACGGTCTTGACCCTGGCCTTCCGAACCGCATCGCGGACCTGCCTGAGCTCTTCTAAAGTCATTGCCATAGGTTTCTCGATGAAGAGATGCTTTCCCGCCGCGGCAGATTTGATCGCAGCCTCGGCTTGCAGGTGAGAGGGGAGGCAGATCGAGATGGCGTCGACGTCCTTCCTCTCGAGTATCTCGTCCAGAGATGTGTAGACGTCCGCATCGTCCTGGATGCCAGCTTCCGATAGTCTCTCGCGCACCTGCTCAGCCCGTCTCGAGCCCATAGCCACGACCCGAGAGTGAGGATTGTCGATCCAGCCTCTGAGGTGCTCAGTCGTAACCCATCCGACCTTTCAAACGCGTCCTCTAGGGAACCTCTGAACAACTAAGGGTGAGCCGGATTCTACTGGAATGGGCGGGTACGGGAGGCGCTTCGACCCTCCGGCGACGCGCCGACTGGGATCGGGGAGCCCAGGCCGCAGCCCTCACGCCTCATTCGCGGTTGGGGAAGAGAGGCTGGGGAGGGAGCGCTGCCGGGAATGGTCACCGTTGGCCCTCTCACCGAGCTTGGCCGCCCGCGGCTATCAGCAGGTTGGCCATCCCCAGCAGCAGCACCAGCCGTTGCGTGTTCTTGGCCAGGCCACGATACCGCACCTTCGCATAGCCAAAGCGCCGTTTCACATACAGGAACGGATGCTCTACCTTCGCTCTGACCGACGCCTTGCGATGTTCCCCCAGCGCCTCCTGACTCCCGGGACTCAGGTGCCGGCGCAGACCGGGCCGCATCGCCACCTGCCACTCCACCCGTCGCTCCCGATGCTCCTCCCGCTTCTGGACTCCCTGATACCCCGCATCGCCCCACGCCTGCGCCTCGTTCCCGTGCAGCAGCCGGTGGGCTTCGGTCACGTCGTTCACGTTCGCCGCCGTCGTCGTCATGCTATGCGCCAAGCCCGTATCCGCGTCCACTCCGATGTGCAGCTTCATCCCGAAGTGCCACTCATTCCCCTTCTTCGCCTGATGCATCTCCGGGTCCCGCGCGCCTCCCCGATTCTTCGTCGACGACGGCGCTTCGATGATGCTGGCGTCCACGATCGTCCCTTCACGCAGCCGCAGTCCCTGGGCTTCCAGATGGCGGTTGATCTCCTCGAACAGGCCTTGGCCTAGCTCGTGGCTTTCGAGGAGATGACGGAAGTTGAGGATGGTGGTCTCGTCCGGCAACGCTTCCGACAGTCGCAGCCCGGCGAACCGGCGCACCGATTCGGCCTCATAGAGGAGGTCCTCCATGCCGGGATCGCTCAGGTTATAGAAGAGTTGCACACAGTGAATGCGCAGCATCACCGAGAGCGCATAGGGCCGCCGCCCGCGGCCGGCCTGGGGGTAGCACGGGCGGATACGCTCCTCCAATCGCTGCCAAGGGATGAGCCCATCCATCCGCTCCAAGAACAACTCCCGGCGGGTCTTGCGCTTCTTGCCTTGGTATTCCAAGTCCGCGAACGTCGGCTGGTCCATCGTTTCCGCCCTCCATCGGCATGAGGTGGGGCCAGCCCTTACTCTGCCACATCCCGTCTGACTTGTTCAGAGCGTTCCTAGCTCCTTATCCATGGTTGAACCCCTTTCCTCCCCTGAGATGAACCTGCTCAGGCGTACCGCTTGAACTCAGTGTGGACGTCACCGCCGGCCTCGGCCGAGGGACACCATAATAGCATCGGCGACCCTGAAGCCAAACGGCCGGAGAGGGCACGATGGCCGCCTGAGTCGTGCCACCGTTCCGGCGGCGGGTCCGTGATGCCTGCCCGGGGGTTCAGGGGGTACACCCTTAGCTCGTCAAGAGGCGGGCGTCAAGTCCAGGGCCGCCGCGTAGCGACAAAGCGCCTGCCTGGTGGCCTCCTGGTCCGCAGCGGTAGCCGGATGAGCCCAGTCCATCCCCCCGAACCGACACGACAGCACGTGCAGCTTTCCGGTCTTCCGCTCGGCCTTAAGGTCGAGTCGGGCGACCAATCGCTCCCCAGCCAACACCGGGAGGCAATAGTAGCCGTAGACTCGCTCCTGCGCAGGCTTGTAGATCTCCAGGATTTGGTCGAATCCGAACAGCTGCCTGACACGGTTGCGATCCCAAAGGATCGGGTCAAACGGGGAGAGCAGTACCCCACGATCTGGTCTTGGACGCACTCGACTCAACGCGCCCACGAGCTCGAGGTCATCGGGCCGTATCCAGCCTGGGCTGTTCGTACCGTCTTCGCCGACGAGGGCGCAGGGCCTGATCCGATCCTTCTCGACGAGACGATCCAGGGCGGCGTTGATCTCCCGTCGCTGGTTGCGAAGCCTCCACGTTTGCGCGAGTGTACCTGTGGTGCCCCATCCATGTCCTTGCAGGGCTCGAAGAAGGAGCTCTTCCAGTGCGTCCTCCTTCGACACGGTGTCGTCTCGCCAGCGGTCAGGAATGACTCGTTCGGCGAGGTCGTAAGTCCTCTGGAACTTCCGCCGTTCTCGAACGGCAAGCTCCCCAGATGACCACAGGGCGATTGCAATCCGCTTTGCGATCTTCAGATCCCACCAGCCTCGACTCCCTGGTCCGTCCATATCGGCTGAGCGAAGGGGTCCATCGTCGCGGATTCGGGACCGTAGGTCCCTCGCCACCTGCGGGTATTGTCGTATCAGCTCTGCCCAGGGATGGTGGCGGAAGCCCCTACGGCGAAATTCGAAGACCGGATACAGCTCCATAGGAATCCAACTGGCTTCGTGGCCCCAGTACTCGAAGAGGGGCTCGTGGGGCTGGAGTAGCTCTTCCGCCAGTTCGCGACCGAAGCCATCGAGGCGCGAGAGCAGGACGATCGCGTGGCTCCGGGCACCGGCAACAGAAACTGTATCGAGCTGCAGGTATCCGAATCGCTGAATGACGCGGTGGGCGACCTTGCGGGTGCGCAGAGAGGTTCCCGTCGCGCGCCTTGGAAACTCGGTGAGCTCAGGTTTCAGGAGGCCGGCGCGGGCAAGCGCGAGCCTGCGCGCTTCGGCGGTTCCCAGAGTCTCCATGGTGGTATGGTCTCATTGACGAGCGTCGCTGGCAACGTCACCGTGCGGCCGAGGCGGAGCACCGTGCCGGCCGGTCCGAGACGGCGACCAGGTGGATGAATCTGTTCGATACGGGGGCGCTTGTGCCGTCGCCGGCAAGCTGCCACACGTCGCTGGAGGAGAGACAACGATGATCATCGTCGACACCCACTGCCATGCTGGGCGGAACTGGTTCGAGCCCATCGAGCTCCTCACCATCCAGATGGACTCCAACGGTGTGGACAGGGCTGCCCTCATCCAGCATCGGGGAAACTTCGACGCAACCTACCTCATGGACTGCGCCAGGGCCGCACCCGAGCGCTTCGCCGTGGTGGTACTCGTGGATGCGTCCCAGTCCGACGCGCCCCGGGTCCTCGAGGGGTGGGCCGAGCAGGGTGCTGTCGGGGTCCGCCTTACCGCCACGGAGCGCTCCCCCGGCGTCGACCCCCTGGCCATCTGGCGGAAGGCCAGGGACCTGGGCCTGGTGGTAAGTTGCCAGGGCAACGTCGAGGACTTTGCGTCCCCTGAGTTCCGCGGGCTGGTGGCCGAGTTGCCCGACCTGACCATCGCCATCGAGCACCTGGCCGGGGTGGGACAGGGGGCCCAGCCGCCCTACACGACCTTCGGGAAGGCGCTGGCCCTCGCCGACTTCTCCAACACCTACATCAAGGTACCAGGCCTCGGAGAGATCAGCCACCGGGTCGGCCGGGAGCACCCCGGATTCGGCTCCCGCCCTCGGTCTCTTCAGCCGGCCTTCGGCTTCGACCACACTCCGCCCCTTTTGGAGATGGCATGCGAGGCGTTCGGGCCGCGCCGCATGATGTGGGGCTCCGCCCCTTTTGGAGATGGCATGCGAGGCGTTCGGGCCGCGCCGCATGATGTGAAGGTCGGCCGAGCGGTTGACCGCCTGACCGTCACTTGACCGGTCTTCCGACCGCCACTAAACCCGAATCGAATGACGGCCTTGGGGAGGGAAGCTATCGGAACGCCCTCCCACAGGCGTCCGCATGGAGCACCCCGGATTCCTGGCACCGACCTCGGCGGCGCGCCGGGACGACGGGGGAGATGCTGAGGACTGTGGGTCGCTGCGCGCTGGTGGGACGGTGGGCAAGATCCGCCCTGCGCAGCTCTCTGTCAGGTTCGGGCTCGTAGCGACCGCCCCTGCCTGCACACCTGCTATGTCGAGGGAGCGCGGGCCTTGTTAACGGAAGGGATGGCGCAAATACTCCTCCACACACGGCGCGGGCCGATGAAAGCCCGGTACTGTCTTCACGCCCACCAAGGGCACATACGTGGCGTACGGAGTTGAGATGGATACGAAGGTCGGCCGAGCTGGTTGACCGCCTGACCGTACACTTGACCGGTCTTCCGACCGCGACCACCAAGACCCTTCGGCGACGGTTCTTCTCCCTGGCCGGACGGCTCACCCGCTGAACCCTGCAGCCACAGCGCTGGCCTTGGGAAACCCAGTTCAGTCGCGCCCTGGCACGGCTGCGAAGTGACGGCGCCCGTCCGCAACTGACCCGCCATCCGCCCAACCGGTCCCCGCAAACTCGCGCCAGTCCGGTCCGCGAGCACCTCTCGAACCCAACGTCCCCAGACGGTCACAAGGTCTCCCCGCGGCGGCTGAAGACAGACACCGGCCCCATTTACCCGAATCGTTGCTGCAACGTCATACCTTCGGTGGATTCGGGCTAAAGAGGCGGGACTTGAACCCGCGGCCTCTACGTCCCGAACGTAGCGCGCTACCAATGGACTGGCCAAGGGGCGCCACCACGGCTATCCCGGCAAGCGGGGCTATCACCCCCTGTTGGCCGTCGCAGCGGTTGATCGAACACTGCGCCACTCCCCGATGTGGATGCGGCGGGACCCAGACAATTGTATCCCCCACCCTCTCGACGGAGCAAGTATCCAGAGGGCACTCGATCGCGGATAAGCTCCGCGGCCCCTTCTCGCTGAGTTGACCGGCCCCAGAGACGTGGATAAGATGGCGCCGGTGGGTCTCTGCGTCCCCCCAAAGCTCCAATCCCGACTCCGACCGTATGCCCCATCAATTCGAGGTGACCGGTGCAGTGGCCCAGGGTGAAACAGCTGCTCGAAGAGGCTATGGCGAGGTGGGAGACGCGAGAGGGCAGGAAGGGCCTCCCCGGCATCCACGACTTCCATTGGGATAGCCCGGCCCACCTCGCGAACGACTCGTCGATGGGGACCAGGTTCATCGAGCCAGGGCTCCCCGCAGAAGAGACCAACCTGATCATCGCCCTGCGGAGGGGCTTCGGCTCCATCCCTCGGATGCCCATGAACGGGCCGTTCCTGCGCCCCGATGAGATCCAGGAGATCGCCTCCTGGATCGGCGACGGGATGCCCGACTGACGCTATCGGCGAGTAGACCCGTCCCAGCCGCGGCGGCCGTTACTGGTGTCAAACCCCATGGCAGGCGTTTACGCTATGTCTTGAGAGAGTGTCACGGAGGGGTCAGCCCAACATGCCGAAGATGACCGGAGCCCAGGCCCTCGCTGGATCGTTGCGATCTGAGGGTGTAGACACCATATTCGGGTTGCCGGGCGTCCAGATGATGCCCGCCATCGACGCCCTCTACGAAGTCAGAGACCAGATCCGTCTGGTACACACACGCCACGAGCAGGCCGCGGCATACATGGCCGACGGATACGCGAGGGTCACGGGACGGCCCGGAGTGGCGATGGTCGTACCTGGGCCCGGCGCGCTCAACGCCGTCGCGGCCATCGGCACCGCCTACGCGTCGTCGTCGCCGGTGCTGCTCGTGTCCGGCCAGATCCCCAGCGCGTCGCTGGGCAAGCGCCGTGGCGAGCTCCACGAGGTCGACGATCAGCTCGATGTCTTCAAGCCGATCACCAAGTGGAATCACCGCGTGACGGACGCCGGGCAGATTCCTGAGGCTGTCCAAGAGGCGTTCCGGCAGCTCAAGACCGGCAGGCCGCGACCTGTCGAGCTGGAGATCCCCCCCGACACGCTGATGGCGTCGGTCGACGTCGACCTGATAGAGCCCGAGGAGTATCCCAGACTGCTCCCAGGGTCGTCCGACATCGACCGGGCGGCGCAGCTCCTGGCCGGGTCCAGCCGGCCGGCGATCTATGCCGGCGGCGGAGTCGTCCTTTCGGGCGCCTCCGAGCAGCTGCAGCGGCTGGCAGACTACGTCCAGGCGCCGGTCCTGACGAGCAGGGAGGGCAAGGGTGCTGTTCCAGAAGAGGAGTACCTGTCCGTCGGCGCCAGCTACGCGTCTCTCGGGCCCGCCTACAGCATCTTGCCTCAGAGTGACGTCGTTCTTGCCGTCGGGACCAGGTTCCTGCTCGAAGGGCTGAAGCTCGACGCCCAGCGAGTGATCCACATCGACATTGACCCGTCGGAGATCGGCAAGAGCTACCACACGGAAGTGGGCATCGAGGCGGACGCGCGGGAGGCGCTCACCCGGCTGAATCTGAGGCTACGGGAGATCAGCGGGCCGAAGCCCTCTCGCCGAGAGGAGATCGAGGGATACAAGACCACCCATGCCGGCGAGCTTCGCGGCCTGGCACCCCGCCAGCTGGAGATTGTCGACACCATACGAGCCGGGCTGGCCGACGACGCTGTGGTCGTCGGCGGAGTCACCAACATCGGCTACTGGGGCCATATGGCCTTTCCTGTGCGCCGGACGGGGACCTACGTCACGTCCTCCTACTTCGCCACCCTCGGATACGCCTTTCCGGTGGGACTCGGGGCCAAGGTCGCGGCGCCCGGCAGGCAGGTCGTGAGCATCACCGGCGACGGGGGTTTCATGTACTCCTCCGGCGAGCTGTCGACCGCCGTGGCCCACGGGATCAACCTGGTGACGATACTCTTCAACAACGATGCCTTTGGCGCCTCCAGGTGGGACCAGACCCACCGCTTCGGCGGTCGATACATCGCCACCGAGCTGCGCAACCCGGATTTCGTGAAGCTGGCCGAAGCCCACGGCGCGGTTGGGATGCGGACGGACCCGGATGGTCTCGGACCTGCTCTCAGGAAGGCCCTGAGCACCGACGCTCCGGTCCTCCTGGAGGTACAGGTGCCTACCATGATGCCTCCATTCCAGATCGTCAGGTGACGATGTACAATGTCCTCGCCGCCGGGCTAGCCCCTCTCCGCTGCTCTCAATACACCCGGCGCCCGCAGTTGCCGTGATCGAAACCGCCATTCGTCAGCGCCTCGAACACAGGGAGGATTCCCTGTCGCCGTATGCTGCACGGTCCACGGAGAGCCAGGGCCGGGCGGTCCCTGAAGACCCGTGCACCGTTCGCACCGAGTTTCAGCGCGACCGGGATCGCATCATCCACTCGATGGCCTTCCGCCGGCTCAAGCACAAGACCCAGGTCTTCATCGCCCCGTCCGGCGACCACTACGTCACCCGCCTCACCCACACGCTGGAGGTGGCACAGATAGCCCGTACCATCGCCCGGGCTTTGGACCTGAACGAAGACCTGACCGAGGCGATCGGCCTCGCGCACGACCTGGGTCACACTCCATTCGGCCACGCCGGCGAGGGGGCGGTCAACGACCTCCGCCCCGAGGGGTTTCGTCACAGCGAGCAGAGTCTCCGGGTCGTCGACCACCTGGAGAAGGATGGAAAGGGCCTCAACCTGACGTACGAAGTTCGCCAGGGGATTCTCCACCACTCCAAGCCGAGGGGCGACTTCCTGGGCGCCACTCTGCCGGACGGGCTCACCCTCGAGGCCCAGATCTGCCGCCTGTCGGACGCCCTTGCCTATCTGAACCACGACCTGGACGATACCTTCAGGGCCGGCGTTCTCCGCGCCGAGGACCTGCCGGCCGAGGTGTCCGAGGTCCTCGGGTTGCGACACTCTCAGCGGATCAACACGATGGTGACCGACGTCGTGCGCGCCTCCTGGGCCGCGAGCGGTAGTGACGGCACCGCCGCCGATACGCGGCCCGACATCGTGATGAGCCCGCGTGTCAGAGACGCGATGAACGTCCTCCGCGAGTTCATGTTCGAGAAGGTCTACGTCCCGCAGGACGGCGGGGAGGCCGGACAGACCGCCCGCAACATCGTGCGGCTTCTCTACCGGGTGTTCATGGACGACCCCGCAATGTTGCCGTCCGACCTCGCCGAGCGGGCTGGACCGGGCGACAGGGTCGTGGTTGACTATGTCGCGGGAATGACGGACCTGTACGCCGCCCGCCAGGCCGAGCGGATCGAGCCCGGAATCGCCGACGGGCTCCGGAGCACCCTGGTATGACGCCGCCCGCCTCGGTCACCGATCGCATGCGTTCCAGGACAGTCCGCAACCAGGTCAAGCTCATCCACGAAATCCTCGAGGCGATGCAGCGCGACTCCCACGGGCTCGAGGCTGGGCCCTGGAAAAGAGAGGCAGACCATCTCTGGAAGAGCATCTTCGAACAGGTGAACCGCATGAGTCCCGAGGCCCAGAGGCTCTGCCTGGAGATGATCCGCGAGCCGTGGACAAGCTACGCCACCCACTACTCCTCGGTTCACGATGGCTGAGCCGTCCGACGCTGTGCCGGCTGAAGCTCTCGAGCCGAACGTCGAGCGGGCTCGGGGGGCCGCGCTGACCGCCCACGAGGTCGTCATCAAGTTCAGGGAGCTGGGCCTCCCGGAGTCCTTCGACGACGACCTTGCAGCACTTTGCACGGACCTCGGCGACCTGTGGGCCGCGCACTCGGAGATCTCAGATCGGATCGACCTGCTCCTGAGGGCCTCCGGCGGCTGGGGCGACGTGGGCGACCGTCTGGTCGATCTGAGGTCGAGCATCGATCACATCGGATGGCATGTGAAGAGCGTCCGGCAGCCTATCAACAGGATCGCCCGGTTCGCCCTCGGACAGGGCACCGAGTAGGGGCGCACGTCCGTGCGCCGAGAACGGATCGAGCTGTTGAAACACCGATGAGCACTGTAGACGAAATCAAGCAGCGACTGGACATCGTCGACACCGTCTCCGGCTACGTAAGCCTTCGGAAGTCGGGGCGGACCCTCAAGGGGCTGTGTCCGTTCCACACCGAGAAGACGCCATCGTTCATCGTGAGCCCCGACCGCCAGTCCTGGCGGTGCTTCGGGGCGTGCGCGACCGGTGGCGACGTAATCTCCTTCGTGATGCGGGCGGAGCGCCTGGAGTTCGGCGAGGCGCTCAGAACGCTGGCTCAGAAGGCCGGTGTCGAGATCGCCCCGAAGGCCGACCGGGATCGCTCGGAAGGTATCTACACGATCAACCAGGAGGCGGTCCGATATTTCCAAGAGCTACTGGCCGGCGGTGAGGGAGAGTCGGCCCGCCGATACCTGGAGGAGCGGGGCGTAGACTCGGCGGCGGCTTCCATGTTCCAGCTGGGGCTGAGCCCGGCGGGTTCGACCCGGCTCAAGGACCACCTCACGGGGCTGGGCTTCTTGATCGACCAAGCGGTCGATGCTGGACTCGTCCGCCGCAACGAGGCCGGAAGCACGCGAGACTTCTTCTACGGCCGACTCATGTTTCCCATTCACGACCGTCAGGGACGTGTCGCCGGATTCGGAGCACGGTCGCTGGACGGGGCGCCGCCGAAATACCTGAACACGCCGGCGACGAGGGTCTTCGACAAGCGGGGAACGCTCTATGGGCTCCACCTGGCCGGGTCGGCTATCAAGGCCCAGAAGACCGGGATCGTCGTCGAAGGCTACATGGACGTCATAGCCGCCCACCAGGCCGGCTACGAGAACGTCGTCGCCTCGATGGGCACCGCGCTGACAGAGCAGCAGGTGGCACAGGTCAAGCCCCTCGCGAGCAGCTTCGTTCTCGCTCTAGATCCGGATACCGCCGGACAGGAGGCGATTTTCCGGAGTCTCGAAGCGTCGTGGCACACTGTTGGGGCGCAGCGGCCCGCAATGACTCATCCCAGGATGGGACCGCTTCATCCCCGTCGGGATTTCACACTAACAATCGCTGCGCTACCGGCGGGCGCCGACCCAGACACTCTGATTAGAAAGGACATCAAGGAATGGGAGCGGCTGATCGCTGATGCCGTTCCTTTGTTCGATCACATCATTGGGGAAATACCGAAAAGGTTCGACTTGACGAGCGCTGCCGGCAAAGCGGAGGCCGCAGAGTTCATCGCACCTCTCATATTCAAGCCGCAGACCGATCTGGAACAGTACGAATACCTCGAAAAACTCGCCAAGGCGTTGGATGTGAGCGTGGACGCCCTGAAAGCAAGCATCGGGCGTCCGCGCGGACGGACTGGGCCGAGGGCCCGCCGCGGCTACGCAGCGCCCGACAAGGGAGGGGCGAGCCTCTCCGCTCTCTCCCCGGAGCGTCGGGAGGCTGTCGAGGACTACGCGCTCGCGCTGCTACTGAACCGTCCTGAGCTTCGCGAACGGGTCAAGGACTTCGCGCCCGAGAACTTCGGCAGCAGCGAGTACCGGGAGGTCTTTACTACCTGGCTGAAATGTACTACAATAGACAGGTTGCGAGACTCTCTAGATCGAACTCTGCACGATCGTCTCGATCGTTTGATTCAGCTGGAGCTGGCGCCAGCCGACCGGCCGACCGCGGAGGCTGCACTGGCTCAGTGTCTTGGGCGTCTCGAAGAGCGTCATCTCCAAGAGCTCCAGGAAAGCCTCCTCGCCACCGATGACGCGAGCCTTCCACCGCACAGGGACCTGGAAGAGCCCATTTCCGCTGTAAACACCAGACTGAAAGAGCTATTTCATGGACGTGGAGCAATTCCGCCGGAAGCACGCTGAGGATGTGGGGGAAAGATGAAGAGACCAATGGACAGCGAAGATAGCGAAGACGTGCTCCGAGGCCTAGAGGCCGCGACCTCGCCTCGGGACCTGATGCAGCTCACCAACTCACGTGAGGACGGCCACCGGCCGGACGACAACAACGAGGAAGAGACGGAGGATCGGGACGATCGTTCGTCCGACCGGGAGTCCGACGGCAGGGACGGGTCGGCGGCTACCGCCACTGACGACGACTCCGACTCGGAGTCGGAGCCAGGGACCCGCACGACATGGAGCCAGGATATCGAAACGGTCGAGATGATCGACGATCCCGTCCGCATGTACCTTCGGGAGATCGGCAGGGTAAGCCTGCTCAAGGCCGCCGATGAGCGGGTGCTGGCGCGCAGCATGGAGGCGTCCAAGCAGCTCGCGGTGGTTGAGCAGAGTATCACCGGGCCTGACGGCCGTACCCCCAAGTCGTGGCAGGTGATCCGGGAGATTCTTAACCGTCTGAGCGAGGCCGAGCCGCTCCTCAAAAGCGTGAGCAGGTTCCTGGGAATCAGCGGGGACAAGTCGCTCGAACAGCTTCGAACAGATCCGAGACTGCGGGAGCTGCTGGACGGGGAGCTTGTCGAGGAGATCCTCAACGCGCTTGGCGACATCACGAACAGGGAACCGCTCGAGATCAAGCCCGACCTTCTGGCGCTCTCCGTCGATAGCCGGCTGCTGCCGGACGAGACCTTCGAGGTGCTCGACAGCAGCGTCATGATCAACAAGCTGAAGGACACCCTGGCCGACCCTGAATTCACCAGGGCACTTGAGTCCTACGAGCTGGTTTTCTACAGCTACCTGGCGCGTATCAAGGTCGAGGGCGAGAACGCCCAGCGGCACCTGGCCGAAGCCAACCTCCGTCTCGTCGTCAGCGTGGCCAAGAAGTACATCGGCCGCGGGATGTCGCTCCTGGACCTGATTCAAGAGGGCAACATCGGCCTCATCCGGGCCGTCGAGAAGTTCGACTATCGGAAGGGCTACAAGTTCAGCACCTACGCGACGTGGTGGATCCGGCAGGCCATCACCCGGGCCATCGCCGACCAGGCACGCACTATCCGGATTCCGGTTCACATGGTCGAGACCATCAACAAGCTGCTGCGCGTAAGCCGGCGCCTGGTGCAGGAGTACGGCCGCGAGCCCACCAGCGAGGAGATCGGCGCCGGCATGGACGTGCCGCCCGAGAAGGTGAGGGAGATCCTCAAGATCTCACAGGAGCCGGTCTCTCTCGAGACTCCGATAGGCGAGGAAGAGGACAGCCACCTGGGCGACTTCATCGAGGACCGGAGCACCATGGCGCCGTCGGAGGCAGCCTCTTACCAGCTGCTCAAGGAGCAGGTGGACGATGTCCTGTTTACCCTCAGCGACCGCGAGGCCAGGGTGCTCCAGCTACGGTTCGGGCTCGAGGACGGGCGCAGCCGCACCCTCGAGGAGGTCGGCCGCGACTTCGGTGTCACCCGAGAGCGGATCCGGCAGATCGAGGCCAAGGCCCTTCGGAAGCTCCGCCACCCCAGCCGCTCCAAGAAGCTCAAAGACTTCCTGGAGTAGCGCGAGGCGAGTAGGAAGACCTTCAGGGGCGCAGCGGGTGGAAATCTGCTGCGCCCTCTGCTTTCAGGCGCTTCGAGACCAGCCGGGGTCGCGACGAGGATGATCACGGGGTGTGCAGAGGGGCGAAGCCCCTATCCCGGGAGTCTGAGGGTGTCCCTCAGATTTCACTCCACTCTCCCCAAGGGGGGCATGGCGATGCCTAGGCCGCGCTCCCGACACCGAACGAGACAAGCCGGCAAGAGATGAAACAGACCCCTGAGACTCAGCCCGACAGGTCTGGCGTGGCCAGCGTGACCACCAGGTCCAAGGTTGCCGTCGTCTACACCACCCCGGAGACGGTCCAGGACGACATCGCGCGGGCGATGCACCTGGCCGGCTACCAGGCGTTCCTGCCGAAGAGCGCGCCGACCCTCCTCAAGATCAACATCTCCTGGCAGCACTACTATCCGGCCTGCTCGACCACTCCGTGGCAGATCGAAGGCGTGGTCAAGACCCTCCTGGCCGATGGCTACGAGAAGCCGATAGCCGCCCACAACGGCACCGTCGTCGTCGACCCCAGAGAGGGCGAGCTCAACAACAAGCACAAGGCCGCTCAGGACCGGCACGGGCTCGAAAGCGTCTACCTGGACGTCCCCCCGGTCAAGTGGGTCCGCTACGAGCCCAGGGCCAAGATGCTCGCCCTGGACGAGATATATCCGGAGGGCATCGAGGTGCCGGAGATGTTCTTCGGGAAGAACATCGTGCACCTGCCCACGGTCAAGACCCACGTTTTCACGACGATCACGGGCGCCATGAAGAACGCCTTCGGCGGCCTCCTGAATCGCCGGCGGCACTGGACCCATTCGGTGATCCACGAGACGCTCGTCGACCTGCTCAGCATCCAGAAGGAGATTCACTCCGGCGTCTTCGCCGTGACGGACGGCACGTTCGCCGGCGACGGCCCGGGGCCCAGGGCGATGCGGTGGCACGAAAAGAACGTGATACTGGCCGGGGCGGACCAGGTCGCCATCGACGCCGTGGCCGCGACGCTGATGGGCTTCGACCCCATGTCGATCAAGTTCATCCGCCTCGCTCACGAGTCCGGCCTGGGCTCGGGTGAGATCGGCGAAATCGACGTGGTCGGCGAGGACATCAGTGGGGTCAACTGGCACTTCTCCGGATCGGAGAACACCTTTGCCAGCCGGGGGCAGAAGCTGATCTATTGGGGACCCCTCAAGCCCCTTGAGGGCATCCTGCTCCGCTCCCCTCTGGCGCCGTGGGCCTTCGTGGCCTCGAACCTCTATCACAACGAATACTGGCTGCGCTTCATCGGCCGCAAGCGCGTTAGAGAGGCCATGAAGACCGGCTGGGGACGTCTGTTCCAGAGCTACTAAAGAACGGCGGGAGCCTGAGTGCGGCCCGGTCCGGCTCGCCCGGTGACACCCCCTAGCCGTCTGGACCCACCTCGAAGTTCTGACGAATCTCCTCGTCTGAGAGCGCGCGGTCGTAGACGGCAACCAGCATGATCGTGCCCAAGAACGAGCGCGTCAACGTGGCCTCGTTCCCTATGACCAGGGGGTAGTCCGGGTCCCAGTTGCCGAAAGTCCCATCGAACCCGTCGAACGTCTCCAGCGCCACTCCGTCCACCACAGTTCGCATCGTCGATCCGTCGTAGCTCGCCACCAGGTGCGTTGGACGACCCGTGCCCGTGAAGACCCGAGCAGTCGATGCGGATATGTAGTAGTCGCAGGTTGTCCTCACCCGGAAGACCCCGTCCGGACCGTCGTGGCCTAGATGAAGATTCACCTGATGCCTCCACGTACCGGCTGAAACGGCCACGATACGTCTCGGGGGGTCGCCATCCTCGAGATCGGAGGGCACGACCCAGGCCTCTACGGTGAACTGATTGCTGGCGGTGAGGGCATCGTAGATCTTGGCGGCTCTAGACCGGCTCCGGATCGCCGTGCCGGCATCGACGAACTCGATGCCCTTCGAGCCGAGAATCCACCTGGCTTTGTCGCGGTCGAGGATGACAAGGTCGAGAGGCGCGCCCACGCCGCCGACATCGTGCACGACCTCCCCGGTCCCCTCGCTGAAGTCGTAGTAGACGACCAGTCCGTCGGTGACGCGGACACCTGAGCCAGCGGACCCGGCGCCTCCAGGCGAGTCGGTCGAGCCTGGTCTGGCCACGATGTCCACGTTCGGGCCGCACTCGTCGAGATAGGGGGGCTCCGCGGTCCACAGGATGCCGCCGACGATCACCAGCCCGATGAGTACGGTCGTGCCGGCCGAGCCCACGGCCGATAGTTGGAACCGGCTCGCCCTGGTGCGCTCAAGCAGGATAACGGCGGCGACCCCTGTTGCCGCTCCGGCGCCATCGTAGAGCAGATCGGCGATAGAAGCCGTCCTCTCCGGCACGATGAGCTGGACTCCCTCGGTCACCACACCAAGCAGCACAACCAGGCCGACGCTCATGACGGCGTCCCTGGCCAGGCCGGCGACGTCCGTGGACCGCCTCCCGATCAGCAGATAGACCAACCCCCCGAACACCAGGTTCGTTCCGTAGTGGCCCAGAGACGCCGTCGACCCTGGTTCGAGGGTGGGTACATCGGGTGGCAGGGGAGCGACCGCGAGGTAGAAGATGCAGGCGACCCAGGCCAGCGACACCCCGAGGGTTATCGTCTGAATCGACGGCCGGATCGGGACAAGCCGGTTGAGTGGGTTAGAGTTGGACAACTTTATCCCGCAAGAGCTCGGGCCGGCGGGCGCACAAGGTTTCCTCTCTATGCTCTACCATCCGCGGGCGTCGCGCTTCAGCGAACTGGACGTCTCAAAGCATCCCGAATTCTTACCTCTTGCCGACAAATCGTCACGCAAACCCCGCGGATGCCGTGCTAGACTTGTTCGATGCATGAACGCGATATCAGGCAAGGCAACGCCGGTTCGAGAGGATAGTCTTCGGTTCCGATGATGTCGGTCATCGTAGAGTTCTACAGTTTGCGGGCGCGATCACGGCCATGAGGACGCGCGCGCTCCACACCGCGATTGCGCTGACGGCGCTGCTGCTCGCCTTCGCCGTTTCGCCCTCAGCCCACGGGAACCCGCTACCCCAGGCCGCCCGAGACACCGGGGATCGGGTAGACGTGATCATCTCCTTTTTCGACGGTCCGGATGACGTCGATATCGAAGATATCAGGAAGCTGGGAGGGACAGTCAAGTACGTCTACCATATCATCCCGGCGATCGCCGCAAGCCTGCCGGCGAGCGCGCTGAGTAGGATTCTGTCCGACGGAAACGCGGAGACGGTCGAGCTCGACCTCACGATCTACGTCGATCAATCCCCGAACGACCCCCAGTACGGCGACCAGTGGGGTCTGAACAACACCGGCCAGGCCGGCGGCACCCCCGATGCCGACATCGACGCCCCTGAGGCCTGGAACACCACGACCGGCGATTCCAGCGTGCTGGTAGCGATCATCGACACGGGCGCTCAGGTCGCAAGGCCAGCTATCGGCGTTCCGGGTTGCTTCTCTGACCCCGTGTCGACGCACCCCGACCTGGCTGCCAATCTCTGGACCAACCCTGGCGAGATCCCGGGCGACGGCATCGACAATGACGGCAACGGCAAGATTGACGACGTCCACGGCTGGAACTTCTTCGACAACGCGGACTGGCTGTTCTGCTCCAGCGCCGAGGACGAGCACGGGACCCATGTGGCTGGCACTATCGCCGCGGTGGGCAACAACGGCGTTGGCGTGACCGGTGTCAGCTGGAGCGCCAGCCTGATGATCCTGAAGTTCATCGGGCCGTCCGGGAGGTTCACCTCGGACGCGATCGCGGCGATCGAGTACGCAGCGGATCAGGGGGCTCAGGTCATCAACGCGAGCTGGGGTGGCGGGTCCTTCAATCAGGCGCTGAAGTCTGCTATTGAAGCATGCGGTTGTGTGTTCGTGGCGGCTGCCGGTAACGGCGGCTCGGATGGAGTCGGAGACGACAACGACTCGTTTCCCCATTACCCTTCGAGCTACGACTCCGCCAACCTGATCGCCGTTGCGGCCACGGACCACAACGACAGCCTGGCATCCTTCTCCAACTTCGGTAACATCTCGGTCGACCTTGCCGCTCCCGGGGTCAGCATTCTCAGCACGGTTCCTTTCGACGGCTATGATTCCTTTAGCGGTACCTCCATGGCGACGCCCCACGCCTCCGGCGTGGCCGCGCTCGTCTACAGTCAGTTTCCCGGTCTGACACCGGCGCAGGTAAAGGATCGCATCCTGAGCGGCGTCGATCCAGTCCCGGGACTGAGCGGCGTCACAGTGACCGGCGGGAGGCTGAATGCCGCCAATGCCCTGACGTCGGGACCGACGCCTGGGATCACGGTGAGCCCTGTATCGGGACTGGTGACGACCGAGGGGGGCGGGACCGACAGCTTCACGGTGGTGCTTGACAGCGAGCCTACTGCTGACGTGGCCATCGGAGTCTCGTCGAGCGATCTCGGGGAGGGGACGGTGTCGACGACCACCCTGACCTTCACGCCCGCCAACTGGAGCACGGCGCAGACCGTCACCGTGACCGGTGTGGACGACAGCGTGGACGACGGGGACATCGTCTACACGATCGTCACGGCACCTGCGACGGGCGCCGCCGAGTACGTCGGGATCGACGCTGACGATGTGTCTGTTACCAATACGGACGACGACGTGTCGGCTGGCATACTCCTGAGCGACGACTTCAACAGACCCAACAGCTCCACGGTGGGACAGGGCTGGGTGGAGGTCGAGCAGTCCAGTGCCACGGTCTCCATAAGCGGGAACAGGCTGTACTTTGGGGATACGTCGGACGCGACGAACCGGCCCATGGTAAGGCGGTCGTTCGCCACGGTCTCGGCTGGGACGGTAGAGTGGCAGTTCGACTTCGACTGGAAGTGGGACAGAGCTGAGAAGACCTACCGACTGTTCATGCAGCTGGGCGACGGGGCCCAGATGAGTGACAACGCGCAGGACACGGGCGTGGGCGTAAACCTCATCTGGACCAAGATCGGTGGAGTGAACCAGACCCTGGCACATCGCAACTCCGGGTCCAACACGGGCCTGGCGGAGGTGAGCGGAGCGGCGACGTTGAGGATCGTAGCGGATCTGGCCGCCCACACGTACGACGTATACATCGATGGGATACTCATCCAGGCTCTGGTGCCGTTCGACAATCTGGTGAGCCTGGATACGGTGCGGTTCTTCACGGACGCGCTCAACGAGAAGCACTTTTCGGGCCAGGCCTTCGACAACGTCGAGATCAGCGTTGCGTCGTCAGGGCCGGGCCCTACGCCTGGGATCACGGTGAGCCCGACGTCCGGACTGGTGACGACTGAGGCTGGCGGGACCGACGCGTTCACGGTGGTGCTGGACAGCGAGCCTACTGACAACGTGACCATCGGAATCTCATCGAGCAATGTCGGCGAGGGGACGGTCTCGACGACCACACTTACGTTCACTTCCGCCAACTGGAATACTGCCCAGACCGTGACGGTGACCGGTGTTGACGACGACGTGGACGACGGAGACATCGGGTACAGTGTCGTCACGGCACCTGCGACGGGAGCGGCGGAGTACGCCGGAATCGACCCTGACGACGTTTCGGTCACCAACACAGACGACGACGGGTCAAGCGCTATACTGCTGAGCGATGACTTCAACCGACCGAACAGCTCGACGGTTGGACAGGACTGGGTAGAGGTTGAGCAGTCAGGTGCCTCGGTCTCCATAAGCGGTAACACGCTGTACTTCGGGGATACGTCGGATGCGACAAACCGGCCGTTGGTAAGGCGGTCCTTCGCGGCGGTGTCGACGGGGACGGTGGTGTGGCAATTCGACTTCGACTGGACCAGGAGCGGCTCCGAGAACACCTACCGGCTGTTCATGCAGCTGGGGGACGGAGCCCAGATGAGCGACGGCGACCAGGACGCGGGGGTCGGTGTGAACCTGATCTGGACCCAGATCGGAGGAGCACACGAGAGCCTGGGGCACCGCGCCTCGGGGACGAACACGGCTCTGGTGCAGGTGAGCGGGACGGCGACGGTGAAGATAGTAGCGGACCTGGCTGCCCACACCTACGACGTGTACATAGACGGAGCCCTGATCCAGTCACTGGTGCCGTTCGACAACCTGGTGAGCCTGGATACGGTGCGGTTCTTCACCGATGCGCTCAACGAGAAGAACTTCTCGGGCCAGGCCTTCGACAACGTCGAGCTGATCTTGGCCTCGGCCTGACCCCCCCAACGCAGGCTCTCCGTCCCGATTCAGGACTCGCCTGAGGCCCGCGGCGAGCGACTGCTCGTTCGAGGCAGAGGTCTCTAGAAGAACGACATCAACGCGTTGTTCAGCGAGACGAGCACCAGTCCTATTGTGAGAACGGTCAGGACGGTCATGCGTCTTCGCCAGTAGAGCAGCGCGCCCGCGGCACTCGCCACCAGGATCTTTACGGCCATCGCCGTCTCGAGCCCCAGGCTGCCTATCAGAGCGGCCACCACCGGGTTTATCTCCCGCACGCCGCCGTTCAGTGATGCCATCGTGGTCGCGGCGTCCGCGATGTTCGCCAGAATGAACAATGCTACCGGCGAGTACTTTCTTTGGATGGCAATTGATCTCATTGGCGCTCTCGGGCCTCCCAGCCCCAGCAGCATAGTACGCCGGCGCGATCACCCGGTGAGAATCCAGTCGGAATTGGGACTGGAGTCCAGTACGAGGTAGCGCCACAGACTCACGCGACAGCTCCTCCACGTCCGTTCTCTACGTGGCCGCGGTGGCGTCTCCCCCTGGTGGCGTAGGGACGTGCGGCGCCGCGAGATGACGCCGGCGCTGGTCTTCCGCTCCCGCTCCAACCATTTGTAACCCTTCTCTAACCGTGCGCACACCGACCCTCAACCCTTGCGTTGATAGCCTGACGCTCGGTCGAGCTACCCGTGACCTCCGAGAACCTCACCCAAGGAAGATATATGGCAAGCATTACCGTAATTGGAGCCGGATACGTCGGGCTCGTGACAGCCGGCTGCTTCGCGGAGATGGGGCACCGTGATTCCTCTTTCTCAATCGACACAAAATCTTCTGTTGGAATACCCAGGGTAATGCTGACGTTGTTGTTACGATCGACCAAGATCTGATCGACGAGCAGCCGCAGGACATCCCGGCGCTTCTCGTCGGGCAGGTTATCCAACCCTTTGCCGAACTTCCCAGCCCACTGGACAAGGTTCTCCATCAGGCCCCGCTTCTCAGATGCCATCGACTCCCTGGCGCGGAGGTCGTCCAGCTTCTCCCGAGCGGTTTCCAGCCGTTCGAGGATGAACTTGCGTTGCTGGTCGAGTTGGTCTTCCTTAATCTTCCCCGACACGTACAGCCTGATGGCTCTTTCCTCTTCGATCTGGACCTTCTGGAGATCGCGCTCCGCCCTGGCGATCCGCTTTCCCAGCCCGTCCTCTCCCTGTGTATCCAGAGCCTCGATGCCGGCCACGATGAGCTCGGGATTCTGGATCATCTCCTTGACCTGGCTCCAGACCAGCTCCTCCAACTGTCCGGCCTTGATGTGGGACCGCTCCCTGCACCGAAGGCCCTCGCTCAGCATTCCGTAGCAGTGATAGTGCCGATAAGGGGTCTTCAGGTTGTACTTGTAGATACTGCCATTGGATTTCACGGTCCTGCGGGTCGTTGACTTGCAGGCGAAGAGCCGCCCGCATTCGGCGCACCTGACGAGGTGTTGAAGCAGGTAGAATATCTTGGTGTTGCGGGTGGATTGTGTCTTCCTCTGCTTCTTGATGGCCTGCGCCCGGTCCCAGGTCTGCTCGTCCACCAGCGGCGGGAAGGGCACCTTGATCCAGGCGTCTTGCGGTTGGGCGTAGACCGTCTCTCCGCCCTCCGTGGCAACCCAGCGGGACTTGCCGTACCACCAGTTTCCTTTGTAGACCTCCTTCCCCAGAAGAGCGCTGAGGAAGGATTTATGCCATCGAGAACCCGGATTGAAAGTAGGGGCGTTGTCCCTGGCCAGTTGGCGGCTGATGGTCGACCCGGACATTCCCTCGTGGACGTACATGTGGAAGATGCGCCGGACGACCTCTGCCTCGGGCTCGTATATCTCCGGTTTGCCGTCGTCTCCGATGCGGTATCCGTAGGAGAGTGCGCCGACGGGCATTCTCCCCTGCTTGGCCGAGCCGCGCTTGCCCATAGAGGCCCGCTCCCTGAAGTTGTCGAGCTCGATCTTGCCGATGGCGGCCATCAGGCCGAAGGTCTTCATGTCAATGGCGTCCATGACCGCTTCAAGCTGAATCTGATACGCCTCAACGACCTCCATGAGGGCGGCTGCGGGGTACATCCCCCGGCTGAGCCGGTCGGACTTCCAGCAGACGATGGTGTCGAAGCGTCCCCGTTTGGCGTCGGCCAGCATCCTCTGGAACTCGGGACGCTTCTTGGACCAACCCCTGCCCACCTCCTGATAGCGGGCGGTGATGGTCATGCCCTTGCCCTCGCAGTAGGCTTCCATCTCGGTGGTCTGCTCGGTGAGGGAGGTCTTGTCGTCCTCAGCCTGGCTCTTATCCGAGACGCGGGCGTAGATGGCCGCCCTCTTGGTCGACTTGCCTCAGTGCCTTGATTCTCGCCATGATTGCCTCCTTGTTTGTACCTGCCTGAAATGAAAGAGACCCGCCTCCTGTCGGGAGCGGGTCTGCGAGTAGTACAATCACATCGCATCACCTGACCTACAGGTGGAGCCACGGCCCGGGGTGTTCGCGCATCGCCGGGCCAACCTCTACCCAGCATTTTACACTGTGGCCGGGGCACCGTCAAAGGGCCATTCTCAAATGCGCTGCGCCAGGCCCCCTTTGTTGCATCGCAGGCTCCACGGAATCGCCAACGAATTCCATCGGCACAGTTGCTAATGGGTCTGCCGTTCCCGCTCGTTGCGTTGCCTTGCTCATTCTTTCGGATTCTCTACTGTCAGCGTGCCGCTACTTAGCGGAGCCTCTGACGTTATCGAGCCGCGCGATTCTATCACCTGCCGCGTTCGGTCAATCTCCGCTGCCAGAAGCTCCTCGTTGGGCAGGGTAATTCGGTACTCCGCTGCCATCACGTTGTTTGGCAAGCCTTCGAGGGCATACCGCGCCAGCGCCTCATCCTTTTCTGAGCAGAGGACCAGTCCAACGGGCGGATTCTCGCCCTCGCGGTCCCAGTGCGCCCGCGCATAGTTGAGGTAGAGGTGCATCTGCCCGGCGTCGGCGTGAGTGAAACCACCGATCTTGAGGTCGATGACTACCAGACATCGCAGCCGCCGGTGAAAGAACAGCAGGTCCACCCGGTACCATTTGTCACCGATGCGCAGACGCCTTTGGCGGCCCATAAAGCAGAAGTCACCGCCCAGTTCCAGGAGGAAGGTCTCCAGGTGGAGGATGAGCGCCTCTTCCAGATCGCTTTCGGAGTACTCGTCCTTGAGGTCGAGGAATTCGAGGACGAACGGGTCTTTGATCTCCACGCGATCTTCGTGACGGGGCTTCTGCCCCTCCGTCAGCATGGCGGCCTTGTTCTTCGACAGGGCGGTGCGCTCGTAGAACTGGGAATTGATCTGCCGGTCGAGCTGGCGAACCGACCAGCCTCCTCGCAGCGCCTCGGCTCCATAGAATTCACGGGCGCTTGTGTTCTTGACCGAGAGCAGCCTCACATAGGCGGACCAGGGCAGCGGAAAGGCCGCGAGAAGCTCTCCCAGGCGTATTTCAATGGAAGTGGTGTCGGATTCGCCCGACGCCGTCTGGCGTATTCGACGCCTAGGTGATCGAGCCAATTTGCCAGACAGCGCCTGGCGAATCTGATCGGATGGATATGAGACGTAGAAGAGACGCATGTATTGGATGTTCTGACGGGAGAAGCCGCGTCCAAACCGCTGGGTCAAGTCCGCCGCCAGTCTTTCCATGAGCGCGGTCCCGTACGTAGCCCGCTCTTCTCCTGACTGCTCGAACTCAACGATGCGATGCCCGATCAACTTCACCGAACGGGTTGCCGAGTCCCTGGCGGCATCGACAATCTTCGACACATCTCCAAAGACCACTTGATACGGAGCATCAAGCTCGCCAGCTGCGACCGTCTTCTTCATGACCCGCTCCTCCGCTCTTTCTGCCATAGCGCCCTCCTCTCCGCAGCAGTGAAGCGCCTTGGCGACTAGAAAATAGGCTCCCCGCCGTCTCGTCGTGAATGCGGCCCCTTAGAGCCCACAGTGCCCCTCGCACTCGTTTCCGAACCCGTCCGATTGCCCGTCCGTTCCCAACTCCGCCTCATCGAGGCTGACCGCCTGCGCGAGGGGCACCCGTCGTGGATGCAGGTAGGGCTCCTTGGCGAAGGCCAGCCGTCCTCTGAGTTTGGCGTCAATCTCGACCGCCTCAGCGAACAGCTCCGGCCACCTGCGCTTGGTCTCGACCCACCGCTGCCGTGACTGGTATGGGCAGCCGATGCAGGCCGAACGCTCCAGTGGCCGGTCGTAGCGGGTGTTCCACCAGTGGAGGCAGTCTTTCCTGGACATCCCAGCTTCGATGAGGGGGTAACGGTTCTGTATCCATCTATCGCGAGAGGGCTTCATGCGGATGGCCTCGTCGGTGGAGATGCCCAGCCACAGCTCGACGGTGGTGTCGGCGGGGACTCGCTGCCCTCTTCCCAGGTCCAGAAGCTCCCGTATCTTGCGGCGAATCGGCCTGATTTTGTAGTGCTCGGTGCACTGCCGCCGTCCCATGCCGTCGCCGTGGCCGTTCCTTCCCTTCAGATAGAGGGGAACGTCTACAAAGCCGTGGTTGCCTGAGTGGTTTGTGAGGGACTTGACGTCCTCGCGGAGGCTCCGGCCGTTGTCCACGACGTATAGGGGAAAGCTGAGCTGCCTGGACAGCCAGTCCAGGTGGGTGTAGAGACTGGGAGGCTCCCAGTGGGTGTCGGCGAAGATGGCGCAGTCGGGGATGGCGTCGAATGCTCCCTGGCTTGCCATGAGCGCCATGACGGAGGACTGTACTCCTCCGCCCAGGCTGATGACGATCAACGAGTGCGCGGGATGCATCAGCCCTCTACCTCGCTGCCGTCCTCTGATGAAGAGTCCGCGTCGGGAGCAGGGAGCATGTCCTTGGTCGCGTACTTGACGAGCAAGGTAAAGAGACGGCGAAACCGGTCCTGGGCGTCGGGGCCGGGGTTGAAGTCGATGCTCACGACCCCCAACTCCGAGACGCCCCTCTTGGCGCTTTTCGGTTTGTCCTGGTTCTTGGTCTCTTCCATATCGCTATTCCCGTATCTAATTGAAGGGCTGGGGGGGCCACTTCCCTCCCGCCAAGCTAGCGAGTGTTCGCTCACTATCCAGTGTGAGTTGCTGGAGAGTTGGGGGTAATCCCCTATAAGGGGGTTCGTCGGTGCATCCCCTTATAGGGGGGTTCATCCAAGAACCCTTTACTAGGATGGCTGTCTTTCCAGTCGGGGGGCACGTTTCAATCCGCCGAGGGCTAGGGTTGCAATCGGCCGAGGTAAACGGTGAGAGGAGCGCCAGCTTCGGGGCGAGCTCTACGCAGCGCCGATCCGCCTGCTCTGGGAGACGCCTTAGTCTCCTCTGCCCAGGGGGAAGAGATGGCCGAGACCGAGCTCCTGGGCCAACTCCAGCAGCGCCAGGAAGTGCTTGGAGTTTGGCTGGGCTCCGGCCCGCCACCGCCGGAGGGTGAGGGTGTTGGTCCCCAGACGCCGGGCGATCTCCCGCCAGGTCAGGCCGGAGGCTTCCTTGAACCGCTCCAGCCTTCGGGGGAAGTCCTTGGGGAAGACGTGGAAGGTCTTTCTGTAATCGGCGCGTTTACGGGGCATGGGCCTACTCCTCCAGAAGTGATGCCAGGAAATCCTCTCCGACGATCAGGTCGAGCCCGCCGGGAACCCACCGGGCGACGCGGACGAGGGAGCGATAGGCCCCGCCGCAGGGCTCGGTGCCGTCACGCCACCTGAGCATCTGCTTGGGGTCCACCCCCAGCAGGTCGGAGAAGGCGTTCCAGGTGAGGCCGGTGAGCTCCTTGAACAGATGCAGGCGCTGGACGAAATCGTCAGGGAGATCGGCGGTCTCGTAGGGCACGAGACGGCCCCTGACGGCGAGGCCGCCTGCATCGCCGGGCAAACGGGGTGAAGACATGCGACTACTCAATCCCTTGGCTCCAGTTCGAACAGCTCATCAAAATTGCTCAGGCCGAGGACCTGCTGCATGCGACGCCGTATTCGGCCCGACGGAGCTCGGCCCTGATTGATCAGCGTGGAGAGGTAGCTCTTGCTGATACCGACCTCCTGGGCCAGCCAGTTCTGGGAGCGGCCCAGGAGGGCCAATCGCGCCCACAGAGCCTCTGTCCTGAGCCGGACCACGGTCCTTCCTCGTCGCTTCATCGTATCTCTGGAAGTCCTTCTGTACTCTAAGTATAACTTATAGTAGTATAATAACTATAAGCCAGATGGCTTGTCAAGAACGTATGTGCTATTCTGAGGTGATTACCATGCCGGATGACACGGGCTACAAGTGGAAAGACATCGGGTCCCGGATCAAGGAAGCCAGGACCAGGGTGGGCCTCACCCAGAAGCAGATGGCGGAGCTGATCGGCGTCTCCTCCCACGCCGTCTGGTGCTGGGAGTCGGGCAAGATGAAACCCTCCCACAAGAACCTGCTGGAGCTGGCATACCGCTGCGAGGTCAGCACCGACTGGATACTGGGCCGGGACGTGTTGGAGGCGGAGCTCCTCAAGGAGGCCGATGTCTCCTTCAGAAACGCCATCTCCGGCCTGCCCATCGAGGACGTGGAGTCGATCCAGGAATTCATCCGCTTCGTCAGAGAACGACGGAGGAGGAAGTGAAGCTGGGGAATGAACAGAGCTCAGCGAAAGGCCGTGGAGCTTCGGTTCAAGCTGGGGCTGTGCGGCCGGGTGGATGCCGAGGGGGTGGCCAACATCCTGGGATACGAGGTCATCCCATGGCCGATGCAGGTTCACCAAGAGCTGCGTATCGACCGCTACATCTGCGTCGCCGAGGACCTGGAACCCGACTGGCGGCGGTGGATGATTGCCCACGCCATAGGGCATATTCTGATGCATCCCGGCAACCACCTCTGGATATACAAGCACACCAGATTCGGCGGCCGGATCGAGCGGGAAGCCGAGGACTTCACCGGAGCTTTCCTCATGAATGTGAGGGAGGCGCTCGCGGCTCATCTCACCGACTGGTGGGAGGTGGCGGAGCACTTCGGCGTCCCAGACAGTATGGTCCGGCTTCAGTTGCCCCTGCTATTGGAGTAGAAGGGCCGGTCTCTTCGGGCTTGGTCAACCCTCTCCATATGACTCCAGGAGTTGGTGCAGTGTGAAAGCGCTACTTGCAAAATGTGCAATACTCTGGCATCATGGTCCCCATGATCGAGCGCGACATCACACCCCGCCTGACCAGGCTATTCCAGCAGTACCCTTTCGTGACCGTGACCGGGCCGCGTCAGTCCGGGAAGACCACCCTGTGCCGCGCGGCCTTCCCCGGTTTGGCATATGCCAACCTGGAAGCGCCTGACCAGCGGGAATTCGCCGAGTCCGACCCACGGAGCTTCCTCGAACAATTCGACGAGGGTGCCATCCTGGATGAAATTCAGCACGTTCCCGCCCTGCTGTCCTATCTCCAGGTGCTCGCGGACGAGAAAAGGCGCAACGGTCTCTTCGTGCTCACGGGCAGCGAGCAGTTCCGCCTCTCCGATGCCATCAGCCAGTCCCTGGCGGGCCGGACCGCGCTGCTCAAGCTGCTGCCCTTCTCGCTGGCAGAGCGGCAAAGAGCGGGCGCTAGCGACACGCTGAACGATATCCTGTTCTCGGGCTTCTACCCACGCATCCACGATCAGGGGCTCGACCCGCGCCAAGCCCTCGGTGACTACTTCGAGACCTACGTGGAGCGAGACGTGCGCCGCATTGGCGAGATTCGCAACCTCTCCAGCTTCCGGCTCTTCGTCCGCCTGTGCGCCGGGCGGGTCGGGCAGTTGGCCAACCTCTCCTCTCTGGGGGCGGATGCGGGCATCTCTCACACGACGGCGCGGGGGTGGCTCACGGTGCTGGAAGCCAGCTACATCGTCTTCCAGTTACCGCCCTTCCACGCCAACATCCGCAAGCGCTTGATCCGGTCGCCCAAGCTCTACTTCTACGACGTTGGCCTGGCAAGCTACCTCCTTGGCATCGAACATGCCGATCAGCTCGCCACCCATCCGCTGCGTGGGGCGCTCTTCGAGAACGTGGTCGTCGCCGAGGCGCTGAAGCACCGTTTCAACCGGGGCGAGCAGCCCAACCTCTCCTTCTTCCGAGATGCGCGGGGTCTGGAGTGCGACCTGTTCTATCAGACCGGACGCGGCATCGGAGCCATCGAGATCAAATCCGGGTCCACGATCGCCTCTGACTACTTCCATGCCCTTGATCGGGTTGCAGGGCTGATCCCGGACATCTCTTCCAAGGCGGTGGTCTACGGCGGCACCGCCCGTCAGTCCCGGAGCGATTGCGAGGTGGTGCCCCTGGGAGACCTGAGCGGACTGCTGGAGGGGCTCTGATGTCGGCCAACCAAGGAGTGACGCAGTTGGACGGTGCTTCGGAACCAGCCCGTGAAGCACCTCGAATGAACAACCGCTTCCGCGCCAGGTGTGCCTCGGCCCTCATGCACCCGGCGACCGTCACGGCCGTTGCCCTGCTGCTGCTGAATGACCTCGTGTTCAAGTCGGTGTGGCCGGGGTCGTGGGCCACGGGGAAGCTCAGCGACCTGGCATGGGTGGTGTTCGCCTCGCCCCTGCTAGCCTTCCTACTGTCGTTCCTTGTCCGCCGGAGCACCGTTGGTCAACGTGTAGCATTCATCGCCTCCTATGCGGCGTTGCCGCTCCTGTATGCGGCGTTCAACACCTTCGGGCCAGTACACGACCTGATTATCCGGGGTCTGTCCATCGCCTCGGGCGGAACCTCCGGGTCTCCGCTGGACGTTACCGACTCCCTGGTCATCCCCTTCGGACTGGGTATCGCGCTATGGGTGTGGCGCAGGCGCATCGCCAGCACAGAGAGCCTGCGTATGCGACTTGCTGTGCTGACGGCGGGAGTGGCGGCGCTGGCCAGCGTGGCTACTAGCGAGTCCCAACCGGACTTCGGCATGAGGGATGTGGGGACCTCAAGAGACGGTGCGATTCATGCTGGTGCCTGGGAATTAGGCCACTTTCGGAGTGAAGATGGAGGGTTGAGTTGGCGTGGGGGGTCCGTCGATTCAGGGCAGATCGAATGGGGTGGCGAGAGCGTGGATACTCCCACAGGCAGGTACGTGATCCAGGGACCTGACATCGTGCGATTCGGCTCTGACGGCAGATCGAAGTTGGTCTTTTCGACGGCGTACATGCAGGAAGAGGGCAACGTGTGGGTACAGGAACACGCGACTTCACATTTGGACGCGAGGGAGCTTACGACCGCACCTCGCAGTATCGTCTACCACGAGCCCAGCGGGAATCTTATCATGGCGATGGGGATCCAGGGCGTCTTGGTGGGCACCGCTGACGGAGAGTGGACTCGGTACGCCGTCGGGCGCTATTCCCCCGTTGACTTCTCCTTCTTAGGCAAAACGGGTCTTCTACTATCCAACGGCGGCTTCTGGGCGGTGTGCCTAGCGCTGTCCCTGTCCATGACGGGCATCGCCCTAATGGTCTCCCGATATCGGAGAGAGGACCTTCCACTGCTATCCGCCGTCGCTGTGGCCACTCTGTCCCTGCTCATCGTCCTACCTATCGTGTTGGGGGTAACAGGGCTTGAGGAGGTATTAGGGCAGGTCCTGCTTATTGGCCTGGCTTTATCACCGCTCATAGTCTTCGCCCTGATTGGAGGGGCCATCGTCCTTGGGTTCATGCCGAGAGAGAGCAGAGTGCGGAAGAGTCTTGGTTTGGGTATGGGCATCCCGTCCTTACTGGCATCAGGTGGGCTGTTGCTAATATTCGGGGGTTCCCTAGTATCCTACCTAGCTTGAATGGACCCGGATCGACCTCCCACGAATACCTGAGTTTTCCGTTGCTATTGTGTCTGCCGGATGAGAATTTCCCGGAAGGGGGAGTTGGGCTGGCTGCCCTCCTCGATCATCTTGCGGAACTGGGGCCTGTCGGCGACGCGGCCACTCTCCGCCTCGTCGATGTACTCGCGAGCGACGGAGTAGCCGTTGGCCCTGGCGTAGAGGGCCGCCGGTGTGAGCGGTTGTAGGTGCTTCTTCATGCTGTCCTCCTGCTGTTACCGAGTCTTACTCTGCATCTTGAGACATCTGACAGACCGTTGTCAAGGAGTAGCTACCCGGTGTTCAGGCATCACAACTGCCCTATCCCTACCGGACCTCCGCTGGTTCCGTTTGCTTTCGGGGTTTGGGCCATAGGGCCGCTATACTCGCCGAGACGACCAATACCAGCGCCGCGGGGAGAAAGAACACCCCAATGAAACTGATGTCCACCTCTTCAACGAACCAGATTGGGACTGAACAATACCCCAGGCAAAGCACTCCCAAGCCCCACTGCGCCAGTTTAGCCCACGCAGACCAGATGCCCCGCGACCAAGCCAGCCAGACTGCCAGGCCAGTTAGCGCCACCGGTATCAGCAGCAGCATTACTTCTTCCGGTCCCAAGTATCGCTTGAAGGGCCCCGGGGAGTGCGCGAATACACCCCTCATAACGCCGCCAGGGAGCGCGGTTATGGTGGTCACGGAGTATCCAAAGGGCCAAAACACCACTCCGAAAAACGCGGCCCAAGCCAATACATGAGCTATCATAGGCGGCAACCGCAAACGTTTCATCCGGAAGACAGTTCCTTGATGGGGCTCATCCTCACCTTCCCTGAATGCCCTTGACCGATATTTCCCAGATGGAATTCAGTGCATCCATGATCGCAACATGCTATGGTAACGCGGACTATATGGCTGTTCTCTGATATTGTCAATACTCCATTCAAAATGCTCCATTTAGCCTCATAGTGCCATTTAGCCACTTCGAACCACCCACAACGGCGCTAGACGGCTCTTTCAGGCCAAACTCATCCTACAAGTCGCGTACCTTGCCTTGAGCGACCTGAGTCTGATGACGATTCCTTTTGCCTACGCGTCTTGCTATCCAGGATTGAAACGAAGCCTGCCGATCTTTTCCAGCATTTCACCGAACATATCCCTACTCACCATCACCTCGGCAAGCTGGAACACGAGCCTCCTGGCATGACGCACCAAACGCCCGCCTGTCTTGATGAGTCTCGTCTGAACGCTTGTCAAAGACCAGCGCTTGATGGACTCAGGCAATGCGAGCCTCCTCAAGAAGTTACCCAGATTATAAGCCAGGATGAATAGCGAGAGTCTCACCTGATTAGCCACGAACTTATGACACGACAGCCTCGTCCAGTTCAGTGCGTATTTGCCTTCTTTTATCCACTGCTCTGCTGTGCCGCGGCCATTATAGAAGCTGACTATGCCCTTCGTCGGATAACTCAGGTTGGTGACTATGAATCCTACTCTGGGGAACAGTTCTCCCTGGTGCCACTCTACCTTGGCTATCACCCTCCGAGGAACATCCCAACTCTGAGCTTGGTAGGCGAAGTCATGATAGGAGACGATGGGCTTTCGGGAAGGCCACTCGGTAGGCCGTACCAACAGGTGCGCTATTTCCCGCTGAAGAACGTCATTCGCTGGAAGCCTTATGGCATAACCGATGCGTCTTGCCTCCATGTACTCGTAAAGCTCAGGCTTGGCAAAGGCGGCGTCGGCTCTAAACAGAAGCCTCACCGCCAGCTTCAGGTAGCGCTCCACGATAGGCTCGATGAATCCCTCCCACCCATCGGCGCTATGTACGTTGCCTGGCCTGAGCACTGCACCTTCACAGTCTCCGAACTGGTTGAAGCAGAACAGCGGATGATAGCACATGCACTCGAAGTGTCCATTGTAGGCTGCACCCTCCTGCTGACCATGTACCGGACTCTCTGAACTGTCGATGTCCAAGATAATACGCCGGTGGACTGTCTTGGCTACGCCACGTTTTACCCATTCTACATTCAGCTGCTCAAGGCCCTTGCGGTTATCCTTCTGAGTAAGCAACTCGGTCTCGAACCTACTCATGTCGCTGGTGCTGGCCGCCTTCCTGTCAGGGCCTTTCCAGCCAACGACTACTCTCATGGCTGGGTCTTGGGAAAGTCGATCGGCATCATTGGTGTCGTCGTATCCTGCGAGGCGGCTGTAGATTGATTGTCTCAACAGAGGGATTAACTTATGGAGAATGTTTTTACCGGTTCGGCCTTCCTTGAGGTATTCAGCGGATGAGTCGGTTAGTCCCAGGGCATCATCGAGTTCTCTGCATGCAAGTAATCCAGCGTCTGAGGTGAGAGTAACACCCCGAAACTCCAGGCGAACTTTGGAGTCGAAGTTGAGCTTGAGAGGGGTCTTTTCGCCGTCACCCATAAGGTGCCTCCAACTCGCTTACGTAATCAGAAGATGAAGCTAAATATATGGGTGTATTATAATCCTTTAACGCCTATGATAGCCGCAACATCGGCAGAATATTCACAGCAATCACATGATTACCAATCTTGGCTTCAGTCCATCTGGGTAATCCAGGCTCATAGCATGACCGTAGGGACCGACGGGGCCAACTTGCGATCCTATTGGGCTCCCGATATTTCGCACGAGCTGCCTGCCGCCTCGGACGATGAGTACGCCGAGGAGCTCCGGGAGATCTTTACCGAGGCGGTCCGTTGCCGGCTCCGGAGCGCCGATCCGGTGGGCTCCTTCTTGAGCGGTGGGCTGGACTCGTCGTCCGTCACCTGCGTGGCCCGGGATATACTCTCGACCGGCGGTGGAAGTCTTGAGACCTTCTCGGCCGTCTACCCCGACCTGCCCCAGTGCGACGAGCGGACCTATATCGATTCGGTTCTGGCTCAGAACAACGTCGAGCCGCACTTTGTGATCGGCGACGACCTGGGCCCTCTGACAGATCTCGAACGCGTCGTGTCGCATCAGGACGAGCCCTTCTACGCTCCCAACCTCTTCGCGCATTGGGGCGTGCTCGATGCCGTCGCCCGCCGGGGCGTCCGTACTGTCCTGGATGGCTTCGACGGCGACACGGCCCTGTCCCACGGCTTCGGCTATCTCGACGAACTGGCCCGGTCGGGACACTGGCTTCGCCTCGCCGAGGAGGCCAGAGGTCTTGCCAAGACGTTTGACGTCTCGCCGTGGGCGACCATCTGGAGCTACGGACAGGACTACGGAGTCGGCCGCGCTCTGACCAGGTCCGTCGGGTTCAAGACCGGCAGGCGGGTCGGGAGGGCGGTCCTCCGACACCTGAGTCGAGGTTCCCAGGGCGCTGCTCGGCGGGGCGGGCCGATGGACCTTCTCAACCCCGAGTTCGTCAACCGTACCACCTTGGCCGAACGGCATCGCGCCGGGCGGCGGGCGGAGCGCCGGCTCGGCCGGAGCGAAAGGGAGCAGCACGGCAGGAACGTCTCGCACGGCTTCCAACCGTTCGCTCTCGAGGTTCTCGACAGGGCCGCGGCGGCGTTCTCCATTGAGGTGCGCTACCCGTTCTGGGACAAGCGGCTCATCGAGTTCTGCCTCGCGCTGCCACCCCAGCAGAAGCTTCACAAGGGGTGGAGCAGAATGGTGATGCGCAGGGCCATGGCCGGTATTCTGCCCTCCGAGGTCCAATGGCGCCGCACCAAGTCGAACTTCTTCCCGAGCTTCGCCCGCGGACTGAAGCAGTTCCGGGGGAGGCGTCTGGACGATATCGTCGATGGCTCTCCTGGCTTCAAGGACTATGTCGATATCGGTGCGTTCCGTAAGGCGTTCCAACGCTCGGTATCTCTTGGCTCACAAGATGCCCCGGACAACGCCTTTGCGGTCTGGAGGGCGCTGGACCTGGCTCTATGGCTCCAGCACGACTATCAGGGCTCGACGGCCTCCAGGAAGGAGATGGCGACGGCCTGAAGACTGTTTTGCGGGAAGAATTGAGAGTGTTTCTCGGATAGGAAGACGAAAAGGAAAGGAAAGGAAGGGAGAAGATCATGAAGCACCAAGAGGACAAGAAGGTATACACGGCTCCGAAGCTAATCGTCCATGGAGACATCGAGACGGTCACAAAGGGGAGCGGCTCCGGACTCTACACGGATGCGGCCTTCCCGGCCAGGACGCCGATCAGCGAACTTACCTTCTCATAGTCGCCGGTCAGCGAACCTAGACGAACAACGAAGTTGCATACGTATCTAGCGTACGGACTCAGGGTGAGGTCTGCCCTCGTATTGCCGGAGCTGCTCGACACTACGGAGACGGACGACGACGTCTTGATCCGGGTCGGGAAGCTCAGCATGCCGGGTGCGGGCCACGCCATCGAGGGGTCGTACAGTCGCGTGGTCCCGGCCTGCGCCTACTTCTCTTGGGAGAAGGTCGGCGCGTTCCTCGTCGAGAACGGCCGCGAGATCACCGTCGACCCCGCCACAGGGGTGGATCCCGCCCTCTTGCGCCTCCCGCTTCTCGGGACCGTGATGGGCGCCCTGCTCCAGCAGCGTGGTCTGGCGGTGCTGCACGCCAGCGCCGTTGCCGTGAACGGCGGCGCGGTCGCCTTCGTGGGCGCCAAGGGCATGGGCAAGTCGACCATCGCGGCGACGCTCTACTCGATGGGGCACGCATCCCTGGCGGATGACGTGGTGGCCCTCGACCTCGGCGGTAGCCGAGGACCCATGGTGCTGCCCGCCTTTCCGAGCCTCAAGCTGTCGCCCGAGGCGGCAGCCAGGCTCGGCGAAGACACGGATCCGTCGCCCGGGCTGTCCTCGTTGGTCGGCAAGAGCTACCGCAGAACCCCGTCCGGGTTCCCGCTGGATACCGTGCCGCTGACGGCGATCTGTGTCCTCGGCAGTGGGCCCTCCCCAAGGATCGTCCCTCTCACCTCGCAGGCCGGGATGATCGAGCTGATCAGGCACTCGCTCCTCGCCCGCTTCGGCGAAGGCATGTTTCGCGACTGTCAGGAATCCCACTTCCTCCAGTGCGCCGACATCGCTCGTCAAGTACCCGTATATCGCCTGGTCCGCCCGCGCTCCCACCCACTGCTGGCGGTGACCGCGAGGCTGATAGAGGGGCGGTTTGACGGCCGCGGACAGCGCCGGGCGGCGGTGTGAGGACCGTTCGCGTTCGGTAGATCCCGGACGCAGGCGCATGGTTCCGGAGCCAGGCGCCTACAGGTCGTAGTATGGTGAACCCCAGATCGAACAGCCCGTCACCTCAACTGTCGTCGCTCCTCCGGATCGTTCGCCTGGTCTGGGAGGGGCTACACCGTTGCCTGGGTCGTTCTTCTCGCGATCCAGGGACTCCTTCCCGCGGCCACCGTCTATCTGTCGCGCTTCCTTGTGGACGAGCTCGTAGACGCGATCAGGGCCGGGGCCTCCTGGGAGACCGCGAGCCCCGTTCTCCTCCTTGCCGGGCTGATGGCCGGCACGCTGCTCCTGACAGAGCTTCTGAGAGCCGCCCTCGAGTGGCTCCGGACCGCTCAAGCGGAACTGGTCCAGGACCACATAAGCGGACTGGTCCACGAGAAATCGGTGGCTCTTGATCTCGAATACTACGAGTCGGCCGAATTCCACGATCGCCTCGACCGGGCCCGCAGTGACGCCAACGACCGCTCACTCGCCCTGATTGAGGGAGCGGGGAGCCTCCTGCAAAACGGCATAACGCTCGTTGCGATGGCTGCCTTGCTGATACCCTACGGGACCTGGCTGCCTCCGGTGCTGCTCGCCAGCACGCTTCCGGCCCTGTACGTGGTGGTCCGTTTCAACCGGCGATTCCACCACTGGTGGCGGGAGACGACCGCCGACAGACGCCGGACGAAATACTACGACACCATGCTGACCCACAGCGCCGCCGCCCCTGAGGTGAGGCTCCTGAGCCTCGGACCGCCCTTCCAGCTAGGGTTTAACCTGATCAGACGCCGGCTGCGGGGTGAGCGGCTGTCGCTCATCAGGCGCCAGAGTCTGGCCGGGCTGCTGGCCGGCGTCCTGTCGCTGCTCGTATCGGGCGCCGCGATGGCCTGGATGGTCTGGCGCGCTCTTCAGGGCCTGGTGACCCTCGGCGATCTCGTGCTGTTCTACCAGGCGTTTCAGCGGGGCCAGGGCCTGATGCGCTCTCTGCTCGGCAACCTGGGACAGATGTACTCCAACAGCGTGTTCGTCGGGGACTTGTTCGAGTTCCTGGGCCTGCGGCCGAAGATAAGCGAGCCGGATCGACCCGTATCCGCGCCGTCTCGACTGGTGAGCGGCATCGCGTTCCGGGGCGTCGCCTTCAGCTATCCCGGGAGCGACAATCCTGTGCTGAAGGACTTCGACCTGACGATACCCGCTGGCCGGACGACCGCGATCGTCGGACCCAACGGGGCCGGCAAGTCCACCCTGGGCAAGCTGTTATGCCGTCTCTACGATCCTGCCGACGGCGGAATCGAATTGGACGGGATCGACATCCGGGGGATCTCTACCGAGGAGCTCCGGCGCATGGTCACAGTGCTCTTCCAGTTTCCAGTGCAGTATCACGCGACGGCCGCGCAGAACATCGCCCTGGGCGACTCAGTCTCGGAGCCGGGCTCGGCAGACATCGAATCCGCCGCAAGGGCCGCCGGCATCCACGAGGTCCTCACCCGCCTTCCGCACGGCTACGATACGCTGCTCGGCAAGTGGTTCGCAGACGGCGTAGAGCTCAGCGGAGGGGAGTGGCAGCGGATCGCCCTGGCGAGAGCCTTCGTGAGACAGGCCCCGATCATGATCCTGGACGAGCCCACCAGCTTCATGGACTCCTGGTCGGAGATCGAGTGGCTGGAGCGGTTCCGCGCACTCGCTGAAGGCCGCACGGCGATCATCATCACTCATCGCTTCACGACGGCGATGCGGGCGGACCTGATCTGCGTAATGAGTGACGGCCACGTCGTCGAGTCGGGCTCTCACAAGGACTTGCTCGCGAACGGCGGCCTCTACGCCCAGTCCTGGACTGCCCAGATGGAGGTCGCCGGAGGCCGCTCGAAGTCCGCCTTGCCTTCCCTTTAGACCCCTGGACCACCTCTCTAGAGAGACAGCGACCCCGCACCATTACGGGGCTCTCCCCGTTCTCTAACCGGATTCTAACCGCCGCCCGTCTCGCTCACGCCATCCCTTGCCCGCTTCCGTTGCCCTCGAAGGGAGGGGTGTAGACCTCGCGTCCCTGATGGACGTGGACGATCACGTCCTGGCGGGCGATGCCGATCGAGTCCACCAGCCGCTCGTCTACCGTGTCTATGAGCTCCTGGATTTGCTCCGAGGTCAGACTTTCGGACACGCTGAGTGTGGCGTGAACGACGGTGTTCGTGAAGTGCAGGTCGACCCGTCCGACTGTTGACTCGCCCTCGATCACCGTATAGCACTCGGAGTACGGAGTCCGGCACTCCCTCTCGAAGTAGAAGTTCGCCATAGACCATTCACCTATCCAGGCGGCCCGCCGCCTCGAGACTAGTCCCGGATCTGCCCCGTCCCCATTACCGTCCACTTGTAAGACGTGAGCTCTCGAAGGCCCATGGGTCCTCGGGCGTGGAGCTTGTTGGTGCTGATCGCCACCTCGGCGCCAAGGCCGAGCTGGCTCCCGTCGTTGAAGCGGGTGCTGGCGTTCACCAGGACGACACTGGAGTCGACCTCGTCGAGGAACCGCATGGCTGCCCCGTAGTCCTCGGTCACGATGGCGTCCGAGTGCCCTGAGCCGTGGCGCTCGATGTGCTCGAGGGCCTGGTCGAGCGAGTCCACGACCTTCACGGCGGCCCTCAGCGAAAGGAACTCAGTGCCCCAGTCCTCTTCTTCGGCTGGTGTGGTCCGTGCCCCGTTGGCGGGCCCGAGAATGCTCAACGCCCGCCGGTCGCAGCGCATCTCCACCCCGTCGGAACTCCATCTGCTGGCGACGCTGGGAAGGAAGCTGGGCGCAACCGCGGAGTGCACGATAAGCGTGTCCATCGCATTGCAGACGGAGGGTCGCTGGACCTTGGAATTGTACACGATCCCCACGGCCTTTTCCACGTCGGCCAACCTGTCCACGTAGACGTGGCAGACCCCGATCCCGCCCGTGATGGCGGGCATAGACGCCTCCGACGCGACACGCCGGATCAGCTCCGCTCCGCCGCGCGGGATCACCAGGTCGATGGTATCCTTCATGGCCAGCATCCGGCCGACAAGCGCGCGATCGGTCGATTCTATGAACTGCACGGCGTCCGGAGGAATCCCCACCTTCTCGATCGAGTCCCTGATGAGCGCGACGAGAGCCGTATTGGTGTTGATGGATTCGCGGCCGCCGCGCAGAATCACGGCGTTGCCGGACTTCAGGCACAGCATCGAGATGTCCACAGTGACGCCCGGGCGGCTCTCGTAGATCGCACCGATCACGCCGAGAGGCACCCTCCGCCGGCCTATCTGAAGACCGTTGGCCAGCGTGCGCGCGTCGAACGTCTCGCCCACCGGGTCGGGCAGCGACGCCACTACGCGTACGTCGTCCGCCAGCGCCCGGAGACGGTGTGGGTTCAAGTAAAGACGGTCCACGATCGACTCGGGAAGGTCGGCGGCACGCCCCGCGGTGCAGTCCCGCTCGTTCGCGGCCAGAAGCTGCTCCTCGCGCGCCTTCAGACCGTCGGCGACGCCGAGAAGGGCTCGATCCTTCACAGCGCTGGACAGTTTGGCCAGCGCGCGCGATGCGAGCCGCGCGGCTCGTCCCTTCTGCTCGAGCTCGCCAGACCCGTTGTCGGTTCCGGTCTTCATCTCGCCATCCTCGCAGACAAGAGGGTCACAGGACAACCATGTTGTTGCGGTGGACCACCTCGGCGCCGTACTGGTGACCCACAATAGCCTCGATGAGGCCGGACTTGCTTCCCTTGATCCTGGCCACGTCTTCGGAGCAGTAGTTCACTATCCCGGCCGCTATCTTATCGAGGTCCGGACCCACGACGGAGACGATGTCTCCGCGCTCGAACGAGCCACGAACGTCGGTGACCCCTGCCGGGAGCAGACTCCGGTTCGCGTCGACCACGGCGTCGACCGCACCCGCGTCCACCCGAATCTCGCCCTTGTTGGAGAGGCCGCTCATCATCCATCGCTTGCGGCTCTCCATCTTGCTGCTCGTCGCCGGGCACCGCGTGCCCACGCGCTCGCCGGCCGCCAGACGGGCTACTATGTCCTCTTCGCGACCACTCGCGATGGCCACGTCCGCACCCGAGGCCGCCGCCAGGGCTGCGGCCTGCAGCTTCGTCGCCATCCCTCCCTTGCCCTTCCCGTCGGACGGGCCGCTGGCCATCTGCGCGATACCGGGATCGAGGGGGTCCGCCGTCTCGATCAGCCTCGCCGTGGAGTCCAGGTGCGGGTCCGCCGTATACAGCCCCCTGACCTGCCCCAGCAGCATCAGGAGGTCGGCGTCGACGAGATTCGCGACCATCGCCGAGAGCATATCGTTGTCCTCGAAGTGCTCTCCCGCAAGCTCCTCGACGGCGACGACGTCGTTCTCGTTGACGATCGGCACGACCTCCAGCTCCAACAGGGCCAGAAGCGTGTTGCGGATGTTCAGGTAGCCGAGCCGGTCGGAGATGTCGCGGCGAGACAGCAAAGCCTGTGCGACGGTTACCCCCTTCGAGGCAAAGAGCTCCTCGTACGTGTGCATCAGGTGACCTTGCCCGACGGCCGCCAGCACCTGCCGAAACGGTACGTCCCGGTTCCCACGCGGTATCCCCAGCTCGTGCCGGCCAGCCGCCACCGCCCCGGAGGACACCAGGATCACCTCGGCGCCACCGGCATGCAGCCGAGCCACCTGCTCGACGAGGGCCAGCATCATCTTGCGATCGAGCTGGTCGTCACCGCCGGTCAGTAGCGCGGTCCCGGCCTTCACCACGATGCGGGCGTACCTCGGCGATGTCGGAGAGGTGGTGGGCTCAGCAGGGGAAGCCAGACGGCTCCGTTGGGATGGCATGGTGCCTCCGCGCGACGTGCCGTGGAGACGGCTGTCGGCGAGTCTCATTATACCAGTACGCCGCGGACCCCAACAACCGAAGGGGCCCTGCCTGGGTGGTGCCACCGGTGTCACGGTATGACTTCCGCGCCCGTGGGCAGCACCCCACTTCCGGGCGGTTGGACGGGAAGGAGAGCATCACAGGGAGGGAAGCGTCCGCGACACGGGACGAGCGAAAACTCCGAGAAAGCTGACCCACCACCCTGTTTCGAGGACCCGTGTGGTAAACTATACTTCGTACCAATCTAATATTTGGCAGAGAGAAGTCTAGAAAACACACGTAGACGAGCGGCGACTCAGCTCTACTATGGCGACCACGGGCGGGAGGTCCTGCTAGCGAGCAGGGCCTTCGGCTTGATCCCCCGGGGCCAGATGTGCAGGGTAGGGACGGCGAGGCGGCCTCAACCAGGGGTTCGTGCGTGGTGTCGTAGAGGGTTTTCGTGGTCACTAAGACAGGCACCTCCTTCGAAGATAGGGTCGGCCAGGTTCTCCTGGACGCCGAGTTCATAACCAACGAGCAGCTGAAACAGACCCAGGAGGCCACTCGGGAGAACGGAGAGAGCCTGCTGGACAACCTGGTCTCGATGGGCTTCGTAGCCCGCGAGACGCTGATGACCGTCCTCAGTTTTCAGCTACGTATCCCGGTCGCCGACCTCAAGCACGTCGGAGTGGACCCGGAGGCGGTCAAGCTCGTTCCCGAGGACCTCGCCCGGCAGCACAGGATTCTTCCCTACGGCTTCGACTCCGACGGATCGCTCCGGGTCGCCACCATAGCCCCCAACGACTTCCAGCTCTCTAACCAGCTCACCTCCATTACCGGGCGCCAGACAAAGTTCGCGCTCGCGCTTAGCGGCGGACTGGACGAGCTGATCGATCGCACATACGCGTCGATCTCTCTAGCTCCAGCGACAGCTCCTGACGCTTCACCGGCGCCAACAGCTGAGAAATCGGGCGGCGGTGCGTCGCTCGTCATCGGGTCCGCCTCACCCGAATCCAGCTCCGGAACCGGCCTCCTGGGACAGGACATCAGCCGCCTGCCGGCGACTCAGGCGGTCGAGATGGTCACGCTTCAGGCCGTGAAGCGGAGCGCGTCTGACATCCACCTCATGCCGACGTCCGACTCCAGCAACGTGCTGTTCCGGATCGACGGCTCCCTCCAGAAAATGGTCGTCTTCCCCCTTACGCTCCACGAAACCATGGTATCCAGGATCAAGGTCCTGGCCGACATGGACATATCGGAGTCACGCCGCCCCCAGGACGGAGGTTTCAGCCTCCAGTTCGGCGAAAAGAAGGTCGACTTCCGGGTGTCCAGCATCGGCACGACCTGGGGAGAGATGGTGGTAATCCGCGTCCTCGACCGCTCCGGAAGCGTTCTGACCCTGGAGGATGTGGGTCTGGAGTCCACCTCTCTGCACGTTTGGAGGCAGCTTCTCGGCCTCCCATTTGGCATGCTGCTGGTCTCCGGACCGACCGGGTCGGGCAAGACCACCACCCTCTACGCTTCGGTGACCAACCTTGCGACCGATCGGGGCAACATCATGACCGTCGAGGACCCGGTCGAGTACCGGATGCCCGACATGAACCAGATCGAGGTGAACCGAGCCGCGGGCGTCGACTTCGCCTCTGGGCTCAGGGCTATCATGCGCCTCGACCCCGATGTCATCCTGGTCGGCGAGATCAGGGACGCGGAAACGGCAAAGACCGCCGTCGACGCCGCGCTCACCGGCCACCTGGTACTCGCTTCGATCCACAGCAACGATGCCTCCGCTTCGCTGGTGCGCCTGCTGGACCTCGGCATCGAGCCCTACCTGGCCGGTACGGCGGTAGCCGGTGCGCTGGCCCAAAGGCTCGTTCGGAAGATCTGCCCCCACTGCAAGGTCGAGACCGAGCTCGGGGCGGCGGAGTCCATGGCGTACGAGTCCGAGATGGAAGACATCTCCGGCCCCTTCTGGACCGGCCAGGGGTGCAACTTCTGTGGCGGGACCGGCTATTCCGGCCGCGTCGGCGTTTTCGAGGTGCTGACCGCCACCGCCGAGCAGCGAAAACTCATTGCCGCGGGAGCCAGCGGGCAAGAGCTTCGAGCCCAGGCCCTGATCGATGGCATGATCCCCCTCCGGCGCGCCGGAATGCTTCTGGCGCAGCAGGGCATCACGACCGTGGAGGAGGTGCTGAGGAACGTCTTCTTCATCAGCTAGCGTCAGATGGTTGAGATCCCCTCCTCAGTCGCCGTTTTAGAGCACCAACAGATCCTCCATGGCAATCAAGTACCAGGCCTACACCCGGTTCGGGAAGAAGATCAAGGGCGTCCTCGACACAGACTCCGAGGAGCGTGCGTCGTATCTGCTTGAGCAGGACGACCTGCTGCCGTACACCCTCGAGCGGACTGTTACCCGCCGATCGCTCGTACAGCTCGCTCCCTCGCTGTTCCGCCCCCGCGCTACGGACGTCATCGACTTCACGCGACAGACCGCGGCACTCCTGAAATCCGGAATCTCGCTCCGCCGCGTGCTGACGGTTCAACGGGACGACGCCCGTAGCGCGGGCCTCAAGGAGACGCTCCGCGCCATCCTGGTGGACATCGAGGCGGGAGGACGGTTCTCGGACGCCATCGCTCGGCACCCAACGGTCTTCCCCAACTTCTACGTCAGCCTCATGCGCGTCGGCGAAGCCACGGGAGGGATCGCCCCCACTCTGCAGCAGCTGGCCGACGACCTGCTGCGACGAAAGGCCGTCATAGACAGGATCAAGAAGGCGCTTGTCTATCCCGTTATAACGCTCGTCGTCGCTATCGCGGCCGCCATCGTGCTCGTCACCTTCTCCCTGCCATCTCTGACCAGGCTTCTCAAGGACTCGAACGAGGTCCTGCCGTATACGACCAGAGCGCTCATAGCCGTCTCCGATTTTCTCCAGGCCAACATGGCTGCGGTCGCCTTACCTGTGGTCGGGACGTTCCTGCTGGGTATCGTCTTGATGCGGACGCCGTGGGGATCGAGACAGTGGGACCGGATTCTGCTCAGAATTCCGGTGGCCGGCAGCATAGCGGTGGGCGGCAACATGTTCTTCCTTGCGACCACGCTGGTCACCTTGCTCAGGGCCGGGGTATCGCCGATCGAGTCTCTTCGACTCGCTCAGGAGGGGATGAGCAACGCCGTCCTCAGGGAGAGCCTGGCCGCGGTGACGAGGGACGCCTCAGAGGGGGTCCGTTTGGCGGAGGCGTTTGCCAGGCAGCCGGCCTTTCCGCCGATCATCTCGCAGGCCATCTCCACCGGTGAGATGCGCGGCAACCTGTCTGACACCCTCGCCGGAATCGCGGAGTACTACCGCGACCGGACCGACCGGGCGCTTAGCGGGGCCACCGAGCTGATCCAGCCGGCCATCATCCTGCTGGTCGCGGGTCTGGTCGGATTCGTCGCGGTCGCAGTCGTAACGGGCATATATTCGACCATCGGTGCGATCAATTGACCGGGCCGCTTCGGGCCGGACCACGGTTCTTTGGACATCGTTCGCGTGGAAACGGGCGCGAGGACTGGAGGGCGGTCCCCAGAATCGACATCCTCGGCACCGGGACGGGCTGGCGGCTCCGCAGCGTCCTGCTGATGGGTTTGGTGATAGCCCTACTGGTCGAATCGCTGGTCGTGGTGTCCCTCTTCCGTGGGACGTCTTCCGCCCGGTCCGATGTCGAGGAGGCCACCCGGGCGCTCGAGGCTCTCGACGGACAGCTGGCCTACGAGGACACCTGGCTCGCCTCGCTCTACGAGCAGCTGGCCGCCCCTGATGATGCCGGACCAATGGACCAGAAGACGATCGCAGGGCGGATCGACTGGAGCGGTCCTCTCGCCGCTCTTTTCGGTACCGGTGGACAAAAGGTAAGACTCGCGTCGGTGGTGACGAATCCGGATGGTGTGATGGAGGTCCAGGGCATGGCCTCGAGCGTCGCTGCCATGGGCGACTTTCAGGAGAGGGTTCGAGCCGTGTCTGCCGTCCTCGAGCTACAGAGTCTGGCCTGGGAGGAGGACGGGTCGTCTCTCAGCTTCACCGCGCTGCTGAGGGCGCGCTAGAGACATGCTGCGATTGACGGCCAAGAACATTCTTCACCCTGAGGCGGTGGCAGCGGTGCTGGCACTCGCCTTGCTGGCTGCCGGGGCATACCTGTTCCAGGAGCGGGCGGACGCCCTGACCGAGGCGGAGGACATAAACGGACAGGTCGCGGCCACCCGAGCCATGATCGCCGCTCTGCAGGAAGAGGGGGCGAAAATAGACTCCCGCGTGGTGCGCGCGGCGCTCGACTCTGAGCCACTCCCGCTTCCGTCCGCCGGCGAAGCCCTCGATCTGAGCTCCCGGCTCACGGCGTACTTCACCGAAGCGGGACTCCAGGTCGGCACCTACTCCACCGGCCGGGAGTTCGCCGATCTTGCCGGCTCCCGGTACCCGGCGATCGGCTTCGCGATCTCCGCCACGGGCGTCGCACCCGGCCTGTTGGGAGTACTGGAGATCGTCCAGGAGATGCCGACGGCCTTCGTCCGAAACCTGGAGTTCGAGAGAGACCCGAATCTCTCGGACTGGTGGGTGATGAGCCTTGATCTGGTAGTTGTGTTTGGAGAGGGCTGATACGCCGATGACGATCCACCAGCCAGACGATAGCGGCGCGATCGCAGAGGCCGTTGGTGAGCCTGGAGAGAGGCTGCGGTTCGCGACCCCGGACGACGCCCGGCGTTCACAATTGCGGACTGCCCGCTGGTCGACCGGCCCAGACCCGCGTATGTCACGGGGCCGAGCGCGCGGCGCCTGGTTCGAGGAAGCCCGGCGGCAGGCCGTCGGGCTGCTCTCGCGACTCGGAAAAAAGGGCCTGAAATACCTGGGACTCGACGGCCCCAAAGCTGTAATCTCGTTAACTATCGAGCACGGGCTCGTCAAGCTCGTCGTGTCGAGGGGCCTCGAAGTCCTGGAGTACCGGGTCGTCGTCGCCAACCCCAAGTTCTTCAAGGAGGGTCTGGTGAGCGAGCCGAGGCGCATGGCCAACGTGCTTCGAAGGGCTCTGGCCGAGCTGACCACGGAAGAAGGACCGGTGGTGGGGGCTGTCCCCGGCTACCAGTCCAGCCTCCAGAGCCTCAGCCTACCCCGAGCTCGTGGGATGGACCCCAGCGTCGTCATTCCGCGAGAGGCCCGCAGAAGGATGGGAGTCTCGGCCGAAAGGTCCCACCTGGTCTGGCATCGCCTGGTGGACGGCATCGGCGTCACCAACTGGCTTGTTCTCTCGGCATCCAGGCGCTCGGTGGCCTCGATCTCGACGATGGCCGGGACCGCCGGCCTGCGGGTCCACTCGTTCGAGCTGCGGCCGTTTGCCCTGGCGCGGGCCGTCGACCAGCCAGAGGCGATAATAGCCTGGACGGCGGCGGATGGATGCGAGGTGTCGATCGTCAGGGACTGGGTACCGGTCGCGACGCAGACCGCGTACTGGGGGGCCACCCCGCCCGTCGAGGGGGATATCCTGGTAAATCGTATTACAGAGGTCGTCGAGAGGGCGCTGGTCATCTGTGAGCAGGAGAGCCTCGACTCGTCTCTACCCGACGACACGCCCATCTACGTAACGGGCTCGCCCCTGTCTCTGGAGCCGGACGTCGCTGGACGCGTCGCCGCGGCCCTGGACAGGCCGCTGAGGAGAATAGAGCCTCCGATGCGTCTCCCCCCCCGGATTTTCCGCTCGACGACCTGGCCGTAAACGTCGGCCTGGCCCTAGCGGAGGCCTGAGCGGATGCTGGGCGTTTTCGTCTTCGTAATCGGTGCGGCGGTCGGAAGCTTCTTGAACGTCGTCGCGGACAGACTGCCCGCCGGGCAGTCCCTGGTCGACCCGCCCTCTCACTGCCCGAGCTGCCAGCTGCGCCTGTCGGCCCGGGACATGGTTCCAATACTGAGCTACGTGTGGCTCCGAGGTGGGTGCCGTGGCTGTAGTGCACGGATTCCGCTGCGCCTCTTTGTGGTCGAGCTGATCTCCGGCCTTCTCTTCCTCGGAATCTATCTGAAATACGGCCTGACGGTCGAGGCGGTCGTTCTGGCGGTGGCCTCCTCGATTCTCATCGCCGTCGCGCTGATCGACCTGGAGCGCGGCCTGATCCTGAACGTAATCGTGTTCCCATCCGCCGTCGCCGCGCTCGTCCTCGCTCCATTCTGGACGGAGCTGGGCCTCTCGCGAGCCTTCCTGGGGAACTCCGGAATGGTGGCCTCGTTCCTCAACTCGCTGATCTCCGGCGCCGCCGCGTTCCTCATCTTCTTCGTCCTTCTGTTGATCTTTCCGCACGGGATGGGAGGCGGAGACGTCAAGCTGGCTGGACTCATCGGCCTCCTCGTGGGATTCCCCTCGTTCCTGCTCGCGCTGTGGGCCGCCGTCGTCACCGGAGGCATCATCGCAATTCTCCTCATCGCCCTGAGGATGAAGAGCCGCAAGGAGACGATACCCTTCGGACCGTTTCTCGTGCTCGGCGCGCTAATAGGGCTCCTCGGGGGCAGCGAGGTGATCTCGGCCTATCAGGCCATAGTCGACAGGGTGGTGGGCGCCTGAGGATGAGGGTCTCGGTCTGGCCGCTTTCGACCGGCGGTCGACAATCAACGATCGCCGCGGACTCGTCTCGTCACCCGATTCCCGCCTACTCGGTCGCCGTATTCCAGTCGCTGGCCGTCTTCAGGTTCTTCTCATACGCGCTGGGCGTCGGCCTGGTGCTGGGCCTGAGCGCCGGAGACCAGTCGCGGACCCTGGGCATCGCGATAATGGTCGTCGGCCTCTACAACACGCTGAGGGTGGCATGGCGGTCCAACCCCTCGGCCTACAACGCATCGGTCCAGTGGCTGGCGTTGACGAGCGACGTCGCCATCAGCGGATCCCTGGTTCTCGTTACCGGCGGTCTGGACAGCCCCTTCCTTCTCTATTCGCTGGCGCCCGTCCTGTCGGCCAGCCTGCTCATGCACCGCGGACAGGCGATCACCGTGGCCATCGGTCGGCTCTGTGCATATCGGGCGCCCACGTGGCGGGAGGACTCGACATCGGCTCGTTCCCGGCACTGCTGGACGAGAACTACCTCGTGCTCTCCGTGATGTACCTGGCGATCGGCCTGCTGATCGCCTATCTGCCCTTCGTGGCCAATCTGAACTGGCAGGGCCGGATCCGCTTCGAGTCCAGGGACCTGGAGCGGCATCGACTGCGCCGGGAGGTGCACGACAACGTCGCCCAGACCCTCGCATTCCTGTCCCTCAAGATGCGCCACGCCGAGAGACGCGCGTCGACGACCGACCGGGTGCTGACGACGCGCGATATCGCCGAGGTCGGCAAGACGGTTCAGCGGGCCTACGTAGCCGTTCGCGACTACCTCGACGGCACCTCTGGCCCTGAGTCGGACGGTGCTCTGTCCGCAACGGTCACCGGCGCGGTGGACCGTTGGAGCCGCGACACGGGTCTGCCGGCCGACCTCTCGATCGAGGGCGAAGAGCCCGACCTTCCGGCTGCGGCCAAGGTTCAGCTCGTCCAGATCGCTCGGGAGGCTCTGACGAACGTCGCGAAACATGCGAGCGCGACCCGCGCGAGGGTGACTCTCGTCTTCACTTCGACCGATCTTACTCTGCGTGTCATGGACGATGGCAGGGGGTTCCCCACCCTGCGGACCAAGGGCCATGGCCTGGACATCATGGCCGAGCGGGCCGCCATGGTCGGCGCCTCGCTCTCATTCAGCAGCGCCCAGGGGGAGGGCACCGAGGTGATAGCGTCCTATCCCTTCCCCGGCGTGGGGAGGGAACCGCAGCATGACCAGCATCCGGGTGCTTCTCGTCGATGGCCACGACCTCTTTCGCAGGGGACTGGCCGAGGTCCTGGAGGACGAACCCGACATAGAGGTCGTGGCCCAGGCTGCCGACGGCAACCGGGCGGTCGAGGCTGCCGCCCGCCTCCTCCCCGACGTCGTCTTTATGGACCTCAACATGGCCGGCCAGAGTGGAATCGAGACCACTGCCTACATCACCCAGCGCTGGCCTGACATGAAGGTGCTCGTCCTGACCGTGTCCGAGGAGATCTCCGACCTGTCTCGGGCGCTCAGCGTGGGCGCCCTCGGCTACGTTCTCAAGACCGCGAGCCCCCAGGAGATCATCGACGCCCTGCGCCAGGTCCACCATGGGTGGGTGATGGTGTCGCCCGCCATGGCACCCAGATTTCTGAAGGAGCTCACGCAGCCGGAGGCCGATAGCTCTCGGCGGAGGCCGCCAAAAGGTCCAGGGCGCGGAGAGAGCCACCTGACCCTTCGTGAGCAGGAGATCCTCCAGCTCGTCGCTCAGGGCCTCTCCAACGCCGAGATCGCGTACAGCCTCGTGCTCTCGGAGAACACGGTAAAGGCCCACATCAAGAACATCCTCGGCAAGCTGCAGTCCAAGAACCGGAGCGAGGCTGTCGCATATGCCGCTGGAATGGGGTTCCTGAAGCCTACCCACGGTGGGGAAGCCCTTCTGCGGCCCTGACCCTCTCTGGTGGCCCGCGCCAGCGCATGGCCGAACGCGGTCCGAGACCATCGGCCTCCCGGCTGTCACGACCAGCGTCGCATATCTGGTGTCCTGTCCCAGACGATCGCAGCAAGAGTCGGTCGGCTTGGAGCCAGGCGGTGGTGGGGCGGTTGCGAAGGTAGTTCGGAGTGGGCGGGCGGGCAAAACAACCCGGGGAGGGACTCGCCCAACCGGCTTAGGACTTGTTCGGCGAATCAAGGGGACAGAACACTAGCGACTGCACACCCCGATGAGCGGGGCAGGGTCCGCGCTCTTCAGGGATGCGGTGCCGGGATCGTGTTCGGCGAGACCGAGGCCTTGGCTAAGGTCCATTCTTAACAAATGATTAGCTCTTTGTTCACCCGTTCAGGTGATGTCGGCCTCCAGAAACGGGGGTACGGTGAATCCAGTCGGTGCTCTCCCCTCTGAGTCCGCACCGTCAGAGGAGCGAGAGATGATTCGACAAAGAGGGTTCACCCTGATCGAGATGGTGGTCGTAGTCGCCATCATTGGCGTACTGGCCGCGGTAGTGGTTCCTGTGGTCACCTCGAACATCGGCGAAAGCCAGACAGAGGCGTACAAGAGCGACGTACAGCAGGTCCAGAGCGTGGTGGACCTGTACACGACTCGCGGCAACAATCCCAAGTTCAAAGGCAAGACTCAGCTCCCCATCCTGGGAGCGGCCAAGGGCACCGGTACTTTCTACACTGCTGACGGCGACTCCGTGGCGGAGGTCATCGCCGGTGGCATCTCGGGCAACCCTGTCGGCGGCACCAAGGGCGGGACTCCGGTCTGGGTGGACAACGGCGACGGCGTGCGCGCTTCGTCGGAGAACAACCTCAACGACGAGGACGCTCCGGGCACCCTGGTGGGCTGGCAGGTAACCGCTGTGACCTCAACCGGGCCGACCCACTACGTCGACACCAGGGACTTCATCATCGACTTCGACCGGCTCATCGCCCTGGGAATGATGCGAGTCGCCCCGGAGTCTGCATCGTCGGACAGCTGCTCAACCTCCACCTGCTCGGGCTCCTATATCTACTACGTCAAGGTGGACGGCTCGGTCGAGACTCTGCTGAGCAGCTTCCCGACGACGACCAAGACCGGGTTCCAGGAGGCATATCCGTAGTCCGGTTTTCTCTCTCGTGGCGAAGGCGGATTGACGAGGAAGCACGAAGAAAAGAGGGCGAGTGCAGAGGGGCCTGGCCCTTCTGCCGGGAGGCGGATGACGAGGAAGCATGAAGAGAGGGCGAGTGCAGGGGGTGTAGCCCGTCTGCCGGGAGTCTGAGGGCGTCCCTCAGGCCTTGAACCTCCCCCTTCTACAGAATGGGTGGGTCGGCCCGCCGGTCTCTCGTGGCGAAGGCGGATGACGAGGAAGCATGAAGAGAGGGCGAGTGCAGGGGGTGTAGCCCGTCTGCCGGGAGTCTGAGGGTGTCCCTCAGACCCTGAACCCCTCCCCCTTCTAGAGAATGGGTGGGGCGGCCCGCCGAGGAGAAGACTATGCGAAGAACGATCGAAAGACTGAGGAGCGATTACGAGGGGTTCACCCTGGTGGAGTTGGTGGTAGTCGTAGCAATACTCGGGATTCTCGCGGCTGTGGCAGTCCCGACCGTCGGCAACTTCCTGGGCACCTCGAAGCAGCAGAGCCACGCTGCTGAGACAGAGCGCATCCAGGCGGCCGTGGACGCCTTCTATAGCTCCCCGACCAACACGAGGTTCATCGGAAAGCGTCAGTACCCGCTGATCGGCCGGGCCCAAACCTCGACCTCGCTGACTCAGCAGACCGTCGCCATCACCAATGTCGTCGACGATGGCAGCCCGTTCGATGCCATCAACGGGACGACCAGCACGGCGCTGTGGAGCCCTCTGGGTGGCACCCAGGGAGCCGATATGAGCTCCAACTGGTCGGAACGGCGACTCCGACGGTGTTCGCACCGTAGGCAGCAACGGAAGCGGCTCTTCCGACACCCTCTCGACAGTCAGCGTCACCCGCGGCGGTGTGACCTACTACACGGACCCCAGGTACGCGCTCATCGACTTCGAGGCGCTGGTGACCGTGGGGCTGCTCGAAGCCATCCCCGCCTCGGTGGCATCCGACAACGCGCCGTCCGGCTCGACCGCGACGTACACCGGATCGTACATGTGGTACGTGGACAACAAGGGCAGAGTGCAGTCGCTCTACAAGGACCTGCCGTCTGTCAAGGGATACGTCGACGGCGTGTTCCCGTAGGTCGGTGAGACCGACAGCTAGCAGGTCACGAGGGGTGGCTCACGAGATGGGCCACCCCGTCCGCCGTCCGTCATAGGGCTCAGATCCGGAGGGGAACACTGGGGAAGGTATGGGCACAGGAGGCCGGATTCTCCCTCCTTGAGGCTGTCATCGCCCTCGGCATCGCCGGTACGACGCTGATCGCCACTACGGTGGCTCTGGGGGGCAGCATCCGCACCGCCGCGAGGGCTGAGGAGAGCGTCACGCTAGTCCAGCTCACCAGGGCCCAGATCGAGACGATCCAACAGTCCCCGTTCCGGAGTGACCCGTCCGACTACCCCATCATCTCAGACATACCCGAGGGATTCACGATCACGGTGACCTCGACCGACCCCGGCACGAGGTACACGTACCCGGCCCCCGACGGCTCGGCGATCACCGATGTGATCCAGGAGATCCAGGTCACCTCCACTGGAGACTTCTCGAACGTGACCATGAGCATGTACAAGATCAGGATGCCGTGACCTCGCCCCATGATCAGCGCGGATTCACGCTGCTGGAGATGGTGATGGTCCTGGCCATCAGCGGCATCATGTTCGGTCCGATCGTCGCCATCGTCGCGGCTCAGAGCCGAACGCCGGCCAAGATCGCCTCGGAGCTGAAGGCGTCTCGCCAGATTCAGAAGGCGACGCTGCTCCTGACCGAGGACGCTTCCGCCGCCCTCTCGTTCGCGACCGGCATCGAGCCCGACTACGGGACCTTCTCCTGGTACGAGTTCTCCGGGACCTCGCCCGTTCCCGTGACCGTCCGCTACTTCTGGCAGGACGGATCGGTCCTGCGTGAGTTGAGCCGCGGAGGCGAGGTGACGGCCCCGCAGGTGCTGATCGACGGCGTCGCAACATTCGGCGACGTGGTGCTTCGGGGCACCGCGCCGGCCTGGGCGTTCGATGCCGTCTCCAAGACCTGGGGCTACACCGAGGGAGGTGCGAGCCTGTTCATGACGACCACCCACGAGGCCGGGTCGCGGTTCGCGGACACCGTCTTCAAGGCGACGCTGACGGCCGGCTTTCGCCCCCAAGCCGATCTTCCGGCACCCCTCCCCGGCAGGCTGCCACCTCCGGTGCCGCCGGCCAACCAGGTCGACTTCAGGATCGCCGGCGATCCCGTCCTTGTCCAGGGCAGACTGCTAAGCGGAACGGGCAGCGATCTCACCTTCGACGACACCGACTACTACCGGGTGCGCGCGACCGGAAGCCCGAGGACCGTCGTGTGGGAGGCGACCAGCGAGGCCATCGACTACACGACCACGACGGACATCACAATCAGCTTCACCGGACGCTCCACACGGGCCGGCGTAACCCTGGGGGTCTTCGTGTACAACCCGGCCGACCCGGACCACACGGACGGCGGCTTCGACACTTCTCCGGACAAGGCGAAGACCTTCGTCGCGTCGAACACCGACGAGACCGTCCTCCTGACCCTCGCCGCTGCAGACGTCGACTACGTCAACTCGCTGAGCACGAAGGTCGTCAAGATTCGCATCAAGGCGACGCATCCGCAGAAGTTCAGGCTGTTCTCCGACCAGCTCATCTTTCAGGTCGCCGGCACGCCCTCCCCCAGCTTCTTCAGAGACTACTTGATCGAGACCGACCCTTTTCTGGAGACCGGAATCTACGTGTCGGGCGGTTTCTCGAGCCTGGCGGTCGACGACACCGACTACTACCGCGTCAGAGAGTCCGGCGACGTGGTGCAGTGGACAGCGGTGAGCCAGGCGATCAATCTGGGCACCGTTTCCAGCGTGCAGGTCTTCTTTACGGCCCGCGTAAGCAGGGGCACCCCCGTGCAGCAGATATACGTCTTCAACCCTGCTAACGGGGGCGACGGCTACGCGGTCTCCCCCGACTCGGAGACGACCTATGGCTCGACTGGCACGGACGTCACGGTCAGCTTTCTCCTCAGCGCCGCCGATGTCGCATATGTGAACACCCTGTTCCCGAAAGAGGTGCGCATCCGCGTGAGGGGGACGGACTCATCCAACCGCTGGCGTCTTAACGGCGACCGGCTGGTCTTCAGGGTGAAGCCGTAGTGGCGCCCACTTCCTCGGCGCCGGGGCAGCGCCGCCGCAACGACGATGTCATCCTGAGCCCATCTTGGAAGGACGAAGATTCTGGGGTGGATGGAGCCCTCTCCGACCCGATTCGAAGGCTTCGTCACCAGGAAGGCTTCATCCTCCAGTGGACGCTGATGGCCGCGCTGGTGGGCGTCTTCGTGGTCGTGCCCGTGGTCGTGCTGGCAGGATCTTTCTTCAGGGGACAGGGCCGGATCGAAGACGCTACGCGAAGCCTCTACGCCGCCGATGCCGCGATTCACGCGGTGATCGAGGACCTGATACGGGGAGCCGACGCCCGTCCCATTTCCCCATTCACGTATACCCCGCCCACGGTAGACCTGGGGGAGATCGTCCCCTCGATATCGGTCGACGTCGTCCAGACGCAGACACTTGCCACGGTCAAGCCAATCAGCTACCGGGTGGCGGTCGACCCCGTCCTGGTCCAGGGTTCCAATCCGTCTGGAGGCGCCACAGAGCTGGCCGCGGACGACGATTCCTACTACAAGGTCCGGGCCAGCGGGACCCCTCCACTCGTGGTCTGGGAGGTCACCAGCGAGGTCATAGGCTTCCCCACGGTCTCCTTCGGCGATGTACGGATAGTGGCCCGTTCGAGCAGGTCCAGCACCAGGTTGGAGGTGTTCATCTTCAACCCCGACGACCCGCTGCACACCGTCGGTGGGTACAACCCGATCGCGGATGTCGTCGAGGTTCTGGACGCCGCCAACGCCGAAGAGACGATCTCCGTAGCTCTGGAGGCCGCCGACGTCACCTATCTCAACTCCCTGAGCACGAAGACCCTGAAGATCAAGGTGAGAGCGACCAGGAACGGGGGCTTTCGGCTGGAGACCGATGCGGTGGCTTTCGCGATCGCCGGCGTCGTTACCACCGACGAGAGAAACCTGAACGGGGAGCCGGTGATAGACTCCGGGACCCTCCAGAGTGGGTCCGCGTCCGACCTCGAAGCCGACGACACGTCCTACTACACGGTGAGCAGCTCCGGGAACGTCGTCCGGTTCGAGGTCACGAGCGACGACTTCGTCTTCTCCGACCTGGACACGGTCTCGGTTCCGTTTATCGTCAGAAGCACCCGGAACGACACGACCTTCGAGGTGTTCGTCTACAACCCGGCCGATCCCGCACACACCGATGGGGGCTACGACACCACCGCGGACCTCTCCACGGTGGTCGCCCTGAAGAACACCGACAAGGCCGTCATGCTCGCCCTGGGAAGCGCCGATCTGGCCTACCTGAACACCAACTTCCCGATATCGGTCAAACTCAGGATCAGGGCGCGCCGCGCCTCGCCCTTCCAGCTTCAAACAGACATGCTCAACTTCATCGCGACCAGCGTCGGCGCCCCGGCTCAGGTGGTCCGCCAGATCACGCAGCAGTACGTCGATCCAGGGCTGAGAAATCCCGCCATGGCTCGGATCGCATCTGGCGAGGGCTACCTGCTGCGGGTCTACTACGTCCAGCCGGGCCTGGCAAAGGTCAACTGGGCGGCTCACACTCCGAACTTCTCGAGGGGCCAGAAGCAGATACAGGTCTTCAGGGGGCTGGTGATCGACGACACCCAGGTCGTGCCTCCCGGCAGGATCACCAGCCGGCCCCCGGCGCGGGGCAACGACCTGATAGTGTCCGAGAAGTCGCGTAAGCCGTTCGTGCATACAGATTTTTTCGAGGTCGACCGGGGCCTCTACACCATCGTGTTCTTCAACAGGTCGAACAAGACCATGATCGCCGAGCCCTTCGCCGCCACCGGCAACGACGAGGACACCTGGATATACATCCCCGCGTTCAGGGACTACGTCGTCGACTCATCGGTTGGCAACGTCGGCTTGAAGGCCGTCATCAGACAGGTGCCGGGCCCCGTCGAGCCCCCCGGCTTGCCCTGGACAACGAGCACGATCAGCTGGATACGGAACCGCGTCTCCATCCAGTCCTGGGAGCCCTACGGAACCGAGTAGAATCGCGGCGGGCGTCCCACCGGTGGCAACCCAAACCCCGCAAAGGGGGCAAAGCCCCCTTTTGGATCACCTGGAACGGTGGTGACGGCGTCCACAGAGGGAGCGAACAGCGTCGTGTCACGCCTTCTCGATGGTCACGCCCAGGGTGAACGATCGAAGCCTATCGCGGGAGAGTCCGGCTCGCTCCAACGAACACGTGACGACGACCGACTGCCCCCGATAGTGCGCCTCGAACATGATCGCGGTAGCCTCGTCAGTGGTGAGGCTCTCCACGCCCTTGAGCAGTGCACCGACGACGAAGTGCATGGAGTGGGAGTCGTCATTGTGCAGGATGACCGAATACGGCGGCTGAGTCTCCCGCAGCGACTGTGGGATGCGCTCCGTCTCGGTAGCCGGATTCGTCATCAGATGGACACTACCAGCCGATGGCGTAGCAGGCCCGCCTGGGGTCGGCCCCGGCCGAAAGGACGCCGGAGTCCGTGTCCCTGTGGGCGATCGTGGCCCCCATTCCGCAGCTACCCGAGGGCGTCACCTCGTGTCCCAATGCGCTGAGGGCGTCCCAGGTCTCCGTCGGGAAGCCGGACTCCAGAGCTAGCTGTCCTTTCAGGTACTGGTGGGGGTAGAACGAGTTCGGCACGCTCTGCGTTGCGAACCGGGGCGCCTCGATCGCCTCCTGCGGATTCATCCCGAACACCAGCGCGTTCAGGATCAGCTGGAGGTTTCCTTGAGCCTGATGATCGCCCCCTGGGCAGCCGACCGTCATGATGGGACGGCCTCTTCGAGACACGATGTAGTTGACCAGGGTGGTCCTGGGACGCTTTCCCGGAACCAGATCGTTAGGGTGGCCTGCCTTGAAGTTGAACATCTCGATGCGCGTGCTCAGCGCGCAGCCGATCTCGGGCAGGAACACCGACTTGCCGAACGATCCGCCGCTCGGGGTTGCGCAGGCCAGGTTGCCGAACCGGTCCAACGCGGCGATGTGCGTCGTGCCCTGCTCCTCCGCGGCCGTGCTCCCGACGATGCGCGCTGCCTCCTGTACCGCCGAGGCGGCCTCTTCGGCGACCTTCAGGCGTTGCCACGGGTCCCCCGCGGGCGGCAGCTCCGGGAACGCCTTCGCAGGGTCGATCAGCTCGGCTCTTAGCTCGGCGTACTCCTTCGACAGCAGACCGTCTATGGGCACGGCCGTGAAGTCGGGATCGCCGTAGTAGGCCTCCCTATCGGCGAACGCGAGCTTCAGCGCCTCGACCACGGTGTGGATGTAGGCGGGCGAGTTGTGGCCCATCGCGCCCAGCTCCGAGCCCTCCAGGATGTTGAGGGCCTGGAGAAGCACCGGCGCCTGGCTCCAGGTGCGCTGGGTGGAGATCTCGTGGCCCGCGAAGGTGACGGTCACGGGCTGCTCGTACTTCGCGTGGTAGCCGGCCAGGTCGTCAAGCTCCAGGATGCCGCCGACGCGCCGGGCCCCAGCGACCAGCATGCGGGCGATCTCGCCCTTGTAGAACGCGTCTCGGGCCGTCTCGAGGCCAGCCTTCCGATCGCCCTGCGATGCGCTCTCCGCATTGACCAGCGCCCGCAGAACGCCGCCAAGCTCCTTTTGGACGAGCATTGCACCGGGCCTGGGGAGCTCGCCGCCTGGGTAGAAGACCTGCGATCCGCCCGGCGGATACAGGTCGAACTGGGCCCTGTCCTCTGCGGAGTCCAGACGGTCGATCATGTACTCATAGTGGGGGAATCCGCCCTCGGCAAGCTCAATCGAAGGGGCCAGAGCCTTCGACAGTGTCGTCGTCCCGTACCTCTCCAGCAGGGAGATCAGTGCGTCGACGATCCCCGGCACGGTGAACGCCAGATGCGCCTGGTCGCCCGGACCCGTAGGGATGGTATCGAGGCCCTGGGATCTGTAGAAGTCGACCGTGGCCCGGCCAGGGGCGACGCCCTGTCCGCTGAGGGACAGCATCTCGTTCGTCTGGGCGTGATACAGCATGAAGACGCCCTCGGCGGCCAGCGAGTAAGACGCTACGGGCTCGACTACCGCCGCGGCAAAGGACGCGGCGACCACGGCATCGAAGAGCAGCATCTTCATCCCAGCCATCGAGGTCAGGTAGTGCCCGCTGGAGATCACCCCCTGCGTGGCGTAGATCACGGGCCGCCCGGTCCTCGGGCCTTCCGCCTGCTCCTGCTCCCGGCGGTGAGCGTTGCTAGGGGTTGCCATATTCACTATCTCCTGAGCCGGCATTGATGCAGTCTGGGTTTCAGGTCGGCGCTAGAACGGGGCTACGAGGTCACCCGCCCGTCCACCATCCGCTCGAACGTTGCATCCTGGGGCAGCAGCCCCCATCGGACCATCATCGCAGCGGTCAGCTTGAACTCCCTCTCGGGGTACGGCCCCGGTTGTCTGAACCGGAACCGTGAGAGCCGGAAGTCCTCCGGCGCCGGCTTGCCCCAGGGGAAGTCGTCCGGGATGTCCTCCAGCATGTGGTGCAGATACTTCCGCTTGTGTTGGGGATCGGCGTTCAGGTAGTCGACGGCGCGTCCCAGAGCTCGGAATATCGCCTGGAGCGTGTCCGTGTCCATATCGTCCCTGGCGACGTCCGTGGACGTAAAGTAGGCCTCGCTGAGAACAGTACAGTCGAGGTTCTCCGCGAGGGTGATGAACGGCTCCATCACGACGGCCGCGGCGACCTCACCGTTCATCATCGCGGCAAAGCGGTGCGGAGGGTGGCCGTAGTCCAGCATGTTCAGGTGCTCGCGGCCCAAGAATCCCTCGAGCATGCGGATGCAGGCGAAGTGCGAGCCCGCGTGGAAGTTCACGGCGATCGGCTGGTCGGCAAGCTGCGCGGGGTGGTCGAACTCGGAGCCAGGCCGCGTCACGACCGCCATCGCCGGCCGGCTCGGCTGCATGCCAATCACGTGGGCCCCGGAGTCACACGTCTCCTTCAGCTTCCTGTCGCTCTCGAAGGCCCGACGGACCTGACCCTCCTCTCAAGCGCGATAGATGGTGACCTTCCCCTCGTCGAAGGCCACGTGGCCGAGGATCGGGTCTACGTCGGAGGGATCGGACGAGGCGATTCCGCGTCGGCTCGCAGCCTTCGTGAACTCTACGTCCAGGCCCTCGCCGGCGAAATAGCCCTCCGCCCGCGCGACGATCCAGGGCAGGCTGTATGCCACGATGCTGATCTCGTTGCTGACCTTCTTCACCGCTGTGTTCCCCTGCCTCGCATTTGGCCCCACGACGGCTCCGTGGCCAACGCAATGGTACCAGACAATGCGTTTTCCACAACACGACACGCGATGTTCTCGCGGGCCGTCGATCCGGCCGCCATGAATTGACGAGGCCAGTTGACGGAGAGGCCCGCCGGAAGCTATACTTGGCCCGTGTTAAGAGCGTGCAGGTGTTTGTGTACCAGGTTCTCTGGGGGGAGCGTATAAGCTTCTAGAACTCCTGTCGCTCTGGTCAAAGGCAAGACGCTCAAAGCACCCCCGGACCGTCCATGGCCGGGGGTGCTTTTTTTGTGCCCACCGGCCTCGGTAAGAGCACCAGACATCGAAACCCAAGGAGAACTCACCGAGATGGCGTCCCACATAGTCCGACCGAATGGAATCGAGAGAGTGGCCTCGGCCGTTTTCAGCTTCCCGAACCCCGTTAACGAGATAGCGGCCCGGCTCGTCGCGGGCATGGTCCTGGCCGTGGCCCTTTCCTTCATCCTAACGGGAGAGGCGTGGCTTCTCGTGCTCCTGGCGTACGGATTCCTGGCCCGGGTGGCCACGGGACCCACGCTCAGCCCGATGGGACTGCTGGCGACCCGCGTACTGGTGCCGCTGCTCGGGAATCCGGAGCGGCCGGTTCCCGGTCCGCCCAAGCGTTTCGCGCAGACCGTAGGGCTGGTCTTCTCCGTTGCCGCCCTGGCCCTATACTTCGGGGCGGGCTCGGCGATGGCCGCGAAGGCAGTCATAGTCGTCCTGGCTCTGTTCGCCACGCTGGAGTCCGGTCTCGGCTTCTGCGCCGGCTGCTTTGTCTTCGGCTACCTGATGCGATGGGGCCTGATCCCCGAGTCGGTATGCCGGGACTGCCTCGTCGTGCCTCTACCTCAATCGGGCTAAGTCTCTGGGTGCAAGGCCGGGACTGCTTCGTAGTGCTTCTACCCCTATCGGGCTAAAGTTTCTGGGTGCAGGGCGTGCCCTGCCCCTGCCTACGACACCGGCGGGCGCAGGTGTGCCCATGGCTGAGCCTTCTCGAACGCTCCTGAGGCCGCGAGAACCGTCTCCTCGTCCCACCTGCGACCCACCAGGTGGAGGCCGATCGGCATCTCGTCCGCCGAGAAGCCGCACGGCACGCTCGCCGCGGGATGGCCCGCCATGTTGATCGGGAACGTGAACGGCAGGAAATCCCAATAGGGGTTGACGTCCCTCCCGGCGATCCTCTTCGGTGGGTCGCCGTGGGGAAACGCCGGGATAGCCATCGTCGGTGAGAGCAGCAGGTCGTACTTCTCCAGAAGATCTGCGAGTTGGCCTTTGAGCCGGTCGATGTACCCCAGCGCCAGAGCGTACTGCTCTCCGGTCACGGTAGAGCCGTACTCCAGACACTCCCTGACGTACCAGGTCAGATCGTCCCGGCGGTTCTCCAGGAGGCTCCTGTGCGCCGCGTAGCCGTTCGCCGAGAAGATCGGCCAGAACGCTCTCTCGAACGGCTCGACGAGTGTGAAGTCCGTCTCCTCGACCGTGCACCCCAGTTCCTCGAACAGACGCGCCCCCTTCTCGGCCACCCTCACGACCTCGGGGTCCACCGCCGCGTAGCCGTAGTCTGGACTCCACGCGATGCGCAGGCCCTTTACGCCTCTCGCCACGGCGGCCGTGAAATCGGGAGGCGGGACACGTGAGACGACCGGGTCTCTCGAATCGCGTCCGGACACGATCTGAAGGACCAGGGCCGAGTCGGCGACAGTCCTGGTGAGACCGCCCAGCTGGCCCAGCTGATTGGGCAGAGGGGGGAGGGCTGGGCTCTGATACAGCGGGACCCTGCCCTGCGTGGCCTTTATTCCGTAGATGCCGCAAAAGCTCGCCGGAATCCGGATCGACCCCCCGCCGTCGCCCCCGGTCCCGATCGGGACCATGCCGGAGGCGACCGCGGCCGCCGAGCCCCCGCTCGAGCCCCCCGTCGTCCGCTCCGGGTTCCACGGATTCCCGCACGGGTCGCCCAGCCGGTTCTCCGTCGCCCCGAGGAACCCGAACTCAGGGGTATTGGTCTTGCCCAGCATTATCGCCCCCGCACTCATCATCCACTCCACGTTTATCGCGTTCTCGGTCGGTACGTTGTCCTTGAACACCAGGGACCCGCTCGTGGTTCGGACCCCCCTGGTCATGTCCAGGTCCTTCACGGCCATTGGGACGCCGTGCAGGGGCCCCAGCTCGTCGCCGCGGGTCACGGCGGTCTCGGCCTCCCTGGCGGCATCCAGCGCCGCGTCCCCGGTGACGGTGATGAACGCGTTGAGCCGTCCGTCCAGATTGTCGATACGACCGAGGAAGAGCTCGGTAAGCTCGACCGGCGACACCCTCTTCTGAGCGATCAGGTCTCGTAGCTCCAACGCTGTGGCGAAAGCGAGCTCATTGTCCGGCATGATTCATCTCCTCGAACTGACTGCGCCCCATACGACCGGCGCGGCCCATGCTATTAACCCCGGAGGAACGTGTCAAGGAAGCGCGCCCCGAGGCGCCGCCCTTTTCAGTCTTCTCGAAATGGGTTATCTTCTAACTACGCGGTACGTTGCGATTCATGGGGTTCCTTCCGTGGCAAGAGTCCGGATCATGTACTGGAAAGAGATCCCCGTTCAGGTCCAGGCCGACGGAGGGTCCGGACCCGTTTCTAAGCCCCTGGACCCGAGGTTTCAGCACGGAGTCGACGCGGTGTCGATGTTTGACGGCAGCAGCGGATCGGACGAGTATCTGATGGGATGGGAGTGGGGCGACTACTACGATGTCCCGGGCAGCGCGGAGGATGCGGCCTCGGAGGTAGCGCATAGGTTCAACTCGGGGTTCCCGCAGGACTTCGTAGCCAGGATTCGCAACCTCCAGAAGAGTAACAGACGCGACCCCAGGCCGGGCGCGGCGGACAAGTGGACAGAATGATCGCTCAAAGCAAGACGAAGCCGGCACTGCTCGAGCGGCTGGCGCGCGGAGACCTGCTTATCGGGGATGGGGCCACGGGGACCTTCCTGCAGGCCCACGGCCTCGAGCCTGGCGGCTGTCCGGAAGAGCTGAACGCCAGCAACCCGGACCTGGTCAAGTCCCTGGCCTCCCAGGGCTTCGATGCCGGGGCCGACTTCGTGCTGACCAACTCGTTCGGCGGCAGCAGATTCATGCAGCAGAAGTATGGCTACGGCGACCGCGTGCGCGAGTTCGCCCGCTTGGCCGCGGAGCACGCCAAGAGTGTCGCGCCGGACTACGGGTACGTCCTCGGCTCCGTCGGTCCGACCGGCGAGTTCCTCGAGCCGCTGGGAGAGGTGAGCGAGGCCGAGATGTATGACGCCTTCGCCGAGCAGGTCACCGCCCTGAAAGAGGGAGGCGCCGACGCGATCCTCGTCGAGACTATGATCGCTGTCGACGAGGCTGCCCTTGCGGTCAGGGCCGCGAAGAACGAGGCCGGCCTCCCGGCGATCGCCACGATGACCTTCGACAGGGGCCCCAGGGGCTTCTTCACGATGATGGGGGTCAAACCGCCTGAGGCGGCCGCCCAGCTTCTGGAGGCCGGAGCGGACGTCGTCGGCTCCAACTGCGGCAACGGGATCGAGGCGATGATCGAGGTGGCCCGAGAAATGCGCCACGCCACCAAAGGCTATCTCATGATCAACTCCAACGCCGGCATTCCGAGCATCAGGAAGGGCCAGATCGTCTATCCGGAGGAGCCGGAGTGGATGGCCGAGCGATTCGTCAAGCTCGCAGACATGGGCATCAACCTGATCGGTGGGTGCTGCGGGACCACCCCCGCCCACGTACGAGCCCTGTCCACGGCGATCCGGGGTTGACGCTTACGACTCGACATGATCGCGAAACGGGGAGTGCAGAGGGGCGAAGCTTCCTTGTCGGGAGTCTGAGGGTGTCCCTCAGATATGCGTTCGTTCCCCTTTTCTTCAAATGGGAGACACCGCCGGCGGCCCCTCGGGGTCCGGCCACCACAGGTGAAGAGGAGGCGCAAAGATGGCCCTAGTAGAGACCATGAAGCCGCGGGATAGGGTGCTCAGTGCGCTGGCGGGCAAGCCCGTCGACCGAGCTCCCGTGTCGAATCCCACGAACGTCGCGACCGTCGAGCTGATGGACCTGATAGACGCGCCGTTCCCCGACGCGAACCGCAACCCGGAGCTCAACGCCGCCCTTGCGGCGACCGGCTACACGGAGCTTGGGTTCGACTCTGTCATGCCCTACTTCACCATCATTCAGGAATCCTCGGCCCTCGGCTGCGATATGCAGTGGGAGCAGAAGGACAACTGGCCCACGGTTCGAATGACAAACCCGATCTGGAAGGGGCCCGAGGACGTTCACATCCCCAGCGGCTTCCTCGAGCACCAGGACACGGCGGCCATCACCGGCTCGATCGAGATCCTGAAAAGGGAGATCGGGGACGAGGTCGCGATCATCGGCAAGACGATGGGGCCCTGGACGCTCGCATACCACGTCTTCGGGGTCGAGAACTTCCTCCTAATGACCATCGACGACCCGGACATGACCATGCGCTGCCTGGACCGCCTGAAGGAGATCTCTGTTCTGTTCGGAGATGCACAGATAGCGGCGGGCGCCGACGCGCTCACCTTCCCGGACCACGCCACCGGCGACCTGGTCAGCGGAGAGTACTACAGACGCTTCCTTCTGGAGCTGCACCAGGAGATGGCAGAGCGCCTGGCGTGTCCGCTGATCCTTCACATCTGCGGCACCACTCTGGACCGGCTGGACTACATCGCCCAGAACAAGATGGCCTGCTTCCACTTCGACTCCAAGAACGATCCGCAGGAGGCGGCGAACATCGCGGCCGGACGTATCGGCCTCGTCGGCAACATCAACAATCCTCAGACCCTCTACTCCCGCGGACCCGAGGAGGTGCGCGCCGAGGTCTACCGCTGCATGGATGCGGGGGTCACCATGATCGCCCCCGAGTGCGCCGTTCCGCTGGCCACGAAGCTGGAGAACCTTCTGGAGATCCCGAGGGCCGTCAAGGCCTGGTACGGTGAGCGGGAGTCGAACGGAGCGGCGGGCCGCTGAGCCTCTGACAGGTATCCGAGCGCGTCGTCTGCCGATAAGTTGGGGGTGCAGGGGGCGCATCTGGGGTGTCCCCAGAAATATCTTTGGGGTGGGCGGGTGGGCCAACTCACCCCCGGGTGGGGCTCGTCCCACAGACGCCGACGTTCCCTCGAACGGAAGTGGTCCGGTTCCGCAGCTCAGCGGCCGAGAAAGTCGGTGACCGTGTACAAGATGGGGAGATAAGGCAGGGGAATGCCACGAGTAATAGAATCTTCAGACCGGTTCATCGTCGTCGGCGAGAACATCCACACCACACGGGTTGTGCGCCGGAACGGCCGCCGTACCACGACGCTCGACGATGGCACCGAGGCCGTCCTCTACAAGGACGAAGCCGGGAACCAGGCGGTCATGACGGTCCCCGAGAGCTACAAATCGACCCAGCCATATGAACAGGGCCAGATCAAGCACTTCATGATCGCCGTGAACAAGGGAATCGGCGACGACCCGGACGAGCAAGCGGAGGGGGTAGCCTATATCCGGGCGGAGGCGCTCAGGCAGATAGCCGCCGGCGCCGACTTCCTCGATCTGAACGTCGACGAGATCTCCTACAAGCTCGATGTGCAGAAGAGGGCCATAGCGTGGCTCGTCAACACGACTGAGGAGATCTCGTCGGTGCCTCTGAGCATCGACTCTTCCAACTCGGAGATCATCGCGGCCGGGCTGGCCGAGTGCGACGGCCGCGCTGGAAGGCCCATGGTCAACTCGGTCGCCCTCGAGCGCCTCGACGCCCTCGACATGGTCAAGGATCACGACGCTCGGGCGATCGTCACCGCCGCCGGCGCCGACGGCATGCCCGAGAATGCGGCCGACCGAGTCGCCAACGTGGACCTGCTGCTGGATGCGGTTCGCGCCAGGGGCGTGCCTCTCAGCGACGTCTATATAGACGGACTCGTCTTCCCGATCTCGGTCTCCTCCGCATACGGAATGGACTACCTGGACGCCGTAAGCGAGCTCAGGGAGAAGTACGGCTCGGAGGTACACATCGCTGGCGGCCTCAGCAACGTCTCCTTCGGACTCCCGGCCCGGAGGCTGATCAACGACACGTTCATATACCTCGCCATCGAGGCCGGCATAGACAGCGGCATCGTCGACCCGGTACAGAGCCCCATGGACCGCGTCTTCGGCCTGGATGTGGATTCGGAGCCCGTGAAGCTCGCACGCGAGATGCTCATAGGCACCGACGACTTCTGCATGAACTTCATTCAGGCCTGGAAAGCCGGCAAGCTCTCCTGAACGAAGGCGTCTCGGGCCTCATGGCTCCGCCTGACCCTGCCGCACGGCGTCCCCCTCAGATACACTTTCCCCTCTTTTCTCAAGGGGGGGTTGGGGCCGCCTGCACCGGTCTGAGCGCCCTGCCAAAGGGACAGCCAGGCGCTTGCCCAGACACGGGGAGTGCAGGGGGGTTTCCCCCATTGCCGGGAGTCTGAGGGTGCCCCTCAGATACACTTTCCCCTCTTTTCTCAAAGAGGGAATGGGGGTCGCCGACCGCAGTCTGAGCGCCCTGCCAAACGGACAGGCGCCTGGCCCCGGACACGGGGAGTGCAGAGGGGTCTCCCCTATGCTGGGAGTCTGAGGGTGTCCCTCAGATACACCTTCTCCTGTTTTCTCAAAGAGGGAATGGGGGCCGCCGACCGCAGTCTGAGCGCCCTGCCAAACGGACGACCATTGGCACAATAGAGCAAAAACCGGTCCCATCCTGTTTGACACAGCCCGCGCAAGCCGAAATAATGGGGTTTAAGGGACTATCGTTAGACTACGGAGAGGTGGCAATGGTGACAGACCATGAGGGCTTGAAGAGCGAGATGGCCCACGTGACCAAGCCCTTCGAGGTCAACCACATTCGGAGTCTGTTCGACGGGACGGACCCGCTCATGCACGAGATCGCCTACTCCCTGATCACCGGCAACCAGAACGAGGTCGGTCGACTGACCAAAGAGGCACTCGATCGGGGCTTCGAAGCCAACACAGTGCTGGACGACGGGCTCATCTCCGGCATGGCCATCGTCGGCATCAAGTTCCGGGACAACATCATCTTCGTGCCGGAGGTTCTGGTCGCGGCCCGCGCCATGAAGGCCGGCATGGCGCACATCGAGCCGATACTCTCGGCATCCGGGGTGGAGCCCGCCGGGATCATAGTCATGGGGACGGTCAAAGGCGACCTTCACGACATCGGCAAGAACCTCTGCATCATGATGCTGCGGGGCTCTGGGTTCGTCGTCCATGACCTGGGAGTCGACACCAAGCCCGATGAGTTCATCGAAGCCGCGGTCGAGCACGGGGCGCAGGTCGTCGGGATGTCCGCCCTTCTCACCACCACGATGCCCAACATGGGAAGGACGATCCAGGCCTTCGACGATGCCGGTCTCAGGGAGAGCATCAAGATGATGGTGGGTGGCGCACCGGTGACTCAGGAGTTCGCCGAGGACATGGGTGCGGACGGCTACGGCAAGGACGCCATCGACTGTGTCGACCTTGCCAAGCGGCTGACCAGCGAGGCGGAGGCCGTGGAAGCGGTCTCCGCGTAAGGGCCGCTACGTGACCGGATGAGTACAGCGGACGGCCAGCTAGACAAGCGGCGCTTCAAGGCCAGCATGGAGCGCCTGACCGAGATCTATCGGGGCATCTCGGCCACCGTGACCGAGGTCTCCACCCGGCGCTGTCCGTACAAGAGCGTCGAAGACCGGTGCACCGCCAGATTCGGCTGTCGCAACCAGAGCTTTGCCGATGGTCCCGACGAGCTCGCCGTCTGTACCGGCAGCGACGATCTGGACTACCGCAGCGCCTGGGAGGTCTGACCCAGCCGGCGTCCCTGAACTTAGGCGCGCACGGGCGTGCGCCCCCATCGAGAAAGATGTCGCCACTCCACTACGACGGCCGCGAACTGCCGTTGGCGGCCGGAAAATCGATCTTCGACTACGCCGACAGCCTGAAGGTCAGGGTGCCGACCTCCTGCGGCCGCACTGGACAGTGTCACGAGTGCATCGTCGACATCCGGCGGGGGATGGACGCCCTGTCGCCCCTTGCCGAGTCTGAGAGCTTCCTGTCGGGGAGCTACCGGCTGGCCTGCCGGGCCACGGTCCTGGACCCTGCGGCGGACATTGAGTTCAAGGTCCTGCGCCGTCAGCCCAGGATACTGACACACTCGACTCGGCGCGCCGTCGCCCTTGACCCGCTCACCGTTCGCAGGGGCGACGACGTGTGGTTCCGGGATCGGAGAGTCGACTCCTACAGGGGCAGCATCTTCGGCATCGCGGCCGACGTGGGCACCACCACCGTCGTTCTCAACCTGGTTGACCTGGAGAGCGGCGAGGTCCGCTACACCGCCTCCTTCGAGAACCCCCAGCGATTCGGCGGCAGCGATATCATGCGCCGGATCTCATACGACGGAGGCCCTTTCCGCGGCGAGCTTCAGCAGGTGATGCTGTCGGCCATCAATTTCGAGATCGGGGACCTGTGCAGGCGGCTGGGCATCCGCCGCCGTACGATCTACGAGGTCGTCATGGTGGGCAACTCGACGATGCGCGACATCCTCTTCGGCTTCGACGTCCAGTCCATCGGCGAGAAGCCATACAAGTCGGTGACGGAGCTCGAGACGGAGCAGGGTGTCCGGGATTCGACGGTCCTCAACGTCAGCGCGAAGGATCTGGGTCTCAGGGTGTTTCCCGGAGCCAATGTATACGGCGGGCCCCTGATCGGCTGTCACGTCGGGGCCGATGTGACGGCCGACCTGCTGGCAGTAGGAATGGACGAGCAGGAAGAGGTCGTCGTGCTGGTGGATGTCGGAACCAACACCGAGGTGGTCGTTGGCAACCGGCACCGCATGATGGCCGCGTCCTGCCCCGCCGGTCCGGCCTTCGAGGGTGGTGAGGTCAAGTATGGGATGCCGGGCTACGACGGCGCCGTTGAGGCGATCGAGATCACGAACGGCTCGGTCAGCTATCGCACTATCGGATCGGCGGAGCCGGAGGGAATCTGCGGCTCGGGCCTCGTCGATCTCCTCGCCGAGCTGAGGCGCAACGAGACCATGAACGAGCTCGGGGCGTTCGACGAAGGCGTCAATGAGTTCTTCTTCGTCCCGGAGAAGGGGATGTCACTGTCGCGGTCCGACATCAGCGCGCTGGCACAGGCCAAGGCGGCGAACTACTGCGGCCAGTGGATCGTTCTCCGCCGCTACGGAGTCCCCCTGGGGGACATCTCCAGGCTCTACCTCGCCGGCGGGTTCGCGAACTACGTCGACATCGGGAGCGCCGTGGATATCGGGTTCATAGCCAACCTGCCCTCCGACAAGATCGTCAAGGTCGGCAACGCGTCCCTCGAGGGCGCCACCATAATGCTCCTGTCGAGCCGCCTCAGGAACGCCGGCGAGTCGATGGCGCGCCAGATCGAGCACGTAGAGCTGGAGACGACGACCGACTTCTTCGACATCTTCGTTGAGGGGTGCATGTTCAAGCCTATGGCGTTATCCTTCGACTGATCTGGGCCTTACGGCCTCAAAGCCTGGGTCCCACAGGACTTCTTGGGTTGGGCGGAACGAGAGGGGGAGTGCAGAGGGGTCTCCCTTATGCCGGGAGTCTGACAGCCTGCCCTGAGCCCGCCGAAGGGGCGTCCCTCAGAACCGTTTCGTAGAGGTGCATGTTCAGGCCGATGGCGTTATCCTTCGACTGATCTGGGCCTTACGGCCTCAAAACCTGGGCCCCACAGGACTTCTTGGGCTGGGCGGAACGAGAGGGGGAGTGCAGAGGGGTCTCCCTTATGCCGGGAGTCTGAGGGCGTCCCTCAGAGCTATTCCCTCTTCTTGGGAGGGGGGTGGGGCCTCGGTGGAGGGCGCTTCCCCCTTACCCCGCCGGTGGCGTCCGAAAGGAGAACCCCATGACCAGAAGAGTGCTCGTTACCGACTACGTTTGGCCCTCCGTCGAGCCTGAGAGGGCGGTGCTGGCCGAGGTGGGCGCCGAGCTCATCGTTGCCCCGGACGGCGAGGAAGAGACCCTCGCGTCGTTCGCTCAGGATGTCGACGGCATTCTGACCTGCTTCGCCCAGGTCACCGACCGTGTGCTCAGAGCGGCACCGAGGTGCGTCGTCGTCGGGCGGTACGGCGTCGGCGTGGACAACATCGCGGTCGACACCGCCACCGAGCTCGGGATAGCTGTCACCTATGTGCCCGACTACTGCGTCGAAGAGGTCTCCGACCACGTCATGGCTCTACTCCTGGCCTGGAACCGGCGGATCGTGCTGTTCGACACGTCGGTCAGGACGACCGGGTGGGGCAGCGTGCCGCTCGAGATGCCCATCCTGCGGCTGCGGGCCAAGACGCTGGGGATCGTGGGATTCGGCCGGATCGGCCGGGCAGTAGCGGGCAAGGCGGGCGCCTTCGGTCTTGAAGTGCTGGCCTACGATCCGGTCGTGCCGCCGGAGACCATCGAAGGGCTGGGCGCGAGGCCCACGGACCTGCCCGATCTTCTCAGAAGGTCGGACTTCGTCACACTGCACGCGCCGCTGACCGCTGAGACGACGAACCTGATAGGTCCGGATGAGCTGGAAATGATGAAGCCCACAGCGTTCCTGATAAACGCGGCGCGCGGTCCGCTGATCGACGAGGACGCCCTCCACGACGCCCTGACGTCGGGCGGTATAGGGGGCGCTGGAGTCGACGTGCTGGTCGATACCGCCCCGCCCGTCGATCACCGGCTGCTCAAGCTCGACAACCTGCTCGTGACTCCTCACGTCGCGTTCTTCTCCCAGGAGGCGGTCCTGGAGCTGGAGCAGCGGGCGGCCCAAGAGGTCGCCCTGGTCCTCGAGGGGAAGATGCCCGAGAACCTGGTCAATCGGGCGGTCTTGCCTCACTCCAGGGCGGCTCTGCCACCCGGCGTCTAGCCGCCGATCCCGGCTCTGACTGGGAGGACCGAGATCATTGAGGAGCATCAAGATCAATGCGGCGCTCTCAGGCGGGACTCTTATCCCAGGTAGGTATTTCCTAAGGTAACTATCCCTTGACATCATGTACTCTATCTGGTATCCTGACCGTAGAACAGGAAAGGATCACCCGATGCAGAAGTACACCAAGCGGCAGTTCGACACCCACTTCTCCGACGAGGATACGTGCCTTGACTGGCTTCGCCACAAGCGCTGGCCGGAGCGCATCGACTGCCCGTCTTGCAGCAAGTCGAGCAAGTTTCACCGGGTACGTAGCCGCAAGGTCTACGAGTGCGACTACTGCGGGTACCAGCTTTCCCCAACGGCCGGGACGATCCTCCACAAGTCCAGCACACCGCTTCGGGACTGGTTCTACGCCGTCTATCTCATGGCCTCTACCCGCACGGGTATCTCGGCCAAACAGCTTGAGCGGGAACTGGGCGTCACGTACAAGACAGCCTGGAGGATGTTCACGCAGATTCGGAAGCTGATGGACGAGGATATCGACCCCCTGGACGGTCAAGTCGAAGTGGACGAGACCTACATCGGCGGGAAGGACAAGAACCGCCATGCCGTCAGGCGTTCGGGCAGGCGCGGTCGTGGCGCTGGCGGCAAGACGATCGTGATCGGGGCAGTCCAACGAAAAGGCAAGATCGTTGCCGAAGTCGCACCTGACGTGAAGGCCACTACCACCATGCCCTTCATCACGTCGAAGGTCATGCCGAAGTCCACCGTGTTCACCGACGAGCTGGGCAGCTACAGGGGCGTTGGCACCGCCGGATACGTCCATGAGCGGGTCCACCACGCGGCCAGAGTGTACGTCAGCGGCACGGCCCATACGAACACCATCGAAGGCTTCTGGAGCCTCGTGAAGCGCGGTATCGGCGGCGTCAATCATGTTGTCGGGCACAATCATCTACAGAGCTATCTCGATTCCTACGCCTTCAGGTGGAATCACCGCGACGATCAGACCCCGATGTTCGTTTCTCTTCTGAACCGGATTCCTTCGGTGCTTTCGGAGGGGACGGCGTAGTCACCACCTTCGTCAAGACGCGGTCAAATTCTTTCTTGGTCAGAGGTTTACCGCTCTTGTTTTGTTGCGTCATCACTCCATCCTCTCAAGAAGGGAATCATGTCTTCGTGTGCCGAGACCCGGAATCGCAGCCTATAAGAAACACGTTTTGCACCATGGATTGAGAACGCAAGGCGGATATGGCCCTCCCATTCTGTAGTTGTCTCAATACTGTTCCCGATCATCACATAAACCCCTTCATCGTACTGACGCGGCCAAACACCAGTCATGTCCGGCAGCACGACGCCGTGCCAGTCCCTAACTTGACCCTCGGGAAGCCGCTCAATAATGTACGGGTTGTCTCGTTCCCCAACCTGCGGACTATTCTCCGGTGGACCGTCGAGGTGAAGCACCACTGACCCCACAATCAACTCAGTCTTTGCCATAACCCGCTGTAGGATGCGGTACTTACCGATGCCAATGACCAATTCTTCGGGGAACCCTTCTTCATCTGGCGCCCCGGCGAAAGCCCGTAATTTGTATGTGCTCTGAGGTATGAAGTGTTCGACAATGAGCGGGTCGGCCAATAGCGCAGCGCGGGCGGCCTGTGCTTTTCGGCGTCGATGGAAACCACGCAGTTGAACGCCTGACGCAACGACCAATATCGCAAACGTGCCCATGGCTAGGAAGCCAGTAACGACGTTCCACGGCCAATCGCTTGCCGTACTTAGCCAGCCGAATATCAATGCCAGTGTTCCTAGCGCCACCAAGAGAGGGTACCATGCCTCACTACATGACGCTAGGGGATAGTTGCCTTTCCTAATGATCAAATAGATTGAAAGTCTTCATTAGCTACAGCTCGAAAGACGCCCTGTCGTATGCCGAAAGGGCCAAAGAGATCCTTGAGAGCGGGGGACACGTCGGCTGGCTGTGGGACCATAGCCGAACAGTCGGCACACTGCTCTGGGAGGACATCTTTGAAGCGGTCTCGCAGAGCGAGGCGATGCTCTTCCTTTGTACGGATTCAAGTCGCTCGTCATGGGGCCAGCGATTCGAAATGGCTTATGCCATGACAGAGCGGAAAGCGATCCTGCCACTCCGTATCGACTCAGCCGAACTGCCACCGGTGTTGACGCCTTTCGTCTATGCGAATTGGAGCGCTGCGGAATTCGCCGGGAAGTTTGGGAGTCTCGTGACTGATCTTCAGACAGTTCTGGAACGGATCAAACGCCTGGACGCTTTGGCGGTCGGGTCAATCTTAGGCTCAGATCGCCGCAACTCTATTGCGGCAGTAAACGGGCGGACCGGTGGGCTGGACGGTGCCCGGGTCAGCGAAGGCCGGCAGGAGATACTGAAGTCATATCTGGAAGCGACGGTGATTCGCGAGGTTGCCAAGGTAGCAGAAGAGCGGAGCCCTGCTTACTCACAGTATATGTCGATTGGCCTTTGGGAGTTGACGGGGCTGGGAGAATTCAACAGCCCCTCATACTGGTGGACTCCATACTTTACAGATGTCGGGCGCCACATCGCTCGCGGCGAACAAGACTACCTCCAGTACATACTTACCGACGCAGTTGCCGCTGGCCCTGACCGACTGTCGCGGAAGGATCCTGACTTCATGATCCTCGAAGACCTTGTGGCCACAATGTCACAGCGCTCTACGAAGCCAAACGTTATCCTGGCCCCAATTGAGTGCTACGTGTCGTTTCTTAAGTTCTTCGGTGACCGGGTCGACTGGTCAGCTGCATCTGAACGGTGGCCAATCGGCGGCAGGCAGATCAAGGTGGTCTGGTCAAACAGATTCGCACCTTCTGCATCGTACATAGTCTACTCTTCATCAGCTGTCGTATGGACGGTCGTGCCTGATCACGAGACGGGCGCCATCCAAATCGCGATCGGAAAATCAGCGCTTTATCCCGACAAGGTCCAGGTCGGCGCTGAAACCACGGTGAAATGCGAGATCACCGATCCTGGAACTGTCCACCGTATCCAGCTAGAATAGTGCGTTCAAGGGGCGTAGCATAGAGCCTCCTGACAGAGCCTCCCGATTGAGGGAAATGCGGATTGGGGGATGCTCTTTCGGTGATGGATGAGTGGCCTAACGGCTGCGATCTGAGCGGCCCGGCCACACGACACACGATATGACCGCCCACCGAGGCCGGGTCCGCTCCAGCGAGATGGCGCCACCCCTGCGTGCCATCGCTTTCATTAGGCTTTGAGCTCGATGATCAGGGCACGTACTGCTGTCTCGCCGACGTTCTGCGTGGCGTGAGTCAATTCGTCCCCCCATAGGAGTTCTCCAGTTCCACGCTCCATCGTCTTCGTGCTTCCATCTGTGAATGTATCTTGGACCTTGTAGGCAGAGAGCGTGTATATCAGGTGCTCTGGATGCCAGTGCATACCGTGGCCCTGGCCCGGAGCGATTCTTGCCTCGAGCACACGAACTCGCTCGTTCTCAAGACGAACATCGAACTTGTCTGGATCGAGAGCAACTGGGTCCAATGACGAGTCCTCTTGCATCTCCGCCTCCTCACATGGTCGTTCTGGCCCGGGTGGCTGGTGCGGGTGGAATTCTACCCGGTGTGGCTTGCCGAGCTAAACCCCCACGGGCGGGCGGGTGGGACAGAATACGTTCGAGTATCTCTGCACCCAAGCACTAGATCATCGAGATGCTCTGGCCGCCGTCCACCACGATGCAGGCGCCGGTGATCATCCCGGCCCGGTCGGAGGACAGGAACGCGACCAGGTCTCCCACCGGCTCGGGCCAGCCAAACCGGCCCAGCGGGAGGTTCCGGTCGATGAACTCTTGCACAGCGTCCGGCGAGTTCTCCTTCTGAAAGCGCTCCCAGGTACCGTCCGCGTGGGCGATCGACCCCGGAGCGATGCTGTTGACCAGGATGCCGTCCTTCGCCAGCGCGACAGCGGAGTGCTTGGTCGCCGCGATCATCGCGGCCTTGCTGGACATATACGATAGGTTTCCCCCGTACTCCCTCCCCCAGATAGAGGCGATGTTTATGATGCGGCCCCACTTCTGCGCCTGCATGTGCGGGAGCACCAGCTTGGTTAGCTGAAACCCGCTGAACACGTTCATGTCGAAGGTGCCGGTGAAGTCCTCCAGAGTCGTCCCTGTGATGTCGGACCTCGATCTCGACCCGCCGACGTTGTTGACCACGATGTCCACCGGCCCCAGGTCGTCCGCTACCCTCTGGTGAAGTGCCTCGACGTCGGACGTCTTCGACACGTCGGCGACGACACCGGTCGCCTTGACTCCCATCTTCCGTAGCTCGCCGACAGTCCGGTCGAGCGTGTCCTTCGTCCGCCCGCAGATGCCGACGTTCACCCCCTCTCCCGCCAGCGACAGCGCCGACTGGCGGCCCAACCCTCTGCTGCCACCCGTCACGAGGGCGACGCGTCCCCTGATTCCCAGATCCATTCTTCTTACCTCCGGTCCGTTTAGTCAGGCTTCTGCGCTGCCCCGTGGCAGCACGAGGAAACACGGGGTGTGCAGAGGGGCAAAGCCCCTTTGCCGGGAGTCTGAGGGTTTCCCTCAGTAATAAATCCTAGTGCTCCATCGTCGTGCCGCCGTTGATGTTGATCGACTGACCCTGTATCCACGAGGCGGCCTCGGTGCACAGGTAGGCGATGAGCTGGGCGACCTCTTCGGCGGTGCCGTTCCGTCGAACCGGCGTCCTCGCGGCGACCTCGTCCAGCTCCGACCGGTCCATCACGTCCATCCGTGCCGTCTCCACCGCTCCGGGGCAGACACAGTTGACGTTGAATCCTTTAGGCCCGAGCTCCTTCCCCATCGACTGGGTCATCCCCACCATGGCGAAGTTGGCCGCATTGTAGGCCAGCATATTCGGAGAGCCCGTCTTCCCGGCGTTGGAGGAGATGTTCACGATCTTTCCACCGTCGCCCTGGGCCATTGCGGCGGTGATGAACGCCTTTGTGACAAGGAACGTTCCCGTCACCTTTATGTCCACGACTCGCTGGAAGATGTCGGGATCGAGATCGACGATGGGAGTTCTGTCGGCCCCCCGCGCAAACGCCGCGTTGTTGACCAGGATGTCGACCCTGCCCAGCTCCCGAACCGTGCGGTCGACCAGATCCTGAACCTGCCTTCGGTCCACTACGTCGAGGTTCAGCGCTAGCGCGCGCCGCCCGAAACCACGAACCAGCTCGGCGGTGCTCTCGATGTCCTTCCATCCGGCCTTCTTCTCGTCTTGAGGATAGCTGTCAGGGCTTCTGCCCGTGCCCGTTACAACCACGTCGGCGCCCAGCTCGGCCAGAGCTTCGGCTGCGGCTCTACCGATCCCTCGCAGCCTCCCGGCGCCGGTAACGATGGCTACCTTGCCGTCAAGTTCACCCATGCGGCTCGCCTCCTAACCGGGACTCCGGATCGTCATGCGCTTCTAAGAAAACTGAAGCCTAGAGCGGTGCGACTCGGTCGCCTGCTCGTAAGCAAAGGCCACACGCAGGATGGTCTCCTCGCCAAGGACAGGTCCCGCTATCTGGAGCCCGACGGGCATCCCGTCCGCCAGACCCGCGGGAACCGAGATCGCCGGAATCCCCGCTATGTTAGCTGGGATCGTGAGGACATCGCTGAGGTACATCTGGACCGGGTCCTGGGTCTTCTCCCCGAGCTTGAACGCTGTCGAAGGCGAGGTCGGCATCACCAGGGCGTCGAACTGCTCGAACGCCTCCTGAAACTCCCGCCGGATCAGCGTCCTCACCTTCTGGGCCTTCAGATAGTAGGCGTCGTAGTAGCCGGCCGACAGGGCGTAGGTGCCCAGCATGATCCGCCGCTTGACCTCGGGGCCGAACCCCTGCTGACGGGTCTTGTCGAGCGCGTCCCACATGCTGTCGGCGTCCCTCGCAGAGTAGCCGTACTTGACGCCGTCGTAGCGCGCCAGGTTGGCGGACGCCTCCGACGGGGCTATGATGTAGTACACGGCCAGGGCATACGAGGTGTGAGGCAGGGACGTGTCGGCGACCTCGGCCCCAAGGTCCCTCAGAACCTCGATGGCTTCGCGTATGGCGCGCTCCACACCGGGATCGATGCCCTCGACGAAATACTCGTCGGGGACCCCGATGCGGAGTCCCTTGAGGTCTCTCCTGAGAGACCGTGTGTAGTCGGGCACCTCGTTTTGGATCGACGTAGAGTCGCGCTCATCGTGCCCGGCGATCGCGTTCAGTACGGTCGCGCAGTCGGCGACGTCCTTCGTGAGAGGACCGATCTGGTCCAGCGAGCTGGCGAAGGCGATTAGGCCGAAGCGGCTCACCAGGCCGTAGGTCGGCTTCATGCCGACGACCCCGCAGAGAGCCGCCGGCTGGCGGATGCTGCCGCCGGTGTCCGATCCCAGCGCGAAGATGCACTCGTCCGCCGCCACCGCGGCCGCCGGTCCGCCGCTGCTGCCTCCGGGCACCCGGTCGAGGTCCCACGGGTTGCGGGTCGGGAACACAGCCGAGTTCTCCGTCGAGGAGCCCATCGCAAACTCGTCCAGATTGCCCTTTCCCACCAGGACCGCGCCGTCGTCGGACAGTCGGCGAGTTGCCGTGGCATCGTAGGGCGGCACGAACCTCTCCAGCATGCGCGACGAACAGGTGGTCGCGATGCCCCTCGTGCACAGGTTGTCCTTCAGCTGAACCGGAACGCCCGTAAGGGCTCCGGCGCTGCCCCTGCCTATCCGCTCGTCGGCTCGCCGGGCCTGCTCGATCGCCGTCTCCCCGGTCACCGTAACGAAGGCGCCGACCCGGTCCTCGACCCGGCCGATGTGCGACAGGACGGCCTCGGCCAATTCCACCGCCGTGACCTCTCGACGGTCGAGGAGGTTCCTAGCCTCGTGGGCTGTCAAACGGACAAGGTCGTTGGACCTGATGTTGCTCACATATGCCTCTGCGCGTCCCGTGTCATCGGACCTACTCCAGCACGGCGCGCACCCTGACCAGATTCCCCTCTCGGTCCGGGGCATTGGCCAGCATGTCCTCGATGGGCGAGGACTCGCGGGACCGATCGTCCCGCATGATCGACGACACGCCGACCGAATGTCCGGTGGGCTCGACACCCTCGGTGTCCACCTGCTCCAGCACGTCGAACTGCTCCAGGATGACCGAGAGCTGCTCACGCATCCTCTCGACCTCCTCATCGGTCATCCCGACCCGCGCCAGAGCCGCGATGTGCCTGACCTCCTCGATCGTGATTCTCATGCGGAGCTCCTCGCTGTCATCGGTGGATCGGTGGCAGTGTAGCAAACCGGCGATGGCCCAATCAAGCGGTCGCGACGGAGCTCACGCCCGCCGCAATCAAGTTGACGGGGTGGAAGGCCGCTGCTATAATCTCGGCGCTTCGCCCGGACCCCTCTGACCGAGGGCGCCACGTGTGCGTTGGAGGCGTTTTGAGCAACTCCATGACCATCGTCAAAAGCCGTGTGTCCAGGTACCTCTTCGGCGCCCTGGCAGCTGTGGCCTTCGCGGTCGCCGCCGCCTGTGGTGGAGGCGGAGGGGACCCTGACGCAACGGCCACGCCCGAGGGAATAGTACCCGTCGGGAAGATGACCACGGCGCGGATGTATCACACGCTGACGGTGCTCCCCGACGGGAGGGTCTTCGTCTCCGGCAGCCAGGGTCCCGGCTTCATGTCCGGCGCCGGACCGCCCCTGGACTCGGTGGAGATGTTCGACCCGACGCCCCGTGAGTTTGCGGAAGCGGCCCCAATGTTCAAGGCTCGCAGGTGGCACACCGCCTCTCTCCTGAACAACGGCACCGTCTTCGTCGTAGGGGGTCACGGGAACCAGTTCTATCTGAGCTCGGCCGAGATCTTCGACCCTGCGACAGGCGCCTGGACTGTAACGGCGTCCATGAAGAAGCCGCGCCGATCTCATGCCGCAACCGTTCTCAACGACGGTCGCGTGCTCGTGACGGGCGGGAAGGTAACCCCCTATCGCGACGACGCCGAGATATACGATCCGGCGTCCGACGAGTGGGTCGCCGCGGGCGTGATGTCAGGACCCAGAGCCCTGCACACCGCCACCCTTCTCCCCGACGGCAGGGTCCTTGTCGCCGGCGGCAGACGGTTCGGCACGAAGGCCATAGCCAGCGTCGATATCTACGACCCGGCCACCGGAGAGTGGTCGGCGGCCGCAGACATGAACGACCCGCGCCACGTTCACCGCGCGATTCTGCTCGATGGCGGCGGAGTGCTCGTCATGGGTGGGGAGAACGACGATGGGTTCCTGACATCGGCCGAGATCTACGACTACCGGACCGACACCTGGACGCTCACCGGCAGCATGGCCCAGGGAAGAGGCGGACACAGCGCCGTCCTCATGCCGGACGGCAAGGTGACCGTGGTCGGTGGGCGGGCCGACACTCCGTACCTGAACTCTGCCGAGGTTTGGGATCCGGTCACCGGCACGTGGTCGACCGTTGCCTCGCTGAACGTCTTCCGCTCGAACAACGAAGCGGTCCTGCTTCGGGACGGGACCGTGCTGGTTGTCGGAGGCGCCGACGAGGACGGGCTGCTCGACACTGCCGAGATATACGACCCCGCGAAGGATGTCTGGGCAGGCCCGCCCGCCGGGAGACGGTAGGCCGCCGAGCTCTTCCGCCACGGCTGGGAACGCCGCCCGCGCCGTCAGTTGAACCTGTTCATCGCGGCGTCCACGCCGTCTGCCAGCAGACACTCGATCAGCCGCGCCGACCTCTCCACGGTCTCCAACACCTTCGCTTCGTCATCATCCGGCATCGGGCTCAACACGTGGGATATGTTGTCGTCCCCATCCTGTGGGCGCCCGATGCCGATCCGGACGCGCGGAAAGTCCGGGCTTCCGACCGCATCGATGACGGACTTGAGCCCGTTGTGGCCGCCCGCTCCACCCCCGGATCGCAGCCTCAGGGCTCCGAGGGGCAGGGCCATCTCGTCGCAGATTACGACGAGGTCGCCCGGGTTCGGCGAGTATCTAGCCGATAGGTACCGGATGGCATCGCCGCTCCGGTTGACGAAGGTCCTGGGCTTGACCAGGGCGACCCGGCGGTCCGCGATGACCCCTTCTCCGATCACGGCGAGCCGATGCCTCCTGGAAAGCTCGATGTGGTGGTCGGCGGCGACGCGGTCGATGCACCAGAACCCGATGTTGTGCCGGGTTCGGGAGTATTCCGGCCCCGGATTCCCCAGGCCGACGATCACCTTGGCAGGTGGCTCGGACCCTCGACCGAGGATGGCGTCAAGTATCGACTTCGTGATTCTCGGCATCAGTCAGAGACCCTCGGTCGTCTGGGCGCGCGTCCAGGCGTCCCTATGGTCACGGGCCCCTACGCCCTGAGGAAACTCCGCAGGAACTCGACAACCTCATCATCGAGGACATTCTCGAGAGCCGAGGTGTCGCCGACCTGCACGAGGTCCTTGAACGTGCTCAGATGATCGGTGGTGGCGTTCGACAGCACGCGTCGAACTGCATGGGACCCCAGCCTGCCGTTGTACTCCCGCACGGCCTCTTCGATGTCCCGGCAGACTCGGGCCGCCTCCGCCGTCGGCGGCTCCTGGTCCAATTTTATGCGACACTCGCTGCAATATGGGACGATCTCCAGGGTAAGCATATCCTCGGCCGTGGCGCATAGCTCCACCGAGGTCAGGAGCTTTCGGAACTGAGGCGGTGAGGTCTCTCCCAGCGGGCCCTCCAACTCGCGGATCTGATTGAACATCTCCAGCGCCCGGACCTGGGGCCTGAGAGCCTTCAGCCGAGCCGCCATCTCCTCCGCCTTCCGATGGAACGCCTTATGGTGGGTTCGATACGCCGAGAGGTATCTTCGCCTGAGGGCCATGTACCCGGCGTGGATGCTGCCCCAGAGGTCCGGGTTTGCGACCAGGCTGTCGAGGTCGATGCTGGCGGCTACTGCGTCCCGCTCGACGACCAGATTCTGATGCTCTGGGCCGAACGTCATATCTCTCAGGTAGCGCCTGGCCTCGGCCATCGCCGGGGCCAGGTCGGAGACCCGCTCCAGGCGCCTGTAGAAGTCCAGCGCTTCCCGCAACCCGGAGGGGCCGTCGAAGTTGTCGACCGCCGCCGAGTGGAACTCCGCAAATCCGCTGGTCGATGCCAGGACTCTCAATCGGTCCACGGCGTCGAGCTCTCTGCGGGGACCCTCTCCCAGCCCGGCAGCCAGCGTGGCGGTAGCGGCCACCACCTCTTCGAGCCTGCCGCCGAACTCTCCGAGCGCTCCCACGAGCCGGCGCTCTTGGGCCGCGATCTCGATCGGACTCTCCTCGGGTCCGATCCCCTCGACCAGGAGGGCTGCGTACGGGACGATGCTGTTCCAGGACACCGTGTGTCGAAGCCGGATCGTCTCGAAGTAGTCGCCGATCGACCCTGAGAACGAAATCTCGGGCGCCAGGTCCCACGCTATGCGGTCGCTCTGGATGCGCTCTCCGGTAACGCTCCTGACCCCGTGATAGGGCACCAGCTCGACTTCGCCATGCTCCTGGCGCACGTAGGCGAGAACGTACAGCGCCGCCAGCGCTCGATTGAGGCCGTGCTTTGCGCACAGCAGCCCGAGGACGTCTCCGGCCGGAATCTCCTCGGCGTGGGATTCAGAGGCCTTGCGGATGATGCCGAACACCCGAGACTCGCGCGGATCGAATACCATGGGCTCCTCCGGTCGGGCGAGTCCCAGTGCGACCGCGAACGTGCCGAGGGCGGCGTCTTGACCCGCGTCGCGGCGGAACAGCCCGGCGTACAGTGCCGCCATCTTCTGCTCCGTCAGCGTGGAGGGGAAGTCGGCATGGTGGAACGGAAGATCCGGGTGGGCGCCCTCGAGCACCGCCGCTGCCAACGCGTCGGCCCAGGAGTCCGGATCGTCGTCTACGAAGATGTCGGCCGGCGGGGCCATAGCCGGCGACCGAGTGTATACTCGGCCCTGGGAGTAGCCGATGGAGTCTCTTCGGGCCATCTCCCGGTTGAGGGAGGCCTCTCGATTGTCGATCAGGCCGCGGACCGCCAGGTCGCCCGGGTCGGTGGATGTGGAGTATCTCGCCCTGGTCTCGTGGATCGCCCGCAGCTCCGTGGTTATGGCCCCTCTTCTCTCATCGAGCGTACGCCTGGGGACAGCCATCGCTATTCTGGCGTCACGGATGTGGGAAACGGGGATTCGCCTCGGAACCGTGAAAAACACCACTCTGAAGCTGAGGCCCCGTTCAAGCGGGCCGCCCAGAGAGGGGGTGACACTATGGGAGACGATTGCCTCGCCGCTGTATTCAAGTCCCCGGTTCGTGACTGTCCACGGTTGGGGTACCTCCAGAGCCTCGGAGTCGAAACGTAGCCTTCTTGTTGCGGGCTCGGGCATCGAGACTCCTCGGTGAGACTCTGCTCGTCGTATTAGCGGCGGCTGCGGCGCTGGTCTGGCGCGCCAGGGCGTCCTGTTCGAGCCGGCTACTCGGATACGAAGTCGCCGCTCTTCCCGCCGGTCTTCTTGACCAGACGGACGCCCTCTATGCGGATCCCCCGGTCGACCGCCTTGCACATGTCGTAGACAGTGAGGCCGGCCACCGATACTGCCGTCAGCGCCTCCATCTCGACCCCGGTGCGCGCGGTTGCCCTGGCGGTGGCCGCGATCTCGACGGCACTCCGGGCCTCGTCGAGCCGCAGATCGACCTCTACGTGGTCCAGGGCGATGGGATGGCACAGCGGAATCAACGACGCCGTCTGCTTGGCGGCCATGACCCCGGCCATTCGCGCTACTCCCAGCACGTCGCCCTTCGCGACCTCGTTCGACTTGATCAGCGCCAGAGTCTCGGGACGCATGACGACCGACCCCCTGGCCACGGCCACCCGCTCGGTGGGGGCCTTGACCCCGACGTCCACCATCCGTGCGTCCCCCGACTCGTCGACGTGAGACAGGGCTGAGTTGTGAGACGCGCCCGCCGCGATCTGCGCCTCTTTGTTGGCCACCGCGTCGGCCTCCTCGTTCAGCACGTTACCGGCGTGTCCACGCTCCCACCTCCACTCGACGTGCCGCCTGGCGACCTCCCCGTCCAGCTTCGCCCACAGATCGACGTTGGCCCTTCGCTTCCAGCCCCTGGTCATGGTGTTGACGACATACTCGCTGTCGCTGAAGACCGTGACCTCGACCGACGGCGGCAGGTCGCGAAGACCCCCCACGACCGCCAGTATCTCCATGCGGTTGTTCGTCGTCCTGGCCTCGTGGCCGCGAAGCACCCTCTTCTTGCCGCCATCGAGGATTATTGCGGCCCATCCACCCGGGCCCGGGTTGCCCAGGCACGAGCCGTCCGTGTGTATCTCGATCATGCGGTCATCCGTAGACGCTTTCGTGGCGGGAGGCGTAGCTTCGCGCCGTTTCGCCTGCGTCCTTGAAAAAGAATCGACGGCTCTCTGAGGGACGCCCCTTCAGCGGGCTCAGGGCAAGCTCTCAGACTGCCAGCGATCCCGACTTGTCGGGATCTGCACACCCCTGTTCGGCCCTTCTCTGAGCCAGGGGTCTGGGATGGAGTGAGGACGGCCCCGCGGAGGGTACACGTACGTTTTCGGCCTGTCATCCTGGGAAATACCTATTTAGGGCGATGCGCTCAGAAGGACCTAGGTCGGTGCGACCGGTGGGCGGCCGGGACGGAATCTATCCGCCGATGTGGTACATCTCGACCTTTTCGCGGCGCGGCTCGGTCAACGAGGCACGGTCCTCGGAGTACCGGTCTATGCGGGCGCCCCAGGTCCGGCGAACGATGGCCTCGATCTCGTCGTCGCCGGCGCCGCTCCGCAGCGGCTCCCGGAGGTCGGTGCCGGTGCTGGCGAACAGGCATGTAAAGATCGTGCCGTCGGGGGAGAGCCTCATCCGGGTGCAGTCTCCGCAGAACGGGCTAGTAACCGAGGTAATCACTCCGATCTCGCCGGCGCCGTCCCGGTACCGGTACCGGCGCGCGACCTCGCCGGGATAGTTGCTCTCGATCGGCTCCAGCGGCATCTCCGCGTCGATCCTGTCGACGATCTCGCCGCCGGACACGACCTGGTCGAGCTTCCACCCGTTGAGGTTGCCCACGTCCATGTACTCGATGAACCGAACGATGTGCCCGCGCTCCTTGAAGTACCTTGCGAGATCGACGACCGTATGGTCGTTCACCTCCCGTTGGACGACGGTGTTGACCTTGATCGGGACCAGGCCGGCCCGCTCCGCCGCCTCGATGCCCTTCAAGACCTTCTCAGTGCCGAACCCCCGCCCGTTCATCGTCTTGAAGACCTCGTCGTCCAGGGAGTCCAGGCTGACCGTCACCCGCTGCAGGCCGGCGTCCTTCAGAGCCTGTGCCTTCTGGTCGAGGAGGTAGCCGTTGGTGGTGAGGGTCAGGTCCTCCACCCCCTCGATCTTCGCGAGCTGGGCGACGAGCTTCTCCACGTCGTTCCGCACTAACGGCTCGCCGCCGGTGAGCCGCGCCTTCACCGCTCCAAGCCGGACGAGGATGCGCGTGAGCCTGGCGATCTCTTCGAAAGTGAGAAGGTCGGCCCTGGGAAGGAACTCGTACCTCGCCCCGTAGATCTCGGCGGGCATGCAGTAGGGGCACCGGAAGTTGCAGCGGTCCGTTACAGAGATTCTGAGGTCCCGGAAGGGCCTCGTGAACGTGTCCCTGATGCTTTCCATGTCGCGTCTAACTTACCATGTCGGACCGCGAAACGACAGGCGGGGGCTCCGGCCGACGCGGCGTGCCCCACCAAACGCGGCCTCACACCGTGCGCCCCTACATGGCCGTTCGAGGCTGCGTCATGCGCGGCTATGGCGGTGCGGCGACCCGTCCGCGTCCTCCGACCTTCGCTTCAGGGTAGCGACGGCGGCTTGAGCCGCCCGGGCTCGGTGGCTGATGCGGTTCTTCCGCTCCGACGAGAGCTCGGCCATCGTTCGGCCCAGTTCCGGCAACAGGAAGATGGGGTCGTACCCGAATCCGTTGGACCCCCTGGGCTCCTCGATGATGACCCCCTGACAGTCTCCGATGACGACCTCGACGGGCTCGGACTGCCACGCGATGGCGAGTGCGCACCTGAACCGAGCCCCCCAGGGTGGCTCCCGTCCGCTGGCCGTGAGCTTTTCAACGAGGAAAGCGATCCGCTCCTGGTCTGAGGCCCCCTCCCCGGCGTATCTGGCCGACAGGGGCCCGGGCTCGCCGTCCAGCGCCTCGACCTCGAGACCGGAGTCGTCGGCCAGGGTGGGCATCCGGCTCAGCCGGGCGTAGGCCTCGGCCTTGAGGGTCGCGTTCTCCTCGAGGGTGGAGCCGGTCTCGGCGACATCCTCGTCGATGCCGGCGTCGTCCAGGGACACGAGCGGGAAGGGGCAGCCGCTGAGAAGCGACGTCAGCTCGCGGAGCTTGCCCCGGTTCCGGGTGGCCACCAGCAGCCTGGGCGCCTCAGAAGACACGGCAAGCCTCCCGACGACGGTCTCTGTCGGTATGCGAGCCGTCTGCGTGTCTGCGGGCCTACTTCGACTTTGCCGCGGCGCCGACGCCCGACGCGGTCTCGGCCGACGCGCCGTTCCTGAAGGCGAAGCGTTCCATTAGGCCACCGACTGTGTCGCGGAAGCCACCGTACTCCAGCTCGGAATAGGGCAGCATCGCGGCTCCGGACCAGCCCTGGCTCCGCATCTCTATCCCTTTGCGCTGAGCGATCCGCCGCACCTCGTCCCATGCGGGGTTGTCGAAGAAGTCGACGTAGGAGTCGGAGAAGTGGCCGTCCCTGGCAAGGGAGAACCCGATGCAGGATACCAGCGGCAGGCAGTACATGCCGGTCACGGCGGTGTTCAGAGGAACCGGCATGAGCGGCATGATGTGAGAGCCGCGGGCGTCGCCGCCGATGAAGTGCGCCTTGGCGTACGGCGAGATGAGCTCCTCCGGAGCCGGGAAGATCCCCTGGTTGCGCACCAGGGCGACGGGGTCGTCCTTGCCGGTGTACTTGCCGGCGATCGAGTGGAGCCGCTGGGCCGATATCGCGGCCGCCTGGACGTCGTGAGTCCTCGAGTAGATGCTGTCGATGCCGAAGCGCTCGTTGTCGCGTAGCAGCGCGGCGAGGTGGTAGCCGTCCTCCGGCGCGTCAAGCTCGAGGATGCTGTCCCCGCCGGTGTTGTCCATGTCGATGATGTGGAAGGTGAAGCCCTTGATCATCGGCGGAAGCATCAGGCCCGAGCAGTACATGGGGTCGGCGAAGCCCAGGTACATCGGTAGGTTGTAGGCCCCGGGCCCGCACTTGTCGGCGGCGAGGACCATGAACGATTCGGCCTGCCGCACGCCCGACAGGGTGTGGTCGAACTCCACCTCGGCGACCGCGGGTCCGGCGCCTCGAACGTTGCCGGACGGCGCATCGACCAGCAGATCCTGCCCGGCGCCGTAGAGGCCGTACTCTTTCGCTATGTCGGTCGCCTCCAGGAAGGTGTTCCACGCGAACATGTGGACGTCGTTGTCTTCCTTCCCGCGTGTGTGAGACATGATGATCGCGATGTCGTCGCCCGTGTGCGAGACGAACGAGTCGATGAGGAGCCCGTCCGTCACGGCGGCAGCCGCGGCCTTGCGTGTGGCCTCCATCATCCTCTCGGAGGGCAGGGTGTGACCTCCGATTGAGCCGACGTCGGCCTTAATGATGGATAGGGTCATCAACATGGCTTCCTCCTTGGCGGTGGGTGGTCAGGCCGTCTACGGATACAGTCCAGGAGGGCGAGCGGCACGGATTCGATCGGGGTGCTCGTCCGGCGCGTGGATCGATCGGCCTGCCGGGGTCTACGGTTGCCGTCCAAGCCTTGGACAAGGCGCGCACGCCGCGCTCAGTGTATCAGCGCCGCGAGAGCGGTGTCAAGCGGAAGCGACCGATCTGGTGGTCCGTCGATACGGCAGGACCGGTCGGCCACGCCCTTGCTCTCGATCCTGCGAATACATACAATATCCTACGCCGAGATCCAGCCAGGTGCCCCCCGGCAGCCCTACGCGGCCCCGCCGGCCGGGACTTGGCCGTTGGCGTGGAGGGGTGGCCGAGCGGTTTAAGGCGCTGGTCTTGAAAACCAGAATTGGAGCAATCTAATCGTGGGTTCGAATCCCACCCCCTCCGCCAGGCACGAAATGAAAGAATTACCTGGCCCTCTACGTGGGCTCGCCAGCCGTTTTGAATTCAGGGAGGCCAGATCTACCCAAGTAAATATGAAAAGTGAAACAGGGTAGTGCTGACAGTTTTCACAAGGCAGTCACAATCTGGAGTATCGGAGTCACACGTCCGTCATGTTTGTGAGACATGGTACAGACTGATACGGCGGACAGGTGTCAACGGGGAGGAAAGAGGTGTGGCATGGCTGCTGTCCCGGAGCGACTGCCGCCGGGTACTCAGGAGTCAGAGGTCGCACCTTTGCCCCGGCGATTTTAGAGAGGTGATTGATGGCGCTTCTACGCATCGGAGGCCTCAGTTTGGCGGGTCTCCTACTTCTCGTGCTACTGGGCTGCTCAACGGAAACATCCGAAGTACAGCAGGGAGTTGCCCCACCTTACGAGTCCCGATCTTTTGACCAGGTCAAACCGGAGAACGTGGACCTGGATCTCGTGTCGGCCCCGAACCTTCCCGAGTTCCCGGACTGCAGCGGCAACCCCAGGAACGTTCGCTTCGCGCTGGAAACAAAGGAATACGAGGCTGAGATCGCCCCGGGAATCACTTACACTTACCTTAGCTTCGACGGTGGGGTACCCGGCCCGGCGATTGTGGTGCGTCTTGGTGATTGGGTAGAAGTAACGATCAGAAATCCGAAGGAATCCAGACACGCGCACAACGTCGATTTTCACGCCGCTACCGGAGAGCTTGGCGGTGCATCCGCGTCCACCGTGGCCCCGGGGCAGCAGGCGACCTTCCGGTTCCAGGCGCTGAAGGAGGGGGCCTTCGTCTATCATTGCGCCGTAGCGCCGATCGTTCTTCACGTCAGCTCCGGGATGTACGGTGCCCTGATAGTCCTGCCCAGGGACGGCCTTCCCGATGTCGACAAGCAGTTCTATCTGATGGAAGGAGACTTCTACACAGAGCCCTCGGCTGATGATCCGTCCAAGCACGTGTATTCAACTGAGAGGGTTGCAAACGAGAACCCCTCCTTCGTGGTGACGAACGGGAAGGTCGGCGCAGTCACAGGCGACAACGCCCTCAAGGTCCGCGTGGGAGATACGGTGCGGTTCTTCTACGGCCAGGCCAACGATGAGTCTTGGATTCACATCATCGGAGGCCACTTCGATCTGGTCTACGGCAGGGGCTCGTTTCATCCCGACTCGGATAGAGAGTACGGAGTAGAGACGACGGTGGTGCCCGCGGGCAGCGTCATCGTGGCTGAATACACGTTCAGGTATCCCGGGCTCTATCTCCTGGTTAACCATGAGCTGATCCGAGCGACTGAAAAGGGGCAAGTCGTGCACATCATGGTTGAAGGCCAGGCGGACCCCGACATCATGACGGTCGTCAGCCCCCCGACCCCGATCAACTAAGGGATAGGAAGTTCCAAGGGAGGAGAGATGCTCGGATCCGTGATCCCGGTTAAGCTCGTTACCCTCGTTGGGCTTTCGGCGATGGTCGCTTGCGGTGGCACCGAAGATCAGGTCGGCACCCCGACGGCCACAGCCACGCCAACGCCCCGGCCGGGTAGTCCGGCCATCGGGCGGCCACCGTAACCGAAGAAGGAGACACGGTGAGATCCGCGAATCACCTGACGGACCAGCGGCATGCCCCTCGCCTCTTCCCAACGAGACTTCACGTGCTTGCCATCGACACCGTTGGTATGTGTCGATGGCATCATGCTCCATTTGGGCTCTTCGTGGCAGAGTACTCGAAAATGAATGTCAATTGGGTAACCTCGAGGACGAAGGTACAAGATATGTGCTATCGCCAGAGTGTAGCCACCTAGACTTGAAATCGTCGTTTCCGCTCCGGTTCAAGGCGAGGCAGACGGAAGAGGGGTGTGGGGGGAAGTCCGCCCGCTGAAGCACATTCAGTTCGGTTCGGATATTTTCAAACACGCACCGCCATCCGGATCACAACTCTGGCAATGCCCTCAGACACGGTCCAAACATCACACAGCCGCCCACGCTTGGGCGCACCAGGAACATGCCGTTGAAAATCCACGAGTACCAGGCGAAGGAGATCCTCTCCGGGCACGGCGTGCCCGTTCCCAAGGGCGGTGTCGCGGCGACCCCAGCCGAGGCTGCGAAGATAGCGTCGGACCTCGGCGGAAGGGCCGTCGTGAAGGCGCAGGTGCATGCGGGCGGAAGGGGCAAGGCCGGAGGCGTGAAACTCGTGTCGTCGGCCCAGGAGGCCGAGAGCGTCGCCGGCTCGCTTCTTGGGAGCAGACTCGTCACCCACCAGACCGGATCCGATGGCGTGCCCGTCCGCCGGGTTCTGGTGGAAGAGGCGATGGAGGTCGCCAAGGAGCTGTACCTGAGCGCAGTCATCGACGGCGGCGCGGAGACGATAGTGGTGATGGCCAGCGAGGCCGGTGGTGTGGAGATCGAAGCGGTCGCGGAGCAGACGCCGGAGAAGATACTTCGAGTCGAGGTCGACCCGACCCTCGGGCTGATGCCGTTCCAGAGCCGCAGGCTCGCCTACGGACTGAAGGTCGACGCCGCGCTGGTTCGACCTGTAGTGGACATCATCGCCAGCGTCTACCGAGTCTTCGAGACCCTCGACTGCTCGCTGGCCGAGATCAATCCGCTGGTGGTGACTTCGGACGGACGCGTCCTGGCGGTGGACGCCAAGCTGAATTTCGACGACGATGCCCTCTTCAAACACCCCGAGCTTCGACAGATGTACGACGTGGAGCAGGAGGACGCCTACGAAGCCAAGGCTAGAGAGTACGGTATAAGCTTCGTGAAGCTGGAGGGCGACGTCGGCTGCATGGTCAACGGTGCCGGCCTCGCAATGGCCACCATGGACATCACCAGGACGGCAGGTGCGACGCCCGCGAACTTCCTCGACGTCGGAGGGGGAGCGGACGAGGACAAGGTCGCCCTAGCGACGACGCTCCTGCTGTCGGATCCGGCGGTCAAGCGGGTGCTGGTCAACATATTCGGCGGGATACTGCGATGCGACGTGGTCGCGCGGGGCCTGATCCAGGGCGCCGAGTCCATGGGCGCCGACGCCCGTCCCATGGTGGTCCGGATGTTGGGCACCAATGCGGAGGAGGGCAGGAAGCTCCTGGCCGACTCGACCCTGGACGTCACCCTCGTCGAGGATCTCGCCGAGGCGGCACGGGCGATCGGGGCGGCGGACTAGTCGCGACCCAAGGAGACCTATGAGCATACTTGTCGACGAGAGCACTCGCCTCCTGGTGCAGGGCATAACGGGCCGCGAGGGCAGTCTCCACGCCAGGCGCTGCAAACAGTACGGGACGGCGCTCGTCGCGGGCGTTACGCCCGGACGCGGCGGGGCGATGTTCGATGACACCGTGCCCGTCTACAACACGGTGCGGCGGGCCGTAGACGAGACAGGCGCGAACACCTCGCTCATTCTCGTCCCTCCTCCGTTTGCCGCCGATGCCATCGTCGAGGCGGTCGACGCCGGGGTCGACACCGTCATCGCCATAACCGAGGGGATTCCTGTGTTGGACACCCTGCGGGTGGTCCACTCTATGAAGGACCAACCCGCCAGGCTTGTGGGACCGAACTGCCCTGGAGTGATCTCCCCGGGTGCGCGGTGCAAGGTTGGTATCATGCCGGGCCAGATACACCTGGCTGGGACCATAGGCGTGGTGTCCAGAAGCGGCACCCTGACCTACGAGGCGGTGGGCCAGCTCACCGAGCTGGGCATCGGACAGTCGACCTGCGTGGGCATAGGCGGGGACCCGATCAAGGGTACCTCCTTCGTGGACGTGCTCCGCCTGTTCCAGGAAGACCCGGATACCGAAGGAGTCGTGTTGATCGGGGAGATCGGCGGCACGTCGGAGCAGGAGGCCGCCGAGTACATCAGGTCCGAGTTCACCAAGCCGGTGGCGGCCCTGGTCGTCGGCGCCAGCGCGCCTCCAGGCAAGCGGATGGGACACGCCGGCGCCATCGTGACCGGGTCTGCGGCGCGCGCCGCTGAGAAGACGAAGGCGCTGGCGGGGGCCGGGGCGGCGACCGTCCCCACGCCCGCCGACATCGGACGCACAGTCCAGGCGGTCCTGGGGCTGTCCGGAGGATAACAGGGTGAGTCGTGGAGTACCCCTAGCTCGCCAGGGCCTTCGACAGGGTCAGATATGACAGAAAAGCCCGAACTCGTTTCCTACCTCAACGGCAGAGTCGTACCCCTGAGCCAGGCGGTCGCCGAGCTGAAGGGCGGCGGATTCGAGTCCGCCGGCGGGTTCTACGACCACGAGCGGACGTTCGGAGGGCGGCTGTTCAAGCTCAGAGAGCACCTGTCGCGCCTGTACAACGGCGTGACGCACTCAGGGATCGATCCAGGCCTCGGCATCGACGAGCTGCAGGCCATTACCGAGGAGCTGGTCGAGACCAACAGGGCTCGCCTATCTCCCGGCCACGAGTTCCTGGTGACCCAGATAGTGAGCGAGGCACCGCAGCCTCACGAGGGTCCGCCGGGCGCCAACGTGGTCGTCTATTGCCAGTTCCTCGACGTCGCCTCGTTCGCCGCCGACTACGTGAACGGCGTCCGGATCGTCACTCCTACCACCTACCCTATGCCGGCCCGGCAGCCTGGGCCACTGCAGCCCAGGGTCTTCCCGCTGATGGTGGACTCCGAGGGCAGCATCACCGAGTGCCGCGGCGGTAACTTCATGCTCGTTAAGGACGGCCGCATCAAGCTGCCCAACCGCCTCAACGTCCTGCCAGGTGTGAGCATGGCGACGGTACTGGAGATCGCGGACTCGCTCGGGATCGAAGTGGACGAGGACGACTACTCGACCTGGGACGCGTACACGGCCGACGAGGCGTTCGTTTCGAGCACCCGGTTCTGCATGGTGCCCGTCGTTGACGTCAACGGGCTCCGTATCGGTGAGGACGTTCCCGGGCCGGTGACCAGGACGATCCTCGACCGCTGGGTGGAGCTGGTGGAAGTGGACTTCGTCCAGCAGGCCCTGGGCCGGCTTCGCACCGGCCCGAGCACCCCGCCCGAGAATTGAGGCGGGCGGAGGCGGATTCTTCGTTCCACTCAGCCGGGCGTAGCGGCCGATCAAATGGAACGGGGTGTGCAGCTCCCGACAAGTCGGGATCGCTGGGAGTCTAGAGGTCTCCCTCAGACGTCGATCTCCCCTTAACGCGGGGGGAGGGTCGCCCCAGGGCCTTTTCAAAGTCCGATCGTTGGCCATCCAGCGGTCGTTCCACACCTCCCACTTTCCTGAGCGTGGGGGCGCACAGGGCATGCGCCCCGCTCGTCCGGGGGTTCCGGAGGGGGCAGTGCCCCTTTCGCGGGGTTTGGGGTGCCTGCAATCCATTGGGCGGGCGGGTGGGAATGAGAGGGCACCCCAAAAACGGGGCGGAGGTCGCCCCGGTTTTGTTGACAACCATTCGAGCCAACCCTATACTTTGCCTAGCAATGGAGGCAAGCTTCCCAGACAGTGGCGCACCCGACTGACCGCAACTCCACCGAGGGCTCGTAGTGGCGGGAACCCACCTCCGCCGCGCTTCCTTCCCCTCTCTACCCCAGTCCCTCTTACCCCCTTTCGACCCGCTGCCAGCAGCATCCCACTCTGAGCCGGCAAGCCCATGACCAGGTTTATTTTTGTGACCGGGGGCGTCGTCAGCTCGGTGGGGAAGGGGATCAGCGTCGCGTCGATCGGCCGGATACTCAAGAGCCGAGGGATCTCTGTGTCGGTCCTCAAGCTTGACCCGTACCTCAACGTCGATCCTGGGACGATGTCGCCGTATCAGCACGGCGAGGTCTTCGTCACGAGCGACGGCTGCGAGACCGACCTGGACCTCGGCCACTACGAGCGGTTCATCGACATGGACCTCACCCAGATGTCCAACGTCACCGCGGGACAGATATACAGCGAGGTCATAGCCCGAGAGCGCAGGGGTGAGTTTCTCGGAGGGACGATCCAGGCCATCCCCCACGTGACCGACGCCATCAAGGGGAAGATGAAGGCGGTGGCCAGCGCCAGCAAGGCCGACGTTATCGTAGTCGAGGTAGGCGGGACGGTGGGGGACATAGAGGGCCTCCCGTTCCTCGAGGCCATCCGACAGATGCGGAACGAGGTCGGCCGCGACAACGTCTTCTACATCCACGTCACCCTCCTTCCCTTCGTGTCGTCCACCGGCGAGCTGAAGACGAAGCCGACACAGCACAGCGTCCGCGAGCTCAGGAGCATCGGCATCCAGCCCGACGCGATAATCTGCCGGAGCGACCTTCCCGTGAATGAGGAGATCAGGCAGAAGATCTCGGTCCATTGTGACGTGCCCAGGCCCGGCGTCATCGGACTCCCGACGGTCTCGACGGTCTACGAGGTCCCGCTCATCCTCGAGGACGAGGGACTCGGAGACCTGATTCTTCGGGGCCTGAGGCTGCCGACCAGCGGACGGGACATGGTCCAGTGGCGGGAGATGGTCGAGGCGATTCAGCGCCCGAAAGAGCCACTGTCGATCGCCGTCGTCGGCAAGTACGTCGACCTGCACGACTCCTACATCTCGGTCAAGGAGGCGCTTCTCCATGCGGGTCTCGTGCACGACCGCCAGGTCGAGGTCGTGTGGGTCCGGTCCGACGACATCGAGGAGCACGGTCCGGACGAGTACCTCCACTCGGTGAGCGCGATCGTCGTCCCAGGCGGGTTCGGGCCGCGTGGGGTGGAGGGCATGATCGAGACCGCGACCTATGCCCGTGAAAATGCGGTTCCCTACCTGGGGCTCTGCCTCGGGATGCAGGTGTTGGTCGTCGAGGCGTCCAGACGGCTCCTTGGCAAGGGGGCGGCGAACTCGACCGAGTTCGACCCCGATACGCCTGATCCCGTAATCGACCTGATGCCCGACCAGAGGGGTATCACCGAGATGGGCGGCACGATGCGCCTCGGGGTGTATCCCTGCGAGCTGGTCGAGTGGAGTCTCTCGGCAAAGGCGTACAGGCGCACACGGATAAACGAACGCCACCGCCATCGCTTCGAGTTCAACAACGCCTACCGTGAACCGCTCAAGTCAGTGGGCCTGCTGTCCACAGGGCTCTCCCCCGACGGGCGGCTGGTCGAGATTGTCGAGTTGGCCGATCATCCCTTTATGGTAGGTGTCCAGTTCCATCCCGAGTTCCTGTCGCGGCCCGACCGCCCCCACCCACTCTTCCGTGAGCTGGTAGGGGTCGCTCGACGCACCCTGCGCGAGGGCGGGCAGCATGCCCTGGCGTTGAACGCCAACACCTGACTCGTACCCTGGTACCCCATACCCCATCCCCCGTACCCCATACCAGCTACCCTGTACCCCCTCTGGTCGCGCTGCGGAACGACGGAGCCGGTAACGGCGGGGGGCGTTACCCATGAATCCGACAAAATGGGGCGCAGAGCTATAGACGGAGCGTTCTCCCCGTGGTATCGTGAGGATAATCCCCCACTTGCACGTCTTCCGAGGCAGACGGCCCCCAGGCCGAAGCAGACCCGCGAGGCCGCTCTGCCAGAGACCCATCCCTGATGATGTTCCAATGTGCTGGCGCGTTGTAGGATGCTCCACCGACCTTGCGGGGCACCCGGCTCCCTGAAAGAGCATCTAAACCATCGACCCATAAGTGTGAGCCGTCGCCCCGGCGGGTCGCGTGGCGCCAGACAAGATGCCACCGACGCTGCTGGAGAGCGACCTTCACAGAGCCGGGGATAGATCGGGCCCGCCGGTCGAAGTAGTAGAGCCTCCCTCTCCTTAATGTACGTGCATCAGTGCCGAAACTTCGAGCACTTCGAGATCGGACCATAGCGAGAGCGCGGAGGCGTAGATTGTTCGGAGATAGCGGATGAACCTCACCGAGATACAAACGAAGAGTGAAGACGAGCTCAAGCAGATCGCCCAGGACCTGGGCCTGCTCGAGAACGGATCCCCGTTTCGGCGGCAGGAGCTCGTGATGAAGGTGCTTCAGGCCCACGCCGAGCAGAACGGGCAGCTGGTCGCCAGCGGCATCCTTTCGATCGTAAACGACGGCTACGGCTTCCTGAGACAGGGAGAGAGCAACCAGAGTGGCGGGGACGTCTACGTCTCCCAGTCTCAGATACGACGATTCGGCCTCAGGACGGGCGACGAGGTGACCGGCCAGGTCAGACCGCCCAAAGACGGTGAGCGGTACTTCGGCCTGGTCAGGGTTGAAGGTGTGAACGGCGTCGACCCGGAGGCCGCGCGCGGCAGGGCCCACTTCGAGAACCTGACGCCAATATTCCCAGAGACCTTCATCAAGCTCGAGACCACGAAGGAGAACCTGTCCACGCGGATGATCGATCTGTTCTCGCCGGTGGGACGTGGGCAGCGCGGTATGATCGTCTCGCCCCCCAAGGCTGGCAAGACCACCTTCCTCAAGAACATCGCGAACGGTATCGCCACCAACGCTCCCGACATCCACCTGATGGTCGCCCTGATCGGGGAGCGTCCGGAAGAGGTAACCGACATGACCCGCTCGGTCAAGGGCGAGGTCTTCGGCTCTACGTTCGACGAGCCGGTCGAAGACCACTGCCGTGTAGCCGAGCTGGTGCTGGAGCGAGCCAAGCGGCTGGTCGAGGCGGGCCAGCACGTGGCGATCCTCCTGGACAGCCTTACGCGTCTGACACGGGCCTACAACCTGGCCGTACCGACCAGCGGGCGGACCCTTTCCGGCGGCATCGACCCGGTGGCACTGTATCCGCCCAAGAAGTTCTTCGGCGCCGCACGTAACATAGAGGAAGGTGGAAGCCTCACCATCCTGGCCGCAGTCCTCGTCGATACGGGAAGCCGAATGGACGACGTCATCTACGAAGAGTTCAAAGGTACCGGCAACATGGAAGTCCACCTCGACCGAAGGCTCTCCGAGCGCCGGGTGTTCCCGGCGATGGACATCCACCGCACCGGGACCCGTCGAGAGGAGCTCCTCCTGGACGAGACCACCCTGAAGCAGACCTGGCTTCTAAGAAGAATGGCCAGCATGGTGGGCTCGGACTCCGGTGGAGGTACCTCGGAGGCCACCGAGAAGGTGATCGAGCGGCTCTCCAGGACCAAGGACAACGCCGAGTTCCTCCAGAACCTCGGCCGGGACAGCTAGACAGCGCCGAGACCCTCCGTCTCTGGGGACCTGCCCGCGCAGCCTTTCTCCGGGCACGCGGCTGTGCGCCTCTACCAGCTACGAACCGGCATCCGCAACGTTCCGCACCACCCGCCAGCTTTGTTCCGGGCGCACAGCGGTGCACCCCTACGATCCGCGACCGGGACGCCACGGGAATTTTCAGGCCGGTGCTATCCTCCCACGTCCAGCCGCTGTTAGCTATGTGGTGACCAACGTGGGAGCCGGGGCCGCCTGCTGCTTACCGTCTCCCTTTACAGGATGATGAAATATGTGTGCGGACCCCGACAAGTCGGGATTGCCGGGAGTCTGAGGGCTCAAGACCCTGCTAGGAGCGAGCGGTGCACTTGAACGGGAAGCCTGTGGCGATGGCCGGACCTCCCGCAAACGGCCTTCAAGGTGCCTCGCCGGGACCACGAGTCGAAGCGCGAAACACGTTTCAAAGAGAGTCTTCTGGCTTATTGACAACTCAGCGAGCGGTCATATATAGTTGCGCTGGTTCAACAGGGAAGAAGCCCGAATCACAGGGGCGCGCGGCCGACAGGCAGGGCTCCGAGAGATGAGGGTGAAGGGCGCGCTGGGCCGAGGGGACTGGCGGCGCTTTTTTGATGCAAGCATGCTTGCACGCACCTTGACATCAACATACCGATGGTGTACAAATTCGACGGTTGCAATTGAGAAAGGCACGGCACCAAATGCAATCTCCTTCCGCCGCTTCCAGAGCGGACCCGTGTCCCAGACCTGGGCGCAGTTTGGCCCAGGTTCTGCTTTGTCCCGGATGGGCGGGGCATCTACACCAATCCTGGAATCTTTTAGGGGGTAGGCAGTGAAAAGGAACTATAAGCTCGTAATACTCATCAGCGCGGTCGCGCTGTTGATGGCGCTCCTGGCAGTACTCCCTGCCATGGGCGCGGACGCGGTACTCCGCTTTCCCGATCCCGAGGACCCGGACAACGTAGTGTCCTGGGCCAGGCAGGGTGGCACCGTTACCCTTGAGGTCAGGGACTCCGACCTAAACCGTCCTATCAAGAGGGTGCTGGTTCCCGGCGACCCAGCCTCCTGGTCAGCGGGGCGTGTGACGGCCGACCTGACGGGGACGGGTATTACCGTCAACACGGATGCGGGCTCGACGGAAGCCGTAGTAACCTCAGGCGCGGTGGTGCCCGACAGCGTGGAAGTGGGCGACACCATCATCGTCGACGGGGAGACCGTCCGAGAGGTGGCTGAGATCAACGACGCGGGCACCATAATCACGGCAACTGCGCCGTTCGCGCTGTCCCAGGATGGAGCCGAAGTAGCGGAGGTCAACGTTCCCGAAGGCTCGTTTGCCAACTGCCCTGACTGCGCACTGGCGGTGCCGATCTCTAACAATACGGAGCCCAACGGCATCGAGTGGCTGCTGCGACTGGCTGACACGAACGTGCGCTCCGCACTAGTCAACCGGTTTCCCGGAGCCCCCGACTCGGCTCTCAACATAAATGATATTCGGATAGTCCGAGACGACCTGGTGGACAGCAACGCAAAAGTCACCGGACTCGATCTGGGTCTAGGCACCCTCACGACAGATGGCAAAGACACCTCCTTGCCCTTGAACTTGCTCTTCTGGTCGGGCGAGGTCAACACGAGCGCAGCTTTGGGCGTGGGTTCTGTCACGGTCACCAGCGGCATAGACCCGACGGGGTTCGTCGTTACCCTGACCGAGACCGGCCCGTCATCCGGAGTCTTCCGAGCTGAAATCGACCTGATAGCGGGCGTGTCTGTCCCCGGGACCAGCCTCCGGGTCAACACGAGCGACACGTTGCGCATGACCTACTCGGATGGCACCACAGCGGCGCGGATCGCCCGCACGTCGAGCATCAGGATCGAGACTACCCCACCCTCGTTTGCGAACTTCGATCCGGCGGAGGCCTACGCGACGACCAATAACCTTCCGACCGTCAAGGCTGACGCCACCGATGGTGATTCCGGTGTCGTCGACACGAGCGTAGAGGTGATCTGGGCGGTGGACACACACGAAGCCGTGAACGACGTGCCGGTCACTTCCGCGGTTGTAGAGCAGGACGTCACGACCATCGCGGGCGGAGTAAGCCTCGTGCAGCGCTTCCCAAGTGCGCACGCCCTGAATACAGACCACGTCATCTACTGGTGGGTGAAGGTCACGGACGCGGCAGGCAACATCGGAATCAGCGACCGGCTTCCACTTTCTTCCGCCACCTCCACGACAGGCTTCCTGGACACCTGTGACGTAGCTGCGTTCCTGGATATCAACCGTGCGACCATAATGGACTTCACAGACGGGGTCGCGTTCTGTCAGCCCTACTCGATCAGGGTGGATCGCACGTCAGCGGACCTCCTGGCGGCCGTAGTGGGCTCGTGGTGGGATTCGTCCAAGACCACCGACGACAAGACCGAGACCGACGTCGCGCTGGCGGATCCTGAGTTCATCAGGCTCGACTTCGATGGCCCGGTGGACGGCAACAGCATTGCCCGAACCGACTTCCGGGTGGATGGGGTAACCCCACTGGACGTGTTCCACTTCTCCGGGAGGGCCCAATCGGTGTTCCTGATGGTGCCCGCGCAGGCGGCGAACGCGAGACCCAAGATCGAGATCGTTAGCGCCGTCCTAGACCTCGCCGGGAACGAGCTGAAGTCCGATGTCGTGGACCCTTCCACGGATGGAATCGCTCCCACCATTGGTGCTACGCCCGGGTCTGGCGACCGTCCGGTCACAAACGACTCGATCTCGATCGCCGTGACCGCGAACGAGGACTCTACAAGCGTCGTGTTGACCGTGGGTAGGATTGAAGACCAGAGCCTGGTGCCCTCCTCGTCGGTCGTGACAGTTAGCGGTGGGCCTCAATCGTGGACGGCCACTCGGTCGTTCTCCATCCCAGGTGTGTACAACGTCTTCACGCAGGCGACCGACCTGAACTCGGCGACCAATGTCGGATCGGTGGGGCTCGCCCAGACCGGCCCGGTGTTCTTGACATCGACTGACAGCGTAGCGGTCCTGTTCGAGGTGGACACCGGCATTCCGGCACCGGGCTTCCTGCCCGCGACCGACACGGACGACCCGAACGCGTTCCTGTCCGCTGACTTCGTCAACGAGGGTCTGGAGTACGGTCTGAAAGCCGACGGCGACTTCACCACGGATCCGGCCGACGTGGCCCTGGGGACCGACTTCGACAGCTACGGAACGGTGATCCTGGTGTCCGCAGAGCTTGACGACGTGGATATCACGAGCGAGATATCGACGACTGACAACGTCCGGCTCCTCTACAAGGCCAGTGGCTTGAACGATGGCGCGCACACACTGGTGATCACGGTCCAGGACCTGGCCGGCAACGAGGCCGAGTTCACGCACACGTTCAGCGTGGTTGAGCGGGCACCACTCGCCATCCCGCTGGTACCAGGCTGGAACCTGGTCAGCTTCCCGGGTTCGCCAGCCGACCCGGCCATTGACTCGGTCTTCCCGGCCACAGTCCCGGTGACGGTAGTGATGGCCTTCGACGCCGGCCAGCAGCTCTGGCTGACGGCGACCCGCGAGCGGGATTCAGAGGGCAACCTCGGGCCGTTCTCCGGTAACCTGACGACGATCAACCCGAACTGGGGCTACTGGGTCCTGACGGACACGTTCCAGCCCATCTCGACCCTGATACCCAGGACGACGGGTGGTGCGACTCTCGGTCAGACACCGGTTCAGCCCCCGTCCATCATCCTGGTGATCGGGTGGAACCTGGTGCCGATCCTGGACCCGACGGGCGATCGCACGCCTGGTGGAGTGGGTGTCTTGGGGCCACTTGCCCCCGATGACTACTTCTCCGGTGTCACGGCAGACATCTCGAGGATCTACGACTTCAACACCCTGACGGGTAGGTGGGTACCGGTGGAGCTCAACGCGACTCCCACCCTCGCTATCGGTAAGGCCTACTGGGTGTTCATGACCGCAGCGGGAACCGTCACACCGTAGTCGAATCGAGATAGCTGAAGCAGGGAGTTAGTAAAGACCTCCCTCCTCTTCCAGGGGGGGGAGGTCTTTTTTGGGAGAGCGTGAGGCGCAAGATTGATGTACGATACCCGTTCGAGGTAATTGTGGCTGTCACACTGCGGCTCAAAATGAGAGCGGCATGGGATGCGCCGAGGGGCTCGGCTCGATCGGGTGCAGGCGCGGGAGGCCCTCCGCCTCCCCAGATTCTTCCCCGCGGCCCACAATGACGACAGCGTGGGGTGTGCAGAGGGGCTCTGCCTCTCTGCCGGGAGTCTGAGGGTGTCCCTCAGAAATCATACGCCTCTCTATTTTGGGATGGGGCTCGATCGGGTGCAGGTGCGGGAAGACCTCCGCCCCCCAGATTCTTCGCTGCGGCTCAGAATGACAACAGGACGGGGATTTCTCACAGGCTCTCAGAATGACAACGACCAAGGCCAACTGGCAGTGCTGCGAATCCGCTCAAGGCCGAACGGCGTATGCCAGGCGAGTGTGACGTAGACAGCAGAGCACGAAGTTCTCTTGGGACAAGGAGAGCGATGAGACCAGGCAGGTGGCAGGCGAGAGCAGTGGTCGCGGCGATAGCGATCCTGACGTCTCTCCCGTTCCTGACCGGACCGGTGGCCGCTCAGGCGGTTCCTGCGGGACCGGCGACCTATGTCGGCGCCGTGACCGCGGCCGGCGTGCCTCCGCCGGATGGATATCTGGTGATCGCCAGGCTGGGGGACTACGAGTCGGTGCCCGGCGTCGTGAAGGACGGCCGCTACGCAGTCACCGTGGCCCCTCCGGACACCAGCTACTTCCAGGGAACCATCACCTTCCACATCGGCGGCGAGACCGCCAACGAGACGGCGGTCTATCAGGGAGGGCCCTTCGTCGTCTTCAACTTCGACCTGACCTTCGACGTGTTCCCCCAGCCGACGCCGACCCCGACGCCCATCCCGACCGACACCCCCATCCCGACCGCGACGCCCATCCGCGTCGACCCGGCAGTCTACTCGGGACGCGTGGTGATCGCCGGGGGCCGCGTATCGCCGGACGCCGTCCTGATAGCCAGAATCGGCGACATCGAGTCGCTGCCGGCCATAATCGACGGAGACGAATACCTGAGCCTGGTGATCGATCCACGGGATCTCGCGCTGATCGGCGCGGTCGTGGAGTTCTTCCTCAACGGGATCCTGTCGCGGACCACGGACAGGTATGATGGTGGAGGATCGAAGCGGGACTTCGACCTGGTGTTCTTCGACGTTCCAACGCCGACGCCGACGCCGACTCCCACGGCTACGCCGACGCCCACGGCAGTACCCACACCGACGCCGACACCCACGCCGACGGCAGTGCCGACCCCGACGCCGACTGCCGTGCCGACCGCGACGCCTACGGCCACGCCGACGGTGACGCCTACGCCTACCCCGACCGCGACGGCAACGGCGACGCCGGTGCCTCCGACCCCGACGAGCACCCCGGTCCCCCCGACGCCGACGCGCACCTCGGTCCCCCCGACCCCCTCAGACAACGGGGGTGGATGCAACTCGGCAGGGCCGGACGCCCCGCTCACCGCGGGTCTGCCCAGCCTGCTGACCCTTCTGCTCCCATTGGGGCTGGTGATCGCACGTAGGAGACAACGGGCGTAGGCGCGCGCGGGCCCCGTTGGCGCACAGCCGTGCGCCCCTACGGCGTGCGCTGCAGGATCACGATCCGCGTCTCTAGCGGCAGGTTGGACTGCGTGACCTGGAGCTTGTTCTCCCGAGTCGCCTCGCTGCCCCCAACCTCGAGAAGGAACCTCTCTATCGCCTGAAGCTCGACAGTGACCCCGTCTACCAGGTAGTGCAGCGGAATCACGATCCTGGGAGCCACTATGCTGATCAGCCCGGCCACCTGCCTTGCGTCTATCGTGCACACACCACCTGCGGGCGGGCATAATATCTGGGGGTGTCCCAGCTCGTCTACCTGCCGAGACGTCATCGTCTGGCCCAGGTCTCCCAGGTGACAGAGTGTCAGCCCCTCCGCCTGGATGACGAACGCGGTGTTGAGCGCCTGATGCCCCTCGAACTCGCCTCTGCTCGTGGCAACTCCGGTGATGTAGAAGCTGCCGATCTCGTACTCGCCTGGACCGCTCAGGACCCGTGGACTTCCCTCTATCGCCTCCCAATTCGAGTGGTGTGGGTCGCTGTGGCTGACGGTCACGATGTCGGCGGCCTGGTGCCCGAGCGAAAGGCCGAGCGAATCGTCGTAGGGGTCTGTGATCAGCGTGGTTTCGCCGCTGCGAATCCTCAGGCACGAGTGGCCCTTCCAGGTTATCTCCATGTCGCCTTCCTCTCTGGTTCGATGCCCTGAAGAGCCTGCTACGGCCGACACGACAGCGTTCACCAGCAAGTATAACAATGCCGGACAGCCCGGTTCAACGTGCTTGACACCGCCCTTGAGCGAATGCTAATTTTGAAGTTCAGGGGGCCGTCGAAAGAAGGCGATCGGACCGGACGGTTTCGGCATTGGCCACGCTAACCACGCGACAACGAACAATACTCAACTTGATCGTCGACGATTATGTGATGGACGCGGCGCCGATCTCGTCGGTCGGGCTTGCGCGCAACCATAACCTCGGGGTCAGCTCCGCCACCATAAGGAACGACATAGCCGAGCTTGAGGAGCAGGGGTACATATACCGGCCCCACCCTTCGGCAGGAAGCGTCCCGAGCGACCAGGCGTACCGCTTCTACGTCGGCGCGCTGGTAGCGTTCGAGGTCGACACCATCCGCCCCCGCCTGCGCGACTCCATCCGCCGAAAGCTGGACGCAGTGGAGATGGACGTGGATGAGTGGGCCAGCGTCGCGGCCGCAGTCCTGGCTGGTCTGGTTGGGAATATGGCCATCGTGGCGTTCCCCAAGGCGCCGGAGTCGCGGGTGCGACATCTCGAGCTCGTCCCGATGCAGGACCTCATCGTGATGCTTATCGTGGTTCTCGAGCGGGCTCGGCTCAAACGCCACCTGATCCGGCTGAAAGAACCCACCCCGCCATCCCAGCTGGAGGCGTCCGCCAACAAGGTCAGCAGCTTCGTCAAGGGCCTTACCCGCCGGGAGATAGTAGCCAAAGAGGTGGTCGTATCCGGGCTGGAAGAGGAGCTGATCGGGGCCACTGTCAATCTGCTGAAGGCGGAGGACGATTCCACCTATCGGGAGCACTCCGTCGACGGGTTGAGAAACCTCCTGGACCAGCCCGAGTTCGAGGAGAGCAGCATCGTACGCTCGGTCGTCGGAGGAGTCGAAGACGGTAGCCTGGCACAGGCCGTCCTCGACGAGGCTCCCCACGAGGATGCCGTGAAGGTCGTCATCGGTCAGGAGAATCGGGAAGGCCTGCTGTCTCCTCTCAGCGTCGTCATAGGCCAGTACGGCATCCCCGGAGAGGCGCTGGGCGCCGTTGGGGCGGTCGGTCCCACCAGGATGCAGTATTCGAAGACCATCGCCAGCGTCAAGCTGATGGCGTCCCTCATGAGCGAATGGATTGGCGGGGTCCGCACCAGATAGCCAGCCAGGCTCTGAGCTCCTCCCCGCCGCACAGTGCAAGACCCGTGCTCGTCTCCTCCCCTCTATGAGCCGCCCTGCGCCGTCGACGATCGACCACTGAGCCCGAGGCGGTTCCCCGTCCTTCCCGTCTGTCCTCAGGTCAATGGGGCCCCAGATTCCCCACCTAGATAAGAGAAAGACCTCGTTGGCGCCCGCCACGAAGCGGGCTAAGATGTTTCTTGACCAAGAGAAACGATCACCAACGAGGTGCAGCTATTATGAAGCAAGGCTTACTGGCATTCCAGTACGAGCAGGAGAAGGGCTCGACGGGTATGACGGGGCTGTCCGGCCTGATGACGTACCTGGAGTTGATGCAAGCAGCGGGTTTGAGGTCATCGGTAGAGCGCCACGTGAGACTGCGGGAGAGAGGTCAGGGCTGGACGGACAGCCAGATGATCATCTCGCTGATGCTGCTGAACTTGGCAGGCGGCGAGTCGGTGTCCGACCTTGATCTCCTTGAGAAGGACAGAGGGCTGTGCAGGATGTTTCGAGAGTTCGAGACCTGTGGTATGCGTCTCAGCGAGCGCAGGGCGTTGGAGAAGAGATGGCGAGTCGAGCGTCGTCGGAGCGTGCCGTCGGAGTCTGCGGTGTTCCGGTATCTGGAGAGGTTCCATGACGCGGGCGAGGAGTCGATGCGGGAAGCTCACAGAGCATTCATACCTGCTCCCAATGGAGCTATGAAGGGTCTGCGCAAGGTGAACGCCGACCTGGTGGGCTTCGCGCAGAGCCGTTCGCCTCAGACCGAGGCCACTCTGGACATGGATGCCACACTGGTGGAGACGCGCAAGCAGGAGGCGCTCCCCAGCTACAAGAAGTACAGGGCGTACCAGCCGCTGATCACCTACTGGTCAGAGGCCGAGTTGATCGTGCATTCGGAGTTTCGGGACGGCAACGTACCTGCGGGCCATCAGCAGTTGCGAGTGTTGATTGAAGCGCTGGGCCGTCTGCCTGCGGGGGTGGAGAAGGTGATGCTGAGGTCGGATACGGCGGGGTACCAGCGGGAGTTGCTGCGGTACTGCGCGGAGGGTGGAGACGAGCGGTTCGGGGTGATCGAGTTTGCGGTTGGGGTCGACGTGACGACGGAGTTCCGCCGTGCGGTGTCCGAGGTCGCCGAGCAAGACTGGCAGACGCTGTACCGCAAGGTTGGGGAGCATCGTGTGGACACGGGTCAGCAGTGGGCTGATGTGAACTTCGTGCCTAACTGGATAGGGCACTCCAAGAACAGCCCTGAGTATCGGTTCATAGCTACCAGGGAGCGGTTGATCGAACAGCCTCTGCCGGGAATGGAGGGGCAGATGGAGCTTCCATTCCCCGCGATGGAGCTGTCCAACAGAGGCTGGTACAAGGTCTTCGGCGTGGTGACCAACCGGAGCATTACGGCAGATGAGTTGATCTGGTGGTCGAGACAGAGGTGCGGCAAGGGCGAGGAGGTCCACAGCGTTCTGAAGAGTGACTTGGCTGGGGGCCGGCTGCCGTCGGGGCTGTTCGGGGCCAACGCCGCATGGTGGGCCATATCGGTGCTGGCCTTCAACCTGAACTCTGCCATGAAGCGGCTGGTGTTGGGCGAACAGTGGGTGGGCAAGCGTCTGAAGGCGGTGCGCTTCGCCCTGATCGCCCTACCGGGCCGTGTGATGCGTCACGCCAGGAGGTTGATCATCCGTCTGGCCCGGGGCCATCCCTCATACGAGTTGCTGCTCAGGGCGCGGCAGAGGATATTGGCGCTGGCTGCCGAGCCGCATCGAGCATAGGCGACCCTGCCTGGAGCATCGGTTTGTAGGCGACTCTGCCGAGTTGCCAGGCTCGGCCATGCCTTCTTTGGCCTGAGAACAGCCATAATTGGCAGCGAACCGCTGCCGATACCCTCAAAGACGGCACCCGGCATGTCATGCGTCACCCCTGGTCGAGGACACCCCCTGAAAGCACACCAAGCAGCTCCCAACCATGTCAGGTGGGGGGCCCCAGATCCGCCCGCCACGAAGCGGGCTAAGATGTTTCTTGACCAAGAGAAACGATCACCAACGAGGTGCAGCTATTATGAAGCAAGGCTTACTGGCATTCCAGTACGAGCAGGAGAAGGGCTCGACGGGTATGACGGGGCTGTCCGGCCTGATGACGTACCTGGAGTTGATGCAAGCAGCGGGTTTGAGGTCATCGGTAGAGCGCCACGTGAGACTGCGGGAGAGAGGTCAGGGCTGGACGGACAGCCAGATGATCATCTCGCTGATGCTGCTGAACTTGGCAGGCGGCGAGTCGGTGTCCGACCTTGATCTCCTTGAGAAGGACAGAGGGCTGTGCAGGATGTTTCGAGAGTTCGAGACCTGTGGTATGCGTCTCAGCGAGCGCAGGGCGTTGGAGAAGAGATGGCGAGTCGAGCGTCGTCGGAGCGTGCCGTCGGAGTCTGCGGTGTTCCGGTATCTGGAGAGGTTCCATGACGCGGGCGAGGAGTCGATGCGGGAAGCTCACAGAGCATTCATACCTGCTCCCAATGGAGCTATGAAGGGTCTGCGCAAGGTGAACGCCGACCTGGTGGGCTTCGCGCAGAGCCGTTCGCCTCAGACCGAGGCCACTCTGGACATGGATGCCACACTGGTGGAGACGCGCAAGCAGGAGGCGCTCCCCAGCTACAAGAAGTACAGGGCGTACCAGCCGCTGATCACCTACTGGTCAGAGGCCGAGTTGATCGTGCATTCGGAGTTTCGGGACGGCAACGTACCTGCGGGCCATCAGCAGTTGCGAGTGTTGATTGAAGCGCTGGGCCGTCTGCCTGCGGGGGTGGAGAAGGTGATGCTGAGGTCGGATACGGCGGGGTACCAGCGGGAGTTGCTGCGGTACTGCGCGGAGGGTGGAGACGAGCGGTTCGGGGTGATCGAGTTTGCGGTTGGGGTCGACGTGACGACGGAGTTCCGCCGTGCGGTGTCCGAGGTCGCCGAGCAAGACTGGCAGACGCTGTACCGCAAGGTTGGGGAGCATCGTGTGGACACGGGTCAGCAGTGGGCTGATGTGAACTTCGTGCCTAACTGGATAGGGCACTCCAAGAACAGCCCTGAGTATCGGTTCATAGCTACCAGGGAGCGGTTGATCGAACAGCCTCTGCCGGGAATGGAGGGGCAGATGGAGCTTCCATTCCCCGCGATGGAGCTGTCCAACAGAGGCTGGTACAAGGTCTTCGGCGTGGTGACCAACCGGAGCATTACGGCAGATGAGTTGATCTGGTGGTCGAGACAGAGGTGCGGCAAGGGCGAGGAGGTCCACAGCGTTCTGAAGAGTGACTTGGCTGGGGGCCGGCTGCCGTCGGGGCTGTTCGGGGCCAACGCCGCATGGTGGGCCATATCGGTGCTGGCCTTCAACCTGAACTCTGCCATGAAGCGGCTGGTGTTGGGCGAACAGTGGGTGGGCAAGCGTCTGAAGGCGGTGCGCTTCGCCCTGATCGCCCTACCGGGCCGTGTGATGCGTCACGCCAGGAGGTTGATCATCCGTCTGGCCCGGGGCCATCCCTCATACGAGTTGCTGCTCAGGGCGCGGCAGAGGATATTGGCGCTGGCTGCCGAGCCGCATCGAGCATAGGCGACCCTGCCTGGAGCATCGGTTTGTAGGCGACTCTGCCGAGTTGCCAGGCTCGGCCATGCCTTCTTTGGCCTGAGAACAGCCATAATTGGCAGCGAACCGCTGCCGATACCCTCAAAGACGGCACCCGAGACCCTGTCCGATGCCCGATCATGTCATGCGTCACCCCTGGTCGACATCCGGACACCCCCTGAAAGCACACCAAGCAGCTCCCAACCATGTCAGGTGGGGAATCTGGGGGGCCTCCCACGCTTGTTCAGGGGTTGCCTGAGGACCTATAATGGAGATTAGGCCAATTCCATACGAGACCATTGATGACGACTCATAAGCGCGATTACTACGAAGTGCTGGGACTCGGGCGCGAGGCCTCCGAAGAGGACCTGAAGAAGGCCTTTCGGCGTCTGGCGCTTGAGTATCACCCCGACCGTAACAAGAAGGAGGGGGCCTCGGAGCGCTTCAAAGAGGTCAGCGAGGCCTACCAGGTGCTCACCGACCCTACCAAGCGCTCCCAATACGACAGGTTCGGTCACGTCGATCTGGGACGCAACGGCGGGGGCTTCAACGGGTTCGAGGGCTTTGGCGGGTTCGGCGACATCTTCGATGCGTTCTTCGGGGGGTTCGGAAGCCGCACTCGAACCTCGGCCGTAAGGGGCGCCGACCTCCAGATGCAGCTAACCGTGTCCTTCGAGGACGCCGTCTTCGGCGCCGAGAAGGAGATGCAACTCGAAAGAACCGAGATCTGCGCCCAGTGTGTCGGCAGTCGAAGCGAGCCGGGTGCCGAGCCCTCGGCGTGCTCCAATTGCAAAGGCAGCGGCGAGGTCCGTCGGTCGCACCAGAGTGTTTTCGGCCAGTTCGTTCAGGTGGGAGCTTGCGGGACCTGTCGCGGAGAGGGCAGAATCATCACCAAGCCCTGCACCAGGTGCAGGGGGACGGGGAGGGAGCGGCGCTCTCGCAGGCTGGCGATCACGATTCCGGCCGGCATCGAGTCCGGTGCCCAGCTCAGGCTGAGTGGCGAGGGAGAGCCCGGCGCCAACATGGGCGGCCCCGGCGACCTGTACGTGTCCGTACTGGTCAAGGCCCATCCGATTCTTCTGAGGCAGGGCAACGACATCGTCCTGAGGCAGCCGGTCAATATCGCCCAGGCGGCACTGGGCCACCGGGTCATGGTCCCAACGATCGACGGCGAGACCGAGCTAACGATCTCCCCCGGAACCCAGTCGGGGGACGTGCTTCGCTTGAAGGGGCAAGGCGTCCCCCACCTCCGGAACCCGCGTCAGCGTGGAGACCAGCTCGTCTACGTGGCGGTGCAGGTTCCCAGGGCCCTGACCGAAGAGCAGCACCGTCTGATGGAGGAGCTGGCTGCCACTATGGACGGAGACGTCGACGATCCGTCCTCCGATGACAGGGGATGGTTCGGGCGGCTGAAGGATACCCTCGGCAGCAACGAATAGGTCCCTGGCGATGGGACGAACCCGAATCCCAGGCGGCTATCCCTTGGCTGCCAACCGTGCCGTCCTGGTCCCGACAGATCTTCCGAGCCCAGAGGCGATTGCCGTGAAGTGGCTGGAGCTGAGCGTAGTCTGCCCTCGGGAGTTCGTGGAGCCCCTGTCGCAGCTCTTCCACTCCTACGGCCGTGGAGGGGTCGCGGTCGAGGAGGGCGGGGGCTTCAACCCGGACGAGGGCGAGACGCCCCCAGACGGCGCCCTGGTCACGGTCCGGACCTACCTCCCCGTCGATCAGACGACGGAGGACAGACGCAACCGGATCGACCTCGGGGTCCGGCTGGTCTCCCACCTCTCTCCTGGCTCCCGGCTCCGTGAAAGGGTCATTGACCAGGATGAGTGGCAGGACGCGTGGAAGAAGCACTTCGACGTCCTCAAGATCGGACGGCGCATCGTCGTGGTCCCGACCTGGCGCTCATATGAACCCCGCGGCCAGGACGTGATCGTCCGTCTGGATCCCGGAATGGCCTTTGGCACAGGCCACCACCCGACCACGCGAATGTGCCTTGAGCAGGCGGAGCGGCTGGTAAAGCCGGGGATGAAGGTGCTGGACGCCGGTTGCGGGTCGGGCATCCTCTCTATCGCCGCGGCCAGGCTGGGAGCCCTGGCGGTCGTCGGCGTCGAGATCGATTCAGTCGCCGCCGGCGTTGCCCGGGTCAACGCGGAGGAGAACCGGGTCGAGAACGTCGTTCACGTCTACGAGGGGACTCTCCCTCGCCCTGAGGTGTCCAGCGGCTCCTTCGACGTCGCGATGGCAAACATATCGGCGAGGGTCGTCTCGGAGCTTGCCGAGCACCTCGTGGCCGCGGTGAAGCCGGCCGGATCGATCGTGGTCTCGGGGATTCTCGAAAAGGACCGGGACCTGGTGGCCGCGCGACTGTCGGACTGTGGCGCCCAGATGGAGGCCGTCTTCGCTGACGGGGACTGGGTGACGCTGGTGGCCCTCGTGTCGGACGAGAGCTCCTAGCCCTCGGCGGCGCTGGCGGGGACGGGCTCGGTGGCATCTTCAGCCCGCCTCAGCGGAATCTCGGTGAGCAGCAGCGTTGCCAGGAACGCGACTCCAAGCGCAACCAGTCCTACAAGAAAGACCTCGCCGATCGCCGAGGCCAGGGACTCCCGCAGCGTGTCGACCAGCTGCCGTGTGACCTCGGCGCTCTCCGGCCCCAGGCCGCTCAAGCTGTCTCGAAGCACCGTCATCGCGTCGGGGTTGACCAGAGCCTGGGGGTTGTCGGTTAGCTCCGCGAGCAGGTCCGGAGGCACAGCGTCCACGACCGAGTCGGGAAGGGACCTGGCCAACCTGGAGGCGAAGCCGCTCGCCATTACGGCACCCAGGGCTGCGAGGCCCATCGTTCCCCCTATGGTTCGGTAGAACTGGGTGGCCGATGTCGCGACCCCGACCACGCTGTGAGGAACCGCGTTTTGCACGGCGATCGTGAACGCCGGGAACGTGATGCCCAGGCCGAAGCCCATCAGCACGATGTTCACCAACGCCCCCGCGAAGCTGGTATCCGCGCTCATCCGGGATATCAGGAACATCCCCACGCCCATCACCGCGATGCCGAGTAGGCCCTGGGAGCGATAGTGTCCGCCGAGCCTGGACAGGCTCTGGCCGGAGAGGATGGCTCCAAAGACGATACCGAGCATCATGGGGGTCAGGAAGCTGCCGCTGCTCGTCGCCGAGGCCCCCAGCACACCTTGAAAGAACAACGGGATGAAGAGGAAGCCGCTGAACATCGCAAAGCCCGTTAAGAATGAGACCGTCAGGGAGATCGTCACCACTCGGTTCCGGTATATGGACAGTGGCATCACCGGCTCCGAGGCACGCGTCTCGGCCACCACGAAGAGAATGACCGCGGCGAGCGAGACCGCAAGCGCGGTCACGACCTGAGCGGACCCCCACGCATACTGGACGCCGCCCCAGGACAGGCCGATCAGCAGGGGCACGACCGCGAGCATGAGCAGCACGATGCCGGGGTAGTCAGGCCGATGCCTGACCTGGGCGCGTGGAGGATTCGGGAAGTACCGGACGAACAGAGCGATGATGGGGATCCCCAGCGGAATGTTGATGTAGAAGATCCAGTGCCAGGACAGCGTGTCCGTTATTAGGCCGCCGAATACGGGTCCGACCACGGAGGACAGGCCGAAGACTGCCGCGATGAAGCCCTGGTACTTCCCGCGGTCTGCCGGAGGGAAGAGGTCGGCCACGGAGACGAAGGCGATGGCCATCATCACGCCGCCGCCAAGCCCCTGAACAGCCCGAAAGACGATGAGCTGGTTCATCGTCTGGCTCAGTCCGGCCAGAGCCGAACCCACCAGGAAGATGACGATCCCGCCTATCAGGAAGCTCTTCCGGCCGTACATGTCGGACAGCTTCCCGACGATGGGGACCGCCGTCGTCGACGCCACGAGATAGGCGGTCACCACCCAGGTGAACCGGTCCAGACCCCCCAGGTCGGTGATAATGCGGGGCATCGCCGTGCTGACCACGGTCTGGTCCAGCGCCGACAGGAACAGGGCGGCCATCACGCCGGCCATCGTTAGCTGGACCTGCCTTCGAGGCAGCGATCGGAATCTGCCGGCCGGGTCGGCTACGCTCGCCGACGGGCCCAGAGAAGCGCCCTCGGGCGGCCTGGTATCGTCGGGCAATCGCTCTCCTGGCTTCACCGGCACCGGTCTCCGCAGAGCTCTGCGGACCGAGCCATCGGTGTCTCCGCTAGATATTGACCCCCGCCCACTCGGGAGCGGGCGCGCGGCCCATCAGGCTCTCTACAGCCGTGCTGATCGGCACGCCCTCGAACAGGACCTTGTAGATGGCCTGTGTTATCGGCATCTCGACCCCGAGCCTTTCCGCCAGGGCGACCGCCGCCGCGGTCGTGTCGACGCCCTCGGCGACGTTGGTCATAGTCGAGAGGATCTCGCCTATGGACCGGCCCTTGGCCATCTCCTCACCGACATGGTGATTCCGGCTCAGCCGGCTCGAGCAGGTGGCGATCAGGTCACCCACTCCCGCCAGGCCGGCGATGGTCAGCGGGTTTGCGCCAGCGGCTATCGCCAGCCGCGTTATCTCGGCCAGCCCCCTGGTCAGGAAGGCCGCCTTGGCGTTGTCACCGTACTTGAGCCCGTCGACGGTGCCGGCGCCGAGGGCCAGGATGTTCTTCAGAGCCCCACCCAGTTCCACGCCGACCACGTCATTATTCGTATAGACACGGAACGTCGGAGACGTGAGTAGAGCCTGGGCCTCTTCCGAAGCCTCTTTGCTTATAGATGCGATCACCGTGGATGAGGGTTTGCCCTCGACGATTTCCTGCGCTAGATTTGGGCCCGAGAGGGCACAAAGAGTGGGATGGAACGACTCGGGTAGCTCCTCTTCGAGAAGCTGGGTCATCCGTTTGCCCGACCCGGGCTCCAACCCCTTGGCGGCGCTGATGACGATGGTGGGCTCCAGGATGCCCCGCCGCATGGCACGCGCGTTGTCGCGCAGCGATCGCGAGGGAACCACGACCATCACGACCGTGGCCCCGTCCGCGGCCTCCGCCATCGACGAGGTGACTGCGAGCGAGGGCGGGAACATCGCGCCCGGAACGAACCTCTCGTTCTGGCCCGCCGCGCGCAAAGTCTCCGCCTCGTCATCCGTTCGCGCCCACAGGTGGACGTCGATACCCCGGCGGGCGAACAGGATCGCCAGCGTCGTGCCCCATGTGGTGGCACCGACTATACAGACCTTGGCGATCTCGTTCCCTTTTCCTGCCCGGTCTCGGCCGCGGCCGCGGTGGGCTTGCCGCCCACCCGGCGCTCCTCGCCCTTCAGCAGCCGTTGGATATTGTCTCGGTGTCTGAAGATGATGATGGCCTCGCCCACTGCCCCATACCATATGTACTCGATGTGGAGGTGTCCGAGGCTCGCAAGAACGATCAAAGTGATTACCCCGGCCGAGGTGCCCAGCAGCGAGCCCAGAGACGCGTACCGCCACGCCAGGATAACCGGAATCCCGACAAGGGTCGCGACCAGCCCGGACCAGGGCGAGAACAGGATCAGCCCGCCCCAACCGGTAGCGACCCCCTTGCCACCCTTGAAGCCCGCGAACACGGGCCAGTTGTGGCCGACCAGCGCCGCCACACCGGCCGCCGCCTCCGCTCCCGGCGAGTCGAAAAAGATCATCGCCATGGCGATCGCGAAGACGCCCTTGCCCATGTCCAGGAGAAGCACCAGAGCCCCGGCGGGCTTGCCGAGCGTCCTCATCACGTTTGTCGTGCCGGTTGCGCCGCTGCCGTAGCTGCGGAGGTCGACCCCCCGGAGGCGGGCCAGGATGAGGCCGAACGGCAGGGAGCCCACCAGGTAGGCGATGGGCACCATGATCAGATACGGTGTCATGTCTCGCCTCTGCCTTTGAAGCGAAACCTCAAACGGCTTCCCCTGAACCCGTAGGCCGCTCTCAACGTGTTCTCCAGGTATCGTTGGTACGAGAAGTGTACCATCTCGGGTCGATTTACGTAGAAGGTGAAACTTGGCGGTCCGGTCCGGTCCTGGGACACGCTGTAGATCTTCGCGGAGCGCTTCCCGTACGCGGCCGGAGGGTGCTCCGCCACCGCGTTCAGCACCAGACGTCTGAGCTCATAGCGCGGAACGCTCTTCGTCCACTCGCCGTACACGTCCCACGCCGTGTCCAGCAGAGGCTCGATGCCCGTCTCGCGCAGGGCGGAGATGAGGCAGATAGGCGCGTACGACGCAAACTTGAACCGCCCCTGCACGTGCCTGACCGCGTCGTCCTGCGTCAGCTCCAGCCCGTGGGCAAGGTCCCACTTGTTGACCGCAATGACCAGCCCTTTGTAGCTCTCCAGGACGTAGCTTGCGACGTGGGCGTCCTGATTAGTCGCCAGCTCCGACGCATCGACGACCAGTATGACGACATCTGCGCGGTCGATCGCCCTGACGGCCCTCAGAGCGCTGTACCGCTCGATACCGGCCTCGATCTTGCCCCGCCTTCTGATCCCCGCCGTATCGATGAGAAGCACCGTCTGGTCTCGGAATTTCACGAGCGTATCCACCGCGTCCCGCGTGGTGCCGGGTACGGGGCTGACGATCGATCGCTCCTCGCCGGTGATGGCGTTCAACAGCTGCGACTTGCCTACGTTGGTGCGCCCAACGATCGCGAGCCGCAGGTCGGCGTCCGGCTCCGGCGCGTCGGACTCGACGGGCAGCCGATCGATGACCTCCGCCATCAGGTCGTCGACGCCCAGGTTGTGGTAGGCGCTGACCGGCATCGGGTCGTCCAGGCCCAGCTCGTAGAACTCCAGCGCACCCGTCTCCCGGCTCACGTTGTCAGCCTTGTTGGCGGCCAGGACCACGGACTTGCCGGCGGGACGCAGGGCCTCGGCTACGTCTCGGTCGGCGGGAGTCACGCCCTGGGAGGTGTCGACCACCATCACTATGACGTCGGCCTGGTCCACCGCTACGCCGATCTGCTGACGCACCTTGTCTTCGAGGTCGGTCTCGGAGAGCAGGGCTAGACCGCCGGTGTCCACGAGGATGAACTCCCGTCCCCCCCAGACCGTGTCGGTGGTGACGCGGTCCCGCGTGGTCCCGGCAACCTCGGATACGATTGCCTTGAACTCACCGGAGATGCGGTTGAAGAGGGTGGACTTGCCGACGTTGGGCCGGCCTACGATGGCCACGAGAGGCTTGGGCACGGTGAATCCCTCGAGGCCCGGCTAGCCCGGTGCGAGCAGCTTGGTGAGGATCGCCTTCTGGGCGTGCAGCCGGTTCTCGGCCTGATCGAATACGACCGAGCCGGGATGCTCGAGCATCCCCGGTGCGATCTCCTCGCCCTCATGAGCGGGCATATCGTGCAGGAAGATGGCGCCGGGCTTGGCGCCCGACATCAGCTCGGTGTCTACCTGGTAAGCAGCGAAGGCGCGGCGGCGCTCCTCCCGCTCGCTCTCCTGACCCATGCTTGCCCAGACATCGGTGTAGACTACGTCTGCTCCCCGCACCGCCTCTTCTGGAGCTGCCACCCATTCGACCCTCGACTCGGAGGATATCGCCCTCCGCGTCGCCTCCTCCCATGGAGCGGCGGCGACTCTGTAGTCCTCGGGCGAGGCCAGAGTGAAGTCTGCGGCGACCGACGCGCACGCCACCGCCAGACTGGCGGCCACGTTGTTCCCGTCGCCGACAAACGCGACCTTGAGCCCTTCCAGGCGGTCCTTGTGCTCGAGAATCGTGAGGATGTCTGCGATCGCCTGGCAGGGATGCTCCAGGTCGGAGAGAGCGTTGATCACGGGGACATCGGAGTAGCCCGCCAGCGTCTCCAGGTCCTCGTGATCGAAGACCCGGGCCACCAGCGCGTCTACCCACCTGCCCAGCACGCGGGCGATGTCCTTGACCGGCTCCCTGACGCCCAGCCCGATGTCCTCCCTGCTCAGGTAGATAGGATGTCCCCCCATCTGCCGAATCCCCACCTCGAAGCTCACCCTCGTCCGGAGGGAGGGCTTCTCGAAGAGAAGTGCGATCGTCTTCCCGTCCAGGAGGTGCGAGGGATTCTCGCCCTTGATCCGCCGGGCCTGCTCGACGACCTGGCGCACCTCATCCGAGGAAAAGTCTGCCACGGAAAGAAAGTCGTTGCCTCTCATCGCCCCCGTCCAGACGCTAATATATCAGAACACCCTGGATAAACCTAGGCAGTCACCGACGCGCCGCCGGTGCGCGGACAGGTCAGCCGTGCAGAATCCTCCAAGCCCGGACATTAGAACACTTGTAAGAGTCCCGACCTTCGTCTAGTATGAATTCGGTACGCTTGCTGTACCGGCGTCCAATCGCTCATCTGACTGAGGCCCGAATGCCGCCACGCCGCCCAGTGTTGAGAACCCGTGTATTGGGCTCTCGAAGACCTCCTTCGCACAGCAGCGTGCGTCCCCTCCATCGGGAGATCACCATCTGCTACGCGTACCTCTGCGGCTACGCTTACGCATGCGCCGAGAAGAGTGCTCGACCCGCACAGGTCATGCGGAGCAGGTGCATGAGGTATCTTCCAGACTCCTTGAGGGTCCCGCCGGCCGTATCCGATTTCGCCCTGGACATACTGGCGTGTCACAGAGAGAAGGGCGAGACACTCTCGGCGGCCACAGGGACGATCCTCGACGAGATGAGGCCCGACGGCCCCCTGCGCAGGTTGCGGTAAGTCCGCCCACCCTGTGACGGGTCGGGTGTATGCTGCGCCCCTTCGGGTGCATGGGGCGTCTTCTGGATGGCATCGACCGGCGACCCTTGCGAGCCCGCCCTAGGCTGGTATACCATCGGGCCTGCTCTCATAAGGGGACCTCACGCGCGTCCCCTCTCGTTGACCCCGAAGGCGGTACTACGGTGACCGATCTACTCTTGAAGGGCGGCCGGGTCCTCGACCCTAGCCAGGGACTGGACGGAAATCTCGACGTAGCCGTCAAGGGCGGCTCCATCGCCGAGGTGGCCGCATCCATCGACCCCGCCGGTACGGGCCGCGTCGTCGATGTCTCGGGCAAGCTTGTCGTCCCCGGGCTGATCGACCTCCACTGTCACGTCTACAAAGGCGTGGACGAGACCGGCATTGACGCGGACGTGGGCGGTGTCAGGGCCGGGGTTACGACGATGGTCGATGCCGGCAGCGCCGGCGCGTACACCTTCGGGGGCTTTCCAGAGCACATCGTCCCTCGGGCCAGGACGCGCATCCTCTGCATGATCCATATCGGCCGTGCCGGACTGGCTTACATGCCTGAGATCGCGGACCGGGACGACATAGACGTGGACCACACCGTCGATATCATCAGGGCCAACAGGCCGCTCATCCGGGGAGTCAAAGTTCGGGCCGTCGGACCCGCGGTTCCGAAGATCGGCATCGAGATGGTCACCCTGGCAAAGAGGGCGGCCGAGGAGGGCGGGGTCAAGCTGATGGTCCACATCGGGGACCCCTACATCACCGAAGGTCCAACGCTCACGCGGCAGCTTCTGCCGCTGCTCCGGCCGGGAGACATCCTGACGCACCTGCTGACGGGCAATCCCGGCCGCATCCTCGACGAGACTGGCACGGTGCTGCCGGAGCTGCTGGATGCTCAGGAGCGCGGGGTCTGCCTCGATCCGGCGATGGGCAGGTTCAACTTCAGCTTCGAGACGGCCAGGGCCGCCCTCGACCAGGGGGTTCGGCCAAGCACGATCAGCACCGACCTGACGATTCCGGGGCGCCTGAACACCGTCCACAGCCTGACGGAGATGATGTCGCGCTTCATGGCCCTGGGATTGGAGCTGGAGGACGTCGTGCGGATGGTGACGGTCAACCCGGCCAGGGCCCTGGGCATGGACGACACGCTCGGCAGCCTGGCCGTGGGCCGCGAGGCAGACATCACGGTGCTCGATGACGTTCAGGGGAGTTGGTCGTTCTTCGACAGCAGACGGGAGTCGATCAAGGGGAGCAGGGCGCTGGTGCCGGCCCTTACCGTCAGAGCCGGAGAGATGATCGCTCCGGACTGGGGTCCACGCCCCTGGGGCTGGCTGCCCGACCCCGCTTGACGCCTCTCAGAGATGTTCGATGTTGCAGAGCGAGGGGGGCGCCGAGGGGCGAAGCCCTTTCTTGCTGGGGTCTAACCGTGTCCTCAAGAACAAGTCCCCTTTTGCAGAGCAAGGGGAGTGCAGAGGGGCGGAGCCCCTTTGCTGGGAGTCTGAGGGTGTCCCTCAGAACATCTCCCCTCTACTTATTGTGAGGGGCGTGGCTGCAGGCGCGAGTGAGCTGACCGCGCCGGGCCCTAAGCGCGGGAGCAGAGGAGATCCATCACCCAATGGAATCAGACATCCTCGTCGCCCGGCAGAGCGGCGTCACGACTATCACCTTCAACCGTCCGAACCAGCGCAACGCCATCGGCTACGAGGGCTGGACCCAGCTGCGACGCATCTTGGCAGACGTCGAGCAGGACGACGAGGCCAGGGTCGTGGTCCTGACAGGGGCCGGTGACAAGGCGTTCTCCGCCGGCGCCGACATCAAGGACTTCGATCTCTACCGCTCCGACTCGAAGGGGGCCAGGCCGTACTCCGCAGCCTTCGACGGCGCCCTGGACGCTCTCGAGGCGCTGTCCAAGCCGACGATCTGCCTGATAAAGGGGTACTGCGTCGGCGGAGGCTGCGAGCTCACGATGGCGGCCGACATCCGGGTCGCCGCCGACAACAGCCGGTTCGGGATACCGGTCGCACGGCTGGGGCTTCTGGTCGGCTACCGCGAGATGCGCCGGCTGGTCAACCTGGTCGGCACGGGAAACACCACCTACATCCTGCTGAGCGGCCGCATGATGGACGCCTCGGAGGCCCTTCGCATTGGGCTGGTCAACTCGGTCGTACCCCTTGACGAGATCGACGATCACACGCGCCGGCTGGCGGAGGAGATGGTTCCGCTGGCGCCCCTGTCACAGAGCCGCCACAAACAGATCCTACAGACCGTGCTTCGCAACCCCTCTCTGAGCGGATTGACCCCCGAAGAGGAGGAGCTCCCCTTCACCAACTTCGACAGCGAGGATTTTCACGAGGGCCGCCGCGCCTTCGTCGAGCGGCGCAAGCCACGGTTCAAGGGGAGATAGATGCCACCCGCAGGACCGCTCGAAGGAATCACCGTCGTCGACTGCACCCAGATCCTGGCGGGGCCGTACTGCACGATGCTGCTCGCCGACATGGGCGCCGATGTCGTCAAGATCGAGAAACCCCAGGGCGGCGACGACACCCGGCGGATGGGTCCGCCCTTCGTGGATGGCGTCGCCGCGTCCTTCCTCATGGTCAACCGCAACAAGCGCAGCATCGTCCTGGACCTGAAGAACCCCGAGGGCGCGGGCATTCTGCGGAAGATGGTAGAGCGCGCCGACATTATGGTCGAGAACCTCCGGCCGGGTGCGATGGTCAAGCTCGGCCTCGGCTACGAAGACGTCCGGAAGGTGAACCCGGCGCTCGTCTACTGCACGATCTCGGCGTTCGGCGTGACGGGCCCGTACGGCGACCGAGCGGGCTTCGACCTCGTCGCACAGGGCATGAGCGGGCACATGAGCTTCACCGGGATGCCGGACGGTCCGCCGGTGAAGGTCGGGGTGCCCATCACCGACCTCAACGCCGGGATGTACGCCGTATACGGCATCCTGTGCGCCTACATGAGTCGGCTCAAGACGGGCAAGGGGCAGCTCGTGGACACGTCGCTGCTGGAGGGGGGAATCGGCTACACCGTCTGGGAGTCGGCCAGCTTCTTCGCCACCGGCGACGTTCCGGGCCCCGTCGGCTCGGCACACAGGATGACCGCGCCCTACCAGTCCTTCAAAACGTCGGATGCATACGTCAACATCGGCGCGGCGACCCAGGGGACCTGGGAGCGGCTCTGCGAGGCCATCGAGCGGCCCGACCTCCTCGACGATCCTCGATTCGCCACGAACGCCAGCCGGGTCGAGAACCTGGAGGCGCTGGCCGCTACTCTGGAGGAGACCCTGGTGCTCGAGGACCGCAGCCACTGGCTGAGGGTGCTGGAGGAGCACTCAGTACCGTCCGGCCCCATCTACGACATGTCCGAGGTGTACGCCGACCCGCAGGTCCAGGCGCGGGAGATGGTCGCAGACCTCGACCCCACGACCTCGGGAGAGAGCCGGACGATCGGCATCCCCGTGAAGCTCTCGGAAACGCCGGGCTCGATACGCAGCCCGTCGCCGTCCCTGGGTCAGCACACCGACGAGGTCCTGTCCGAGATGGGCTACGCGCCCGCGGAGATCGCGCGGCTGCGCGACAACGGCGTAGTGGAGTAGCGGGCCCAGTATTAGCGACACCACCGTGGTCGCGCGCGTTCGTCAGCGGCGCGGCGAGCGGTGTCCTCATGTCCAGAGTGTCCGATCCCCAGACTTCGCGGTCGAGGACGGTACTCGCTGACCTTCTCTTCCAGTGCCTCTCGGACCAGAGCAGCAACGGAGGTACGCTGTTCTGTGGCGATGAGTCGTAGGCGCTGTAGCACGTTATCAGGGACCGAGATCGTGGTGCGCTTCACAGAGTCAGGTCGGACCTCTAGTCGAAGTACCCAGTCGCGCGAAGCTCACCGATTCGCAGCCACTTCTCCTCTCCCTGGTCCCAGTACTTCCACTCACGCCAGCCGTCAAACTCGCCGTTCACGAGAGCGCGACAGGCCCCGGACGGTGAGAACGGGCCCCGCCCATCCGGGAGGCGAATCTTGCCGTTCTTGAGCAGTTGGGCTTCGAAGCGTTGATGCTTCCTCGGGCGTTCCCATACCACATTTGACAGGACCCCATCACCTTGAGCATCGATCGTTGATGTGCCACCGTTCGGGCTCAGCATGGGGGAGTCGAGCAGCCCTATGGCGCTCTGTATGGCCTGATGAGCGATGTCGAGGCGATAGGTTTGTCCCTCACTGACGAGCGACTTGCGAACCTCCCGTATTTGCTCGGCGGCTACTTCCAGGCGTTCGATGACCGCGACCATGATACCCTCTCGTTAAAGCTGTAAACTGACGATAGACAGATTACAGCAGTGTACAGCTAATGTCAAAGAAGGGCCATGGGCTTCGCTGAACGCCACTAACGTCGATAGATAGTCTCGCTTCGACGGGCAACCCTCAGGATGACCACCAGATCTCGGTCGTCGAGGATGTCATAGACGACCCGGTACGATCCGACCCTAATGCGCCAGGTCAACTCTTGGCCCTGAAGCTTGCGTACTCCAGTAGGCCTGGGGCGTTCTCCCAGAGCCTGGATGGGGGCGGCCAGTCTGGCCCGGACTTCCAGCGGCAGTCGTCTCAAGTCCCGACGGGCTGCCGGTGCCAGTTCGACTCGGTAGGGCATCCCTACCCGGCCGAACGAGCCTGTGAGTCACTGAAGAACTCGCCGGCTTCCACGCCACCCTGCCGCGCCCACTCATCGCGTGCCTCGTCCAATCCGGACTGTAGCTCGCAATCTTCTTGCGCCTCTAACCACTCGCGGACAGCCTCCGCGACTATGTCCTTGGCGTGGCGGTCCGTTCGCGCTGCCTCGACCTTCAGGGCCGTGTACAGAGCGTCATCCTCGAAGATCACGGTCATGCGTTTGGACATGCTCGCTCCTTAGCGTCTGGGCGTATAAGCTGCTGTACGCCTGTACGTCCATTGTAGCGCTAGAGAACTTAATTATCAACGGCCTACCGTACCCGCTCGATGACGCGCCGGCTCGCGTCGACCAGGTCGTCGATCTCCTTGTCCGTCGTCAGAGTGCAGATCGCGCCGGACGGCTTCGTGAACATCAGCACCCCCTCGTTCAGCATTCCGGAGAAGTACCTGGCCCTCAGCGCCTGGTCGTTTCGTAGCATCGACCGGTAGTCGGTGACCTCTTCGCGGCCGAAGTGGAGCCCGAACAGCGAGCCGTAGCCCGTGATCTGGGCCGGCACCCCAAGCTCGTCGAACACCGCCCTCAGCTTGCTCCTGGCCGACTCGCCGAGGGCATTCATCCGCTGGATCACCTCGGGCGTGAGCTGCTTCATCACCGCCAGGCCGGCCGCCATCGTCATCGGGTTGGCGTTCAGGGTGCCAGCGTGCGGGATCGCCGCGCCGCCCTCCACGGTGGGGTCGAACAGCGCCATGATGTCCCGGCGGCCCCCCCAGGCGCCGACCGGCAGTCCGCCGCCGATTATCTTGCCGAACGTGGTTATGTCCGGGATGACGTCGAACGCCTCCTGAGCGCCACCGGGGGCGACCCTGAAGCTCTGGACCTCGTCGTAGATCAGGATGATGCCGAGCTCTCTGGTCAGCTCGCGCATGCCCCTCAGGAAGTCGATGTTTCCGGCGACATACCCGAAGTTGGACCCGATCGGCTCCATGATCAGGCAGGCCAGCTCGTCCTTGTGGGCGCGGATGATCCGCTCGCTGTTCTCCAGATCGTTGTACGGAAGGACGACGACGTCTTCCAGCACCTTCGGCGGCATCCCGGGAAACTCGGGGATGGCGGTCGGTCCCGCCGGGTCTAGCTTGCCGGCCGGAGGATTGACGCTGACCGACACGTACTCGTGGGCTCCGTGGTAGCCGCCCTCGAACTTGGCGATCTTGTGCCGGCCGGTGAAGGCCCGCGCCGCCCGTATCGCGTTCAGCGTTCCCTCTGTACCTGAGTTGCCGAACCGGATCGTCTCGACCGACGGCACCCGCTCGCACAGGAGCTTGGCCAGCTGTACCTGGGACTCCGCCGGCGTGCTGTAGCTGACGCCTCTCTCGGCCTGCTCCTTGACCGCCCTGACCACGTCCGGGTTGGCATGACCCGCGATGTGGGTCGTCGCGTTGATCATGAAGTCCAGATACCGGTTGCCGTCGACGTCGTAGACGTAGTGACCTTCGGCGTGATCCACGAAGAACGGATACGGCTCGAAGTACGCGGTACCCCGCGAGCTTCCGCCGGGGAGGTACTTCGTCGCCTCCTCCTGGAGCCTCTTTGACCTGGGCGTGCTCGCCTCGAACGCGCCGATCTCTCGCTCTCGCTGCTTCGATGTCATCTTCTCCTCCAGTGCAGGCGACTCTTGCTTACCGCCGGCTCGACTCGTCCGGCCGTCGATCTACTGGGCTGTGACTCCACCGTCGATGACCAGCTCGGCGCCGGTCACGTACGAGGACTCGTCCGAGGCCAGGAACAGCACCCCGTAGGCCACGTCCTCCACCCGGCCAAACCGGCCGAGAGGGACCTCCGCCAGCCGGCTCTTCATGTACTCGGCGTCGGGATAGACCTGGGACAGCATGTCGGTCTCGGAGGGGCCCGGGTGTAACGAGTTGGCCCGGATGCCGTCTTTGGCGTGCTGCAACGCCGTCGTCTTGGTCAGGAGCCGAACGGCCCCCTTGGACGCGTTGTACGCCGCCGAGATGCGGCTGCCCACCAGCCCCGCGATCGACGACATGTTGACGATCGACCCGCCCCCGGCCCGCTTCATCACCGGGACGATCGTCCGCGTGCCCAGAAACACGCCCTTACTGTTGATGTCCATAACGCGGTCCCAGTCGTTCAGCGAGGTCTCGTCGATGTTCCGCCGCTCGTAAACCCCGGCGTTGTTGACCAGGACGTCCACCTTGCCGAATCGCCGTTCGGCGGTCTCCACGGCTCCGTGCCAGCTCTCGGCATCCGTGACGTCCAGGCCGACGAACGCAGCCTCCCCGCCCGCCGCCGCGATCTCGGCTGCCAGTGCCTTGCCCTCGTCTTCCCGCAGGTCGCCGATCACGACGCTTGCCCCCTCTCGGGCGAGAAGGGTGGCCTGGGCGGCCCCGAGCCCGCGAGCACCGCCGCTGACGAACGCGACCTTGCCCTTGACTCTCATCGTCCGTGCGCCCCGCCGGCGTCATCAGGCGGCGATCGCAGGACCTCGTTGAGACGGCCGGACCGGAACCCGTCCAGGTCCAGCGTTACGTAGACGTATCCAATCGAGCGGAAGTAGTCGGAGACGCCTCGCCTGGCCGCCTCCTCCATCAGCTTGGCGAACCCATCTGGGTCGACCTCGATCCGCGCGATGTCGCCGTGGTGCCGGACCCTGAGCTCCCTTATGCCCAGGCCGCGAAGGTACTCCTCGGCCCTGCCGATGCGGTCCAGCGCCTCTACCGAGACGGGCGTACCGTACGGGATTCTTGACGACAGACAGGGCTGCGCGGGCTTGTCCCAGGTCGGCAGGCCGAGCGTCCGCGAGAGCTCCCTGACGTCGGCCTTGGACAGCTCGGCCTCGACCAGCGGGCTGCGCACACCGTGCTGCCGGGCCGCCTTCAGACCGGGCCGGAAGTCGCCCAGGTCGTCCACGTTGGTGCCGTTGGCGACCCAGGCGTACCCCTCGTCGGCCGCGATCCGTCCCAGTCGATCGTATAGCTCGTCCTTGCAGAAGAAGCACCGGCCGGAGTCGTTGGCCCTGTAGTCTGCCCGTTCGACCTCCGACGTGTCGATGATCCGGTGGCTCAGCCCCAGCCGCTCGGCCGTCGCTCGGGCATCGGCCAGCTCGGATGGCGCCAGGCTCGGCGATCTCGCGGTGACGGCCAGAGCCCGGGAGCCGACCTCTCGGGTGGCCACCGCAGCCATGAGTGTGCTGTCTACGCCACCAGAGTAGGCGACGACCACGGAGCCCATCTCGCGGACGATGCGGCTGAGCGCGCCCAGCTTTGCGCCCACGGGGTCCTGTGAGTAAGCCTTCGCTGCCTGTGTCACTGTTTTTCGCCGGGTCCTGTCGAATTCATCTGAGCCGTGGCGCCCTCCTGATCCAGCATGTTATCACCGGCCGTAGGTCATATCAACGAAGCTGGGGTCGGGTGGCACGGCGTCCGTAGCCGACCCGGGAGTGCCCCTTTGCCTGCGAATCCGGCCACCTGTATACTGCCGGACAGGTGTCCAAACCCATTCGGCCTGGCCCGACGCACCCAGGAGGTCCCGAAATGGACGAATCGCGCCTCCGGTCCCTGCTCCAGAGGCTGAGGGACGGCGGACTGGAGATCGACGAGGCGCTCTCGGAGCTGACCCTACTGCCGTTTCAGGACCTCGGCTTCGCCAAGGTCGATCATCACCGGGCCATTCGCAAGGGCTTTCCCGAGGTGATCTTCGGAAGCGGAAAATCGCCGCAGCAGATCACCGACATCGCGGTGGCACTTCTCCAGGGTGCGGACCGGCTCCTTGTCACGAGGGCGTCGCCCGAGGCGTTCGAGTCCGTCCACGAGCGGATCCCCGACGCCGTATACGAGGATGTGGCCCGCACGATCACGGTGGACCGCCGGAAGACGGCCGAGGCAGCTCCGGGGGTGCTGGTCGTCACCGGCGGGACGGCAGACCTGCCCGTCGCCCGCGAGGCCGTTGTGACCGCCGAGCTGATGGACTCCAGGGTCGCGACCGTCTTCGACGTGGGAGTGGCGGGGGTGCATCGGACGCTGGACAGTCTGCCCGAGCTGCGGAGCGCCCGGGTGATCGTGGCGGTAGCCGGGATGGACGGGGTCCTCCCGTCGCTGGTGTCGGGTCTGGTCGAGGCCCCGGTCATCGCGGTGCCTACCAGCGTCGGCTACGGTGCCGGCTTCGACGGACTCGCGCCCTTGCTCACGATGATGAACGCCTGCGCCCCGGGCGTTGCCGTCGTCAACATCGACAACGGCTTCGGCGCCGGGTACCTGGCGGCCCAGATAAACAGGATGGCCGCCCGGACGGTGCCTGATGAAAGGAGCGCATCATGACCAGATCGATCGTCGGCAGCGGCGAGAACACCTACGAGGTCGTCGACCCCTTCGGTCGAGCGCCCGACGGAATCGAGATCGGCGCGGTCAGCGACATCGCGGTTGACTCGATGGACCGCGTCTACTTCTACCAGAGGCGCGAGAACCCGGTGCTGGTATTTGATTCGGAGGGCAACTTCCTGACCACATGGGGCAAGGGTGTTATCGCCGATCCCCACGGCATCTACATCAGCCCGCAGGACGAGATCTTCGTCACCGACAAGAATGCGCACGAGGTGCTGAAGTTCGACCTGGACGGGAATCTGCTGCTCAGGCTTGGCAACAGGGAGAGGCCCTCGTTCCAGGAGCCCTTCAACCATCCCGCCGACGTGGCCGTCTCTCCGTCGGGCGAGATATATGTTGCCGACGGCTACGGCAACTCTCGCATCCACCGCTACACCTCGGAGGGAGAGCACATCCAGTCGTGGGGCGTCCCGGGGAAGGGCCCCGGCGAGTTCACGGTGCCTCACGGAATATGGGTAGATCGGCGCTCCAGGGTCTTCGTCTGCGACAGGGAGAACGGCCGCGTCCAGATCTTCGACGCGGACGGCGGCTTCGTCGCGCAGTGGACAGACTTCTTCAATCCGATGGACATTTACGTCGACGCCGACGACAAGGTGTACGTTACAGACCAGGTCCCGAGACTGTCGGTGTACAGGATGGAGGGCACTCTGATCGCCCGGTGCTTCCTTCGCGGACACGGACTCTGGGGCGACTCGCGCGGGAACCTCTACTCCGCCTGGCCGTACGATCCAGCCCCGATCAAGCTGGCCAAACAGTCGTCGGGTCCATGAGCTGGACCTCCCCAGAAAATCGGCTCGTACCGGGGAGCAGAGTCCATTTGGCTTGCGACGGGGAACCCAACCGGATAAGATTGCTCGGAGGGCCATGACCAAGCCGAAGAACGAGTTCGTCCACCTTACCGTCCTGAAAGCCGAGGCCATTGGGGAGCCCGGCCGGCGGACCTTTCGCATCATCGCAGACAGCGACAAAGGCTCCGCGGCCATGTGGGTGGAGAAGGAGCAGCTCCTTCAGCTCGCCCTGGGGATCCACCAGCTACTCGCATTGCTGTCGGAGGGGGGCAAGGCCGAGGGGTCACCATCTCCACCGTCGGCGGAGGCCGGAGGAGGGACAAGCCTCGACTTCAAGGTCGGGAAGGTCATCCTCGGACACGACGGCGGCTCGGGGCTGTTCCTGCTGGATGTCCACGAGGCCGAGGCCGACGAGCAACCGCCTATGGTCAGAGTGTGGGGCGCGAGGCCGCAGATCTCGGCCTTCGCGGACAACGCCCTGAAGGTATGCGCGGCCGGACGGCCGCTGTGCCCCCTGTGCGGCGGTCCGATAAATCCGGACGGCCACTCCTGTCCCCGAGTCAACGGACACCACCGGCTGGCCGACGTTTCAGACTCCTAGAGCCGAATCGAGAGCGGGCGATCGGTCCCGCCCTCCGGGCCGTGTCCTCCACAGAATCTCACTACTACTCCCGACGTGACTAGCAAGCGACGACGCCACAGAAGACCCAGGACCGAGCAGCGGTCCGAAGCTGTCCCTGTCGATCTCCCAGAGGCGGAGGCGAGGCCCGTTCTCGAGTCTGGGAAGGTGATCGGCGGGAATCAGGTCCTCCGAGGGTCGAACTACACTTTCCTGGTCGCTCTCGACGCGTCTCCCGGCCGGTACCTTCGAGCGATCTACAAGCCGAGGGACGGCGAGAGACCCCTTCACGACTATCCCCGAGGGACCCTGTACAAGCGGGAGTACGCCGCCTTTCTCGTCGCCCGGGCTCTGGGCTGGCCCGACGTTCCGCTGACAACTATTCGGGACGGTCCCCACGGCATAGGCTCGTTTCAGCTCTTCATCGACGCCGACCAGACGGTCACCTACTTCGATCTGGTGCCGGACAGGGCCCAGGCGCTGCAAGGCTTCGCGGTCTTCGATCTCCTGGTCAACAACGGCGACCGCAAGGGCGGTGACTGCCTGCTCGGGCCGGACGGCCGAATCTGGAGCATCGACCACGGCCTCACGTTCCATCCCACCTTCAGGGTCCGCACCGTGATGATGGAGTTCTGGGGAGAGCCGATCCCGCAGCCGCTCGTGGACGGCCTGGCAGCCCTACGGCCGCAGCTGGAGAAGGTCGGCGAGCTCGCCGGGAGCCTCTCAGGGGTGCTGACCGAGCGGGAGGTCGATGCTCTGAGAGGCCGTCTCGATGCGATCCTGAGCGACCCGGTGCACCCGATGCTCGACCCGTACCGCAACGTGCCCTGGCCCGTGGTCTAGCGCCTGAGAGATTCTTGTTCCTGGTGAGGCGGGGCGCACGACCGTCCGCCGGCGCGCCTTCGTGATCCCCGCTAGGGACCCCTCCCACCCCCGAGCCTGGGCCGGACGAGCCTCGTCTGGCTGAATCCCGCGGTGATCTTCTCCACGGCCTCACGGCTTCCGAACACCATCGTGGACGACCGGCGTCGCAGCTGTCCAACCGTGGTGCCCCCGGACTCCGACGGTGAGACGAACGAGTCGAGGGGCTCCCACCAGGTCTTCTCCAGCGCCCTCAGCCTGCGCGACTGGTGGTGCAGCATCACGACCCCGCCGGCCTCGGTGACAAGGATCGCACCGGCGGCCACGTCCCATAGCTTGGGCGCCCTGATCAGAGAGTAGCGGAGGACACCGGCCGCGGTCAGAGCGAGCTCGTAGGTGATGCTGCCGGTCACCCTGGGCTCGCCAGCCGGGCCGTCGCCCATCCCTTTGAAGCGCCGACTCTGCCCGAAACCGAAGGCGGGCAGACCGATGAGCCGGCTCTCTCCAGTTCCCTCTCCACCATCCACCGAGATCGGCCGGTCGTCCAGGAACGCCCCGCCTCCTCGCCGTGCGTGAACCACCACCCCGCCGCCCTCGCCGGGCCAGGGCAAGTAGATCGCCCCTGCCACCGGGATGCCCCGGAACAGCACCCCGACCGAGCAGCCGTATACCGGAAGACCGGCAACGAAGTTCTTTGTGCCATCCAGTGGATCGAGCAGCCAGACGATATCGGGGGTCGTCGTGTCCTCGCCGGTCTCTTCGTCCTCCTCCCCGACGATGCCGTGATCGGGGAAGCGGCCGGATATGCCCTCTTCCAAAAACCTCTGGCTCTCCCTGTCGGCGACGGTCACCGGGTCGGTCTGCTTCTCGTCCTTGAACTCGACGTCGATCGAGCGCCCAAAGTAGCCGGAGAGGAGCTCCCCACCGCCCCGCGCCAGGTCGGCCGCAAGCACCTGGAGCTCGCTGAGCTGAGCGTCGTCCAGAGGAAAGGGTGAGGTCATGGCAGCCAGTAGCGCAGAGTGGCGTCCCGTCGAGGCCGGCGCCGTCCCAGTGTAAGAGGTGGCCGGACCACCGGTCAACGCGATGTCCGTATTCCGCGTGAGGGCAGTACAGGTGCTTTCGCTCGACGGGTCCCGGCGGTACAATCGATCCTGCGTGACTATCCCACCGACGGAGGAGGCTGTGATGAGGCTACTGCCGGCGCGCAAGAGGATCGCGGTCGTCGAGGTGTTCGGCTCGATAGGTGGCAGCGTCAAGTCGGCGGTCCACGGTCGTATCTTCTCGACCATCCGGCGGGACAGGCGGATCCGCGCCGTCGTGCTCGACATCGACTCGCCCGGAGGGGCCGTGCCTGCCTCGGACTACCTCTACCGCAGTGTGGCCGCCATCGCCGAGGAGAAGCCGGTCGTGGCCTCTATACGCGGCGTCGGAGCCTCGGGCTCGTACATGATCTGTTGCGGCGCAAGTCATGTCCTTGCGAGCCCAGGGGCGATCATCGGGTCAATCGGCGTCATCTCGGTGAGGCCCGCCCTGGAAGAGCTTCTCGGCCGGCTCGGCGTCGGCGTGAACGTGACCAAGAGCGGGGAGTTCAAGGACCTAGGAGCGTTCTGGCGCGCCTCCACGCTCGAAGAGGATGCCAAGATCCAAGGGCTGATCGACGATTCTTTCGACGCGTTCGTCTCGATCGTAGCCAACGCGAGGAAGATGGACGAGGACCGCGTTCGAGAGATCGCCACCGGGGAGGTCTACTGGGCCCCCAGGGCGCTGGAGCTGGGATTGATCGACGAGATGGGCGACCTCGACCGGGCGATCGACGTCGCGGCCGAATTGTCGGGCGCACCGCGCAAGACGGTGGTGATCGGGCCCAAACGGAGTTTTAGGGAGCGCCTGTTCGGCCCTTTTGCCGAGGCGCTTGTGGACCAGACCGCATCGGAGATAGAGCGCCGGCTGTTGATGGCTTCGCTCAGGTATTAAGAATCTTCGCCCAGGGGAGTCGCCCCAGGCGGGCGCGTGGGAAATGACGACAGCATGGGGTGTGCAGATCCCGACTTGTCGGGGATCGCCGGGAGTCTGAGGGTGTCCCTCAGAAACCATAAACCTCTCTATTCTGGGGTGGGGCTCGATCGGGCGCAGGCGCGGCAGGCCCTCCGACTCCCCAGAAAGCCAAAGCGTAGGGATGTGGTTGGTTGGAGCCGACGGAGCCAGAATCCGAACCCGGTCCTGATGCCGTCGTGCCTGAGACGGCGCCGGGCGCCGGCCAGGAAGCGACCCAGCCCGCGTCACCCGACTCGGTAGCTGCCTCGCGACCGGCGCCGCTGCCCCTCGCCCGCCGCCGCCACATTCCGAGCCTGCATTTGCCCCACGTGCGTCCTGTCCGGGTCGGTGTCAGGCTCCACACCTTCGATTCATTCAGCTACCGCAACTACCGTCTACTGTGGGGCGCCGCCGTCGGCTCGGGAGGAGGCATCTGGCTCCAACAGATCGTTGTGGGCTGGCTCGCCTACGACATCACCCGCTCCGCTTTCCTCACGAGCCTGATACTTGGCCTTGAGGCGTTTCCCTTGCTTCTGGCCGGGCCGCTGGGTGGCGTGCTGGTGGACGTATGGGACCGGCGAAAGCTCCTGGCCTCGGTGTTCGCCTATCAGGGTCTGGTGGCGTTGGGCTTCAGCGTCCTGGTGATACTGGACCTCGTCGCGACCTGGCACCTCTTTGTGTTCGTGCCGATGATGGGGCTGGCCTTCGTCATCATCGAACCGGCGAGGATGGCGATCATTCCCCGCATCGTGCCTCGTGAGAATCTGGTAAATGCCTATGCTCTAACCTCCCTGGCCTTCAGCGGTACGCGGCTGGCCATCCCTGCGGTCGGTGGCGTGATGATAGCCCTTCTCGGACCGGGGCCCACTCTTGTGACCCAGGGCCTGATGCACCTCTCCGCCATGGGACTGGCGTTGATGCTCAACTTCGAGCGTCAGCCGAGAGACGGGTTCAAGCTGCGGTCGGCCTTCTCGGGAATGAGAGAGGCGCTGATCTATGTGAAGAGCGAACCGCTACTCCTCGGTCTGCTTCTTCTCTTGGTTGTCCCGGCCACGCTTGTAATGCCGTTTGTAAGTGGCCTTATGCCCGTCCTCGCCGCCGAGGAGTTCGGCGTCGGACCCACCGGTCTGGGCATACTTGTCTCGGCGGTCGGCGCGGGCGGAACAGTTGGGACGCTCGCGCTGGCATCCGTGGGGGACATCCGCAGAAAGGGTGTATTTATTCTGTCGGCCATCTTCCTTGCCGCCGTTGCCATGGTGGCGCTGTCTCAGAGCCGCCTGTTCGGGCTGGCGGTCCCCAGCATCTTCGTGCTCAGCATCGGGCTATGGGGGGCAATGGCCCTGATCAACGTATCGATCGTCAGCATCGTACGGGACGAGTTTCGTGGAAGGGTCGGCGGGCTCTTCGTGCTGGCCTGGGGGTTTTCACCGTTGGGCTACCTTGTGGCGGGGGTCCTCGCCCAGCGTCTGGGAGCGCCCAACGCGATCCTCATTGCCGGCGGGGCCGTGTCTATCATCGCCGTGGTACTGGTCCTCCGCTTCCGCGCTTTATGGCAGTTCCGGGAGACTTACCTCTGAGTCTCCAGCTTCTTTGCCTCCTGCCACAGAGCCTCTTTCTGGTCGAGCGACAGAGCGGCCAGCTGCTCTCCCCTCTCCCTTGCCCCGCTCTCCATCCGGGTGAAGCGATCGAAGAAGCGGCCGCTCGCCATCCGGAGGGCGGCCTCCGCGTCCAGGTCGAGCCACCGGCAGACGTTCACCAGCGAGAAGAGCAGGTCGCCGATCTCCCACTCCTTCTCCTCGCGTGACGGGGCCCCCCGAAGCTCCTCGAGCTCCTCGGAGACCTTCGCGAGGACGCCCTCGATGTCCTCCCAGTCGAATCCGATCCAGGCTGCCCTCTCCTGGATCGCCTGGGCGTATCCCAGCGCCGGCATCGATCGTGGGGCGCCGTCCAGGATCGAGCGGCCGCTTTCGTCCCGCTCTCGCTGCTTCAGGGCCTGCCAGTTCGCCTCCACCTCGCGGCCGTCTGCGGCGGTGGCGTCGCCGAAGACGTGGGGATGCCGCCGGATCAGCTTGTCGATCAACCCTCCGAAGACCTGGTCCTCGGTGAGCTCCCCCGTCTCCATCCCGATCTGCATCTGAGACGCGATGTGCATCGACACGTCGCCCAGCTCCTCCCCGATCTGGTCGGAGTCGCCCGCGTCGATCGCCTCCATCAGCTCGTAGCACTCCTCCAGCAGGAAGCGCTTCAGGGACTCCCGGGTCTGCTCACGGTCCCAGGGACAGCCGTCGGGACCCCGCAGGTGGCCTATCAGCTTCAGGAGGCCCTCGAAGTCGCTGGGGAACGTCTGGTTAGAGCCCATAAGCTCTCCTGTCTCGCCGAGTCACCGGTCAGGCTTACGGACGTGCCGGGCGGCGGTTTGGCCGATTATAGCCGCCTTCGTTCCCCGTTGACAATCTTCGGGCCGCACCCCTATGATTCTGGAAAGGGTTGTGAATGAAACTCCTCGGACTCCTCGCCGTGGCACTCTTCGTCGTCGTCATACCCATCTTCCTCATCTCCTCCAGCGTGCGCTGGGTGATCAACGCGCCGCTCTTGTACAGCTACGGCTTCGACAAGTACGACATATCGAGCAAGACAGGGATCGAGCGGGACGAGCTTATCGGCGCGGGTCGCCAGTTCAGAGACTACTTCGTCGACGACGAGGAGTACCTCGACCTGAGGGTGGTCCAGAACGGCGTGCGGCGTGATCTCCTGAACAGCAAGGAGATACTGCACATGCGGGACGTCAAGGCGCTCGTCAGAGGAGTGTTCCGGATACAGGAGGGCATCGCCGCGTATCTGGCCGCCTTCGTCGTTCTCGGGTTCATCGCGTTCGGGCGCGGGTTCGTCCGGCCGCTCGGCCGGTACGCCGCTCTGGGCGGTGCCGCTACGATCGCACTGGTCGTAGTCGCGGGCGTCGGGGCCCTCGCGGGCTTCGACCGGCTATTCATCCTGTTCCACCAGCTGGGCTTCAGCAACAACCTGTGGCAGCTCGACCCTCGGACCGACTACCTCGTTGTCCTGTTCCCTGAGGGGTTCTTCTTCGACGCGACGATGTGGATCGCGGGATCGACGGTGGTAGAGGCGCTCATTCTGGTGGCTTTGCCGCTGGCCATAGGGCGGTGGCACACCGAGCCGTCGGAGGATACCGTCCCGGCCGTCTCAGCAGCGGCTCGCCCGGCGGAGCCCGACGCCGTCTCCTAGCCCGCCGCTGAGCAGGCGCAGCCGGTCGGGCCGCAGCCGCCGCATCCGCCGCCACCGGCTATGGCGGCGGGTTCGCCGTCCGAGCCGGTCGAGAACGAGGCGAACACCGACAGCCGCCGCCTGGATCGGGAGCTACACTCGGGGCACGGTGCGTCTCCGTCCATCGCGCTCACTGGTCGCAGCTCCTCGAACGTCGTGTCGCACGACGTGCATGCGTATTCATAGATCGGCATCCTCACCTCCCGCCGGGAACGTCCGTATGGCCCACATTCTAGCAGGTCGATCAAGAACGGGGAGTGTCGTCCCGCTTCGACCATCCCTCCGGTCCGTACATGGCCAGGAGGGGGGGGGATCATATTTGAGGGACACCCCGTAGTGCTTGCTTGGGTAAATAACCGGTCATTCGCACTCACGCATTCCTAGTAGATGGGACGGCGCCACTTGCGCAGGCCCTCTGGGGGTTCCAAGGGGGCTTTGCCCCCTTCGCGGGGGTTTGGGGGTGCCGCCCAAACTAGCTCCCCTCGGGCGGGTGGGACAAATACGTTCGAGTATCTGTGCAGCCGAGTACTAGGGGCCAGGAGCATCGGGGCGGTCCTGACGGCGCCCTTTGGCGCGATGGCCCTCGTGGGTCAACGGAAGACGCAGCGGTGGTAGAATCTAGCGGAGCGGTTGACACGCTCACGGTCGTAAGCGAAAGGGAGATTAGCGTGCGCGGTAACGGTGCGGAGACCCCGGACGAGACGGGACATTTCGGACGCTTCGGCGGCCGCTTCGTTCCGGAGACGCTCATGCCGGCCCTGGACGAGCTGGACGAGGCATACGCCGCGATCCAGTCGGACGAGTCGTTCCAGGCGGAGCTGAGCGGCCTTGCGAGCAGCTACGTCGGGCGGCCGACCCCCCTCTACCACGCCACGAACCTGAGCCGCCGGCTGGGGGGAGCCCAGATATACCTGAAGCGGGAGGACCTCGCGCATACAGGCGCTCATAAGATCAACAACGCCCTCGGTCAAGGGCTGCTCGCCAAGAGGATGGGCAAGAACCGGATCATCGCCGAGACCGGGGCGGGGCAGCACGGCGTCGCCACGGCCACCGTGTGCGCGATGCTCAACCAGGAGTGCGTCGTCTACATGGGCGAAGAGGACATCCGGCGGCAGTCTCTCAACGTCTTTCGAATGAAGCTCCTGGGCGCCGAGGTGCGCCCAGTGTCCTCCGGGAGCCGGACGCTCAAGGACGCCATCAACGAGGCCATCCGCGACTGGGTGACCAACGTCCGCGACACCCACTATCTCATCGGCAGTGTCGTCGGCCCGCACCCGTACCCGATGATGGTGCGCGACTTCCAGTCGGTCATCGGCCGCGAGGCCAAGCAGCAGCTGATGGCCGACGTCGGCAGGCTGCCCGACTACGCCGTCGCGTGCGTCGGCGGCGGCAGCAACTCGATAGGGCTGTTCCACGCCTTCATCCCCGACGAGACGGTCGAGCTCGTTGGGGTAGAGGCCGGAGGCCTCGGCGTGGAGTCCGGCAAGCACGCGGCGACGCTCGTGGCGGGACAGGTCGGTGTCCTCCACGGAAGCATGTCCTACCTGCTGCAGGACGAGAACGGGCAGGTCCAAGAGCCCCACAGCATCTCGGCAGGTCTCGACTATCCGGGTGTGGGGCCCGAGCACTCCTATCTGAAGGATACCGGCCGCGCGTCCTACGTGAGTGTCACCGACTCCGAGGCGCTGGAAGGGTTCGAGCTGCTCTGCCGAACGGAGGGGATCATCCCCGCTCTGGAGCCGGCTCACGCCATCCACCACGTCTCCAGGCTCGCCCCCACGCTCTCAGAAGACAAGGTAGTTCTGGTGGGCCTCAGCGGACGCGGCGACAAGGACATGGACACCGTCGCTTCGGCCCTCGAGGTAAGCCTGTAGGAGCCCGCTGCGATCGTATAATCGGTCTGTCCGAATCAGATCGCTAACGGCACAGCTCGCCGGCCTGCTGCTTGCAGGCTTCCTGATCCTGCCGGCCGCTGGGCCTCTCGTCGACCACCACTTCGCCGAGCGCCAGCCCAGCCACGTACACCTCGGAGTGATCGGGAAGCACGGCCACGGCTTCGATCAGCGGCACTATCATCCCGACGGGACAGCTCCGCGACCGTACAGAGAGTTCGCCGCCGACCGAGGGAGCGCGGTTATCACCGGGGCACCCCTTCAGCTCGCGTCGGCGCTGTCCAAGATCAGCGACGACATGTTCCGCATCCCCGAGAAGGACCTGCGGCAGGTCGAGCACGCCAACGCCTTCTTCATCGTCAACGCCTTCAAGAAGGGCACCGCCACGGCGCTCATGTCCAGCCACCCGTCGGTCGAGAAGCGCATCGAACCTCTGCGGAACATGCAGCGGGAGATGGAGCGCGGAACCCTGGGACGCTAGCCGGTGGGACTTCTCAGCGTACTGTCCGGCGGCAGCAAGCTCAAGAAGCCGAACCGCGATCAGTTCTTCGCGGCCGTCGCGGTGGCCGGCCAGCTCCAGGGCCGGATCGACCTCACGACCTCGGACAGAGCGGGCATCGTCTTCAATCCCGTCGAGTCCAGCTTCTTCGACGGCCTGAGCATCGAAATTATGGATGCGCTGCGCGTCAGCGGCCACTCGACTGGAACCCGATTCGAGGTCAAGGACGATCCGCATGGCACACGGTGGGTCGTGCTGCAGGATCGCGACTTCGACGACCTGGTTTCGACGATCCATCTGGTGGGCGAGATCTTCGCGGAGCACGGGTTCTCCGACCGCATGCTCGCCGCCGTCCTTGAGGTCCGCTACGAAGGCCGCGACGCCCACTGGATCTACAACTACAAACGGGGGCGGTTCTACCCGATGATTCCCAGCGGGCATCGGCAGCGCGACAACAACGCCGAGATGAGGCTGAGCGCCCTCATGGAGCAAGAAAAGCTGCCGGTGGAGCCCGACCTGGAGCGCTGGTACTCCCTGTGGGACGTACCGTTCTAGGCCGCCTCCTCAAGCTCTCCCCGGCGGGGGAGAGGAGAGGTCAACCTTCTGCGGGGCGAGAGCATTGGTCCCCTCCCCTCGCAGGGAGAGCATAAATCCCTTCCCCTCGCAGGGGAAGGTTAGGAAGGGGTGAGCACTAGCCGGGGACCAGACCCTCGCCCGTGAAAATCCCCTCGGCTTCCTTCAGTGTGAGGTCCGGTTCGGGCAGCACCAGGTCGGACTCGACCAGCTCTTCGACCGGGACGGCCGTTCCCCTGTCCCTCACCAGGTCCAGCATCTGCTTCAGGAGCCGGTCGAACTCCTCTTCGTTCCCGCCTTCCACCACCTCGACGAGCCGGTTGTCGATCTCGTTGAGCTCGTCGACGCTGGCCCCCGGGAAATTGTACTGTCCCTCTGACAAGATGCGTACGATCATTTCTCACCGCCGTCGGGAAGGGCTTTGCCGGCCGATGAGCCCGCCCTCAGAGCCGCCATCTCCCGCTCCACCGTCGCGGATGCGCTCATCTTGCCAAGCTCGCGACTGATGTCGTCCTGGCTCCCGGACATGTCCGTCAGGGTGCCGGAGGCCACCAGCTCGTCGATCGCCCCGGCCTTGGCCCGCATCGCCTCGGTCTTGTCCTCGGCCCTCTCGATGGCCATCGAGATGTCGCCCATCTCCTCGGACACTCCCCCGAGGGCGGCCCCGATCCTCACTTGGGCCTGAGCGGCGCTGTACTGAGCCTTGATGATCTCCTTCTTCGAGCGGAAGGCTTGAACCTTGGCCTGGAGCCGCTGCTCCGCTGTCGTCAGCTTCTCCTGCTCCAGCTCCAGCCCGGCGATCTGCTGATCCAGCCCGGCGAGCTCCTCGAGCGATGCCTGCTTCCTCTCCAGCGCGAGCCTGGCCATGTCCTCACGACCGACATCCATGGCCTGACGTGCCTGGCCGTCGAGCTTGACAATGTTGTCCTTCACCTTGTCCGCCTGCATCTGCAGCCGCCTCTTGGCCGTGACCATCTCGACGACGCCGCGCTTCACGTTCCGCAGCATCTCGATCTGTTTCTCGTACGAATAGTCCAGCGTCTCCCGCGGGTCCTCCGCCTTGTCGAGCAAGCGGCTCATCTTGGACTTCGCAATTGTGGACATCCTTGAGAGCATTCCCATGCTTTCACCTCCGTCGTCGCGAGACGGCCGCTCACTCGCAGCGGCGCCGATCCGAGCGGGAAGCGCCGATCCGTTAGAAGTCGGCCGTCTTCTTCCCGCCGCCGGTGAACATCGCTATGAGCCCCATGATGCCCGCGATGACCCCTCCGACGATCAACAGGAACCCTGCCGCGTCGATGATCCAATCCACCCAGCCCGAGCGCAGGGCCAGGCCGGCCAGCACCAGCGCTATCGCCACGACGAACAGGCTGCCGCCACCTAGTTTCCTCATCGCACAAGCTCCTTGTCGCTCCGCGGCCCGTATGCCAGGCTTAACATTAGTGCCCCGGAGGTGCGGCGTCAAGCCAGCGAACGCATGAGCGCGATAACGGCGTACCTGCGGTCGGGCATCCCCCCGGCCCCCTATCGCGTATCACTCTGTGGGAGACGCCGCGCGGCGTTCCCTGGGAACGCCGATCTTCGTGGTTTCGTGAGGGGGGCTTCCTTGACAACGCCCGGAAGGGCTACCGATACTGGCTATAGGGCCTGACGGGCCCGCGTGGAGACCGAATGAAGCCCGGGATCGCCCTACTCACAACGTTCGTCCTACTCCTGGTCCTTGGCTGCACGTCCACGTCGTCCGCCCCGGCCCAGACTCCGTCGCCTACGTCTATACCAGCTTCCCCGACCCCATCGCCGACGGCGACCGCTGTGCCCCCCACCCCCACTCCCACTGCGACCCCCAGCCCGGAGCCGACGCCGACCTTCGAGCCTGACCCCGTGATCCTGCCTACCCCCGTCGTCCCTACTCCGGAGCCGACAGTGGTAACAGTGGTAGTAGACCCCTTCCAGGGGGAGTTCGACGAGATCGACAGCGAGGTCAACTTCCTTCGGGGCCTGTTCTCGGTGTCCGAGATCGACAGGACGTTCATCACCAGAGACGAGCTCGCTGTGCGTCTCGACGCCGATCTGGAGGAGGGCCGCGACGAGATAGAGCAGACCGGGAGACTCCTGAAGACGCTGGGCCTGCTGGAACCCGAGGTCGATTTCTTCGAGCTGGTCCTGAACATGTTCAGCGAAGGCGTACTGGGGTTCTTCGACCCGGAGGAGGACGCACTATTCATCGTCGAGGACAAGCCGGGGCTCGACCCCCTCGACAAGATGGTCTATGCCCACGAGTTCGTTCACGGGCTTCAGCAGCAGCACTTCGACATCCGAGCCCTTTTGGACTCGGTCGAGGGCAACTCGGACGCCGAGCGCGCGGCCAGGGGTCTGATCGAGGGAGACGCCACGCTCGCCGAGTCGATCTACCTGTTCAACTACATGGACGAACAGGCGCGCCAGGAGGCCATCGAGGGCGGGGGTGCCTTTGATCTCGAGGCGTTCTTCTCCGCGCCACGCGTCTTCCAGCGTCTGTTCATATTCCCGTATCTTCAGGGAGCCGAGTTCGTCGTCTCCCTGTACGGCTCCGAGGGCTGGGCGGCGGTCGACGCGGCGTACGCAAGGCCACCCAGCTCGACCGAGCAGATTCTCCATCCCGAGAAGTTCGCGGCCGGCGAGGAGCCGATCCCGGTGTCCGTACCGGACGTCTCGGAGCTGCTCGGGGAAAGATGGTCGGAGATCGGCCAGGACACCGTCGGAGAGTTCTTCATACGAGTCTATCTTGAGACCGCGTCTACCGCTGGGATGGCTCTGGAGGCCGCAAGTGGGTGGGGAGGCGATCGATATTCCCTCCTCGCCGGCGCCGACGGCGAAAGCCTTCTCATTTGGACCATCACCTGGGACACAGAAGAAGACGCCGTCGAGTTCTATGACACGTTTCAACTTTTCATGCAGGTCTTCACCGGCGGTGTCTGGGCGCCGGGAGAGGGCGATAGGGTCAGTGTTCTCACCCTGTCCAGCCAGATCGTTCGCGCGTCCCTGGACAAACGCGACACCCTCCTGGTGTTCGCTCCCGATGCGTCGACACTCGACGCCGTGCTAGCCGCCTTCGCACCCTAGCGGCGGCTAGCTGTTTTCCCGAGGCGATCCGCCTGAGACCCTGTGGTTCTCACCGGTCCGTAACTCGCCAACCTCTGGGGGCCCTCGGCACGCGGACTGGATCGTGCACATGAGACGCCCAGGACTGGGATAGGTGTGTCCACCCAGCACAATAAGTGGACCGGCCTCACAAAGCTGGGGTGGTCCCGCTAATCTCCGAGGGTCCTCTGCCCTAGACTTACTACAGCTTCTGAAGTCACCCTTTCGTTCGGTGTCGTTTAGGCTTGGAGATAGTTTTGGAAGCCGGACCTCTAGCAGACATTACAAGAATGGCCAGGCTCCTCGAGACAGACCAGACGTCCGTCCTGCAGTTGCTGGAAGAGGGGAGACTCGACGCTCGTCTGCTGGCGGTGCTGCAGCGGAAGAGCGTCTCGGCTACTCCAACCGTCAAGAACAGCGTCAGCCGTGCCGTGAGCCAGCTTAAGATCGCTGAGTCCGCTTCGGCGCCTCCGCTGGGAGCGCCGGCCCTACCGGGCTCCGAGGCCACCGTAACCATCCTCTTCACGGACATAGTGGGATCGACGGAGCTGGTCGAGAAGCTGGGCGACCGGAGAGCCCGTGTAGTCCTCGCCGTCCACGATGAGATCGTCCGGCGGCACACATCCGCTCATGGTGGCACCGAGGTCAAGTCGATCGGCGATGGCTTCATGCTCGTCTTCAAGAGCGCCCATCGGGGGGTGGCGTGCGCCGTGGCGATTCAGCGGGAGCTCGAAGAATCGCGTAAGGACGCCGGACAGCAGCCCGTGGAGGTCCGCATGGGGCTGACGGTGGGGGAGCCGGTCCACGACGACGCGGATCTCTTCGGGAAGTCGGTGATCACGGCCTCGCGGATCGCAGAGCAGGCAAAGGGCGGACAGGTGCTCGTCTCGGAGATCGTGAAGGCGTTGGTGGGGAGCAGTGGGGAGTTCCAGCTCGGGCCAATGGGCGAGTTCGCCCTGAAGGGTATGCTTGGAACCCAACCCCTGTATGAAGTGACGTGGACGAACCCAAGATAACCGGCAGTCCGGGCTCGTGGCTTCGAGGGCCGGCCCACGGGAGCGGGCTTCCACGGTTCACGGAGGCTCCCGGAGAGGGCGCTTTCAGGAGCGCGAGCGCGTCTGATACCATTCCCGCGGACATACGCCGTGCCACCGCGATCCTCAGGAAGTGCGAGCTCTTCAAGGACCTCGGGAAGCACCATCTTCGCGAGATAGCGGAGATAGCCGAGAACTGGTCGATCCCCGCAGACTGCTTGCTGCTCCGGGCCGGCGACCCGTCGCGGCACCTTTTCGTCGTCGAAGACGGTCGTGGAGTGGCACAGCTGGACCTGGACAGCGGCCGCCTGTCGCTCGGTCTGGTCGGGCCCGGGGATGCGGTGGGATGGACCGCGCTGATCGACGGCCAGACCTACCCCGGCTCTGTCCGGGCGCTGACGCCCATGACGGCGATCCGTCTGGCGACCAGGGACCTGAGCCTGCTCATGGGACTGAACCGCGCCATCGGCTACCCGGTGCACCGGAGGCTGAGCGCTCTATTCTGCCGTCAGTACCGCGCGGCGTTGGAGGCCTTCCGGGCCGGGGCCTAGCAGGATGACGAGATACGGGATGTGCAGATCCCGGCACCCCCCCCCCTTCCGGGCCAGGGAAGGGAGCCTACCGCATCAGCTTGGCCAGGTTGCGCAGACCCTTGCCAGAGCTCATCTGGCGCATCAGCTTCTGCATCTGGCGGAACTGGTTCAGAACCTCGTTGACGTCCTGGGGATGGGTACCGCTTCCCCTGGCTATGCGGCGTCTGCGGCTGCCGCCGATCATCTCGGGCTTTCGCCGCTCCCCTGGCGTCATAGAGCGGATTACCGCCTCCACCTTTCCGATATGGCCCGCATCCAGCTCGTCCGTCGGGAGACGGCTCTTGATCGAGGAGAACCCGGGGATCATCTCCATCACCTGAGATAGAGGCCCCATCTTCTTGAGCTGCTGGAGCTGGTCGAGGAAGTCGTCCAGGTCGAAGGATGCCTGGCGGATCTTCTTCTCGATCTCGGCGGCCTGCGTCTCGTCGAAGGTGGACTGTGCCTTCTCGATGAACGTGAGCATGTCGCCCATGCCCAGGATTCGGGACGCCAGCCGGTCCGGATAGAACGGCTCCAGCGCATCGACCCGCTCGCCGGTTCCGATGAACTTGACGGGCACCCCGGTCACCGACGAGATCGACAGTGCTGCTCCGCCTCTGGCATCGCCGTCTAGCTTCGTCAGAACCAGGCCGCTCAGACCGATGCGGGAGTGGAACTCGGTGGCGGCGTTGACCGCCTCCTGGCCGGTCATGGCATCGACGACGAGGAGCGTCTCAGCGGGATTCACGGCCCTCTTGATCCCCTCGAGCTCCGCCATCAGCTCGTCGTCGATCTGGAATCTGCCGGCCGTGTCGACGATGGCCCACATCGCGCTCAGGTCTGCGGCCCGCTTGACCCCCTCCCGAGCCACTCTGACTGCGTCGGACGTCCCTCCCTCGTGGACGGCGGCGTCGACCTCCGCACCGAGGGTCTGCAGCTGCTGAATCGCGGCTGGCCGGTGGGTGTCGGCGGCGACGAGCACGGACACCTGTCCGGACTGCTTGAAGTGGCGTGCCAGCTTCGCGGCGGTGGTCGTCTTGCCCGAGCCGTTCAGGCCAACCATGAGCACGACTGAGGGTGACCGCGGGCCCGGCTCCATGCGCTGTACGCCGCCGCCGAGGATCGCGGTGAGCTCCTCGCTGGTGATCTTGATTACCTGCTGGCCGGGGCTCAGACTCTTGAGCAGCTCGTCATCGAGCGCCCGCTCCCGGATGCGGGCCACCAGATCTCGGGCCACCTTGAAGTTGACGTCCGCCTCGAGCAGCGCGAGGCGCACCTCGCGCAGCGCGTCGTCTACGTCTTTCTCGGTCAGCCTTCCCTTGCTGCCCAGCCTGCGAAAGACATCGTTCAGCTTGTTGGAGAGTGCGTCGAACATGAGTACCCCTACTCGATTCTAGGCGACGGTTTCAGGCGCCGTCAACGGGCATACGGACCATTCGGGGGTGGTAGAGTGTCCCCGGAGGTGGCCTCACGGGCGAGCAGGCGCACCGTTAGGGAGCTGCCCAGGACCGTGCCAGCGCGTCTAGAGTGGCGATGCCGAGGGCGGCGGCCGTCCCGAGGAGGGAGCGGTCCACGAACTCCAGGGTGTCGTTCGCGGTGTGGATTCGGGAGAAGTCGTCTGCGACGAGCGCCACCGCCGGAATCGAGGCGTCGATGAACAGGGCGTGGTCGCTGGCACCCCCCTGGATAGGGCCGCGCCGCTCCATGGTCAGACCTTCGGCGTCCGCCGCGTCGGCAACGGTGTCCGCCAGCCTCGCGCTCCCGAGCACCCCGATGACCGGCCCCGTCCCGAGAGCGTCGAAGTTCAGCATCGCGACGATCATCCGCCGCTCCTCCCGCGACAGCGCGTCCACGAAGTGCCTGCTCCCGAGGAGGCCCAGCTCCTCGGCTCCGAAGGCGACGAACAGCACCTTGAACGGATAGCTCCTGTCGGCGATCTCAGCCGCGATCGTCAATATCGTCGCGGTTCCGGATCCGTTGTCGTTTGCGCCCTCGACGTCCGGGACCGTGTCGAAGTGCGCCCCCAGAACCACCACCCTGCCGTCGTCCGCGGTGCCCGGCTTGGTCGCGATCACGTTCCTGGCCGGGCGCATCTCATGAACGATCGAGACGGTCGCTTCGACGTCAGCCCCGGCCATCAGCGACAGGAGTGCATTGCCGTCCGTACGCGAGATCAGCGCGACCGGTATGGAGGACCGGGCGGCGAGATTGCCACGGAAGAGACCGGGCCGGTTGTTGTAAATGACCACGCCGATTGCCCCGGCGTCGGCGACGCGAGTGACCTTCTCCTCGAACGCGATGATTCCCCGCTCGACGAGGGCGATCTTTCCCGCCAGCCCCTCCTCCGGCACGTCGCCGGCCGTCGCCAGTCCCACGTCGACGAGCAGTCCGGTCGGGGTGCCGTCACCGGAAAGGGTTATGGGGAGCGCCCCGAGCAGGAAACGCACAAGCTCGCCGGAGCTCACCGCGCTGACCACCGGCACATCCTGAGCCAGCACCTCGACCTCGAAGTCCTGCTGCTCCACGGAGTATCCGAGAGCTTGAAGCTCGTCGATCAGATAATCGGCCGCGGTCTGCGTTTCGTCTGAGGCGCTGGCTCTGGGGCTGGCGTTGTCGGTCAGCTCGACAAGGCGGCTCCAGGCCTCGTCTGACAGCCTGGAGACATCCGCCGAGAGGCCTTTTCGTCCTTGGGCCTCGGCGACCGGCTCCGCCGTGGCCGTGCGGGTGGGCGCCTCTGCCGTCGGGGACGGCGCTGCCTGAGTCGGAGAGGGGTCGATCTCCGCGATCGTGGAATGCAGGGCGGGGGAGCCCGACCCGCAGGCCCCCCCGACTCCGAGGATCGCCAGAAAGAGGACCACGGCCGCGAGCGGCGCCGCGGCGTTTCGCCGCGGCCTCATCAGTGACGCGGTGGGCCCGGTGCCGGACGAAGAAGGCCGCATGATAACTCTAACGACCCGTGCGAGGGCCGGTTAGCGACATCGAGCGCCGGCTCGCGGGCGAAGACGGCCTAGCCGGCCCCCTTCGACGCCGCGCGGCCGTTGCTCCTGGGATCGGGCTCCTCCTCGTCGTCATCCGGCTTGCCAAGGTCGCCAACGCAGGCGATCGAAGCGACCGCGTCGCCTGGCTGCGGCTTGAAGATCGACACACCCTGGGTGATTCTCCCTATGCTGGAGATCTCGGACAGGCTGGTCCGAAGCACCTGTGCCTGCTCCGAGACGACGTAGACCTCCTTGCTGGCGTCGACGACCTCGCCGGCGGCCACCAACCCGGTCTTAGAGGTTATGTTGAAGGTCTTCAGGCCCATCCCCCCGCGCCCCTGGCTCTTGTAGTTCTTCAGGGCCGTTAGCTTCCCGTAGCCACGCTTGCTGACGACCAGGAGCTTGCCATCCGGCGAGGCGACGTCCATAGAAACCACCCGGTCGTCCTTCCGAAGGGTCATGCCCTTCATGCCGCCGGCCGCCCGCTGCTTCGGCGTGACCTCGGAGACCGCGAACCGAATCGACATGCCCTGCTCGGACACCAGGATGGCGTCGTCGTCCGCGGTGACGATCGAGGCACCGATCATGTCGTCCTTCCCTCCGAGCTTCATGATGATTAGGCCGGCGTTGCGGATGTTGGAGATCGCCTTCAGGGCCAGACGCTTGACCTTGCCACTCCGCGTTGCCATGAGCAGGAAACAGTCCGCGTCGTCGAGGCTCCTCGCCCCGACGACCGACTTTACCACCTCGTTATCTCCGAGCGCGATCAGGTTCACCAGCGGCACGCCTCGTGTGTTGCGTGAGACATCGGCCCGCAGGTCCCAGGTCGTCGCTCTCAGGACCCTCCCCCTGTTGGTCAGGAAGAGCAGGGTGTCGTGCGTGTCGACGACCAGGATATGCCGTACCGGGTCGTCGTCCCTGGTGGTCATGCTTGTGACGCCCTTGCCGCCGCGGTGCTGCTTCCGATAGGTGCTCGCTGGGATACGCTTGACGTACCCGCCCTGGCTGAGGGTGACCACGACCTGCTCGTGCGCCTCCAGCTCGGCCCGGCTGAAGTCCTGGACGGCGCCGCTGATGTCGGTCCGGCGGGCGTCCCGGACCTTCTTCTTGAGCTCCTGAGTCTCCGTCTTGACCTGGGCGTCCACCTTGGCTGGACTGGCAAGAAGCTCCTCGAGCCCGCGGATGGTGGTCTGAAGCTCCTGGTACTCGTTCTCGATTCGCTCCCTTTCCAGGGCCGCTATGCGCCGCAGCTGCATCTCGAGGATCGCCTGGGCCTGGACCCGGTCCAGCGAGAAGCGCTCCATGAGCTGGTTCCTGGCCGTCTCGACGTCCGCGGCAGCCCTGATGAGCGCGATGATCTCGTCCAGATTCGCCAGGGCTATCCTCAATCCCTCGAGGATGTGTGCCCGCTCCCGGGCCCTCCTGAGCTCGTACTCCGAGCGCCGCGTGATGACGATCCGCCTGAACTCGATGAACTGCTGCAGGGCAGTCTTCAGCGTGATCACCCGGGGTGAGCCGTCGATCAGCGCGAGCATATTGGCCGAGAACGTGCTCTGCATGGCCGTGAACTTGTACAGGTTGTTCAGCGTGACCCTGGGCTGCGATCCCGCCCGCAGCTCGAGCACCACCCTCATCCCGTCACGATCGGACTCGTCTCGAACGTCGGAGATCCCGTCGAGCTTCTTGCTCTTGACCAGGTTCGCGATCTTCTCGACCAGCGTGGCCTTGTTCACCTGGTATGGCAGCTCGGTGATGATGATCTGGTACCGGTTCGAGCGCCCCATCTCCTCGATCTCGGCCTTCGCCCTGACGATGATCTGGCCGCGGCCGGTCGAGTAGGCGTTCTTGATCCCCTCCTGGCCCATGATCGTCGCGCCGGTGGGGAAGTCCGGCCCCTTCACGTACCGCATCAGCGATTCGAGAGAGGCGTCTGGATCTTCCAGCAGGTGCATGACCGCGTTGCAGACCTCGGTCGGGTTGTGGGGAGGGATGTTGGTCGCCATGCCGACCGCGATGCCCGAGGCGCCGTTTATCAGAAGGTTGGGCAGCCTCGCGGGAAGGAGGACCGGCTCCCGGAGCGTGCCGTCAAAGTTGTCGATGAAGTCGACCGTCTCCTGTTCCAGGTTGGTCAGCATCTCCTCCGCGAGCGGGGTGAGCCTGAGCTCGGTGTACCTCATGGCCGCGGGTGGATCGTCGTCGACACTCCCGAAATTTCCCTGCCCATCCACCAGCGGCACGCGCAGCGAGAACGGCTGGGCCATCCGCACGACAGCGTCGTATATAGGCTGGTCGCCGTGGGGGTGGTACTTACCCAGAACCTCGCCGACGAGTCTGGCGCTCTTCTTGTAGTTCGAGCTGGGCCTCATCGCCAGCTCGTGCATCGCGTACAGAATCCGGCGCTGTACCGGCTTCAAGCCGTCGCGGACGTCGGGCAGCGCGCGCGAGACGATTACGCTCATCGCGTAATCCATGTACGAGACGCGCATCTCCTCTTCGATCTGCGTTGGCCTGATGTACCCGAAAGGCGTCTTGGAAACCATCTGCGACTCCTGTGTTGAAGCTCTTCCTGCGCCCGGTGCGTGCTGTGGGAATTCTGCCGGAGTTTAGCACTCGGCCCGAAACTTTGTTCTGTGTAGAATTATAGCATTTTCGGAGCGGTTTTGGGCCTGTTTTTCGACGTAATACGGCTGCGCAGAGGAAATTGGGCCCGCCACCTGCAGGCTGTCGTTCCAGCCGCTGGCCTGGGCGTCAGACGGAGTGCATGGATGCGCGGCGCGCGGCCCGTTCGACGAGACCCTGGAAGAGCCGCTCGAAGTGTGGCGGGACCTCTTTGCGCAGCTCCGGGTGGAACTGCACCCCTATCACCCAGTCGTGATCGGGGCTCTCCAGGCCCTCGATGATGCCGTCTTCGAGCGAATAGGCCGACGCCATGAGCAGACGCGACTTTTGCGCCTCCCTCACGCCCTGATGGTGCCAGCTGTTGACCCTCACGAACCCGCCGGCTCCGACGACTGCGGCTAGCTTGGACCCGGGGGTGATGTAGATCCGGTGGTAGGAGGATGCCTTGTGGCCGTCCTTCTCCTCGGCGCCGTGCCCGGAGAGGTGCTGTATCAGTCTCCCACCCATCGCGACGTTCAGCGCCTGCATGCCGCGGCAGATGCCGAGCACGGGAAGGTCGGCGTCGAGCGCCCCCTTCAGCACCGGCAGCTCGACGGCATCGCGGCCCTCATCCGTCTCCACGCCGGCGTCGGGGTCAAGGGGCTCACCGTACGAGCTGGGCTCGATGTCGCCGCCTCCTGCCACGAGCAGCCCGGCGATCTCGGAGAGCGGCTTCTCCGCGCCCTCGTTCTGGGAGGGAACGATGAGCCGGGTCGATCCGCCGTTCCGCTCGACGGCGCCCGCATACTCGCGGGCCTGCTTCTCGGACGCTGCGGTTATCCCTATGAGTGGTGTGGGCAATGGGGTGTGATTCAAGGGGCGAAGCTGAGTTGCGAGCCTATGTTAGCACATGGACGACGGGCCTGAGCGGTCATGCTCGATGTCGTTCTGAGTCCCGACGCGACGGGTCGGAGAATCCGGGGTGGCGGTGGCAATACCTACATGCTATGATGGCGCTACCGTAAAGTCGTACGGACGTTCTGAGTTTTTGCAGGCAGCGCTATGACCACCACCCAGAAGACCAAGGACCTGGACCTCGCCATCAGCCAGATCGACCGCCACTTCGGCCAGGGGGCCATAATGCGCCTGGGCGACGTACAGAGCGTGCGGACGGAGGTCACTTCGACCGGGTCCATCGCTCTCGACGTGGCGCTGGGCGTCGGCGGGATCCCTCGAGGGCGGGTCACCGAGATCTTCGGCGCTGAGGCGTCCGGCAAGTCGACCCTGGCCTACCACATAATGGCCTCGGCCCAGCGGACCGGCGGCACGGCGGCATACATCGATGCGGAGCACGCCCTCGATCCCAGCTACGCCGCCAAGTGCGGCGTCAATACCGAGGAGCTTCTCATCTCCCAGCCGGACAACGCGGAGCAGGCCCTGGAGATATGTGAATACCTGGTGCGGAGCGGAGCGGTCGACGTAGTCGTCGTCGACAGCGTCGCCGCTCTCGTCCCCAAGGCCGAGCTGGAGGGCGACATGGGCGATACCCATGTCGGCCTCCAGGCACGCATCATGTCCCAGGCGCTGCGCAAGCTCACGGCGGCAATCAGCCGCTCCAAGACGGGAGTTGTCTTCATCAACCAGATTCGAGAGAAGGTCGGCGTGGTCTGGGGCAACCCGGAGGTCACTCCGGGAGGCCGCGCCCTTAAATTCTATAGCTCCGTTCGCATCGACCTGCGCCGAATCGAGTCCATAAAGCAGGGCACCGAGATCTTAGGCAGCCGGGTTCGAGCCAGGGTAGTCAAGAACAAGGTGGCCCCACCCTTCCGTGTCGCCGAGTTCGACGTGATGTTCAACGAGGGGATCAGCAGGGAGGGTGGCCTCATCGACATGGGAGAGGAGCATGGCGCCATCAAGAAGTCCGGCTCCTTCTACTCGTTCGACGATGTCCGCCTCGGCCAGGGCCGGGAGAACTCTAAGGCGTTTCTCAGGGAGCACCCCGACGTGTCCAGCAGCATCGAGAACCTCATAAAGACCAAGCTGGGGATGGCCGTGCCCGAGACCGCCAGCGTGGATGGTGCTGCCACCGTCGCCGAGTAGATCGGCGCCGGCTATCGACGGTCAATGGACGCCTTCTCCCCCCCTGACCTCATCGTAAGAGTGACGCTCCTTCCTTCCGCCGACAGTCGCACGGTCCTCCGATGAGCGGCAGTGAGCCCCTTCAGCGCGCCAGGTCTGCCGCCCTCCGACTGCTGTCTCACAGGCCCCGCTCCGAGGCCGAGATCCGGAAGAGACTCTCCGGCCGTTATCCCCCGTCGGCCGTCGACCAGGCGGTCCGGTCGCTGAGGGACCAGGGACTTCTGGATGATGCGGCGTTCGCCAGGATGTGGCGAGATAGCCGGGAGTCCTCGAGACCGCGCAGCGCGGCCGCGATTCGCCGCGAGCTAGTCTCCAAGGGCGTCGACCGTCAGGTGGCCGATGAGACGGTGCAGGACGTCGACGACGAGGACGCAGCCTATCGCGCCGGCCTCGCCTTCGTGCGCCGCCTGGAGCGCGCGGATCTTGCGACGTTCCGGCGCCGGCTCTGGGGGCACCTAGAGAGGCGAGGTTTCCGCTCGGGCCTGTCCCGGACCGTCGTCGACCGGCTCTGGCAGGAGACCCGAGGCGGCACCGAGGACTGACTCGTAGGATAATGAAAAGGTGAGTAGGGGACGAAACCCCGCTCTGCCCCTTTCCAAGTAAGGACGAGAGCCGCCCCCTGGCTACGAAGACCGAGGGGGCGACGGCAGGAGATGGCGATGCTCGAAGGACAGACCGTAAATCTCGTCCTGGTGTTCGTGTTCCTATTCTTCTCTGCGTTCTTTTCGAGCTCCGAGGCGGCGTTCCTCTCGTTGCAGAGGACCAGGATCATGCACCTGGTTTCGATCCAGGCTGCGGGGGCGAGCAGGGTGGCTCGCATGATCGACGAGCCGGAGAGGCTCCTATCGACGATCCTCCTCGGAAACAACCTGGCCAACGTCGCCTTCGCTGCCCTTGTAACGGCCATCACCTTCTCGTTGATCGACGACCAGGGGACGGGGATAGTCGTCTCAACCGCGGTGGGGACCGCCGGCCTGCTGCTGGTCGGCGAGATAATCCCGAAGAGTCTGGCCGTCCACCGGGGCGAGCGGGTGGCCTTCCTCTACGCCCGGCCCCTCAAGTGGATCGAGCTGCTGTTCCTGCCGGTCGTGACGGTCCTGCACTGGATCACGACGGGCGTCGTGGCCATCTTCGGCGTCCGCGGAGGCACGAGACGAAGTCTGATCACCGAGGCCGAGATCCGCACCCTGATCGACGTCGGCGAGGCCGAGGGGACGTTCGAGCCGAGCGAGGCCGAGATGCTGGAGAAGGTCTTCCGGTTCGGCGACCGTCAGGTCCGCGAGGTCATGACCCCGCGGACGGAGATCGCCTTCCTGGAGCGGGATGCGACACTTGGAGAGTTCCTCGACGTCTACGCCGAGCACTCCCACACGCGGTTCCCTGTCTACAAGGGCACGGAAGACAACGTCATCGGCATCCTCTCCGCCAAGGACATCCTCAAGGCGATGTCGGCGCGTACCCTGCCGAGGGACTCCGCCGCCAGCGTGCTCATACGCGACGCCTTCTTCGTTCCAGAGACCAAGAGGATCGCCGAGCTCTTCGACGAGCTGCGCGACTCGGGGAACCAGATGGCCATCGCGATCGACGAGTTCGGAGGCCTGGCGGGCCTCGTGACCCTCAAGCGGCTGCTCGAGGAGGTCGTCGGGCGTGTCGGCGAGGAGGGAGCGAGCCCTGAGGAGGAGTTCGAGGCCATCGACGAGAACACCTTCCAGGTCGACGGCGGCATGAGCATGGACGAGGTCAGAGAGCAGCTCGGGATAAGTCTGAGCGAGGGCGACTTCGAGACCATCGCCGGCTTCGTGCTCGACCGTCTTGGTCACATCCCGACCGTCGGCGAGCAGCTCGACTACGGCAACGTGAAGATTGAGATCACCGAGATGAGGAATCTGAAGATCGAGACGATCAAGCTGACCAGGAGCCCGGTCGTCGAAGAGCCCGCCCCCGGCTAGGCGGACCAGACAGTGATCGACGACAAGCGCGTATCCAGCGTCCACCGGCGGGTCGCGACAGCCCTGGAGCACTGTGGTCTCTCGGGTGGGAGGCTTGTCGTAGCTGTGTCCGGAGGGCCGGACTCGCTGGCACTCTTATACGCACTCCATCACCTGAGCGGCGAGATCGGCCTGAAACTCCACGGCGCCCACCTGGACCACGGGCTTCGCGGCCAGGCATCCAGGGAAGACGCCGAGTTCACCGCCGGGGTGTTCCAGAGGCTGGGGGTGCCCTCGACCATCGAGTCCGCCGACGTGGAATCCCTGAGTCGCCAGCTCGGGCTGTCCCTTGAAGCGGCCGCCCGTACGGTCCGCTACGACTTCCTCTGCCGCGTTGCCCTCGGCCAGAACGCCGCCGGCGTCGCCGTGGGGCACACCTCCGACGACCAGGTGGAGACCGTGCTGATGAACATCGTTCGAGGCGCGGGCACGACCGGGCTTCGAGGGATGGAACGCCTTTCGTACCGCAAGCTGGCCGGCGGCAGCGTCGCCATCGTTCGTCCACTGCTGCAGGTCCCACGCCGAGATACGATCGCCTACTGCGCCGCACTGGATCTGGAGCCGCGCCAGGACGAGACGAACCTGTCCACCGACCCGACCCGAAACCGGATGCGCGCCGAACTGATCCCTCATCTGGAGACCTACAATCCGGCGATTCGCCAGGCGATCCTCCGGTTGTCCTCGAGCGCGTCGCGCGACGTCGCCCACCTGGAATCCGAGGTGCGGAAGGTCTGGGATCGGACGGTGTCTCGCCGTGGTGAGTCTCTGGCCATCGACCGAGACCTGTTCACTGGGCTGTCCGCGGCAGTTCAGAGCCATCTCCTCATGCGCGCGGTCGAAGAGGTCGTCGGCGAGAGGGCAGATCTGAGACACTACCACGTCGACGAGATGACGCGCCTGATGGCCGGGTCCGCAGGCAGGGCGTTGGACCTTCCCTGGGGCATCCGGTTCTCAGTCGGCTACACCGAGGCCACGCTGGGTCCCGATGATCTCGACCAGTCCTGGCCGCCGCCTATCGAGGGCGAGACCCCGTTGAGCGTCCCCGGCAGCACGCAGATCCCCGGATGGCGGATCGACGCCGAGATCTTCGAGAGTCCACCGGACCCCCGGTCCGATACTACCTCGGCAAGTCCTACGGCCGGGGCGTCGGACCGCGCCGGCGTTCTCGGCCCGGATGGCCTCTGCGTCCGGCTGAGCCTCGAGGCGACCGGCAACAGGCTCTGGGTCCGCTCCCGGCGTCCTGGCGACAGGTTCCGGCCTCTGGGTATGTCGAGGGCGAAGAAGCTGCAGGACTTCATGGTCGACGCAAGAGTCCCGAGGCCCGCCAGAGACCGGGTTCCGCTCGTGGTGTCGCCGGATGGAATCGCCTGGGTGGCGGGCTGGAGGATAGCCGACTGGGCGAAGCTCGCCGAATCGGGCGGGCCTGAGCTGGCGCTTCGAATGACCCAGGAGTCGGGTGGTGCGGGAGAGGGGTAGGACAGAGCCCCTACCTGGGGGACTAAATCACACGGCCGAGCCTTGGGTTTGAGGTGACGCCCGGGATGCGGCCCCGTTTGGCCACCGGCTTCCTGTCGATCTCGTGGATGTCGGCGCTGAAGTCGTTGGGCGCGGCGTTGGCTAGGTAGCTGCCCACCAGGAAGCCGTCGGCCGGGGTCTCGGAGTCCATGAATCCCCCGATGCGCTCGGGCGTCAGACCGCCGCTGATGAAGATCTCGACGTGCTTGAAACCCGCGAGGTCCAGCCTGGCTCTGACCTCCTTGACGAGCGGGGGAGTCACCCCGCCCCGCTCCCGGGAGGTGCCGATCCGGATGCCCCTCAGCTTCTCTTTGAGCGCCTTGGCCACATTCAACCCGTCCTCGGCCTCGTCCCGGAACGTATCGACCAGGGCCACACGCGGAATCTCCTGGGGCATGTGCCGATCGAACGCCTGGATGGCCTTGACCGAATCGCCAAGCACCAGCGCCAGCGCATGGGGCATCCCGCCGGACGGGGTCACCCCGGCCAGCCGCGCGCCCATGGGAGTGGAGCAGGAGACGCAGCCGCCTACGACGGCCGAGTACTCCAGCGTCGCCGCCACGTCCGGGTGTATGTGACCGGCGCCCAGGGCCACGACCGGCACGTCTTGCGCCGCGTCGACGCACTCTCTGGCGGCGGTCGCCCAGGCGGTGCTCGACGCAAGAATCCCGGCTATCGCCGTCTCGTAGAGGCCGATCGAGCCGTATGGGGCCTTCACACGCATGGCGACCTCTTGAGCCTCGACCGCGTCTCCCTCGTCCAGCGCCCACACCTCGCTGCTGGCCTCGGGGAGGATCTTGGCCAGGAGGGCCCGTGCCTCCATGATCCCGCAGATCACTCCCGCGCGGCCTGGAGCGAACTCCATGGATACGACCGGGTTCACCGACTCGTTCCGGAGGATCGTCAGCGTGCGCTGAAGGTAGATGTCGGCCGTATCGCCGACGAGCACAGATCGTCTGATGTCAAATTCGGGGTTTGCCATGTCCGTTCACGCTTCGGCGGCCCTCGCTCAGGGCTCGGGCGGCCACATCTTGGGGTAGATGTCGAAGGGTCTACGCCTCGACCCCGGCGGGGGACGGCGTCAGCCTGGCGCCGAGGATTGTCTCCATGTGCCTCAGCGCCGACGTGTGAGCCTCCTCGTCGAAAGACGCAACGCAGTCTACAGGGACCTCGACGGCGTAGTCACGATTTCGCGCGTCCGCGGTCGTGTGCATGACGCAGATGTCGGTGCACACCCCGCATACGATGATCTTCTCGGGTCTCAGATCGGCCAGCCTCCGCTCTAGGTCGGTGCCGAAAAAGCCGCTGTAGCGCTTCTTGGGCACGATCTCGCCGGAGAGCCCCGCCAGCTCCGGGATGATCTCCGTCTCCCGGGTTCCTCGAACGCAGTGTACCGGGAACATCTGGAACTCCAGGTCGTCGGGGTCGTGGTTGTCGCACAGGAAGATGACCGCGGACCCCCTGGCCTGCTCCTCCTCGATCAGCCTCCTCACGTTGGGGATGATCCCGCGGGCATCGTCACCACAGTAGAGGTTGTGGCCGGCCTCCAGGAAGCCCACCAGCATGTCTACCACGAGCACCACGTTAGCCATCTTCGTCCCTCGCTCGGACGCCCGCCCCTCCGCCGATCCTGCTTTCGGAGTGGGTATATTACGCTCGGTGCGGCCAAACTGCAATACACCAGAGGCCGTTCCAGATACCAGATTAGCATATCCACAAGGCACTCACTGCCGTGCGGCGGATAGGGGATTGAGCTGAACAGCCCGGTCGCGGCTGAGTCTACTGGACCTCAGACGGTCCCGGAACGCCTACCTACCGCTAAGGTCGCCCTCTAGGAACCTCGATTTCTCTTCGGAGCGCTCCCTTATCCAGTGCGTTTCCGTAGCTCCGACAGGTGCATCCTTTTTGGAGCACCCCGTACCGTTGGCCTTCTTCCCACAGTACGTAGATTCAAGAAACCGCGGGCTCCAAACTCTGTCGGTTATTGTGGCGCCCTCCCGGAGTCTGATCGTAGAACGTGCTCTCCCCTCCCATAAACCTCCTCGAACAGGGAGAGAAGCGCGAGAACTGGAGGATCCCACAGGCTTGCTTCGTGCACCAGCACACAAATCGGAAGGAGTACCCGGCGCTTCGGTAGCAAAGGGATTCTGACCAATGAACCCTGTTCCAGCTCACGGGCTACCCCGCTCAGCGGCAGGAAGCATATACCGAGTCCCTCCTCCGCCATATGCTTGGCCGTGTCTAGGCTGTCGAGGCGCATCTCCACACGTGGGACTATCCCGGCCTCGCGGCACAGCTGCTCGATCAGCGAAAAGAGGGAGGAGCCTGGATCGTACACAATCAAAGGTTCTCGAGCCACCTCCGCAATGTTGACGTCATCCCTCTGGGCGAAGGGATGGTCGGGGTTGGTGACCAACACTATCTCCTCGTCGTAGAGGTGAAGGGTTTCCACTCCTGGATGGTGTAAGGTTCGACTCAGACCAACCTGTACCTCCTCGTCAACCACCATTCTGAGCACCTCCCTAGATCGCCCGACCCTGACGTGTACGTTCATATCCGGATTGCGCCGTTTGAACTTCTCCAACAGGGCTGGGAGCGTGTAGGTGCCGATCACATTGGCCGTGGCCATCGTCAGAACACCACCCGATGCTGACCGGGCAGCTCTCAAGACCTCCTGACTCTCCCTCAGGGTGTCCATCACCCGTTGAGCGAACGGCAGAAAGGTTCTGCCCATGTCACTAAGCCTGACACCGCGAGTGGACCGCTGAAAGAGTTGGGCTCCCAGCTCATCCTCTAGTCCTCGTACTCTTGCGCTCAGGGAAGGCTGACTTACGAAAAGTGCGCTGGCCGCTCGGCGGAAACTGCCCTTTTCTACAGCCTCCAAGAAAGCCTCAAGTTGACTGAATTCCATTCCTGACAACCTCGCAGACTACGTCGAGCTATCGCTTCTCATGCAGATTCGCGATAGGCTGCACCTATCACGATGATAGCAAATTGGGGTCTATCATTATAGTCCGGTTGCACATACGTTACTGGAACCAACCGGCAGGTGTACTGTTTCCCGCGAGATGCAGGTCAACCGCACAGACCAGACGATGCGTATAGCGACCGATTCCGCCAAGCTTGCCCAACTGGAGGCCGAACATCTCCTGGCCTACCTTGCCGGCCTTCCCGATGATGCCTGGGGTGTGCAAAGTGCCTGCTATCGATGGCAGGTAGCCGACGTTGTTGCCCACCTAGCTCAGGGGGTCGGTGGCTATGTCGAGGTGATCTTGAGGGGCTTGCAGGGTGACTCGTCTCCGCCTCACGGCCTTCCACCCGTTGGCCGAGTTAAGGCCGGGTCGTTCTCAATGCTACATAGTCAAATGGCGATCAGCGAGAAGGAGATGTTAGGGGACCAGCTCCTGCCGGTCTTCAAGGGCCGCAACGACGAACTCAACGGCCTATTCTCGCGACTCGGACCCCAGGATTGGGCCAAACAGTGCTACCTTCCGGCGAGAACAATCCCAGTTTGGCTTTATGCGGACATAAGATTCATGGAGCTGGCAATCCATGGTTGGGATATCCGCTCTCGTCTAGGGCACCACGGCGGCCTGCCTCCCGAGAGCCTTCCTAGTTCGGTGAACGTGATTTCAGAATTGTTCGTCCTATTCTTTTGGCCAGCGTCTCAGTCGACCCAGCGTGCCTTGTATCGATTTAACGTCTCCGGACCATTCGGTGGTTGTGATGTTGAGGTGGAACACGATGGGGCCCGAATCCAACCGCTCTCGGATTCGCCCGCGGATGTGACGTTCGGCTGTGATCTAGAGACCTTCGTCCTCATCTTTTATGGCCGCCTCACGATTGACTCGGCTACCGCCGATGGCCGTCTGTCAGCCAAGGGTGATCGCCAATTGATCACTCAGCTGGGTCAGCGTCTCAAGGGGTTGTGAGTCTCGCAAGCGCTTGGACAGTTTCAGTGCTCTGGGAGGGCCGCATGATTAGGCATACCATTCTTCTGTCGTTGGGACTGCTGGTCGGCTTGGTTGCCATCGGATGTGGAGAGGGCGAGGCCCCCGACACCGAGGTGGAGCAAGCGGCGGCTCGATCCCCTGCGGCAGGGATGGGTGACAAAGACGTTGCCGCGGCCCCAACTGCCTCGCTGGCTATAACCCTTACCAGCCCAACCCTTGGGGAGGCAGGTGCCCTTGGGGAGGTCTCCCCTCGTCTCACGTGGAAAGGAGAGCCCGCCGGGAGGTGCTATTCCGAAGACCTCTACCTGTGACGGGGGAGACGTCTCCCCTCGTCTCACGTGGAAAGGACGGCACGGTGACCCTCGCCTTGATACTTGACGACCCTGATGCGCCCGGCGGGGATTTTGTTCACTGGGTCATGTACGACATCCCCCCGAACACTGACCTATCTGTCCCCCAAGGCGAAGGCGACATATGGGCGAACGCTGACAAGAGCCGATTGGCTCTTGGGGGAATTAGGCAGCTCCGAAACGGATTCGGTGGCTTCGGGTACAGCGGTCCATGTCCACCAGCAGGAGAAGCTCACCGGTACATCTTCAAGCTTTACGCCCTGGACACTGAAATCCAGCTTGAGCGAGAGGCGACTAAGGAGGATCTGCTGGCCGCCATGGATGGACACATTCTCGCCCAGGGGCAGCTGGTTGGGACCTACGCGCGTGAGCAGTGAGGAAGCGGACGAGCGGGCCTTGGCCTCAGCAACTGGGGCAAGTGAGCCACGCTGTGCCGGCCTTGGGTGGGTCCAGCGATGCGTGGGCAGCAAGGAGTGGAGTACTGCGGCGTCGATGCGGCTCTAGACGCTAGCGACGCTGTCTGAACTTGTCGAACCAAGTTCACGCGAACATGGCGGTGCTAAGGCGAACGTCTTCGGGAAGGGTTTACGTTTGGTCTAGCATGGCTCCGCAGATAGGACTCGAACTTGAAGCCGCGATTACCGCGCCGCCTCCCCATCCAGTCTAGAAGGCCGACCGAAGACACCGCTCTCACGCATCCCCCCTGGACTCGGCAAGCCTCTGCTTCGCCGCCCGGAGGCCTCCGAAGCGTAGCCTGAGCAGGCCCTTGACGTCTCCGTACGCGGTGCTCACCAGACGCACCCGGCTGTCCGGGTCATCGGTCCACCGGACCGGCACCTCCTCGATCCTGTAGCCGTTCTTCTCGGCGAGGACCAGCAGCTCCGTGTCGAAGAACCAGCCGTTGTCCTCCACCAGAGGAACGAGGTCGTTTGCGGCTCCCCGGCTGATGGCCTTGAAGCCGCATTGCGCATCGACGAACCCGGTGAGGAACATGGCCCTGAACAGGAAGCTGTAGCCCCTGGATGCGATCTCTCGGATCAGGGGCCGCCCGATGACCTGAGCCCCTTTCGTTAGCCTGGAGCCGATCGCCAGGGCACATCCCCCCTTCCCCACGGCGTCGATCAGAGGCGGAAGGCCGTCCAGGTCCGCCGACAGATCGACGTCCATGTAGGCCAGAATGTCGGCATCGCTGTTGAGCCAGGCAGTACGAAGAGCCCGTCCCCGGCCCCGTTGCTCGAGCCGCAGGTACTCGACGCCCGGCAGCCGGCGGCCCAGCTCCTGACACACCTCGGGCGTCGAGTCGGTGGAGCCGTTGTCGGCGATGAGTATGCGCCAGCGATAGCCGCCGAGATTCGCGGAAAGGAACCGGTGCAGAGTCTCGACGCTGCCCGGCAGAGCGAACTCCTCGTTCAAGACGGGGATGACGATTTCGAGGGTCGTGGTCAAGGCGCAATCAGACACGTCGCGGCCGGCACCGGGTCAATCACCTAGTGCCTGAAGTGGCGCACGCCGGTGAACACCATGGAAATGCGGAGCTTGTTGGCGGCGGCGATGACCTGGTCGTCTCGGATTGATCCACCCGGCTGTGCGACGGCGGCGATTCCACCCTCGGCCAGAAGCTCGATGTTGTCGGCGAAGGGGAAGAAGGCGTCCGACGCGAGAGCCGCGTTTTCGGCCCTCTGACCCGCCGCACGGAGCGCCAGGTGCACGCTCGTAACGCGGTTCGGCTGCCCGGCTCCCATGCCGACCACCGCCCGATCCACCGCGATGACGATGGCGTTGGACTTGACGTGCTTGGCCGCCCTCCACGCGAAGACCAGATCGTCCATCTGCGCGTCCGTGGGGAGACGCTCGGTCACGACCCTCCACGAGGACGGGTCGTCCTCGATCGCGTCTGTCGACTGGATGAGCGCCCCGCCGCTGACCGGCCTGAGGTCCAGATCGGACGAGATGTCCTCCCGTCCTACCTCGAGGACCCTCAGGTTCTTCTTGCTCGCGAAGAGCTCCATCGCCTCCGCGTCGTAGCCGGGCGCCACGACCACCTCGTAGAAGATTCCCTTCATCGCCTCGGCGGTCGCACCCGATACGGGCCTGTTGAAGCCTACGATGCCGCCGTACGCCGACACCGGATCCCCCTCGTGGGCGCGCTGGTAGGCGGTGACCTGGTCGTCGTGGACCGCGAGCCCGCACGGGTTGCTGTGCTTGATGACCGCTACAGCCGGCGAATCGAAATCCGTTACCACCCGCCAGGCCGCGTCGGCGTCCAGGATGTTGTTGTACGAGAGCTCCTTCCCCTGAAGCTGTCGTGCCCTGGCTACGCCGCCCGAAGAGAGCGGGTCGGCGTGAAGAGACGCAGTCTGATGCGGGTTCTCGCCGTAGCGCAGGTTGCGAAGTCTTCGGTATCCGAACGTAACCTCGGATGACGCCTGCATCGCGCCGTTTTGTGCCAGGTATCGGGATACCGCGGAGTCGTACAGCGCCACGTGCTGGAACGCCTTCCCCGCCACGTGCTGGAACGCCTCCCCGCCAGCTCCCTTCGCTCGTCCTGATCCAGGCCGGCCGTCGAAGAGCCCATCTCCCGGCCTTTGAGAAGCCGGGCCGCGATCCACTCGTAGTCCTTGGGGTCCACCACCACTATGACATCGGGGAAATTCTTGGCGGCAGCTCGGACCATGGTGGGGCCGCCGATGTCGATGTTCTCGAGGGCGTCGGCTAGTGAGGCGTCGGGCCGAGTCACAGTCTCGACGAAGGGGTACAGGTTGACCGCGACCAGATCGATCGCGTCGATCTCGTGCTCGGCCATCTGCTCGGAGTGTGAAGAGAGGCTCCGCCGCGCCAGGATGCCCGCGTGCACCCGGGGGTGGAGAGTCTTGACGCGACCGTCCAGAATCTCCGGGAATCCGGTGAGGTCCGACACCTGCATGACCGGTAGTCCGGCCTCTTCGGAGAGGGTCCGGTGGGTGCCGCCGGTGCTGACGAGCTCAAAGCCGGCCTGGTCCAGCGACCTGGCGAACTCCGCTATTCCGGCCTTGTCGTAGACGCTGAGAAGAGCTTTCACGCCGAACCCTTAGGGGCGCGCAGATCCCGAAGACTGGGGCTGCGGCGGCGGACCGGCTTCAGACCTCGAGGGCCAGCTTGTCCATCTCCAGCTGAACGGGCATGGGATAGTCGCCTGTGAAGCATGCCATGCAGTATACGCTTTTCGGCTCGCCGACGGCCCGAACCAGCCCCTCGTGGCTGAGATAGCCGAGCGAGTCGGCGTCTACCAGCTTGCGTATCTCCTCGACGCTGTTGTTCGCCGCGATCAACTCCTTCCGGGTCGCCATGTCCACCCCGAGATGGCACGGCCACATTATCGGAGGCGCGCAAATCCGTAGATGGACCTCGGCGGCACCGCTCTTGCGAAGCAGCGACACGACGTGAGGTGTCGTGGTGCCCCGGACGATGCTGTCGTCGACCACCACGATCCTCTTGCCGCGGATTAGCTCGGGCAGGGGGTTCAGCTTCCGGCGGACTCCCAGGTCGCGCAGCCGCTGGTCCGGCAGGATAAACGTGCGCCCGACGTACCGGTTCTTGACCAGCCCCTCGCCGTAAGTGATGCCGGACTCGCGGGAATATCCGACGGCTGCGGCGGTGGCCGAGTCGGGAACGCCGATGACCAGGTCGGCGTCTACCGGGCTCTCTCGGGCCAGCTCGGCACCCATCTCCATTCGTCTGGAGTAGACGAGCTTCTCGTCGATGATGCTGTCGGGCCGGGCGAAGTAGATGAACTCGAAGATGCAGAGGGCGCGCCGATGCTCCGGGTCACGCCGCCGAACCGTCCTCAGCCCGTCCCGGTCGATGATGACGGCCTCACCGGGCTCGACCTCCCTGACGTAGTCGGCGCCGATATGGTCCAGGGCGCAGGTCTCGGAGGCGATTACCCAGCCTCCGTTGAGTGTGCCGAGGCACAGAGGCCGAACGCCCAGGGGGTCCCTGATCCCCAGCAGAGCGTCCCTGGTCATCACGGTCAGCGAGTAGGCGCCCTGAACGCGTCGCATCAGGTAGCCTATCCGCTCCTCCCACGTTGTCGCTGGCGCGCTTGCCAGCACGTGAGCGATGATCTCGGAGTCGCCGCTGGTGGTGAACGTGCAGCCCCAGTCCGCAACCTCCTGCCGCAGCTCCAGGGAGTTGACGACGTTCCCGTTGTGGGCGAGGGCGATCTCGGTTGAAGATCCCTGCACCACGAGAGGCTGGGCGTTGCTCAGCTGGCTGCTTCCGGTCGTCGAGTAACGGGTGTGGCCGATGGCGATGTGGCCCGGCAGAGCCGTAAGGTCTTCCTCCTGGAAGCCCTGGCCCACCAACCCCATCGCGGTGCGAACCCTGATCTGCTCGCCGTCCGATGTTGCTATCCCAACGCTCTCCTGCCCCCTGTGCTGAAGAGCGTAAAGGCCGAAGAAGGCCGCTCGGGCTACGTCCTCGCCCGCCGAGTAGACGCCGACGACGCCGCAGGCTTCCTGGATGTGCCAGTCCGGGTTTCCCATCGCTGCTCCGCTCTACTGCGCGGCTTCTACCGCGACAACGACTCACCCTCCCCGAGGCCCGTTCACGTGCATTATACGGTCCTTGAAAAACCAGGGTCAACGCCGCCAGCCCCAATCTTTGGACAGTCCGGCGGCGGGCGGCCCTTTTTGCGGAATCCGAAACCGTCCGAAGGCCCGGCACCGGCGTCACACTGGGCCAAAAACCGCCTACGCATCCACGTGCCTGCCTTGACACCACCCCGGCGACAGCCGTAACATGAGGTCACGGGAGTCGACCGATATCGGCTTCCAAAACTGATTGGGAGGTGAGTTGCGATGGATATCGTCGTCGCCGTACTCGCCGTCCTGATCGGCCTGGTAGTGGGCGCACTTGGTGGATACCTTGTGCGGCAGTTGGTAACCGGTAGGCGAGTGGGAGCGGCGCGGACAGAGGCCGCTCAGATACTGGAGGACGCGGCCGAGCAAGAGAGGAAGCTCCTCATCGATGCAAAAGAGGAGACCCTCAGGATTCGCTCAGAGGTCGAATCCGAAGCTCGGGAACGACGCGGAGAGCTACAGCGGGTCGAGCGCCGTCTTGTCAATCGAGAGGAGAATCTAGACGGTCGCGGCAGCAATTTGGAGCGCCGGGAAAAAGGTCTGGCGCAGAAAGAAGAGGCGATCGAGGGTCGCGAAAAGGAGCTGGAAGAGCTCAAGGAAACAGAGATCCAGCGCCTGGAGAGCGTATCCAATCTCTCGATCGACGAAGCCAAAGAACTGCTGATGCGTCGTGCGGACGAGGATGTCCAGCACGAGCTGGCACGCCGATACAGGGACCAGGAGCTCCAGTGGAGGGAAGAGGCCGACGACAAGGCCCGGAACATTCTGGCACTCGCAGTACATCGCCTGGCCTCCGATGTAGTATCGGAGGCGTCTGTCACCAGCGTACCGCTACCAAACGACGACATGAAAGGTCGTCTGATAGGCCGGGAAGGGCGGAATATCAGGGCAATCGAGAAGGCCACCGGGGTGGATCTGATAATAGACGACACCCCGGAAGCCGTCACGCTGTCCTGCTTTGATCCGATTCGTAGAGAGGTGGCCCGTATAGCCGTCGGCAAGCTGATCGCCGACGGAAGGATTCATCCCGCGCGAATAGAGGAGATGGTCGCCAAGACCGAGAAGGAGGTCGCGGACACAGTTCGGAAGGTTGGGGAGCAGACCATACTGGACCTCGAGGTCCGCGGTCTTCATCCCGAGATGATCAAGCTGCTGGGCCGTCTGAAGTTCCGCTATAGCTTCGGCGAGAACGTCCTTATGCACAGCATCGAGGTCTCACGACTTGCCGCGATGATCGCGTCCGAGATGGGGGCCAACGTCAAGGTGGCCAAGGTGGGGGGGCTGCTGCACGACATCGGCAAAGCCCTCTCCCACGAGGTGGAAGGACCGCACGCCGAGATCGGCGCGGCGGTAGCCGCCAGGCACGAGGTCTCGGGACCCATATGCACGAGCATAGCCGAGCACCACAACGACGATATGACCACCATCGAGTCGTTCATCGTGGCGGCCGCCGACGCCATCAGCGCCGCCAGGCCGGGGTCACGCAGCGACACCGTCGAGCACTACATCAAGCGCCTCGAGGCCCTTGAAGAGGTCGCGCGGGCGTTCGACGGGGTCGAGAAGTGCTACGCGATCCAGGCGGGCAGGGAGGTCCGGGTCCTGGTCAGGCCCCAGAGCGTCGACGACGTCGGCGCCACGAAGCTGGCCAGAGACATAGTCAGAAAGATCGAGGAGACGCTGGCGTATCCAGGTCAGATCAAGGTGACCGTAATACGCGAGAGCCGCGCAGTCGACTACGCCCGCTAGGCCGATGCGGGCCGGCGCGGAGCCGAGGGCCTTGACCTGACTCCGTTCAGGCAGTAGTGTTCCGGAGGGCGAGTGGCATGCGGTACAATTGCCCGCTCGCCCCCCGGTTTCTTTTTGCTTTGCACATTGTCGGCGAACGAGGGATCGAATAGTTGCGAGTCTTGATGATAGGAGACGTGGTCGGCAGCCCCGGCAGAGCCGCGGTCAAGTCCCTCTTGCCCGGCCTGCGGCAGGAGTTGAGCCTCGACCTCGTCGTCGCGAATGGCGAGAATGCCGCCGGAGGCGCTGGCCTTACTCCCGATACCGCCGATGAGCTGCTATCCAGCGGGGTGGACGTCATCACGTCGGGCAACCACATCTGGGACCAGAAGGAGATCATCCCCTACCTGGATGGCGAGGCGCCCGTGGTCCGTCCGCTCAACTACCCTCCCGACTCCCCCGGCCGCGGTCATGTGTCGGTCGGCAACGCCCTGGTCGTCAACCTTATCGGACGGGTCTTCGTGGGCACTTTCGACTGCCCCTTCAGGGCGGTCAACCAGCTCCTCTCCGAGATCGTCGATCCCCCCAAGGTCGTCATCCTGGATTTCCACGCGGAAACAACATCGGAGAAGGGGGCTATGGGCTGGTATCTGGATGGGCGGGTGAGTGTGGTCGCCGGGACCCATACGCACGTCGCTACCGCCGACGGACGCATCCTGCCCAAAGGCACCGCCTACATAAGCGATCTCGGGATGGTGGGTCCCGTGAACTCCGTCATCGGAGTCGAGCCGGAGGACGTGCTGGTGCGGTTCCTGACCCAGGGCCCCAGCCGTCTCAAGGTGGCTAAAGGCGGGCCCAGGAGGTTCAACAGCGTCATGTTCGATATCGACGACGGCACGGGCAAGGCGCTCGACGTCGTCCGGGTCGACCGGGAGCTTCCTTGAGATGGCCGAGGTCGACCTCCATCTCCATACGACCTACTCCGACGGGAACCTGACTCCGGGTGACCTTGTCAGACTCTGCGCGGATCGAGGCCTCAAGGTCGTCGCGATCACGGACCACGACTCGACCGAGGGACTTCCCGAGGCTGTGGAGGCGGCCGGCGAGTTCCCGTCCATGCGCGTGATCCCGGGTGTCGAGCTCGGGACCGACATCCCCGGTGGCGAGATACACCTCCTCGGCTACTTCGTAGATTATGAAGACGAGGAGTTTCAGGAGACTATGCGGCGCTTCCGCAGCGGCAGGGTGGACAGGGCGAAGGGAATGGTGGACGCATTGCGCACCCTTGGGCTGGACGTATCCTGGGAGCGTGTCGAGGAGCTTTCGGGAGGCGGCGCCATCGGCCGGCCGCATATCGCTCAGGCGATGGTAGAGGCAGGGTACGTGCAGTACCCTCGGGACGCGTTCAACAAGTATCTTGGCAGAGACGGCCTGGCCTACGTAGAGCGTCCGAAGATGACCCCAGAAGAGGCCGTCAGGCTGCTGGTCAGAAACGGTGCCGTTCCTGTGATGGCGCACCCGACCTACTCCGCGGTCAAGGCCGGGATGACCTCGACGGATGACCTGACGGAGACCCTGTCGGAGCTGAAGAGGGCCGGTCTGGCCGGCATGGAGGTCCACTACGGAGACTACACCGATGAGCAGGTCGAAGAGCTGCTGGAGCTCGCGTGCAAGCTCGATCTGGTGCCCTGCGGTGGCAGCGACTACCACGCCTCCGGCAACCCGGGCGAGCCCGAGCCTGGGTCCGTGGGACCCCCTCTCGGCACCGTGGACACTCTCGAGTCGCTGCGGCCCTCAACCGGAAGCCGGGCTGCCGGAAGATGATACGGCCCGCTCCACGAATGGGCTCTGACCGGAGCCGGTCGTGCTAGTCTCCGGGCTGATTATCGCGGCGGCCTACGTGTGGGGATCCATACCCTCGGCATATCTGGTCGGCCGGCACCGTAAGGGCGTCGACCTGCGCGACTATGGGTCCGGCAACGTCGGGGCGTCGAACCTGATGGCGCTCGCCGGCCGCAAGACCGGCCTTCTCCTCGGCGTGTTCGACAGTCTTGGCAAGGGCATGCTGCCGGTCCTGTTGGCGAAGCTCCTGGATCAGAGCTTCGAGGTCCAGATGTGGGTCGGGATCGTATCCATTGTCGGCCACAACTGGTCCCCTTTCATACGCTTCACCGGAGGCAGGGGCGTCGCCACGACAATCGGCGTGGTCGTCGGGTTCTTCATGTGGCGAGAGTTCCTGCTCTTGACCGTGGTTCTGGGGCTGCTCGGCCGCGTCGTCTTCAACGAATTCGGGTTCTGGACGCTCGTCGCGATGGTGCTGCTGCCCGTTCTGGCGTTCGTCTTCGGACAGCCGGCGGAGCTGGTCTATTTCGGGATAGGCTCCGCCGTGCTCTTGATGTTCAAGCGCCTGACCGCCAACTGGGAGGCGCCCAGAGGAGGGTACCATCCCCTCATGGTGTTGGCCTATCGCGCCCTGTGGGATCGCGACGTGCCGAAGAGAGTGCAATGGGTGCAGCGGCGCCCGCCCGCAGACCGGAGAGGTTCTTCGACCGATGTCCCAGACGAGGTACTGTCCTAACCACAGGGACACGCCGACCACCCTTCAGTGCTCGAAATGCGCAGAGCTGATCTGCCCCGACTGCCTGGTACAGACCTGCCTGGTACAGACCTCGGTGGGACTCCGCTGCGGCGACTGCGCGCAGGCGGGGACCGGGCCCACCTTCGGGGTGTCGACGCCCATCCTGGCACGGGCGATGGTGGCCAGCCTGATCCTTGGAATCGCACTCGGCGTAACGTACGACGCCCTCGAGCCACAGATGGCCCGGCGCCTACTGCTCGACTCGCTGGGCATGGGGATCATCGGATACATCATCGGGGAAGCGGTCAAGCTCATGACCGACCGAGGCCGCGGGCGCACTCTACAGGTCGTGGCAGCTGGCGGGGTCGTGGTCGCGATTCTGACGAGCTCGTTCGACGGGACGACGTACGGGGCCATGCTCGGGGCACTGGTCGGGATATATGTGGCCGTCAAACGGTTAAGATAGAGAGGGGCGGCTGTGCGCTCCCCCTTCAGGCCACAGTGGGCCGCCCAAACGTTGCACCGCTTTACAGCGCACAAAGGTTGTTAACATTCCGATTCAGGCTGTCACTGAGCGGAACTCTTGACATGGTTCGTTGACGAAAGTATGATCTATGCCGAAACACTTTAATATACGAGAGGTGAACATGGACGACCTGGACGCTCGGATAATATCACTCCTGCAGAGCGATGGAAGGGCCTCCAACGCTGGAATAGCCCGGGATGTCGGCGTGAGCGAGGGTACGGTGCGACGTAGGCTCAAACGCCTGGTCACCGAGGAGTTTATCCGAGTCGTCGCGTTGCCCGACCCGGTGAAGATGGGCTACGAATCCGAGGCGCTGATCGGCGTCCAGGTCGATCCCAAGAAAGTAGATCAGGTCTCAGAAGACCTGGCCAGTCTGGATGAGATCAACTGGGTGGCGGTGACGACGGGCCAGTACGACATCTTTGCCTGGGCTACCCTGACCTCCCCTGAGGCGCTGGGAATCTTCCTCCGGACCCAGATAGGAACGATCAACGGAGTGAGGCGCACCGAGACGTTCGTCAACCTGGCCAACAAGAAGCGGGCCTACGGCGTCGCCGTCTAGTAGTCTTGTCTCAGGGCCTTCAACGGGCTCAAGCGGAAGTGGGTTTCCTCGATGCCGTCGTGGCGAGACTGTCGGACCGCGGGGTCGTTGACTCGCGTGGCTGCCCTCGCTTTACCATCCGGTTCAGAGCGAAGTTAGCTGACGCTCTCACACCACTTGTCCTATAATCTCCTCTAGCTCGCATACGCCCTCAGAGGAGACACCGTGCTCAAGACCATCAGCTGCGGAGACCTGCGCCCAAAGCACGCCGGCGAGACCGTCACGCTTGCCGGATGGGTCCACCGGCGACGCGATCACGGGAGCCTGGTGTTCATCGACCTGCGCAACCGCGAGGGCCTCGTGCAGGTCGTGTTCAATCCGGAGTCGGCGCCGGAGGCGCACCTCGATGCCCAGCAGCTCGGGAACGAGTGGGTGGTGCAGGTCGTCGGGGAGGTCAGGCGCCGTCCGGCGGGCACGGAGAACCCCGCCCTGTCGACCGGAGAGGTCGAGGTCGCCGCGCAGACGCTCCGAGTCCTGAACGAGTCCAAGACGCCGCCGTTCAATGTCAACGACGAGGACGAGGTAGACGAGCTTCTTAGGCTCAGATACCGCTACCTCGACCTGCGCCGGCCCCGGATGCGCGACATCCTCATCAACCGGCACCGCGTCGTCAAGTTCATCCGCGACTTCCTCGATGAGCGGGGCTTTTTGGAGATCGAGACCCCGATCCTCATCAAGAGCACCCCGGAGGGTGCCAGGGACTACCTCGTGCCGAGCCGCCTCTATCCGGGACGGTTCTACGCGCTTCCGCAGTCGCCACAGCAGCTGAAGCAGATCCTGATGGCCAGCGGCGTTGAAAAATACTTTCAGATCGCCCGGTGCTTCCGCGACGAGGACCTCCGCGCCGACCGGCAGCCGGAGCATACCCAGCTCGACCTCGAGATGAGCTTCGTCGATGAGTCCGACGTTCTCGACCTGTTCGAGGAGCTGTACAAGGAGCTCGTCGAGACCCTCTTCCCCGAGAAGCGAATGCTGAAGCCCTTCCCCAGGCTCACGTACTCCGATGCCATGGACCGGTACGGCACGGAGAAGCCCGACCTGCGGTTCGGACTCGAGCTTGCCGACCTGTCGGACATCGCCGCCGGCACCGAGCTACGGGTCTTCCGGAGCGTCTTGTCGGACGGAGGGATCGTCAAGGGATTCGCCGCTCCCGGCTGCGCCGGCTACTCGCGGAGGCAGCAGGACGAGCTGGTCGAGTTCGTCAAGGCGAGGGGCGGACGGGGACTGGTCCACATCGGGATCGAAGGGGACCTGGAAACTCTCGCCCACGACCAGGTCAAGTCGTCTGTCGCCAGGTTCCTGACCGTCGAGGACGTCAGGGCAATGGCCGAAAAAACCGGAGCCGGGTCCGGCGACCTCATCCTGATTGCGGCGGGCCCCGCGAAGTCGACCAACCTGGTTCTGAGCCATCTGCGCAACGAGATGGGCCGCCGTCTGGAGCTGGCCGACCCCAACCTGCTCGCCTTCGCGTTCGTAGTCGAGTTCCCCCTCTTCGCCTGGAACGAGGACCAGAAGAGGTGGGACGCCGAGCACCACGCGTTCACCATGCCCCAGGAGGGGCACGAGCAGTTTCTCGACAGCGACCCCGGCAAGGTCACTGCCCGAAGCTACGACCTGGTGGCCAACGGCTGGGAGCTTGCGAGTGGCAGCATAAGGGTCCACAAAAGAGAGCTGCAGGAGAGAATCCTGCGGGTCCTGGGCTACACCGGCGATCAGATCGAGGAGCGCTTCGGACAGCTTCTGGAGGCCTTTGACCACGGCGCTCCACCTCACGGGGGGATGGCTCCAGGAATCGACCGGCTCGTCATGGTGCTCTCCGGCGCCGACAATATCCGGGACACAATCGCGTTCCCCAAGACCCAGAGCGCTGTGGACCCGCTGTTCGACGCTCCGGCTCCGGTCGAACCGGACCAGCTGGCCGATCTCCACATCCGGGTCGTCGAGCCTGGCCCCGGCGGAGGCTAGGTCCCCCGCGCCCGGATGGCCGGCCGCGTTTATTGCCATCCCGCCAGATGCTATAATTCTCCATGCCAGTCGTCCCGCCTGCACGTCATCTGCCGGCGCGGTAGGAGGTGACGAATGTGGGGTAAGGACCGAGGAGGAGAACGGACTTATGCAGGAGCTGGCCCGGTGTCGGGAAAGGGTTGCTGAGCTTGAGAGGTCTGAGCGGCACCTGTATCGGACTCAAAAAGAGCTGCGAGAGCGGGAGGAGCGATGTCGCCGCATGGTCAACCGCCTGTCCACCTTTACCCGCGCGCTGTTGGCTGTCGCCTCCGCCCCCCACTTACCCACAGGATTCCAGCAGTTGTCTGATGAGGTGAAGAGTCTCCTTCCCCACGACAGAGCAAGCTTCGCTGTGGCAGATCCCTCGGGACAGACGCTGGCCGTCTATGCTACCGCCGGTCTGGCAGGCACTCTGGACGCAGGGATCGTCATTCCGGCCGCTGGGTCAAACGTGGGTCAAGTTCTCAAAGGCGGAGTCCCATTGGTGAAACACGACATTGAACGCGAAGCGGACTTCCTCGAGAAACCTCGTCTGCTCGACATGGGAATCCGCTCGAACGTCACAGTTCCTCTCTGGCAGCGTGACAAGTGTGTCGGGAGCCTGAATTTCGGCAGCCGGAACATCGGTACGTACGGCCCAAGCGAAGTCATCTTTGTCCAGGAACTCGCCAACCACGTCGCCGTCCCTATCATCATCGCCCAGCATCTTCGAGAGATACTAAACCTGAGGACGGCAACTAGGCTCATCGGTCGACCTGACATCCGAGCAGTACAGGGATTGACCGAACGGGAGCTGGAAGTGCTAAAGCAACTGGCCTCCGGGGCCGGCAACAAGGAGATCGCGCACCGTCTGTCATTGAGTGTCAACACGGTGAAGTTCCATATCCAGGGAATCTACCGAAAGTTGGGCGTTCACAGTCGCGCGCAAACAGTGAGGGTCGCGATAAGCTACGGTCTGCTAGTCGGGTAGCCTCCTCTTAACGTGTCGAAGTGGGCGCGCCGATGCGCGGGGCCGCACGCAGGACAAGCCTGGCCCGCGCACAAGGCAGCGTACCTAGCAGGCTGATGAAACATGGGGTGTGCAGAGGGGCGAAGCCCCTTTGCCGGGAGTCTGAGGGTGCTCCTCAGATATGATTTCTCCCCCCTTCCTGGCCAGGAAGGGGGCCAGGGGGATGGTCGAAGGGGTTTTTCAACACCCTGCTAGTGTGCTGAATAGCTAATCCCTTATAATTCTCTTACCGCGGAGAGGTGGCCGAGCGGTTGAAGGCGCTGGTCTCGAAAACCAGTATTGGAGCAATCTAATCGTGGGTTCGAATCCCACCCTCTCCGCCAGACCGGCATTGGCAACCACCCGCCCGAAAGGAGGAACGGATCATGTCGTACATGCTCGTCAGGCTCCAGGTCAGCGACTACGCCAAATGGAGGTCCGTCTTCGACGAACACGAGCCCACTCGGAAGGCCGCGGGCTCAAAGGGCAGCCACGTCCTCCACGACGCCGACAATCCGAATGAGCTCTCTATCCTTCTGGAGTGGGATAGCCACGAGAGGGCACGGCAGTTCGCCGAGTCTGAAGACCTGAAGAACATAATGGAAGCGGCTGGCGTCGTTAGCCGTCCGGACATCTACTACCTGGACAGCGCAGGAACGACAAGCGCATAGGTCGGGGGACCTCGGTCAGGCCGCGGTCTAACCCGACCGGCGGACAAGCCAGGGCCGGAGGGCTTGCCGCGCTCCGCGACAATCCGCTTCCTCCCGTCCATGAACCAATACTCGCCGCAACTCCCCGCTGAGCTCCGCCCCTGACCGCTCAGCGGATTAGCAATTCGGGGCCCCTCGGAGTGCCCTCAGAGATTGCGCCCCAGAGAACGGCGTCTGGCCGGCGTCTCGGGCAGAATTGGGGGTGGCGGACGTGCACCTGGCATGTGAGAATCTCGGGGACACCCCTCACCAAGAAGCCAACACGGACTTAGGAGACAGGCATGGGAAAGAAGAACGAGGAGATGATTCCATTCGACGGAGAGATAGGGATCAGCGAGTTCAAGGACAAGCCCATCCGTAAGGTCTTCCTTGACGGCGAGTGGTACTTCTCGGTCGCGGACGTGGTGGGCGCAATCGTCGAGACTGACCGTCCCTCAAAGTATTGGTCTGACCTCAAGTCCAAGCTGCGGAACGAAGGGTTCGACCAACTGTCCGAAAATATCGGACAGTTGAAGATGACCGCTGATGACGGCAAGGAGCGGCTTATGGATGTCGCGAACGCGGAGACGCTGTTTCGGGTCATCCAGTCGATGGGCTCGCCAAAGGCCGAGCCGTTCAAGCGTTGGCTGTCGAAAGTGGCGTTCGAGAGGATCCAGGAATTCCAGAACCCCGAGCTCGCTATCCAACGGGCGATCCTCGACTACCAAATCCAGGGCCGCTCAGAGGAATGGATCAAGGCGCGCATGCGCACCATTCTGAGCCGCAAGGAACTGACCAGCGAGTGGGCCCATCGTGGAGTGATGGGTTCTGAATACGCGATACTCACCAACGTGATATCCGAGGAGACGTTCAGCATCGGTATCCAAAACCACAAAGACGTCAAGGGCCTCGCGAAGAGTCACAACCTCAGAGACCACATGACCGATATGGAGTTGGTCCTGACCATGCTGGGCGAGACGTCAACGGCAGAGCTAGCTCGCTCGCGGGACGCACAGGGATTTGACGAGAATGAGGAAACCGCTCACGCCGGAGGCAAGATCGCCGGCGACGCGAGGAAGAACTTCGAGAGGGAACTAGGTCAGTCCGTCGTCTCGAGAAGCAACTTCCTTCCGCCGAAGAGGGGCCAAGACCAGCTCCCGCCCCGGTCGGAAAGCTAGCTAGGAGGAGTCCCCCAGCCGAGGCCCAGCAGCGCCAATCGGCCCCCGAGATCCCGGCGTCAGCTTGACCGGAGTCGGGATGATCCAGTCGCGCCCGATGCGCTGAGCCCCGATGATCCGCCCGCCCTTCAGTAGGAGCTAGGGCTCCCACGCCTCGAGCTTAGGCTCGGCGAAAGCCTCAGGCAGCGTCGTCAGGCCCGCGGCCCAGCGGGATGGCCTCTCGATCAGGTGCGCGCCTGCATTACCCGCGAAAGGCAGGCTGACCGATGCACACGACCCCCGCCCGTGCTAGCATTGATACGGCAGGTGTCCCCACCCCGGAGAGGTGCTAGAGTGGACGAATAGGCGCGCCTGGAAAGCGCGTGTCTCGGCAACGGGACCGTGGGTTCGAATCCCACCCTCTCCGCCACACCCCGTGCCCTTGTCTCCCGTACCCTCTCCCCTGTACCCCGAACCCCGCATCCCCATGCTAGAATGTTGCTCGCCATGGACACACCAGAGTTGAAATACTGGGTGGCCTTTAACCGGGTTCCGCAGATAGGTCGGGCCCGGTTCGCTCTGTTGGAGCGGCACTTCGGCTCCCTGGAGAGGGCCTGGGGCGCCGGTCTGTCCGAGCTTGGACAGGGGGGGCTCGACCCGAGATCGGCGCGGCTGATCGTCGAGCACAGGGACGGTATCGACCCGGATCGGGAGCTGTCGCAGCTGGAAAGCGCGGGCGTCCGGCCCGTCACGTGGCACGACCCCGAGTATCCGCCGCGCCTCAAGGAAACGCACGACCTTCCTCCAGTCCTGTACGTCAAGGGGCATCTTCTGGCCGAGGACGAGCGTTCCGTGGCGGTCGTCGGCACACGAAAGGCGACCGCGTACGGCAGGCAGGTCGCGCACAGGCTGTCCTACGACCTGTCCATGGCCGGCGTGACGGTCGTGAGCGGCCTGGCTCGTGGGATAGACGCGATAGCCCACCGGGCAGCCCTCGACGCCGGCCGGCGGACGATCGCCGTCATGGGCAACGGCCCGGACGTCATGTATCCCAGAGAGCACGCCAAGCTGGCGGACGAGATCGCCCAGAACGGGGCGCTGGTCACCGAGCACCCCCTGGGCGTTCGGCCGGACTCCCGGAACTTCCCGCGTCGCAACCGCATCATGAGCGGCATGACGCTTGGCACGCTGGTCATCGAGGCGGGGGAGGGGAGCGGTGCGCTCATCACCGCGAGGCACGCTCTGGAGCAGGACCGGGAGGTCTTCGCTGTGCCCGGAGACATTCGTGTCCCAACAAGCCGGGGCACCAACGACCTAGTCAAGCGCGGCGGCGCCAAGCTCGTCTCCCAGGTTCAGGACATCCTCGAGGAGCTCAACCTGTCGGCCGTCGGCGATCAGGCTGGCCCTCCTCAGGCGGCCGAGCAGATCGAGATGAAGGCCCTCTTCCCGATGGACGAGCACGAGTCCGACGTCCTCCGCTGGGTCACCTACGAACCCGTCCACATCGACGAGGTCGTCCGGCAATCGAATCTGACCGCCTCCGAGGTAAGCAGCACGCTCGCCATGATGGAGCTGCAGGGATACGTGGAGCAGGTGGGTGGCATGCACTATGTTAGACTGAAAGAGTCGGCCCACGAGTATGAGGCCGCCAGGTAGAGTTGGAGAGAATGGCAAAAGACCTCGTAATAGTCGAATCGCCGGCCAAGGCCCGAACCATCGGGCGTTTTCTTGGAACCAAGTATGTAGCAAAGGCCTCCATGGGCCACGTCAGGGACCTCCCCCAGCGCGAGATGGGGGTCGAGGTCGAGAATCTCAGCTTCGAGCCGACCTACGTCATCCCGCCCGACAAGAAGAAGATCGTGGCGGAGCTGGCCGAGGCTTCAAGGAAGGCCCCCACGGTCTACCTGGCCACCGACCTCGATCGAGAGGGCGAGGCCATCTCCTGGCATCTGATCCACGCCGCCAAGATCGACGAGTCTAAGGTCAAGCGGGTCGTCTTCCACGAGATAACCGAGGAGGCCATTCGCGAGGCTTTCGAGCACCCTCGCTCGCTCGACCTGGACCTTGTGGACGCGCAACAGGCCAGGCGCATCCTTGACAGGCTCGTGGGCTACGAGCTCAGCCCGGTGCTCTGGAAGAAAGTGAGACGGGGCCTGTCCGCCGGACGCGTCCAGTCGGTTGCGCTCCGCCTCGTGGTCGACCGAGAGCGAGAGATAGGGGCCTTCGTCCCACGAGAGTACTGGAGCATCGAGGCCGCGCTTTCGAAGCGTCCGGCCAACGGTCGCCAGAGCGCCTTCAAGGCGCTTTTCTTCGCGCCCAGAGGACAGAAGCAGGCGCTCGAGATCGCCACCGCCGAACAGGCGAACGGGCTGAAAGCGCAGCTCGACGGCGCGGACTTCAGCGTCGACTCGGTCCGCAAGAAGCAGACGCGCAGCAGGCCGTACGCCCCGTTTATCACGAGCACACTCCAGCAAGAGGCGTCGAGGAAGCTCAGGTTCACCGCCCGGCGCACGATGATGATCGCTCAGCAGCTCTACGAGGGCCTTCCGATCGGCGACGAAGGGTCGGCGGGGCTGATCACCTACATGAGGACCGACTCGACCACCGTGGCCGGTACCGCCCTCCGAGAGACCGCCGAATACATCAGGCGCCAGTTCGGCGACGACTACGCCTCCAAGTCACCCCGCATGTACAAGAGGAAGGTGAAGGGCGCCCAGGAGGCCCACGAGGCGATCAGGCCTACCTCGATGAACCGTGACCCGGCCAGCGTCCGACGATACCTCTCGCAGGAGCAGTTTCGACTGTACGACCTGATCTGGAAGCGCATGATTGCGAGCCAGATGACGGACGCGCTGTTCGACCTGACCACAATCGAGATCCTGGCCCGAGGCCGCTCCGGGGAGGAGTTCGTTTTCAAGACCAAGGGGTCGGTGCTCAAGTTCCCGGGCTTCCGGGCGGTCTACATGGAGGACGCCGACGACTCGGCCAGTGGCCGCGACGAGGACACCCCTCCGCTGCCCCAGCTGTCGAAGGTCGAAGCGCTGGACTGCAATGGCATCGAGCCGGAGCAGCACTTCACCCAGCCCCCGCCTCGATTCACGGAGGCCACGCTGATAAAGACACTCGAGGAGCAGGGGATCGGCCGACCCAGCACCTACGCTCCCACGATCGCGACTCTAACCGACAGGTCGTACGTTCTGAAAGAGCAGGGGCGGTTCGTGCCGTCCAAGCTCGGGATGGCCGTTAGCGACATGCTCGTTGCGAACTTTCCCGACATCATGGACGTGGGTTTCACCGCCCGGATGGAGAGCGAGCTCGACGAGATCGCCAGCGGCGCGCGTGAGCGAGGGCCGCTGCTGAAGCAGTTCTACGACCCGTTCAGCCTGTCGATCAAGAAGGCGATAAAAGAGGCGCCGCGCGTGCCCAGGGAGCTGATCGACGAGGAGACCGACGAGGTCTGCGAGAAGTGCGAGCGCCCGATGGTGATCAAGACGGGCCGGTTCGGCAGATTCCTGTCATGCAGCGGGTTCCCCGAATGCAAGAACGCGAAGCCGCTACTGGCCCGGCTCGGTGTGGAGTGCCCTGAGTGCGGCGGCGACTTGGTGGAGAGAAGGCAGAAGGGGAAGGGCGGCAGACGCTTCTACGGCTGTTCCACCTACCCCAAGTGCAACTTCGCGGTCAACCAAAAGCCGCTGCCTCAGCCCTGCCCGGAGTGCAGCAAGCTGCTGCTGGCATCGGGCAAGAGCAACGCTCGATGCACGTCGTGCGACTACAAGGGACCCGTGCCGGAGGCCGAGCCTGCGGAGGTCGCCGTCTAGTCGACTCTCCCGATTCGCATGCTTGCCTCTCTTCTAGCCCCGGGGGGGCAAGTCGTTGAGACTCCGAGCGGGCCGGGGAGTGCCCAGGAGCGGGCCCCGTCGCCGCTAGTCTTAGGGAGTCTCTCCGAAATCGATCTGTCCCCACCCACCCAGTAACATGCAGCAACGCGAGTGGCACAGCCTGATGGACGCCTTCGAGACGCACCTCGTCGCCGAGAGGGGCCTCTCCCCGTTGACGGTACGGAACTACAGGACCGACGTACAGCCCCTGTCCGAGTTCATGCAGCTTCGGAAGATCGCAGGACTGAAAGCGCTGGACAGAACGATGCTCAGGGGCTACCTCGCCTGGCTCATCGAGCTGGGATACGCCCGGTCTAGCGTCGTCCGGAAGCTGAGCACTCTGAGGTCATTCCTGCGATGGCTGCTTCGGGAGAAGATCATAGACACCGATCCGCTGCCCAAGCGCGGCGTGATGAAGAAGGAGTCTCGCCTGCCCAGGTTCCTCACCCAGGAACAGGCCTCCACGCTGGTCCAGACACCCGACACGTCGGAGCGCCTGGGCACGCGCGATCGAGCGTTGCTGGAGCTGCTCTACTCGGCCGGCCTGCGGGTGAGCGAGCTGACAGGACTCAGGGTTCGGGACGTGGGCCTTGAGACCCGGGAGCTGAGGGTCAAAGGGAAGGGGTCCAAGGAGCGCATCGTACTGATAGGGGCTGCCGCCCGAGACGCCCTGGCGCTCTACATGCGGGAGATTCGGCCGAGCCTGGCAGGGAGCGGTAGCGGGGACGCGCTGTTCCTGAATCGATCGGGCACCCGTCTCAGCCAGAGGAGCGTCCAGGAAAAGGTGCGCCGCTACGCCCTGGAGGCCGGGCTGCCGCCGGGGGTTCATCCCCACACGCTGAGGCACTCCTTCGCAACGCACCTCCTGGAGGGTGGCGCCGACCTCCGCATCGTCCAGGAACTACTGGGACACGCCAGTCCTGGCACGACGCAGATCTACACGCACGTCACCACCGAGCAGGCTAGGAAGGTCTACCTCGCGGCGCATCCGCGGGCGGGCAACGACGACACCGAGCCTCAGGCCGGTGAAGAGAAGCGGAGCGAGCTCGGGGAAACATGATGGGGCGCGCAGATCCCGACAGGTCGGGATTGCCGGGAGTCTGAGAGCCTGCCCTGAGCCCGTCGAAGGGGTGTCCCTCAGAGACTTTCTCCCCCCTTACGAATGGGGGCTGGGGCCAGCCGTTACCAGAGCGGGAAACAGTGAAGAAAGGGGAGTGCAGAGGGCCGAACCCTCTGCGCAAGGATGAGAATCCTCGTAATCAACGGACCCAATCTCAACATGCTGGGCAAGCGAGACCCCGGACACTACGGGGGAACGACCCTGCCCGAGATCGAGCGGGCGCTTCAGGACAGGGCCGAAGACCTGGGCCTTTCCGTCGATCTGTTCCAGTCCAACCACGAGGGCGCCATCGTCGACAGGCTCCAGTCCTCGTCAGAGGCCTCCGGCATCATCATCAACGCCGGGGCGCTTACGCACTACGGGCTGGCGCTTAGAGATGCCCTGGTCGACGCCGGACTGCCGGTGATCGAGGTCCACCTGTCGAACATCCATGCCAGGGAGGAGTTCAGGCGCCACTCGGTGGTGGCGCCCATCGCCGTCGGCCAGATCGCCGGACTGGGATGGCGGGGCTACCTCTACGCCCTCGAGTTCCTGGCTCACCGCCTGAAGGAGAAGACCGAAGCATGAAAGAGCGTCTCGAACAACTCCGCCGCGCTCTCCGCGAGCGCGAGCTGGACGCCATCCTGATCTCGAGCGCGGAGAATCGGCGCTATGTCTCCGGATTCGCCGGCTCGGCGGGCTACCTGCTGGTCTCCGAGGCGGACGCGATCCTGGCGACCGACTTCCGGTACGTCGAGCAGGCGGGCCGGCAGGCGCCGCTGTTCCAGGTGCGCCGGATCGGGGGGGCGGTCGACTGGCTGCCGGAGCTGGCCAAGGACCTCGATCTTGGGCGCGTCGGCATCGAGAGCGAAAACATGACGGTGGCCTCGCACGACGTTTTCAAGAAGGCGTTGACCGAGGCCGGTTCGACAGCGGAGCTGGTCGCCACATCGGCCGTCGTCGAGGACCTCAGGGGCGTCAAGGACGCGGGCGAGATCGAGCTCCTCGAGCGGGCCGTCGAAATTTCGGACCAAGCCTTCGAGGAAGTCGCGCCCACAGTCAAGCCGGGAATGACCGAGGAGGAGGTGGCCTGGCAGCTCGAGATGGCGATGCGCAGCCGCGGCGCCGAGAGCATCTCGTTCGACATCATAGTCGCCGCCGGGCCGAACGGAGCTCTCCCACACCACCGGGCCGGAAAGAAGATCATCGAAAACGGCGACCCTGTCGTCATCGACATGGGGTGCGTATACGAGGGGTACTGCAGCGACTTGTCGCGCACCATCGTCGCCGGATCGCCGGACGAGTCCTTCCGTCACGTGTACAATACAGTCCTCGGAGCTCAGGAGCAGGCCGAAGATAGTGTCAGGGCCGGGATGACCGGCGGCGAGACGGACGCGATCTCTCGAGAGATGATAGCTTCGGCCGGATTCGGCGAAAACTTCGGCCACAGCCTGGGACACGGCGTCGGGCTGGAGGTCCACGAGTACCCGAGGCTCGGACCCAAGACACCGGATCGCCTTGAGAACGGGATGGTCTTTACCATAGAGCCCGGAATCTACCTGTCCGGTTGGGGAGGCGTGCGGATCGAGGACATGGTGGTCCTCGAGAACGGATCCCCACGGATTCTGAGCAAGGCCCACAAGAGCTGGAGCGTCGGCCAGGCCGGAGAGTAACCGATGACCATTGGCTACGGTGACCTGAAGAAGGGGATGGCGATAGATCTCGACGGCGAGCCCTATTCGGTCGTCGACTACGAGCGGACCAAGATGCAGCAGCGCGCTCCCGTGATGCGCATCCGCTTCAGGTCTCTGCGCACGGGCCGGGTAGTCGACCGCACCTTCCAGGGCTATGACGTCAAGCTGTCCCGGGCACCCGTGGAGCGTCGAGGCGCTCAGTACATCTACAGCGACGGCGACCTATACTACTTCATGGACACCGAGTCGTTCGATCAGTTCCCTCTCTCTCGCGAGCAGATCGAGGACTCGACACCCTACCTGGTCGAGCAGGCCATGGCAGAGATCGTCTTCTTCAACGACGCGCCCATAGCGATTGATCTCCCGATCACGGTCGACCTGAAGGTCACCGAGACCGGCCCCGCATTCAAGGGAGACACGGCGCAGGGCGGAACGAAGCTCGCGACGCTGGAGACCGGCCTGACCCTCCAGGTGCCCCTTTTCATAGAGATCGGCGCGACGCTCAAGGTGGATACCCGAACCGGCTCCTACGTATCCCGGGTGTGAGATGGCCGTCTACTCGGTCTCTCAGATCGCCGGGTACCTGAAGGAGACTCTGGAGCACGTTCCCATCCTTCGGGACCTCTGGATCAGCGGCGAGGTCGCCAACCTGAGCCGGCCCGCCTCCGGACACTCCTACTTCTCGATAAGAGACCGAGACGCCTCGCTCCGCTGCGTCATGTTCCGCAGCGCCGCGGGCGCCGAGCGGCTGTCGCCGGGAGCGGCCGTGATCGCGCACGGACGGATCGGCTTCTACGAGGTCCGCGGCGACGTCCAGCTCATAGTCGACCTGGTGCAGCCCGAGGGGGTCGGCGAGCTTCATCTCAAGCTGGAGCAGCTCAGGCTCCGGCTGGAGACCGAGGGCCTCTTCGACCCGTCCCGCAAGCGACCCCTTCCGGCCTATCCGCGCCGGGTCGGGGTCGTGACCTCGCCGACCGGCTCCGTCTGGCACGACATCCGCAACGTCGTCGGCCGGCGCTATCCACTGGTGGAGCTGGTGCTGGCGCCCACTCCGGTGCAGGGCGAGTCGGCCGCTCCCGGAATCGTCGATGCCTTTCGGTCCCTGAACACCTCCGAGAATATCGACCTGATCATCGTGGCACGTGGCGGGGGCTCCCTGGAGGACCTGTGGCCCTTCAACGACGAGGCCGTCGCCCACGCTATATACGCGAGCCGCGCTCCGGTGATTTCGGCGATAGGCCACGAGACCGACACCACCATAGCGGACCTCGTGGCGGACCATCGGGCTCCAACGGCCTCAGCCGCGGCGGAGATGGCGGTTCCGGACCGGCGGGAGCTGTCACGGACGATCCGCCTCAGAATGCAGATGCTGTCCTCGCTGATGGCCGGCGTCCTGGCAGATCGGTCGGACGAAGTCCGCGACCTCGGTGCGCGGGCGCTCCGCACTCGCCTCGACGTAGACTCTCTCCGTCTGCGCGTAGACGATCTTCTGCGAGGCCTGTCCGCCCGCGTCGGCCACGAGATGAGCCTCCAGGCCATCCGAGTCGACGGACTCGAGCGGCGCCTCGGCGCGCTGAGCCCGTCCGACACCCTCCGCAGGGGCTACGCGCTCGTGCAAGCCGGGACGGACGGCGCCGTCGTGACCGACTCGGCGCAGGTCGGAGCCGGCGACCCGCTTCTGATTACCCTCGCTCGTGGAGGCTTCGATGCCCGTGTGACCGCGGTCCAGGATTCCCCGGAGACAGAATCGAGGCGCGGCAGTGGATAGCGAATCGCCCGAAGCACAGGAAGCACAGCAGGACCTCGGCTGCCTGTCGTTCGAGGAGGCGCTGTCCCGGCTCGACGAGACCGTCCAGGCTCTTGAGAAGGGAGGCCTGGCGATCGCCGACTCAACCCGGCTCTTTGAGGAGGGAGCGAAGCTGGCGCGCCGCTGTCACGACCTGCTGGCTGGCGCCGAGCTGAAGATCTCTCGTATCGAGACCGCCTACGGCGCGCTGGCCCCCGACGCCGATGATGAGCCGGGGGAGCTGCCCTGAAGGCCGACTTCCACATCCACACCTGCTTCTCCCCCGATTCGGAGCTGTCCCCTGACAAGCTGGTTGCGAGGTGTCTCAAGAGTGGCCTGGAATGTATCGCCGTCACCGACCACAACACGATCGAGGGCGCCCTGGCCGTTCAGATGATAGCCTCCGTTCATGGTCATAGTCGGCGAGGAGGTAACGTCCTCCGGGGGTGAGATCACCGGACTATTTATCACGGAGCCGGTCCCCAGGGGCCTGTCGCCGGTGGAGACCGCCGTGCGGATCAAGGACCAGGGCGGCCTGGTCTCGATACCTCACCCCTTCGACCGGTTCCGCAGGCATGTGATCACGCCGGATGCCCTCGAAGAGGTCCTGCCCCACGTCGACATTGTCGAGGCCTTCAACGCGCGCAACACCTTCAGCCGTGACAACCGCCGTGCCGAGGCTCTCGCCGAGGCCCGACGGCCTGCTCGTATCGGCTGTGAGCGACACCCACACCGCAGTCGAGGTCGGCCGCACCTACGTCGATATCCCCGAGTTCGACGCGACCGCGGAGGGCCTCATGAAGGCGCTCTCGCAGGGCACGCTCGTGCGGAGACCGATCACACCGCTGATCCACCTGGCCACGACCTTCACGAAGATCAAGAAGCGATTCCTCGGCCGAGGCGTACCCCGGCCCTAACCCCCTCGGCATCCCTTCGTTGCCTTAATTGCAAACCCGCGTGTGATTTCTTGCTCCGCGTTCGCCCCCGGTGCTATGTTAGAGGTAGAGGGGTCGTAATGAGCGGAGCCCCTGGGAGAACGGTGGACAGAGACTATCCGAACCGAGTAGAGGCTGAGCGCCTCCCGCTGCCGGGAGCGACGGCGAAGCCCGTGCTGACGTGGGCGCTCCTGGCCGTCAATCTGGTCATGTGGCTGGCGGTACTATCTGTCCGCGGATCCGCCGACCTGGATGTCCTCCGCGACTTCGGCGCCATGTACGGGCCTCTCGTCAAGGACGGCGAGTACTGGCGACTGCTGACCGCGATGTTCCTCCACGCAAGCTGGATGCACCTGGGGCTCAACAGCCTTGCGCTGCTCATCTTCGGCCAGCTTGTCGAGCGCGCCTTCGGCAGGAGCCGCTTCCTGGCGATCTTCCTTCTCGGAGGCCTGGCAGGCAGCGTCGCCAGCTACCTGTTCAACCCCGTCGCCACTGGGGTGGGCGCCAGTGGCGCCATCTTCGCCGTCTTCGGTGCGTTGGCGGCGTACTTCTTGACCCAGCGGAAGGTCCTGGGAAGAATCGCGCAGCAGAATCTTCGAGGACTGGTCCTCATGGCCGTCGTCAACCTGATACTCGGCCAGGTGATCCCGGGTATCGACAACGCGGCCCACATCGGCGGACTCGTCGCGGGTTTTGCGCTGGGTTTTGTCCTTTCACCCGTGTACAGGAGGGGAACAACGCCGTTCGGACTACCAGGCCCTCTCGTGGACGTGAACTCTCTCGTGAAACGCTGGTGGGTCGTCCCCACGGCCGTCGCCGTCCTGGGCGCCGGAACCATCCTCGGTAACGGCCGTCTGCCCGACCATCCCGACACTCGACTCTTTCGGGCGGAGCGGAGCGCCGCCGAGCTGGACTACGACACGGCACTGAGGGAGATCAGCGCGGCGATCGACCTGGCTCCCCGTTACGGCCGCCCCTACCTTGAGAGAGGCAAGATCCACGCAGAGCTGGGAAACGTCCCAGCGGCTCTGGCCGACCTGGCAAGGGCGATGATTCGCGGGGACGCCGACACACGTCGCGAGGCGACCGAGCTGTTCGTGGAACTGGAGTCCGCACGTTGACGGCTCGGGACTGAAAATGCTCAGGGTTGGCTGGTTCTCGACCGGGCGGGGCGAGGGATCCAGGGGCTTCCTGGAGCTGATCCAGACCCGGATCGAGAGCGGCGACCTCGACGCCAGGATCGAGTTCGTCTTTAGCAACCGCGAGCCCGGCGAGGCCGAGGGCAGCGACCGCTTCTTCCGGATGGTGGAGGGCTACGGCATACCCCTGGTCACCCACTCCTCGCGCCGCTACCGCGGAGAGCACGGCGGCGGTCCCATCTCACGGCACAGGGATGCCTACCATGCCGAGGTGATGGACCTCACCTCCGGCTTTCCCGTCGATATCTCCGTCATGGCGGGGTACATGCTGATCGTCAGCGCCGAGATGTGCGCTCGCCGCACCCCCATCAACCTCCATCCTGCCTTGCCCTGGGGCCCCTCTGGGACCTGGCAGGAGGTCATCTGGGAGCTTCTCGAGACCGGAGCGGCCGAGTCGGGAGTGATGGTCCACGTGGCCACCGATGTGGTCGACGAGGGTCCCGTGCTCGCCTACTGCACATTTCCTATACGCGGCCAGGGGTTCGACCGGGAGTGGCAACGGATCGAGGGGAGATCGCTCGAAGACCTGAAGAAGGACGGGGAGGACCAGCCCCTGTTCGCTCTGATCCGGCGCGAAGGGGTGCGGCGCGAGCGACCGCTCCTGCTGGAGTCGCTCAGGATGCTGTCCGAGGGTCGCGTATCCGTGTCCGGAGGCCGGGTGCTGGACGCGTCCGGCCGTCCGGCGGAGAGACAAGACCTCGGCAATGAGGTCGAGCGTCATCTGGAGCGCGGCTTCGGATAGCGGTCGCCCGTCCGAACACACCGTCTCCTGAGACCCGAACCGAACTTTTGGCCAGGCGGGACAGGGTGCCTTGCCATGTATAGGGGCGCACGGCCGTGCGCCCCCGTTGGTCACCAGTGGTGCCTGTACGCCTCCCCGATCGGGGGCCACCCCCTGATGCCGCACCTTCGAACATGCGGTGCGCTTCCGTCACCGCATCCTGAGGCATGCGGCAATTGCGGGCTACCCGTATCTTCTGGCCTTTGTGCCGGCCTTCTGGAAAGGGCGTCTCAACGCATCGCGTCCAGGGAATACCGCCGGGACCCCTAAGGTCCCGGCCGGGGGTCCGGGGGTGTCCCCCGGAAACACACGCTACGGGTGGGTGGGTGGGCCAGAACACCTATCGACATCGCAGGGACAAAGTTAACAGCACATATCGCACAGCGTGGCGTTGTCAGAAGGAGGAGTCGGGGAACGGGGTGCGCCGGCGCTCAGGCCGACTTCTGCTCGATGGTGGGGAAGGGGACCAGCTCCTCGTCCGCCGTCAGCAGAACCGCTGGCGTCTTGCGGAGGATGGTATCGGCGTCCACGATGCAGCGCGTGACCCCGTTCATCGACGGCAGCTCATACATCACGTCCAGCAGGGTACTCTCGAGTATCGTCCGCAGGCCTCGGGCTCCGGTCTTTTGCTTCAGGGCCTGAGCGGCGGCCGCCTCCAGCGCCGCGGGCGTGAACTCCAGCTCGACGTTCTCCATCCTGAACAGGCACTGGTACTGCTTGGCAAGTGCGTTCTTCGGCTCGGTGAGAACCCTCACCAGGGCCTCCTCGTCGAGGGACGAGAGGCTCACAACGACCGGAATCCTTCCGACGAACTCGGGGATGAAGCCGTACTCGACCAGGTCGTCGGCGTTGACGTGCTGAAGGATGTTCTCCTCGTCCTCCCGCTTGCCGGAGCGGTTGAGACGCGACTTGAAGCCGATCGACAGCTTGTCCTTAGAAATCCTGCGCTCCACCACCGCCTCCAGCCCCTCGAACGCTCCTCCGCACATGAACAGAATGTCGTCGGTGCGGATCTGGAGGAACTCCTGGTGCGGGTGCTTCCTGCCGCCCTGCGGTGGGACGTTGGCCACGCAGCCCTCGATGATCTTCAGCAGTGCCTGCTGGACGCCCTCGCCAGAGACGTCGCGGGTGATGGACGGGTTCGGGCTCTTGCAGGCGATCTTGTCGATCTCGTCGATGTAGATGATCCCCTGCTCGGCGCGGGCCACGTCGTAGTCGGCGGCGTGTATCAGCCTGAGCAGGATGTTCTCGACGTCCTCACCGACGTAGCCGGCCTCGGTCAGCGAGGTCGCGTCGGCGATGGCGAAGGGCACGTCGAGGATTCTGGCCAGCGTCTGTGCGAGGAGCGTCTTGCCGCAGCCGGCCGGGCCCAGTAGCTGGATATTTGCCTTCTGGAGCTCGACGTCCTCGTTCTTCTGGTTGGACCAGACCCTCTTGTGATGATTGTAGACGGCGACGCTCAGGACCTTCTTGGCCGACTCCTGGCCGATGACGTACTCTTCCAGCTTCTGGTAGATCCACTTGGGGTTGAGGCCCTTGGCCATCAGCCCCACTGAGTCTCGTGCGGGGGCGGGGCTCTCCTCGGCGATGATCTGCTCGCAGAGGTTGACGCAGTCGTCGCAGATGAAAACGCGGTCCGGCCCGGCGATCAGGCGCTTGACCTGCGCCTGCGGCTTCCCGCAGAAGGAGCACTGGTAGTTGGTAGGACCGCTTTTCGCCTGAGGCATATACCCTCTGTTCGCCAGGTTGGCGAGTGACCCGGGTCAGCTCTGGGATTCGGTCGACGTGGTCAGGACCTCGTCGATAAGCCCGTACTCCTGAGCCTGCTCCGATGTCAGATAGTAATCGCGATCCGTGTCTCGCGCAACCTTTTCATAGGGCTGCCCGGAGTGCTCGGAGATTATCTGACGCATCTTGTCCTGCATCCGGAGGATCTCTCTGGCCGCGATGTCGATGTCCGACGCTTGCCCCTGTGCGCCCGAGATCGGCTGGTGCATGTGTATCGTCGAGTTGGGAAGCGCGTATCGCTTGCCGTGCGCTCCCGCGCACAATAACACAGTAGCCATGCTGGCGGCCAGCCCCACGCAGATCGTCGAGACCTGAGGCCGGATTAGATGGATCGTATCATAAATCGCCAGTCCCGCATGGATGACTCCACCTGGAGAGTTGATGTATACGCTGATGTCCTTCTCGGGGTCTTCACGGTCCAAGTATAGAAGCTGCGCGATAATGCTGTTCGCGACCTGGTCGACGATCGGGGATCCCAGGAAGATTATCCGCTCCTTCAGAAGGAGGGAGTAGATGTCGAAAGCGCGCTCGCCTCGGGCTCCACTCTCTACCACCATTGGGATCAGGCTCTCAGGTGTATGTATCAACCGTCACCGCCTCCTTCGCCGGGAGCTTCGTCGTCCCCCGAGGTCACTTGCTTTGAGTCGTCGCCGTCGGCGAGCTCTCCTTTGGCGATCGCCACCAGACGGTCCAGGCCCTTCTCGGACAGGATCCCCTGCCGGACCGACTCTCTCGCTTCCTCGGACTTGAGGTCGGCCTTCCGTGAGCCCGGCTGGGGCTGTAGCAGCAACGCCTTGATGCGCTCGTCGATCTCGTCGTCGGTGACCTCCAGCCCTTCGGAGTCAGTGAAGGTCTCCATTGCGAAGGACCTCTTGATGCGGTCCACCGCCTGGTCCCGCAGCTCCTCGCGCAGCTGGTCCAGGGTTTGACCCGAGGCGCGCATGTAGTCGTCCATCCGGATGTTCGCCCGGGTCAGGAACGACTCTCGAGCCGACAGCAGATGATCGATCTCGTGATCGACCAGCACCGGCGCCAGCTCCATCGTGGCGCCCTCGACGAGCGCGGCAACGGCTGCCTCGGCGAGCTTCTCCTTCTGAACCCGTTCGGCCTCTGTCGTCAGCTCCTCCTCGACCTGCGTCCGGAGCGCCTCCAGGCTGTCGTATCCGGTGCCCACCGACTTGGCGAACTCGTCGTCGAACGCGGGGAGGTTCCGGGTCTTGATCTCGCTGACCGTCACGTTGACCTGAGCTTCCTTGTCAGCGGCGGCTTCGTCCGGGAAGTCCTCCGGTAGCTTAAGCGTGAACGTCTTCGGTTCGTCTGGACCTGTTCCCACCAGATGGTCGGAGAGGCCGGGGAGCTTGAGCTGGTCGTCCTCGCCCACCAGGTGGACCAAGGCGCTGCGATCGAGGACAACCCTGTTCTCGTCGTCGGCGCTGACCGTAAGGTTCATCGCGACCAGGTCGCCGGTCTCCACCGGTCGATCCGCGGGCTCCCACGGTGTTACGCTTGCCCGTATCCGGTCGAGATGCTCCCCCACGTCGTCCTCGGTGACCTCGAAAGGCTCGGTCGGAGTCCTGATCTGCTTGTAGTCGCCGAGATCGACGTTGGGCTTCAGCCCTACGGTGGCCTTGACCGTCACCGGCTCCATCTCGAGGAGCTCCAGCTTCGGGTTTCCGGCCGCGTCGAGCTTCTGGATCTCGATCGCCTTGAGGGCGACGTCGGCCACCATGTAGTCGACGACTTCGCTCAGAAGGCTCTCGCGGCCCAGGAACCTCTCGACTATCGCGCGTGGCGCCTTGCCCTTGCGGAAGCCGGGAATGAGGGTCCGCTGGACGACTCGCCGATAGCCCCGATCGAGGTAGGGGTCGAGGTCTTCGTCCTCCAACTCTATCTGGAGGACGGTCTGCATCTGCTCGACCTCTCCATCCTGGGTAATCTTCACGGGCGAGTGTCTTTAGCCTCCTGCGGGTAATTATAGCATGGCGATGGTGCCCGTCAAAGGGCTCCCGCCCGGCTCACCGGCGGGCCGGGAAAGGGGGGTGTGCAGATCCCGACTTGTCGGGATTGCCGGTCCTTCCACCCGCGGAAGCCCGGGGGTTGTCCCTCAGACAGTGCTCGCTGTCATTCTGAGCGAAGTGAAGAATCTGGGGAGGGCCTGGTCCGGATTTCACCGGTCACGCCGCCCCAGATCCTTCCTCGTCCCGACACGTCGGACTTCGTCAGGATGACAATTCCACGATCGACCTTGCGGAATCTACCCCATAGGAGGCGTCAGCTCAAACCCCAGAACCCTTTCGCACCAGACTCCCGACGCCAACAGCGCCGTCTCCGCGAATGGGGCGGAGACCAGCTGGACCCCCATCGGAAGACCGGACCGGCTCAGGCCGGACGGGATGCTGAGCGCCGGGAACCCGGCGGCCGTCCAGGGCGCCTGGAACGAGAGGTCGCCGGTCGTCGAGAGATCCTTCGGGGCGGGACCGGGCGCCGTCGGCATCAGGAGCACGTCGAACCGGCGTGTCGCCTCCACCATCTCGCCGTGGAAGGACCGCCGGACGCGCTGGGCCTGCAGATAGCTGACGGCGGATGTCAGCAGCCCGGCCTCGATGAGGCTCCGCACGTTTGGGGAGTAGTCGTCCGGCCGAGCGCCGAAGTCGGCCTCGTGTACCGCCGCGCCCTCTGTGTTCATGATGATCCGGTGGGCCGCGACAATCGTATCGAAGCTCGTCTCGGGAACGAAATCCTCCACGTTCGCTCCCGCGTTCGCGAAGGTGTCCACGACGCTCTGGATGCTCTCCCGCATCTCGGGCTCCGCCCGGTCGTGGTACCTCTCCCGCACCACTCCGATCTTCGGCGCTGAGGAGCAGCCGATGCCCGCCACATAGTCCTGCACAGGCTCCTTCGACGAGACCGGGTCGTTCTCGTCGTGCCCGGCCATCACGTTCAGCATCAGCGCGGTGTCCTCCACGGTCCGCGCGAACATGCCCATGGTGTCCAGGGACCAGGCCACCGGGATTACCCCGTGCCTGCTGATCCTCCCGTAGGACGGCTTCAGCCCCACGATCCCGTTGAACGCCGCCGGCCGGAGGACCGACCCGCCGGTCTGAGAGCCCAGCGCCGTGGGAAAGAGTCGTGCGGCCACACCCACCGCAGATCCCGAGCTGGACCCCGCGGGTGTGTGATCGGCGTTCCATGGATTTCGCGTCGGAGGAGGGTCGCCGCAGGCGAACTCGGTCGTGACCGTCTTCCCCATCATGATCGCGCCGGCCTGCTTGAGGAGGGCGACCGACGCCGCGTCGAAGTCCGGGACGAAGTCGGCGTATATGGGCGAGCCGGCGGTCGTCCTGACCCCCTTGGTGTAGAAGATGTCCTTGACCGCGACCGGCACACCGTGCAGCGGGCCCTTGGGTCCCCGGCGGTCGAGCTCCCTGGCGCTCCCGGCCGCCCCGTCCATCGCCGCGTCGCGATCCAGCGTCACCCACACCCGCAAGGACGGCTCCATGCGGTCGGATCGCTCAAGCAGGGACTCCATCAGCGTCACCGGAGACAGGCTTCCCTCCCGGATCTGCCTGGCAGCCTGGGCCACGGTCAGCTCAAAGGGCTCTGGCATGGTCTCTCCTCGAAGGACTCCTCTCTAGTCGCCCGCCGCATGTTATCATCCCGGCATCCCAGGCAGGAGGTGAGTCGCTGTGCCGGCGTTATCCGAGCGAGAGCTGCACGAGTTCCTGACGGGCGATCCTCAGCCGCTCCTGAAGCTGGCCACCCTGACGCCCGATGGATGGCCCTACGTGGTCCCGCTGTGGTACCACTACGACGGCAAGTCGTTCGACATCGCCGCCCGGGTCCAGAACCGCTGGGTTCCGTACGTCCGGGCCGACAGCCGGGTCGCCATCTGCATCGACACCCAGAACGCCCCGTATACCAGAGTAACAGCGAGTGGCCGTGCCGAGATCCTCGACATGAGCTGGTTCGGGGACTGGGAGCCGTGGGCCATCAAGTACGTCGGCCAGGAGGCTGGGCACAAATACTACGAGGACACCAAACACATCCCGCGGGTCCTGATCCGAATAGACCCCGGCAAGTTCACCACCTGGACCGGCGGCGAGTGGCACCCCCGGTACGTGCCCTGACGGGCAGCGTCTCAGCGATGGAAAACGAGATCATCTCCTACCTCGAAATGTGCGAGCGCGAAGGGGAGAGCCTGCAGAGGGGCATGAACTTCGGGCGCGGAGGGGGCCACTCCGTGATCCTGATGTCCCTCCGTCCGAATGCTCCCTACGAAGACGAACTGCGGGACGAAGGAACCGTGCTCATATACGAAGGACACGATGAGCCACGGAGTGCGTTGGTACCCGACCCGAAGCAGGTGAACCAGCCCGAACGAACTCCATCAGGCGCCCTGACCCAAAACGGACTCTTCAGCGAAGCCGCCAAGCAAGCGAAACGAGGTGCTCGGCCGCCGGAACGAGTACGCGTCTATGAGAAGCTACGACAAGGCATCTGGTCCTACAACGGGTTGTTCCATCTCGTCGACTCCTGGCGCGAAACGGGCGATGGAAGACAGGTGTTCAAATTCGAGCTTGTTGCCGTATTCGTAGCGGGAGAGGAAGAGCCCAACTCGCCGCTTCGATCAAGTGAAACTCGTCGACGCGTCATTCCTACCCAGGTGAAACTTGAAGTGTGGAAACGTGACGGCGGTAAGTGTGTGCTCTGCAGTGCTTCGGAGGAACTGCACTTCGACCACGTGCTCCCCTACTCCAGAGGTGGAACCTCCCTGGTTGCCGGGAACGTGCAGCTACTCTGTGCGCGTCACAACATTGCGAAACGCGATCGAATCGAATGAACAAGTACCCGGAGACCGAGTGAGCACACAGCAACTTGCGCAACTACCGCGCGATGACAGTCCTCTCTAGAACGTGAGCGAGACCTTCAGGGCGCCGTCCCCTTTCGAGTCCGCCAGGTCGAACGCCTCCTGGACCTTCCAGACCGGGAGCTGGTGCGTCACGAACGGAGCGACGTCGATGTCCCCCCTCACGATGTAGTCGACCGCCAGCCTGAACGCCGCCAGCCCCGGCTCGTCCTGTGCGCCGTACACCGACTGCATCGTCAGGCGCCTTCGGAAGAAGGTGTCCCAGTCGAACGGCACTCGGTCCATCCCGGGCGGCAGGCCGAAAACCACGATTTTCCCAAGCGGGCGAGCCAGGCTTAGGGCCTGATTCAGCGTTCCCTCGCTGCCGACGGCGTCGATCACCAGGTCCGCGCCCTGCCCTCCGGTCAGATCGAGTACGGCCTGGGTAGCCCGCGCTCCCGTCACGTCGATCGCCTCATCCACGCCCATCGCCCTTGCCGCGGCGAGTCGTTCCCGCACGGGCTCGACAGCGATAATGCGGTGGGCTCCGATCCGGCGGAGCATGAAGTCGTGAAACAGCCCTACCGAGCCCTGCCCCAGGACCACGACGGTCTGACCGGAGAGGGATCGAAGCCTCTTGCACGAGTAAACCACCGTCCCCAGCTGCTGCGCCATCAGTAGGTGGGCAAGTGGGACGGAGTCGGGCAGCCTCAGCAGATACTCGGGGTCGAGGAGCTGGTAGCCGGCGAATGCCTTCGACTTCCAGAAGCTGGGAACCGTCAGGACCACGTCGCCGGGCGAGAACTCGGTCCCTCCCCCGTCGACCACCTCTCCGGCCCCCTCGTGACCCGGATGACCGTGGGGCAGCGGGAACTCCCGAGCGTTCCATCCCATGTACACGACATGAAGGTCGCTACCGCAGATCGAGGCCAGCCGCGACCTGACCAGCACCTTTCCGGGCTCAGGCTCCGGGACGGGTATCTCCTCGCACCGGATCTGTCGCAGGCCGTACGGCAGAGCCGCTGGCATCATCATCATTCTTGGCCTTCCGATTGAGTGTGTGGGACACACCTTCCAGGGACTGAGGCTGGGCGGTAGTATACAGCCTCTTCGTTGTCGTGAGTTTGCAGCGCCCCGTACCCTTTAGCCCGAATCCACCGAAGGTATGACGTTGCAGCAGCAGAATGGGTGATGAGGGGCAAAGGGAGGCGATGGTCCGGGCACGATTCGGGTAAATGGGGCCGGTGTCTGTCTTCAGCCGCCGCGGGGAGACCTTGTGACCGTCTGGGGACGTTGGGTAGGGCGAGATGGCGGGGAGAGGACGCGGCGAGAGGTGCTCGCGGACCGGACTGGCGCGAGTTTGCGGGGACGTTCGGTTGGGCGGATGGCGGGTCAGTTGCGGACGGGCGCCGTCAGGCTGGGAGTGGAATCGCTCGCAGCCGTGCCAGGGCGCGACTGAACTGGGTTTCCCAAGGCCAGCGCTGTGGCAGATGCAGGGTGAGGCGGCGTGCCGAGGGGGTGAGCCGTCCGGCCAGGGAGAAGAACCGTCGCCGAAGGGTCTTGGTGGTCGCGATCTGCTCGCCCAGACCGATCCGCGCCGTCCAGCGGGCCAGGTTGTGGGCCATCACCTGTACCGCCAGCCAAGCGCCGTTGGCGGCGAAGCGGCCGGACGGCATGTGGTTCAGACCGACGCCGTACTTGAGGTCTCGAATGGCGTTCTCGATCTCGGCGTGGCGGCGGTGGTCGGCCTCCAGTTCCAGGGTCTCTCCGTCCCGGTCGGTGATGAAGCCGTGATAGCTGTAGGTGGCGAAGAGGGCCAGTTGGGAACCGGGCGTGGGCTTCACCCGCCGGACGATGAGCCGCACCGGTGCGGCGCCGGGCTCAGTCCGGAAGGGGGTGTAGGTGGACTGCGCCACATCGGCGGCGCCGTCCATCCAGTAGGGGACCGGCGTCCAGTCTGCATCGGGAATCGCCTCGATCAGGTTCCGCAGGCTTTTGTGCTGGCGGATGGTGATGGAGAAGCGGACATCCATCTCACGACAGGCGGCGACGAGAGCGTGGGCGTAGAAGCCGCTGTCGGCCCGCGCCGTAAGTTGCCCGCTGGCCCCGGCACGGCGAACCCGGCTCACCGTTTCACGCAGGAAGTGGGCGGCGCCCCGAGCGGTGTTGGCGCGGCCCTCGCGCAGCCGGGACATCAGCACGTCGCCGGTGCCGGCGGCGACGGCCAACAGGGGGTGATAGCCCCGCTTGCCGGGATAGCCGTGGTGGCGCGCTCCCTCCTTGGCCAGTCCATAGGTCTCGCAGATGGTCGAGTCCAGGTCGATGGTCAGGGGCGAGTCGCCGGGTCCGGCCCCAGCGGCCCAGGCCCGGGCCAACAACTGGCGGCTCACGCGGTCGAGTTGACGGACATGCCCCCACCGGAAGCTGCGCAGGAAGGTCCCCAGGGTGGATGGCGCCTTGACCACGCAGCCTAGAACACCGACCGTCCCACCAGCGCGCAGCGCATCGGCGTCGTCGATGCAGTCGCCGCCAGCCAGCGCGGAAGCGACCAGCGTCAGCATCTTGTCCCCCGTGTTCGCCCGTCCCGGCGCGCCGCCGAGGTCAAGGTGATGGTCGACGAGTTCTCGCAGGCCCAGGTGCCGGGCGAGGGTGGCCGGCACGAGCAGGCCGGCATTGGCCACCAGGCGATGGTCGTCAAAGAGGATGCGGATACGGTCGGGTTTGTTCTGTGGCAGCATCTATTGGGTGCTCCTTGTTTCCGCGCGGGTTTCTGTTCCAAAACCATTATCCCAGATTCAGAGGAGCACCCTCTAGCTTCTTCATGGGCTGTCCCCAAGGCCGTCCTTCGGTGGATTCGGGCTAATGAATGGGGGGTTGGTGGTGAATACAGAAGTGGCTCCGGAAATCTGAACAGGGGGATAAGTGGAATCGCTGCCTGATTGAGGGCATGATAGTGCTCTCGGAGACAGGAGCGAGAGATGAGCAGACGACCCCGCCGTAACCACTCGGCAGAGTTCAAGGCGAAGGTGGCTCTTGCCGCAGTGCGCGGCGACCGGACACTTTCGGAGCTGGCAAGCCAGTTCGATGTGCACCCGAACCAGATCACGCAGTGGAAGACCCAGTTGCTGGATCGGGCGGCGCAGTTATTTGGCGCCGGGACAGGGCAGGCTGAAAAGCCGGTAGATATGAAGGTCCTTCACGCCAAGATCGGTGAGCTTGCGTTGGAGAACGATTTTTTAGAGGCCGCGCTCACGAAGGCGGGATTGCCGGGCGCAAGGCGATGATCGACCGCGATCACAAGCTGCCTCTCGCCCGCCAGGCAAAGGCAGTGGGCATCAGCCGCGGGAGCATCTACTACCGGCCACGGCCGGTGGGCGAAGCCGGTCTCGGACTGATGCGCCGCATCGATGAGCTGCACCTTGAGTATCCGTTTGCAGGCAGTAGGATGATGCGAGGCCTGCTCCGCCAGGAGGGACTCTCCTCCAGGCGTAGACACATCGCCACACTGATGCGGCGGATGGGCATCGAGGCGCTGTACCGCAAGCCCAACACCAGCCGGCGACGGCCCGACCATACGGTGTATCCGTACCTGCTGCGCGGGCTTGAGGTGAGCAGGCCCAACCAGGTGTGGGCAATGGATATCACGTACATTCCGATGGCAAGGGGGTTCGTGTACCTAGCCGCAGTGATGGACTGGCATAGCCGCAAGGTGCTGGCCTGGCGGGTATCGGTCACAATGGACACAGACTTCTGCGTGGAGGCGCTCGAAGAATCCCTGGGACGCCACGGCGCGCCGGAGATATTCAACACAGATCAGGGAAGCCAGTTCACAAGTGACGCCTTCACCGGCCTGCTGAAAGCCAATGGGATCCAGATCAGCATGGACGGGAAGGGAAGCTGGAAGGATAACGTGTTCGTCGAACGGCTGTGGAAGAGCGTCAAGTACGAGGAGGTGTACCTGAGAGCCTACGAATCGGTCCCGGAAGCCAGAACTGGACTCGGGCGGTACTTCGAGTTTTACAATGCCGGACGGCCCCATTCGAGCCTTGGGGGAATGACGCCGGACCAGTTCTTTGACAGAGCGCCTGCCGAGTCCGCGGCGGCCTAACGCACGGCAGCGCGATTCCACTTATCAAACCGGGCAGCGCTGTTCAGACAAACGAGACCACCTCTACCGACGCGGGGGCCTACAAGGTCGAGTACCGAAGGAGCGGTTCCATCAGTTGGCTCCACGCTGGCTACGTGTACTCAAGCACGTCCGATACGGTGGACGGGTTGGACTGCAACACGAGCTACTACTTTCAGGTCCGGGCGCGGGGCGACGGCAGCCCCTACTCCTATACATATGGCAACCCTTCATCCAGCGTTTCGGAGACGACCGACGCATGTCCGGTTCCGGTTGCGCCCGCGCCGACGGGACTCACGGTAACCTCGGACACCGACGATAGCGTCAGCCTGAGTTGGAATGCGGTAACCGACGCGGGGGCCTACAAGGTCGAATACCGAAGGAGCGGTTCCATCAGTTGGCTCCACGCTGGCTACGTGTACTCAAGCACGTCCGATACGGTGGACGGGTTGGACTGCAACAGGTCCGAGCTACTACTTTCAGGTCCGGGCGCGGGGCGACGGCAGCCCCTACTCCTATACATATGGCAACCCTTCATCCAGCGTTTCGGAGACGACCGACGCATGTGTGGCTCCGGCCCCGACGGGACTCAGGGTAACCTCGGACACCGACGATAGCGTCAGCCTGAGTTGGAACGCCGTAACCGACGCCCATTACTACAAGGTCGAGTATCGGAGGAGCAGCTCCAGCAGTTGGCTCCACGCCAGCTACACTTTCGGCACCTCCAGGACGGTGTCCGGGCTTGATCCCAACACCGCCTACGACTTCCAGGTCCGCGCCCGCGGCGACGGCAGCCCCTATTCGTACACTTACGGCAGTCCCTCGACCAGCGTGTCGAGGACCACCGACCCTCCTACAGCCCCCGCTCCCACCGGCCTCCGTGCAACTGCATCTACCGAGACCAGTGTCAGCCTGAGTTGGAATGACGTAACCGACGCGGGGGCCTACAAGGTCGAGTACCGCAGGAGCAGTTCCATCAGTTGGCTCCACGCTGGCTACGTGTACTCAAGCACGTCCGATACGGTGGACGGGTTGGACTGCGACACGAGCTACGACTTCCAGGTCCGCGCCCGTGGCGATGGCAGCCCCTACTCCTACACATATGGCAACCCTTCATCCGGCGTTTCGGAGACGACCGACGCATGTCCGGTTCCGGCCCCACCGCCCGCGCCGCAGAACCTCACAGGCGCGTCTGGTCCGGGGCGAGGGGAGGCATCTCTGAACTGGGACACCGTCGCCGAAGCCACCGGCTACAAGGTGGAACAACGGAAGCGGCGGACGTTCGCACCCTTCCTCCACACGTGGGTCGACCTCGGCTCGGAAGTCACCATTATCGGCAGCAGTGCCGTCGTGCGCAACCTTTCTGTCAACGATGCCAAAAGGTTCCGGGTCAAGGCACTGAATTCAGATGTGGAATCAGTGCCGTCTAATGAGGTCGAGGTAACCCTTGCCCCACCTCTGGCACCAGCGAATGTTGCCAGTTCGTCCGTCGATCACGGTGAAATACAGATCATGTGGGACGCCGTTCTCGATGCGACGGGCTACGTAGTTGAGCAGCATAAGAACGTGTTCATAGGCTCGGACTGGCGCGAGTTGCCTTTCGACAGCTTCACTGTAACCACTCCGCTGAGGAGTGGCAACCGGTTTAGCGCAATCGTTCGCGGGTTGACCCCGGGGGATACCTACAAGCACAGGGTCAAGGCCGTGGGCGTACAGGGAACATCCGACCCATCGAGCGAGGTGGAGACTCAGGTGCTGGACGAAAGGCCGCCCAAACCGAACAAACCTGCATACAGGTTCCTCATAGGCGGCAGGGGAATCGAGCTTCTCTGGGACGTCGTCCCAGGAGCGAACAGTTACAAAGTGCTGATTGACCCTGAGCCAAACCCGCCGGCGGCGATCGCCTTTACAAGCGCCAGCGCCGACATCACTGGGCTGGTCCCGGACAGCAGATACACCTTCAAGGTCGTGGCCACGAATAGGTTCGGCGACTCTCCCGAATCTGATGGTCTTCGTGCGAGGACGCCCGATCTAGAGTACTGGTGGGGACATCAGGCGGATCACACGGCGAAGTACACCAAGGGTACCATCGGGTCCAGCATCATTGAAGACGCAATTCAGGATGCTGCCGAGGACTGGAACAACGAGATGGTAGTGCTGAACAAGGGGCTGAAGATATGCGATGATGTCGACATCAGTTGCGGCGGCGCCAACGCTGACGGCGGGATCGTTACCATCCAGACGGCAACCACCACAAAAACCAACGACAGCGGCGGTTGCGGAAACAGCTACGCATGCGTGCAACCGGGCACAGACGGCAACTCCTCCGGCCCCGGCAAGCACATGGTGAATATGACGATGGTCTTTGAGGAACCCGCCTACGTTTGCTCCGGTTCCATGTGTTTAGACCCATATCGGATCGTTTGGACCGACGACCAAACCAAAGATGGCGACCCGACACCAAGCAGCACGGCAGCCGACCAGGAGCAGTACGCCTTCATTGACTGGGTTATGCTGCACGTTGGCCACACTCTGGGGCTGCCGGACTTCTATGCAGATACGTCAACACTTCAGGGGCAGATCGCCATAATGAACGAACATTGGGTTGCCCAGGACATTAAGGATGAAGACTTAGAGCAGTTGAAGGCAATCTACATCCTTCATACGAGCCACTAAGGAGAACCATGATGCGAATGATCCTCATCGCTCTCTTGACGGGGATGCTGATGGCGTGCAGCCAGGGCACGGGAGCCAACACGCCCGGCGATGCGGTTCCTGCCCAACCTCTGGCAAGAGACACGAGCGTTCACTCTGCCGCAGTTCCTGTACGTGGTGAGACTTCGTTAGAAGAGAGGGTCGCCAACTACCCCACTGTCGTCAGGGCCCGGATGACTAGCGAGTCCATTGAGGTTGTGGCTGGGGCGGGCAGGCTTCAGGGGAAATACTTCGCTACCATGAAATTCGACCTCGCGGTCAGTGAGTACCTGAGTGGGGCAGGTGACGACAAAATCACAGCGATATGGGTGGGCGATGACTTCGACAACCGCCAGGAAGCCGAGGACGCATTGCCCGACATCCGCGCCCGAAGGGATACCCAGTGGGATAATCGGGAGGCGGTCTTCTTCTTGCAAGATGTACCGCTTGATCTCCTCCCAACATTGCAGGGTGACAACCGGTACTTCCTGGCGAGCGGATTTTCTTACGAGGACAATTACAGCCTGTCCAGCAAATACAGTAAGTTGTGGCTGCCGTCGACCGAGATCGCTTCGGGCGCTACCGGCCAGAGCGGGACGGTGGGGGACGGACAGGAGTTCCTCCTGGCCATGCCGACCGCCCCAGTCGGCGCTACAGGCGCAAGCGGTGCCAGCGCACCTGCGGGTCCAACGATAACGCTGGGTGACCTGAAGCAGCTGACCGCAGCCGTCAACGCCGAGCTGGACGCCGGCGACGGCTCGGCAGAGTACAAAGATTGCGTCAGGCTTAAGCATCGATATGCGCGCGAGGATAGATACCTAATAGCCGAGGGTAAGGGGCGGAGAGTCTTCCGCATGTATCCCACACATGAGTTCGACTCCGGCCAGCCCGCCGGCACCACGATCTATGAAGACCAAGTCGCAGGGGCGGAATCATCTGAAAAGAGATCAAAGCTCTGGTTCGATGGACGAGACGCTGACCTGTTCAATGTCGTGACTGGCGACCTCGTGCCAGTACGCTCCGCATTCACATTCACCCAGACCGTGGTCTCTGCGCGTCCGATTCCCGCAGGAGAATACCGGGCCAATAACAACTTCCTCCGGTTCCCCTTCATCCCCTGCAATCACGTCTTCACCTACGAAATGACGATGACCGTGACGGCACCCGAGGGCACTGTTCACGAGGCGTTCTTCGATCCCGTGGTGATTGGCGCGGCGGTAGGCGCCGACGGCTCACGTGGTGTTTTGAAGCCGGCGTCGTTTGCCATTGAGGGGGTGGGCACAACAGACATCAAGCGGATCCGGTGGGAGTCAGCAAGGGTCGAGGTGCAGATTGATCCGCCCGGGAGGCCCACAGGCCATCACATCGACTTCATCGCCCTAGACGGGACGGTCGTGCTGCGGCTGGATTTCGACGACGCTGTCGACGTTCTTGAGGAGGGCCGCACACGCGCGCTGACCTGGGGGGTATGCGAGCGGCCTTGGAATGACGGAGACCTTCTGATGCTGCGCATCAGTGAAAGTCCTCCCGGCCTGACTGGCGCGACCAACGATGTGCTATGTCCCCCGCCACCGCCTCAGAACCTGACGGCTTCCTCCACGCAGGACTCGGTGACCCTGACGTGGGATGTGGCCGACGACCCGACGGTAACGGGCTACCTGGTACTGAGGAGGATCGCGAGGCAGGACACCTTCAGCAAGTTTGAGGTCACCAACGGCACTGCCACGACGTATGTCGACACGACCGACATCGAACCCGGCACCAAGTACATCTACCGTGTCCACGCGGTCAACGCTGCCGGGCTCAGTGAGGTCTCACGCGTGACCGCTACACCGGCGGCGACTCCCAGCATCCCTGTAACGGACGTGGCCGGGACATCTCCGCCGTCCCCGCAGGGCCTGACGGCCTCTTCCACGCACGAATCGGTGACGCTGATGTGGGATGCGGGCGACGACCCGCCGACAGGCTACCTCATACTGAGGAGGGTGGCAAAGCAAGACACCTTCGTCAAGTTCGAGGTCACCAACGGCACTGCTACAACGTATGTCGACACGACCGACATCGAACCCGGCACCAAGTACATCTACCGTGTCCACGCGGTCAACGCTGCCGGGCTCAGTGAGGTCTCGCGGGTGACAGTCACGACACGCACAGTGCCGTGACCGAACAAGACTCTGCGAGAGTCGCACAACTCCCATGCTCTCGCCATGACTGCGTGCCAGGGACTAAGCTATTGCACCGGACCTGCGATATGGACCTTGGTAGATCCTAGCTTTAGTCGCGCTTGTCTTTGGTCCACCGAGAAGACCTGAGCTATTCATGAGATAATTGACACTAAAGAGAGGTGCGTATGATGCTCGGCTTGCGGCGGGCCGGTCGCCGATGCGCAGGGTTCTTCCTTCTTGGCGTGCTGGCCGTAGTTTCGCTCTCAGCATGTGGTCCCGCGCCCCAGGCCACGCCGTTGCCCGACCTGGTCATAGCGATTGAGGCTCGGTTGAAGAGGAATCCCTTACTCGAGTGGGGAGACGGTTGCATCGTCTCCAGCAGCGCGCGCTTGTCGCCTCACGTCGGAGAAGTAACCGCCCACGTCAGGAATGTTGGGAATGGGGATGCGGGAGGCTTCACCGTTCAACTGAATCAACTGAACAACGCCGCCCCAGAAACGGTGGACGGCCTGAAAGCCGGATCATCTGTAACATTGGTGTTCTCCACGAGTGCTCGCAGTGAGAACGTGGCCGTCGTGGATGCGGGCTCCTCCATCGACGAGAGTGACGAGTCCAACAACACCGCCGAGGCGTTCATTCCGGTCCCTACCATCGCCCCGCTGCCAACCTGCACACCTGAGTCCCGCTGACGATGGCGTTCCGCAAGCCCCGGACAGACAGGGGAGAGGTGGTGAGGGCCAAGGCTTCCCCTACAGCATATGGGGGAGCGTGAAGTGGCGGGTGGCGTTGTCGGACCGAAGGGAGCTGGCGACCGGCATCGTGCGTGGGGTTTTGCCGCTTACATGAGACATCAGATCTTAGGGAAAACACAGGTGTCGGTAAGACTATCGATCGCCACCCTGGCAACACTGTTGTTCGTTTTGGCTTTCGGACTTCAAGCGCCTGTGTACGCGGACGATCCAGATGAAGCCGATCCAGTTGAGGACTGCTTTGGGCGCGTGCTGTCAGCCGACCCGCTCCACTGTCACGTCTTGGAGGAGGACGGCGTGAGCGCAGGCGCGATGATCCGGGCTCAACGGGTAGACGGGGGGTTGGCGGGCGGTCTGCAGGCGTTTTGGGGGGCACCGATGGCGGCCTACAGTGGCTGTGGCGAGCGAGATGGCGGGATAGGACACGGCAAGAGGCGCTCGCGGACTGGGCTGGCGCGAGTTTGCGGGACGTTGGGTTGGCTGGCGGGTCAGTGGGACGGGCGCCGTCAGGCTGGGAGCTCGCAGTCGGGCCAGGGCGCGGCTGAACTGTTGCATCGGCGTGCCGAGCGGGTGATCCGTCCGGCCAAGGCAAAGACCCGTCGTGAGGGTCTTGGTGGTCACGATCTGCTGGAGGCCGATGCGGGCTGTCCAGCGGGCCAGGTTGTGCGCCATCACCTGTACCGCCAGCCAGGCGCCGTTGGCGAAGCTACCCGAGGGGAGATGGTTCAGCCCCACGCCGTACGAGGTCGCGTATCGCATTCTCGATCTCGGCGTGACGGCGATGATCGGCCTCCAGTTCCAGCGTCTCCCCGTCCCGGTCGGTGATGAAGCCGTGATAGCTGTAGGTGGCGAAGAGAGCCAGTTGAGAACCGGGCGCCGGCTTCACCCGCCGGACGATGAGCCGTACCGGCGCGGCGTCCGCCTCGGCCTGGAACGGGGTGTAGGTGGTCTCGGCCACATCGGCGGCGCCGTCCATCCAGTAAGGAATCGGCGTCCAGGCATCTTGGGGTATCGCCTCGATGAGATTGTGCAGGCGGGCGCGCTGGCGGATGGCGATGGAGAAGCGGACATCCATCCGGCGGCAGACGGCGACCACGGCGTGGGTATAGAAGCCGCTGTCGGCCCGCACCGTGAGTTGGCCCCTGGCTCCGCAGTAGCGCACCCGCCCCACCGTTTCACGCAGGAAGTGGGCAGCGCCGCGGGCGGTGTTGGCCCGGCCCTCGCGCAGGCGGGCCATCAGCACGTCGCCGGTGCCGGCGGCGACGGCCAGCAGCGGGTGATAGCCCCGCGCACCGGTGTAGCCGTGGTGGGGGCGCCCTCCTTGGCCAGTCCGTAGGTCTCGCAGATCGTCGAATCAAGGTCGATGGTGAATGGTGCGTCGCCGGGTCCGGCACCGGCCTTCCAGACCCGGGCCAGCAACTCGCGGCTCACCCGGTCCAGTTGGCGGACATGGCCCCACCTGAAGCTGCGCAGGAACGTGCCCAGGGTGGAGGGAGCCTTAGCCGTGAAACCGAGCACGCGGGCGGTCCCGCCGGCGCGCAGCACATCGGCGTCGTCGATGCAATCTCCGCCGGCTAGGGCGGAGGCCACCAGGGTCATCATCTTGTCGCCGGTGTTCGCCCGGCCCGGCGCGCCGCCGAGGTCGAGGTGCTTCCGGAGGAGTTGGGGCAGGCCAAGGCGCAGGGCGAGGGTGGCGGGAAGGATCAGCCCGGCATTGGCCACCAGGCGGTGGTCGTCAAAGAGGATGCGGATACGGTCGGGTTTGTTCTGTGGCAGCATCTATTGGGTGCTCCTTGTTTCCGCGCGGGTTTCTGTTCCAAAACCATTATCCCAGATTCAGTTCTTCAAGGGCTGTCATCCAAGGCCGTCCTTCGGTGGATTCGGGCTTGAGGAGGCGCACAACGCAGGAATAATCGAGGTTGATGCGATCTATGGCGTAGCCAGAGGGTTGTTCATCTACCTGACACAGGACGATAGTTTGGGAAGTGACTCTCTGGACTACCTACGGAGGACAGCTCAGGAAGAGGCCCGGCGAACCGGTGAACACGAATGCGTCTTCGACCCTTACGGCTGTGGTAGTGGAGTTCTATCAACTGGTAAAGGCTACGTGCTTCCAGAGTCGTCAGTCTATCAAGACATCCAGCTCTTACCGGGGGGTGCCGAAGCGAGGCGGTCCTATGGAGGGTGGCAAGCTTTTCGAGAGTTGTGGCCGGGGGCGCCGGCGGTGCGGGGGGGGCAGGTCAGGATCCTGGGAGCGATGGTTTCGACATTTCGGACGTAGATGTCACCAACTTTCCGGTGCTGAGGGGGAACTGCGGCGAGATCATGGGTGGCAACGGCACTTATGATTCCTGTCTAAAGTGGGAGAGGAATCCCGACATCCGCATTGCAGGTTGGCAATCGACGGACAAAGCATACGTTCAAGTGAAGATACCGAACGGGGATGATTCACAGATAGCAGCCGCAAAGAGTGCGGTGATTCAGTCGAAGAAACGCGGGCTCAATGAAGACAACGTAGAGATCATTCCAGTAAATCACGACTACGAGGAGCTATGGCGCTGGTCGATAATACTCGATAGGTTCGCGCGCAGCTCTGGGAATACCTTGGGGATAACCTCGGCGCAGCTCGGATACAACATCAACCGATACGCCGGGGAACCTGCGGTCGTTTGGCCTCTCAATGACATTCAGGAAGCGCACGACAATAGACCGGAGTGGCGCACAATCATCCATCTGCAAACCCTGGATGTGCCAGGGACCGCCGCAGCTTTGCCTCAGCTGTTGAGCCAGTTGTCGATACCTGTAGACGCTGTGGGGTTAATCGTCGAGGAGGTTTTCACTCCTCCATCTCGGTGGAACGTCGAGCCTGGGCAGCGACCATCGGCTGGAGTTGACAACAGTAGCGCTCTGTCCTCCGATCTCCCTACTGAACACACGGCCGTCGCTGGAACCGGCCAGAGAGCGAACAGTATAGTCGTCATGTCGGCCTCTCTAGTCGTGGGCCTCGCGGTCTTGGGGGGCGCTGGCTTCATCATGATACGAAGGCGGCGGGCAATGAGTCCGGGGGTTTGAGGGGTCGGTCATCAGGTGAGGATGATAATCTGATCATACACGGGGACAACCTTGACGCGCCGAAGGCCCTGTTGCCATGCTACGCGCACCGCGTCAAGGGCATCTACATCGACCCACTAGAGCCGGTGACCGACCCGGCGTCCTCGGTGGGGGCGTCCCAGGTAAGGAGTACGCCGCCGTAAACTGGCCGGGCGGTGACGTTGTTCGGTACGGTGGGTTCGCTCTGGGCGGTGACCGCCCAGGGTATGACCAGCAGGGCGGCGATGAGGGCGGCCCTCGTGAGGGCCAGGGAAAGAAGAATGCGGCGTCTGTGTAGAGTCATTACCCAGCCCCCGGCCTATCCAAAGCAAAAATCGGGGGGCGTTAGCGCTAGGGCCGACGTGAAGGACAGCCCCCTGCGCCGACCGCAACCGTCCCTCTCGACAGACCTGGGCGGCGTCTGCTGACCGGGAGGGGCTTGGCCAATGCTCTGGCGAAACAGCCACGTCCGGTCTTGTCTTTGCAGGGGCACAGCGTCGAAAATAGGGGGTGTCTTCGCCGTCCGCTGTTGGAGAGACGGGACCGCCCTTGACAGAGTGGACGAGCCTCCAACCCGGTGGGCCGGAGGCTCGTAGGGGGATAACCGGGGTCGGCTGGCCCTTTCCCTATATCTGGACCTCCCAGCGAAAAGTTCGCAATTCGGTACGTGCAGGCCCACCTGGAGAGGCTCGAACTCCCCGTAAGGACCGCGGGGCCAAGGATCACAGAGCCCCCAACCACATCTCGAAGACAGTTCTGTCTACCGTCCACTTAGGCCCACCATGACGTACCGAATTCATAACTCGCCCGTTCAGGGCGATCTCTGCGGCGTCCGCTCCCCCTATGGGAGAATCCTCCGGTGTGGGTATGGAGTAGACGATGGCGGCCCTGCCGGGCTTGACCACGACCTCCTTGACGAAGGAGCCGACGAAGGCTTTGGTCTCGGTCAACTCGCTGGTCTTGAGGAACTCGCTCATCTCCTCGGCGAAGGTGGCGATGGTGTCGGCGCTGTCGAGGAACTGCCGCCTCTCTTTCAGCAGCGCCCTCGCCTCCTCTGCGGCGATCTCCAGCTTCTCCTTGCGCTCCCGGTGCTCCCTGATGCGGTCTGAGGCGTCGGCCATCTCGGTGTCGGTCGTCTCGATGTGGTTCCAGATGCGGCCCAGCCGCTTCTTCACGTCCTCAAGCTCCTCCTCGATGTTCTGAAGCCGCTCTCGCTGGTCGCGGGCCACCCCGTCCATCTCCTCGTCCAGCAGCTTCACCAGGTCTCTGATGTTGGACTCGGTGAGAACGTTCTCCCTGATCTCGTTGACGATGAGCTTCTCGAAATTCTTGGCGTTGAGCCTGGGGGTCTTGCAGGTTCCCTTGCCCCGCTTGAGCAGGGAGTGGCAGATGTAGTAGGTGTACTTGCCGCTCTTGGCCTCGGCTGCGGTCATGGCCTTGCCGCAGGTCTCGCACTTGGCGATGCCGCTCAGGAGGTAGGGGCTGGAGGCGCGGCGGGGGTTCACCTTCTTCGGGGCGCGGGACCCGAGCAACCTCCTGGCCTTCTGGAAGTCCCGCTTGGAGACGATGGCGGGGTGTGCGTCCTCGACGCGCACGGGCGGCGCTCCGTCCTTGGCGTTGGCTCCCCAGACCACGGTGCCGGTGTAGGCTTCGTGGGAGAGCATGGTGTGGATGGTGGTCTTGAGCCACTTCTTGCCGTTGGTGGTGGGGATGCCCTCGGCGTTGAGGGTCTTGGTCACGTCGAGGATGCTCTTGCCCTGTAGCACCATGTCGAAGACGCGGCGGACCACGGCGTCGGCGGGCGGGTTCAGCTCCAGCTTGGGGCGCTTCGCGGCCCCGTCCTGGACGTGGACCCGCTTGTAGCCGTAGGGTGCGTAGGTGGTCATCCAGAAGCCTCTCGACGCGGCCTCCCGCATCCCCCGAACAACCTCCTGGGCGAGATTTTCCGAGTAAAATTCGTCCACGCTCTCGATGATGGCCTCAAGGAGCTTGCCCGTGGGGGTGTCGTCGGCCTGCTCGGTGATGGAGATCACTCGGACTCCTCTGCGTCTCAGCATGGACTTGAAGGCGACGGCGTGCTCGCGCTTGCGGGTGAATCGGGAGAATTTCCAGACGAGAATCTCCTTGAAGGGAGCCTCGGGCTTGGCGGCCTCGTTCAGCATCTTCTGGAACTGGGGCCGGTCGGCGATGCGGCCGCTCTCGGCCTCGTCCACGTACTCGCGGGCGACCAGGTAGTCGTGCTTCTCGGCGTAGTCCCTGAGCGCCCTAAGCTGGGCGGCGATGGACAGGTCCACGTCCTGGCGGTCGCTGGACACCCTGGCGTAGAGGGCCGCTGGCGTGAGATCAAATCGCTCTGTCATTGGTCTGTCCTCCTTGTGTCTTCCTGCTCTGTAGTCCGGCGGGAGCGCAGCCGTTCCAGCCGCTCCCGTCTGCGCCACTCCCGCTCCTCCATGAAGAGGCGGATGGCCTCGCGGAGCAGCTCGCTCACGGTGCGGTCCTCCTCCTTGACCACCTGCCGCAGCTGCTGGGCCATCTCCGGCGGTAGGGAGAAGGTGATAGTGTCCGTGTTCCTGGGCTTGGTGGGCATGGCGTGCTTCTCTCGCCTGTTATTATAGCACAGCGTCTTACTCTTATCATCTCCCACCCGCAGCCCTGCCGTCAAGGGAGCGCGGGCGAGAATCGGGCCGGAAGCCGGTCCTGGGCCTGCGACATTGAAGCTGCATGGGAGCAAGCAATTTCAGGCCAGGACTACGTGGGGAGCGAGGTCCCTCGCAAAAGAGCCGGTTCCGGCGAGAATTCCCGAAAGGGAAGTCGGCCAGCGGTTGGCCGCAGCCAAGTTGCAGCCACATTCCAGCTAGTGAAGGCAAGTGATCATCCGGGGGCCGTCCGGGGCTGTGCAGGTCGTCCAGGGGCCGTCTGAAGCCGTCAAATGCCGCTCCGGGAGCCGGATGTGGTGTCGTACCCGTGTACAGGGATTTGCGTCAGTTCCCAAAAGGGAAGTCGGGGGTCGTTTTGAACGTGAAACAGGCGGGAAAGAAGGGAAGTGGAGCCAATCCTGCGAGCACTTTGGCGAAAGGGTTGGTTCCGGAAAAGTGGCAGCAGTTCCCAAAAGGGAAGTCACACGGAGAACGGGGTGATCGGGGCCGGTGGCGGTCGCAGCGCGGCCGCATCGGAGCAAGCAGTTCGGAGGCCCGTTCAGGCCGCGTGAGGCAGGCTGAACCCCCCCTACAGGCTGTGGGGGTGCGAGACCCAGAGTGCTGGCACTCGGCATCGAGCTGGTGGCTGTGTCGGGACCCGGCGCCGTCGGCTTCGAGGCGAGGGCTGGCAGGCGGCAAGGCGGTCATGGATGTCTTCCATTGGTGGCATGGGGAGCGCTGGGGCATTGGCGGTGTCATGCCCGTGAACAGAGGAAGGCGCTGGTGAGCAAGCCGCATCCTGGTCATGGGCGTCGCTGTTGCCAGGGGGGCCGGGAAGTCTGATACATCGGAGCAAGCAGTTTGGGGCCGGGATATCCGGGACGAGCAAAGGGCTTCGCGTAAGGGCTGGTTCCACGGATTTGGAGCCAAAGCTCCCAGGGGGAGTCGTGGCGCGGGCCGAGGCAGCCACATTGCAGCGAGCAGTTTTCCGGGGCCGTCGAGTTCCCGTCTGAGGCCGACCTGAGCCGCATCTGAGGCCGGTTTCGATGTTTTACCCGTGTACAGGGATTTGCGTCGGTTGACGAATGTCAATTGGGGGGCGGGTTCCTACCTGAAACAGGAGGGAATGGGGTGGGGCGCAGCCGTGGTTGCGAGCACTTCGAGGTAAGGGGTGGTTCAACGTCTGGGGGCGGAAATTGACGAAAGTCAAGCGGGCAGAGCGGGGCGACGGACCGAAGCCCTGCTAAATCGGAGCGAGCAATTGGGGGAGCGGGGCCTTATCGAGGGGTGGGATACCCCCTACAGGACAGCCCCCTACAGGAGATGAGAGCGAGGAGGTTCGACCATGAACGAGGCGCAGGTGAACGAGCCGCAGGCTGATGACGGCGTGGACGAAGAGACGCTGGCGAGCAGCAGCGGAGACGTGGATGCGGAGAAGCTGCGGAGGCTCAGGCTCACCGGGTTCCTGCGGGAGCTGGTGCGGGAGGAGGGCCGCGTCGAGGCGGCGGAGCTGCTGGGCGTGGCCTACCGCACGGTGGTCAGGGCCGAGGAGTCGGGCGAGATCACGGGGCGCATGGGCGATGCGCTGGAGCGGCTGCTGGGGACGGACGACGACCCCGAAGTGGCCCGGCTGTGGGAGCGTGTTGATGCGTTGGAGGGCGGCGTGGAGGCGCTGGCGAAGGAGCTGCGGGACGGCCTCGGCGAGATTCGGGCTGCGGTTGCTGGCAACGCCGAGTCTCAGGGCCAGGGCCAGGCGCAGGACGGGAAGCCCGACGCCGGGGCGGGCCGGTCGGAGACCAGGGCTGCCCCTCCGGTGGCGGGGTTGCGCCCGAAGAAGCCTTTCACCGAGCGGCGTCTGGACCCGCAGGTCGTGACCGAGGAGGCTGCCGACGACGACCCGGAGGTCTACGGAGACGCGTGGCCCCTGGTCGAGGAGTGGCGCAGGCTGCGGGCCGACCACCCACATCAAGGGAAGAGTCTGTCGTGGCTCACGACGGAGGAGCGGCTTCTGGTGCTGGAGCTGGAGCTGGCGATGCTGGAGGATCACGGGTTGACGCTGCCGCCTGAGAAGCAGCCGTTGCGGGGCTTCGGGCGCAAGGGCCAGACCACCCACCGCTGGGAGGCGCTGGCCGACACACGGGTGGCGTTGCGGAAGCGAAAGCTGCTGCGCTGGGTGCGCCGGGTCCTCACCCTGTGGCTGTGGCGGAAGTAGGCCCCGGAGACGGCTCCGGGGCCGGTTTTCGGCTGCTGCTGCCTCGCAGCGAAATGGGAGCTAACTCGGCGCGAGTGATCTGGGTCGAGTTGGCCCAAAACCCCCTCCGAAGCCTTCCATTCGCTCGGTTGTTCGGGCGACAATTGAGGCAGTTTCTGGCTTTTCCAGCGTTTCGTGCCTAGAAACCTGGAGGATTCCCGTCCCCCGAATCCGGGACCGGCTGCATAGGATCGAGCCTTGCTCTCCGAACAGCCGCCCAGGGGTCAGACCGGAAGGATTGAGCCTTGCTCTCCCAACGGTCGCCCCGGAGGACACAGTCGCAGCGGTTGGAGCGTCTCTCGCTTCGGCCCCTCGGACACCCTGGTCGGAGTGCGCCCTGCGCCCTGGCCGGTTCCTCACGTCTGCGGCATGGTTCCTGTGGAACTGGTCGCAGCCTCACCACGCGCCGGTCTGCCATTGCAAGCTGGCTGGCCGGTTCCCCTTCGCGCAGCTTCCCAGGACGTTGCCGATCTAGCTCCCGGGTCTCGCTGCGTCTCTCACCGGGCCGTCCTGTGGTTGCTCTGCAGGCCGGTCGGTTCTCCCCCACTTCATAGCAGCTCCCTCTGAGTCCGTTCCTCTGAGTTGACTCTGGGCCGAGCTGCGTCTTCTTCAACCCCGCTCCGTCTCCCCCCGTTCGATTCTTCGTCGGACTGCGGGCGTCGTCGGAACGGCAACACGGAGTCACGGATTCAACACCAGCAAAGGAGGTAACGACGGTATGGCTACTGAACGGACGGACGGCAACGGCGAAGGCGGTATGGACATGACGGAGTAGTACACGGGACCGAGCGCAAGGAGGGTCGCAGACCTGCTTCCGCACCGGGTGAGCTTCGAGCGTGGCTGGTTCTGGACGACGACAGCGATCTGTCACGGCGGCAGGTCGGACGGGCTGGCGTTCAGGCAGAGACCGGACGGCGAGGGCCTCGACGTTCGCTGCCACACCGGGGGCTGCTCTCGCGGCGTGGTGCTGACCCACCTGGAGGCTGCCATTGGGCTGCCCATGTGGACGGCCTTCGAGCTTGTGAGCGCGGACGTTGACAAGGCCCCTGAGAAGCGGCCGTGGTGGAAGCGCAAGCGGGTCGTTGTGGCCGAAGTGGTCGCTCTGGTCGTTGTGGCGCCGCTCATCACCGGCGACGTGGAGGTCTTCGCGCTGAACCTCGTCGGGCTGGGCATCGGCGCGCTGCTCCTTCGGCAGTTCCTCGCGCGGAGCACGGTGCAGAGGTTCAGACGCTGACAAGAGGAGCCGCTTGCTCTCTCATACCCATCCCAACACGCAAGGGTCGTCTCCATCCGGGGACGGCCCTTCTTCTTTGCCCGCAAGGGCGCAATCCAAAACCAAGATACAAGGAGGTCGTGATGACAACCGCAACATTGGCAACTGGCAAGCGGACGATGGCGACGGTGGAAAAGCCCCGGCGCAGCCTCGAAGAGCTGGTCGACCGGCTCATGGCGGCGCTGTTCTCGGAGCAGCCGGAGCCGGCACCGGCGACGGAGACACCGAGCGTGGCCAAGAGCGTCCACGAGGCGCGGCGGCTCAGGCAGACGGGTGACGTCGAAGGTGCGCTGGCGGTCCTCGCCGGCATGGACACGACGAAGGCTGAGCCGCATCAGGCTCGGTGGGCCTACGCCGAGTGGACGGACCTGGTGAGGCGGCGGTTCGGCGACCAGGAGGCTGTGGTCTACAGCCAGGGCACGGGCAGGGCTGCCGCCCTGGTGCCCACCGGAGACGGCGGGACGCTGGAGGATGCGGCGGTCCTGGGGATGCGCTGGCGGCCCGGCAAGTTGGTCTCCCGGCGCAGCCTGCGGGGGCTGAGGCCCTTGGCGAAGGCTTGCCCTCGGCTCTGACCGGAGAGTGGCCTGGCGCTGTCGTAGCGCAAGCAACGGTTGACGACCCGTAAGGCAAACGGGGCGCTTCAATGCTCTGCTTGGACCCCGGGTCGCCGCCTTCCTGCGCCTGCTTGAACGGGCGCTCCGTTCCACCAGGCAGCACCCCGCACTGGGGTCGTTGCCTCCTCCGCCCGCTCCCCCTGCGGGCTTCCATCCCTCTTCCCCCAACCCCACGACGGAGCCTGCCCCGGACTTGATTCCGGTGGCTTGCCCCGCACACGGCCTTCCGCAGAGGCCGCCCCGGACTTGATTCCGGGGGATGCCGCACCGGCCATTCGCCACGGCAACAACGCCACCCAAGGAGACAGTCCCGACCATCGGGACACGGATTCGAGCGGGACTGTCTCCGACAAGGGGGCGGTCCCGCTTCTTCATTACAGGAGGAAGCGACATGACGACTACGAGCATTGACAGAGCCTGCCCCGCACCTGATGCGGGGACCGATACCGAGCTCATGGCTGCTGCCAGGCGGCGCGGGCTCACGATGAAGGAGCTTGCGGCCAGGATGGGCGTGTCCGCGAGCTACCTGTCGCAGATTGCGAACGGGCGCAGGCCGTGGACCCCGAAGATGCGTGAGAAGGCCGCGGCGGTGCTGGGAGAGGTCCCCGGACAGGGGATCGTCTACCGGCAGGGCGGCGTGGTCCACGGGGAGAGCAGCTTCATCCGGGAGCGCGCCCGCGTGATGGGCATGAGCATGCAGGACCTGGCTGACCGGGTTGGGGTGTCCTACGGATACATGTCGCAGTTGGCGCGCGGTCACAGCAACATGGGCGTGAAGGTCCAGGCGCGGGTCGAGTCGGCGTTGCAGGCCCCGGCGAAGGTCGCGCCCGCACAGTGCGCCAACCGCCAGGGATGCGTGGTGAGCGGGGAGAGCAGCTACATCCGGGAGCGGGCCAGGGAGCTGGGCCTGAGCTTGCGGGACCTGGCTGACCGCGTGGGGGTGTCCTACAGCTACATGTCGCAGATGGCGCGCGGTCACAGCAACATGGGCGTGAAGGTCCAGGCGCGGGTCGAGTCGGCGCTGGAGGCTCCGGCGAAGGTCGCTCCCGCGCAGCCAGCCTGCATCGACCGGGAGGCCGTGTGGGACCGGATGAACGCCCACGGCTTCAGCCAGAACGAGGTCGCCCGGCGCGCCGGCATCAACTCCTCCAATCTCTCCCAGATCATGAACGGCAGGAACAACCTGTCGCCGGACGTTCTGAAGAGGCTGCACGGCGTCCTGTTCCAGCCGACGAAGGCGGAGCGGGTCATGCCCGCCGAGGTGAAGGTGCTGGGCTGGCGGAAGGGCGAGCGGAGCGGGATGGTGGTGCGGGGCGCTGGTGGGCCTGGGCGTGGCAGTAAGGCTGGAGGCGGCGCTGTTCGAGTTGGCGGCCATGTCCCCTGGGGCGCGAAGGCCGAGTTCGCCTACCGCGCAGGGTACGACGGCGCGGGCCGGGTCTCGGTGACGCACGTGGTCGAGAGAGGCTACTCCGCCATGTTGACGCAGCCGGAGATGGGGGCCGCGTGAGCGCGTCCCGCACCACGAGTCCCGCCACCTGCGGGGGCTCGCACGTTCGAGCAATCGCCTGGGGGCGTTGCCGGAACCCGACCGCCCCAGCGGGGGCGGCGCAGTCCGGGTTCCGGCGTCGTCCTCTAACAACCACGAAAAGGAGGACGACACGACATGAACCTCGGAGAGTTCATCGACACGTTCAAGGACGCCATTGCCCGGCGGGTGGTGGAGTCCTACCCGCCCCTCTACTGGCCCTCGGAGAACGGGCACAAGCTCCCCCGCCTGCTCCGCAAGCCCCTGGGGGCGCAGGAGGACGCCATCAAGGGCGCGGCCCTCTCCCTCGAAGCCCACCGGGGCACAACCGTCGTCGGGGAGATGGGCACCGGAAAGACCTTCATCGCCGCCGCCGCCGCATATATGGCGGGCTTCAAGCGCATCCTGGTGCTTGGGCCGCCCCACCTGGTGCCCAAGTGGAAGCGGGAGGTGGAGATGACGGTGCCCGGCGCCCGCGCCTTCATCGTCAAGTCCATCACCGACCTGGAGCGGCTGCGCTTCTCCATAGGCTCCGGTCCGCTATTCGCGGTGATGTCCAGAGAGAAGGCCAAGCTGTCCTACCGCTGGATGCCCGCCGTGATTCAGCGGTGGGCCGTCTCCAGGGGCAGGCTGGTGCGGGACGAGGAGACGGGGGAGCCCTTCAGGGTCCCCTGCTGCCCCGGCTGCACCGCGCAGGTAGTGGACAAGGACGGCGTGCCCCTGACGCACGCCGACCTGAACCGGCGCAAGCACACCTGCGCCGGCTGCGGCTCCCCCCTCTGGCAGGCCGACAGGTCCGGCCCGGCCCGCTACCCGTTGGCCGACTACGTGAAGCACAGGATGAGGGGCTTCTTCGACCTGCTGGTCGAGGATGAGGTCCACGAGTACAAGGGGCGCGGCTCGGCCCAGGGCATCGCCGTCGGAGTCCTCGCCGACGCCTGCGGCAAGTCCCTCAGCCTGTCCGGGACTCTGATGGGAGGCTATTCGAGCACGCTCTTCCACCTGCTCTGCCGGTTCTCCCCGGAGATCAGGACGGACTTCGGACGCTCCGACGAGCACCGCTGGATACAGCGGTACGGCTTCGAGGAGCACAGCATCGGAAAGCCGGACGACGACTCGGTGGAGGACGGGAGGTTCAGCAGGCGCCGCAAGTACCGCAAGGTGGTGCGGGAGAGGCCCGGCCTCGTGCCCTCGGCCCTCTTCCACATCATCGCCAACACCGTCTTCCTCAGACTGGCGGACGTGGCATCCGGCCTGCCGCCCTACGACGAGCAGGTGATGCTCTCTTCGATGGACTCAGAGGCGGACGCGACGGGATACTCCCAGCGCAGCGCCTACGATACCGTGTACGAAGAGTTTAGAAAGGAGCTGGCCGAGGCTCTGAAGGCCGGTTCCAAGCGGTTGCTGGCGACCTACCTGCAAACCCTTCTGGCCTACCCCGACGGCTGCACCAGGGGCGAGACGGTCTTCGACCCCAGGAGCGGAGAGATCATCGTCCAGGTCCCGCCCCTGTCCGAGGAGCGTCTCTACCCGAAGGAGAAGGCGTTGGTGGACCTGCTGGCCGCCGAGCGTATGGCGGGCCGCCGGGTGCTGGTCTACGCCACTCACACGGGCACCAGGGACATCACCGAGCGGATGGACGACATCCTGACCCGGCACGGCTTCAGGGTGGCGGTGATGAAGGCCGAGGCGGTGGCCCCTGAACGCCGTGAGGCGTGGGTGGCGGACAGGGTGAAGCAGGGCATAGACGTGATGATATGCCACCCCAGGCTGGTGCAGACGGGCCTCGACCTCATCGACTTCCCGACCTTGATTTGGTACGAGACAGATTACAGTGTGTACGTCTCGCGGCAGGCGTCGCGCCGGTCCTGGCGCATCGGGCAGACCCGCCCTGTCAAAGTGGTGTTCATGTCCTACCGGAACACCCTCCAGGCCGACGCCCTCAAGCTGGTGGCGAAGAAGCTGCAAAGCTCCCTGGCCGTCGAGAGGGAGCTGCCGGAGGACGGGCTGGCGGCATTCGGCGACGACGGCGATGACCTGATGATGGCCCTGGCACGCAAGATCGTCATCGGGGATGAGGAGGACGAGACGCTGGAGGAGGTCTTCGCCCAGGCCAGGGACGCCGAGGCCGCTTCGGAGGAGTTCCTGGTGGACGACGGCTGGAAGGTCGTCGAAGTCGAGCCGGAGGCCGTTGCGGTCAACGGAAACGGTCACCACGACGCCATCGGGCCTACGGTCGAGCTTGTGCTGGGCAACGGTCACACCGTCAACGGTAGCGGGAACGGCCACCATGACGAGGCCCCGGAGCCGCAGCAGACGCTGTTCTCCTGGGCGGAGTTCATGGCCGAGGAGCCGGTCAAGCCCAAGGGCCGCAGCCGCAAGCCGGAGCCCGCAACCGCCTCCCTGTTCGATTGGGCGCTCGCCCTTGAGCAGGAGCGGGAGAAAGAGCCGGTCGGCGAGGGGCGCTAGGCCGCAACACACGGGGGGGGGGTCGTCGCTACGTCAGCGGTGGCCTCCCCCTATGCAACCATGTGTGCGGCCCTTTTTTGCGTTTCAGCAGGTCTAGCCCGTATCCGGGCCGTCCAGAGGGGACTAACTGACTAGCTTGTTAGTCGGCAGGCCCCGCGGTCGCAGCTCCTCTCCGGCGCGCCGCCTCAGTCGGTGAACAGATGGCCCAGGCCCAGGTCGTTGGCCAGGTCCAGCAGCGCCATCTGATGCCGGAAATGGGGCCGCACCCCTTCCATCCACCACCGCTTTACGGTGTGGGGATAGGTCCCCAGGCGGCGGGCGATCTCCGCCCACGGCAGGTCCGACTCCTCCCTGAAGCGCACCAGGCGCTGCGCGAAGTCGCCGGGGAAGACGTTGGTTCTTCTGCTGTGGTGTGTGCGCTGTCGCGGCATGGACGCCGGTCCTTTCGCAGGACGGCTGCAATCTCCCTCCAACTGCGATGTCCGGGCCGTCCGTTATCCGGGCGCAGGACGGAGTACGAAGTGCCAGCGCCTGCCGTCTGCCCGCCCCGGAGCTTGGGCGAATCCGCAACTCTCAACTGCTCGTCCATGTGTGCGGGCTTTTTTTGTTGCCCGTCGTCGGTTCGCCCGGCGGGGCCGTCAGGGGATGTTCACCCTCAGGTCCGCCGGGAGGCTATCGCCGCCAGCCGTGATCGCCTCCACGTAGTAGTGGTTCCAGTCTCCCCAGACCACGACGTCCTCCAAGGTGGTGGTTCCGGCGCCGGTCTGGCCGATTTCATGGGCGTACCGGTCGTAGTCGTAATCGCAGGTTTTGACTCTGCCGTTCTGTCGGCATTTGTAGGGGCGCCTGTCCTCCGTGTTCCGCAGCACCCGGTAGCCGGTGACGCCGCTCTCCCCCGCCGGGGCGTCCCAGGTCAGGGTGACGGTGTGCGCCCCGTCCTGGCCCGGCGTGGAGACGATGGTGTAGCTCAGGTTCTCCGGCATCCCCGGCGGCTGGGCGTAGGGTCGGCCGTTATAGGTCTCCAGGCTGGTGAGGGGCAGGAAGGCCAGGGGCGAGGCGTCCAGTGGGTCGTCCTCATCGGGCCGCAGGTCCAGCACCCGCAGGTTGGCCAGGTCCCTGAAGACGTGCCGGTGCTGGATGGGGGACGTGCCGCCGTCGCCGTGGTCGCTGTGCCCGCTGTCGGCGATGAGCAGTGTCCGCAGGCCGGTCAGGCCGTCGAACATGCCCCGAGGCAATTGCCACAGGTCGGTGCCGCTCAGGTCCAGCTCGACCAGGTTCTCCAGGGGGGCGAACACGTCGTGGGCCACGCCGTAGCCGTCCGGGTCGTCCTCGTCGAAGATCCGGTAGAACAGGGGCTGGCCGCTCAGGTCCAGCCTGTTCAGGGCGGGCAGGTCCTCGAAGTCGCCGTTCTTCAGGTCGTGGACGTATATGCCCGTAAAGTCCAGCTCGGTGATGGCCCACATTTCCAGGGCAGAGACGGCCTCGCAGGTGTCGTCCCGGTTGGGGGTGGCAGCCAGGATGGCCTCCCGCACCGCCCAAGTGCGGTCGCAGATGTTGACGGTGGGGACCAGCCGAACCTCAACCTCCTCCCCAACGAACCAGTCCAGGTTGGTGTTAGTCCAAAGGTACCTAGTATCTCCACCACTTAGGCTTGCATTGCTGGTAGAGAACGGGTCCCCGTCCAGTTCCAGCACGAAATCGGTGTCGGGAGGCACATTCGGTTCTATTGCAATGTCCATCCTTCCGATATTGATGTTGAGATCAATTGAACCCACGGTGTATTCAACGCCTCCCACGGTGAACGTAGCGTCCGGGGGGGGGGGGGGGGGAGCGACCCTTCCGGATCATTGTCCTCATCCCCTTTGCTGTACTCGAGAACGATTGCGGAGCCACCCACCGTCATGGTCCCCTCCCAGAACGCCGGCAGAGAGTCACGGGCGGTGGTGAACAGGGCCCGCTCCGTCCTGTCGGTGGGGAAGTCGCGGTCCAGGGACGCCAGCACCTGGTAGGAGGCGCGGGGGGTCAGGCCGGTGAGGGTGAACTCGACCTCGCTGCCGTCGGCGGGCAGCTCCACCTCCACCACCCGGAACTCCTCCTCCTCCACCGGCAGAAGGGTGCGGTAGGCCAGGTACAGCGGCCCCTCGGCGAGGTAGCCCCGGAAGACCGACACCTCCAGCGTCGCCTCCGTCCGCTCCACCGACGCGGCCCTCGCCCGGACCGCCCGCGGCGTGAAGTCGTAGGTGTGGACATTGGGGCCACCGGCCTGCGACGCCCACAGGACGCGGCCGTCGGACCAGATGCCCCAGGGGTTGTCGTTCGCGGCGGACAGGTCGAAGTCGTGGACCGGGGCGTGGCGGCGGGCGGAGATGTCGTAGGCGTAGAGCTTGCCGTCCCACTGGTCCGCCACCCAGAGGACCGTGCCGTCGCCCCACATGCCCATGCCGTGTGAATTTTCCACAAACCGTGGGATGTCCTTGCCGGCGTTGACGGCGCCGGTGTCCACGTCGTAGGCGAGCAGCGCTGTGAGGAGGGCGCCGCCCCATACCCAGACGGTGCCGCCGCTGCCCCAAAGGCCGGAAGGAGTGAATTTATCCGATGTCAGCCCGTGGGTCTGGTCTTGGGCTGAATCGAAGAGCGGCTCGATGTCCTTGTCCGGGTCGCGGGCGCCGGTGGAGCGGTCGTAGGCGAAGAATTTATCAGCGTGGAAGTCCGCCACCCAGAGGGTCTCGTCGTTGCCCCAGATGCCATTGGGCTGGGCGTTATCCGGAGCCAGGGCGATGTCCCGGTCCGGGTCGCGCAGGCCGGTGGACCAGGTGTAAGCGCGCAGCGTGGCGCCAGATTCATCCGTCGCCCAGAGGGTGGGGCCGTCGCCCCACAGGCCCGTGGCGCTGTGGCCCGCCGAGAGACTCAGCCCGGGCGTCGCCGGGGCCGCCGGCGGCCTGGGATGGAAGTTGTAGACGAAGACCTGGCCGGCCTTGGCCTGCACCACCAGCAGCTCGCCGCCGCCGGCCCACAGGCCCCAGGGGTTATTGTTGTTCCCCCCGCTCAGCGCCGTCAGGTTGACGTCGTTGCCGGGGTCGCGGGCGCCGTCGGCGTGGTTGTAGGCGTAGAGCTTGTCCGAGCTCGAGTCCGCCACCCAGAAGGTGTGGCCGTTGCTCCACACCCCGGTGGGCGCGATGTGGTGCCGGTGCAGGTCGATGTTCCGGCCCGGAACCCGGGCGCCGGTCTCCAGGTTGTAGGCGAACAGGTCGTCCCGGCCCGAGTCCGCCACCCAGGCGATCACGCCCAGCCCCGCCATTCCATAAGGGCTGCCGTTGGCCGGGTCCAGGGCGATGTCCTTTTCGGGGTAGCGGGCCCCGAAGTCCGGGCCGGGGGTCCCGTCGGCGTTGGCGTCCAGGCTGAAGGCGTAGAGCATGCCGTCGTTCGCGTCGGCCACCCAGAGGGTCTCGCCGTGCCCCCAGACGCCCCTGGCCTCCACCAGACCGAGGACCCCGATGATGTCCGCGGGCGGCCCGATGGCCTCCTCGGTGGCGAAGACGATGTCCTTCTCGGGCCGGCGGCTCATGTCGGAGCGGCGGTAGGCGTAGAGCTGTTCGGAGTTTAGCGGGCCTAGTAAGACTGAATTGCGAACTTTTCGGTGGGTGGTGTCACTGTAACCAGTAGGTCGAGGGTGCAGCCGGCCGTTAGGTCCCGCTAGAAACCGGTCTTTGGACACCCAGGGTGAGGAACTGGATTGTGTCGCGTCTAGGTGCGCGCGCCTCAACAAGTAGGGACAATCTCTTGTGGTTTGCCCCGGGAGCAGTTGTCGTCGCCAGAGCTTCGACAGCGATGAGGCGAAATGGGCCCGGGGTCTCGTTGCCAAGCCTCTGGACGAAGCCGCAGTCAACTTCCTTCACCTTTGGGGATACGTACACCGAGGACGACGTATCACAGCCCTACGGGAGCAGCTAAGGGCAGCCCTCGCGACGCACCTCGCCCACCAGGCGCACTAACTCTGCTACTTGGGATCTGTTCATCCGTGAATTCGACAAGAAAGCGCTCCAGCCGATGAATCGCTTGCCCAGCAAGTCCCCACAGTAGATGTGAGCGCCGAGATCATCGACCTTCCTCTTGTCGAATCGCACCTTGAACGTACGCTCGAACTGCTCTACGACGGTCTTGCCTGAGGTTACGTCAATAGGTGTGTAAACGACATCAGGCGGCGACCTTCTCAGCCGTTGGCTCAAAGACGATTCCATCCACGTATTGAGCGCCGAGATAGACGTCTTCGATCAACTCAGGGGCCTTCAGACGCCTGAAGCGCTGTTCGGCGACCATCAACATTTTCCAGATCACCGCTATCGCCCGATCGACCCTCTTGTAGCGCTTGGCGGCATCGGTCCGAAGTCTGAGCGCAGCGAAGGGTGACTCCACCGGGTTCGTCGTGCGAAGGTGCTGCCAGTGCTCCTTGGGGAAGTCATAGAAGGTGATCATGCGGTCCCAGTCCCGCTCAAGGGTCACAGAGGCCGCTTCGTAGGAGTGGTCGCGGCACCATCTAGTAAACTCCGTCCTGAGCCGCTCAGCCTCTGTCCGAGTCTGGGCGTAGGGGATGGTACGCACCATGAGTTTGGCCTGGTCCTGCTGTCGCTTTGGAAGCCTGTCCAGTACGTTTAGGATCTTGTGGTTCCAGCAGCGTTGCTCTGCCGCCTGAGGATAGACGTTGCGCAGAGCTCCCCAGATGCCCAGATGTCCGTCTCCAATCACCAGTCTTGGGCAACTCAAGCCCCGGCGCTTGATGTCCCTGAGCACCTCGGACCAGCTCTCTGTGGACTCCCTGTATCCGGGAACAGTGCTCACCACCACCTTGCTCCCGTCGCTCAGGGCCGCCATCACCACCAGTACCGCCGCCTTCTCCTTCTCAAGACCAGCCTTGACGTAGACTCCATCCACCCACATGTACACCACTTCGAGGTCATCCAGGGGCCGGCTGCGCCATTGGGCAAGCTCATCGTTCCACTTGGACTTCAACCGGGCCACCGTGCTCGCCGATACCGGTGCGTCCTCTCCCAGCAGCCCCCGCAAAGCCAGATCGAAGTCGCCTTCGGATAGACCGTGCAAGTACAGCTCGGGGATCAGCTCAGCAATCTTCCTGGTCCTGTTGACGAACAGCGGCAGCAGCCGGCTCTCGAACTGCTCCTCGGTATCGCGGACTCGCGGCCGCCTCAGCTGTATCGTTCCCGAACTCAGCGTAAGCCTCCGGGCTCTGCCGTATCCGTTCCGATAGCCGGTATCGTTGTCCGAGTCGGATCTGAGCGCCGACTTCGCCCTTCCCAGAAACGCCGTCACCTCCTCCTCCAGCAACTCCTGGATCAGCCTCTGGACCTGGCTTCGCACCCAATCCTCCAACTGCTCCCACTCCGGCCTTGACTCCGACCTACTCCCAGTGCTTTCCTTCCTCATGGGCGGTGTATCTCCTCTCTCGGGCCTTGAGCCCGTGTTGTTCAGACAGAGGGTACACCGCCTGACTGGTTACACACTTTTTGAGGATACCTCTCGGACCAGCTCTCTGTGGACTCCCGGTATCCGGGAATCGCGCTCACTACCACCTTCCTTCCGTCGCTCAGGGCCGCCATCACCACCAGGATCGCCGCCTTACTCCCGCTCAAGACCGGCCTCGACGTAGACTCCACCCACCCACATGTACACCACTTCCAGGTCATCCAGGGGCCTAGCGCGCCATTGTGCAAGCTCATCGTTCCACTTATCCTTCAACCGGGCTACCGTGCTCGCCGATACCGGTGCCTCTTGTCCCAGCAGTCCCCGCACCGCCAGGTCGAAGTCACCTTCGGAAAGGCCATGCAGGTACAACTGGGGGATCAGCTCAGCAACCTTCCTGGTCCTGTTGACGAACAGCGGCAGCAGCCGGCTCTCGAACTCCTCTTCGGTGTTGCGGACTCGTGGCCTCCTCAGCTGTATCGTTCCTGAACTCAGCGTAAGCCTTCGGGGTCTGCCATATCCGTTCCTATAGCCGGTCTCGTTGTCCGACTCAGACCTGCGGGCCGACTTCGCCCTTCCCAGAAACTCCGTCACCTCTTCCTCCAGCAACTCCTGGATCATCCGCTGGACATGGCCTCGCACCCAATCCTCCAACTGCTCCCACTCCGGCCTTGACTCCGACCTGCTCCCAGTGCTTCTCTTTCCCATAGGCGGTGTATCTCCTCTCTTGGGCCTTGAGCCCGTCTTGTTCAGAGAGAGGGTACACCGCCTGACCGGTTACACACTTTTTGAGGGTACCTCCATTTCCTTGGCAGCTTGCCCCACAGAGGATCCGTGGGCCATTGGACCAGGTCCAGAGAACAGGCCAAGTCGGGTCGATCAGCGCCATATTTGCCGCCGTAAGTGACTCCGCACGCGTTGAGGATCGGCTTCAACATGGTGAAGTACCGATGAGTATTGCGCTCGAAGTATCGCGTTTTCTCCTCCCGCACCCGGTTGAGGAATTGTTCGTCTAAGTCGTCTCTGTCTAGGGTCAAGCATTCTTTGGGCAAATAGCCTTTACGGTTCCACGATCCGTGCGGATTGATGCCGACGGTGGCGGCGCGAGCGAAGGTGAAGTGGCCTTCCGCTACGGCGGGAACCGAACCCCCAGGGACACAGCAGCCATCGGGCGGCTTTGCGTTCAGTACTTGTTCTCGTATGTAGTCAGGAATCATCTCCCACCCTCTTCCCGCATCTCAGGGCGGCCCCGGTGTTGTCTCCAGTCAGGGTGGTGGGCCTAAGCGTGCTGTACTGCGAACTCGTACCAAGGGTCGCAACGGGCTTTGCCAGAAACCTTGCGCGGCGTTCCTTGGTCAGCTGCCGCGTCTGCACATGCGGCAGCCCGTTACGCCCATCACGATGGGCATGAGGGTGTCGATGACGGCCCAAAATTGTCCGTCGGCCTCGTTGTTGGGAGACAGAGAGCTAAACCAGTTCCAGAAGAACAGGATGAACACAGCAACTGCCCCGTAGAAAACCGCGTTCGCTTCCAGGTAGCGCTTCAGGTCCGCCGAACCGTCGCCATCGACACGGCGCTTTTCCACGTAGCTGGCGGCCAAAGCAATCACCATACCCACCGCCATGAACCAGTTGAGTATCTCCCACACCGTGAATGGCTCGTCTCCGCCCGGGTGGTACAGGGGAGTAACGATAAAGTTTACGGCAACCACAGCCGCAAGCAACACAAGGTAAGCCGCTGCCGCACGAATCAGGATGGACATGCTTTCCTCCTCGACTCAAACTGAGGCTCTCCTCATTAGCCTTAGTAACTATCTCAAAATGGCCAGACGCCACTGTCGCCGGAACCACAGGAGCGCACATGCGAGCTGTAACACACCGAGGTAGTTCGCTGCCTTCTTGTCGTACCGGACCAGGACCGCACGGCACTTGGAGAGCCATGCCAGCGTCCGTTCCACAACCCACCGGCGCGCCGGATACCGCTTGTCGCCAGAGGCGTCCAGCTTCTCCTCGCCGATGCGTCGGATGTGCTCCCTATAGCCGTGTCCGGCGGCAGCCCCACGGCCTGAAGGATTGTCATACCCTTTGTCCAGACACAGGTGTTGGGGTTCCTCCTCGGTGGGCTGTGGTCGTTCGACCACAATGGCGTCCAGGGTCGCCTCCAACAGCTTGGCATCGTGCACGTTTGCTCCCGCAACCACAATGCTCAAGGGGCCGCCCTCTCCATCCACAAGGAGACTGCGCTTGGTACCAGCCTTGCCACGGTCCGTAGGGTTGGGCCCAATCAGGTCCCCCCAAAACGTGCCTTGCCCATGGCTCCGTCTGCCGCCTGCCATTCCCAGTCCACGCCATCCAACTCTTCGCACCCCTCCACCAGGGCTCCCCACATTCGGTGCAAGACGCCCGTCCCTACCCACCGTTGAAAGGTGCGATGAATGGTGCTGTCGTCCCCAAGCTCTTTCGGCAATCGGTTCCATTGGCACCCGCTGCGCAGCCGGAAGATGATGCCGTTGAGCATCTGTCGTGGGTCAGAGCGCTTGCGGCCCCGGGCTTTTGGCGGGTCTTCCTCCAGGATGATAGGTTCGATCCGTTCCCAAAGCTCGTCCGGTACTTCCCAGATGGTCTCTAGCGTCTCTTGTTTCCCCATGCGGTCCCTCCCGATGCTTTTGGAGAAACCATACGAATCGTCCTAGAAACCGATCAATGCATTTGTGGTTCAGATTTTGAGATAGTTTCTAAGCGCCGCCATTCGGCGATATTCCACATCTCGCTATCCCAGCCGTTGATCCGAACGCCCTTCAGGGTGTTCAGGTGTGCGGAAACGAAGCCCCGGCTCACCAATGGAATCTCGTAATAGCGCTGCACGTCCATGTCGTGCAGCTGCTTTACCAGCGCCTCCCGCTCCGAGCCGATTTGGGTTTGCTCCAGCTGGGCGTAGAGTCTGTCGTACTCCGGATTGCACGAGCGGGCAATGTTCCCCAAGGCCCAGTCATTGCCCTTGGTCGGGATATGTTTGCAGAGGGGGCCGGATAGGGACTGCTGCGGGTCTATGCCGGAACCGGAAGCGTACATCTGCACGTCGGCGAAGAACCTGCGATACGACGCTTCCTTGTCAGCCACGGGGTCGCCGCCGAAAAAGACGCTGGCATCGTGCTGTACCAGCTCCGTCTCGATGCCTATCTGACGCCACCAACCGCGAACGAGGGCCTGCGTGTCCTGTCGAATAGCATTGACCGAGGTCTGGTAAGTGATCCGCAGGGGCACTCCGTTGTATTCACGGACGCCGTCGCCGTCGGTGTCGAGGACACCGTTATCGTCCAGCAGCCTGTTGGCGCCCTCGATGTCCTGGAGCAGGCACCCGTCGTTGGCCGTAGAAACATAAATGGGCGGGCCGGTCAACAGATTGCAGGTGGGCTCCGCGGCGAAGCCGTAGAGGTCCTCCGCTATGCGGCCCCGGTCTATGGCCAGCGACATGGCCTGGCGAATGGGCTTGAAGGTCAGGTATGGGTGGGGGTTTTGTCCATCCAGATACTCGGAGCGATTGTCGCCCAAAGCCGGGTCGGGATTGGTCTGGTTGACGACGATACGCTCCACCAGGCTGGTGAAGGCGACGACCACTGCGCCCAGTCCAGCCGCTTCCATCCGAGTAAGAATCTCCGGCTCCACTTGTGTGTTCCAGGCGTAGTCGGCTTCGCCCCTTTCCATCACGGCGCGGGCCGCCGAAATCGCATCGCCGCCGCCCTTGAGGACTACCCTGTCGAAATAGGGCGCCGGGCCCCGGTAGAAGGGGTTGCGCTCGTAGACGGCCCCTTCGTTGGTCTTGAAACCGGGTGATGCGGTAGGGGCCGGTGCCCAGCGGGGCGGTGTTCTGCGCCTCGCAGGTCGTGGCGGCCGCGCCGATGCAGTCGGCAAACTGCGCGCGGCTGATGATGGGCGTTCCGGCGCCAACGAAGGCCCGGTACGGGTAGGGTGTGGGCGCGTCGAAGGCGATTTGGACGGTGAGATTGTCGAGGGCCAGCACGGAGGCGATGCCGTCAAATGAGCTCTCGGCCGTGCATCCCGTATCTTCATCCACGCAATAGAGCCACGTGAAGACAACATCCTCGGCCGTCATGTCGCTGCCATCCGACCACTTCAGGCCCTCCTTCAGCTTCCAGGTAATCGACATCAGGTCCTGGGAAAAGCCTCCGTTCTTGATTGTCGGGATTTGGGCGGCCAGCGCTGGCACGAGGTTGCAGTCCGGGTCGTATTTAGCCAGAGGCTCCAACGTGATTGCTCCGGCATCCAAGTCTTTAGTGCCACCCGACAGGTAGGGTCCAGGCAGAGTTGGAGCCTGCCAATAGAGGATTGTCAGAACTTTCCCCTCTGTTGTGGTTCATAATGGAGCGATGAAGGCGTAGACGCCGCCGTCCAGGGAGCCCACGTACAAGACGCCGCCGGTAATAGTGTAGGACGGGACACCGTCGAAATAGCCCTTCTGAAACCTCCAGAGCTCTTCCCCGGTTGCCGCATCCAGCGCCCGTAGGTGTCCATCGCTGGACTCTGCATACAGAACGCCGTCGGCCACCATGGGTGACTGCAAGGCCCAGGCCATCGACTCCCGGCTCCAGACGAGCCCGCCGGTGGCGGCGTCAAGGGCGTAGAACCGGCCGGATTCGGAGCCTACGTACACGATGCCCCCGGCAGTCACGGGCGCGGTGTTGATCATCATGCCCGCTTCGTATGACCAGAGGACCTCTCCCGTCGCTGTGTCCAGGGCGTAGATGTGTTCGTCCGGCGAGAAGTAGTAGACGTTGTCTGCGACTACGGCCGGGAAGTCCCTCGCGGGGAACCTCTCCGTCCCGTAGCTCCAGATGAGCGCCCCGGTCGCCTCGTCCAGGGCTTGGGCGGTGTTGAAGGCCGTCAGGTATACGATTCCTCCGATGACTGTGGGTGGGGATTCCACGGGGATCCCGGTATTGAAGCTCCAGACCACCTTTCCGGTTGATGCGTCCAGGGCATGGAACTCGCCGAATCCGCCCGGCACGTAGACCTTGTCGCCCGCAACCGTAGGAGTGAACTCAGGGGTGAACGGATACGGCCTTTCGGCAAACCACAGGACTTCTCCGGTCATTGCGTCGAGGGCGTGGACCCTGTGGTCCCCCTCCGCCAGTGCGCCGAGGTAGACCATCCCGCCACTTACGGTAGGGGAGTACTGCGCCCAGTCGCCGGTGGCGTAACTCCACAGCAACCCCCCGGTCTCGGCATCCAGGGCATACACGTGGTTGTCGTTGGACCCTACGTACACCGCCCCGCCGGCCACGGTTGGGGACGACCTTATGACATCGTCCGTCTCAAAGCGCCACAGCAACTCTCCGGTCTCCGCGTCCAAGGCATACACGTGGTTGTCGTCAGACCCTGCGTAGACCACGCCGTCGGCCACGGTCGGCGCATTGACAACCCAGCCTCCGGTGGGATTGCGCCAGAGCAGGGACTCATCCGCCTGCGGTGGGTCGGGGGGACCGGCATCGCCAGGCAGCATCTGTTCGGGAACACAGCTCAGGAGGCCGACCGTAAACTTCAAGGCTGCAGTGGCGGCGGCAGGGCTGGCGTCCGGCAGGGTACCGGCAACGATATCAGCCACATCGGCGTCCGCCAGCAACTCTCTCAGGCACCCTTCAGCCTCCTCGGTCAGCCCCTCCATCTGCGCAACAAGGGCAGAGAGGAATAATCCGGCGGCTGTTTCCGGAGCGAGGCAGCCGAATATAGACGCCTCCCACTGCTGCGTGTCGCCTTCGGGCATAGCACGCCGTTCCAGCACGGACTCCAGCAGCTCATCACCCAATTCGGTGCGGATGCAGGATTGCTCGGAGGTGGTGAACCTGTCGAACAGCTGCCCCCAGAGGGTGTCAGTGTCGATGCCGAAACCACGTATCGCGGGAGCGCCAACCCGCTCCGGCGTCGGCGTTGGGGTCGGGGTCGGCGCTGGGGTCGGCGTTGGCGCTGGGGCCGGGGTCGGCGTCGGGGCCGGCGTTGGCGGGACCGATGTCGGCGTAGGGATACTGGTGGCCGGTGTAGGCTCGGGCGTTGGCGTCTCTGTCGGACCGTCGTCACATGCCGACAGCAACGCGACGGCCAGCAAACACAGCAGCCCAACCCATACTATCCGGCATGAGGACCTTCCCAACACACTCTTTACGCGCAAAGTGAAGGCCAACTGCTTGCCTCCTTCGTTAGGTAGATCCGCGGCCTCCGACCTCGTCATATGCCACGTGGGGACGGTAGGGCACGCCCCCGCGGAGTAATCCTGCCACGACGCAGGTTGGCAAATCAGGGCGCGTAGCTGTAGACAACGGGTAGCCCCGCAATGTCGGTGACGCCGGAATCGGTGTGGTGCGCTATTTGTACGCGACCGGTGCCGCAGTCGCCGAACTCGTCACAGGAGATGACCCCGATGATACCCCTGAAGCCGGCAACTCCGGCCAGCGCCTCCCGGAGCCTGGCCCGGTCGATGTACAGCGTATCTCCGTCGACAACAGCGACCTCGTCGATCGCGCGGAGGAGCATCGTGGCCGCGTCGTAGGCGTGGGCCAGATACGCGGATGTGGACGCCTCGCCGTACCGCTCTCGATAGTCGGCGACGAGCGCATCGCCGCTCTTGCCGGTCGCCTCGTTCGTGTTGCCGCCGAAGCTCGACTCCGGACCTGGGAAGTAGACGCCCTCCGACTCGGGGATGGCCAGGAACTCGGAGACCAGCAGGGCCGCGCCGCCAATCAGCGTGACGTCCTCAAGCCCAGCGATCTGGCCGACCTGCCGGATGATGGCAGAGCCTTCTTCCTGGAACAGCGGAAAGAAGAGGCCGTCTGGACTGCCAGCCGCAAGTTGGGTGAGGACGGGGACCATGTCCGTGTCACCCCTGCTGACAGATGCGACGGCGACCGAGCCGCCAAGCTCCCTGAACGCGGTGGTGAAGGCGCCGGTCAGGCCGGTGGTGTAGGGGTCGCCGTCGTGGATGGCCGCCATCCTGCGCAGGCCGAGATCGTTGTAGGCGAACTGCGCGACTGCGCGCGCCTCGTGCAGATCGTTGCTGGCGGTCCGGTAGTAGCCAGGGTGGTAGTTGGAACCGGCGTTGCCACGAAGGTCGGAGGTCAGGGAGGGGGCCGTATTGGAGGAAGAGATCATCACCAGGCCAGCCTCGCTGAGGATCGGCGAGGCGGCTGTGGCGGCGACCGAGCAGGACGTGCCGATGACGCCGACGACTCGTGGGTCGCCGATCACCGCATCGGCGGCGGCACGCCCGCCTTCCTCGGTGCAGAGTGAGTCGAGCCCGGTGCCCATCGAGACACCGTGCCCTTTGATAGGGCCATAGTCCGCCAAGGCCATCGCCACGCCGCGTTGGCTCGGGGCACCCAAGTCGCCAAGCCCTGTTAGGACGTGCATCGAACGTATCTGGATAGCCTCGCCTCGGGCCACTTCCACCGCTCCCAGATATCCGGACCCCATCGAGTCATCCGGAAACGTTAAGTACTTCGCAGGCGGTTCTATCTCAAGCGGCTCGTTGTAGCCGTGGTATCTGATGGTTATGAGATCGCGCGCCTCATCGTCCACGCCTTCAACAACAATCCTGATCTCCCTGGTCAGGAAGTCATCGGCGCCCACAACCCTGATAAGGTTGCCGCCTAGGAGCCCGAGTCCCTCCATCCCGCTTTCCTGACCGGTCTGATCAGAGACAAGAAGGTAGCCTCTGGTCCCATCGTCAAGGTCTATGGATTCGTTCAGAGTCGCGCTAGCGTCGTTCGGCAGGTAAAGTAATCCGACCAGCGGCAGGACGACCAGGAAATCAGAGTCAGGAGGACTCCCCTTGAACCACTGGTTTGATTCAGGGTCCCGGATGTAGCTGTCCTCTCCTATGACCACCCCGTTCATCTCGATCATCTCACTGTCGGGGTTCAGGGATATCTTGAATCTGAACCTGTCCGGCAGGACAATAGCGCCGCTTATCCGTATGGAGCCCTCCTCTCCAACGCCTTCCACAGGGAAGATAGCCAGCAGATTGAACTCCCCGTCGAAAGAGAAGCTCTCAACCTGCTGCATGGCCTGCGCGTTGCATGAAGAGACCGTTGCGGCATCGCCGAGCATGCCGCCGGGCAAGCAATCCGGAGGAAGGTCTATATCGCCTTCGATCTCGACATCCCGGTCGATCTTGGACGTGGTGTCCGGTGGGGTCGTTGCCGTGGGAGTTGGCGCGCGTGTGGGCGTCGGCGTAGCCGTGGGCGTAGGGACGACGGTCGGTGTGGAAGTCGGTTCGGCCGTTGGGGCAGGCTCTGTAACTGTGGGCGGCTGCTGCGTCATTGCGGAGTCGTTGCTGCAGCCAACGAGGGCTGCAGCTATCAGAACTATCGCGATTACCAGACAGAATTCCTTTTTCACGTCAGATCCTTTTGAAACAATTGATCCGTCTCATGTCAAAGCTGATGCGCTTCCGCCACATCAATTTTACCATGCAGGTCTGATGAGGCCGTATGGTGAGGTTACAGACTTTCACACGGTTTGTCGATGGCAGCGCCCTCACAATGCGTTCCTTATTCGCCGTGGCACGTCACGCGGGTGGCGGCACGAAGCCGGCCTAGGGTGCGCACCACCTTGAGCACGGTGGTGAATTCCGGGTTGCCGTTGGGAGACTACCAGGTCAGGGATGAATCCTTGACAGATGTCTTCCCGGTCGGGCGGCAGGAAGGATGGCAACTGGAACTTTTAGGGATAGGTCGTCTGGGGTTAGCGATCGGCACTCTGCTAACCGGAGGCCTTGGCACCATCACTTCCAGCCGCCTCCAGGCCCACTGACCTGTGTCGATGTCCAGCGACTATGTCCGCCTAAGTGGTCAGGAAAAATGTCCATCTAGGCCGCTGTCATACCATCGGACTGTGATACGCGGGACCTGCCCCTGGTGCGCATCATGGGCGGGCTCTTGGCTTCGGCGTACTTGCGGACCGTGTTCCTGTGGATGCCCAACTCCCTGGCGATTGCCCGAATGGAGAGGCCCCGAAGCTTAGCCTGCTGCACGGCCTTCCACCGAACCCTCTGTCGCGGCGTGGGTTTCCTGCGTGGCGATGCCGGAGGCTTGCGAACTCTGCCGCCGCCGTTCAATGTGGCGCTGTCGGCCTCGATGGCGTCGAGGGATGCCAAGCTCTCCTTGGGGTGGCTGCCCACGCCGTTGACCCTACGGTCAAGGCCGGGGCCATATCGGAGAGAACCATTGGAGGCACGGAGAACTCCAGGGCGCGGCGGCGCCTCCTGTGTGGGGATCGTGCGTCCCCGGTACTGCACGAGGAGCTGACCGTCCAGGCCCTCATGGACCTCCAGCTGCGCTCCGGCGTAGCTAGGCCGCTCCTTACCAGGCAGCAGCTGCAAGGTACGCCAGTTGTACTTGACGGTGTTGTCCCTGGCCACCTTGCGGCGGTGCTTGAAGCAGAGTATCTGGTCCAGGGCCACCGATGACTCCATAGGACGGTAAGCAACGCTTGAGTGCTCTGCCGGAACCCCGAACTTCTCGTTGAAGCGCGGCAGGAAGCGGTGCAGGACTTCATTGGCCTCGTCGATGGTGGTGATGCCCGCCAGGTGCAGCTCGGCCACCAGCCGGTCCTGGAATGTCCCCGCCGTCCGCTCGACCCGGCCCTTCGCCTGCGGTGACCCGGCGAATATCTGGCGTATCCCCAACTCCTCTATGGCGCGGGCGAACTGGGTTGGCCCGGCCGGCTTCTGGCGAGGCTCTCCAGTATGCTTGAAGACCGCGTGTCGGTCGCTGTAGACGGCCAGCGGTATCCCGCATTGCCGGATCAACCCCTCCATGAGAAGGAAGTAGCCGCGGGTGTCCTCCTCCTGGCTGAACAGAGCGTCAGGCACAGTGCCGGTGGCGTCGTCCACGGCCAACAGCAGGACGAACCGTGGTCCTTGTTCCCCCAGCCACCGATGGTGGCTCCCATCTATCTGCAGCTATCTGCAGCAGCATCCCTTCTTGGGCCATGCGTTCGCGCCGGACACAGTGTCTGGGAAGTCTACGGCGGCCGGGGGGGCTGTCCATGCCGGCGCTGACCAGGATGCGGCGCACCGTAGAGCGGCTCAGGTCGATCCCCTCCCGTTCCATCAACAACTCGGTCAGATCCGTATGGTTCGTTCCAGCGTAGCGAGTGCGGGCCAGCTGCACCACGTAAGTCATCTTGGTCTCCGTCGTGGTGTTGGCCGGTCGGCGGCCACGATTCCCGTGGGCGAGTGCGGCGGCGCCCTCCTTCCTATAGGCCGCCAGAATACGCCTCATGTGGCGTTCGCTCACTCCCAGGACCTCGGCCGCCCGACATACCGGCACCTGATCTGCCAGAACGCTGTTGAGCACCTGAAGTCTCGTCTGCTCCTTCTGCGTCAATGTCACTCCTTCCATGGGATGACATTTTCGCTGACCAGTTAGCTACTGACATAATCGTAGAACAACGACATAAACGGCGGAGAGATAATGTACCGGCGAGGCGGGGTTGAGCGTTGAGGAGGGGCGCTTGAAAAGTGTGCCACCCGCCGCCTTCCATAGGGTTCGTAGAGAACTCGATGGAAGGTGTAAGGATGTACAAGGTGGATCTATACGTGCGAGTACGCCGGGCCTGCATGGTGGAGGGGATGAGCAGCCGTGAGGCTGCCCGGGTGTTCGGTTTGCACCGGGACACGGTGCGCAAGATGCTGGAGCACTCCGTGCCTCCCGGGTACCGTCGGCAGTCACCTCCCCGTCGTCCCAAGCTGGACCCGTACCGTGGGGTGATCGACCGGATCCTGGAGGAGGACCGTAGTCTTCCGAAGAAGCAGCGCCACACTGCGAAGCGTATCTACGAGCGCCTGAGAGCGGAGCACAGCTTCACCGGCAAGTACACGATAGTCAAGGACTACGTGCGCGAGCATCGTCGCCGGACACGGGAGATGTACGTTCCGCTGTCCCTTCCCGCGGGAGAGATGCCCAGTGCGACTTCGGCCAGGCGAAGGCGGTGATCGGCGGAGTGGAGCAGACCATCCACTACTTCGTGCTGGACCTTCCCCACAGCGACGCGTGCTTCGTCAAGGCCTACCCCGCAGAGACGACCGAGGCGTTCTGCGACGGTCACGTCTCGGCGTTCTCATTCCTGGGCGGTGTGCCCCGGAGCATCGTGTACGACAACACGAGGTTGGCGGTGGCGAAGATCCTGGGAGACGGCCGGCGCCGGCGTACTCGTGTGTTCTCCGAGCTCGTGTCGCACTACCTGTTCGAGGATCGGTTCGGCCGTCCCGGCAAGGGTAACGACAAGGGCAAGGTGGAGGGGTTGGTGGGATATGCTCGTCGGAACTTCCTGGTGCCAGTGCCGTCGTTCGAGAGCTTCGATGCCCTCAACGCCTACCTGGAGGAGAGGTGCCTGGAACGGCTGGGGAGACGGTTGCGTGGGCACGAGGAGACGATAGGCCAGCGGATGGAGCGTGACCTGGAGGCCCTGCTGCCGCTCCCCACCGTGCCCTACGACGCCAGCGACAAGCACGTGAGCCGTGTCAGCTCCCTGTCCCTGGTGCGGTACCGTACCAACGACTACTCGGTGCCCGTGGCCTACGGTCACATGGAAGTTGTGGTGCGAGGCTATGTGGGTGAGGTGGTGATCAGCTGCGGGGCAGAGGTGATAGCCCGGCACAGGCGCTCATACGAACGCGACGACTTCGTGTTCGACCCGGTGCACTACCTGCCGCTGCTGGAGCGCAAGACGGGAGCGCTGGACCAGGCTGCTCCGCTTGCCGGGTGGGAGTTGCCGGAGGAGTTCGGCGTGCTGAGGCGGCTGCTGGAGTCGAGGATGGGCAGGCGCGGCAAGCGTGAGTTCGTGCAGGTGCTGCGGTTGATGGAGAGCTTCCGCAAGGAGGAGGTGTACGAGGGTGTGCGGGATGCCCTCAGGCTCGGCGCCATAAGCTTCGACGCCGTCAAGCACCTGGTGCTGTGCAGAGTGGAGGGTCGTCCCCAGAGACTCGACCTACAGCTGTATCCCTATCTGCCCAGGGTCAGCGTGACCAGGACAGCAGCCAGGGACTACATGGCGCTCATGCCGGGGAGCGGGCGGTGAGCGAGAGGTCTACGGTGCTGTTGGAGCACCACCTCAAGGAGCTGAAGCTGCCGACCTTCCTGAGGGAGTACGGCAAGGTGGCCTCTCAGTGTGCCGCTGAGGACGTAGACCATCCGGGCTACCTGCAGAGGCTCTCTGAGCTTGAGCTGATAGACCGCCATCATCGCATGGTGGACCGCAGGATCAAGGCTGCTCGCTTCCCTGCCACGAAGAGCCTCGACACCTTCGACTTCCTGGCCATCCCGTCGGTGAACAAGCACCTGGTCATGCAGCTGGCACGCTGCGAGTACGTAGACCGGCGTGAGAACGTCATCGCCGTCGGCAACAGCGGGACCGGCAAGACCCACGTGGCCCTCGGCCTGGGGCTCGCCGCCTGCCAGAGGGGACTGTCGGTCGGCTTCACCACGGCCGCCTCGCTGGTCCACGAGCTGATTGAGGCCAGGGACGAGCGACGGCTGCTCAACCTCCAGAAGAAGCTGGCCCGTCTCAAGCTGCTCATCATCGACGAACTCGGCTTCGTCCCACTCTCCAAGACCGGAGCCGAGCTCCTCTTCGAGGTCTTCAGCCAGAGATACGAGAGAGGGTCTATCCTGGTCACCACAAATCTGCCCTTCGACGAGTTGACCGAGGTCTTCGGCTCTGAGAGGCTGACCGGAGCCCTGCTAGACCACCTCACTCACCGTGTTCACATCCCGGAGATGAACGGCGAGAGCTACCGTCTCAAGCAGAGCCGGCAGGCCGAGGCCGTGCGCGCTGCCAGCGATCCTGCTGACGCATAAACCCCGCCGCATTCACTCCAGTTAACGGCTCCTACTGACCTCCCCGTCTAGGTGACATTTTCGCTGAACATCGACGCCCGGCTGGTACACTTTTCCTCCGCCCCGTGTCCTAAGGTTACTCCGCCCTTGACAGGTCTTCTGAGTATCCGCATCGCTGACCACTATCTCGATCTTCGACTGGTGAAGCATGCTCGCCATGTAGCTCTGGGTTCCTCTGCCGCCGGTTCGGACGCCCCTCTGGACCCCTCGACCGGTTACCTGGATCACGCTCAAGCCCAGGATGCCCTCGTTAGCCAGGGCATCCTGAGAAGTGGCTCCGGAAATCTGAACAGGGGGATAAGTGGAATCGCTGCCTGATTGAGGGCATGATAGTGCTCTCGGAGACAGGAGCGAGAGATGAGCAGACGACCCCGCCGTAACCACTCGGCAGAGTTCAAGGCGAAGGTGGCTCTTGCCGCAGTGCGCGGCGACCGGACACTTTCGGAGCTGGCAAGCCAGTTCGATGTGCACCCGAACCAGATCACGCAGTGGAAGACCCAGTTGCTGGATCGGGCGGCGCAGTTATTTGGCGCCGGGACAGGGCAGGCTGAAAAGCCGGTAGATATGAAGGTCCTTCACGCCAAGATCGGTGAGCTTGCGTTGGAGAACGATTTTTTAGAGGCCGCGCTCACGAAGGCGGGATTGCCGGGCGCAAGGCGATGATCGACCGCGATCACAAGCTGCCTCTCGCCCGCCAGGCAAAGGCAGTGGGCATCAGCCGCGGGAGCATCTACTACCGGCCACGGCCGGTGGGCGAAGCCGGTCTCGGACTGATGCGCCGCATCGATGAGCTGCACCTTGAGTATCCGTTTGCAGGCAGTAGGATGATGCGAGGCCTGCTCCGCCAGGAGGGACTCTCCTCCGGGCGTAGACACATCGCCACACTGATGCGGCGGATGGGCATCGAGGCGCTGTACCGCAAGCCCAACACCAGCCGGCGACGGCCCGACCATACGGTGTATCCGTACCTGCTGCGCGGGCTTGAGGTGAGCAGGCCCAACCAGGTGTGGGCAATGGATATCACGTACATTCCGATGGCCAGGGGGTTCGTGTACCTAGCCGCAGTGATGGACTGGCATAGCCGCAAGGTGCTGGCCTGGCGGGTATCGGTCACAATGGACACAGACTTCTGCGTGGAGGCGCTCGAAGAATCCCTGGGACGCCACGGCGCGCCGGAGATATTCAACACAGATCAGGGAAGCCAGTTCACAAGTGACGCCTTCACCGGCCTGCTGAAAGCCAATGGGATCCAGATCAGCATGGACGGGAAGGGAAGCTGGAAGGATAACGTGTTCGTCGAACGGCTGTGGAAGAGCGTCAAGTACGAGGAGGTGTACCTGAGAGCCTACGAATCGGTCCCGGAAGCCAGAACTGGACTCGGGCGGTACTTCGAGTTTTACAATGCCGGACGGCCCCATTCGAGCCTTGGGGGAATGACGCCGGACCAGTTCTTTGACAGAGCGCCTGCCGAGTCCGCGGCGGCCTAACGCACGGCAGCGCGATTCCACTTATCAAACCGGGCAGCGCTGTTCAGACAAACGAGACCACCTCTTACATTCAATACACGGTATCCGCGTACTGCGAAGAGTATGTTCATATAATGATAGTTCAGATGCCAAAACAGAAATACTATGAACACTAACGCAGCTACAAGTGCGGAGAAATCCCTCCAACTATCAACGTTCTGCCGATAGAATGGAAGGAGGATTGCGAAAAGATAGACGAGGACATGGCCCCTATGGTCCTCCGTCCGCCCAATCACAAGTGAACGTATGTCGTTCTGTCTTTTCGCGAGCAACTCTCGAAAGAGCAGAAATGCTGTCGGTAGTACAGCCATCACCAGACAGCCAGTAACGAAATACAAGGCAGGGATCAAGTTTGTGCCCCGGATACCCCACAGAATGAACAACGGAGACATGCTGCTCAAGACCATTATGAATCGAGCTAGCGTTAGCCCTTCGGCGTGTGGGCCTTGGTCGAAGGGATTCATCTGACTGCATCCTGAAGCATTACACTGTGATTCCTCACCCCCACCTCCCCCGACACCAGCCCCGGTAACAAAGCATCTCGTTGTGCGGCGAGTATAATGGCCTCTTTACGGTAGGCAAGCACTCCGTCCAGAAGCGGCGCAGCCTGTTGACCGAACGCGTGGACGGCTGGTTCCGACGGGTAAATCACACGCACAGAGAGGACGGCGTTGGCCTGCGCTCGCTGATGACTCTTTGAGGTGCCCGTCACTAGGGACTCAACCTGTTGCCGAAACAGTGGCGAGCGCGCCAGACAGTAGACGTAACTACGTTGAAACGGTGGCCGGGCGTGTAGGACCAGGAATTCTGTCGAACAGACTGCCCTTTCATCCGCCTCAATATCTACGAGCCAGACGCGTTCGATCTCCGGGTTGAGTTTAGACACCAGGACAACGCTGCGCTGTAAGCGTGTTTTGACACTCTTGATGTCCGATCCGTACTCTTGTATTGGTACCTTACCCTGATCGAACGCGGGGATGCTGAAGTGGCTGAACGTTGTGTTTGGCGACGCCTGGGGGTTCTCATTGTCTCGCAGTTGCTCAACCATCGCTCCCAACGCCCTCACCCCCCACCCATCCGGGACCTCTCCCAGCTCCGAGGGGACGAAGCGGTCGGGGAAGAGATCGTAGAGGTCGGCGGGGAGGCCGGGGAGGGACTCGCCGGGGCGCCAGCGCCCCTCCATCTTGGCCCGGACCGGCTCAAAGTCCACGAACCAGGATTTGAAGAGCGCACGGGCCATTGCCTCTAGTGTCTCGTTCGTCCGACGGTTCAGCTCGATCTTGTTGTCCAGCGTGCCGAGGATGTGGGCAATGGCTTGCTGCTCAGCTAGTGGTGGGATCTCAACGGGGAGTTGGGCGAGATCGGTTCCGGTTATTCCTGCCACGGCCACTTGCCTACGAATCGTGTCAAGGGCGTGGAGACCGATTGGAGAGTTGAAGTAGTAATAGAGGAACAGGGAGTCCGCCTTTGTCGGATCGGGTCTAGCACGAATGATTGATGACTCGAATGTAGTAGGCTCGTTTATCTCAAGGACGACGCTACATTTGCCAGCACCCTCTGCCACAAGCGAACGCCGTGCAAATAGGAGGTCACCTGATTGAACGCTGAGCCGATGTCGTTCTGACTCAGATAGTTCAACCCGCCTCATATGCACGTCACGAAGCCGTGGATTTGCAAATAGCTCCCCCATATTCACGACCTTGACGCCGCGACCATGGAATTCCTTCTTCTTGTATATGCCGTTGCGGACTGGCTCTGCGAGTAGTTGCTCAAACTGAACCTCACACCTTTGGTCCGAGGTAGCAGTGAGCGTCGCTCCACCGCTGGCGGCCTTGCCAATTAAGGAGGTATTCAGAGGGACTTGCTGCTTGGTTCCATCTGCCTCCACGGGCAGAGGCACTCTCTGTGACTCCACGATCTGCCTGAAGGAGTCTCCAATCCGATTGAGGTCCACAATGTCAACCGTATAGGGGAGGGTTGAGTCCTCGAACGCGTCCTTCAGCGCCGCCAGCAGTTTGTGGTTTAGCCTGCTCTCACTCTCCAAGGCTAAGTCCAGGTCTGAAGAGTCCTTCGTAGTCCAGTTGGCGCGGCTGCCGAACACCCAGACCTTGACACCCACAGGCAGGTAATCGCGCAGGATGCCCTGCACGATTGCAAGGTGGTCGGGCCTGATGTCCACCGGGCTACTCAAAGGACTCAACCCTCTCATGAAGTCGATTCAAGAGATACCGAGCCTCCTGAAGGAAGTTCGGAACGCTCTCGAACACCTCTTGAGCCTTCTCTTCGTTGTAGGTGTGGCTGGTCGTTCCACGGTTCCTACGAAACTCAAGCCACTCCGGGAGTTCGGACCTGAGCAGAGATTGCCTGTAGGCTTCCCGTACAACGTCATTGAAGACGAGTTCGTCGATCTCTGCCGGATTGGCTGATGCAAGCTCAAGATAGCGGCGCAGCATTCTGAAGGAGAGCTCGTAGGTGAACTCGAACGCCTGAATTACCGCTGCCCTCAGATGCCTCTTGAGGCGCGGATCGGTCAAAGCCAGGTCGGAGTGGTATATGTCCAGGGCTTCTTCCAACTGGGCAACGGCATCCTCAAGCGGTGTCAAGTCCAGCTTCATCAGACTACCTCTGTGCCCCGAATCCCAAGCGTGCCAAGTTCGCCTCAATCTCCGCGTCCAGCCGATGGGCCTCAGCCTGCTGCTCCCTCCATTGAGCAGAGAGTCGGACCATCTTCTCCTCGAAGGGCTCGCCGTCGTCCTCCTGCGGCTCCGCGCCGACGTAGCGGCCGGGGGTGAGGACGTGACCGTGCTTGCGGACTTCTTCCAGCGTTGCACTCTTGCAGAAGCCGGGAACGTCGGCGTATTCGCCGGAAGGTTCCTCCCCGTGCCAAGCGTGGTAAGCATCGGCGATGCGGGCGATGTCGTCACCGGTCAGCTCCCGGTGGGTGCGGTCAACCATGCGCCCTAGCTTGCGGGCGTCGATGAACAGCACCTCCCCCCGCCGGTCCCGGTGCTTGCCGCCTCTGCGGTCCCTGGACAGGAACCAGAGGCAGACGGGTATCTGCGTAGAGTAGAAGAGTTGACCGGGCAGGGCCACCATACAGTCCACCAAGTCCGCCTCGATGAGGTTCTTGCGGATCTCGCCCTCGCCGGACTGGTTCGACGACATGGAGCCGTTGGCCAGGACGAAGCCAGCGGCGCCGCGCGGCGACAGGTGATGGGCCATGTGCTGCACCCAGGCGAAGTTGGCGTTGCCCGTGGGCGGGACGCCGTACTCCCATCGCTTGTCGTCCCGCAGCCGATCACCGCCCCAGTCGGAGACGTTGAAGGGGGGATTGGCGAGGATGTAGTCGGCCTTCAGGTCGGGGTGGCGGTCGTTGTGGAAGCTGTCGCCGTGGGCGATGTTGCCGTCAATCCCGCGAAGCGCCAGGTTCATCCTGGCCAGCTTCCAGGTGGTGTGGTTGGACTCCTGACCCCAGATGGAGATGTCGCCACGCGCCCTGCCGCCGTTCCCGTTCCCGCTAACGTGGGCATTGATGAACTCCATCGACTGCACGAACATGCCGGATGAGCCGCAGCAGGGGTCGTAGACGCGGCCTTGGTAGGGTTCCAGCATCTCCACCAGGAGCTTGACGACGCAGCGCGGAGTGTAGAACTCGCCGCCCTTCTTGCCCTCGGCGCTGGCGAACTGGGAGAGGAAGTACTCGTACACCCTACCCAGCACGTCTTTGGAGCGAGCTTCCGCGTCTCCAACCTGGATGTTGGTGATCAGGTCGATGAGTTGGCCGAGGCGAGTCTTGTCCAGGGCGGGCCGGGCGTAGTCCTTGGGCAGCACGTCCTTGAGCGCCGGGTTGTCCCGCTCGATGGCGGCCATGGCGTCGTCCACCAGTTGGCCGATGACCGGCTGCCGCGCCTGCGCCTTGAGGTGAGGCCAACGAGCCTCCGGAGGCACCCAGAAGATGTTCTCGCCGCGGTATTCGTCCATGTCCTCGGGGTCGTACCCTTCTGCCGTCTTCGACTCCAGCCAGGCGTGCAACTCTTGGAAGGCGTCGGAGATGTACTTGAGGAAGATGAGGCCGAGGACGACGTGCTTGTACTCGGCGGCGTCCATGCTGCCCCGCAGCGCGTCGGCCATCCGCCAGAGCTCGGCCTCGTAGCCTGTCAGAGCGCCACTGCTCGATTCGGCGTCCACGCCGGAAGCTGTCTGTCCCCGTCGTGCAGTCGTCATGATGCATCACTCTCTCGTTTGCTCTTGGTACGCCACCTGCCTACTTCGCGTAGGGCGTTCTTGCCCCCCGGTCCGTATCCGTGACGGACCAGGAAGCCGGGGACGCCGCCGTACTCGACGGAGATCACCGCGGACTCGGCGGTCTTGTCGTGGCCGGGCAGGAAGAACGAGCCGATTGCCGTCTCCGCGCCGCAGCCGCACCAGCACTCGCCGGTCGGCAGCAGGCGTTTGGTTGAAGCCATTCCTACGTCTCCCAAAACAAAGCAATTCGTATAATCTTGGATGCTCTCCAAGGATACGTTTCTAGGTGCTTCCCAGTCAATGACTGCCATGCTCAGGCCCGTTGCCACCCTTCCGTTCGCCACTTGCGGCCGCTCGGACCAGAAACCCTTTCGCCGCTACCACAAGATTGGCTACGACACAATGGCTTGCAGGGCCCCAGATTCCCCACCTGACATGGTTGGGAGCTGCTTGGTGTGCTTTCAGGGGGTGTCCGGATGTCGACCAGGGGTGACGCATGACATGATCGGGCATCGGACAGGGTCTCGGGTGCCGTCTTTGAGGGTATCGGCAGCGGTTCGCTGCCAATTATGGCTGTTCTCAGGCCAAAGAAGGCATGGCCGAGCCTGGCAACTCGGCAGAGTCGCCTACAAACCGATGCTCCAGGCAGGGTCGCCTATGCTCGATGCGGCTCGGCAGCCAGCGCCAATATCCTCTGCCGCGCCCTGAGCAGCAACTCGTATGAGGGATGGCCCCGGGCCAGACGGATGATCAACCTCCTGGCGTGACGCATCACACGGCCCGGTAGGGCGATCAGGGCGAAGCGCACCGCCTTCAGACGCTTGCCCACCCACTGTTCGCCCAACACCAGCCGCTTCATGGCAGAGTTCAGGTTGAAGGCCAGCACCGATATGGCCCACCATGCGGCGTTGGCCCCGAACAGCCCCGACGGCAGCCGGCCCCCAGCCAAGTCACTCTTCAGAACGCTGTGGACCTCCTCGCCCTTGCCGCACCTCTGTCTCGACCACCAGATCAACTCATCTGCCGTAATGCTCCGGTTGGTCACCACGCCGAAGACCTTGTACCAGCCTCTGTTGGACAGCTCCATCGCGGGGAATGGAAGCTCCATCTGCCCCTCCATTCCCGGCAGAGGCTGTTCGATCAACCGCTCCCTGGTAGCTATGAACCGATACTCAGGGCTGTTCTTGGAGTGCCCTATCCAGTTAGGCACGAAGTTCACATCAGCCCACTGCTGACCCGTGTCCACACGATGCTCCCCAACCTTGCGGTACAGCGTCTGCCAGTCTTGCTCGGCGACCTCGGACACCGCACGGCGGAACTCCGTCGTCACGTCGACCCCAACCGCAAACTCGATCACCCCGAACCGCTCGTCTCCACCCTCCGCGCAGTACCGCAGCAACTCCCGCTGGTACCCCGCCGTATCCGACCTCAGCATCACCTTCTCCACCCCCGCAGGCAGACGGCCCAGCACTTCAATCAACACTCGCAACTGCTGATGGCCCGCAGGTACGTTGCCGTCCCGAAACTCCGAATGCACGATCAACTCGGCCTCTGACCAGTAGGTGATCAGCGGCTGGTACGCCCTGTACTTCTTGTAGCTGGGGAGCGCCTCCTGCTTGCGCGTCTCCACCAGTGTGGCATCCATGTCCAGAGTGGCCTCGGTCTGAGGCGAACGGCTCTGCGCGAAGCCCACCAGGTCGGCGTTCACCTTGCGCAGACCCTTCATAGCTCCATTGGGAGCAGGTATGAATGCTCTGTGAGCTTCCCGCATCGACTCCTCGCCCGCGTCATGGAACCTCTCCAGATACCGGAACACCGCAGACTCCGACGGCACGCTCCGACGACGCTCGACTCGCCATCTCTTCTCCAACGCCCTGCGCTCGCTGAGACGCATACCACAGGTCTCGAACTCTCGAAACATCCTGCACAGCCCTCTGTCCTTCTCAAGGAGATCAAGGTCGGACACCGACTCGCCGCCTGCCAAGTTCAGCAGCATCAGCGAGATGATCATCTGGCTGTCCGTCCAGCCCTGACCTCTCTCCCGCAGTCTCACGTGGCGCTCTACCGATGACCTCAAACCCGCTGCTTGCATCAACTCCAGGTACGTCATCAGGCCGGACAGCCCCGTCATACCCGTCGAGCCCTTCTCCTGCTCGTACTGGAATGCCAGTAAGCCTTGCTTCATAATAGCTGCACCTCGTTGGTGATCGTTTCTCTTGGTCAAGAAACATCTTAGCCCGCTTCGTGGCGGGCGCCAACGAGGTCTTTCTCTTATCTAGGTGGGGAATCTGGGGGGCATTACATACGACGCTCTTCCCCGCGACAATGGATAGTTGGACAACTGCCATCTAGAGCAATTGCCCGAATACGGCACAGCGTGAAACGGGGACCCGGATATGCCCCTCTCTGACCGACAGATGCTCCATTTCCTCAGCCGGATGCCGTTCATCGACTCAGCAGAGCTGGCAGGCATCCTGGGAGAGGCCCACGCGACCGTCCACCGAGCCCTGACCGGCCTGCTGGCCGACGGCTTGGTCGGCCGCGTCAGTCACGGCACCACCCACCTGCCGTCCAGCCAGAGGTACTACCTGACGGCCAACGGCATTAGGGAGACCGCTGGGTTGCTCGGCTTTGCGACGCCCTCGGACTTCGTGCGAGCCTACCCCGTGTCCAGGGAGTGGCTGACGCTGCTCATCCGCCGGATGGACGCTGTGGCCGCCGTCTACCGTCTCGCCGCCTCACTCTCCCCCGGCATCGGCTCACGGCGCTCGCAGGTGAAGTTCCACCGCAGGGGCCGATTCGACGCCACCATCATCCTTCACGACGGCCGCAGCTTCGGCGTGGTCCGCCAAGGCCTGTCCCTGCGGCGCCGGTCGCTCTACGACCGGCTTAGAACCATAGCGAAATACGACTACACGCGCCGCCCCGACAACGTCCTGATCTTGGTTCCGAGCGTCTGGGAGGAAAGGCTGACGACGAGGTTCTGCACAAACCTGAACCTCGATGACTGCTTCGTCGCCGTGGAGACCAGGGACGCGCTCGAAAGACGGGACCTTCGCATCTGGCGCAGATTCTCGTGGGTCGGCCGTTCGTACCACACGCTGAAGGACGTGAGCGCCCATGGCAGCCCCGGCGGAGCGCTTCACACGGCGTCACCGGAGCGGAAGCGGGCATCGCTGCCTCGTCCAGAGCGGATGGTGCAGGCTGCGCCTACCTTCAGCATCAGCCCGTCGGAGAAGCGGACGCTTGACCTCGTGACCGACCACCCGATGATCCCCCGTGAGCACTTTGCCCTCTGGCTCGGCGTCTCGGAGGGGCGCGTCAGCCAGATGATGCACAGCCTTGTCGATACCTGGGACCTTGTCGAACGACGAGGAAAACGGGGAGACACGCGCTACACACTGTCCGCCGAGGGAATACGCTATATCACTCACAGGGATCGCGCCCAACTCCCCACGACGCAGGGCATCTGGAGCACAGCGCTCACGACAGACCGCCGGGGCCGCAGACGTCGCATTGGCCACCGCATCGACACGTGGGCTCGTCAGACGAAGCACGCCGACGGCATCACCTGGTTCCTCTCGAAGCTTGAGGCCGAGGCTAGGGCCAACCCCGACAGTGAACTCCAGTGGACGGTCCCCACTGCCAGGTCCGACCGGGCCTACAACTGGGGCGATTCGGCCATCGCGCCCGACGCCGTGGGTCACCTGGTCGCCGGCGGCCTTCACGTGCCGTTCTATCTTGAGCACGAGCTTCGCGCCCGCCACCCCAGGGGAGTCATAGCCCGCCTGAGTCCCTACACGAGCTACTATTGGTCGCCCGAGCATGAAGACGACCAGCCTCCATTCCCCACCACGCTCTTCGTCGTGGACACAGAGGAGGTCGAGGACACCTACGTGCGCACGGCGGCCCGGATGAGTCTGATGTCGCTGCCCATATTCGTGTCCTGCACCTCTGTGCTGTCACGCACGGGTATCCTTGGACGGTCCTGGTATCCACTCGGGGAGCCGGAGTCTCCGAGGCGTGCGCTGTCCGAGCTGCGCCTCTATCAATGGGACTCGCTCTACCACCGGATGCGTCACCGTCCTGTAGGGGGGAATAGATAGGGCCGATACGTCCCTAGCTCCCCTTCATGCTGGCTGGGGGGTACAAAATGGCACAACCGGCCCGATTTCCGGGGACTTTCAGAGGCCGTTTCACAGCCAAATCAGCTATGAAACGGGGTTGACGTGTCGCCTGACGTGTCAGGTAGCAAAATGGGACTCTATGCTAAAGTACATGGACACTAGAATTGCACTTTTGCAACCCCATGACGAGGGGTGACGTGTCAGCCGATAGGGAAGGAAAACCGATGGATGAGCCTGTCCGCTGGGTCACGAAAGCGGAGGCGGCTGAGGAGCTGGAGATATCCCTCTCGACCCTGGACAGGAAGATCAGGAAGGGAGAGGTCGAGGTTGCCAGGGAAGGTAGCCGGGTCTACGTCCGGATGCACGGGCCGGAGTATCTGAGCGACGAGGAAATGCTGCGCCGGGCCATCGCCAGGGAGGATGAGCTTGAGCGGACCGTGCGGGAGTTGGAGCGAACCGCATCCGAGTTGAAGCTTAGAGCATCTGAGCTGGAGCGGCAGCGGGACGAGGCCAGGGAGTCCGCATCCGCCAGCAGACGGCCATACGAGGAGCTGGAGAAAGCGTACCGGAAGGAGACCGCCGCGCACAAGGAGACGAATGAAGTGGTCATCACGCTCCGCGTGACCGCCGTCGTGCTGTTGG